>MKWA01000001.1:0-24402 GCA_001899285.1 Rhizobiales bacterium 64-17
ACTCCGCCGCGAGGTTGAGTGGAAGGCTACGACGTTGCGCTTCGCGGCGCTCCGTCCCCCTCGATATCAATCGAGGGACGAGGAATACGGGCGCACCCGGCGCCGGCCAAACAACACGGGCGATGATGCACGTCTGCGTGTCATCGGCGCGACATGCGCGGGTTGTTTGACAATCACATCGGGACGACGAGCGGCGATGATCGCTCTCACTCCACCTCACCCTGAGGGCCGCGCAAAGCGCGGCGTCTCGAAGGGCGAGGTGGCCCCGGCACGGCGCTCGCCCCATGGTTCGAGACAGCTCGCCGTCGCTCTAACGAGCTGGGGCGAGCCTCCTCACCATGAGGCTTCGAGAGATATGATGGCGGGAGAGCATAACCATCGCTCGCCTAATTCTTCTCCAGCCCCGGATAAGCCTCCCGCTTCAACACGCCGGCGAGATGCGCGGCGGCGGCGACCATCATCGCGGTCGCATGCGTCGTCGTTTTCGGCGAGGTCTTCAAATCCTTGTAGTCCTTGCTCCCCATCGCCTCGCCGACCCAATAGGTCATCGCATTCGGCGGCAGCGAGAAACCGACATCGTTGAGCGCCTGGAACACCTCGGCGGAGACGTGATGCGCGCCGTCCTCGTTGCCGACCACGGCGACGAGTCCGACGCGGCCGTAAGGCGGCATCCGCTCTTGCTTGTCCTTCTCCGACAGGAACGCATCCATCCGCTCCAGCACGCGCTTGCACACGCTCGACGGCTGCCCGAGCCAGATCGGCGTGCCGACGACGAACACGTCGGCGGCCAACACCTTCTTGCGCAGCGCCGGCCAGTCGTCGTCCTCGCCCTCGTCGGAGGAAACACCGGGCTTGATGTTGAAATCCACCGCGCGGACGATCTCGCCCGCGCCGTCATGCTTCTTGAACTCGGCCAGAATCTCGCTGAGCAGCTTGTCCGTGGACGATTCCGCCGGCGCCGGCTTCAAGGAGCAATTGAAGGCAAATATCTTGAGCGCCATAATTCGAGACCTTCCCAAAGAGTTTCCATCATCAAGGTGGATAGGGACCAACCCGCGCGTGCGAGCAAACGTTCCGTCATGACCTCGGTCCTGATCACCGGCTTCGGCCCGTTTCCCGGCGCGCCGTTCAATCCCACCGGCGCGCTGGCGCGGCGTCTCGCGCGGTGGCGGCATCCGGCGCTGGCCGGCGTGCGTCGCACCGCGCATGTGTTCACCGTCGGCTATGCCGCCGTCGACCGCGACCTGCCGCGGCTGATCGTGGAGCACCGCCCGCAGGTGCTACTGATGTTCGGCCTCGCGGCGCGCACGCGTCGTGTGCGGATCGAGACCCGCGCCCGCAATACGCGGGCGTCGTTTCCCGACGCGACCGGGAAGCGCCCGCCCGGCCGCGCGATCGTGCCCGGCGCGCCGCATCGACCGATGCCGATCGACGCGGTGCCGCTCCTCGTTGCCGCGCAGACGGCACGCGTGCCGGTGCGGCTGTCGCGCGATGCCGGCGCCTATCTCTGCAACTATCTGTGCTGGCGTGCGCTCGATCACAGGCAGGGACCGGGCGCGCCGCTGATCGCCGCCTTCGTGCATGTGCCGAAGCTCGCGGTCGCACCGCGCCGCGCCGGGCGCAAGCCCGGAATCAAGCGGAGGATCACCGCGACCGATCTGGAGCGGATCGGCGCGCGCATTCTCCTCACGCTGGTGGCGATCGCGCGGCGGCGCGCGATCCCGAATGTGCGGCGGCCGATGACGGACAAGCGATGACGAAGATGACGAAAATGTCATCCGCCGTGCCCTGCCCGCGCCGCGTTTGCGCACCATCTATGACGGCGGCCATCCCATGACCTTGTCGCCGCCCGCATCCCCCACCATCGCCCCTCGCCGCCGGAAGCCGTTCGTGCTGTTGCTGCTCGCCTTGTTTCTCCTCCCCGTTGCCGCCCGCGCCGCGCTGTTCGCCGCCGAGGGCGGGCCGACGCGCTGGAGCGATGCGGACTGGTCGAGCAGCGGCACGCTCCCCGCCGCCACCGCCGAGCCGGACGCGCGCATCATCGTCTTTTCCGGCCGCACCGGCGGCTGGAAGGGCGTGGTCGCCGTGCACAGTTGGGCGGTGGTGAAGCGCGCCAATGCGAAAGCCTGGACCCGCTACGACGTGGTCGGCTGGGGCACGCCGGTGCGCGTCAACGGCTGGGCGCCGGACGGTCGCTGGTTTGGCCACGCACCTACCGTGATCGCCGATCTGCGCGGCGACGCCGCCGCGGCGCTGATCCCGCGCATCGAGGCGGCTGTCGCGTCCTATCAATTCCGCCACGCCGGCGACTACAAGATCTGGCCGGGGCCGAACAGCAACAGCTTCATCGCCGCGCTGCTGCGCGCCGCGCCGGAACTGGGAACGGCGCTGCCGCCCAACGCCATCGGCCGCGATTTCCGCGACGGGTTTTATGCCGGCCTCACCGACAGCCGCACCGGAGTCGAAATCAACCTCGCCGGCTATGCGGGCGCAAAGCTCGGCTGGATCGAGGGGATCGAGATCAATCTGCTGGGACTGGTGGTCGGGCTCGACCTGCGCCGCCCGGCGATCAAGCTGCCGGGCTTCGGCCGCATCGGCATGGACATGATGATACCGGCGGCACGGCCGCCCGCGGCAACTGCGTGATCGTTAAGCGGCGTCGGGCAGCTTGTTGGCGCGCGGCAGCCGCATCGGCAGCGGCGGGAGATCGGCGGCGTCCACGGCGATGCCGTTCCAGCGGTCGATCATGCCGGTGAGTTTGCGCAATTCGGCAACAAACTCGTCCTCGGTGTAATAGTGGCGCCAGCGGCCGGTGTCGTAGAGTTCGACAAAATGCGCCCGGCGGCGTAGCGCAAGCTCGCACCACTTGCCGACCATGGCGGCGAGCGAGGGTGACGGCGACGGTTGCAGCATGGATGCGGTCCTGCGTTCATGACGCAATCACGCAACAATTCACCAGTCTGTGGATAACTTTCGCTGATTCGCGGCAAGTTGCAAAGGGCGTGTTTTACACGCCCGCGCGGCTTTGGACCGCGCCTCGCACGCGCCATCGGTCTTCACAGCTTGATTTTGAAGATCCGGGCCAACTCGCCGACGATCCCGCGGCGGAACAGCAGCACGCAGGCGACGAAGATCACACCCTGGATCACCAGCACCCATTCGCCGACCGGGGCGAGCTTGTACTGCATGGTCAGGATCACGAAGGCGCCGATCACCGGCCCGAAAATGGTGCCGAGGCCGCCGACCAGCGTCATCAGCACCACCTCGCCCGACATCGGCCAGTTGACGTCGGTGAGCGACGCGATCTGCAACACGATCGCCTTGGTCGCCCCGGCGGTGCCGGCAAGCGTCGCCGACAGCACGAACGCCATCAGCTTGTAGCGGTCGGTCTTGTAGCCGAGCGAGATCGCCCGCGCCTCGTTCTCGCGGATCGCCTTGAGCACCTCGCCGAACGGCGAGTTGATGATGCGATGGATCAGCAGGAAGCAGCCGAGGAAGATCACCAGCACGACGACATACATCGTCATGGTATGGCCGAGGTCGAACACGCCGAACAGCTTGCCGCGCGGCACGCCCTGAATGCCATCCTCGCCGCCGGTGAACTTCGCCTGCAGCGCGAAGAAATACATCATTTGCGCCAGCGCCAGCGTGATCATTGCGAAATAGATGCCCTGGCGGCGGATCGCCAGCAAACCGGCGATAAGGCCGAGGCCCGCCGCCGTCAGCGTTCCGGCGATAATCGCCAGTTCCGGCGTCAAACCCCACACCTTCGCGGCATGGGCGCAGACATAGCTCGCCCAGCCGAAATACAGCGCATGCCCGAACGACAAGAGGCCGACATAGCCGATCAGCAGATTGAACGCGCAGGCGAACAGCGCAAAGCACATCACCTGCATCAGGAACAGCGGATAGGTGAAGAACGGCGCGATGATCAGGATCGCCGCCATGATCAGGAAGGCGATGGTCTCGCTGCGCGTGCGGGCCGGCGCGGCGGCGCGCAATGGGGCTTCGGCGACTTGTTCCATCGTCAAATTCTCCGTCCGAACAGGCCGCTCGGGCGCACCAGCAGCACGATCGCCATGATCACGAAGATCACGGTGCTGGACGCCTCAGGGAAAAACACTTTGGTCAGGCCCTCGATCACGCCAAGACCGAAGCCGGTGATGATCGCGCCGAGGATCGAGCCCATGCCGCCGATCACCACCACGGCGAACACGACGATGATCAGCTCCGAGCCCATCTGCGGCGACACGTTATAGATCGGCGCCGCCATGACGCCGGCGAGCGCAGCAAGCGCGACGCCAAAGCCATAGGTCAGTGTGATCATGCGCGGCACGTTGATGCCGAACGCCCGCACCAAGGTCGGATTCTCGGTGGCGGCGCGCAGATAAGCGCCGAGCCGCGTGCGCTCGATCATGAACCAGGTGCCGAAGCAGACGATCATCGAGGCGACGATCACCCAGGCGCGATAATTCGGCAGAAACATGAAGCCGAGATTTTGCCCGCCCTGCAGCGAGTCCGGCACGCGATACGGCAGGCCGGCGGAGCCGTAGAAGTTGCGCGCCGTGCCTTCGATGATCAGCGCCAGGCCGAAGGTCAGCAGCAGGCCGTAAAGGTGGTCGAGCTTGTAAAGCCATTGCAGCATTGTGCGCTCGAGCACCATGCCGAACGCGCCGACGATCAGCGGCGCGATGATCAGCGCCGGCCAGTAACCGATATCAAGCGTCGTCAGCAGGATATAAGCGGCGAAGGCCGCCAGCATGTACTGCGCGCCATGCGCGAAATTGATGATGTTGAGCATGCCGAAGATCACGGCAAGGCCAAGGCTCAACAATGCGTAGAACGAACCATTGATCAGTCCGATCAGAAGCTGACCGAACAGAGCCTGGGACGGAATACCGAAAATCTCGAACATGGCTCGTCTCGTGGCGCCCGCTCGCCACAAGGACGGGCGGGTCGAGGTGATGGATGTTCACGAAAGCCAGAATGCCGCATCGGCATCCTGACCAATCCGTAACGCCTGCCGCGCGGACGCCTCTCCCCGCGAACGGAGAGAGGCGCGCGGCGCATCAGACTGCGGATCAGCCCTTGACGAGCGAGCACCCGCCTTCATTCAGCGGACGGAACGCTTCGGCCGCGGGGATGGTCGCCAGCACCTTGTAGAAGTCACCGGCATGCTTCGACTCGGCCGGCTTCTTCACCTCATAGAGATAGGCATTGTGCAGCTTGCGGCCGTCGGCGCGGATCGAGCCCTTGCCGAACAGCGGATCGTCGGTCGGCAGTTCCTTCATCTTGGCAACGACGGCCTTGCCGTCAGCGGCACTCTTCAGCGCGGCCACTGCCTTGAGATAGTGCAGCACGCCGGCATAGACGCCAGCTTGCACCATGGTCGGAATCTTGCCGGCCGCATTGCGTTCGGCCTGCCAGCGTTTGGCCCAGGCGCGGTTGGCGTCAGTCTGATCCCAGTACCAGGTCGCCGTGAGCGTCAGGCCCTGTGCGGTTGGCAGACCGAGCGAAGCCACGTCGCTGGAGAACACCAGCAGACCAGCGAGGCTCTGGCCGCCCTTGACGATACCGAACTCGGCCGCCTGCTTGATCGAGTTGATCGTGTCGCCGCCGGCATTGGCGAGACCAATCACCTTGGCCTTGGACGCCTGCGCCTGCAGCAGGAACGACGAGAAGTCGTTGGTGTTGAGCGGATGGCGGACCTTGCCGAGCACCTTGCCGCCGTTCTTCTCGACCACCGCCGAGGTGTCGCGCTCGAGCGCATGACCGAAGGCATAGTCGGCGGTCAGGAAGAACCAGGTCGTGCCGCCGTTCTTGACGATCGCCTTGCCGGTGCCGTTCGCCAGCATCCAGGTGTCGTAGGTCCAGTGCACCGTGTTCGGCGAGCACTTGGCGCCGGTGAGGTCGGACGACGCCGCACCGGAATCGACCAGCACCTTGTTCTTGCTACGGGCAACTTCGTTGACTGCCAGAGCGACGCCCGAGTTCGGCACGTCGAAGATCGCATCGACCTTGTCCACGTCGAACCACTGGTTCGCCATGTTGGTGCCGATGTCCGGCTTGTTCTGATGGTCGCCCGAGACGACGTCGACCTTGAAGTTCGGATGGTCCTTCACGAAGTCGGCGATCGCGAGCTTCGCGGCCGCAACCGAACCCTGCCCGCCGAGATCCGCATAGAGGCTCGACATATCGGTGAGCACGCCGATCTTGAGATTCATCTGCTGCGCCTGCGCGGTCCCGCAAGCGAGCGCCGCACTGATCGCGGCGAGTACAAATGCCTTCTTCATGGTGTTCCTCACGTTCTGTTTTTAAACGCCTAGATAGTCGTGCAGCTTGTCGACATTCGCCTCCAACTCGGAATTGGAGAACTGGTCGATGATACGCCCATGTTCCATGACGTAGTAACGATCCGCAACCGTCGAGGCGAAGCGGAAATTCTGTTCGACCAGCAGGATCGTGAAACCCTGCTGTTTCAGCGAACGGATGGTGCGGCCGATCTGCTGGATGATGACCGGCGCGAGACCCTCGGTCGGCTCGTCGAGCAACAGCAGCCGTGCGCCGGTGCGCAGGATGCGACCGATCGCCAGCATCTGCTGCTCACCGCCGGACAACTTGGTGCCCTGGCTCGAGCCGAGCCGCTCCTTCAGATTCGGGAACAACTCGAAAATCCGATCGAGCGACAACCCACCGGGCCGGATTTCCGGCGGCAGCATCAGGTTCTCGCGCACGTCGAGGCTCGCGAAGATGCCGCGTTCCTCAGGGCAGAACGCGATGCCGGCACGCGCGATCTTGTCCGAGGCCAGACCGACCAACTCCTTGCCCTCGAACTTCACCGAGCCCTTGCGCTGACCGACGATGCCCATGACCGATTTCAGCGTCGTCGTTTTGCCGGCGCCGTTGCGGCCGAGCAGCGTCACCACTTCGCCTTCGCGCACGTCGAAGGTGACACCATGCAGGATGTGGGATTCGCCGTACCACGCCTGGAGGTCGCGGATCGCCAGTAACGGATCGGTCCGATCAAGCATGGCCGGTCCCCATATAGGCTTCGCGCACTTCCGGATTATTCGACACGGTCTCGTAATTGCCTTCGGCGAGCACGCGACCGCGCGTCAGCACGGTGATCGTGTCGCACAGATTCTCGACGACGCTGAGATTGTGCTCGACCATCAGCACCGTGCGGTCGGCGGCGACACGTTTGATCAGCGCGGCAATGCGGTCGATGTCCTCGTGGCCCATGCCGGCCATCGGCTCGTCGAGCAGCATCATCTCCGGGTCGAGCGCGAGCGTGGTGGCGATCTCCAGCGCGCGCTTGCGGCCATAGGGCAGTTCCACGGCCTGCCACTCCACGAACGAGGAGAGGCCGACATCAGCGATCAGCGCGAGCGCGCGCTCGTTGTATTGATCGAGCGTCTTCGACGAGCGCCAGAAATCGAACGAGGTGCCGCGCTGCCGCTGCAGCGCGATGCGGACATTCTCCAGCACTGTCATGTGGGGAAACACCGCCGAGATCTGGAACGACCGGACCAACCCGAGCCGGGCGACATCGGCCGGCGCCAGCGCCGTAATGTCGCGCCCCTTGTACCGGATCCGGCCCTTGGTCGGCGCCAGAAACTTGGTCAGCAGGTTGAAACAGGTGGTCTTGCCCGCGCCGTTCGGCCCGATCAGCGCATGAATCGTCCCGCGCGCGACCTTGAGACTGACCCCACTGACCGCGACAAATCCGGCAAATTCCTTCGTCAAATCCTCGGTTTCGAGGATGATGTCGTTATTCATTCAGTGCGCTTCCCCTCGCCGCCATTGTAAGCATGGCTGATATGCCAGTCTCAACAGTCAGGAGCGGAAAGCTATCGAAATTTATCGAAAGTCGAATGTCACCTACGCTATTGACGGAAAACAATTCTTCTCTAGCGGACCGGATTTTCGGCCTGTGCCGATTTGGGCTCCAGCGACATGACGGCCTGATAGGCATCGACCAGCCCTGCCCCGAAAACGTCATCCCGGCCGGGATTGCCCAGATCGCGGGCAGTCGCCGTGAGGATAGCCCGCACTGCATCGGCTTTGAGGCCCGGACGACGCTGCAGCAGCAGGGCGATCACGCCACTCACCTCGGCCGCCGACAGTGAAGTTCCAGACGATACTTGATAGCCACCGGCAATCGCCGGTGCGACCACATCAATCCCCGGCGCCGCCACCATCACATAACGCCCCCGATTGGCACGCGGAAACACGGCATCCTCGGCACCGGTCGCTGTGACGGCGATGACATTCGGATCGGCGGCGGGGTAAAGCGGCGGTGACTGCGCGCCGGCGTTGCCGGCGGCCGCCACCAGGATCGCACCCTTGCGCGATGCCGCGAGCAAGGCGCGCGTCATGGCCGGATCAGCCGGACCAGCGAAACTCATATTGATCACGCGCGCCCGCTGCTCGACCGACCAGTCGAGGCCCTTGAGGATGGCAAAGGTCGTCGCCTGCGCTGATGTGCTGTCCGGATCGAATGCCCGCACCGCGAGGATCTGCGCCGCCGGCGCGCTGCCGGTGAAGCCGCCCCGCGCGGCGATCAACCCGGCGATCCCGGTGCCGTGATTGTGCACGTCCGCCGACGATGCGGCCGCGTTGAACTGCGCAACGACCGCGCCCTGCAGCGCCGGATGTGACACATCGATGCCGGAATCGATCACCGCGACACGCACGCCGTCGCCGCGCGTCCGCTCATGCGCCTGCGGCAGATTGAGCTTGTCGAGGGCGTATTGCGGCACCGGAACGGACGCAGTCTTCTGTGCCCCTTGGTCGTCCTGCTGCAACGTATAAACGTAATTGGGCTGCGCACCCGATATCGCGCCCTCGCGCTCCAACGCGCGGATCGCCGCCGGCACGCCGCGTCCGTCGGCGATGCGCCAGCGCAGCAAGGTCGCGCTCGCGAGCGCACTGCGATGGGTTTCGACGCGCGATAGCCGATGCCGCTGCTCGATCGCGGCGAGTGTGCGCGGCGCAACTGTCACCGGAATGGTGGCGACGATCTCGTCGGGAACGTAACGGTTCTCGCCCGCGACCGGCACACCGCTGACGCGGTTCGCATTGGGCGTCCGGTTCGGCGCTCGGCGCGGCTGCGCACGCTGTGGCGGGTCATCGTAGTATTCTGGCGGGGCCGTGTTGGCGTTGGCGATGCCCTGCATGATGATGCCGCCGATAACGCCGGCGGCGATGCCGGCGCCGACGCCGCCCCAGTTCGGTCCGCGGCCGCCGCCTCCGCCCGACATGCCAGGGCGCCCTGGCGGCGCGGTCGGCGGTTTCACGCCGACTCCCTTGCCGCGACTGAACATCGATTGCGCATGGCTTGCGCCGCTCATCGCCAGCGGCAGCGAGGCCGCCAACGCGACGATCAAGACCGCTTTCAGGACGCGTCGTGTCCGCATGATCGCCTCCGTCGCCGGAAAGATGATTATTCAACCGTCGCGATAAATCCGACCGCTTTGTCCTGCTGCAGCCGCCGCACCGCCTGCGCCAGCGCTTCCTTCGGCAGCGCTGTCACGGCGACGCGCAGTTTGAAAAACCCGGCGGCATTCGGGCCATCGACGATCGACAGCTTGTTGGCCTTCAGGAAGGCGGCGATCTCCGCCGCATTAGCCTGCGGTGCGAACTGCACCATGGCGAACGATCCGGTGTCGGTCGCCGGCGCACTCGCGGTCACGTAACCGCCACGCTCACCATTACTTCCATTTGGCGGCACCATGATCGCGGTGATCACCGCCGCCTGCAGCACCAAGGCGAGCACCGCCGCCGCGGCGGCGTAGGCCAGACTGCGCGGCGACACGCTCGCGAGCCAGCCGGAGAGCCGCTCCGAAAGGCTCACCGCTGCGACATGATGTTTGCGCGGGGCTTCCGCCTCGATCCGCTTGAACAGCGTATCCATTGCGCGGGCCGACGGCGCGCCGAGTGTTTCGTTGACATGGATGGTGCCGCCGAGTTCCTCGCGCACCAGCTCAAACTGGCGCGCCAGTTCGGGATCGCCGGCGAGCGCATGCTCGACGCGCTGCGCCTCGTCCGGGCTCAGCGTGCCTACCGCATGCCACGGCAGCAGCATCTCGATCTGTTCGCGCTCCGACGGAGTTTCAGTCACGGTCACGGCCATCCTCGATCTATGCCTTGCGCCTTCAAGAGTTCCGACAGTTTCTTGCGGGCGTAGAACATCCGCGTTTTCACCGTCGCTTCGGGGATGCCGACGATCGCGGCAACCTCCTCGACCGATTTCTCGTGATAGTAGACAAGGTCCACGATCTCGCGATGTTCAGCCGACAGTCCCTGCAAACAACGCCGCAGGGCCTCACTCTTGTCTTTCTTCGCGGTGGCGGTCTCGGGATCGTCGCTCTGATCCGGGATCGCCTCCGCCGCTTCCTCGTCCAGTTCCTGTTCGGGCCGCTTGCGCAGCGCCGACAGCGCCTTGAACCGCGCGATCGCCAGGATCCAGGTCGTGGCGGCGGACCGCCCCTCGAACTTTCCGGCCTGACGCCACACGTCCAGGAACACCTCGCTGATGAGGTCTTCCGCGGTCGCCTCGTTGCGGACGAGCCGCAGCACGAAACGGAACACTTTCACGTGGTGCCGTGCGTACAGCACCTGCATCGCGAGCCGATCGCCTTTGGCGATGCGCCCGATCAGGATTTCGTCTGATGTCGTTTGCATCGGGTCGACGGGCGGCTCGTTGTTTGGTCGCACGGCCCGCCGATCAGGTTCAAAAGGATGGCAGCAGGCCGTCGCCGAGGACTGGAAACAGCGGGATTTTTGCCGCAAACCCCTGAATCCGCAAGGAAAAGTGAGGAACCAGATATGGAATCGGCTATTCGCGCCTAAAAAGCCGTTATGATGCCACCCAGTTTCCTGCGATATCGCCCGCTATGCCCGTCCCGCTCGACCGTCTGAACACCATCCCCGCGGCCGAATTCGTCGCCCTGCTCGGGCCGGTGTTCGAGCATGCCCCCTGGGTCGCCGAAACCGTGGCCAGCCAGCGCCCGTTCCCGGCCGTCACGGCGCTCCACGACGCCATGATGGCTGCCGTCCACGCCGCCCCGGTGGAGCGCCGGCTCGCCTTCGTGCGCGCGCACCCGGAATTGGGCAGCAAGGTCGCCCGCGCGGACATCACCGCGGAATCCCGCGCCGAACAGGGCAGCCTCGGCCTCGACCGGCTGAGCGACGCCGATTTCACCCGGTTCCAGCACCTCAACGCGGCCTACAAGGCCCGCTTCGACATCCCGTTCATCGTCTGCGTGCGTCGCCAGACCCGCGCGGCGATCCTCGCTTTGTTCGAGCAGCGACTCATGAACGCGCCGGACGCGGAGCTTGCCACCGCGCTCGACGAGATCGGCCACATCACCCGCCTGCGGCTCGCCGATCTGGTCGAGGGGCCCGGCATGCCGCGCATCCATGGGCGGCTGTCGAGCCATGTGCTCAACACCGTGAACGGCCGGCCAGCCGCCGGCGTCAGGATCGCGCTCTACGAAATCGACGATGCCGGCCTCGGCCTGATCGCGGAAGCCGTCACCAATGCCGACGGCCGCACCGACGCGCCGCTCCTGTCCGGTGCACCGCTCCGGCGCGGCCGCTATGAATTGCGGTTTCATGTCGGCGACTATTTCCGCCGCGCCGGGCAAGATGCCGGCTGGCTCGACGTGGTGCCGATCAGCTTCGGCATTGCCGAGCCGGAGGGGCATTATCATGTGCCGCTCCTGGTGACGCCGTGGAGCTACACGACCTACCGGGGAAGCTGATGGCGACTTTCGACACGATCATTCGCGGCGGCACCGTCGTCACGGCGGCGGACACGTTCAAGGCCGATGTCGGCATTCGCGGCGGCGTCATCGTCGCGCTGGGTGACGATCTCGGCGAGGCGACAGAAATCGTCGATGCGACCGGCCTGCTGGTGCTGCCGGGCGGCATCGACAGCCACGTGCATATCGCCCAGCCGTCCGGCCCCGGCATCAGCATGGCCGACGACTTCGCAAGCGGCACCCGCTCGGCGGCATTCGGCGGCAACACCATGGTGCTGCCCTTCGCCATGCAGCAGAAGGGTGAATCACTGCGCGAGGTGGTGAAGCAGTATCACGCCAAGGCCGACGGCCAGTGTTATGTCGACGTCTCGTTCCACCTCATCATCGCAGACGCCAGCGACACCGTGCTCGGGCAGGAACTGCCCGCGCTGGTCGAGGACGGCTATACCTCGTTCAAGGTGTTCATGACCTATGAGGGTCTCGCGCTCTCGGACATGGAAATGCTCAACGTCATGACCGTGGCGCGCGAGACCGGCGCGCTGGTAATGGTGCACGCCGAGAACTACGACGCGATCCGCTTCCTCACCGACCGGCTGGAGCGCGCTGGCCACACCGCGCCGCGCTATCACGCCACCTCGCGGCCGATCCCGGTGGAGCGCGAGGCGACGCATCGCGCCATCTCGCTCGCGGAGATCATCGACGTGCCGGTGATGATCGTCCACGTCTCCAACCGCGAGGCGATGGAGGAGATCGCCCGCGCACAGCGGCGCGGCCTCAAGGTCTATGGCGAGACCTGCCCGCAGTATCTGGTGCTGACCGAAAAAGACCTTGAAGGTCTGAACATGGAAGGCACCAAATATGTCTGCTCGCCGCCGCCGCGCGACACAGCGAGCCAGCAGGCATGCTGGGAGGGGTTGCAGCAGAAAGTGTTCTCGCTGTTCTCCTCCGATCACTGCCCGTTCCGCTACGACGATCCGCAGGGCAAGCTCAATCCGAAGGGCCGCACGTCCTTCCGCTGGGTGCCGAACGGCATTCCCGGCGTCGAGACGCGGCTGCCGATCCTGTTCTCCGAAGGAGTCGGCAAGGGCCGGATCACGCTCAACGATTTCGTCGCGTTCACCGCGACCAATCACGCCAAGACCTACGGCCTCTATCCGAAGAAGGGCACCATCGCCGTCGGTTCCGACGCCGACATCGTGTTGTGGGACCCGAAGCGACAGCTCACCATCTCCCAGGAGCTGATGCACGGCGGCAGCGACTACACGCCTTACGAAGGCATCGCCGTCACCGGCTGGCCGGTCTCGACCATGGTGCGCGGCCGCTTCATCGTGCGCGACGGCAAGCTCGTCGGCAAGGCCGGCGACGGGCAGTATGTCAGCCGCGAGAAATCGCCGCTGGCGGCACCGCGAGCCAAGGTCTGAATATCGCTATAGATGATTTGAAAGAGACATTGCATGACGTCTGTTTCCGAACTCAATCCGCCGCCGCGCATCCTGATGGGCCCCGGCCCGGTCGGCATCGATCCGCGCGTGTTGCGGGCCATGTCGATGCCGATGCTCGGGCAATTCGATCCCGTCTTCACCGGCTACATGAATGACGTGATGGGCCTGCTGCGGAAAATCTATCGCACGCAGAACCAGTGGTCGTTGCTGATCGACGGCACCGCGCGCGCCGGCGTCGAGGCGATGCTGGTGTCGATCATCTCGCCCGGCGACACCGTGCTGGTGCCGGTGTTCGGCCGCTTCGGGCATCTGCTTGCGGAAATCTCGGCGCGCTGCGGCGGCAAGGTCGTCACCATCGAGCGGCCGTGGGGCGAAGTGTTCACGCCGGACGAAATCGAGGACGCGATCAAGACGCACAAGCCGCGCGTCGTCGCGGTGGTGCACGGCGACACCTCAACGACGATGGCGCAGCCGCTCGCCGAGATCGGCGCGCTGTGCCGCGCCCGCGACATCATCCTGTACAGCGACGCCACCGCGACGCTCGGCGGCATGCCGATCGAGGTCGATGCCTGGCAAGTCGATGCCATGTCGTCGGGTTTGCAGAAGTGCCTGTCCGGCCCGCCCGGCTCCTCGCCGGTGACATTCAACGAGCGGGTCGCGACCATCGCCAACCACCGCAAGCATCTCGAAGCGGGCATCAAGCCGCCGGGTTTCATCGACGGCAACGGACCGCGCATCTCGTCCAACTATTTCGATCTGGCGATGCTGATGGATTACTGGGGGCCGAAGCGGCTCAACCATCACACCGAGGCGGCCTCGATGCTCTATGCCGCGCGTGAAGCGGTGCGCATCGCGCTCGACGAAGGCGACGCGCTGTTCTCGCGCCACCGCCGCGCCAGCGACGCACTCGGCGCCGGCCTCGTCGCCATGGGGCTCAAGCTGTTCGGCGACCCGGCGCACAAGATGCCAAACGTCACCGGCGTCGTGATCCCGAACGGCGTCGATGCCGACGGCGTGCGCACCATGATGCTGGACGATTTCGGCATCGAGATCGGCACCTCGTTCGGCCCGCTACACGGCAAGATCTGGCGCATCGGCACCATGGGCTATGTCTGCCGCAAGGAGAACGTACTGCTCTGCCTCGGCGCGCTCGAAGCCTGTCTGCGCCGCTTTGGCTTCAAGGCACCGGCCGGCGCGGGCGTGGACGCGGCGCTCACGGTGTATCAACGCACATAAAAACAAAACGGGCGCGGCCACGGCCACGCCCGTTTCGTTGTCATGTCGCCTCAATCAGTCGGCGGTGACGCCGCTTGCCTTGATCGGCGCCGCCCACTTCTCGATCTCGCTCTTGACGAAATTGGCGAGGTATTCCGGCGTCGCTTCCTTGCTGGAAACGACATTGGCGCCGAGGCCCTGCAGCCGCTCGCGCACCGCCGGCGTGTTGATGGTGCCGACGATCGCGTCATTGAGCTTCTTCACCACATCAGCCGGGACACCTTTCGGCAGGAACAGCGCGTTCCAGGTATAGGCTTCGATGTCGTGGCCCTGCTCCTTCGCCGTCGGCACGTTCTTGAGCACCGGCGAACGCTCCTTTGTGAGCATCGCGATCGCCTTGACCGTGCCGCCATCAACCTGCGGCTTTGCCGTCGATACGATCTCGCACAGATAGTCGATGCGGCCACCTTGCAGGTCCTGCATCGCCGGGCCGGTGCCGCGATACGGCACATGGGTGATGTTCAGGCCAAGCGCGGTGTTGAGCACCACACAGCCGAGATGAGTTGCGGAGCCGGCACCGGCGGAGCCGAACTGCATCTTGCCCTGGTTTTTCTTGGCGTAATCGATGAATTCCTTGAGATTGCTGATCGGCAAGTCCTTGCGGGTGATCAGCATGATCGGCACTTCGGCGATCAGGCCGGCCGGCGTGAAGTCGGTCATCGAGTTATAGGCCGGCTTCTTATAGAGCGTCTGGTTCTGCGCATGGGTGCCGACCGTGCCGAGCACCATGGTGTAGCCGTCCGCGGCAGCGGACTTGACGCGGTTCGAGCCGGTCATGCCGCCGGCACCGCCGACATTCTCGACCACCACCTGCTGTCCGAGCAATTCGCTCATCCGCGCCGCGACCACGCGGCCGAGCACGTCGGTGGGGCCGCCCGCCGCGAACGGGATCACCATGGTGATCGGGCGCGTCGGGAACGATTGCGCGCCCGCCTGTCCCGCCATGGTCAGCAGGGCCGCCAGCGATGCGCCGATCAAAGTCTTGAGCATATGCGTTGTCCTCTCCGGTGATCATTTTTTCCGGAGAGTCGCGTGTCAAACGCCGCTGGTCAAGCGATTTAGAGCATCTTTGGGCGACGTAGCAGCCAGTTCGCGTGAAGAAAACGCGACAATTTAAAAACTAAACCTCGACGATCTCTTCCGGGAACCGGTGCAGCCGGTCGCCCGGCCCATTGCCGCCGATCAGATAATTGTCGCACAGCCAGTTCATGTAGCCGGCGTGGATATAGGTCGGATGGACGACGATGTTCATGTCCTTCTGGATCAGCATCGGCTCGTCGTTGCGCACCAGCGGCCGCTCGACCAGATCGTATCCCTGCCCGTGGCAATAGAGCCGCGCCTCCTCCGGCCGGCCGTTCTTGCGCATGAAGGCGTTGAACGCATCCCAGATATCCTTGCACGACGTGCCGGGCTTCAGGAGGTCGAGCGTGACCTTGCGCGCCGCGATGCAGAAGGCGAGTTCGTCCTTCATCGCCTGCGGCACCTTGCCGACGACGCAGGAGCGGCCCAACTCGGTGTACATGCCGCCCGGCCCGCTGTCCTCGACCAGCAGCACCACCTGATCGCCGGCCTGGATCGTGCGGTTCTGCACGTGGCGCTGGCCAAATTTCGACGGCTGACCAAGCGGCATCGACGCGCAGAGATAGATGCCGTTCTCGCTGCCTTGCGTCTGGCTGTAATGCTGCGCCACGGCGGCGACCTCGGTGTCGCGCATGCCCGGCTTCACCGCGGCAAAGGCGGCACGCATCGCGCCGTCCTGCATCGCCGCCGCACGGCGCACCAGCTCCATCTCCTCCGCGCTCTTGATCGACTTGATGGCGTCGACCATCTCGGAGGCTTCAACGAAGCGCGCGGCGGAAAACCGCTTGTGCAGATGGTCGGCGGTGGCGTGGCCCATCTGATAGGTGCCGACGAGGCCGATCGTCGCCTTGGCGTAGGGTTCGAGCGCGGTCGCCGCCAATTCCGGGTCGTAGTGGCGCGTATAGGGCGCCGACGAATAGCTCGGCGTCATCAGCACGCGCTTGACGCCGCGCCAGACATCGCTGCCCACGGCCGCCTGCTCGACCGCGCCGAACGGCCCCTGCTGCACCACCGTCATGGCATCGTCGCGCGGGAACACCACCGTCATCGGATAGCCGTTGGTCGCCGGCATGTCCGTGAACCACTTCACATAGCCGCCCATGTGATCGTTGTTGTTCTGCATCACCAGAACGTCGATCTTGTCGCGCTGCATCGCCGCGCGCACGGCGGCCCAGCGCCGCTCCAGTTCGGCGGTCGAGATCGGTGTCTGCAGACGTTCGGACAGAGCCATGACGGATTTTCCTCAACTCAGACCGGCGGGCGCACGATGTTGTGCATCTTGTCGAGCGTGCCGGCGAGATAACAACGGATATTGTGCTCCAGAGTCGGCATCGCGCGCAGCTCGTAACCTTCGGAGAAGCCGCCCATGTGGCACATGACAATCACGTCCTTGCGGTTCCAGAACGGGCTCGCGGACGGTAGCGGCTCCTGCTCGAACACGTCGAGCGCGGCGCCGGCGATTTCCTTGTTGTCGAGCGCGGCGATGAGCGCCGCCTCATCGACCACGCCGCCGCGCGCGACATTGACGAGATAGGCCGTCGGCTTCATCGCCTTGAACACAGAAGCACCGACGATGCCGCGCGTCTCCGCGCTCATCGGGGTCAGCACCACAAGATAATCGAGATCGCCGGCATGGCGTACGAGATCGTCGCGATGCTCCATCCGGTCGAAGCTTGGCGTCGGGCGCGGGCCGGACGAGAACCCGACCACCGTCATACCCAGCACCTTGCACACCGGCGCCAGCGCCTCCGCGATCAGCCCAACGCCGAGGATGCCGACGGTCTTGCCGAACAGCAGCCGCGACGGCCAGCGCTCCCAGGTCGCCTTGTCCTGCGCGTGAACCGAGCGCGGCATGTCGCGCGCCAGCGCGAGCATGTAAGCGAGCGTCGCCTCCGACACCGGCGGACCATGAATGCCGCGGATATTGGTCACCATGATGTCCGGCCGCAACGACGGCAGATCGACGATGTTATCGACGCCGGTGCCGAGCGCCTGAATCCATTTCAGCTTCGGCGCGTCACGCACCACATGGTCGGCCATCGGCGGCGAGAAGCACATCAGGATGTCGACGTCGGCGATATAGGGATCGACCTCGCTGTGGTGGCCGACGATATCGACCTTGAAGCCGGGAAATTTCGCGGTGATCAGATCGCGATAGCGGCTGCTGGTCGCCTCCTGCCGCTCCATCAGAATGAGAACATGGGTCATTTGCGACAAGTCCCTCGCCAGCACGGTCGGACTAGCGAAATAGCATCCCGGCGCGTCCGCGCCCACTGGGACTGCCGCTTCGGCTCGAACTGCGGTACAATATCCGGATGGAGAATCCCCTGAGCGGCAACCTGCCGATCGACTGGGCGGCCATCGACTGGATTTATGTCGGGGTGCTCGCGGTTTTCGCCTATCTGTCCGCTTTGATCGGACAGGTCGTCTCGCTGCGGCATCGCGGCCTGGCGTCGCTGCTGGCGGCCCTGATTTTCGCGGTCCTTTTTGTCGCCTGGACCTATTACCCGCACGGCCTTCCCCTGCCGACCCGGCTGCGTTAAAGCGTCTGGCGGACAAGTATCTTGAAAGACTTGCTCCGTTTGACAGTCTCGCATCGGGTGGGAGTGGTATGAAAAAGGTCTATCCGGACGCCAAAGCGGCGCTCGCCGGTCTCCTCAAGGACGGAATGCTGATCGCCGCGGGCGGCTTCGGCCTGTGCGGCATTCCCGAAGTGCTGATCCAGGCGATCCGTGAATCCGGGGTGAAAAACCTCACGGTGGTCTCGAACAATGCCGGCGTCGACGGCGCGGGCCTCGGCCTGCTGCTCGACACCAAGCAGGTGAAGAAGATGATCTCGTCCTATGTCGGCGAGAACAAGCTGTTCGCCCAGCAATACCTCGCCGGCGAACTGGAGATCGAATTCAACCCGCAGGGCACGCTGGCCGAGCGGCTGCGAGCTGGCGGCGCCGGTATCCCGGCCTTCTTCACCCGCACCGGCGTCGGCACCGACATCGCCAAGGGCAAGGAAGAGCGCGAATTCGACGGCGAGAAATACATCATGGAACGCGGCATCGTCGCGGATCTCGCGATCGTGCACGCCTGGAAGGGCGACACCGAAGGCAACCTCGTCTATCGCAAGACCGCGCGGAACTTCAATCCGATGGTCGCGACCTGCGGCAAGATGACGGTGGCGGAAGTCGAGAACCTGGTTGAGCCGGGTCAGATCGACCCGGATCACATCATCACGCCGGGCGTGTATGTGAAGCGGCTCATTCACGTTCCCAATGCGGTCAAGCACATCGAGCAGCGCACCGTGCGCAAGCGCGTGATGGCGTAAGGAAAGGGAGATCACACGATGGCCTGGACCCGCGAACAGATGGCCGAGCGCGCCGCCAAGGAGTTGCGCGACGGCTTCTACGTCAATCTCGGTATCGGCATCCCGACGCTGGTGTCGAACTACATCCCGACCGGCATGACCGTGCAGTTGCAGAGCGAGAACGGCATGCTCGGCTTCGGCCCCTTCCCCTATGAAGGCGACGAAGACCCGGACCTGATCAACGCCGGCAAGCAGACCGTGACCGAGCTGCCGACCACCTCGTTCTTCTCCAGCGCGGATTCGTTCGCGATGATCCGTGGCGGTCACATCGACATCGCGCTCCTCGGCGCGATGCAGGTCGCGGAAAACGGCGACCTCGCCAACTGGATGATCCCCGGCAAGATGGTGAAGGGCATGGGCGGCGCCATGGACCTCGTCGCCGGCGTCAAGAAGGTCGTGGTGATCATGGAGCACACGGCGAAGGACGACCCGAAGCTCCTGCACCAGTGCACGCTGCCGCTGACCGGCGCCGGCGTCGTCGACATGGTGATCACTGACCTTGGCGTGTTCACCATCGACCGCAAGGGCGGTGCGGGCATGACGCTGATCGAGCTTGCGCCCGGCGTGACGCTCGACGAGATCACCAAGAAGACGCAGGCGACGTTCAAGCCTGCGGCGAATCTCAAACACTGAATCAAAAACCCCACCCGCGCCGCGGATGGGGTTTTCTCTCGTTGCATCCGGCCAGCGTCACGCTGGCCGGATTTTTTTTGATCAGGCGGCGACGCTCCCTGCCGGCACCGCATCGCCGCGCGGCTGAAACAGCACCATCAACCCGAAGGCGAAGGCGAGCGTCGCCAGAAACAGCACCAGTCCGAGCAGACCCGTCGGCGCCAGCGTCACGAAGGCGCTCGCCGTGTAGGCCGCAAGACCGACGCCGATCAGCAGCAGCAGCGCGCCGAGCGACAACAGGTTCCCGCTCGCCACCCGCCAGCCCTCGCGCGAAGTCGCGAGCGATACCAGGACCAGCACCAGCAGATTGGCGCTCATGCCGAGCCAGACCGGATGGATGCCGTAAAGGAACTGGGAGATGCCCCAGCCGCTCAACTGATACCAGAGCATGCCGGTGCCGAAGCCGACCACCATCGCAACCACGGCACCCTGCCGCGTCGCGCCGCGCCACAACAACGCGGTGATCACCGGAGCGAAAGTCGCGGAGTTGCGCGCGGTCCAGGCGAGGATGTTCCACCACGCCGACTGCTCGGAGCGCAGCAGGCCGAAGATCACCATCAGCACGGTCAGTCCGACCAACGACCATTTGGTGTAGCGCACGAGATCGCTCTCGCTCGCGCCGGGCTTCACCGCCATCATCACGTCGCGACCGAGCGAGGTCGCGCCGGAGAACTGGCACGGCCCGCCCCACGCCAGCGCGCAGGCCCAGATGCCGAGGAAGAACACGCCGACCAGCGGCGCCGGCAGCACCGTCTCCAGATAGAGCGGGATCGCGATCAGACCCTTGCCGTTACCGGGCATCATCGCCGCCGCACTCAAACCGAGCAGCGTGGCGATGACGATGAACGGAATGCCCATCAGGCACGCCCAGAACAGCCCCTTGCGTGCCTCGCCAGCAGAGCGGCACGACACCGCCATCTGGAACGCCGCCTGTGCCAGCGGCACGTTGATGATGAAGGTGCCGAACCACGCCGCGATCTGCGTCATGCCGACCGTGGTAGGCTCATAGAATTCCGGCTTCGTCTCCGCGAGCTTCGTGAGCCCGCTCAGGCCCGCGCCCGCGTAGACCGCATAGGCGCCGATCGCCAGCATGACGACGAACACCACGCAGTTGATGGTCTGCGTCAGACCGATCGACCACATGCCGCCGGCCTGCAGATAAACCAGCAGCAGCACCGCCGTGAGCACCAGCGACCAGATCATCGGAATGCCGGTCGAGATATTCACCGCCGAAGCAAAAGCGAGCGCGGTTGCCACCGACCACATCGGGAACGCAAACGCTGTGATCGCGCCGGCGATGGCGCGCGCGCCGCGGCCGTAGCGATCGCCGATCAGGCCGGAAATCGTCACCAGCGCCCGTTCGCGGAACGGCGCGATCAGGAACAGCGCGATCAGGATCACTTGCAGCGTTTCGGCGACGCCGTACCAGGCGGCGGAGACGCCGCGCAGATAGCTCAGTTCGAGCACGGCGATGAAGGTCGAGCCCGAGAACAGCCCGGTGATGCAGAACGCGACCAGCGCCGGGGAAAAGCCGCGCCCGCCAACGAAATAACCGCCGGCGCCGCTTTGTGCGCGGCTGCGCGCGACGCGTCCGGCCACCACCAGGATCGCCGTGTAAGCGATCGCGAGACCGACAACCCAATAGCCGTATGTGTTCATGATTTCGCTTTCGCCTGCACGTTCCAGTTCACCGCGACCTGTGCGCCGCTGTCGCGGATCAGGTTGTAAACGGGACAACGCTTCAATACGTCATGCTGGAACACCGCCAGTTCCGCCGGCGAGGCATCGGTGGCCATCGACACTTGCAGATCGACCGACTGGAAGTGCGGGGAGACGTCGGCGGTCCCGAACAAGCCGCGCTGATCGACCAGGCCAGCCGCGGAGATCTTGAGATCATGCAGCGCGATGCCGCGCTCCTTCGCGACCATCTCGACGACGATACTGAGACAACCGTTGAGTGCGCCGATGACATATTCCATCGGCGTCGGGCCTTCGTTGTTGCCGCCGAGCTTTTCCGGCTCGGCGATCACGAAGTTGAAGTCGCGCACGCCGAGATCGTTGCGGTAGGCGCCCTTCCATTGCGCCTCGGCGCGCACGGTCTTGATGAGAGGTGTCTCGGCGTCCGCCGTTTTCTGAGCTGTCGTCATGGGTCCGGTCCTGTCGCGCGGCGAAGCCGACGATCGGTCTGGCACAGCCATCGCCGCTGTGGTCCGATCCGCGATTCTTAACTTAGTAAAAGATAGTCATGGGCCGGCGGCTGTGCCGTCCCATCCCTGGTTGCCTGCCCAACGGATAATCAGCCCGGCGCATGGGCTGTCAACCACAGCCAAAGACCTAGGGGCCAATAAAAAAGCTGGCCTCCGATGGCGATTTAAGCGGAAGGCATATCCTTCCGGGCACATTGCCTCTGGCATAGCGTTGCCGTCAGCGCGCGTCGCGGACCTCGACCACAACCGCCATGGCGGTGTCGCCGGCGGCACAGCCATGGAACAGGCCCAGCCCGCCGCCCTTCATCACCAGTTCCTCGATCAGTTCGATGATCAGCCGCAGCCCGGTCGGCCCCTGCGGATGCCCGAACACCAGCGAGCAGCCGTAGTTGTTCATCTTGCGCGGATCGACGCCGGTCTCGCGGGCAAACACGATGTCATTCACAATGAAAGGATTATGCGACTTGATCGCGTCGATACCGTCGATGCCGAGACCCGCCTGCTCCAGTGCCCGCCGCGCGGCCTTGACCGGTGCCGCTGGCATATAGGCGGCCCGCTCGCGCGCCTGACCGAAGCCGCGCAAGGTGATGGCGATCTTGCGGTCGCTCGACAATTCGGCCGCGCGTTCCGCATTGGTCAGGATCATGCCGGCGTTGCCGTCGGCCGGATGGGTCTGGCCGCCATAGGTGACGGTGCCGCCCTGCACCACCGGCTTGAGCTTGGCGAGCCCTTCGGCCGTGGTCGCATGGATGCCTTCGTCCGTCGTCAGCGTGCCGGTTTCCTTGCGGAAATTCTGATCCGGAATCGACAGCGGCAGCGGCATATAGCGGCGCTGGAACGCGCCGTTGTCCGCCAGCGCGTCGTTGTATTGCCGGTAGCGCAGCGCCACGAGGTCGTGCTGCTCCTCGGTGGAGATCTGCCAGTCGCGCGCGCAGTTCTCGGCGGTGTCGATCATTGCGCAGCGCGCGTTGGGATCTTCGCGGAAATTGTCGAGCACCCAGTTCTCGACGCCGGGCGCGCCGCTCGGCGCCTTCGGATTGGGATGCAGCAGCACCGGACCGTTCGATGTGCGGTCGCCGGTGACGACCAGCGAGACGGTCGCATCGCCGCCGGCGATTTCAGCCGCCGACACCGACAGACACCGCGCGCTGGTGGCGCAGGCTTGCGACACCGTCGGCCCGCTGACCGACTGCGCACCGATCAACGACATCATCCACGGCACGCCCCAGAAACTCTTGTCCTGCGGCACCGTCAGCCCGAGAACGCCGTGATCGATCGCCTCAAGCGGCAGCTTCTTCGCCGCCAACACCTTCTTCGCCGTGTCGGCAGCGAAACGGATGCTGTGCAGATGCGACAGGCTCCCCTGCCAGCGCGCGAACGGCGTCGACCAGTAAGCGCCATAGGGAATGCGGACGTTCGACAGGCTGGACATGCGGCGACACCTTCGGCTCGGCTGGAAATTGATTGTACATGACAACTATTCCGGCGCAATGGGACTGGTGCAGGGGCCAGACCTGGGAAATAGTCCGCGATCATGTCCCCGCTTCGGACGCGACTTTCGCAGGTTCTGGCCGCCGGCCTCATGGGCTTGGCGACGACACCAGCGCGCGCCGAACCGGCGCCGGCCTGCTCCCGCGCCGGGTTCCATATTGTGCTCGATATCGGCCACACCACCGACGACACCGGGGCAATGAGTTCGCACGGCGTCAGCGAGTTTGCCTACAATCAGGTGCTGGCGCTGGAAATCGACCAGCGGCTGGTCGAGATGGGCTTTCCCGCGCCGCTGCTGCTGCTGGAAGCTGGTCCCGGCAAGCGCAGCCTCTACCATCGCATGGCGCAGGCCAATGCGCGGCCCGCCAACCTTTTCCTGTCGATCCATCACGACGCTGTGCCGGACAACTTCGTCGAGACCTGGGACGACGACGGCACGACGCGGCCGTTCAGCGACCGGTTCAAGGGCCACTCGATCTTCGTGTCGTTCGGCAACCGCCTGCGGCAGCGCAGCCTCGATTTCGCCAAGCGGTTGGGCCGTGCGATGCAGGCGCATGGGCTTGCGCATACGCCACACTATGCCGAGCGGTTCATGGGCCGCTACCGCCGCGAACCGCTCGATGCCGCAACCGGGGTCTATCGCTACGACCGCCTGCATGTACTGCGCACCGCGCGCATGCCCGCCGTTCTGCTGGAAGCCGGATCGATCCTCAACCGCGCCGAGGCGCTCGACCTGCAAACGCCGGAGCGCCGCGCGGCCATCGTCGCCGCTGTAACGGAGGCAATCGACGGCTATTGCGGCGAGATTAAACGACCAGTGGCCGTCGCCAAAGCGCACCGCAAGCATCGCCTCGCGCGTCGTGCCGCGGCGCAACCGCGCGAGACAGCACCAGCCGACCGCAACAGCGATTATTGAACGGCATCACACCTTGCGGTTCTGCGCGTCCCAGTAGCGCTCCAGATTGGCGATCAGCGCCGGGCTGAAATGGCAGTAAGCCTGCTCGTGGAAATAGACCGATGCGTAGGTCCGGAAAATATCGAGCGGTTCCTGCTGCACCCGGAACGCGCGGCGGTTGGCGACCGCGCTGACCACGCCGGAATTGGTCAGA
>MKWA01000001.1:24428-35415 GCA_001899285.1 Rhizobiales bacterium 64-17
GTCCATGCCCTCCGGTGGCGCGATCTCATCACAGATCAGCCGGCCTTCCGGGGAATCGCAGTCGATCCGCCGCTCGTACATCACCGCCTGCCGCGCGATACGGTCGCCGGTAAAGCGCGGCAACCGCAGATTGGACGCACCGGGGATGATCCCCTCCTTGCGCGCCGGCAACGTGAGATAGGCGTTCGACGCGGCGAGGATGTAGTCCATCACCAGGAGATGCTGGCAGCCGCCGCCGATCGCATAGGCATCGACCGCGGCAATCCACGGCTTCTCGATCGTGCTGCCGGTCGTCTCCTCCGGCGACATATCGGGCCGCGCCAACCCGCGCAGCCATTTGTGCTCGAAGCCAAGCAGATGTCGCACATAGAACATGAATGACAGTTTGCCCTGATAGAGCAGCGTCAGGTTGATGCCGGTCGAGAACGCACGCCGCCCGCCGTATTTCGGATGATCGAGCCGCCCGCCGCGCACCACGCAGATCGCGGTCTGCGGGTCGAGCAAGGCGAGATCGGTAGCGATCTCGATCGGATCGTTGGTGCTGTCGTCCATGGCGTTGAGGAAACGCGGATTGCGCATCTCCAGGATCGACGCCTTGCCGTGGCGCGACACGACGGCCTGTCCGAGATCGATCGATCCGGTCTCGCGGAATTTCGGCAGCAGGTCGGCCACCTCGGCGCGCGGCAGCAACATCGCGTGCAGCAGGTGATGCCCGCAGGCACGATGCGCGAGCACATGGCCGAGGAAAATCCCCTGGTCGATTTCCGCGCCGTCCTTCTCGCTGAGCAGGCCCGCATCCGCAGCAATCGTCTGCGCCGTCGGCGTCAGGCCGGGGAATGCCGCAGCCGCATCGTCCAGAATCTGCTCGGCGCGGACGAAACGGCGGCGCCCGCCGGTGAGCGTGCCGTACACCGCCTCCACATGCGCGCCGAGGAACCACTCGCGTGCTTGTCGCTCCGCGTCGGCGACCGCCTTGTAAGCAGCGGCTTCGGCCGGCGTGCGGTTCTTCTTCTTCGGAAACCGACCGCGCAGCGCCGCGCCCTCGCTCCAGAACGCGCTGAACGCCGCGCGATCGCGATCGAGGTCGGCCGTGACGGCGGGTGCCTTGCCGACAAAGGCGCGGATCGCCGGATCGAGTGTCGCGTCGGTCGTTTGCGTCATGTGGCAGTCTGTCCTTATTTTTTCGCTCGCAGATCGATCACGCGACGCGCCTTGCCGAGCGAACGCTCCACCATGCCGGGGTCGGCCACCTCGACCTGCACGGTCAGACCGATATTGTTCTTCACGAGTGCCGCAAGCTGCGCGGCCTGCGTCGCGCGCGTCTCCGCATCGGTTTGACCGACACGGGCCTCGACGCGGACCGTGGCGATGTCGAGCCGCTGATCACGCCGCAGTTCGATCAGATAATGCGGCGCCAGCCCTTCGCAGCGCATCAGCAGTTCCTCGATCTGCGTCGGGAACATGTTGACGCCGCGCAGGATGATCATGTCGTCGGAGCGGCCGGTGATCTTCTCCATGCGGCGCATGGTGCGCGCGGTGCCGGGCAAGAGCCGCGTCAGATCGCGCGTGCGATAGCGGATCACCGGCATGCCTTCCTTGGTGAGCGAAGTGAACACGATCTCGCCCGCCTCGCCATCCGGCAGCACCCGGCCGGTTTCGGGATCGATCACCTCTGGATAGAAATGATCCTCCCAGATATGCAGACCATCCTTGGTCTCGATACATTCATTGGCGACGCCCGGCCCCATTACCTCGGAGATGCCGAAGATGTCGACCGCGTGCATGTCGAACGCTGCCTCGATCTCGCGCCGCATCGAATTGGTCCAGGGCTCGGCGCCGAAAATGCCGATCTGCAGCGACGTGTCGCGCGGATCGATTCCCTTGGTGCGAAACTCGTCGAGGATCGCCAGCATGTAGGATGGCGTCACCATGACGATCTCGGGCTCGAAATCGACGATCAACTGCACCTGCCGTTCGGTCATGCCGCCCGATACCGGTATCACCGTGCAGCCGAGCCGTTCTGCGCCGTAATGGGCACCAAGCCCGCCGGTGAACAGGCCGTAGCCATAGGCGACATGCACCTTCATGCCCGGCCGTCCGCCCGACGCGCGGATCGAGCGCGCCATCAGATCGGACCAGGCGTCGATGTCCTTGCGGGTATAGCCCACCACCGTCGGCTTCCCGGTCGTTCCCGACGATGCATGGATGCGCACGATCTCCTCGCGCGGCACCGCGAACATGCCGAACGGATAATTCGCCCGCAGATCCTGCTTGGTGGTGAACGGAAATTTGGCGATGTCGTCGAGCGTGTGGAAATCGGCCGGCGTGACGCCGGCGGCATCGAATTTAGCGCGATAGGCCGGCACGTTCTCGTAAGCGCGGATCAGCGTCTCCTTGAGACGTCGTGTCTGCAACGCCGCGATCTCATCGCGCGAGGCGCGCTCAATCGGCTCCAGGCCGTAGGGGACATAAGACGAGGTATCGAGCATCACGCCTTCCCTTCGTATTGCACTCATCCGCCGATGGCTGGTCAGCTTCGCCGCACCGCCACTGGATAATGCAGAAATCCGCGAAACCGCGCGCGGCCGCCGCGCACCGGCGTGCCGGCCGGCTCGATCGACGTGAAACGCGCGACCAGCTTACCGATCGCCACCTTCGCCTCCATCCGCGCCAGCGAATTGCCGGCGCAGGTGTGAATGCCGCCACCGAAGGCCAGATGCCGGTTCGGCGTCCGGCGGATATCGAGCCGGTCGGGATCGGGGAACTGCGCGGGATCGCGGTTCGCCGCGCCGATGCCGAGATGCACATAAGTGCCGGCCGGTATGACGATGCCGCCGATGTCGGTATCGACTGCCGCGCGGCGATTGCCGAGCTGGTTCGACGATTCCATCCGCAGGAATTCCTCGACCGCGCTGTCGATGCAATCGGGATGCGCCGCGAGATCGGCGAGCGCACCGGGATGGCGCAGCAGCAGATCGACCGCATTGCCGATCAGATTGGTGGTGGTTTCGTGGCCGGCATTGAGGAGAAAGATGCAGTTGTGCAGCAACTCCAGTTCGGACAGCCGCTCTCCGCCCTCTCCCACATCCGACGCCAGCTCACTGCCGGCTACCAGCTTCGACAAAATCTCCGCGTCGTCGCCGCTGTGCTCGCGCTGCCGCCGCGCCACCAGATCGCTGAGATACGCCTTGAAATCGCGCACCGAGCCGACGCCCGCCTCGAACTTCTCCCGTGCCAGCACCGGCTCAAGCGCACCGAGAATGTCGAGGGACCACTGCCGCAACGGTTCGCGCTCGTCCTGCGGAATGCCGAGCAGATCGCCGATCAACTGCACCGGAATAGCGGCCGCGAAGTCCCCGATCAGGTCAATCGTCCCCCGTCGCTCCGCCCCGTCGAGCAACCGATCGACCAGCGCCTCGATCCGTGGCTGCAGCGCCGCCAGTGCGCGCGGCGTGAAGGTCGGCGCCAAAAGCTTGCGCACCCGCGTATGGATCGGCGGATCGTTGAACACCAGGCTGGTGGTGTGGTGCTCGTACAGCAGGCTATCGCCGAAATTCGGCTTGAAATCGACGGTCTTGTCCGAGCTCCAGGTCTTCGCATCGCGATAGACCGTCACGAGATCGTCGTAGCGCGTCAGGAAATACGATCCGTCCGGCAGGCGATGCACCGGCGCGTGATCGCGCAACGCCCGATAGGTCGGATAGGGATCGTCGAGAAAGTCGCGGGTCAGCCGCCGCAGATCGAACGCGGCGACGCTCGCCGGCTGCGTCTCGGGATCAGTGCTGGACCTCGATGTCTGGTTCATCCCGCCCGGCCACAACGGCGCGTGGTATGCAATGCGACACGATAACGGGGTCGAGCGAAGCTTGTAAACGGCGTTTCCCCGCCGGCCCGCGCGGGATGGCAGCGCGATTGAAGGCACAATGACGGCCGCAATTGACTTGGCTCTGGCGCCATGATGCGATCCGGCCAACCAGAGTTCACGGGGGCACCATGAAACTTATCGCTAAATGGGCGGTTGCGACCGCCGCCACTCTTCTTACCAGCAGCGCCTTCGCACAGGGCACGCCGGTGTCGATCGGCATTTCCGGCTGGACCGGCTTCGCGCCGCTGACGCTGGCCAAGGAAGCCGGCATCTTCGCCAAGAACGGCCTGAACGTCACCATCAAGAAGATCCCGCAGGCGAGCCGCCACCTCGCCATCGCCTCGGGTGACGTGCAGTGCGCCGCCACCACGGTCGAGACCTGGGTCGTGTGGAACGCCAACGGCGTCGCTACCACACAGCTATTCCAGCTCGACAAGTCTTACGGCGCGGACGGCATGGTGGTTCGCAGCGCCACCGGCTCGATCAAGGACATCAAGGGCAAGACCGTCGCCGCCTCGGCACCCGGCACCTCACCCTACTTCGTGCTGGCCTGGATGCTGAAAAAGAACGGACTCAGCGTGAAGGATGTCACCGTCGTCAACATGGAGCCGGGTCCGGCGGCACAGGCCTTCATCGCCGGGCAGAACGACGCGGCGATGACCTACGAGCCGTATCTTTCGGCGGTACGCGCCAAGCCCGAAGCCGGCAAGATCATCGCCACCACCCTCGACTATCCGGTGGTGATGGACACGTTCGGCTGCACGCCGAAGTTCATCAGCGAGAACGAGGCGGCCGTGAAGGCGCTGACCAAGAGCTATTTCGACGCGCTGGAGATGATCAAGTCCGATCAGGCGAAAGCCTACGAGATCATGGGCGCGGACGTGAAGCAGAGCGGCGAAGCCTTTGGCAAGTCCGCTGCTTATCTGCGCTGGCAGGGCCGCGAGGAGAACAAGAAGTTCTTTGCCGCGGAATTCAGCACCTTCTCCAAGGACGCTGCCGACCTGTTGCTTGAGACCGGCGTGATCAAGAAAATACCCGATCTCTCCAAGCTCGCCGACACGCGCTTCATCCAGTGACCGGACCGGGTGCTTCGCTTCGGCGGAGCACCCGTCCCACGGACGAACGCAGACGCTTCGCCCCTGACGCGCGAAAGCATACGAGGCGGATGACCGCATGAGGCCGCTGGCGCCGATCTCCCAGACGACACGCTTCGTCCTGGGCATCCTGTTTTTCGTCTTTTTCTTTGCCGCATGGGCATTCGCGACGCTCGGCGGCTTCGTCTCGCCGACCTTCCTCGCCGACCCGGTGACCATGCTGAACGACGGCTGGGTGCTGCTGACGAAGCATGGTTTCCTCGGTGACATCGGCATCACCATCTGGCGCGTGATCGGCGGCTTCATCCTCGCCGCGCTGGTCGCCGTGCCGATCGGCATCCTGATGGGCGCCTACAAGCCGATCGAGGCATTCCTCGAACCGTTCGTGTCGTTCGCGCGCTATCTACCCGCGTCCGCCTTCATTCCGCTGCTGATCCTGTGGGCCGGCATCGGCGAATTCCAGAAGCTGCTCGTCATCTTCATCGGCTCGGTGTTCCAGATCATCCTGATGGTGGCGATCATCGTCGCCGGCGTCCGCCGCGATCTGGTCGAGGCGGCGCTGACGCTCGGCGCGCGTGATCGCGGCATCCTCGCCCGCGTTCTCATTCCGTCGTCCGCCCCAGACATCGCCGAGACGTTGCGGCTGGTGCTCGGCTGGGCCTGGACCTACGTGATCGTCGCCGAGCTGATCGGCTCGTCGTCTGGCATCGGCCATATGATCATCGACAGTCAGGCGCTGCTCGCGACCGGACAGATGATCTTCGGTATTATCGTCATCGGCGTGATCGGACTGATTTCCGATTTCCTGTTCAAGGCCGCCAACCGTCGTCTGTTTCCGTGGAGCCTCGCGTGAGCAAGCTCCTGATCGACAACGTCTCGCGCGTGTTCCCGCCAGTGCGTGGTGGCGCGCCGGTGCAGGCGCTGCAGCCGACCACCGTCACCATTGCCGACAACGCCTTCGTGACGATCCTCGGGCCGTCCGGCTGCGGCAAGTCCACGCTGCTGCGCATGGTCGCCGGCCTCGACACGCCGACCACCGGACAGGTGCTGCTCGACGGCAAGCGCGTGCGCGAGCCCGGCCCGGATCGCGGCATGGTGTTCCAGTCCTACACCCTGTTTCCGTGGCTGACGGTCGCCGAGAACATCGCCTTCGGCCTGCGCGAGAAAGGCATATCGCAGGGCGAGCGCCGCGCCGTGGTCAGCCAGTGGCTGGAACGCATCGGTCTCACCGGCTTTGCCGACCATTATCCCAAGCAATTATCCGGCGGCATGCAGCAACGCACCGCGATCGCCCGCGCGCTCGCCAACGATCCCGCCGTGTTGCTGCTCGACGAGCCGTTCGGCGCGCTCGACAACCAGACCCGCTCGCTGATGCAGGAACTGCTGCTCGGCATCTGGGAGCGGGACCGCAAGACGATTCTGTTCGTCACCCACGATATCGAAGAGGCGATCTTCCTCGCCTCGCGCGTGCTGGTGATGAGCGCACGGCCCGGCCGCATCAAGGCCGACGTGCCGGTGACGCTGCCCTATCCGCGCCACTACACCATCAAGACCAGCCCGGAATTCTCAAGCTTGCGCGCGCAGCTCACCGAGCAGATCCGCGAGGAAGCGGTGCTGGCGGCGGCGGAGCATTAGCCTCGCCGATCGTCACCCGAGCCGGTAAACCCGTGCCGCCGTGTCGTGCAGGATCGCCGCGCGTTCTTTCGCACCGAAACCGGCGACCGCGCCACGGATCGCAGCCACGATCGACGCATAGTCGGTCCAGATCTTCTCGACGGGGAAATTCGAGCCCCACATGCAGCGATCGGCGCCGAACAGCGCGACCGTCGCGCCGACGATATCGGCGATATGCTGCGGATCGTTGCGGCGGATGAACGTGCCAAGGCCGGAGAACTTCGTATAGACGTTCGGCTGCGCCGCCAGCCGCTTCATCCCGTCGTGCCATGCCGCGTGCCCTTGCGCGCTGAGATCCTCCAGCATGCCGGCATGCAGCAGGATGAACTTCGTCGCGGGAAACGCCGCCGCCAGCCCCGCCGCATCTGCCATCTGCGGGGTGAACACCTGCAGATCGAAACTCCAGCCGTAATCGGCGAGATGCGCCATGTTCTTGCGGAACACAGCCGTGTTCATCATGTCCGGCCGCGGCGCGAAGCGGTAAAGCTCTTTCTCGTGCCAGTGCAGTTGCTGCCGCGCACCGCGCATCAGCGGAAAACGCGACTGCGCCTGCATCACCTGCGGCGCGTCCTCCGACTGCATGTCAATAAAACTGACGATGGCATGCGGCCAACCGGCGCGGTCCGCTTCCGACTGCACCCACGCCACTTCATCCACAGCGCGCGCCGGCAACCAGTTGGTTTGCACATAGACGGATTTGACGACGCCGGTATCGGCGAGATCGGCCTTGAACTCCTCGACCGGATAATCCCGCTTGATGCTGTCATACGCACCGAAAATGCGTGGCACGGTCGGGCCCTGCAGCCACGGCTGATCGGCCTGGCGCCAGATATGATGATGCGCGTCGATGATGGATTCGGACATGCGCGGATTGTTCTTGAAAAACCGCATCGATTGCAAGCGCGGTCGAGCCGCGCCGCATCGCTTTGCGGGACAGCGTAGCGTCGTCAGCCGCTGAGATAGGCGCGCAGCACTTCGGCGTTGTTCAGGAGAGCCGCCCCGCTGTCCTCAGCCACCACGCGTCCGGTCGAGAGCACATAGGCACGGCTCGCGACCGACAGCGCGTTGTGGACGTTCTGCTCGACCAGCACGATGGTGATGCCCTGATCGCGCAGATCGCGGATCACCGACAGCACCTCCATGGTGATAACCGGGCTCAACCCGAGGCTCGGCTCGTCCAGCAGCAGCAGCTTCGGCGCCGACATCAGCGCGCGGCCGATGGCGAGCATCTGCTGCTCGCCGCCCGACAGCGTTCCCGCCGCCTGCTTCGCGCGCTCCCGCAGCCGCGGGAACCGTTGCAGCACCATCTCTTCCCGCTTCGCGACCTCGCCCTTGTCGCGGCACAGATAGGCGCCGAGATGCAGGTTCTCCTGCACCGTGAGGTCCGGCCAGACGTGCCGCTCCTCCGGACAATGCGCAATGCCGCCGCGCACGATGAGATCCGGCCGCCGCCCGGCGATCGAGCGTCCCTCGAACTGGATATCGCCGGCTGTCGGCGCCAGCAGACCGGAAATGGCGCGCAGCGTCGTGCTCTTGCCGGCGCCGTTCGCGCCGATCAGCGCGACCACTTCGCCGGGCGCGACGCGGATGCTGATGCCGTGCAGCGACTTGACCTTGCCATAGGCCGCATCGACGTTGCGCAATTCGAGAATGGGGGATGTGTCGCTCATGCGGCAGGCTTACCGAGATAGGCTTCGACCACTTGCGGATTGCTGCGGATTTCCTCCGGCAGACCCTCGGCCAGCTTGCGGCCGAAATTCAGCACGACGATGCGGTGCGACACGTCCATGACCAGCGCCATGTTGTGTTCGACCAGCAACAGCGCGTCGACCATGTTGCCGACCAGCGTCTTGAGCGTCGCGCCGAGTTGTTGCGCCTCTTCTGTGTTGAGACCGGCGGCCGGCTCGTCCAGCATCAGCACCGTCGGACCGGCGCTGATCGCGATCGCCACTTCGAGCAGCCGCAACTCACCGCAGGACAGCGAGTCCGCTTCGGTGTTCATGCGCGCGCGCAGCCCGACCTTGTCGACGATCTCGGCCGCCTCGTCGCGCAGCTCGCGCTCGCGCTGCCGTTGTGCTCCGCCGGGAAAGAAAGCACGCAGCAACGAGGTGTTGCCGTGGCGGTGGCGCGCCGTCAGCACATTGCCGAACACCGTCAGGCCCTTGAGCACATTGGTCTTCTGGAAGGTGCGGATCAGACCGCCCTGGGCGATCGCATAGGGCGCCCAGCCGGTGATGTCCTTGCCGTCATAGGTCACGCGGCCGGCAGTGGGTTTGTAGAAGCCGGTGATGAGATTGAGGCACGTCGTCTTCCCCGCCCCGTTCGGGCCGATCAGGCTGACGATCTCGCCGCGTTTGACGCCGAAGCTGACATCGGACACGGCGGCGAGGCCGCCGAAGCGTTTTGACAGGTTTTCAACTTCAAGCATCGCGCGCCTGCCTGACCTTGTAAGCTTCGTGCCGCTTGGTGATGAATCCCATCAGCCCTTGCGGCAGGAACAACACCACCGCGACCACCACCAGACCGAAGATCGAGAAGCGCAGATCCTTGAAGTCGCGCAGGAACTCTTCCAACAGCACGACCAGCACCGCGCCGACCACCGGGCCGACCAGCGTTCCCTTGCCGCCGGCCAGCACCATGATCAGCATCGAGATCATGAAGGAGAAGCCGAACACTTCGGGGCCGACGAAGGAAACGTAATAGGCATAGTAGCCGCCGGCGACACCGGAGATCGCCGCCGCCAGCACGAAAGTCACCAGCCCGAAATAGAACGGCCAGATGCCGACCGACTGCGCGACGAAGCGATTTTCCCGCACCGCGATCGCGGCCCGGCCGATATTGGAATAGACGAAGCGATAGGACAGATAGAGCGTGATCGCCGCGAGTCCGATGCCGACGTAATAGAACGACACCTTCTGCTGCAGCACATCGCCCGACATCGCCCAGTCCGGCTTCGGAATGCCGGAAATGCCCATCGGGCCGTTGGTGAGATCAATCCAGTTGTTGGCGATCAGCCGCAACACCTCGGCGAAGCACAACGTGACGATGACGAAGAACGGGCCGCGCAACCGCAACGTGATCGCGCCGATGAACAGGCCGAAAATCGCGGCGATGACCGCGGCACAGATCAAGGTCCAGTGAAACGCCAGACCGAATGTCGACGACAGCAGCGCCGCGACATAGGCGCCGATGCCGAGAAACGCGGTGTGGCCGAGCGGCAGCTCGCCGACATAGCCGACGATCAGGTTGAAGCTCGTCGCCAGCATGACCGAGAACATGATCAGCACGCCGATATGCATGGCGTATTCGCCCTGCACCACCAGCGGCACCAGCACGGCAACCGCAAACGCCGCCAGCAGGAAATTGCGTTCAAAAACCATCAGGCGCGCTCATTGTGTTTGCCGAACAGCCCGTAGGGCCGCAACAGCAGCATGACGATCACCAGCGCGAAGCCGATCGCGTCCACATAGCCGGTTGCGACATAGCCGCCCCACAGCGCTTCGGCGACGCCGAGGATCAACCCGCCGGCGATAGCACCGGCAAAGCTGCCCATGCCGCCGAGGATCACCACGACGAACGCCTTGAGGCTGACGAGACCGCCGATGGTCGCCTGCGCCACATAGATCGAGCCAAGCAGCATGCCGGCCGCGCCGGCCAGCGCCGCGCCGAGCGCGAAAGTGAAGCCATAGATATGCGCGGTGCGGATGCCGGCGAGCTGCGCCGCCATCGCATCCTGGAAGGTGGCACGCATCGCGCGACCGATGCTCGTCTTCTGGATCAGCAGATGCGCGCCGAGAATGATCGCGATGCAGATCACCACCAGCATCAACCGCGATTGCGTCAGCACCACGGGGCCAAGGAACAGCGGCTTGTTGGCAAACGGGGATACCACCTTGAGTGGCGCGGTGCCGACAATCAGCAGCGCCGTATTGGTGATGAAGATCGACAGGCCGATGGTCAGCAGGATCGTCGGCTCCTCGCCCTGCCCGCGCACACGGCTCATCATGAAGCGGTCGATCAGATAGCCGATCACCGCCAGCGCGAAGACGACGATCGCCAGCGCCAGAAAGAAATTGAGCCCGAGCTGATCGGTCAGCGACCATCCGAGCAGACCGCCGATGACGTACAACTCGCCATGGGCGAAGTTGACGATCCGCATCAGGCCGAACACCAGCGTCAGCCCCAGCGCCGACAGCGCATAGAACGTGCCGATCACCAGCCCGTTGGCCAGAAGTTGCAGGAACAGGTCCATCAAATGACTACATGCATTTTTTGAAAGAGATGCGGAGGCGGCATTCCGCCGCCCCCGCGCTGGCCGTTACTGCTCGACCGAGGTTGTGGCGGTGACGACCGG
>MKWA01000001.1:35447-119242 GCA_001899285.1 Rhizobiales bacterium 64-17
TGAAGCCGCTGGCCTGACCCTTGGCATCGAACACGAACTTGCCGTTCGGGCCTTCATAATTGGTCTTGGTCAGCGCCTCGCGGATCTTCTCCGCGTCGGTCGAGCCGGCACGATTGATCGCCGCCGCGAGAATGTTGATCGCGTTATAGCCGGCAGCCGAATACTTGCCGGGCGCTTCCTTGTAGCGCGCGGTGTAGGCTTCCACGAACGCCTTGTTCTTCGGCGTATCCATGGTCGAGGCATAAGGCACCGCGGCATAGATGCCTTCCGACGACGCACCGGTGAGCTTCATGAAGTCCGCCGTGGCCCAGGAGCCGACGCCGAACACCTTGAGCTGCAGACCGAACTCGGCCTTCTGCTTCACGAAGATCGAGCCGTCCTGCGTTTCCGCGGCGACGAACGCGCCATCGGCGCCGGACGCCTTCAGCTTGGTCAGGATCGTGTAGAAGTCCGAGGTGCCGTGCTCGAAGAACTCCTTCATGACGGTGGTCGCGCCGAGCGCCGTCATCTGCTTCTCGAACTCGGCGACGCCACCGCGACCCCAGTCGTCGTTCACGCCGATATAGGCGACCTTGCGCAGCTTGAGCTGGTCGAACAGGATCTTGGCGAACGACTTGGCGAGCAGCGCATCGGTTTCCGTGGCACGGAAGAACCAGCGGTTGCCCTTCTCGGTCAGCGAAGCGCTGGACGACACGCCGGTCACCAGCGGAATCTTGTAGTTCTCCGCGACCGGCATCACCGCGAGCGTCGCGGAGCTGCAGAACGCGCCGGAGAGCGCGGCAACCTTGTCGCGCTGAATGAGCTTTTCAGCGGCGTTGACCGAGTTGGCCGGCTTGCACTGGCCGTCCTCGATCACCAGTTCGAGCTTCTTGCCGAGGACGCCGCCCTTGGCATTGATCTCGTCGAGCGCGAGCTTCGAACCGTTGATATCGGTGGTGCCGTTATAGGCGACCGACCCCGTCAACGGCTGAATTACGCCGATCTTCACCGTCTCTTGAGCCTGCGCGCTGACAGCGAGCAACCCCAAACCAATCAAGCTCAGTGGAAGCGACTTCGATAACGTCATGGATTCCTCCTCCTCTACGATTGACTTAACGCCAGCTTCTCGTTCCCGACTTACGAACCGAAAATCTTTTGAAAGAACGCGCGGATGCGCGCCGCGATCACACTCCAGACCAGATTACCCGCATCGAGCGCCTGCGGCGCGGGTGCGGCTGCTGCCGATCCCGCCGGCTGATCCAGCGCCGACGTCGCCGCGGATAGCCGCGCCTCGAAGTTCCTGATGAACTCGGCGGTGATCCGGTTGGCGATCTCCTGGATGATGCCACCCTTGCCGAACTGCGCGAGCGGCCCGGCGAGGTTGATATCGGAGACGACCTCCACCTGCGTGCTGTTCGGCGTAGCGCCGTCGGCGAGCTTGTAGGTCATACTACCGGACGCGCGCGAACTCGAGCGCGTGTCCGAACCCTTGCCGGACACCACCGCCGTCCAGTCGTCGCGGCGGCTGTCGATGGCGATGTCGCCGTCAAACGACGCGGCCATCGGCCCGACCTTCACCGCCATCCTGCCCTTGTAGTTGTTGTTGCCGCGATCTTCGACGATCGAGGCGCCGGGCAGACACTGCGCGACGAAATGCACGTCGTTGAGCTTGCTCCAGACCAGTTCGCGCGGATGCGGCAGGTCGAATGTCTTTTCGATCTTCATGCAGCCGCTCCCTTCGTTTGCGAGACTTGTCCCTTCGCCGTCTGCGCCGCCTTTTCGATGGAGCGAACAATGCCCTGATAGCCGGTGCAACGGCACAAATTGCCGCTCATGGCCACGCGGATATCCTGTCCCTGGATATCCGGCTTGCGCTTGAGCAGATCCCAGCCGCTCATCAGCATGCCGGGCGTACAGAAGCCGCACTGAAGGCCGTGCTGATCGTGGAACGACGCCTTCAGCGTTTGCATCAGCGGATCGTCCGCCAGTCCTTCCAGCGTCGTGATCGCTGCGCCGTCGAGCGTCACAGCGAGCGCGATGCAGGAGCGCGCCGGCTGGCCGTCGATCAGCACGGTGCAGGCGCCGCACACGCCATGCTCGCAGCCGAGATGGGTCGCCGTCAGACGCATCTGCTCGCGCAGCACGTCGGCCAGACTGGTACGCGGCTCGACCTCGAAGGTCTGCGCGACGCCATTGATGGTTGCGGACACGGTTGTCTTCATTGTTTAGCTGCCGCCTTCTTCACGGCGCGCAGGATCACCGTGCTGTGCATCAGGAGTTTCGCCGGCGCGAAGTCGCGGCCGCTGGCGACGAGTTCAGTGCGGATGACGGAGGCAAGGCTGTCGTCGGTCTGTCCGCCCGCAACAGCCCGCGCGGTCTCCGCGAGAACGATCGGCGCGCCATCGGCGGCGCCGAGCACCACGCGTGCGGTCTTGCGGTTGCGATCGATCAGCGCGATCGCCATCGACTCGGCATATTCGCCGGTCTTGCGCGCCATCTTTTCGTGGCCCCACCGCTCACTGGCGGGGCGGCGCGGCACGGCGATGGCTTCGATCAGTTCGCCATCCTGCAACGCCGTCATATACGGCCCGATGGCGAACTCGCCGGCAGCGATGGTCCGACGACCGTTCGCCCCGATGGCTATGACATCCGCTTCCAGCGCGATGATCGTCGTCAGCCAGTCGGCCGCAGGGTCGGCGAGCGCCACGGCGCCGCCGATGGTGCCGCGCGTGCGCACCGCGCGATAGGCGATCTGTGTACCGACATAGGGCATCAGACCGTTGCTGCCATCCGGCACCCGGCCGTCCTCGAACGCCGCATGGGTCGTCAGCGCACCATAACGGATCGCGCTGCTCTGCTCGTCGACGGTCTTGAGCGATGCGACGCGCGATAGATCGATCAGCGTGTCGACTGGCGCAAGCCGCAGATTGAGCATCGGCACCAGTGACTGGCCGCCGGCCAGCACCCGCGACATCTGGCTGGTATCGGCCAACGCCGCAACGGCATCCTCGACCGAAGTCGCACGATGATAGGTGAAGTTCGCGGGCTTCATGCTGCGGCTCCCGCCGGCTTCACCGCCAGAATGGCATCGAGGATGCGATCCGGCGTCGCCGGTGTTTCGCCGATCTCGGCGCCGAGCGGCTTCAGGGCATCGTTGATGGCGTTGATGATCACCGCTGGCGGCGCGATCGCTCCGCCCTCGCCCATGCCCTTGATGCCGAAGCGCGTATGCGGCGACGGCGTCTCCATGTGCAGCACGCGAACGTCCGGCACTTCGGTCGCGCCGGGGATCATGTAATCGAGGAAGGTGGAGGCCAGCGGCTGGCCGTTGTCGTCATACGGAATCTCTTCGTAGAGCGCGGTGCCGAGGCCCTGGGCTACGCCGCCGACCACCTGTGCTTCGACGATCATCGGATTCACCATCGTGCCGCAGTCGTGGCAGACGACGTAATCGAGAATCTCGACGTGACCGGTGCCGGGATCGACCGTGACCACGCAGGCATGGGTCGCGTAGGAGAACGCGCCGGTGCTGCGGCCCGGCTGATAGACCGCATTGGCTTCCAGCGCCGGCTCCTCGCCTTCCGGCAGCCGCTCGGGATGAAGGAACGCCGCTTCGCCGATCTGCGCGAAGCTCACGCTCTGCTGGCCGAAGAACACCTTGCCGTCGCGCAGCGTCACCGCATCCTTCGGCGCCTGCAAAAGATGCGCACCGATACGCAAAATTTTCTCGGCGAGTTGCCCACAGGCAATCGACACCGCGCCGCCGGCCATGGTCATGCTGCGCGATGCGAACGTGCCCATGCCGTAGGGCGACACCGAACTGTCACCGTGCCGCACGATCACATCGGCGACCGGAATGCCGAGTTCCTCGTGCGCCACCTGCGCCAGCGTGGTTTCAAGACCCTGACCGTGGTTCTGGATGCCGACGAACAGGATCAGCTTGCCGTCGGGGGTGAAGCGCGCCAAAGCCGGCTCATAGCCGAACACCACCGGCAGACCGCGCGCCACCCACTCGGCCGTGCCGTGCGCCGACTGCTCGGTGTAGCTCGCCATGCCGAAGCCGATCAGCTTGCCATCCGGCGACGGTTTTGCCTGACGCGCGCGGATGCCAGGCAGATCAACGGCGTCGCGCGCCATCTGAGCGCAGGTCGGATAATCGCCGCTGTCATAATATTTGTGGGTTGCGGAGCGATACGGCATCGCTTCGAGCGGCACCATGTTCTCGATCCGCACATCGGCGGGCTCGCGCTTCACCTCGCGCGCGACGGCATCGACCAGCGTTTCGATCGCAAAGCAGGCGCCGCTGCGGCCAACGCCGCGATACGGTCCGAGCGGCGATTTGTTGGTCGCTACCGAGATCGCGCGGGCATGATAGACCGGGATATCGTAAGGCCCAGTCATGATGCCGGCGGACATGCCGGCTTCCATCGCCGCGGTCCACGGCCACACCGAATAAGCGCCGGCATCGACCACCACGACGGCTTCGAGGCCGAGAATTTTGCCCTTGCTGTCCGCGTAAGCGGTGAGTTCGTAGCGATGCTCGCGCGCATGCGGCGACGCGATCAGGTGCTCACGGCGATCTTCGATCCAGCGCAACGGCCGGTTCAGCTTCATCGACAAAGCGGCGACCGCCAGCTCTTCCGGATGGAAATTGTTCTTCGGACCGAAGCCGCCGCCGACATCCGGCGCGATGACCCGCAGCTTGGCTTCGGAGACGCCGAGACACGTCGCCATGATGGTGCGGATGACGTGCGGGAACTGGGTTGAGCTGTAAACGGTGAGTTCATCGAGCCGGCGGTTGAAATGCGCGAGAACGCCACGCCCCTCGAGCGACACGCCGGCATGGCGGCCCATCCGCAGATTGCGCTTGACCGTCACCTCGGCCTTGGCGCGGACCGCGGCGATGTCGCCGGTTTCGATCCTGGTTTCGACGTAGACGTTGTCGGCCCAGTGATCATGCACCTTCGGTGCACCCGCTGCGGTGGCGACGTCGATATCCCAGACCGCTGGCAGATCCTCGAAATCGACGATGCAGGACTGGGCGATGTCCTCGGCCTCCGCACGCGTCGGCGCGATGCAGATGGCGATCAGATCGCCGACAAACCGCACCTTGTCCGACACCAGCGCCGGATAATCCGACGCATTGAAGCCCTTGGCCGCACTGACCGCGACGATCGGCTTGGCGAACGGAATGTCGGACGCCAGGAACACCGACCCCTTGTGCGCCTCGGGAATCTCGATGCCGCGAATCCGCGCATGCGCGACGGGGCTGCGCAAAAACGCCACCTCGGCCATCCCCGGAACCTGCAGGTCGCCGAGGTATTCGCCCTGTCCGTTGAGAAGCCGCTTGTCCTCGTTGCGCTTCACCGAAGCGCCAACGCCCTGCGTCCTCACGATCCGGTCGCGTCCGTCCAAGGTCTGATTCATCCTGTTTCCACGATATCGTATATCGTATACGATCTAGAAAACGAGAATGAGTCAAGACACCCTGCCGATCACTCCTGCTGAAATTGACTCCATGTCCGGGATCAACAACAAAACGCAGCGTATGGACTCAGAATCGCCAACTCCGCTCGTGCGCTTTGCGCCGATGCACGACCAAATCCTTCCGCATCTGCGCAAGGACATCGTCGAAAACCGCTGGAAATCCGGCGAGCGGCTTTCAGAACCCCTACTTTGCCGTGAATTCGGGGTGTCGCGCACGCCGTTGCGTCAGGCGCTGAAAACGCTGGAAGCGGAAGGGCTGATCCGTCTCGTTCCCCATGTCGGCGCTGTGGTCACCGATCCGGACGTGACCGACGTCGGCGAAACCATGGATATCCTGATCGGCCTCGAACAACTCGCCGCAACGCGCGTTGCGCAGAAGCGCCCGGCCGATGTGCTGATGCACATCGAACAGATCTACAAGGATATGAAGCAGGCGGCGCGGCGCGGCGAAGCGGCGCTCTATTACGATCTGAACGATCGCTTTCATCGCACCATCGTCGGCGGCACCAATAACCAGTCGCTGATGGACCTGCACCAGAAGATCATGTGGCACATCCACCGCGAGCGACACCGCATCAACGAAGGCGAATCCGTCAGCGTGGAAAGCGCCGAAAGCCATGACCCGATCGTCGACGCCATTTGCAGCGGCAAGGCGGAACAGGCCGGCCGTGCGATGCGGACGCACCTCGAGAACGTCAGCGAATTGATGCTCAAGCGCCGCCGGGAAGAAGCCGCGGCAGCACCCGCAACCAACGGCAAAACGCGTAAACCGCGGGCGACGCCACGCCCGGCGCGGCGGTAGCACGGTCGCGCCGTCACGCCAGACCGCGACGCTCGAGATAGCGTCCCGGCGTCACGCCGAACGCGCCGCGAAACATGGCGATGAACGCGCTCGGCTCGCCGAACCCGATCTCGTCCGAGACCTTCCCGACCGACATTCCCGATGCGAGCAATTCCAACGCACGCAGAAGTTTCGCCTGACGCCGGAAGCTGCGCAGCGACAGGCTCGTCTCCGCCTTGAACTGTCGCTCAAGCGTGCGCGGCGAGACAGCCACCGCGGCCGCGAGCGCGGCCAGATCGCGGTCGTCCGCGGGATTTTCCAGAATACCATTGGCGAGCGCCAGCAGCGCCGGCGACGTTGGCATCGGCAGATGCAGCGGCAGTTGCGCCGACTGCACGATCTGGTCGAGCAGGACCGCGACGACCCGGCCGTCCGCACCGGCCGCATCGTAGAGCCGTGGCCGCATCACGATCGCGCCGATCAGTTCGCGCATCAGCGGACTGATCTGGATCACGGTCGTGCGCGGCGGCAGGTTCGGCACGGCGTCGCGCGCGATGTAGAGCGTGCGCAACCGTGTCGAGGCGAGATGCCGCGTCTCGTGGACGGTGTCGGCCGGCACCCACACGGCACGCTCGGGCGGCGCGACAAAGGTCGCCCCTTCGGCGGCGACGGCGATGGAGCCCGACGACACGGCAAGCAGTTGCGCCCGCTCATGGCTGTGCGGCGGCAAGCCGCCACCGCGCCGCAGGTCGGAGACATAGGCCACGACGGAGACCGGATAGGCGCCGGCCGGCGGCGACAGCAGTTCGGGATGGACCTCGGCTGCGTCCATGGGCGCGCTCCGTGGATTTCTTCTTGTCGTTTCAAAACAGTTTTTTGTCAGAATATTGATAACACGACGAAATGCGCGGCGCTACAGTACCGCTACGCCTGCCGGTCGCGATCCGGCGCACGATCCGTCAGAAAAGGACAGAGCCATGATGTCGACAGTCGTTGGCGGCGCGATGCTGCCCCACGCCCCGCAATTCTTCACGATGCCCGACACCGAGGACAAAAAGGTCGTCGAGCAGGTCCGCGCCGTCGCCGCCGACATCGGCCAGAAGCTGAAGGCGCTCAAGCCCGACCTTTGGATCATCTTCTCCAACGACCACGCCGAGCAGTTCTTCCACAACGCCGCCCCGCCCTTCACCGTGCATGTGGGCGGCGAAGCCACCGGCGAATTCGCCGGCCGCAAATTCCACTGGAAGATCCCGAGCGAGATCGGCTTCGAGATCGTGCGGCAGATGTACCGGCAGAACTTCGATCCGGCCTTCACCAGCACCGCGCACATAGACTACGCGATCGGCATTCCGCTCACCCATCTCGGCCTCACCGATCCGGTGCTGCCGATCTTCGTCAACGCCTATCTGCCGCCGCAGCCGACCATGGAGCGCTGCTACCAGTTCGGCCAGGCCATCGCCCGCACCGTCACCGCGCTCGGCCTTCGGACCGTGATCCTGTCGAGCGGCGGCATGTCGCACTTCCCCGGCACCGACCGCTATTCCAATCCCGAACTGGCCTGGGACAACAAGGTTCTGGAAAAGCTGGCGAGCGGCAACCTGAAGTCGCTGATCGGCTACGATGAAACCGAGCTCGACGACACCGGCAATATCGAACTGCGCTGCTGGGCCTGCGCCGCCGGTGCGCTCGGCGAGCGCAAGCCGGATATCGTCTCGATGGACCCGAGCTGGCACCACAACTATGCGTCGCTGGCCTGGTTCGGCGGCGAGAACAAGCCGAAAGAAGCCCACTACCCCTCGATCAAGCCGGAGCTTGTGGAACTCATCTCCGCGCTGCATGGTCTTGCGCACGAAACCGAAAACCGGCAGCAGTACATGAAGGATGCCGGCGCCTACGCCGACAAGTTCAAGCTCTCCTCGGACCAGCGCGACGCTCTGATCAAGCTGGACGTGCCGCAGATCGTGAAGATGGGCGCACATCCGCTGGTTCCGTTCCTCGCCAACATGCAGATCCAGCGTCTGCGCAATCCACGCTAAGGACGACCCGTGACCACATCAGCCCTTCCTGTTTTCTCCGACTTCGTCGATGGCACAGCGACCGCGGCCGGCGGCAAGACTTTCGATCTGATCGCCCCGCAGGACAATCGCGTCATCGGCCGGATCGCGGAATCGGGACAGGCCGGTGTGGACCGCGCCGTGATGGCGGCGGCAGCGGCCTTCGCCGCCAACCGCAAGCAGCCGACGCACCAGCGCATCACCTGGCTGCGCAACGCCGCCGCTGCGCTGCTCGGCGCCAGCAAAGAGATCGCCGCGCTGATCTGCGAGGATGTTGGCAAACCGATCCGCATCGCCACCGGCGAAGTGAAGCGCGGTGCGGAATTTCTCGAAGCGACCGCGGCCGCGCTGACGCAGCTCGGCGGCGAGACGCTGCCGCTCGACATCACCGCCACCGGCGTCGGTCATATGGGCTATGTCCGGCACATGCCGTATGGCGTCGTCGCCGGCATCACGCCGTTCAACGCGCCGGTCAATCTACTGGTGCAGAAGGTCGCGCCGGCAATCGCTGCCGGCAATGCCATCGTCGTCAAGCCGGCGCCGGCCGCGACCCGCACCGCGCTGCGGCTCGCGCAACTGTTCGAGGAAGCCGGCTGGCCGCGCAACCTGTTCACCGTGGTGACCGGCGACCGCGACAGCGCGGCGGCCCTCGCCGCGCATCCGGAGGTCCGCGCCGTCTCGTTCACCGGCAGCACCGCCGGCGGCGACGCACTCGCCGCCGCGGCCAAGGCCAAGAAATTCGTCGCCGAACTCGGCTCCAACGCCGCCAATATCGTCATGGCGGACGCCGATGTCGGCACCGCCGCGAAGAAGATCGCCGCTGCCGCGTTCGAGGCGAGCGGCCAGCAGTGCATCTCCGCGCAGCGGATCCTGGTCGCGCGCAGCGTACTCGACGCCTTCGTCGAACAATTCGTTGCCGCTGCCAAGACACTGAATGTCGGCGATGCCACCGATCCGAAAACCGATGTCGGGCCGATGGTGGCCAAGGCATCCGCCGATCGCGTCATGAGCATGTGCGCCGATGCCATCGGCAAGGGCGCGCGCTATGCGCTGGAACCGCGCCAGAGCGGCGCACTGGTGTCGCCCGGCATCCTCGTCGACGTCAGCAAAGGCGCACAACTGTGGCAGGACGAGGTGTTCGGCCCGATCGCGCTGGTGACGCCGTTCGACAACATCGAGGATGCGCTGCGGCTCGCCAACGATTCACCATTCGGCCTGCAGGGCGCGGTGTTCACGCGCGACCTCGCGGCGGTGCTGCGCTTCGCCGACGATTTCGACGTGGGCGCTTTGTGGGTCAACGAGGCGACCCGGTTCCGGCTCGACATCTACCCCTTCGGCGGCATGAAGCGCAGCGGCGTCGGTCGCGAGGGTGTGCGCTATGCCATCGAGGAAATGTCGCAGCTCAAGTTCATCGGTATCACCGTTTAGGCACAAGCGGTCCGGCAACGCCGGGCCGCCACCTCACGGCTGCGGCGCGACCAGAAACCGGAAATCGCAGCCTTCATCGGCACCGAGGATTTCCCGCGCATAGAGCGCGGAATATCCGCGCGCGGGTGGCGCTTCGGCCGGCGGAATGGCGGCGGCGCGGCGCTTGAGTTCATCCTCATCCACCAGCAGGTCGATCCGGCCCTTCCCGACCGAGAGACGGATGCGGTCGCCGGTGCGCACCAAAGCGAGTGGCCCGCCGGACGCCGTATCGGGCGTCACGTGCAGCACGATGGTGCCGAACGCCGTGCCGCTCATGCGCGCGTCCGAGACGCGGATCATGTCCTTCACGCCTTTGGCGGCAAGCTTCTTCGGGATCGGCAGATAGCCTGCCTCCGGCATCGCCTCCGGCGCGTGCGGACCGGCATTCTGCAGCACGAGAATGTCGTCGGCCGTAACATCGAGCGCCGGATCGTCGATCCGCGCCGCAAGGTCGGCGAGCGAGGAGAACACCACGGCGCGACCTTCGTGCTCGAACAGCCGCACATCGGCGGCTGATCGCTTGAGGATCGCGCCCTGCGGCGCGAGATTGCCGAACAGCGCGACCAGCCCGCCTTGCGGTTCGAGCGGTTCGCTGCGCGCGGCGATGACCGTGCGGTCCACATGATCGTCGTGCTCCGCCGCGAGTCGTTCGCCGAGCGTCTCGCCGGTGATCGTCATGCAGTCGAGATGCAGCAGGTCTTTCAGCTCCCGCAGCAGACGCCCCATGCCGCCGCTGGCGTGAAAGTCTTCCATGTAGCCGTTGCCGACCGGCTTCAGGTTCACCAGCACCGGCGTCGTCGCCGACAATTCGTTGAGCCGCTCCAGCGAAACACGCACGCCAGCGCGGCCGGCGATCGCCGTTAGATGGATCACCGCATTGGTCGAGCCGCCGAGCGCGAGCAGCACGCGCAGCGCGTTCTCCACCGACTTGGCATTGACGATCTTCTCCGGCGTCAATGTCGTCGAACCGATCAGCCGCACCGCCGCCGCGCCCGTGGCTTCGGCGGCGCGCAGGCGATCCGCATGCACGGCCGGGATCGCCGCCGTCCCCGGCAGAATCATGCCCAGCGCCTCGGCGATGCAGGCCATGGTCGAGGCGGTGCCCATCACCGCGCAGGTGCCGGAGGTGGTCGCGAGCCGGCCTTCCACCGTCGAAATCTCGTCGGCGCTGACATCGCCGGCGCGATAGCGCGCCCAGAAGCGGCGGCAATCGGTGCAGGCACCGAGCCGCTCGCCGCGGTGCCGGCCGGTCATCATCGGCCCACCGATCAGCATGATCGCAGGCCGCGCCGCCGACACGGCGCCCATCAGTTGTGCCGGAACGGTCTTGTCGCAGCCGCCCATCAGCACCACCGCATCCATCGGCTGGGCGCGGATCATTTCTTCCGTATCCATCGCCATCAGGTTGCGGAATTTCAGGCTGGTCGGGGAGAGAAACACCTCACCGAGCGAGATGGTCGGAAACGCCACCGGCAGTGCGCCGGACGCCAGCACGCCACGCTTCACCGCCTCCAGCAATTCCGGAAAATGCCGATGGCAGTTATTGAATCCCGAGCCGGTATAGGCGATGCCCACCACCGGCTTTTCCAGCATCTCTCGCGAATAGCCCATGGACTGGGCGAACGAGCGGCGCAGATAAAGCGAGAAATCCCGGTCACCGTAATTGGTGAGACCGTTGGCGAACCCGACGTCGTGCTTCTGCACCATGAAACCTTGCAGCCCTGTGACCCGCTTGCAGGCTACTCGGCGGCGACTTTCTGTGTCGAGTCCAGCTTCGCCGAATCAAGCCGCGCCTTGACGACGACCTTGATGGCATCTTCCACGCGATCCTTGGCGTAGCGCAGCGCCGTGGGCAGATCCGCGAGCGCGAAGGTGTGCGTATGGATCAGCGTCGCATCGAACCGCTTTTGCGTCATGAATGCCTGCGCGCGGTGCGTGGCGCTGCGGCCCTCGCCGCGGATGCCATAGACATAGAGATTGTTGGTGGCGATCCGGGCGATATCGACCGGCGCCTCGCCGTGTGGGAACGCCGCGAGGCAAACCTTGCCGCCGCGATTGACCATGCGCAGCGCCTCGTTGAGCGCGCTCGGCGCCGCCGAGCATTCGAGCACGTAATCGACCCCCTTGCCGCCATTGCAGTCCTTCACCGCCTGCACGACGTCGTTGACCTTGCGGATATTGATGACGTGATCGGCACCCAGTTTGGTGCCGATCGCCAGCCGGTTATCGCGCGTGCCGGTCAGGATCACCGGCGAAGCACCGAGCGCTTTGGCCACCGCAACGCCCAGAAGTCCGATCGGTCCCGGTCCCGTGACGACGACACTTTCACCGGCGATCAAGCCGCCCAGTTCGGTGAAGCCGTACATTGCCGTGCCAGCGGTGACGACGAGCGTCGCCTCTTCGTCCGACATATCGTCGGGAATGCCGACCAGCGTGTTGATGTTGTTGACCTGGTACTCGCAAAAGCCGCCATCGGTGGTGAAACCGTTGGCGCGGTGGCCCTTGTCGACGTCGCCGTAATTCAGGCCGTAGTTGTGGCACGAGGTGTACATGCCTTCGCGGCACCGCTTGCATTGCCCGCAGCCGGCATGGATTTCCACGGTGATGCGCTGGCCGATGCGGAATTCGTCGACGCCGGAGCCGAGCGCGACGACCGTGCCCATATATTCGTGGCCGGGAGTCCAGTTCTTGTTGAACGGCAGCCCGCCTTCGATCATCGCCGGCGGGCCGTGATAGATGTTCTCAAGATCGGTGGCGCAGATCGCCACCGCGTCGATGCGCACCAGCACCTCGGCCCGTTTCGGTACCGGCACCGGCTTGTCTTTATAGATAAGCTCGCCGGGATCGCCGAGCACCCAGGCTTTCATCCGATCCGGGATCGGGAAGTCCTTGCTCGTTTTCACGCCCGGCGGATTGTACATGGTGGGATCCCGTGTTCCTCGGCGTCCCTCTCTATCACGATTGCCTGTCGGGAAGCACCGTCTTGAGCCACGCCGCCATCTCCGGCGCGGCGTTCGCCGGCCACAGCACCTTGATCACATCATCGGCGCGCCGGACCTCGACATAAATATCGGTCGGCAGCCGCAGCGATTGGATGCTTTCGCCGGCAACTCCCTGTGCTTGCCCCTGCTGCGGCAATAAACGAGCCCACCATTTTGCCGATGCCGGTTGCGCGGCGCCTGTGCTGGCACGCGCCGTCCCGGCCTCGGCCATGGCCGCGCGGGGCGCCGACACGGCGGCAGGCTTGACGTGAGCAGCAGCGGCCGCCGGATCGCCCGGCCGGCGCAGAACAGCGGCAAGATTGTCGCCGAACTCTTCCCACATCCGATCGGCCTTGGTCTTCATCACGCTCAGGCCGAAGCTGCCAAGCCGCCCGAACACATCGGCTGTCGCCTTGACGCGCAATTCGGTCGCACCGTCGGGCGCCGAGGTGAGGAACATCTCGCTGGTCTGCTTGACCGTGCTGGCGACAGTCGAATCCTCGCCGGTGCCTTCGCAGCGCAGATAATGCGGCGGTTTGGTTTCGAGGATCGTGGTCTTGATCTTGAAGTTCGCCGAAATGAACGAGATCTTGACCTTGATGGTCGACAGATATTCGGTGTCGCTGAGAACCTCGACCGACTGCACGCCGGGGACGCATCCGGCCATGATCTTTGGATCGAGCAGCACGCTCCAGACCCGATCAATCGGGGCAGCAATCACCATTGATTTTTCAATTTCCACGTAGCTTCTCCGCGGCCGCCTTGATGGATTCGACGATCCCGACATAGCCGGTGCACCGGCACAGATTCCCGTTCAATCCGTGCCGGATCTCGTCCTCGGTCGGGTTCGGATTGTCGTTGAGCATCGCCACGGTGGTCATGATGAATCCCGGCGTGCAGTAGCCGCATTGCAGCCCGCCGTGATTGACGAAAGCTTCCTGCACCGGATGCAGAACGCCATCGACCGCCAGACCTTCGATCGTCGTCACTTCATGTCCGTCGGCATGAACCGCGAGCGACAGGCACGACTTGATGACCTCGCCGTCGATCAGAACCGAGCAGCAGCCGCAAACCCCGGTTTCGCAGCCCCGCTTGGTGCCGGTCAGGAACAGATCATCACGCAGGAAATCCGACAGCATCCTGCGCGCGGGAACCTCGGCGCGATGCGTCCTGCCGTTGACGACGACTTCGATGGTTTTCTTGCTCATGCGGCGCTCGTCGCGGCCGATCCGGCCGGATTGAAAAGATCCTCGATGGTGCGCCGGCAGGCCGTGCGGGCCATGTCACGGCGGAAACTGCCGTCACCGCGAATGTCCGAAATCGGTTCGATTTCGCTCGCGCCCAGGTCCGCGACCTCGGCGGCCAGACGCGCAGTGACCGTCTTGCCCTTCATCCAATCTTCCGCCTTGCGCAGCCGGGTCGGCACCCGTGTCGAGGCGCCGATGACCATGCGGACGTCCTCGCAGGCATCGCCCTGCTTGCGCAGGCTGACGGCAAAATTGACCAGTGGGCGATGCTCGGCCGCCGTACGCAGGAACCGGGCATGATAACCCGCGTCGAAGGCGGACGGCGGAATCCTGATCTCCGAGACGATCTCACCGGGTTCGAGCGCGGTGGCAAAGTAGTCCGTGGCGAACTGATCGACCTTCAAGACCCGCGTGCCGCGTGCGCTGCGCAGCACGACATCTGCGTTCAGCGCCAGCAGGCAACTGGGCGGATCGGTCGCAGGATCGCCGTAGCAGAGATTGCCGCCGATCGTTCCCTGATTGCGCACCTGCGGATTGGCGAGGCGCGAGGCCATATCGGCCAGCATCGGCGCGTGCTGGCGCACCAGCGGCGAGCGCGCCACCTCCGCATGCAACGCAAGCGCACCAATGCGCAGACCTTCGGCCGGCGTATGGGTAATGCCGCGCAGATCCCGGATACGACGCAACGAAATGACATGCGATGGCGTGACCATGCGCTGGCGCAACGCCAGCATCAGCGCGGTGCCACCCGCCATCACGCTGCCACCCGGATGGGCGAGCATCATCTCGCTGGCTTCGGCAATGGATGCGGGTTCGAGATAATCGAAATCTTTCATGGTCTCGCCCGTCTACCGCGATGCCCCAGATGCGTCCTGCGCCGCCTGTTTGGCGCGCAATCCGGCAAGGATTTTTTCCGGTGTGATCGGTAGTGTCTTGATGCGCACGCCGATGGCATCATAGACCGCATTGGCGATGGCGGCGGCGCCCGGCACGATCGCCGTTTCGCTTGCGCCCTTGGCGCCATAAGGCCCGTTCGGCTCCATCGATTCGACGATACCGGACTGTATATACGGCACGGAATCCGCAGTCGGCATCGTGTAGTCCGCAAAATTGCCGTTCAGCAGACGGCCGTCTTCGTAGCGCATCTGCTCGTAGAGCGCCCAGCCGATCCCCATCACTGCCGCGCCGCAGGTCTGTCCGTGCACCGCGAGCGGATTGAGCGCCTTGCCGCAATCGTCGGACACGAACGTCTCCAGGACACGGACCTGGCCGGTTTCCGTATCGACTTCAACCTCGGCCGCCTGCGCCGCGAAGGAATATCCCGGCGCGACGTTGCCGTATTGCTCCGGCGTCGCCATCGCAAGGAACGTCGGCGGGTCGTAGGTCGCTGTGACCTGAAGCGCCTCACCGCCCGCGCGATAAATATGCAGGCGCGCGAGATCGCCGAACGGAATCTTCTGGTTCGGCGCCGGCGACTTGGCAAAGACCTCGCCGTTCGCCATGTCGAGGTCTTCCTTCGGCACACCGAGCTTTTCCGACGCCAGAGTGAGCAGCCGCTCACGCACTTCGCGCGCGGCCTTGATCGCGGCGTTGCCGGCGAGAATGGTGACACGCGAGGCGATCGAGCCATGGCCGTAGGGCGACATATCGGTATCGGTCGGGAGCACCGTCACCTGCGACAGTGGGATGTTGAGTTCGTGAGCACAGCATTGCGCCAGCATGGTGAAGGCGCCCTGCCCCATATCGCACTCGCCGGTCATCAACGTCACCCGCCCGTCCGGTGCCATCTTGGCGATCACCGTCGAGCCATCCCAGTTGCCCATTTCGCGGTTGCCGCTGACATGGATCGCCGTACCGAAGCCGATGCCGCGCCGCTTGACACCAATATCCTTCGGCCGCGTTTTCTTGCTGTCCCAGCCGATGCCATCGCTGACCTGGTCGAGGCATTCCGACAGGCCGCTGCTGCCGATCTGGAAGCCGTGAACGCTGGTATCGCCGCTCTTGATCGCGTTGCGTTTCAGCATCTCGACAACATCGAGCCCGAGTTTCTCGGCCATCACCGCGATATGCGAGTTGAGCGCGAACGCGGCCTGCGGTCCGCCGAACCCGCGCAACGCACCATGCGGCGGATTGTTGGTATAGGCGAGCTTGCCGTTGAGCCGGACATTCTTGAGATAGCGGTGCATGTTGTCGCTGCGTACCGTCGACACCTGCAGCACGTGACCGGCAAGCCCCTCATAGGCGCCGCAATCCGCAACGATCTTCACTTCCTTGGCGATGATGATGCCGTCCTTGTCGACGCCCATCTTGATCCAGATCTTCTCGGGTGGGCTGCTGCGGCAACCCTGAAAATCGTCCAGCCGGCTGTTGACGAACTTCACCGGGCGATCGACGCGCGTCGCAAGCCACGCGCAGATCAGGCTGTTGCATTCCTCGGCTGTCTTGCCGCCGAAGCCGCCGCCGACCGTCGCCTGAATGACCCGCACCTTCGAGACCGGCATTTCGACGGCATCGGCGATGCGCATGCGCTGGAGAAACGCCGTCTGCGTCGAGGTCAGGATATGCAGGCGGCCGTCGCTGGTCCGCCACGCCAGCGTCGCCATCGGCTCCATATAGCCGGCATATTGCGAATGGGTTTCGTAGCTATCCTCATGGACGAGAGCGGCTTGTGCAAACGCCGCATCCACGTCGCCGCGCACCACATTATATTCGCAAGCAAGATTACCCGAGCCGTCGTGCACCTCGATTGTTCCGGCACGCAGCGCCTCGCCGGTATCGAACACTTCCGGAAGCGGCTCGTAATCGACGCGGATCAGATCGATCGCGTCACGCGCCGTCTCTTCGTCCTCGGCAACCACCGCAACGACTTCCTCGCCGATGAACCGCACCTTTCCGGCCGCGAGAATACGATGCTGCTTGTGATGAATTCCGGTCATCCGCGTCGGGGTATCATCACCCGTCAGCACCGCGTGCACGCCGGGCAGCGCGCGTGCTTCCTCGGTGTGAACGCCGACGATGCGCGCATGCGCATGCGGACTGCGCAGCACCTTAGCGTGCAGCATTCCCGCCATCTTCATGTCGGCGCTGTAGACCGCCTTGCCTAGAACCTTCTCGATCGCGTTGATCTGCGGCGTTTCGCGGCCGACCGTAGTGAACGCGTTGCTGATCTCGGGTTTATTCATGTCGCGTTATTCTACCATTGCCGCGTTGCCCGCGAGGCTGCCGTCTGTGTCAACGGGTGCGAAACCTGCATCGAACTGCCGCCTATCTTTGCAATAGTCATGGCGGAATACAATGTTCGAATATGAGCGGAGCAATCTGTGCGTATTGCTCCGCTCGGTGGAACACACAGAAAGCTTCGCACCGCCCTCACGGACAATTCACGCACCGTGCGATGACCGCACGAAACCGCGCAAACGTTCCGCTTTCGGTGCTTGACACGCTTTTTCAAAGTGCGTCTTATTCAAACACATATTTGAACCGTGTGTTCAAATATGAACCACAAAGGACCCGCGTTGCCAGCACCGGCACACAACGTCCTCGCGAACCCGTTACGCACGGCTGTTGCGGACATCGCCGGGCATGCGCGCATGGCCGCGAACGCAGATGCGCTGCGCGCTGCCAACGACGCGGTTTTCAGCAGATTGCGCAGCGCGTATCGAATCCAGGACGCACCGCGAAAGCAACGCAATACCGCTCTCGCTTCACATGCCCTGCCGGACACCGGCAATGGATCGATCGGGATCGCGGCACATCAAGGCATCCAATTCAAACAAAACTCAACATGGAGGAACACACGATGAGCAGGTTTTCGCGCCGAACCGTCTTGAAAGGTGCCGCCGCTGTCACCTCGACGCTATCGATGCCGGGGATTTTGCGGGCGCAGGCCAATACGCTGAAGGTCGGCGTCATCCTGCCGCTTTCCGGCATTCTGTCGTTCCCCGGCATCGCCACGCGCCGGGGCACCGAACTCGCCATCAAGATGTTTGCCGACGACGGCGTGAAACTCGATGTCGTGTTCGCCGACACCGAGTCGAAGCCGGAAAATGGCCGCACCGCTGCGGAACGGCTGATCCGCGACGGCGCCACCGTGCTCGTCGGGGCGTGGGATTCCGGCGCGACGATCTCGGCGGCGCAGGCGGCTGAAGCCGCGAAAGTGCCGCTCGTCGTCAATGTCGGCTCCGCCGCGCAGATCACCGAGCAAGGCTTCACCCAGATTTTCCGTAATTTCCCGCCCTCGAGCGAGATCGTCACCAAGGGCGTGGAGCTATTCAAGAACCTGCCGCGCAACAACGGGTTCAATCCGAAAACAGCCGTCGTGCTGCACGTCAACGATACATTCGGTCAGGTCACCGGCGCGGCCGTCAAAGGCGCGTGGGAGAAGGCCGGCGTCGATATCAAGATTCTTGACACGATCAGCTACGACGCGCGCGCGCGCGATCTGTCGATCGAGGTTTCCAAAGCCAAGGCCACCGGCGCCGACCTGGTCTGCCCGATCACCCGCGTCAATGACGCGATCCTGATCGTGCGCGAGATGATCAAGCAGGACTACAACCCGATGGGCATCTATGGGCCGAGTTCGCCCGGTCCTTACGAAAAGGCTTTCACCGACGCCCTCGGCAAATACGGCGACGACTACATGACGTCGGTGCCATTTTATGATCCGACCCGCGCTATCACCAAGAAGGTGCTGGAACGCTGGTCCAAGGAGTTCAGCGGCCAGCGGTTCGAGCTGAACGCCGGCTTTGGCTGGGAATCGATCCAGGTCGTGGCCGACGCGTTCAAGCGGGCGAAAGCGACCGGTGCGCCGGAGCTGCATGCGGCGCTGAAGCAAACCAACATCGCCGAACACCCGATGTTCGGCGGGCCTATCACGTTCGACACCAAGGGGCAGAACGTCAATATCGGCATCCCACTGCTGCAGAACCAGGGCGGCAAGCCGCTTGTCGTCGCGCCGGATTCGATCGCGGAGGCGAAGGTCAAGCTGCCGATGACCAAATGGGCCGACCGGACCTGAGACAATAAAAATCCGGCGCGCTGCGAACAGCGGCGCGCCGGCCTCGTGCGGAGGGGCGCAGGGTGGTCGAGCTTTACGCGAATGCCATCGTCAACGGCCTGCTGATCGGCGCGATCTATGCGCTGGTCGCGACCGGGCTGAACATCATTTTCGGCGTGATGCGGGTCGTCAACTTCGCGCACGGCGAAATGGTCGTGATCGGCATGTATATCGGATATGCCTGCTGGCAACTCCTTGGCCTCCCGCCGTGGGCGTCGGTGCTGGTCGCCATGATCGCAATGTTTGCCGCCGGCTATCTGTTCCAGCGCGCGATCGGCAACGAGTTCGTCGATAAGCCGCAACACGTTCAATTCGTGCTTTATATCGGGCTCGCCCTCGCCATCACCGGCCTGCACGCGATCATCTTCGGGCCCGATCCGCGCGGCATCCAGAGTGCAGCGAGCTTCGCGACCTACCGGATCGGACCGCTGCGCATCGACGCGACGCGGCTGCATGCTGCCGCCGCGGCGCTGGTGATCGTGTTCGGACTGTGGGCGTGGCTGCGCTACAGCCTCACCGGGAAGGCGATGCACGCGGCGGCCGAGAATCTCACGGGCGGAAAAGCCATCGGCATCCGCATCACGCATATTTTCGCCCTGACGGCAGGGATCGGAATGGCCTGCGCCGGAACGGCAGGCGCTTTGATCGCGCCGCTTTATGACACCAACCCTTATCTGTCGTCGGAATTCACCCTCACCGCCTTCATCATCGTCATTGTCGGCGGCCTCGCGAGCCTTCCCGGTGCGCTGGTCGGCGGCTTGCTGATCGGCGTCTCGGAGGCGCTGGCGGCGGTGATGATCTCGCCATCCGCCAAGAGCTTCGTCAGCTACTGTCTGCTGCTGATCGTCATCCTAGTCCGACCGCAAGGGCTGTTCTCGGCACGGAGGACCGGCCGATGACCGTTCAGACGCGTCAATGGACGGCGGCACTTCTGTTCATCGCCGTGCTGGCGCTGCTGCCGCTCGGCATCGACGAATTTCAGGTCTCGGTGCTCGCCCATGTGTTCCTCGCCGCCGTCGTCGGCATCGCCTGGAACCTGATGATGGGCTACGCGGGACAACTCTCTCTTGGCCATGCCCTCTATTTCGGCGTCGGCGCTTACGTGGTGGCGATCCTGACCGACCGCTACGGGATATCGACCTGGATCGCGATGGTGCCGGCGGCGCTCATTCCCGCCGCGCTCGGCTTTGCGGTCGGCGCGCTCAGTTTCCGGTTCTCGGTGCGGGGCGTCTATTTCGCGTTGCTGACCATCGCCTTCGCGGAGATGGCGCGAATCCTGTTCGAGCATTGGGAGTTTGTCGGCGACACCAGCGGCATTTTCCTGAAAGCGTTGCGGTCTGACAACAATCCGCTCGTTACGCTACGCGGCGACGGCCTGTTCTTCTATTATGCCCTGCTGATCCTGATGCTGCTGTCCTGGGCTTTATCTGTGCTGTTGGTGCGCAGCCGCATCGGCTATTTCTGGCGGGCGATCCGTGAGGACGAGGACGCCTCGCGCGCCATGGGCGTCAAGACATTCCGCTACAAGCTGCTTGCGGTCGCAATCAGCGCAGCCATCACCGGAGTCGCCGGCGGCTGGTTCGCGCTGGTGAACGGCAGCCTGTTTCCGGAATCGGTGCTCGGCATGCGCGTCAGCATCGATCTGATCGTCGCGCCCATCGTTGGTGGCCTCGGCACATTGTTCGGGCCGATCCTCGGCGCGCTGCTGATTATTCCGGTCAATGAGTTCACCCGCGGTCTGGCGCAGACCTTCAGCATCAACGGCTTGAACCTGCTGTTCTACGGCCTGCTGCTGATGATCGTGATCAAGATCGCGCCGCATGGTTGCTGGCCGATGGTCGCGCGCTGGCTCGGTCTGTCCGACTCCGCGCGGCGCCGGAAAGACGAGCCATGAATATCCTCGAAGTCCGCAATCTCACGCGCCGGTTTGCCGGCCTGGTGGCTGTCGGCGATGTCAGCTTCGACGTCGCGACCGGCTCGATCACTGCCTTGATCGGCCCGAACGGCGCCGGCAAGACAACCTGTTTCAGCATGATCGCCGGTTCGCTGGCCCCGAGCACTGGCACCATCCGCTATGACGGACAGGACGTTACCGGCCTCGTCCCGGAAGACCTCTGTGCGCGCGGCATGGCGCGCACCTTCCAGATCATGCGGCCGCTGTCGGCCATGACCGCGCTTGAAAACGTGATGGTCGGCGCCTTCCTCCACGCGCCGAGCGGCGCGGTGGCGCGCGACGAAGCCATGGCCGTGCTGGAGCGCGTCGGGCTCGCCGACAAGGCCGATCTCGCGGCGTCCTCGCTCACCCTGCCCGACCGCAAGATGCTCGAACTCGCGAAAGCATTGTCGACCAAGCCGAAACTGCTGATGCTCGACGAGGTGATGGCGGCCTTGCGGCCGATCGACGCCGAGCGAATCGTCGATGTGCTGCGGCAGGTCCGGGCCGACGGCGTGACGATCCTGTTGATCGAGCACGTCATGCGTGTGGTCATGGCTCTGGCGGAAAAAGTGATCGTGCTGCATCACGGAGAGAAGATCGCCGACGGCGCTCCGGCCGATGTCGTCGCCGATCCGCGCGTCATCGAAAGCTATCTTGGACGACGGGCAAAAGCGTCATGACACGGCTTCTCGATATTCAGGATCTGACCGCCGGCTACAACGGTGTGACTGTCCTCTCCGGTGTCTCCCTACACGTCGATGAAGGCGAAACCGTCGCCGTGGTCGGCGCCAACGGCGCCGGCAAGACGACCTTGATCCGCGCCATCGCCGGCATGGTTCATGCCACCTCGGGCATCGTCACTTTTTCCGGCACCAATATCACCAACCAGCCGACCGACCGGATTTGCGAAGCTGGCATCGCGCAATCGCCAGAGGGCCGGCAACTGTTCGTGTCGTTGAGCATTGAGGACAATCTGCGCCTCGGCGCGATCCTCAAGCGGGCGCGCGCCCGCACCGACGATAATCTGGCCCGCGTGTTCGATTTGTTTCCCAAGCTCAAGGCGCGGCGTCACCAGCTCGCCGGAACGCTCTCTGGCGGCGAGCAGCAGATGGTCGCGATCGGCCGCGCGCTGATGGCCGAGCCGAAGGTCGTAATGCTCGACGAGCCGTCGCTCGGTCTGGCGCCGGTGATGGTCGACCTGATGTTCGACACCATCGCTGACCTGAACAAGCAGGGCATGTCGATCCTGCTGGTCGAGCAGAACACCGGCGAGTCGCTGGCGCTGTCCTCGCGCGGCTACGTGCTGGAAAACGGCAGTGTCGTTCTCCAAGGCACCGGAGAAGCACTGTTGCAGGACGATCGCGTTCGCAAGGCTTATCTCGGTCTTTAGACCGTCGATTTCAGATCGGGAATGTCATGGCAAACCGGCCCAAATCCAGGAAGAAGAAGGTCGCCGTCCGTTATGTCGTGCCGCCGGTGCAGCGGGCGCTGCGCCTGCTGCGTTACATCGCCGACGGTCACACGGTGAAAAGCCCGAGCAAAGCGGCCAAGGAACTGTCGATCAACCGCACGACGCTGACGCGGCTGATCGCGACGCTCGAAGCGGAGCGGATGATTGAGCGGCGCCACGATGCCGAAGGCTATCGCCTCGGCATCGGCATGGCGACGTTGACCGCACGCGCCCTGTTCTCGGCCGATATCGTCCAGGTCGCCGATCCGATCCTTGCCCAGTTATCGAACCATCTCGGATTGTCGTCGCATCTCGGCATCCTCGAGGGACGTGACGTCATCTATGTGGTCCGGCGCGTTCCGAATCTGCATCTGGTCAGCAATGTCCGGATCGGCAGCCGGCTGCCCGCCCATGCGAGCAGCATCGGCCGGGTCATTCTGGCCAATATGCCGCCCGAACAGGTATCCGCGCTGTATGCCTCGGTCCGCCTTGAACGGGTGACCGACAAGACGGCGACCACGCTGCCGGCATTGTTGCGGCAGGCGGCGCGCGACCGTCAGGTCGGCCTCGCCTGGAGCGATTCGAATTTCGAGATCGGCATCTCCTCGGTCGCAGCGCCGGTGTTCGATCACACCGGGGCCGTCACGGGCGGCATCAATGTCAGCGGCGCAAGCCGGTCGCTGGAAGGCGCGGCGCGGCGCAAGAAGATCGGCGATGCGCTGCTGGAGGCGGCGCACGAGATTTCCCGCCGGATCGGCTACATGGCGCTGGACGACGCGCCCGTCTCGGGCGGCGCCAAGACCGGACGCCGGAACGCCCGGCCCTGAGTCGCGCGGCCGCAGCCGCGGCCGAGTTTGCTTACAAAAATTTCCGATCGATCCGACCATTAATATGCGTTGGAACTGATTGGTTCGATCTGCGACCAGCGGGCCAGTTTTCGAGGCTCCGCATGACCCACGCCGATACGACAAAATCCTCCGCCCCTTCGTTGTCCGAGGCCATCCGCCGGACCGATGTCCCACGCCTGATCGGCACTCTCACGCCTGGCGTCGCGCTGGCGACCGCTTTCGCGCTGCTGGCCTACGGTGTGAAGCTGTTACCGGGAACGCTGATCGCCAGCCCGTTCCTGATCGCGATCCTGCTCGGTGTGCTGTTCCGGGCGATCTTCGGGATGGCCGCGCGGTTCAAGCCCGGCATCAGCTTCTGCCAGCGGCCGCTGCTGCGGTTCGCGCTGGTTCTGATCGGCCTGCAACTGACCGTGCAGCAGATCGTGCAGATCGGCACGGTCGGCGTCGTGCTGATCGTCGCCGCCGTGACCGTCACCTTCGCCGCGACCCTCTGGCTCGGCAAGCTCCTGAATATCCGGCCGGCACTCGCCTGCCTGATCGCCTCCGGCACGTCGATCTGCGGCGCATCGGCGATCATCGCCACCAGCGCGGTGGTCGAGGCGGAAGACGAGGACATCGCCTATGCGGTCGGCTGCATCACGCTGTTCGGATCGCTCGCCGTGTTCCTCTATCCGTTGCTGCCGGGGCTGCTCGGACTCAGTCCTGTCGACTTCGGCCTGTGGACCGGCGCATCGGTTCACGAGGTGGCGCAGGTCGTCGCGACCGCGTTCCAGAACGGCAGCATCGCCGGTGAAACCGCAACCGTCACCAAGCTCGCGCGCATTCTGATGCTAGCGCCGATGATGCTGGCGGTCGGCCTCATCGCCCGGCGGATCAGCCGCAAGACCGGCGCATCGCAACTGCGCAATCCGTTCCCGTGGTTCGTGATCGGCTTCATGCTGTGCGTGCTGTTCAACAGCCTGGTGACCATCCCCGAACCGGTCCGCGTGCCCGTGACCGCGACCACCAGCCTCTTGCTGTGCATCGCGCTCGCCGCTATGGGGGCCGAGCTCGACCTGCGCCGGATCAAGGCCACCGGCGCCAAGCCGCTGTTGCTTGGCGCGCTGTCCTGGCTGATCATCGCCGGTCTCAGCCTGCTGGTGGTGAAATGGCCCGGATGACGGTGAATTGACCCTCGATCAACTCCGCATTTTCGTTGCCGTCGCGGAACGCGAGCACGTCACCGACGCCGCCCGCGCTCTGAATCTGACCCAGTCGGCCACCAGCGCCGCCATCGCCGCGCTGGAGGACCGCCACGGCGCGCAACTGTTCGACCGGATCGGCCGGCGGATCGCGCTGACGCCTGCGGGACGGATGTTCCTCACCGAAGCCAAAACCGTGCTGGCGCGGGCGACCGCGGCCGAACTGATGCTGAACGAACTGGCCGGCCTGAAACGCGGCGTCCTCACGGTGCGCGCCAGCCAGACCATTTCCAACTACTGGCTGCCGCGCTACCTCGTCGCGTTCAAACAAGCCTATCCGGGCATCGAGGTCGATCTCGGCATCGGCAACACCGCGCAGGTGGCGCAGGCCGTCGGTGAAGGCATTGTCGATCTTGGATTCGTCGAGGGCGCGGTGTCCGACCCCCTGCTGAAAACCCAGGCGATCGGCGAGGATCGCCTGGCGGTGGTGGTCGCCGCCGATTATCCGGGGCTCGAGCGCGGCCGGATCAGCCCCGCGAAACTGAAGGACATCCCGTGGGTGCTGCGCGAACCCGGCTCCGGCACGCGCTCGGAGTTCGAGGCGGCGCTGCGCAAGGCCGGCGTCAACCCGTCCCAGTTGAAAACCGTGATCGAACTCCCGTCCAACGAAGCGATCCGCGCCGCCGTCGAATCCGGAGCCGGCGCCACCGCGATCTCCGAACTGGTGGTCAATTCCGGGCTGCGCGCGCGGACCTTGCGGCGGCTGCGCTTCGATCTGCCAAGCCGTCCGTTCTACGTGGTGCGGCACCGCGACCGCGCCGCCGGCAAGACGGCGGAAGCCCTCATCACGCTCGTTCAGGGCCTGATACGGAAACCCGGCTAAGACCGCGTCCCTTGCGTCGGACCAACGGTCTCGCCCCAGCGGCGGACATTGCCGGTGTCGATGCCGAACAGATCGAGCGCGCGTCCGACACTGTGATTGATCATGTCGTCGAGGCTCTCCGGCTTGGCATAGAAGGCCGGGACCGGCGGCATGACGATCGCCCCCATCTCCGTCACCTGCGCCATGCTGCGCAGATGGCCGAGATGCAATGGCGTCTCGCGCACCATCAGCACGAGTCGCCGCCGCTCCTTGAGAATGACGTCGGCGGCGCGGCTCAACAGCCCCGCCGTCACGCCTGTGGCGATTTCCGAAAGACTGCGGATCGAGCACGGCGCGACCAGCATCCCCATGGTGCGGAACGATCCGGAGGAGATCGACGCGCCGATATCCTCCGCCTTGTAGACGACCGTGGCGAGCGCATGGACATCCGCCAGCTTGAGCGGCGTCTCATAGGCCAGCGTGATCTGCGCCGACCGTGTCATCACCAGATGTGTTTCGATGCCGAGCCGACGCAGGATCTCCAGCGCCCGGATGCCGTAGATGACACCCGAAGCGCCGCTGATCGCCACGATCAAGGGTGGCGATCCATGCTGAGCCTGCGCCGGTGCGCTCATGATCAACGCCCGATCAACGTTTGGGCAGGAATTCGTTGGTGTAGAAGACCGACACGTCCGCCTCGGTCTTGGTCAGCCCGCCATAGTCCTTCATCAGCACCTGCGCCTCTTCCCAACGCTGCTTGCTCGAATAGCCGACACCATGTTCCTTGGTCTCCGGCGTGTCCAGCAAGCGGGCCGTCGCCTTCAGCTTGGCGACTTCGACCTCGGCTTTCAAGCTCGGCGAACGCTTGATCAGCGATGCCGCCGCTTCTTCCGGATGCTGCAGCGCGTACTGGTAAGCCTTGATGCTGGCACGGACGAAGCCGCCCACCACCTTCGGCGACGAGGCGATCGTGTCGCGGTGCGCGGCGATGCCGTCGCCCATCGTGTTGATGCCGAAATCCGAATAGGTGAACGCCGTCACCGCGTCGTTGGTGGTCGCAGCAAGGCCGATATAGGAATCGTTGGTGAAGCCGGTGATCGCTTCCGCGCGCTTGGACAGGAAGGTCTGGTTGCGGGTGCCGCCATCGGACGCCACGATCCGCACCGCCGTCCGGTCGATCTTGTTCTTCGCCAGCAGCGCATAGAGCATGGTCGTCGTCGTGTCGCCCTGCAGGGTCGCGACCACCTTGCCGACCAGATCCGCCGGCTTGGTGATGTTCTGATCCTTCCAGCTAATCAAGGCGTTCGGGCTGATCTGGTAGAGCTGTGCCACCGTGCGCACCGGCATGCCCTGCGCCGCACCAAGCATCAGCGACGGCGGATCGACGATGGTGAAAGTGTCCTGCTTGCTGGCGACGAGCTGCATCGAGGACGTGACGCCCTTGCCTTCGAGCACCTCAACGTCGAGACCCTCGTCGCGGTAGAAGCCCTTGTCGACACCGAGCAGATAAGGCGAGCGGTGGCCGTTGTAGTTGAAAGCGAGGCGCACCGTGGCCTTAGTCAGTCCCTGGGCAAGGGCCAACGGACCGGAGAAACCGAACGCGCCGGCGGCGACGCCCGTAGCCAGGAAGGAACGACGAGAAAAGCTGTTCATCTTGATCCCCTTTCTAATATTTCTTCAGCACACCATGACGCTCGAAGAGATGGCGGACATGTGCCACCAGCTCGACAAAGCGTCGCGTCTCCATGGTTTCCGGCTTGCGCGGGAACGGCAGATCGACCTCGACGATCTCCGCGATCCGGCCCGGCCGCGGCGTCATGACAAGCACGCGCTGCGCCAGAAGGATCGCCTCCTGGATATCGTGGGTGACAAACATGACACTCTTGCGCGTCCGCAGCCAGAGCAGATGCAATTCCATGACCATCTGCTCGCGCGTCAACGCATCGAGCGCGCCGAATGGCTCATCCATCAGCAACAGCGGCGGGTCGTGAATAAGCGCACGGCAAATCGACACGCGCTGCCGCATTCCGCCCGACAATTCGTGGGGATATTTGTCTTCAAATCCGGTGAGCCCGACGAGCGCCAGCAGATCGCGCGCCTTCTGTTCGTAGAGCTTCATGTCCAGGCCACGGATCTGCGGCTGGATCATCACATTGTCGAGGACGCGGCGCCATTCCAGCAGCACATCGGTCTGGAAGACGATGCCGATATCCGTCACCGCGTGGGTGATCGGTTTGCCGGAGAGCGCCACATTGCCGGATGTCGGAAACTCCAGCCCCGACGCCAGCGACAACAGCGTGCTCTTGCCGCAACCACTAGGGCCGAGGATCGACAGGAACTCGCCCTCACCGATGCTGAAATCAATCCCGTCCAGCGCCTGAACCGGTCCGCTCTTGGCTTGATAGATTTTGCCGACGCTGGATAGCGACAGTGCCGCGCTCATCGCCCATCCCCCTCGATGGCGCGCTGCGACACATGCCACGGCAGCGCCCAACGCTCGACCATATCAACCAGCGCATAGAGCAAAACGCCGAGCAGACTTAAAACGACCAGAACGGTGAACGACAGCGTGACGTCGAGAGCGCCGTTGGCGACGATCAACTGGTAACCAAGCCCGCGATCCGCGGCGACGAATTCGCCGACGATAGCGCCGACAATGGCGAGCGTGCTCGCGACTTTCACGCCGGCGAAAATGTGCGGCAGCGCCGCCGGAATCTGGAAGTTGATGAAATTCTGCCACCGCGTGGTGCCCATCGACCGCGCGAGCCAGGAGACCTCCTTCGGCGCGGAGCGGAAGCCGATCAGCGAATCCACAACGATCGGGAAGAAGCAGATCAGGAAGGCGATCAGCACCTTGGGCGCGAGCCCGAAACCGAACCACACCACCAGCAGCGGGGCGATCGCGACCTTCGGGATCGTCTGCGATGCCACCAGAACCGGATAGAGCATCCGCTCGACCGTCCGCATCTGCGCGAGCGCTGCCGCGAGCGGAATGCTGACGATGATCGCCAGAGCGAAGCCGATCATCACCTCCAGCGTCGTCGCGGCGGTGTGGTACAGGATCGAACCGATGTCCTGGACCATCCGCTGCGCGATGGCGGATGGCGGCGGCAGCAGGTAGTTCGGGACATTGCCGACCCGCACGCCGACCTCCCACAGCACGACGATGATCGCCCCGACCAGGAGGCCATCGAGAGAACCGGGTATTCGCCAGCGTGTTTTCATGGTTCTCCCACCCCTCTTCTCACGCGATGCGCCGCAGCGCCGCGATGAGCCGCTCATTGTCGTTGCGTCCCCGCAGCGAAACCCGCAGCGAACGGTATCGCTCAAGACCGTGGAACGAGGTCGCGTCGGCGACGATGATCCCCTGTGCCGCCAGAAGCTCCGCCGCTTCGCCGGGCTGATGCTTCTCGAGATCGAGCAAAATCATGTTGGCGTTGCTGCCGCTGATCGAGAGACCGGGCATCGTCTTGATCGCATCGGCAAAGAACGCGCTTTCCGTCGCGAAGGTCGCCTTGCAGCGCGCGAGGAAGGCGGTGTCGGCCAGCGCCGCCACAGCGGCGGAAACGGACGGCGCGGCCAGATTGAACGGCGGCCGGCCAACCTCGGCGATGGCGACGAGCTTCGGGTCCGCGACCGCGTAGCCGATCCGCAGACCGGCGAGACCAAAATATTTGGAAAAGGTCCGCAGCACGATGACATTGCGCAGCCGCTTCGGCAGCGCCATGGCGCCATCCGTGGCCGGATCAATCAGCGCCTCATCGACAACAAAGAGCGTCTCGGCATGGCGCGTCGCGAGATCAGCGATCGTCTCCACGGCAAAACGCTCGCCGGTCGGATTGTTCGGCGAGCAGATGAAGGCGAGCGCAACCGACTCGCGCGCCAAAACGGCAGGAAACGCATGGAGATCGGTTCGCGTGGGGGTCTTGCTTTCGACGGCGACGACGCGGCAGCCGCGTAGTCCGGCCTCCAGCTCATAGCGTGGGAACGTCGGGATATGCACGAGGACGGTATCGCCCTCGCTCGTCCAGGCGTGGATCAGGAGCTTGATCACGTCATCGAGGCCAGCGCCGAAAAACAGCGCGTCCTCGTCCACATCGTGACGCCGCGCCACGGCCTGGCGCAACGCCGCGAACCGCAGGTCGGGATAAAGATGACCGGTCGAGAGCGCCTCGCGGGCGGCGGCAATCGCGCCTTCCGGCGGCCCGAACGGATTGATGTTGAGTGAGAAGTCGAGAACCGTCGCGGGATCGAGCCCATGCCGGGCCGCGACCGTCGCCACCGAGGTCTCCGCTTCGTAAAGCCGGACGGACGCCAGTTTCTCGTTTTGCACATTCAGCGTCATGCAAGAAGCCTGCCGTAGCCGGTGAGCGACAACGGCAACCCCAGAGCGCGCAGCACGCCCCACAGCGTCACCTGATTGCTGGTCAGGACCGGCTTGCCCAGCTCCTGCTCGAGAGCCGCTGCGATTTCCATCGCCCGGAAATCGGTGCAACTGACGAACACAGCCTCACTCTCTGCGGTATCGGTCTCGCGCACGAGAGCAGCGACACGCTCCGGCGCGACCTCGCGGATCGCCTTCCCCGACAAGCCGAGACCGCGCATCGAGACGACCGACAGCCCGTGTCCCTCAAGGAACGATCGCTCGGCCTCGTTGATGGCGTCGAGATAGGGCGTCGCAAGCGCGATCCGTGTCAGACCGAGATGCGCGAACGCGTCGATGATGCAGCGCGAGGTGGCGACCACGGGACAGCCGACGATCGCTTCGATCGCCGCAGTCTGCCGCGCGAGTCCCGCTTCCCCGTCGATGAACGTTCCGCTGGTGCAGGCGAACGCCACCACGTCCGGCGTCACCGATGCGATCAGTTCCGCGGCGGCTTCGACGCCCGCATTCATCGCCCGCAGGCCGTCGGGTGTCGTCTCACGCAGCATCACGCGCGTGGCGTGGAAGGTGATATCCGCCAGCCGTACCGCCGCGAAATCCGGCTCGATCACGGCATTCACGGACGGGACGATCAGTCCCACCCGGCGCCGGCGAGCATATGGCGTGGCGGTATCCGGCATCAGACCTTTTTCCAGGATGTCTGGTAGCCGGCGATATTGCCGCTTTCGCGCTGGCTGAGAACGACGAGTGAGCGTAGCAGATCGACCAGCGCCGCATTGGTGCGGGCGTCGGTGCCATCCACATAGAGACGCAACTGGCCGCCGACCGGATCGATCGCGCCTGCGCGCACGCAGGCCTCGATCAGCCGCACTTCCTCGGCGCCATCGTGGAACGCGGCTTCGTTGCCGACCATCGCCGCGAGGCAGGCCGCGATGCCATAAGCGCCCCAGTTGGAGATGTTCGCGATCACGGCGACATCGGCGGGCTGCGCGGCCGCGATCACGTCGCCAAGCGGGACGTCGGCTTTCACGTCATCGGCGACGACGCCGAGGCCGAGTTCGTTGCCCAGATCGCCGACGCCAATGGTCGGAATTCCGCGCCGCCGCGCTTCGGCGAACAGCACGTCCGTCTTGGCGGTGAACGACGAAATCTCGAAGCCGCCGCCACCATGATATTCGCCGTCGCTGCCGGCGCCGGGCCGCTCCACCGCGACGAGTGCTTTCGGCTTCAGGCGATCGAGCAGATCGGTCGCAGCCTGCTGCGCCTTGGACGCATCGACGGGAAATCCGGAAAAGCCGCAGCGGTTACGGCCGGACTGCAATTCGTCGAACGGGGCCGGGATCAGGCCGGCGGTGGAGAAGCACGCCTCCATGCACGGAACGACGGACTCTTCTGAAACGCCGACCGGGATCGCGCCGAGCCCGACGGCGAGCGCCTTGGCGACTACCGCCGCGCCGATCGGCCCATCGGTTTCGGGGCGGCCATAGCCGCGCATGATGAAGCCGCTGAGGATCAGCACCGTGTCGCCGGCGCCGACATTGTCATGCAGCAACTTGCTCGCGGCCAGCGTCAGCGGCAGCCCACCCGCCTTCTTGCGCGCGGTGGCGTAGAGCTTGAGCAGCGGAATACCCTTGAGGATCGTCCAGTTCGACATCGGCGCGGTGACGAGATGATCGACCGCCTCACCGATGCGTTCGATGCTAATGCCCGACATCGATATAATCCTCCAGGCGAATGCTGCCCTCGCCGGGGAACCGGCGGCGCTCGAAAAGTCCCTTGAGCGGGATCGGGACCGTGGCGTCGATGCCGATCTTGCCCCGGTGCACGTCGCGCACGTCCTCACGCGTATAACTCGGCACCCGCGGAATGGCGTAGACACCGGTATCCGGCGTACAGCGGGTCTGGATCGCCCACAGCACATCGGCGGCGTTGAACGGATCGACATCCTCGTCGACGATCACGACCACCTTGGTCCAGGAATAGCCGCCGAGCGCCGCCAGCAGCGCATTCTTCGGCTGATCCTCGTTCTGCTTCTCGATCGAGATGACGCAGCCGAACACATAGCCCGGCGTCGCGATGTCCTTGATGCGCGGAACGAACGCGGACACCTTCTTGTAGATTTCGGTCTGGATCGGCACGCCGACCAGATTGAGGTCCTCGGTGCCGCCGGCGAGGATCGCGTGATAGATCGCATCCTTGCGCCGGGTGATCGCGGTGACGCGGAACACATGGTTCTTCATCACCGGCACGTAGCCGTCGGTGAACTCACCGAACGGCCCTTCCTCCTCGCGGATATCGCGGATGACCTCGCCCTCGATGACGATCTCGGCGTCAGCCGGCACATCGACGGGGATCGTCTTGCAGCGCACGACGCGCAGCGGCTTGCCCTGCCAGGCGCCGGCGACCTCCAGCTCATCGACCTCGTAAGGCACCTTCGAGGCGGCGGAGAACATCAGGCCCGGCGGCGCGCCGATGACGATGGCGCACGGCAGATTGCGCCCCTTCGCCTCCGCCTCGGCGTGATAGCGGCCGAGATGCTGCGGCGGCATCATGCGCACGCGCAGCTTGTCGTCGCCGACGAGCTGGCAGCGATTCCACGACGCGTTATAGACCCCCGTCTCCGGATGCGGCGCGATCAGCACGCCGGCGGTGATATAGGCGCCGGCGTCGTGCTCGGCATAAACGATCTGCGGCAGGTCGCGCGCGACGTCGATCTTGTCGCCGGTCAGAACCACCTCCTGCACCGGCGCATCGGTGACGCGATCGACCGGCAGCCGGCGGTTTTCCAGCGCGACGAGTGTTCGCAGCAGATTGCCCTCTTCGAGCCCCAGCGACTCCGCCACCGTGCTGCGAAAGCCGAACACATTGGTCGCAACGGGAATGTCGGTGCCTTTCACATTCTTGAACAGCAGCGCCTTGTTGTCGCCCCGCTGCATGTGCCGCATCACGGCCGTCAGTTCGTGCTTGGGATCGACTTGTCGGCTGACCCTTGCGAGGTCGCCTTTCGCCTCGAGCCGTTCGATCAGTTGGCGAAAGGTTTGCATTGCTGGCATTCATCACCCGTTGCGCATTGCGCAACTCTGTTGCGCAAATAATAATTCCATGCGATAAGCGATGCTGTCAAGCATGCGCGACGTCGGGTCGGCACGATGGGCAAAAGTACAAAAGCAACGACGATCAAACGCCGTTCGCGGCCAGCGGCCAAGCGTCGCTCCTCCACGGTGCAGGCAGTTCAGCACGCCATCGAGGTGCTGCGCTGCGTCTCGCAGACGCAGCCGGAGATCGGCGTGTCGGAGATCGCGCGCCGCGTCGGGCTGCACAAAAGCTCGATCTCGCGGCTGGTGTCGACACTCGCGGCCGAGCATCTTCTTGAACGCAACGAGCGGACCGAGGGCGTGCGGCTCGGCTTCAGCCTTGTCGCCCTCGCCGCGCCGCTGCTGTCAGGCGCGGGACTGACGCAGGCCGCGCAACCGCAGATCAACGCGCTCGCCGAGCGCTCCGGCGAAACCGTCAATCTCAGCGTCTGGGACGGCCATCAGGCCGTCAGCGTGCACCAGGCGCTCGGCACCAATGCGATCACGCACTACGCCACGCCCGGCCAGATCAACCCCGCGCACTGCACGGCATCGGGAAAACTCCTGCTCGCCTTTGCGTCGCAGGACGAGATCGACAAGGCCCTGTCCGGCAGGCTGCAACGCTTCACCGAGCACACCAAGACGTCACCGGCCGTGCTGGCCAGAGAGCTTGCGCAGATCCGCACCGAGGGGCGCGCGATCAACCACGGTGAATATGCCAGCGATGTCGGCGCAGTTGCCGCAGGCGTCCGCAACATGGACGGCCGGACGCTGGCGGTGGTGACGATCACCGTCCCCGCCTATCGCTTCTCATCCGGCCGGCAGACGGAGTTGATGGCAATGGTCGAGGCGACGGCAGCCGTCATTTCCGCGCAACTGGGCTACCGGCCACAAACGGTCCCAAAAATTAGGTGATCGCGCCGGCGCGAGCGCTCTTCCTTATCGGAAATTGAAAAGATTGCCGCCGACGGCATCGCGCCACGATGATGCCGGCACCGCCGCGATCACTTGCGCGGGATCGATCTTCTCTTCACCGGGAACGCGAATCCGTTTGAACGTCATCTCGCTCGCATCAAGCGGCTTGGTCGCATCGAGCCCCATCTTTGTGCCCACACCGTTTCGCGTCGACGGGTCAAGCTTCGACCCCTGACTTTCCGGCACCACCAGCAGATCACGATCGGCCTGGAACCGCGTCGCGACCGCCCACTCCACCTCGGCGGGATTGTGAATATCGACATCCTCATCGACGACGATCACATGCTTCACGTCGTAGTGGCCGGCAAAGGCCCCCATCATCACATTCTTGGCTTCGCCATCCTGCCGCTTCGCGAGCTGCACATAGAGGTGATATCGGCAGACGCCGCCCAGCGCGAGATGCACGTCGCGCACATTCGGGAAACTGCGCTGCAGATGCTGAAGCAACGTCGCCTCTCGCGGAATGGCGCCGAGCAGCAAATGTTCGAGCCCGCCGCCGACAATGGTATGGAACAAAGCATTCTTGCGCTGCGTGAGCGTCGTCAGCTCGATGACATGCCGCTTGGCAGGCTCCCCGTAATATTGCGGAAACTCACCGAACGGTCCTTCCATCTCCCGCACTTTCGGGAGGATACGACCCTCGATCACGATCTCCGCTTCCGCCGGCACCCGCACGTCGTTGGTGATGCACTTCACCACCGGCAGCGACGCGCCGTGTAGCGCACCTGCAATGGTCAGTTCATCGAAGTCGATCGGCGCGATCGCCTGCGACGCAAGCAGCGTCATCGGATCGACACCGATGACAATGGCAACGTCGAGCGGCTGGCCTGACCGCTCGGCCATCTCATAGAACATGCTGGTGTGGCGCGGCAGCAGCAGCGCGCCGAGTCGGTTCGGGCCACTGACCTGCAACCGGTGGATCGAGACGTTCTGCACGCCGGTCGATGGGTTGCGCGCAATCACCAGCCCGGCCGTGATGTAGGCACCGTTGTCGTGTTCGTTATGGACCGGCAGCGGCAACTGCTTGCCGAGATCGACCTCGCGATGCACGACCTCCTGCACCGGCGCGTTCTTGACCTCCGTCCACGGCAGCGGATTCTGTGCCGCACGCTGAAAACACTCCAGCACCTGGCGTGGCTCCACGCCCATCGCCTCGGCGATCCACCGCCGGTCCGAGACAAGTCCCGAAATCACCGGCGTCACAAACCCGCCGGGACGCGGAAACAGTGTCGCCTTCGTGCCATCGAAACGTTTGGCGATCGCCGCCAGTTCGAATGCCAGCGACACTTCAGGCTTGATCACCGCCAGCCGATCGCTCCCCGCCAGCCGGTCGAGCCAGTCGCGCAGCGTCGTGACCGGATGCAACGGATGACCGGCGGGTCGCGTGGAACGGGCAACATCCGATGTGAAGGGAGTCTCGACCATCATCGTCATCCTGTTCCCGGCGCGATCAAAACAAATGGTTTCGTCTTGCGCGACATCATATTGAACGATCGCTTGTCGCTGTCTGCGATAATCCGTTTTAAAAATTTTCTCCAGCGGTTTATCGGGCGCGCGTCGTTGCCGCCAACATCGCTGCGTTTATTGTCGCGCACAACATGCGTCGAAAATCACTCGCCGCATCCGCGGATCGACACCGGCAACGCGCACGCGGCCCGTGTCTCAAGAACCTTGCGATCACCAGAACGCGGCGCGTTGCAGCGCGGCATCGCCTGATCGCGCCAGCCGGAAGATCCCGTCCGGACAGCCGAAATTGCCGAAAATAGCGGTATTTAGCCTCTATGCGCCTGACTCATTTTGCGCGAAACTGACACGCGGAACCCGAGGGACTGAATGTCTACTGCTTTGCGCATCGCTCATGGCGCGTTCGGCCGTGTCGCCCTGCTCGACATGGATCGTTCGCTCGTGCGTCATGCGCATCCCCATTGCCATGTGTTGCTCAAGGCGGACGGCGCCGACACCCAGTTCGCCGTCGGCGACGGCATGGTGCAACTGACCGATACTCAGGCGGTGCTCATCAACACATGGGAGCAACACGCCTATGTGCACGACCAGAATCGACCCCGCACCATCATCCTCGCGCTCTACATCGAGCCGGACTGGTTGAAAACCTTCCGTCCGAACTGGGCCGCGAGCGGCGCGCCCGGCTTCTTCGAGAAGCCGTCCGGCGAGATTTCTCCGCGCATCCGCCGGCTTTCGATGGACCTCGCAACGGTGATGATGGCCGATCCCTGCGCCAATTCGGCGCAGGAACAGCTGTTGTCCGACCTGATGATCGCGGTGATCGAACGGTTCACGCCGTGGCGCACCATCAGCCGCCGGCTGCAAGACATGGATCGCGATTATGACCGGTTTGACTGGCGGATTCGCCGCGCCATCAAATTGACCCGGACCGAGCCGGGGCTGATCCACGATGTGGATTCACTGGCGAAGGAATCGGGCCTGTCGCGTGCGCATTTTTACCGCCTGTTCGAGCGATCGGCGCGAATGACGCCGCATGTGTATCTCAATCTGTTGCGGATGGAGCTGGCGGTGCAGTCGGTGGTTCACAGCAGCAACAGCCTGTCCGCCGTGAGCGACACGCTCGGCTTCAGCGCGCAAGGCCATTTCACGCGCTTCTTCAGGGACCACGCCGGCGTCACGCCGAGCGAATTTCGCCATGTGGCCCGCATGGGTTCACCCCCCTATCCTTAAGCCCTCCGTCAGCCAAAAAGAGACGTTTCGGTAAATCGCGAGACGCAGCGGCATCGTTCCGCCGGCTGGCCTGCGCCAACGTTTCCCATTGATGCGCCGCAAAGAGCGCACCAGGGGAACGTTCAGAGACTTATGGCGACAACAGCCACAACATGGTGTGGGCAGTCGGTGGAGCGCGTCGAGGACGCCGCGCTGCTGACCGGTCGCGGCCGTTACATCGACGATCTCGGCGTCAAGCCCGGCACGCTGCACGCAGCGATCCTGCGCTCGCAACATGCGCATGCGCGGATCGCGGCGATCCGCACCGACGCGGCCACGCAGGTGCCCGGCGTCGCCGCGGTGTTGACCGGGCGTGACGTCACCGCCCTCTCCGCCAGCCTTGTGGTCGGCGTCAAGGCACCGATCGAATGCTGGCCGATCGCGGTCGATCGCGTCCGCTATGTCGGAGAGCCCGTCGCCATCGTCGTCGCCACCGACCGGTATCTCGCCGAGGATGCGCTCGATCTGATCGATGTCGACTACGAACCGCTGCCCGCCGTCGTCGATCCGAACGACGCCCTCGATCCGGCACGGCCGGTGCTGCACGACGGGCTCGGCTCCAACATCGCCAGCGAACGCAGTTTCCGATACGGCGATCCTGAGCGGGCCTTTGCCGAAGCCGCGAAACGGGTGTCGGTGACGATCCGTTATCCGCGCAATTCCGGCACGCCGATCGAAACCTACGGTCTGATCGCCGAATACGATCCCGGCGAGGATGCCTACGATGTCCTCTCCAATTTCATGGGACCGTTCAGCCTCCACGCGGTGATGGCGCGCGCGCTGAAAGTGTCGGGCAACCGCCTGCGCCTGCGCACGCCGCCGGATTCCGGCGGCAGCTTCGGCGTCAAGCAGGGCTTGTTTCCCTACATCGTCCTGATGAGCCTCGCCGCGCGTGTCGCCGGCAAGCCGGTGAAGTGGATCGAGGACCGGCTGGAGCACCTCTCCGCCTCGGTGTCGGCAACCAATCGCGTCACAACGCTGGACGCCGCTGTCGATGCCGACGGCCGCGTGCGCGCACTGGCCTGGGATCAGGTGGAAGATGTCGGCGCGCATATTCGCGCGCCGGAGCCCGCCACGCTGTACCGCATGCACGGCAATCTCACCGGCGCCTACGACATCCGCCATGTGTCCGTGCGCAACCGGGTCGTGCTGACCAACAAGACGCCGACCGGCCTCAATCGCGGCTTCGGCGGCCCGCAGGTGTACTACGCGCTGGAGCGGCTGATGCAGCGCGTCGCGATCGAACTCGATCTCGATCCCATCGATGTGTTTCGCCGCAATCTCGTGCCGTCGGGCGCGTTTCCCTATCGCGCGGCGTGCGGCGCGCTGCTCGATTCCGGCGACTATATGCGCACGCTGGAAACCGCGTTGACGGATGGCGGCTTTGCCGAATTGCGCGCGCGTCAGGCCAAAGCGCGCGCCGAAGGCCGCCTTTACGGCATCGGCTGCGCCGCCGCCGTCGAGCCCAGCGTGTCGAATATGGGTTACATCACCGCCGCGCTGACGCCGGCGGAACGCCGCAAGGCCGGCCCCAAGAACGGCGCGCAGGCGACCGCGACGGTGGCGCTCGATCCGCTCGGCGCGGTGACCGTGCATGTCGCCTCCGTGCCGCAGGGTCAGGGCCACCGCACGGTGCTGTCGCAAGTGGTGGCCGATGCGCTCGGCCTTAAATTCTCGGATGTCCGCGTGGTCACCGAACTCGACACCGGCCGCGACGCGTGGTCGATCGCGTCGGGCAACTATTCGAGCCGTTTTGCCGCGGCGGTCGGTGGCGCCGCGCATCTCGCCGCCAACAAGATCAAGGGAAAACTCGCAAAGACCGCGGCCGCCCAGCTCAACGTCAGTCCCGACGACGTGGAATTTGTCGGCGGAAAAATCCGCGCCCGTGGCAATCCCGACAACGCGCTGCCGTTCTCTCGCGTCGCCGCGACCAGCCACTGGTCGCCCGGTCTTGTGCCGGAGGAGAACCAGGCGCTGCGCGAAACCGTGTTCTGGACGCCGCCGCAACTGACGCCGCCGAGCGACGACGACGAGGTGAATTCGTCGCTCTGCTATGGCTTCATCTTCGATTTCTGCGGCGTCGAGATCGATCGCGTCACCGGCGCGGTCCGGATCGACAAATACGTCACCATGCACGACTGCGGCCGCATCCTGCATCCGGGCATGGTCGCGGGTCAGGTGACTGGCGGATTCACGCAGGCGCTCGGCGCGGCGCTGTACGAGGAATACGCCTACGGACCCGACGGCAGCTTTCTCACCGGCACCTTCGCGGACTATCTCGTGCCGACTCCGATGGAGATTCCCGAGCCGCTGATCCTGCACGTGGAAACGCCGTCGCCGTTCACGCCGCTCGGCACCAAGGGCGTCGGCGAAGGCAACTGCATGAGCACGCCGGTCTGCATCGCCAATGCCGCGGCGGATGCGCTTGGCGTCGCCGCGATCGACCTGCCGCTCACGCCGGCGAAGCTCGCCGCGCATATCCATGCGGCCGAACCGGCCCCGCGATCCCGTCCAACCGTGGCTGCGGCGCCGATCAAGGGCCGCGCCTTGCGCGGCAGCGGCGAGGCGCATGCCGATGCGTCGCCCGATGCGGTCTGGCGGATGCTGCTCGATCCGAAGACGCTGGAAGCGCTGATCCCCGGCTGCCATGGCGTCGAGAAGCTGTCGGACACGCATTTCCGCGCCGAGGTGACGCTCGGCGTCGGCCCCGTCACCGGGCGCTACAAGGCCGACATCACGCTGTCCGACCTCGATCCGCCGAACGCTGTGACCCTGACCGGCATCGTCACCGGCGCGCTTGGCGACGGACGCGGCAGCGGCCGCATCCGCTTGGTGCCGGACGGCGCCGGCACCCGTCTGACCTATGAATATGATGCCGCAATCGGTGGCAAGGTCGCCTCCATCGCCGGCCGCCTGCTGGACGGTGCGGCGAAGATTGTTATTCGGCAATTCTTCACTGCGCTCGCGCGGCATACCGGCGGCGGCGGGAAATCCGGGTTCTTCGCTCGTCTGTTCGGGGGGCGTGCATGAAACCGGCCCGCTTCGACTATGTCCGCGCCGAGCATCTTGCGGAGGTTCATGACGTCCTTGCGGAAAACGGCAACGACGCGCGCGTGATCGCCGGCGGACAAACGCTGCTGCCCATGCTGTCGATGCGCCTCGCCCGGCCGAAAGTCGTGGTCGATATCATGCATCTGCCGCAGTTGCAGACCATCGACGCCGACAAGGGCACTATCCGCATCGGCGCCGGTGTCCGGCAAGCGCAGCTTCTCGGCTGGCCCCTTCTCAGCGACAGACAACCGCTACTCGCAGCCGCCTTGCCATGGGTCGGCCACGCACAAACCCGCAACCGCGGCACCATCTGCGGTTCGCTGGCCCATGCCGATCCGAGCGCCGAAATCCCGCTCGTTCTGGTGGCGCTTGGCGGCACCATCGAACTGTCATCTCGGCGCGGCCGCCGGCGGATCGCCGCGGATATCTTCTTTACCGGAATGATGTCCACCGCCCGCAGCGAAGACGAATTGATCGAAGCGGCGATCCTGCCGGCACGACCAACCGGCAGCGGCTACGCTTTTCAGGAGTTTGGGCGACGGCATGGCGATTTTGCCATCGCCGCTTGCGCGGCCGTCGCCACCGATAAGGGCACACGGCTGGCCGTTGCAGGCGTCGCCGACCGCGCCACCATGCACGATTTCGCCGCGCTGGACGGGAGCGCCCTCGATGACGCGCTCGATGCCTTCGCGTGGGATCTCGACGCCCGCGACGATCTGCACGCCACCGCCCGCTACCGCCGGGAACTCGTCCGCCGCATGGGCCGCGCCGTCATCGAGGAAGCACGCCGATGCCGCGCCTGAACGCAACACAGCGCCATCGTGTGCGGCTCACCGTCAATGGCCGCCAGGTCGAAGCAGATGCGGAGCCACGCATGCTGCTGACGGATTTCCTGCGTCACGAACTTGGCCTCACCGGCACCCACGTCGGTTGCGAGCACGGGGTCTGCGGCGCCTGCACCATCGATATCGACGGTGTCCCGGCCCGCGCCTGTTTGACACTGGCGGTTCAGGCCGACGGCGGAACCATCCGGACCGTAGAAAGCCTCGCTCCGGAGCCGGGTCGCCTCTCGATCCTGCAACAGGCATTCCGCCGCCATCACGCGCTGCAATGCGGCTTCTGCACCGCAGGCATCCTGATGTCGCTCGACTGCTATCTGCGCGACCGCCCGGAGCCGACCGAAGCCGAACTGCGCGAATTCCTCGGTGGACATCTGTGCCGCTGCACCGGCTACACACCGATCCTGAAAGCGGCGCTCGAAGCCGCCACGATGCTGCACAAGAAAAGACCGGAGGAGCAGCTTCATGCTTGATCTCGGCAACAGCTTTCTGTCCAGCGTCGAACGCGATCCGGACGCGCTCGCCATCGTCGACGGGTCGGTCCGCCTCACCTATGCACAATGGTATCGCCGTATCTCATCGATCGTCGCCGCGTTTGATGAGCTTGGCCTTATGCCAGGCGACCATTTGGTCACGATGCTGCAGAACCGCTGGGAGGCGGCGACGATCCATTGGGCGTGCCAGTTCTCCGGCGTTGTGATTACGCCAATCAACTGGCGCTCGAAGGACGACGAGGTCGATTATTACCTGGAGAATGCCGAAGCGAAGGCGATCGTCTTCGAGGATGTGTCCGCGGACGCCATACGCGCATCCGGCATCGCCAAAACCCGCACGCGCATCGCCCTCGATGCCGCGCAACACGGCGAAATCTCTTTCCTGACATTGCTGACGCGCGAAGCATCTCCGGCCGAGCCGCGTGTCGGAGCCGATTCGTGGTCGATCATGCTCTACACCTCCGGGACCACGGCGAAGCCGAAGGGCGTGCCGCGCCGCCAGCGCGCCGAACGTGCCGCCGCGGTCGCCCATGTGGCGCAAAACATGTACGCCAACGGCGAGCGCACGCTCGGCGTCATGCCGCTCTATCACACCATGGGCGTCCGCTCGCTCCTCGCCATGTCATTGATTGGCGGCACTTTCGTCTGCCTGCCGCGCTTCGATACCGGCAAGGCACTCGATCTGATCGCGGCGGAAAAGATCACCAACCTGTACCTGGTGCCGACGCTTTACCACGATCTCGTTCACAACGACCGATTTGCAGCAACCGACACCAGCTCCGTGCGCAAGCTCGGCTTCGCGGGCGCATCCATGACCGATGGGCTCCTGAAAGAGCTGACCGCCACGTTCAAGCCAGACCTCTTCGTCAATCATTACGGGTCGTCGGAGATTTACACTTTCACCATCGACCAAAAGGCGCCTGCCAAGCCGGGCTCGGCGGGGCGCGCGGGGATCAACCAGCGCATCCGCGTGGTCAAGCTTGGCGCAACCTCACCTGACGACCTTGCCGCGACCGGCGAGGAAGGTGAAATCATCGCGCTGCTACTCAGTGATGAAGCGTTCGAGGGTTATTGGCGCCGCCCCGAGGCCGACGCCAAGGCGATCCGCAAGGGCTGGTATTTTACCGGCGACACCGGATTTACCGACAAGGATGGCGACCTGTTCGTCACCGGCCGCGTCGACGACATGATCATTACCGGCGGCGAAAACGTCTCACCGGTCGAAATCGAAAGCTGCCTGTCGCTGCACCCCGCGGTGTCGGAGGTCGCCGTCGTTGGTCTGCCCGACGAGCGATGGGGAAAGATCATCGCCGCCTTCATCAAACGTCAGGATTCCGTGAGTGATGCGGAGCTTGACGAATTCTGCCGCAGTTCCGGCCTTGCCAATTACAAACGCCCGCGGCGCTACGTCTATGTCGCCGATATCCCGAAATCGACCGTCGGAAAGCTGCTGCGCCGCAAGCTCGTCGCCGGAGAATTCGAGGTCGAAACAGCATCGCGTTCACAAGGAACACCAGCATGACCGCCCTCACCTTCAATGATCCGCGCCTCAAGACGCTCAACGGATTCCAGGTCGAGCTGAATGCGGACAAACAACGCGCGGACATCATTCTGCACCGGCCGCCGCTCAACGTGATCGAGATGCCGCAGCGCGATCAGTTACGCCTGGTATTTGAGGCGCTGGACGAGGATGACCGGGTCCGCGTCATCGTGCTTCGCGCCATCGGCGAGCACTTTTCCAGCGGAGGCAATATCAAGGGCTTCCTGGAGGCCACGCCCGAGCACGTCTCGAAGCTTGCCTGGAACATCGCCGCACCGGCGCGCTGCGCGAAGCCGGTGATTGCCGCCAATCGCGGCTACTGCTTCGGCGTCGGCTTCGAGATTTCGCTGGCCTGCGATTTCCGTATCGTGTCGGAGACCTGCTTCTACGCACTACCAGAACAGAAGCTCGGACAAATCCCTGGCTCCGGCGGCTCCGCGCGACTGCAGAAGATCGTCGGCATCACCCGCACCAAAGACATTGTGATGCGCTCGAAACGCATCCCCGGCAAACAAGCGCTCGATTGGGGGATCGCCACCGAGTGCGTGCCGGACGACAAACTCGAAGTAGCCACGGACGCCCTGGTGGATGAACTGCTCACGTTCTCCCCGATCGCTCAACGCACCGCCAAGAAGCTGCTCAACGATACGGAAGATTCGACGCTGTCGATCGCGATCGAACTCGAAGGCCATTGCTACAGCCGGCTACGGCAGTCCGATGACTTCCGCGAGGGTGTCGAGGCATTTCACGGCAAGCGGCGCGCGAAATTCCAGGGAACCTGAATTCAACCGAACGCGACCGGTACCGGGATCACACCGCTGCCGGCAACACAACAAACAGGGAGGATAACATGACCTACAAGACGATGATGATGGCGGCGCTTCTGTCAGCAACCGCCCTCGGCGGCGCTCAGGCCGCGGACCCGATCAAGATCGGCGTCGTGACACCGCTCAGCGGCACCTACGCCGGCATCGGTCAGCAAGTGAAATGGGGCCTCGATCTCGCGACCAAGGAGGTGAATGCCGCCGGCGGCATCATGAGCCGCCAGATCGAGCTGATCTACGAAGACGAGGAAGCCAATCCGTCGGTTGCCGTGCAGAAGGCCGACAAGCTGTTTCAGTCGAACAAAGTTGATTTCCTCACCGGCACCGTCAATTCCGCATCCACCCTCGCCGTCGGCCAGGTCGCGGAGCGTGCCGGCAAACTAATCGCCACCACCGTTTCGTTCGCCGATCCGATCACCGGCGACAAATGCTCGCCCAACGTTTTCCGCGTCAACGCCAAGGCCGGCCAGCAATCCGCGGCGCTCGCGGCGTGGCTCGCCAAGGACAAACCGAAAGCAAAGATCTTCTTCCTCGGGCCGGATTATCTGATGGGTCGCTCCACCGTTGCCGCCTTCAAGGAAGCTGCGGAAAAAACCGGCGCGACCAGTCTGGGCGAAGTGTTCGCCCCGCTCGATTCCAAGGACTATTCGCAATATTTCGGCCAGATCCGTGCTGCGCAGCCGCAGGTGCTCTACACCTCCGTCGCGGGTAACGACACCGTCCGCCTGCTCACGCAGATGCAGGAATTCGGCTTGCTGCGAAATCTTCTGGTGCTGGGCGCCTCCGGCACTGTGACCGCGCAGAACATCGCGGCAATCGGCAAGGCCGCCAACGGCTTTGCTACCGGCGTCGGCTATTCGGCGGAGCTCAACACGCCGGAGAACAAGAAATTCGTCGAGGCGTTCAAGGCGGCCTACAAAACCGAACCCGATCTCTACGGCGCCGATTCCTACGGCCTGATCTACGCCTACAAGGCCGCCGTCGAGAAAGCCAAGACGACCGACACCGACAAGGTGCGGGATGCGCTGCGCGGCCTCACCTGGTCCACCCCGCAGGGACAAAAGACGATCCGCGCCGGCGACCATCAGGCGATCCAGACGATGTATGTCGCGCAAGTCACGGACGGCAAGTTCAAGATTGCCAGCGAAGTGAAGGGCGAAGACGCCATTGGTCCCGACACCTGCACCCGGTTCTAGGTCCGTGCAACACAAGAACCACGAGGCATGATGATGTCCGGTGCGATCGAATACTTCCAGTTCGTTCTGGCGCCCCAGATGCTCATCGGCCTCGTGGTCGGTGTCGCGGTGATCCTCGTCGCGCTCGGCCTGACGATCATCTTCGGCTTGCTCGATGTGATCAACATGTCGCACGGCGAATTCTACGCGCTCGGCGCCTTCATCGCGCTGGCACTCGCCTCGATCGGATTACCGTTCTGGCTCCTGCTCATTCTGGTGCCGCTGGTCATGATTCCGATCGGCTATGTGGTGGAACGCGGTTTGATCCAGCGGGTGTTCCACACCAGCGAACGGCACGTCACGACGCTGCTGCTCACCTTCGGGCTCGGCCTGGTGATGGAAGACGTGTTCCGCCTCATCTGGGGGCCGAATCCCTATCGGCCGGAAACACCGATCGCCGGCGGCGTCGACGTGTTTGGCATTTTCGTCCCCTCCTACCGCCTGTTCCTGATCGTTGTCGGAGCAGCAATCATCTCCGCCGTCGCTCTCATCATCTATCGGACACGGCTCGGCGCCATGGTCCGCGCCGCCGCCTATGATCGCCATATGGCGGCGTCGCTTGGCGTGCCGGTGCGGCATGTCTATGCCGGCGCGTTCGCTTTCGGCGTCGCGCTGGCCGGTCTCGCCGGCGTGCTGCTGGCGCCGATCTATTCGGTGTTCCCCACCATGGGGCGTGACTTCATTCTGATGGCCTTCACCGTCGTCATCGTCGGCGGCATGGGCAGCATCGCCGGAGCGGTGATCGCGGGGCTGTTCCTCACGCAAGTCCAGGCCATCGTATCGCTTTACATTTCGCCGGTGTGGTCCGACCCGATCGTGTTCGGGATCATGGTCGCCATGCTGATGGTTCGTCCGCAGGGCCTGTTCGGCCGGCTGGGTCACGGTTGATGCGCATGATCGATGCACTCACACGATCGATGCGGGCGAGTCACCTGCTTGTGGCGCTGCTGGTCGCCGCATCCCTCGTCTTTGCAGCCATCGGTGCGGCGATGGGAGAGACCTTCTATCTGCGGCTTGCCACCGAAGCGTTGATTTTCGCCGGGCTCGCTCTCTCGGTCGATATCCTGCTCGGCTACAACGGCCTGCTGTCGCTCGGTCAGGCCCTTTATTTCGGGCTGGGCGCTTATCTCTCCGCGCTGGTGCTGATGTGGGTGCCGTCGTTCTGGGCCGCTTTTGCCGTCACGGCGGTCGTGTCGGCTGTGGTCGGGCTGATCGGCGGCTTCATCGCCAACCGGGTTCGTGGCGTCTACTTCGCGCTGATCACCTTCGGCATGGCGCAGGTTGCCGCCAAGGTGGTCTATAACACCCGTGCGCTCGGCGCATCCGACGGACTGATCGGCGTCCCGGTCATCGATATCAATCTCGGGATCATCTCGTTCTCCAGCGCCTCCCCGGCGGGTTTCTTCCTGTTCGTACTCGGCGTGATCGTCATCCTGTATGGCGTCACGGCCTATCTGCTCGACACGCCGTTCGGCCGCCTGCTGATCGCGCTGCGCGCCAACGAGCGCCGCGTGCCGTTTCTCGGCTACCGCACGATGACATTGCGCCTCTCCGCTTATGTGATCGCGGCGATGATCGCAGCACTGTCAGGCGCGCTCTATCCGATGCTGCGCGGCTTCGTTTCTCCGGAGCTGCTGTTCTTCTCCACATCGGGAAACGCCGTCATCACCGTTATCGTCGGCGGCGTCGGGACGCTCGCCGGTGCGCTCTACGGCAGCGTCTTGCTGACCCTGCTGAAATCGGTCGTCGGCAGCTATACCGAACACCATGTGATCGTCATTGGCTTGCTGTTCATGGGGGCCGTCATCTTCCTGCCGCGCGGGTTGATGGGCATCGTCCGGCCGGCGGTGGAACGGATGCTGACGCGGAGGTCGAAGCCATGACCGAACGCACAACGACCGAACGCGCAATGGCCGCACACTCCGGCACCGCGCCCATCCTCGAGGTTCGTCATCTGTCGGTCAGTTTCGGTGGGTTGCGCGCGGTCGACGATGTGAGCTTTACCGTCGCCCGCAACCGCATCACCACCGTCATCGGGCCGAATGGCGCAGGAAAATCGACGCTGTTCAATCTGATTTCCGGAGCGCTGCGGCCGCGCGCCGGGCACGTCCTGATCGAAGGCACGGATCACACGGGAGAGCCGCCGTATCGCGTTCAAGCTGCCGGGCTAGCGCGCTCGTTCCAGATCACCAATCTGTTCTTTGACTTGTCCGTTGCCGAGAACCTTCGGCAGGCCGCGCAGATCCTCGAACCACGTTCCATGATGTGGCGACCGATCGGCGCGAGCCGCGCCGCACATGCGCGCGTCGATGAGCTTCTGGAACGCTTCGGACTGACCGCCAAGGCGCAATATCCGGCCGGCAAGCTGTCGCATGGCGAACAACGCCGGCTGGAAGTCGCCGTCGCCCTCGCCTGCCGGCCGAAAGTGCTCCTGCTCGACGAGCCGACCCAGGGCATGAGCCACGGCGATACTCAGGACACCGCGGCGCTGATCACGTCACTGGCCGCCGACGTCACGGTGCTGCTGATCGAACACGATATCGGGCTGGTGATGAGCCTGTCCGACCACGTCATCGTCATGCACCAGGGCCAGAAGCTGGCCGAAGGCGCACCCACGGATGTGCGCAACAACCCGGCCGTGCAGGCCGCCTATTTCGGACACGCCTGACATGCTGGAGATTCAGAACCTCCACACCCATTACGGGCCGAGCCATATCATCCAGGGCATCGACCTGACCGTGCGGGACGGCGAAGTCCTTGGCGTATTCGGCCGCAACGGTGTCGGCAAGACGACCTTGCTCAAGACCGTCGCCGGCTGGATCCAGCCGACAAACGGCCACATCCTGTTCAACAACGAGCCGATCGACGGCCAACAGCCGGATCGGATCGCCCGCCGCGGCGTCGGCTTCGTGCCGGAAGATCGCCGTATCTTTCCCGGCCTGTCGGTCGAGGAAAATCTCACGCTCGGCTTCCTGCAGGTGCCGGGCCGCTCATCGGCAGACAGCCGCGCCGCGCTCGAACGCATCTACCAGCGATTTCCACGGCTCGCGGAGCGCCGCTATCAGCATGGAACGACGCTGTCGGGCGGCGAGCAGCAGATGTTGGCGATGGCCCGCGTCATGATCGGCAAACCGAGCCTGCTGCTGGTCGACGAACCAAGCGAAGGTCTAGCGCCGATGATTGTCGCGGACCTGTTTGCGATCATCGCGGAGATGAAGGCGGCAGGCTGCGCCGTTCTGCTGGTCGAGCAGAATGTGCACCAGGCTCTTGCCGTCTGTGACCGGTTCATCGTTATCGAGCGCGGACGCATCGTCCTGAGCGGCGATGCGAAAGACAAGGAAAATTGCGACCGTCTGCTGGAGACGATCGCCGTGTAACAAGAAACGACTGGATGGAGGACATGCGATGATGAAAATAACAGCGCTAAAATCTCTGCTCGCTGCATCGGCGACGCTTCTCGCTATTTCTTTTAGCGGTGCGCAGGCCGATGAATATCCGAACCGGCCGATTCAAGTGATCCTGCCATTCGCCGGCGGCAGCGCCAGCGACGTGGTAACCCGGATCATGCTCGATCGCATGGCGAAATCCATCGGCCAGTCGTTCGTCGTCGATAACCGACCGGGTGCCGGCGGCAATACCGGCACCGCGGCTGCGACCAAGGCGGCACCGGATGGCTATACGCTGGTGATGAGCACCTCCGGACCGCTCGCCGCCAACAAGACGCTGTTCAAGAACCTCGGCTACGAACCGGAAAAGGATTTCGCGCCAATTTCGCTGTTCGCGGTCCTGCCGAACGTGATCGTGATCAACTCCAAGCTGCCGCCGAAAACACTGACTGAATTCGTCGCTTACGCGAAGCAGCATCCGAAGGAACTCAACTACGGCTCGGTCGGCGTCGGCAGTTCGCAACACCTGGCCGGAGCCTATTTCGATCAGGTCGCGGGCGTGCAGCTGGTTCACGTCCCCTATCGCAATATCGCGCAATACACACCGGACTTCATCGCAGGAGCGGTGCCGCTCGGCTTCCAATTCCTGCCGAACGTGCTCGGTCTGCTACGGTCAGGCGAGGCGCGCGCGCTGGCGGTCACAACCCCGAAACGCATGACGGCGCTTCCCGATGTGCCGACCGCCGCCGAAGCTGGCGTGAAAAACTACGAGACGTTCGGCTGGCTGGCGCTGTTGGCTCCCGCGGGCACACCAAAGCCGATCATCGACAAGCTCTACAAGGCACTGGCTGAGGCGATAAAAGATCCCACCGTCCAGCAGCGTTTCACCGAACAAGGCGCCGAGCCGGTCGCTCCCGGACCGGATGAATTGCAGAAATTCATCGTATCGGAAACGGCAAAATGGCGGCGTATCATCCAGACCGCCGGCATCAACCCGATGTGACGCCGAGCCGGACAGGACGATAACGAACGCTATGACTATTGACGAAAGAGTGCTGATCGCAGGCGCCGGGCCGGTTGGCCTCACGGCCGCCGCGGCGCTGGTGCGTCGCGGCGTCCCCGTGACGATCATGGAAGCTGGCGCCGATCTCAGCCGAGAATCCCGTGCGTCGACGTTTCATCCGCCGACGCTCGACATGCTTGAAGACCTCGGTGTCGCGCAATCCTTGATCGAACAGGGATTGAAGGCGCCCTGCTTTCAATACCGGTCGACGCAATATGGGTTGATGGGCCATTTCGATTTTTCCGAAATCGCGGATTCGACGCACCACCCTTTTCGACTGCAATGTGAGCAATCAAAGCTGACGAGGCTTCTTTTAGACCGGCTGGCGGGCGATCCTCACTTCGACATCGTCTTTTCGAGCCCTGTCCGCGAGGTGGCGCAGAACGCGGACGGCGTCACAGTAACCGTGGAACACGACAGCGGCCCACGCCGATTGACCGGCCGATGGCTAATCGGCGCCGACGGTGCCCGTAGCGACGTGCGCCGGGCGCTCGGCACGACATTTGAAGGATTCACATGGCCGGAACGCTTCCTCGTGGTGAGTACCCCGTTCGATTTCCACCAGGCGATCCCCGACCTCGTGTCGGTGAGCTATGTCGCAAGCCCGGAGCGCTGGCATTTTCTGCTGCAGATTCCGGGCTTGTGGCGCGTCATGTTTCCGGTGTTTGCGGACGAGAGCGACGAGCGCGCGCTATCGGAGGATTTCGCACAATCCCTGATGGCGCGGGTGGTTCCCGGCATTTCCCACTACACGATCGCCCATACGACGCTATACCGCGTTCATCAGCGTGTCGCCGCCAGCTTCCGGTCCGGGCGCGCGTTTCTCGCAGGAGATGCCGCGCACATCAATAATCCGCTCGGCGGCATGGGCATGAACGGGGGAATTCATGACGCGATCAATCTGACGACGCGCCTTGCCGAAGTATGGCATGGCCGGAAAGCGGGCAGCGAACTTGATCGGTTCGACAAGCAACGGCGGCTGGTGACCAAGGAATACGTTGAAAAGCAATCGATCCAGAACAAGAAGAATTTGGAAACGCCGGATCCCGACTTTCGCGATCAGCTTGCGCAGATCGGAGCGGATCGCGAGAAGACCCGAAACTTCCTCCTCACGGTCTCCATGATCAACAGCCTGAAACGGGCCGAACAACTCGGCTGACGCCCCATTTCGCGGTCATGCGGGCCAGCATACGACGTCCAGAGCCGGCGTATGCTGGTCAAGAGAGCGTCTCAATCTGCTGTGATCTGTCAGCTCGTCTTGCAAAGGCGCTCGCGCAGCTTCGCGAAAGCGGCAAGCTGATCGGGTTTCATGTTGCGGGCCTCATCACGGCCGACGAACACCTTGAACATGATGCCACCATCAACGTTCAGGAACGCAACGAAAGCCGACGAGCGCCCCATGAACGACCGCTCTACGAAAGCGACGCCGCCACAGCGCTCGTGACGCAGGTGGCCGTGCAACGCCCCGCCGCCCGGCACATTATAATAGCCGCGCCCGACCTCACCCGGCGGAACCCGCCCGCTCGCTTCGAAGATACCGTCATCAGTGTGGACGATGAACGTCACATCGCCCCATGAGCCGATATCGACCATGGCCTCGACGAAAGCGCCGCCAGGGCCGATCGCCCACATCTCTGCCGGCAAAGCCTCGATCACCTGGCGCGGTGTCACGCCGTGGGTTTTGACTGCCTCTTCAATGACGACGCCCGGATTCTCCGCCAGCGCACGCGCTAGCGTCCCCTCGACCTGCGTCATCGTCAGGCCGCCTTGGTATTCGTCTGCGTCTGCAGAACGGAGAACCCCTCGAATTGCGGGTGCCCAAGGTAGAGCGAGCCGGTCGACTGGTTGCCGGCGCGGGCGTGCGAGGTGCGGAACTCGTCGGATTTCGTCCAGGCGATGAAATCGGCTTCCGTGCGCCACACGGTATGGGTGGCATAGAGCGTGTGGTCGTCCGCCGCCGGCCCCTTCAGCAGATGAAATTCCACAAATCCGGCCATCCGGTCGAGAAAGGTTTCCCGGTTCGCCCAAACGGTCTCGAAGGCGGATTCGGACCCTTTCGTTACCTTGAAGCGATTCATCGCGATATACATTTATTGTCTCCTTGGCTGGCACATGCTGGCGTACGTTCTCGCACATCGACGGCAATCACGTGATGCGTTGATGTGTCGATCAGATGATCGCGTGTGGTCGCGGAAACCCCCGCGACCACGCGCGGCATTTCAGGTCGGCCCGAAATGGACCTTCACTCCTCCCTTGAACACGATCCCGGCGCCGGCGCTCGCCCACAGCGCATCGTTCTGGCTTTCACCGTCCGTTGCACTGCGCGGAACCGCGTAAGGCCGATAGTACTGGTTGAAGATATTCTCGACCGAAAAGCCGACGGTTACGTTCGGTGACGGCTTCGCCGACAGATAGAAGTTGACGAGATTGTAGGACGTCCCGGCAAATAGTTCACCGGAATATCGTTGTTGCTCTTGATCGCCGCCCACATCAGCGACAGCACGACCTTGTTGTCGAACAAGCGAACGCCGGCGGTGGTGGTGATCTTCTGCGGCGGAATGCTGTAAAGACCGATGCCGGTCTGCATGTTTTTGCCCTTCTGGATCGTCGCCGACAGGCCGACAAACCAGGGACCGGCATCATAGGCGGTTTCCGCCTCGAAGCCTTCGATCCGCGCCCGCGCGCTGTTTTGATACTGATAGAACTTGCTCGCGGTCATGCCGGGGATCGGATAGCCGGGATTGTCGACAGCCTGCGGTGCCGAGGTCACCAGATCGATGTAGTCATAAACATCGTTGCGGAAGACATTGAACTTGCCGCGCAGGCTGTCGCCGGACGTAAACAGATCGTTCTTCTTGAGGTTCAAACCGATTTCCTTGTTCTTGCCGACCTCCGGCCGCAGATTGGGATTGGGCAGGAAGCAGAAGGTCGAATAAACGCCCGCTGGCTGATCGGCGCACTGGAAGAAGGAGTCGAAGGCCGTCGCCGACGCATGCGCGCCGGTCACCAGCGTTTCCGTCGTCGAGGGCGCGCGATAGCCTTCCGCATAGCTGACATAGGGCGTCACAACCGCGGTCGGCAGCAATCCAACCGTGATCTTCGGCGAGAACCGCGAGCCGGTCGTGCCGCCGGCGTTCGAGGTCAGCTCATAGCTGTCGTAACGGATGGCGCTGACGATCTCGAGCAGCGACGTATAATTCGCCTTGTACTGGAAGAAACCACCCCACACGGTCCGCTTTCCGGACGGCGTTGTGGTGTCGGACGTTCCCGCCAGATCGAAGCTGTTCACCTTGTCCTGGAAGCCATCGACACCGTAAGTAAAGGCATGACGCCAGTCGCCCGTCTCCGCGCGCGAGGTGTTGTGAATATCGAATCCGAGCGTGTTGATGTTGTAGCTGCGCGTGCTTCCGATGCAGCCGGAGATATTGTTGCCGGGCGCGACGCCCACACAATTACCAAACGACGATCCGCTGGTATGCCCGATCTTGCGCTGATCGTTCTCGGTCCGGTTCCAGTAGACCTTCGCATCCCAGTCGAACAGCTTGTCGTCCGGCCGCGCATAGGTCCATCCCAGCGTCGTCATGTAGTTTTTGACGTTGGTCGCGTAGATCGAGGTACCGGTGACATTGTTATTGAGAACGTTCGGATCTGCCAAAGTGCGCCGCGGTTGGCCGATGTTGAACAGGTTTTCCTGGAAAATACCGCCGAGCTTTATTTCGTGGCCGTCGGCCGGACGCACCGTCAGCTTGGCAATGCCGCTTGACGCCTTGTTCCAGGTGTTGGCGACCGTGTAGCCAGTGCCGTCCTTGTAGTTGTCCTGCGTCGAATAGGTGCCGCCGGCAAACAGGTCGACGTTCGGATTGACGCGTACGCCGCCGAACACCGACTGCATGGCCCGGGCGGAGTTGCTGCCGAACACCGTGTGAGAATCGACACCCCAGGTCTCGCCCGGACGAACGACGTCGTTGATATCCTTGGTGCGGAACGAGGCCACACCGCCGATCGCGCCGGAGCCGTAGATGTTCGCGGTCGGGCCGCGCACTATATCGACGCCGCTCAGCAACTCCGGATTGAAGAAGAAAGAGCCGTTGGCGAAATGGCCGGTTCGCTGGTAGTTCTGCCGCGCGCCATCAACGATCACCGCGACGCGCCCGAAATCCTGCAGGCCCCGGATATTGATCGCCGTCGACGGGTCGTCACCGCGATCCTGCATCCACACGCCGGGGATGCCATAGAGCAGATCGGAAATTCGCGACGGCATCCGCGTCGATAGCGTCTCGCTGTCGATCACGCTGACCGGCGCGAGCGCATCGCTGGCCCGCTCCTCGGTTTTGCTCGACACCACCGTTACCGCGTCGAGCACCTGCACCGGCGCTGCGTTTTGCGCGGACGCGGGCTGCGACAGAGCAAACGCGGAAACACCACCCACGGACAGTGCGATAGCAAAAGTCTTTACGCGCCGACGACGCGACCTGCGCTTCATGAAACGCCCCCGATCTTCCAGATTTGTTTTTTGTCTGGCTGGCGGGCGGAAGCGTTGACGCAACGGCTAGCTGGCTCATGCTTGGTACATAACGGCTTATTGACGATTAAAACAAGTGTTGCGCCAGTTATTCAAAAGACATAAGCAATAAAAGAAACGATTTCTCAGTTTTTAAATCCTCTAAACTAAGATTTCGTATCTTATAATCTGTCTAAACTAAGTAATTATGACAGATTTTCACATTAAATACTTTGCTTTGGCAACGATGACGGCGGAAAAAGACAAAGATCAAAGCAACCTTTCTTTCAGCGACGGCAAGAACAGTCCGGCGCGGAAGCGGCTTGTTACTGTCGTCGACGACAAACTCGACAGTCGAGACCTGTTTTCCGGCGCACGCGAGCTCACCATCGCGCACGGCAGCGATGTTTATCGCCTGCGGCTGACGTCTCAGAACAAACTCATCCTGACCAAATGAGCAGAATCGCTCCTCTTCTCCTGTCCACATGGCTCGCGCTCACAAGCGCGACCGCAGCGATCACAGCAAGTCATGCGGCCGATGCCGCCCGCTACGATACGTCGCGGATCGTTTCGGTCGGCGGCGCGGTCACCGAGATTCTCTATGCGCTTGGTCTGCAAAAGCAGATCGTTGCGGTCGACTCGACCAGCCTGTTTCCGCGCGACGTGCTCAAGGAAAAAACGAACGTCGGCTATCTCAGACAACTGTCGCCTGAAGGCGTTCTCGGCCTCAATCCGACCATGATCATCGCCGCCGAGGGAGCGGGACCGAAAGAAACCATCGAGGTGATCGAGCAGGCATCGATCCCGTTCGTGCATATTCCGGATCATTTCAGCGGCGACGGTATCGTCGAGAAAATCCGCCTGATCGCGACCACGACCGGGCGCAACGCAACCGGTGACTGCCTCGCCAGTCAGGTGCAACGTGATCTGGATCGTCTCAGCGCGTTGCGCCGGCAGATCGGCGCGCCCGCGCGCGTTCTCTTTATCCTGTCGTTCGTCAACGGTCGCGCCATGGTCGCCGGTTCCGACACCGCCGCCGACGGCATCATCAAGCTCGCCGGCGGCGTCAACGCGATGGCGGGATTCAGGGGTTACAAGCCGGTGTCCGACGAGGCGATCCTCGCGGCGCAACCGGACACGGTGCTGACCATGCAGCGGCCGGATCAGGCACTCACCGCCGATGACGTGCTGCGGCATCCCGCCTTTGCGCAGACGCGCGCGGCGCGGCGCAAATCCTTCCTGTCCTTCGACGGGCTCTATCTGCTCGGCTTCGGTCCGCGCACCGCGAGCGCCGCCCACGATCTTGCGCTGGCGCTCTATCCTACCCTGTCCAAGGATGCGCCTGAGCCGCCAGCCGTCTCTTCCTCCTGTCTGCAATGACCGCACCATCCACCGTTGGCAGGCGCAGCAGACGCCGGTTGCGCCCTTCGACGATCATCGTCCTCTCGTCGCTTTTGCTCCTGCTTCTCGTGGCCGTGATCGTCTCGGCGGCCATCGGCGCCGCCGGCATTCCGCCCACACGATTGCTGGCGCTCGTGGGTTTGACGTCGTTGGATCCGGCGACATTCGCGCGCGACCATCTGGTGCTGTGGTCGATCCGGCTGCCGCGTATCGCACTCGCCGCCATGATCGGCGCGCTGCTCGCGGTATCCGGCGCGATGATGCAGGGACTGTTCCGCAATCCGCTCGCCGATCCGGCAATGGTCGGTGTGTCGAGCGGCGCCGCCTTCGCCGCCGCGCTGACCATTGTGATCGTCGACAGATTCGCCACCGCCGGCGGCCCGTTATCGCTCGGCGCGTTGTCACTTGGCCTGCTGCCGGTCACGGCCTTGATCGGCGCGCTGATCACCACCGCCGCGCTCTATCGCCTTGCCACGCGCCACGGCCGGACCTCCATCGCCGTCTTTCTGCTCGGCGGCCTGGCCATCGCCGCGCTGACCAATGCGGGTATCGGTTTCCTGGTGTTCATGGCAGATGACCGGCAACTTCGCGACATCACCTTCTGGATGCTCGGCTCGCTCGCTGGCGCAACCTGGCAGAAGGTTGCGATCGTCGCCCCATTTCTGGTCCTGACCGCGGCGGGCATGCCGCTGATCGCCCGTGGCCTCGACCTGCTGGCGCTGGGCGAAGCCGAAGCCTTCCACATGGGCATTGCGGTCGAACGGCTGAAGCAGATCGCCATCCTGCTCGTCGCCATCGCCGTCGGCGCAGCGGTCGCGTTCTGCGGCGTCGTCGGTTTCGTCGGCATCGTCGTGCCGCATCTATTGCGACTCGCGATCGGACCCAGCCATCGGCTGCTGCTGCCGGCATCGATGCTGCTCGGCGCGGCGATGATGCTGGCTGCCGACAGCGTCGCGCGGACTATTGCCGCGCCGGCGGAATTGCCGATCGGCATCGTCACCGCGATCGTCGGCGCTCCCTTCTTCCTGGCGCTGCTGCTCAGACAGCGCAATCTGGTGAGCGCATGAGCACCATCCTCACTCTCACCGACGCCGGGCTGACGATCGGCACGGCAACATTGCTCGATCATGTCTCGCTGTCGATTGGCGCGGGAGAGCGGATCGCGCTGATCGGACCGAACGGCGCCGGCAAATCCTCGCTCCTGCGCATTCTGTCTGGTGAGCTTCGCCCTTCGCGCGGCAATGTTTCGCTATTCGGCCGGCCGCTGTCCGGCTATGCGCCGGCCGAATTGGCCGAGCGACGTGCCGTTCTATCACAGCAGATCGCCGTGGCATTTCCGTTCCGTGTGGCCGAGATCGTCGCGATGGGCGGGCGCGGCGCACCGGTTCCCGATACGACAATCAAAGAGGCGCTCGGTCGCGTCGGCCTGAGCGGCTTTGCCGACCGGATCCTGACCACCCTCTCCGGTGGCGAACAACAGCGCGCCCATATCGCCCGCGTGCTGGTCCAGATGACCTTTGGCGTACGCCGCACCCCCCGCGGTCTCATTTTTCTCGACGAACCGACCGCATCGCTCGATCTGCGGCACCAACTCGATCTGGCAAAGATTGTCGCCGACTGCGCCGAGCAGGGTCTCTCGGTCGTCTCGATCCTGCACGATCTCAATCTGGTGCCGCTTTTCGCCGATCGGGTGATCGCCCTCGACCACGGCAGGATCGCCGGTGACGGCCCCGTCGAAGCGACGATCACCGAGTCCATGATGCGGCGAATATTCAATGTAGCCGGCGCCGTCGGACGTACGCCGCCCGACCGAATGCCGTTCGTTCTGCCGCAGTCGGCCGATTAGCGCACCGAAGCCCGGCTTTTACGGGTTCATGAAGGCGCCCTATTGCGAACAAAAAACCAGACGGCAGTATTGATTACGTGCAGATTCACGCGCTATTGGCTCTTAAATTACTCGATTCTCAAAGCCCTGCCCCTCTTATCCAGAGACGTTATCCATGAGCCCGTCGAGAAAGAGCCCGGCACAGCAAAATCGAAGCAAGCCGGCGGCAGAAAAGGCCAAGAGCGTACCGGCAAAGAATAAACGAGACAGCCAGCCGTTCCGTGTTCGCGATTATCCGTTCTTTTTCATGCACTGGATCATCACCAAGAACAACCAGAACATCGGCGATTCGCTGCGCGATCTGGGCCTGACACCCGCGATCTGGCGCATCCTTGCTCTATTGCAGGAACGCGACGGCATCAGCGTCACGGAACTCTCTGAAGCCTCGCTCATTGACCGGACGCTCCTCAGCCGCCTTCTGAGCGACCTTGAGCAGCGTGGTTTTGTGCGAAAACGAACCGATCCGAAGGACAAACGCTACACCGGGATCTATCTCGCCCCAGCAGGCGCCAAGGTTTTTGCCGACATCCTGCCGATCGCCCGTCGCCGGATCGAGCGTGCGCTCGAAGGACTAAGTGCGGCCGAACTCGCCCAACTCAAGAAAACCTTGTCGGCTATCATCCGCAATCTCAGCCGCTCGCCCTATGGGTGACCGCTGACCGCAACCGATCGGCCGATTGTTGGCTTGTTTATTACGTGACTTTATTATATGATTTTATCATATGCTGAGCCGACCGAACGCCATGCCCCGCTTCCTTGCCGGATCCCTTGTGCTCCTGATCGCCGGGTGGCGTGGTCTTCTGCGTCGCCGGCCATATCATCCCGAGCGGCACTACATGCGCGGTCCCGGTCCTGCCAGCCGTTCGAAAGGCACCCGCGGCTAGACGGTGGACATTGGCCCGCATCGCTCGCCGCTGACGGGAAAGGCCCTTAAAAATCCGCCAGGCAGATCCCCGCTAGGCGACCAGTTGACGGAAACGGCTCGCGTGAAAAACCAGCGGATTAATCTCCGGCCGGCTCACCACGCCACGCAGTTCCAGCAACACGATCCAGTGATCGCCCGCCTCGATCTCTCTGGAGAGCGCACAGTCGAGCCAGGCCGCGGCATCGTTCAGGAATACCGCACCCTCGTCTGAAACTTCCCAGTCGATATCCACAAATCGCTCGCCGTTCCGCGAGGCCAGTTGCTTGCAAGCTGCGTCCTGGCTCTTGGCCAGAATACTGATGCCAAGCCGGCCCGCGCCGCGAAGCTGCGGCCACGTATTTGAGCTTTTCTGCACGCAAAGCGACACGAACGGGGGCTCAAGTGACACCGACGTGAACGAACTCGCGACCATGCCGACCGGAGTGGGCCCGGACAGAGCACAGACGGCCACAACACCACTCGGGAAGCAGGAAAAAGCGTCGCGCAACGCGCGGGTATCCTGCGGCAGCGGATCGACGGAAATCATCGCGGATATCCCCTCTGCTCTGTTGAAATCACTATCAAGCAGCGATGGAGAGATCGCGGTGCGGGCCGGCGAAGTGCGGCGCCACTTCTTCCATGAACCGCTGCATTTCTTCTTTGGTCTGCACCGGATCTTTCAGACCGATATTGACGTAGAGACCCAGTTCCTCGATCCCCATAGCCTCGAACCGCGCAACAGAATCGACGATCTGCTGACTGCTGCCGAGCAGGACATTGCCCGAAACCAGATCTTTCGGCTGCATCGCTGCGACCCGCGCCGCCATGTCCTGCCAATAGTCGTAGGAGTTCGTTTTGGCAGAAGCGCTGGTGCGCATCGACGGCAGCGCATTTTCCTTGAAGAAACGGATCTGCCGTTCGCGCGCCGCAGCCTCTCGCTCCGGTGTGTCGGCAAAATGCAGGAAGATCGACGAGGTGACAAAGCCTGGCTTGTGGCCGTTGGTCACACATCCCTCGCGATAATATTGGACCATCTTGTCGACACCGCCGAAGCTCATGCCGGCGGCGAACGGCGCAATCGACATATGATAACCGAGCTTGCAAGTCAGATCGACGGTCGGTTTGGAAAAGCAAGCCACATGGATCGGCAGCGGCCGCTGCACCGGCTTGGGAACGATATCAACATCGTCGAACTGATAAAACGCGCCGTGATGCGACCAGCGCTCCTGTTCGCTCCAGGACCGGCGGATGATCTCCAGCCCCTCCGCCATGATCGCGGAATTCTGCTCGAAGCTGACCGCGAAGCGATCGTATTCGTGCTTATCGAAGCCGCGGCCGACAGCGAGATCGACGCGGCCGCCGCTCAACACGTCCATGGTCGCCCAATTCTCGGCCACGCGCAGCGGATGGTGTAGCGGCAAAACCGTCACCGCCGGCATGACGCGGATGCGCTTGGTCTGCGCCAGAACATGGGTCAGCAGGATTTCTGGCGAAGCGTTGACGCCGAATTCGTTGAAATGGTGCTCGCCGACCCAGGCGCCGTACATGCCGATCGTCTCGGCGAAGATCGCCTGTTCCGCGATCTGCTGCAGCAGCTCACCGACGCTGCGCGGGTTTCCGTGATAGGTGTTATCGGCGTTTGAGAAATAGCTGAAGCGCATCGCACCAATCTCCCTTGCTCGATTGGTGATTATTCACATATATTAGCACCTATTGTCAAGTCCTCAATTTATCGCCGGGGCGACGGCGCAGGGATCACAGGAATGACGCTTCAATGTAACTCCCGGTTAGTCGACGGCATCGAGCCAATCCGGCCCCGGCAAGCCGTTCCGACGGATCCGGTCGAGCAATTCCATCAATGTCGCGCGCTCGGCCTCCGTCAGCACCGACATCATCCGGTCGAGCAACTCCCGCGCGACGGGAACCGATTCCCGATAGAGCTTCCAGCCTTCCGTGGTGAGATGCAGCAGCGAGGAACGCAGATCGCGTGGATCGGAGCGGCGCTCCACCAGCCCGTCTGCTTCGAGCTTAGCGATAATCCGGCTCAATGCAGATCGCTCGACAACGATCCGCCCCGCCAGCGCATTGATGGTGATGCCTTCCGTTTCCGACAACATGGCGATGACACGCCACACCGAGGGCGACATCCGATAGCCACGCACGGTATTGACGATCCGATTCTGAGCTTCCGCGACGATGTGCGCCATCGCGAACAGCGGATAGCTTTCAATCCGGAAATCGGCCGTCTGGTTCTTCTGCTTTCCCGCCATCGTTGCTCCCGGATCAATCATCGTGCCGCCCGGATATCCGCCCGGCCGGCATCATATTTTTGCTCGTGAGGTCCCTAATGAATCCCCGTGCCGACGACAAGCCGAGCGACCTTTCATTTCCACCCCTCACCGTAGCCGGCCGCGTGATCATCGTCACGGGCGCCGGCCAGGGTATCGGCCGGGCCTATGCGCTTGGTCTGGCCGAGGCCGGAGCGCACGTCGTGGTCGCGGACATCGCCGCCGACCGCGCGACAGAGGTGGCCCAGCAGATCGTAGATAACGGCGGTACCGCCCTGCCGTTCGCCGTCGACGTCGGTAATGGCCCTGCCACCGCTGCAATGGCCCAGCGTATCCAAGACCGGTTCGGCCGCATCGACGTTCTGATCAACAACGCGGCGCTGCATGTATCGTTACAGCGCATGCCGTTTTGGGAAATCGCCGACGAAACCTGGGACGCGGTGATGCGGGTCAATGTCGCCGGCTGCTTCCGCTGCAGCCGCGCGGTCGTTCCGACGATGCGGCGCGGCGGATGGGGACGCGTCATCAACATCTCGTCTGTCGCGGCGCTCGTCGGTCAGCCGAACTACCTGCATTATGTTACCAGTAAATCGGCGATGATCGGTATGACGCGGTCAATGGCGCGGGAATTGAGCGGCACAGGCGTCACCGTCAATGCCATTCTCCCGGGCCAGATTCTCACCGAGGTCGACAATCCGGCCCAGACCACGGAAGCCATCAGCCGCGTTCTCGCGCGCCAGATCGTGCAACGCTCCGGCACGCCCGACGATATGCTCGGCCTGCTGATCTATCTCGCCTCTCCGGCCAGTGATTTCGTCACCGGACAATCGTTCGTCGTCGATGGCGGCCTCACCCATCTATGAGGTCGAGGTCGGGCACCATCAATTGCCGGAGCGCAAGGGTTCATCACGCTCCCAGGGGGCGAGATAGGCCTCCAGCGGTTGCGGAAGATTTTGCAATTTGATCTTGAGAGCTTTCTTGACCGTGGGATCGTCTTGCAAGCCAAGATCGTGCAACGCAGGCGCAATGAATTTCCGCGCCGGTTCGATCCAGTAGCGGTCGAACACAGCCTTCGGATCAGGGAACGCTTGAAACTCGCCAGTGCTCACCATGAGATGGTAGAAGTCCCAGATGCTCGGCATCATTTGGTAACCGTTGCGCGGGAAATAGGATAGCCGCATCGTCTTGTAGACATCCTCGGGCAGCTTAATGTTCTTGCCGAGGATTTCGCGCGCTTTGTACGGATTGTCGTTGATCCAGCGATTGGTTTCGATGGTGATCTTGACGATCTTTTTGACCGTATCTGGATTCTTGTCGGCCCAATCGCGGCGAACAGCGATCGCGTTAACCACCGTGTAGGGATTCCAAGCGGCATCGTCGACCAGCAGCTTGCCTCGACCGGATTTGGCGATCAGCGTATCGAACGGCGGCCAAGCATAAACGGCATCGACCTGTTTGCTGGCGAGGAGATCGCCCATCTGCGGAAACGGAACAAAGACTTCTTTCAGATCGCTACGCTGCATGCCGAACTTGTTGGTGGCGTTCCAAAGCCAGAAATAAGTGTTCGTTCCTTTGCCAAGCTGGCCGATCTGCTTACCTTTCAGATCCTTGAATGAACGCGTTGTCGTATCACCGTTCCGGATCATGATCGTGCCACCTGGATATTCCGGCGTGGTGATGCCGCCGCTCGTCAGGTAATAGACGGGCAGCCCTTGGCCGGCCATGTTGAGCATCGGCACGACGCCCGCCTCTGAGACCTGCACATCGCCGGACAGAAGCGCGCGCAGGGAAGCCGGGCCGTTCTGGAATAACTTGAGTTCGACCTCAAGGCCGTATTTCTTGTAGAGCCCGAGATATTCGGACACCGCCTCCGCCTGATTGAGGATCGGCATGTAGCCGATGACGATCTTTTCAGCATGCGCCGGGTGCGTGCCCGCCATCAGGCCGGCTGCCGTGAGCGCCGCTCCGACCGCGAAAGATCTCCGGACATATCGGATCACACGGTGGTGGAATGCGTGACGTTCCATCATAGGCTCCCACACGTTGAGGCGAGACGTTTCAGCTCTTGGACGGTCGCTTCCGTTCTATATGAAATAGTATGTGACTTTTCACATTTATGAGCAAGTGAAACTTTACGTGAAATCGTGCCACCGCCCACCACGCGATGGTGCGGTGCAAACCGTCGCGCCCGCAAACCGGCTCTGCCAACAAACAACCAACGATCGTCAACAGCCGAGAATGGTCGTGAAAGCCTGTTCCAAAGTCTGCCGCGGATCGCTAGTCAATTCCGGCGCACGGAATCCGACATAGCGGTCTGGCCGCACGAGCACGGCGCCGCTCCGGCCGATGCCGCGGACCTTTGCCCAGACGCCGCGGATGTCGATGTAATCGCCGTCGTGCAGTCCGATCCGCAGCGCGGTCAGGGATATCCCGCGTGCAACGGCAAGCCCCTGCGCTGCATTCAGCCAGGCCTGACCTTCCTCGCCGGCGATCACAACGAAGCGACCCGCGCTGAACAGGGAGCTGATCGCGATCGGTGTGTCATCCTGCTGGATCAGTGCATGCGGCACGGGACTGCCCGGCCGCGTGTTCGGGCGATAAACCAGAACGGGATCGATCGGCTCCGGCGATGACGTCCCGTCCGGCACCAAAGCGCCAGCGGAATAAATATAACCGAAATCGACATTGTGATGCCGGAAGCCGATCCGCTGCGACAGAACCGCTTTCTGTACCGAGCGACGAATGCCATCGGCATTTTCGCCATCCTCCCACAGAATCTTCATCCGCTGCCAGTTCTGCTCCGGCGTCGCCGTCGGCGACAAGCCGAGCGCCTTGTCGATCGCAAACTGGTTGACGGCGTTCGCCGTCGCACGCTCGATATTGTTCTCTGCGACAGGCTTGCGCTCTGTCTCATAGCTGTCGAGCAGCGCATCATCGGCGCGGCCGGCGAGCACCGCCGCCAGCTTCCAGCACAGATTATAAGCGTCCTGGACTCCGCTGTTGAGACCAAGACCACCCGTCGGCGGATGGCGATGGCAGGCATCACCCGCAAGAAACACCCGGCCCGCGCGATATCGCTCCGCGATCACCGAATCCATCTTCCATTCGCTGACGCCGACAATCTCGACGTTGAGCTGGCCGATGCCGAGCACCGCATACATCCGGTCGACCACCACCTGCCGATCGAACGGGCCGTCGCCGCCGGTATAGGTCGCATGATAGACCCACTCTTCCGACTGATGCCCCCACTTCGTCGGCCCTTCCGGAAGCAACACGCCGCTGGCCCACGAACCGCCGTGATCCGGATTGACCAGAAAGCGCGTCAGGACATCGTGCCCGCTGGCATATCGCGACAGGTCCGCGCGGAAATGGACCGACGCCATCCGCATCAGACTGCCACGGATCAGTTGCTTGATGCCGGCCATTGGACCGACCGTTCTGCCCCCATCCGCGCCGAGCAGATAGCGGCAACGCACGCGATAGCGCGTCTGCGTCGCGCGATCAGAGATGGTCGCGGTGACGCCCTGTTCGTCCTGTGCGAAATCGATCAATTCCTGATGGAAGCGAACGCACCCCGGCGCGTGCTTCTCCGCATGCGTCTTCAGGATCGGCTCAACGTAAATTTGCGGACAATTCGCCGGCCGGCAGGCGCTCGCGGCGACATAATCGGGATCGGCCGAGCCCGCACCCCAAGCCTCCACGCGGCCGATCTCCCGCCCGTAATATGGCCCCGGCCCCGCCAGTCCCGCGTACCAGCCGGCATATTTCATCTGCGCGGCCGGCGTGCCGGCGGCATAGACGTCCTCAGCAACGCCCATCTCGTGGAAAATCTCGAGCGTCCGCTGATTGAGAATGTGCGCCTTGGGATGCTTCGAGGTGGCCGGATGATAGGTCACCAGCAGGGTGTCGACACCAAGCGCCGAGAGCAGGATCGACGCTGATAATCCGACCACGCCACCGCCGACGATCAAAATATCCGTCTCGACGTCCTGCATGGGCGACCCGCCGCGCTAGAGATCAATCCGCATCAAGTCCCGTGCGAGATGCAGCGAGCCCTTGTAGTTTTTCCGGATATCGGCTGCGACCTCGTCGAGCAGATGCGGCCCCATCAGCTCGACCCGCAGGTGCTTACCGGCAGCGCGCTTGAGCACTGGACTTAAGGAATCGAAATGCCCGAAATGCGTCGCCACAAGGCTTTTGACCTGTGCGACGGATGCGAGCTGACCGAGCTCGGTCGGGCTGGTGTGCGCAGCAGTGCCGACGCCGGATTTGAGACGGTGCGCGATCATCACCTCGGGGAAGGTGCATTCATGGATCAGCAGATCGGCGTTTCGGGCGAGCCTGCCGATATTCTCGCACGGCTCGGTGTCGCCGCTGAAGGTCACAATCTTGCCATCCGCTTCGATCCGAAATCCATAACAATGCGTGACCTCGGTTGGAATGTGCTTCACCTCCAACGCAGTCACGCTGAGATCGCCATCATGAAGGATCTCACCCGCCTCATATTCCCGTACCATCGGCTGGATCGCCTCGAAATTCGCTTTCCGCGCCGGATATTTTGACCGCGCCCGGATATCCACGTCGAATGCCTCCAGCGACCGGCTGACGAAATGCTCGATCCCCTTGGGACCAACGATGGTCGGCCGTCCCTTGCGGTTCAGAATCCAGCTTTCGAGCAGGAAGAACGGCAGATCGGAGATGTGATCATGATGCAGATGCGTGATGAGCACGGTATCGACATCGGCCGGATTGACATTGGCCTGGATCATCCGGCGCGTCGCACCGTGACCGCAATCGAGCATCACCGTCCGCCCGCTATCGAGCGTCAGCAGGATCGCGGTGTGGCAACGGTCGGGGTCCGGCAATGCGGCGGCCGTTCCGAGCATGGTGACGTGCATGACTGTCTCGCTGATCGAATGTTTCAGAACTGGGGATCGCTGTAGCCGGCAGGCGCCTGCTGGAATTCGATGACGATATTGTCCGGCCCTCGCACATAAAGGTTACGTCCCCCCTTGCGCGGCCCGGCCGGAACGGTTTGCGGATCGCTGAATGGCACGGCTCCCGCCGCCCGCATCAGCGGGACCACCGCGTCGATGTCTTCAACCTCGAAGGCAATATGAGCAAAACCCGTGTCGCAAGGGCGCAAGGTGTTGATGCGCTGGCCCTCCGGCGCGTGGTAGCGCATCAGCTCGATGGTGAAGTCGGACCGGATCGCAAAGACGATCTCAATCTCGGCGCCGGACACACCCGTCATTTGCTCTACGGCGTGACCTGACTGCCGTGCCGGGCTCGTCAAGCGAAACCCGAGCGTGTCACGGAAAAACCGCGCCGTCCCGTCCAGGTCATTCACCGTCAAGCCGGTGTGGTTCGTTCTGACAATGGGGCACACACCCATCTCTTTCTCCAGATCAATGCAGCATGCCTGCGACATGGGTTGCGATGGCGAGCGCACCGGTAACGCCGGGGGTATCGATGCCGAGCAGGTTTATTCCGCCGCGAACGCCATGCGCCGTTTCTCCGGCGATCAGCCAGTCCGAGACGGCCGCATCGCGGGCGATGCGCGGTCGGATACCCGAATAGCCGGGCGTCAGCGCATCCGCGCGAATCTCTGGGTAATACCGGCGAACAGCAGCGACGACATCAATCAGCCGAGCCGGATCAACGCGATAGTCGACGGTCTCGCTCCATTCGAGGTCAGGCCCGAACTTGCCTTGCCCACCGATGTCGAACGTGAACGATCCGCCGCGCGACAAGGTTTCGCCGACCGGCACGATCAGCCGCTCGAATGGCTTTTGTCCGGCGTAGGAAAAGAAATTTCCCTTGGCGAAGAAAATTCGTGGCGTGTGGCCCGTGCCGAACAGCGGGCGGGACAATTCCTCTGCGCCCAGTCCTGCAGCGTTGACGAACACATCGCAGGCGATTTCATAAGTCTCCCCGTCAGCAACGGCGACGGCGACAACGAACCCGCCGTCGCTCGCAATAACCGACACGATCCGCGACCCGAAAGAAAGCTGCCCCCCGGCCCGCTCCACATCGCCAGACAGTGACAGCATCAGCGCATGGGTATCGACGATCCCGGTGGACGGCGAGAGAATGGCTGCCTGACAGTGTAGGCTTGGCTCCAGTGCACGGGCCTCCTCGCCGCCGAGCAACACGAGATCATTGACGCCGGCGGCCTCGCCATAGTCCATCAACGCGGCCAGTTGCTGCTCTTCGCTGTCGGAAGTGGCAATCATCATCTTGCCGACTTGGCGATGAGCGATGTCCCGCTCGACGCAATAGGTATACAGCGCATCGCGGCCCTGGCGGCACAACTGCGCCTTCAAGCTTCCCGGCCGATACAAGAAACCCGCATGGATCACCTCGTTGTTGCGCGAACTGGTGTGCATCCCGAACGTCTTTTCAACTTCAATCAGGATAACCTCGCGGCCTTCGCCCGCGAGCTGTCGCGCAATCGCGAGACCAACGACACCGGCCCCGGCAACGATGCAATGAACCCGCTCCATCAGGCCGTACCGAGAAGCGCCCGCTGTCCGGACGGCGAAGCCGCATGCGACCGGATGAAATCGAGCGACAGCCGATCAGCGCGCTGCGCGGCCGCTGCATTAAAGCTCGGCGAATGGGGCAACGCGAACTGGTGTCCGGCGCCGCCATGAACAGCCATGGCGACGTTCGGGTTGGGACTTAATACGCGGACGGTTTCGAGCCGCTCGTCTTCCGGGACATGAGGATCATTGCCGGCAAAGTGCAGCAGCAACGGGCGCAGCGCGGCCGACGTCACACCGAGATATTTACGGATGTTGACACCGTAATAGGCAACGTTGACGTCAGCATCGGTTTGCCCAGCGCTGAGATAGGCCAGCCGCCCTCCGAGACAATAGCCTAGCACCGCGACAAAACCGTTGCAGGACGACGATCCGCGCAGATGCGTGATTGCGGCTTGGACATCGCGCATGGCGGCGGCGTCGTCGAAACCCTGATTGAGCGCCATGGCACGTGCCGTTTGCGCCGGATCGGGATTCGCCGGATCGTTATTCAACTCCAGACCCGGCGCCTGCCGCCAGAACAGGTCCGGCACAAGAACGTCGAATCCCTGCGCGGCGAACCAGTCCGCCGTTCGTCGCGTCGGCTGATTGACACCACAGATATAGTGCAGAAGCACCAACCCCGGCGCCGGCGTTTGCGCGGACTGCGCCCGATAGGCACGGAAGGAACCATCCACGACGCGAATATCGACATACATCTGGCGGCTCCCTAATGTTCGCCGCTTTCGACGTACCAAGGGCACAGCCGCGCCCGCAGCAGCCGGAGCAACCGGTCGCCGACAAAGCCGATCACCGCGATGGTGACGATGCCAGCAAACAAATCAGCCGTGTGAAATGTCTGCTGCGCCGTGAGGATCATGTAGCCAAGGCCGGTATCCGCGGCGACCATCTCCGCGGCAATGATCACGATCAGTGCGACCGCGAAACTGATGCGCGCGCCAGTCATGATCAGCGGCAGGCTGTTCTGAAACACCACTTTGAGCAGCATCTCATCCGATTTCGCACCGAGAATGCGCGCGGCCTCGACCACCGAGCGCGGGACGCTTCGCACGCCCGCATAGGTGTTCAGCATGATCGGGAAAATGCAGGCATAGACAATAACAAACACCTTCGAACTCTGCCCGATGCCAAGCCAAAGAATTGCCAGCGGTAGGATCGCCAATGGCGACACCGGGCGGAACATCTCGATAATCGGGTCGACATAATCGTCGACGACCCGGAACCATCCCATCAGCGTGCCGATCACCACGCCCAGAACCAGCGCAATGCTGTAGCCGAGCACGATCCGCAGCATGCTGGCTTTGACATGGGTCTGCAGTTCGCCGGTCGAGAGCAGATGGCCGATCTGCCGGAGCGTTTCCGACGGCGACGTCAGAACGAAATTCTCCACCAGATGAAAGCGAACGGCACCCTCCCAGATGGCAAGGAACACCAGGATTGATATGAGGCCCCTGATCTTTGCTGTCATGATGCGGCCCGCTGCATGCCGGCATCGATCGACGCACGCATCCGGCTGGCGATATCTGCAAAGGCAGTCGACGCATGATCCCGCGGACGCGGTAGATCGACCACGAAGCTCTCGCGGATCGAAGCGGGCCGCGCGCCGAACACATGCACCTCGTCAGCGAGAAAAGCCGCTTCCTCGACGCTATGGGTCACGAAAATGATGGTCTTTTTCGTCTTCTCCCAAGTGTCGAGAAGCTGACGCTGCAACTGCTCGCGGGTGATCGCATCGATCGCGGCGAACGGCTCGTCCATCAGCAGCACGCCGGGATCGACGGCCAGTGCTCGAGCGATGCCGACGCGCTGCCGCATGCCACCGGAAATCTGATGCGGATAGGCTTTCTCGAAGCCGCGCAATCCTACCAGACCGATCAGTTCGTCGAGCACCACGGCATCGGGGCGGTCGCGCCGGCCGCGATTTTTACGCAACCGCAGCCCGAACATGATGTTATCCGCGACATTGCACCACGGGAACAAGGCATAGTCCTGAAACACCATCGCGCGGTCTGGTCCAGGCCCGGCGACAGGCTTGCCATCGACCATGATTTCGCCGGACGACGGCACATCGAGGCCGGCAATACACCGGAGAAACGTGCTCTTCCCGCATCCGCTTGGCCCAAGCAGGCAGATGAACTTTCCGTTCTCGATGTTGACGCTGAGCTGATCCAGAACCACCAGTTTCTGGTTGCCGATCTGGAAATGCTTATTCACATTGAGCGCGTTGATCTGCATGACGCAATCCCGCTTCAACGCTCCCACGGACCCAGATAATCGCTGATCGGCCCCGACAGATTTTGCAGCTTGATCTTGTACAGACTATCGACCACCGGATCAGGCTGACGCCCGATCTCGGCAATCACGGGGTCGATGAACTTCTTCGCCGGCTCGTACCAGTATTTCTCGAATATTGCTTTCGGATCCGCGATCGGCTGCAGCTCTTTGGCCTTGAGCATCAGATAATAGTAATCCCAGATACTGGGCATGACCTGATAGCCGTTCCGCGGAAAATAGAACATCCGCATGTTCTTGTAGACGGATTCCGACAATTTCAGTCGGCGCCCGAGAATCGCCCGCGCCTCATCGACATTGTCGTCGATCCAGCGATGCGCCTCGATCATCGATTTCACCAGCTTGCGTACATCATCGGGGTTCTTGTCGGCCCAATCGCGACGAACGATCAGCGCGTTCAGCACGGCGTAAGGATTCCATTCGGTGTCGTTGACAAGACGCTTTCCCTGGCCCGCCTGTTCGGTCATCGTGTCAAACGGCGGCCACGTATAGATCGCATCAACCTGTCCACTCGCTAGCAGCCCGCCCATTTGCGGGAACGGCACCGGCACTTCGGTCAATGCGCTCCGCTCGATTCCGGCTTTCGCGACCGCGTTCGAAATCCACAAATTGGTGATAGTGCCCTTGGGCAATGTGCCGAGTTTCTTGCCCTTGAGGTCGGAGAAAGATTTGATCGTGGTCTCCCCAGAGCGCACGAAGATCGAACCTGCCGGGTGCTGCGGCGTGTTCATTCCTCCGGAAACGAGGAAATAAACGCTCACGCCCTGCGATGCGAGATTGATCATGGAGTTGCCGCCGGCTTCCACGGCCTGGAGATCTCCCGACAGCAACCCCTGAAGTGCCGAAGGGCCGGTCTGAAACAGCTTCAGCTCGACATCAAGACCGTTCTTTTTGAAGAAGCCTTTTTCATCGGCGATGATGTCCGCCTGATTGGCTACCGGCATATGGCCGATCTTGATCGTTTCAGCGTGTGCAATCGTCCCGATGGTGATCAACCATCCCACGAAAAGAACCAAACCTTTCAAGATACGCATGGCATTCCTCCGCTCTGGCAGCGTGACATCAATCGGCCACCCCGGCTGGCCGACGGCTTTCCGAAACCGTAGTCGCAGCAAGAAATAATATATGACTTAATAACATATTTTGTCACTCGTCAACAGATCCGCCTCATATGATGCACTGTTTCGGCAGCCACCGGCCGACCACACGGTCCGGGCAGATGTCGCTAAAGGTTGTGTTATCTCAGTGCTATACCGTTGCCAGACGTTCGCCGCAGCGCCGATATGGCGCCATCGCGTGGACGATCCGGCGCACCGCTCACGGCGTTATGTTGCCATCGCCGTCACGCGATCCGTTCCCGCGAGTTGCGGCCATGCTGCCTCCGTGGCCGCAATCGCACAATTTTCACGCCAGTCGCGATTCGGCGACCAGCGGCCGGCAACAATGCGACGGCCGTTGAATTCATCCGCATCCGGGCCGCAAAGCCACAGCAAGGGCGCCACCATCGCTTCAGGTTGCACGAATGCCGTCCGGTCAACGCCCGCAACGATCGGCACCATCTGCGTATCGGCCGGGCCACCCGGTATCAGCACATTGGCCGTAACGCCCGTCCCGGCGAGTTCTTTCGCCAGGATCGACGTATGCGCCTCAATCGCCGCTTTGCTACCACCATAGGGCGCAAACCCGAACCGCAACATCGAGTCAAAGTTTGTCGTCACATTGACGACCCGGCCAAACCGGTTGGCCAGCATCGCGGGAATAAACGCACGCGCCATCAGAAAACCGCCGATCACATTCACGTCGATCATGCGACGCCAAGCCGCGACGGTTATTTCCCAGGTCCGGGGCGGAGATTCCAGAAAATCGCGCTTTATCGCACCCTGCCCGAGTCCGGCATTGTTGACGAGAACGTCCATTCTACCGAACTGACGCATCGCCAGCTGCTGGACACGCGCGACATCGTCCGGCGCACTGATATCCGCTGTGACCGCCATGACGCCCACACGCCCCTGCCGGCGCAGATCATCATCCATGTCGCGCAGTGCCTCAGACGAAACATCGACCAGAACGACATTACATCCGTTCGCGGCTACACCGCGCGCCATTGCGGCACCGAGGCCGCTTGCCGCGCCGGTCACCAGCACCGTCATTGGGTCTGCCATGACACGCCCTACCTTCGCCATACCGGCGAGCGCACCCGCAAGCATTGAAAGCCCGCCGTGAGCCCGGTTCGCTCCGGTCGCGAGTTCTGGCGAGCCCCCTCGCTCCTGGCGTAAAATACCTTTTCAAGTATTATATGATATAATAATATACTTTGTCACTCATAAATCAGCAGAACGCACCGGCTACCGCCATGCCCGCATCCGCACTGAAATCCGCCGCCGGACGAGCCGCCTTTCGGGTCCGGGACTACCCGTTTTTCTATATGCACTGGATCATCATCCAGAATAATCAGAACATCGGAGACGCCTTGCGCGAACGCGGCATTACGCCGACGGTGTGGCGGATACTTGCAATCCTTCAGGATCGAGGGAGCATGAGCATCGGCGAGCTCGCCGACGCCTCGCTGATCGACCGTGCTTTTCTCAGCCGGCTGTTAAGCGATCTCGACAAGAAAAAGCTCGTGCAAAAGGGTACGCACCGTACCGACAAGCGTTTTGCCCAGATCGGATTGACGAGCGCGGGACAAGAATTGTTTTTGGAAATCCTGCCGCTGGCAAAAGCGCAGATCCAGAGCGCATTGGAGGGCCTCAGCACCCGCGAGATCTCCCAACTAAAGCAAACGCTCTCAGCAATTATTCGCAACCTTAATCAGCCAACACCTCTCTGCGACTCAAAGAGGCCGATTCAAGGCAAACGTCGGCATTAGAATTGATGGAAGAATCCGGCTGGCAAACAGACCTCAAGCGGAGAAATCAGATCAGACAAACCGCTACTCGCCTATTACCGATTGGTTCGAAGCTGCTCCACGAGTTTTTTGTAAAGCTCCGGGCGACGATGAACCAGAAGATCGGTGTTGTTGGTCTCGCGTTTCGAGCGCGAGCTTGAAAGCTGCGCGAAGCGTGTGACGAACCCGCGCCGGCCATGCGGCAACTCCGATGCCAGGGTGTTCTGCGGATAGCCCGCCGGCTGGATCAAGATGCTGGGCCCTGCGACGCTGGAATCCTGCCGGTTCGCGGCCACCAGCACGATGCGGTTTTCCATCGCGCGCTCATGGGCAATGAACTGAAACTCCGCCGGAGAGCGCCATGTAGTCGGCCAGGCGATGATATCGGCGCCACGCAGCGCCAGCGTCCGCGCGACCTCCGGGATCACACCTTCGTATCCGATCATCACGCCGACATTGCCGAACGGTGTCTTGAATACCGGCAGGTCGTTGCCTGGTGTGGCCCAGTCCCGCTCGTCGCCCCACAAATGCGTCGCGCGGTATTTGCCGACAATGCCCTCCGGAGACAGGCAATAGACCGTGCTGTAGAAATACCCCTTCTCGTCCTCGACCAAATGGGCGAGCAGCCAGATTTTATAAGACGCACAAACCTCCGATAGCCGCTCCAGCGCCTTCGCGGAAAATTGTGCGGCAGCCTGCGGATCGCGGGCGATCTCACGCGGATCGAACAGGAAGTGCTCCGGCAGGACGGCGAAGTCGACGCCGTGATTGCGTTGCGCCTCGACAGCCTGTGCCGCGGCCGCCTCCAGGATGTCCGCCGGCGTTCCCGGAGCCGAGACCTGGATCGCCGCGATCTGCCGCACCATGCGATCGGGAACCACCGCCTCGTTCATCACCTTGGACAGCGGGGTCTTCTCATAAGGCTCGACCAGCAGCGAATAGAGCTCCGGACGCCGGTCGGCGAACAGGTCGTTGCCATTGCCGATCGACTTGTCCCGCGCCGCTGCCGGCTCGATATCGGCATAGATAATCGTCTCTTCATCCGGTCCCGCCTGGACCAGAACCTCGCCGCGCGGATTCATGATGAAAGAACAGCCAGTGAACCGGTTATACGCCAGCATTTCCTGCGCCTGATCCAGCGGCCGGCGCGGCTTTGTAGCGCCGATAACCCAGCACCGGTTCTCCACCGCGCGCGTGGGCACATGATAGAGATATTGATCGGGGGCGCCCCAGTTGGTCGGATTGACCAGAATGTCGGCGCCTTCGAGCGCGATGCAGCGCGCCGATTCCGGAATGCGTCCGTCAGCGCAGACGAAAAAGCCAAGTTGACCCAGCGGCGTGTCGAAGGTCTTGAAGCCGGTCTGGCCCGGCACGAACCAGCGCTTGTCCGCTTTGATGAAGAAGTTTTTCTGATACTTGCCGACGAGTTCACCATTGGGCCCGATCAGCACCGCACAATTGAAAACATCGTCGCCGTTGCCTTGCTCGAACAGGCCCGAGACGACCCAGACATTCAACTCTTTCGCGCGTCGTCCGAGCGCGTCCGTGAAAGCGCCGGGGATCGGGGTCGCCTTGTGATGCGCGTCGGCGCGGTCCTCGAAATAGTATCCGTTGTTGCTCGCTTCCGGAAACACAATGAGCCGCGCGCCGGCGGCCGCGGCCTCACCCATCCGCTCCAGCATACGGGCAAGATTGCGCTGCTCCTCGCCCTCGAACGAGAGCATCTGGACAGCCGCGACTTTCAAACGCTCGATCTTCATCATTTTGCCTATAACAGTGCCAAGTCGGAATTCAGCCGCGCGCGGCAGCCGCAACCTCTTCTTCCCGGTGCGCAACATGCCACGGGCATACCAGCCGCTCCGCGAGATCGACGAGATAGAACAGGATCGTTCCCATCACGCCGAGCAGAAGAATCGCCGCGAACACGCGTGGCGTGAAGAACATGCCCTGTGCCGTGAGGATGACATAGCCAAGCCCGCTTTGCGAAGCGATGAACTCGCCGGCCACCGCACCCACGAGAGCCAGCGAGATCGCCACCTTCATCCCGGAGAACATGTAAGGCAATGCGTTCGGAAACCGGATCTTGGTCAGAGCATGGAATGACGAACCGTGCATGGTCTTGAACAGATTCAGCGCCTCCGGGTCGGTCGAGCGCAAGCCAAGCACCATATCGATCACGATCGGAAAGAACGCAATCAGGAACGACACCGCCACCTTCGACTGCAACCCGGTTCCGAGCCAGATAATGAACAGCGGCGCCAGCGCGATTTTGGGAATGCTGTTGAACGACACCAGCAGCGTATAGAGCGTATTCTCGAGAAGCCGCGAATAGACGATCGCAATCGCCAGCAATACGCCGAGCACAAACGCGGCCCCGAATCCGAGCATCGTCGTCGCCAACGTATCGAGCGACTGCACAAGATAAAGCATCGGATCGCTTCTCAGCTCGACGAAAATCACCGACGGCGACGGCAAGAACCAGGTCGGCACGTCGAATAGCCGCGTTCCGGCTTCCCAGACCAGCAGAAATCCGAGAAAGACAGCAAGAATGCGGAGACTACGAGACATGACACTTCTCTTTGTTTCGCGGCATTGTGCAGAGCGACATTGTGCAGATTGGCTGTATGTCAGCGCGCCCGCAACATTCCCATTTCCTGAAATAGCGAGCGGATCTCACGCGTATAAGCACCGAACTCCGGGGTTTCACGGATCGAAAGATCGCGTGGCCGTGGAAGATCGATCTTGATCGTGCGCAAGATCCGGCCTGGAGACGGCGACATCACGATCACCCGATCACCGAGAAACACAGCTTCGGCGATTGAATGCGTGACGAAGAACACCGTTTTAGCGTCCTCCATCCAGACCCGCTGCAGCTCCAGATTGAGCTCGTCGCGGGTCATCGCATCGAGCGCCCCGAACGGCTCGTCCATCAGCAAAAGGTTCGGATTCATCAGCAATGCACGGCAGATCGAGACGCGCTGCCGCATGCCGCCGGACAGTTCGTGCGGATATCTGTTTTCGAAGTTTTTCAGCCCGAGCAGATCAAGCAGCTTCATGGCCCGCTCGCGCCATTCCTGCACGCGCAGCCGCTGCGCCTCGACCGGCAGCAACACGTTCTGGATGACGGTACGCCACTCGAGCAAAATGTCGCGCTGAAATACGACACCCAGATTGTCGGGCGGACCGGACACAGTCTTTCCGGCCACGCGGATATCGCCACCGGTCGGCTTTTCCAAACCGGCGAGGCAGCGCAGCAGGGTGCTTTTGCCGCAGCCGCTCGGCCCGAGCACGCTCAGAAATTCAGCGTCCCCGATATGAGTATTGATCCCATGCAGCGCGGTAACATCGCCCCGCTTCGAGCGATACACCTTCTCGACATTCTCGAATTCCACGAGCGGCCGCCCGGAGGCGGCCACCGGCGCACGAAGCGGCACCACTTCCATTGCCGTCCTCACTCGGTGAACTTGTTGGTGAACATGTCGGCGGGCTTGAGACCCTGCTTCACCACGCCGGCCGACGCCATAATGTTGAGCGCCTCCTGCCATTCGGCTTCAGACTGCCAGCCGAGCGGTTTTCCTTTGGTGCCGGGCGATTCCAACAAACCGGCATAGAACTTCACCTGCGCGATCAGCGATTCGCGGTCCGGGCGCAGGCTCGCCCGCTGCTTGACGATCGCCTCGGCTCCCTCGACTTCATGACCCGCGGCGATATAGGCCCACGCCTTTTGATTCACCTGGACGATCTTGCGCAGAACCTCCGGCCGTTTCTCCAGAATATCCTTACGCACCAGCAGACCGTATCCCGGCAAATTCAGACCGACATCGGAAAACAGGATCGCTTTCGATGGCCTGGCCTTTTCCACCGTGGGCACGAAATATCCGGCAATCGTGACGATGCCATCAGCGCCGCCCGACGTGTAGGTACTGGCTAATGCCGAACCATCGACGATCACGGTTTGGAAATCGCCGCGCGCCAGACCACCTGCCTTCATGAACGGCTCGATGAAAGGACCGACAGCGCCGCCGGCGATGCTGACAAGCTTCTTGCCTTTGAAATCCGCCAGCTTGTTGATGCCGGAGTCTCGCGCCACAACGAGGCCGTTGTCGCCCTTGCGCGAGAACGCCATGATCGAAATGACCGGCAGTCCGTTCGACACCGCGCTGGCCATAGATGGCAACTGCGAAAGGCCGACGTCCGCCTGCCCGGCCGCGATCTGCTGAACGGTGACGATCGAGCCCTTACCGTCCTTGATCTCGACGTCCAGACCGGCCTCCTTGAACCAGCCTTTCTCAGCCGCGAGATGCAGGCTGGCGTGAATGCCTTCCGGATAAGCGTAGTCGAGCAGGATCGTTGCTTTCTCCTGCGCAAAAGCCGGCGCTGTCATCAACAGGCCGCCAGTGACGCATAGTGTCGTCAGCTTGAGCTTGGTCCACATGCTCATTCCCTTTCCCGTGAATACGCTTGTTTTCGTTCACCGCCGGAGATCGTTCTCCGCCGGCCTTGCTTGCACAGCCCGGACTGCGGCTGCTATCGCGCGATGCGATGCCTGGAACGTTTCCCCTTAAACGAGCTGCACCACCTGTCCGTTCGGCTCGCGGCCCCATTTCCGGTAGAGATCGAGCTTCTTGAGCGTCGGCTCATCGCTCGCCGTAAAGAAAAAGACCGGATCGCGATCGGACGTGTTGACGTGCTCGAACCATTGCCCGCCCGGAATGGCAAGCGTGTCGAACCGGTTCCAGTCAAACCGCTCGTTGTTGACGATCGAGTGGCCGGATCCTTCAAATGGCGACACCAGCAGGCTCGCGGTCTGACGCTGCGGTCTGGTTCGCTCGCCGGGGCGCAGCATCTGCACAAAGAAGGTGATGGTCTTGAACACCGGGCCACCGGTGCTCGGATCAATATATTCAACCGTCAGCGCGTCATAGGGATCACCGTCCCAGTCTTTATGTCGCTCGAGCAGTTCGCGCATCATCTCCCAGCGATAGACGAACATCGGCGACGAGAATCCGGCGCCGCGTTTTTTCTTGCTGGCAAAGCGCGGCATCATTCCGCCATAGCCATAAATACGCTGCGAGTAATCCGCCGGGAATCGTTCGCTTTGCTGCTTCTTCTCGACAACCTTCCCGTTTTCTTCCTCGGTATAATGATGGTCGAAGTGAATGGCGTTGAGCGTTTCGACCAGAGGCAGATCAAGCACCGACAGATTCAGCGCGCGTTCATTACCCACCGTGCCGTGGTTGTGCCAGGTGTCGTTCGGTGTCAGCACCATGTCGCCGGGGCCGAACACGATGTTCTCGCCATCGACACCGGTGAAATTTCCGGCACCGGTGAGACCAAAGCGGATCGCGCTGGGCGAATGCTTGTGCGGCGGCATGATCTCGTTGGCGTCGTTCAGCCGATAGGCCGTATACATCGTGCTGACCGTCGCCCGCTTTGGCGCGAGGCCGGGGTTGACCAGCACCAGCGAACGTCGTTCCGAATCCTCCATCGTTACCAGTTCAACGGCACGCTCGAGGATCGGCTCGATGTCTTCCTTGCAGCGCCAGAGGAACGGCACGGCTTTCGGCGTCGCCATCAACTGGCGGACTTCGTCATTGGCTACATCGGAGGACGTCGCCCAGAACGGAAACATGTGTTTGGCGGCAACATCGGCATAAAGCCCTTGCAGCGCGGCGTCCCGGTTCGGCAGGCGATGGAGGCTGGTATTGGTCATCACGTCTCCGATCTGGATCGACGCGCCGTTTCAGCGGATGCGCGCCCAACCAAAATCCAACCATAGTTACAACCATACAGCAATGGTAAAAATTGGTTGTAATGGTTGGCTCGTGGTCACAGACTTCGAGATCGCGCCGCAGATGCATCAAAATGCATCGAGCCCGGCTTGCTGGCAGTATCGATACCACCCATGACAAACCAACCGATCTCAACCGTCGTTACAGAAATCCGGACCGGAAAAGCCCGCCCACTCGGCGCCAGCGGGCTGATATCGGCGATCGACAAAGCGGTTCGCACCGGCCCTGTGGTCGTGCATGCACTGGGACTGGATGGCGATGAACAGGCCGACCGCAATTTTCACGGCGGTACGGATAAGGCTGTGTTGCACTACGCGGCCGAAAACTACACCGCGTGGACATCGGATTGCCCGGACCGCGAAACGCTGTTTCGCACCGGCGCATTCGGCGAAAACTTGGTGAGCAGCGACATCAACGAAACCAATATTTGTATCGGCGACATTTTCGCGGTTGGTTCGACAGTTCTGCAGGTCACACAGCCGCGGCAACCCTGCTTCAAACTCAATCATCGCTTCCAGCTTCCGAGCATGGCGCGGCGCGTGCAGGAAACGGGACGCACCGGATGGTATTATCGCGTGCTGACACCCGGCACGATCACGGCGGGCGATACGATCGCGCTGGTGGATCGTCTGCATCCCGCGTGGACCCTGCGGCGCCTGCAACAAGTGCTGTATGTCGACACCTTGAATGAAGAGGCGCTGCGGGAGTTGATCGAGCTTCCCGCCCTCTCCGAGCCGATGCGACTTATTCTCGCAGGCCGGCTGAAAGCCACCGCGCCGGAATCATGGGACGCCCGGCTGATCGGATTCAGCGCGGCAGGCACAACGGTCGGCGAAGCCGATCGAACCGGATGGCGCATCCTGAAGGTCGACGCGGTGACGCAACGCTCTGCTTCAGTGAAGTCGTTCCGCCTGATCGATCCGGCAGGCAAGGTGCTCGATCCCTATCCCGCTGGAGCCCATGTTTCGCTCGAATTGTCGAACGGGCTGGTCCGTCATTACTCGCTCTGCGGTCGCTCTGACGCGGGCGCCTACGAAGTTGCCGTCGCGCGGAACAGCCAAAGCACGGGCGGCTCACACTATCTCCACGACAAGGTGAAAGCCGGCGACATTGTCTCGGTCTCACCGGTACAGGACCGCTTCGGGCTCGCGGAGATCGCAGACCATCATCTGATGATCGCCGGCGGGATCGGCATCACGCCATTCTTGTCAATGATCGAACAGTGCCGACGCGAAGGACGCGCGTTCACCCTGCACTATTGCCTGAAATCGGTAGCGGACCACGCCTTCCGCGACCGACTCGACGAGTTGCGGCCGGACGAATTGGTGCTGCATTACAGCCAGACACAAGGCAGCCAACGACTCGATATCGCGTCACTATTGGCGCAACAGAGCGACACCACGCATGTCTATTGCTGCGGACCGGATGCGATGATGAGCGCCGTGCGCGCGGCTACCGCGTCCTGGTCGCCGGAGCGCGTGCATTTTGAGAAATTCATCGCTGAGCCGCAAAACGGCCAACCGTTCCAGATCAAGATTGCCTCGACCGGACAATTGATCGACGTCGACGGCCACACCTCGATGCTGCAAGCCCTGCGACGCGCCGGCTATGCCGTCGACTCATCGTGCGAAACCGGCAGTTGCGGCACCTGCTGTCTCGGCCTCCTCGAAGGCGAGGCCGAGCATCGCGACGTCGTCCTCACCGAAGCCGAACGCCGCACGCAGGTCGCGGTCTGTGTCTCGCGAGCCCGCAGTGCGGTCCTGACGCTGGATTTGTAGGCCCGGTCAGTCGGGAATAACCGCCATGGCCTCCACCTCGATCATGAAGTCAGGGTGGCTGAGCCGGCTGATCTGGATCGTCGAGCTGGTTGGCGAGGCGAAAAAGTATTTCATCCGCTCATCCATATGACGGAAGAATTCTTCGATATCGGTGACGAAAGTCTGCGTGCGCACCAGATCGGAGAGCGAAGCGCCCGCGGCTTCAAGCGCCACCTTCATGTTCTCGCCGACCTGGCGGATCTGCGCGCGCATGTCACCCTTGCCGATGATTTCACCGACTGAATTCCGCGCCAGCATACCCGACAGCATCACGATCTTGCCGGGAACGACGACGACGGCGGGGGCATAGACCGGAACACCGTCAACAAGACGCTTCGGAATGGCCGGTGGATAGATATTCTCACGGATCACAGACATCGATTTCCTCCTTTATGTGTCGTTGACTTTCGCCGCTATGCCAAAGCGACGTTGACGTTCTTGATTTGCGTGTATTCGAGCAGTTCGTCGAAGGACTCCTCGCGGCCAAGCCCCGATTGCTTGTAACCACCGAACGGCGCGCCGAGAAAATGCGCTCCGACCGTATTGACCCAGACGAAACCGACTTCGACCCGCGCCGCCGCCTTGTGCGCCGTCCTGAGATCCTTTGTCCAGATCGAGGCGGTCAGACCATAGTCCACGGCATTGACGGCGTTGAACATCTCGTCTTCGTCCCGCCATTTCATGATCGACAGAACGGGCCCGAAGATTTCCTCACGAGCGATCCGCATCGCCGGCGTCACATCGGTGAAAATCGCCGGCGTGATATAGAACCCCTTGGCGAGCGCGGGATCGGCCGGCTTTGTGCCGCCAGCAAGCAGCCGCGCACCATCCTCGCGGCCGGCGGCGATATAGCTCATGACCTTGTCATATTGCGCTTTGCTGACGAGGCAGCCCATCTCGGTTGCTTCATCGGTCGGCAAACCCGGCTTGATTTTGCCGACTGCAGCGACGATGCGCTCGACCACGGCGTCATGAATGCTCTCGTGCAAAAAAGCCCGCGAGGTCGATCCGCAGGACTGCCCGCACCATGTGAAATTCATGCCGCGGACTGTCGCCGACGCGACTTCGGCAGGATCCGCATCCGGATAACCGACCAGCGCGTTCTTGCCGCCAAGCTCCAGCGTCACCTTCTTCATGGTATCGGCCGAACTCTTGAGCACGGCCTTGCCCGTCGGGACCGAGCCGATCAGCGCCACCTTGGAGACTCGCGGATGGGTTACCAGAGCCTCCCCGCAATCGCGGCCACCATTGATGACGTTGAACACACCGTCCGGAAACAGCGGGCCGATGATCTCGGCCAACCGCAGCGTCGATAACGGCGCCTGCTCCGGCGGTTTCACGATGATGCTGTTTCCCGCAATCAGCGGCGCGCCGATTTTCATCGTCGCGAACAGAAACGGATGGTTATAGGCATTGATCCGCACCACGACGCCGAGCGGCTCGCGCAACGTGTAATTGAGGGCGTCGCCCCCCATCGGGATGGTATCGCCTTTGATCTCGGTGGCCAGCCCGGCAAAATACTCGATGCTGGTCGCGCCAAATTCAGCGTCTCTCACCATTTCCCGGATCGGATTGCCGCAGTTGGCGGAATCGATCAAAGCCAGTTCGCGCCCGTGTTTACGGATCAGTTGTGCCGCTTCCCGCAGAATCCTGGCGCGTTCGAGCGGTTTGGTCGACCGCCAGACCTGAAAGCCGCGATAGGCCGCGTCAACCACCGCCTCCACGTCCTGCGCGTCACCCCACGCCACGTCCCCAAGCGCTTCCCCGGTCGAAGGGCTGTAAGTCGTCTGCGTCTGGTTTTTGGCCGGGGCATGCCATCGGCCACCGTAAAAAAGGGTGTTGTGCGCAGGGAGATTCAACCCCTGCGTCCTGATCGTCATGTTCATGGGCCGCTCCTGGTCTCAACCAAATCAACCAATAACAACCAAACTACGTTTGGCCGTAACCAGCAAGCCGTTTAATGGCCGCAGGAGACCGCTTTTCAACGTCATCACAAATCATGATCGGTAGATAGGAAATTGAATTCAACCGCAATTTTGCTGGACTATTGTAGAACAAGACCTTGGACCGGCCATATCTGTCGCAGCCGGAAAGCTTGCCTCCACCAGCTATAACCAGTATTAACCAGACTGGTTTGGTTGGAATCTGGCTATGGCCATTCGTAATGGATCGAACCGTCATCAGGCCCGGCGTATCCGCCGGCCGGCTGCCGTTTCGGCATTTTTCCAGACCCACAACAGAGACGAGCCCGGACCACGGCCGGCGTTCGCAATGATCCAGCCCTAGGGGGAATAAGATGCCACGCTCGAACAAGATATCAGCAATCGGCACCGTCGCTTCGATCGCAGCCGCAGCGGCATTGGCGTTCACTGCACCGGCAACCGCACAGAACCGCGAACTGAAAATAGGCGTGGTCGGTCCGTTCTCGGGACCAAGCGCCGGCGCTGCGCAGCAGGTGCTCGACGGCTTCATGCTGGGCGTCGAGATCAATGGATCGAAACTCGGCGGCCTGCCGACCACGGTGATCCGCGAAGACGATCAACTCAAGCCGGACGTCGCGCTGCAAGCCGTCAACAAACTGATCGAGCGCGACAAGGTCGACGTCATCATCGGCCCGCAATATTCCAACACGCTGCTGGCGACGCAGCGGACGATGACCGAAGCCAAGATCATCAATATCAGCGCGGTCGCCGGCCCCTCGCAAATCGCCGGAAAACAGTGCTCGCCCTACTTCTTCTCAGCCTCATTCCAGAACGACGAAGCACATGAAGTGATGGGCCTTTACCTTCAGAAGAAGGGCGTCAAGCGCGTCTATCTTCTGGCACCCAACTATCCTGCCGGCCGCGACACGCTCAACGGCTTCAAGCGCACCTTCAAGGGCGAGATCGTTGGTGAAGTTTATACCGGCCTCAGCCAGCTCGATTTCGCGGCCGAGATCGCGCAGATCAAACGTGCCAAGCCGGACGCAGTCTATGTGTTCTACCCCGCCACTTTCGGCATCAATTTTACCAAGCAATACGGCCAGTCCGGTCTGATCAAGGACATCCCGCTGTATTCGGCGTCGAGCATCGACGAATCCAGCCTTCCGGCGATCGGCGACGTGGCCATCGGCACTTTCCAATCCACCTCCTGGAATTTCGACACGAACGTACCGGCGAACAAGGCATTCACGGATGCTTTCGTAAAGCGCTTCAACTACCGGCCGACATTTATTTCGGCTTATGCGTTTGATGCCGCGCAAATGCTCAACGCCGCGCTGACCACAGTGAAGGGCAATCTGGCGGATAAGCCGGCATTGATCGCGGCGATCGAAAAAGCCGACTTCAAATCCGTTCGCGGCAAGTTCAAGTTCAATACCAACCACTTCCCGATCCAGAACTACGATCTGGTGGAAGTCGTGAAGGACAGCAGCGGCAAACTGGTGCAGAAAACCGTCGCCACCATGCAGACGGACTATACCAATGCTTATGTCGCGGACTGCAAAATGCCGAAACCGTGAGCGCCCACTGAGGAAAATTCGCCGTGTTCGCAAGGACGCGGCGAATTTTCCTCTTTTTCCGCGGCGAATTCCGGTGATGATACGTTCAGCATCTGAAATCGTGCGTGCGGATTCGCACGCCGCCGATCTTCATGCCTTGTTAGCAGCGAGAAAGCCGTGTCCACACTGGCTCTGATCATCGTCCAGTTGATGAACGGCATCCAGCTTGGCGTCATGTTGTTCCTGATGGCGTCGGGTCTCACGCTGGTATTCGGCCTGATGAACTTCATCAATCTCGCACACGGCTCCTTCTACATGATCGGCGCATTTATTGCGTCGAGCGCGGTTCTGTGGACCGGCGGTTTTCCCTCTGCGCTGGTGATTGCGATGCTCGGCACCGGCCTCGTCGGACTGGCGCTCGAACTTGGCCTGTTGCGCCATCTGTATAGAAAAAGCCACCTGCAGCAGGTGCTGATCACCTTCGGATTGATCCTGGTTCTCAACGAACTCGCGCGTATCATCTGGGGGGCGCTGCCGGTGGCGCTGCGGATACCGGATTTCCTGTCCGGCTCTGTCGAAATCATGTCCGGCGAAACCTATCCGGTCTATCGGCTTGCCATTCTTGCGGTTGGATTGCTGGTCGCACTCGTCCTGTATTTCATTATCAACCACACCCGCGCCGGCATGTGGGTGCGCGCCGGCGCCAGCGATCGCGTCATCGCCAGCGCCATGGGCGTGAATGTCGGGCTGGTGTTCTCGCTTCTGTTCGCCTTTGGCGCGGCGCTTGCCGGTCTCGCCGGCGTCATGGCCGGACCGATCCTGACAGTTCAGGTCGGAATGGGCGAACCGATCCTCATCCTGTCGCTGGTCGTCACGGTAATCGGCGGCATCGGCTCGGTCCGCGGGGCATTCATCGCGTCTTTGCTTGTCGGCATTGTCGATACGTTCGGCCGCGTCCTGCTGCCGCCTGCGCTCGGCAGCATGATCATCTTTGTCTTCATGGCCATCTTCCTGGCCTACCGGCCGCAAGGCCTGTTCGCGACGGGACGCTGACCATGGCCGCGCCCCGCCTCACCGA
>MKWA01000001.1:119251-119886 GCA_001899285.1 Rhizobiales bacterium 64-17
CCCACATATTCTCATCGTCGCCCTGCTCGGTTGCGTGCCGCTCCTGTCATGGGCCATGGATGACCCGTTCCTGATCCGGTTGTTTACACGGATCGTCATCTTCTCCATCGCCGCCGTGGCACTCAATCTCGTGCTCGGCTTCGGAGGTCTGGTCAGCCTGCTGCATGCCGGCCTGATGGGCATGGGTGGCTATGTCGTCGGTATCCTCGCCTATCACGAGACCAATGCGATCCCGATCGGCCTCGGATTCCTGTCATTCGATGGAACCGCTGATTTACTCGTTGCTTTGCCGTTAGCGCTGATCGCGTCCACGCTTCTTGCGCTGGTTACCGGCATTGTCTGCCTGCAAAGCACCGGCGTGTATTTCATCATGATCACGCTCGCCTTCAATCAAATGATCTTCTATTTCTTCGTCGCCTTGCAGTTCTACGGCGGTGAGGACGGCCTGCAGATCCTGACGCCGCTCAATGTCGCGGGGTTCAACCTGCCCAAGGGGATCGGCTATTTCTACATCTGCCTTGTCGTTCTCGCGGCCACGCTGCTGCTGATGCGGCGAATTGTCGGCAGCCGTTTCGGCGTGGCACTGGGCGGCATCCGGCAGAACGAACGGCGGCTGATTGCGGTTGGCGCGCCGG
>MKWA01000001.1:119914-171795 GCA_001899285.1 Rhizobiales bacterium 64-17
GATCTCCGGCGCGATCTGCGGCCTCGCCGGTGTGCTGCTTGCCGGCAGTCAGAATTTTGTCAGCCCTGCCGACCTGTCATGGATTCGCTCGGCTGATCTCGCGATCATCGCCGTGCTCGGCGGCGTTTCAGTGACGTGGGGACCGGTCCTCGGCGCCATTGTTTTCTATATCGCCGAGCTGTGGCTTTCGTCGCTGACGGTCCATTGGCAACTGCCGTTCGGCATCATGGTCATCGTCATCGGCGCGTTGCTCAACGGCGGCATCGCCGATCTTGTCCTTCATGCGATGCGCCGCCTGCGATCGAAGGAGTAATAGGATGAGTGACACCCTGTTGCAGATCGACGGATTGACCAAGCGGTATGGCGGCCTGATCGTGACCAATACCCTCGATCTGGCCATCCGGCGCGGTGAGACGCATGCCCTGATCGGTCCGAATGGCGCGGGCAAGACGACACTGATCGCGCAGATTCAGGGTGAATTGCCGTCCGATAGCGGACAGATCCGCTTCGACAATGCCGACATCACCCGCGACCCGCCGCACCGGCGCGCACGGCGCGGCATTGCCCGGACCTTCCAGATCACCTCGATCTTTCCGGAATATTCGGTGTTGATCAACGTCGCCTTGGCCCGACAGGCGGCACTGGGCGATGGCATGCGGTTCTGGGCTCCGGTTGAATCGGACGAAACGCTGCTCGCTCCGGCACGTGCCGCTCTTGCGGAAGTCGGATTGAGCGACCGGCTCGCGTTCGCGGCACAGGATCTCTCGCACGGCGAACGCCGGCAACTGGAACTGGCGATGGCGCTGGCGATGCAGCCGCGCCTGCTGCTGCTGGACGAACCGATGGCCGGCATGGGCCGTCAGGATTGCGCGAAGCTCGAGCAACTCCTGGCGCAACTGAAGCAGCGCTACACGATCCTTCTGGTAGAACACGATATGGGCGCGGTGTTCGCGCTGGCGGACCGCATCACCGTACTGGTGGCCGGACAGGCCATCGCGACAGGCTGTCCCGACGACATCCGCAACGACAGCCGCGTCCGCGATGCCTATCTCGGCCACTCAACGGCACAGTGACACCATGCTGCTCGAGATCCGCGACCTTCAGACATCTTACGGACTGAGCCAGGTTCTGTTCGGCGTATCGCTGTCGCTCGAACCGGGCGAAGTGATCACGCTAATGGGCCGGAACGGCATGGGCAAGACCACCACGGCCAATTCCGTCACCGGGCTTTGCAAACCACACGCCGGAGAGATTCTGTTCGAGGGCGAGCGGATCGACGGCCTGGCGCCGCACCAGATCGCGCGACGCGGCATCGGCCTCGTTCCCGAAGGCCGTCGGATTTTTCCCAATCTCACCGTGCGGGAAAATCTGCTCATGGCCTACGCCAACCGGCGCGGCGCCCGCGATCCGTGGACGTTCGAGCGGGTGCTCGATTTCTTTCCCCGGCTGGCCGAACGACTCACCAACGCCGGCAACCAGCTATCCGGCGGCGAGCAGCAGATGCTGGCGATCGGCCGCGCGCTGATGACCAACCCGGCGCTGCTGGTTCTCGACGAAGCGACGGAAGGGCTGGCCCCGCTGATCCGCGAGGAAATCTGGCAGCAACTCGACCGGCTCAAGCAGTCGGGTCTCTCGCTGATCCTGATCGACAAGGATCTGCAGGCTTTGTCGCGGCTCGCCGCTCGCCACTACATCATTGAGAAGGGTCAGATCGTCTGGAGCGGCACCAATGCAGATCTCCTCGCCGACAACACGCTTCAGACACGCTATCTAAGCGTCTAGCAATAGGTTCGCCTGTTCGGCTGGTTCGTTCGCCACCGTCGTCTGCCTGATCCACACCGCGGTATCGTGGAAGACGGCCCCACCGTTCGGCAGCCCTGGCGCGGCGCTGGTGAGAATATTGATGCCCTCGCCATCAATAAACGCGTGGTTCGGCCACACACCTTCGACGATCACCACGCCGCGCTGAACGCCATCGAACGCCCGCGCGTGCACCCGCAACGAGCCGCGGTCGTTACCGATCCGCAACACATTGCCATCACTGCCACCGATCGCCGCAAGATCGGACGGGTGAATCAGGATGGTTGGTCGTCCTTCACGCTTCTGCGATCCCGGCGTTTCAGTGAAACTGGTGTTGAGGAACGAACGCGCCGGTGCTGCAACCAGACGAAATGGCCGCTCCCCATTCGGTTGATCGATCACATCAAGATGATCGGGCAAGGCGCTCATCGCGGCATGCGCGGGCCCGAGCGCTGACCAATCCGCCTTGAAATGAAACTTGCCGTCCCGATGCGCAAATCCATTTAGGAAATGCATGTCCTCATAAGAAGGCGTGCGATCGAGCCAACGCATGGCATGGACTTCGGCAGCCCCAGGCAGCCCGCTGGCACGCAGCGTCTCATCGATCATTTCCCAGGCGTCGATCTCGAAGCCGCGATGCCGCGCACCGAGCCGCTTCGCCAGCGCACACAGGACATCGTGGTTGGAACGCGCCTCGCCCACCGGCGAGATCGCCGCGCGCGCCACCTGCAGCGCGGTATGGCCGGCGGCAATATAGATGTCGTCATGTTCAAGGAAGGTGGTGGCCGGCAGCACGATATCGGCCATTGCTGCCGTTTCCGTCATGAATTGCTCATGGACGCAAACGAACAGGTCGTCACGATTGAACCCGTCGCGCACCAGCCGACCTTCCGGCGCAACCGTCACCGGATTGGTGCTTTGGACGAACAGGCCGGTGACCGGGGGGCCTTTGCCGAGATCGCGACGGTCGCCCGTCAGCACCGGGCCAATGCGCGACTGGTCAAGCAGCCTGATCGACGGATCGATCGCGTCAAGACCACGGATCAGCGTCGCATCGAGACCATAGATACCACCCTGGTTGTACATCGCACCGCCACCGCGATGCCGCCATGCGCCGGTGACAGCCGGCAAGCAGCTCGCGGCATGCATCTGCTGCGCGCCGTTGCGACTGCGCGAGAAGCCGTAGCCGAGCCGGATAAAACTGTTCTTGTGCCGACCGTAGAGCCGCGCAAACGACACGATCTCCTCGACCGTTAGCCCGGTGATCGCGCTCGCCCATTCCGGCGTACGGTTGGCAACATGCCGCTCCAACTCATCAGGAGCATCGGTATAGCGTGCAAGATAGTCGCGGTCGGCAAAGCCTTCCGCGAACAGCACGTGCATGACCGCCGTCGCCAAAGCGCCGTCCGTACCGGGCTTGAGCATGAGATGGATATCCGCCCGCTCGGCAGTCGGCGTCCGATAAGGATCAATCACGACGAAAGTTGCGCCCCGCGCTTTCTGGGCGGCGGCGATATGATGCATCAGATTGACCTGGGTGTGGACCGGGTTGCCACCCCACACCACGATTACGTCGGATTCCTTTACCTCGCAGACATCGACGCCACGCAGGACACCGGCGCCGGCGACGTAGCCGACATTGGCGAGTTGCACGCAGATGGTGCTGTGCTGGCGTGAATAGCGCAGCACATGGCGAAACCGCTCGATGCCGTCGCGCTGCACCAGCCCCATGGTGCCGCCGTAGAAATACGGCCATACCGTCTCGCTGCCATACCGCTCTGTCGCACGCTGAAAGCGGAGCGCCACCTCATCGAGCGCATCATCCCAACTGATCGGACGATACGCTGAAATCCCCTCCCCCTTCGCACCGATCCGTTGCAGCGGCGTGCGCAGACGGCCAGGATGATGTACGCGCTCGGCATAGCGCGCGACCTTCGCGCAGATGACGCCGGCCGTATAGGGATGGTCGGCGGCCCCCCGCAAGCGGCCGACCGTCCGACCGTCGCGCCGCTCCACTTCCAGCGCACAGACGCTCGGACAATCGTGCGGACAGGTCGAGGCAACCCATGACGCGCGGTCAGACATCGGCTATCTCCCGCACGGCAGGTTCTGCTGCTGCTTGCGACATGCCGCAGATCAGATCGGCTGCTTTATCGGCGATCATCATCACCACTGCGTTGATGTTGCCGCCGACCATGTCCGGCATCACCGAGGCATCGACCACCCGCAAGCCATCGACGCCGCGCACACGCAGATCCTGCCCAACCACGGCATCCTCGTCATTATCCGTGCCCATCCGGCAGGTGCCGAGCGGATGATGCGCGGTCGCGGCGGTCGCACGGATATGCGCATCGAGTTCGACCCGACTTGACGCCTGTGGCGGTGGCGTAAGCTCCGCGCCGACGAATTGCGCAAGGGATTTCTGGCGGCCGAGATCGCGCACCAACGCCAACCCGTCACGCAGAACGGCCGCGTCGCGCTCGCGTGTCAGGAAGTTCTGCGCGATGCGTGGCGGCGCGAATGGATCAGCCGACGCCAGCGTGATCGTGCCCCGACTTTCCGGACGCAACAACACCGCCCGGCAGGCGAAACCATCGGCGAACGCGTTACGGAACGGCGGCAGATATGGATAAGCACCGAGCGGGCCAGCGCGAAACAACAGTTGAATATCTGGCAGCGCGGCAGCCGACGACGATTTCAGAAACGCGGTCCAGCCGCTCGGCAAATCGCTGGCGAAACCGCGCCCCGCACACCAGGCAGCGGCCATGTTCCCCGAGAGCCGATCAAGTCGCATATTGGTGACAAACGGACCGGGCTCACGACGGGAATATTCGACGCCGATCGACACATGGTCCTGCAGATTGCGGCCAACGCCGCGCAGCGGCGCCGTCACCGCGATCCCGTGCTGCTCCAGCGTGTCCGGATCGCCGATCCCGGACAGCATCAGCAGATGCGGCGAATTGACGACACCGGCAGCGAGAATGATCTCCCTTGCTGCCCGCGCCATACGCAATTGCCCGTCACAGCGATAGCGAATGCCGACCGCGCGCTGCCCCTCGACGACGAGACCGACGGCATGCGCACGGGTTTCGACCCGCAACGACGATCGCACCAAGGCCGGATGCAGAAACGCCGTCGCGGCGCTGCATCGCGCGCCGTCGCGGATCGTCATCTGCAGAATACCGAAACCTTCCTGCTGGACGCCGTTGTAGTCCGCGGTCTGCGGATGGCCGGCGGCGACGCCCGCGGCGAGCCACGCATCGACCAGCGGATCGAAGTCGCGATAGCGCGAATTCCGGGTGGTGAGCGGCCCATGGGCGCCGCGATAAGCATCGGCGCCGCCTTCCCAGCATTCCTGCCGCTGGAAATGTGGCAGGACGGCTTCATACGACCAGCGATCGAGGCCGCGCTTAGCCCATCGCTCATAATCTCCACGATGACCGCGTACATAGGCCATCGCATTGGTAGACGACGACCCGCCGATCACCTTGCCTCGCGCGAATTCGACGCGCCGGCCGTTGAGCATGGACTCCGGTTCGCTGTCGTACATCCAGTCGTGCAGCCGCGACTGGAAGACCTTGCCCCAGGCCAACGGGATGCGCAGGAACGGATCGCGGTCCCATCCTCCGGCTTCCAGCAAGAGAACGGAACCATGCCGGGACAAGCGGTTCGCGAGAACACAGCCGGCCGATCCGGCGCCGACGATCACATAGTCATAAGTGGGGTCGGACATAACCCGGCAAGGATGGCCCAAAATGCCAACCAACTCAACCAACCATTTCAACCAATTTTAGTTGGTTGGATCGCCGGTTATATGGTATTCTATTGTTTATTGAGCCGATTCAGTTGAAGAAGCGCCACTAAAGCCGCTTCCCAACCCCGTATGGCGATCGTGTTGGGCCTTATTTTCAAGCCGGATAAGAACCATGGATAAGCTGGTTGACGGGAATTTGCAGACCGATCTGAACTCGCTGATCGAGGCTGTGCGCGGGCTGGCCTCAGCGAACGGGCTGTCGTCGGAGCGAACGCTCGCGGACAAGCTCAACGTCAAACGCCATCAGTTGCGCCGCGCACTGCAAGTGTTGCGCGATAGCGGCGAGATCGCGCCGGCAAAAACCAAACGCAAGGGATTTGCCGCCCGCAATGGCGAGAACCTGGTCAAGGATACCAACCCGCTCGAAGTGATCGAGATGCGGATCGCGATCGAGCCATTTCTCGCGCGTCTTGCCGCACTTCGCGCGTCGCCCCTGGACATCGCCCGCATCGAGCGGGCCGCCACGACGCTTGCCGGCACCGATTCCGGTGTCGCCGACCTGCGGTTTCACAAGGCCATCGCCACAGCGTCCGGCAATCATCTTGCGGAAGCGTTTTACGCGATGCTGCGGCAAGTCGCGAGTGATGCGCGGATGCGGTTGGGCAAAAACCAGCCGTCCTGCCCGAAGCGGATTCAGCAGCGAGACTCCGAGCATCGCGCGATCGCCTCAGCCATCGCCGCACGCGATGCCGACAATGCAGAACGCGCCATGCGATTGCATCTTGCCGCCGTCCAGAAGCGGATTATCGAACATCTTCATCCGCTAACTGCGGTTGGCTGACCATCCCACCGGGGAGCGGCGAGAACATCTACGCTGCCGTCAGCGGGAAAAGCCGATAGGATTGCGGCGCGAGACTGACAATCTGACCGACGCCTACGGGCAAGGCCCGCGGCGTGCTGATTTCGACCAGATGCTCGCCCGATGCGGTGCGCAATGCGACCTCGGCACGACGCAGCGCGCCAAGCCCATAGAGCCGCCGCACCTCGCCCGTGAGCCCACCGGCAATCGACCCGGCGTGAATCGCGATGTCGTAAGGGCGCGCGCACAGCGTCGCGCCGCCGTCCGGCACGCCTTGTGCATCGATGGCAATCGGCGAGCCGTCAAACCGGACCTCGCCGCCAGTGACGGTGACCGGCAAGGCCACTGAATCGCCGATGAACTCATGCACAAAGCTGCTGGTTGGCCGGTCATGGACCTGCTGTGGCGTCCCCGTCTGGATGATATGCCCCTTGTCGAGCACAACGACGCGGTCAGCGACCTCAAGCGCCTCTTCCTGATCGTGCGTCACGAACACCGACGTGATCTGAATGTCTTCGTGCAGGGTCCGCAGCCACCGTCGCAGCTCCTTGCGAACCTTCGCATCGAGCGCGCCGAAGGGTTCGTCGAGCAGCAGCACCCGCGGCTCGACCGCCAAGGCCCGCGCTAGCGCGATGCGCTGCCGCTGCCCGCCCGACAACTGATCGGGATAGCGTTGCGCCGTCCAGCTTAGCTGCACGAGATCGAGCAGATCGCCGACACGCTTGCGGATCGCAGGTTCGCTAGGGCGCTGGTGGCGCGGGCGCGCCCGCAAACCGAAGGCGACGTTCTCGAACACCGTCATATGCCGGAATAACGCATAGTGCTGGAATACGAAACCGACATGCCGCTCCGCGGCGCCGAGCGCCAAAGCATTCTCGCCGCCGAACCAGACCGAGCCGCTATCCGGCCAGTCGAGTCCGGCCATGATCCGCAGCAGCGTCGTCTTCCCCGAACCCGAAGGGCCGAGCAGCGCGACCAGTTCGCCGGAGTGAATGTCGAGGTTAACCCGGTCGAGCGCGACAAATGCGTCAAAGCGTTTGGTGACGTTCTGAATACCGATCTTCATCGTCTTGTCCCTACCGTGTTGTCCTCGCGATCCGCTTTTCCAGCACAACCTTGGCGACCAGTGTGACCAGCGCCAGAAAAGCCAGCAGCGACGCGACCGCGAACGCCGCCATGAATTGATACTCGTTGTAGAGAATCTCGATATGCAGCGGCATCGTATTGGTCTCGCCACGGATATGGCCGGACACCACCGAGACCGCGCCGAATTCACCCATTGCGCGCGCATTGGTCAGAAGGACGCCGTACAGCAGCGCCCATTTGACGTTCGGCAGTGTCACGCGGAAGAAGGTCCGCAACCCGGAGGCACCGAGCGAGAGTGCCGCTTCTTCGTCCTGGATACCCTGCTCCCGCATCAGCGGAATGAGTTCGCGGGCAACGAACGGGAACGTAACGAACACCGTCGCCAGAATGATGCCGGGCACGGCAAAGACGATCTTGATATCGTTGTCCTGCAGCCAAGGCCCGAAATAGCCCTGCGCGCCGAACAACAGGATAAAGACAAGACCGGAGATCACCGGCGACACCGAGAACGGCAGATCGACCAGGCTGATCAGGAGGCTTTTGCCGCGAAACTCGTATTTAGTGATCGCCCAGGCCGTGATCGTTCCAAAGACCACGTTCAGAACCACGGCCACCACGGCGGCCACGACCGTCAACCAGATCGCCGCCAGCGCGTCCGGATGGCTGATGGCTGCAACATAGGCCGCAACGCCTTTGGCCAGCGCCTGCGCAAACACATTCACGAGGGGAATGACAATGAAGATCGTCAGGAAGAAGAGCGCAACACCTGTTAGCGTCCATTGCAGCCAAAGCGGGTCGGCCCGTCCGTCGCGGCGGGAGCGATGCATGACGAGCGCGGGCGCGAAACTGGTCGCGAGCAAGTCCACGGTTTCCTGCGATTGAATCACGGGATTGAACGACATTATCGTTTTCCAGCGCGCCGCTCGGACCAGCGCTGCAACAGATTGATGATCAGCAACAGGATGAACGACGCAACCAGCATCACCGCCGCGATCGCTGTCGCATCCGCATAACGGAACTCCTCCAGGCGAATGATGATCAGCAGCGGCGCGATTTCCGACACATTCGGAAGATTGCCGGCAATGAAGATGACAGAGCCGTATTCCCCCACCGCGCGGGCGAAGGCGAGCGCGAAACCCGTGAGCAGCGCCGGCACCAGAGTCGGGAAAATAACCCGGCGGATTGTGGTCCAGCGGCTGGCGCCAAGGGTCGCCGCCACCTCTTCAAGCTCGGCCTCGAGATCCTGCAGTACCGGCTGAACCGTCCGGACCACGAACGGCAAACCGATGAACACCAACGCGACGAAGATACCGAGCTGGGTGAAGGCGACCTTGATCCCCAGCGGCGCCAGCAGGCTGCCGATCCAGCCGTTCTCCGCATAGAGATTGGTCAGCGCGATGCCCGCGACTGCCGTCGGCAACGCGAATGGAATATCGATCACCGCGTCGAACATCCGCCGGGCGGGAAATTCGTAGCGAACCAGAACCCAGACCGCGATCAGGCCAAACACTAAATTCGTCGCTGCCGCGGCCAGCGCCAGGCCGAAGGACAACTCCAGCGCGTGCAGCGTGCGCGGGCTGGTGACGATCGCCACGAACCGCTCGAACGACAGCTCCGTTGTCTTCAGGAACAGCGCGGCGAGCGGAATGAGAATAATCAGCGACAGCCATGTCAGGGATACGCCCAGCGTGATCCCAAATCCCGGAACGACGCTCGGCTGCCGCCGCAGCAACAGAATTCCGCTCACCACGACTGTACCTCAGTTCTGGTAAATGGTGTCGAACACACCGCCATCGGCGAAGTGCGTCTTCTGGGCATTGCGCCAGCCGCCGAATACCTCGTCGATGGTGAACAGGTTCACCTTGGGAAATTGCGTCTCGTATTTCTTGACGATCTCCGGGTCACGCGGCCGGTAGAAATTCTCGGCCGAAATCTCCTGCCCCTGCTTGCTGTAGATGAAGTTCAGATAGGCCGTCGCCACCGCACGCGTGCCTTTCCGGTCGACAACCTTGTCGACGACGGCGACTGGCGGCTCCGCGAGGATCGAGACCGAAGGAACGACGATGTCGAACTTGTCCTGCCCGAACTCCTTGATGGACAGGAATGCCTCGTTTTCCCAGGTGACCAGCACGTCGCCCACATTGCGCTCGACGAATGTCACTGTCGAACCTCGGGCGCCGGTGTCCAGCACCGGCACATTGGCATAGATCGCTTTGACAAACGCCTTGGCCTTATCCGGCGTTCCACCGGGCTGCTTGAGGGCATAACCCCACGCCGCCAGATAGTTCCAGCGCGCGCCGCCGGACGTCTTCGGATTTGGCGTAATGATCTTCACACCGGACCTGGCCAGATCGCCCCAGTCCTTGATGCCTTTCGGATTTCCCTTGCGCACCAGGAAAACGATCGTCGAGGTGTATGGCGCCGAATTTTCCGGAAGCCTCTTCTGCCAGTCGCTCGCCAGCAGCCCGCGATCGGCGATGGCGTCGATGTCGTAAGCCAGCGCCAGCGTGACGACGTCGGCAGCGAGCCCGTCGATCACGGATCGAGCCTGCTTGCCGGAGCCGCCATGCGACGACTTGATCTCGACTGTTTTCCCTTCAGGCGACTTGTATTGGCTGGAAAACGCCTTGCTCAACGCCGCATGCAGCTCGCGGGTCGGATCGTAAGATACATTGAGCAACGTGATATCCGCAGCATGCGCATTTACGCCCAGAGCGGCAGCTAAAACCAGACCGTAAAGAGTACGTTTCATCCTCATCTCCACTTCCACCGGAAGATCGGTCACCATTGATGATCGTCAGAGTCGGTGCACGACGTGCATCGCTCCGATCATTTTCATGTTTTCCTCCCGAATTTTATTTCTCATCGTCATTGCTTCGGCATTGCATCCATTTTTTCCAAATCGTCTGAACGGAAAGAACTTTTCTATTTTCAAACGACACCATTCTGTTTGTTGACGCGCTCACGCCTCGGCTTACAAACAAAGATCTACGACAAAAGCCAAAAAATGTTGTGCCTTTGTTGTTCGTGACCTTGGAATGTTCAGCAATGTGCAGCGAGACGGCGGAGATGGTTTCTTCTGTTGCCGATCAGCGCACGATCGCGGACGCGGAGTAAATTTCGATGGATCGGCTCGATGAGCTCGAAGCGCAAAGCATCTTCATCTTCCGCGAGGCATTCGCCCGGATGAAGAACATCGCCCTGCTGTGGTCGCTGGGCAAGGATTCGAACGTGATGATCTGGCTGGCACGAAAGGCGTTCTTTGGCCGCGTGCCCTTTCCGGTCATGCACGTCGATACAGGCAAGAAATTCGCGGAGATGTACGAATTTCGCATCCGATACGCGAAGGAATGGGCGCTCGATCTCATCGTCGAGAATTGCCCACCGATCGATTCCGTCGATCCAACGCTGCCGCCCGCGGCCCGCTCTGCCGCGCGCAAAACGGAAGGATTGAAGAGCGCACTCGTCAAGCACGGCTTCGATGGCCTGATTACCGGCATCCGCCGCGACGAGGAACCGACCCGCGCCAAGGAGCGCGTATTTTCACCGCGCGGCGCGGAAGGTCTGTGGGATGTCCGCGACCAGCCACCCGAATTCTGGAATCACTTCAACGCGTCGCCACCGCCCGGCGCACATTTGCGCATTCATCCGATCCTGCATTGGACCGAAATCGACATCTGGGCGTATACGCGACGCGAGAACATTCCGATCATCCCGCTCTATCTGAGCCGTAACGGAAAACGCTATCGCTCCCTCGGTGATGCGGACATCACCTTCCCTGTCGCGTCCAACGCGCGCTCCATCGACGAAATCATCGACGAACTGCACGACACGAAAGTGCCGGAACGATCCGGGCGCGCCATGGATCACGAATCCGAAGATGCGTTCGAGCGTTTGCGCACCGCCGGCTACCTGTAACTCCTGGAACTACCATGAACGTCCTGGTAAATCCCGAACTGCTTCCCGTCGCGGACCAGCGTCCGCTCGTCCGCATCGTCATTGTCGGGCATGTCGATCACGGCAAATCGACCCTGATCGGCCGGCTTCTTTACGAGACCGGCAGCCTTCCCGACGGCAAGCTCGAGCATCTCAAGGCCGTCAGCGCACGGCGCGGCATGCCGTTCGAATGGTCATTCCTGCTCGATGCGCTGCAGACAGAGCGCGACCAGGGCATCACCATCGACACCAGCCAGATCCGGTTTCGCACGGCGTCACGCGACTTCGTTCTGATCGACGCGCCGGGTCACGTCGAATTCCTGCGCAACATGATCACCGGCGCAGCGCAGGCCGATGCGGCGGTCCTGATGATCGACGCGACGGAGGGCGTGCGCGAGCAGACCCGCCGCCACGGCTACCTGCTGCATCTTCTCGGGGTCCGTCAGGTTGCCGTGGTGGTCAACAAGATGGATCGCACCGGCTACAGCGCCGCGCGCTTCAACGAGATCGCGGAAGAAATCGACGCCTATTTAACCGGTCTCGGTCTCAAACCGGCGGCCATCATTCCGGTCTCCGCTCGTGAAGGCGACGGCGTGGCCCTCAAGAGCGCGTCGCTGGCATGGTACGACGGCCCGCCGGTGGTGCAGGCGCTCGATCAGTTCTCGCCGGCGGCGCCGCTGCAGAACCTGCCGCTCCGGCTGCCGGTGCAGGCGGTTTACAAATTCGACGATCGGCGGATCATCGCCGGGCGAATCGAAAGCGGCGAGATCGGCGTGGGTGACGAGATCACCGTCATGCCCGGCAACAAGATCGCCCGCATCCGCTCCATCGAGAATTGGCCGGTCCCTCACGAAGGCAAGACAGTCACCGTAGCAAACGCCGGGCGCTCCGTGGGGATCACGCTCGATCGCGAATTGTTCGTGCAGCGGGGCGAGATCATCGCCCGCGCCTTGGCTCCCGTCCCCGCCACCCGCCGCCTCCGCGCTCGCGTCTTCTGGTTGCACCCCACGCCCCTCGTGCCGAATACGACAATCACGCTGCGTCTGGGAACCAGCGAAGCCCGTGGGCAGGTATCCGCGATCGTCAATACCCTCGATCCGGGCGCCCTGCAGTCCGGCATCAGCCACGCCATTCCGCAGAACCACATCGGCGAAATCGACATCGAGCTGGCGAAGCCGCTTGCCGCGGACCGCTCCACCGAGAACCCGGCTACCGGGCGCTTCGCCTTGGAGATCGACGGACGTATCGGCGGCGGCGGGCTGATCCTCGATCTGCTGGACCAGCGCCGTGACCAGAATGAGATTCGCGGTTCGGATTCGACCGTTCCCCGCGCGTTGCAACAGCAAGCCGACGCGCTCGCCGCGCTTCTGGCGGATCTGCCGCCGGTCGATCGGCTCAAGCTGCTGCGCGATCAGATCGAGGGACGGATCGTCTTTACCACCAGTTTCGGCATCGAAGATCAGGCCATCCTCGAGATGATCGTCCGCAACGACATCGACATCGACGTGGTGACACTGGATACCGGCCGCCTGTTTCCGGAAACCTACAATCTGTGGGCACAAACGGAGAGCCATTTCGGCAAACGCATCCGCGCCCTCTATCCGCGCCACGACGCTCTTGAAGCTCTGGTCGAAAAGCAGGGAATCAACGGGTTCTATGCCAGCCGCGAGGCCAGGCTGGCCTGCTGCTTCGTGCGGAAAGTGGAGCCGCTGAACCGCGCGCTCGCCGGCGCAACGGGATGGATCACCGGGCTGCGGGCGGATCAATCCGCCAATCGCGCCGATATGGCGTTGCTCACGGCGGATGCCTCGTATCGCCTGCTCAAACTCAATCCGATCTTTGATTGGTCACGCGAGCAGGTTGCTGCATTCACCGCATCGCAAGGCGTTCCGGTCAATCCGCTGCACGAGCGAAACTTCGCATCCATCGGCTGCGCACCGTGTACACGCGCGTTGCGGCCCGGAGAGCCGGAACGCGCCGGCCGCTGGTGGTGGGAAGAGGCCACCAAGAAGGAATGCGGATTGCACGGCCGATAGCTCGAATGATCCCGGGCGCAAACGCGCCCAGGATCACGGCGGCGATGGAGACGTCTACTGTTTCACAAATCCGATCTCGTCGATGACCCGGCGATACTTCGTGTCCGCGGCTTTCAGCAATTTGGCATAATGGTCCGGCGAATAGTCGGGGATCGTATCGTTGCCCCGATCGGTGATGAATTTACGTCCCTCCGGAGACGAGACGATCGCTGCGATCTCGCGATTGAGCCGCTGCACGATCGGCTGCGGCGTTCCGGCCGGAGCCAGGATGCCGACGACATTGATGATCTCGAAATCCTTGAGACCGCTTTCCGCAAGCGTCGGCACATCCGGAACCGTCGGGCTGCGCTGCAATGAGGTCACCGCCATCATCCGCAGTTGCCCGCTCTGGATCTGCGGCTGCATGGCGGAATAGGGATTGAAGACGATATGCGCGTCGCCGCGCACCACACCGATCATCGCCTCGGCGCCGCCGCGATACGGCACGATCTGCAACTGAAGGCCGGCGGCATGACGGAACATCATGCTGATGACATCGCTGAAGCCACCGAGCGACGCGGCGTTCAGCTTGCCGGGATTGGCCTTTGCATACTGGATCAACTCGGCGATGTTGTGCACCGGGATGGTCGCCGATGACACCATCAGGAACGGATGCTGGAAGGCCGCAATAACCGGCGCGAAGTCCTTCACCGTATCGAAAGCGGGATTCTTCTGCAGCAACGGGCTCTGCATTGTCGTGCTGCTGGCGACAAGAAGAGTGTGCCCGTCAGGCGCCGCCTTTGCGACAACGCCGGCGCCGATCAACCCGCCGGCCCCGCCGCGATTTTCCACCACCACCGGCTGTCCGAGCGCGGCACTAAGCTTGGGCGCGAGAAAGCGCGCAAGGAGATCGGTGGATGCGCCGGGCGGGAATGGCACCAACAACTGCACCGGCCGCGCTGGAAATGTCTCCTGCGCCGGTGCCGCGGAGAAAGTACCCGTCATCAAAGCCGAGAGACATGCCAGCATGCCCGCGGCGCGCTTCCAAGAACGCGACAATGTCATAGTCTGATCCTCCCGCTGTGCGGAGATGAAGGGCATGGGTTAGTTCGCACCCACCAGATTGGCTTTCTTGACCACGTCGCTCCAGATCGCGAGCTCTGCCGCGAGTTCTCGGCTGAACTGGCCGGCATCGCTCGCCTTGTCCTCAAAGCCCATTTCACCGAACTTCTTGCGGACATCTGGCAGGCGGGCGACCTCGACAATCGCCTTCGACAGCCGGTCAACAATCGGCTTCGGTGTCTTTGCGGAGACGAAGAACCCGACCCAGGCGAGCACGGGCAGCGACGGCACGCCGGCCTCGCCGAAGGTCGGCACATCCGGCAATTGCGCCGAGCGCTGCTCGCTCGCCACTGCAACAGCCTGGATCTTGCCGGATTTGACCAGCGGCACCGCGGGCGGAATGGTCGCAGACCCGACCTCGACCTGATTGGCGACCACCGCCGTCAAGGCCGGTGCCGCGCCGGGGAACGGCACATGCTGCATCCGCAAGCCGGGTTGTGACGTCAGCAGAAACTCCACCGTGAGATGCGACAGCGATCCGGCGCCGGTGGTGGCATAGTTGAGCGGCTTCTGGCGCGCGAGCGAGAGCAAATCCTTCAGCGAATGCGCCGGCACCTGCGGCGACGTGACGATGACGATCGCCTGCGGCGCGACGCTGGCCACCGGGGCCAGTTCATCGGCGATCTTGAAATTCGTCTCGGGTTTCAAAAGCTGGTTGATCAGCAGCGGGTTCGACGCGACCAGCACCGTCGTGCCGTTTGGCTCCGCGCTCGCCACCTGTCGCCCGGCGATGATGCCGGCGGCACCCGGACGGTTCTCCACGATCACCGTCTGGCCGAGCGACGTGGTGAGCCGGTCCGCGATCAGGCGCGCGACCACATCGACACCGCCACCCGGCGCGAACGTCACGATCAGCCGGATGGTCTGGTTTGACGGGATCGTCTCTTGCGCTGCGGTCCGCGACGGCATGCCAAGCACGGCGACCGCAAACAAGAGGCTGACAACAGCGAGACGGATGCGATCAAACAGGGGCGGCAACAAGGCTTGACGTCCAGGCGATGTCGAACGGCGCATGATCGTAGTTCCCCTCTCTCTCGAAACTGAACTCCGGTTCGATTCCGGCAATCCCTTCAACCCAATGCGCGGCGCGCGATCGGACAACCGTCCCGGTCGAACAGCCTGACCGCTGTCTGCTCCGGCAACGGCTCTTCAAGCCCGGCATTGATGACCTGGCCTTCGCTGGTCCGCACGCAGGCGATGTAACGCGGCTCCCACCGATCGCGGCCGGCGGCGTAACGCACCGTGGTCATCTGCTCGACCACGCCGGCCTCAACCCGATCCGTCTGCCACGATGCCTCCCCGCAGCGCGGACAGATCAGCCGATGCGGAAAGAATCCCGTGCCGCAACCCGTGCAGCGCGAAAGTGGAATCCCCGGTGTCATGATGCGCGCTCCAGAACAGCCGCGCCGGCGCAAGCGCCGTAGCGGTAAACAACCATGCCGTAACCGCTGACCACCGCCAGCCGCGCGTCGGGGACTTGCCGGTCGCCGGCGCGACGATGCAGTTGGCGCACCGCTTCGACGGTGCCGTTGAGTCCCCCCGCCGCGCCGGCCTGCCCCGCCGACAGCAATCCACCAGACGTGTTGAGCGGAAACCGCTGCTCACCAATGGTCACGCGGGCAAACCGCGCCAGGTCATTGCCAGGAATCATCCTCAGGTCGCTGAGCTGGGCCAGCACCATGGCCGGGTAATCGTCGTAGATCGACGCGAGGTCGATCTCATCCGGGCCAACACCGGCCGCAGCCCACAGATCGTCGGCAACTTTTGAGAGGCCGGTCTTCAGCCCCTCACCTTCCTGGTTGTCATAGTTGAAGCTCTGGCGTAACGCGCGCACATGCACCGGCTTGCGATCCGCCGGACAACGGTCCGCCGTCGACACCACCAGCGCGGACGCGCCGCAGCATGACGGCACGCAATCGAACCGCGTCAGCGGATCGGCGACCATCGGCGACGCGAGATATTCCTCCATGGTCAGCGGCTGCCGGTATACCGCGCCGGGATTGCCGGCCGCCCAGGCGCGCTGCGCCACGGCGATGTGGCCGTAATCCTGCCGCGTCAAGCCATAGGCTTTCATCTGCCGCTGGGTGAGCAGCGCGAACAGCGAGTTCGGACCGGAATGACCGAGCGGAGCCACATGATCGCGGATCGCGCGGTTGTAGTTCGAGGAAACTTTCGCCACCTGTTCAGCGTTCAGCGCATCGCCGGAGACGATCACGATGTTCGAGGCCGCACCAGCCTCGATTCCGCGGATCGCATGGCCCAGCATGTTCATGCCGGACGCGCCGCCATTGGTGTCGTGCAGCAGCCAGCGCAGCGACAGGCCGAACCGCCAGGCCATATCGACGGCCTTGTCCGGATCGATGGAGAACGAGCAGATCGCCAGCCCGTCGATATCAGACGGCTTCAGCCGCGCGTCTTTCAGCGCCGCAACCACCGCATCGCGCAGGAACGTGTGCGTGTTCTGGTCCGGGCGCGGATGCCGCGTATAGCCCGCTTCGCCGGTGCCGATGATCGCCGCCTTCACCGTAACTCTCCCTGATTGTTGTCGACACGGATCAGCGCATCGACCACCGTGGCGCCGTCGCCATCGGCGATCACCGGATTGAGATCGATCTCGACGATGCCGGGGTTCGCCGCGACCACTTGTGACAATCGCGCGACGATATTGGCCACCGCTGCACGGTCGATCGCCGGTGCGCCGCGATAGCCGTCCAGCAGCTTCTGCGACCGCAGCCTGGCGAGCGCGGCCAGCGCGGCCTCAGGCGTCGCGGGCGCGCGCAGGAATACCGCGTCGTCCAGCACTTCCGCGAGGATGCCACCGATGCCGATCATCACCACCGCACCAGTCGCCTTGCTTCGCTGCGCGCCGACGATCAGTTCGAGGCCCGGCTTGACCATCTTCTGGATCAGCACGTCCACCCGGCCGAGCTTCGCCTGCATCGCATCGACCGCCGCATGCACTTCCGGTGCGGTCTTCAGATTCAACGCTACGCCACCGACATCGGATTTGTGCGCAATCTGGGCGGACGAGACTTTCACGGCGACAGGGAATCCGATCTTTTGCGCGGCGGCGACGGCGGCATCGGCATCGCCAGCGACCGTTTCCATCGTCACCGGTAAACCGAAAGCAGCGAGATAGATTTTCGAGCGGGCCTCGGACAGCGCGCCATCCGGCAAAGGCGCGGCATCGACCGATGCCGGAGCCCGCGGTGCAGGACGATCCACGGCGCGATCCATCAGGTGGCGGAGCGCGCGCACCGCGCGGTCGACCGACGGATAGTTAGCGACGCCTTCTCGCGCAAGAATTGCTTCGCTGTTCTCCGCAACGACGCAAGCCACCACCGGTTTCTCGCCATTGGCGGCGACCAGCGCGTCGGCGAATTCCTTGTAGTCGAGGCCGACGGCGATGCCGATCAGCGCATCGACGTCCGGTTGCCGGATGATCGCCTGAGCGCAGGTGCCGAGGTGTTCGCGTTTGGTCTGGCCGGTGACCTCGACCGGGTTGCCCAGCGCTGCATATGGCGGCACGATGGTGCGAAGCTCCTGCAGCTTGTCATCGAGCGCCGGCAACTCGATGCCATGCTCGTCGCAATGATCGGCGGCGACCACGCCCGGCCCGCCAGCCAGCGAAAAGATCGCGGCGCGCCGCCCACCGAGGCGACGGCCGCTATTGCGGGCAAATGCGGCAGCGACATCGAACAATTCCTGGCTGCTGGTGACGACGCTCGCGCCGGCCTCGCGCAACAGCGAATCCCAGACACGCCCGTCTCCCGCCATCGATCCGGTGTGCGACAGCGCGGCACGCTGGCCCGAGCGGGAACGGCCACCCTTGAGGATCACCACCGGCTTGACGCGGCTCACCTCGGCGACCGCATCGAGGAATTGCGGCACGTCCGGCACGCCTTCCACGAAGGCAGCGATCACATTGGTCTGCGGGTCATCCTTGAGGTAGCGGAAGATCAATGCGTGATTGAGATCGGCCATGTTGCCGACGCTGGCGAGCTTCGACATGCCGATCCGCGCTTCGGCAAGCGCGGCCATGGCGGCGTTGCCGAACGCACCGCTTTGCGACACGAAGGCAATCGGCCCGGCCGGAAGCGTCGCCTTCGCCACGGGCGAAGCATTCATCGGCAAGTGAAAATTGCGGACGCCAAGACAGTTCGGTCCGATCAGCCGCACTTTTCCGCCGGCGCGCCGCAGCATGTCGTCCTGCAACGCGCGCCCTTCCCGCCCGACTTCCTGGAAACCCGCCGTGAAAACCACAGCGGCTTTCGCGGAGATCGCCACCGCATCCTCGATCGCCGAGGCCGCATGCTGCACCGGAACACTCAGCAGGACGAGATCGACCGGCACCGGAAGATCGCGCAGCGTCGGCACCGACTTGACGCCGGACACCTCCGGCGATGAGCGGCTGATCGGATAAAGCGCGCCGGGAAAACCGGATAGCTGCAAATTACGAAACACCTGCGATCCGAATTTCGCCGAGTCCGACGACGCACCGACAACGGCGATGCTCGACGGGCAGAACACGGCATCGATGGCGGTGGTCACGCTCATGAATTCCTTGCGCCTGTGCAGACAACGGAAACAACCGGCGGACAGCGCCCGCATGCGCAAACTCTGCCATTTCCGGAGAGGCTGTCAACCTGTACGAAATTTTGTTTCCTATAAGGAAAGTCACCGGATAAACTGGCTCGAAACGCGCGGGTCCGTTTCCGCCTGTTAAAGCCAAACCTAGCCGGCGAAGATCGTTTCCCGAGTGGAAACTCGTCCGGCGCGAAGGGGAAGTCATCATGCCACGGCAAAGCTCATCGAAGAGAGTTGCTCCATCATCATCAGCAATACCGGGTTCGGTTTCGACGCCCCATGAGCGGGTGCTCGAGGCGGAAATCGGTCAGGAAGTGCGGCAACTGCGCCGCGGACTGGATCTCACAGTGGCGCAACTCAGCGCCACCGCAGGGCTTTCCACCGGCATGCTGTCGAAAATCGAGAACGGCGCAATTTCACCCTCGCTGGCAACGTTGAACGCGCTGGCTAACGCGTTGAACGTTTCGGTACGCCAATTCTTCCGCGACAGCGCCAGTGAGCCGCCCTGCTCCTATGTCAAAGGCGGACAAGGCACGCGAATGAATCGCCGCGGCACAAAAGCAGGATATCTCTACGATCTGCTGGTTGGGCGCTCGTTCGACGGCGACATCACCATTGAGCCCTATCTCATCACGCTCGGTCCGGACGCAGTGCCACACACAACCTTCCGCCACGCCGGCAACGAATTCCTCTATATGCTGTCGGGGACGATGGTTTATCGCCACGGGACGCGCAGCTACACGCTGCGACCCGGCGACACATTATATTTCGACGCCAGCGCCCGGCATGGACCGGAGGAATTCACCCGGCAACCGGTCAGCTATCTTTCACTCGTGACGTACCCGCGGCGATGAATGGAGCGTTGAAGCGGCGGCAACCAATAACTGAGATGGCCGCAACCCGGAAATATCCGCTGCTCGAAAATAAGCTACGTTGAAATGCAAACGCCGCGACGACCGTCACCGCGGCGCTCTTGTTGAGGCTTATTTCTTCGCATCCGCGTAAGGGTAGACCATCTTGCCGGTTTTATATTTATCCGGCCACACAATCACCTGATGATCGACCGTGCGAAACTGTTCGATGTTGTTCGGCGCAACATTCTGGAATTGAGTGAACACCGTTCTCGCCTCAGTCCAGTCGCCATTGGCGTTATATGCAATATCACCAGCAACCGTCTTGAAGGCGTTAGCGTGAATGTATTTGGCGATCTTGTCGTGGTCGAGACTTTTGGTCGCGGTCACCGCCTGCGCCAAAATCTGTCCCGCCGCATAGCCGAACGGCACGAAACCATAGCCGAATGGATCGATCCTCTGGTCCGTGGCTCGTTTCCGGTATTGATCCAGCACTACCTGCAGACCCGGAAAATTGAAGCTCGGTGCCGGGACAAAACTTTCCATGATGGTCATGCCGTTCATCAGCGGGCCGAGTTGAACCTTGAGCGGCGTCACCAGCAGGCCGATCATGGTGCCGCCGAACATTTTCGGCTGATAGCCGATCTCGTTCGCCGCGCGGATGATACCGACGGTATCCGGCGGATAGGATGCGACGAAAACGATATCGGCATTGGCCGCCTGGACCGCACGCACGACCGGCGAAAAATCGGTGGTGCTCGGCGGATAAGTCTTGTCGTAGATAATGTCGAAGCCAAGCGCCTTGGCGTTAGCTTTGGCGCCATCCGCCGCGGTCTTCGCAAATTCCGCGTCGGCGGCAATCATCGCCACTGTCTTCGGTTTCGGTTTCTGTGCAGCGGCCAATTCGAAATAACCGCGAGAGAACGCCTTCACGCCCTCAGGCCCAACCGGGACCATGGAGAAATAGCGCGAGTAGTTAAAGTGCGAATTGACGCCGATCGCCAGCAGGCTGATCGTGGTCTTGTTGGCTTGCATGATAACCGGCATCGCCGGCGCCACCATGTTGGTGGCGTAAGGACCGACCAGCAAATCGACTTTGTCCACCGTCATCAGCTTGGTGTAGATGCCGGGGACATTCGACGGGTTGCTCTGATCGTCATAGTAGACCAGTTCGACAGGGCGACCGAGCAGGCCGCCCTTTGCATTGACATCATCGCGCCAGATTTCCAGCGCGATCAGTAATTGCTTGCCGTTTTGCGCCACCGCCCCGGTCAGCGCCATGCTGAACCCAACTTTGATCGGATCCGCCGCGCGGGACGGAGTGAGCGAACCGATAACAAGCAAAGCCACTGCGGCGATCATCCGCAGCGGTTTTCGCAGTCCTTTCATTCCCAACATTGCTTCCTCCCTGGATGATTTTTGTGTCGTGACGCGTTATTGCATCATCTCGTCTGGCGGCATCGGTCCCCACAGATTGGCCGCATTGGGATCCTTCGGCCAAACTTTCGGCCGCTGTGGATTGTCGCGATGCCACGGTCGCGGCTCAAAACAACCGAGTGATTCGTCTTTCATCTGATCAAGCTCGGCAAAGAGTTCGGTGATGAGGCCGGTCGGGCTGCGGTGATATGCAAACAGGTTGTGGCCGATGCCGTGGCGGCCCGGCCCCCACAACATCCGGTAGCCGTGAATGCTCAGATAGTCGCAAGCCTGTTGCAGATGCGCCCAGTCGCGCAGTTCGAACGCGGTGTGGAAGTGGCGATTTTTGCCGGTCTCGATCAGATTGATGGTGTGATGGTCGGGACCGCAGCGCAAAAATGAGAAGTGATCACCCATCCAGTCGGACACGCGAAATCCGAGCACATCGCAATAAAATTGGGTGATGTTCTTTACGTCCGTAACATGAAAAGCGACATGGCCGAGTTTGTGCGGGACAATTCCCTTCAGCTGAAACTTTTGCCGCAGCGGTTCCGGCCGCCGAAACACTTCCATGGTAGTGCCTTTAGGGTCCGCAAACGTGACCATGTCGGAAATCGTCGGCTCCGCGTCCTTTTTCCGCTCGGTCTTGACGCCTTGAGCCTGCGTCTGCCGCTCGAACGCATCAAGGTCGTCGTCGGGCCCGATCTGGAAGCCAAGATTGACGCATTTGATCTCGTCGCCCTTCCGCAAAACGACGGAATGATGGTCAATCGTACTGGCGAGGTAGGCAGCATCCTTCTCCCGTTCGATCAACGTAAGGCCGAGCACATTGGTGTAGTAATCGATCTGCGGTTCCAGGTCCGGCATTTCGTAGGTTGCGTGAGCGATCTTGCGGACGCCAATCATGGGATTATCTCTCCTTTGATAATTGCTATTCAGAACTTCGGTTTGTTTCCGGCCTCGAAGAATTCGAGCAGCGCGGCGACATCGCGTTCCCCGATCTGCGGGATAGCGCGGCGATAAACATCAATCAGACAATCCAGCAGCGGCGCCGCAACACCGGCGGAATCAGCCAGATGCTTCGCTTCGTCGAGATAATGGAGCAGACCGGGCGCCGAACCTTGCTGCGGCGTGAAACGCCGCTCCGCCATCCACGGGGCACGAATTCCGAACTGGGTCGAACCACCGCTACCATTCGCGACAGCCTTGATCATCAACGCGGGATCGACCCCGGCCTTCAGTCCGATCGCCATCGCCTGCGCGGTGCCAGCGATGTGCAGGCCGACCAGAAGATTATTGATCAGCTTGACCTTGGTCGCCGAGCCGAATGCTCCGAGGTAGAGACAAAGATCGGCAAATCCGGCAATCACAGGCTCGAGCGATTTTGCTGCATTTGCATTGCCGGCGAGATAGATCGCGGCCTTGCGCGCCGCCACCATGCCGGGCGTTCCACTGACTTCACCATCGATGAAGATGGCACCGGCATCGGCGAGAATTCCGACATATTTCTCCTTCACCGGCACCGCATGCGAGCCGAACTCGACGACGATTTGCCCCGGCTTGACCGCGCTCAAGATGCCGTCAGGTCCGCAAATCACCTGGTCGAGAGCCTCATCGGACGGCAAGCAGGTGAAAATGATGTCCACCTGTGCCGCCAAATCCTTCGGCGATGAAGCAGGAATGCCGCCAAGCTTGCGGAATTCGTCGAGCGAACTACGTCGATAGCCAATGACCTTGCGGCCGCTTTTGATCAGGTTTTCGCAGATTGGTAGCCCTATCTTGCCGACCCCTACGAATCCGACGGTCTCCATGGTTCCCTCATCTCTGGTTTCCTCGCCTTCGCCGCTCTCTCATGAAATGCTGGTGGAGCGGTCGGAGAAATTGACGGTGATGGAAAGCGACCCTTCCATCACCATCCATTCGCGAATGCGGAAGCTGCGCATGCCGTTGACGACGAACGGATCGTTCAAAGCGATCCTGCGCGCCTCCTCGATCGTGTCGACGCGCACGACGGTCAGACCGTCACTGCTTTTGCCGAAATCGAGTGGCCCGGACGCAAACAGCTTTCCGTCCCGCTCGAGCTGAATCATGTATTCAAGATGCGCGACCAGATGCGGACGGAGATCCACATCCCGGCCATCCCAGATGATGGCGAAGAACTTTTTCCGCCACATCTTGCCGGTGAGTTCCTGAACACGCTCCTGGAATGACGCCATACGCAAAACTCCACCTTGACGTATCCGCAGCAATTACTGGTCGTCCGCGACCATGCGGTTTGTCAGCGTGCCACAACCCTCGATCTCGATTTTCACTTCGTCGCCGATCTTGAGGAATTCACCGCGCGGCATGCCGACGCCGGCGGGCGAGCCGGTCGCAATCACGTCGCCGGGTTGCAAGGTGACATGCCGGCTCAGATAGGCGACCTGCTCGGCAATGCCATGCACCATCTTGCCGGTGTTGGAATCCTGCTTGAGAACGCCATTGACCCAAAGCTTGATCGCAAGATTGTTGGGGTCACGGACATAGGCAGCCGGCGTGAACCACGGACCCATCGGCGCCGCATCGGCAAAGCACTTCTGACCGATCCAGTCGTAAATGAAGGGCGTGCCATCGCGTTTCATGAGGTCGCGCGCTGACAGATCGTTGATGATGACGTAACCCGCCACCGCGTCGAAGGCTTTGGCTTCGGAGATGCTCCGGGTCGAACGGCCGATGACGACGCCGAGCTCTCCTTCCCAATCAACCTGCTGCGAAAATTTCGGCAATCGCGCCGGCGCACCGTCACCGATGATGGAACCGGCGGTCGTCTTCATGAAGAACCAGGGTTCAGCGCCCTTGGTCATCGACAATTCTTTGCCGGTCGTGCGTTTGGCGATTTCGGCCATCTCTTCCAGATGGTCCCAATAGTTCGCGCCGGCACAGAACAGTGACCCCGGATAGAGAATCGGAGCCAACAATTCGACTTTCGAGAACGGCACACCGCCCTTGGCGTTCTTGACCGCCGCGTGGATGCGGGGATGCGCGCGATCCCAGGCATTCAACAAACCGATGACGGTGCCGGCTTCCGGGATATCGCCGACAAGATCGGCAGCCGGATAAACCAGCCCATCGGACAAAACGCCCGCAACGTCGCGACCATTGTGCCGGTAGCTGATGAGGCGATAGCCCTCATCCATGGCGCTCTCCCTTCCCTGCCGCGCGATAGGTGGCGCCCTCGCGCTTGTTATGTAATGTAACGTATCGTACTGTTTGCCCGGAAAGCAATCCCGGGCTACAGGGTTTTCTCTGCTGCGCCGCAGCGCGAATGCCAGAAGCGACGAGAAGTCAAAAGCCGTGAAAAACGAAGGTCGAGCCGCCAAGTCCCGCAGCACTGCCACCCGCGCGGGTCATCCGCACCACAAGCCGCGCGAGCGGCGCGGCGGTCGCATGACCGAAGGGCGCCGACAGGAGATCATGAGCAAGGCGGCGGCCCTGTTTATTCAAAAGGGCTATGACAACGTCAGCATCGACGATGTCATCAAGCTCGTGGGCGGTTCGAAAGCGACAATCTACGCCCAGTTCGGCGGCAAGAAGGGGTTGTTTGAGGCGGTGATCCGGCAGCCTTGCGTCGAAGTCACACACGCCATCGACATCAATCCGTCCGGTGATATCGAAGAGCAATTGACGCAGATCGGCCGCGCGTTTCTTGGCACTGTGCTCAGCTCACACGTACTCGAACTGCATCGTCTGATGGTGTCAATCGGGAAAACGTTTCCGGCGATCAGCGCGCTGTTCTACGAGAAAGGGCCCCTCACCGCTTACGAGATTCTGGCGCAATGGGTGGAGAAGCAACAGAAGGCTGGCAAACTTGGGCCTGGCAATCCTCGCCAGCTTGCGATCCTCTTCCACGACATGCTGATCGGTGATCACCAGTTGGCACTGCTCACCTCACCAAAGCATTGCTCGCCTAAAGCCATCGACAAGACGGTACGGGCCGCTGTTGCCGTGTTTCTGAACGGTGCACGAGTGAACGCCGGCGTCAAAGACTAACCGGTTCGTTCTCACCGCAGCCGCGCAACAAGAATCCCCGAATTGCGCTCAAGCATCGGGAATATCGCTATCGTGCTCGCCCAATTCCGGAGGCGGCCTGCCGGAAATATCGCGACTACCATCGATCAGCACGGGACGACGGATCAACGTCAACTCACCCTGGTTCGGATGAACCTGCTGATAGAACGTCCCGAGATGCACGATCTGCGGATCATCAAGCACCTCCGCCATGGTCTGGATCGGCGCAAACGGCACATCGGCCTGTTCAAGTCTGGTCATCCAATATAACCGGTCCTGACCGATGAACACGCCGGCCAGCTCCTGCTCCAATGCGAGATAATTTTTGACCCGCCCATCCCGAGCGGCAAAGCGCGGGTCGTCTTTCAACTCCGGCCGTCCAATCACATCAACTAGACTTTCCCAGAATTTCTGCGGTGACGACAGATGCAGCGCCAGCAGCTTCCCGTCGGCACATCGAAAAGCATAGGACTGCGACGCCGCGACGCGCGTGCGCGGATGAGCTTCGATCTGCAAGCGCGTGAAGTTCGAGAACGTGTCCGGAATGAAGGCAATGGCCGCCTCCAGCATATTGACTTCGACACGCCGCCCTTTCCCGGTCTTTTCGCGCTCGTAGAGCGCACCCAGAATTCCATAAGCGGCGTACATTCCCGTGACATTGTCGGCGATGGTCGGACCGCTAGCCGTCGGCTGGTCGCGGTCGATCATGATCGCACCCACGCCTCCGAGCGCCCCCGCGACGGCATCGTAGGCCGGGCGCTCCGCGTAAGGGCCGCTCGGTCCGAACCCGCTGATCGAACAGGCAATCAGCCGGGGATACCGGCTGCCAAGGACATCAGCACCGAAACCGAGCCGGTCCATCACACCCGGCCTGTAATTTTCGATCAGCACATCGGCCGACGCCAATAAACGGTCGAGTTTCGACTTGCCGGCCTTGCTTTGCAGGTCAAGCCTGATGCTTCGCTTGTTGCGATTGAAGGCGATGAAATGCGGACTATACAGTCCGCCGCGAAAGCTGCGGAACGGATCGCCGCCATCCGGCCGCTCCACCTTGATGACGTCGGCGCCGAGATCGGCCAGCATCATGCCTGCCAAGGGCGCCGTGATCATCGTGCCGAGTTCGATCACCCGCACGCCCTTGAGCACTTCGGTCATCCGTTCCTCCTGATCGATAGACGCCGGTTTCCGGTTCTTATTTTGCCTTGATGCCCGCCACCGCGAAGATCCGTTTGAAGCGACCGAAATTCGCGCCGAGGAAATCTGAGAATTCCTTCACTGATCCGCCGACCAGCGTCGCCCCGACCGTTTCAAAACGTTTGCGGATCTCTGGCTTTTGCAGGATCAGGTTGATTTCCTTGTTGAGCCGCTCGACGATCTCTGGCGGCGTATTCTTGGGCGCCGCGAGACCATAGAACGTTACGAAATCGTACTCCGGATAACCCTGCTCGGCGATGGTCGGCAGATCCGGTGCGTTCGCCAGACGCTTCGGGCTGGTGACGCCGAGCGCGCGCAGCTTACCCTGACGGATCAGATCGTCCGCCACCGAAACGCCGAGAAACATACCCTTTACCTGCCCCGCAACCACATCCTGCAAGGCTGGCCCTACGCCTTTGTAAGGAACCACCAGCGCATTCATCTTCGACATCGCCTTGAACCACAGCACGCCGATTTCATGCGGGCTGCCCGGCCCGAGCGAGCCGAAGGTGAACCAGTCCGGATGCGACTTCGAGTAGGCGACGACCTCCGGCAACGTCTTCATCGTCACTTGCGATGTATTGACAATGAACACCAGTGGCACGTCCGCCAGTTTGATGATCGGTGAGAAATCAGCTTGCGGATTGTAGGGTACCGGCGTTCCCAGCGCTTCGTTGATCGCCAGCGAGTCGAACACCATCCCGACCGTGTAGCCGTCGGGCTCGGCCTGCGCCAGCGCCGCCGTGCCGGTGACCGTCGAGGCGCCACCCCGGTTCTCGACCACGATCGGCTGACCAAGCACCTTCTCCAGTTCGGAGCCGATGATACGCGCCATCAGGTCGGTGCCGCCGCCGGCCGGATAAGGCACGATCCAGCGGATCGGCCGGTTCGGCCATTGGCCTTGAGCTTGCGCCGACTGCATAAACGACGCGCCAGCGAGCAACGCCAAGCCGGACAGCATCAAGCCGAACAGCGTGTATTTCCAGATTTTCATGTCATCCTCCCGGTTATATTTTTGGCCGTGTCTTCAGTCCCTGTTGTCGAAAACCTCTCCCTCTGCGCGTTCCCACATTTCCCGCGCCAGCGGATTGCGCATCTCTTCGGCGAGATGGCCGACCAGCCCGACGGCCCGTGAAATGATCGCGACACCGCGGCAGATCCGCCACGGAAACTGCAATTCACACAGGATGGCGCCGATCGCGCCGGTCGCATTGATAGGGAGTGAGCGATTTAACTGCGCTTCTGCCGTCCGGCTGATCGCTTCCAGCAAGGCGACGTAGCGGCCACGAAAGCCGTTGCGCTCGGCGATGGCGAACAGCACCGGCGTGCGCGGATCAATCGGCTTGTGCAACGGATGACCGATGCCGGGGATCGGCGCCTTGCGCGCGATATGGGCCTCGACGATCGTTATCGCCAAGGCATCAAGGTCGGCATCGTCCCGCTGATCGCGCAAAGCTTCCTGCAAAATTTTCGCGATCTGCTCCGATCCGCCGGCAAAGACACTGCCAACTCCGAGCAGCCCCGCGGCCACCGCGCCTTGCAAGGCTTCCGGCGCGGCGAGATGCACGAGACGCGTCGCCATCGCCTGCGGCGTCATCCCGTGCTCGACCAGGGTCACGAGCAGCGCATTGAACACCTCTGATTCCTGCGCCGTAGGACGGCGTCCGGTGATTTCCAGAAATGCCATGGAGCCGAGATCAATCTTGCCCAGCAAGTCGTTGGGCAAATCGTGACCTCGCACGACAATACGGTCCGGGCTGCTCCATCCCATGGCCGACTTCAACGGTTTTCGCTCTTTCATCATGCGGCTCCACGCAGAATCATTTTCGCCAAGGCGGTGCGCAGCACCTCGGTCGGTCCTTCGGTGATCATGAAACTGCGCTGATCGCGCCAGAATTTCTCGATCGGCAGTTCGGTGGTGAGGCCGATACCGCCGTGCAGTTGCAGACAGCGGTCTGCGACGCGAAACCCCATCTCGTCGCCATAGATCTTCGCCATCAGCGTTTCTGCGCGCGCCTCGGTTCCGGCATCGACCTTTTCCGCCGCATCGCGGACCATCAGCTTGGTCGCGTGCAACTCGGTGAAACAATCAGCCAAAATCCATTGAACGCCTTGCCTCTCCGCCAGCGGTTCGCCGAATGTCCGCCGTTGCTTCACATAATCGACAGCCAGTTCGAGGCATCGCTCCGCCACACCACACGCCCGCGCACCGTGGCGAATACGCCCTTCGTTGAGCCAGCTCTGAGCGACAGAAAATCCCACACCTTCGGCACCAACACGGTTTTCTTCCAGTATTTCGACATTGTCGAACACCAGCTCGCACGGCCGATCTCCCATCATGGTTTCATGCTGCGTGGCGATCCGCAGCCCTGGCGTATCCATATCCACGAGGAAACAGGAAATTCCACCGCGCACGCCCTTGGCTGGATCGGTCACAGCAATGACCTGAGCGAAGTCAGCGACATCCGCATGGGTGATAAAGCGTTTGACCCCGTTGATGACGTAACGGTTGCCCTTTCGCGCCGCACGGGTGCGCATCGACGCGGGGTCTGACCCGGCATCGGGTTCGGTCTGAGCGAAACAGGCCCGCTTTCGTCCGGCGAGCACCGGATCGAGATAACGCTCCTTTTGCTGCCCAGACAACGACAGCAGGATCGGGCCAGTCACCGGACCGAACAACGAATGATCGCGCGCCGGCAACGCCGTGGTGCGTGACACCTCATGCCAGAACACCGCCATGCCGCGCATGCCGAGCCCCTGACCACCCAGTGCTTCCGGCACATCCATCAGCCAGAAGCCCGCTTCGCGCGCGCTGTCCTGCGCCTTCCGGCGCTCCGCTTCGGTCATCACCCGCCGCTCGAACGGGATCAATTCGCGCTCGACAAACCGCCGCAAGCTACGTCTGAACTCTTCCAGTTCATCGTAAGACAATGTCATGCGGCGCGTGTCTCCCTGGAAAAAGCCTCGACCGCCGCCCAGTCAACCAGCGACGCCACCGATCCGGCCGCCGGCAATTCCAGCATGCCGCCGGCAATGCGTGGCGTGTGAACCGTGACCTGCTCCTGCATCGCCAGATACCAGGACAACTCCGCCAGCAACGTCGCCTCATCGAGCGTGGCGGCAAACTGCAATCCGGTCAGCGTGCCCAGTGCGCTCTCGCCCATCAGCCCGACAACAGGCCGACATCCGGCCGCGTGGGCCGCACGGTGCATGGCGCGCGATTGCGTGAGGCCAAAGCGCCCCGGCTTGATGCTGAGCGCGCGCGCGCCACGTGCCATGAATTGCTCCGCATCGCGTAGCGACGTGCAGCCAAAATCCACCAGCACCGGCACAGGGCAACCCGCCTGCAAGGCACTGAAATTCGCGTCCGGTTCGAGCGGGCTGGGATCTTCGACCATCTCCGCTCCCGCATCCGCCATCAGAGCCACATATCGCGCCGCGTCTTCACGCGGATAGGCGCCGTTGGCGTCAACATAGAGTCGAACTCCATGGCCAACCGCGGCGCGGATCGCCCGCATCCCTTCCTGGTCGGTTTCAAAGCCCTGCCCGCCCTTGACCTTCAGCACCGCGAAGCCGTGCCGGGCGACCATTGCCTCGGCTTCCGCCGCCATCAGTATCGGTGCCTGGCGTGTCAGCGCGAAACTCATCGGCACATGTTGCCGGCCACCCCAGCGCCACCATAACGGCTTGCCATCCGCAGCGGCGGCCAGATCCCAACAGGCATTATCGATCAGTGTCTTGGCGGCAGCGTTGTCAGGAATCCTGTCGAGTGCCACGCGCACCGCTGCCGGATCGTCCAGATCGAGGCGCGCCAGCAATGGCAGGAACATCTCCTCGAGCGCAGCGATCAGGCTGCGGGCGGTCACCCCGCACCACGTCGGCTTGACGGTGATTTCGGCAACGCCGGTTGCGCCGCTTTCGCCAACCAGACGCAGCAGCACGAACGGCGCCGCCACTTCGACAACATCACTCCACTGCACCGGCCGCTCATAGCGCAAGCTGTAACAATGCAGCGAATGTTCGACGAGGCGCATCCGGCACCCGATCACTTCGCCTGGGCGTTCATGCCTTGCAGCAGCTTTCCCCATTTCGGGGATTCGACCGACACATAATCGGCAAGCTGCCGGGCATCCAGGAAATGCGCCTCCATGCCAAGCTCGACCATCTTCTTGCGCACGTCCGGCTGCTGCAGAATCTTGCCAATCTCGATATCGAGCTTGTCAATGATCGTCTGTGGCGTGCCCCGTGGCGCGAACAGCGCGAACCAGGCCAACGCCTCGAACCCCGGATAGCCTAATTCGGCAACAGTCGGGATATTAGGCGCAACGGCACTGCGCTTCATGCTGGTGATGGCGAGCGCCCGCAACTTGCCGCTCTCCACCTGCGGCAGCACCGATGGAACGGTGAAGAAGACGAACGAGACATCGCCAGAAATCACGCCGGTGACGGCTTCCGGTCCGCTCTTGTACGGAACGTGTCGCATATCGACACCGGCTGCCTGCTTCAACATTTCCGCGGCGAGATGCCCGGAGGTGCCGATGCCCGCCGATGAATAGGTCAGTTGACCCGGCTTCTCGCGCGCGAGTCTGACCAGATCGTCAAGCGATTTCACCGGCAGTGACGCGTTAACGACCAGCAGGTTCGGCGCGATTGCAATCATGGCGACCGGCGGCACATCGCGCATTGGATCGTAGTTCAGGTTCTTGAAAAGATGCGGACCAACCGAATGGGTCGGACTTCCGCTCATCAGAAAGCTGTAGCCGTCCGGGTCCGAATGGGCGACAGCGGACGCACCGACATTGCCGCCGGCGCCGGGACGGTTTTCGACGACGACCGGCTGGCCGAGCACCGGCGAGAGCTTGTCAGCCAATAACCGCGCGACAATGTCTGCCGTTCCGCCGGCGCCGAACGCTACAACGATCCGGATCGGCCGTACCGGCCAGTTCTGTGCCTGCGCGGACGCCGCCAGCGGCAGGAGCAGACCGGAGAGAATGAACAGCGCGGTCGCTGCTCGTCGTGCCATGTTGCGCATTCAGCTCACCTTGCGGTCATGCTCCGCCCAGAACGGAGCGCGTAAAGCCTTCTTGTCGATCTTTCCGTTGAACAGTCGCGGTAACGCGTCGACGAATTCGACACTGCGCGGCTTCTTGTAACTGGCGATCAACGAGCGGCAGTGCTGGATCAGTTCGTCGGCGGAGCCTGCTCCGTTGCGCAACACCACGAATGCCTTGACCGACTCTCCCCATTGCGGGTCCGGGACGCCGATGACGGCGGCTTCCGCCACCGCCGGATGCGCACGCAGCGCCTCCTCGACCTCCCAGGAATAGATGTTCTCGCCGCCGGAGATGATCATGTCCTTCTTGCGGTCCACGACGAACACAAAATGATCCTCATCGAACTGACCGAGATCGCCGGTGTAGAACCAGCCGTTGCGCAGAACCTTCGCGGTCTGGGTGCTATTGTTCCAGTAACCGTTCATGACACCGGGGCCGCGCACGAGAATTTCGCCGGTTTCTCCCACGGCAACATCGCTGCCGTCGTCGCGCACAATGCGGATGTCGCAGCCGAGGAAAGGCTGCCCTGCCGAACTGAGCCGACGCGTCTGGCGCGCGTCGCCTTCGAGAACATGCTGCGCCGGCGTCAGCAAGGTCGCAGTGATACATTCGGTCATGCCGTAGACTTGCGTCAGCACCGGGCCGAACGTGGCGATCGCACGGCGCAACACCGGCACTGGCATCGGCGCCGATGCATAATGGATGTTGCGCAGCGTAGCGATCTCCGCACGCGCCAGCGCCGGACTGTCGAGCAGACGTTGCACCATCACGGGCGCCAGATGCGCGCTGGTTACCCGCTCCCGTCCAATCGATTCCAGTACCGCCTCGGCGTCGAAGGCGGGATGCAGCACGATCGTTGCACCCACGATCGTGAAAGACAGTTGCTCGATACGGCCACCAATGTGGAACATCGGCATCACGATGAGCATCACATCGCAGCCACGCGCGCCACCTTCGTGTGAAATCTGCCGCGCGCACTCGACGACGGCGCGATGACTGAGCATGACCCCTTTGGGCCGACCGGTGGTTCCGCTGGTGTAGATCAGATAAGCAACATCGCTGTCCTTGATCGTGACCGCGGGAACCGTTTCCGGTGCAGCCTGGATGATATCCTCGTAAATCAGAGCAGCGGGATGACCGCTGCCGATGAAGACGAGATGACGAAGGCTCGGCAACGCGGCCGCCACCTCTTCGGCCACAGCCCGGAACTGCTCATGAAAGATGAGTACCCCCGGCTCGCAGTCGCGACCGATGTCGATCAGCTCACGCGCGGACAGCCGGTGATTCAGATTGACGATGACGAGGTTCGCGCTCTCGCAGGCGCAAAACACTTCCAGATATTCCGGGCAATTCGGCCCGAGCATCGCGACCCGCTCCTGCGCCTGCAGACCGAGGCCGAGCAGCGCATTGGCGAGACGGAAGCCGCGCGCCGCGAAGTCGCGATAGGTCATGCGCCGATCGCCGAAGATCAGCGCTTCCCGTTCCGGACTGAGCTGCGCGTTGCGGATCGTGATGTCACGCAGGTTCATGGCAATATCCGCCGCTCAGTGCGTCAGCTTGCAGCCGCTCTCGGCAAGGGTCAGGAACGCTTCATCGCCCGGCACTGTGGAGATCAGCTTGTAGAAATCCCATGGCGCCTTCGATTCCTCCGGCTTTTTCACCTGGAACACGAACTCGTCGTGGATCTTGCGGCCGTTCGCGAGAATCTTCCCCTTGCCGAACAACGGGTCGTCGGTCGGCATCTCCTTCATCTTGGCGACGACCCTGGCGCCATTATCGGCGCTGCCAACCGCCTGTACCGCCTTAAGATAATGCAGCACCGCCGCGTACACGCCGGCCTGCATCATGGTCGGATAACGCCCGTTGTTGCGGGCGGACCAGCGCTGGCTCCAGGCGCGCGTTTCCGGCGTACGATCCCAGTAGAACGTCTCGGTGACATAAAGTCCCTGCGTGGCAACAAGCCCGAGCGCCTTGATATCGGTGATCATGGTCGACAGGCCGACGATGATCTGGCCGCTTTGCTGGATTCGGAATTCCTGCGCCTGCTTGATCGCATTCGCCGTGTCGTTGCCGCCATTGGCGAGCGCGATGACATCAGCCTTCGAGGCTTGCGCCTGCAGCAAATAAGATGAGAAGTCGGAGCTATTGATCGGATGGCGGACCGAGCCAACCACCGTGCCACCGTTCGCGGTGACAACCTTGCTTGTTTCATCGCGGAGGTTGTAACCGAAGGTATAATCGGCCGTCAGGAAATACCACTTCTTGTGACCGGCCTTGACTAGCGCCTTGCCGATCGCGCTCGATTGCGACCAGGTATCGTAGGTCCATTGCACCGTGTTTGGCGTGCAGTTCTTGCCGGTGAGCGCGGTGGTGCCCCCTGCCGAAATCAACGCGACCTTGTTCTTGTCGCGCGCGATATCGTTGACCGCAAGCGCAACCGCCGAATTACCCAGATCGGCGATGGCATCGACGTTTTCCAAATCGAACCAGCGCCGCGCGATGCCAGCCCCGACGTCCGGTCGGTTCTGATGATCCGCGGCGATCACTTCGATCGGCTTGCCCGCAACCTTGCCGCCGAAATCTTCCGCCGCCATCTGGGCGGCCAGCGTTGATCCCGATCCGGTGCTATCCGCAAAAACACCCGACTGATCATTGAGAACGCCGATGCGAACCGTATTGCCACCAGCCCACGCAGCCGCAACACCGGCGAGCCAGATCGCCGCCGCCGATAGATAGATTGAACGCATAACGACCTCCCTTGATCTAGCGCCATTCGGCGTTTTTGTTCTAGACGACGCGAAAGATCACACCTGCCACGCACCCCCTGCTATGGATTTGTGATCTTCGGTCACACCAACCAGGACATGGTCATGACGACGACGCCCCTTCTCGAAGACATGAGTCCACGCGGCGTCCTCACGCTGACGCTGTCGCGCCCGGACAAGGGAAACGCGCTCGACCGGGCAACCCTGGAACGGCTTGCGGCCGCGCTCGCGCGTGCTGAGCGGGATCAGAGCATCCGCCTCGTCGTCTTGCGCGGCGCCGGCAAGCACTTCTGCAGCGGTGGCGACGTCAGTGGCGGCATCAGCCAGGACAACGCGACCGCCAGCGCATCCATCAGCGGCGTCTGCGCCCAACTGAACAACCTGCCAAAGCCGACAGTTGCGGTGCTCCACGGCGCCTGTATCGGCGGTGGTGTCGCGCTCGCGGCCTGTTGCGACACCGTGCTGGCCACCCCGGATGCATTCTTCGCGATCCCGGAAACGCGGCTCGGTTTCCCGCCCGCAGAATTGATGCCGTTCTTCCTTGCCGCCTGCGGCGCGCGATTCCTGCGCCGCCATCTGCTCGCAGGCAGCCGCTTCACCAGCGCCGAGGCGCGGCAATGTGGGCTCGTGCATGGCGTTCATGAGGCGGATGCCATCGGCACAATTCTCGCCGAAACGGTGGACGCCTATCTGCATGCGGCTCCTCGCGCCGTCGCCGCCGCCAAAGAGTTGATCGCGCGCCTCTTGCACGAAACGGTCACGACCGGCGAACTGCACCGTCTTCACGACGCCTTCGCCACCAGCGCGGAAGCGCAGGAAGGACTCGCGAGTTTCAAGGAGAAGCGGCGTCCGCACTGGTATCCTCCCAGCGAAGCCTGACCGGATTTACCCCGGATGCGCTTCGAGGCCGGGCTTGTATTTGCCCTTGAGAAAGTCCTGGATGCCTTCCTTGCGGAACGCATCGTTCTGCCGCTGCACCAGTTCGAGTTCCTTCGCCATCGCGTAATTCATCGCGGCGTCCCAGGTCATCTCCAGCGAATAGCGATAGCCCTCCTTGGTGGCCCGCATCGCATTGGGATCCTTGGAGGCAAGGTTGCGTGCGACCGCCATGGTCTGCTCGACCAGCTTGTCCTTGGGAAACGCCTTGTTGATGAAACCGATGCGCGCGGCCTCGACACCGTCGAACGTTTCCCCGCTCATCCCGTAATAAAGTGCGTCGCGCGGACGGAGCAGATTGGCCAAAGACTTGGACACGCAGCCGCCGGGAAACAGCTTGAAATTGATCTCCGACAGACCGAACGTCGCTTCTTCCGCTGCGAAGGCAAGATCGCAGCCTTCAACAATGGAAAACGCTCCGCCGAAACAGAAACCATTGACCATGGCGATGACCGGCTTCGGATAATAGCGCAACGTACGGCCGCGCCATTCGGTCGCCATTTTCCACACCGCTTCGTATTCGCTCGGCTTGTCCTTCAATTCGAGGAAGAATTCCTTGAGATCCATCCCAGCGCAGAACACGCCACCGGCGCCGGTAATGACCACGACGCGGGCATTTTTGTCATCGCGCAGCAATTCGAGCGCCGCCACCATGTCGCGGTGCAACGCCGGGCTCATCGCGTTTTTTTTGCTGGGACGGTTGAGCGTGATGACGGCGACGCCGTCCTTCTTCTCGAGCAGAAGATTGTCGAATTTTGCCATGCCTTGGTCTCCGGGGGACTTTCTCGAAAGACTGAAGACTGGCCTACTATTTGTCTAATGCTCATTCATAATTTACATTATTATCATAATGAATATCAGGACGCTCGATCTCAATCTTCTCAAAGTGTTCGACGCGCTGATGCGCGAGCGGAATACGACTCGCGCCGCCGCGCGGCTCGGCCTGTCGCAACCGGCGGTCAGTTCGGCGCTGCGGCGTCTGCGTGAGCATCTCGACGACCCGTTGCTGGTGCGAACTCAGGGCGGCATGCGGCCAACCCAGCGCGCCGAACAGATTTTCGCATCGGTGACGCAATCGCTGGATTCGATCCAGAGTGCCCTGCAGACCGGCACGCCGTTCACCCCGCGTCAGTCAGAGCGCGCCTTCAACGTCATGATGACCGATATCGGCGAGATCATTTATCTGCCGCGGCTGGTCGAGCGTCTGCACCAGGAAGCGCCAGGTGTTCATCTGTCGGTGCGTCGCCTGAACCGCCGGCGCGTCCATGACGATCTGGCCAGCGGCACGATTGATCTTGCCATCGGCTGGATCGACCGGCCCGGCGATCTGAAACGCGAGGCGCTGTTTCACGAAAATTTCGTCTGCATCGTCCGCGCCAAACACCCGCGGATCGGCCGCCGCCTCACGCTCGCCCAGTTCCTGTCAGAATGGCATCTCTCCGTAGGGCGCGACGGCGGCGTCGACGCCTTCTTCCGCTCCCCCGATGGTACCCTGCAGCGGGATCTTGCCGGACGACGGCGCAAGATCGCGCTGCAGATTCCGCAATTCCTTGCGGTTCCGAATATCATCGCCAATTCGGATCTGTTGTGTGTGGTGCCACGACAGCTTGGCAGTATTTATGCCGAACTCGGGCAAGTCCGCATTCTGCCGCTGCCGGTCAAAAGCGATTCTTTCGTCGTCTCGCAATTCTGGCACAAGCGCTTCGACGCCGATCAGGGTAACCGGTGGCTGCGCGCTATCATCAGTCAGTTGTTCCAACAGCGATAGATCCGGCTGACGAAATTACCGGTTTTGTGGCTGGCTGGTTGAACACAGGATTTCTCGCGCGTTTAAACGAATCCGCAAGAAAACGAGACGGATTGCCACCCGTCACCGTTCCATACTCGATCACCGGTTTCAGGTTGCGGAGTCCCTGCAGGGTCGTATCGGGCCTGTTGCCCTCATCTCGTGACAAGGTGACGTCGTTATACGTCACCTCTCCGGTATCCTTGTTCTTTGACACCACGGCCGCAGTGATCGGAACGATCTCGGCATCGAAACGACCCTCCTGCTGCGCAGCAGCCGTGCGCTGCTGAGAGATCAAAGAGTATTCGTCCTGCCGTTCGCGGCTCAAGCCGTTTTTCGCCGCGACAAATTCTGCGGTCTGCAACATCGGCATGTAAGCATGAGGTGCGAAGCGCGCCGAGCGTGAGCAGCGCCGGTACGCGAAACGCACTGCAAAGCGCGCGCTCGCTGCCACCCGCAAGCGCCATGCGCATGTGCTGGTGAACAAAGCCGCTACAGAATTTCAGAATGAGACAGCGGACGATTTTCAGAATGAAAATCAGCCGTCACGCAAGGTATTGAAATCCTAGAAGAGTTTGGCTGGGGCACCTGGATTCGAACCAGGGAATGGCGGAATCAAAATCCGCTGCCTTACCACTTGGCTATGCCCCATCCGGCCGCGAAACGTCCGGCCTGATCGCCTGACCTCAACGGTCGATCTGATCGGATGGTCCGGGGCCTCGCGCGGCGCGCGGACCATACCGGCCGATCCTGCCTATCGCAACGCATTGTGTCTGTCACGCACAGGCGTTGACCACCGGGGGGTGCCGCCTAGGATGATCGCCTCACCTTGAAAATCCGCGCGATCAGGCGCGGTTTTGCCGGGGAATCGCCGAGGAACAACAATGACCTATCGCGCGCCGGTGTCGGATATCGTCTTTACCTTGCGGCATGCCGCCGGCTTCGACCGGGCGCTGGCCGATGGCCTTTACGGCGACCTGACCGAAGCCGATGTCGCCGCCGTGCTGGAGGAAGCCGGCCGCGTCGCCAATGACGTGATCGCGCCGCTCAACCGCGCCGGCGATACCAACGGCACCCCGATCAAGGATGGCGCGGTCACCACCGCTCCCGGCTGGAAAGAGGCCTACGCGACCTGGATCGCTGGCGGCTGGAACGGCCTCGCCGGCCCGGCCGACTGGGGCGGCCAGGATCTGCCACAGGCGGTCAACGCCGCCTGCATCGAGATGTGGAACGCGGCGTCGATGGCGTTCGGCATCGGTCCGGTGCTGACCATGGCCGCGGTCGATGCGCTCGCCGATTTCGGCAGCGACGACCTGAAACAGCGTTATCTGGAAAAGCTCGTCAGCGGCACATGGACCGGGACGATGGAACTCACCGAGCCGCAGGCGGGCTCGGATGTCGGCGCGCTGCGCACCAAAGCCGAGCGTGCCGGCGACGGCACCTATCGCATCACCGGGCAGAAGATCTTCATTACTTATGGCGAGCACGACCTCACCGAAAACATCATTCATTTCGTGCTGGCCCGCCTCCCCGATGCGCCGGCCGGCACCAAGGGCATCTCATTATTCCTGGTGCCGAAGTTCCTGCTGACGGCGGACGGCAAACCAGGCGAGCGCAACGACCTGCGCGCGCATTCGGTCGAACACAAGATGGGCATCCACGGCTCGCCGACCTGCACCATGGTCTACGGCGATCATGGCGGCGCCATCGGCTATCTGATCGGCCGCGAGCACGAAGGCATGCAGGCGATGTTCACGATGATGAACCGCGCCCGTCTCGCCGTCGGATTGCAGGGCGTCGCCATCGCCGATCGCGCGACGCAGCAGGCGCTGGCTTATGCGCACGACCGCAAGCAAGGCCCGCAGACCATCATCAGCTACCCCGATGTGAAGCGCATGCTGCTCACCATGCAGGCGCTCACCGCCGCGGCACGCACCATCTGTTATGCGACTGGCGTCGCCATCGACGGCGCGCATCGCGCCAGCGACGCAGCCGCGCGGCAAACCGCGCAGGCGCGCGCCTCGCTGCTGACGCCACTCGCCAAGGCGTTCTCCACCGACATCGGCATTGAGGTCGCCTCGCTCGGCGTGCAGGTGCATGGCGGCATGGGCTTCATCGAGGAGACCGGCGCGGCGCAGCACTATCGCGATGCGCGCATCGCCGCGATCTATGAAGGCACCAACGGCATCCAGGCGCTCGATCTCGTGACCCGCAAGCTGCCGCTCGATGGCGGCAAGGTGGCGAGCGCGCTGATCGCCGAACTGCGACAAACCGTGGCGGAGTTGGCCGCCGTGAACGATCCGGCGCTCGGCGCGTCGGCCGCGCGGCTCGGCGAGGCGCTCGATTGCACCGAGCGCGCCGCGCACTGGCTGCTGGCGCAGGGCAAGAGTGACGCGGCTCTCGCCGGCGCAACGCCGTTCCTGCGGCTGTTCGCCAGCGCCACCGGCGGATGCCTCCTCGCGCGCAACGCACTCGCGGCGATCCGTGGCGCGGATGGCGGCGAACCGGCGCGCTGGATCGGCCTCACCCGCTTCTTCGCTGAAAACGTCGCGGTGCAGGCGCCATCGCTGGAGCGCATCGTCACCGAAAGCGCCGACAGCCTGTCGGCCGCGCCGGCTTTGTTGAACTGACCTCAAGCCCGGAGACCGATCATGTCGCTCAAGGGCAAAACACTCTTTATTACTGGTGCCTCACGCGGCATCGGCCTCGCCATCGCCTTGCGCGCGGCGCGCGACGGTGCGCGCATCGCCATCGCTGCGAAGACCGATACGCCGCACCCGAAGCTTGAGGGGACGATCCACACCGCAGCGGCCACGATCGAGGCCGCCGGCGGCGAGGCATTGCCGCTCGTCGTCGACGTGCGCGACGAAGCGGCCGTCACCGGTGCGCTCGCGCAGACCGCGCAGCGCTTTGGCGGCATCGACATCGTCGTCAACAATGCGAGCGCGATTTCCATGACGCCGGTTGAACAGACCGACATGCGCCGCTTCGACCTGATGCACCAGATCAATGCGCGCGGCACCTTCATGGTGTCGAAGCTCGCGCTGCCCTATCTCCTGAAAGCGCACAACCCGCATATCCTGATGCTGTCGCCGCCGCTCGACATGCAGGAAAAGTGGTTCGCACCCTCGACCGGCTACACCATGGCGAAGTTCGGCATGAGCATGGTGGTGCTCGGTCTCGCCGGCGAGATGCGCGGCAGGATCGCCGTCAACGCGCTGTGGCCACGCACGACCATCGCCACCGCCGCGATCAAGAACCTGCTCGGCGGCGATCAGGTGATGAAGATGTCGCGCAAGCCGGCGATCATCGCCGACGCCGCCTATGCGGTTTTCCACAAGCCGGTCGATTTCACCGGGCATTTTCTCATCGACGACAGCTTCCTCGCCGGCGAGGGCGTCACCGATTTTGAGGCTTATCGTGCCGATCCGAAGCAGCCGCTGGCGGCGGATTTCTTCGTGCCGGACGACAGCCTGCCGCCGCCGGGCGTGGTGGTGACGCCTTATCGCTGACGGGGTGGCAGAGCGCCATCGCAGGCGCTACATAATGTCGATGGCCACCCTCCTCCTGACCCATCCCTCGTCGCTCAACCACATCACCCCCGCCGGACACCCGGAGCGGCCGGACCGCATCCGAGCGCTCGATGCTATCTGGGCCACGGACGCGTTCAAGCCGCTCGCGCACGAGCAGGCGCCGATGTGCGATCTCGACACCGTCGCGCTGTGCCATCCGATGGATTACGTCGAGCTGATCCGCGATAACGCGCCGAAGGAAGGCATGATCGGGCTCGACGGCGACACGGTGATGTCGCCCGGCAGCTTCGAGGCATCGCTGCGCTGCATCGGCGCCGCCACCCGCGCCATCGACGCGGTGATGTCGAAGGAAGCCGGCAACGCTTTCTGCTCCATGCGCCCGCCCGGCCATCACGCCGAGACGGCGAAGCCGATGGGCTTCTGCATCTTCAACAGCGCCGCCATCGCCGCGCGCTACGCGCAGCAGAAGCACGGCGTCGAGCGCGTCGCGCTGATCGACTTCGACGTGCATCACGGCAACGGCTCGCAGGACATCTTCTGGCGCGATCCGTCGGTGATGTACTGCTCGACGCACCAGATGCCGCTCTATCCCGGCACCGGCGCCAAGACCGAGCGCGGCGAGTTCAACACCATCGTCAACGCGCCGCTGCGGCCGAACGACGGCGGCGAACAGTTCCGCGAGGCGGTCGAGACCGTGATCCTGCCGCGCCTGCGCGAATTTCAGCCGGATTTTGTGCTCATCTCCGCCGGCTTCGACGCGCATCATCGCGACCCGCTCGCCAACCTCAATTTCGACGAAGCGGATTTCGACTGGGTCACGCGCAAGCTGATGGAGGTCGCCGACCAGCACGCCGGCGGCCGCATCGTCTCGCTGCTGGAAGGCGGCTACGACCTGCAGGGCCTGTCCGGCTCCGCCGCAGCGCACGTGAAGGCGCTGATGCAGGCATAAATCGCCCGCTTTTCCCCCCGGCCCGACCCGACTTGACACCCGCGCCCGAACCGGGCGACCTGCCCGCGAGCAGAGGACGACACCATGGCCGATTCCGCACCCGACGTGAAAAAACTGCCGTTCGAGCAGGCGATTGCGGAGCTTGAAACCATCGTCAAGAAACTCGAGGAAGGCAAAGTGCCGCTCGAGGAATCGGTGGCGATCTACGAGCGCGGCGAACTGCTGAAAAAGCGCTGCGAGGAACTTCTGGCGCAGGCGGAAGCGCGCGTCGAGAAGATCACCCTCGGTGCCGGCGGCAAACCCAGCGGGACCGAGCCGCTCGATGTCGACTGAGAGGACCGACGCCGGCGCATCCGCTTTGCCGCGCGTCCGACGCCGCCATGTCGTCTACGCGCAGGGCTACGACCCGCGTGGCCTCGCCGAATACTACCGGCTGTTTCGCGGCGAATACCGCAAGTTCTGCGCGCTCTACGGCCTGACCGGCAAGGTCGGCAAGATCGTCAATCCCGACGACCGCTTCACCACCCACTGGACGCTCGACACGCAAGGTGAAGACGCCGCCGGTGCGCCGTGGCGCGTCGACACGACATACGAATTCCTGCGCTGGGAAGACATCATCCGCGAGGACTTCGCGCGGCCGGCGTGGTGGAAAACGCTCCACGCGCTCGGCTCGCTGTTCAACTCGCTCGCCAATGGCGTCTATGCGCGCGTCTTCGCCGCGCACTGGCGTTTCGGTTTGTTCACGCTCTATCCGTTCGTCATCCTGCTGACGAATACGCTCGCCGCCGCGCTGGTCGGCGGCCTCGCCGGCGGCTTGCTGGCGCTGGTCGCGCCATCGGTCGTCGCGTGGCTGATCGGCCTCGCCGTCTTCGCCGCCGCGTTCGTCGTGATCGTGCGCAAGACCGAGCCGCTGTCCTACATGCTCTACATGTTCGACGACATCGTCTCGACGCACCAGTTTGCCTATGGCCAGCGGCCGGACTGGGAAAAAAGGTTCGAGACTTTCGCGGGCTATCTGATCGAGGAGGTCCGCGCCTCCGACGCCGACGAGTTCGTGGTCGTCGGCCATTCGTCCGGCTCGTTCATCGCGGTGGAGGTGGTCGCGCGCGCCTTCGCCCGCGATCCGGAGTTCGCGCGCGGCAAGCATCTCGCGCTGGTGACGATCGGCGCCAACCTGCCGATCATCGGCTTCAATCCATCGGCCGACGCGTTCCGGGCGCGGCTCGCCGCTCTCGCCGCCGCCGCCGACCTCGACTGGGTCGATTACCAGTCGCGCAAGGACGTGATGAATTTCTATCCGTTCGAGCCCATCGCCGGGCATGGACTGAAGCCGGGCCGCAATCCTGCCGTGGTGCCGGTCCGGTTCCGCGACATCATCGCCCCGGAGAGCTATCCCAGGTTCCGCTGGCGCTTCTTCCGGGTCCACTTCCAGTTCCTGATGGCCAATGAGCGGACCGGCTCGGCCTACGACTATTTCATGATCTGCTGCGGCCCGTTCCGGCTCGGCGACCGGGCGCGGAAACCTGCCGCCGTGGTCGCGCAGACCGGCCATCCACGGCCCTGATTCCCGCTGCCGGCGGCCGAATTGCCGCCTGTTTTGATGTGGTATAAATGTCGCAAGCGCGCCGGCCCTTTGCCGGCCGCCGGATTCCGGAGTGCCTTTGTCCTCTTCCTCCCAGACCCCCTTGCTTGACCGCGTCCGCACCCCGGCCGATCTGCGTCAATTTCCCGACGATCAGCTTCCGCAGCTCGCCGAAGAGTTGCGCCGGGAGACGATTGATGCCGTCGCAACCACCGGTGGCCATCTCGGCGCCGGGCTCGGCGTCGTCGAACTGACCGTCGCGCTGCATCATGTGTTCAACACGCCGCAGGACCGGCTGATCTGGGACGTCGGCCATCAGGCCTATCCGCACAAGATCCTCACCGGCCGGCGCGACCGCATCCGCACGCTGCGCCAGGGCGGCGGCCTCTCCGGCTTCACCAAGCGCGCCGAGAGCGAGTACGACCCGTTCGGCGCCGCGCATTCCTCGACCTCGATTTCCGCCGGCCTCGGCATGGCGGTCGCGCGCGACCTCGACGGACGCCATAATAATGTGATCGCGGTGATCGGCGACGGCGCCATGTCCGCCGGCATGGCCTACGAGGCGATGAACAATGCCGGCGCGATGAATTCGCGGCTGATTGTCATCCTCAACGACAATGACATGTCGATCGCGCCGCCGGTCGGCGCCATGTCGTCGTATCTGGCGCGGCTGATTTCCGGCAAGACCTACCGCACCCTGCGCGACATCGGCCGGCAGCTCGCCAAGAGCCTGCCAAAATTCTTCGAGGAGAAGGCCGAGCGCGCCGAGGAATTCGCGCGCGGTTTCTGGACCGGCGGCACGCTGTTCGAGGAACTGGGCTTCTATTACGTCGGCCCGATCGACGGCCACAACTTCGATCACCTGCTGCCGGTGCTGCGCAATGTGCGCGACGCGGAAACAGGACCGATCCTCGTTCACGTCGTCACGCAGAAGGGCAAGGGCTACGCGCCGGCCGAAACCTCCGCCGACAAATATCACGGCGTCGTCAAGTTCGACGTGAAGACCGGCGCGCAGGCGAAGTCGAAGGCGACCGCGCCGAGCTACACCAAGGTGTTCGGCGAGAGCCTGACGCGCGAGGCGCAGAAGGACGACAAGATCGTCGCCATCACCGGCGCGATGCCGTCCGGCACCGGCGTCGATATCTTCCAGAAGCGGTTTCCTGAGCGCACCTTCGATGTCGGCATCGCCGAGCAGCATGCGGTGACGTTCGCCGCCGGGCTTGCGAGCGAAGGTTACAAGCCGTTCGCCGCGATCTATTCGACCTTCCTGCAGCGCGCTTACGATCAGGTGGTGCACGACGTGGCGATCCAGTCGCTGCCGGTGCGTTTCGCCATCGACCGCGCCGGGCTTGTCGGCGCCGACGGGCCGACCCATGCCGGATCGTTTGACGTCGCCTATCTCGGCTGCCTCCCCGGCTTCGTGGTGATGGCGGCGGGCGACGAGGCCGAACTGATGCACATGGTCGCGACCGCCGCGGCCATCGACGACCGGCCATCGGCGTTCCGCTATCCGCGCGGCGAAGGTCTCGGCGTGCCGATGCCGGCGGACGGCGTGCCGCTCGAGATCGGCAAAGGGCGCGTGCTGCGCGAGGGCTCCAAGGTTGCGCTGCTATCGTTCGGCGCGCGGCTCGGCGAATGCCTCGCCGCCGCCGACGAACTCGCCTCGTTCGGACTGTCCACCACCGTCGCCGATGCGCGGTTCGCGAAGCCTCTCGACACCGATCTGGTGCTGCGGCTCGCGCGCGAGCATGAGGTGCTGCTCACCATCGAGGAAGGTTCGGTCGGCGGCTTCGGCAGCTTCGTGCTGCAGGCGCTGTCCGATCACGGCGTGCTCGATCGCGGGCTGAAGGTCCGCACGCTCGTTTTGCCGGATCGCTTCATCGATCACGACACGCCGGCGGCGATGTATGCGGCGGCCGGTCTCGACGCCAAGGGCATCGTCGCCAGGGCGTTCGAGGCGCTCGGCAAGGATATCGGCAAGGATAGCCACGGCGTGATGCGCGCCTGAGCTTCACGCGCCCGCGGCGTCATCGCATCACCGGCAGCGATCGATCCATCAAAAACAACGATGGTTCGTCGCCGTTCCTTTCGTATTTTCTCCACGATCCCGCGCTAAACGGACGCGCGGATTAATCCTCATGACAATGACACCGACACACCCCGCCGGGCCTCGGGCACCGGCGCGCGATCCCGCCGCCTGGCGGACCGAACTGACCGAGACCGTCCGGCTCGCCGTGCCGATGGCCGCGACGCAGCTCGGCCAGATCGCGATGATGACCACCGACCTGATGCTGCTCGGGCGGCTCGGCCAGGACGTGGTCGCGGCGGTGGCGCTCGCGCATATCGTGCTGTTCCTCTGCTTCATGCTCGGCATGGGGCTCGTCTCCGCCGTCGCGCCGCTCGCCGCGCAGGCATTCGGCGCGCGCGAGCCGCGCATGGTGCGCCGTGCGCTGCGCGTCGGGCTATGGGCGGCGACTCTTGTCGGCATTCCCCTCACCGTCTTGCAGATGTTCGGCGCCGACATCCTCACCGCGCTCGGCCAGGATCGCGCGACCGCGCAGCTCTCCGGCCATTATCTGCACGGGCTCGCCTGGAGCATGGTGCCGGCGTGGTGGTTCATCGCGCTGCGCAGCTTCATGGGCGCGGTGAACCGGCCTGAACCCGGCCTGTGGATCACGCTCGCCGCGATCCCCGCCAATCTCGTGCTCGCCGCGATCCTTATCTTCGGCCTGTTCGGCCTGCCGCCGCTCGGCGTGCTCGGCGCCGGACTCGCGACCACGCTGGTCAATCTCGGCATGTGCGCCGCCGGCGTCTGGGTCTGCTATGCACGGCCACCGTTCCGCAAATATCAGGTCCTCGGCCGCTTCTGGCGCACCGACTGGCCGCTGATGCGCAAGCTGTTCGTGATCGGCGTGCCGATCGCCGGCATGTTCGCGCTGGAATACGGCTTGTTCGCCGTCGCCGCGATCATGATGGGCTGGATCGGCACCACCGCGCTCGCCGCGCACCAGATCGCGCTGCAGTTCGCCTCGGTGATCTTCATGGTGCCGTTCGGCATCGCCCAGGCGGCGACGGTACGCGTCGGCCAGGCGGCCGGACGGCGCGATCCCGCCGGCACGCGGCTTGCCGGTTTCGTCGCCATCGCGCTCGGCGCGGCCTTCATGGTGACCATGGTGCTGCTGGCGATCACCGGCCGCAACGTGATCCCGCTCGCGTTCCTCGGCAGCGACACCGCGCACGCGGCGGAAACCATCGCGCTCACCGCGACGCTGCTGCTGGTCGGTTCGACCTTCTTCATCGTCGACGGCATCCAGTCGGTCACCGCCGGCGCGCTGCGCGGCCTCAACGACACGCGGGTGCCGCTGCTGATCGCCGCCGTGTCGTTCTGGGCGATCGGCTTCACCGCCTCCTATGGTCTCGCCTTCCCGGCCGGACTGGAAGCGGCCGGCATCTGGTTCGGCTTTACCATCGGCATCGCCGTCTATGCGATTCTGCTGGTCTGGCGCTTCCATGCGCTGACGCAACGCGGTTATCTTCCGGACGCACCCGGCTAAATCCGATGACAGACGTGTTGACGATCGAACGCATCGGCCATCGCGGCGACGGCATCGCCGTGACCGCGACGGGCGAGGCGTTCGTGCCTTATGCGCTGCCCGGCGAAACGGTGGAGGCCGCCGCCGAGCCCGAGCATCCGGAGCGGCGCAGCCTCGTGCGCGTGATAACGCCAAGCCCGGAACGGATGACGCCCATCTGCCCGCATTTCGGCATCTGCGGCGGCTGCGCCACGCAGCACTGGCAGCTTGCGCCTTATCTCGCGTGGAAACGGCAACTGGTCGTCGAGGCGCTGCGGCTCGAAGGGATCGATGCGCCGGTCGAAGATTGTATCGACGCCCATGGCGAGGGCCGGCGACGCGTCACGCTGCATGCCCGCAACGGGTCGGTCGGCTTCATGGAGGCGCGCGCGCATCGCCTCGTCGCCATCGAACGATGCCCGGTGCTGTCGCCGGCACTCGCCGGTGCATTGCCGGCAGCGCACGCCATCGCCGCGCTGCTGCGCGATGGGAAACCGCTCGATTTGCAGATCACCGCCACCGACACCGGCCTCGATGTCGATGTCCGCGGCTCCGGCGCACTCAACGCAAATCAATCGGCCGCGCTGGCTCGGATCGCCGCCGCGCACCGGCTCGCGCGCCTCACCCGCCATGGCGAGATGATCGCGCAGAACACGGTGCCGGTGCTGCGCATCGGCAAGGCGATGGTCACGCCGCCGCCCGGCGCATTCCTGCAGGCCACCGTGACGGGCGAAGACACCCTCAGCACGCTCGTCATGGACAACGCCGGCAAGGCGAAACACATCGCCGATCTGTTTTGCGGCATCGGCACCTTCGCGCTCCGTCTTGCCGAACGCGCGCGCGTCCTTGCCGCCGACAGCGAGGGCGGCGCCATCGAGGCGCTGAAGAAAGCCGCCGCCAGCACGCAGGGCCTCAAGCCCGTCGACACGCAGGCGCGCGACCTGTTCCGCCGGCCGATGCTGCCGCTCGATCTCAAGGGGATCGACGCCGTGGTGTTCGATCCACCGCGTCAGGGCGCGACCGAACAGGCGAAGATCCTCGCCACGTCCGCCGTTCCCGTCATCGTCGCGGTGTCGTGCAATCCGGCGACCTTCGCCCGCGACCTGCGCACGCTGATCGCCGGCGGCTACCGGCTGACCCGCGTCACGCCGGTCGATCAGTTCCGTTATTCGCCGCATGTGGAAGTGGTCGGGCGGCTGGAGAAGCGCTGAACGCTACTGCGGGTTGCCCCACCGCTCCTGCCAGATCCGCTCGCCGACGGTGCAGGAGACGCGCGGCTTGTCCGCGGCCGCCGGAATGACGCGCGGGGTATCCGGCGCGGGAATCTTGTCGGCGATCTCCAGCACCAGCTTGGTGCGCGTCGCCTCGACGAATTTCTCGCGCTCGCGGATCGGCACGACGAACGCGCCCGGCCCGCCGATCACGCAATCCTCGTAATAGACGTCGAGATTGTCGATATCCATCGGGTTACGATACGGCCGTTTCAGCATGATCGGCAGACCATTGATGGTGATGCCGCTGGCGATCACGTCGTCGCGCACCAGCGCGACCATGGCGCCGCTGTTGTTGACGCCATCACCCGACACGTCGATGACACGACGCAGGCCGCGATAGCCGCTGCCGTCGAACAGCATCTTGGAGAATTGCAGCGCGCCGGAAATCGACGTGCGCGAGGCGCGGCGATAGGGCGCGCGCGCGATATCGGCGGCAAACGAATCGGCGCTTTCCGGTCCATCGATCATCCGCCACGGCACGATGATGCGCTGATTGTCGGCGCCAGCCCACTCCACATAGGTGATGGCGATGCGGCCGTGCGCGCCGTTCTTCAGCGCCTGCAGGAATTCCCTGGAGGTCAGCGCGAGGATATAGCCCTCGCGTTGCAGCGCCTGCTCGTCCGGGTCCATCGAATAGGAGATATCGACCGCGAGAACGAGTTCGACATCGACCGGCGTCGCATTGGCGGAACGGTCGGCAAGTCTGTGATCGAGCGAGGGATAAAGGTCGCGCGGGGCAAAAGCGGCGGCGACCGACGCCGCGAACAGCGTCATCAGCACCGCGATCTCGACGCTCCGCCAGCGCAAGATGGATTGCTCTCCGCGAACACCCAGCCTGACGCTATGCTGCCACGAACCGGGGCAACCGGGAAGCGCTCAGACGGCGGCGCGGATCAGCCATCCAGAGGATCGGTGCTGACGATCTCGATGCCAAACCCGCCTAGACCGACATAGGTGCGGTTGCTGGACGACAGCAGCCGGATCGAGGAAATGCCGAGATCGCGCAGGATCTGCGCGCCGACCCCGATCTCGCGCCATTGCTGCGAGCGCGCGGCCTCGGTTCCCGTGGTGTCGCCGTGGGGAATATCGACGGCCGGCACGCCGGCCGCGCCGTCGCGCAGATAGACGAGCACGCCCTGCCCGGCCTTCTTGAACCGCTGCAGGGTCGCATGCACGGTCTTGGCCCCGCCGAACACGTCGCCGATCACGTCGGCGCGATGCAGCCGCGCCGGCACGTTCTCGCCGTCCTCGATGTTGCCGTAGACGAAGGCGAGATGATGCACCTTGTCGAACGGCGTCATGTAGGCATAGCCGGTGAGCGGGCCAATGTCCGTCGGGACCTGGAAGGTGCCGATCCGCTCGACCAGCTTGTCGCGCGCCTGGCGATAGCTGATCAGATCGGCGATCGAGATGAATTTGAGGCCGTGCTTCTCGGCAAAGGCCCGCACCGCCGGCCCGCGCATCACCGTGCCGTCGTCGTTCATCAGTTCGGACAGCACGCCGACCGGGGCGAGCCCGGCGAGCCGGCACAGATCGACGCAGGCTTCGGTATGGCCGGAGCGCATCAGCACGCCGCCCTCGCGCGCGATCAGCGGGAATACATGGCCCGGCCGCACGAAGTCCGACGCGCCGGAATTGCCGTTGGCCAGCGCGCGCACGGTATTGGTGCGCTCTTCCGCCGAGATGCCGGTGGTCAGCCCGTGCTTGACGTCGACCGTCACGGTGAAGGCGGTGCCGAGCGGCGCGTCGTTCGCCGCCACCATCGGCGCGAGGTTGAGCCGGCGCGCCCATTCCACATCGAGCGGCGCGCAGACGATGCCAGAGGTGTGGCGGATGAAGAACGCCATCTTCTCCGGTGTGCACAGCGAGGCGGCGACGAACAGGTCGCCTTCGTTCTCGCGATCATCGTCGTCGGAGACCACCACGATCTCGCCCGCCGCGAACGCCTTGACCACCGCTTCGATATTGTGAGTGACCGCCTGCAACACACCCGTCCTTTGATTTGCTTGTCGTTACGCGCCCGGCATCGGGAAAGGCCATGCCCGGCCCTCGCCCACCTGCCCGCGGTGACGCAGATAGTGATCGGCGATGACGCACGCCACCATGGCTTCCGCCACCGGCACGGCGCGGATGCCAACGCAAGGGTCGTGACGGCCCTTGGTCAGGATCTCGGTGTCGCGGCCGTAACGGTCCACGGTCTGGCGCGGCGTCAGGATCGACGAGGTTGGCTTCACCGCGAACCGCGCCACCACCGGCTGGCCGGTGGCGATGCCGCCGAGAATGCCGCCGGCATGGTTCGACAGGAACACCGGCTTGTTGTCGTTGCCGATCCGCATCTCGTCGGCATTCTCCTCGCCGCGCATCGCCGCGGTGGCGAAGCCGTCGCCGATCTCCACCGCCTTCACCGCATTGATGCTCATCAGCGCCGCCGCGAGATCGGCGTCGAGCTTGCCGTAAACGGGAGCGCCGATCCCGGCCGGCACGCCCTCGGCGACCACCTCGATCACCGCGCCGACCGAGGAGCCTTCCTTGCGGACGCTGTCGAGATAGGTCGCATAGAATTCGGCCTGCACCGGATCGGGGCAGAAGAACGGATTGTTGTCGACTTCATTCCAGTCGAACCGCGAGCGGTCGATCTTGTGCGGCCCCATCTGCACCAACGCGGCGCGCACCGACAGACCCGGCACGATCCTGCGCGCCACCGCGCCGGCCGCGACCCGCGACGCGGTCTCGCGCGCCGAGGCGCGGCCGCCGCCACGATAATCGTGCACGCCGTATTTCGCGTCATAGACATAGCCGGCATGGCCCGGCCGGTATTTGTCCTTGATGTCCGAATAGTCCTTGGAGCGCTGGTCGACATTCTCGATCAGCAGCAGAATCGGCGTGCCGGTGGTGACGTCCTGCCCGGTCGCCTCGTCGCGGAACACGCCGGACATGATCTTCACCGCGTCCGGCTCCTGCCGCTGGGTGGTGAAGCGGGACTGGCCCGGCCGGCGCTTGTCGAGATGGTGCTGGATGTCGGCCGCGGTCAGCGGAATGCGCGGCGGACAGCCGTCGACCACGCAGCCGATCGCCGGCCCGTGGCTCTCGCCGAACGTCGTAAACCGGAACATCTGGCCGAAGGTATTGAATGACATGGTTTTTCGTCGAAAGGGCTGCCGCGGGCTGTGGTAGCCGCGCGGCCTGCGGCGGTCAAATGTCGCGCGCTCCCGATTCCCCGTTGCGGGAGCGCACAGCAACCGACTGCGCCGCGTCTGTCCCGTTTCAATGCACCGGCCGGTGCAAATCATGCGGCAAAAAGGTTTCTGTCTGAACGCCGATTAATGCCAAGCTGAATGCTCGTTAAGATATTGAAATCTCTACACTTTTTTTGAAATAGCGCTTGCAGGCGAAATCGCTCCGCAGTATGGAATCCATGTCTGGCAAAAGGGCGCGAGGCCAAGGGGGCCACAACTCTTCGCCGACTGAACAGTCATCAAAGGACACGACCATGCGCACGTTCACTGCCCTCGTCGCAGCCCTGGGTCTCCTCGCCGCCACGACGCTCCCGTCCGTTGCCGCGCCGACCAGCAAAGCTGCCACCGTCGAATTCGCCGCCGCCAAGAAGAAGGCGAAGAAGCCGGCGATGAAGAAGTCCGAGATCGTCTCCGATCTCTCGGCCGCGAAGAAGAAGGCCAAGAAGAAGTCGATGAAGAAGTCCGAGCTCGTCTCCGACCTCTCGGCTGCGAAGAAGAAAGCCAAGAAGAAGTCGATGAAGAAGTCC
>MKWA01000001.1:171915-174997 GCA_001899285.1 Rhizobiales bacterium 64-17
CCAAGAAGAAGGCCAAGGCCAAGAAGATGAAGAAGTCGGAACTGACCTCCGATCTCTCGGCCGCCAAGAAGAAGGCCAAGGCCAAGAAGATGAAGAAGTCGGAGCTGACCTCCGACCTCTCGGCCGCCAAGAAGAAGGCGAAGAAGGCCAAGAAGGCGAAGAAGTAAGCAACCGCTCTGCGGTCGCGAAAAAGCCGGACCTCAGGTCCGGCTTTTTTATTGCGTTGATGATACCGCGAGCACGAGTGGCCGCTTTACCGGCGCCGGATTATTTCGACGGCGTGTCCGGAAATTCCTTGCCGACCGCGATATCCGGCGCATCCGGATGCTTCATGCCGACGACGTGATAGCCTGAGTCGACATGCAGGATTTCGCCGGTGACGCCACCGGCCATATCCGACAGCAGATACACCCCGCTCTGCCCGACCTCGTCGAGCGTCACGTTGCGCCGCAGCGGCGTGTTGTATTCGTTCCACTTGAGGATGTAGCGGAAGTCGCCGATGCCGGACGCGGCCAGCGTCTTCAGCGGCCCGGCGGAAATCGCGTTGACGCGGATCTTCTTCTCGCCGAGATCGGCGGCGAGATAGCGCACCGAACATTCGAGCGCGGCCTTGGCGACGCCCATCACGTTGTAGTGCGGCATCCATTTCTCGGCGCCGTAATAGGTCAGTGTCAGCAGCGAGCCACCGTTCGGCATCAGCTTCTCGGCGCGCTGCGCCACCGACGTGAACGAGTAGCAGGAGATCAGCATCGTCTTGCTGAAATTGTCTTCGGTCGTGTCGACGTAGCGGCCGTCGAGCTGATCCTTGTCGGAGAACGCGATGGCGTGAACCACGAAATCGAGCGAGCCCCAGGCTTTCTCGACGGCAGCGAAGGCGGCGTCCAGCGTCGCCGGATCGGTTACGTCGCAATGGCCGACGACCAGGCCGCCGACCTCCTGCGCCAACGGCTCGACCCGCTTCTTCAGCGCATCGCCTTGATAGGTGAAGGCCAGTTCCGCGCCATGGTCGCGGCACGCGCGCGCAATACCCCAGGCGATCGAGCGGTTATTGGCTACTCCGAGGATCAGCCCGCGCTTTCCCCGCATCAGTCCGGCGGCTTCCGCCATCGTCGTTCCTGTCCTGTCGGCTTGACGCCACCCGTACCGCGCAGCGAATGGGTTTTCTGGCATAGCCTCCCCGAGCCTTCAAGCAAGCCCAGGCCGCTTTCCCGTGGCACTCTTAACGCTGCCGGCCGGGAAACGGGGGAATATCCGCCGTTCCGAGGTGTTTTTTGACAGGAACCACAGTCACAATCGGGGCCAAACGCGGGGCGATAGCCGGTTCGTTAACGCGCCGGCGGTCTGGCGACGTGGTGCGGTGACATGTGCGTGAGATGGCGGGCGTGAGTCGGCTGGCGGCGGCACAGGACGGGAGAACAGCGTGGTCAGCAGCGTGGCCGGTTTCCGGCAGGGCGTCGAGGCGTCGATCCCGGCGTTGCGGCGTTACGCCCGCGCGCTGACGCGTAACACCGACATCGCCGACGATCTGGTGCAGGACACGCTGGTCCGGGCGCTGCGCTCGGAACACCTGTTTCACGGCGGCGATATCCGCGCCTGGCTCTACACCATCCTCACCAATCTCAACCGCAACCGGCTGCGCACGCTGGCGCGCCGGCCGACGCTGATCGCCATCGAGGACGACGATGCGCCGGAAGGCGCGGGCCTCGAGACCGGTCAGCGCGATATCGCTCGCGCGCTGGCCGCGCTGGCGGAGGAGCAGCGCGTCGTCTTGCTGCTGGTGGTGCTGGAAGGACTGACCTATCGCGAGGTCGCCGACGTGCAGGGCATCCCGATCGGCACGGTGATGTCCCGGCTCGCGCGGGCTCGCGCCCAGATCAAAGCCCATCTCGACGGCGAGCGCCCGGCGCTGCGCCGCGTGAAATAACTCAGAAGGTGCTGCGATGCTTCACGACAACTCCCCCATCACGGAAGACGAGCTCCACGCTTATGTGGACGGCGAACTTCCCGCCGACCGGCAGGAGGCCGTGGCCGCCTGGCTTGCCGCGCATCCCGACGATGCCGAGAAAGTCGCTGTCTGGCGCGCGCAGGCCGAAGCGATCCGCGCGCGCTATCAAGGCGTCGCGCAGGAGCCGGTGCCGGACCGGCTCAAGCTCGACGAAATCACGCGACGGCATCTGTCGCCGCGTTCGTGGCTGGCGATTGCCTCGGCGGCGGCCGTTGCCGCGTTTCTGATCGGCGGCGCGTCAGGCTGGATGGCGCGCGGCGCGGCGGCGGCTTCGCCGTCCGGGTTCGAGGTGTTCACCGACGACGCGCTCACCGCGCACAAACTCTACATCGCCGAGATGCGTCACCCGATCGAGGTGAAGGCCGGCGAAAGCCATCTGGTCCCGTGGCTGTCGCGCCGCGTCGGCTCGGAGTTGCGGCCGCCGGATCTGTCGCGGCTCGGCCTCAAGCTGATGGGCGGGCGGCTGCTGCCGGGACCGAACGGTCCGGCGGCGCTGTTCATGTATGAGGGCGGCAGCGGCGAGCGCTATACGATCTACGCCGCGCGCACCACCGCGCCGGAAACCGCGTTCCGCTACAAGGGCGAGGATCGCACGGCAGCGATGTACTGGGTGTTCAATCAGGTCGGCTACGTGGTGAGCGGCCCTTCCGACCGCAACCGCCTGCAGTCGGTCGCGAGCGCGGCTTACGAACAGAGCGAGCAGACGCCGAAGGGGTGAGCGCGCAACGCTCTCAACGATCGTCTTCGACCAGCGATATCCGCGCCTGACGGCGGAGAGACACGCGCAACTCTCGCTCCGCCTCATCCTGAGGGCACGCCGAAGCTCGGAGAGCGAAGGTGCGCGTCTCGAAGGATGCGGCGGCCCTAGTCCCGTAGCCGCCCATGGTTCGAGACGCCCGGCCTCGCCGGTCTCCTCACCATGAGGCTCAGAGAGGCGCACAAGTCCCGCCGCGTCATGCCCGCAATAAATGCGGGCATGACGGGGAGAGATGTGGGTTCAATCGGGTCCTTGACTTTCTTCCTATATGCCTATAATCCTATCTCTGTCCTGCTCACGAGGGGCGTCATCTAGAGGCG
>MKWA01000002.1:0-95993 GCA_001899285.1 Rhizobiales bacterium 64-17
GCGCTGCTCCGGGCACCGGTCATCCGGGCGACAAGTGGGGCTACGCGGTCGGCGCGGGCATCAAGCTGAATGCTCCGATGATCGGCGCTGGCGACTACTTCCAGGCGCAGATCAACTACGCCGAGGGCGCGTCCCGCTACGTGTTCGCCACCCCGAACACCAACTGGTTCAAGGGTGACGGCGCCAACGGCGCGTTCGGCATCCTGTCTGACGGCGTCTACGGCGGCGCGGTCGGTGCTGGTGCGACCGGCGTTGAGCTGACCAAGACCTGGGGCTTCAACGCGGCTTACGAGCACTTCTGGAACCCGGCGTGGAAGACCTCGGTGTACGGCGGCTACGCGGCCGTTCGCTACAACGGCACGGCCAACAACATGCTGTGTGGCGGTGTCGTCGGCGTCGGCCTCGGTGCCAACGCTCCGGTGGTTGCTGGTTGCGACAACAACTGGTCGACCTGGTGGCTCGGTTCGCGCACCCAGTGGAACGTCACCAAGGACTTCTACATGGGCCTCGACGTTCTCTACTCGAACCTGACCTCCGCGAAGAACGCGGCTGTGCTGGCAATCGCCAACACTTCGAACCAGGACAACGTTGCGATCCGCTTCCGCGTCCATCGCGACTTCATGCCCTGATCGTCTGATCTAAGGCATAAAAGTCCAAGAGAGCCCCGGCGGGAAACCGCCGGGGTTTTCCCCGTCAGGTTTCCGGCGGATGACCTGTACGGAACGTATGATCCGCCACTTGTTGCGTAGGCGTGACCATGCAAGCCCATACCGGCAGACAGAGCGCGCTCGCCGCTGTCATCCGTCAGGAGCAGCGGATTTTCGCCGCCAAGCTGCGCGCGACGCGCGCGGTTCTGGGCTGGAGCCAAACCGATCTCGCGGTTCATGTCGGCATGACCCAGCGGGCTATTCACAAGCTGGAGCAGGGTGAGACCGAACCGCGCCGGGCGACGATCCTGGCGATGGCCGAGGTCTGGCGCGATCAGGGGCTTGTTTTCGAGGATATGCCGGATGGGTCTTTCCGGCTGACGGTTCCTGTATCCGTGGTAGAGGCTGGCGAGCGCTCGCAGAGTGGCAGGGGTCACGACATGCGCTCGATACCGGCGCCCGTCTATCGGGCCTGACGGATCGTCATTGCCGCCGTTGATCGGGCGGCTTATACGGACGGGGTTTGGTGCAGAAACCCTTGAGTCCCCCCGTCATGATCGCCCGCATCTACAAGCCCGCGAAAACCGCCATGCAGTCCGGCACGGCCAAGACCAAGCAATGGGTGCTTGATTTTGAGCCGGAGCAGCCGCGGGTGGTCGAGCCGCTGATGGGGTGGACCTCCTCATCGGATATGCGCGCGCAGGTGCGCCTGCGGTTCGACAGCAAGGAGGCGGCGATCGCCTATTGCCAGCGCGAGAGCATTCCTTACCGCGTGGTCGAAGAGGAACAGATCGCCCGCCGCACCATCGCCTATGCTGACAATTTCGCGTTCCGGCGCCGGGACGCCTGGACGCACTAAGGCGTTATCCGGAAAAGCCTGCCCCTGGGCCTGGCCCGAGGATGGAGACCGGCTTTCCCAACAAGTTCACGCCTGAACGACACATCGCTGGCGGTGTCAGGCGCGCCGTTTCTCGCGCACCGCGCCCTTGTCCAGCGTCGCGCCCTGATGCGACGCGCGCTGGCGCAGCAGCGACACAAAGCGCTCTTCCGCCATCGGCTGGCCCAGCAGGAAACCCTGGCCGTAATCGCATCCCATGCTGACGAGGGCCATGGCGTCGGCGGCCTTTTCGATCCCGATCGCCACCGTGACGCTGCCAAAATTGTGCGCGAGGTCGATCACGGTTTTGCACAAAGGTGCTTTGACCTTGTCGGTGCCGCAGTCGGTCACGTAATTGCGATCGAGCTTGAGCTCGGCGAACGGCATGTTCTGCAGTCGCGACAGCGATGACAGGCCGCGCCCGAAGTCGTCGATCGCCAGTTTGACGTTGAGCCCGGTCATGCGCCGCGTCAGCTCTGCAGCGAGCGCGAGATCGGTCACGATCTGCTCTTCGGTCACGTCGATGATCAGCCCGGCCCATTTCGCGCCCGGCGCATGATGCGCCCGGATCATCTCTTCCAGCGGTAGCTTGGTCAGGGCCGGAACCGGAATATTCACGGCGATCGGCAGTTGCAGGCCGAGCTCGGCAAAGCTTTTCCCGGCACGAAGCGCGCTGGTAACGGCGAGTTCGGCCAGTTGCAGGATTGATCCGTCGCTGGCATCCGCCATGAAGCTCGCCGGCGACAGGATACCATGCTGCGGGTGCCGGATGCGGGCATAGGCTTCCGCGCCGGCCAGTTTCTTGCGGCGCAGCTCGATCTTGGGTTGATACCAGAACTCGACCCAGCCCTGGTCGAGCCCCTGATCGAGACTTGCCTTGATATCGCCGGCGATCGGCGTTCCCAGCCGCAGCTCCTGGATCACGCGCACGATCGCGTCGGTTTCGAACGGCTTTTTCAGCACCGGCAGCATGGTGAGCCGGTTCTGCACGCCGATGCTCTTGACGTGTTCGAGCACCGCGGCGCCCCGGCCGCTCATCAACTGGACCGAGCCAGCGAAGCCATATTTTCCGAGTGCGACGACGCATTCGATGGCGTCGGCCGATTCCAGCGAGATATTGATGAAAACCAGATCGGGCTGCCGCCGCTCCAGCGCCTCGCGCATCGCCGCGCCATCGGCAAACTCCTCGGTGTCGATGCCGAGGCCGTGCAGCACCAGCGACAGGAAGTGCCGCATGCTGCCTTCCTCATCGAGGACGAAGCACAGCGGCACCCGCGCGGTCCGGGACGGAACCGGGGATATGGGTTGCGACGTGAGGAGCGCGTCGGTCATAACGCCGGCAGCATCGCGCCAAGCCGGTAAAAACCGCGTAACCGGATACCTGACAGGTGAGAAAAGCGTTAATTTGTGGTTGTCCGTGTGATTCAATTTTCTCCTTTTTCCGTCGTTCCTACAGCAGTGGCGCCGTTTCTGAATGGTAAGCCCATTCACGCTTGTCCCGGAGCAGGGGATCGAAATCCGTCGAGGACGGATGACCGCCGTGGCGACGCCGGCCTGGCTCAGCATCAGTCCTGTGACGCTGTTCACAACGCGGACATGGGTGCGGATCCGTTATCGCAGCAGTTTTTTCGACGATCCGGTGCGGCCGTTGTTGCGGTTCACGACCCGCAGCGGCGAGGTTCTCCACGACGCGATGACAGGCGCTTTTGCTGGCGGCGGCGAATGGATCGGGCGCGTACCGCCGGGCACCATGGCGGTGTCGGTCTCACCGGTGACACGCACTGGACAGTTCGATTTCACGCTGGAGAGCGTCGAGCCTGTCTCACCGTTGCATCTGTTCTGGCGTGGTCTGTTCCAAGCCTGGAAATGGACCGCAGGGTCGGTGATTGCGCGGCTGCTCAATGCACGCCGTGAGGCACGTCAAGCGTTGCGCTTTGCCGGCACGGCAACGCCGTTGTCAGATTATCATCGCTGGATGCAGACGCGGTCGCGGGATTTCGACCCGGCGGGGCTCGACGCGCCGCGTTTCGACTGGACGACCGGACCGACGACTCGCTTACTCCTGTCGCTCAATGCTGCAGAGGACCAGGACGTTCGTGCGCTTCTCACCTCGCTGCAACGGCAAGCCTATGCGCGCTGGGTGCTCTATCTGGTCAGGCCGAATGATGGTGCTATGCCGGCGTTTGTCACCGAACTGGTGGAGAACGAGCCGCGTTGCCGCACGGTCACGGATATTGCGGATATCGTGCCAGACATTGCCGCTGGCGATTGGCTCTCGATCCTGCCGCATCACGCGCGGTTTCCGGATCACGCGCTTGCCTGTCTCATGGAGCACGCGGCACGTAATCCGGACGCACGATTGATCTATGGCGATGAAGATGCCGTCGATGCAAGCGGCAGGCTGCATGCGCCGATCCTGAAACCGGACTGGAGTCCGTTGTTCGAGCAAACCGTCGGATATCTGGGCGATGCGGTTTTTCTGAAAGCGCCGGAGGCGGGAGCGGACGGTCTCTTGTCTACGTTGTGGCCAAACCCGCGTGTTGAAAGCCGGCATATCGCCATGACGCTGCCGCCGGGTGCGGTCTCGCATCTGCGACGCCCTTTGCTCCGCCGTCTCTCGCCGGTCGATGCGCTCGCTGCGCATCCAGCGGTCCAGTCACCCGAGCCGCCGGCCGATCCGTCATCATGGCCGCGCGTTCTGATCGTCGTGCCGACGCGGGATCGTTGCTCGCTGCTCCGCCGGTGTGTGCAAGGTCTGCGTGAAAGAACTGATTATCCGGATTTTCACTGCGTCATCGTCGACAACGATTCACGGGAGCCCGATGCGCTGGCGCTGCTGAAGTCCCTGCAGGCGGATGCACGTTTCACGGTGCTGCACCGGCCAGGCCCGTTCAATTTTTCGGCGCTGTCCAACGATGGTGCGCGATCGCTTCCATCGGACGTCATCGTCTTTCTCAACAATGATGTGGAGATGCTGTCGGCGGACTGGTTACGGGCGCTGGTGAAGCCCGCATTGCGGCCGCAGACCGGCATCGTCGGCGCGCTGCTCGAATTTCCGAACAGGAAAATCCAGCACGCCGGCGTCGTGCTCGGGCTTGGCGGCGATGCGGGCCACATTTATCACAGCGAACCGGTCGCGACGCGCGGATATCTTGGCCAGTTAACCGGCGAGCGCGAGGTCAGCGCCGTGACCGCGGCGTGCGTCGCCATTGAGCGGAAAAAATTTGAAGCGGTTGGTGGATTTGACGAGGTCAACCTTCCGGTCGAACTCAATGACATCGACCTGTGCCTGCGGCTGTCGGAGCGTGGCTTCGTGCATGTGCTGACGCCACACGCCCGGCTGATCCATCATGAATCGGCAAGCCGGGGATTCAAGACCAACGGCTATACGGTCTATGCGCGCGAACGGGCCTATTTCGACGCGCGCTGGGCGCAGGTCATTCGCGACGATCCGTATTTCCATCCGGCCTTGTCGCTTTATTTCCTGCGGCCGGCGCTCGGATAGGCAACCTACCGCCGCGCGGGCGGGGTCGGATCCTCGGCCGAGAGCCGGGCGATATCCCGCACCATCAGGATCGTGAAGGTAGTCAGCATGGAGATCGACCACAGGAGCGACAACAGGTCGGCATAGGTGACGATCCAGCCCGCCAGCGCGAACGGTGTCGGGGGAAAAAAGATGATAACGGCATTCAGGATGATGAAGGCGACCCGCAGTTCCGTCGGCCCGAACCCGGCATAAGTCACCTGATAGGTGGAGAAGGCGCGGGCGCGCAGCAGCGTCAGGATCGACATGGCGAAGAACGACGCCAGCGCCAGATAGCAGAGGTCCGGCCGGATCCAGCCCGAGAGCGCGAAGCCGACGGCGGTGAGGATCTGCTGCGCCACGTCCACCGCATTGTCGAGATAGAAGCCGTAGCGGTGCCGCTCGATCCGCCGGTGGCGCGCCAGCGACCCGTCGAGCGAATCCCCGAACCAGTTGACGGCGAGGCCGAGGCTCGCGAGCCACAGGAAGTGCGGCTCATAGGCGCTCAACGCATAGCCGAAGAACACCATCACCGCCCCGACCACGCCGATCGTGGTCAGCATGTCCGGCGTCATCCAGAGCGGGATGCGGGGCGCCAGCCACGCCAAAGCGGCCGGCTCGAGCGGGCCGAACACACCGACATTGTGACGTTCGAGGAGTTGTTCTTCGGAGGGCATCAGGACGGCAATCAGCTGCAATATTCCGGGATCGAGAACGTCGTTATGGTACAGCAGGATTCCGCAAAAAATGCACCCGTTATTTGATTTCCGTTGAAAAGCCGGACGCCCATCGGAGGTGTCCCGGCCGCGTTTTATCGCGATAAATAGCGGCTTTTCCGGATTCGCGCGGGCGGAAACGGGCTCGGGCTTTGAAAAACAATCAAACGCTCAAAAAATAGGATGGTGTGCCTATTTATATATTTGACTCCACACGGCGCCGGAATGCCGTCACGATGCTCCGATGCGAGGTTTTCCATGCGCTTTCCGATCCACTACGGGCAGCCGATCTTCACCTATGACCCCCGGTCGGCGCGACGGTTTCTCGAAGAGCAGCGCTGGCCGGACGGGCCGGTCTGTCCGGCTTGCCGGTCGAGAAAGGCTTACGCCAATCGATCGAAGCAGGGCTTTTACCGGTGCGCCCGGGCGTCCTGCGGCAAGGATTTCACGGTCACCACCGGGACGCTGATGGAGCGCAGCCACGTGCCGCTCCACAAATGGCTCGCGGCGCTGTTCATGGAGGCTGCCTCGCGGGAAGGCCCGACGCCGACCGATCTGCAGCGGGAGCTCGAGGTCACCTACAAGACCGCCTGGATTCTGTGCCAGCGCCTGCGGGATATCCGCCGCAGAACCCGCCTGCGGATCCGTTTGCCGCGCTCGCGGCCTCCGGTGCCGGCAGCGCGCGCGGTGTTCCCAGCGGGTGGTATTCCCGTTCGCAGCGCGATCAGCACGATCCGGAGGTGAGGCTCCGATAGGCTCGATGAAGGCCGTCCGGTTGCGTCAGGGGGCGTCCGTTGTTTGCTTTCCCCGGCGCGGTTTCTTCTTCACGGTTTTGTCGACTGTCATCCGCGCCGGCGGCGTTTTGAGCGCGGTTGCCACCAGTCGGGTGAAACGCTCCGTCACTTCGTCTCTGCTGAAAGTCTCCGGACGCGGTTTCTTCATGCGATCGCTGTTTTTTGCCCGTCGATGCCAAACGCTGAGGCCGGAACTGGCCGTGGGTTGGGATTGTAGGTCTGTTCGTCAGATATCGGCCGAAAGGAATTTGGCTTCGTTTTGCAATTTTGAGTTTTCTTCCGCGAACACCGATGGCCGGCGAGAGTGATCCAGAGCGATGATGTGGGCAAACAGGCGCGCGGCTGTGCATCATGCTTCGCCCACAAAACGCGATTTCGCCAGTTAGTCAGCCGTTCGGTCCGAGAGCTACAACCGCTCGGTTGAATCTGTAAATCGTGCGCACCAGCGATCAAATTTTCGCGTTGTGCTTGCGCTGATCGTTGGCACGTTGTCGAATTGATTTAAATTTTAATGATCGCCGAGGAGACCGTCATGTCGTCTACGGACGATATTTACGGCCAGCGCACGCTCGATTTTGTGGAACGATTACAGAGGCTCACCGAATATACAGAAATATGCCGTGTAATTTCCGCAGAACTTGAATGGTATGGCCTGAACTGCGTGACCGTCATGAGCCTTCCGGGGCCGGGGAGACCCGATGACGACGGCTTCCTGATGAACACGCGGCCGATGGACTACATCGCGAACTACAAGGAGAAGCATCATCTGGCGATCGATCCCGTCGTCACCGAACTGAAGCGGACCGCGGTCCCATATTCCTGGCAGGATGTCCGCGAGAAGCGCCCCTTAAACCGTCCGGAAAAGAGAATAATCGACGAGGGGCGCGATTTCGGGATGCGCGATGGTCTTATCGTTCCGATCGTCTCGCTCACGGGGGAACAGGCCGTTTTCAGCCCTTGCGGTGAAAATCCGGATCTCTCCCAGCGCGCCCGTTCCGCTCTGGAACTGGTCGGTATTTACAGCCATCAGGTGTTGAAACGCGCTTTGCTGAAGGAGCGCCGCGACCAGGCGGTGCACACGCCGCTCACCGCGCGCGAGCGGGAGGTCCTGCAATGGGTTGCAATTGGAAAATCCGACGATGAAATCGGCGATCTGCTCAATATCAGCGCGTTGACGGTGAAGAGTCACGTCGAGGCATCCAAGCGAAAACTGGACGCGTTCAGGCGAACCTATGCCGTCGTTCAGGCCATTCGTTTTGGGGAAATATCTTTGTAGGACGCGTCCATCCTCCTTTTCGAGGATACACCGCACGCGAAGTTTGCCGGAGGTTTCCCTGGTCTCTAACTGGGGGAATTTCCATGATCATCGTGAATGGATCGCAGCGGCGTCAGCATGCTGCTTTATTTGAGCAACTGTATCGGCTCCGGCACGACGTCTTTATCAAAGGACGTGGCTGGTCGCTGCCATCGAGCGGCGGCAAGGAGATCGACCAATACGATACCGACGAGGCCATCTATTTCATCGATGTAGGCGATAACGGTCTCATCGAAGCCAGCGTTCGCGCAACGCCTTCGGCGACGGCTTCGCTTCTCGCCGACTACTTTCCGCATCTGATCGAAAACGGCGAGCCCGCGCGATCGCCGACGATCTACGAGTGCACGCGCTATATCGTGCGCCCGGCCGTCAAAAGCCGGAACGCCAACCGCGAGGCGAAAGCGAAGCTCCTCGCGGGCATGCTCGAATGGGCGCTCTCGCAGCGGCTGTCGTTCATCCAGACGGTGATCGACGCGGCGACGCTGTCGAGTTTCGTCGAAATGACGCCCAAGACGATTCCACTCGGGCTCGCGCATCCCTATGGCGGCGGACGGAAAGTTCCGGGTGGCGGCGAGTGCCTCGCGATCCGGTGGCCCGTCCGGCCCGATGTCATTGCCGATATTCGCGAATACGGCGGATGGCAGCAGTCATCCTTCCCGCAAGCCTTTTCATCCTCCGAGCATCGGGCGATCGCCTGACGTCGCGCATCCACACACATCTATTTTTGGAGATCACAATGACGAAGTTAGCACGACCGGTTACCCGCGACGAGGTTTCCGCCTACAGGACCGCGGGCGTGGTGCTGTTAAAAGGGGTTCTCGATCTGGCCGCCGTCAACGCCTTGCGCCGGTGCATCGATGACGCGGTTCGCACGATCGGCGAGAGCCCGTCAGGCTACGACCTGAGCGCGCTCACGCGCGCGATCCAGACGCTCGACCAGGCGACGCTCGAAAATGCGAGCAGCGGACAACACGACATCGCCGCTATCGCAAGGCACATCAAATCCACCGGCAAGCCGTTTCTGCAGGACGGGGCGACCGGGAAGGGGAGCTTCATCCTGGATACGGGTATCGCGGCCCGTCTGCGTGATTTCCGAAGGCTTGTCGTCGCTGGTGCGATGCCGGAAATCGCTGCTTCACTTCTGCAGAGCGATGAAGTCCGCTTTTTCGGCGATCAGGTCTTCGTCAAGGAGCCCGGCACGCGGGAAAAGACCGCGTTCCACCAGGACGCCACCTATTTCGAAATCGACGGCGACCAGTGCTGCGTGCTCTGGGTTCCGGTCGATCCGGTCACCCTCGAAAGCGGTGTGATGGAATACTGGCGCGGATCGCATCGCAACGGCAAGCTTTACCAGCCGAACGTGTTCGTCTCCCAGGCGCCGCTGCCCGGCGCGGAAGGTGAGATGTTGCCGGATATCGAGGGCCGGCGCGATGATTTCGACATCGTTCACTTCGATGTCGAGCCGGGCGACGTGCTCGTTCATCACTACAAGACCGTCCATGGCACCGGCGGAAACGCGACCCGCTACCAGGTCAGGCGCGCGGCTTCGATCCGTTACTGCGGAGACGATATCCGCGTCACCCAGCGGCCGTGGGCGCCGCGCCAGTTGCATCACACGCAACAGCTGGAAGAAGGGCAGTCGTTGAGTGGGCCGGATTTCCCAGTCGTGTGGCGCCGGGGGGCCGATGAACGCGCAGCCTGAGGGGGGCCTTCAGACCAAAATCGGGGAAATCTCGACCGATGACCATTCCAGCCGGATCCGGGCGCTTCAGGCGATGCTGGATTATATTCTGGCGGAAGGAGCCGAACTGAAGCTTGCGCATTTTGTCATTCTTATGCGGGCTGCCAGTATCGTGCTTGATCGGGAACTCGACTGAAACAACACTGCTGGCCGTCCAGGCGAGGGCGGCCAGCAGCTATCAGTCCTGCTTCAATTGATTTTGCGCCTCCTGGAGCGCCAGCACGAGCAGGCCGGCGATGACACTCAGGCCCTGTTCGCGGGCAAGCGCAATTGCGGGCTCCAGCCGTGCGATAATGACACGCAAATTCTCGAACTCATCGCTTTCCATCGTGCGACTTGAATCCATTGGCCGCCTCCCGGTCTATTATTCTTTCACCCGCTATGCGCCGCGCAACGCTCCGGTGCATCGGCCGCGTTCCTTTAGATTGATGCCCAGCTTACCCAAATTGATCAGGCATCAGGGAGGTTTCTTAAACGCATCGGACATCGTCGCTGGTCGTGCTGTAGACGATGAGATCAGCGCGTCGATTGCATCGGATTTTATGGAATCGTTTTAATCGAACTGTGCGGTTGTTTGGACCGCTTCTACGGTGTCGGTGTGCCGCATCGTGATGTGACAATTTATCGCTTGTTGCTGTCCAGAGCGTATCTCGCCAATTGCTGGCGCATTGTTGCGATCATCGCTTTGTGCAAGGCGAAATTGAGCACAGTTCTGGAAGGCTTATAAAAGATAGTGATTGCCTGGCGTTGATCGCGCGCCGAAACGTTCCTCACTTGGAAGTGAGGGGCGTCGGCAATGGTTTTGAATCGTGCGGTGGTGTGTTTAAGTTCATTGGTTCTGGCGTCGATTGCTCCGACGAGTGAGGCGGCTGCGCAGTCCGAGGTCGCGCTCCCGGCCGTCAACGTCACCGCCGGAACAGGTTCGAAGGATGGCGCCGCTACTGAAAATTCAGGTTCGTATGCGACGGACGTGACGGGTGTCGGATCGAAAGCGTCGGCTTCGACCCGGGAAATTCCCCAGACCGTCACGGTCATCACACGCAAGCGGATGGACGACCAGAATCTCACGAGCATCGAGGATGCGATGCGCGAGACGACGGGCATGACGGTACTGTCAGTCGATCCCGCCCGGTTCGATCTCTATTCGAGAGGCCATCGCGTCGACAGCATTCAGGTGGATGGTGTCAGCGCGAACCTCAACAATTTCTTCGTCACCCCCGATCTCGCGGTCTACGACCGGATCGAGGTCATGAAAGGCCCGAATGCCCTGTTTTCCGGATCTGGCAATCCCGGCGCGACCGTCAATCTCGCGCGCAAACGCGCCCTGGATATCTGGCAGGTGCAGGGAAATGGCGCGGTCGGGTCACGAAATTACAGACGCGGTGAGTTCGACGTAACTGGCCCGCTGCATCCGTCAAAACGGATCAGGGCGCGCGTGGTCGGCGCCTATGAGGACAAGGATCTGATCTACAGTCCGAGCTATTATCGCAAGCCGACACTCTACGGCACCCTGGAAATGGATTTGACCGAGCAGACAACCCTGTCGCTCGGCGCGATCTATACCGCGGTGAATTACCTGCCGTTTGCCGGTCTTCCGGCCTATGCCAACGGCACATTGCTCGCCGTGCCGCGCTCGACGCTGGTCGGCGCAAGCTGGAACAGCTGGAAGACCAGCACGCTCGATAAATTCGGCGAGCTGGAGCACCGGTTCGACAATGGGGCGCGGGCGAAGTTGAGCGCTCGGCAGGTGGATCGAAAGAGCGACGCGATTTATCTGACGCCAAGTTCCGCGGTCAATCCGGTGACCGGAATGGTCAATCTCAACCGAATCCGGCTCGATCTCGAACATCGCAACACCACTGTCGACCTCAATTATTCGACCCCGTTCCATCTGTTTGGCCAGACCCATAATTTCCTGGTGGGTGTCGATCGTCGCGACTTCACCTATACGCTGCGCAACGGATCCGGCGCGGCGACGACGCAGAATGTGTTCTCGCCCAACAACGATCTTCCCTTCATTCCGGTCAATCTCACTGGCGGCAGTCAGACCCAGGAACAGCAACGGGGTGCCTACACGCAGCTGCGGGTGAAGCCCGTATCGTGGGCGACGTTGATCGCCGGTGCGCGGTTCAGTGACTGGAGCACGGCGGGACAGAATCTGATCACCGGAGCGCGCAGCGCCGTCGCCGACGTCAAAGGAAAGGTCACGGCGAACTACGGTGTGGTTTTCGATGTGACCCGCGATGTTTCGCTCTATGCGAGCTATGCCGACATCTTCCAGCCCCAAACCGCCGTTGCTGCCGACGGATCGGTGCTGCCGCCCCGGGTCGGCTGGCAACGTGAAGCGGGCATCAAGACCAGCCTGCTCGATGACAAGCTCAAGGCGCATGCGGCGCTGTTTCAGATCCGCGACGTCAACCGGGCCATGACCGATCCGAGCAACCCCACGTTCTCGATTGCCGCGGGCGAGGCCGAGAGCAGAGGATTCGAGACGGAGGTGACCGGCCGTATCGCCCGCGGCTGGGACGTCACGGCGGGATATGCGTTCACCCAGACCGAGTACCTGAACGAAAGCGCTGCCAATATCGGACAGCCGCTCGCATCGTTCACGCCGGCGCATGCCTATAATTTTTGGACTCGCTACGAGTTCGAGCATGGCCCGCTCGAAGGTCTGAGCCTTGGGCTGGGCGGTAAAATCGTCAGCTCGTTCTACACGCGCTCGGGCAATGTCCGCTGGACGCAGGAGGGCTACGAAATCTTCAGCGCCCAGCTCGGCTATAAATTCAGCCCCAACGTCTGGGCGACGCTGACGATCACCAATCTGTTCGACCGGACATATTACGCCTGGGTCAATACGTCGACGAGCGGCAACCGCTACGGTGAGCCGCGGACGGCCATGCTGAAAGTCAGCGCGAAATGGTAGCCCGACTCCGGTGATTTCAAGATATCGCCCATGAAGGGTTCGTTCCGGCAGTCGATGGCATGGCTGCACACCGGAAGCGGTCTGGTGTTCGGCTGGCTGTTGTTCGCCGTTTTCTTCGCCGGCACGATCGCGGTGTTCCGGACCGAGGTGGACTACTGGATGCGGCCGGAACTGCATATGGCGCATCCGGGCCCCGGTGCGATCGATCTCGCGCAGTCCACGCTGGCCAAGCTCGCGCCGGACGCGTTGCGATGGTCGATCGAATTGCCAACGCCGCGCAGCCCAACGCTCCGTGTCTCGTGGAGTCTGGAGCAGGGCAAGCGACCGCAGTCGAGCTATATCGATGCGGCGGGTCAGGCGGTCGTGCCGCGCGATACCGCTGGCGGCACGATGATCTATCGTTTTCACTATGGATTGCTGCTCGGCCTGACCGGCATGTGGTTCGTCGGAGCGCTGGGCATGGCAATGCTGGTCGGCCTTGTCACCGGCGTGATCACCCATGCGAAGATCATCAAAGACTTTTTCACGTTCAGACCACGTGCATCCCCACAGCGCGCATGGCTCGACGCGCACAATGTGAGCGCGGTGATGGTGCTGCCGTTTTCCTTCATGATTGCTTATAGCGGGCTGGTGATTTGGTGGTTCATCTGGATGCCCGCCGGCTGGCAGGTCGCCTATGGCGGCAACCGCGGCGCGTTCTTTGCGGATATCGCGCAACAGGGGACCGAGAATCCGACGCGCGCGGCAGCGACGGCGCCGCTCGTCCGACTGGCGTCCTTACCACCGTTGGCGAAAAACGCCGTATCGCACATGCCTGATGTGCGGAGCATTGCTGTCAACGATCCGGGTCGCGGCTCCTCGCGGGTCGATATCGTGCGCGTGGATAGCGATTCCATGTGGGGAGGGTCAGACCGTCTTCGTTTCGATGGCACCAATGGAACGCTGCTGACCCGGATCGAGGAAACCGGGCCGCCCTGGTATGTGGCGTTTCGCGTCTTTCGCATCATCCACGAGATCAAGTTCGCCGACCCGCTCGTCCGTTGGCTCTATTTCATCATGAGCGCGATCAGCTGCGCGATGATTGCAACGGGTACGGTGTTATGGTCGGTGAAAAGACGCGCACGGCATGTCACGCTCCTGCGTCAAAGCGTGTCCAGGCCATTAACGCAATTTTGGGCGGACGCTGGGAATGTCGGCATCATTGCGGGGCTTTGCACGGCGACCCTTGCTTATTTCTGGGCCAACCGTCTGATCCCGGCTGCGCTCAGTGGCCGGGCGGGACTGGAAACCGCCGTCTTCTTTACGGTTTGGGCGCTGAGCTTGATGGCCGCTTTCGTCGAGATCGCGGCACGCCGCAAAGCACTTGGTAACGCCGTCTCAGCCCAGCGAGTGCTGCGCCGCCTGTGGGCACGGCACTGGATGGTGGCGGCCGTGTTGGCCTTCCTGTTGCCGGTGATCGACCAGCTTAGCGTTGAGGGAATCGGGCAGGCGCTGAGAACCGCCGACGAACTCGTCCTTGGCTTCCACGCGACAGTCTTGATCGCCGGGAGCGCGATGGCGGCGGCGGCGTGGATCTCATCGCGCTCGCCCGAAGGTCGCGCGAGCCTTCGACGATGATGCGAATGTTCCGTTCACCAGCCACTCACGTGCTGGTCCGCATCGTGGTCGCGGTTTTTGGCGGATACGCCGCCACTTGGCTTTCCGCAGGCGCCGCGGCGCTATGGCTGCCTCTCCCGCGCCCGGAAGCGGTTCTTGCCTCCAGTGTGCTGTCGTTCATGCTTTATACGGTGCTCATCCTCTTTGCGTTTGCCTCCCGGCGATTGTGGCCGGTGGCGGCAGCGACGTTGTTGGTATGCACGATCGGAGGCTTCGGCATCTGGGCCGGAGGCGGCTGGTCGTGATGATTGCCGCGGCGGCGTTTTTTGCTTTTTCCGGATTACTGCAAATCAGTCTCGGCCAGCGGCGTCATCGATCCTCCGGCCTGATCCGATGGCTTCCGGCATGGGCTCTCAAGCTCGGGGGCGGAGCGCTTCTTGCTCTATCCGCGGCCATTCTCATCAGCGCCAATCCGCAACTGGGCGGTCTTCACTGGTGCGGAATAATGGCGATCGGCGGCGTCGGTGTCGTGCTGTTGCAGAGCTTCGCTAACGACACCGTGAAACTCGTTTGTCTTGGGGCCGGTATCGGATCAGGCTTGGTTCTGACAGCCATGATGGTCTTCGTGTCGCTTTGACCTGCAGCTTGAAAGGCCGTAGCCCCCTAAATCCTTGCTTTGAGCCCTTCTGAGCCGGCCATGACCGGTCGTCTGCTAAGCGGCGGCTTTATGCCATCTTCGGCGAACCTAGGCGATTCGAGATCAGTTGAGCCGTTTGCGCTGCTTCAGCTGCGAAATCTTTAGGTTCGAAGCGAAAACTTGGCCCTGCAATCACAAGCCCTGCGATGGGTTCGCCCTGTTTGCCGAAAATCGGAACGGCAATGGCATTGATGCCATCGACCGGAATGTTGCGGACGATCGAATGGCCGGCTTTTCGAACGTCCCCCAATGTAACCGTCATGGCGTCGCGCTCTTCTTGGCTCATGTTCAGGGCGTTGAGGAGTTGCTGACGCGGTTGATCGGACATCGCTCCCAGGATCACGCGACCGATCGCGGAATTGTGCAACGGAAATCGTGTGCCGATCTTGAGGTCGACTCTGAGGACCGATTTGGCTTCGACACGATGAATCAGCACAATTTCATGAGACGCCATGATGCCAATGGACGATGTCTCGCCGACGCGTCGCACCAGATCCTCGAGGATCGGGGTTACGGCGGGTCCGAGGCCGACATGCTCGCCGGCGATTGCACCGCCTTCCATGAGGCGCGTGCCAAGCCGATAGCGCGCTGACGTTTCCACCTGATCCAGAAATCCGTGAGCCGCGAGCGTCGCCACTAACTGATGAGCGGTGCTTTTTCCAATCGAGAGCGCGCGCGCAATCTGGGTGATGCCCAGTTCGTGCTCAGGCTCGTTGATGAGCAACTCGACGATCCGCAGCGCACGAGCGACCGAAGCAACCTGTCTCACAGGTTTCGCGGGCTGGATCATGGGTTCCTCTGCGTCAGTGAGCCGCTTTACAGCGCCGGCCAAACTCCCTTATGGTCGGTCGCAATCAACGAACGATGTTCGTCATATACGAACAATCAAAAATAGCCAAGGGAGGATTTGATGCTCTTTAGCCGTTTTGGGGTTTTCGCGGCCGCCCTCACGCTGGGCGGTGCACTGGTATCAGTGCCGGTTCAGGCCCAGTCCAAGCTCGGCGAGGTTTCAGTCTCGGTCGTGCCGTCAACCAGCGCGGTCGTGCTCTACGTCGCCCGCGATAAGGGTTATTTCGCCAAGGAAGGCCTCGATGTGAAAATCACCGAGTTCGCCAGCGGCGCTGAATCCGAGCGTGCCATGGCGTCCGGCGCGGTGGACATGGGCGGTGGCGGCCTCGGCACCACTTTGATCATGGCCAACCAGGGCATCAAAGCGAAGAACGTCGCCCTGTTCCAGAGCAAGTCGATTTTCACGCTGGTGGCTTCGAACAAGCTCGATGTGAAGCCCGGCGATCTCAAGGCGCTGCGTGGCAAGAACATCGGCATTTCGTCGCCGGGGAGTCTGACCGATCTGTTCCTGCGGATCGCGCTGCGCGACGCGGGGCTCGATCCTGATCGCGACGTGACGATCATCGCCACCGGCGGCCTCAATGCTCACCTGCCGGCGCTGCAGGCTGGCCGCATCGACGCCCAGATGACCTGGGAGCCGGCGACGGTGACCATCACCAAGGGTGAGAAGGCGGGCAAGATCCTGCTCGATCTGCGCACCAATGACGTGCCGGCGAGCCTCAATCTGCTGGGCTCCTCGCTGCAGGCCACCGACAAGTGGCTCGCGGCGCCCGGCAATCTCGAAAAGGCGAAGGCGGCCGCGCGCGCCATCGTCGCGGCACGCAAGGCGATTGCCGCCGATCCCAACGTGATGATCGAGCCACTGCACAAAATCTTCCCGAAGCTGTCGAACGATCTGCTGAAGGACATCGCCAGCGTCGAGGCGGCGTCCTACACCGGCACCATCACCAAGGAAGCGGTCGACCACATGAACAAGGTCTATCGCGCCGCCGGCATTACCAAGACTGACGTCACCTACGAAGACGTCGTCGATCCGCGGCTCGCGGCCGAGTGGAAGTAAGCGGTCAGATCGCGGCGATGATGCAAGAAGCGTCAACAACTGAAACCCCAGCGAAGCTCAGCGCAAAGCTGCGGGTGGAGGGTGTCTCGCTGGAGTTTCCCGGCGGCGACGGTCGCGCGATCAAGGTGCTCAACGGCATCGATCTCGCGATCGCGCCCGGCGAGTTCTGCACCATCGTCGGCCCGTCCGGCTGCGGCAAGAGCACGCTGCTCAGCGTGATCGCTGGATTGCTGGCGCCGGCGTCGGGTCGCTGTTTGCTCGATGAGAAGCCGGTTCAGGTCGGCAATCCGCGCATTGGCTACATGTTCCAGTCGGACACGCTGCTGCCCTGGGCGACGGCACTCGATAATGTGCGCCTGCCGCTCGAGGCGGTAGGGCGCAAAGACGATGGCCGCTGTCTTGACCTGCTGCGCCGGGTCGGCGTTGGCGATTTCGCCGCAAGTTATCCGTGGCAACTCTCCGGTGGCATGCGCAAGCGCGTGCAATTGGCCCGGCTCCTGGCGCAAGAGCCTGACGTCCTGCTGATGGATGAGCCGTTCGGCGCCCTCGACGCGCAAACCAAGCTGCTGATGCAGGAAGAGCTGCTCCGCTTGTGGGAATCCACCAAGCTTACGGTGCTGTTTGTGACGCACGATCTCTCCGAGGCGATCAGCCTGTCGGATCGCGTGTTGCTGTTCAGCGCGCGGCCTGGCCGCATCAAGGAGCAGTATGACGTGCCGCTCGATCGCCCGCGTCAGATCGAGGAGATCGTCAGCGATCCGCACTACAACGAATTGTTTGTCCGCATCTGGCGCAGCCTTCGCGAGGAGATCAGGCTGTCATGAGCCGGACCTTGTCGCTCAATCTCATTCGTCTCGCCGTGGTCGCGGTGTTCCTCGCGCTGTGGGAGGGCGTTGCCCACCTCGGCTTGACGCAGGACTTCGTGCTGAGCCGCCCGTCGCGCGTGTTCCTCTGGCTGGAGCAGGCGGTTATCAGCGAATTTTTCTGGATCAATGTGGGCGTCACATTGCGCGAGACATTGCTCGGCTTGATCATCGGTGCGGTTCTCGGTGTTGCGTCGGGATTTGCACTGGCGCACTGGCGCCGCTCGTTCGAGGTGCTCGAGCCGTTCATCATGGCGCTGTACAGCTTGCCGCGTGTTGCGCTGGCGCCGCTGTTCCTCGTCTGGTTCGGGATCGGCGAGGGATCGAAGGTCGCGCTGGCGGCGTCACTTGTCTATTTCGTGATGCTGCTCAACACCTATACCGGCGTGCGGGAGATCGATCCCAATCTGGTCAATGCCGCGCGCACGATGGGCGCGTCGAAGAGCTTTATCACCCGGCGCATTCAGCTTCCGGCGTCGATGACCTTCATCTTCGCCGGGCTTCGCGTCAGCATCGGTCTGGCGCTGATCGGCACCATCGTCGGTGAAATGATCGCCGGCCGCTTCGGCCTGGGCCAGATGATCGCGCGTGCCGCCAACATGTTCGACACGGCGCAGGTCTTCGGCATCATCATTGTTTTGGCCGTGCTCGCGGTCGTCCTCAACGAGGCGATGAAGCTCATCGAGCGTCGCGTCATGCGCTGGCAACCGCAATCGAAGAGGGTGTGATGCAGCCCGTCTATATTTGCGGTGTGGGGATGAACCGGTTCGGCAAATATCCGGACCGGACGCTGAGGGATCTCGCCGGTGGTCCGATTGTCGATGCTCTGGCAGATGCCGGGGTTCAGGCAAGGGATATCCAGGCGGCCTTCGTTGCCAATTCGATGGCCGGGATCGTAACCGGTCAGGAAGCGATCCGTGGTCAAACAATACTTCCGGCGCACGGGATTTCCGGCCTGCCGATCGTCAATGTGGAGAATGCCTGTGCGAGCGGTTCGACCGCCCTGCATCAGGCGGTGACCGCCGTTCTCGCCGGGCTTTACGACATTGTTCTCGTGCTCGGCGTCGAGAAGCTGTTTCACACGGACCGTTCGGTCTCTTATCGGGCACTGTCGTCGGCGACCGATCTTGCCGAAAGCGCCGCGGGCGGCGGCTCGAGCGTGTTTCTCGAAGAGTCCAACCGCCGGCTGGCGAAATATATGGAGCGATCCGGCGCGACTATCGCCCATGTGGCGAAGATCGCGGAGAAGAGCCATCGCAATGGCGCGCGCAATCCGCTGGCGCAGTATCGCGAGGTCTACACCGTGGACGAGATCATGGCGTCTCCGGTGGTGACGGCGCCGCTGACGCGGCTGATGTGCTCGCCGATCGGCGATGGCGCGGCCGTGCTGGTGATCTGCTCGCAGGCTGCCGCGCGACGGCTCGGCCGCGATCAGGTGAGGATTGCCGCCTCGGTGCTGCGCTCGGCGACGGGCCAGAGTGACGCGAGCATGGGTATTGCCGAGCGTTCTGTTACGGCGGCTTACGAGATGGCGGGTATCGGGCCTGGTGATCTCAACGTGGTCGAACTGCACGACACCACGGCCGCGAGCGAGCTGATGCTCTATGAGCGGCTCGGGCTTTGCCCAGCCGGTGGCGCGCCGGAACTGGTGGATAGCGGTGCGACCGAGATTGGCGGACGGGTCCCGGTCAATCCGAGCGGCGGCCTTATTTCACGTGGTCATCCGGTCGGCGCGACTGGCGTTGCCCAGATCTGCGAGCTGACCTGGCAACTGCGTGGAGCAGTTGACGGCCGGCAGGTCGACGGCGCGCGCACGGCGATGGCGCATAACGCCGGCGGCACGGTGCTCGGCGAGCCCGCGGCCTTGAGCATTCACATCTTGACCAGCGAGCGCAGGGTATGAACGCGCGCCGGTCTCTCATCCATTCCGTTCTTTGACATCTGTTCGTCAGAAAGGCTCAATCCATGTTGCACTCCCTCACGCCGGCCCAGATCGCCATCCGCGACAAGGCAGCCGGTGCGGCCAAACACATCGCCAAGACGATCGATGCGATCGACAAGCAGACCGGACATTCCAAGGAATGGTGGAACGCGCTGCACGCGATGGAGCACGCTGGTTTGCTGCGGCTCTATATCCCGAAGGAGCAAGGCGGCGAGGGCTGTGACGTCCTCTCGCTGGTGTTGGCGCAGGAAGAGATGGGCAAGATCGATGGCGGCTTTTCCAACATCATTTCGCACGAAGCCTGTGCCTATGTGATCTTCACGAACCTGCCGGACAAGAAGCTGCGCGATCACTGCCTCAAGCGCATGTCCGAGGGTGCGCTGACCTGTATCGCCATCACCGAACCCGAGACCGGCACGGATCTCGCCGGCATGAAGACGGAAGCACGGCGCGATGGCGACAGCTGGGTGATCTCCGGCCACAAGCGCGTCGCCTCGCTGGCTGCTGCCGCCGGCATGTACCTTGTTTTCGCGATCACCGATCGTTCCAAGGGGACCCGTGGCATTTCGGCGTTTCTCGTCGATCAGGGTACGCCGGGCCTTTCGGTCGGCGAAGTCGATGAGTTGATGGGGTATCGACAGTTGCCGCCCGCCGACGTCCATCTCAAGGACGTGCGGATTCCGGCATCGCAGCTCCTCGGCGAAGAGGGCAACGGCCTCAATATCTTCGCGCAGGCTCTCAATCTCGGCCGTCTTGGCGGCGGCACGCAAGCGCTGGGCGTGGCTCAAGGGGCGTTCGAACTCGCGCTGGAACACGCCAAGACCCGAAAGACTTTCGGCAAGCCGCTGATTGAGCATCAAGCGATCCAGTTCAGTCTGTCGGAAATGGCGATCCAGATCGAAGCCAGCCGTGCCATGATCTATCAGGTCGCGCGCTGGATGCAGGAGCACGGCGACCTCTCGAGCCGCGAGACCGGTACATACTGCGCGATGGTCAAGTCGCAGGCGTCCGACATGGCGATGAAAGTCACGATAGATGCCGTGCAGATCTTTGGCTCCTACGGCAACTACCGCTCGCGCGGCGTCGAACGGCTAATGCGTGACGCGAAGGTTACACAGCTCGTCGACGGACCGAACGAGGTGATGAAGATGCGCATCGGCCACACCCTGCGGCGCGGCTGACACTTCTTCTTTTCAGGCTCATAACGAGGCGTCCATGTTGACCGGCGATATGCTGCGCCGCGCCGCGGAGCGGTTTCCCGATAAAGCGGCGGTGATCTGTGACGATCAGGCGATAACCTATCGCGCACTAGCTGCGCGTTCGGCTCAGTTCGCCCATGCACTGGTAGCTCAGGGGCTCGGCCGCGGCGCCAAGGTCGCGATCGTGGCCCGCAACTGCACGGACTATGTCACGGCGTTCTTCGGGACGGCGCTGTCCGGGGCGGTGCTGGTCAACGTTTCGGTGCTCTATGCCGTTGAGGAGCTTGTCTATGTCCTGGACAAGGCCGATGTCGACGCGCTGATCTTCGAGGACGTGTTCGCCGACAAGGTGGCGGCGGCGCTGCCGCGTCTGCCACGCATCCGCGTGAGGATCGCCATCGGCGGCCCGGTCGAGGGGACGACGACGTTTTCGTCGTTCATGAATGGTCAGCCCGAGATGCCGCCCGACGTTCTGCTCTCGGAAGATGAAGCGTTCTGCATGACTTATACTGGCGGTACCACCGGGCGCCCCAAGGGTGTGCTGGCGAGCCATCGGGCGCGTGTTGTGACAGCGCATACTGTGGTGGTGGAAAGCGGCGTTAATGAGCGCGATGTGGTGGCGATCGTCACGCCGCTGTTCCACGTGGCGGCACTGAACATCATGCTGCAGCCGGCCATTCTCGTCGGCGCCACATCCGTGCTGATGGGGAAGTGGGACGTTCGCGAATACGCGAGGCTATCGCGAACCCATGGAATTTCCGCGGCATTCATGGTGCCGACCCAGGTCCGCATGATCGTTAGCGATCCGGAGTTCGATGTCGCCGACTATCAGAGCTGGCGGCGTCTGAATTTCTCCGGTGCGCCGATGCCTGACTGGGTGCAGCAAGCGATGCTGGAGAAGTTACCGCAGGTGTCGTTGACGCAGTTCTATGGCCAATCGGAGATGGGCATTGTCGCTTCGCTCAAGCAATGCGATCTCCCGCACAAACTCGGTTGCGTGGGGCGGCAGGTATTCAACGCCGATATGGCAGTGCTGTTGCCGGATGGAGAGCGCGTGAAACCGGGTGAAGTCGGCGAGATTTGTGCGCGCGGCAAGAACGTCATGCTCGAATATTACAACGAGCCGGAACAGACCCGCGCATTTCGGCGCCACGGTTGGGCCTGGAGCGGGGATCTCGCCACCATCGACGCGGATGGCTTTGTCACGCTGGTCGACCGCTCGAAAGACATGATCATTTCAGGCGGTGAGAACATCTATCCCAAGGAGATCGAGGACGTCCTCTACCGGCATGCCGCCGTCGGAGAATGCGCCGTGTTCGGCGTACCTGACGATAAATGGGGGGAGGTGCCTGTCGCATACGTCAATCTGAAGATGGGTGCTCAGGTAAGTGAGGATGCGCTGATTGAGCATTGCGCCTTGTTGCTGGCCCGATTCAAGCGTCCGCGGTGGGTCAAGTTCGTCAGCGAATTTCCAAAAACACCGATCGGGAAGATCCAGAAAAACGTTCTGCGAGCACCCTATTGGTCTGGCCGAGACAAGAAGATCTAAGAACGATGATTGCCATCACCGGTGCCTCCGGCCAACTTGGCCGGCTTGTGGCTGAGGAACTGAAGCAGCGCGGCCACGCAGAGAAGATCAGTCTCGGCACGCGTGATCCGGCGAAACTCCAATCGCTGGCTGATGCGGGCTTTCGTGTTGTTGCTGCGGACTTTGATCGGCCTGAGACACTTGCATCGCTGTTTGCGGGCAGCGAGATCGCGCTGGTGATCTGTGGCAATGCGCCGAACGATGTTCGCGTCCGCCAGCATCGCGCTGCCATCGCCGCCGCCAAAAGCGTCGGCGTTCAGCGGCTCGTTTATACGAGTTTCGTTAATCCGCATGATGACAGCTTGTTTTCATTTGCAAAGGTGCACGCGGCGACCGAGCGTGACATGCTGTCATCGGGGCTTTCGTGTACCTTCCTGCGAAGCAATCAATATTTTGAGAATCTCAATGCGGCGTTGAAGATCGCGCTGGAGACCGGCGTGCTGTCGATGCCGGGTGTGTCCGGGAAGGTCGCTTATCTGGCGCGTAGCGATATCGCTGCGGCAGCGGCTTCGGTTCTGACCGATCGTCGTCATGCCGAACAGGCCTATGAGCTGACGGGGCCCGAGGCGCTCGACCTGTTCGAGGTCGCCAGGTGCGCAGCCGCGTCATGGGCGCGCGGGGTGTCCGCGTGCGATATGCCGGTCGATGACTATCGGAAGCTTCTTATGGCGCGAGGTCTACCGGCTTATGCGGTCGAAGGGCAGGTCGGTATTCGCTTGGCCGCCGCGGCCGGAGAGCAGGCCAAAATCACCGATGACGCGCATCGGCTGGTTGGGAAGCCTTTGCAGACAATGGACGGCTATCTGGGCCGTATCCGCAGCGTGGGCGGCGATCCGAGGCCTACATAGAACGTCTCGTACAGACGAGACGGGTATCGGCTCACCAACAAACCGCGCCCGCCGGGAGAACCTGCATCAATTCAAGCCACGCGCTGGGGTTTGCCATAGAGCCAAACGGTTAGTCGGAATCCGATCCCTCGGCGGCTCATTTTCCCTTTTATTTCCAGTAGTTGACTGATACTATTTAGTTGGAACGGGCATCCGTTCTGGGGCGTGAGAACCCCGCGTCTAACGGCGTCATGCGACCGTGACTCGCATCCTCGACCCTATGGTCGGGGAGGCAGCGGCGTATGTCCAAGGCGAAAGCCTAAAGGCCGGTGCGAGCCCCTTAGACGCGGCTTTCTCAACTCCCCGATCACCAGGCCGGGGGATGTGATGCTATTCTTGAAATGTTTTGCCGCGGGTTCAGCATTGATCGCGAGCGTGCTGATTGCATTCGCGCAAGAGCAGGCCGCCCAGGAAAATGTCCAATTCACCAATTGTCTGGTCTCGAAACTGAAGACCGGGAAATATCGATCCCTCGAAAAAAACCAAGCGGTGCTCCGGCTTCTCCAGGACTGCGGTCAGGAATGGGAAGGGTACAGCGCTCACTGTCTCCGGATCGGGGCATCATCAACAAAACAAGCCTGCAATCTTAAAGGAGATTTGGTCGCCGCCATCGCGGTTGAGATGCTCAACAACCAGGAAGGACAGAATTGGGATGATCTCGCAGACCGCTTCAATGAAAAATTGCAATCGGCCTCACCTGACAAGCGGCCGTCGCAATTGGCGAGCAACAAAATCAAGAACCACCCGGATGGAAGCATCAGCTCCGACTATGGAAACATGGTCGTCACGGGGCGTGACTTCAAATGGCCGGTCTGGATGAAAAACTGGCAAGAATGCGTGGAGCGGGCACGCATTCTGAGTTTCAAAAACGGCTTCCAATCTACATCAACCACAGCTTATGCGAATGAACTCAGCGTCTCCAGCGATCATTATCATTACCTCATGCGTTGGCGGTGTTCAAATATAGGCGGAGAGAGGATGGCCGGAATCGACGTGACGTCTTTCCCGAAATATTCCCAAACCATTTCACCTCGCGAGTTGCTCGAAAAACTCGGCGCCGATTTCAATCAGTAGAAGAAAGGAGGGCTCAGATGGGATGGTTATATTTTAGTGAGTCGAACTTGAAAGCTGAAGTGTGCGTTGGTGTTGGCCATATATCAGTCTGGCGAAATTACGCGATAGCGTCGATTGCGGTAATCGCAACAGGCGTCGCCATCACACCGTCGAGCGCCTGCGCTGTTTCTGACTTTGAGATTATCCAGGCTGACTGGCGCATTACAAACAAAGAATTGCACTTCGTTACCATGGTAGGTGAGATCAAAAGCAACTGCGTCACGCCGATGGGCGCTGAGATTCAAGTCGTTTTTCGTGATTCCGCTGGCAAGGTGGTGGTGACAAAGGAGTTTTATCCGAAGAGGTCGCGCGACTTGCAGCCAGGTGAAATTTGCGCATTTACGAATGAATTTCTAGCTGATGATTTGGAAAAAAATTTTGCAACAGCAAGCGTGAAGGTTATTGGCACATATCGTTGGGGCAAATAACGATGAAAATCCTCTCCAACGAAACTGATTTTGGCGTTGCGACGATGAAAAACGCCTGGGGGCCAACCTGGAGGAGTGTCTGTTATCTCGCGCTCATTTGGGGTGCCGTATGGATGGTGAGCAAAGTTTTTACAGCTCTCTCTGAGGAGACATTGATAGCGACCGGTGTTCTTTGGACGGGTTGGAATGTATTCTGGTGGGGTGCGGTGATCTCATCTCGTATCCGATCTTAGAGCACGGTGCTGGGATGGGTGAATGGTCATAGAAGGCATGCCCTGTAAAAACGGAAGATTGCTATTTGGATGGGCGTCCGTGTTTCAAAATAAAGATAATCTGCGCCACTTGCCGCCAGAGTGTCTTTTCATACCGCTGTAGCCGGTCAAACGCAGCCCCACTGCGGTTCGAGAGTCTAACAAACGTTTCCGCAATGTCGGCTTTAGCGCGTTCGGCACGGCTCCCGTGTTTTTCGACAACGATGAGCTGATTGCCGTTTGGAACGAGGGTGAGCTCCGGAGGAAGTGGAGAGGGTACATGGATGGACAAAAGCCCGTTTTCGATCGCGGCGGCGCGTCGCAGCCGCCATAGGAGTGAGCATAGCCGATCGATAAGTTCTTCGTCTGTCGGATGTATAGGTTGGTATTGACGGCGCATCTGTAACTGGAATTGACGATACTCGTCCGGATCCTCAACGCCCGGGATCACGGTCGCCGTCATTCCGTGTTTGATCGCATTGGCGCGCGATCGCATTTTTCCTGCGATCGTTTTCGGGCCGGTACTTTGCCTGGCGTTCTTGCGGTTTGCTGCGATTTGGCGGGGCGAGGCCATTAGTTGTTTCTATTTTTCAATTCGCTTTTCTCGCAGCCCCGCGCGCCCAAAAATTCCAGCCAGAGACCATGGGCGATCGGGAGGGGATCGATGTCCATATCGATCCACCAGGCGATCTCGTTTCCGCTGTCGTGAAGCTGGCGATGATGCGTCCGACAAAGGGGGACGGTAAATTCGTCGCTCACCTTTCTGCTCATCGCGCGAGGCTGCGTGAACTTAAGATGATGAGCGTCGGACGGTGTCCGGCCGCAGAGGAGGCATGGCTGCGTCGCCACAAAACGCAAATGCTCCGGTTCTCTTTTTCGCGCGGGGCGCGGCATCGGATTGACCGAGGAGATTTTCAGAGCGGGGACGAGGGGCGTGTCCTGGCGGGCTTGATTCTGCGTCGGCGTCATCTCCGCAAGACTCGTTTCGTTCCTCTCCTGGGATTGGGAGGCCGACGCGGCGTCGACAAGAAAGCTCTTGTCAGCAATATGATCGAGCGGGCCAACGGGTAAAGCGGGTTCCCCCAGTGCCGATGGTGGGATATCGGCTTGGTTCTTCGTCGCGGGTTTTGGCTGATGTTTGCCGAGATAGAGGGAGAGCCCAAAAGGTTTTCCGAATGTCGCCAAGGCTCGTTTGGTGGCGTCGGTCTCCGCGGTCTTGATGGCTTTGTCATGGGCCTCACCCAGGCTTTCGCCTTGTGCGTCGCCGCTGCCTATACCGTCGCGGGTGATGGTCTGATCTGAAGCACGCACGGTAATCCGTACACGGGCCACGTAAACGGCTTCGTATTGTCCCTGACGTTCGCGGCCGAGGAGGCATTTGGTCTCCACGGTCTCTCTGTTCCAACCATCCGGTCCGAAGATACGGTTTGCCTCAGCGATGGCGTGCCAGCCTTCAATGTAACTGAGTTCACGTCCTTGCCGCTGACGCGTGCGCACGACGCTTGGCTTAAGCTCGGTGTTGAGCGCTCGGCGCTGTTTGACGGAAAACCCCATTACTTGACCCTCACCGTCAGCACCGGTTCAGGATTGGAAAGATTGACGCCGGCGACCGGTTCCCCGCGCTTGAGTTCGCTCAGCAACGCTTGCCGATTGAGCTTTGGTTCTCGTGGCTCCCAGTAGGCCAAGGGAATTTCGGTCTCGTCGATCACGACGAGGCCGGGCATTCCGAGCCGGACCGAGAGAGTAAAATCCGCCGCCGTGATTTTGGGAATCTGCGCCTCGACCATGACGTCGCGGGCGATTGTTCGACGCTTGGAAGCCCGGTCGAGAAACCGCTCGCGGCGCTCCTGCATTTCGGTAATCCGGATCTTAAGCCCTTCGGCCAGAGCTTCGTCGGTCAATGCCGAGCGCATGATCGCCGCCAGGATTTCGTGGAGGTCGGTGAGACCTTCCACGGTATCGGCGAGGGTTTGTTCATCGAGATCGGGTTCGTCGGCCTGCAGGCGGGTGCGGACGGCTTGATAATGAGCGCGGGCAAAATCGAGGTGATTCATCAAGGTTACTCCACATCACTCGTTAATGAGTGATTATCACTCATATAGAAGTGCTTGTAAAGTTAGATCAAATGGAGAACACTCGGTTTTATGCTCACGGCACAACAAGTCCGCGCTGCTCGGGCGCTTCTCGGGTGGAAACAGGAAGAACTTGCTCAAAAAGCGGGTATCGGTCTTGCCACGATTCAGCGCCTCGAACGCGGTTCGGGGCCTCTGATGGCTCATGTCTCGACGGCTGTGAAAATTGAAACCTGCCTCAAGGAGGCCGGCATTGAATTTATGGAAGCCGACGTTTCTGCGGGGGAAGGGGTCCGCTTCGCAAAGGTCTGACGCTGTCCCGTGCAGCTGTTTTCCTTACGACGTTCCCGCCATCTGGGAGACCTTCAAACGCAATGCCTTCATCTCGTTGAACTCCCGGGTGACGTCGCGCATGACGGCGACGAGCAGGGCAATTTTCCCACCCACGCTCACCGGCGCGATGGTGAAGGCGACGGAAATCCGCTCGCCGTCCTTGCGGATCGCCGGCACGGACAGGAGGTCGCTCCCCGCGTAGCGACTTCGTCCGGTTTGCATCACCTTGTGCCAGCCGTCCCAGTGCGCTTTCCGTAACCGCTCGGGGATGATCAGATCGAGCGATTGTCCGCTCGCTTCGGTGGCCGTGTAGCCGAAGATGCGCTCGGCCCCCGGATTCCAGAACCTGATCAGCCCTTCGGGGTCGCCGGCGACAATGGCATCGGCTTCGCTGGCAAGCACGGCGCTGGCGATCGAAGAGGTGAGGTCCATGGTGCGATCCGAAAGGGGGCTGTCGGCTGCCCCGTGTTATGTCGGAAAAGGTGCCATCGCGGGCGCCGCAGCGAAATCCGACAAAAGGCTGCGGTTAGGGTTTTTTCGGAGCATTCTGCGACGGAAATGCCGGTGCCCGAGGGGTTGCACCGGTAATAGGCGCAGCGTAACCAGTCGCCAGATCACAGGTGGTATTTTTGAGCCGATGAACTGGCGCCAGCACAATGTCCGTCTCGCCGCGCTGGAGGCGCAGGCGATCGAAATCATCCGTGAGGCCGAGGCGGAGCTCGCCAATCCGGTGATGCTCTATTCCATCGGCAAGGATTCCAGTGTGATGCTGCACCTGGCGCTGAAGGCTTTCACGCCCTCGAAGCTGCCGTTCCCGCTGCTGCATGTCGACACTACCTGGAAATTTCGCGAGATGATCGCGTTTCGCGACGAGACGGCGAAACGTCTTGGTGTCGATCTACAGGTCTATACCAATGAGGACGGCGTCAGGCGTGGCATTTCGCCGGTAGCCTCTGGCGCCTCGATCCACACCCAGGTGATGAAGACCGAGGCGCTGCGCCAGGCGCTCGACAAGGGCCGGTTCGACGCAGCCTTTGGCGGCGCGCGCCGCGACGAGGAAAAGAGCCGCGCCAAGGAGCGCATCTTCTCGCACCGGACGCAGACCCATGGCTGGGATCCGCGCTCGCAGCGGCCGGAATTGTGGCGCGTGTTCAATACGCGCCTCAAGGCAGGGGAATCGATGCGGGTGTTTCCGCTGTCGAACTGGACCGAACTCGACGTCTGGGACTACGTGGCGGCCGAAGCCATTCCAGTGGTGCCGCTCTATTTCGCAAAGCCGCGCCCGGTGGTGGAGCGCGACGGCGCATTGATCATGGTTGACGACGACCGGCTGCCGCTACGGGCGGGTGAGCAACCGCGCGAGATGATGGTGCGCTTTCGCACCCTCGGCTGTTATCCGCTGACCGGCGCGATCCGCTCGGAAGCTACCACGCTCGATGCGATCCTTGACGAAATGCGGCAGTCGCGTACGTCGGAACGGCAGGGGCGATTGATTGATCATGACGAAAGCGGTTCGATGGAGAAGAAGAAGCGAGAGGGTTATTTCTGATGACCCCGTCTTCGTCTGACAACACGCTGCTGGCGACGCGGCCGGCGCTTCGCTTTCTCACCTGTGGTTCCGTTGATGACGGAAAGTCGACGCTGATCGGGCGGCTGCTTTATGAGCAGGGTTTGATCTTCGACGATCATATGACCGCGCTGCAAAGCGATTCCCGTAAGCACGGTACGACCGGCGAGGATATCGATTTCGCGCTTCTGCTCGACGGTCTCGAGGCCGAGCGCGAGCAGGGCATCACCATCGACGTCGCCTATCGTTATTTCGCGACACCGCGCCGCCATTTCATCGTCGCTGATGCGCCGGGTCATGAGCAATATACGCGCAACATGGCGACCGGCGCGTCGAACAGCGATCTTGCTGTGATCCTGGTCGATGCGTCGAAGGGGCTGATGCCGCAGACGCGACGGCATGCGATGATCGCAAGCCTGCTCGGCATCCGTTATGTGGCGCTGGCGATCAACAAGATCGATCTGGTCGATTTCCGTCAGGATGTTTTCGACCTGATCGTTGCCGAGTTCACCGTTTTCGCGGCGGCGCTGGGATTCAAAGATATCAGGCCGATCCCGCTGGCGGCGCGTTTCGGCGATAACGTGTTGTCGCCGAGTTCTCGGACGCCTTGGTACGATGGCCCGTCACTGATGGCCTATCTGGAGGCGGTCGAGATCGACGACGACCGTGCTGCGCAGCCGTTCCGCATGCCCGTGCAATGGGTCAATCGGCCGAATGCCGATTTCCGCGGATTTGCCGGAACAGTCGCCGCGGGTGCTGTTGCGCCGGGCGATCCCGTTGTCGTCCTGCCGTCGGGGCAGGGGAGCCGGATCAAGGACGTGCTGGGTCCGCAGGGCGCAGTCGAGCGCGCCGGGGCGGGGACAGCGGTGACGGTGACGCTCGCAAGCGAGATCGATATCGCGCGCGGCGATATGCTCGCCGCGCCGGATCATCGTCCGCAGGTTGCCGACCAGTTCGCCGCACATCTCGTTTGGATGTCATCGGAACCATTGCTGCCTGGCCGCTCCTATTTGATGAAAATCAATCATGTGACGATGACCGCGAGCGTCACCGAGCTAAAGCACCGCATCGACGTCGAAAATCTCGACAAGCTCGCCGCCAAGACGCTGGCGATGAATGAGATTGGTGTGGCCAATCTCTCGCTGGCGCGACCCATTCCGTTCGACGCCTATGCCGATAATCGCACGACCGGCGCTTTCATACTTATCGACCGCTACAGCAATGAAACCGTCGCTGCCGGTATGATCGACTTCGCGCTGCGCCGTGCGACCAATATCCACTATCAGCCGATCACGGTGGCAAAGGCGGAACGCACCCGGCTGATGACGCATAAGCCGGTGGTGCTGTGGTTCACCGGATTGTCCGGCGCCGGCAAATCGACGATTGCCAATCTCGTGGAAGCGAGCCTGCACGCGCGCGGGGTGCACACGACGCTTCTGGATGGCGACAATATCCGCCACGGCCTCAACAAGGATTTGGGCTTCACAGCCGGCGAGCGCGTCGAGAACATCCGACGCATCGGCGAGGTGGCGAAGCTGATGACCGAGGCCGGTCTGGTCGTGCTGTGTTCGTTTATCTCGCCGTTCCGCGCCGAACGGCGGATGGTGCGTGAGTTGCTGCCCGATGGTGAGTTCATTGAGGTTTTCGTCGATGCCGACCTTGATGCCTGCATCGCCCGTGACCCGAAAGGGCTCTACCGCCGGGCGCTGGCCGGGGAGATCAAGAATTTCACCGGTGTTGACCAGCCCTATGAGCGCCCGGAGAACGCCGAGCTGACGCTCGACACCGCTCATGACAGTGCGGCCACGCTCGCCGATCAGGTGGTGGCCGAACTGATCCGGCGGCGGGTTTTCTGACCATCGTCGTCCCTGTGTCGGAGTGATTCCGCTGTCGATCGGGATTTCGCTGGGTCGCTGCACTCGATTCAAGCGGGAGGCGGTATTTAAATACTCCCCTCAGAGCTGGTTAAAGTTCTGATGTTTCTGATATTTTTGCTGAGAGCGAATCCGTCTTAACCTTCGGAAGCCGAATACAACTAATTGGCGAGCGAAGGGTTATAAGTTATTTATGCGATTGATGTTCGTGCCGCAGGGGCGGCTATCCGGTGGGTATTTTGGGCGACCTGCATCATATCAACGACGATATCGCGATCGTCGGTTGGGCTTGCCGTTTTCCCGGCGCCAATAGCACAAGCGATTTCTGGGATTTGATGGCGCGCGGACAATGCACCGTGACGCGCGTGCCAGAGGATCGTTTTTCCCTCGCGCGCTTCGGGCATCCCCGCCGGCAGGAACGGGGCCGGAGCTATAGCTGGGCCGCGGGCGTCCTCGACAATGTCTGGCACTTCGACCCCAGCGTGTTCGGCATTTCGCCGCGCGAGGCGATCCAGATGGACCCGCAGCAGCGGCTGCTGCTGCAACTGACCTGGGAGGCGTTCGAGGATGCCGGCATTCGCCCCTCGACCGTGGCGGGTAAGGATGTCGGCGTTTATGTCGGTGCGTCGCAGATCGACTATGCGCATACTTTCGTCACCGACCAGGCGATCGCGGATTCGCATTTCGCGACCGGGACCGCGCTCGCCATTCTCGCCAACCGGATTTCCTACATTTTCGATCTGCGCGGACCGAGCGTCACGGTCGACACCGCGTGCTCATCGTCGCTGGTAGCGCTGCATCAGGCAGTTGAGGCGTTGCGATCGGGTCGCATCGATACTGCGATTGTTGGCGGCACCAACGTCATTACCAGCCCATCTTCGTTCATCGCCTTCTCGCAAGCCTCGATGCTGTCGCCGACAGGGTTGTGTCAGGCGTTCTCCAGCAAGGCGGACGGCTTCGTCCGTGCGGAGGGCGGGGGGATCGTCATTTTGCGGCGGCTGGCGCAGGCGCAGGCCGCGCGCAATCCGGTCCATGGCTTTGTCCTGGCAACCGATGTCAATTCCGACGGCCGTACCGGCGGCATTTCACTGCCGTCGCTGGAGGCGCAACAAGCGCTTCTCGAACGTATTTATGGACCGGATGGCGTTGACCCCAATCGTCTGGCGTTCGTCGAAGCGCACGGGACGGGAACTGCGGCCGGCGATCCGATCGAGGCGACGGCGCTCGGCCGTGGATTGGGTCAGCGTCGTTCAAAGCCACTGCCGATCGGCTCGGTCAAAACCAATATCGGCCACCTCGAGCCGGGCGCCGGCATCGCGGGCCTGATCAAGTCGGTGATGGCGCTCAATCACGGTGTGCTGCCGCCGTCGCTCCATTGTGACGAACTCAATCCGAACATTGCGTTTGACGACCTCAATCTCAAGGTCTGCCAGGAGGCCATATCGCTACGCGGCGAAGCGGGCACGCTGGCCGGCGTCAATTCCTTCGGGTTCGGTGGCACGAATGCGCATGCGGTGGTCGCTGGCGGGAAGAGCGCGGCGCCGCCGCGCGCGTTGGCTCCTGGGGCGGGATCATTTGTGATCTCGGCCGAAACGGCGCCCGCGCTGGCGTCGCTTGCCCAAAGCTATGCCGGCAAGATCGACGGGCTATCTAAACGCGATGTTGCGGCGATGGCCGGCGCTGCGGCGCATCGGCGCGAGCATCTGTCCCATCGTCTGGTGGTGACGTCATCCGATACCAAGGAAATCGCACGCGCACTTCAGGCTTTCGCGGTTGATGGGGAAGATCCCAATCTTGTCGTCGGGAACGCCGTCGGCCGAAATCTTCCGGTCGCCTTCGTCTATGCTGGAAACGGCAGCCAATGGGTCGGCATGGGTCAGGCCGCTCATCGGACCAATGCGGTCTTCCGCAAGCACTTCGATCAGGTCGATGAATTGTTTGCGCCTTTGGGTGGCTGGTCGCTGCGGGATATTCTCTTCAGCGACGAACTTTCCGAGAAACTGTCACTCACGAGCGTCGCGCAGCCTCTTATTTTTGCAATCCAGAGCGCGATCACCGCCGTTCTGACATCACGTGGAATCAAGCCTGTTGCCGTGCTCGGACACAGCGTCGGCGAAATTGCTGCGGCCGAGGCGGCGGGCATTCTCGATCTCGAGACCGCAATCCGGCTCGTTTATATTCGCAGCCATCATCAGGAACGCACGCGCGGCTTTGGCCGCATGGTCGCGCTGCGCTCGACCGTGGATACCGCGGGCGAGATGCTGCAAGCCGTGCCGGAAGTCGAGATCGCGGCCTTCAATAGCCCACGCAGCCTGACGCTGGCCGGGCCCGCCGATAAACTTGCGGCGCTGGCGACGGGCAATCCCGGCGTTGCCATGGTCGATCTCGATCTCGATTACCCATTCCATACCGGATTACTGGCGCCGATTCAGCGCGATCTGATCGCCGATCTCCAGGACATTCACGGTCATGCCGGACATACGCCGTTTGTGTCGACGGTGACTGGCCAGCAGGAATCCGGCGAAAAGCTCGACGGCGCTTATTGGTGGTGCAATGTTCGCGAGCCTGTTCAACTTGTCAGCGGATTGCACAAAGCTGCCGCACTCGGCGCGCGCTGCTTCCTCGATATTGGCGCGCGGCCGACGCTCCTCAAGCACATCACTGACAGCCTCGACGGCGAAACCACCAGCTTTGCGGTTCACGCGACGCTGGACCGTAAGGATGGCGACGGCGACCCGTTCGACCGGATCGTTGCGAAAGCTCTGGTCGCTGGCGCAGCGATCGATATGGAGCAGCTGTTCGGCGTTGATCCCGGACCTGCGATCAAGCTGCCGTCCTATCCATGGCAACAACGAGAATTTCGCTTCGAGCATACCGTTGAAGCGGTCGGGATCGAACCGATCCGGCACCCGTTCGCCGGCATGCGCTATTCTGCGGATTCGCTGGAGTGGCACGCCAATATCGATACGGCGGTGCATTCCGCGTTGCAGGATCACAAAGTCGGCGAGCAGGTTCTGTTTCCCGGCACCGCGTTCCTGGAAATCGCCTTCGCCGTCGCGCGCGAGTGGCTGAAGTCCGAACAGGTCGCCATCACGAATTTCGAGATCATTAAGGCGCTCGACCTCACCAAAGGCGAGGTCCGCGAGGTCATGACCAGGGTCTCGCCGGGCTCGAATGTGATCGAGATTTTCAGCAGGCCACGTCTGTCGCATGCCGCCTGGCTGCAGAATTGCCGTGGCAAGATCCAGCCCAGCCACCGCACGCCCGCCGGCGGTTTGCCGATCTGTGGCGATCGGGTGCGCGATCTCACGCGCGCTGACGTTTACCGCATCGCCGCAGATGCCGGTCTGCACTACGGCCCGGAATTTCAACTCGTTCGGGCGATGTCTATTCACGCCGGCGATGTGATCGATGTTCGCCTCGATCCGCCGTCCGGTGAAACGCCGTTCGTCCTTGACCCGATCCGGTCTGACTGCTGCTCGCATGGTATTTTCGCGGTCTTACCCGATGTACAGGCGAAAGAACGCGGGGTCGCTTATATTCCGGTCCGGATTGATCGGGCGGCGATCTATCAACCGAACGCAAAGCCGGCGCGTGCTCTTGTCGAAATTCACAGCAAGACATCGCGGGCCATCTTCGCCACGTACTGGATTCTCGATCGTCATGATGGCGTCATTGCCGTGCTCGGCGGCGTGCGGTGCCAGGCCGTGCCGGTTCGGCATGTGGCGCACGTGGAATCGGTCGCCGTGGTCGAAGCACCGAAACTGCTGGACGGCCAGACGATTGGTGCCACCGGTCTGCCGGTCACGCCACGACAGGTTGTCGAGGCCGCCCGAAGCGCCAATGTAGCGTTAGCGGAGGGTCCGCCGGCATCCGGCTTCGCCGATCTGCTCGACGGATTCGCCATGGCCGAGGGCCATCAGATCGCCCAATCGCTGGCAGACGATGGTGTCGTTGACCCGCAACAGTTGGTGACAAGCGGCCGTCTTCCGGAAGAGCTTGTGCCATGGCTCGTCAATCTGCTCGCGCATCTGGAAAATGCTGGCCTCGCCAGCGAGCGTCATGGCGCGTGGCGCATCGTGTCCGACAATCTTCTGCCAAAAGCCGACGCACTTTTGAAACTGCTCGCGACCGAGCATCCGGATCGTGGTTCGGAGTTGTTGCTGGCTGGAGCGTTGTCGGGTTTTTCTCAAAAGATATTTAAAGATCGCGCCATTGCTTTCGGCACCGAAGCTATCTTTTCGGCGTCTGCGCTCGACTTCTACAAATCCGGACATGTCTTTGCCGAAGCTGGACGACAGGCGCTCTATAAGATTTTGCAGAAGCTTCCCGGCTTCTGGCCGAAGGACCGCTCGTTGCGGATTCTTCAACTGGGCTATGGCCCACTGACGCAAATGCTGGCGCTGTCGTCGCAGGATGTCGATCTGACGGTGATCGAGCCGGATCGTCTGGCATTCGACCGGGCCGAGGCTGCGTTAAGCAGGGATGCCTCGGTTCGCATCGTGCCGGATGCCGAGGGGATTGCAGCTGATCAGTTTGACGCCGTCATCGGTGTCGACGGCTTGCACCGGCTGGCGAAAGATATCGACCTCGACACACTGCGCGGCGCGCTGTCGGCTCATGGCCTGTTGATCGCGATCGAGGCCGAACCCTCATTGTTCCGCGACATGGTTTTTGGCTTGGAGGCCGGATGGTTCGTCGAGGAGGGGCGGGATCGCCCCGTCGGCCGTCTGCGCGCGGCGGCCAGCTGGCACGGAATGCTCGGCGGTTTCGCGCAAGCCGAGACGATCCGTGTTGTTTGCGGTTCGGATGCCGCGTCGTTGTTGGTGGCCTCCGTGGGAAGTCGCGAAGACACGCAATCCATCATCCAGGCAGATGCCAAGCCGATGGCGTCTCCAGTCATGGTGTCAATCCGATCGTCGGCGTCGACGCCACTTGCGGGCGAGATTTTGCGGTTGCTCAAAGCTGCTGGCGACGATCTTCCGGTAGTGCTGGATCCGGAGCAATTGTCTGACGCAACTGGTCGGTCGTTGATCCTGACGCCGCCGATATCATCGGAAAAGCTGGACTCGGAAACGGCGATCCTGCGTCGTTGCCTTGATCTGAAATCGCTGGCGATGACGCTCGGCGGCTGCAAGACGACAATCTGGCTGGTCTTCGTCGGCGCGCTCGGTATCGATGGGTGTTCGGTTGATCCCGTTGAAGCCGGTACATGGTCGTTTTCGCGCACGCTCGCCAATGAGTTTCCGGCACTGGATATCCGGCGGATCGATATCGCCGAAGGGACATCGCCCGCCAGCGCGGCGAAGATCGTCCGCAGCATCATCCGGTCAGGCACTGCTGAAACCGAGCTTCACACCGACGGTACCAAGGTTCAGGCTGTTCGCGTCAAGGGGTTGAAGTCGGTCGTCGAGCACCTGACGCGGGCTGAACCCGCCGCAGCTCGACTGCAACGGCGCAGCGGCACCGGTCAGCGGCTGTTCTGGGAAAGCGTGCATCGCGTCCGGCCCGACCCGAATGATGTCGAGATCGCGGTCGAGGCGACGGGGCTTAATTTTCGGGATCTGATGTGGATGCTGTCGTTGTTGCCTGACGACATGCTGGAGGATGGTTTTACCGGCCCGACGCTCGGTCTCGAATGTGCAGGACGGATCGTGAGGGTCGGATCGGCCGTGACCGGGTTGAAGCCGGGCGATCCGGTACTGGCACTGGCGGCGTCCGCATTCGCAACGCATACGGTTGTTCCAGCGGCGCGCGTCGCCAAGGTTCCGCAGGGAATGTCGCTCGATGCCGCGGCAACGATCCCGGTCGCCTTCCTCACGGCGTATTATGCCCTGATCAAACTCGCGCATCTCGATCGTGACGAGACCATTCTCATCCATGGTGGCGCGGGCGCCGTCGGCATGGCCGCGATCCAGATCGCGCAATGGCGCGGCGCGCGGATCATCGCGACAGCCGGATCTCCTGCCAAGCGAAGTCTGTTGAGGGCTTTGGGCGTCGATCACCTTCTCGATTCCCGATCTACGGCATTTGTCGAATCCGTGCGCGAGATCGTTCCGAACGGTGTCGACGTTGTGCTGAACAGTCTGGCCGGCGACGCGATGGAAATGAGCATCGCCTGCCTCGGGTCGTTCGGCCGGTTTGTCGAACTCGGCAAGCGCGACTACATCACCAACACGCATATCGGGCTGCGGCCGTTCCGCAAAAATCTCAGCTACTTTGGTGTCGATCTCGATCAACTCGTCGTTGGCCGGGAAACGGTTGGCGACGCGCTCCTCAGGGAGGTGATGGCGCTGTTCGAGCAAGGCGCGTTCACGCCGTTGCCGTATAGTGTGTTCGGCGGATCGAATGTCGCGGAAGCGTTCCACCTGATGCAGGAGTCGAGCCATATCGGCAAGATTGTCGTGAAACCGGCGCCGGCTGGTTTGGCGCGGTCCGTGCAAGGCGCATGGACGCCGAAAGCCGGGACGCATGTCATCACCGGCGCTTTCGGCGGGTTTGGCGCCGAGATTGCTCGCTGGTTGGCCGAGCGGGGCGTCCGTCACCTGGTGCTGATTGGCCGAAAGGGCGCCGCGCGCCCGGATGCGAAGGCGTTGGTGCGAGAACTGACCGAGCGCGGTGTCACAGTCATGGCCGATCCGTGTGATATCGCTGATCCACGCGCGGTCGAGGCACTGTTCCGCAAGATTCACGCGACGATGCCACCCGTGGTTGGCGTGATGCACGCGGCGATGTTGCTCGACGACGCGATCCTCACGAATTTGAGCGAGGATCGGTTCCGGCGCGTCCTGGCGCCGAAGGTGAAGGGCGCCGAAAATCTCGATATCGTCACGCGCGGCTTGCCGCTCGATTACTTTGTCCTGTTCTCGTCGGTGACGACCCTGATCGGTAATCCGGGCCAGGCCAATTACGTGGCGGCCAACGGATTTATGGAAGGATTGGCGCGACGCCGGCGGCAGATGGGATTGCCGGCGCTGGCGGTCGGGTGGGGGCCAATCACGGATGTCGGCGTGGTGGCCACCAGCGACCGCTTGCGCAGCAGTCTGGAAAAGTTGACCGGTGTTAAGGGTATTCGCGCGCGCGAGGGTCTCGAATTGCTGGCGCAGGCGCTTGCTCTGGCGCCGAAAGCGACCGAGATCGCCGCGATGACTATCTCTCCCAATGATGGCAACTTCTCCAAGGAGCGTCTGCCGATCCTGCGGTCGCCGACCTATGTGTCGTTTGTCCGCAGCGAGGACGCAACCGATGCCTCTGGAGACGCTATCGATCTGCGAGCGTTGTTGCAGCAGGAACCCATCGAGGCTGTGCGGCGCAAGGTTTCTGATGTGGTCGTCAGGGCGCTCGGTAAGGTTCTGCATGCCCGCCCGGAAGATATCAGCAGGGTGCGGCCGCTGGGCGAAATCGGCCTGGACTCGTTGATGACGCTGGAGCTCGTGATGAGTCTCGAGTCTGCTTTCGGTTTGAATATCTCGCTGGTCAATTCGGTCGGAACGTTGACCATCTCGGCGTTGTCGGATGAAATCATTGCGCAGGTCGATCTTGACCAACATCGTGACGATACCGCCGTCGCCGATATGGCGGGTCGGCATGTGACCTCGATGACGCCAGAGGCAGTTCAGACTTTGAAGAATATTGCCGTCACCGATGCGATCCGCCCGGAGGGGCGCGCATCTTGACTGAACCGGGCGATGGCGATCAGGACGCCCGCCAGCGTCTGATGGCGCGCGTTCAATCGATGCGGCGTGGCCTGGACGCGGCTCCTCGCGATTTTGGCGACCCGACGGACTTTGGTTCGCTTCCGGGGTTTGAGGAATTACGCGTCCAGCGCGCAATCGGAAACCGGCTCGGACTCAATAATCCGTATTTCAAGATGCACGAAGGCCGCGCCGGTTCACATACGCTGATCGGCAATCGCGATCTGATCAATTTCTCCTGCTACGATTATCTCGGTCTCAACGGCCACCCGGAAATTCTCGACGCAGCACAGGATGCGATCCGCCGCTTCGGTGTGTCGTGCTCGGCGAGCCGCGTCGTCGCCGGCGAGCGCCAGGTTCATCGCGATCTTGAGCAGGCGTTGGCGAAGCATTACACCGCTGATGATGCGGTTGTCATGGTCAGCGGCTACGCTACCAATCTTGGCGTGATCGGACAGCTTGTCGGTCCGAAGGATCTGATTGTTTATGACGCCGTGTCCCACAATAGTGTGGTGATGGGTAGCGTTCTCTCCGGCGCGACGCGCCGCAGTTTCGCGCACAACGACCTCGACAATCTCGACGAGATTTTAACGGCCAATAGAGCGAAATATCATCGCGTGCTGGTGATCGTCGAAGGTCTTTACAGTATGGATGGTGATTATCCGGATTTGCCACGGCTGATCGACATCAAGCGCCGGCACAAGGCTTGGTTGATGGTGGATGAGGCGCACAGCCTCGGCGTCCTGGGTGCCAGGGGCGGCGGTGTGGCCGAGCATTTTGGTGTCGACCCACGCGAGGTCGATATCTGGATGGGAACGCTGTCGAAAACGCTTGCCGGGTGCGGCGGTTACATCGCCGGGTCGGCAGTATTGGTCGATTATCTCCGTTCACTCTGCAATGCCTTCGTTTACAGCGTCGGCATGCCGCCCGCCATTGCGGCATCCGCGGGCAAGGCGCTGGAGATCATGCACCGCGAGCCGGAACGGGTGGAGCGGCTGCAACACAACAGCCGCTATTTTCAGGCTGGGGCCCAGTCGCGCGGCATGAATACGGGAACGGCGCCGGGCACGGCTGTGTGTCCGATCATCGTCGGGGATTCGGTTGCCGCCGCTTATCTGTCGCAGCGCATGTTCGACTGCGGGATCAACGTGCAACCGGTTCTCTATCCCGCAGTTCCGGCGAAAACCTCGCGACTGCGGTTCTTCCTGACCGCTATGCACAGCGAGGCCGATATGGACACGACGCTGTCGGTATTGCAGGAAGAACTCGTGGCTTTGCCGGCGGCGATGGAAAAGCTGACGACTCGCGATGGCCATCGCTGAAAGCGGTGTTATTCTCATTCGGTTCAGGACGTTGTGCGTGAAGTCCGGATCATGACCCGTACTGTCGTTATCACCGGTGCGACCAGCGGCATCGGTCAGGCACTAGCCCAGCGGTATGCCGCGCCGGGTATCGTTCTGGGCCTGATCGGTCGTGACCCAGAGCGGCTCGGCCGTATCGCTGACGATGCGCGGCAGCGCGGTGCGGTGATCGTGACCGGAGCGATTGATGTCCGTGATCGCGTCGCGATGCAAACCTGGTTGCGAAACCTGGACCGGGATCATTCCATCGACCTCGTCATCGCCAATGCCGGCGTGATGGAAGGGACGCCGCCCGGCGGTACGATCGAGCCAGCCGACGCCGCTTACGATCTGATGCAGACCAATGTGCTGGGCGTGATGAACACCGTACAGCCGATACTGGACGCGATGGTGACGCGCGGACGCGGGCAGGTGGCGATCATGTCGTCGATCGCCGCTTTCATCCCGCTGGCGGATTCGCCGAGCTATTGCGCGAGCAAATCGGCCGTCCTCAGCTACGGTTTGTCGCTGCGCGCGTTGCTTGCCCGGCAGGGCATTCGCGTCAGCGTCATTTGCCCCGGCTATATCGAGACGCCGATGATGTTGCGCGAGAATGGGCCAAAACCATTCAAGATGTCGGCGGAACGTGCGGCAGAGTTGATCGCCACGGGGCTCGAACGCGACAAGGCCGTGATTTCGTTCCCGGCCTTCTTCGCATGGATGACGTGGCTGAACGGGATTTTGCCGGATGGCCTGCGTCGGCAGTTATCGCGCTCGTTCCGCTTTACCGTCTCTCCTTGGGGATGAGGGTTCGTCCTCATAGTCGAGCGAAAAATACCACTGATCGAGCCGCGCACCTACGATCGGCTCGATCACGGCGTTGAGCGCCGCAGCGTTCTCACGAACGCGCATGGACTTGTTAGCGGCTGATGACATGGACAACTGCGGCAGGAAGGTCACACGAAAGCGCGCGGCATCATCGAGCCGCTCGCAATAGGCGGGGATCAGGGCCGCGTCGCTGCGCTCGGCCAATTGAACGGCATAGTAAATATTGCTTGCCGGATTGAGTGTTCGTCCGAACGCCGGCGCCTGAACGCGATCGTGCATCAGTGCGTCGATATAGATGATGAAAGGCCCGCCGCCGGCGCGCAGTTCCCGATAGGCTTCGCGCAGACTGTTCGGCCCTGCCGCAATGAAGCGTGCGCCATATCGGGCGCGAACGCGGTTGATGAGCCTGTGCAAGAAGCGGTTCTCGGGCGCAAGATAGATGCCGGTGCCATGATAGCCGTTGGCGATTCCGGCTACGAGCACCACCTCCCAATTGGCGAGATGAACCGGTGTCACGACGATCGGCTGGCCGCGATCGCGCGCGGCGTGCATGTGTTCGAGACCCGCGGTCGCGATCCGCCCCTCAGCCCACAGCCGGTCGATCACCGAATATTCGTGCATGGTGCGGCCGACATTGCGCCAGAGCCGCTCCATCGCCGCGTCGGTCGAAGTCGTATCCGCATGTTCCGGGTTGTGCCGCTGCCACAGACGTCGCGCGCGTGCATCGCTGTCGGGATAGAACTTGCGTGTCAGCCGTGTCAGCACCGCGCCTGCCCAAGAGCACGCGTCGGTCGGTAAAATACGCATCGCGCCGTGGATCGCGTGGAAATAAGCGCCTGCGATCGGATCAGCGAGCCAGTACAGCAGCGCTGTGCGCCGTTTGTCGCGTTCGGCGAACAGCCAGCGGATCGGCGGCGTGGTCGCGTCCAATGTCATGTCAATGAACCGGCGCCGCGATGGCTGTTCGTGCGCGAGGCTCGATCGTCATTGGCAGCCCGCCGTCTGGCCGCAAGGTGAGGCGGCAGACTGGCTCGACCACATATCCCGGTCGCAGCCGAGCGCGGAAGTGCTGCGCCAGGGTCGCGATGCACAGGATCGTTTCGGTCAAGGCGAAGGATTGTCCGACACAGACGCGTGGGCCGATGCTGAACGGCACGAAGGCGTATTTCGACACCGGCTCTTTGCTGCCGGGGAGGAACCGCTCGGGAATGAAATGGTCAGGCTTGTCCCACAGCCGGCGATGCCTGTGGAGCAGCCATGGTACGACAAACACCATGGAGCCTTTAGGAATGCGTACGCCGTTGAAGGTTTCCTCCTGCAAGACCTCGCGTGGCAGGATCGGAAGCGGCGGATAGAGGCGCAGTGTCTCCTCGACCACGGCCTGTGTATAGGTGAGCTTGCGCAGATCCGCGAGCGTCGGCAGACGACCGCCGAGCACCCCATCCAGTTCAGCGTGCAGTCGCGCTTCGACTTCAGGGCACTGCGACAGCAAGAACCAGACCCAGGCCATGGTGTTGGCGGTGGTTTCATGTCCGGCGAGGAACAGCATGGCGGCTTCGTTGCGCAGCGTCACTTCGTCGAGCGGCTTTCCCTTGCTGTCGCGGGCGTCGAGCAGTCGACTGATCACAGAGGCTTCTTTGGTCGCGGGGCGTGACCGGTAATCGGCGATCATCGCATCGAGCACGGTGTGGATGCGGCGCTGCGCGCGCCGGACTTTGGCGTTGCGGAAGCGTGGCACCCAGTCCGGCAGCCCGAGAAACGAAATCAGGTCGATCTGGCTGATCGCTTGCTGGTACTCGGTGAAGCTCTGGAACGTCTCGCCGGTATAGTCGCGCCCGAGCTGACGCCCGAAGGTGGCGCGGCAGATGATCTCAGCCGCGAGATGCGCCATCTCTTCGAGGACGTTGACCTCTCCGGACAGGTTGTCCCAGCGTCCGCGCAACTCGTCGGCGGTTTCGGCCATGACCTTGGCGAACTCTTCGAGCCGCGACGCATGCAGGATTGGCGCGATGATCTGTCGACGTTGCCGCCACGTTTCGCCGTCACTGATGAACAAGCTGTCGCCTATCAGCGGCTCGAGCGCGTGGCGGGTTTGCGGCCCTTTGCGTTCGAAGCTCGCATTTTTGAGGTTGAACGCGAACTGCACGGATTCCGGGCTGTTGCAGAGGAAGGTGGTACGTGTGAATATTCGTTCATGTGAAAACTCCAGGGTGAAGGCGCTTTCCTCCCAGATTGACACTGTGTTGGCACGGGCGAGTCGCAGGCGCGTCCAGGGCCAAGGTGGCTGCCGCAGCCGCGGGGGGTAGGGAGGAACGAAATCGCTCACCGGGCGGTCCTGCTCTGAAGTTGCCGTTCGCGCTCGTGTTGGCGAGACGATTCGACAACCGTTATACTTAGCTTAACCATGCGACCCTTGTTGTATCCGTCGCGAGTTATGATTGTTTAACCTTTTGATTTACAATGGGGAATTGCGATTCTAGTGTGTCCTGTCAGTATTTCTGGAGTATAAAATCACGGGTCGGATAGCTGTTGGGTTTATCCCAAGTAGTTTGGAAGCATATTTTTCCGACGGCTTCGATACTGCTGTGATGTACCTGCCACGATCGTTAGAATTTGCGGAAGCGGGCTTCTCGACAAGCGGGTTGTACGATACAGCTTAAAGATACGTCAGGTTGGTGGGAATCTTGCAGGCACGCGGCGCCTCTCAACGTCTGAGATCGAGTTCGGTCTGGCGCTCTGCGACCGGGTGGCTTGCCCTTTTGGGCGCTGCCGGACTGGCGGGCTGCACGGCCATGCCCTCAGCGGGGCCCACCGCAACCGAAATCGTGCAGAACGAAGCGCCGGCCAGCGCTCCGACCCTGACGGGCTATATGGTCGTCGATATCGACGGTCATGTGATCTCCGTGCTGAGCCGGCGGCCGAAGTCGTCGCTGTTCAGCATGTTCAAGACTGGTAAGAAGCCGCCGGATGTCCGCCTCGGCGTTGGCGATTCCATTAGCGTGACTATCTGGGAAGCGAGTGCCGGCGGCTTGTTCTCGACCGCGAGCGTCGACAAGACGACACCGGGGTCGCGCACCGCGACGCTGCCTGTCCAGGAAATCGCGCAGGACGGCACCATTCAAATTCCCTATGCGGGTCGCTTGAAGGTCGCCGGCTTGCGTCCGGCGCAGGTTGAGGCGCTGATCGTCAAGGACCTGCAAGGCAAGGCTATCGAGCCGCAGGCGGTTGTCACGTTGGCGAAAACACGCAGCTCGACCGTGACCATCACCGGCGAAGTGACGAACGGCATGCTTGCGCCGGTCAGCGTGGTCGGTGACCGCGTGCTCGACGTGATCGCAACCGCCGGCGGCATCAAGGCTCCAGCCTATGAGACATTCGTGTCGCTGACGCGCGGCGAGACGACCGCGACCATCGCGTTCAATGCCATCCTCGCCGACGCCCGCGAGAACGTCTATGTGCGTCCGGGCGATGTGCTGACGGTGATCAAGCAGCCGCAGCGGTTCACGGTGTTTGGTGGCACGGGTCGTAACGAACTAGTTCCGTTCGATGCGGCGGGCATTACGCTCGAAGAAGCATTGGCGCGTGCAGGTGGTTTGCAAGATTTACGCGCCGATGCCAATGGTGTGTTCCTGCTGCGCTTCGAACCGGCGGCGATCGCAGCGCAACTCGAACCGTCCCGCAAGAATCAAATTGCAACGCCGGTCGTGCCGATCGTCTATCGGCTCGCGTTGCGCGATGCCAACTCCTACTTCCTAGCCCGCTCGTTCCAGATGCGCGACAAGGACATCATCTATGTCGCGAACGCGCCGATGACCGAAGTTCAGAAGGCTCTCAGTGTGATCGGTTCGGTGACGGCGCCGGTGGTTTCGGGTGCTGCCGTTTACAGCATCGCCAAATAGGCTCGCGCAACGGCGGGAGACAGCCGCCATGATCTGTCCGAAGTGTTCGATCATGTGGTGTGATCCGCGTGTGGGCTTACCCGTCCGCGGTAGGGGCGATCGCCTCGATTCTGCGCGTGAGATCTGCTGATGCTCGACATGCCAGGACCATTACGGGTCGTATCGGACGGCGAAACCAGGACTGCCGCCCGTGCCGGACGTATAGTTGGTGCGTTGGCGGGGCGGCGAACGATTGCTCAAACCGTTGAGCGTCTTGGTGTTTTGCGGCTGTCGTTTCTGTTGTGCGTGATCGTTCCGACACTGATTGCCGGGCTTTATTTGTCGGTCATGGCTTCGGACCAATATGTCTCCGAGGCGCGGTTTTCCGTTCGGCGGGGGACCGAAACCAAAATGCCGCCGATGTTGAGCGGCTTGTCGTTCCTGACATCGTTGACCACCAGCGGCGCGTCGACGATGCAGGACGCGTTCATCGTCACCGATTATGTCCGCAGCCGCACTATCATCGAGGATCTTGGCGGCAAGGACGTGATTGCGAAAATCTACGCGCATCCGGACGCGGACTGGTTCTCCCGGATGCGGTCGGATCTGCCGCTGGAGAAAGTCTGGAAATACTGGAAGCGCAAGGTCACGGCGACGATCGATACGCAATCCGGCATTGTGACGCTCGAGATCGCAACCTTTTCACCGCAGGAAGCATTCGATCTTGCCCGCCGCATCGTTGAAAAAAGCGAGAAACTCGTCAACGAGATTTCCGAGCGCAGCCGCAACGATGCCCTTGAGCGCGCACGCGGGGAAGTGACGCTTGCTCAAGAGCGTGTGCGCAAGGCGCGCGAGGAATTGTTGCAGTTCCGCAATGCGAACAGCTCTATCGATCCTGTTGCCAGTGCGACGTCACTCAGCGAGACGGTCGCGACGCTGATGCGCGAGCGGATAAAGCTCGATAACGACCGGGCAAGCCTGCTCGGCGTTGTGGCTGCGGAATCGCCTATTCGCAGGCAGCTCGACGCGCGCATTGCCAATATCGACAAGCAGATTGCCGCGCTGCGAGACCAGATGACGAAAGAAGGGCAGGACACGGCGATTTCGGGTCAGATCGCCGGTTATGAAAACCTGCAACTGGAATCGCAATTCGCCGAAAAGCTGTACGAAGTGGCGCAAAGCGCGTTCGAACAGGCGCGGACCGAACAGGATAAAAAGCAGCTTTACCTCGCGACCATCGTGAAACCCGCATTGCCCGAACTGCCGCTTTATCCTCGTATCGGCCTCGGCATGTTTGTGGTGATGGCTGTATGCTTTGTCCTGTGGAGCATGATGGCACTGCTGATAGCCGCTGTCCGCGATCACATGGGACATTGAGAGGACGTATCAGGGGTGTGACAGGCCCCGAAGAATGGCGTCGCTGGCTCTGGCGTAGAGCTCTGCGTCGAACGCCAGCAATCGGCGCACCGGATCGAGCTTGCGCAACTCAGCCGCCATCCGCGAGACGAATGAGACCTCATTCAGCTGCGCTTCGCCAAGGCCGTCGATGCCCATAAGCTCGGCGAGCGTCGGGCGGAACTCCTCGAAATGACTGAACAGACCAACGGCATTCATGCCGGCGAGATAATCCAGCGCGATCGGGATATGCTTTGCGGACGGGGTTTCGTCGAGCTCGCAGGCGAGAGTGCGGATCATTGGGTTAAACAAAGCGTCTTGTTGGCTTTCGGTGAGTTTTCCGAATGTCGCGGCGATCGTGCCCGGCTCGTTGAAGTCGCAATGGCGGGCGACGCCGGCGAGAGGTTCAAGCCCGGTGAGATACTTGCCAGTAAAACTCGGGCTTTTGTCACTTGCAGCATAACGGACGAACAGCATCCGTTCCGCCAGTTCGTCGAATGGATCGCGCAGCAGAGCGGCGGAGTTGAATCCGCGATCTTTGAGCAGGCCTCGGTAGCGGAAGTAACGCGGACGCCCCGCGACGAAGATCGAGTTGCCGAACTGGTTGTTGATGATGCTGAACAGCGTGTCGAATGAGTGCTGTTCGATCGCCGAATAGCTCAATGCGAAATGCCGGGAGAGAGCGGATTCAACCTGCATCTGCGGCATCGCATGGAACGTGTATAGGAACAGCTTGCGTGGCAGGTGATGCTGCGGACGAAAGCGACGGAAAATCGGAATTTGCGTCGCGGCATCGCGGATTTCGACCTCATCGGCAGTGCCGAGGCCCGGCAGAATCGAATCGTCGATCAGGAAGCCGGCCATGCCGGTCGCGTGCAGGCCGAGGTCCTTCAAATCGGTCCGCAGCACATTGGCCTCAAGCTTGCGCTCGTCATGCCCCGGTACGCTGATCACGATCGCTGGCGTCAGGGCTGGATTGTCCGGCACAAGCCAGCCCGCAATCGTTGCGCCTGCATCTTGGTCGATATGAAATTGCATTCTTGGCAGCCGGTCCGCAGCAGGGTTTCTGGCGAGCTTAACCGTTGAAATTTAATGTATTTTTGGCAGTTTTTGCTATAGTCAAGCGGTGTCGTATTGATCCCCACTCTGCCGCCACTGGCGGGTCCTTGAACGTTCGGCGACGAGGCGAGCGGCCTTCCGATGACCGAGACCCTTCTCAACTATCGCGATTCGGGGACGCTGGGCCACGCGAGCCCGCTAAGGGTTCAGGTCCGAGTGATTGGTGCGCTCATATTGCGCGACATGCGTACGCGCTTTGGCCGTAAAATCACCGGCTGGATTATCATGGTGATGTGGCCACTGTCGCATCTGCTGTTTCTGATGATCGGCTATTTGATCGCACATCGGATCGCGCCTGTCGGCACCAATGTGACGGTGTTTATTGGCACCGGCGTGCTGCCTTATATCCTCTGCTTATATCCAGCACGCATGATCATGCTGTGTCTGGTGCAGAACCAGCCTCTGCTGTTGTTCCCGCCGGTTACCGCGGTCGATGTGATTATCGCGCGTTCGATCCTGGAGATCGTCAACGCTTTCTGGGTCGTGGCATTGTTCTGCCTGACGCTATTCGTGCTAGATATTGATTTTCTGCCGATGCGATATGGCGATGCGATCCTGGCGATCCTGGCCACGATCTATCTCGGTTTTGCTATCGGCTTCATCTCGGCGATCTTGTTGAAGCTCGTGCGTGCCTGGCTTCCGATTCAGATCGTATTACTGATCCTCGCTTATATCGTGTCCGGCGCGATTGTGCCAATTACCAGCGTGCCCGAACAAATCCGGCAATGGCTTTGGTTCAATCCGCTAGTGCATAGCGTAGAATGGCTGCGTGGGGCCTACTACGATGCGTATGGCGAAGGTGTTCTGAGCCGTGGCTATCTGATTGGCTACGCCACGATGCTGATATTCATCGGTCTGGTCATGGAACGTGCTATTCGTGGGCGTTTGCTTGAATCATGATCAAGCTCGACAACGTCTATAAGTTCTACAAGATCGAGCGGCACCGTAAGGTCGTGCTCAACGACGTGTCGATCAATTTTGAACCTGGTGTCAATTATGCTGTGCTTGGGATCAATGGCGCTGGTAAGTCGACACTTGTTCGTCTGTTGGCCGGTGCCGAACTGCCGAACCGTGGTCGCATTCGCCGCTCAGTGCGGGTGTCATGGCCGCTTGGTTTTTCGGGAGGTCTTCATTTCAGTATGACCGGTCGCGAAAATGCGCAATTCGTTGCCCGCATCTATGGCGAGGACGTCCGTAAGGTCGTCAACTTTGTCGAGGATTTTGCCGAGATCGGCCATTACATCGATGCGCCGGTGAAAACCTATTCTTCAGGCATGTTGGCGCGTGTGGCGTTTGGTTTGTCGATGGCAATCCAATTTGAATGCTACCTAATCGATGAGGTGATGGCGGTGGGGGACGCACGATTCCAGGCGCGCTGTAATGCGGTTTTCAAAAGCCGTAAAGAGAATGCCGATATCATCCTCGTGTCGCACGATATGGGCTCGGTGCTGGAATATTGCGATCGCGGAATTGTGCTATCTCACGGCCGCCTGCAGCAGTTCAACCGGGTCGATGAGGCCATCGAGGTCTACAAGAAGCTGAACATGTGATGCCGACACGCGACCATAATGACATGCTGGCCGAAGGGGCGGTGATCGATGTTCAGCCGGGTACAAATGGCCGGGCCAGCCTCGTCTCGCAGTCTTTGCGCGAGGCGGCGCGCGAAGCTCGGGCACCGCGCGCGCGCTGGATGCCATTCCGGTACGTGCACATGCCGATGCGGCGAAACTTCGCATTCTGGCTGGTTGCGAGCTTTATCGCGGTGGTCGTGCTTCCCGTATTCGGTTCCGGCCTCTATCTCGCGCTGCTTTCTTCTAACCAATATGCATCGGAGGTGCGGTTCGCGGTGCGGGGCGGAGAGCGCAGCCCCTTCGATGCGTTGAGCGGCGTGCTCGGCGCCGCCGGCAGCGAGTATTTCCAGGATGCGCTGATTGTCACGACTTATCTGCGCGGGCGGCAAGCGATCGATGACATCAACAAGATCGTCGATCTGCGCCAGGCATTCTCGCGGCCGGAAGCGGATTTTCTCTCGCGCTTCGATCCCAAGGATTCGATCGAGGAGTTGGTGTGGTACTGGCGCTGGCGCACCGATATCAGCATCGATTCATTGTCGGGCGTCATCACTGTGGTCGTGCGTGCGTTTACGCCGCAAGATTCGCTCGATATTGCCAATCAAGTGATCGCCGTTAGCGAGAAACTGGTCAACGATCTGTCCGAGCGATCGCGGCGCGATGCATTGCGCCAGGCGCAGGTGGAATTAGCACGCGCTGAGGCCGGTTTACAGGAAAAGATCAGCGCAATGCGCAATCTCCGCAACAGCGAAGGAGTGCTTGACGCCGACAAGGCTGCGGAAGCGATGATCAAGATGCTCGCGGAGATGCGGCTTGAGCGGTTGCGGCTGGAGCAGGAATATGCGGTGCAGGTGCGCACGGTAGCGCCGGAGACGCCGCATCTGCGCGTTCTGGCGGCGCGTATTGCCAGCATGAAGGAGCAGATCGAGCGGCTAGAAGCACAGATGACGCGCGGCGGCGTGCAGAATGCACCGGCGCTGGCCGATGCGATGGGGCAGTTTGATCAGCAGAAGCTGGAGCGCGATATCGCGCAGAAGCAATATATTGCCGCGGCGAGCGCGTTCGAGCGGGCGCGTGTGCAACTCGAAACCCAGCAGCTTTATCTTGCAACCTTTCTCAAGCCGGTGCTGGCGCAGGAAGCGCTTTACCCCAAGCGCTGGTGGATCTGGTCGATCATCCTGCTCGGTGGACTGGCTCTGTGGGCTGCGGGTGTCGGAGTTGCGGTATTGGTGCGGAATTATGGGATGGTATGAGCTATCTTGCGATAGAGGGCTTTATACGTGAACACGCTAAAGCTTGGCTGGAAAATCCTTGAGGTTTTTAAAAGTGGCGCGCGGGAGGTCTGGCTTGTCGCCGAGACGGACCCCGGAAAAGCGATGAAGCTAATTCACGATCAAGTGCACGAAAAAACGATACTGGAAATTCTTGAAGCGGTCTCCGAGAAAGAGCTCGACAGGCAGAATATGAGCAGGGGATCTCTCAGAAAAATTTCTACCAATACATGACTGTCATAAAGTCGTTAGTCGTATCAAAAACGATTTTCTGTTTATTGAATCCCAATCGTTCGCGCAGAACTCCTATCGTTCTAGCATTAAAAAACCAAATGTGGGCCGGAAATACATTTTGCCTTCGGTAAAGAGGGACCTGGAAATATATCACCCCGGTACGACTGAGCGCTCGCTTCAGATCTTTGAGAAACTCCAAAGGATTTTGAATGTGTTCGAGCGTATGCCAGAGAACGATCAAATCTGCTGAAGCGCCGACGCGCGAAAATTCATTTATATTACTCATGACTTTCGCGGAGGCGACGTTCATGGCGTCAAAAGTCTTTTTTATCTCGCGCGAGTCCAGTTCGATGGTGAAAATGTTCGTAAACGAGCGTGCAGCCGCTGCCGCCAAATATCCAGCGCCAGCTCCGACTTCGAGATAGGTGCCTCTGTTCAGCGGTATTTCGTTCTGCTCAAACAGGAATGAGATGATCGGCTCACTTTCGGCGACACGCGTTCCTATGCGTGCCAGTTCGTCATCGCTTATATGATAAACGCCTTGGACCGCTGCCCGCTGAAAGTTTTCGATTTCTGAAGAAGTAAAATTCTGCTGTTCGAGTGTTTCATTGTACAAGACATTGCAACTTGGGCAAACGAGGATATCTCGTTGGCACTGATCTTTATCGAGAACCGTTTCGTACAGAGAGTAGTCGGCGATATCGTGACAGACGTTGCAACGGCGCATCGAAATTCTCACTGATGTATGATTTTCTCACGCAACTTATTGATAGCTTCGTGCTCAGAATCCATGCGGGAAGCGTAAATTCGCGCATTCTCCGCTATTCTTTTCCTCTTACCATCATCATTGAGAACGGCATGAATCTCCTTTGCTATCAAATCAGGATCGGGACCAACGAGAAATACATTGTCGCGACCTCCATAGTTTTCAGCATTTCCGTCGACGTCGAGGTCGATGACTGGGAGTCCGCATGCCATCATTTCGAATGGAACCATGGACGGGTTTGTGGGTGAAAAAACCAAACCCGCAGTCGCGATATTATACAGGTTAGCTAGATGCAGCGGTTTCAAGACCTGAAGATCGGTATATGGAAAAGGTATTGCTATATCTTTCACCGCATAGGAGCCGAACAAAATGATCTCTGCTTCTGAGTCATACTTGTCATGAAACGCTTTCAATGCCTTTATTCCAAGATCAAAGCATCGCCGCGGCATTTCGGGACGAGCGAAGTACAGTATTTTTCTATTTGAGCGCGTTGCGTCAGGGTTCGGCTTGTATATGTTTTTATCAAAATAAAAAGGAATATCGTCGGCATGCAGGCCGTGCCGTTGCTTGATGATACGTTTGATCCATGGGCCGTAGCTGATTTTATGAAAGGGTTTTTGCATCGCGTTGATCGCGAGCAAATAGTCAGTGCCCATTGCAAAAAAGTATGGTTCGTAATCCTGAAGGAAATGATACTGGCGGCCTGCCCAATAACGAGAAGATTCTATATTGTAAACTGTTTTCCAGTAGGTCGCGAACGTGATGTTCGAAGGACAAATGAGTTGTTCGGAGTAGACGACTCTGATCCGCCGACTATCGAATTCAAACTCTCGTGAGATGTCTTCAGATGTTGGGTACTCGTTTGTGGGTTCAGTAAATTGGAGCAGGATTGTATGCCCGGAATCCGCAAACCAGCGCGCCAAGGAAATAATCTTGTTGTGGCCGCCGCTTCCTCGCATCATCCCCGGAATAACAAAAGTTATTGTTTGATGGTATTTTTCTGGACTAGCGCGAACCTTCTGTTCTTGAGCCGCAAGAATCCCCGAGAAAACGGCGGCGGCATCTCGCTGTTTTGCAAGAGGTCCATAGACATCAATGGCATGGCGATATGCGTTGTCGCCCAATCTGGCTCTTAGAGAAGCATCTTTGACCAGACTGTCGAGTGCTTTCAGCCAATCCTCAGTTGTTGTAGCGAGCATGCCGTTTTCGCCGTGTTTTATTGCCGCACGGAACGGTGCTGTACTGCTGGCAATGGTTGGAATATGAAGCAGTCCAGCTTCGTAATATTTCAGGTCACTTTTTGCCTCGCAAAACGGGTTTCCGACCTCCAGCGGAGCGATATTGACGTCGAAATTGGCTATTTCATCAGGCAAAGCATGATGGGGCACCAGAGGTCTTTGCTCAATTCTGTGGTTGAACGGCAATAGCATCGGAAATTCATTCAGATCCAACATGCCTATAATGATGAGGCGTGTTGCCGGATAAGTGGCGAGTATTTTAGCAATCGCTTCTGCCGCAGCGGAAAAATCGCGTTGATGAGTCATCGATCCGCTTGCGTAGCCAATATTGATCGTGTCCGTGTATTTCCGATCAAGCGCGGATTGACGTGCGGTTTCGGAAGATTCGAAGGTTTTCCGACTGAAGCCATTTCGGATGATATTTGCATTCTTACCCATCCGTCGAAACGCTTCAGCCAGATACTCGGTGGTGGCGATGCATTCGTCGGAGTTGGTCGCCATCAGATGATATCGCCGAACGCCGTCGAAATATTGCGGAAGATCGTCTCTCTTTAGAAAACGGAGTCCATCAACGTTCTGTTCTGTCGCGACGGATGGGTCAAAAACAAAATCGTCAATATCAAAAACGATCCTTGCCCCTGCTAAGCGGCATTTCTCGACAAGCGAGGCAACTGCATCATCCCATGCGACGCGAAAAAAGACGACTATTTGTGAAAAAATGAGCCGATGTTCGAATTCATTAATCTGGCCGATACTGCACCAATCTGCACTTATCCCTGCCGCATTAAGCGCCTCGATCTGATGGTCAACTCGATAAAAATGGCTTGTATTTTCGGGTAAGCCGGAAACGTACATGACCGCCGGCTGCTGATGCCCGCGCTGGAGAATCTCGGCTTTCGCTCGCTCTGTCGGCAGTGTCTTTCCGTCGGCAGGCGGCAGTGCATGCCGGCCCTCTGCTATGCCAAATTCCAGATAATGAGCTAAAGGATTGATGCCCGATATGGCAACGTCAGGATAAGCAGAAAGATACCATTTTGTATTGAAAAGCGAACTTGGATTCCGTCCTTCTGTAACGCCATGGATAACGTAGTGAACCAGCGGGTTTTCTTTTGCGTTGGCAACATCGGGATATGTCGAGAGATAATATTGCGGGTCAAAGAAGCCATTAGGCTTCCGCCCTTCAAAAGCGCCGTAGCGCATAAAATGGACGAAGGGATCCTCTCCGGCGTTACGGACGTCTGGGTTATTTGCAAGATAATATTCTGCGTCGAAGAGTGGATGGGTGTAATCCATGATGTATCCAACGCTTAGTTCGAAGCGGCGCGATTGATCAGGTATTCTTCGAGAGGGTCGAGGCTGAATCCAGGCTTAATCCCGGGATGTCGGCGATAATCAAACAGCGGATGGGGCGCGCGGGCTTCGCGCCAACCGTGGGTGCGGTAGTGGGCTAGCGGATTTTCACCGGCACGTTTCACATCCGGATTTTTCTCCAGATACCACGACGTATCGAACATTGGGTTGGGATCGAGACCGTGTGATGCGCCGACCGTCCAGAAGTGATGCAGCGGATTGAGGCTGCTTGCAGCGATGTCCGGATATTGTCGCAGATACCAGTCGGTATCGAACAGCGGATTGGGATCGTAGCCCTTGGTCACACCCTCGACGACGTAATGCCCGAGCGGTGACAGGCAGCTTACAGTATAATCCGCGTATTGCGCGATATACCATTTTCCGTCGAACAGAGGATGAGGATCGCGACCTTCCGCGCCGCCATGCAGGACGTAATGCATCAAAGGATCTTGGCCGGTAGCAGCGACATCGGGATAGCGCTTGAGATACCACAGCGGGTCGAAAAGGCCGGATCGCCGGATCGCCTCCGTCTCCTGGTGCTGGCGCGCGGTCATCGCGCGTTGCCGTAGACGTGAGAATGGCCAGACGCTCCGGCGAGCCTGTGCAGCATCGCGACGTTTCTGTTCATCCGCCTGCCGCTTGAGGCGTTCGGCCTCCGCTTCCGCGCGCAAGCTGGTAAGCTCGCGCTGCAGGCGCGCCGTCTCCTCGCTACGTGCAGTCAGGTCCCGTTGTGCCTGCGCCCATGTTTGCTGAACCGTGGCGCGAAGCCGTGTGACTTCGTTCTCGGCACGGGTCGCTTCGTCTGCTTTGCATTGCAAAAAATCCCGTACCTCGCGAACGCTCTGGAGCTCCGCTTGCGCTGCATATAAGACCTCACGCGTGGCTATCAATTCGTTTCCGAGTTGCGATCGCTCCTGTCGGCCATCCTGCACGATACGCTGTGCTTCTTCGAGTGCGGCGGTTATAAGACCATTTTCACGCCGCGCGTCACGGAGGATACTTTGGGTGAGACCGAGTTCGCGGCGTGTTTTTTCGCCATCGGCGCGCGTCGCGGCGAGGGCTTTATTTTGATCGGCAAGCAGGAGAGTTGTTTTCTCTGCCTCGCTGCGTAGATGTTGCAAGTCGGTGGCGGCAGCTTGTAGTTGTTCCGTGGTGTCGCCAAGCTCTTGAGAAACATGTTTTAATTCATGCGCGCGCGCCTGCGCGTCGTTCAGCGCCTCAAGCAGTCGACGGTGAGCGGTCGCAAGGTCGGATTCGCGAGTGGCAGCAAGGGTGCGAGCCGCGTCGCGTTCGGTGTTGATCACCTTGATAACTTGCCGCGCCTCGTCAAGTTGCTTTTGTGCCTGCTCGGATTCGCCAGCGAGACGTTGCGCCTCGGTCTGGCTTTCCCGGAGTAGGGCGCGGGTAGCTTCGAGCTCTTGCTGTCGACGCTCGGCTTCCTGCCGTCTGGCGGCAGCCTCGGTCTCGGCTTCATGCGCGCGGCCGCGCGTCGCAACAAGCTCTTCGTCGAGCGCCCGCACGCGCGTTGCATAATCGGTAGCGAGCTGCCGGGCTTGGGTGAATGCATTGTTCGCTTCCGCGAGACTGGCGTCGCGTTCGGCGATGGCTGCGTCGCGTTCGCCGGCTATCGTCGCAATGCGTGCGTCGATATCACGGATCCGAGCTTCTGCGTCTTCGATTTCACCGGCGAGCAGCAGGCCAAAGGCAGTTGTCGCCTTGTTGAATTCCGCACTGACCTGGTCGAGTATGCGGTGATGCTCCTCACGCTCGGGGCCGCGGCTCATGGCGAGGAGCGCGCCATAGGTGGTTTTTACCCAGTCCGTGACATCGGCACGGGCGTTGAGTTGTGTTTCGTCGGTCACATGATGGCGATGCGCGTCCGCGAGGAAGCGGTCGACAGCGAGTTCGGTTGAATCGGTGCGGCGTGGCCAGCGCAGATCGGTCGTTTCGCTGATGCGCGCCACCAAAGCGCGCCAATCGTCCATTAGCATGTCATAGGTGACGATAGCGCGCGGCATTTCGCGAGTTGTGCGCTCGGCATCGAGAGTATGCCGTAGCCACAGCAGGTACGATTTTGTGAGTGCGAAGCCATTACGGCGACGCAAGGATGCGGCAACTTCGAGGGGGTTGCGGATTGGTAGGACGGGGACTGGCGTTGTATCGAAACGGTCAAGAACATCGCGCCACAACGGTACGAAGCGGCATATGCGCGGATCCTTCACTGTGAACAAATTTGAGTGTGTAAAGTCATTGCGTATCACGGTGAGGAGTTGTTGTTTAACGGCCTCCGCTGCCGCAGACCCGATCCAGTCGGGGTTGACCTTCCGCCAATCGTGCCATGAGGTGCCAGCGGCATCGAGCATCGCATCGTGGATGATGACTAGGTCGGCCGATTCCCAATGTCCTGTATCGTTTCCGATGCCTGGTCCCATAACGTTTTTTGGCAGATCGGCTCCGAGCAAACTGAGGACGCGCGTTAGCGCCGACGTGCCGCTGCGATGCATGCCGAGCACCATGATCGCTTGCTTCATCGTTGCGAGACGATGCGGACTCCCGGCTTTGCGTAGTTGTTCAGGCCGTCGGCTGGTCTTGCGGTTAGCCGGCATGAGCAACGCTCCGCAAGGGCATGTGAGTGGCTTGATCGGGCGGATGCAACATCAGAAGCATCGTTCTAAATCGAACCATGACTGTGCAGAATGCGGCGCAGTCCCTTGAAGTGCATCGATGTGCCAGCGCGGCGCAGGTCCGCCATCACCTCGTCGCGCAAGGGTTCGTTGAAGTCGCTAAGGATGCGATACACTTCTTCGAGAGAATAAACGCTACGATAAAAAATGTCGCGTTTAATGGCAGGGAGGCCGAGATACTTCATGAACAGAAAGCCGCCGACGTGCACCTGATTGCGCTTGGCAATGAGGCTGATCAGGCGGTTACCGAAAATCTCGAAATTCCAGCGATCCATAGTCTCAAGCTGGCCGTGGATGCCCGGCAAACCGGCTGGGCGGTTGCTGGGGCCGATTGGCCGCACACCCTGCGAGATGGCTTCAAAATCAGTGGCGGAAAAACCCTCGGCTCCGATGAATGTGTCGAACTCCCTGTAGAGCAGAGGGCGGCAGTAGCTCGGCAGCAATCTCACCGATTCCAGAACATCGCGGACGGGACGGGGGCGCAGATGCGGAATGAGTTGTGCGGCCTGGAACAGGATATGCGGGCGAAAGCCGGCCTTGGTCATATGTCGCGTCAGGCTGACTTCGCCTTTATGGATCGACCAGCGCCGCGTGCCGATCGGCTTGTAGCTTTTCCAGAATTTGCGGAAAGCCCGGCTGCGGACGGCATGGAATCCAAATGACAGCAGGAAAGACTGGACGTGGTAATGATATTCGAACACTTCCGTCAGGCCGATGAACTCGTCTTCGCCGTCGAGGTCGGCAATCAGTTTGCCGAGACCCCGCTCGAAGAAGAACATGCTGTCGTTCATCAGGATCAGCCGATCCACATCCTTTTCGCTGCGCATCAGGATATTGGCGGCATCCTTATAAGCGCCGAAATCCCGGCCGACATTGGAGCGCTCGATCAGCACGTAGCATGCATCGAGCAGCTGGGCGCGCAGGAGTGGCGTAATGGGGCCATTGGCGACGACGACGAGGTTGATGTCACTGCGTCCAATCGCGTTGATCATGTTCGCAGTGAACGAGGCGAGCGGAGAATTAGTGTAGATCACCAGGACCGCATATTTTTGCGATTTCTTGTCCGCCTTGCCTGCGGTAACGGAGCGAACCCGCAGACGCTCGGAATAAACCCGCGGATCGAGCCGATACCACAAGCGCATCAGGATCTCCGCGAGCGGAATGATGGTCCACGATTCGAGCGTGTACCACGCGCCATAAAGCGCCTTGCCGATCGAAGCGAGGGTGTCCCCGATCGCTGCCATTACGACGTTGCCGCGGGTGCCCATCTTATTGTGCCGTTTGCAGGAGGGAGTGGAGATATTCGCCGTAGGAGGTCTTTGGCATCATGTTTGCGATTGCGCCGATCTGATTGGCTGAGATCCAGCCATTGGCATAAGCAATTTCCTCGATACAGGCGATCTTCAACCCCTGTCGGTGTTCGATGGCGCGGACAAATTCCGATGCTTCGAGAAGAGACTCGTGGGTGCCGGTATCGAGCCAGGCAAAGCCACGGCCGAGCTGCTGGACTTTGAGCTTGCCGGCGCGGCGATAGTGCTCGTTGACGTCGGTGATCTCGATTTCGCCCCGTGCTGACGGTTTGACGTCTTTAGCGATGCGCACCACATCGTTATCGTAGAAATAGAGGCCGGTGACGGCCCAATTGGATTTTGGCGATGCCGGCTTTTCTTCCAGTGATAGCGCCAAGCCGTGTTGATCGAACTCGACAACGCCATAACGCTGCGGGTCGCTGACGTGATACGCGAATACAGTCGCCCCGTCGGTCAGCCGGGCCGCGTCCTGCAGCAATGGTGAAAGGTTGTGGCCGTAGAAGATATTGTCGCCCAGCACGAGCGCTGTCGGGGCATTGCCGATAAATTGCTCGCCGATGATGAAAGCGTCCGCGAGGCCGCGCGGCTGCGTTTGCACCGCGTAAAAGATATCGATGCCCCAGCGTGAGCCGTCGCCCAGCACATGCTTGAACGATCCGATATCGCGCTCGGTGGAAATGAGCAGGATTTCACGGATTCCGGCCAGCATCAGGACCGATAAGGGATAATAGATCATCGGCTTGTCGAACACCGGCAGCAACTGCTTGCTGATGGCGAGTGTCACCGGGTAGAGCCGTGTGCCCGAGCCGCCCGCCAGAATGATCCCCTTCATGGCTCTCCCCAGCTGTTTCGCACGCTAGTATCCCTTGGCCGCGAGGTAGGAATCCAGTGCTTCCTGCCAGGGCCGCATCGGGCCGATGGCCGCTGTAAGCTTGGCGTTGTCGAGAACGCTATAAGGTGGCCGGGTAGCGGGCGTCGGGAACTCGGCGGAGGAAATTGCTTCGACCTTCACGGCAATCTTCGCCCGTTTGACGATCTCTGTTGCAAAGTCGTGCCAGGTTGCGCTGCCGGAATTCACCACATGCCATACGCCATGCGGCGCTTGTCGGTCGAGCAGGGCAAACATTGCGGTGGCGATGTCAGCCGTCGAAGTCGGCGACATTGTCTGATCGGCAACCACCCGGAGGTGGCCCTTTTCGCGACCGAACCGGATCATCGTCTCGACAAAGTTGCCACCTTTACCGCTCGCGCCGGCAACACCGAACAGCGAAGCGACACGGAGAATGAGGGCATCAGCTTGGGTGCGCAGCACCAGGTCTTCGCCCATGCCTTTCGATGCGCCATAGACGTTGAGCGGCGCTTTGCCGTCATCTTCCGCCAGCGGCTTTCGTTTCGCTTGGCCGCCGAAAACATAATCGGTAGAAATGTGAACCAGTCGCGCGCCTTTCTCCGCGCAAAGCCGTGCCAGGGCCTGCGGTAGGTGCGTATTGATCGCGAATGCCAGCTGGGCATTGCGCTCGACGTCATCGGTCTTGTGATAGCTGGAGCAATTGATCAGGCAACCGAAGTCGATGCCGCGCAAAACATCGATCGCCGGCTCGATCTCTGAGAGATCGAGCCTGACGCGGTCGATGCAGAGGATATCGAACGGTTTTGCGCGCGCCGCATTGACGGCACGGATGTCAGTGCCGAGCTGTCCGTTGGGGCCGAGCAGGACCGTCCGCATGATCAGATTTTCAGCACGCCGCCGTACATTTCGAGGCTACGCATGCGTTCATGCCATGCGGTCAGCTCGCGATACCAGTCGAGCGTGATCGTCTGGGGTGTGCGATCAACCTTGCCGGATGCGAGAGCCTCGCAGAGCTCCTTCACGCCATCTTCGGCATGATAGAGCGCCTTGTAGCCAAGGCCATAGATCTTATCGAACGAAACGCGATAGGAGCGATGATCCGGATCTCCGTACCATTCGATCTTGACGTCGTGCGGAACGGTCGCCGCGACTTTTTCAGCGAGCGGGCCGAGCTGGTAGTTGTTTGTTTCCGATCCGACGTTGAAAACCTGTCCGCTCACCTTGGAATGAGGCGCGGTCAGCATGAAAATCTGCGCGCGGGCGGTATCCTTGACATGAACCATCGGGCGCCATTGGGTGCCGTCGCGCATCAGCGGTAGCACGCCGGTCTTATAAGCGCCATAGGTCATGCCGTTGATAGCAAGATCGAACCGCATCCGCGGGCTATAACCATAGACGGTGGCCTGGCGCAGGACGATGACGCCGAAATTTTCGGAGGCGAGCGGCAACACATCGTGCTCGGCCATTTCGTTCGCCTTGGCGTAAGTCGTTAGCGGATTGGTCTTGGTCGTCTCGTCGGCGATGACACCGGCTTCCTGGAAGCCATAGAGACTGCAGGAGGAGGGCAACACATAACGTTTCACGCCGGCGTCTTTAGCGAGACGTGCCGTCGTTGCGCGGGCGCGGTGATTGATCGCGTAGGTCTCGTTCTGGAACAACTCGCCGGACGGATCGTTCGAAATCGCCACCAGATCGATCACGTGGTCGATCCCGGCAAGGTGCTCCGGTTTGATGGCGCGTGCGTCTTCCTGGATCAGTTCTAGGTTCGGATGCTCAGACAGTAATTCCCGACCAAAGAAATAGCGATCGATGGCCCGCACCCGAAAGTTCTGTTCGAGCAACATTGGCACCAGTGTCGTGCCAATATAGCCGCCGGCGCCTGTCACCAGAACCCTTGCGGCGGAGTTTCCATTTTGAGCTGCCATAATTCCCTCGCACCATTGTCAGAACGGTGATGTGATGTCTTTCAGGAACGGCTGCTTGGTATCCTTGTCGGAGAGCACCATGTCCTTTTCGCTAAACGGCCAGTCTATTCCGAGAGCAGGGTCGTTCCAGCGGATCCCGAAGTCGTGTTGGGCCGAATAGAAATTCGTTACTTTGTAAAGCAGTTCGGTATCTGGCTCCAAGGTGCAGACGCCGTGGGCAAAGCCGGCGGGGACAAGAATCTGGTTCCATTTTTCCGCTGAAATTTCGGCGGCGACCCATTTCCCAAAAGTCGGCGAACCGCGGCGGATATCCACCGCCACGTCGAGTATCTTGCCGCGCACGACGCGCACCAGCTTGTCCTGGGCAAAAGGCGGGCTTTGATAATGCAACCCGCGCAAGGTCCCGGCTTGCGCAGAGAAGGACTGGTTGTCCTGAACGAAGTCGAGATTGATTCCATGAGCGGCGAAAGTAGTTTTGTTGTAAGTTTCCGAAAAGAAGCCACGCGCATCGCCGTGTTTTTTCGGGACGATCAGTTTGACGTCAGGTATTTTCAGCGAAATGACTTCAAGGCTCATTTTTAATATTCAGAATTCATCACCCAAACCCGTATAAGTTGTAAGTACGGATAAATTCGGTGTAAAGGGTCGGATGGGACTTCTTCGCTGGTTTAAATCACGACTCGGTGCCCATGGGGCCTTCGGCGAATCGGGGCGCAGGCGCCCGGTGGACATTCTTGCAACCCCGGATAATTTTGACGAAGCAGGGTATCTCGCGGCGAACCCGGACATTGCCGCTGCGGTTGTGCGGGGTGACTGGGCTTCTGGCTTGGCGCATTTCCGCGAGCAGGGCTGCCGGGAAGGGCGGCGCCAGCAGCCCACCACCTCAATCGAGGAGATGCGTCGGGCTAAGCTGGAAAAGCTGAGGCCTTTTATCCGCAGCGACCTGCCGCATCAGGTCAAGGACGGCAAGCTCGATTTCCTGTCGGATGAACTGCGTCTGAAAACCGGTATTGTCGAGACTGGTGCCGTCTCAGCTAACGAATATGATGGATATGTTCGAGGGCTTATCGATGAGTTCAGCGATGGGCTGGTGCTCGACTGCGGCGCGGGCAGACGGCCGGTTTGCTACCCGAATGTCGTCAACTATGAGATCGTCGACTATGACACTACGGATGTCATCGGCGTCGGCGAGGTGTTGCCGTTCCAGGATGGCGCATTCGACGCGGTGATCTCCATCGCTGTCCTCGAACACGTCAAGGATCCGTTCGCGTGCGCGAGGGAGATCATCCGCGTCCTGAAGCCCGGCGGTAAGCTGATCTGCTGTGTGCCGTTCCTGCAGCCGCTGCACGGTTATCCCAATCACTACTACAACATGACCGGGCAGGGGCTGCGTGCCCTGTTCGAGCCGGCATTGATGATCGACGATCACCGCGTGATCGAGTCTCTGTTGCCGGTCTGGTCGCTCACCTGGATTGTGCAGAGCTGGGCGCGGGGATTACACGGGGCGACCCGAGAGGAATTTCTCGATCTCAAACTACGCGATCTGATGGCGCCGTCGCATGAGTTATTGGGGTGTCGCTGGGTTCGCGGTTTGCCGGATGACAAGAACTTCGAATTAGCGAGCGCGACGATGGTGTTCGCGCACAAATCTAAGTAAGAGAGTTAGGTGGTTCACGGAGCATAGACCCAACGGATATTTTGGACCAGCGAGATAGAGAATACCGCATCGGCTTGTCTGCTTTGGATTCTGGGCTGATTTAAACGAGCGCCTCCGGCAATTATTGAACTGATGGGGCCGTTCCTACTAGCGGTAAACATTCTCATCAGCGGTCTCTCGCCGATTGCTATGCGGTCTCACGTGGTTGTGTCCAAGTGCCGCCCGACCTAGAGCGTGGGACATACTCCGGAGAAGTGATCCGTCAGCGTCAAAACCCAAAGCTGCATACCGTCGAACAACTGATCGTACATCCCGTCCATCGACTAATAGTCGTTGGGAGCAATCCCATCGGATCACCTCTAGCTTGGTCATGCTCGTCGCGGCAAGCAGCTGAAGTCGAGGAAGAATTAAAACCGCAACTGTCACGGTGCCCTTAACTGGGCTTTTGAATTATTCCCAGACCCGATGCATCTTTGTAGACCGTTCGTTCGCCAAAATGCTGATCAGTGCAGAAGTCGTTGATGAAGATGGTTTGCGCTTCGGGATGTTTCGATACCCATGTCTGTAGCGCGCCTTTTACGCCAACCCCTTTCTTGGCATCAAACCTGACGGCAAACTGGCTAACATCATGAAGGGCGATGAACCCGCCAGGCTGTAGAAGGGGATACCATAGATCCAGTTCGCGAATTGTGTGGTCGTATTCGTGTGAGGAATCGATGAACACGACCTGCGGAGCGCCTTTCAAGAATGATTTCGCATTTTGCGCTGCTTGTGGGTTCGCGGAATCATTGATGTCAATCCGGACCTGTGGTTCAAGGCCTGCGCGCTGAACCCATGAACTAGTATATGCAGATACGTAAGGGTCGATATCGACACTGAAGACTGAGTTCTGGTGGCTCATGCGACGCATCATGAAACCGAGCAGTAAGGTCGAGAAGCCTATGTAGTGGCCGCATTGCGCAACGCGGGAGATATTGTTGCCCATGATCAAGCCCATGAGCATCGACATCGCCGGGACGTTGCATTCGCCTGTGCCGAGCGGGCGGGTTTTTTCGCTGTCTTCATACCAGAGCCGCATCACCTCCCATTCCTGATCGGAGAGAAAGTCAAAAATAGGCGGCACATACTTGGCTTTTGTGGCTGTAAACCACCAATAGCGGCCGTGCTGTTTGTCTGAGAATTTAAGAGTTCTGACAGGCGGATTAGGTGATTTCTGAGGATTGAGCATGGAGTCCAGTGACAGCCATTTGTGGTTACAGCCATCGATAGAATAGCAACCGTGCTAGCATGTGCAAACAGCCGCCTCCGGGCGGCTTTTTGTTCCCCAAGGCGGGCGGCGGCTATGCGTTAATCACGGCGCCGATTGTATCTTTGCTATGTCTCTTATTTCACCGATGTTGGAAAAAGCGTCGGCGTAATTGACCGCCGTTTTACGTGCTAAAGATGGGTGAATCTGAATATATTTCCGATCTATATTGAGTTGGTATTTCGATGCCCAATCCATAATGAAGCTAAGTAAATTATCTGGAAGTTTTGCCGAGGCTGCTAAGTCGGTGTAGTTGATGATATGAAAGTTTGGATAGTTTGCCATCGCAAGGTGTAATTGGTCTTGATGCCATCGCACGGTCCGCGCGTAATTCGTGAAATCATTCGCATCCAGTACTAATGGTTCAATCGCGTGTTGTGGGTCTGCCACATATCCATGCGCTACACCTGTTCGTTCAAGGAATTTCCCTGAAACATATGTATCAACAACATCCCGTTCCAGCGAGATGACAAGCGCTCCACGCGAGCGGAGATACCCATACATGAAGAAACCTGGAAACGGATTCCAACTAAGACATGGAATTTCGAGTTGATTGAACATTAGGTCAAAGTGGATAGGTCTCCAGGTGTGGAAGATATGAGCGAAATACCGATCAAGAACGATGTCGGCTGGTAGCTCTTGAAGTGTACGATAGCCTTCAGCTTTCAGGAATTGCGAATAGCATCCTAACGCAATGCGATCCGGGTTAAAGATTTCTCCCAACGGCTTGATTTGAGTTCCTGAACCAAAGCAGGTGCCGAGCAGTTTCGTTCCCGATCTCTGCGTCGAAACTGTCACAATGATCATAAGGGCCTTTTAAATTATTTTGGTTGCTGGGCCTGACCGCCCATTTTATAGGCTCGCTCTTATATGCGATAGGCTAGCCTGCGGGGGCTTAAGGCGGCAAGTGGGGGATGGTGCCGGCTTTCTTGGCAAGTATGTTCTGCTCACCGGACATCGGTTCTTCGCAGGCGCCGGGAGTTAGTTGTTGAAGTCTAGTCCGATCAGCGCTTCGACCGCGATAATGTTGAATCCGAATATCTTGGGACATTAGATCGTCGTGGAGACCCCTCGCGCTTTTGAACGCCAGTGATCACAAAATTATTTTTCATTGCGCGATGACGTGCCTCTGCTTCAGAGTTGAAGGTGTACCCGTTGTGCTGGCGACCCGCCTGGATTCGAACCAGGGACCCTCAGCTTAGAAGGCTGATGCTCTATCCAACTGAGCGCAGCTGGCATCGGCGTCACTGTCCGGCGCTGACAGTGTTCATCGCCGGCAGCCCGTTCGCGTTCGAGCGGCCGGTGTTGCGCAGCTTCGACTTCACGTTCGGTATTCGGCTCATCCTGGAACTAGTGACGCCGTTCATCGTGCTCTTGACTGTATCACCGAGATAGTGCGCGCGGGAATCGAAGCGGTGGCGAAGGGAGGCCGGCGCGGCGCAGGCGTCGGGCGTGAGCGCGCAGACGCTCCGCTTCGTCGTCATTCCGCTGGCGCTGCGGGTGATAGAGATCCTCAGCATCACCGAGCGCACGGGTGATGAAGATCACTGAGCTTGCGAACAATTGCAATCGGTCGCAGTCCAAGCCGATGCCTGGCCTATTTTGGCGTCCCAGGAAAAACGGATCGAGTGGTTTTGGGAGGCATATCAATATTCTTTAGCGAGCGCTCAACCGCGCATCTTGAGCATGAATCCCGACACGGAAAGAGGGACCGCAGGGTTTGTAAGGACGTGATCGGAGCTTTCGACTGAAGCACATCTTCAGATTTATAATCCGGCACCCGTGGAACAATCCCTTAGCGTCAGTTCCGCGAGAGCTAGCGGTGGAGCGGTGCTGCTTTCCTGTCACACTTAGAAAGTTCCATTCTGTTCCCTGCAACCCGGAATTGTTTTTTACGATTTTCCGAGCATTCTTCGCATTAGCAGCAAGGTGGAGGGGGCTAATGCTTCGCAAAGCGCTACTGACATCCGTGTTTAGCGTTATGTGTGTTCCGGCTTTCGCGGCCGATCTGCCAGCGAGAATGCCCGTGAAGGCCGTCCCCTACGTGCAGCCGGTTTACAATTGGACGGGCTTCTATGTCGGCGCCAACCTCGGTTACGGTTGGTCCAGCGGTAGCGGCACGATCACAATCGGTGGCGCATCTGGGCCATATTCAGGTAGTGGCAACGGAATCTTGGGTGGCGTTCAGCTTGGCTACAACTGGCAGGCCGGGTCGGTAGTGTTCGGCGTCGAGACAGACTTTCAGGCCTCCGGCGGCCGAGGTGACGTCAATGCGACCGCAGGCGCGACTGCCGTAACAGGTACTGCGAAGACCCCATGGTTTGGCACGATCCGCGGCCGCCTGGGCTGGGCCTTTGATCGCTGGATGGTCTATGCGACGGCCGGCGGTCTGTACGGCAAAGCCAACCTGAATGGGACGGTCTCTACCACGGGACCCTTCAGCTCGTCTGCGACCTATTGGACTTGGGTTGTTGGCGGTGGTGTCGAGACAGCACTTTGGGATCGCTGGACTGCCAAGCTCGAATATCTTTATGCCGGTTCCCCAACAGATGTCCCTGTGCCTCCCGGTACGACGGCGCTGTCGGGTTCTGGGCATACGCATGTTCTTCGCGCAGGCTTGAACTACCGGTTCTAATGTCATCGAGAACCGAACTCAAAAACGGCACCTTCGGGTGCCGTTTTTTATGAGTTAGCACTACCGTTGCCTGATTGATTGGCCGGGATAGGTGCGGGGAGCTGGCAGAAAATAAAAGGCGCTGCAGCGAAAGGCAGGCGTCCTATAGGCTTTTGAGCGCGCAGTGCGGGAGCTGGTGCTATCGGATATCTGAAAATCGCTAGTGAACAATGCCGCCTGTCGCCGGGGGCATGTCCGAATTTGGCTGTCGACGTGACTTTCTAGTTCGGTAGCAGACGCAGAAGTGAAAACTTCAGCTCGCCGGTCATGCTCATCACAGCGACAACTGCAAGCAAGCAGCCGATTCCGGCTAACGCACCTTCAAGGAGCTCAAACATGCTTTCTTGGCGGCGTGACCGAAAGTTTTTCATGACGGCTGCTTAGCAGTAATTTTGTTAGCGGACTCCTAATAGACCACTCTGTGTAAGGACATCGTGTTGAGGATATACCACGCAGAGAGACGACTGATCTCGGAATTCATGGTTCTTACGCTTAGATTTCAAGCTCCTGGTGCCTGGGAGAACCGGGGGGCTTGTTCAGCTCTTTACTGAGCGTCGCGGCGATCTTGAGAAGGGGCGCCTTCAATGGGGCGCCAAGGCCATTAACGACGGTCAAAATTGCAAGCGAATACCGGATTGTCGTCGACATTTATTAAGTGGCACTACGCATTTGAGGCCTTTGCGGTTGCCTCATCGAGCGCTGTTTTGGTTGCGATGTCGTTTCGTTTTTGCGCCAATCGTGCCTCCCGCTGTTTTTCCATGCGCAAAAGTTGTTCTAGCTGATCGGAGCGATATTGAGCCATCGCGACGGCTCTATCTTCGGCTGTCTGTTTGTCTGCCATTGATTGTCCAATACAAATGAAAAGTCGAGCATAACAAACGTGCTTGAGAGCAAAATGTTCCTTATTGGCAGTCACGTTGCAGCGGTCGTAACGCGATTGCTATGATTGCGAATGGTTTGGAATCACGCCGATACGCCTCTGCTGGCCAAAGCGTTGGAACTGGCCATTGAGGCGCTTCGTGAGACCGAGAGGCTTCCCGAAAACGCAGCGATCATGCGGAATGCCATTCGCGAGGCTATTGAATCGGGCACGACGGACTTAGAGGCGCTCGTCGAAATCGGTGCCCGCTCTCTTTCGCGATGATCGAGCCGAGTTTTTGATCTTCAGATCGGTCGTCTCATCGGAATCCCGCGGTCCATCATACCGTCCAGGCGCATCCGGCTTATGATCGTGCGTTTCTGATACGTATTGGCGGGCAGGGCGCTTGGATGAGCGGCGCTCAATGTGATTGCGATGTGGCGGCATTTGGTAATCCGGTTCGAGAACAGACGCCTCCCTTTGCAATGTGGGAGGACCTCGCTTAACGCGAACTCTGAGTATCACTGATTAAGGCGCTTACACTGCCACTTACGGCGCGTTTGTGCACTACGGCACGAAGGGCCTCGACGCGGGATTACGGTGGTCGCGCTACGCTGGTCGATGATCGTGGAGCAGAAGCCGATCGAAGTGAGGCAAAGGCTCTTAAGGGATCAGTGTCGCCCGCCGTATGCGATCCACATGTAGACGCAGAACAGTGTGAACGCGCCGAGGATCGCAGCGCCAAACCAGCCAACGCGGTCTGACGGCTCATCGATGTCCCAGAACCAGTCCTTGAAAAAGCTCCACATGGGATTTTGAATATCGCAGGAGGGGTTGGGAACAGGTTAAGGGCGATGCCAACTATTGAAACATCGATCCGGTTGCGAAAGCACGACCACACAAAGAGAAGCGATAGCAGCATCTAAGCTATTTAAAGTACTGGCGACCCCGCCTGGATTCGAACCAGGGACCCTCAGCTTAGAAGGCTGATGCTCTATCCAACTGAGCTACGGGGCCGATACGCCGAACATCTTGCGGCAACTTCTCGTCAGGACCGTATCTGATTCAAGCCAATAGAACGTTCGCCTCATGCCGGTATAACGTCGCCGCGCACTTTTGCCGTGTTGTGGCGGTAAAATCAATCAATGCGGCATGTCCGGGTCCTGGAAAAGCCCGATGGCTTTCAAGGTGTTATCCGGCCGGCACGTCTGCGGCCGGCTCAATTCCCAACAAGCGAACCGGCTGATGAACGGGCGGGGAACTCCCGCTCCGGTGGCTGCGCCGCGCGGCGTCCTCGACAGGTCCCAAAACCCGCCCGATAGTTGCGGGATTCGCCGCACCCACCGCTTTCTGGCTCGTAACCGGACGCCCGCCCATGACGCCGATGATGCCCGCCATCCTTCGCTCCAGCTTTGCTCTTCTTCTGATCCTCTGGTCGGCGCTCGCCGCCGCGGACGACAAGCCGTTCCAGCGCTCCGAGTTCAATGACGCGACGACGCGGCTCGAGGAGCAGATCAAGAAAGACGCGGGGCAGGTGACGAAGACCGCGCCGGTGCTCCGCCGCGAGATCGACCAGGCATTCCAGAAGAATGACATTCGCGGCGGCATGCAGCTCATCGGCCAACTGCTTACCGTGGCGCCGGACGACGCGGGCGCGTGGCTGCGTCTGGCGCGTACCGTGTTGCAGATCCGCCCGGCGAACGATCGCGAGCGCGCGACCTTGCTCGATCGCGCCTCGATGGCCGCCTACATCGCCTATCAGCGCAGCGGCGGCGCGGAGGAGGCGGATGCGCTCGCGGTGCTCGGCCGTACGCTTGCCGACCGGCAGATGTGGCGGCCGGCGCTCGACGCCATGCGGCTCTCGCTGGAGAAACGCGAGGTCGCCGATCTGCGCGCGCGCTACGAGCGGGTGCGGCTCGACCACGGATTCCGCATCCTTGACTACACGGTCGATTCCGATGCGTCCTCGCCGCGCGCCTGCTTCCAGTTCTCCGAGGACCTGCCGGGCAAGCGCACCGACTTCTCGCCGTTCGTCGCGGTCGTCGGAATGGAAAAGCCGGCGGTGTCCGTCGACGAGAAGCAGCTCTGTGTCGAGGGACTCAAGCACGGCGAGCGTTACGAGATCACGCTCCGCGCGGGTTTGCCTTCGACGGTCAACGAGGCGCTCCCGAAGTCGGCACCGTTCACACTCTATGTGCGCGACCGCAAGCCGTTCGCGCGCTTCGCCAGCAAAGCCTATGTGCTGCCGAAGGCTGGCCAACGTGGCATTCCGGTGGCGAGCGTCAACACCACGGCGGTGCACATCCAGATCTACCGGATCAGCGACCGCAACCTGATCGACGCGGTGATGGGCCGCGACTTCCAGCGCAATCTCGACCGCTACGAACTCGACCGGCTCGGCAACGAGCGCGGCTACAAGGTCTGGGAGGGCGAACTTGCGACCGAGATGAAGCTCAATGCCGAGGTGACGACGGCGTTTCCGATCGACGAGGCCGTCGGCACGCTCGCGCCCGGCGTCTATGCCATGGCGGCGGTGCCGACGGGCCCGGTCGCCAACGATTACGAGGAACAGGCGACGCAGTGGTTCGTCGTCTCCGATCTCGGCCTCACGGCGCTGTCAGGCCAGGACGGCATCAATGTCTTCGTGCATTCGCTCGCCTCGGCTTCGCCGCGCGAGGGCGTCGAGGTGCAGCTCGTCTCGCGCGCCAATGACGTGCTGGCGGTGAAGCGCACCGATAGAGCAGGCCGCGCGCAGTTCGACGCGGGGCTCGCCCGTGGCGAGGGCGGGTCTTCCCCGTCGCTGGTGATCGCGCGCGAGCAGAACGACTATGTGTTCCTCAATCTCAAAGGCCCTGCGTTCGATCTGTCGGATCGTGGCGTCGGCGGCCGCGCGGCGCCGGCCGGGCTCGATGCGTTCGTTTACACCGAGCGCGGCGTCTATCGTTCCGGCGAGACGGTGCATGTGACGACCCTGCTGCGCGACGCGCAAGGCAAGGCCGCGCCGGGCACGCCGCTCACGCTGGTGATGGAGCGGCCGGACGGCGTCGATTATCGCCGCACGGTGGCGGCGGATCAGGCGCTCGGCGGACGCGCGTGGAGCGTCCCGCTCGTCGCTTCGGCCACGTCGGGCACATGGCGCGTCAAGGCCTATACCGATCCGAAACGCCCGCCGGTCGGCCAGACCACCTTCATGGTCGAGGACTATGTGCCGGACCGGCTGGAGTTCGCGCTCACCACCGATGCGAAGGAGTTGTCGCAGAAGGACGACACGTCGTTCGCGCTCGACGGACATTTTCTTTACGGCGCGCCGGCCTCGGGCCTCGATCTGGAAGGCGAGGTGGTGATCCAGGCGGCGAAGGAGCGCGCCGGCTTTGCCGGCTATCAGTTTGGTCTGGCGGACGAGCAGATCACGGCGGTGCGCCAGCCGCTGGAAGATTTGCCGCAGACCGACGACAAGGGCAAAGCGGACATCTCCGTGAAGCTCGACACGCTGCCGGATGCGACGCGTCCGCTGGAAGCACAGGTGATGGTCCGCATGGCGGAGGCCGGCGGCCGTGCCATCGAACGGTCGGTGACGCTGCCGGTCGCGACCACCACGGCGATGATCGGCGTGAAGCCGGGTTTCAACGGCCGTTCGCTGGGCGACGGTGAGAACGCGACGTTCGATGTGGTGATGATCGGCGCCGATGGTCAACGCCGAGCCGCCTCCGGCCTGCGCTACGAACTCTTGAAGATCGACACACGCTACCAGTGGTACAAACAGAACAATTCCTGGCAGTTCGAGCCGGTGAAGACCACGCAGCGCGTCGCCGACGGCAAGGTCGATGTCACAGCGAACGAACCGGCGAAGCTGTCGTTGCCGGTGCGCTGGGGCCGCTATCGTCTCGAGGTCTCCGGGCCGGACGGCTTGATCACCACGGTGCCGTTCGACGCAGGCTTCTATGCGGAAGCGAGCGCCGACACGCCCGATCTTCTGGAAATCGCGCTCGACAAGCCGGACTACAGACCGGGCGAGACGATGACCGTCGCGGTCACGGCGCGCACCGCGGGGCAACTGACGCTCAACATCGTTACCGACAAGCTCGCGACCAGTGTGTCGCAGGAGGTCAAAGTCGGGCAGGCGACGGTGAAGGTCCCCGTGGCCGCCGACTGGGGCACAGGCGCTTATGTTGTCGCGACCTTGCGCCGTCCGCTCGACACGCAGGCGCAGCGCATGCCAGGCCGCGCCATCGGCGTGCAGTGGTTCGCCATCGACCGCGCCGCGCACACGCTGACCATGGAGATGCCGCTGCCGGCGACGATCCGTCCGGACACGGTGCTGACGGTGCCGGTGAAGCTCGGCGGGTTGCGCGCGGGCGACCAGGCGCGGGTGGTGGTGGCGGCGGTCGATGTCGGCATCCTCAATCTCACCAATTACAAGCCGCCGGCGCCCGACGACTATTATCTCGGGCAGCGGCGGCTGACGGCGGAGCTGCGCGATCTCTACGGTCAGTTGATCGACGGCATGCAGGGCGCGCGCGGCGCGATCCGCTCGGGCGGCGACATGGCCGGCGCGGATCTTGCCGGCTCGCCGCCGACGCAGGCGCCGCTCGCATTGTATTCCGGTCTGGTGACGGTCGGACCGGATGGCACGGCGTCGATTCCATTCAACATTCCCGCATTCGCGGGGACGGTGCGGGTGATGGCGGTGGCGTTCAGCGCCGATCGCGTCGGCAAGGCGTCTGGTGACGTGGTGGTGCGCGATCCTGTGGTGGCGACGGCGACGCTGCCGCGCTTTCTGCGCATCGGCGATACGTCGAGCTTCCATCTCAGCCTCGACAATGTCGAAGGCGTGGCGGGGAACTACACGGTTTCAGTGAACGCAGAGGGTGCGGCGAGCCCGTCGGGCGATACGACCCGCACCGTGACGCTCAATCGCGGCCAGCGCAGCGGACTGTCGATACCGATCACGGCGAAGCAGGCCGGGATGACCACGCTGCATCTCGCCGTCAACGGGCCGGATGGCTTTGCACTGGCGCGCAACTATGCGCTGGAAACGCGCCCGGCGACGACGACGCTGACGCGGCGCACGGTTAGACCGTTGCCGAAGGGTGAAAGCCTCATCGTGTCGAGCGATGCGTTCGCCGATCTCGTTCCGGGCACGGGGCGCGTCGATCTCTCGGTTGGCCTGTCGGCCTCGCTCGATGCGGCGACATTGTTGCAGGCGCTCGACCGGTATCCCTATGGCTGCACCGAACAGATCGCCAGCCGCGCGGTGGCGATGCTCTATATCAACGACATCGCGCCGCCGGGACGCCTCGCGCTCGACCGCGACGGCGAGGAGCGCATCCGCGACGCGATCGAGCGACTGTTGGCGCGACAGGGGGCGAACGGCTCGTTCGGCCTGTGGAGCGTTGGCGGCGACGACATCTGGCTCGATGCCTATGTCACCGATTTCCTCAGCCGCGCGCGCGAGCGCAAATTCGCGGTGCCGGACGAGTCATTCCAGATGGCGATCGACCGGTTGCGCAATTACGTCGCGACCGCCCCGGAGCCGAAGAAGAACGGCGGGCGTGAACTCGCCTACGCGCTCTATGTGCTGGCGCGTAATGGCGCGGCGCCGGTGGGCGATCTGCGTTACATCGCCGACAGCCAGACCGGTGATCTGGCGACGCCGATCGCCAAGGCGCAGATCGCAGCGGCGCTCGGCATGCTCGGCGACCGCATCCGTGCGGAGCGGGTGTTCGCGGCGGCCCTCGGCGCGATCCCGCAGCAGCCGGTGCTGCAGGCGGGCCGCAGCGACTTCGGCTCAATGCTGCGGGATTCTGCGGCGCTGGTGACGCTCGCCTCCGAGGGCAATGCGCCGCGCGCGACGGTCGAGGCGGCGGTGCAGCGGGTCGATTCCGCGCGCGGTCTCGCCAGCCAGTTGTCGACGCAGGAGCAGGCGTGGCTGGTGCTCGCCGCCCGCGCCATCGGCAAGGAGAGTGGAGCGATCACGCTCGACGTGGCCGGCCGTCGGCAGAAGGGCGCGTTCTTCCAGGGGCTGCGTCCGTCCGATCTCGCCGCGCCGTTCAAGGTGACCAACACCGGCGACACGGACGCGCGCGCGGTGCTCTCGGTCAGCGGCGCGCCGGTGATGCCGGAGCCTGCCGCATCGCGCGGCTTCAAGATCGAGCGGCTTTACTACACGCTCGACGGCCAGCCGGCGGACATTGCCAAGGTGACACAGAACCAGCGCTTCGCGGTGGTGCTGCGGGTGACGGAAGCGCAGCCGCAGTTCGGCCGGATCATCGTCGCCGACTATCTGCCGGCGGGGTTCGAGATCGACAATCCGCGGCTCGTCTCGTCCGGTGAGACCGGCAAATTGAACTGGATTGAGAACGCGGCCGAGCCGGTCAACGCGCAGTTCCGCGACGACCGGTTCACCGCGGCGTTCACGCGCAGCAAGGACGACAAGGCGGTGTTCACGGTGGCCTATGTCGTGCGCGCCGTCTCGCCGGGTCGCTATGTGCTGCCGCAGGCGGTAGTCGAGGACATGTACCGACCTGACCGGTTCGGCCGCACCGACACCGGAACGCTGGAGATCGGCACCACACCATGACACCTGAGCCATGAGCGTTTGGCGTACCATCGTCGCGGTCGGAGGTGGCATCATCGCTGCCACGGCGCTGGCGTTCGGCGCGTGGGTGGTGGCGCTCGGGCCGCTGCCGCCGCTCGATCGCATCGCCTTTTCGCAGACGGTGGTGGACCGCAACGGCGTGCTGCTGCGGCCTTACGCGACCCCCGATGGACGATGGCGGCTGCCGGCAACGGTCGAGGACGTCGATCCGCGCTATCTCGATCTGCTGATCGCTTACGAGGACCGGCGCTTCCGCGACCATCATGGTGTCGATCCGCTGGCGCTCGCGCGCGCAGCGCTGCAGTGGATCGAGCGCGGTTCGATCGTTTCTGGCGGCTCGACCCTGACCATGCAGGTGGCGCGTCTGCTCGAACCGCGCCGCGAGCGCTCACTCTCCGCGAAATTGCGGCAGGCGGTGCGCGCGGTGCAGCTCGAGGCGGCGTTGTCGAAGGACGCGATCCTCGGGCTTTATCTCTCGTTCGCGCCCTATGGCGGCAATCTCGAAGGCGTGCGCGCCGCGTCGCTTGCCTATTTCGGCAAGGAGCCGCGGCGGCTGACGCTCGGCGAGGCGGCTTTGCTCGTGGCTCTGCCGCAGTCGCCGGAACAGCGCCGGCCGGATCGCTCGCGTGAAGCCGCGAACAAGGCGCGCGACATGGTGCTGCATCGTCTGGCACAACGCGATGCGATCGCGGCGAGCGAAGTGGCGCGCGCGCATGATGAAGGGATGCCGGTGGTGCGCAAGGCGATGCCGATGCTGGCCCCGCATGCGGCGGATGATGCCCTGGTGGCCACGCCAGCCTCATCGGTGCGTCGCCTCACCATCGATGCAAACTTGCAGAAGACCCTGGAACAGCTCGCGCGCGAGCGGATGCAGACCTTCGGGCCGGATGTGTCGGTCGCTTTGGTCGCGGTCGATCACGCGACCGGCGAAATCCGCGCCCGTGTTGCGTCGCCGGATTATTTCGACCTGCGCCGCGCCGGGCAGGTGGACATGACCCGCGCATTGCGCTCGCCGGGCTCGACGCTCAAGCCGTTCATCTACGGCCTCGGCTTCGAGGACGGGCTGATCCACCCCGACACCCTGATCGACGACCGGCCGGTGCGCTTCGGAGACTATACGCCGGAGAACTTCGATCTGACGTTCCAGGGCACCGTCACGGTGCGCAAGGCGCTGCAACTTTCGCTCAACGTCCCGGCGGTGGCGATCCTCGACCGGCTGGGCGTCCAGCGCCTCGCGGTGCGGCTGACCGAGGCCGGCGCCGGGCTTGTCCTGCCCAAGGGCGAGGCGCCGGGCCTGGCCATGGGGCTGGGTGGCGTCGGCATCCGGCTCACGGACCTGACCATGCTCTATGCGGCCCTGGCGCGTGGCGGCGAGGCCATCGCCCTGACTGAACAGGCTGGCCAGAAGGCCGCGACCCATCGCCTCATCGAGCCGGTGGCGGCCTGGTATGTCGGGCAGGCGCTCCTTGGCGCGCCGCCGCCGGACAACGCCCCGCACGGCCGGATCGCCTTCAAGACCGGCACCTCCTATGGCTACCGTGACGCCTGGGCGGTCGGCTTCGACGGCCGAATGACCATCGGAGTCTGGGTCGGGCGGCCGGACGGTGCCCCGGTTCCGGGGCTCATTGGCCGCACCGCTGCCGCACCGATCCTGTTCGATGCCTTCAGCCGCGCAGGGCAGGCGACGCCCTTGCCCCGGCCGCCGGAGGGCGTGTTGTTCGCCCATTCCGGCCGCCTGCCGCCGCCCTTGCGGTATTTCGGCCGCGATCTCACCGCCGCGGCCGCGAACAAGCCTCGCATCATGTTCCCGCCGGACGGCGCCCGGATCGAGCGGGCGGGCGAAGACCCGCTGGCCTTGAAGATTACCGGCGGGCAGCGGCCGCTGACCGTCATGGTCAATGGCGCGCCGATGCCGCCGACGCGGGAGCGCACGGTTTTTGTGCGCCCGGACGGAGCCGGGTTCGTCCGTCTCACCGTCATGGACGCCCGCGGCGCCACCGATAGCGTCGTGGTACGTCTGCAGTAACGCTGCTTTCCCAAGCACTTCTCTGGCACTATGGTCCGCCGCTCAACGGCGACTCGAACCCTATGACCACGGCCAGTTCCGGCACCCGATCTCCGACCCAGCGCGCAAGCTGGCGCAGCCGCGGCCTGGCGGCGGTGCTGGACTATGCGCACGCGTCCCATGCCCGCGCGGTCGCCGTGCTGGTCGCCCTGACGTTGCTCGCGTTCCTGCCGGGCTTCTTCCAGATCCCGCCGATTGACCGCGACGAGGCCCGCTTCGCGCAGGCCACCAAGCAGATGGTCGAGAACGGCGACTACGTGGACATCCGGTTCCAGAACGAGGTCCGCTACAAGAAGCCGATCGGCATCTACTGGCTGCAGGCGGCGATCGTGAAGACCGCGACGCGGATCAGCGGCCACGAAGTGCTGCCGACCATCTGGCTCTATCGCCTGCCGTCGCTTCTCGGCGCCATCGGCGCGGTGCTGCTGACCTACTGGACCGCGCTCGCTTTCGTCACGCGGCGCACCGCGCTCGTCGCTGCGGCGATGCTGGCGAGTTGCGTGCTGCTTGGGGTCGAAGCGCGGCTCGCGAAAACCGACGCGATGCTGCTGTTCACGACGCTCGCGGCCATGGGCGCCATGGCGCGCGTCTATCTGCCGTGGCGGCGCACTGGCGTGATCGAACGCGGCTGGACCAATCCGGCGATCTTCTGGACGGCGATGGCCGGCGGCATCCTGCTCAAGGGTCCGCTGATCGTCATGTTCGTTGGCTTCGCCGCGGTGACACTCGTCATTCTCGACCGCAAGACATCGGACGGTTCGTGGCGCTGGCTCGCCGGTCTGCGGCCGGTGCTCGGCCTGATCTGGATGATCGCGCTCGTGCTGCCGTGGTTCGTCGCCATCATCGGCAAGGCGGGGGACAGTTTCTTCGCCAAGTCAGTCGGCGATGACATGCTCGCCAAGGTGACGAGCGGGCAGGAGGCGCATGGCGCGCCACCCCTGACCTATCTGCTGCTGTTCTTCGTGACGTTCTGGCCGGGCTCCGTGCTGGCGGCTATGGCGGTGCCGGCCGTGCGCCGCGCCTGGCGTCAGCCTGGCACGCAGTTTCTGCTGGCGTGGCTGGTCCCGTCCTGGATCGTCCTCGAACTGGTCGTGACCAAGCTGCCGCACTACGTGCTGCCGCTCTATCCGGCCATCGCCATCCTGATTGCCGGCGCGCTCGAAGCGGGCGTGCTGTCGCGTGCGCGGTGGCTGATCCATGGCACGATCGGCTGGTTCCTGTTCGCGGCCGTGATCTGTCTCGCCGCATTTATCGGTCTCGTTTTGATCGACAAGCAACTCGGCTTCCCGGCGTGGCCGTTCGCGGCCGCCGCCATCATCATGGCGCTGATGGCGTGGTGGCTCTACGAAACCGACGGCCCGGAGCGCGCGGTGTTGCGGGCAGTGGTGTCGTCGGTTTTGATCGCCATCACCATCTATGGCGTCGTCATGCCGTCGATGAGCGCGCTATTTCCGAGCGTGAGTGTCGCCAACGCGCTCCGCGCCTCGTCGTGCGAGAAACGCGACGTGGTCGCCGTTGGCTTCCAGGAGCCGAGTCTGGTGTTTCTCGTCGGCAGCAATCTGCGGTTCGTCGACGCGAACAGCGCGGCCGATTTCCTGTTCGGCGGCTCCTGCCGTTTCGCGGTAATCGACGCGCGGTTCGACCGTAATTTCGCGCAGCGCGCCGACACGATAGGGCTGCGCTATTCGCAGTTGCAGCGGATCGACGGTTACAACATCAGCGTCGGCAAGCCCGTGACCCTCGCGATCTATCAATCGGACAATCGCTGATGAGCAGCATGACCGAACGATCGGGCAAAGGCGGACTTTGGCAAACCCGCGTGCGTAACTGGCTGGCACGGCTGGTGCGTCCGCCGCGGCCGGCCGTCGCGCGCCTGCAACGCTGGGAGCATCGGCATATCGGCGCGGCGTTATTGTCGGCCGTCCTGGTGTGCGCTTTGCTGATGGTGACGCTCGACGCGGTGGCAATCGTTGACGCACGCGGCTTGCCTTATGGCGTGCATCGCTTCTTCGACATCATCACCGACTACGGCAAATCGGGCTGGGTCTTGTGGCCGGCCGGGCTGATCGTTGCCGCGGCGGGTGTTGCCGCCGGCACCGTGTCGCAACGCGTGGGCCTGCTGATCGCCAGCATCGCCACGCGGGCGATGTTTGTGTTCGCCGCCATCGGTCTTCCCGGCCTGTTCGTCAATCTGGTGAAGGGCCTGATCGGCCGTGCCCGGCCGTTCGTCGGCGGGTCCGCCGATCCGTATCTGTTCAGCCCGTGGACCTGGAAACCGGCTTACGCCAGTTTTCCCTCCGGACATGGACAAGCCGCCGCGAGCATCGCGGTCGCTTTGGGGGCGCTGTTTCCGCGCGCGCGCGTCGTCCTGTGGATTTACGCCGCATTCATTTTCGTGAGCCGGGTCGTCGTCACGGCGCATCATCCGAGCGATGTGCTGGGCGGCGCATTGGTGGGCGGCATCGGCGCCTGGCTGGTGCTGCGCTTCTTTGCCGCCCGTGGGCTCGGCTTCAGGATTGCGTCGGATGGCCATATTGCCCCTATGGCCGGCCCGTCGTGGCGGCGGATTAAAAGGGTTGCCGCCGGGACGCCGCAGAAATAGAAGCGCCCCCGACAGGGATCAGCGATCATCATGGCCGACAGTCATCACGCATCGCCGCCGCCGGCCGTTTCGGTCGTCGTGCCGGTCAAGAACGAAGCCGGCAATATCGCGCCGCTGGTGGCGGAGATCGCCGCCGCGCTCGACGGGCATTGGCCGTTCGAGATCGTCTACGTCAACGACGGTTCGACCGACACGACACCCGATGTGCTGCGCGATCTTGCCGCGAAGCATCCGTGGTTGCGCTTCGTGACGCACAAGCGGTCCTGTGGGCAGTCCTGCGCCGTGCGTACCGGTGCCGCCACGGCGCGCGGCCCGATCGTCGTCACCATCGATGGTGACGGTCAGAACGATCCGGCGTTCATTCCGGCGCTGATCCGCGTGCTCGAACAGGGCGCACCGCAGATGGGGCTCGTCGCGGGGCAACGGGTCGGCCGCAAGGCCACGGGCTTCAAGAAATTCCAGTCGCGCGTCGCCAATACGGTGCGCGGGTCGCTGCTGCGCGACGGCACGCGCGATTCCGGATGCGGCCTCAAGGCGGTCTATCGCGATCTTCTCTTGAAGCTGCCGTATTTCGACGGGCTGCATCGCTTTCTGCCGGCGCTGGTGCGCCGCGAGGGCTACGGCATCGGCTATGTCGACGTGATCGACCGCGAACGTCACAGCGGCGTGTCGAATTATGGGTTCTTCGATCGTCTGTGGGTCGGCATCCTCGACCTCATGGGCGTGTGGTGGCTGATCCGCCGCCGCAAGCGTGTTCCGGAAATCGTGGAGGAGTGAGATGCTGGCCGATCTGTCGCGCGCCGCGGGCAACTATTTGCACGACGTGTTCGTCGGCAATCTCGATTGGGGCATCCTGATCGGCTACGTCGCACAGGCGATGTTCGCCATGCGCTTCGTGGTGCAGTGGATCGCGTCGGAGCGCGCCGGGCGGAGCGTCGTGCCGACCACCTTCTGGGTGTTCTCGATCGGCGGCGGCATCATGCTGCTCGGCTATGCGATCTACCGCAAGGATCCTGTGTTCATCCTCGGTCAGGCATTCGGCGTGTTCGTCTATCTGCGCAATCTGCAGTTCGTGATGCGCGGCAAGGGCGGGGGCGCTGCGGCTTAGCCCTTTATTTTCGCCATTGCCGCGAATCCGCGTTCGAGATCGGCGATCAAATCGTCGGCGTCTTCAAGGCCGATATGGAAGCGCAAGGTAGGCCCGCCGGGCTGCCACGGTGTCGCTGTCCGGTAATCGGCGCAGTCGAACTGGATGACGAGGCTTTCGAAGCCGCCCCACGAATAGCCCATGCCGAACAAAGTGAGTTCATCCATGAAGGCGTGAACGGCCTTGTCGGGCATCGGTTTGAGCACCAGGCTGAACAGGCCGCTGGCGCCGGTGAAGTCGCGCTTCCACAGCGCGTGACCGGGGTTGCTTTCAAGCGCGGGGTGCAACACGCGCAGCACCTCCGGCCGCTGCTCGAACCAGCGCGCGACCTTCAAGGCCGATGCCTGATGTTTCGCGAGCCGGACGCCGAGCGTGCGGAAACCGCGCAGCGCCAGGAACACATCGTCCGGCCCGGCGCAAAGACCCAAGGTGCCGGCCGTGTCCTTCAGCCGGCTGACTGCGCGCTCGTTGGCCGAGACGGTGCCGAACATGATGTCGGAATGGCCGCCAAGATATTTGGTGCCGGCCTGGATCGACAGATCGACGCCCTTGCCGAACGCATCGTAATAGAGCGGCGTCGCCCAGGTGTTGTCCATGAGGACGAGGGCGTCGCGCGCATGCGCGACCGACGCGATCGCCGGGATGTCCTGCATCTCGAAGCTTTGCGAACCGGGCGCCTCGGTGAACACCGCGCGGGTGTTCGGCCGGAACAGCTTCTCGATGCCGGCGCCGATCGCCGGATCGTAATAGGTGGTCTCGACGCCGAACCGCTTGAGAATCGAATCGCAGAAGGTGCGGGTTGGGCGATAGGCGGTGTCCGTCACCAGCAGATGATCGCCGGCCGACACCGCCGCGAACAGGGCGGTCGAGATGGCGGCGAGGCCGGAGGGCAGCAGCGACACTCCGGCGCAGGCCGGCCCGTCGATTGCCATCAAAGCCTGTTCCAGCGCTTCGGTCGTCGGCGTGCCGCGGCGGCCGTATTGATAGCGCGACCGGTGCGCCACCTGATCGGCGGCGGTGGGGTAAAGCACGGTCGAAGCGTGGAAAACCGGTGGATTGACGAAACCGAAATGCGCCTGCGGGTCGCGCCCGGCGGTGACGAGGCGGGTGGCGGTGCGTTGGGAACTGTCGGGCTTTTTGCTGCTCATTTCACCGCTCGAGAGACTGCGCTGGAGGACCGGCGATATACCGCCCGAAACGCGAGGTGCGTCAACCCCTTGACCTTGTGGAGGGATCGTTCTGTGATGGGATCAATCAATTCAAGTGATGGACGGTCCCATGCAACGCGTTGTTCTGCTGCTCGCGGCGGCTCTGTTGATGACGGCGCAGAGTGCCAGTGCGCAAACCCTCAAGACGGTCAAGGAACGCGGCACGCTGATCTGCGGTGTCAGCCAGGGATTGCCTGGCTTCTCCAATCCCGACGACAAGGGCAACTGGACCGGCCTCGACGTCGATTTGTGCCGCGCCATCGCCGCGGCGATCTTCAACGATCCGAGCAAGGTGAAGTTCACCGGCCTGTCGGCCAAGGATCGCTTCACCGCGCTGCAGTCCGGCGAGATCGACGTGCTGTCGCGCAACTCCACCTGGACGCTGTCGCGTGACAGTTCGCTCGGCCTGAACTTCGCCGGCGTGAATTACTACGACGGGCAGGGCTTCATGGTCCGCAAGGCGCTCAAGGTCAATTCGGCGCTGGAACTCAACGGCGCGTCGGTCTGCACCCAGACCGGCACCACCACCGAACTCAACCTCGCGGACTATTTCCGCGCGCATAAGATGAAATACGAGGTGACGGCGTTCGCGACCGCGGACGAAACCGTGAAGGCGTATGACAGCGGCCGCTGTGATGTGTTCACCACCGACGTCTCGCAGCTCTATTCCGAGAAGCTCAAGCTCGCCAATCAGAACGACCATGTCATCCTGCCGGAGATCATCTCCAAGGAGCCGCTCGGCCCGGTAGTGCGTCACGGCGACGACCAGTGGTTCGACATCGTCAAGTGGACGCTGTTCGCGATGCTCAATGCCGAGGAACTGGGCATCTCCAAATCAACGCTCGACGAGGCGATGAAATCCGAGAAGCCGGACGTGCGGCGTTTCGTCGGTACCGAAGGCAATTACGGCGAGCAACTCGGCCTCACCAAGGACTGGGCGGCGCGGATCGTCCGCCACGTCGGCAATTACGGTGAGAGCTTTGAGCGTAACGTCGGCACCGGATCGAGGCTCGGCATCGCGCGCGGGTTGAACAATTTGTGGAACAACGGCGGTATCCAGTACGCGCCGCCGATCCGCTGACAACCCGGTCCAGCGGCGAGGGGATGCAGCCCGCGTCGATCCAACGCCCCATCTCGGCGCCGCGGGCGAGCCTGATGCGCGATCCGCGACTGCGCGGCCTGTTCTATCAGGTCGTGCTGCTCGCCATCGTCGTCGGTGTCGGGGTCGAGTTCGCGCTCAACGCCAAGGCCAATCTTGAAGCGCAGAGGATCGCCACCGGCTTTGGCTTCCTCGACAACACGGCTGGCTTCGGCGTCAATCAGGCGCTGATCCCGTATCAGGAATCCGACAGCTACGGCCGCGTGTTTCTCGTCGGTCTCCTGAACACCCTGCTGGTGGCGGTGCTCGGCATCGTCTTCGCCACGGTCCTCGGTTTTGCCGTCGGCATCGCCCGGCTGTCGTCGAACTGGCTGCTGGCGAAACTCGCGGGCGCCTACGTCGAGGTGATCCGCAACCAGCCGCTGCTGTTCCAGATCCTGTTCTGGTATCTGGCGGTGCTCGGCGCGATGCCGCCGCCGCGCCAGAGCGTCGGGATCGGCCTCCAGCCGATCCTGCTGTGGCTCGCCGATGGCGCCGGCGCGCTGCGTTATCTCGGTTTGCCGAATACCATCGGCGACGGACTGCGCTTTGCGGCCGACTGGATCGGTCCGCCGATGATCTATCTCAACAACCGCGGCATGGTGCTGCCCGAACCGGCGCTGCATGCCGGCGCGAGCGTGGTCGGCATCGCGCTCATCGCCGCCATCGTTGCGACGATTGCGCTGCGCATCTGGGCGCGGCGGCGGCAGACTGCGACCGGCCGGCCGTTCCCGATGCTGGCCGTCGGCATCGCCCTGATCGTCGGCCTGCCGATGCTGGCGGCGTTCGTCGCCGGTAGCCCGTTCGCGTTCGAACGTCCGGTGCTGCGCGGCTTCAATTTTTCCTCCGGCATCCGGCTGATCCCGGAACTGGTGGCGCTGCTGATCGCGCTGTCGACCTACACTGCCGCCTTCATCGCCGAGATCGTGCGCGCCGGCATCGAGGCGGTGGCGAAAGGGCAGACCGAGGCGGCGCAGGCGCTGGGCTTGAGCCGCGCGCAGGCGCTGCGATTTGTCGTCATTCCGCAGGCGATGCGGGTGATCATTCCGCCGCTCACCAGCCAGTATCTCAACCTCACCAAGAACTCTTCGCTCGCGGTGGGCATCGGCTACCCCGATCTGTTCGCGGTGTTCGCCGGCACGACGCTGAACCAGACCGGGCAGGCGATCGAAATCCTCGGCATCACCATGGCGGTCTATCTGGTGCTCTCGCTCGCCACCAGCGCGGCGATGAACGCCTATAACGCGCGCATCGCGCTCAAGGAGCGGTAGGATGAGCGTCGCTTATCTCCGCCGCGCCATGGCCGAGCCCGAGCCGCCGCCGGTTGCTTCGCACGGTGTCTGGGCGCGCACGCGCGAACGGTTGTTCTCCGGACCATTCAACATTGCCCTGACGGTGGTGAGCGCGATCGTCATCGCCGCCGTCGCCATTCCTCTGCTGCGCTTTCTCGTGATCGACGCGGTCTGGGACGGCGCCTCGCGGGTCGATTGCCTTACGGAAACCGTGGGTCGTCCAGTCGGTGCGTGCTGGCCGTTCATTGGCGCGAAGTTCACGCAGCTCGTCTACGGCTTCTATCCGTGGGGGCAGCACTGGCGTGTGGACCTCACCTTCGTGCTCGGCGCCGTGCTGCTGGTGCCGCTCCTGATTCCGCGCGTGCCATGGAAGCTCGCCAACGCGATCCTGTTCTTCGGCGTCTATCCGATCGTTGCCTTTTATCTGCTGGTCGGCGGGCGTTTCGGCCTCGATCATGTCGAAACCCGGTCGTGGGGCGGGCTGCTGGTGACGCTGGTGGTGGCGGGAACCGGCATCGTCGTGTCGTTGCCGCTCGGCATCCTGCTGGCGCTCGGCCGGCGGTCGCAGATGCCGATCGTGCACAGCCTGTCGGTGGTGTTCATCGAGTTCTGGCGCGGCGTACCGCTGATCACGATCCTGTTCTTTTCCAGCTATATGCTGCCGCTGTTCCTGCCCGGCACCTGGACACTCGACGCTCTGCTGCGCGTCCTCATCGGCACGGCGCTGTTTGCGTCCGCCTATATGGCCGAGGTGGTGCGCGCCGGGTTGCAGGCGATCCCGCGCGGGCAGATCGAAGCCGGGCAGGCGATCGGCCTCGGCTACTGGCGGATCATGGGGCTGATCGTCATGCCGCAGGCGCTGCGGCTTGTCATCCCCGGCATCGTCAACACCTTCATCGGTCTGTTCAAGGACACGACGCTCGTTTTGATCGTCGCGATCTTCGATTTCCTCGGCCAGATGCGCGCGGCATTCGCCGATCCCAACTGGGCGACACCGAACACGCTGTTCACCGGCTTCGCCTTCGCCGGCATCGTCTATTTCCTGTTCTGCTTCGGCATGTCGCGCTATTCGCTGTTTGTCGAGCGTTGGCTCAAACGGGGCCGATAAGGATATTCATGACCACCGATCCGACCGCCGATACGAGTGGCATCCGCACGACGCAGAACGCGGTCGCGGTGGACATGTCCGGCGTGCACAAATGGTACGGCCAGTTCCATGTGCTGCGCCACATCAACCTGACGGTGGCACGCGGCGAGCGGATCGTCATCGCCGGCCCGTCGGGGTCAGGCAAATCGACCTTGATCCGCTGTATCAATGCGCTGGAGGAGTATCAACGTGGCCGGATCGTCGTGGATGGTATCGAACTGTCCGACGATGTGAAGAAGGTCGAGCGGGTGCGCCGCGACGTCGGTATGGTGTTCCAGCAGTTCAATCTGTTCCCGCATCTCACGGTACTGCAGAACTGCACACTGGCGCCGATCTGGGTGCGGCACATGGCGAAGAAGGACGCGGAAGCGGCGGCGCGCCACTATCTCGAGCGCGTGCGCATCCCGGAGCAGGCCGACAAATATCCGGGGCAGCTCTCCGGCGGCCAGCAGCAGCGCGTCGCCATCGCGCGGGCGCTATGCATGAATCCGAAGATCATGCTGTTCGACGAGCCGACCTCGGCGCTCGATCCGGAAATGGTCAAGGAAGTGCTCGACACCATGGTGCAACTCGCCATGGACGGCATGACCATGTTGTGCGTCACCCACGAAATGGGCTTCGCCCGGCAGGTCGCGAACCGCGTCGTGTTCATGGACGACGGTCAGATCGTCGAGGCCAATGCACCGCAGGAGTTCTTCGAGAACCCGCAGCACGAGCGCACCAAGCTGTTCCTCAGTCAGATCCTGCGCTAGCGCGACAGCGTTCGCTTACAGTGCGCCGATCGGAATCTTGAGATAGGAGCGGCCGTTGCCCTCCGGCGGCGGCAGGCGGCCGGCACGCAGATTGACCTGCAGCGCATGCAGGATCAGTTTGGGCATCGGCAAGGTGCTGTCGCGTTTTTCCCGTTGCGCGATAAATTCAGCGCGGGTGATCCCGCCCTTGATGTGCGGATTGGACTGCCGCTGTTCCGCGACGGTCGATTCCCATTTCGGTTCGCGTCCGCCGGGCTGGTAATCGTGGCCGGTGAACAGCCGTGTGTCGTCCGGCAAAGCGAGGATCGCCTGGATCGAGTCATAGAGCGCGCTCGCGCTGCCGCCCGGAAAGTCGGCGCGCGCCGTGCCGTAGTCGGGCTGGAACAGCGTGTCGTGCACGAACGCCGCGTCGCCGAACACATAGGTGATCGAGGCGAGCGTATGGCCGGGCGAGAACATCACCGAGCCCTCGAGCGAGCCGACCGTGAGCGTGTCGCCAGCCGCGAACAGGCGGTTCCAGGCCGAGCCGTCCACCGGCAGATCGGGCGTGTTGTAGATGTCACGCCAGAGCTTCTGCACCTCGACGATCTTCGCGCCGATGGCGATCGGCGCGCCGAGCTTGTCTTTCAGATAGGAGGCGGCGGAAAAATGGTCGGCATGCGGGTGGGTGTCGAGGATCCAGTCGATGGTGAGTTTGCGCTGCTTGATCTCCTTGAGCAGCGCATCGGCGGTTTCCGTCGAGACGCGACCGGCCTTCTCGTCGTAGTCGAGGACGGGATCGATGATCGCGGCGTGCTGCGTGGCTGGATCGACCACGAGATAGACGATGCTGGATGTCGGGGGATGGTAGTAGCCGGTCACGTCCGGCGTCTGTCGTTCTTTGCTCATACCCAATCATAGCAAATTATTCTTCGGCCGGTCATGATCCATATCATGATCGACGGAATTGCTTTGTGATGGATGTCGTGCTGGCGGCGGGCGATCGCGCGGTGGTTCAGCCCTTTTCGACTGCGAGGTCCGGACGCGCGCCCCATTCCGACCAGGAGCCGTCGTAGAGGGCTTGAGGCGGTTTGCCGATCGCGTCGAGCGCGAGCCACAGGATCGCGGCGCTGACGCCGGAGCCGCAACTGGTGATCACCGGTTTGCCGGTATCGACGCCCGCTTTGGCGAAAGCGTCGCGGATTTTATCGGGACCGACCAGCGATCCGTTCGCGACCAGCGTGGACGAGGGGACGTTGAAAGAGCCCGGCATGTGTCCGCCGCGCAGGCCCGGACGGGGTTCGGGCGCTTCGCCGCGGAAACGATCGGCCGGTCGCGCGTCCACCACCTGCGTCTCGGTGCCGTTCAACGCCATCTGCACGTCGCTTTGCATTGCCACTGCGCCGGTGTTCATCTCGGCTTTGAATGTTTTCGGCGCGCGTTTGCCGTCGCCGCTTTCCAGCGGCTGGCCCGCGGCTTTCCAGCGTGGCAGGCCGCCGTCGAGGATGAACACGTTGCGCGCGCCGAAAATGCGGAAGGTCCACCACACCCGTGGCGCGGCGAACAGGCCCGCGCCATCGTAACAGATGATGGTGTCGTCGTTGCCGATTCCGAGCGCGCCGACCGCCTTGGCGAAATCGGCGGGGCCGGGAAGCATGTGCGGCAGGTCGGTGGTCTTGTCGGTGATTTCGTCGATGTCGAAGAACACCGCTCCGGGAATGTGGCCCTCGCGATATTCGCGATGCGCATCTCGTTTCTGCGCCGGCAGGTAGAATGAGCCGTCGACCACCACGACGTTAGGATCGTTGAGGTGTGCCGCAAGCCAGTCGACCGATTTTAACCAAGGGCTGGTCTGCGTGGATTCTGTCATGGTCATTCCCGTCAACGCGCCATTTTATTCAACGCGACATGCACCGGATCGGTTCAGATTTTCTCGAACGGTGGCTTGATATTGGATTTGCGCTCAAGCCAGGCCGGAACCGGGAGGTTTTTCGAGCGCAGGAAATCCGGATTGAAGAGCTTCGACTGATAACGCGTGCCGTAGTCGGCCAGCACCGTGACGATGGTGTGGCCCGGTCCCAGTTCCTTGGCGAGGCGGATTGCGCCGGCGATGTTGATGCCGCTTGAGCCGCCGAGGCAAAGCCCTTCGTGTTCGAGTAAATCGAAGATGATCGGCACCGCTTCCGCGTCGGGGATCAGATAGGCCTTGTCGACGTGGAGACCCTCGATGATCGGCGTGATGCGGCCGAGCCCGATGCCTTCCGTCACCGAACCGCCTTCGGTTGCTTTGACCTCGCCATGGGCGAACAGGTTGTACATCGCCGCGCCGTAAGGGTCGGCGACGCCGATGACGATGTTCTTGTTCTTTTCCCGCAGGAACGTGGAGGTGCCTGCGAGCGTACCGCCGGTGCCGATCGAGCAGATGAAACCGTCGACCTTGCCGCCCGTCTGCTCCCAGATTTCCGGGCCGGTCGAGACGTAGTGCGCCTTGCGATTATCGAGGTTGTTCCACTGGTCGGCAAAGATCACGCCTTTGCTCTCGGTCTTGCGGAGCTGCTCGGCGAGACGGCGGCCGACATGCTGGTAATTGTTCGGATTGCTGTAGGCGAGCGCCGGGACTTCGACCAGCTCGGCGCCGAACAGGCGCAGCGTGTCCTTCTTCTCCTGGCTCTGGGTCTCGGGGATGACGATGATGGTCCGGTAGCCGCGCGCGCTCGCGACCACGGCGAGCCCGATGCCGGTGTTGCCGGCGGTCGCCTCGACCACCAGGCCGCCCGGCTGCAGTTCGCCGCGCTTCTCCGCCTCGATGATCATCTGCCGGCCGGCGCGGTCCTTCACCGACTGGCCCGGATTCATGAACTCCGCTTTGCCGAGAATGGTGCAGCCGGTCAGTTCGGACGCGTGCCGCAGCTTGATGAGGGGGGTGTTGCCGATGGCGTCGACGACGCCGTCACGAATAGCCATACGGTCTTGTCCAATCTTGCAGTCTTGTCGTTGCTCGGGTCAGCGAAAGGTCGCCGGACGGTAATGGATCGGCCGGAACGCGACAAGGCCGGGTGCCGGTGTGGGGCGAAATTGTCGCTTGTCCTCAATATTTTAGCCGATTGTTCCCCGATTAAGGACGGCGGGAAAACGAAGTCTCCGATATCAACGATCCCGAAACCATAGTCCGCAAGAAACGCCCCGATCCCCGAACAGTTCACCGATTTTTGGCCTGACGCGCCGTATCCGGACGTGTGTGCCGCCATTGCGGTCCGGGCAGAGCGAGTTCCGAGTGCGGTCATGAAGCTCGACATCAGTACGCTGTTCCTGGTGACGATCTATGTCGAGGCGATCCTCGGTCTGCTGCTGCTGTTCGCATGGGCGCAGAACACGAGCATCCACGCGGTCGCCTGGTGGGGATTCGGCCATCTTTGCCGGGCCGGCTCGATCGTCTTGTTCGGGATGTATGGCACTGCGCCCGATCTGGTCACGATTGATCTCGCCAATGCGGTGCTGTTCACCTCCTACGCCGTGACCTGGACTGGCGCCCGTGTGTTCGATGGACGTCCGGAGGAGCCGGTTTATCTCGTCACCGGCGCGGTGTTGTGGCTGCTGATCTGCCGGCTGCCGGGTCTGTCGGATTCCCTCGACCTGCGTGTGCTGCTCGCCTCCGGCATTATCGCTTCCTATACGTGGCTGACGGCGTTCGAGTTCTGGCGCGGTCGCGCCGAGGCGCTGGTATCGCGCTGGCCGGCGATCTTCATGCTGTTCGCGCATGGCGCGCTGTTCCTGCTGCGCACGCCGCTGGTCGCGGTGCTGCCGTGGCTGTCGACCAGCGACATCTATGGCAGCGTCTGGCTCACCGTCCTGAGCTTCGAGGCCCTGCTGTTCACGATCTCGATCGCCTTCATCCTGCAGGCAATGGCGAAGGAACGGACGGAACTGCGGCACAAGACCGCGGCGATGATCGATCCGCTCACCGGGCTACCGAACCGGCGTTCGTTCATGGAGGAGGCGGAGCGTCTGACCGAGCGCCATCGCGCTCATCCGAAGCCGGTGACGGTGTTGCTGATGGACATGGATCACTTCAAGTCCATCAACGACCGGTTCGGTCATGCGGTGGGCGATCAGGTTCTCGAGGTCTTTGCTGAATCAGCGCGGCAGTCGGTCCGCAGTTCCGATCTGGTGAGCCGTCTCGGCGGCGAGGAATTCGCGGCCGTGCTTCACGACCTGAGTCGCGAGAAGGCTTTCGCGGTCGCCGACCGGATCCGCACGAGTTTTGCGCAGGCCGCGCTTGAAGTGGATGATCACCCGATCGCCGCGACCGTGAGCATCGGCCTCGCGCATTGCGAGTTGGAGGCGTTCGAGTTTGGCGAACTGCTCGCGCAAGCGGACCGGGCGCTCTATGTGGCCAAGGAGCGCGGCCGCAACCGCGTCGAAACCGCATCGCTCGATCTCTATCGCGGTCGCGACGATCACGCCGGGGCCGCAGGCACGGTGGCTACATCCGCCCGTCCGTCCGCTGCCTGACGTAACCGGCAGCGCGCGGCGCGTCCCGCCATTCGGGTAGCGGCGATTCCGCATTTGACGGCTCGCCGCGGTTTGTCCAATTTACCCTCCACGACACGGTTCGGAGCCAGGCCAGCGCACGGCCGGTGTTCTGCTGCCGGGATTCGAGGGGCGCAAGTTGTGATGCGCAATGGGAGGGACTTCATGAAAAAAAGCACAATGGCGACATGGCTCGGCGGCGCGGCGGCGGGCTTGCTGCTGGCGACGGCGGCTCAGGCCGAGAACATCAAGATTGGCGTAATGCTGCCGTTTTCCGGCGTGAACGCCGATCTCGGCGACGTGCAGATCAAGGCGATCGATCTGTATATGAAACTGCACGGCAAGGATGTTGCACCGCACACGGTCGAACTGATCAAGCGCGATGAAGGTCCGCCGTCCGGCGCCAACGCCAAGACGGTCGCGACCGAACTGATCACCCGTGACAAGGTCAATCTCATCCTTGGTGTGATCTTCTCGCCATCGGCGATCGCCATGGCGCCGGTGATGACGCAGGCCAAGATCCCGTTCGTCGAGACCAACGCCGGCACCGCGTGGATCACCAATCTGTCGCCCTATATCGTGCGGTTCTCCTTCAGCATGTGGCACGATGGCTATGCCATGGGCCAGTACGCGGCGAAGGATTTGAAGTGTAAGACCGCGGCGATGGGCTACACCGACTTCCCGCCGGGTAAGGACTCCACCGACGCATTCAAGATGTCGTTCGAAAAGAACGGCGGCAAGATCACCGACTCGATCCCGATGGGATCGCCGGCGCAGGTTCCCGACATGGCACCGTTCTTCCAGCGCGTGAAGGACGCGAAGCCGGATTGCTTCTACGTCTTCATCCCGTCCGGCAATCATGCGTCGGCCGTGGTCAAGACCTATGGCGAGCTCGGTCTGCGGCAGGCCGGCATCAAGCTGGTTGGTCCGAAGGACGTGATCCCGGACAGCAAGCTGCAGCCGATGGGTGATGCCGCGGTCGGCACCATCGTCATGAGCTCGTATTCCAACGACCTCGACAACAAGGTGAACAAGGAGTTCGTCAAGGCCTGGCACGATGCTTACGGCAAGGACAACTATCCGGACTTTATGTCGGCGGCCGCCTGGGATTCCATGCATGCCGTGTTCCAGACCATCAAGAAGCTGAACGGCAAGTTCACCGGCGAACAGTTCGTCGATGCGCTCAAGAACTGGTCCGGTGAGGGGCCGCGTGGTCCGGTCAAGATCGATCCCGCAACACGCGACATCGTGCAGAACGAATACGCGCTTGAAGTGATCAAGAAGCCCGACGGCAAGCTCGGTACCAAGGTTCTCGGTACGATCCCGCAGGTCAAGGATGAGTGCAAGGCGCTCAAGGTCGGCCGTTGCGGCGAGGCTCCGAAGTAAGATCGGCGACCGGGCGCGCCTGACTCAAGGCGCGTCCGTCGCATCTTTTGCCGGACGCGCGGCCGCAAGGCTGCGCGGCCGCTTTTCCTGACACGCACAGAGACATCTCGTGCCTTCATTTGCCGCGATTATCAGCATCCTGTTCGATGGTCTCGCCTATGCGATGGTGCTCTTCATCATCTCGGTTGGGCTGTCGATCACGATGGGATTGATGGGTTTCGTCAATCTCGCCCACGGCGCCTTTGCCATGGCGGGCGGATATCTGGTTGTGAGCTTGACGCGCAGTCTCGGCATACCGTTTTTGCCGGCGCTGGTTATCGCGGCCGTGATCGTCGGTGCTGCCAGCATCCCGTTCGAACGGATCCTGTATTCGCGCTTGTACAAGGCGACCGAACTCGATCAGGTGTTGCTGACCATCGGACTGGCGTTCATGTCGATCGCCGTCTGCACGATGATCTACGGGCCGGCTCCGCTCACCATCCGGTTGCCGTCGATTTTGACCGGACAACTCGACATCGGCGTCCGCACGGTTCCGACCTATCGTGCTTTTGTCATCGTGGTCGGCGTCGTCCTGATCGCCGTGCTCTGGTATACGTTCGAGCGCACCAATATCGGCGCGAAAATCCGCGCTGCGGTCGACAATCGTCGGATGGCGCAATCGATCGGCATCAATGTCGATCGGTTATTCACGCTGACCTTCGCGCTCGGTAGCGGGCTTGCTGCGCTCGGCGGCGGTCTTGCGGTTCAGACGTTCGGCCTGACGCCCAGCTTTGCCGTCCTCTATCTGGTGTTCTTCCTGTTGATCGTCTCCGTCGGCGGGCTCGGCAGCCTCAAGGGCACGCTGGTCGCCTCGATCGTGCTGGGCGTGTTCGACGTCGGCGGCAAATATCTGACGCCGGAAGCCGGTGGTTTCTTCATTTACGCGCTGGCGCTCGCCATCCTTCTTGTCAAACCGGCAGGTCTCTATGGCCGCGAGTGATGTGACGACCGCCGGTCCGGACGACCGGCGCGCGCGAGCGCGAGCGTTTATCGAGCGGCGGCACCGCATCCGCCTCGGTGAGATTGTTCCGTGGCTGCTGATCGCCGCCGTCTTTTTCATTTTTCCGGATCGTACGACATTCGGCACGCAGGTGCTGATCGCGATCATGTTCGCGCTGTCGCTCGATCTGATCCTTGGTTATGCGGGCATTGTCACGCTTGGCCATGCCGCGTTCTTCGGGATCGGCGCCTATACGGTCGCGATCCTGTCGGCACGTCTCGGATGGGGCGAGCCGATCAGCATGCTGTTTGCGGCGGCTGTCCTTGCTGGCATCGGCGGGCTGATTTCCGGCTGGTTCCTGCTGCGCTATCGAGGCCTAACCCTCCTGATGCTGACTCTGGCGACGGCGGTGCTGTTGCAGGAGTTCGGCAACTACCGCTCCGACATCACTGGCGGTTACGACGGCGTGCCGGGCATGGAGATCTGGAAGCTATTGGGCGTGTTCGAGAACGATCTCTGGGGCCACAACTATTATATCTACACGGCGATCGTTCTGTTCGTCGTTTTCATCGTGGTGCGGCACATCATCTATTCGCCGTTCGGCCAGGCGCTGGTCGGCATCCGCGAGAATGTGCGGCGCATGCACGCGATTGGTTCGCCGGTGCATCGCCGGCTGGTCATCTCCTACACGATCGCGGCGGCGATTGCCGGCATCGCCGGTGCGCTGTTTGCGGAATCGACCGCCTACACGACGCTCGGCGTGTTCGACTTCGACAATTCCGCCAAGGTGATGGTGATGCTGATCCTCGGCGGCACCGGGCGTCTGTATGGTGCGTTCGCCGGTGCGACCATCTACATGATCCTCGAGGACGAATTCTCCAAGGCGTTTCCTGAGTACTGGCAGTTCGGCATCGGCCTGGTGCTGGTGCTGACGGTGCTGTTCGCCCGGCGCGGCTTGCTCGGCCTGTTCGAAGACGTCGCGCAATATTTCCGGCGGAGCAAGTCATGACCGCCGTGCTGCAGATCGAAAAGCTCAACCGCAATTTCGGCGCGCTGAAGGTCACGCGCGATGTCGACCTGACGCTGGAACGGGGTGCGCGCCGCGCGCTGATCGGCCCGAACGGCGCCGGCAAAACCACGCTGATCAACCTGATCACCGGCGGACTGACGCCGACGTCTGGCCGCGTTCTGCTCAACGGTGAGGACATCACCAAGACCTCGCAGGCGGAGCGGGCGCGGCGCGGGATCGCACGCACATTCCAGATCAACCAGTTGTTCCGCGGCATTTCGGTGCTCGAGAACATCTGCCTTGCGATCGGCGAGCGCACCGGAGCCTGCAACAATCTGTGGCGACCGGCGGGTGCGAGCGCCGGAATCATCGACGAGGCGTTCGGCTATCTCGAATCGTTGCGGCTTGCCGATGACGCGCTGCGGCTGGTGCGCGAATTGCCGTATGGCCGCCAGCGTCTGGTGGAGATCGCCATTGCGCTCGCGCAGCAGCCGCGCGTGTTGCTGCTCGACGAACCGGCGGCCGGCGTGCCGTCGTCAGAAAGCCACCTCATTCTTGATGTGGTGGATTCGCTCGATCCCGAGATCGCGATCCTGATCATCGAGCATGACATGGACGTCGTGTTCCGTTTCGCTCGCCAGATCACTGTACTGGTCGCCGGCGCGGTGTTCACCGAGGGGACGCCTGACGAGATCAAGCACAATCCGCAGGTGCGCGCCGTTTATCTGGGCGAGGAGGTGCATGGCGAACAGGCCGCCGGGCAGGGGGCAACGCATCATGGCTGACACATTGGCCGGGAACGCGTTGCAACTCGAAGCTGTCTCGGCGGGTTATGGCGACACCGTCGTGCTGGAGAACTTGACGCTCGCTATCGCGCCCGGCGAAACGCTGTCGGTGATCGGCCGCAACGGTGTTGGTAAGTCGACGCTGCTTGCGACCATTCTCGGCCACACCACCCTGCATCGCGGCACCATCCGCCTGCACGGCAAAGACATCTCGTCGCTGCCCACCTATCGCCGGGTCCATGCAGGGCTGGGCTACGTGCCGCAGGAACGCGAGATCTTTCCGTCGCTGACGGTGCTGGAAAACCTGACAGTCGCGGTGCGCCCCGGTCCGTGGACGATCGATGAAGTGTTCAAGCTGTTTCCGCGTCTGGAGGAACGGCGCACCAATGGTGGCAACCAGCTTTCTGGCGGCGAACAGCAGATGCTCTCCATCGCGCGTGCGCTGGTCGGCAATCCGACGGTGCTGCTGATGGACGAACCGTCGGAGGGGCTTGCGCCGGTGATCGTTGAGGAACTCGCGCGCGCGGTGAAGCGGCTTGCCGAAGCCGGAGGGCTGGCGATGGTGCTGGTCGAGCAGAACACGCGGCTTGCGCTCGATATCGGGCCACGCGCCCTGGTGATGGACCGCGGTCATGTCGTCTATGACGGGTCGAGCGAGACGTTGCGGCGCGACGCCAAGCTGCTCGAGAAATTGATCGGCGTCACATCCAAATAGCCGCCTGCAACTTACCGTTCCCGACAGAGTTGCCGGTCTGATGACGTGCTCCGGGCGCACGTGGATGAGGCATGGCTCGGCCCGTCGCTTGGAAAGCGTGGTCGGATCGGTCACAATTCCTCGAATTTCTGCAACAGGAGGCCCTGATGCTTGATCGCCCTCAAAACGCCGTCGCCGGCCGTCCGCGGCTGCGCGCCTTCAATTTCCAGAAGTGGATCGACGAACATCGCCACCTGCTCAAGCCCCCGGTCGGCAACAAGAAGGTGTTCGAGGATGGCGAGATGACCGTGATGGTCGTCGGCGGGCCGAACGAGCGCACCGACTATCACGACGATCCGGTGGAGGAATTCTTCTACCAGCTCAAAGGCAACATGGTGCTCAAGGTGGTCGACAACGGCAAGTTCTATGACGTGCCGGTGCGCGAGGGCGAGGTGTTCTTGCTGCCGGCGCATGTGCGCCACTCGCCGCAGCGTTACGAGGAGGGTTCGGTCGGCCTTGTGGTCGAGCCGAAGCGCCATGCCGGCGACGATATCGATGCATTTGAGTGGTATTGCTTCGAGTGCAACGCGCTGGTGCATCGGGCGGAGGTGAAGGTCGAGCACCTGGTGCGCGATCTGCCGCCGATCTACGAGGCGTTCTTTGCCAATGAAGCCGCGCGCAAGTGTCCCAACTGCGGTGCGATTCATCCTGGCAAGAAGCCACCGGCGGGTTGGGTCAAGCGCGTCGCGTAGGTGGGCCATCCGACCGGTTTGGAGACGCCCTGTTATTCCGTGCGGATGACTTGACCGGACTGCGGTTTGCGCTTTCGCTGATGCTTCTTGTGTCAGCGGGATGTTTTGCATGAAGCGCAGCACCGATCGCATTCTCACGACCCATGTTGGCAGCTTGATCCGTCCGGAGGCGCTGCAGACTTTTCTGCGCGCCAGACAAGGTGGAAAGCCTTACGACAAGCCGGCTTATGAACGCTGCTTGACGCAGTCCGTCGCCGAGATCGTCGGCCAGCAGGTAGACGCCGGCATCGACGTGGTCAGCGACGGCGAGTTCGGCAAGGCGATCAGTTGGTCGCAATATGCGCTGGAGCGATTGAGCGGGTTCGAGCGCCGGCCGATCGCGGGCGGCGCCAATCCGTTCAAGCGTGGCGCGGATCGCGAGCGGTTTGCGGCGTTCTATGCCGAGCTGGATGCGCATGACGGCGTTTCGACCACGGTGGAAGCCGTCTGTGTCGGTCCGGTGAGCTATACGGGGCAAGCCGAACTCCAGCGCGATATCGATAACTTCAAGGCGGCGCTGACGGCGACCCCTGCCACCGAGGCGTTTCTGCCGGTCGCCGCGCCGGCGAGTGTCATCCCGGATCGTAAGAACGAATACTACAAGGATGACGAGGCGCTGTTGTGGGCGATCGCCGAGGCGATGCGCACCGAATACAGGATGATCGTCGATGCCGGCTTCCTGTTGCAGCTCGACGATGCACGCAATGCAGTGACGTTCGACCGGATGGTGCCGCCGGCGAGCTTCGACGATTACCGGCGATGGCTGGAGCGGCAGGTGGAGGTGATCAATCACGCTATCGCCGATCTGCCGCCGGATCGCATCCGCTATCACGTCTGCTGGGGAAGCTGGCCGGGACCGCACACCAGCGACGTGCCGTTGAAATCAATCGTCGACCTGATTCTGAAGGTGAAGGTCGGTGCCTATGTGATCGAAGGCGCCAACCCGCGCCACGAACATGAATGGACGGTGTGGAAGGACGCCAGGCTCGCGCCGGGACAGGTTCTTATTCCCGGTGTCATCAGCCACGCCACCAATGTCGTCGAGCATCCCGAATTGGTGGCGGAACGGCTGGTGCGGCTCGCCGGG
>MKWA01000002.1:96000-103589 GCA_001899285.1 Rhizobiales bacterium 64-17
GGCGGGAGAACATCATTGCCGGAACCGACTGCGGATTCGCGCAGGGGCCGTTCCATCGCCGGGTACACCCGTCGATCATGTGGGCGAAACTGGAAGCGTTGGCGGAGGGCGCACGGATCGCCAGCAGGACGCTGTGGGTTTAGCGTCTTGCTGCAAGCCGCTGATTTTTAAAGAAAAAAATTTGGCTCCCCGGGCTGGATTCGAACCAGCGACCATCCGATTAACAGTCGGATGCTCTACCGCTGAGCTACCGAGGAATGCGCGGCGCCTCATAACAAACGCCGGACGCTTTGCAAAGCGTTCCCGGTGTTGTTGTGAAACTGGAGGCCACGCCCGGAATTGAACCGGGGTACGCGGATTTGCAGTCCGCTGCGTCACCACTCCGCCACGTGGCCGTCCGGCAGTGGCTATATAGGAGCCGGCGAGGGCCGACAACCGGGGTTTCACATCGGATCCGGTGCGCAGGGCGCGTTACTTGCCTTTTCACGAGGCTTGCCGCAAAACGCCGCTGTTTCCCGGACGATTTGAGGCACTCGATGCTCGATTTCGCGACCGCGCGGCGGATGATGGTGGACGGCCAGATTCGCCCTAATGACGTGACCGATCTGAGGATCATTTCCGCATTTTTGTCGGTCCCGCGCGAACGCTTCGTGCCGCCGGACCGGGCTGGCATTGCCTATCTTGACCTCGACGTGCCGGTGACGGCGGGCGTACCGGCGCGCTGCCTGCTCAAGCCGATGGTGCTCGCCAAATTCCTGCAGATCGCCGGGGTCGGAGAGGCGGACCGCGTGCTCGATGTGGGTGCCGCCACCGGATACTCGTCGGCGGTGCTCTCTTACATCGCCGCTTCGGTGGTGGGCGTCGAACTGGATTCGGCGCTGGCGCGCCAGGCCACCGAAACGGTGCGCGATGTCGCATCGGCACCGGTTGAAATCGTCCAGGGGCCGCTTGAAGCCGGCTGCGCCGCGCGCGCGCCTTACGATGTCATCATCATCAATGGTGCGATCGAGGAACTGCCGCAGGCACTGTGTGACCAGCTTCGCGACGGCGGCCGGCTGATGTGCGTGCTGGGGACCGGGCCTGCGAGCAAGGCCATGCTTTATCGTCGGGATGGTGCGGAGATGTCCGGGCGCCCGGTGTTCGATGCCGCCGCAGCGGCATTGCCCGGTTTCGTGAAAGTTCCCGCGTTCGCATTCTAGAGTGTTTCGAGGGTGTGGCCCAAAAGCCGCCGCCCGGAAGGTTTCTGTGGGGGAGACCGTCTGAGGGGGTGTGCAGTGCGGTCGGCCCCTTTATGGTTTCGTCTGAGTTCCGTGAGTGGGTCCGGGCGTTGGGTCGGGACGCCGGGGTTGTGATGTTGCGTGCAATGCAGCGGTCCGTGCGACAGATGTGGCGGGTAGGTTCGGCGATGACGTTTCTGGCTGTCGTCGCCAGCACGGTCGCGCGCGCGGAGACGCTGGAGACGGCGCTGGCGGCGGCGTATGCCAATAACCCGCAACTCAATTCGCAGCGCGCGAATGTCCGCGCCATCGACGAAGGCGTGCCGCAGGCGCTGGCCGGGTATCGGCCGCGGGTGACCGTGTCGGGCAGCGTCGGTGAGCAGTTCACCAATTCGACGACGAAGGCATCGACCTCGTCGAACCAATATATCCTGCAATCAGGAACAATGACGCCGAGCAGCGTCGGCGTCACCGCGACGCAGACGCTCTACAACGGCTTCCAGACGGCAAACCGCACGCGCCAGGCGGAGAGCAGTGTGTTCGCGGCGCGCGAAACCCTGCGCAGCACCGAACAGACCGTCCTGCTCAATGCCGCGACGGCGTACATGAACCTGCTGCGCGATCGCGCGATCCTCGATCTGCAGCGCCGCAACGTCGAGGTGCTGACCGAGCAGTTGCGCCAGACCCGCGACCGCTTCAACGTCGGCGAGGTCACTCGCACCGACGTCGCGCAATCGGAATCGCGCCTCGCCTCCGGCCGGTCGCAAGTGCTGACGGCGGAATCCAATTTCAAGACGTCGTCTGCGGTCTATCGCCAGGTGATCGGCAACGATCCCGGCGGACTGACGGCGGCAAGCCCGGTCGACCGGTTCTCGCCGCACAATCTGGGGGATGTCGTCACCACCGCGACGATGCGCCATCCCAATGTCGTGTCCGCCCAGCACGGCGTGGATGTTGCGGAATTACAGGTCCGCGTTGCCGAGGGCGCGCTGTCTCCGACCGTGACCCTGCAGGGCAATGCGCAGCAGGCCCTGGAAACCACGCCGACCCAGTTAAAGACATTCTCGGCCTCGATCATCGGTCAGGTATCGGTGCCGCTCTATCAGGGTGGTTCGGAATATTCCACGATCCGTCAGGCCAAGGAAACGCTGGGCCAGCGCCGGCTCGATCTCGACACCGCGCGTGATTCGGTGCGGCAGGTCGCGGTGCAGTCCTGGGGGCAACTCGAGGCGGCGAAGGCCAATATCGAGGCGACGCAGTCGCAGGTGCAGGCCGCCGAGATTGCGCTCAACGGCGTGCGCGAGGAAGCGCGGGTCGGCCAGCGCACGACGCTCGATGTCCTCAATGCCCAGCAGGAACTCGTCAATGCGCGCGTTGCGCTGGTGACGGCGCAGCGTGATCGCGTTGTCGCCTCCTATGCGCTGCTGTCCTCGGTCGGGCGGCTGGCGCCACAGGTGCTGGGTCTGCGCGTTCCGACCTATGATGCGCGCGTGCATTATCATCAGGTGCGCGATAGCTGGTTCGGCATGCGCACGCCGGACGGCCGCTGAAAGACAGGCCGCATCTCTCCTGAATAATTCAGCCTCCCCTCCGGCGGGGGCAGGCGTATAAGATCGTCGAAACGTGGTTTGATTCGTCTGGCGCAATGCGTTTGGTGCATGGGCCAGCGGTCTTGCGGGCACAGGGACGCGACGATGACGCAGCCGGCGAAAGTGCAAGAACCGTCGATGGAGGAGATTCTCGCCTCCATCCGCCGCATCATCGCCGATGACGATTCTGCCAAGATGGCGGCCGAGGCGCCGAAGCCGGCCGCTGCCGCCGTCCCGCCCGCGCCCCCGGCTGCGGCTGCTGCACCTGAGCCCGCTCCGGTCGTCGTGCCCCAGCCGCAGAAAGAGATCGACGCTGTCCTCGCGGAGTTCGAGCCGGCGAAAACCGAGGCGGAAGTGCTCGATCTCACTGAAGCCATGACGGCGGTGCCGCCAGCCGCGAATTTCCGCACCATCGACGGCGAATCGGACGTGGTGTTCAGCGACAAACCGTACTCAGCCCCGGAGCCGGTCGCTCCTCGTCCGCCGGAGGAGCCGCGCCGCGCGATGCCGGCTTCCATGCCGCCATCGATGCCGTCGATCGATCATTCGCTGATGTCGGCGACGACGACGGCGGCAGTCGACAGCGCGTTCAATTCGCTCGCCAATACCATCCTGGGCCAGAATGCCCGCACGCTTGAGGATCTGGTCAAGGAGATGCTGCGGCCGATGCTCAAGAGCTGGCTCGACGACAATTTGCCGAGCCTGGTGGAGCGGATTGTGCGCGCCGAGATCGAGCGCGTCTCGCGCGGCCGCGTTTAGTTATCTCCGGGCGATCGCCCGCGCGACCCACAGCGAATCCAGCAGCAGCAGGATGCCGGCGGCGGCAAACACCGGCGCGCCGCCGTGCCGGTCGAAGACGAGCGCGGCAGTGGCGACGCCGGCTGTCTGTCCCAGATAGAGCGCCGCCGAGAACAGCGAGACGGCGGTACCGCGCGCCGACGGTGTCATCTGCGTCGCGAAGGTCTGCAACGTGTTGTGAAACATGTAGAAGCCGAGGCCGATCCCCATCACCGAGACGGGGGCGGTCCACCACACCGGCGTGACGGCGAGCGTCAGATAGGACACCAGGAGCATGATCCCGCCGCCCAATGCGAGGCCGCGTTGACCGAGCCGGTTCACGAAGGCGCGCACGAACGAACTGTAGATCAGGCCGCCGATGGCGAAGGCGCCGACACAGACGCCGATGATGGTGAACGACAGATCGAAGCGCTGGTGCAGGTCGGCGCCGACATAGGCGAAAGCGCCGAACATCAGCAGGCTTTCCAGGAACGCCACCACGACGATGAAGCGCGCCCACGGATCGCCGATCACCGCGCGATAGCCGGCGACGAAGCCAAGCGACGCGGTCTTGTCCGCCGACTGGGCGCGCGTCAGCGGATTGCGGATCAGCTCCGTGACGAGGCCAATGGCGGCGACTGCGAACAGGGCCGCCAGAAAGAAGAAGACGTTGCGCCAGCCGAACCAGTCACCGAGGATTCCACCGGCGGACTGCCCGAATAACTGGCCGATGATCTGGCCCGACAGGAAACGGCCGAGCACCTGCTGACGTTGTTCGTAGGGCGTGACGTCGCCGATATAGGCCATCGCCAGCGGAATGATCCATCCGGCGGCGAGCCCGCAAGCGAGCCGCGCCGCCACCAGCACCGGAAGCGATTGTGCCAGCCCGCAGGCGAAGGTGAGCACCGTCGCGGCGGTGGCGGCGTAAGCGATGCAGCGGTATTTCCCGAACCGGTCGGCGACCGGGCCGATCAGCAACTGTACGGAGCCGTGACTGAGCATATAGGCGGTGACGACGATCGAGGCGGCGCCGACGGTGACGCCGAGGTCGGTGGCGATCTGCGGCAGGAGCGAGTCGGTGACGCGCACCATCGATTGCCCGGCGAAGGCCGCCAGCGCCAAGAGGGCGATGGCGCGGGAAATCTGGCGGCGCCGGATCGGATCGTCCGGCGAGGAGGCGGGTTCGGCAGGCACGTTGACTCTCGGGAGGCGGCGGGCTTTTTACGGCGTAATCGGTTGAAACATCACAGCGAACTGCGAACAGACGATGATTGACAAGACCTACCAGCCGTCCGAGGCGGAAGCGCGTATCGCGCAGGCATGGGAAGCGGCCGGCGCATTTCGGGCGGGTCGTCCCGAACGGGCCGGCGCGGAGCCTTACTGTATCGTCATTCCGCCGCCCAATGTGACCGGTTCGCTGCATATGGGCCATGCGCTCAACAACACGTTGCAGGATATCCTGTGCCGTTATGAGCGCATGCGCGGCAAGGACGTGCTCTGGCAGGTGGGCACCGACCACGCCGGCATCGCCACGCAGATGGTGGTCGAGCGGCAGCTCATGGAACGTCAGCAGCCCGGCCGCCGCGAGATGGGCCGCGAGAAATTCCTGGAGCGCGTCTGGGAATGGAAGGCGGAATCCGGCGGCACCATCATCAACCAGCTCAAGCGGCTCGGCGCGTCCTGCGACTGGTCGCGCGAACGTTTCACCATGGACGAGGGCTTGTCGAAAGCCGTCGTCAAAGTGTTCGTCGATCTCTATCGCGCCGGACTGATCTACAAGGACAAGCGGCTGGTCAACTGGGACCCGAAACTGCTGACAGCGATCTCCGATCTCGAGGTCGTGCCGGTGGAAACGAAGGGTCATCTCTGGCATCTGCGCTATCCGATCGAGGGCAAGACCTTCAACGCGGAAGACCCGTCGAGCTTTATCGTCGTCGCGACGACGCGGCCGGAGACGATGCTGGGCGATACCGCGGTCGCGGTGCATCCGGACGATGAGCGCTACAAGGCACTGGTCGGTAAGAACGTGATCCTGCCGCTGGTCGGTCGCAGGATTCCGATCGTCGCCGACGATTATTCCGATCCGGAGAAGGGCTCGGGCGCGGTGAAGATCACGCCGGCGCACGATTTCAACGACTTCGAGGTCGGCAAGCGGCACGACCTGCCGCAGATCAATGTGTTGAGCATCGAAGGCAAGATCGCGATCAAGGACAATGCCGATTTCCTCGCCGGCGCGGATGCGGGCGGACTGGCGTGGGCGCTGGCGCTCGACGGCAAGGATCGGTTCGCGGCGCGCAAAGAGATCGTCGCCAAGCTCGAGGAGCTTGGCCTGCTCGCCAAGATCGAGCCGCACGCGCATGTGGTGCCGCACGGCGACCGCTCCAACGTGGTGATCGAGCCTTATCTCACCGACCAGTGGTATGTGGACGCGAAGACCCTGGCGCAGCCGGCGATGGCCGCTGTGCGCGAGGGCAAGACCACGTTCGTGCCGAAGAACTGGGAGAACACCTATTTCAACTGGATGGAGAACATCCAGCCGTGGTGCATCTCGCGCCAGCTCTGGTGGGGACACCAGATCCCGGCGTGGTACGGGCCGGACGGCAAATATTTCGTCGCGGAGAATGAAGCGGCAGCGAAGGCGGAAGCCGACAAACACTATGGCAAGAGCGTCGCGCTGACTCGCGACGAGGACGTGCTCGACACCTGGTTCTCGTCGGCGCTATGGCCGTTCTCGACGCTCGGCTGGCCGGATCAGACGCGCGAACTCGGCCGGTTCTATCCCACCAATGTGCTGGTGACCGGATTCGACATCATCTTCTTCTGGGTCGCCCGGATGATGATGATGGGGTTGTTCTTCGAGAAGGAAGTGCCGTTCAAGGATATCTATATCCACCGTCTGGTGCGGGACGCCTCCGGCGCGAAGATGTCGAAATCGAAAGGCAACGTCGTCGATCCGCTCGGCGTCATCGACCAGTTCGGTGCCGACGCTCTACGCTTCACGCTCGCGCGCAATGTCGCGCCGAGCCACGACATCCGCCTCGGTCCGCAGGACGTCGAGAACAACCGCAACTTCGCGACCAAGCTCTGGAACGCCGCACGGTTCGTCGAGTTCAATGGCGCCAAGCGTGTCGAGGGTTTCGATCCGAGATCGGCGAAAGAAGCGCTTAACCGCTGGATCGCGCATGAGACGCAAAAGGCGGTGGCCGAGGTCACGCAGGCGCTCGCCGTGTATGCTTTTGCGGAGGCGGCCGCCGCCGCTTACCGCTTCGTCTGGAACGTCTACTGCGACTGGTATGTCGAGCTCTCGAAGCCGTTGCTGACCGGTCCGGACGGCGCCGCGAAGGACGAGACGCGCGCTATGGCTGCGTGGACTCTCGACGAGATTCTGAAGCTTCTCCATCCGTTCATGCCGTTCATCACAGAAGAACTGTGGGCTGTGACGGCGGAACATGGTCCGAAGCGCAAGGCGATGCTGGCGGTGTCCGATTGGCCGTCGCTCGATGGTCTTGCCGACGAGAACGCCGAAGCCGAGATCGGCTGGGTGATTGATCTGATCACGGCCATCCGCTCGATCCGTGCAGAGATGAACATCAATACCAATATCCCCGTCGTGCTGGTGGCCGTTTCGAACGAGACGCAGGCGCGTGCGGAACACTGGGCCGATATCATCAAGCGGCTGGCGCGGTTGTCGGATATGTCGGTCGCGGCGCGGGCGCCGGAGGGGTCGGCGCAACTGGTGGTGCGCAACGAGGTGGTCGCCTTGCCGCTCAAGGGCATTATCGACGTAGCCGCCGAGCGCGCGCGGTTGGCGAAGGAATTGGCCAAAGCTGATTCCGATATTCAGCGCGTCGACCAGAAGCTCGCCAATGAGAAATTCGTCGCCAACGCGCCGGAAGAAATCATCGAGGGCGAGAAGGAGAAGCGCGAGGAGGCGGTCGCACGCCGCGCCAAGTTCGCCGCTGCGCTCGATCTCCTGAAGGAGACGCCGTGAAGATCTTTCTGGCGG
>MKWA01000002.1:103621-106664 GCA_001899285.1 Rhizobiales bacterium 64-17
CGGCTGCTGCGCGACGGCGGCATCACCGTGGTCGGCACGACGCGCACGCCCGCCAAGGGACGCGCTTTGAGCACGCTCGGCGCGACGCCGGTGGTCGTCGATATGTTCGACGCCGAGGCGGTTGTCCGCGCCATCGACGCGGCCGAGCCGGACGTGGTCGTGCATCAACTGACCGATCTGCCGAGCGCGCCGGGGACGCCCGGCTATGCCGACGCGCTGGCGCGCAATGCGCGGCTACGGATCGACGGCACGCGCAATCTGATGGCGGCAGCGGTGTTGGCAGGCGTGCGGCGGGTGATCGCCCAGAGCATCGCTTTCGTCTACGCCCCGGCGCCGGGCGTGCGCGTCGAAAGCGATCCGCTGGACGACAGTGCCGATCCGGGCCGCGCCATGACCATTGATGGCGTGCGGGCGCTGGAGCGCGCCGTGCTGGAGACGAACGGAATCGACGGATTGGTGCTGCGCTACGGTTTTCTCTACGGCCCCGGCACCTGGAGCGACAGGACGCCGAAGCCGCCGGCGATCCATGTGGATGCGGCGGCGCAGGTGGCCGTGCAGGCGGTGCGTCGTGGCGCTCCCGGCCTCTACAATATCGCCGAGGATGACGGGGTTGTGTCGAGCGAGAAGGCGAAGCGCGCCTTCGACTTCGACGCGGCCTTCCGCCTCACGCCATAGAAGGCTTATTTGAACGGCTTGCTGAGATAGCGCGATCCCTTCAGCCCGAACCGCCATGGCTTCTCGACCGCCTTGGTGATGCCGATCCGTGGCCCCGTAACGATCTGCGGTTTGTCGTGGCGTGCCCGCAGGTCGAAGGGAGCGCGGTCGAGCGGCAAGCCGTTCTGGGCGACGGTGACGCCCATGGCTTCGCACAGCCGCCCCGGACCGGCGCAGAGCAGGCGTGGATCGTCGATTCCCGCGCGTCGTTTGTGCATCGCCGCAAAACCCTCCAGCGGCTCGATCGCCCGGATCAGGACAGCGGCGGCGGAGCCGGCCGGCTCGCAGACGAAATTCAGGCACCAATGCAAGCCGTAGGAGCGGTAGACATAAGCGTGTCCCGGCGGGCCGAACATCACCGCCGTGCGCGGGGTGAGGCCGCGATAGCTGTGCGCCGCCGGCTCGGTCTGATGGTACGCCTCCACCTCGACGATACGCCCCCCGACACCGTTAACCAGCAGCGTCGCGCCGATGAGTTCTCGCGCGACGGCGAGTACGGGCCGATCGAAAAACTGTCGGGTTAATCGTGCTGTTGCGGGCATGACGTGAAGCAGGCGGGTTTTCTTATCGGCCTTTGGCCGATCTGTGTCTGACCGGCAACAGTGGGAGAACAATTAACGCGCGAACCGTATCAGTGGTGGCACGCGCCGCGATTTGGCCACACGGTTCCCGGACACCAAAACAGTCCTCGGAACGAAGGCTGGCGGTGCGAGCCAACGTGGTCGGGGATGGGGGTAAGCCGAACCCCGCTGCGGACGGCGCATAGGGTCGGGGGGCCCTGACGAGTACCATGGACGCGAAGACCGATCTGAAATCCAAGCTGCCCAGCCGCCGTGTCACCGAGGGGCCCGAGCGTGCCCCACACCGGTCCTACTACTATGCGATGGGCCTGACCAAGGAACAGATCCATCAGCCTTTCGTCGGCGTCGCGTCCTGCTGGAACGAAGCCGCTCCCTGCAACATCTCGCTGATGCGCCAGGCGCAGGCGGTGAAGAAGGGCGTCGCCGCCGCCGGCGGCACCCCGCGCGAGTTCTGCACCATCACCGTGACCGACGGCATCGCCATGGGCCACGCCGGCATGTACGCCTCGCTGCCGTCGCGCGAGGTGATCGCCGACTCGGTCGAGCTGACCATGCGCGGCCATGGCTACGATGCGCTGGTCGGCCTTGCCGGCTGCGACAAATCCCTTCCGGGCATGATGATGGCCATGGTGCGCCTCAACGTGCCCTCGATCTTCATCTATGGCGGCTCGATCCTGCCGGGTAATTTCCGCGGCCAGGTGGTCACCGTCCAGGACATGTTCGAGGCGGTCGGCAAGCATTCGGTCGGCGCCATGTCCGACGACGACCTCGACGAACTGGAGCAGGTGGCGTGCCCGTCGGCCGGCGCCTGCGGCGCCCAGTTCACCGCCAACACTATGGCGACCGTGTCCGAGGCGATTGGCCTCGCGCTGCCGTATTCGGCCGGCGCGCCGGCGCCCTACGAAATCCGCGACCGGTTCTGCATGACCGCCGGCGAGCAGGTGATGGAGCTGATCAAGACCGGCATCCGTCCGCGCGACATCGTCACCCGCAAGGCGCTGGAGAACGCGGCTGCGACCGTGGCGGCGTCCGGCGGCTCGACCAACGCGGCGCTGCATCTGCCGGCGATCGCGCATGAATGCGGCATCGAGTTCACCCTGTTCGACGTCGCCGAAATCTTCAAAAAGACACCGTATATCGCAGATTTGAAACCGGGCGGCCGTTATGTCGCCAAGGATATGTTCGAGGTTGGCGGCATCCCGTTGCTGATGAAGACGCTCCTCGACCACGGTTTTCTGCATGGCGATTGCATGACCGTCACAGGCCGGACGATCGCGGAGAACCTGGCGAAGGTGAAGTGGAACGACCAGCAGGACGTCGTTCTGCCGGCCAACAAACCGCTGTCGCCGACTGGCGGTGTCGTCGGTCTCAAAGGCAACCTCGCGCCGGAAGGCGCGATCGTGAAAGTTGCCGGCATGCCGAAGGAACGTCTGAAATTCACCGGCCCGGCGCGCTGCTTCGACGGCGAAGAGGCGTGCTTCGATGCGGTCAAGAACAAGAAATACAAGGAGGGCGATGTTCTCGTCATCCGCTACGAGGGGCCGCGCGGCGGTCCCGGCATGCGGGAAATGCTCTCCACCACGGCGGCGCTCTACGGCCAGGGCATGGGCAACAGCGTGGCGCTGATCACCGATGGCCGGTTCTCCGGTGCGACGCGTGGCTTCTGCGTCGGCCATGTCGGACCGGAAGCGGCGGTCGGCGGCCCGATCGCGCTCATCAAGGATGGCGATATCATCGAGCTCGACGGC
>MKWA01000002.1:106683-168264 GCA_001899285.1 Rhizobiales bacterium 64-17
TGCGTCTGTCGGACGACGAACTCGCCCGCCGCAAGAAGGACTGGAAGCCGCGTGAAAATCATGCCGGCTCCGGCTGCCTCTGGAAATATTCGCAGCAGGTCGGTCCTGCCGTGTACGGGGCGGTGACGCATCCCGGCGCCGCCAAGGAGAAGGTCTCCTATGCGGATGAGTGAGCGCATCCGACTGGTGGCGGTTGTGGCGGTCGGCCTGATGTTCGGGCCGGTCCTTGGGGCCATGCCGGCTCTGGCGTTCGACGGCAACCAGCCGTCGGACAGCGCGATCCCGTCGCCGATGGAGGCGTTCCGCTACGGCGCGGCCGCGCTCAAGACCGACAAGGCCAAGGCGGTGACCTCGCTCGAATACGCCGCCGAGAAGGGCCACCCCATGGCCCAGTGGAAGCTCGGCCGCATGTACGCCGAAGGCGATGGCGTGCCGCAGGACGATCTGCGCGCGTTCGACTATTTCAGCCGCATTGCCAACGCCCATGCCGATGACAGCCCGGGCACGCCGCAGGCGCGGTTCGTCGCAAACGCCTTCGTCGCGCTCGGCCACTATTATCTCGATGGTATCCCGAAGACGCGGGTGAAGGCCGACGCCGCGCGGGCACGGCAGATGTTCGCCTATGCCGCGACCTATTTCGGCGACGCCGAGGCCCAGTTCAATCTGGCGCGGCTCTATCTCGAGGGGAACGGCGCGCCCAAGGATGTGCGTCAGGCGGCTCGCTGGTTCAACGCGGCGGCCCACAAAGGCCAGTATCAGGCGCAGGCGCAGCTTGGCGCCATGCTGTTTGCCGGTGAGGGCGTGCCGCGGCAGTCGGCGCGGGGGCTGATGTGGCTCACGCTCGCCAAAGATAGCGCGCCGGCCGGCGAGGCTTGGGTCGGCAAGCTCTACGACAGCGCGTTCTCGCAGGCGACCGACGACGAGCGTTCGCTGGCTTTGCTGTATCTCGAGCGCTGGCTGCAGACCCGCCGCGACTGATCAGGTTTAGTTCCGAAGCTCGATCCAGGCCGGGACGTGGTCCGACGGCTTCTCCCAGGCGCGGACATGCTTGTCGACGCCGGCGGCCACCAGGCGGTCCGCGGCCTGTGCCGAGACCAGCAGGTGGTCGATCCGGATGCCGTTGTTCTTCTGCCAGGCGCCAGCCTGGTAATCCCAAAACGTGTAGAGATCGCTGGCGTCGCTCACCGCGCGAAGCGCGTCGGTCAGGCCGAGATTGATCAACGCCTGAAACCGCGCGCGAGTTTGCGGCAGGAACAGTGCATCGTTGACCCAGGCAGCCGGATTTTTCGCGTCGGCGGCGGTCGGAATGACGTTGTAATCGCCGGCGAGAACCAGAGGTTCTTCCAGTTTCAGTCGTTCAAGTGAAAAAGCAATAAGCCTGTCGATCCATTTGAGTTTATAGGGATATTTCTCAGTATCGGGCGGATTTCCGTTGGGTAGGTAGAGGCTCACAACCCGCACCGCGCCGGACGGTCCCGCGACCACCGCCTCCAGAAACCTCGCCTGTACATCGTCGTCGTCGCCGATCAGGCCGCGGCTCACGTCCTCCAGCGGCAGCTTGGACAGGAGCGCGACGCCGTTGAACGTTTTCTGACCATGGACCGCCACGTTGTAGCCCAGCGCCTCGATCGGCTCGCGCGGGAACGCGTCGTCCATGCATTTGATTTCTTGAAGGCAGACCACGTCCGGCTGGCGTTCCTTGAGCCAGGCGGTAAGGCCCTCCAGCCGCTGTCGGACGGAATTGACGTTCCAGGTGGCGATCAGCACGAAACGGGCCTCGTGGTGTTGTTGGCCCCAAGGGGGTGCAGGTTTCGCCGCAGGGTTTGGCCGGCGCGCGCGTTCAATGCGAAAAGCGCACGTTTACCAGCGGCGGTGGGATCATGCATTTCCGGCACGATATATGCTAGAAATGGCGCGATCACGGTGCCGATAAGCGGGACTCACAAATAATTCGGCAAACAGAGGGAGTGTCCCGGCAGGGGGTTAAGCCGGGGCCGATAAAATCGCAGATGCGCAAGACCGTTTGGTTGATCGCGGCCGCGGCCATCGTTGGTGCCGGGGGATATTATTTTTTCCGTGGCGGCGGGGTCGAGGGCGCCGTCGCGCAGTCGCCCGCGTCGCGGGCCGTCGCCATTGAAACGGCGCCTGCGGTCCAGAAGAAGGTTCCGGTGCGGATCGAGGCGCTCGGGACGGTGACGCCGATTGCCAGCGTGGCGATCAAGTCCCGCCTCGAAACAGAGATCGTCGGCGTGCATTTCGCGGACGGCGCGCGGGTGCAGCAGGGCGATCTGCTGTTCACCCTCGACAGCCGCACGCTCGAGGCGCAGATCGCGCAGGCCGAGGGTGCGATCGCCCGCGACAAGGCGCAACTCGCCGGCGCCGAGCGTGACGTCAACCGCTATACCGATCTGGTGGCCAAGAGCGCGACGCCGGTCACCAATCTTGATAACGCCAAGACCCAGGCCGACATCTTTCGTGCCGCGATCGTGTCCGACACGGCGCTGCTCAACAATCTCAAGGTCCAACTGAGCTACTGTACGATCCGCGCGTCGATCACCGGACGGATCAGTGCCGCCAGCGTCAAGGTCGGCAATTTCGTGCGTCCGGCGGATACCGCGGCGCTCGCCGTCATCAATCAGATCGCGCCGGTCTATGTGACGTTTCCGGTGCCGCAGATCCGGTTGCCGGATATCCGCAAAGCGGTCGCGGCCGAGACGGCGACGGTCGATGCCTTGGTGCAGGGCGAGAGCCGGCATGCTCAGGGCCAGGTCACCATGATCGAGAATACTGTCGATCCGGCGACCGGCATGGCGACGGTGCGCGCCACCATGGAAAATGCCGAGGAAGTCCTGTGGCCGGGCAGCCTGGTTCGGGTCTCGATGAATATCCGCGAGGAGCCGGCAGTGACCGTGCCGACGACCGCGATCCAGACCAGCCAGTCGGGCAACTATGTGTACGTCGTCAAGGACGGCATCGCGCGGGTCCAGCCGGTTGTGGTGGAGCGTAACTTCGAGAAGGACGCGGTGATCACGTCCGGGTTGACCGGGAGCGAGACCGTCGTGACCAACGGCCATCTCCAACTGACCGACGGCGCGCGCGTCGTGGTGCGGACACCCAAAACGGGCGCCTGACATGAACATCTCAGAGAGCTGTATCCGGCGCCCGGTGATGACGACGCTCATCACGGCGTCGCTGATCGTGTTTGGCCTGTTTGCCTACCGGCTGCTCGCCGTGTCGGCGCTGCCGGCGGTGGATTTCCCGACGATCTCGATCACCGCGACGCTGCCGGGCGCGAGCCCGGAGACCATGGCGGCCTCGGTCGCGGCGCCGATCGAGCGCCAGCTCTCGACCATCGCCGGCATCAGCGCGCTGACCTCGGCGTCGTCGCTCGGCACCTCGGTCATCACCATCCAGTTCGATCTCGGCCGCAACATCGACGGCGCGGCGCTCGACGTGCAAACGGCGCTGACGGTGGCCGCCAGACGTCTGCCGATCGAAATGACGACGCCGCCGTTCTTCCGGAAGGTCAATCCCGGCGACTTTCCGATCATGTTCATCAGCCTGAATTCGCCCACCTTGCCGATGTCGAAGGTCGACGAATACGGGCAGATCGTGCTGGCGCAGCAGATCTCGCAACTGCCGGGCGTCGCGCAGGTGCTGGTCTACGGCAGCCAGAAATTCGCGGTGCGCGTGCAGGCCGATCCGGCCGCCGCAGCGGCGCGCAACATATCACTCGACGATATCAAGAACGTTCTTGCCAAGACCAATTCCAACACCCCGGTCGGCACCATCCCCGGCGCCGAGCGCAACATCACGCTGACCGCCTCCGGCGCGATCTCGCATGCGGAGGATTATCGCCGCATCACCATCGCTTACCGCAACGGCGCGCCGGTACGGCTCGAGGATGTGGCGCGGGTGATCGACAGCGTCGAGAACGACAAGATCGCCAGCTATTTCAACGATAACCGCGCCGTCGTGCTGGCGGTGCAGCGGCAGCCCGACGCCAACACCGTCGCGGTCGTGGATTCCGTCAAGGAGCGTATTCCGTCCTATCGCGCGCAGATTCCGGCATCCATCAACATGCAGGTGCTGATGGATCGCTCGGTGTCGATCCGCGAATCCGTGGTCGACGTGCAGGAGACGCTGGCGATCGCCATTGCGCTCGTCATCATGGTGATCTTCCTGTTCCTGCGTTCGGTCTCGGCGACCGTCATTCCGTCGCTGGCGGTGCCGATCTCGCTGATCGCCACCTGCGCGTTCATGTACGCGTTCAATTTCTCCATCAACAACATGACGCTGCTGGCGTTGACGCTGTCGGTCGGCTTCGTGGTCGACGATGCGATCGTCATGCTGGAGAACATCGTCCGCCATATTGAGGGCGGGATGCGGCCGTTTGAGGCGGCGCTGAAGGGCTCGCGCGAGATCGGTTTTACCATCGTCTCGATCACCTTCTCGCTGATCGCGGTGTTCATCCCGGTGCTGCTGATGGGCGGCATGGTCGGCCGCGTGTTCCGCGAATTCGCGGTGACTATCGCCATGGCGATCGTCATTTCCGGCTTCGTGTCGCTGACCCTGACGCCGATGCTGTGCGCGCGCGTGCTGCGCGGCCATCACGGTGAGGAAAAGCAGAACATCGTGCTGCGCACGTTCGAGCGCATGTTCAATATGTGGCTGCGCGGCTATGAGCTCTCGCTCGACTGGGTGCTCAAGCACAAGTCGGTGATGCTCGCCGTCACTTTCGCCACCATGGTCGGCACAGTGGCGCTCTACATCGTCATTCCCAAGGGGTTCTTCCCGGTCGAGGATACCGGTTTCATCTCGGCGACGGTCGAGGGCCCTGCCGACATTTCATTCCAGGCGATGCGCGTGCGGCAGCAGGAGATCGCCGCAATCGTGCGCGCCGACAAGGCAGTGGATTACGTCAACTCCACCATCGGCGTCGGCGGTCCGAACACGACCAATAATACCGGCCGGCTGTTCGTCGCGCTGAAACCGAAGAAGGAGCGCGGCGAGGCAACCGCCGTGATCAACCGACTGCGCGCTGAAACCAGCAAGGTGATCGGCATGCGGACCTATTTCCGCATGATCCAGAACATCAATCTCGGCGGCCGCATCACCAAGGGCGAATACCAGTATACGATGCAGTCGACCGACACCGACGCGCTGTACAAGACGTCGGACGAGATGCTGCACAAGATTTCCGAACTGTCGTTCCTGCGCGACGTCAACAGCGACCTCTACATCAAGAACCCGCAGGTTTCGATCGAGATCGATCGCGAGAAAGCGGCGGTCTACGGCATCTCCGTCGATCAGATCCGGCAGGAATTGTATAACGCTTACGGCTCGCGCCAGGTCGGAACCATCTATACGCCGATCAACGACTACCAGATCATTCTCGAACTGCGGCCCGACTTCCAGCTTGACGCCAGCGGTCTGTCGAAAATCTATCTCAAGACCAACGTCACCAATTCATCCACCGCGGTGGGCGCGGGCGTGACCGGCAACGGTATCCCGAGCGGCCAGTCGATCCCGCTGAGTGCGGTGACGAAGCTCGTCAACACCGTCGGCCCGCTGCAGGTCAACCATCAGGGCCAGCAGCCGGCGGTGACGATCTCGTTCAATCTCGCACCGGGCGCGTCGCTCGGTCAGGCGGTCGACGCGATCAAGAATCTCGAACGGACCTCGAACCTGCCGATCACCATCACCACCGGATTCCAGGGCAATGCCCAGGTATTCCAGGAGTCGCTGCAAGGGCAGGGCATCCTGGTGCTGGCGGCCATTTTCGCCGCGTTCGTGGTGCTCGGCATCCTCTATGAGAGCTTCATCCATCCGATCACCATCATTTCCGGCCTGCCGTCGGCCGGTATCGGCGCGCTGCTGACGCTGCTCGCGTTCCGCATGGACCTGTCGGTGATCGCGATGATCGGCATTGTCATGCTGGTTGGTATCGTCAAGAAGAATGCGATCATGATGATCGACTTCGCGCTGGAGCGGCGTCAGGTCGGGCTGTCTGCCGAAGCGGCGATCCGCGAGGCGTGCCTGCTGCGCTTCCGGCCGATCATGATGACAACCTTCGCGGCGATCTTCGGCGCCCTGCCGATCGCGCTCGGCACCGGCGCGGGTGCGGAGTTGCGCCAGCCGCTCGGCGTCGCCGTGGTCGGCGGCTTGTGCCTGTCGCAGTTGCTGACGCTCTACATCACCCCGGTGGTCTATCTTTACCTCGACCGCATCGACCGGATGCTCAAGCGCCGGCTGGAGCCGCAACTCCAGGAGGTCACGCCCGAAGGGCAACCGACAGCGGTCGCCGCGGAATAGCGGCGCAACGGCGCGACAGCCGCTCCCGACCCGGGGCGGTTGATTTCCGGCTTAGAGCGAGAAGCTGGTGCCGCAGCCGCAGGATGCGGTGGCGTTCGGATTGTGAATTTTGAACGACGCGCCGATCAGGTCGTCGACAAAATCGATCTCGGACCCCGCGAGATAAGTCACCGAGACCGGATCGATCAGCACCACCGCCTTGTCGCGGGTGAGAACCAGATCATCTTCGGCGCGCGCCTGTTCGACATCGAACCGGTACTGGAAGCCGGAGCAGCCGCCACCCTCGACACTGACCCGCAGCATCGCGCCGGCCGGCTCGCCAGAGAGAATCTCGCCGATGCGGCGTGCCGCGCGTTCGCTGACTGTGACCGTTTCCGTCATTGCCTTTAGTCCATAAGGGGCCCTTGGCAGGCCCGCATCCCGATAGTTAAGTCGTGTTTGCCGCGAGTCAACGCGACGTCCGTACGCAAATCCGTGCGACAGGATTTGTGCGACCCCCTGAGGCGACTATCTGCCATGGCAATCCAGGCCGGCCGAGACCGGGCGATATACGCCAGTCATCCCGAGGAGAGCCGGGGGCGCCTGTTCGCGGAGCCGCCCAGCGCCACTCGTAACGTGTTTCGCCGCGATTGCGACCGCATCATCCATTCGACGGCATTCCGGCGGCTCAAGCACAAGACCCAGGTGTTCGTGTTCCATGAGGGCGATCACTACCGGACGCGGCTGACACATACGCTGGAGGTCGCGCAGGTGGCGCGATCGCTGGCACGGGCGCTCGGGCTCGACGAGGATCTGGCGGAGTGTCTGGCACTGTCGCACGATCTCGGCCACCCGCCGTTCGGCCATCCGGGGGAGCGGGCGCTGGCGTTCTGCATGACCGACTACGGGGGATTCGAACACAATTCGCAGGCGCTGCGCATCGTCGTCTCGCTCGAACACCGCTATCCGGATTTCGACGGGCTCAATCTCACGTGGGAAACGCTGGAGGGGTTGGTCAAGCACAACGGCCCGTTGACCGACAGCCTGGGTAAGCCGATCGGCCGCTACAGCGAAGAGGGCGTTCCCGATGTCATCCTCGACTATGACCGCGTCCAGCCGCTCGAACTGTGGAGCTTCGCCAGCCTGGAGGCGCAGGTCGCGGCCATCGCCGACGATATCGCTTACGATGCGCACGACATCGACGACGGGCTGCGCGCCGGCATGTTTACCGTGGACGATATCGCCAGCGTGCCGGTGATCGGCAATCTGCTGTCCGAGATCGACGGACGGCATCCGGGGCTCGATCACAGCCGCCGGGTGCATGAACTGGTGCGGCTGTTGATGACGCGGATGATCGAGGACGTGATGGCCGAGACCGAGCGGCGCGTCGCGGCGCTGGCGCCCACGTCGGCGGCGGCGATCCGGGCAGCGCGGTCGGCTTGCGCGGTGTTCTCGCCGGCGATGAATGCGGCAGACAGGGACATCAAGGGATTCCTGTATCCGCGCATGTATCGCCACCCGAGGATGCAGCGCATCACCGGCGATGCCGAGGCGGTGGTGCGCGAATTGTTCGATTATTACTGGAAGCACCCCTCGGTGCTGCCGGACGAATGGGCCGACCTGCCGCGCGAGGAGGCCGCGCGGGGACGTCACATCGCCAATTTCATCGCCGGCATGACTGACCGTTTCGCGCTGATCGAACACGCGCGGTTTTTTGACTCGACCCCGGATTTGCGATAGGCCGCGCGACGAAATTCCCGAACAAGCCCAATTAGTTACCGAACCGGCAAACGATCAGATATGGCGACATCCGCAAATCAGCAGCAATTTGCCCACCTCTTCGCGCATGTGCTCGCGCGTGTTCACGCGGCCGCTGATGCGCTGATTGCCGACAAGGTTCTGCCGGCCGGCATCGACCTCTCGCGCATCGTTGTCGAGCCACCGCGCGACGCAACCCACGGCGACATGGCGACCAATGCGGCGATGGTGCTGGCGAAGGAGGCGGGCTTAAAGCCGCGCGATCTGGCAGAGGCGTTCGCCGGCAAGCTACGCGCTGAACCGCTGGTCGAGAAGGTCGACGTCGCCGGTCCTGGGTTCCTCAACCTGACGCTCAAGCCGGCGGTCTGGGCAGATGTGCTGCGTTCCGTGCTCGATCAGGGCGCGGGCTATGGCCGCAGCGGCATCGGCCGGAATGCTGCGGTGAATGTCGAATATGTCTCGGCGAATCCGACGGGACCGATGCACGTCGGCCATTGCCGCGGTGCCGTGTTCGGCGACGCGCTGGCAACGCTGCTGGCGTTCGCCGGTTTTGCCGTGACGCGCGAATATTACATCAACGACGCCGGTGCGCAGGTCGATGTGCTCGCGCGCTCGGCCTACCTGCGCTACCGCGAGGCGCTCGGCGAAAACATCGGCGAGATTCCGGAAGGGCTTTATCCGGGCGATTATCTCAAGCCGGTGGGCGAGGCGCTTGCCGCCGAATACGGCGATCGTTTCAAGGGCCGGCCGGAAATCGAATGGCTGGCGCCGGTGCGCGCCAAGGCCATTGCCATGATGATGGACCAGATCCGTGGTGATCTCGCCGCGCTCAATGTCCGTCACGACGTGTTCTTCTCCGAACGCTCGCTGGTGTCCGGCGCCGACGATGCGGTCGGCCGTACCATCGATGCGCTGCGCGCCGATGGCCTGGTCTATCAGGGGCGTCTGCCGCCGCCGAAGGGCGCGCCGGTCGAGGATTGGGAAGACCGCGAGCAGACGCTGTTCCGCTCGACGCAGTTCGGTGACGATGTCGATCGTCCGCTGATGAAGTCGGACGGCGGTTATACCTATTTCGCCTCCGACATCGCCTATCACAAGTCGAAGTTCGACCGCGGCTTCACCGACATGATTGACGTCTGGGGCGCGGATCACGGCGGCTACATCAAACGCATGCAGGCGGCGGTCAGTGCGGTGAGCGGCGGCAAGGCCGCGCTCGACGTGAAGATCGTGCAACTCGTCAAGCTGTCGCGCGGCGGTGTGCCAGTGAAGATGTCGAAGCGCGCCGGCGAGTTCGTGACGCTGCGTGAGGTGGTCGACGAGGTCGGCCGCGACGCGGTGCGCTTCATGATGCTCTACCGCAAGAACGACGCGACGCTCGATTTCGATCTGGCGAAGGTGATCGAACAGTCGCGCGACAATGCGGTGTTCTATGTCCAGTACGCGCACGCGCGTGGGGTGTCGGTCTTCCGTAACGCCGCGGAGCAGATGCCGGATCTGGCGATCCCGGCGGCAGGCGCGGGGCGGGCCGCCTGGCTTGCCGGTACGCCGCTCGCGCGGCTCTCCGATGAGGGGGAACTCGCGATCCTCAGGCGGCTGGCGCTCTATCCGCGGCTGGTGGAATCCGCCGCACTGGCGCACGAACCGCACCGGGTGGCGTTCTATCTTTATGATCTGGCGAGCGAGTTCCACGCCCAATGGACGCGCGGAAAAGACTTGCCTCATTTACGCTTCATTATCCAGAATGATCCAGAACTGACCAAAGCGCGTCTCGCCATGGTCGAGGGGATTGTCACGGTGCTGGCGTCGGGGCTGGGCCTTTTGGGCGTAGGCGCACCGGACGAAATGCGGTAGCCGCCAATGTCGGCGCAGTTGCGCGCCGCGGCATACCAGAACTGGGGCTTCGATGGCCGACCATCAGAATTCGGGGCGTTTCCCCAACGATTTTTCGCGTGGCGTGAGCTCCGGGACGCCGGCGCCGCACAACAACGATCCGTTGGCTGAACTGGCGCGACTGATCGGCCAGAACGATCCCTTTGCCGAATACGGCCGCCAGCAGCAGGCCCGTCAGAACATGGCCGCTCCGGTCGAACCTGTTGCGGCGCCTGCTTCGTCCTATCCGAACCATCCGACGCCATCGTCCTACGGCACGCCGCAACGCTACGAGGCGCCGCAGCCACAGGTCGCGGCGGCTTACGGTCAGCCTACGGCGGCGACGGAATATCCGGCCGAGGGGGCGTACAGCTACGCGCAAGCGCATGGTTATCCGCCCGGATTGGTGCCACCGGAGGTCGACCGTCATTTGCCGGAATTGCTCGGTAACGATCAGCAGCAGTACTACACGGACGATCCGGAAGCCGAAGCGATGGCGGAACGCGAAGTCGCGTCGCGCCGGCGCAAGGTGATGATCGGCGCCGCTGCGCTGGTGCTGGTGATCCTCGGCATCAGCGGCGCAGTTGCTTATCGCGTGACGCTGGCGACCTATGGGTCGTCGCCGCCGCCGGTGATCAAGGCCGACACCGCGCCGAGTAAAGTGATGGCCGCGCAACGCGACAGCAACAACGGCAAACCGATCCAGGATCGGCTCGGCAACAATCCATCCGGCGAGCGCATGGTGTCGCGCGAGGAGCAGCCGGTCGATATCAAGCCGGCGCCGCGGGTGGTGTTGCCGCAGCCTGGTGGACAATCTGTGGCCAACGCAGGTGAAGCGACGACCGTGCGTGGTGGCGCAGAGCCGAAGAAAATCCGTACGGTCTCGATCCGGCCGGACAACACGGTCGAACAGCCGCCCGCGGCTGCGCCGGGGCAGATGCCGGCCGCTGCCGCGCCGACGCGGGTCGCGAGTGTTGTCAATGTTCCGGCCGTTCCGGCTCCGGCTTCCGTGGTGGCCCAGTCGCGGCCCGCCGCGCCGCCGAGCGTTCCGGTTGCGCATTCGCAATCGCGGGGGCCGTTGTCGCTGTCGCCTGATGCGCAGCCGGCCGCGCCAGCCCCGACCCGGACGGCCTCGGTGCCGCCGCCGCGCGCGGCAGCGCCGGTGGCTGGATCGGGGGCGTTCGTGCAGCTGTCCTCGCAGCGCAGTGAGGCGGACGCCCAGGCGGCGTTCCGGTCGCTGCAGGGCAAATATCCGTCAGTCCTCGGAAATCGCTCCCTGACGGTGCATCGGGCCGATCTCGGCGCGAAGGGCATCTACTACCGGGCCATGGTGGGGCCGCTGGCCAGCGCCGAGGCGGTGGAACTTTGCACCAGCCTGAAATCCGCGGGCGGCTCCTGCATCATCCAGAAGAACTGATCCGCCGAGCTTCTGCCCAAGAGCCTCCGGCACGCAGCACTGAACAACTCGTGCTGCTGCCTTGACCCTGTCCGGAGGCGCGCGTTAATCGCGCCCTATGGTGTCGCGCGCATTCATTACTGGCCTGTCCGGCGTGACGCTCACCTCCGAGGAGCGGGCGTTTCTGCGCGAGGCGCAGCCGTGGGGGTTGATTCTTTTCAAGCGAAACGTTGAAAATCCTGCACAAGTTTCTGGATTAACTAATGACTTTCGTTCTGTTGTCGGCTGGAGCGCGCCGATCCTGATTGATCAGGAAGGCGGCCGCGTGCAGCGGCTCGGTCCGCCGCACTGGCCGGTTTATCCGCCGGGAGCGGCCTATGCGGCGCTCTACATGCGGGACCAGCGTCTCGGACGGGAAGCTGCCCGGCTCGGCGCCCGGCTGATCGCGGCCGATCTGCGTGCCGTCGGCATCGACGTGGACTGCCTGCCGCTTGCCGACGTGCCGGTCGACGAGGCCGATCCGATCATCGGTGATCGGGCTTATGGCCGGACCCCGGAGCAGGTGGCGGTGCTCGCCGGCGAGGTTGCGGCGGGATTGCTGGCCGGCGGCGTGCTGCCGGTGCTCAAGCACGTGCCGGGCCACGGCCGCGCCACGGCCGACAGCCATCTCAAATTGCCGGTGGTGGATGTGGCGCGCGCCACGTTGAGCGCCAGTGATTTCGCCGCGTTCCAGCCGCTCAACGGCCTGCCGCTCGGCATGACCGCACATGTTGTGTTTAGCGCGATTGATGCCGCTTCACCGGCCACGACTTCCGCCACAATGGTGAGCGAAGTGATTCGCGGCGAGATCGGATTCCAGGGTCTGCTGATGAGCGACGATGTGTCGATGGGAGCGTTGTCAGGGTCGATCGCGGAGCGCAGCCGCGCTGCCATCGCGGCCGGCTGCGATGTCGTTCTGCATTGCAACGGCAAGCTCGATGAAATGCGCGATGTCGCCTCCGCGGCGCCGCTGCTCGCGGGCCGTGCGCTGGAGCGGGCCGATGCGGCGCTGGCCCAGCGGCGAGCCCCGGAGCCGATCGATCTCGATGCGGCGCGTCGCCGGCTCGCGGCGCTGCTCGCGGGTGAGGCACCAGGATTGCAGGCAGGATTACAGGCATGAGTGGCGTTGAAATCTCGGCGGCGTTTGAAACCGAGGCGGAGATCGGCGACCGCGCCACCAATGAGCCGGCGCTGGTGGTCGACGTCGAGGGCTTTGAAGGTCCGCTCGACTTGCTGCTCACGCTGGCGCGGCAGCAGAAGGTTGATCTCGCCAAGATTTCGATCCTTGCGCTTGCCGACCAGTATTTGACCTTCGTCGAAGCGGCGCGGCACATGCGCATCGAGCTTGCCGCAGACTATCTGGTGATGGCGGCGTGGCTCGCTTATCTCAAGTCGCGCCTGCTGCTGCCCGACGCCGCGCCGGAAGGCGCGATGACCGCCGAGGACATGGCCAACGCGCTGGCCTACCGGCTGCGCCGTCTTGAGGCGTTCCGCGAGGTCGCCAAGCAGTTGATGGATCGCCCGCAACTCGATCGCGATGTGTTCTCGCGCGGCGACCCGGAGCCGATCGCCGAAGTGCGGCAGGCGCAGTGGAGCGCGACGCTCTACGATCTGCTCACGGCTTATAGCGCGCAGCGCCAGCAGAAGGCGCTCGGCCAGGTGCGGTTCGCCAAGCGCAATGTCTGGTCACTCGCCGAAGCCCGTGAGGTGCTGGAGCGGCTCGTCGGCGTCGCTGACGATTGGACCCGGCTCGATGAATATCTGATCAAATATGTGGTCGAGCCGTCGGTCGCGGCGACGGTGTTCGCGTCGAGCTTCGTCTCCGCGCTCGAACTGGTGCGCGAAGGCGTCGCCGAAATTCATCAGACGCAGGCGTTCACGCCGATCTATGTGCGTAAGCGCGAGAAGGGGGCTGGTGCGTTCCCGACTTATGGCGCTACCAATGACGCGCGCGATACGAAGGGGGGCCACTGATGCCACGGCTGGCCAAGAAACTGGTGCTTGTCGAAAACGAGAACGAACACGAAGGACACGCCGTTGCTGACGAGCAGGTGACGTCCGTGGTGCACGCGGTTGCGCGCGAGGATGTGGTCGCTGACGAGGCGATTGCCGAAGAAGCTGTCGCCGAGGACACTGTCGTTGAGAACGACGATGAGGCGCAGGACGAAACCGGCCGCGAGGACGAGACGACGCAGGACGATGACAGCGACGACGACGACGACGACGATGACGATGATGACGACGATGATGATTCCGACGAAGATGACGAAGATGACGAAGAGGAAGACGACGAAGACGAAGAGGTGACCGAGTCCGAGGCCGCTGGTGTCGATGAGGACACCGGCGATGCGGAAACGCGCACCATCGCTGTCAGCGCCGTGGCGGTCAGCGCGGTTGCTGCATCGGCCGGCGAGACAGGGCGTGAGCAGGGGTCGTCGGACGGCACGTCGGATGACGATGCGTCGACCGCGCCGGCGCAGCGGCCCGACGAGTTCCGTCTGCTGGAGGCTTTGCTGTTCGCCAGCAAGGAGCCGCTTGACGAGGCAACACTGGCGAAGCGGCTGCCGCAGGGCGCCGATGTGCGCGGATCGCTGCGCGCCTTGCAACTCGAATATGCGCCGCGCGGCGTCAATCTCGTGCGCATCGGCCGCAAATGGACGTTCCGTACCGCCGGCGATCTCGCCTGGCTGCTAACCAAGAACGTCGTGCAGACGCGCAAGCTGTCGCGCGCCGCGATCGAGACGCTGGCGATCATTGCCTATCACCAGCCGGTGACCCGCGCCGAGGTCGAGGAAATCCGCGGCGTCGCGGCGGCCAAGGGGACCCTGGACGTGTTGCTGGAGACCGGCTGGATTCGTCCGCGCGGCCGCCGCAAGGTTCCGGGCCGGCCGATCACCTACGGCACATCGGAGGTGTTCCTGTCGCATTTCGGGCTGGAGCAGATCGACGATCTGCCGGGTCTCGATGAATTGAAGGGCGCGGGGCTGCTCGACGGCCGGATCCCGCCGGGCTTCGCCATCCCGGTGCCGTCGGACGACTCGACGCTGCGGGACGACGAAGACCCGCTCGAACCGGGCGATTTGCTCGATCTGGGTCTTGCTCCGCCGCCGGAGCGGACCGAAACCGACTGATCGCTGCGGTCAAACGGCCGCTTCCGGGCCGGGATGCGCCCTCCCTGCGGCCTTAATTCCGTCCTTGGTGCGACCCTGATGCGTCCTTGGGCGCATTCTGTAAGTCCTTGTTTTTGCCGCGTCCGGAGCCTAGTTTCGCGGTGAAACAACAGCGGGCGCTGCATCGCAGGCGCCGGCCGCGCCCGTGAACCGGGCGCGCTTGGTGGCGCGGCCGTCGGGCCGCGTTTTGGAGGATGTTCTAATGGGTTCGATGAGTATCTGGCACTGGATCGTGGTGATTGCCGTGGTTCTGCTGCTGTTCGGGCGCAACAAGATTTCCGACCTGATGGGCGATGTCGCGCAGGGCATCAAGGCCTTCAAGAAGGGCATGGCCGACGACGACAAGACCGCCGACGCCAAGCCCGACAGCATGAAGACCATCGACAGCAAACCGGACGGCACGCCGGGCGATCCGCTCAAGCAGCACGCCCAGACCGAGCGGAAGTTCGAGGGTTCGGCGACCTGAGGACGGTCGCGGCCCGCGGCGTGCGAGGTGGCGTGTTGAGGAAGGCATGAGGGGCGCAGACCGCGATGCGGTGGCGCCCCTTTGAAGTTTTTCATGAAGCCTCATGAGGCTTTTGGAGTTTGACGGCGCATGTTCGACGTCGGCTGGAGTGAGATGGTGGTGATCGGGGTGGTCGCGTTGATCGCGATTGGCCCGAAGGAACTGCCCGGCGTGCTGCGTTCGATCGGCCAGTGGGCCGGCAAGATCCGCCGCATGGCGTCGGAATTTCAGGGCCAGTTCCAGGAGGCGATGCGCGAGGCCGAGATGGCCGACGTGAAGAAGCAGGTCGATCAGATCAGCAGCACCGTCTCCGACTACAAGAATTTTGATCCGCTGGCGGAAGCGCAGCAGCAGATCGACAAGACCTGGAAGGACGCGACTGCGTTCGATGAGAAGCCGGAGCCGCCGCCGCTCCCGCCGGAACTGTCGAGCAGCCCGGCGCCCGGCGCATCCGACGACACGCCGTCATTGCCGGCGTCGCCATCGCCCTCGACATCGCCCGATCCGCTCAAGACGAGCGGGGGAGGCAGCGCGGCATGACCCACGAGGATATCGAGGCCACCAAGGCCCCGTTGATGGAGCATCTGATCGAACTGCGTTCCCGCCTGATCAAGGCGGTGATCGCGTTCGCCGTCGCCTTCGCGCTGTGCTTCTACTTCGCCAAGCACATCTACAACATTCTGGTCTGGCCGTTCGTCTGGGTCGCGGGGCCGGAGAACTCCAAGTTCATTTACACGGCGCTGCTCGAATATTTCATCACCCAGCTCAAGCTGGCGATGTTCGGCGCGGCGTTCCTGGCATTCCCGATCATCGCCGGGCAAGTCTACATGTTCGTCGCGCCCGGCCTCTATCACAACGAGCGGCGCGCGTTCCTGCCATATCTGATCGCGACGCCGTTCTTCTTCGCCATGGGCGCGGCGCTCGTCTATTTCATCGTGTTGCCGATGCTGGTGCGGTTCTCGCTCGGCATGCAGCAGATGCCGGGCGCCGGCACCGCAGAGATCGCGCTGCTGCCGAAAGTCGGCGAATATCTCTCGCTGATGATGTCGCTGGTGCTGGCGTTCGGCGTGGCGTTCCAGCTTCCGGTGATCCTGACGCTGTTGGGCCGGATCGGCGTGCTGACCTCGCAGACGCTGCGGACCAAGCGCCGCTATTTCATCGTCGGCGCCTTCGTGATCGCGGCAGTGCTGACGCCCCCCGACGTGATCAGCCAGATGTCGCTCGCGATCCCGCTGATGCTGCTCTACGAAGGCTCGATCTGGGCGGTGAAGATCGTCGAGAAGAAGGCGCAGCAGCAGTCGGCGACGAGCGCGGCGGCGGCCGGCCAGGCGCTGGCCGAGGCGATCAAGCCGAGCGATCCTTCGTGATCCCGAGAGAATTGGAGTGGATGCCTTGCGCGCCCGCGCCGGGCGTCCTATTCCGGCGTCACGGATGAACCCCCGATAACGCCATGCACGACATCAAAGCCATTCGCGACAATCCGGACGCCTTCGACCGCGCGCTCGAGCGCCGCGGGCTCGCGCCGCTGGCGCAACGCCTGCTGACGCTCGACGAGCAGCGCCGCGCGCTAATCACCAAACTGGAGCAGGGCCAGGCGCGCCGCAACGCCGCCTCCAAGGAGATCGGTCAGGCCAAGGCGAAGAAGGACGAGGCGGCCGCGCAGACGCTGATGGCCGAGGTGGCGGAGCTGAAAGCCGCGATCCCGCAGATGGAGGCACAGGAAAAGGAAGCCTCCGCCGCGCTGGAACGCGAACTGGCGCAGATCCCCAATGCGCCGCTCGACGACGTGCCCGAGGGCGCTGACGAGCACGGGAATGTCGAGTATCGCCGCTGGGGTCAGAAGCGCGATTATGCCTTCACGCCGAAGCAGCATTTCGAACTGGGCGAGGCGCTCGGCCAGATGGATTTTGAACTGGCCGCGAAGCTCTCCGGCGCGCGCTTCGTCGTGCTGCAGAAGGGGCTGGCGCGGCTCGAACGCGCGCTCGGTCAGTTATTCCTCGATCTGCATACGGACAAACACGGCTACACCGAGGTCAATCCGCCGCTGATGGTGCGTGACGACACGATGTTCGGCACGGCGCAACTGCCGAAATTCGCCGAGGATCAGTTTCGCACGACGAATGACATGTGGCTGATCCCCACCGCCGAAGTGCCACTCACCAATCTGGTGCGCGAGTCCATTGTCGATGAGGATAAGCTGCCAATCCGGTTGACTGCCTGCACGCCGTGCTTCCGCGCCGAGGCGGGCGCGGCGGGGCGCGACACGCGCGGCATGATCCGTCAGCACCAGTTCACCAAAGTTGAACTCGTCTCGATCACCACGCCGGAGCAGAGCCTCGCCGAGCACGAGCGGATGCTGCAATGCGCCGAGGCGGTGTTGCAGAAGCTTGATCTGCATTATCGTGTGATGACGCTGTGCACCGGCGATATGGGCTTTGCCTCGCGCAAGACCTACGACATCGAAGTGTGGCTGCCGGGCCAGAACATGTACCGTGAAATCTCATCCTGCTCGGTGTGCGGCGACTTCCAGGCGCGGCGCATGGATGCGCGCTACCGCGGCAAGGACGGCAAGGTGAGGGGCTTCGTCCATACGTTGAACGGCTCCGGTGTCGCCGTCGGCCGCGCGCTGATCGCGGTGATGGAAAACTATCAGAACGCCGACGGTTCGATCACCGTGCCGGATGCGCTACGTCGCTATATGGGCGACATGACGCGGATCGGCGGCGATGGAGTTGGGAATAGCTGATGCGCATTCTTGTCACCAATGACGACGGCATTTACGCGCCGGGCCTCGAAGTCTGCGAAAACATCGCGCGGGCTTTGTCCGACGATGTGTGGGTGGTCGCGCCGGAAAGCGATCAGTCCGGCGTCGCGCATTCGCTGTCGCTCAACGATCCGCTGCGGCTGCGTGAGGTGAGCGACCGCCATTTCGCGGTGCGCGGCACGCCGACCGACTGCGTCATCATGGGCGTGCGGCATATCATGAAAGACCTGCCGGACCTCGTCCTCTCCGGCGTCAATCGCGGCCGCAACGCCGCCGAAGACGTCACCTATTCCGGCACGGTCGCCGGCGCGATGGAAGGCACCGTGCTCGGCATTCCGTCGTTCGCGCTGTCGCAGGCATTCTCGGCCGGCAGCAAGGGCAATCCGCACTGGAAGACGGCGATGACGTTCGGGCCGGATATCGTCAAGCGCGTGCTCGCCGAAGGCATGCCGCGCGATGTGCTGGTGAACATCAATTTCCCGGATTGCGCGCCGAATTCGGTGCAGGGCATCGCCGTGACGTCGCAGGGCAAGCGCGATCAGGAACTGCTGCGCATCGATCCGCGCTTCGACGGCCGCGGCAACCCGTATTACTGGATCGCGTTTTCGCGCGCGGTGCCGGCGACGGTGCGCAGCGGGACCGATATGAGCGCGCTGGCCGAGAATCGGATTTCGGTGACGCCGCTGCGGCTCGATCTGACCGATGAGCCGTTCATGACCACGCTCGCCGGTCTGTTCGACAAGAAAGCCTGACGCCTTACTGTGTAAGGATCGCGTCGAGGGTTTTCGATAGTTCGTCGAGCTGGAACGGCTTCTGCAGGGTCGGGCGCGAGCGGTATTGCTCCGGCAGTCCGGCGCCGCCATAGCCGGTGACGAACACGAATGGCAGGCCGCGGCTGGCCAGAATATCCGCCACCGGAAACACTTCCTGGCCGTCGAGATTGACGTCGAGGATGGCAACGTCGCATTCGGTGGAGGAGGCGAGCTTCGACGCCTCGGAGACGCTGCCGGCAGCGCCGACGACCGAATAGCCGAGATCGTCCAGCATGTCCTCGAGCAGCATCCGGATCAGATATTCGTCCTCGACCAGTAGAATTTTCTGGCTCGCCGCCATTCAAGCCTCCGCGCCGCTGCGCAGCGGCAAATCAAATGTGCAAATAAGCCCGCTCGGTGCAAAATCCATCATCACCTCGGCTGCGGCATCATTCGAGAGCGCGCGGATCAGCCGGCTGCCGAAACCCGTGCGGCGCGGCGCGACGACCGGCGGCCCGCCGGCCTCTTCCCAGCGCAGGTGAATCTTCGCGGGGTCGTCGCTGACGACCCAGTTCACCTTGACGGTTCCCTCGCTGTTCGACAAGGCGCCATATTTCGCGGCGTTGGTGGCCAGTTCATTGAGCGCCATCACCAGCGACACCGCCGTCTTCGGCCCGACCCGCACGTCGCGGTTGCCGTCCAGCACATAGCGTGGCGTGCCGGCGCCACGATAGGGCTGCAGCACCCGTTCAAGGATCGCGCGCAGCGAGGCGCCTTCCCAGTTTCCGTCGGTGAGCAGGTTGTGGGCTTCGGCGAGCGCGAGAATGCGCGCCTCGAAACCGTGTCGGAAGGCTTCGGGGCTGTCGCTGTTGCGCAGCGTCTGCGTCGCGATCGACAGCACGATGGCGAGTGTGTTCTTGACGCGGTGATTGAGTTCGGCGAGCAGAAGTTCCTGATGGCTTTCGAACCGCCGGCGCTCCTCCAGTTCCGCCTGCGCGGACTGCAGCAGGTTGGCGTTGTCTATCGCCACCGCGGCCTGCGCCGCGATTCCGGCAATCAGCCGCTCGATCCGCTCGTTGAAGATGCCGGGCTTTTCGTGGCCAAAGAACAGCCCGCCGAGCACTGCCCCGGAGCGGGAGATCACCGGCACGGCGAGATAGCTCACCACGGGGAGGTGACCTTTCGGCATGCCGAAATAGGGATCGTTCTTGCCGTAACGGGGATCCAGGCGGATGTCGTCGGAGCGCATGATGCCGGTGCCGCGGAATGTCGGCTCGAACACTTGCGTGTTTCGCGGCATCGGAAATTTCGAGAACGCTTCACGGGCAACGCCGGAGATCGTGTAGAGCGTATAGCTTTCGCCTTGCGCATCGAGAACGTTGTAAAAGAATGCGCCGAATTGCGCGCCGGAGAGCTGCGTCGCGGCGTCGGTGACGATCTGCACGATCGCCTCGAGTTCGAGGTTGCCGCCGAGCGCCGCGCCGATCTTGTTGAGCAATTCGAGGCTTTCGGATTCCGCGCGCAGGGTTTCCTCGGCGCGCTTGCGGTCCGTGATGTCGAGCGACACGCCGATCAGCCGGGTCGGATGGCCTTTGCGGTTGCGTTCCGCGGTGCCGCGCACATTCATCCAGTGCACGCTGCCGTCCGGCCAGATCACGCGGTATTCGGCGTCGAGCGCCACGCCGGTGGCGAGTGTTTGCTCGATCAACGCGGCGCGGCCCGGCGCATCGTCCGGATAGATATTCCGGCGCAGCACGTCCGTCGTGAAAGAGGCTTCCGGTGGCAGGCCCCAATGCGCCTTGAACTCATCGGAAACACGGAAAAGCCCGGTCTGGAGGTCGTGCTCCCAATAGCCAACGCGACCTGCAGCGAGAACCGCTGCAAGCGGATCAGACTCGGTCGGCTCCAATGGGTCCGGCAATTCCGCAGCGCTCACGACACTCCCCGGCCACTGGCCGGCTCCCCTTCGCCCCAACGCCATGCGGATCGAATAGTTCCGTGTTCTGGGACGATTCCAAAGGGCCGGCAACGCGATATGGTGGGTTGGCCAAGGCGGGACGTGGTAAAAGGCCGAAAACGAGGCGTAACTTGCAGGATTCTCCCGACAACACCCGGATGCGCTTCCTGCTGGATCTGCGCCGGCGGGGCATCGGCGACCAGGCGGTCCTGCGGGCGCTCGAAGAAGTGCCGCGCGATGCTTTTTTGCCGGCCGAGATGGCGGCGGTCGCTTATGCCGACCAGGCGCTGCCGATCGACTGTGGACAGACCATCAGCCAGCCCTTTGTGGTCGCCTACATGACCGAGCAACTGGCGATGCGGCCGCATCACCGTGTGCTCGAGATCGGCACCGGCTCGGGCTACCAGGCCGCGGTGCTTTCGCGGCTGGCGCATCGGGTGGTCACCATCGAGCGCTACCGGACGCTGGCGGACACCGCGCAGGCGCGGCTGAATGACCTCGGCTTCCAGAATGTCGAGGTGATCGCCGGGGACGGGGCGCAGGGTGCGGCGGATCACGCGCCGTTCGACCGGATCATGGTCACCGCCGCAGCCGACACGGTTCCGTCGGCGCTCATCGATCAACTCGCTGTCGGCGGCATGCTGATCGCACCGCTCGGCCCGCCGGACGGCGTGCAACATCTCACCAAGGTTACCAAAACGGAAACGGGCGAGCAGCGCGCGACGTTGATCCCGGTGCGTTTTGTGCCTTTGGTTGCTGGAAAAGCGCAGCATTTGTAACGCTGCTGTCGCTGCATCGCGATGTCTTAATCCTAACCACTGCTTAAAGGCTTATTTACTCGCTCTGTGTTTACTCGTTTTCGCTGTTTTGTGCGTACGAGTGGGTAACCAACATGTCGAGTTTCGCGGGGACGACCGGCAAGCTTCTTAACGGATGCCGACCGACACATCAGTTCACGCGGATCGCCGCTGTGACCATCGCGGCTCTTGCCGTTGCGGGGTGTTCGGACTCGGCTCGTTTCAGTAACGGCCTGTTTTCGTCGAACTCGCGCGCACCGGCGCCGTCGCAGGCGGACGTGACCGGCTCGACCAATCATCAGGCGCGCGTTCCCACCGCCCGCGTCGAAAGCCAGGCGCTCCCGGCGCCGAGCCGCCCCGCGACCGTCGCGGCCGGTACATCGACCGGCGGGCAGGGGCTTGGCGCCTATCGGCCGTCCACCGACGTCACCGGCTCGGTGCGCAATACGACCTATTCACAGCCGGCCGCCGCGCCGGTCCATACCGGATCGATCCAGGCCCCGCCGCCGGCACCCACGTCGGGTTGGACCTGGGAAGGCGGCACGCCCGTCACCGTCGGCCCGAACGACAATATCGAGACGATCGCGCGCAAATACGGTGTCCCGCAGTCCGCGATCATGCAGGCGAACAACATCAAGGATACGGCGCGCGTGCGTCCCGGCCAGCGGCTGGTGATCCCGCGTTATATCGGGCAGGGCACTCGCGCCGCCGCGGCGGCTCCGCTTGCCGCGCCGACGATGCAGCAGCATGCCGCGGCGGGTGGTACGGGCTTCACGCACACCGTCGAGCCGGGCCAGAGCCTGCTCGGCATTTCGCGCCGCTATCACAAGACGGTCGCCGAGATCGCTCACGCCAATAATCTCAAGCCCTATGCGAAGCTCAATGCCGGCGACAAGCTGAAGATTCCGGGCGCGGCTCCGGCGCAGCGCACCGCTGCCGCGCCGCAAATGCAGATGACGACGCAGACCGCGCCGCAACTCGCGCAGCCGCGCACCGTCCCGGCGCAAACGCAGACTGTGGCCGCCGCCGAACCGGCGCAGCATGCACGCGTCGCCACCACGGCGGCGCCGGCGGAAGCGCCGGCCCCGAGCGCAACCAAGTCCGCAGAGGCGGTCGGTGCGATCCCGTCGTTCCGCTGGCCGGCGCGGGGCCGCGTGATCGCCAGCTATGGCTCCAAGCAGAACGGCCAGAACAATGACGGCATCAACATCGCCGTTCCCGAAGGCACGCCGGTCAAGGCCGCCGAGGACGGCACCGTCGCCTATTCCGGCAACGAGCTAAAAGGCTACGGCAACCTCGTGCTGATCCGTCACGCCAACGGCTATGTGTCGGCCTACGCCCATGCCAGCGAGTTGCTGGTGAAGCGCGGCGACACCGTGAAGCGCGGTCAGATCATCGGCCGCGCCGGTCAGACCGGCAACGTCACGTCACCGCAGTTGCACTTCGAAATCCGCAAGGGTTCGACGCCGGTCGATCCCAATCAGTTCCTGGGTGGCTGATCGCTGATCCCGTCACATTCGACTTATGTACGGCCGCCGTTTCGGCGGCCGTTGCATTTTGCGCTTTCCCTTGTGGTCGCGATGCCGCAAGTTTCGGCGGGGCGCTGAGTACGGGAAGAGCCGATGCCGATCAAAGCGGTTGTTTTTGATGCTTATGGAACGCTGTACGACGTCCAGTCGGTGGTGTCCGACACTGAACGCGCGTTTCCGGGCAAGGGCGCGCTGATCACCCAGCTCTGGCGGCTGAAGCAACTCGAATATACCTGGCTGCGGTCGCTGATGGACGCCTATGTCGATTTTCGCGCTGTCACCGAACAATCGCTCGTTTATTCGCTCAACTGTATTGGTGTGACGCCGGAGCGCGCGCAGATCGACGCGCTGATGCAGTCCTATCTGCGGCTTGCGCTCTATCCGGACGCGAAGGCGACGCTGGCGGCGCTGTCTGGATGCCGCCGCGCGATCTTCTCCAACGGCAGCCCTGACATGCTCGGTGCGCTGGTGCGCAACAGCGGCATCGACACCATGCTCGACGCCGTCATCAGCGTTGACAGCGGGAAGACCTATAAACCGGCGCGGCGCATCTACGATCTGGTTCGTACGCAGCTCGATATTGCACCAGCCGATGTGCTGTTCGTGTCGTCCAACAGTTGGGATGCCTGCGGCGCAAAAAGCGCCGGGCTGCGCGTCGCCTGGATCGAGCGGGTGACGGCGTCGGCGCTTGCCGCCGAACTCAATGCGTCAGCCGAACCCGGACCGGCGGCCATGTTCAAGGCGCTGCGCATGCGGCCGGAGCAACTCGGCGTGACGCCCGATCACCAGGTGCATGGCCTGAGCGAGTTGATTGGGATCATCGCGAACGGCTGACGATCAGGCGGCGGTCAGATGCACGCCGCGCCGCCCGGCAAGATCCTGGATGTACTGCCACGCGACGCGGCCGGAGCGCGAGCCGCGCGTGTTGGACCATTCCAGCGCCTCGCGTCGCAATTCCTCCGCGTCCACCGGGATGCGGAAATGCGCCACATAGCCTTCGATCATCGCCAGGAACTCGTCCTGGCTGCATTTGTGGAAGCCGAGCCACAAACCGAATCGGTCGGATAGAGAGACCTTCTCTTCGACCGCCTCGCCGGGATTGATGGCGGTGGAGCGTTCGTTCTCCATCATGTCGCGTGACATCAAATGGCGGCGGTTCGACGTCGCGTAGAAGATCACGTTGTCGGGGCGACCTTCGATGCCGCCGTCCAGCACCGCCTTCAGCGACTTGTAGGAGGTGTCGTCGGCATCGAACGAGAGATCGTCGCAGAACACGATGAAGCGATAAGGATCGGCCGAGCGCGTCAGTGTCATCAGATCCGGCAGCGTTTCGATATCCTCGCGATGGATTTCGATCAGCTTGAGGATGCCCTCGCGGCCGGCCTTGACCGAAGCGGCGTTGATGGTGGCATGGGACGCCTTGACCAGCGACGACTTGCCCATGCCGCGTGCGCCCCACAGCAGCGCATTGTTGGCCGGCAGCCCCTTGGCGAAGCGTTCGGTATTCTCCATGAGCGTGTCACGCATGCGGTCGACGCCCTGGAGCAGCGACATCTCGACGCGGTTCACGCGCGGCACCGGCACCAGACGCGGTCCGGCAGGCTGCCAGACGAAGGCATCCGCTTCGGTGAAATCCGGCTTCAAGGGAGCGGGGGGCGCGAGCCGTTCCAGCGCCTCGGCAATGCGGGTGAGCACCGCCGGATCGGCGAGCAGGGTGGAATCGCCCTGGCGGGACGCCGGACGCATGGCGGCAGGTTTGGCCGCAGGCTTCTTCCCGGAGGTTTTGGCGGGGCGCTTCGATTTGGCTTTCGGCATCGCTTTCGGCATGGCTTTTAATTTGCCCGAGTCTTCCAGTTCCGCCCGCGTCTTAGCGGGGCTGTTCCAGCCTCGCAAGCAGGCCGCGGAAGCCGAAAAAATGGCTGATTTGTAATGCCTTGCCAGCGTTGCATTTGACCGGACGGCCGCTATAGTCCGCGCCAAATCGCAGCCAGCGGCGCCTTTCGTGCCGCCTTTTTCGAGGGTTTTTCCATGTTCATTACGCCGGCCTACGCACAGGGTTCCTTGCTGGGCGGGGACGGCGGCATGCTGGTCCAGCTCCTGCCGTTCGTGATGATTTTCGTCATCATGTACTTCCTGATCCTGCGCCCGCAGCAGAAGCGCGTGAAGGCGCATCAGGAAATGGTCAAGAACGTGCGCCGTGGCGACACCGTCGTCACCTCGGGCGGCCTTGTCGGCAAGGTGACCAAGGTGGTCGACAACGATGTCGTCGAGGTGGAAATCGCCGACGGCGTGCGGATCCGCCAGATGCGCCAGATGCTCACCGACGTGCGCGCCAAGGGCGAGCCCGCCAAGGACGAAGCCGCCGCGCCCTCGACCTGATGCCCGCGACCGGCCGGTAACGCCCCATGCTCTATTTCAACCGCTGGAAAACGTTGTCGATCCTGCTGACGGCGCTGATCGTGTGCCTGTTTGCGGTGCCGAACTTCTTTGCGGAATCGACCGTCGACAAGTGGCCGAAATGGGCGCAGCGCCATGTGGTGCTCGGCCTCGATCTGCAGGGCGGCTCGCATCTGCTGCTCGAAGTCGACTCCAACGCCGTCCGCAAGGAAAAGCTCGAAACGACCCGCGATGATGTCCGCCGCGTCCTGCGCGAAGCGCGGATCGGCTACACCGGGCTCGCCGTGCGCGGCCAGAGCGTTGAAGTGCGGCTGCGCGAAGGCACCGACCAGCAGCAGGCGCTGACCAAGCTGCGCGAGCTGTCGCAGCCGCTCGGCGGCGTGCTCTCGTCCACCGGACAGCGCAGTCTCGACATCACCACGGAAGCGAACGGCCTCGTGCGTCTGGCGGTGACCGAGCCCGCGATTCAGGAACGCATCCGCCAGTCGGTCGATCAGTCGATCCAGATCGTCGAGCGGCGCGTCAACGAACTCGGAACGGTCGAGCCGCTGATCCAGCGCCAGGGCGCCGACCGCATTCTCGTGCAGGTGCCGGGCCTGCAGGATCCGACGCGGCTCAAGGAACTGCTCGGCAAGACCGCCAAACTCGACTTCCGCATGGTCGACCAGACCAACTCGGTGGAGCAGGCGGTGCAGGGCCGCGTGCCCGGCGAGGATGAACTGCTCTACGCGCCACAAAAACAGGGGCGACAGCCTTATCTGATCGAGAAGCGCGTGCTGGTCTCCGGCGGCGATCTCACCGACGCGCAGCCGGGCTTCGACCAGCGCACCAGCGAGCCGATCGTCAGCTTCCGCTTCAACACCTCCGGCGCGCGCAAATTCGCGCAGGCGACGCAGGAGAATGTCGGCCGGCCGTTCGCGATCATCCTCGACAACGAGGTGATCTCCGCGCCGGTGATCCGCGAGCCGATCCTCGGCGGTTCGGGGCAGATTTCCGGCAATTTCACCGTGCAGCAGGCCAACGATCTCGCGATCCTGTTGCGCGCCGGCGCATTGCCGGCGCCGCTGACCATCATCGAGGAGCGCACCGTCGGTCCCGGCCTCGGCCAGGACTCGATCGAGAAGGGCAAGCTTGCTTCCTACGTCGGCGCGCTGTGGGTGGTGCTGTTCATGCTGGTGACGTACGGCCTGTTCGGGCTGTTCGCCAATATTGCCGTGGCGATCAACGTGGCGATGATCTTCGGCGTGCTGTCGCTGCTCAATGCGACGCTGACGTTGCCGGGTATCGCCGGCATCGTGCTGACGGTCGGCATCGCGGTGGATAGTAACGTGCTGATCTATGAGCGTATCCGCGAGGAAATCCGCGCCGGGCGTACGCCGATCAACGCGCTCGATGCCGGGTTCAGCCGTGCGCTCGCGACCATTCTCGACACCAACATCACCACCTTCATCGCTGCCGCGGTGCTATTCTTCATCGGCACCGGCCCGGTGCGCGGCTTCGCCGTCACCTTCGGCGTCGGCATCATCACCACCGTGTTCACGGCCTTCACCGTGACGCGCCTGCTCACCGCCGCCTGGGCGCGGTGGCGGCGTCCGAAATTCATTCCGATCTGAGGAGCGGGGTTTAAGTGTCGTCCTATATCCTCATCGGTCTCCTCGGTCTGGTCGCGGTCTGGAGCGTCGTCGTCCTGTTCTGGGAGCGGATTCCGCACCTGCATATCGTCCCGCCGGATACCAAGTTCGATTTCATCCGCTTCCGCCGCATCAGCTTTCCGCTGTCGGCGCTGCTGACCATCCTCGCGATCACGCTGTACTTCACCCACGGCCTGAACTTCGGCATCGACTTCCGCGGCGGCACGCTGATGGAGGTGCAGTCGAAGGGCGGTCCGGCCGATATCGCCGGGATGCGGGCCAAGCTCGGCACGCTGAACCTCACCGAATTCCAGCTCCAGCAGTTCGGCAGCCCCAATGAAGTGTTGATCCGCATCGCCCAGCAACCGGGTGGCGAGGAGGGGCAGCAGGCGGCGGTGCAGCGCGTGCGCGCCGCGTTCGGCGACAGCGTCGAATATCGGCGCGTCGAGGTGGTCGGCCCGCGTGTCTCGACCGAGCTTCTGTCCTACGGTCTGGTCGGCATCTTCGTCGCCATCGTCTGTATTCTGATCTATCTCTGGTTCCGGTTCGAGTGGCAATTCGCGCTCGGCGCGACCATTGCCAACGCGCACGACCTCGTGCTGACGGTCGGCTTCATGTCGGTCGCGCAGGTCGATTTCGACTTGACCAGCATCGCGGCGCTGCTGACCATTCTCGGCTATTCGCTCAACGACACCGTCGTCATCTACGACCGGATCCGCGAGCTGCTGCGGCGTTACAAGAAGATGCCGATGCCGGAATTGCTCAACGCCTCGATCAACTCGACGCTGTCGCGCTCGATCGTCACCCATTTGACCGTGACCCTCGCCTTGCTGGCGTTGCTGATGTTCGGCGGCCAGGCGATCCACTCCTTCACCGCGACGATGATGTTCGGCGTCGTGCTGGTCGGCACCTATACGTCGGTCTTTATCGCATCGCCGCTGCTGATTTATCTCGGCGTCGGCGAGAACCGCGAGCATGCGCGCGGCGGCAAGGACAACGCGAAGGACAGCGCGAAGGACGACGACTGACGTGGCCGTGTCGCCGGATACGCCGCATCTGCCGTATCCTGCCGAGATCGACAGCTACGGCAACGGTGGTTTCCGGTTCGCGAACATGTCGCATCGCGGTTCGCTGCTGTGCTTGCCGGACGGCATCTGGGCCTGGCCCTATACGACGATGGCAGAACTCGATGCCGCGGCGCTGGCCCCGGTGATCGCCCGGCAGGGTGAGATCGATTTCTTTCTGCTCGGCGGCGGCCGCGATCCGGTGATCATGCCGTCGGCGCTGCGCGCGATGTTGAGCGAACATCGGATCAATGCCGATGCCATGACCACGGGTGCCGCGATCCGCACCTACAACATCATGCTCGGCGAGCGCCGCCGCGTCGCCGCCGCGCTGATCGCGGTGGCGTGATGGCAACCGCCACTGACCACGCCGACTATTGCGCCGATCTGGTGCGCCACGCCGATCGCGCGCGCTTCCTGTCGGCGCTCTATGCGCCGGAGCCGGCGCGCGGGCATCTCTACGCGCTCTATGCCTTCGATGCAGAGATCGCAAAGATTGGCGATATCGTGCACGAGCCGATGGCCGGAGAAATCCGCTTGCAGTGGTGGCGTGACGTCATCGCCGGCGAGCGCGACAGTGAAGCCATGGCGAACCCGCTTGCGGCGGCCTTGCTCGCGGCCATGCGGCCGGCAAGCCTGCCGCAACAGCCCTTGCTCGATCTGATCGAGGCGCGCAGTTTCGATCTTTATCGCGATCCGATGGCCTCGGTCGACGCCTTCACCGGATACGCCGACAAGACCAGTGGCGTGATCATCGACCTCGCGGCGCGTCTGCTCTCCGGTTCGCTACTCGGTGCGATCCGCGAACACGTCGCCTTTGCCGATACAACGTTGCGGGAACTGGTAGCGATCGGGCAGCGTGCCGCGCACGGCCGGATTTATCTACCGCTCGATCTCCTGCAACAATTCGGTGCCGATCCCGCCGAATTGCTTGCCGGACATGCGAATGCCGAACTGCGTGCGGCGATCGCCAATCTGGCGCTGCGCGCGCGGGGGCATCTCGACCGGGCGGAGACGATGCTGCCGCAGGTCGATGCGACGGCACTGCCGGCGCTGTTGCCGCTCGCCGGGGCACGCCGTCGTTTGCGGCGCCTGGAGCAATCCGCCGATCCGTTGCAGCCGGACGATCTTCCGCCGTGGCGGCGGCAATGGGCGATCTGGCGCGCGGCGCGCGATCCGCGCCGGCTGTTTCAATAAGCGAAGCGGTCGCGCAGATTCTGCCGACCGGCGATGATCGCGGCCAATGTCTCGCGTTCGGCGTCATCCGCGATCAGCGGTTCGATCAGATCGAGCTGGTTCATGGCGACGAGTTGCAGCAGTTCCTGCCGCACCTCGCCGGCAGCGTTGCGCGGCAGCCGCGCGACGATTTGCACGCGCTCCGGCGGGGTGATCCCGGCGTCGATCACGCGCAAGGCATCGGCTTCGGCGACACCGTCGGCTTCGATAAAGGCGTAAAGTCCGGTGCCGGCGCGCCGATCAGGATAGGTGACGACGGCAACGCCGCGCACGCCGGGCAGCATGCCGATCCGTTGCGCGATGCGCGGCGCATCCTCGATCAGCCGCTTGCCGCCGCCCTCGCGGTCGGTGAAACGGAACACGCCGCGGGTGATCGCGTAATAGACCTTCTTGCCCGTTGCCATCCAGACGCGGGTGACGAGGCTTTTGCGCGCCAGGATCTTGCGTTCCATCGGCGTCAGCGCATCGGGCACATAGCGCCGCTTGTGCTTGAGCAGATGCCGCAGGTCTTCATACGCGGCGACGCGGAACAGCTTGCCGCGGCGGGAGAACCGCCCGGCGAGCTGAAAGTCGGTCAGCATGCAGCGGCCGTCCGGCGTGCGCAGCCAGTTCTGTTCCTTGGCGAGATCGTTGTGGCAGATGCCGGCGCGATGCAGTTTGCGCAGCACCGCCTTGGCCGAGCGGAAATAGCCAAGGTCATCATGCGGCTTGGCGATATGCAGCGCGACGCCGTCAATCCAGCCGCGCACCAGCGCGTGTGACGTGGCGGCGAGCAGCGGCGTGGCGATACCGAGTGGGCCCGCGGCGGCAAGCGCGCGCCTCTCGCGATTGAACAGGATGTGCGCCAGCGGCGCCGACCACCACGGCACCTCATCGAGGCGGCGCAGCACGGCATCGACCTCGCCGCGGTCGGTGCGGAAGCGGCCGCGTTCGATGGTCGAGAACACGTCGCGCTTGAGCACGACGCCGTTCTGCCAGCGTGCCATCAGGTCGGTGTGCGCGGTCATTCGGCGGCCGCCGCCGGTGCGCCGGCGATCCAGGCTTGCAGATCGGCGAGTGCACGCCGGGTCAGCGCCTGCTTCTTGGCGACGGTGCGCTCATTGGCGCGCAGGCGCTTGCCGTCCGGGCCTTTTTTCGGCGCGTCGTGCAGCGGCGGGAACAGGCCGAAATTGACATTCATCGGCTGGAACGAGCGCGGCCCGGCGTCGATTGTTTCGAGATGACCGCCGGTGATGTGGTTGAGCAGCGCGCCGTGCGCGGTCGTGACCGGCGGCGGGCTGACCGGTTCGCCGCGCCGCTCGGCGGCGGCAAAGCGCGCCGCCATCAGGCCAACGGCGGAGGATTCCACATAGCCCTCGCAGCCGGTGATCTGTCCGGCGAAGCGCAGCCGCGGCATCGCTTTCAGCCGCAACGACGCGTCGAGCAGCCGGGGCGAGTTGAGATAGGTGTTGCGGTGCAGGCCGCCGAGGCGGGCGAATTCCGCGTGTTCGAGGCCGGGGATGGTGCGGAACACGCGCACTTGTTCGCTGTGCTTCAGCTTGGTCTGGAAGCCGACGATGTTAAACAGCGTGCCGAGCTTGTTGTCCTGGCGAAGCTGCACAACCGCGTAAGCCTTCTCGGTTGGCTTGTGCGCGTTGGTCAGCCCCATCGGCTTCATCGGGCCATGGCGCAGCGTTTCGGGGCCGCGCTCCGCCATCACCTCGATCGGCAGGCAGCCGTCGAAATACGGCGTCGAGGCTTCCCAGTCGTGGAACGACACCCGCTCGCCGGTGATCAGCGCGTTGACGAAGGCTTCGTACTGCGTGCGGTCCATCGGGCAGTTGATGTAGTCGGCGCCGGATTTGTCGTAGCGCGACTGGAACCAGGCGACCGACATGTCGATGGACTCGCGGTGCACGATTGGCGCCAGTGCGTCGAAGAAGGCGAGGGACTCTTCGCCACTCAGGGTGCGGACCGCGTCGGCCAGCGCCGGCGAGGTCAGGGGGCCGGTCGCGACGATGACGCTGTCCCAGTCCTCGGGCGGCAATCCCGCCACTTCGGACCGGTCGATCGTCACCAGCGGATGCGCTTCCAGCGCGGCAGTGACGGCGGCGGAAAAGCCGTCGCGGTCGACGGCGAGCGCGCTACCGGCCGGCACCTGATGCGCATCGGCGGTGCGCATGATCAGCGAGCCAAGGAGCCGCATCTCCGCATGCAGCAGGCCGACGGCATTGTTCGCAGCGTCGTCGGAGCGGAAGGAGTTGGAGCAGACCAGTTCGGCGAGGCCGCCGGTCTTGTGCGCGGCCGTGGCGCGGACCGGGCGCATCTCGTGCAGCACGACCGGCACGCCCCGTTCCGCGAGTTGCCACGCAGCTTCCGAGCCGGCGAGGCCGCCGCCGATGACATGGACAGGTTTCTGAGGGGGCGCTGACATGCGCGGCAACCTAGAGCATGATCCCGAAAAGTGTGAAGCGGTTTTCGGAAAAGATCATGCTCAAACAAGGAACTAAAAGCAGGATGACGATGGCAAGAAACGCCATCCCGCTTGAGGTGCGGCGCATCGGTGCGGCACCCGGCTTTTGCGGCTCATCAACGAAAAACGCCCGCAAGACCGGGGTCTTGGCGGGCGCTTTCGATCGTTTGGAGGACGACGAAGTTAGGCGTTCGCGGCCTTCCAGGCGACGGTCGGGATTTCCGACCGGCTGATGCCGATGTCGGCGAGCTCACGGTCGCCGAGGCGGGACAGCTCGTTCAGGCTGCGGTTGTAGCGGCGCCAGGCCTGCAGGAAACGGATGATGGTGATGAACATGGTCTTGGTCCTCTGTCTTTCTGGCCGGACGATCACCCGGTCAACTCATGGCGGATACATAGACCATGATACCGCGTTGCAAAAGGAACTATATTGCGGTGCAGCTACTCCCAAAACGCATGACTAAAAGTAACAATTCTTAATCAGAACGTCCATTAACCGTGCCATTTCTCCAAAATATCCGAGATTGGAATTATTATTTCAAAAAATAGCTCATCTGGATATGCGAATCATGTGTCGCGGGTGTGACAGGAGCATGGCTGCGGCTATGCACCGCAGCGGCTCCAAGAATTCAACTTTCGGCCGATTTCCCTTTGTTGCGCATCAAAAGCGGCAGTTTTGGCGCAAAGTCGCGTTGCCGGGTCCAAAAAGCCGATAAACTCGCGAAACGGCGGGGGCTCCATGAATCAGAGACGAAACGGTATTTTGAGCGTTGCGGGCGGCATCGGAGCCCTGTTTTGGCTCGCCTTGGCCCAGCCAGGCGCCGCGGCCGAGCTGAAGGTGTTGAGCGCCGGGGCATTCAAGCAGGTGGTTCTCGCTTTGGTGCCGGACTTCGAGCGGCAGACCGGCCACAAGGTCACGGTGGACAATGATACCGCCGGCGGGCTGACCAAGCGGATCGAAGCCGGCGAGGTCTTCGACGTCGCCGTCATCACGCCGCGTGCGGTCGATGACTTGATTGCCAAAGGCAAGATTGTGCCGGGCAGCCGGATCGCGCTGGCGACCGTCGGCATCGGCGTCGTGGTCAAGGAGGGCGCGCCACGTCCGGATATCTCCACGCTCGAAGCCTTCAAGAATGCGCTGCTGGCGGCCAAGACCGTTGCCTATATCGATCCGGCGAGCGGCGGATCGAGCGGGATCTATCTCGACAAGCTGTTCGAGCGCATGGGCATCGCCGGCGAGATCCGTCCGAAAGCGAAACTCAAGCGCGGCGGCTATGTGGCGGATCTGATCGCCAGCGGCGAGGCGGAACTGGGCATTCACCAGATCAGCGAGATCGTGCCGGTGCGCGGTGTCACCCTGGTCGGACCGTTGCCGAAGGAAATCCAGAACATCACGACCTATGCCGGCGGTCTGTCGAGCGGCAGCAAGGCGCCGATTGAAGCGCGGCAGTTGCTGGAAGCCTTGCACGACGCCAAGGCGGCGGAGGTGCTCAAGAGCAAGGGCATGGAGCCCGCGGGTTCATAAGGAGCCCGGACGGGTGTCGTCGAAAACGACCGCGATCATCGCCCTCGGCATTGTCCAGATTCTCGCCTGGGGCTCGTCGTTCTATGTCCCCGCGGTGTTCGCGCCGGCGATGGCGGCGGAGCTTGGCTGGCCACTCGGTGTGCTGGTCGGTGGGCTGACCTTTGGCCTGCTGATCGCCGGGCTGATCTCGCCGCGGGTCGGTCGCTTCGTGCAGGATCACGGCGGCCGTCCGGTTCTCACGGTCAGTTCTCTGACGTTCGCCGCCGGCCTTGGAGCGATCGCCGTCGCGACGGTGCTGCCGGTTTATTTCATCGGCTGGACGCTGATCGGCGTCGGCATGGGGACCGGTCTTTACGACGCGGTGTTCGCCGCGCTCGGCCGCCGCTATGGCGCCGACGCGCGCGGCGCAATCGCGAGCCTCACGCTGATCGGCGGTTTTGCCAGCACCGTGTGCTGGCCGTTCAGCGCGCTCCTGATCGATGCGGTCGGCTGGCGCTCGGCCGCTGCCATCTACGCCGTGCTGCATCTGGCGGTGGGGCTGCCGCTGCAGTTGTGGGCTTTTCGCGGATCTGACCCGCCGTTGCCGGCACGTGCCGATCCGCAGCACACCGCGCCGCTGCGCGGCGCACGCGATCGGCTGATGCTGGTGCTGATCGCCGGCAGCCTCACGATCGTCAACGCCATTGGTGCGCTGCTGGTGGTCAATCTGCTGATCGTCCTGCAGGCGCTCGGTGCCGGCGCGGCTACTGCGATCTGGCTTGGCACGATTTTCGGGCCGTCGCAGGTCGTCGTGCGGCTGCTCGAAAACCTGTTCGGCAATCGCTATCATCCGGCCTGGACCATGGTCGGCAGCGGCATCCTCATCGTCGCCGGTCTCGCGATCCTGCTGGCCGGGTGGCCGGGTTTCGCGTTGGCCATTTTTCTGTTCGGCGGCGGCTATGGTGTGTCCTGGATCGCGCGAGGCACCTTGCCGCTCACGATATTCGGGCCGGAGCGGTTCCCGCGCGTGATGGGGCTGATCGCGTTCCCAAGTCTGATCGCCCAGGCACTGGCGCCGTTGGTTGGTGCGTCGCTGCTGACAGTGATCGGGGTTCATACGACTTTGGTCGCGATCCTGATCGCTGCGACGATCAATCTTCTCATCGTCGTTGCGATTTTCATGCTATGCCGCCGCGACGAAACCTGAGAGGCCGACGATGCTGGCGCTGCGCACGTTGTTTTTCGAGGATTTGTCGGTCGGCATGACCGAGCGTCTGTCGAAGACGGTGGACGCGTCCGACGTGGTTGGCTTCGCCGCGATCAGCGGCGACCGCAACCCGATTCATCTGTCCGAGCATTTCGCCGCCAAGACGCCGTTCGGCACGCGGATCGCGCACGGCCTTTACACCGCGAGTCTGATCTCCGCCGTGCTCGGCACGCGGCTTCCCGGTCCCGGCGCTGTCTATATGTCGCAGACTTTGAATTTCCGTGCCCCGGTGAAGATCGGCGACACCGTGGATGTCATCGTCGAAGTAATCGATCTCGTACCGGAAAAGCACCGCGCGCGGCTCTCCTGTATCTGCAAGGTCGATGGCGAAGTTGTGCTCGACGGCGAGGCGTTGGTGAAGGTGCCAACGGCGACCGCCGAGCGGCCGCTGCCGAAGCTGTAGCGCGCAAACACAGCAGGCCGAGGCGTTTAGGTTAATTCCAGTGTTTATGCCGGCTGGCTTGAAAATATCCCGTCGATCGCGAGAGATGGTTCCATCTCATCCTGAGGCTGCGATCCGCCATGACCAAATTCTTCCATTCTCCTGCCGCGACCGCAGTGACGGCTGCCGCTGTTGTCGCCATGACTGCGCTGATGACCATCCCTGCGTCGGCGCAGCCGCTGCGCGAACGGGCACACGGTGCGGCGATCTGCGTCGCGCCGGGCAAGGTCACCTGCGCGCCGGCGCGTTACGCCCAGGCCGGCGACGCCTGCGCCTGCAAGGATATGTTCGGTAAGCTCGTGCGCGGTCGCGTCGCCTGGAAATAAGCGACGTTACAAGAGGGTACCGCGCAGGAAGATCAATGCGACGGTGAAATAGATCACCAGGCCGGTGACATCGACCAGTGTGGCGACGAACGGCGCCGACGCGCTCGCCGGATCGAGCCGGATGCTCTTGAGCAGGAACGGCAGCATCGCGCCGACCAGCGAGCCGAAGCCGACGATGCCGATCAGCGTGACCGCGACGGTCGCCGCGATCAAAACCCAGTACGGGCCATAATCGTAGAGACCGGCCATCTGCCAGATGGTGATGCGGGCGACGCCGATCACGCCGAGGAAAGCGCCGAGCGTCAGCCCGGTCGGCAGTTCGCGCAGCGCGATCTTCCACCAGTCGCGCAACTTTACCTCGCCGAGTGCGAGCGCGCGGATCAGCAGCGAGGTCGCCTGCGATCCAGAGTTGCCGCCGGAACTCATGATCAGCGGGATGAACAGCGTCAGCACCACGGCCTTTTCGAGTTCGCTCTCGAAGTGCTGCATGGCGCTGGCGGTGAGCATCTCGCCGATGAACAGGATGCAGAGCCAGCCGCCGCGTTTGCGCAGCATCTCGATGAAGCCGATCTGCATGTAGCTGTCTTCGAGCGCCGCGACGCCGCCAAATTTCTGAACGTCCTCGGTGCCTTCCTCGATGATCGCGTCGACGATGTCGTCGACGGTGACAATCCCGAGCATTTGCTGGTTGCGATTGACCACCGGGATCGCCAGCAAATCGTGGCGGGTGATCAACCGTGCCACGTCCTCGCGATCCATGGTCACGGGGCTGGTGACCGGATGGTCGTCGCGGGCGACGGTGAGGATATTCGCCGCCGGATCGGCGGTGATCAGCCGCCGTAACGAGACGGCCCGCAGCAGCGTCCGGCGCAGCGGCTCGAGCACATAGATTGCATAGATGGTTTCGCGGGTGCGCTCGACCTTGCGGATGTGATCGAGGGTCTGGGCCACGGTCCAGTCGGCGGGAACGCTGACATATTCCGTGGTCATCAGCGCGCCGGCGGTGTTGGGCGGATAGGCGAGCAGTTGCTCGATCGCGCCGCGCGCCTCCGGCTCCAGTAGCGCGAGCAGCCGTGCCGCGTCGGGTTTCGGCAGTTCGTGGAAGATGTCCGTGGCGCGGTCGTTGGACATATGCCCGAGCACGGACGCGGCCAGTGGCTCCGGCAGAGCGAGGATCAGTTCCTCGGCGGCATGAAGTTCCGGCTGGTCGAAGATTTCGATCAGCTTGTCCTGGGGCAGGAGGCGGAGCACCGCGGCGGCGGTGTCGGTGTCCTGCTGATTGAGGACTTCGATGATGTCGGCGGCGAGCCGGGGGGCGAGGCGAGCCGCCTCCTGCTGCGGATCGCGCAGCACGTCATCGCTGAGGAGTTCGTCGGACATATAGCTCACCTCGGGCCACGGGGGCGGGGTGAGCCGGAGCGGATCAACCCGCCGCGCGCCGCGGCTGTTTCGACATTCGGCTACTAGGGCCGCTGGGCATCGGGGGTTGGTGATCCTTGAAGAGGGGCAACGCGTGCCGCACAGCAAAGCATGTCGCGGCTGAATGGGACGTGAACCCTGAGCGTCACGCTGTCAAGAAAAAGCGCGGTTATCTTCTCGCGATATCCGCCGCGCGATCCGCAGCGTCAGGCGAGCAGATCCTGCCATTCGGGGTGCTTCTCGATATAGCCGCGGATGAAGGGGCAGCGCGGCACCACCTTGAGCCCGCGGTCCCGGACCTGCGCCAGCGCGCCTTTCGCCAGGCGCGAGCCGATGCCGCGGCCGGCCAACGCGTCCGGCACTTCGGTATGGATGAAGGTGATCACGCCGGGCGCCAGCGAATAGACGGCGATGGCCAGATGGCCGTCGACCTCCAGTTCAAAGCGATGGCGGGCAGGGTTATCGCGGACGTCATCTGACATGGTGCGAAACGGGGCAAGGTTGACGATGCCCCGTCATCGCGCGGCAGCCTGCCGATGGCAAGAGCGACCAAGGTCGCTCAATCGGCGATCAGCCGCCGGTAGAGATGCCAAGTGGCGTGGCCGAGGACCGGCACGACCACGGCAAGTCCGACGAATAGCGGGATCGAGCCGACGAGCAGCAGCGCCGCGACGATCAGGCCCCAGAGTGCCATCGGTCCCGGATTGGTCATCACCGCCCGCGCCGAGGTTTCCAGCGCGGTGAGCACGCCGACGTCGCGGTCGAGCAGCAGAGGGAACGACACCACGCCAATCACCATAGCCACCACGGCGAAAGCAAAGCCGATCAGGTTGCCCCACAGGATCAGCGCATGGCCGTGGGAGGTGGTCAGCACCTCGTTGATGAATCCGGTCATGGAGTCCGGGGGGAGATAACCGAACAGGGTTTCGTAGAGCGTCTGCGCGCACAGGAGCCATGCGAAGAACAACACTGCGAGACCGGCGCTGATGGTCACGATCGCCGGGAACGAGGGCGAGCGCACCACGTCGAACACATGCGACAGATCGGGCGTCTCGCCGCGCTGACGCTGGCGGCTCAATTCATAGAGGCCGATGGCGGCAACTGGTCCGATCAGCGCGAAGCCGGCGGCGAGCGGGAACAGCACCGGGAACAGGTTGTAGCCGAAGGTGAGCCCGAACAGCAGCACACCGGCCAGCGGATAGATCAAGCCGAGAAAGTAAAGATGTGTTGGCATCGCGCGGAAATCGTCGAAGCCGAGCCGCAATGCCTGCACGAGATCGGCGCTGGTGATGGTGTTGATGGTCGGATGCGTGACGCGCGCGTCCGCGCCGGTATAGATGTGGATGTTGGTCATGCGCGTCCTCCTTCGTATCGCGGGACATGTGCAGCGGATCGTGTGCCGCAGATCGTGTGTCGCGGAGGCGGGAGGCGCCCGATGCAACGGCGGCAGAAACCGACTCGGGCGCGGAATCCGTCGTTACTGGCTCAGGATAACACGCGAGACCCGCGCAGGTGCCACAATCGCGTGACCGATTAGGTCAGCGGGCATGACGTTTTCGCGGATAGTTTTTCGGGCGTTTGTTTCAAAGGCATCTGTGTGTCTTGAGCGATCGTCAAACAACTCTGTTGTCTTCAGACATACGGGTTCGCCCCTGTTGTTTGCGGCGCGGGGGCGCCGGAGTTCTGTTTCGTCCCTCGCCGCATGACGAGGGGGGACGGAGCGCCGCGAAGCGCAACGTCGTAGTCACCGCTCACGCGTCACCGCGTGAACGGAGCGCATCTCTCCCGCCAGAGAGAGACACGCGCGCCTTGCGGCGCTCCATCATCGCGGCGTTTTCGCTCCCTGGGACCGTGCTTCCGGGGCGCGGACAGACCGGCGTTCGATCCCGAAAGGAAACCGAGGCCCGCCTTGTTCCCGCGGGCTTTGGCCCGCGTTCGTCCTACCCCGTCCAGCCCTTGCGGGCGGCCCCACTTAGTTGGGGCGGACGGCAAACCCAGGGCGTCCCGGACATGCGGGTGCGAACCGCAGCGCGGGCGCCGCATCGTGCACGAACCTGATCTCCGGCCCGCGCCCCGGTGACGTGCCTTGCGGCACCACCGGCTGCTCCACCACCAAGACGCCTCATGATGACGCCCCTCGTGAGCAGGACAGCGATAGGATTATAGGCATATAGGAAGAAAGTCAAGAGGCCCAATGCGTGGCCGTGCGCTTTCTGAACCTCTCCCCGCGCGCGGGGAGAGGTCGCTTGCCGAGCGGCGCGAGGCAAGCGGGTGAGGGGCAGCTTTTCGAGCTTTACCCCTCACCCGGCTCGCGTTGCACGCTCGCCACCCTCTCCCCGTAAACGGGGCGAGGGTTTCACCGGCCGCCTCGTCCTTCGAGACGCGCCTGTGGCGCTCCTCAGGATGAGGCGGATTGAGAGCGCTGTTTATCGCTTCTCTCTGCCGTCATGCCCGCATTCATTGCGGACATCCGCGTTCTGTTTCTTCGCAGTTGGCTACAAACCCGTGCGGCCCAAGCGTTGCAACCTCTCCTTGTAGCGGTTCCAGATTCGGAACTTCGCGATCCCGACTTTAGACTCATCCGGCCGGCGCGATTCGCCGGAGCAAATCGCTGGGGACTGACTTCGATGAAAAAACCGATCGCGGAGTTCATAGGAACGTTCGCTCTTGTTTTCTTTGGCTGCGGCGCGGCGGTGATCGCCGGCATGGGCACGGGGCCGACGGCCATCGACGTGCTCGGCATTGCCTTTGCCTTCGGTCTCGCCATCGTCGCGATGGCCTATGGCATCGGGCCGATCTCCGGCTGCCATGTGAACCCGGCGGTGAGCCTCGGCGTGCTGGTGGCGGGGCGCATGAGCGTCGGCGATTTCATCGCCTATGTGATCGCGCAGGTGCTCGGCGCCATCGCCGGCGCGGCGGTGCTGTATCTGATCCTCTCCGGGAAGGCTGCCGGATGGAACGGCGGGCTCGGCCAGAACGGCTGGGGCGCCGGCTATCTTGGCGAATACAGCATGACCTCCGCCTTCGTGTTCGAGGTGGTCGGCACGTTCCTGTTCCTCGTCTGCATCCTCGGCGTCACGCACGGCCGCGCGCCGGTGCAGTTCGCCGGTCTCGCGATCGGCTTCACGCTGGTGGTGATCCATCTCGTCGGCATCAACATCACCGGCACCTCGGTCAATCCGGCGCGCTCGCTCGGCCCGGCGCTGATCGGCGCGGCGGCAAACGCCAAGGCACTCGGACAGGTGTGGCTGTTCATCGTCGCGCCGGCGATCGGCGCGGTGATCGCCGGCCTCCTGTTCCGCGAGGGCTGCGTGCTGTCGCCGGACGAATGACGACGATTGCCATGCCGCTCTCCGATAGCGGGGAGCGGCATGACGAGACGGCAAGGAGACCGCGGCGCAATTCCGTGACGCGGATTTTGAAGGAGAACCTGTCATGTCGGGTATGCTCGTCAATCTCATCATCCAGCTCGTGGCCGGCGCGATCGGCGGCAATGCCGTCGGCGCGGCGGCGAAGGACATGAGCCTCGGCTCGCTCGGCAACACCATTGCCGGCGCGATCGGCGGCGGTGTCGGCGGCCAGATCCTCACCGCGCTCATTCCGATGCTCAGTGGCGCGGCGGCGGGCGGCGTCGATCTCGGCGCGCTGGCCGGGCAGGCGGTCGGCGGCGGCGTGGCCGGCGCGATCCTCACAGCTATCATCGGCGCGGTGAAGAACAAGACGGCCTGACGCCGGATCACTCAACCGGAAGAAAAGCCCGGCGTGGGGTAGGCCCCGCGCCGGGTTTTTTATGGAGCGATTGAAGTAGTTGTTTGAAACGCCTTGAAAACCTCACCTTGAGGAGCGGGGGAAGCCCGCGTCTCGAAGGGCGAGGTTTTCTGTTTGTTTTGACCTCATCCTTCGAGACGCGAGCGAGGGCAACAAGACGTTGCCCCCGCTCGCCCTCAGGATGAGGATATCTCAACCAACTTTCAAGCGACCAGATCGGCGTAGTCCGGATGCTGCGCGATGACGTGGCGCACGAACGAGCACAGCGGCCGGATTTTTTCGCCGCGGGCGCGGATGTCGTCGAGCATGCCAAGGACGAGCGTCGTACCGACGCCGCCCTCGCGCAAGGCGCACGGCACCTCGGTGTGCGTCACGGTGACGACGCCGGGCGCGGGGATGAAATTGGCGAAGGCGGTGACGCCGTCCTGCTCCAGCTCGAAGCGGGCGCGGCTGTCGTTGCGGATCACGGGCGTTCTGGACGATGGCATCCGCGCAAGATGGGGATGCGCCGCGCGGGCGTCAATCGCGGCGCGGGTGTCATCTGCGGCATCCTGCCTTCAGGCTGCCGCGAAAGCGGCTATAACGGGCGCGACCGATATGTCATCCGACAGGAGAGCCTCATGGCCGCGATCACGCTCTATCACGCCGTTCCCTCGCGCAGCATGGTGGCGCGCTGGATGCTGGAGGAGGTGGGCGAGCCTTACGACGTGCATCTGCTCGACCTGAAAGCGGGGACGCAGAACGCGGCGGACTATCGCGCCGTCAACCCGCAGGGGAAGGTGCCGGCGATCCGCTACAAGGGCGTCGTGACCACGGAAGTGGCGGCGATCTGCTGCTTCCTCGCCGACGAGTTTCCCAGGGCGAAGCTTGCGGTGCCGGTCGGCGATCCGCAGCGCGGGCCGTATCTGCAATGGCTGTTCTTCAACCCGAGCGCCATCGAGCCGGCGATGATGGACACCAAATTCCCGCGCAACCCCGCGCCGCCGCCGACCGCCATCGGCTATCGCGACCTCGGCGCGCTGCTCGACGTGATCGAGGGCGGGCTGAACGGCAAGACTTACCTGATGGGCGATCAGTTCACCGCCGCCGATGTGGTGACCGGCGCGGGGCTGCGCTGGGGGATGCTGTTCGGCATGATCCCGCCGCGCCCGGCACTCGCGGCTTATGTGAAGCGGCTGGAAGCGCGCCCGGCGATGCAGCGGGCGAACGCGGCGGATGAAAAACTGATGAAGGGGTGAGGGTGAATTGGTAGCGGGAGGTGACTTGAGCCACCGGCCAAGTTTCTATCATCCGCAAACAGTCGAGTGTGAATTGGCCCTCTCTCCTCGTCATGGCCGGGCTTGACCCGGCCATCCACGTCTTTGTTGCCGCAAAGCAAGACGTGGATGCCCGCGACAAGCGCGGGCATGACGGCGTGTGTTGCTGCGGATTGCCGTATTGGTCCGAGCCAGACTCTGATCTTCACCCCGGCGGCGGGTACTCCGGATATTGCGGCAGGTCATCGTCGATCTCAAACCACGGCGCCTTGCTGGCGACGAAGCAGTGCAGCGCCGGTTTCACCGGCGGATCGTCGAGCAGCGCGAGCGCGATGCCGTATTGCGGCGGCCCGTCCGGGAAAGTGGTGGGCGCGGTCCAGTTCGGCCCGGCACGGTTGAGGATCGGCGAACCGCAGCGGCTGCAAAAGCCGCGCTGATAGCCGCGCTCGCTTTCGTAAAACGTCACGAAGTCTTCGCCGCTGAGCCAGCGGAAATCCGGCGCCGCAACGCGCACGCGGCTGCGAAACGCCGCGCCATGCTGCCGGCGGCATTGCGAGCAATGACAGTTGAGCGGGCTCTGCAACGGCCCGGTGATCTCGAAGGTGACACCGCCGCACAGGCAGCGTCCGCGGGTGGCGGGCATTGGACGTCCGTTGGTTGAAGTGTCTGTTCACATGTTGATAGACGCATCTAAATCGAAAACAGAGACGTCGTATCAATTGATACAGATTCTATTGTTTCGACCTTTACACCTATTTTTAAATCTTTGAGCAGTTCGCAAAGGGCATCACCGTCAACAAGATCAATTGCAGGTGCTCCGTCACGCGTTGCTTCCCGCCTAGCCTCGGTAGTGAAATTTCCAGTAGTTATAATGAGGCCTTTGTCTGCGCGCCCTACCATCGCGCCACGAAAATCTCGAACAATTGACGAACCAACAGACCCTCGATAGCGCTTTGATTGAAAGAGCACGTGGAAGGATAGAAGATTTAATCGTAGAACCCCCGTGCCATCGATTCCGCCGTCTCCTGTTTTCCCTGTTACTTCAACCTTAACGAAGCCAGACTCTCGTAGCACTCGCTGGCAGAGACGTTCAAATGCGTCAGGAGCCAATGAGAGAAGAGTTTCAAGTAAATGTTCTTTCCAAGTCAGAGCGGATTCGGCGCTAGAATCTCCGTCTATTTGTTCGTCGGGAGATTCGGATTGTCCAACTTTAGCTTGTTGGCGTACCTGACTCTTAATTTCCTTGATCTGTGCATCCGACATTTGGAATCCGGATGGTGTTAGTCGCCAAACCCCTTTTTCGGAATTGTCGAGTGCTCCACCCTTCTTTAAGTAGGTGCGCGCCCAAGCCAGTCGATAGCTAAATTCGGTGCGTGGTCCGTCTCCATGAAGCTGTGATCGCTGTGCGTCAGTTAGAGCTGTTTTAGCAGCAACGGCCTCTTCCATTTCGTCAATTGTTGCAGATCCGCCGCTGGCCCGCAGAGAATGGATGATAGGGATAAAAAACGTATCAAAAGATGGAAATGGCATTATTCTCCCCCGCGCTATTACTTTTCTTGTTTCACTCCGCCGCTTCAACCTTCCTCCGCTTCCCCGTCCGGCTCTTCTTCAGCACCGGGGCCAGAAACTGCCCCGTATAGCTGCGCTTGACGCGCGCGACGTCGTCCGGCGTGCCGGTGGCGACGATCTCGCCGCCGCCGTCGCCGCCTTCGGGGCCGAGGTCGATGATCCAGTCGGCGGTCTTGATGACTTCGAGATTGTGCTCGATCACCACCACCGAGTTGCCGCTGTCGGTGAGTTCGTGCAGCACCTCGAGCAGCTTCGCCACGTCGTGGAAATGAAGTCCCGTGGTCGGCTCGTCGAGGATGTAGAGCGTGCGGCCGGTGGCGCGCTTCGATAATTCCTTGGCGAGCTTGATGCGCTGCGCTTCGCCGCCAGAGAGGGTGGTGGCCTGCTGGCCGACCTTGATGTAGTCGAGGCCGACGCGGTGCAGGAGCTTGAGCACGTCGCGCACGCGCGGCACCGCCTTGAAGAACTCCAGCGCCTCTTCCACCGTCATGTCGAGCACGTCGGCGATCGACTTGCCCTTGAACACGACGTCGAGGGTCTCGCGGTTGTAGCGCTTGCCCTTGCAGACGTCGCAGGTGACGTAGACGTCCGGCAGGAAGTGCATCTCGATCTTGATGACGCCGTCGCCCTCGCACGCCTCGCAGCGGCCGCCCTTGACGTTGAACGAGAAGCGGCCCGGCTCATAGCCGCGCGCTTTGGCTTCGGGCAGGCCCGCGAACCACTCGCGGATCGGCGTGAACGCGCCGGTATAGGTCGCTGGATTGGAGCGCGGCGTGCGGCCGATCGGCGACTGGTCGATGTCGATGATCTTGTCGATGTGCTCCAGCCCCTCGATCTTGTCGCACGGGGCGGGCGCGTCGCTGGCGTTGTTCAGCTTGCGGGCGATGGTCTTGTACAGCGTGTCGATCAAGAGCGTCGACTTGCCGCCGCCGGAGACGCCGGTGACGCAGGTGAACAGGCCGAGCGGGATTTCCGCCGTGACGTTCTTGAGATTGTTGCCGCGGGCGTTGACGACCTTGAGCGTGCGGCGCTTGTTCGGCGTACGGCGCTCCGGCACATCGATGCCGAGTTCGCCGGTGAGATATTTGCCGGTCAGCGAATCCGGATTGGCCTCGATCTCCTCCGGCGTGCCACGGGCGACGATGCGGCCGCCGTGGATGCCGGCGCCGGGGCCGATGTCGAGCACATAGTCGGCGATCTTGATGGCGTCCTCGTCGTGCTCGACGACGATCACGGTGTTGCCGAGGTCGCGCAGGCGCTTGAGGGTTTCCAGCAGCCGCGCATTGTCGCGCTGGTGCAGACCAATGGAAGGTTCATCGAGCACATAGAGCACGCCGGTGAGGCCCGAGCCGATCTGCGACGCAAGCCGGATACGCTGGCTCTCACCGCCCGACAGCGTGCCGGACGCGCGCGCCAGGGTGAGATATTCGAGACCGACATCGACCAGGAAGCGCAACCGGTCGCGGATCTCCTTGAGCACGCGAACCGCGATCTCGTTCTGCTTCTGCGACAGCTTCGCCGGCACCGCCGCGAACCAGTCGTTGGCGGTCTTGATCGACATTTCCGAGACCTGGCCGATATGCATCCCGTCGACCTTGACGCACAGTGCCTCGGGCTTGAGGCGATAGCCGTTGCACTCGCTGCACGGCTTGTCGGTGAAATACTTGGCCAGTTCCTCGCGCGCCCATTCGCTCTCGGTCTCGCGATAGCGGCGCTCGAGATTGGTGATGACGCCCTCGAACGGCTTCTTGGTCTGATAGCCGCGCAGGCCGTCGTCGTAGACGAACTTGATGGCGTCCTCGCCGGAGCCGTAGAGGATCGCCTCCTGCGTCTTCTTCGGCAGGTCTTTCCACTTGGCGTCGAGCGCGAAGCGGTAATGTTTGCCCAGCGCCTCCAGCGTCTGCACGTAATAGGGCGACGACGAGCGCGACCACGGCGCGATCGCGCCCTTGCGCAGCGTCTGCTCCTTGTCGGGGATGACCAGATCGGCGTCGATATGCTGCTCGACGCCGAGGCCGCCGCATTTCGGGCAGGCGCCGAACGGATTGTTGAAGGAGAACAGCCGCGGCTCGATCTCCGGGATGGTGAAGCCGGACACCGGGCAGGCGAATTTCTCGGAGAAAATCAGCCGTTCGGCATTGGCATTGCGGCCGCGGTTGGCGGCGGCGCCGGTCGCCTTGGAGTCCGCCAGTTCGACGATGGCGAGACCTTCGGCCAGCTTGAGGCTCTGTTCGAGCGAGTCCGCGAGCCGCGTCGCGATATCGGGCCGCACCACCAGACGATCCACCACCACGTCGATGTCGTGGGTGAACTTCTTGTCCAGCGGCTTGACGTCGCCGATCTCGGAGAACGCGCCGTCGATCTTGACGCGCTGGTAGCCCTTCTTCATGAACTCGGCGAGTTCCTTCTTGTACTCGCCCTTGCGCCCGCGCACGACCGGCGCCAGCACATAGATGCGCGTGCCTTCCGGCAGCGCGAGGATGCGATCGACCATCTGCGAGACGGTCTGGCTCTCGATCGGCAAGCCGGTCGCCGGCGAATAGGGAATGCCGGCGCGCGCCCACAGGAGGCGCATATAGTCGTAGATCTCGGTGACGGTGCCGACGGTCGAGCGCGGATTCTTCGAGGTGGTCTTCTGCTCGATGGAGATCGCCGGCGACAGGCCGTCGATCTGGTCGACGTCCGGCTTCTGCATCATCTCGAGGAACTGGCGGGCATAGGCCGACAGCGACTCGACGTAGCGGCGCTGGCCCTCGGCATAGATGGTGTCGAAGGCGAGCGAGGATTTGCCGGACCCGGACAGGCCGGTGAAGACCACCAGCCGGTCGCGCGGCAGATCGACATCGACGTTCTTGAGGTTGTGCTCGCGCGCGCCCCGGATCGCGATGATGCGGCTGTCGCCGCGAGCGGGTGTTCCGGACTTGTTACGCGCCGCCGCGGCGCTCTTGTCGAAGAGGTCGTTCATGTGCCGGTCGTTCGTCGGTCCAGTGCGGGGCGCCGCGTCGCATGCGCCAGATGTCGGAGAGGAGCGCGCAGGGCGCTCCGAACGGGCCGGCCGGAAGACAGCCGCCAGAAACCGGAACGTAGGGTGAACTTGCGCCGTCCGCCAGTGGCGGAACGTGCAATTCCGGTGGACAGCAGACGCAGGGCGGGGGCGCTTTGGTCTTGAGCGGCGCGTCCCGCGAAAACCGGCGTCGGTTTTTAGAGGTCAGGCTCCCAAAAGAAAAAGGGCCGGCGTGAGCCGGCCCTTTCCAGATCAGCGCCTGAGCGCGGATCAGAAGCGGTAGTTGACCTTGGCGCGGAGCACGTTGTTGCGGACGCGGCCGCTGAACGTGGTGCCGCCGAGGGTCACGTTGGTGTTGCCGCTGTCGAGATAGAGGTACTCGAGGCCAGCGGTCCACGGACCGGCGAAGGCGTATTCGAGGCCGCCACCGAGGGCGTAGCCACCCTTGGTGGTGCTGTCCGACGCGGCGCCGAACACGGCGCTGTTCACGTCCACGCCGACGTTCTGGTAGGCGTAGCCACCGGTCACGTAGACGAGGGCGCGATCCCAGGCGTAGCCGAGGCGGCCACGGATGGTGCCGAAGTAGCGGATGCGGTCGGTAACGGTGGTGGCGCCGAGGACCGGCAGCACGCCCGAAGCCGATTCACGCTGGCCCGAACCCTGGAAGTCGGCTTCGAGGCCGAACACAACCTGGTTGACCTGCCAGTTGTAGCCGATCTGGCCACCGCCAGCGAAACCCTTCGGGTCCGAGGTCAGACCGTTGGTGCTGTCGTTCAGGCGACCCCAAGCGTAGCCCGCGTTGAGACCGACATAGAAGCCGGTCCAGTTGTAGTAAGGAACCGCCATCGGCGCAGCCTTGACCGGCATGCGAGCCGGCATGTCAGCGGCCAGAGCCGAACCAGCAAACAGCGACACCATGGCCGCCGCGAGAATTGTACGTGTCATCGATCCGTCCTCACTTGCTTGCTGGTTCCCAACCCCATTGGTTCGCCCCAGCTTATTGATGTGCCGACGGACTTAGCTTCGACTCAAAATTCGAGCAACGAATTACGACGTAAAGTATTCGTAAATATGCCCTTTTAAGGCCGCAAGTTGCACAAAAAACACATCAAAAAACACATTGGCAACCATAGTTCCAAGTTCCATGACGTTTGCTCAACGAGATCGCGATCGCATCGATTCAATTTAATAAAAAAGTGACCAAAGAAAATGGGCCGACTCGCGTCGGCCCGTTGTCGTCGTTGAGAAGCCGCAGGCGCGGAGCTGTCAGAAGCGATAGTTGATCGCGCCGCGCACGATGTTGTTGCGGGTACGGATCGTGTCGGTGATGCCGAACAGCGTCACGTCGCGATTGCCGGTGTCGAGATAGAGATATTCGATGCGGCCCGACCAGGGTCCGGCGAACGCATATTCGAGGCCGCCGCCGAGCGCGTAGCCGCCCTTCGTCGTGTTGTCGCTGGCGGTGACGCCGGCGACGGTGAGATCGAGACCGACATTCTGATAGGCGTAGCCGCCGGTCGCGTAGATCAGCGCGCGATCGAAGGCGACGCCGACGCGGCCGCGCACGGTGCCGAAATAGCGCACGCGGAAATCCGCGGTGGTGAGGCCGAAGGCGGTGGTGCCGGTGAACGACTCTTTCTGAGTCGATCCCTGGAAATCGGCTTCGACGCCGACCACGAAGTTCGACATCTGCCAGTTGTAGCCAAGCTGCACGCCGCCGATGAATCCCTTCGGATTGACGCCGGCGCCGGCGGTGTCGCTCATGCGCGCCCAGCCGTATCCGGCGTTCACGCCGGCATAAAATCCGGTCCAACTGAAATAGGCGGGGATCGGGACGTAGGCCGGCGCCTTGTAGACGGCGCGCGGCAGATCGGCGGCGTTGGCGGACCCCGCCGCGAGGGGCAGCACGGCCGCCATCAGAGCGGCAGCGAGAGCGTAACGTGTCATCGTGTGAAGCCTCCGTTGTTTTTGGGAAGACTCAGGGACGCAACGCTACGGACGGTCAGCATAACTCCTGTGGATGATTCGAGCTGTGCCTTGACAGTCACAGCACCGGCGGCGCGGAGCCATAGCGGCACCGGGGAGGGCATTGAAATTGATGCGGGAAGAGATTAGAACAAACAAGGAACAATCGTGCCCGCGCGCAATCAGCGTGGATAAGCGCGTGCCACGGGAGCAGCGGCCTTGTGGCGCGGCCCCGGCGCTCTACGGTGCGGGCTTGGTTTTGTGTTTTTCGGCGCAACCGCGCCGCATCAGGCTGCCGTCACCGGCAGCGCGGAGAACAGTGTCATGGCAGGTAGCGTCAACAAGGTCATTCTGGTCGGCAATCTCGGCAAGGATCCGGAAATCCGCCGGACGCAGGATGGCCGGCCGATCGCGAACCTCAGCATCGCGACGTCTGAAACCTGGCGCGACAAGAACACCGGCGAGCGCAAGGAAAAGACCGAGTGGCACCGCGTGGTGATCTTCAACGAAGGTCTTTGCAAGATCGCCGAGCAGTACTTGAAGAAAGGCTCGAAGATTTACGTCGAAGGCCAGTTGCAGACACGGAAATGGCAGGACAAGGACGGCGTCGAGAAGTACTCGACCGAGGTGGTGCTGCAGGGCTTCAACTCGGCGCTGACCATGCTCGACGGCCGTAGCGGCGGCGCGGGTGGCGGGATGGGCGGCTCGTCTGACGACTTCGGTTCGTCCGGTCCATCCATGTCGCGCGAGCGCAAGCCGGCGATGGCTGGGAGCGGCGGCGGTGGCCGCGGCAGCGACATGGATGACGAAATCCCGTTCTGATCAGGACTTCACAGCGAGATAGAGCAACGCCGCGCGGCAGACTCGCGCGGCGTTTGCATTTTGCTCATCCCCAGATCGCTTTCGCGCCGTCGACCACGAACTGCACCGCGAGCGCGGCCAGCAGCACGCCGAGCAACCGCTCCAGCACGACATTGACGGTGCCGCCGATCGCTGCGCCGATCCGCTCGGCGGCGAGGAACAGCGCGAGACACAGCAGACAGGCGAGCACGATCACGCCGAGCAGCAGCGCGAGCAGCATCGGCTCCCCGGCGGCGCGGCCGGACAACAGCACCGTCGCGGTGATCGCGCCGGGACCGGCCATCAACGGAATGGCGAGCGGGAAGGCGGAGAGGTTGCGCACATGCTCGTCGATGGCTTTCTCGGCATCTTCCGACTGCCGGCGGATGCGCACGCCGAACACCATCTCCGAGGCGATGGAGAACAGCAGCAGCCCGCCGGCGATGCGGAACGCGGGCAGCGAGATCGACAGCGCCCGCAGCAGCCAGTCGCCGATCAGCGCCGCGCCGGCGAGGATGATGGCGGCGATCACGGCGGCCCGCAGCGCCACCTGCCGCCGCGCGGCTTTCGGAATGCCCTGGGTGATGGCCAGAAAGATCGGCACCAGCCCGAGCGGGTCCATCACCACCACCAGCGTCACGGTGGCGGCGACCAGATAATCGAGCGGAAGCGACGACAACATGCGGGATGGAATACCTTGTTTTGCCTCACCATAACGGGGTTTCGCGAGGCTTGCCCACGGGCCGCAAAAATGGCGCGTAAGCTATTGAAATAAAAGCGCGATTTAGCCTCGAAAACCGCACCTTTCCGGTGGCTTCCGGCGGGTGAATCGGCTAGAAAAACCAGCGAAAAAACGGGCCGGATTCCGCCGGCCTATCCTTGAGGTTTTCAACTCTTGTCCGATACCGACGATCCGAAATCGGGGGACCAGCCCGCCTCCGACGTGCGGCCTGTCTCGATCACCGATGAGATGAAGCGCAGCTACCTCGATTACGCCATGAGCGTGATCGTGTCGCGCGCGCTGCCGGATGTGCGCGACGGCCTCAAGCCGGTTCATCGCCGCATCCTGCACTCGATGAACGAGAACGGTCATTTCCCGGACCGCAAATATGTGAAGTCGGCGCGTGTCGTCGGCGACGTGATGGGTAAATATCACCCGCACGGCGATCAGGCGATCTACGACGCGCTGGTGCGTATGGCGCAGGATTTCTCCATGCGCCTGATGCTGATCGACGGGCAGGGCAATTTCGGCTCGGTCGACGGCGATCCGGCGGCGGCGATGCGTTACACCGAGTGCCGTCTCGCCAAGCCGGCGATGGCGCTGCTCGAGGACATCGACAAGGACACCGTCGATTTCCAGGACAACTACGATGGCAACGAGCAGGAACCGACAGTCCTGCCGGCGCGGTTTCCCAATCTGCTGGTCAACGGCGCGGGCGGCATCGCCGTCGGCATGGCCACCAATATCCCGCCGCACAATCTCGGCGAGGTGATCGACGCCTGCACGGCGATGATCGACAACCCGGCGATCACGCTCGCGGAATTGCTCGAGATCATGCCGGGACCGGATTTCCCGACCGGCGGCCTGATCCTCGGTCGCGCCGGCATCCATTCGGCCTACGCGACCGGTCGCGGCTCCATCATCATGCGCGGCCGCGTCGGTTTCGAGACCTTGCGCAAGGAGCGCGAGGCGATCGTCGTCACCGAGATTCCGTATCAGGTGAACAAGGCGTCGATGGTCGAGCGCATCGCCGAACTGGTGCGCGAGAAGAAGATCGACGGCATCTCCGACCTGCGCGACGAGAGCGACCGTGACGGCTATCGCGTCGTCATCGAGCTCAAGCGTGATGCCGAGCGCGACGTCGTCCTGAACCAGCTCTACCGCTACACGCCGCTGCAATCGAGCTTCGGCGTCAACACCGTGGCGCTCGACGGCGGCCGCCCGAAGGTGATGACGCTGCGCGACATGCTGGCCGCGTTCATCGCCTTCCGCGAGGAGGTGATCTCCCGGCGCACCAAGTTCATGCTCGGCAAGGCGCGCGACCGTGCGCACATCTTGGTCGGCCTTGCCATCGCGGTGGCCAATATCGACGAGGTGATCAAGCTCATCCGTGGCTCGAAGGACGCCGGTGAGGCGCGCGAGCAGTTGATGGCCCGCGACTGGCCGGCCAAGGACATGGCGGCGATGGTGACGCTGATCGACGATCCACGCCACGCGCTGTCCGCCGACGGCACGATCCGGCTCTCGGCCGAACAGGCCAAGGCGATCCTCGATCTGCGTTTGCAGCGCCTCACGGCGCTGGGCCGCGACGAGATCAAGGAAGAACTCGACAAGCTTGCCGCCGAGATCGCCGACTATCTCGATATCCTGCGCTCGCGCACGCGCATCATGTCGATGATCAAGGATGAGATGGCGGCGGTAAAGACGCAGTTCGCGACGCCGCGCCGCACGGAGATCGCCGAGGCGCAGGACACCGTCGACGACGAGGACTTGATCCAGCGCGAGGACATGGTCGTCACGGTCTCGCATCAGGGTTACATCAAGCGCGTGCCGCTCTCGACCTACCGGGCGCAGCGCCGCGGCGGCAAGGGCCGCGCCGGCATGCAGACCCGCGACGAGGATTTCGTGTCGCGGCTGTTCGTCGCCTCGACCCATGCGCCGGTGCTGTTCTTCTCGTCGGCGGGCCGCGTTTACAAGCAGAAGGTCTGGCGGCTGCCGCTCGCGGCGCCACAGGCGCGCGGCAAGGCGCTGATCAATATCCTGCCGCTCGATCCGGGCGAACTGATCACCACGATCATGCCGCTGCCGGAGGACGAGACCACCTGGGCGACGCTCGACGTGATGCTGTCCACGACCAAGGGCACCGTCCGCCGCAACAAGCTGTCGGACTTCGCCGATGTGCGCCCGTCCGGCATCATCGCCATGAAGCTGCCGGATGGCGAGGCGATCCTCGACGTCAATATCTGCACCGAGAACGACGACGTGCTGCTGACGACCGCGCTCGGCCAGTGCATCCGCTTCCCGGTTACCGACGTGCGCGTGTTCCAGGGCCGCTCGTCGATCGGCGTGCGCGGCATCACGCTTGCCGCCGACGATAAGGTGATCTCCATGTCGATCCTCGGCCATGCCGATGCCACCGCCGAGGAGCGCGCCGCCTATCTCAAACGCGCCAATGCGGTCCGCCGCGGCACCGAAGAGGAGGTCGCCGAGGACGAGGAGGCGGAGGAGGAGAGCGCCGGCGCGATCGAACTCGGCGAGCAGCGCTATGTCGAGATGTCGGCGGCGGAGCAATTCGTGCTGACGCTGTCCGAACGCGGCTACGGCAAGCGCTCGTCGTCCTACGAATACCGGATCACCAGCCGTGGCGGCAAAGGCATCACCGCCATGTCCGTGGTCGAGGGGCCGAAGGGCAAGAAGACGCTGCGCGAGAAGACCGGCCCGCTGGTCGCCTGCTTCCCGGTGGAGGAGAGCGATCAGATCATGCTGGTCACCGACGGCGGCAAGCTCATTCGCACGCCGGTCACCGGCATCCGCATCGCCGGCCGCTCGACGCAGGGCGTGATCGTGTTCGACACTGCCGACGACGAGAAGGTGGTGTCGGTCGAGCGCATCTCCGAAGAGGACGGCGAGTAGCGGCGTCATGAATACCGAACTGTTCGGCGCGTATCTCATCATCACGCTGTTGCTGATGCTCACGCCCGGACCGATCGTGACGCTGGTGATCGCCACCGGCGCGCGCGACGGCGTGCGGCCGGCGTTGATTACCGTCGCCGGCACCATGCTCGGCAATGCGATCCTGATCGGCGGCATCGCTGCGGGTTTGAGCGTCGTCGTGCGTTACGCCGCGATCCTGTTTGAGATTTTGCGCTGGGTGGGAGCCGCCTATCTGATCTGGCTCGGCATCCAGGCATGGCGGCACGCGGGCGCGCCGGCCACGCAACAGACGCCGCGTCGCGGCGTCTATTTCACGCGCGGGATGCTGGTCGCGATCTCGAATCCGAAGACCATCGCCTTCTTCACCGCGTTTCTTCCGCAGTTCGTCGATCCGGCGCTGCCGGTGGAACGGCAGTTGTTCGTGATGTGCGCGGTCGCGGTGCTGATGGCCGGCGTCACCGACGCGCTGTGGGGCATCACCGCGAGCGCCGGTCGCGCGTTCTTCCTCGCGCCGGCGCGGGTGAAGCTGCTCGGCCGCTTGTCCGGTCTCGCGCTGATCGGCGGCGGGATCTGGCTGTCGTTGGCGCGGCGGCCTGCATAGCCATTTTGGGAACGATCGCGTCGATCATCCGTTGCGATAGAGGCATGCAACGGAGGTCCGCCATGAAACCAGCTTTGACTCTTGCGGCGCTGTTGATGATGTCTGCCGGCGTGGCGCTCGCCGATCAGCCCGGCCCCGACTGGATGAGCGTCGAGCAGGCGAAAGCGGCGCTGAAACAGCACGGCTACACCAATGTCACCACCATCGAAGCCGACGACGGGCACTATGAAGGGGTGGGGGTGAAGAACGGGCAGGTTTACGAATTTCATCTCGATCCGCGCAGCGGCAAGCTGACCAAGGATCGGGTGAAACGGAACGACTGACGACGGCCTGTCCGCTTGCGGCGCGTCAGCGCTTCTGCGTCCAGCCGGTGCCGCTGTCGACCACACGCGCGACGGGGCCGAGCGCGCGCACCTTCGCCTGCCAAGCCGGATCGCCGGCGGCATCCAGCACGCGCTGTTCCCAGGCGGTGAGATAGCGCGCGCGTTCATCCGCATCGACGCGCGGCGCCGCGTAGGCGACGAACGGCGGCAGCACGTCGAGCCCGATATATTCAAGAATGCCGCGCTTCACCGAATGCAGCACCACGTCCATCTCGCCGTAGACGCCGTCCGCTGCATAACGCTCGGTGGTGCCGCCGGTGACCAGGCCCATCAGGCCGCGACGGCCGCGAAACAGGCCCTGATCGAAACGCTTGCCATCGGCATAAGCGACGCCGTAGGCGAACACGCGGTCGAACCAGCCCTTGAGGATTGCCGGCAGGCCGCCCCACCAGATCGGAAACAGAAAGATCATCAGATCGGCATCGAGCAGCCGAGCCTGTTCGCGTGCCACATCATCGGCGAAACTGTCGTTCTTCGCCGCATGGTTCTGCTCGTTCTGATAGTGGAAGCGGGCGGCATCCGCCGTGGTCTTGAAATCGCTGCGTCCGCCGACCGGATCAAAACCCTCGGCATAGAGATCGGACACCACAACCTGATGACCCGCTGCGCGCAAGGCGCGCGCGGCCGCATTCTTCATGGCGCCGGTGAACGAGGTCGGTTCGGGATGCGCGTAGACGATTAGAACATTCATGTGGCGCCGGCGGCTTCGAGGATCGCCACCATTGTCGCATAATTCCGCTGCCGCGCCAGCGCGAGCGGCGTGGTGCCGTTGCGGTCGGCGAGGTTGACCTTGGCGCCGGCCTTCACCAGCGCCGCGAGCGTATCGGTGTGGTTCGGGCCGCCGTCGCCGAGGACGATCGATTCAATCAGCGCGGTCCAGCCGAGGTTGTTGACGTGATCGAGCGGAGCTTTGGCGGCGATCAGCCGGCGCACGACCTCGGCATGGCCGAGATGCGCCGCCGCGATCAGCGCGGTGCCGTGATAGGGGCTGGTGATGTTGGTCGCCTTGGCGCCGTTCGCGAGCAGCAGCGCCAGCATCGGCACGTCGTTGGCGACCGAGGCGATGGTCACCGGGTCGTATTTCTGTGCTTCCAGCGCATTGGCGTCGGCGCCGAGCCGGATCAGCGCGCGCACCGCGTCCTGCTGCTGCAGAAAGACGGCCACATGCAGCGGCGTGCGACCGTGACCGTCGCGCAGATCAACGGCGTTGCCGGCGCGGACCTCGCGCTCGATGGTCGCGACGTCGCCGGCGGCAGCCGCCTTGTGCAGACCGACATAGACGGCGCGCTCGGCGGAGCTGGGCGGCACCTGGGCAAGCGCGGCGGGTGTCAGGACAAGCGAGGTGAGAACAACGAGGAGGGTGCGGATGATCATGATGCGCGGCATAAGCCACGCTGGCCCGCAAATGTCATCCGGTGAGCCGCGTCAAAAGGCGCGGCTCACGCGGGTTTGAGAATCAGTTGAGGCGGTCGGTGGTGACGAGGCGGACATTGCTGGCGCGTTGCACGTAAGGCCAGCCGCGATCCGCTGTCGTACTGGCGGTCTGCACCGGCGCGGCGAGTGGCGCAGCGGTCACGCTCTGGGTCCGCGTCGCGGAGGCTTCCGGCAGGCCGGGGAAACCGACCACGCCGCCGGCGATCAGGGCGGCCGCCAGGGCGGCGCCGGCCATCTGGTAGACTTTGCTGCTCTGCAAGCTGTTGATCTGCATGAGACGCTCCCCGCCGGTATTGTCCGGCTTTCCTGTCCTGTTAGACGCGCCAAACGGAAAATGGTTCGATCAGCCCCGGCTCACCTGTGCGTGAGGGGCTTTTCGCGCCGAAACCGGGCAGGGAGCGGCTTGCGAGGCCGAAAACGGCGGGTTAGACCCTCAAAATGGCAAAAAACCTCGCCCGTATCGCCTATTACGCCGGCTCGTTCGACCCGGTGACCAACGGCCATCTCGATGTGGTGCGGCGCGCCGCCCGCATGGCGGACACGCTGGTGCTGGCGATCGGTGTCCATCCCGGCAAGACGCCGCTGTTCACCACCGAGGAGCGGCTGGCCATGCTGGAACAGGTCTGCGGCCCGGTGGCGCGCAAGGCCGGCTGCAAGCTCGTTTGCACCACCTTCTCCGGCCTGGTGATCGAGGCGGCGCGCAAGGCGAAAGCAACCTTGCTGATCCGCGGCCTGCGCGACACCACCGATTTCAATTACGAGATGCAGATGGCCGGGATGAACGAGGTGATGGCGCCCCGCATCCAGACCGTGTTCCTGCCGGCGGGCGCCGATGTCCGCCCGATCACCGCCACACTGGTGCGCCAGATCGCCGGCATGCGCGGCGACGTGTCGGCCTTCGTGCCGGCGCCGGTCGCGGCGCGGCTCGCGAAAAAGTTTCGCTAAATCATTTCCGCATGCGCCGCCGCCGGGCGGCCGTCCGTCACAGGAGACATCATGATCCGAGTGCTTGCCGTCGCCGCCGCGCTGCTGTTCGCGCTGCCGGCCTTCGCCCAGCCGCCGAAGCTGCCGGCCGGCGTCGATCCGCAGAACGCGATCGTCATCGACACCACCAAGGGGCAGGTGATCATCAAGCTGCGGCCCGATCTCGCGCCCCAGCACGCCGAGCGGCTGAAGCAGCTCGCCCGCGACGGCTATTATGACAATGTGCCGTTCCATCGCGTGATGGCCGGCTTCATGGCGCAGACCGGCGACGGGCAGAATTTCAACGGCACCGGCCGCTCGAAATATCCGAATGTCCCGGCCGAATTCACGCAGACGCCATTCAAGCGCGGCGTGGTCGGCATGGCGCGCGCCAGCGACCCGAACTCCGCCAATTCGCAGTTCTTCATCTGCTTTGCCGACGCCTCGTTCCTCAACGGCCAATACACCGTGATCGGCGAGGTGGTGTCCGGCATGGACACCGTCGACAAGCTGAAGAAAGCGCCGGCCGGCTCGCAGAGCGGCGCCGTCACCGATCCCGACAAGATGGTGAAGGTGCAGGTCGCCGCCGACATGAAGTGACGCGCACGCTGCGCACAACGACAACACCAACAAGGACAACGACAATGGCTAAACCGGAAGACACGCTCACGCTCGACACCACCCAGGGCAAGGTCGTGATCGAGATGCGGCCGGACCTCGCGCCCGGCCACGTCGCGCGCATCAAGGAGCTGGTGAAGGAAGGCTTCTACGACGGCATCGTGTTCCATCGCGTGATCGATGGCTTCATGGCGCAGACCGGCTGTCCGCACGGCACCGGCACCGGTGGCTCGGGCAAGAAACTCAAGGCCGAGTTCAACAGCGAGCCGCATGTGCGCGGCGTCGTGTCGATGGCGCGGGCGCAGAATCCGGATTCCGGCGACAGCCAGTTCTTCATCGTGTTCGACGACGCGACCTTCCTCGACCGGCAGTACACGGTCTGGGGCAAGGTGATCGAGGGGATGGAGAACGTCGACAAGATCAAGCGCGGCGAGCCGGTGCAGAACCCGGACAAGATCGTCAAGGCCAGCATGGGCGCGTAAGCCGCCCGTTGGACGATGGTGTTACCTCGCCCCGCTTGCGGGGAGAGCATAGGCAGTCCAAAGGACTGCCGTCCTGACGCCAAACGCCGATGCGGGGCATCGGCTATGCGCCGTAACGAAGTGAAGGCGGTCGGGTGAGGGGCTATTCCTCAAGTCTTGAATGGTTGCCCCTCACCCCGACCCTCTCCCCGTAAACGGGGAGAGGGAGAAGAGCACAATGCGCACAGACCTGTTCGATTTCGAGCTTCCGCCCGAGCGGATCGCGCTGCGGCCGGCGTCGCCGCGCGATAGCGCGCGGCTGCTCGTGGTCAAGCCGGATGGGTTGGCGGATCGCATTGTGCGCGATCTGCCGGATCTGCTGGCACCAGGCGATGTGCTCGTCATCAACGACACCAAGGTGATCCCGGCGCGGCTGTCGGGTCGGCGCATCGGCCGCGCCACTGAGCCGGCGATCGAGGCGACCTTGCACAAGCGGCTCGACGGCTCGCGCTGGCTGGCTTTCGTCAAGCCGGCGAAGAAGCTTGAGGTCGGCGACGTGGTGCGGTTCGGCTCCGAGGGCAAGGTGTGCTTCCTCGACCAGCTCGATGCGACGGTTGAGGCGAAGGGCGAGGGCGGCGAGGTGACGCTGTCGTTCGCGTTTCATGGCGCGGTGCTCGATCAGTCGATCGAGGAACGCGGCACCATGCCGCTGCCGCCCTATATCGCCGGCAAGCGCGCGCCGGACGAGCAGGACCGCAGCGACTACCAGACCATGTTCGCGAAGATCGAGGGTTCGGTCGCGGCGCCGACCGCGAGCCTGCATTTCACCGATGCGCTCGTTGTGGCGTTGAAGGCGCGCGGCGTCTCGATCCATCACGTCACGCTGCATGTCGGTGCCGGCACCTTCCTGCCGGTGAAGGCCGACGACACCGACGCGCACAAGATGCATTCCGAATGGGGCACCGTCTCGGCGGAGACGGCGGCGGCGCTCAATGCCGCGCGCCAGGCCGGCGGCCGGATCGTCGCCGTTGGCTCGACCGCGCTGCGGCTGATCGAGAGTGCCGCGGCCGAGGATGGGACCGTGGCGCCGTTCGAGGGCGAGACCGCGATCTTCATCACGCCCGGCTATCGCTTCAAGGCGACCGACCTGATGCTGACCAATTTCCATCTGCCGAAATCGACGCTGGTCATGCTGGTGGCGGCATTCTCCGGTCTCGATCGCATCCGCGGCGCCTATGCCCATGCCATTGCCGACGGCTATCGCTTCTATTCGTATGGCGACGCCTGTCTGCTATATCCTGCGGCGCGATGACGGCACCGTTTTCTTTCACCTTGAACACCACCGATGGGATGGCGCGGCGCGGCGCGTTCACGACGCCGCACGGCACCGTGCAGACGCCGGCGTTCATGCCGGTCGGTACCCAGGCGACAGTAAAGGGGCTCAAGCCCGAGGCGGTACGTGCGGCCGGCGCGGAGATCCTGCTCGGCAACACCTATCACCTGATGCTGCGGCCGGGCGCGGAGCGCGTCGCCGCGCTCGGCGGTCTGCACACATTCATGAACTGGCCGCATCCGATCCTCACCGATTCCGGCGGTTTCCAGGTGATGTCGCTTGCCTCGCTGCGCAAGCTGACCGAGCAGGGCGTCACCTTTCGTTCGCATATCGACGGCGCGCATGTCACGCTGACGCCGGAGCGCTCGATCGAGATCCAGCTTCTGCTCGGCGCCGACATCGTCATGCAGTTCGACGAATGCCTGAAGCTGCCGGCGGCGCGCGAGGACATGGAACGCGCGATGCAGCTTTCGCTGCGCTGGGGCGAGCGCAGCCTGCGTGCATTCGAGACGGCGCCGGCGGGCCACGCGCTGTTCGGCATCGTTCAGGGTGGCGACGATACAGGGTTGCGGGCCGCGAGCGCGACGGCGCTCACCGCCATGCCGTTTCATGGTTATGCGGTGGGCGGGCTCGCGGTCGGTGAGCCGCAGGCGGTGATGCTGCGCGTGGTCGAGGAGGTGACGCCGCTGTTGCCCGCCGACAAGCCGCGCTACCTGATGGGCGTCGGCAAGCCCGATGATCTGATCGAAGCGGTGGCGCGCGGCATCGACATGTTCGACTGCGTGATGCCGACCCGCAACGGCCGGCACGGCATGGCCTTCACCCGGCTCGGGCCGGTCAATCTCGCCAATGCCCGCCACGCCGATGACCCGCGGCCGCTCGATCCGGACTGCCCGCATCCGGCGGCGCGGACCTATTCGCGCGCCTATCTGCACCATCTGGTGAAGGCGAATGAACTGCTCGCCGGCATGCTGCTGTCGGAGATCAACATCGCCTATTACCAGACGCTGATGGCCGGGATGCGCGAGGCCATCGCCGCCGGGCGCTTTGCGGACTTCCGCGATGCGGTACAATCCGGATGGGCGCGGGGCGATCTCCCACCGGTACCGTGATTGTGGCAGCGCAATGCGTTTGCGCATGATGCCTGATATCGCATGCTCTTGCGTCGTCCGTCATTTGCAGACAGAACGGGCGCAACCAAAAGGAGACAGAGACATGACATTCGGAGGATTCTCACGCATGCGTCAGTTCACGGGAATGGTCGCGCTCACCGGAGCGCTCGCTGTCGGCCTCGCCGCGTTCACGCAGACTCCCGCGCTCGCGCAGAAATATCCGGAACGGCCGGTGAAGATCGTGCTGCCGTTCGGCGCCGGCGGCGTCGCGGACGTCACCACGCGGCTCGTCGCGGAAAAGCTCGGCGACAAGCTCGGCCAGCGTTTCGTGGTCGAGAATATGCCGGGCGCCGGCGGCATCACGGCGGCGCGCTCGGTGATGCAGGCGACGCCCGACGGCTACACGCTTGCCTTGTTCTCGAACGGCACGGCGGTCAGCGTCGGCCTGTTCAAGAGCCTGCCGTTCGACCCGTTGAAGGATTTTCGCCCGGTCTCGAGCATGGGCTATTTCGATCTGATCTTCGTGTCGAGCGTCAATTCGCCGTACAAGACGTTGGCGGATTTCATCAAGGCGGCCAAGGCGAGCCCCGGCAAGCTGAACGTCGGCACCATCGCCGCCGGATCGAGCCAGAATCTCGGCGCCGAACTGTTCAAGTCCACGGCCGGTATTGATGTCGCCATCGTGCCGTTCAAGAACAGCGGCGATGTCTCCATCGCGCTGGAACGCAATGACATCCAGCTCGGTGTCGAGTTCTATGCGGCCTTGCGGCCGAGCCTCGAAGCCAAGAAGTTCGTTCCGCTCGCAACCTCGGGTCTCACCCGCGTCACCTATCTCAAGGACGTGCCGACGGTGAAGGAAGCGGCGGGCCTCGACTTCGAGGCGACGTCATGGAATGCGATCTATGCGCCGAAAGGCGTGTCGGACGACATCGTCAAGACGCTCAATGGCGCCCTCAACGAAGTGCTGAACGACGCGACGATCAAGCAGAAGGCCAATGACATGGGCATCGTCGCGAAGGGCGGCACACCGGAAGAGATCAACAAGCGGCTGACCGACGACATCGCCAAGTGGTCGGCGGTGATTCAGAAGGCCGGTATCGAGAAGCGCTAACGAAACCAGACGAGCACAGCAGATGACGCGAGACTTCTCCAAGCGACGCAAGCCGGCGTTCAAGCTCCCGCCGGGAGCGACCGACGCGCATTGCCACGTGTTTGGCCCCGGCGCGGTGTTTCCCTATGCACCGAACCGGCGCTACACGCCTGAGGATGCGCCGAAGGAGGATCTCGCGGCGCTGCATGCACATCTTGGTGTCGATCGCGCGGTGATCGTGCAGGCGTCGTGCCACGGCAGCGATAACCGCGCGATGCTGGACGCACTCGCCTGGCGGCCGAAGAACTACCGCGGCGTGGCGATCGTCGATGCGCAGACGCCGCCGACCGATTATCCGAAGATGGCTTTGGCTGGCGTGCGCGGCGTGCGCTTCAACTTCGTCAAGCATCTCGGCGGCATGCCGGACCTCAACCTGCTGGAGAGCGTGGTGCGCAAGATCAAGCCGCTCGGCTGGCATCTGGTGTTCCATGTCGATGCGCCGGATATCGAACAACTGTCGGACCTGATCCTCAAGCAGACCGTGCCGGTTGTAATAGATCACATGGGCCGTGTGCCGGCCAAGGATGGCGTCGACCAGCCGCCGTTCAAGGCGCTGCTCAAGCTCCTCGAACACAAGCACGTCTGGGTGAAGGTGTGTGGATCCGAGCGCATCTCGATGCCGCCCTATGACGAAGCGTTGCCGATCGCCAAGCGCATCATGGAAACCGCGGCGGACCGCACGCTGTGGGGCACCGACTTCCCGCATCCGAATGCGACGCACGAGGCCGACGAGGCCGATCTGGTCGATCTGGTGCCGAAGTTCGTACCCGATCCGGCGGTGCAGAAGCTGCTGCTGGTCGATAATCCGGCGAAGCTGTACGGCTTCAACTGATCGCGGCGACAAAAAGCAAAAACCCTCCCGCGGTTTCGGCGGGAGGGTTTTCTATTTTCAGAAATGATGA
>MKWA01000002.1:168288-200559 GCA_001899285.1 Rhizobiales bacterium 64-17
AAAGCCAGGCGACGCTGTTCTGTGACTGTTCCGGCGTACGGCTCGACAGCATCTGGTCGCGCAGTTCCGCCGTCGGCCCGCGCGCGTGATAAAACTCGCCGTAGATGCGCGCCATGATCTGCACCTGCGCGGTGCGTAGATAACGCTGCTGCTGATAGGCGAGGAACGCGGCTGGCAGATTGTCCGGCTGCCGCGTGACGCACTCGGCGAGGATCACCGCGTCCTCGGTCGCCATGCAGGCGCCCTGCGCGAGATATTGCAGCATCGGATGCGCGGCGTCGCCGAGCAGGGTGACATTGCCCTTGGTCCAGTTCTTCACCGGCTCGCGGTCGCACAGCACCCACATCTTCCAGGTGTTGATGCGCTCCAGCATGCGCAGCACCTCCGGGCGCTCGCCGTCGAAATGCTTCCAGAGCAACTCCTTGCTGCCTTCCGCGTCCCAGCCCTCCTGATACTGGTCGGAGTGGAATACGGCGACGAGGTTGTAGATTTCGCCGCGGCGCATCGGATAGTGCACGAAATGCGTGCGCGGGCCGGCCCACAGGATCACGTCCGGATGCCAGAGATCGTCCGGCACCTCGTCGCGGCGCAGCACCGCGCGATAGGCGATGTGACCCGAGACGCGGGGTTTGCCGTCGCCGACAATACGCTCGCGAACCTTCGACCACATGCCGTCACAGGCGATCAGCGCGCGGCCGGCGATGCTGCGGCTGCCGACATGCGCGACCACGCCGTCGTCGCCGCGATCCTCGTAGTCGTCGACATGGGCGTTGGTTTCGAGCGTCACCAGATCGTGGTCCTGGCACGCTTTGAGGAAGGTGCCATGGATGTCGGCGCGGTGCGTGACCGCGTAAGGATAGCCAAACGCCTGCACCATCTTGTCGCCGAGCCCGACATTGGTGATCAGCTTGCCGGTGAGCGCGTCCCGCATCTGCAGGTTGCCGGGAACATGCGCGTCGGTGAGCACGGCGTCCTTGAGCCCGATCTTGTCGAGCATGCGGAAGATGTTGGGGCCGAGCTGGATGCCGGCGCCGACTTCCTTGAATTCCGATGATTGCTCGAGCAGGTGGACCGGCACGCCCTTCAAGGCCAGGGCGTAAGCCGCCGCCAGGCCGCCGATACCGCCGCCGGATACGATGACCGGTTTATCCGTTCTGCCTTGCGCCACCTGTTCGTCCTCCACAGCCTAAGTCGCACGGGAAATCGGCCCCGAAGATGCGGCGCAGCGGAAGGGGGTGCAAGCAAAAAACCCGCCGGCAAGAAGCCAGCGGGTCTGGTTGCATCGGTGCTATGCGCACCGCTGAGACTTTGGTCGATGGAATGGACCGACCGGTCTATGTCGTCTGGTTATTTCGTGACCTGGCCGCGAATTTCGCCGGCCTTGTTCGCGGCGGTGTGGACGTTGACATACATCCGGCCGGCGAGGAGATCGCTGGCCTGCGCATCGGTCAGCGTTGCGGAGCCTTCCAGCGGGCTGGTCGCCGGTGAGATCGGCACCGCGACCGCGCCGTTCTTGCCGGCTTCGCCGATATGGAAATGCGCGGCGGTGGCCGGGCCGGAAAGATCCTTGTAGCTGCCCTTCCACGACAGCTTCTTCGACGCGGTGTCATATGTGGCGGTCACCGCGCCGCTGCCCTTGCTGTTGGTCGGCGGCACTTCGCTCGAAGCTTTCAGGTCGGCTTTCAGATTGACGACCTCGGCGGATGCGGGCGCCACGGCGAGGAGTGCTGCGGAGCAGGCGAGAATGGCGAGGCTGGAGCGCATCAGCGTCATGGGAAACTCCTCTCAAGGAATGACGGATTTCATACTGGACGGAAAGGCAAACACCCGCGGGGACAGGCTATTCCACCGGCCTGGAAAAATGCGAGTCCGGTCAATGAACCACCAGCACGGCGGTTTCGCTGCGCTCGCCGCAGCTTTCGCACGACCAGACATGGCGGACGAGGCCGCGGCCATCCGCGTCCTGGCCGTCAAACATCGAGATATCCGGCGCGACCAGCATGTCGCCACAATGCGGACAATCCGGCAGGCGCTCGCCGCGATCACGCACACGAGGGGCGAAGCTGGTTTCGACGAGGCTGGTTTCGGCTTGGCACGACATGCTTGTCCTCCGGATTCATGGGCCCAGATTCGTGCAGGCCGGTGAACGATGCTCCTGCGTATCGTGCTGATGTGGCAGGGACAGGACAATTTCGTGAAACTTGAATGACCCGAAATTTGAATGACCCATGACCATTAGCCGGATGACGATTGGCCGGGCGATCTTTTTGTGCGATGCGACAGCGAGGCATCAACCAAGCATCCAGCACCCGCCGGGTGGCTGGTAAAGGTCAATCGTGGTCAACGATCCAGCGAGCAGAACGTTCCGTGTCGCCATTATCGGCGGCGGACCGGCGGGACTGATGACCGCCGATGCGCTGGCGCGCGCGGCCGATCCCGCGATCCGCGTCACGGTCTATGACCGGATGTCGTCGCTCGGCCGCAAGTTCCTGATGGCCGGGCGCGGCGGCCTGAACCTCACGCACAGCGAACCGCTGCCGCGTTTCATGTCCCGGTATGGTGTGGCAGCCGAGCCGCTTGCGCCAGCGCTGGCGGCGCTGTCGCCGCAGGATCTGCGCGACTGGGCGGACGCGCTGGGCGAGCCGACCTTCGTCGGCTCCAGCGGCCGCGTGTTTCCGAAAAGCTTCAAGGCGTCACCGTTGTTGCGCGCATGGTTGCGCCGGGTCGCGGCACAGGGCGTGACGCTGCATACGCGGCATCGCTGGGACGGATGGGGCGACGATGGCGCCTTGCGATTTATGACGCCCGAAGGGCCGCAAACTGTCGCAGCGGACGCAACCTTGCTGGCGCTCGGTGGCGCAAGCTGGCCGAAGCTCGGCGCAGATGGCGGATGGGTCGATATCCTCACCGCTGCCGGAATTCCGGTGACGCCGCTGCGCCCGGCAAATTGCGGTTTCCTGCTCGAATGGTCGCCGCGGTTCCGCGAGCGGTTTCACGGGCAGCCATTGAAACGCATCGCGCTGACGCTCGGCGAACGGACGGTCCGCGGCGAAGCGATGGTGACGCGGACCGGGCTCGAGGGCGGGGCGGTCTACGCGCTGTCGGCCGCGGTGCGCGATGCGCTCGGCAGCGCCGTGCCGGTGACGCTGAGCCTGGCGCTGCGGCCGGACATGACTCCGGACGATCTCGCCGCGCGGCTGACGCGACCGCGCGGCAAGCAGTCGCTGGCGGGTTTCCTGCGCAAGGCGGTGCAGCTTGCGCCGCCGGCCATCGGCCTGCTGCACGAGGCTGCGCTGGCACACGGCCGCCGGCTCGCCGATCTCACGCCGGCTGAGCTTGCGGCGCTGATCAATAGGGTGCCGTTGCCGGTCAATGGCGTGACGGCGCTCGATCGGGCGATCTCGACCGCCGGTGGCGTGCCATTTGCCGCGCTCGACGCCTATCTGATGGTGCGGAACCGGCCGGGACTGTTCGTGGCCGGCGAGATGCTGGACTGGGAAGCGCCCACCGGCGGCTATCTGCTGCAGGCGACGATGGCGACCGCCGTCGTGGCTGCCAACGGTATCATGATACGGAAACGCGATCGTGATGTAACGTGATGCAGTGCCGCATTGCCAATTTTACGGTAAACGGGCATCGGAAAAAGGTTAACAATTTCCTATATTTCTACTGAAAATCCCTGCGTTGATGCGTCGCAGCAATTTTAATTTGCGTCACGCCCGGTCCCGACTATCTTCCCCCGAAGATGAAGGGACGTTCAGAAATGGATTCGCGTGTTCGTTCGGCCGCTCCGATGGCGGCCGTTTGCTTGTTGTTGTTGACGGGCCTGACAGCCTGCGATGAAGCCCCGGCCTCGGCCACCGTCGTGCCCGTGTCGCCGGAAGTCTCGGTGGTGACATTGCATGCCGGCCCGCGCCCGATCATCCGGGAGTTGCCGGGACGCATCGCGCCGACCCGCATCGCCGAGGTGCGGGCGCGGGTGTCCGGCATCGTCATCGAGCGGGCGTTCTCGCAGGGCACCGACGTCAAGGCCGGCGACGTGCTCTATCGTATCGATCCGGTTCCATTCGAGGTGGAGTTGCAGGCGGCCGAGGCCGCGCATGCGAAGGCGAAAGCTGCGTTTGAACTGGCTGAGCAACAGGCCAAGCGCATGGAAACGCTGGTCGCCGAGAAGGCGGTGTCGCGCGTCCAGTTTGAAACCGCGACCTCTGAAATGCAGCAGGCCAGGGCCGATGTCGCGGCGCGCGCCGCCGATGTTCGCCGCGCCAAGCTTAATCTCGAATACGCAACGGTGCGCTCGCCGATCAGCGGCCGCGTCGGCCGTGCGCTCGTCACCGAAGGCGCGCTGGTCGGACAGGGCGAGGCGACGCATCTCGCGACGGTGCAGCAACTCGATCCGATCTATGCCGACTTCACCCAGTCGATCAGCGAGCTAAACCAGCTTCGCCGCGACTTTGAAAGCGGCGCGCTGGAGCGCGTCTCGCAGGATGCGGTGAAGGTGCGCCTCGTGCTCGACGACGGCACGCTCTATGCGCCGGCCGGCAAACTGCTGTTCTCGGACGCGACCGTTGATCCCTCGACCGGTCAGGTGACGCTGCGCGGTGAATTTCCCAATCCGAAGCACGAACTGCTGCCGGGCATGTATGTCCGCGTGCAGATCGAGCAGGGCGTCGATGGTGATGCCATCGCCGTGCCGCAGCAGGCGGTCCAGCGCAACGCTGCCGGCGGCAGCGAGGTCTATGTGCTGCGTCACGACAATCGCGTGGTGGTGCAGCCGATCCGGACCGGCCGCACCGTCGATGCCGACTGGCTAGTGCTCGATGGCTTGAAGAACGGCGACCGCGTCGTGGTGGAGGGCTTCCAGAAGATCAGCGCCGGCGCTGCCGTGCGTCCGGTCACCTGGAACGCGACCCGCCGCGCCGAAGCGGAGACCGCGTCTTCCGTCAAGACGCGCTAACGCGGCCGTCTGCCAATGCCGAGCTTTTTCATCGACAGGCCGATCTTTGCCTGGGTCGTCGCGCTGTTCATCTGCTTGGGCGGTGTGCTGACGATCCCGCTGCTGCCCGTCGCGCAATATCCCATCATCGCGCCACCGTCGATTTCCGTCAGCACTGCCTATCCGGGCGCGTCGACGGAAAATCTCTACAACAGCGTCACGCGGTTGATCGAGGAGGAGCTCAACGGCGCGAGCGGCATCCTCAATTTTGAATCGACCAGCGACTCGCTCGGCCAAGTCGAGATCATCGCCAATTTCGTACCCGGCACCGACAGCAATATGGCGTCGGTCGAGGTGCAGAACCGCATCAAACGCATCGAGCCACGCCTGCCGCGCGCGGTGCTGCAACAGGGCATTCTCGTCGAGGAAGCGTCCAGCGCGGTGCTGCAGATCATCACGCTGCAATCGACCGACGGCAGCCTGGATGAGGTCGGCCTCGGCGACTTCATGATCCGCAACGTGCTCGGCGAGATCCGGCGCATCCCCGGTGTCGGCCGCGCCACGCTGTATTCGACCGAGCGCGCGCTGCGCGTCTGGATCAATACCGACCGGCTGATCGGCTACAACCTCACCGCCGACGATGTGAACAAGGCGATCGCCGCGCAGAACGCGCAGGTCGCCTCCGGTTCGCTCGGCGCCGAGCCGACGCCACGCGGCCAGCAGGTGTCGGCCATGGTGCTGGTCAAGGGCCAGCTCACGTCGCCCGACGAATTCGGCGCGATCGTGCTGCGCGCCAATCCCGACGGTTCGACGGTGCGGCTGCGCGATGTCGCGCGCATCGAGGTTGGCGGCATGGGCTATCAGTTCACGACGCGGGTCGATGGCAAGCCGGCGGCCGGTCTCTCGGTGCTGCTGGCACCGACCGGCAATGCGCTCGCGACCGCGACGGCGGTGAAGAAGAAGATGGAAGAACTGTCGAAGTTCTTCCCCGATACCATCCAATACAGCATCCCCTACGACATCACGCCGGTGGTCGAAGCGTCGATCCAGAAGGTGCTGATGACGCTCTTGGAGGCGGTCGGCCTCGTCTTTCTGGTGATGTTCCTGTTCCTGCAGAACATCCGCTACACGATCATTCCCACCATCGTCGTGCCGGTCGCGCTGCTCGGCACTTGCGCGACGCTGCTGCTTGCCGGCTTTTCCATCAACATGCTGACGCTGTTCGGCATGGTGCTGGCGATTGGCATCCTCGTCGACGACGCCATCGTCGTGGTCGAAAACGTCGAGCGCATCATGTCCGAAGAGGGGTTGTCGCCGCGCGAGGCGACCCGCAAGGCGATGTCGCAGATCACCGGCGCGATCATCGGCATCACGCTGGTGCTGATGGCGGTGTTCGTGCCGATGGCGTTCTTTCCGGGCTCGGTCGGCGTCATCTACAAGCAGTTCTCCGTAACCATGGTGGCGGCGATCGGCTTCTCCGCGCTGCTGGCGTTGTCGCTGACGCCGGCTTTGTGTGCGACGCTGCTCAAGCCGGTTGCCAAGGGGCATGTCCATGCCAAGCGCGGCGTGTTCGGCTATTTCAACCGCGGCATCGACAAGGCTCGCGACGGCTATCGCGGCATGGTGCAGTGGTCCCTGGGGCGGGCCGCCCGCTACATGCTGATTTATCTCGCGCTGGTCATCGGCGTTGCCTGGGGCGTGTCGCGGCTGCCGGCGGGCTTCCTGCCGGTGGACGATCAGGGTTTCATCACCGTTGATATCCAGACGCCGCCGGAAGCCTCATTCAACCGCACCCTCGCGGTCGTCAAGACCGTCGAGGACTATCTGATGAAGCGCGACGGGGTTAAGGCCGTGACGTTTCTCACCGGTTTCAGCTTCCTCGGTCAGGGTCAGAACACGGCACAGGCGTTCGTCACGTTGAAGGATTGGAATCAGCGCGGAGCGAACGACAGTGCCGCACAGATCGTCGATGACGTGAACAAGGCGATGGAATCGGTGAAGGACGCGCGCGTCAGCGCGTTGCAGCCGCCGCCGATCGACAATCTCGGCAATTCGTCGGGTTTCAGCTTCCGTCTGCAGGATCGCGCGCAGAAGGGTCATGAAGCGTTGACCGCCGCGGCGCAGCAGTTGCTGGAAGCCGCTAAAACAAGCCCGGTGCTGCAGGACGTTTATGTGGAGGGTCTGTCGCCCGCGCCGCAGCTCGAACTCGTTATCGATCGCGAGAAGGCCGGCGCGTTCGGCGTCACCTTCGAGGAGATCAACAACACGATCTCCACCAATCTCGGCTCGTCCTACGTCAACGACTTCCCGAACCGTGGCCGCATGCAGCGCGTCATCGTCCAGTCGGAGGACGGGCAGCGCATGCAGCCCGACGACGTGCTGAATTACACGGTGCGCAACGGGCAGGGGAAGCTGGTGCCGCTGTCGTCGTTCGCGACGGTGCGCTGGCTGGTCGGCCCGGCGCAGATCGTCGGGTTCAACTATTACCCATCCGTCCGCATCTCCGGTGCCGCGCGCGCCGGCTTCACCAGCGGCGACGCCATCGCCGAGATGGAGCGCCTTGCCGGACAGTTGCCGCGCGGCTTTGGCTACGAATGGACGGGCCAGTCGTTGCAGGAAAAGCTCGCCGGGTCGCAGGCGCCGCTGCTTCTCGCGCTCTCGGCGCTGGTGGTATTCCTGTGTCTCGCCGCGCTTTACGAAAGCTGGGCGATACCGCTCGCGGTGCTGCTCACGGTGCCGCTTGGCATTCTCGGCGCGGTCGCCGCGGCGACGGCGCGCTCGCTCTCGAATGACGTCTATTTCACCGTTGGTCTGGTGACGATCATCGGACTGGCGGCCAAGGACGCGATCCTGATCATCGAGTTCGCCAAGGATCTGCGCAAGCAGGGCAAGCCGCTGATCGAGGCGACGCTGGAGGCGTGCCATCTGCGCTTCCGCCCGATCGTCATGACCGGCATGGCCTTCATCTTCGGCGTCGCGCCAATGGTGATCGCGCATGGCGCCGGCGGCAAGAGCCAGCAGGCGCTCGGCACCAGCGTCGCCGGTGGCATGTTCGCCGTCGTGGTGCTGGCGCTGATCTTTGTGCCGGTGTTCTTCGTCGTCGTGCAGCGGTTTTTCGGCGGCGAGGCGAAGCCGGAAAAACTGCGGCGCAACTGGCTGCGCTGGCGGCGGTTCGCGCCGGAGAAGTCTGCGTCCGCCGGCACCGACGCGCCGTAACGAAAGCCCGAGGCAGCCCTATCAATTTGAATAATCGTGACTATCTATCTGTTTTAGTTCGATCATCCTGAGCGGTGCCGCGGCGTTCCGGCGGTTCCCAACCAAAAGGATTTGAGATGGCAGATAAACAGACCCTCGAAGATAAAGCCGCGGCGATGCGCGAATATCAGGACCATCAACGCTCGATCAGGGAACGGACTGCGGTGCTGCGCTCCGAGCGTCTGCAGCGTGAAGCTGCGGCGTCCGTGGAGTTGGAGAAACCGGCATTGCCACGCCGGCAACGTTCGCCAAGGGCTCACTAGAGCGTCTTCAGGCGAAGGGGATGCCGGTTCGCGTCAAGAACGCAAAAATAACACCTAGCCAAAACAAAACCCGCTTAGGAGAAATCCCAAGCGGGCTCTGGCTACCTCAAGCGCCACACCTAATCCCGGTACATCCGCGGAAATCAGATCGTCGCGAGCGATAAGGTCTGTCTAGACACCGATCGTGTCTATTTGATGAACGCAATCAGACCGGGCGGATGTTGGCGGCGGCGTTCTTGCCGCTGCGGCGGTCCGCTTCGATGTCGAACGTGACCTTCTGGCCTTCGTTCAGCGTGCTCATGCCGGAACGCTCGACGGCGCTGATGTGCACGAACACATCCGGTCCGCCGGCATCCTGAACGATAAAGCCGAAGCCTTTGTTGGGGTTGAAGAACTTCACGGTACCTTGAGCCAAGACACGTCTCCATGCGCATAAACGCGCGTTTGCCCGCGCGAACCATTCGCGCTGGCGTCAATCCGGATTTGCGTTGGCTTGGTAAAGGCCCGCCGCAATACGGAAATTAAGCAATGCGGCGCTTAAGTCAGGGCAGAAACAAGGTCAGGCGAAATCGCGAACGCCGGTCTCATAGACGGTCCGGCCGGAAATAGCAACGGAGGGCCGGCGGGCGTCACTGCCTCGGCCCGACGGTGCCGGTCACCTTCAGGCGCGACGACTTTACCCAGCCGGATACGGTGTTGCCGGTCTTCGGGTTGGAGTACATCACCGAGGTCCAGCTTTTGGTTTGCGCATAGGCGATCAATGCGTCTTTCGGGATGACGAACACGCCCGGCATGGCACAGCCCGCCTGCGGCGCGGAATGGAACGGCAGGCGTCCGCTGCCGACGACCACGGCCGCGAGTGGTGGCGACAGCGCCGGCGCGGCGTCGCTGCCGGTGGCGGGTTCCTCGCAGGCGGCGAAGGCGCCGGTGGAGAGAAGCATGAGCACGGTGGCAAGAAGGGATTTCATCGGGATGACTCCGGATCGCCGTGCGCCGCCGGCAGAGCCGTTCGGTGAATACCGGCTATCTTACGCCATTGGGTCGGCCGGGCCGCAGCGAAGGTTCAATCGCTCCCGGTCATTCTGCTATCAGACTGGCTGATTGGTGAGCTCGGCGGGATTCGAACCCGCGACCCCATGATTAAAAGTCACGTGCTCTACCGACTGAGCTACGAGCTCCACCTGCGGGGGTGTGTAGGGGCGTCGTTCCGTCCGGTCAATAGAGCGTTTTCGGGCGGCGTGGATAGCTCTAACCCCTCGCAAGAGCGACGGAATCTGCTCTAAACTGGTGCCAAATCGAGGAACCCATGCCGATCGTCAACCGCATCGCCGACCTGCACGCCGACATCACCGCCTGGCGCCGGGATATCCATGAAAATCCGGAGTTGATGTACGACGTCCACCGGACGGCGGCCACGGTCGCCGAGAAGCTCAAAGGCTTCGGCTGCGACGAGGTGGTCACCGGCATCGGCCGGACCGGCGTGGTCGGTGTCATCAAGGGGCGCAAGCCGGGCGGCGGTGAGCGGCGTGTCATCGGCATGCGCGCCGACATGGACGCGTTGCCGATCGCGGAGGCGACGGGCCTGCCTTACGCCTCGAAAACTCCCGGCAAGATGCACGCCTGCGGCCACGACGGGCATACGGCGATGCTGTTGGGGGCTGCCCGCTATCTCGCGGAGACCCGCAATTTTGCCGGTACGGCGGTTGTCATCTTCCAGCCGGCCGAGGAAGGTGGCGCCGGCGGCAAGGCGATGTGCGATGACGGCATGATGGCTCGTTTCGGCATCGACGAGGTTTACGGCATGCACAATTCGCCGGGCATGCCGGTCGGTTCGTTCGGCATTCGCGCCGGTGCGATGATGGCGGCGACCGACGCCATCATCATTGATATCGAGGGCAAGGGGACGCACGCGGCGCGACCGCATCTCGGCATCGACCCTGTCTTGGTCGGCGCGCAGATCATCAACAACCTGCAGTCGGTCGTGGCGCGCAGCGTCGATCCGCTGAAATCGGGTGTGGTGTCGATCACGATGTTCGAGGCGGGCAATGCGGAGAACGTGATCCCGCAAAAGGTGCAGTTGCGCGGCACCGGCCGCACGCTGGCGCCGGAGGTGCGCGATCTGCTCGAACGGCGCGTGCGCGAGGTGGTGGAAGGCACCGCCGCGGCCCATGGCGCGACCGCGACACTCACTTATCAGCGCCAGTATCCGGTGCTGGTGAACCACGAGCAGCAGACCGATTTCGCCGCCGGCATCGCGCAGCAGGTCGCCGGCGCTGAACGGGTCGACACGCGTTTTCCGCCGATGATGGGTGGCGAGGATTTTTCCTACATGCTGGAGGAGCGGCCGGGCGCCTTCATCTGGGTCGGCAATGGCGACAGCGCCGGGCTGCATCACCCGGCCTACAACTTCAACGACGAGACGATCCCGTTCGGCACGTCGTACTGGGTGCGGCTGGTGGAGACGGCACTGCCGGCCTGACGCATCGACACTGCTAAAACGAAAATGGCCGGGAGCGATCCCGGCCATTTTTTTATGTGTGATGCGTGGTGCGTCGTTACGGCACCAGTTCCTTCTGACTTTCCGCAGCGGGCGCCTTGGCGATGGCAGCACGTTTCGGCAGCGCATCGAGCAACAGGGTCTCGACGTTGCGCCAGAAGGCGAAGTCGTTGAGACGGCTGTTCTCGAAGGCCGCGATGGTGACGGCCGCGAGGAACGGCAGGCTCTGGATCATCAGCACCGCCGCGAACAGGTTGATCTCGCGGATCTCCTTGGCGTTGGTGGCGATCAGCACGCCGGCGCCGAGCAGCAGCAGCGCGGCGATCACGGCTTCCCAGAATGCCTGGAAGTCGTTGGCGCGGCGCAGATTGCCGGAGCCTTTCGCGGTGACGACGAAGGGCAGGTGGTCACGCACCAGACCGAAACCGACCGCGCGCGCCACGGTCCACTGCACCGACATCGCCGCGAACACCGAGCGGAACATCTGGCCGACGGTCATCGTCACGCGAAGACGATAGAGCGCGATGAAGTGCAACAGCGAGACCGCGAAGCTGGCGATGATCGGCACGGTGAGGATCTTGTCCGGTACCGCGATGTCGAGGAAGGCGACGAACGGCACCCAGAGGATGTTGAGCAGCGCGACAACCACGCCGAGGCTTTCCGCGCCGAGCCAGTTGAGCCAGCCGAACGAGAATTCGCGCTTCTGTTCGCGGGTCAGCAGGCTGCGACCCGGCAGGAACCGCCGCCAGTGCTTCTTGATGATCTGGAAGCCGCCATAAGCCCAGCGATGCCGCTGCTTCTTGAACTGGTCGAACGTATCCGGCAGCAGGCCGTGGCCGTAGCGCTTGTTGGTGTAGTGGGTGTGCCAGCCAAGCTCGAGAATGGTCAGGCCGAGGTCGGTATCCTCGCAGATCGTGTCGGTCGGCCAGCCGCCCGCGGCATTGAGCGCGGCGCGGCGCACCAAGCACATCGTGCCATGGACGACGATGGCATTGACCTCGTTCCGTTGCACCATGCCGATGTCGAAGAAGCCGGCATATTCGCCGTTCATCGCTTCATGCACGACGCTGCGCGCGCTATCGCGATGATCCTGCGGCGCCTGGACGATGCCGACCTTGGGATCGGCAAAGGCAGGGACGAGATCCTTGAGCCAGTCCGGATGCACGACATAGTCGGCGTCGATCACGCCGATGATCTCGGCGTCCGGCGCGGTATGTTCGTCGAGCGCGATCCGCAGCGCGCCGGCCTTGAAGCCCTTGACGTTCTGCAGATTGAGGAACTTGAAGCGCTCGCCGAGCAGCTTGCAGTGCTCCGCGATCGGGTCGGTGAGGGATGGGTCGGTCGTGTTGTTCATCACGACCAGGCATTCAAAGTTCGGGTAGTCGAGCCGCGCGACGGAATCGAGCGTCTGACGCAGCATCTCCACCGGCTCCTTGTGGGCCGGAATGTGGATCGACACCTTCGGCGCGCCCGCCGGATCGGCGAGCGCCGGAACCAGCGACGGCGCAGCCGAAATCAGCCGCAGCGGACGACGGCCGAATGCGACGGCGGCAATTTCCTCGACGCGCGCCAGCATGATCGCGACCAGCGGGATCAGCAGGACGATGCCGAGACCCAGCGCGAACACCGCGCCCGGCACCAGATAGTGCGCGGTCCAGAACCCGAACACATGCGCGAACCAGTAGCCGGCGATATTCGCCGCACCGACCATCAGCGTCGCCTGCGCGACGGTGACGCCGGTCATGGCGAACACCGGGATCGACAGCAGCAGGCCGAGCAGCAGGGCCATGCCGCCGATCTTCCAGTGGTCGGGGTCGGTCAGGGGACCGGTCCAGCTGAACTTGGCGTGACGCGAGGCGTCGTACATGCCCCAGTACGGACCGACGCCGCCTTCGTTGGTCTTCCAAGGCTGGTCGATGGCTTCGACGATGTTGTAGTCGATGCCGTACGCCTCCGCCTTCGAGGCGAAGGTGCGCAGGATTTCCGCCTGTTCGAGACGGCCCGGATTGGCGTTCTTGAAGTTGTAGCCGGCGCTCGGCCAGCCAAACTCGGCGATGACGATCCGCTTGCCGGGATAGAGGCGGCGCAGCGTGTCATAGCCGCCGATGGCGGCATCGACGGCGGCGCGGTCCGACACGCCTTCCCAGTACGGCAGGATATGCACGGCGATGAAGTCGACCGCCGAAACAAGTTCCGGATGATCGCGCCACACGCTCCAGATTTCACCGGTGGAGACCGGCACCGGCGACGAACGCTTCACGCGCTGGATCATCTGGATCAGCTCGTCGACCTTCACGTCGTCGCGGTAGATCGTTTCGTTGCCGACGATCACGCTCGACACGTTGCTGTTGCGCCGTGCGAGGTCGATCACCGACTTGAGCTCGCGCTCGTTGCGCGCCTTGTCCTTGTCGATCCAGGCGCCGACGCTGACACGCAGGCCGTATTCGTTGGCGATCGACGGCACCATCTCGACGCCGGAGGTGGCGGAGTAGGTACGCACCGCGCGCGTCAATGGAGCGAGCGCCTTGAGGTCGGAGCGGATCTGCGATTCCGCCGCGCGCGTCGAATCGGGATGATGATTGCCGGCGAACGGCGCATACGACACGCTCGCGAGCTGATTGGTGACATCCGGTGCGGTAACGACTTCGCGCGTGAGGGCCCAAAGCCCGGCATGCACGCACGCAACTAGCGCGACAACGGCAGCGACAGAGCGCATAACGTCAACTCAACTGGGGCAGAGAACCACGGCCCCGAACCCGTCCCCAAGGCTCGGTCGCGGCTTTTTGCGGCAGTGCAGCATAACCCGCTAGTCGGCGGAACTTCAAGTAGAGAGAGGTCGTGGCGAATTCAGGGCGGCACATCTCTGCAATGCAATTTTTGAGGTCCGGACGGTGAGCCTGGATTTCAGGCGTCGGATACCAACGCCGGTCAGCGTGTGGTGGTTCCGTCGCTTTGCGGAACCTGTGCGGCGGCGGCCGGTGCCGGGGTTTCCGGGTTGAGCCAGCAGGTATGGACCCGGCTGTTGAGGGTGTCCTGCTGTTTCGGGTCGATCGGACCCTGCTTGACCACGCAGCGGAAGGTGGTCTGGACGTGGCTGCCGGGGCAGCCGAACCGGTCGTACAAGTCGAGATGCCGGAAGGCGGTGTCGAGATCGTCGCGCCAGAGCAGACTGACCACCCGGCGGCCGAGCCAGACGCACTCGGCATTGGCCGCGGGCCCGGTGAGAACGCGGGCAGCCTCGGCGATTTCGTCGATTTTCTTCTGGCTGTCCTTGGCCTGCGCTTCCTTGGCGGCTTCCTGCGCCTTGGCGTCGGCCGGCTTGTCGGCGTTCTGTGCGTGAAGCGCGGTGAGCGGCACGACAGCCAGCATTGCCGTCGCGACAGCCAAGCGGAAACCTACTCGCATAATACCCATGATTTATCTGTTTTTTTGTTGGACGGCTCGGCTTCCCCTGCGTCAGCCCAATGCCGCCGGATTGGGTCAGCATTACGGCCAATAGCTGCGGCTTTGTCCAGTGTCGCGCGACGATTTGCTTAAGACGCGCCGCGCGCTGCAGCGGCATGCCAGCTTGGCAGAGCGGGCGGCGCGCGATAATCCGACTAGATCGGCCGATCGTCGCGCACGGTGCGGCATGGGCGCGGGATGAAGGGCGCGAGGCGCGATGGCACGACCGATCGGGTTTCTGGCACTGGCGGCGGCGGCGGTCGTCGCGGTCTGGTGGTGGCTCGGCACGCCGATCGCGATGCCGCATGCGCCGATGGCGGCCGGCGACAAGCTCAACTGCATCTCCTACGCCCCGTTCCGCGATAGCCAGAGCCCGCTCGACGGGCCGATGACCGTGCTGGCGGCGCAGATCGACGGGGATCTGGCCCGGCTCGCCAAAATCTCCCGCTGCGTGCGGACCTATTCGACTGATTTCGGCCTCGACCAGATCGCAGGCCTGGCCGGCAAGCATGGCCTCAAGGTGATCCAGGGGCTCTGGCTGTCGAGCAACCGGGACAAGAACCGCGATCAGATCGAGACCGCCGTGGCGCTCGCCAACCGTCATCGCGACGTGATCGAGGCGGTGGTGGTCGGCAACGAGGTGCTGCTGCGCGGCGAGCTTGCCGCCGCCGATGTGATCGCGGCGCTGCGCGAGGTGAAGTCGCGCGTGCCGGTCCCGGTCACTTACGCCGACGTCTGGGAGTTCTGGCTGCGCAATCCGGCGCTGTTCGACGCGGTCGATTTCATCACCATCCATATCCTCCCGTATTGGGAGGACTTCCCGATCCCGGCGCGCAGCGCCGCGGCGCATGTGGACGAGATCCGGCGCAAGGTCGCCGCCGCGCTTCCGGGCAAGGATATTTTGATCGGCGAGGTCGGTTGGCCGAGCGCCGGCCGCATGCGTGAAGGCGCGCTGCCGTCACCGGCGAATGAGGCGCAGGTGGTGCAGGACGTGGTCGCCCTGGCGAAGCGTGCCAACTATCGCGTCAACATCATCGAGGCGTTCGATCAGCCGTGGAAGCGGCGGCTCGAAGGCACGGTTGGTGGCCATTGGGGCATCCTCGACAACGACACGCGCGCGCCGAAATTCGCCTGGGGCGAGGCGGTATCGAACCATCCGCGCTGGGCGTGGCAGGCGGCGTTCGGCGTTGGCCTCGTACTCGTGACCTTCGCGGCGGCGATCATGATCGCGCGACGTCGCGATCAGCCATTGCGGACGAGCGATTGGGCCGCGATCGCTCTCGCCGCTGCGACCGGCGGCGTGCTGTCCGGCTGGGCACTCGCCGTCGCGCCGGTGGAAAGTCTCGGACTGGGCGGCTGGATGCGTTCGGTCGCGCTGTGCGCCGTCGCGGTGCTCGCGGCGCCGTTATCGGCCGCGGCCATCGCCGTGCGCATGCCGGCGCCCGGTTTCGCCGACATCCTCGCCGATGCGCGCCGCACGCAGCCCTGGCTGCGGTTCGGCTACGGCATCGTGCTCATCATCACCACGGCGCTGGCGATCCAGATCGTGCTCGGTCTGGTGTTCGACCCGCGCTACAAGGATTTTCCGTTCGCGGCGCTGACGGCGGCAACGGTGCCGTTCCTGCTGCACGGTCTGTGCGTGCGCGGCAGTGGCGTTCGTGGCATCTCGGAAATGCTGGCGGCGGCGATGCTGGTGCTCGGCATCGGCTACATCGCGCCGAACGAGAGTTTCGCCAACTGGCAGTCGCTGTGGCTGTGCGGCGCGCTGTTCTTGCTGGCGATTACGCTGGTTCGGGTGCGCGGCGCGCAAAGCTGAACACCAGCAGCGATAGCGCAAGCGACGACAGCGCGACGTTGTAGAGAACGACGCCGAGGCATCCGGTGGCGAGCGCGGCCGCGAACAGCACCGAGGACGGCCGGATCAGGTGCAGCACCGCGAGGATCACGGCGGTCCAGCCGAACACCGAATGATTGAACAGGCTGGTGACGATCTGCCGCGTCGAACACAGCCAAGTCGTCAACCCGGCCTGACAGGCGAGCCCGACGCTCGACTGCTCGATCGCCATGTAGCGTAGATACAGCGCATAGCCGATCGAACAGAAGCCGACGATCAGCAGCACATGGATGGCGCGGGGATCGGGACGATAAAGGCGCATGGCGGCTTTATACGAGAAGATCGCGGCGCCGTCATGATCGGTTGACGATCAGGACCGGTCAGCGCAGCGGCAGTTTCTGCCCGTCAAAGGCGAACGGCCGGCACGTGCCGCGGCCTTGCGCGAAGGCGCGGCAAACCGCCGCCGCGGTGCTGGCTTCGGTGAACGGCCCGGCCATCAGCCGCAACTGCGGTGTGCCGTTGCGGCCGGTCGGGCGCAGGACCGCCGCCGGCTGCAGCTTGTCGAGCAGGGGCGCATGCGCCGCCTTGGTGCTGTCCCACAGCGAGCGGAGAGCATCGACGGTGGACGCGCCGCCGAGGTCGATCGCGAACTCCGGCTTGGCCGGAATGCTGCCGGTGGCGAGTTGCGGCTCGGTGTCGGCGTTGTGGCTCGCGACCTCTTTGGATTTATCCGGGACCGGGACCAGCCTGACGACCGGCGGCGCGGGTTGCGGCGTCGGCGTGGTTTCGGCAACACGCGGTCCCGGCGGCGTCGCCGGTCGCTGATTGTCATTGGCGGGCCGGGGCGACGGCGCGGCGGCCATCACCGCCGGCGGTGAGGGGGACGGCGGTGTCGCTGCGGTGCTCGCCGGATGCGACGAGGGAGGCGTGGCGGCGGGTTTGGCCGGCTCGTGCTGATCCCTGATCGGTTCGAGCCGGGGCAGTTCTGCCTTGGCGGTCGGCTCCGGCCTCACGTCAGGCTTCACTTCGGCTTTCGCCTCCGGTTTAGGTGTCTCCGTTTTCGCCGGGGGCGCCGTGATCCGCGATGTGGTGATCTGTTTCACCGAGCCGGTGATGTCGTCGAAATTGCGCTCTAGCACCGCCACCCGCGCCGCCAGCCGGTCGCGATCCGCGGTCAGGGACCGAAGCTGGCTCGCGAGCCGTGTTGTTTCCTGTTCGGCATCGAAGCTTTTTTCCGCCACCGTGACGGCGGGGGCAGGAACAACCGCAGGAACCCGCGCGGTTTCCGCCTTTTCCGGCGTGTAGAGGCTCGCCACCGCCTGCTGGACGCGCTCCGCGCCTCGTTCGGTTTGAGTCAACGTTACCGTCACGCCGAGTGCCAGCGCCGCGCAGAAACCCCATCCGGCGAGGCGCAGCAGGCTGCGGAACGTGGGAGGCGTCGCGGCCTTGGCGGGTGCGGCGCGGTTCGTGGTTGGCGGCGTGGTCCGTGCCATGGTCGGTGCGGTCATCCTGAAGCCGGCTGCCTCAAGCCGAATGGCTGGAACCCGTATCAGATTCGCCTTGTCCATGCTGCGGTTAACGGCTGCCGGAAGCGACCTTTTGCTCTTGTTGGGCTTGCCGCGTGTCGGCTATGAGCGGTCGATGACCGCATCGAATCTCCGCACCTGCCTCGCCATCGTGCTCGCCGCCGGGGACGGCACCCGGATGCGCTCGAAGCTCCCCAAGGTGTTGCACGAGATCGGTGGCCGTTCGCTGCTCGGCCATGTGCTGACCACGGTGCAGGCCGCCGGCGGGAGTGAGGTGGCCGTCGTGGTTGCGCCGGAGCGCGAGGCGGTCGCCGCGGAGGCGCGGCGGATCGTCCCCGCGGCCCAAATCTTCGAGCAGGCGGAGCGGCGCGGAACCGCCCATGCGGTGCTGATGGCGCGCGCGGCGTTGGAAAAAGGCGCCGACGATGTCCTGGTGATTTTCGGCGACACGCCGCTGCTGCGCGCCGAGACGGTGGCGGCACTGCGCGCGCCGCTCGCCGCCGGCGCGGCTGTCGCGGTGCTCGGCTTCCGCCCGGCCGATCCCACCGGTTATGGCCGGCTGGTGGTCGAGAACGGCGCGCTGGTTGCGATCCGCGAGGAGAAGGACGCGAGCGCGGCCGAACGCAAGATCACGCTCTGTAACGGCGGGTTGATGGCGCTCTCTGGCAAGACTGCGCTGACGATCCTCAACCGCATCGGCGACAATAACGCGAAGCGCGAATTCTATCTCACCGACGCCGTGGCGATCGCCCGCGAGATGGGGCTGACTGCGGCGGTAGTCGAAGCCGAGGAGGACGATGTGCGCGGCATCAATACCAAGGCACAACTGGCCGAGACCGAGGCGGTGTTGCAGCGGCGGCTGCGGCAGGCGGCAATGGATGCAGGCGTCACCATGATCGCGCCGGAAACGGTCTACCTTGCCGCCGACACGCAACTCGGCACGGATGTGGTGATCGAGCCGCATGTGGTGTTCGGTCCCGGCGTCGTCGTCGAGGATGGCGCGGTGATCCATTCGTTCTCGCATATTGCCGGCGCGCGGATCGGCAAGGGTGTGTCGGTCGGTCCGTTCGCGCGGCTGCGGCCCGGCACGGAGCTGGGCGAGGGATCGCGCATCGGCAATTTCGTCGAGGTGAAGGCGGCCGTATTCGAGGCCGGCGCCAAGGCCAACCATCTCACCTATATCGGCGATGCGCGGGTTGGCGCGGGCGCGAATGTCGGCGCTGGTACCATCACCTGCAACTACGACGGCACCAGCAAATACAAGACCAATATCGGCAAGAGCGCCTTCATCGGCTCGAACTCGGCGCTGGTCGCGCCGGTGTCGATCGGCGACGGCGCCTATGTCGGCTCCGGCTCGGTGATCACCAAGGACGTGCCGGCCGATGCGCTGGCGATCGGTCGTGGCCAGCAGGTGGTCAAGGAGGGCGGCGCGCAACGTCTGCGCGATCTTGCCGCGCTCAAGAAAAAGACCTGATGGCCGGATCGTTAAGGCTGCGCGGTTAAGGCTGTCACATGCCGCAATGCGATGTGATTTCCGCTGCGGCGGTTGCAGCGGATAGAGCAGAGCGCCATATCGGATAGGTTTCGGGGACTGGACTGAGGGCATGTGCGGAATTGTCGGAATTCTCGGCCGTGAGCCGGTCGCGGGGCAACTCGTCGATGCGCTGAAGCGGCTCGAATATCGCGGCTATGATTCCGCGGGCGTCGCCACGCTGGAGAACGGTGGCACGCTGACGCGCCGCCGCGCAGAGGGCAAACTGAGCGCGCTCGAAGGCCGCCTGGAGCGCGAGCCGCTGCAGGGCAGCGTCGGCATCGGTCACACCCGCTGGGCAACGCACGGCAAGCCGACCGAGAACAACGCGCATCCGCACGCGACCGACAAGGTTGCCGTCGTACACAACGGCATCATCGAGAATTTCCGCGAGCTGCGCGAGGAACTGATCCGCGAGGGCGCGACCTTCGGCAGCGAGACCGACACCGAAGTGGTGGTGCATCTCGTCAGCCGCGAATTGAAGCGCGGCCAGTCGCCGGTCGATGCGGTGGCGGCGACGCTCGGCCAGTTGCGCGGCGCGTTCGCGCTCGCCTTCCTGTTCGCCGGCGAAACCGATCTGATGATCGGCGCGCGGCGCGGCTCGCCGCTCGCCATCGGCTACGGCGAGGGGCGGATGTATCTCGGCTCCGACGCCATCGCGCTCGCGCCGTTCACCGACCGGGTCAGCTATCTCGACGATGGCGACTGGGTGGTGCTCACCCACGACAGCGTCGCGGTGCGCGACGCCGACGGCAAGGCGGTGGAGCGCCCGGTGATCAAGACTGCCGCGTCGGCGGCCTTGATCGACAAGGGCAATCACAAACACTTCATGGCCAAGGAGATTCACGAGCAGCCGGAAGTGGTCGGTCACACGCTCGCCCATTACATCGATATGGCCGAAGAGAAGATCGACCTGCCGCACGCGCTGCCGTTCGATTTCAAGAACCTCAAGCGCGTGTCGCTGTCGGCCTGCGGCACCGCCTATTACGCCGGCCTCGTCGGCAAATACTGGTTCGAACGTTTCGCCCGGTTGCCGGTCGAGATCGATGTGGCGTCTGAATTCCGCTATCGCGACGTGCCGCTCGATCCCGGCAATCTCGCGGTGTTCGTGTCGCAGTCCGGCGAGACGGCGGACACGCTGGCCTCGCTCCGCTACGCCAAGGAGCACCAGCAGCACGTCCTGTCGGTTGTGAACGTGCCGACCTCGACCATCGCCCGCGAGAGCGACGTGGTGATGCCGACGCTCGCCGGTCCGGAGATCGGCGTTGCCTCGACCAAGGCGTTCACCTGTCAGCTCGCCGTGCTCGCCTGTCTCGCCATCGCCGCCGGCCGTGCGCGCGGCACGCTGTCGCGCGAGGACGAACGCATTCTGGTGCGCGCGCTGATCGAGACGCCACGGCATATGTCGGAGGCGCTCGCCATCGAGCCGCAGGTGGAGCAGCTCGCGCATACGCTGGCGAAGTGCAAGGACGCGCTCTATCTCGGCCGTGGTACGAGTTTCCCGATCGCGCTCGAAGGCGCGCTCAAGCTCAAGGAAATCTCCTACATTCACGCCGAGGGCTATGCCGCCGGCGAACTCAAGCACGGGCCGATCGCGCTGATCGACGAGACCGTGCCGGTGGTGGTGATCGCGCCCTACGATCAGGGCTTCGAGAAGACCAAGTCGAACCTGCAGGACATGGTGGAGCTGTCGCGTCGTGCCTATCGACCGGCGGCGGTGTTCGAGAAGACCGTGTCGAACATGCAGGAGGTGGCGGCGCGCGGCGGCCAGATCATCCTCATTTCCGATCCGAAGGGCGTCGCGGAAGGCGCGACGGAATCGCTCGTCACCCTGACCATGCCGGAAATGCCGCTGTCGGTGACACCGCTCGTTTATGCGATCCCGATCCAGCTCATCGCCTATCATACCGCCGCTGTGATGGGGACGGACGTCGACCAGCCGCGCAACCTCGCGAAATCCGTGACGGTCGAGTAAAGTCCAGGGCATGAACCAGGCCATCGAACCGCCGACGTCCCCGCAGCAGCAGCCGGTGCAAACCAGCTTCGCCGGCCGGCTCCGCAACTATTTCCTCACCGGCCTGATCGTGGCCGGGCCGATTTTCGTCACCGCCTATCTGGCGTGGTGGTTCATCAACTGGGTGGACGATCTGGTGCGCCCGTTCGTGCCGCCGGCGCTGCGGATCGAGACTTATGCGCCGGTGCATATTCCCGGCACCGGTCTGGTGATCGCCGTCGTTGCGTTGACTTTGCTCGGCTTCCTCACCGCCAATCTCGTCGGCCGCAAGCTCGTGGAGTTCGGCGAGGCGATTGTCACGCGGATGCCGATCATCCGGCCGGTCTACCGAACCATGAAGCAGATCTTCGAGACGCTGTTCTCGAAGTCCGGTTCGAGCTTCCGGCAGGTGGCGCTGGTGGAGTTTCCCGCGCCCGGCCTATGGTCGCTGGTGTTCCTGTCGCAGCCGCCCGGTCCGCTGGTGACTGCAGGGTTGCCGGAAGGCGAGCATGTCTCGGCGTTCCTCGCTTGCGCGCCGAACCCGACGACAGGCTTCTATTTCTATGCGCCGCGCTCGTCGATCATTCCCATCGATCTGCCGGTGGAGCAGGCGATGACCTTGCTGATGTCGGCCGGCATGGCCAGCGGCGCGCCGCAGGGCGCCGACCAGGCGAAGCTCGCGGCGCTTGCCGCGCAGGCGAGGGCGGCGGCCGCGCCCGCGCCTGAGCGGGTCGGCTAGGTTTTCCGCGGGGCGGTGCCTGCGGCAGAGTGGCACGCCGCGGATACAGCCTTGGCGGTACTTTCCTCTTCTAAACAGATATTTATCCAGCTTTTCTCGTGCTCCGCATTATGGCGGGAGGTCGCTGAACGCACGCCAGATTAGATTTTGCTGTTGCGACTGATTTGCAGCTATCTCTAGGTTGCGAATAGTTTGCAATAGCAGATGGGGCGATGATGCGGTTCGCGAGGCGAGTGAGTACGGCCATGCTGGCTTGCGGCACGGTAATCGGGGGCGGCGACGCCGATGCACAGACCACCGAGCTACCGGAAATCGTCGTGCAGTCGGCCACGCCGGTGAGCGGGGGCGATTCCGGCTTTGCCTCGGTGACCACCGTGAATGAGCAGGAATTGACCAGCCGCGGTGCGGCTTCGCTGGGTGATGCGCTGGCGGGCCGACCCGGTCTATCGCAGACCTCGTTTGCACCGGCGGCGAGCCGGCCGGTCATCCGCGGCCTCGGCGGCTTTCGGGTCCGCACTCAGGAAAACGGGATCGGCTCGCACGACATGGCCAATCTCGGCGAGGACCATGCGGTGACCATCGACCCGCTGTTGGCGGGGCAGGTGGAGGTGATCCGCGGTCCGGGCGTATTGCGCTACGGCTCGCAGGCCATCGGCGGCGTGGTGAGCGCCGATAGCGGCCGCATCCCGACGCAGGCTCCGGCCTCCGGCGTGCGCTTCGAGGCGCGCGGCGGGATCAACAGCGCGAACGACGGTCGCGAGGGCGCAGCGCTGCTGCAGGCGGGCGGCGAAAACCTGGTCGTACACGTGGATGGCGTGCGGCGCCGGAGCGATGACTATCGTATCCCCGGTGGCCGACAGGCCAATTCAAGCCTCGACATGCAAGGACACGCGCTCGGCGTCTCCCACCTGTTCGCCGATGGCTTCGTCGGCGTCAGCTATCAGTCGTCGCAGATGACCTACTACATTCCGGGCGTCGCGTCGGCTGCTGAAAAGAACCACATCGATCTGTGGCAGGACAAATGGTCGAGCCGCGGTGAGTGGCGCATCAACGACCACGGTATAGACGCTCTGCGCTATTGGTTCGGTATCACCGACTATCGGCATCACGAGGTGAATGTCGTCGGCGGGGCCAATGTCATCGGCTCTGTCTTCAAGAACAGGGAATGGGAGGCGCGCGCCGAACTGACCCACATGCCCGTCGAGACCAGGATCGGGACGCTGCGCGGCGCGCTCGGCCTGCAATGGGGTGATCGCCGGTTGTCGGCGGTGAAAACCACCGGCGTTTTGCTGGCGCCCGCGCAGGTCCGCACCACGGCAGCGTTCCTGTTCGAGGAGCTTACGGTCGATGACGGTCTGAAACTGCAGGCCGCCGGCCGGGTCGACCATGTCGGCGTTAACGGTGTCGGCGCCACGTTCCCGGCGTCTTTGCTGCCGCCGCCCAATGCGCCGACGGAATTCGGAGTATCGCGGGAATTCCTGCCGTTGAGCGCCAGTGCTGGTGTGCTCAAGACTTTGCCGCACGACCTGGTGGCGCGGCTGACAGTTCAACACGTCGAACGCGCTCCCGACGCGATTGAGCTGTTCTACAAGGGTCCGCACGACACCCCGCGCACGTTCGAGATCGGCGATCCGAATATGCGGCTCGAAAAAGCCAACACGGCGGAGTTGGGTCTCAAGAAAACGCATGGCGATTTCCGCTTCGATGCGTCCGCCTATTACACGCGGTTCACCGATTTCATCTTCAAGAATTTCACTGGTGTGCGTTGCAATGACACCTTCGCAACCTGCGGAATACCTGGCGCAAGCTTCGACCAGATCACCTATTCCCAGCGCGACGCTCGTTTCATCGGCGCGGAAGCGCAGGTCGAATACGACATCGGCGCATGGCGCGGCGGCGTGTGGGGCGTGGAGGCGCAATACGATTTCGTCGATGCGCGGTTCCGTGACGGATCGTTCGTGCCGAAGATTCCGCCGCACCGGATCGGCGGCGGCCTGTATTACCGCGCCGCCGACTGGAACGGTCGGGTACACTTGTTGCACGCCTTCGCGCAGAACCGGCTCGGCGCCTTCGAGACGCCGACCGCCGGCTACACTTTGCTCAATGCCGAGATCAGCCATACCCACCGCTTTGCGCAGAGCGGCCTGGTGCCGGAGGTGACGGTCGGCCTGCGCGGCGAAAACTTGCTCAACCAGAATGTCCGGCTGCATCAATCGTACAAGAAGGATGAGGTGCTTCAGCCCGGCCTGACGGTGCGATTATTCGCGTCGGTCAAGCTCAACTGAGGGAAGACGTCTCACCCCGCGCGGATCAGCTTGATCGCCTCGTCCTTCTCGAACAGATAGAGCAGGTGACGCAGCGCCTCGCCACGCGGCGAGGTCAGTTGCGGATCGCGTGCGAGGACCAGCGCGGCATCATCGCGCGCCGGTCCGAGCAGCTTACCATGCACCTGCAGTTGCGCGACGCGAAAGCCCGGCACGCCGCTCTGCCGCGTGCCGAGCAGATCGCCTTCGCCGCGCAGCCGCAGGTCTTCCTCAGCGATGCGGAAGCCGTCCTCGCTGTCGCGCAGGATCGCGAGGCGTGCTTTGGCGGTTTCGCCGAGCGGCGATTTGTAGAGCAGCAGGCAGGTTGAACGCCCCGAGCCACGGCCGATGCGGCCGCGCAACTGATGCAGTTGCGACAGGCCGAAGCGTTCGGCGTGCTCGATCACCATGATCGTCGCTTCCGGCACATCGACGCCGACCTCGATCACCGTGGTGGCGACCAGCAGCGACGTCTCGCCGGCGGCGAAGCGCGCCATCGCCTTGTCTTTCTCCGCCGATTTCATCTTGCCGTGAATGAGGTCGACCGCGCCACCGAACCGCGCCTGCAAGTCCTTGAAGCGCGCATCGGCGGCGGCGAGATCGCTCTTTTCGGATTCCTCGACCAGCGGGCAGACCCAGTAACAACGCCGGCCTTCCGCCAGCGCGCGGCCGACCGCATCTTCCACCTCGCTCAACCTGTCGAGCGCGATCACGCGGGTGTCGATCGGCTGCCGGCCGGCAGGTTTCTCCCGCAACTCGGACACATCCATGTCGCCGAAGAAGGTCAGCACCAGCGTGCGCGGGATCGGCGTCGCGGTCAGCACCAGCACATCGACGGCTTCGCCCTTGCGGGTGAGCGCGAGCCGCTGATGCACGCCGAAGCGGTGCTGCTCGTCGACGATCGCCAGCGCCAGATCCTTGAACGCCACATCGTCCTGAAACAACGCATGGGTGCCGACGATCAGATCGATGTCGCCGATGGCGAGCCGGTCCAGCATCTCGGCGCGATCCTTGCCGCGGTCGCGCCCGGTCAGCACCGCGACGCACAGACCCGCCGCCTTGGCGAGCGGCGCGATGGTGTTGAAATGCTGGCGCGCGAGGATTTCCGTCGGCGCCATGATCGCCGCCTGTCTGCCGGCCTCGATCACCGTCGCCGCCGCGATCAGCGCCACCACGGTCTTGCCGGAGCCGACTTCGCCCTGCACGAGCCGCAGCATGCGATGCGGCAGCGCGAGGTCGTTGACGATGTCGTCGACGGCGCGCGCTTGCGACGGCGTGAGCGAATAGGGTAGCGCCTCGATGACCTTCTGCCGCAGCACACCCTCGCTGGCGCTGCCGCGTCCGGCGAGTTCACGCATATGCGCGCGCACCAGCGCGAGCGCGAGTTGTCCCGCCAGCAGTTCGTCATAGGCGAGGCGGTTCCACGCCGCGCTTTCGGGTGCGATATCGGTCGGCTCCGCCGGCTGATGCAGATGGCGCAGCGCATCGGCAAAGGACGGCCATTGTTCGCGTGAGATCCACGCTTCGTCCTGCCATTCCGGCAGGTCGGGCAGCACCGCGAGCGCACCCTGCATCGCGCGGCGGATATTGCCGAGCGCCAGTCCCTCGGTGAGTGGATAGATCGGCTCGACCAGCGGCAGCGTGGCGAAGCTGTGTTCGTCCACCACCCGGTCGGGATGCACCATCTGCAATTCGCCGTCATAGAGTTCGACGGTGCCGGAGATGTAACGGCGCTCGCCTTCCGGAAGCTGCTTGCGCAGCTGATCGCCGCGCGCGTGGAAGAACGTCAGCGTCAGCGTGCCGGTCGCGTCGCTGGTGTCGATCCGGTACGGCGCGCGGCTGCGATGGGGTGGCGGCGGGCGATGCGCATCGACCGTGACCGACACCGTCACCAGCGTACCCGGCACCACCTCGTTGAGCTTCGGCTGCGCGCGGCGATCCACCGCACCCGACGGCAGATGCAGCAGCAGGTCCGCCACATGCGGTGCCTCGCGGTCGAGCAGCTTGCGGTAAAGCTTGTCCAGCTTCGGGCCGACGCCCGGCAGGCTCGTCAGCGACGCAAACAGGGGATTAAGCTTGGCGGGCCGCATGAGCAGGTTTCGCGCGTCCTGGTTCCATGCGATGTGGTAGCTGATTTTTCGGATCGAACACAGAAGGGGTTGAACGATGACTGGGGTGCGTGTTGTCCTTGCCGCGCTGCTGGCGTTGAGCGTCACCGGAACCGCGAGCCGGGCCGAATGGCCGGAGCGGCCGGTGACCATGGTGGTCGCGGCGGCGGCGGGCGGCCCGATCGACGTGTTCGGCCGCGTGCTGGCGGAGCGGATGGGCAACGCGCTCGGTCAGCGCGTGGTGGTGGAGAATGTCGGCGGCGGCGGCGGAACGGTCGGTGGCGCGCGCGTCGTCAACGCCGCGCCCGATGGCTACACCTTCCTGCTCGGCACGGTCGCGACCCATGCCAATCCGCAACTGCTCGGCAGCAAGCCGCCGTACGATCCGGTGAAAGGGTTCGCGCCGGTGGCCCTGATCGCGGAAATCCCGCTGGTGCTCATCACCCGCAAGGACTTCCCGGCCTCGACCATGGAAGAGTTCGTCGCCTACGCCAAGGCGAACCAGAACAAACTCAACTTCGGCTCCGCCGGCATCGGCTCGGCTGCGCATCTCGGCTGCGTGATGCTCAACGGTGCGATGGGGACCAATATCCAGCATGTGCCGTATCGCGGCACGGCGCTGGCGATGCAGGATCTGCAGGCCGGCCGGCTCGATTTCCAGTGCGAGATCGCGGTCACGGCGGTGTCGAATATCCGCTCCGGCACCGTGAAGGCGATTGCGACGCTGGCCTCATCGCGCACGCCGGTGCTGCCGGACCTGCCGACGGCGCAGGAGCGCGGCCTCAAGGGGATCGACGCTTCGACCTGGACCGCGAATTTCTTCCCGGCGAAGACGCCGGATGCCATCGTCGCCAAGTTGCAGGCGGCGACCGTGGCGGCGATGGACGATCCTGCGGTGCGCGCCAAGCTGGAATCGTTCGGCGCGGTGATCGTGGCGAAGGACCGGCGTTCGTCCGAATATCTCGGCCGCTTCGTCCAGTCGGAGATCACCAAGTGGGGCGACGCGGTGCGTGCTGCTGGCGTCAAGCTCGACTGAGGCAGGACTAAAGCTTCTTTGAATAATCGGTGGTGCGGCTGGTAATCGCCGCGCCGCCGTTTATATAACCCCGACCCGGCACCGTCCGGGCTTTTGGCGTTGCTCAGGGGCGAGGACAAACCATGACCGGAACGACCGTGTCGAGCGAAGGGCTGGATCCGCGCCGCCGCCGCCTACTGTTTCGTTGCTGGCATCGCGGCATCCGCGAGACCGATCTGATCATGGGCGGGTTCGCCGATGCGCATATCGCCACGCTCACCGACGCCGAACTGACCGAGCTGGAGCGGCTGATCGAAGTGCCGGACGCTGATCTGCTCAACTGGGTCATCGGCGAACGCGCAGCGCCGCCCGACTACGACACGCCGCTGTTCCGCCGCATGCGCGATTACCATCTGTCTCTTGATTGAGTTGAAATTCGTGAAGCCGTTTCGTTCCAGTGCATCGCCCGCCACGCTGCTGGCGCCCGGCCGCCCGGTCACGCTCACCCATGTGAGCGATGGCGCGGAAGGGCTGGTGCTCGCCGATCTCGCGCGCGCTGTTGCGGCGAAAGCCGATGCGCCGGCGACGAGCCTCGTGGTCGTGTGTCGCGACGGGCCGCGCATGAATGCGCTGGCCCGTGCGCTGTCGTTCTTCGCGCCGGATATCGAGACGCTGGAATTCCCGGCGTGGGACTGTCTGCCCTATGATCGCGTGTCGCCGCATGCCGCCGTGCTGGCGCAGCGCGTGCTCACCCTGTCGCGGCTGGCGCGGGTCGAAGGCCGCGACAAGCCGGCGATCCTGCTGACGACCGTTAACGCCGCGACCCAGCGCGTGCCGGCACGCAATCTCGTGCAGCGGCAGGCTTTGTCCGCCGCGCCGGGCAACGTCATCGGCATGGAGAAGATAGCGCAGTGGCTGGAGCTAAACGGCTATACGCGCGCCTCGACAGTGCGGGAGCCGGGCGAGTATGCCGTGCGCGGCGGTATTCTCGATCTGTTTCCGCCGGGGCTCGATCTGCCGGTGCGGCTCGATTTCTTCGGCGACGCGCTGGAGACGATCCGCAGCTTCGATCCGCAGACCCAGCGCACCGAGATGGATATGCGCCGGCTCGACCTCGTGCCGGTGTCGGAATTCCAGCTTACCAGCGACACGATCCGCAAATTCCGCACCGGCTATGTGGCGCAGTTCGGAGCGCCGACGCCGGACGATCTGCTTTACGAAGCTGTGAGCGAGGGCCGCCGCTATCCCGGCATGGAGCACTGGCTGCCGCTGTTCCATGACGGGATGGATACGCTGTTCGACTATCTGCCCGGCGCGCCGGTCGCGTTCGAACCGCTGGTGGAGGACGCCGCGCGCGAGCGCTTCGAACAGATCAGGGACTATCACGACGCGCGCGAGCAGGCGCTCGCCGATAAAGTCGGTGTGCCGTACCGTCCGCTGCCGGTCGACCGCCTCTATCTCGGGGAGACGGAATGGGCGGAGCGAGTCGCCAAGGCTCCGCACGTCACGCTGACGCCGTTCGATGCGCCGGAGGCGGAGCGGGTGATCGACACCGGAATCCGGCCGGGCCGTAGCTTTGCGGCCGAGCGCGCAATCCCCGACACCAACGTGTTCGACGCGGTGACGGCGCATGTGCGCGCGCTGCAAGATAACGGCAAGCGCGTCACCGTCGCGCTGTGGAGCGAGGGCGCGCGCGAGCGCATGCGCCATGTGCTCGCGGACCACGGCATTGCGCGGCTGACGCCGGTACGCTCCTGGGACGAAGCGCGCACCTGCGATCCGCCGGCGGTCGCGCTCGCCGTGCTCGGCATCGAATCCGGCTTCGAGACCGAGGACACGGCCGTCATCGGCGAGCAGGATATTCTCGGCGATCGTCTGGCGCGGCCACGCCGCCAGGCGAAACGCGCTGACAATTTCATCTCGGAAGTGTCGAGCCTCGCCGCCGGCGATCTCGTTGTCCATGTGGATCACGGCATCGGCCGCTTCATCGGCCTGACCGCCATCGACGTCGCCGGTGCGCCGCACGACTGCCTCGAACTGCATTACGCCGAAGGCGCGAAGCTCTATCTGCCGGTCGAGAACATCGACCTGCTGTCGCGCTACGGCAACGAGGACAGCAAGGTCGATCTGGATCGCCTCGGCGGCGGCAACTGGCAGGCGCGCAAGGCGAAGATGAAGGCGCGTATCCTCGCCATGGCCGGCGAGTTGATCAAGGTCGCGGCGGCGCGGCAGGTGCGCGAGGCGCCGAAGCTCGCGGTCAACGCGGGCGCCTACGATGAATTCTGCGCCGGATTCCCGTACGAGGAAACCGATGACCAGCAGAACGCCATCGACGCCGCGCTCGGCGATCTCAACGCCGGCCGGCCGATGGATCGGCTCGTGTGCGGCGATGTCGGCTTCGGCAAGACCGAGGTCGCGTTGCGCGCGGCGTTCGCCGCTGTCATGGCCGGCAAGCAGGTCGCGGTCGTGGTGCCGACGACGTTGCTCGCGCGCCAGCACTACAAGACCTTCACCGAACGGTTTCACGGCTTCCCGGTGAAGCTCGGTCAGGCGTCGCGGCTCGTCTCCACCGCCGAACTGTCGGCGACCAAGAAGGGGCTGGCCGAGGGCCAGATCGACATCGTCGTCGGCACCCATGCGCTGCTCGGCAAGAACGTCCACTTCAAGGATCTTGGCCTGCTCATCATCGACGAGGAGCAGCACTTCGGTGTCGCGCATAAGGAGAAGCTCAAGCAACTCCGCGCCGAGGTACATGTGCTGACCCTGACCGCGACGCCGATCCCGCGCACTTTGCAGCTCGCGCTCACCGGCGTGCGCGATCTGTCGATCATTGCCTCGCCGCCGGTCGATCGGCTCGCGGTGCGCACCTTCATCTCGCCGTTCGATCCGCTGGTGGTACGTGAGGCTTTGCTGCGCGAGCGCTATCGCGGCGGCCAGTCGTTCTATGTGGTGCCGCGTATCGAGGATCTCGCCGGCGCCAAGGATTTCCTCGACAAGAACGTGCCCGAGGTGAAGGTCGCCGTCGCGCACGGCCAGATGGCGCCGACCGTGCTCGAGGATATCATGTCCTCGTTTTACGAAGGCCGGTTCGACGTATTGCTGTCGACCACCATCGTCGAGAGCGGACTCGACATTCCGACCGCCAACACGCTGATCGTGCATCGCGCCGACCGTTTTGGTCTGGCGCAACTCTATCAGTTACGCGGCCGCGTCGGCCGCTCGAAGCTGCGCGCCTATGCGCTGCTGACTTTGCCGGCGAACGCGAAGATCACGCCGCAGGCGGAGCAGCGGCTGAAGGTGCTGCAATCGCTCGATACGCTCGGCGCCGGGTTCCAACTCGCCTCGCACGATCTCGACATTCGCGGCGCGGGCAACCTTCTGGGTGATGAGCAATCAGGTCACATCAAGGAAGTCGGCTTCGAGCTTTACCAGCAGATGCTGGAAGAGGCGGTGCTCAGTCTCAAGGCGGGTCTCACCGATATCGTCGAGGACAAGTGGGCGCCGCAGATCACCATCGGCACGCCGGTACTCATTCCGGAGGACTACGTGGCCGATCTCTCGGTGCGACTCTCGCTCTATCGCCGTCTCGCCGAGATGGAGGACGAACGCGAGATCGACGGCTTCGCCGCCGAGATGGTCGACCGGTTCGGACCGTCGCCGGAGGAGGTCGGTCATCTCCTGTCGCTGGTAGCGATCAAGGCGCTGGCGCGCCGCGCCAATGTCGAGAAGATCGACGCCGGCCCGAAGGGCGCGGTGATCTCGTTCCGCAATGACGAATTCGCCGATCCGCAGAAGCTGATCGCGTTCATCAGCGAGCGCGGTCGCGACGCCAAGGTGCGACCGGATATGAAGGTGGTGTTCCTGGCCGATTGGCAGGAAGCGGAAGATCGTCTCAAGGGCACGACGGCGATCCTGCGCAGCCTCGCCGGCATCGCCGACAAGGCGAAGAAGAAAGCGGCGTAGAGCTTACTGCGCTGCCGCGTTCTGCTCCTCGGCCACCTGCCGGATCGCCTGCGCCAGTGTCGCGGGATCCTGTGCGCCGGAGATGCCGTACTTCCCGGCGAGGATATAGAACGGCACGCCTTGAATGCCGGCAGCTTTGGCCTGTTCGACGTCCTGCTCGATCTCGGCTTCGTCCTTGTCGGTCGCGAGATCGGTGCGCACGGTCGCGGCATCGAGGCCGACATCGGCGGCTGCCTTCACCAGCACCTCGCGGTCGGTGAGGTCGGCGCCTTCGGTGAAATACATGTCCATCAGCCGCTGCTTCATCTGCGGCGCGAGACCCTTCGCCTCGGCCCAGCGGATCAGCCGATGTGCGTCGATGGTGTTCGGCTGACGGCTGATGTGATCCTTGTCGTAGACGAGCCCGTCCTGCGCCGCCGTCGCGGCGACGCGGGTGGCGATACCGCTGTAACGCTCCGGCGAGCCGAATTTCTGCGTCAGGTAATCGTTGCGCGAGATGCCTTCGCGGGGAATCCAGTCGTTGAGATAGTAAGGTCGGAAATGCACCTCGACCGGCACGTCGGGGATTTGCGCGATGGCCTTTTCCAGCCGGCGCTTGCCGATGAAGCACCAGGGACAGACGATATCGGACACGACGTCGATGCGAACGGGAGCAGCCATGGCGGACCTCGCTTTTCAGGGAAGCTAGGCGCGCGGCTCTGCCGGCGCAACCGTGCGATCACGCAGCCGTGCGCGGCGCCCGGAAGGCATCGGCGAGCAAGGGGTGGTGCTCGGCCAGCGTGGCCTGCGCCGATGCCGGATTTGCGGCGGTGCCGGCGAGCCGGTTGCCGAGCAGCGCATGGGGCAGCGCCACCACAGTGGCCT
>MKWA01000002.1:200576-224016 GCA_001899285.1 Rhizobiales bacterium 64-17
GCATGCTGCGCGAGATCGGCCGGATTAAGTCGGTAGCCGCCGATCGTGACCAGGCCGCGCGGCATCGCCGCGGCCAGCGAGCCGCGGTCGTCCGGACACGCATAGCCGGTCTCCACCATGCCGTCGTCGCCGACCGACAGCACATGGGGGCTGCTGCGGTCCGCGCCCGGCGGGAAGACGCCGGTCGGGATCATGTCGCCGCCGAGCGCCAGCGTTCCGGCCGGTGTTCGCCGCACCATCAAGGGCGCGGGATCGAGTGCGAACTCGCCGATGCTCGTAACGTTGACGTGGGCGATATCCGGCTGCGACGGTGCATCTTGCGGCATTGTCGGCGCGCGCCACAGCGAGACAATGCGCTGCAGGCCGTTGCCGGGGGCGAAAGCGCCGGCCGCCATCAGCACCTCGCGCGCTGGCCCCGGTACGATCAGCGTCGCGCAGCGGTGTTCCTCGCGCTGGCGCTGCAGTGTCGGCACATCGAACGCGTGATGCAGGACGAGCCGCATGTCGCCCATGAGCCATGGCAGCAAGGCGAGCGACAGTCCCGCGAACGACGACAGCGCCATGGTCGTCAACACCGTGCCGGGGATATTCGCCGGAAGGGCGACCGCGGCGGCCTGAAACTGGCGATGGTTGCGCGCCACCGCGACCGGCCCGTCGGTCCCGCTCTCGAAGGTGACGATGGCGACATGGGCGGCGGCGTCGCCCGCGCGCGGTCCGATGGCGAAGGCCGCGCTCGGCGCCGTCAGCACGTCGTCGAGCGGCACGGTGCCGTCATGATCGCCGGTGCCAAACAGCCCGACATGCCGCAGCGGAAAATGCGCGGCAGCGGCTTGCAGCGCGATGGCCCGATGATCGACGGCGCCAATCCGTGTGATGCCGATCAGCATGGTGGCGCCGCACCGCGCCAACGCCGTCGCGATCTCGTCGGCGCGCCAGAGGATCGGCAGCGGCGCGGCAATCATGCCGGCGCGCAGGATGCCGAGCAGTGCGACGATGCTCTCGACCGTGTTGGGCAGTTGATAGGCGACGACGGTGTCGTTGCGCAGCCCCAGCGCGCGCAACCTTGCGGCCAGCGCCGACGCTGCATTGTCGATCTGGACATAGGTCAGCGATCGGGCCGGCGTGCCGGTAAGAGCCTCGCGATTGGCCGGATCGCACAGCGCGACTGCCTGCGGCTGGCGGATCGCGGCGCGGCGGAACAGGTCGTCGAGCGTCAGGCCCGGACCGTCGGCGGCCGCGCGCGCGCGCTGATGGGCATCGAGAATCATGGCGACACTTTAGCGGACCACCACGTCTCCGGCAGATAGCCGAACAGCGCGGTCCGCTCGGGATGGCGGATGGTGGTCCAGCGCGCCACCCACTGCTGCGGCAGATGGAACAGCGGCACGACGTAAAAGCCGGACATCAGCAGCCGGTCGAGCGCACGCACGGCGGCGACAAACTCAGTGCGCTCACGGGCCGCCAGCAGCGCCGCGATCATCGCGTCGATGGCCTTCGAGCGTACGCCCATATAGTTGCGCGTGCCGTCGACGTCCGCGGCGGCGGAGCCCCAGTAAAAGGCTTGCTCGTTGCCGGGCGAGAGCGATTGATCCCAGCGATACTCCATCATGTCGAAATCGTAGGCGATACGGCGGCGGTCGAACTGCACGGCATCGACCATGCGGACCTCGACGGCGATGCCAGCGCGCTTGAGATCGCGGGAGAACGCGAGCCCAAGCCGTTCCTGATCGCGCGTGGTGGCGAGGATTTCAAAAGCGAGCGGCTCGCCGCTGCCATGCTTGCGCAGTTCCGTGCCTTTGAGTTCATAGCCTGCCTGTTTGAGCAGCGTCAGCGCCCGACGCAGCGTCTTGCGGTCGCGGCCGCTTGCGTCGGTGACGGGTGGCTGCCAGGTGCCGTTGAGAATGTCGGGACGCACCGCGTCGCCGAACGGGGCGAGCAGGGCGCGCTCGCGCGCGTCGGCGGTGACGCCGCGCGCCGACAGTTCCGATCCCTCGAAATAGCTCGCGGTGCGCCGGTACTGGTCGAAGAAGAAGTTGTGGTTGACCCATCCGAAGTCGAACAGCGTCAGGATCGCTTCGCGCACGCGTGCATCGGCGAAGACCGGGCGGCGCGTATTGAACACGAAGCCGGACATGCCCTTGGGCAATCCGGTCGGAAACCGCTCCTGCACCACGCGTCCGTCGCGCGCGGCGGGAAAGTCGTAGCCGGTTTCCCACCGCGTCGGATCGAGCTCCGCGCGGACGTCGCAGAGTCCTTTCTTGAATGCCTCGAAATGCGTGTTGCCGTCGCGATAGTAGTCGAAACGGATCTCGTCGAAATTCCACAGACCGCGATTGATCGCGAGATCGCGGCCCCAGTAATTCGGATCGCGGCGGAAGGTGACGCCGCGGCCCGGTTGCACGTCGCCCGCCACGTAAGGGCCGCTGCCGACCGGCGGCGTGAAGGTGGTGTCCTCGAAAGTTGCCGGATCGGTCGCGTGTTTTGCCAGGATCGGCATCAGGCCGAGGATCAGCGGCAGTTCGCGGTCGTCGGCTTGCGAAAGATCGAAGCGGACGCCGCGCGCGCTGATCGCCTCGGCCTTCGTCACCTTGGCGTAATAGGTGCGGAAATTCGGCCGGCCTTTGTCGCGCAGGATTTCCCAGGAGAAGATCACGTCCTGCGGCGTCACCGGCTTGCCGTCGGAGAAACGGGCGCGGGGATCGAGCGTGAAGGTGGCGTAGCTGCGCGCGTCGTCGGTCTCGATGCTCTGCGCCAGCAAGCCGTAAAGCGTAAACGGTTCGTCGTAGCCGCGCGCCAGCAGGCTCTCGACCACATAGCCGCGCAGGCTCTGCGCCGGCAGCCCTTTGACGACGAAGGGATTGAGGCTGTCGAAGGTGCCGAGCACGCCCTGCACCAGCCGGCCGCCCTTGGGCGCGGCGGGATTCACATAGGCCATCTGGGAAAAGCCGGCCGGCTGGGCAGGCTGTCCGTGCATGGCGATGGCGTGGGCCGCGCCGGCCGCGCGCGCCGGCCGGCCGAGCAGCGCCGTGGCCGGAAGACTGCACGCGCCACCCAGCATGAACCGGAGTACGGCCCGCCGGTCCGCCGCGCCGGGGTCGCCGCGCGTCGGGGATAGGGGAAGCATGGGTCGATGTGCGGTCACGATGTGCGTCTGGACCTGCGATTCGCCGGAGTTACCGTCAAAGGTAACATGGAGGTGATGGCTCCGGCCGATCGCGACACAGGGGGAAACGCGTGGGATCGTCGCGGTTTCCATGCCGGCGCCGTTTCGGCGCTTTATCGGCGCGGCAATATCCGCTATCAGCAGCGCGCGGCGTCACGCTGTCGCCGTATTTGACCCTGACAGACCAGCGAGGGGACGCCATCGCGCCGCCTGCGGGCCGCGCCAAAAAGGCGAACATTAAAGGGAATTTTCGCATGGATTATCGGATCGCATCGGCCCGGCCGATCGCTTGGACTGTGGCGGCGGCGCTCTCGGTGCTGATGGGCTCCGCGGCCGTCGCGCAGCAGCCGGCCAAGCCCGCTGCCAAGCCGGCGCCGAAGCCCGCGCAGGCCCAGCCGCAACAGCCGGCGCAGCAGCAGGCCGCCGCGCCGGAGGTGCCGCAACTTCTGTATTCGCCGTGGATGAAGGTCTGTGGCAAGGGTCCGGACGCCTCCGCCAAGCAGGTCTGCGTCGTCGCCAAGGACGGCCGCATCGAGAACGGCATGCCGGTCGTGGCGGTCGCTCTGATCGAGCCGGAAGGTTCGCCGCAGAAGATCCTGCGCGTCACCGTCCCGCCGGGCATGCACCTCCAGCACGGCACCCGCGTCATCCTCGACCAGGGCCAGCCCGCGACCGCCCCGTATGTCACCTGCGTGCCGAACGGCTGCATGTCGGACTACGAGGCGACCGCCGACATGATCGGCCGCATGAAGAAGGGCCAGCAGATCACCGTCCAGGCGATCAACATGAACGGCGCGCCGATCAGCCTGCCGCTGCCGCTGGTCGATTTCGCCAAGGCGTATGACGGCCCGGCGACCGACGAGAAGGTGTTCGCCGAGCAGCAGCGCAAGCTGCAGGAAGAACTGCAGAAGAAGGCCGAGGAAGCCCGCAAGAAGATGGAAGGCCAGCAGGCTCCGGCCGCCGGCGCTCCGGCTGCGCCGAAGCAGTAGGCGGCGCGACAATCCAAAATGCGAAAGGCGCGGCTCAAGCCGCGCCTTTTTCATTTGTGCGATAGAACAGCCCCAGCCCGAAGGGGCGGACTACTCTGGCAGTCCGGCGTCCCGTAACGCGCCTCCGAGAACCTCCGCGAGGGATGGTGCGCAGTTCACGCCGGCAAACTGGCGGCCATAGCGAAAGGCTGGCTGAAGCTCCAGCACGCGGGCGGCAGCTGCCTTCGCTTCGTCGATCCGGCCGAGCTTGGCCAGTGCGCCGGCCAACTGCACATAAGTGATGCTGTGTGCCGGATTGGTCTGAACCGATTTGTAGGCCGCGCGACACGCTTCTTCGTAACGTCCGCGCAGCAAGTGGCCCATCGCTTGCGCATCGAACGCGGCCCAGATCCAGGAATCGAACGGACTAAGCCGCATGCCTTGTTCGCTCCATTCGATCGCGCGTTCGGCTTCGCCACCCCATCCGAGAATGACGCTGCCGAGAATGTAAGTCAGCGCTGATGATGGACTGATGGCGAGGGCAGCCTCCAATGCGGTAAAGGCTGCCGCGCGATCATGTGCATCCATGCCGATGGAAAATCCGGCCCAGGTCAGCGCAAGCGCATCATCCTGCCCATGGACCATGGCCGATCGGGCGTGGCGGATCGAAGCAGCGCGGTTCACCTCCTGCAGGCCGGCGCGAAGGAACAGGCAGTGATGACACATTGCGGCGTTGCCGTGTGCTAGCGCATAGGCGGGTTCGAGAGCGATTGCCCGGTCCAGCAGCGTCAGCGCTCTCGTCACTTGCTCAGGCATGCCTGAATCGACATCAGGCTGCGCTCGCAGCACGAGATCGTAGGCATCAAGACTGTCGGGGCGCTTCCGTCTGACCCGCTCGATCTCCGCTTTGCGCATGCTCGGCGCAATCGCGCCAACTGCCGACTGCGCGATCTCGTCCTGAAGCGCAAAAATGTCTCCGGAACTGCGGTCGTAGCGTTCGGCCCACACATGCGCGCCGCTCAATGCATCGACCATCTGTCCGGTCACGCGTATGCGCCCGCCGGCCTTGCGCACGCTACCTTCGATCACATACCGCACGCCAAGCTCGCGCCCAACCTGCTTCACATCGACGGCGCGGCCCTTGTAGGCGAGGGTCGAGTTTTGCGCGATGACAAACAGCCAGTTGATGCGCGCGAGACCGGTGATGATGTCGTCGACCATCCCGTCCGCGAAATATTCCTGCTCCGGATCGCCGCTCAAATTCGAGAACGGCAGGACCGCAACGGAGGGTTTCTCGGGCAATGATGGTGCGGACGCGGCGCGGTCCGCTGCAGAGGCATCGGAAACAAGGGTGGTCACAGTCGGGCCGACATAGCGGTAGCCGCGACGGGGTAGGGTTTCGATCCAGCTCTCGCCATCCACGGAGTCGGCCAGCACGCGGCGTAAGGCTGCGATTTGAACCGTCAGGTTGTTATCGGCAACCGCCAACCCGCGCCAGGCGGCCTCGACCAGTGCATCCTTCGATACCGGCACGCCGGCGTTTTCGAGTAGCCGGCGTAGCAGGGCGACAGCACGCTGCCCAAGCATGGTCGGCTCGACCCCGCGGTACAGAATGCCCGCCTCGGGGTCGAGACGGAACGGGCCAAACTGGTACTGGCCGCTCCCGACTGTCATACGACGCTTTTAGCAGATTTTTGGGAACGGTTTCACGACTTCCCGGCGTGACGGGCCGATGGTGCGCGGGTGCTTGCAGACGCAAGCTTCTGGTCAATGGAGGCTCACATGAGCGCCGATCCCGTCATCCGCATGCCCGATGAGACGAAGGGGGTCATGCTGCGCGGCCATCCCATGGTCTTTCTCGTGACCGGCGGAGATACCCGGCACACCAGCATGTTCGACTGGACGATCCCGGCGGGGTTCGCTACCGGCCGGCATGTGCACCGGGTGCAGGAGGAGACTTTCTACGTGCTCGAAGGCGAGTGCGAGTGGCATGTTGGCGACAAGATCGTCCGCGCCACGCCTGGAACCTTTCTATTCATCCCTCCAGGGGTGCCGCACAACATCACCAATATCAGCGAGAAGCCGGCCCGCGTGCTGATGACTGTCTCGCCGCCCGGCCACGAGCATTATTTTGAAGAGCTCGCCAAACTCGCGGCGCGGGGAGCGCCAGATGCAAACGCACTCTCTGATCTGCGAAAGCGTTACGACACGGATCAACTCTCGACCTTGACGACGCGCGCGTGAGCGCCGCCGCAAGCTAGTTCAGCGGGCCGCGCCGGGGCCGGTAGCCGCCGTTCTCGTTCTTCTCGAATTCCTCCGCGACCTGCGGATGACGAACCGGTTCGCCGGATGTGTCGGGCAGCAGGTTCTGCTCTGACACATAGGCGATGTATTCGGTCTGCGCGTTCTCCGCGAACAGATGATAGAATGGCTGGTCCTTGCTCGGCCGCACATTCTCCGGGATCGACTCCCACCATTCGTCGGTGTTGGCGAAAATCGGATCGATGTCGAACACCACGCCGCGGAACGGATAGACGCGGTGCCGCACGACCTGGCCGATGGCATATTTGGCGGTGCGGGTCTTCGGCATCGTCGTCAGCGCATCAGCTTTGACTGGTATTTTCATCGAATCCGCATAGCGCAGGAATAAGGCGGGCGCCAGTCCGTCCGGATGGCCCCAATTACCGCCTTTTCCGGCACAAGCGTCTCTGGCCTAAGCGTCCCGGTCGAACCCGTAGCGGGCCGCAGCCTCCGGTTCCTTGGCGACCACCAGTTTGGCCAGATCGACCACCACTTTGGCCTGCTTCCAGGTCGCATCGTCCTGCATCTTGCCGTCGATCATCACCGCGCCGGCGCCGTCCGGCATCGCGGCGAGGATCTTGCCGGCAAAGGCGACCTCGGCCGGGTCCGGCGCGAACACCGTGCGGGCGATGGCGATCTGCGAGGGGTGCAGCGACCACGCGCCGGCGCAGCCCATCAGGAACGCATTGCGGAATTGGCTCTCGCAGCCGGCCGCGTCGCCGAAATCGCCAAACGGGCCGTAGAACGGCTTGATACCGGCGGCGGCGCAGGCGTCGACCATCTTGCCGAGCGTGTAGTGCCACAGGTCCTGCTGATAGCGCGGCCGCGCGGCGGTGCCCGTCGCGTCGGCGAGCACCGCATAGTCCGGGTGACCGCCGCCGACGCGGGTGGTCTTCATCGCCCGCGACGCGGCGAGGTCGGCCGGGCCGAGCGACATGCCGTGCATGCGCGGCGAGGCGACGGCGATCGCCTCCACATTGTTGACGCCCTGCGCCGTCTCCAGGATCGCGTGGATCAGGATCGGCTTGCGCACGCCATGCTTCGCTTCGAGCTGCGCCAGCAACTGGTCCACGTAATGGATATCCCACGGGCCATCGACCTTGGGCACCATCACCACGTCGAGCTTGTTGCCGACGGCGGCGACGATCTCCATCAGGTCGTCGAGCATCCATGGCGAATTGAGCGCGTTGATCCGGGTCCACAAGCCGGTCTTGCCGTAGTCGAGGCTTGCCATCTCGATGAAGCCGCGGCGGGCCGCTTCCTTGGCGTCGGCCGGGATCGCGTCCTCGAGATTGCCGAGCACGACATCGACGTCGCGGATCAGGTCTGGAACCTTGGCCCGGAATTTCTCCAGATGCGGCGGCACGAAATGGATCATGCGCTCCAGCCGGACCGGCAGGTCGCGCCACGGGGTGGGGGCGCCGGTCGCCAGCGGTCGGTAGAAATCACGCGGAAGCTTCATCGGTCCCCCACAAGGCTGGTTCGGGCAATCTTCCAAAACGGCTCCTTGCCGTTTAGAGGAAAGCATCTGTGACGCCAAGGTCGGTCGGCCTGCCGGCTTGCCGACTTTTGGCGCAGTCACGAACCGCGCGAGCCGTCCGGAGCCCTTGCCGTGATCGACGTCATCAATCTCGCGCTCCCGTATTTTGGTCTGATCTTCATCGGCTTTGCCTGCGGCAAGCTGAAGAACATCCCGCACACCGCGCTCGCCTGGATGGATTTCTTCATCCTCTATGTGTCGCTCCCGGCGTTGTTCTACCGCATCCTTGCGAAGACACCGATCGAGCAACTGGCGCAGGTGTCGTTCATCACCGCGACGACGCTCGGCACCATCCTCGCGTTCACGCTGTCGTTCGGGATCGGGCTCATGTTCCGTCCCGGCCGGTTGCGCGACGCCACCATCGCCGCGCTCGCCGGCGGCTACGGCAATATCGGCTATATGGGTCCGGGCCTCGCACTGGCGACGGTCGGGCAGGCGGCGGCTGTGCCGGTCGCGCTGATCTTCTGCTTCGACAATATCTTTCTGTTTTCGGCGGTGCCGTTCCTGATGGCGCTGTCGATGCGCGGCGAGATGTCGGCTGGCGCGATCGCGCTGCAGGTGATCCGCCGCATCGTCACGCATCCACTGCTAGTGGCGTCCGCGCTCGGCGTGCTGACGGCGACGTTGCAATTCCACCCGCCGGTCGCGCTCGACCGGCTGCTGGAATTCCTGCAGGCGGCGGCGGCACCGACGGCGCTGTTCACGCTCGGCGTCACCGTCGCGTTGCGGCCGCTGGAGCGCGTGCCGGTGGAAATCCCCGCGCTCGCGATCGTCAAGCTGATCCTGCATCCGGCGATGGCGCTGGTCCTGCTGTCGCTGCTCGGACCGTTCGATCCGGTGTGGGTCGCGGCGGCGATCCTGATGGCGTCGCTGCCGCCGGCGCTCAACGTGTTCGTGTTCGCACGCCAGTACAACGCATGGGTCGAGGAAGCGTCCAGCGCGGTTCTCTTTGGCACGGCGGTGTCGGTCGTGACGCTGACCGGCGTGATGTGGCTGGTGCGGACCGGCAATCTGCCGGTCAATCTGTTCGCGCCGTGAACCGCGTCAGATCGGCTCGCCGCGCATCAGCCTTGGCACGCTGCCGGCCGGTGTGACGCCTTCGCGCATCACCGCGCGGCGCAGCAGCCCGGTGCGGTCGAGCAGATAAAGCCCGAAACCGCGCGCGCTCTGCACCGGCAGGAAATCCGTGAGCAGCGAGCGGTTGAGCAGATCGACCGCGAGGCTGCGCCGCGTGATGTCCTGCCGCCGCGCCTGATCGTAGGCGGAAAGGCGGTCATCGGCGCCGGGATCGTCGCCGAAATTACCGCCATGCCGCACCGCATCGGCGGCGATCTCGGCGATGGCGGCGGCGTCACGCAGACCGAGATTGAGGCCCTGCGCGCCGATCGGCGGGATGACGTGTCCCGCCTCACCGACGAGAGCGATCCGATTGGCAGCAAAGCGCGATGCGGTGGCGACCGACAACGGGAACAGCCCGCGCTCGCCATCGAGCGTGATCTTGCCGAGGATCGACTGCGAGCGCTCCTCGACCAGCGCGGCCAGCGCGGCGTCATCGAGCGCGCCGATCCGCTCGGCCTCCTTGGGTTGCAGCACCCAGACCAGGCTGGAGCGGCGGCCGGGCAGCGGCACCAGCGTGAACGGGCCGCTCGGCGTGTGGAATTCCGTCGAGGTGAAACCGTGATCGCGGCTATGAGCAAAGGTCAGCGTCAGCGCCGATTGCGAATAAGCATGAGTGTCCAGCGCGATCCCCACAGCCTCGCGGCACAGCGAGCGCCGTCCGTCGGCGCCGATGACGAGGCGTGGCGTGAGCAACGCGCCGCCGGCGAGCGTCAGCGAGACGTACTCAGCGGCGACCTCGACTGCGCTCACCACATCATCGACGATGGTCAGCGCCGGAAGCGTGTGCGCGGTTTCCAGCATCGCCGTGACCAGATCGCTGTTGGCGATGTTGTAGCCGAACGCCTCAAGCCCGATCTCGGCGGCATCGAACCGCGTCTCCGGTGCGCGGACGAGCCGTCCGGTATCGTCGACGATGCGCATCACCGACAGCGGCGCGGACTTGTCGCGGCAGCGCGGCCAGACGCCGATGGTCTCCAGCGCGCTCACCGATCCGGCCAGCAGCGCGCTGGTGCGGTTATCGACCGCAGCCATGCGGGCGACCAGCGTCACTGGCACGCCGGCGGTCGCCAGCGCCAAGGCTGCCATCAGGCCGGCGGGACCGCCGCCGACAACGGCGATGTCCGGTCCAGTTTCGTCGATCTTCGCCATGTCCGGTCGGTAGCACGGCAACGGCCGGATCGGAACCAGTTGCCGGGTTGCATTTCGTCGCTGCCGGTCCTGAGATGGGGTTGGATCATGACCGATCATGCTTTGACCCATCTGCCGCCGGGGGCGGCCCGCCTCGGATGGCTCGCCGCGCGACCCCGCGCCGTTGCGACCGGCTGCATCGTCGCGCTGACCGCGTTGGGTTGGAGCGTGCTCGGCGGGGCGCTGGCACAGACCGGTGGATCGTGGTGGACGGCCCTGTGCGGTCAGCTCGATGCGTCCGCCACGCTGATCGTCGCGCTCTGGCTCGCCATGGTCTTGGCGATGATGCTGCCGACCGCTGCACCGATGCTGCTCACTTACGCCGAGATCGCCGAGACCGCCGCGCGCAAGGGCGAGCGGATCGTTTCGCCGCTGATGCTCGCCGCCGGCTATTGCGCCGTGTGGATCGGCGCGGCGCTCGTCGCGGCGTTGGCGCAAATCTCGTTGGCCAGCCTCGTTCCCGCCACATGGACCCAGCCGCTGACGGCGGCGGCGTTCGTCGGCGCCGGCCTCTATCAGTTCACCACCCTCAAGCACGCCTGTCTGTCGCGTTGCCGGCAGCCATTTTCGTTCTTCTTCCTCAACTGGACGACGACACCGCACGGCGTGTTCCGCCTCGGCGCGCGTCAGGGGCTCGATTGCCTCGGTTGTTGCTGGGCGATGATGGCCCTGATGTTCGTCAGCGGCGCGATGAATGTCGTGTGGATGGCGGCGCTGGCGATCTACATGACCGCGGAAAAACTTGGCTCGGGTCCGTGGCTGACGCGGATCGGCGGCGCGGCGCTGATCGCGATCGGCGTCGGACTTGTCATCACAAATATGATCACTGGGTAGGGAGCGCATCGTGGAGCGGTGGAAGATCAAAGGCGAACTGGCGCTCTCGTGCAGTTGCACGGTGTTCTGTCCCTGCGTGCTGTCGCTCGGCGAGCATCCGCCGACCGAGGACCGCTGCCAGACCTGGGCCGGCATCCGCATCGACGAAGGTCATTTCGACGATCTGGATTTTGCCGGGCTCAAGCTCGGCCTGATGATGGACCTGCCGGGCATCATGTCGCGCGGCAACTGGACCGCGGCGCTATTCGTCGACGACAAGGCGTCGGCGCAGGCGGTGCGGGCGATGACACGCATCTTCACCGGCCGCGTCGGCGGCACCACGCATCTGCTCTCGATTCTGGTCGGCAGTTTCCTCGGCGTGCGGCAGACCCCGATCAGCTACGAGACCAAGGGTGATACCCGCGTCATCAAGATCGACGGTTTCGCCGAAGGCGCGTTGACGCCGGTCAAGGGCAAGGAGAGCGACCAGAATGTCGTTATCCGCAACAGCCAGTACTGGATCGCGCCGGACGTGATCGTCGCCAAGGCCGACAAGTCGCGCTTCCGCGGCTTCGGTCGTAACTGGAACCTCGCCGGCCGGTCGTGCGAAATCTGCCAGATCGACTGGGGCAATGGCTAATTTCGGCGCATTCGCCGTCCATGTGCTGACGGCGTCGGGCGCCGCGCTCGCCTTCGTCGCGCTAATTCTGGCGACGCTCGGCGCGTTTCCGGCCATGTTCGGCGTGCTCGGCCTCGCGCTGATCGTCGATGGCATCGACGGACCGTTGGCGCGCAAGCTCAATGTCGGCGAGCGGTTGCCGCGCTGGTCGGGCGATGTCCTCGACCTGGTGGTCGACTACCTCACTTATGTTTTTGTGCCCGCCTATGCGTTGACCATGAGCGGGATGCTGCCGCTGCCGCTCGCCGCCGCGTGCGGTATCGTCATCGTCGTCACCGGCGCGCTGTATTTTGCCGATGGCGCGATGAAGATGGACGGTCATTATTTCCGTGGTTTCCCCGCGCTGTGGAATCTCGCGGTGTTCTATCTGTTCGTGCTGGCGCCGCCGCTGTGGGCGATCGTGCTCATTGTCGCCGTGTTGGCGGCGCTGACCTTCGCGCCGATCGCCTTCCTGCATCCCGTGCGGGTCGTGCGCTGGCGCAAGCTGACGCTCGCAGCCACCGCGCTGTGGGCCATCCTGGCCGCGGTCGCGGTCTATCGCGGGCTGCCCCCCGGATCGTGGATCACGGCGGCGCTGTGCATACTTGCGGTCTATTTCGTTCTGGTCGGTTTGACCCGCCCAAAGCAGGGGATGGTTGACTAACAGCGATCCATTGCGCCGCTTGTGTTCAGGCTCGGCCCGCCTATGATCCGCGCACGAAACCCCGGATCGTGAGACAGGAGTCACAGGTATGGTTGCAGCGGTGCGTGTTCACAAGCTTGGTGGTCCGGATGTCCTGACCTTTGAGGATATCGAGGTGCCAGCGCCGGGTCAGGGGCAGATCAAGGTCAAGCAGCATGCCTGCGGCGTGAACTTCATCGACACTTATTTCCGCGAGGGTGCTTATCCGTCGCCGGTCGGCCTGCCGTTCGTCGCCGGCAACGAAGGCGCCGGTGAGGTGACCGCCGTTGGTCCAGGCGTCACCGACCTCAAGGTCGGCGACCGCATCGCCTATGTGGTGGCGCTCGGCGCCTATGCGGCGGAGCGGCTGTTGCCGGCCGACCGCGTCGTCAAGCTGCCGGACAACATCAGCTACGAGCAGGCCGCCGGCATGATGCTCAAGGGCATGACCGTGCAGTACCTGCTCAATCGCACCTTCAAGGTCGGCAAGGGCACCATCGCGCTGATCCATGCTGCCGCCGGCGGCGTCGGCCTGATCGCTTGCCAGTGGGCCAATCACCTCGGCGCGACCGTGATCGGCACCGTCGGCTCCAAGGAGAAGGCCGCGCTCGCCAAGGCCAACGGCGCGCACCACACGATCCTCTATCGCGACGAGAATTTCGTCGAGCGCGTGAAGGAGATCACCAGCGGCAAGCTCTGCGACGTGGTCTATGACGGCATCGGCAAGGACACGTTCCCGGCTTCGCTCGACTGCATCCGTCCGCTCGGCATGTTCGTGAGCTTCGGCAGCGCCTCGGGGCAGATCGCCGCGTTCAACATCAACATCCTGCAGACCAAGGGCTCGCTGGTCGCCACCCGTCCGACGCTGAACCACTATGTAGCGAAGCGCGAGGATCTGGTCGCGACCGCGCAGGACCTGTTCGACAAGGTCGGCTCCGGTGCGGTGAAGATCCCGATCAACCAGAAATACGCGCTCAAGGATGCGCAGAAGGCGCATCGCGATCTGGAAGGGCGCGGGACGACCGGTTCGTCGATCCTGATCCCGTAGGGAACAGATCGCGATCCACCTCCATGCCGCGTTTGACAACGCATGTTCTCGACACCGCCCGCGGCGCTCCCGCCGCGGGCTTGCGCGTTCTTCTGCGCCGCGCCGGCGAGAGTGCGGTGCTGGCCGAGGCGGTGACTAACGCCGACGGCCGGATCAGTCCGCTTTGGGACGGTCCGGCCGGGCGGTACGCGCTCGAATTCCACGCCGGCGATTACTTGCGTGGCACAAAGGCGGCACTGACCGATCCGCCGTTCCTCGACCGCGTTCCGGTCGAGATCGCGCTCGAACAGGACAGCCACGTGCCGCTGCAGTTGTCGCCGTTCGGTTATTCGGTCTATCGCGGAAGCTGATCCATGGACGTGTTTCTGGGCGAATGGCTGAATCTGCTGGTGCGCTGGGCGCACATGATCGTCGGCATCGCCTGGATCGGCACGTCATTCTATTTCATGTCGCTCGACTACACGCTCGACACCAAGGAGCGCAAAAGCGAGGGCGTGTACGGCACCGCGTGGCAGGTGCATGGCGGCGGCTTCTATCACGTCGAGAAGTTCACCGTCGCGCCGCCGCATCTGCCGGCGCATCTGCACTGGTTCAAGTGGGACGCCTATCTCACGTTCATGACCGGCTTCCTGCTGCTGATCGTTCAATATTACTATCATGCCGATGCCTATCTGATTGATCCGTCGGTCATGGCGCTGACGCGCTGGGAAGCGATCGGCATTTCCGTCGCCGGGCTCGCGGCCGGCTGGCTGATCTATGACGGGATCTGCCGCTCGCCTCTCGGCCGTGACGCGCGCGTGCTCGGCCTGTGCATCTTCGTGCTGATCCTGGCTGCGGCCTTCGGCTTCACCAAGGTGTTCTCGGCGCGGGGCGCCTTTATCCATGTCGGCGCCTTCGTCGGCACGATCATGGCGTTCAACGTGTTCGCCATCATCGTCCCGAACCAGAAGGTGATGGTGGCGCAGCTCATGCGCGGCGAAGCGCCCGACGCCTGGCGCGGGGCGATGGGCAAGCAGCGCTCGACCCACAACAACTATCTCACATTGCCGGTGCTGGTGATGATGGTGTCGCCGCACTATCCGTTCCTGTCGTCGCATCCGCAGTCGTGGATGGTGGTTGCGCTGATCCTCATCTGTGGCGCCATGATCCGCCACTATATCAACCGCGCCGAGGCGGGCGATGACTGGAACCGATACGGTTGGGCGGCGCCGGTTGCCGCCTTCGCGCTCTTGGCGGCGATCTATGTGACCGCGCCGCGCGAGGTTTCGCTTGGCACCGGCGCGGTGTCGGACACCGCCGCGCTGACGCTGGTGCAGAAGCATTGCGTGATGTGCCATGCGCGCAAGCCGACGCACGAGAGCTTCTCCGAACCGCCGAAGAACGTGGTGCTCGAAACCGTGGCCGATCTGAAGAAATACGCGCCGCTGATGTTCGCGCAGGTCGTGCAGAACAAGGCGATGCCGCTCGGAAATCAGACCGGCATGACCGACGATGAGCGCGCCGAACTGGGCCGCTGGATCAAGGCGCAGCGATGAATCTCAACCCACAAGAACTCGGTCGCCGCGCGGAACAGATGATTAGCGAGCTGGCGCCGATCTCCGCCGAACCGGACCGGCTGGTACGCCTGTTTCTCTCGTCGCAACATCGTCAGGCGGCCGATGTCGTCGCGCGCTGGATGCGCGAGGCCGGGATGACCGTCACCGAGGATGCGCTCGGCACGTTGCGCGGCCGCGCCGGCCCGGGAAAACGGTTGCTGCTCGGCTCGCATATCGACAGCGTGATTGATGCCGGCAATTACGACGGGCCGCTCGGCGTCATCGTCGGCATCCTCACCGTCGCGCATTTCCACAAGCTCGGCTGGCCGCTGCCGTTCGGCATCGACGTGCTGGCGTTCGGCGACGAGGAGGGCTCGCGGTTCCCCTCGACGCTGTCGTCATCGTCGGCCGTCGCCGGCATTTTCCAGTACGACTCGCTGACGACAAGCGACAATCACGGCGTGACCTTCGCCGAGGCGCTGAAAGTCTTCGGCAAGAATGCCGCCGACATCGACAAGGCCAGATACAACCCGGACGATGTGCTCGCTTATGTGGAGACGCATATCGAGCAGGGGCCGGCGCTGGAAGCGGCGAACGAGCCGCTCGGCGTGGTGGTCGGCATCGTCGGACAAAGCCGGTTGCGGATCGTGGTGACGGGCGAAGCCGGTCATGCCGGCACGGTGCCGATGCCGATGCGCCGCGATGCGCTCGCCGGTGCGGCCGAGATGGTGCTGTTCGTCGAGACGCTGGCGCGCGATCATGCGCGCGACGCCATGGTCGCGACTGTCGGCCGGATCGAGGCGCAGCCCGGCGCGACCAACATCATTCCGGGTTCCGTCACCTTCACCCTCGACTTGCGCTGCATGGACGATGCGGTGCGTCAGGCCGCGATTGCGCGCTTCTCCAGTGAAGTCGCGGCCATCGCGCAGCGGCGCAAGCTCGATACGGCCGTCGAGCCATTCCTCGATGTCGCGGCCACGCCCTGCGATCCGAAATTGCAGGATGGCATCGCCAGGGCGATCGAAAGCCTCGGCCACAAGGCGCTGCGGCTGCCGTCCGGCGCCGGTCACGATGCCCAGGCGATGGCGAAACTGTGCCCGGCGGCGATGATGTTCGTGCGCTGCAAGGGCGGCATCAGTCACAATCCGGCGGAGTTCGCCAGCGAAGCGGATATGGGCGAAGCCGTCGCGGCGATGATCCGCTTCGTCGAGAACTACCAGCCGTCAATCGAATAAAGCGGCAAGCGTGGCAAACGCCGGATGCTCCATGTCGGCGGACGCAAGCCGCGGAATGCCGACAACCGGCACGCCTTTGCCGAACCGCTCCAGCGTTGCGACCGTATCATCCAGCGCGACGGTGCTCCCGGCGGTATCGCTGACGGCGATGACGCGCACATCGAGCCGCGCCAGTTCCATCACGGTCAGCGCCGTCAGTGTATGACTGATCGTGCCGAGATAGCTGCCGGTGACGAGCAGCACCGGCACCGCCAGCGCCACCATCCAGTCGAGGACGGTTTTCCGATCATCGAGCGGCACCATGACGCCACCGACACCTTCGATCAGCAACGTGCCGTCATGCGTCGCCATTTGCTCGCGGCAGAAGCCAACCAGCGCCTCGACGTCAAGCGCACGGCCTTCCTTTGCCGCCGCGAGATCGGGCGCAAGCGGCGCGCGATAGCGCCACGGCGCGATGCGGGCGATATTCTCCTCATTTGCAGCTTGCCCGAGGGCGCGCAGCAGACATCCGGCGTCGCTCGCCGCCGCCTCCCGCGGATCGTAGCCGCTCATCACCGGTTTCAGGGCTTCGACCACGCGGCCTTCGCTGCGCCAATGACGAATGAGTCCGGCGGACACGAAGGTCTTGCCGATATCGGTCCCTGTTGACGTGACGAACAGCGCACCCATCGGCGGTTACGCCATGATGCGGTTGCGCACGATCGCCGCGAGCCGTTCGATCTCATCAACCGGATGCTGCGCGGTGAAAGTGAGCCGCAGCCGCGCTGTTCCCATCGGCACGGTCGGCGGGCGGATGCCGGCAACGAGGAAGCCGTCGTCGATGAGGCCGCGGGACGCCGCCATGGTCGCATCCGCGTCGCCGATCACGACCGGAACGATCGGGCTCTGCGCGTCGGGCAGGTTGGTCAGCCGCGTGAACAGCCGCGCCTTGGCGAGCGGCTGGGCGATATACGCCTTGTCGGTCTCGATCAGGTCGAGCGCGGCGATGGCGGCGGCGACCATCGCCGCCGGCAGGCCGGTCGAATAGACGAAGGTGCGGGCGCGATTGCGCATCAGCTCGATCACCGGCGCCGAGGCGGCGAGATAGCCGCCATAACTGCCGATCGCCTTCGACAGCGTTCCCATCTGCAACGGCACATCGGCACGCGCGGAGCCGCGACCGCTGGAGAGGACACCCAGGCCGTGCGCGTCGTCGGTCATCAGCCAGGCGTCGTGGCGTTGCGCGAGCGGCGCCATCGCGTCGAGCGGCGCGAGATCGCCGTCCATGGAGAACACACCGTCGGTGACGACCAGCGCGTGGCGCGCACTCGCGCGATACCGTTTCAGCAAGGCTTCCAGATCGTCGAGATCGTTGTGCCGGAAGGTGACGACCTTGCCGCGGCTCAACTGCGCGCCGGACCAGATGCAGGCATGGGCGAGTTCATCCACCAGCACGAGATCGTCGGGGCCGGCCAGCACCGGAATGATGCCGCTGTTGGCGAGATAGCCGGAGCCGAACACGCAGGCGGCATCCGTGCCTTTCAGGCGTGACAGCCGCTGTTCCAGTTGTGCGAACAACGGGTGATTGCCGGTGATCAGCCGCGACGCGCCGGAGCCGACGCCATAGGTTTCGATCGCGGCGATGGCGGCCTGCTTGACGGCCGGATGCTGGCTCAGATTGAGATAGTCGTTGCAACTGAACGACAGCAGGCGGCGCCCCTCGCGCTCGACCCACATCCCGTCGGTCCGGTGCGTGTCGATGACGCGCCGCGTCAGCCCGCGTGCGGCAAGGCTATCGAGCTTGTCCTGCGCGAAGGCATCGAGCGTCTGGCGCGGGTCGCGATTGTCGGCGGTGTCGGGCTGTGGCATTGCGGGGGAAAATGCCCGCTGCGGCCGGGGAAGGGAAGTCACAATTATGCCGAGCAACGGAAATCGCGATCCGGACTGGCTGACCGCAGGGCGCGGCCATGTCTGGTGGCCGTATACGCAGATGCAGACCGCGCCGGCGCCGCTGCCGGTGGTCCGCACCCATGGCACGCGCCTTGTGCTGGCCGACGGACGCGAACTGATCGACGGTGTCGCGTCCTGGTGGACCGCATGTCACGGTTACAATCATCCGCACATCCGCGCGGCGATCGAGCATCAGCTCGCGCAGATGCCGCATGTGATGTTCGCCGGCATCGCGCACGAACAGCCGCTGCGGCTGGCGCAACGGCTCGCGGCGCATCTGCCGGACGATCTCGATCATGTGTTCTATTCGGACTCTGGGTCAGTCGCCGTCGAGATCGCGCTGAAGATGGCGATGCAGTACTGGCTCAACCGCGAGGACAGTTCGCGCACCCGTTTCGTCTCGTTCAGGCACGGCTATCACGGCGACACCGCCGGTGCGATGGCGGTGAGCGGACCGGGCGAGGGCATGCACGGCACCTTCGCCGGCCTGCTGCCGGAGCAGTTCGTCATGCCGCTGCCGGTCGACCGCGCCAGCGAAGCGGCGTTGTCCGGATTCCTGGCCGTGCATCACGAGGCGATCGCCGGGATGATCGTCGAGCCACTGGTGCAGGGCGCCGGCGGCATGCTGTTTCATGAGCCGGCCGTTTTGAAGACATTACGAAACTTGTGCGATCGTCACGGCATCCTGCTGATCTTCGACGAGATTTTCACCGGCTTTGGCCGCACCGGCACGATGTTCGCGTGCGAGCAGGCGAGCGTCGCGCCGGACATCATCACGCTGTCGAAGGGACTGACCGGCGGCACCATGACGCTCGCGGCCACGGTCGCCAATGCGCGGGTCTATGCCGGGTTCCTCGGTGACGATCCGGAACAGGCGCTGATGCACGGCCCGACCTTCATGGGCAACGCGCTCGCCTGTGCGGCGGCGAATGCCTCGCTCGATTTGTTCGAGCGCGAGCCGCGGTTGCAGCAGGTCGCGCGGATCGCCGTGCAGATGCGCGAAGAGCTTGAGCCATGCCGCGCGTTGCGCGGCGTGCGCGACGTGCGGGTGATGGGCGCGATCGGCGTGGTCGAGATGGAGCGCATCGACGATCTCGCCGCGTTGCGCGCGCGCTTTGTCGAAGCGGGCGTGTTCCTGCGGCCGTTCGGCAACACGGTCTATCTGACGCCGAGCTTCACCATTGCAGCGGATGATCTGAGCCGATTGACGGGGGCGATCCGGCGTGTGCTGGCTTAAATTCCCGCGACCGTCCCGTGCAGGTCGTATTCGTCGGCCCGCTGGATCTTGGCGGTGACGATCTCGCCGGGCTTGAGCTTGCGCCGCGTCGAGACATAGACCGCGCCGTCGATCTCCGGCGCGTCGGCCTTGGAGCGGCCCTTGACGACGGTCGGACCGACCTCGTCGATGATGATCTGCTGCTGGGTGCCGACCTTGCGCTTGAGCAGCCGCGCGGAAATCTTCTGCTGGTGCTGCATGAAGCGGTGCCAGCGGTCTTCCTTGACCTCGTCGGGCACGGCATCGGCGAGCGCATTGGCCGGCGCGCCGGCGACCGGCTCGAACTTGAAGCAGCCGACACGGTCGAGCATTGCCTCGTCGAGCCAGTCGAGCAGGAACTGGAAGTCCTGCTCGGTCTCGCCGGGAAAGCCGACGATGAAGGTCGAACGCAACGCGAGGTCGGGGCAGATTTCGCGCCAGCGCTGGATGCGGGCGAGCTGTTTCTCCTGTGCGGCCGGGCGCTTCATCCGCCGCAGCACGTCCGGGCTCGCATGCTGGAACGGGACGTCGAGATAGGGCAGCACCTTGCCGGCCGCCATCAGCTCGATCACTTCGTCCACATGCGGATAGGGATAGACGTAGTGGAGCCGCACCCAGGCGCCGAGTTCGCCGAGTTCCGCCGCGAGATCGTAGAACTTGGCGCGCACGTCGCGGTCCTGCCAGCGGCTCGCGGCATATTTCACGTCGACGCCGTAAGCTGACGTGTCCTGCGAAATCACCAGCAGTTCGCGCACGCCCGCTTTTACCAGCCGCTCGGCTTCGCGCAGCACGTCGGCGGCCGGCCGCGACACCAGATCGCCGCGCAACTTCGGGATGATGCAGAACGAGCAACGGTTGTTGCAGCCCTCGGAAATCTTCAGATAGGCGTAGTGGCGCGGCGTCAGCTTGATGCCTTCCGGCGGCACCAGATCGAGGAACGGATCGTGCTGCGGGGGCGCTGCGCGGTGCACGGCGTCCAGCACGCTCTCGTATTGCTGCGGGCCGGTGATCGACAGCACGTCGGGATATTTGTCGGCGATCTGCTCGGGCTCGGCGCCCATGCAGCCGGTAACGATCACCTTGCCGTTCTCGTTGAGCGCGTCGCCGATGGCGGCGAGCGACTCTTCCTTGGCGCTGTCGAGGAAACCGCAGGTGTTGACGATGACGAGATCGGCGCCCGGATGCTCGCGCACCAGCTCATAGCCCTCGGCGCGCAGCCGGGTGATGATCCGTTCGCTATCGACCAGCGCCTTGGGGCAGCCGAGCGAGACGAAGCTCACTTTCGGCGCCGCTGCGCCTTTGGTGGTTTCTTGGGTTGGCATGCTGTTCAGAGGTTGTTCCGCGGCAGGGGCTACCCGCAACCGGCGGCAAGATCAAGGCAGCCCACCTCAGAGGCCGCCCGTCTGGTGGGCAGCCCGGCCGCTGACGAGTTGTCAGCGCGCTCCGGCCTTATATGCTCTCGGTCCGGATAGGAGAGAGGCCGGTGCACGCGCCAGGCTTCCGATGGGAATGGAAAAACGATGAAACTCGTGACTTTTCGGGCGTCAGGTGAGGAGCGGCTGGGACTGCTGGCGGGCGCGGCGGTGATCGATCTTCTGCGGGCCGGCGGCGATCCGGGCCTGTTCGCGAATGCGCTGGCGTTCATCAAGGGCGGGGACCGCTCGCTGAAGGCAGCGCGCGACATTCTCGCCCGCAAACCCGCCGACGCGACGACGCCGCTCGATCGGGTGTCGCTAGCTGCGCCGATCCGGCCCTCGACCATCCTGTGCAGCGGCAGCAACTACCACGACCACAACGCCGAAAAGGCCAATACGCCGATCAGCGGCAAGGAGCCGGAGTTCTTCGTCAAGACCGCGGATTGCGTGGTCGGACCCGACGAGCCGGTGCTGTTCGACGAGCGGTTCTCGAAGAAGATCGACTGCGAGACCGAACTCGCGGTCGTGATCGGCAAGTCCGGCCGCTTCATCCGCACCGAGGATGCGCTCCAGCATGTGTTCGGCTATACGATCGTCAATGACGTGACCGCGCGCGACCGGCAGGTGCGCCGCACGCCGGAAGGGCTGACCTGGTACGAACTCGGCAGTGGCAAGGCGTTCGATTCCAGCGCGCCGCTCGGCCCGTGCATCGTCACCGCCGACGACATTCCCGATCCGCAGAAGCTCGCGGTGCGCTCGCGCATCAACGGCGAGTTGCGGCAGTCGAGCACCACGGCCAACATGATCTGGTCGTGCGCGGACCTGATCCATTTCTTCTCGCGCAATTTCACGCTGCAACCGGGCATGGTGATCATCACCGGAACGCCGGCCGGCACCGCCTGGTCGAACGACAAGGAGCTTGGCGGCAAGGGCCACACGCCGCCGGGCCTCGTCCCGGCATTGCGGTACTGTCTGCCGGGCGATGTGGTCGAATGCGAGATCGAAGGGATCGGCACGCTGCGCAATCCGGTCGCCGCGCTCGATCAGGCGCGCGCCGCCGCTGAATAACGATAACCGGCCAAAGCGCTGGATAAGAAACAAGACCAAGGGAAACGCTCGGAAGGGAGATTTCGGACCATGGATCGACGCGCTCTGCTCAAGGGCACCCTCGCGGGTGCCGTCGCCGCGCCTTTTGTCTCGACGCTGGGCGGTATCGCCCGCGCGCAAAGCTGGCCGTCGCGCAACATCACCATTGTCGTCGCGTTTCCGCCCGGAGGGGCGGCCGATACAGCGGCGCGGCCGGTCGCGCAAGCAATGCAGGAAATCCTTGGCAAGTCGGTGATTATCGACAACAAGGCCGGCGCGGCGGGTCTCCTTGGCAATGCCTATGCCGCGCGCGCCGAGCCCGACGGCCACACGCTGCTGATGGCGCTGTCGTCGATGACGACATTGCCGGAATCGGAGCGCCTCTACGACCGCAAGCCGGCTTACGAATACCAGCAGCTCGTGCCGATCGCGCGCGTTACCGCCGATCCTGTGACGTTCAACGTGCGCAGCGATTCCCCGTACCGCTCGCTCAAGGATTTCATCGACGACGCGAAGAAGCGGCCGGGCCAGATCTCGTTCTCGTCGTCCGGCAATTTCGGCGCGACCCATCTGCCGTTCGCGATGCTGGAGCAGGCGGCGGGCATCAAGCTGCTGCACGTTCCCTACCGTGGCGGCGGGCCGGCGCTGACCGCCTTCATCGGTTCGCAGGTCGATGTCACCGCGCAGGGGCCGGCGCCGATTTTCCCATTCGTGCGCGACGGCCGGGCGCGGTTCCTGGCGCAATGGGGCACCGAGCGCACGCCCGACCTTGAGGGCGTGCCGACCATGGTCGAGCTCGGCTATCCTTCCGTCGTCTCCTACATCTGGGCCGGCCTGTTCGCGCCGCCGGGAACGCCGGAGCCGATCATCACCAAGCTGCGCGAGACCATGCGCAAGGTAATGAACGATTCCGCGACCAAGGCGATCTTCGCCCGGGCGGGCAGCCCCGCGGCCTATCTGGACCAGCCGGAATTCGCCAAATTCGTCGAGGCGGATGCCACCCGCATGATCCCGGTCATCCGCAAGATCGGACGGCTCGACGAGAAAGGCTGAGGCGAGGGCAACGTGGCGGAGGCGGGATCAGCGATTTCGCCACGCCTCGGCTTCGTCGTAAAACTTCTTCTCCCAGGCCTTCTGGTTGAGACTGCCTTCCTGCACGAACGGCGTGAACACCGCGAGATGCAGCAGCACCCAGTTGACCAGATTGGCCGGGAACCGCAGTGGCTTGATGAAGTCGACGAACAGCACGACCCGCAGCTTGCCGGTGTCGTTCCAGACTTCGTGGTTATAGGCGTCGTCAAACAACAACGCCTTGCCTTCGTCCCAGTGGCAGATCTCGTTGCCGACACGGATTTTCAGCTTGTCCTTGGGGCCGGGGACGATCAGGCCGAGATGCAGCCGCAGCACGCCGTTGTAGGGCCCGCGATGTGCCGGGATATGCTTGCCCGGTTCGAGGATCGAGAACATCGCGGTGATCAGGCCGGGGATTTTTTGCATCGCCTGCC
>MKWA01000002.1:224054-265955 GCA_001899285.1 Rhizobiales bacterium 64-17
CACCCGTAGCCGCACAGGAAGAAGGTCTTCCAGTCGCGGTCATTGGTGATGGTGGCGACATCGGTGGAGATTTCGTGGAACGCCGGCAGCTCGTCCTTGCGTTCCAGCACCCGCTCCAGTTCGCGGCGGATCGCCGGGGTCTGCGCCTCGACCTCCTTCGCCCAGGGGAAGGTGGCGTTGTCGTAGACCGGTGGATTGCCGTGGATGGCGTATTTCAGGTTGAGCCGTTCGGCCCATTCGACCACCGCCATGAAGAATCGGGTCACGGCGCTGGTGCGGGCCATGGGCTGCAAACCTTCCGTTCCAAATTCTTGAGAAACGTCAGTATTTTGGCCCGTCATTTAAAGGCTCCACATGAACAAATCGGTCGGGAACTCGCACCATAGCAAACCGCTGCTGTCCGGGAAAATCGGCCGGTCGCCATTGGCCGCGAGGAGCGCGCTTGGTAGCGTCGTCACGTCATTCCACCCGCGAATCCCGAGTTTTCCATGACCCGATGGCTCTGCGCCGCAATCGCCCTGTTGACGGCCAGCATGCTGTCGCTGCCCGCGGGCGCGGCCGATTATTCGCTCCCGCGCGACCGCGTGGTGACGCAGCAGTCCTGGGTCAAGGCGGCACGGCCGCTGCCGTTTCCGCGCAGCCCGCGGGCACAGGCGGTCTGGGCCGAGGGCGGCTGCTGGAAGATGTGCCAGATCGACTGCACCGACGGTCTTGATCGCGGGGTCGAGGCCGATGGCGATCAGGTCGCCGCGCTTGCGGCCACCAATCTCTGCGACCGGTCCTGCCAGCAGACTTGCCGGCTCGCAGGCGGCCCGCTGTTGCCGCCGATCCCGCAGTGACGGGCGTTAAGGTTTCGGCAACCCTGCGCAGGCGACAATGACGCGTTCGTCGCAATCCGGAGCGAGTTTGCCATGTCCGTGTCTGCCTCTGCCGCGTTGAGCAGCAGCGCGGCCGCGCTTTACGGCAACCTGTCGAGCAGCGTTCCGTGGGCGCAGACGCTGACCAGTTCGATGGTGTCGGTTTTCGGCGATTCATCCGGCGGCAGCACCGTCGACACGACCGATTATTCGACGGTCTTTTCCGACGCGATCCTCAATTACTATTCCGGCTTGAACACGCTGGCCGGGCAAGCGGCGCTGACCCGGATTCAGAACGAGGCGGCCGCGAAAATGAAGGCCAACAGTCTCGACCTGTCCATCTGACGCCAGGCGGTCAAGGCGCGAGCATGGTTCGCGCACGGCTTGCTGCCCTGCGGTTGTGTCGCATCGGGTCTTCTCAAATATCCTCCGCAAAGCCCGCGCTTGCGTGTAAGCAGGCGTGGAATCTGGAGTAGCCATGACCACCCGCGACGTCCCGCCGGACCGGCCGTTGCAAACCCTGCCGTCGAACGACCTTTCCTCGCGCAGCCCCGCTGACGAACCCACCGCAAGCTGGAGCGATCTGCTGACGGGGACCAATGGTGTCCGCGCGCTGACGCTCGCCGGCGGTGTCGGTCTGCATGCCATCAATGTCTATATCGGTACGACCATCATGCCGTCGGTCGTCGGCGATATCGGCGGTCTCGATCTTTATGCCTGGAACACGACGATCTTCGTCGTCGCGTCGATCATCGGCTCGGTCTATGCGGCAAAGCTGCTGCAGCACACCGGGCCGCGGCTCGCCTACATGATCGCGGCGGCAACCTTCACGCTCGGCGCGCTTGGCTGTGCCGTCGCGCCGTCGATGCCGATCCTGCTCATCGCCCGGTTCGTGCAGGGGCTCGGCGGCGGTTTCCTGTTCTCGCTGGCTTACGCCATGATCCGCGTGGTGTTCCCGCAAACCCTGTGGCCGCGCGCCATCGCGCTGATATCGGGCATGTGGGGCGTGGCGACGCTGGTCGGTCCGGCCGTCGGCGGCACCTTCGCCGAACTCGGCGTCTGGCGCGCGGCGTTCTGGTCGCTGGCGCCGATCACCGCACTGTTTGCCGTGCTAGCGACACTGGTGCTGCCACGCCGCAGCCCGGATCACGATGACCAATCGGCCGTGCCGCTGCTGCAACTGTCGTTGCTGGTGACGGTGTCGCTGGCGATCTCGGCCGGAAGCGCGTCGCCCGAACTGATCTGGAATGTTGCCGGTATCGCTGTCGCCGCAGTCCTGCTGACCGCGCTCATTGTCGTCGAACGACAAGCGACCAGGCGCCTGTTGCCTGAAGGATCGTTCCAGCCATCGACCATGCTGGCGGCGCTCTACGGGATGATGTCGTTGCTGTCGGTGACGGTCGTCAGCACCGAAGTGTTCGTGCCGCTGTTCCTGCAGGTTCTGCACGGCCAGTCGCCGCTCGCGGCCGGATATCTTGCGGTCCTGATGGGCATCGGCTGGACGGTCGGCTCGCTCGGGTCGTCCGGCGCCACCGGAGACCGCAGCCGCCGCGCCATGCTGGCCGGACCGGTGCTGCAGCTTGTCGGGATGGCGGTGCTGCTGGTGCTGATGCCGCGCGGCGGCGAGGGCTTTTCAATCCAACTCGGTGTGATGTGTCTGGCGATGGTCATGATCGGATTGGGTGTCGGCGTTGCATGGCCGCACGTCCTTGCCGGAATCCTCAAGGCGGCGCGCCCGGGAGAACGCGATCTCGCCGGTGCGTCGATCACCACGGTGCAACTGTTTGTCGCCGCGCTCGGTGCGGCGCTCGCCGGGATGCTGGCGAATATCGGCGGTCTGGTTGAGCCGGGCGGCATCGAAGGAACGGCGGGCGCGGCGCGCTGGCTGTTCGGCGTCTTTCTGCTCGGTCCGGTGATCTGTTTGTTCAGTGCCCGCCGCGCGGCGCGTGGGTGAGACCGCCCCTAATACGCCGCCGGGATTCCCTTGTCGGAAAAATCATCGAGCACCGACGGTGCGCGCTGCGGGGCCGCCCGTTCGAGCGTCGTGAGGAAGTCCGAGAACCACGCATGGATCGACGATTTCCGCACCGCGGCCATCAGCGATGTCCAGCGTTCGCTTCGCTCCGCGTGCGGCATCGCCAGGGCACCGGCAAGCTTCTCCGCCATGCCGTCAATGTCGTGCGGGTTCACCAATACGGCGGCATCGAGTTCGCGCGCGGCGCCGGCGAATTCCGATAGCACCAGCACACCCGGATCGCCCGGATCCTGCGCGGCCACATATTCCTTGGCGACCAGATTCATGCCGTCATGGAAGGGCGTGACGAGGCCGATGGCGGCGGCGCGATAAAAGCCGGCCAGAATGGGTTGTCCGTATCCCTTGTTGAGATAACGGATCGGCGTCCAGTCCACCTCGCCATGGCGGCCGTTCACAAGGCCGACCTGATGCGCGAGTTGATCCTGCAGATTGCAATAGCTGTCGATATTGGAGCGGGACGGGACCGCGATCTGCAGCAGCGACACGCGCCGTTTCAGCCGCGGATGGTGGGTCAGCATCCGGTCGAAGGTCTGGAAGCGGTTCAGCAGACCCTTTGAATAATCGACGCGATCGACGCCAATCAGCAGCTTGCGGCCCTGCAGGCTCTGCATCAGGCGGTGCACCTGCGCGTGATCCGAAGCCTGCCGCGCCAGATCGGCAAATTCGTCGGCATCGATGCCGATCGGGAACGCGCCGACCCGGCATGTCCCGCGTTTGGTCTGAAACACACCGTCGATGCAGGGGATGCCCAGTTCGATCTCGACATAGGAGGTGAAATTGTGAACGTCGTCGGCGGTCTGGAAGCCGATCAGATCGTACGCGAGCAGGGCGGTGACGAGTTCGCGATGCTGCGGCAGCGCCATGAAGGTGCCGCGCTCCGGCCACGGCGTGTGCAGGAAGAAGCCGATCGGCTCGCGGATCCGCAGTTTGCGCATTTCCTCGGCCATGCACAGGAAGTGATAGTCCTGCACCCAGAAGATCGAATCCGGCTTGGCGAAGCGCAACACCGCGCGCGCCATGTAGCGATTGATCTCACGATACGAGGCATAATGCTCGTTATCGCACTTCAGCAGATCGAGCCGCGAGTGCAGCACCGGCCACAGCGCCGAATTGGAATAGCCTTCGTAGTAATTGGCGTAATGCGCCTCCGGCAGATCGACGGTCGCGAGCGCGCCCTTGCCGAGTGCCTCGACCGAGGCGAAGGCATCGCGATCCTGCGGCTTCTGCACCTTGCCGCTCGAACCGATCCACACCGCGCCGAAACCTTTGACAGCGGGAAGAAGAGCGGATGCAAGACCGCCCATGATGGGCTCGGCCGCAGAGATTCGCGCAACGCGATTGGAGATAACGACGACTGACATGGGGATTTTGATTCCGAGGACATGACATTAACGTCGCTTCATCGTGTGCGTTCCAAATTTTTGCCGCGATTGCGAAAAAATCGCTGCTTATGCGAACAGTGGCGCGGAACTGAGCACGACAGCCGGATCATTGTGCAGAATCTCCGCGAGAGTGAGCGATCGCTCGCGTGTAAGCTCGTCATTGCGCAGCACATTGTACCGCGGAACTTTTGTTCCACGCGGGATCACGGTCTCTGGTGAGGTTTGCTGCCGCGAGAAACGGCGAGTGACGATCACCAGCACCTGATGTTGTCGATAGAGTCGCGTAAATGCGACGTAGCGGTCATCCACGAGTGGAACCGGCTGATAAGTTCCGAAACGAAACGTATCCGGGAACTTGTTGCGCAGTGTCAGCAAGCGCCGCGTGACATGGAACTTGAAAGCTTCCGAGTCCCACGCGCTGGTCGCCGCGTCATCGTCGAACAGCGCACGCCGTGCGGCGAAGTCGACCGGCCGGCGATTGTCCGGATCGACCAGCGAGAAATCCCACAGCTCGGTTCCCTGATAGAAATCGGGAACGCCGGGCAGCGTCGCTTTCAGCACGAGTTGCGACAGGCTCGCCGCCGCGCCGTGGCGGGCTGCGCGTGACGCGAATGCCGACATGGATGCGATAAACGCCGCATGGTCGGGCGACAAGATGCGGCGCACGAAGGCGTCGAGGCTCTGTTCGTACTCCGCATCGGGATTGGTCCAACTGGTCTCCTGCTTGCCTTCGCGCGCCGCCTTTCGCGCATAGGCGGCGATACGGTCGCGATAGCGATCGTCGAGGGGGGTGGACAACGGCCAGGTGCCGAGCAACGTCTGATAGAGCATGTATTCATGCGCGGCCGACGGCATGCGCCGGCCATCGCGAGCCGTGACGGCCACGGCATTGATGTCGCGCCAGTGCGCGACCGCCTCCGTCCACGCCGGCGCCAACTCCGCGAGCATCAGGATGCGCATCCGCGTATCCTCGCCGCGCTTGGTGTCGTGGGTGGCCGTTGCGGTGAGGCCGTGCGGGGTCGTCTTCTGCCGCCGCTGCATCAGCGCATGGAAGTCGTCGGTATCGAGAGGCCGCGCATCCGGCGAACCACCGACCTCATTGAGCGCGATCAGCCGCTGGTCGCGGTAGAACGCCGTATCCTCCAGCGCCTTCGCCATCAACGGGCCGGTGAACTGCTGCAGTCGGAACGCGAACGCGCGGACCCGCGGCGCGCTGTAGCTTGCGTCTTGCGCCAGATCGAGCGTAACGGCGCCGCGCAGAAATTCAAAGATATCCGGATCGGGTCCGCGCCATCGCTTGCGCGCTCGCGCGATGGTCTGCTCGATGATGGTGCGGTCATGCGGCGACGGTCCGGTGCCGGTCACATAGGTCCGGTACACCGGAAATTCTCGCACATAGAGGTCGAGCGCCGCGCGCAGCCGGTCCTGCGTATAGTCGCGCGTGCTGAAATGGCCGGCGGCGATCCGCGCCAGCGCGCCGGTGAGCACGGTGAACTCGCTCGCCAGCATGGTGGTGAGAACGACGCCTTTGGCGTCGTCGACCACCTGATGAAACGGCTGGTGTTGTTCGCTGATCTCGTGCCACAGATGGGTGAGGCGAGGCAGACCATCGCCGTCCAGCATCAGGCGCATGATGGCATTGAGCCACTCGTAGCCCGTCGTTCCGGCGACGCCGGGAAAGCGCGGCAGGGTTTCGTCGCCTTCGAGGATCTTCTCGACAATGATGTAGAGGTCGGGCTTGCCGAGCTGCCGTGCGAGCTGGTGCAGCCGTCGCGTATATTGCATCGGGTCGCGCAGGCCGTCGATGTGGTCGAGGCGGAGTCCCTGCAAGCGATCCTCGGCGATCAGCCGCGCGACCAAGGCATGACTGGCGCGGAAGGTGGCGGGGTCTTCCATCCGCAGGCCGGCGAGATCGTTGACGTCGAAGAACCGGCGATAGTTGATCGCGGAAAACGCCACGCGCCAGAACGCGAGGCGATAATGCTGCCGCTCCAGGAGACGATGCAGCGCGGCGAGCCCATGCGGCGTATCGGCGGAATAAGCGGTCAAACCGCGGGCGATGATGGCTTCGCCACCGGGAATGGCCGCCAACCGCTCCTTGAACGACGGGGCCTCGCGCCGATCCGGCGCATGCGGACCATGCTGACTGTCCGCCAGCGCGCGCAACGCACGCCCGGCGTCGGCCTCAGCGGCGCCGGCTGTGGTGACGATCTGGCGCAGGATTTCCGAATAGCCGGGCGGGCTCACCGGCAGCTTGTGGTCGAAATACCAGACCGCGAAGCTGCCTGTCGCGGCATCATATTTCAGCGTCAGCTCGCCGTCGCGCAATGCCTCGCCATAGGGCTTGCCGAGGATCGGCAGCAAGACGCCGGGCTGGCGCCGATGCGGCAGCGCATCCCAGGCGATGTCGAACGCGCGCGCATGCGGCGATTTCGGGCCCCATTCCAGAACGTCGAGCCACCACGCATTGTCGGCAAGGCCAACGCCCATATGGTTGGGGACGAAATCGAGGATCATGCCGAGGCCGGCCGCGCGCAACGCATCGCTCATGCGCAGAAATCCGGCTTCGCCACCCAGTTCCGGATTGAAGGCGTTGTGATCGACGATGTCGTAGCCATGCGTGCTGCCGCCGCGCGCCTTGAGGAACGGCGATGCGTAGACGTGCGAAATGCCGAGATCGCGCAGATACGGGACGATTGCCGCAGCGTCGTCGAAGGTGAAGCGGCTGTTGAATTGCAGCCGATAGGTGGCGCGCGGGATCGCCGTCATGGCTTGCTCTCGATCGCGGCGTGAACCTCCCAGGGCTGCATCCGGTCACCGGGCGCGCCACCCCAGATCCAGCGCGAGGATGCGGCCGAAGGTGGCGTCGGCGCAGGGTCGTGCGACAGATTGGCGAGGATGCGTAGCGAAGGCGCGCCGGGCCAGCGCGCCTCGAGCACGGCGTTGCGGATGATGGCGCGTGCTTTGCCCGCGATCAGATGCGGGATGATCGGTACGATATCCCGGTGCCGCACGGCGAGAAGGCGGCGCACCAGCGCGAGCCGCTCGCGATGCGGCGTTTTGTTCAGCGTTGACCAGTCGAGCGTCGCGCTGTCGACCGTGGTGCGCGCCAGCGGGTCGGGGACAGCCCTTGCCGAGGCATAGGCATCGGCGAATTCGCGTCGGCGCCCGTCGCGCACCGCGTCGGCAAGATCGCCGCTGAAATCGCAGAAGAACGGAAACGGTTCGGTCGCGCCCCATTCGTCGCCCATGAACAGCAACGGCGGCGACGGTGCGAGCAGCAGCACCGACAGTGCACACACCAGTTCCTCGGGCGCCGCCAGAATCGTCAGCCGCTCGCCGCGCGCGCGGTTGCCGATCTGGTCGTGGTTCTGCAGGAAATCGACGAACGCCGTCGGCGGCAGGGTTCGGCTCGGCTCGCCGCGGGTGGCGCCCTCGCGATGCGCCGACGGTTGCCCCTGATAGACAAAGCCCTCGGCCAGCGCGCGGGCGATGGCCGAGGCTGGCTGCGCGTAGTCCTGATAATAGCCGCCGGTCTCGGCGGTCAGCAGGACGTGCCAGGCATGATGGAAGTCATCGTTCCATTGCGCGCGATAGGTGCCCGGCGCTCCGGCAGGGTCGAGCATCGCGGCGCGGTTGTCGTCGTTTTCCAGCACGAGATGAATTTGCCGGTCGTGTTCACGAGCAAGCGCGGCGACTGCGAGGCTGAGATCGCGCAGCAACTCCGGTTCACCGGGCATGACGATGGCATGCACGGCGTCGAGCCGCAGCCCGTCGAACCGGTAGTCTCGCAGCCAATGAAGCGCGTTCTCGATCGCGAAGGCACGGACTTCGGGGACGCGATAATCGATGGCGCTGCCCCACGGCGTCTGCGCCTCGGTGAAAAACGACGGTGCGTAACGACCGAGATAATTCCCGTCCGGACCGAAATGGTTATAGACGACATCGAGAAACACCATCAGGCCGCGCTGATGCGCAGCGTCGATCAACGCCTTGAGGTCGTCCGGGCGGCCGTAGCGATGATCCGGCGCGTAAGGCAGCACGCCGTCATAGCCCCAGTTCCAGCGGCCGGGAAAATCCGCGAGCGGCATCAGCTCGATTGCGGTGATCCCGGTTTCGACCAGATGGTCGAGTTTGTCGATCGCGGCACGATAAGTGCCTTCCGGCGTGAAGGTGCCGACATGCAATTCGAGGAAGACCGACGTCTCCCACGGCCGGCCGTGCCAGTCGTTCGCCATCCAGCGATAGCCATGGTCGATGACCTCGCTCGGTCCGTGCACGTCATCGGGTTGAAACGGCGAAGCCGGGTCCGGCACATCGAGTTCGCCGTCAATGCGAAAGGTGTAAAGCGTTCCGGCCGCAGCCCCGGGCACAACCAGCCGATACCATCCGTCCTCCGAGCGCGTCATGGGCCGCGTCTTGCCCTCACTGACGAGAGCGACGTGCCGCGCCGCCGGCGCCCACAGCCGGAACGTCACGCCCTCGGCGCTCAACAGGGGACCGAACCCGCCCGTGCCCGTCATGGTTCGCCCGCGAACGCCATCACCGCGCCGGCCGGCGCGTCGTAGGAGGCGCCGCGCTCGAGCGTGAACGGCGCAAACGGATCATCCTGCATGGTGCAGAGAATGCGCGACCAGCGGGCGACGTTCGGCCAATCCGGCGCGGTCACGGCGACCGCATTGGCGGCGCCATTGAGGACGAGCAGCAGCGGATGGCCGGTGTCATCGACCGGCCCCAGCACATAAGCGAGAAAGCGGGCATCGGGAAAGCTCCAGTCGCTCTCGGTCATGGCCGTCCCGGCGGGCGTCAACCACATCACGTCATGGGTGCCGTCGCCGCGCTCGCCCTGCAGCCAGCGGATCGGCTTGAGCTGCGGGAATGTCTGCCGCAACCGCGTGAGCTGTCCAACGAAATCGGTCATGTCGTCGGGGCTGCCGGCGGCGCTCCAGTCGATCCAGCCGGTCTCGTTGTCCTGACAATAGGTGTTGTTGTTGCCGTCCTGGCTGTTGCCGACTTCGTCACCGGCGAGCATCAGCGGCACGCCTTGCGCCAGCATCAGGCAGGCGAGCTGGTTTCGGCGCAGCCGCCGGCGGCAGTCGAGAATCGCGGAGTCCACGGTTGCACCCTCGGCGCCGCAGTTGGTGCTCAGATTGTCGTCGGAGCCGTCGCGGTTGTCCTCGCCGTTTGCCTCGTTGTGTTTGTGTTCGTAGCTGACGAGATCGGCGAGGGTGAAGCCGTCATGCACCGTGACATGGTTGATGCTGGCGCGCGGCCCGCGGTTGTCGTGGTTGAACTGTGGCGCCGAGCCGGTCATGGCGCTCGCCACATCGCCGAGAATATCGCCGTCGCCGCGCCAGTAGCGGCGCAGCGCCGAGCGGTATTTGTCGTTCCATTCCGACCAGCCGTTCGGAAAGCCGCCGACCTGATAGCCGCCCATGCCGAGATCCCACGGTTCGGCGATCATCTTGATGCCGGCGAGCACGGGATCCTGCCGGATCGCGGCGAAAAACGGCGCGTTGCGGTCGAACGCCGGCATGCGCCCGAGTTCGGTGGCGAGATCGAACCGGAATCCGTCCACATGAAAGGTCTCGACCCAGTGGCGCAGCGAGTCGAGCACCATTTGCGTGACGCGCGGATGCGCGAGCTTCAGCGCGTTGCCGGTGCCGGTGACGTTATCATAGAAGCGCGGATTGTCGGGCATCAGCCAGTAATAAGAGGCATTGTCGATGCCGCGATAACACAGCGTCGGGCCGAGATGGTTGCCTTCGGCGGTGTGGTTGTAGACTACGTCGAGGATCACTTCGATGCCCGCGTCATGGAGCGCGGCGACGGTGCTGCGGAATTCGTGCGCCGCGCTCTCGCGCGCATAGCGCGGCTCGGGCGCAAAGAAGATCAGGCTGTTATAGCCCCAGTAGTTGTGCAGGTTGCGGTCGACAAGCTGGCGATCGTCGAGAAACAGATGGATCGGCAGAAGCTCGATCGCGGTGACGCCGAGCCGCCGCAGATGCTTGATCGCCGCGGGATCGGCGAGGCCGCGATAGGTGCCGCGCAACTCCTCGGGAACATCGTGGCGCGTGCGCGTCAGGCCTTTGACATGCGCTTCATAGATGATTGTGTCTTCCCACGGAACACGCGGGCCGCCGGTCCGCTCCCAGGTATGCGCGGGGTCCACGACAACGGACTTGTACATGTGACGCGCGTTGTCGCGCCGGTCGAAGGCATAGTCCTCGCTCTTGTGGCCGACGCGATACGCAAGATGCGCGTCGGTCCAGGCAAAATTCCCGCCGAGCTGCCGGCTATAGGGATCGACCAGCAGCTTGTTCGGATTGAATCGGTGCCCGGCATCCGGGTCGTAGGGGCCATGGACGCGGTAGCCGTAGAGTTGTCCCGGCGTGACGTTCGACAGATAGCCATGCCAGATGTCTTCGGTGCGCTCGGGCAGCGCGATGCGCTTGGTCTCGCGGCGGCCTTCCTTGTCGAACAGACACAGTTCGACTTTGGTGGCGTTGGCTGAGAACAGCGCGAAGTTCGTGCCGCGCCCGTCCCAGGTCGCGCCAAGCGGATAGGGCGATCCGGCGCCAAGCCGGCCGTTAGCGTTCAGGAACGAAATAGAGGGCAGCAAGCGGTGGGATAACAAGGTTCAACTCCGGAGTTCCGCGCGTCACAACGGTTGAAACACGTCCACCGTTCCCGACATTGCTGCCGCCATAGGTCGCCGCATCGGAATTGAGCACCTCGCGCCAGGTTCCGGCGAACGGCACGCGCACCCGATAGTCGTGCAGCACCTGCGGCGTGAAATTGAGGACGACGACGCAGCGATCGGCGGTCGTCTCGCCCTTGCGCATCCAGGCGTAGACGCTGTTGGCGGCATCGTCGGTGACGAGCCACTCGAAGCCGTCCGGCTCGCAATCCTTCGCATGCAGCGCAGGGACGTCGCGATAGAGCCGGTTGAGATCGCGGATCAGACAACGCACGCCGGCATGGTCCGGATTGTCGAGCAGATGCCACGGCAGGTCGGCGTCGTGATTCCACTCGCTGTCCTGGCCGAATTCGCTACCCATGAACATCAGCTTCTTGCCGGGGTGGGCGAACATGAAAGCGTAATAGGCGCGCAGGTTCGCGAATTTCTGCCAGCGATCGCCGGGCATGCGGCCGAGGATCGAGCCTTTGCCGTGCACCACTTCGTCGTGCGACAGCGGCAGGATGAAGTTCTCTGAGAACGCGTAGTGCAGACCGAACAGGATGTCGCCGTGATGATGCCGGCGATAGATCGGGTCACGGCTGATGTAGTTCAGCGTGTCGTGCATCCAGCCCATATTCCATTTGTAGCCGAAGCCGAGACCGCCATGCTCGATCGGCCGCGATACCTGCGGCCACGCGGTCGATTCCTCGGCCGCTGTGGTCGCCTGCGGGAAATGGCCGAACACCTCGCGGTTCATGTCGCGCAGGAAGGCGACGGCTTCGATGTTCTCGCGGCCGCCGAATTTGTTGGGAATCCATCCGCCGGACGGGCGGCTGTAGTCGAGATACAGCATCGACGCGACGGCATCGACCCGCAGACCATCGGCGCCGTAGCGGTCGAGCCAGAACAGCGCATTGGCGAGCAGGAAGTTCGACACTTCGACGCGGCCGTAGTTGTAGATCAGCGTGCCCCAGTCGAGATGACGCCCCTGCATCGGATTGTCATGCTCGTAGATGGCGGTGCCGTCGAACTTGCCGAGGCCATGCGGGTCATCGGGGAAGTGGCCGGGCACCCAGTCCAGCAGCACGCCGATACCGGCATCATGGAACGCTTCGATCAGCGCGACGAAATCCTCCGGCGAGCCGAAGCGGCTCGTCGGCGCATAGAGACCGGTCGGCTGATAGCCCCACGAGCCGTCGAACGGATGCTCCATCACCGGTAGCAATTCCACATGGGTGAAACCCATATCCGCGACATAAGCGGGGAGCTGCTGCGCCATTTCGCGATAGGTGAGCCAGCGGTTGCCGTCGGGGTGGCGTCGCCACGAGCCAAGATGCACCTCGTAGATCGACATCGGCGCATTCAGCGCATTGACGCCATCGCGCGCCGGATGCGGCCGCGCCTGATGATCGATGTCGATGACGACCGAGGCAGTCGAAGGGCGCATCTCGCCGGCGAAGGCGATTGGATCGGCCTTGAGCGGCAGCAGCGTGCCGTCGCGCGCACGGATCTCGTATTTGTATTTGTCGCCGGCGCGGCAGCCGGGAATGAACAGCTCCCAATAGCCGTTGCCACGCACGCGCATTGGATGACGGAGGCCGTCCCAGAAATTGAAATCGCCGACGACGCTGACCCGTTGCGCATTGGGCGCCCAGACCACGAATCCGACGCCGTTGACGCCATCATGCACCATCGGATGTGCGCCGAGCTTGTCGTAGAGCTTGAGATGCCGGCCTTCGCCCAGCAGATGCAGGTCGAAATCGCTCAGGATCGGGTGGAACCGATAAGGGTCCTCCAGTTCGACTTGCTGCCCCTCGTACTGCGCGCGCAGGCGATAGTGCGGCTGATCGGCACCACGTCCGGCGAACAGACCGGCGTCGTGCAGACGTTCCAGCGGATAGGTCGCGCCGTCGTCCGCGATCACCTCGACGCGCTCGGCGTGGGGCAGGAAGGCGCGCACCACCGGTGTGTCGCCATCGCGATGCCAGCCGAGATAATCGAACGGATCGGCATGGCGGCCGTCGAGAATGGCCCATGCGGCGGCGGAGAGGGGCATGGTCGTGTTCATGACGGCCGGCCCCCCGCGCGCTCCAGGATGCGGATCACGCCGCCGACCGGGATGTGCAGCCAGTCCGGACGGTTCTCGATCTCGTATTCGATTTCGTAAAGTGCCTTCTCCAGTTCAAAAAACGCGAGCAGTTGGTGCTGTCCGGCTTCGTCGGCGGGCCACAGCCGGTCGTCGGTCAGAGCGTCACGATAGCCATTCCACAACGCGGCGGTGAGTTCGTCGCGCAGCGTGCCGAGCCTCCCGGTGAGGATGTTTCGCTCGTCGGCCGACATTTCACCCAGCGCCGCGATGGCGGAGGCGGCCGCGTAATCGAGCGAACGGACGAGGCCCGCGACGTCGCGCGCGGCGGGCGCCTTCTGCCGCCGCTCGAGGAGCGACCGCTGCGGCTCGCCTTCAAAGTCGAGAATGAACACGTCGTCCTTGGCGATCAGGATTTGTCCGAGATGCAGGTCGCCGTGATGGCGGATTTTCAGGGCGTGTGGCGGCATTTCGGCAAGACGTCGAATATCGGCGAGCACACGCTCCTGCTGGCGCATCAGCGCGTCGGCGGGATCGGCTTCCGCCGCAGCAGGCTTGCGCGATGCCAGTTGCCGGAAGACGTTTTCAGCGCGGCCCATCAGCCGGTCGCGCCACTGCGCGAAGTCCGTCGTCGTTGCCGGCTCCGGCGCGAATGCCGGAATATCCGCGCGGCTTGCCAGCGCCTGATGCAGCTCTGCGGTGCGCCGGCCGATCTGCAGGATCCGCTGCAACAGCGGCTCGCGCTCGGCGCTGTCGGCCGGCTTCTCGTTGGTGAGAATGTGCTGTTCCTCGGCATAACGTGCGAGGCCGGACGTCACAACCTGCCAGGCGTCGCCCTGGTTCTCGACATAACGATGCGCCACGGCGAGCGCCGTCGGCTCGCCGTTCTCGATCAGTTCGAGTGATCCCAACATCTGCGGCGTATGCGCGTAAGGCGCGCCATCGCTGAGGAAGCGTCCCATCTCGATTTCCGGATGCGGTCCGCTCTGGAGACGCCGCAGCACCTTGATCACATATTCATGACCGACGGTCAGCGTCGTATTGGACTGTTCGCGCTGGCCGGAATTGACGCTGGCAACCTCCGGGGTCGGCATCGCCTTGAAGGCCGCGGTCGGCGTGAACGCCAGTTTGTTATCGCCCGCCGCGATCGTGTCGCCGCTGTGGAGCTTCGCCAGCAACATGGTGGCGAATTCGCGCTCGCCGCTGCTGTCGAGCAGCGTGCCCTCGCGTGGTCCGCGCCGCACCGCCGCGAGCACCGCCGACGGATGGCACGGCACGCGGTCGTGCCGTTCCCAGCGGATCGTCAACGGCAACTGGTAGCGTTGTGGCGCATCGCCGGACTGTGCCTCGACGATGGTCAGCAGGAACCGATCACCGCCATGCTCCAGCGGGATCGCCTTGGCGAGCGTCGCGTCAATGCGGGCCGCCGATTTGCCGGCGAACCAGCGCCGCTCCTGCAGAAAGCCGGGCAGTACATCCAGTTCCAGCGCGCGCCGCGCGCGCCCGGCGAGCAGCGCATCCCAGCCGTCGCCCATCACCAGCGTGGTCAATTCACGCGGCAGGCTCGTATCCTGTTGCGACTCCTGGTCGTCGGTAAGCTGGAACCAGAAGAAACCATAAGGCGGCAGCGTCACCAGATAGGGCAGGTCGCCAATGCGCGGGAAGCGCGTGCGGCCGAGCATTTCCAGCGGGATGCGTCCCTTCCACGGGCTGAGATCAATCTCCGCGAATTGCGCCGAGCGCGACAGATTGGCGACGCAGATAATCACATCGTCACCGAGTTGCCGGGCGTAGACCAGCACGGCGCGGTTCTTCGGCCGAATGAAGGTCAGCGTGCCGCGACCGAACACCTTGCTCGATTTTCGCACCGCAATCAGCCGCTTCATCCAGCTCAACAGCGACGACAGACTGCTCGCCTGCGCCTCGACGTTGACGGCGCTGTAGCCGTAGATCGGGTCCATGATGCAGGGGAGATAAAGCTGCGCCGGATCGGCGCGCGAGAATCCGCCGTTGCGATCCGGCGTCCATTGCATCGGCGTGCGCACGCCGTTGCGGTCGCCGAGATAGATGTTGTCGCCCATGCCGATCTCGTCGCCGTAATAAATGATCGGCGTACCCGGCATGGAGAACAGCAGCGAGTTCATCAGCTCGATCTTGCGCCGGTCGTTGTCCATCAGCGGCGCGAGGCGGCGGCGGATGCCGAGATTGATGCGCGCGCGGGGATTGGCGGCGTAGGTGGTCCAGAGATAGTCCCGCTCGCTGTCCGTGACCATTTCCAGCGTCAGTTCGTCGTGGTTGCGCAGGAACATCGCCCACTGGCAATTTTCCGGAATCTCCGGCGTCTGCCGCATGATGTCAGCAATCGGGAAGCGGTCTTCCTGCGCGATCGCCATGTAGATGCGCGGCATCAGCGGGAAGTGGTAGGCCATGTGGCATTCGTCGCCGTCGCCGAAATAGTGCTGCACATCCTCGGGCCATTGATTGGCTTCGGCCAGCAACACCTTGTTGGGCGCATAGGCATCCAGTTCACTGCGCAGGATCTTCAGGATCTCATGCGTCTCCGGCAGGTTCTCGTTGTTGGTGCCGTCGCGCTCGCGCAGATACGGCACGGCGTCGAGACGAAACCCGTCGACACCGGTATCGAGCCAGCGCTTCATCACCTGCACGACGGCGCTGACCACGCGCGGATTGTCGAAATTCAGATCGGGCTGGTGCGAGAAGAAGCGGTGCCAGTAATAGGCTTGCGCGGTGTCGTCCCACGCCCAGTTCGACTTCTCGGTGTCGGTGAAGATGATCCGCGTTTCCTGATACTTCTGGTCGGTATCACTCCAGACATACCAGTTGCGTGCGCTCGATCCGGGCGGCGACCGGCGCGCGCGCTTGAACCAGGGATGTTCGTCGGAGGTGTGGTTGACGACGAGTTCGGTGATGACCCGCAGATTTCGGCGCTTCGCCTCATGCATGAAGCGCCGGAAATCCTTCATGGTGCCGAATGCCGGATTGATGTCGCCATAGTCGGCGATGTCGTAGCCGTCGTCGCGGCCTGGGCTCGGATAGAAAGGCAGCAGCCATAGCGTGGTGACGCCAAGCTCCTGCAGATAGTCGAGCCGCTGACTCAAACCCGAGAAATCGCCGACGCCATCGCCATTGGAGTCGGCAAAGGCCTTGACGTGAAGCTGATAGATGATCGCGTCCTTGTACCAGAGGTCATCATCCTGCTGCGCGGCAGGCGTCGAGGTTGGCGATACGGACGACATCATATTCACGGCGAGACCTTAGGCGTAACAACGGAACAAGAGGGCGGGGTCGTTGGACGTATCAATGCGCAACCGGATGCCGCCCCATTCGAGAAGATGGCGCTCGCCGGTGACGAGATTTTCGATGGCGCGGATCGGCGCGCGCGCATCTTCCGGCCCGATCTGGATGTCGCCGAAATGGAACCAGAATTCATGTGGGCCGGGCGATAGCGCGATGGCGACCGCGACCGCATTGGCATGGTCGACCGACTCCTTGACGAAGCCGATCACTTGCGGATCGTCGATCTGCACGAAGGTCAGATCATTGGTCTGCAGCAACGCCGGGTTGTCACGGCGGATACGGTTGAGCGCCGCGATATAGGGCTTGATGTTGCCCGGTCTGCTCCAGTCGCGGACCTTGATCTCGTATTTTTCTGAATCGAGATATTCCTCGCGACCCGGCAGCGGCTCATGCTCAATCAGCTCGAAGCCGTTATAGATGCCGTAGTTCGATGACAGCGTGGCCGCGAGCGCGAACCGTGCCTTGAACAGCCACGCCTCGCCGGTCTGCAACTGCACCGGCAGGATATCCGGCGTAGTGACGAAGAAGTTTGCTCGGAAATATTCCCGCGTCGGGAAACTCGTCAGCTCGGTCAGGTATTCCTGCAATTCCGCCTTGGTCGTGCGCCAGGTGAAATAGCTGTAGGACTGGTTGAATCCGATCTTGGCGAGGCCCTTCATCACCTTCGGGCGGGTGAAGGCTTCCGACAGGAAGATCACGCTTGGCTCGCGCAGCCGCACCTCGCGGATCATCCATTCCCAGAACGGAAACGGCTTGGTGTGCGGATTGTCGACACGGAAGATGTGCACGCCCTGTTTCACCCAGAACAGGATCACGTCGCGCAACGCTTCCCACAGCGCGATCCGGTCGGCGCAATAGAAATCCGGATTGACGATGTCCTCGTATTTCTTCGGCGGATTCTCCGCATAGCGGATGCTGCCGTCGCTGCGGCGGGTGAACCAGTCGGGATGCTGTTTCAGCCACGGATGATCCGGCGAGCACTGGATCGCGAAGTCGAGCGCCACCTGCAGGCCGTGTTGGCGACAGGCGGCGACAAAACGCCGGAAATCGTCGAGCGTGCCGAGTTCGGGATGCACCGCGTCGTGGCCGCCATGCGTACTGCCGATTGCGTACATGCTGCCGGGATCGCCCGGCGCGGCCTTCACCGCGTTGTTACGGCCCTTGCGGTTGGTCTCGCCGATCGGATGGATCGGCGGCAGATAGACGACGTCGAAACCGAGCGTCGCGATATCCGGCAGCCGGGCGATGCAATCGTCGAACGTCCCGTGGCGGCCGGCGACCGTGCCCTGACTGCGCGGCACCATCTCGTACCACGCACCGGCGCGCGCGATCGGCGGATCGACCAGCAGCGGAATAACGCCGCGAGTCAAATCCGGACGCTGCGCCGGCGTCCGCAATGTGTCGGCGAGAGCATCATCGAGCAATGCGGACGGATCGCTATCCTGCTGCGCGGTTCGGATGGCTTGCGATACGCGCGGGTCTTGTCCCGCCAACTGGCGGGCCAGCATGATCCCTTCATCGCGTTCGAGCGTCGTCGGCAGGCCCGCCTTGCGCTTGAGCTGGATTTCTTTGCGCCAGGTGGCGAACTGATCGGACCACGCCTCGACGGTCAGCAGATAGTAGCCCGGCTGCTGCGGCGTGAACCGCGCGTGCCAGCGATCATTGCTGACGAACTCCATCGGCACGCGCTGCCAGTCGGGGTGATCTTCGCGGCGCCACAGCAAGGCGGCGGCGAGCACATCATGTCCCTCGCGAAAAATATCCGCCCAGATGTCGACCGGTTCGCCGGCGATCCGTTTGGCCGGATAGCGGCCGCCATCAATGCTCGGATAGATATCCTCGATGCGGAACCGCGGGCCGGTCGGATCGGCAGGCGCGACATCCAGCGCCGCGACGCCGGGGGAAATCTCAGCAATGTCCGGAGGTTGGGCTGCCGAGGCTGCCCATGGCTGCCGCATGGTTCTTGTTCCTGTAATGGGCCATAGGAGAACACGCTGCGCTGCAATCGGTTCCGCTGCGGAACGGAATGCGGGGTGCCGCTCTTGTGAAGAGGCGAAGAATAAAGGGTTTCCATGGTCGATCCGGCCGAGGCGGCACGATGGGGCATCGCGCCGGGGTTTCATGACGTGTTTGGCGTGTGGCACGAGACGACGCCGCGGGCGCGCGAGGCATTGACGACGGCAATCGGCCGCGGGCGTATATCCCCGGCGGATGCTGTGCAGTCCGGCGATGCGACCCGTGCCTATCAATGCGGCGACCGCCGCATGTGGGGGCTGGCCGTGCAGCTTTATGCGCTGCGGTCGTCCCGCAACTGGGGCCACGGCGATTTTGCCGATCTCGCGGCGCTGGTCGACATGCTCGCGCCGATGGGTTGCAGCGCAATCGGACTCAATCCGCTGCATGCGCTGTTCCTCGAGCGGCCGGAAGATGCCAGCCCGTATTCGCCGAACAGCCGCATCTTCCTCAATCCGCTCTATATCGCTGTCGATCACGTGCCGGATTGTCCGGATGCGGCGTCGCTGGGCATCGCCGCAAAGTTGGCCGAGGTCCGCGCAGCCGATCAGGTCCGCTATGCCGATGTGGCCGCATTAAAGTTGTCGGCGTTGCGGGCCGGATATCTGCGCTTTCGGAATGACGCACATGATGCGCGGCGCGGCGACTTCGAGACGTATCGTGCGGAAGGGGGCGAGGCGCTGCAGCGTTTCGCCGCGTTCGAGGTATTGCGCCGCCGGTGTGGGCCCGCGCCATGGTGGGAGTGGCCGCCGGATTGGCGGCGGCCGTCATCACCGGCGATCGCGCGGTTGTTCGACGATCCGACGCCTGAAGACGATCCGCTGTTTCACATCTATTTGCAGTGGCTTGCGGCGCGTCAGTTGCAGCAGTGTCAGGACCACGCGCGGCGGCGGGGGATGCCGATCGGCCTCTATATCGATCTCGCGGTCGGCGTCGATCCGGCGGGCGCCGATGCGTGGAGCGCGCAGGACGAGATGCTGACCGGCGTGTCGGTTGGTGCGCCGCCGGACGAATACAACCGCGCCGGGCAGAACTGGGGGCTGACCGGTTACAATCCGCAGGCGCTGATCGCGTCACACGGCGAGCCGCTGCGTCGGATGCTCGATGCCGTCATGCGTCATGCCGGCGCGATCCGCATCGATCATATACTCGGATTGATGCGACTTTTTCTCATTCCGCGCGGGACGACGGCCGCCGACGGCGCCTATGTCGGCTATCCATTCGCGCTGTTGCTCGACGTGATCGTCGACGAGAGCCTGCGGCGGTGCTGTGTCGTCATCGGCGAGGATCTCGGCACCGTGCCGGACGGTTTCCGCGAAGCGCTCGCGCGGCGTGGCCTGTGGTCTTATCAGGTGATGCTGTTCGAGCGCGAGCATGGCGGCGGCTTCCGTCATCCGTCGCATTATCGTGCCGACGCGCTGACCACCTTCAACACCCACGATCTGCCGACCTTCGCCGGCTGGATCACGGGCCACGATCTGCGCACGAAGCGCGCGCTGGATATCGATCCGGGCGAAAGCGACGAGGCGCGCGCACATTCACGATCCATGCTGGCCGCCGCTATCCGCGGCATGGGCGAGGGGATCGATGGTGTCGCCGCGTTTCTGGCGCAGACTCCGGCGCGGCTGGTGATGGTGGCGCTTGAGGACGTGCTGGGTCTTGAAGATCAGGTCAACATTCCCGGCACGACCAGCGAGCATCCCAACTGGCGGCGGCGCGTGCCGCTCGACGTGGACGCGCTGGCTCGACACGAAGGCTTGAAAAGCGTCGCGGCGATCTTCGCTCAGGCCGGCCGCGCGCCCGATTCCGCGAACGACTGACGCATCCGCGCGATATCGGCCTGCGTCGGCAGACCGGCTTCGTTGCCGAGCTTCTGCACCTTGAAGGCGGAGGCGGCGGACGCGAAGTTGAAGTGCTCGCTCCAAGCCTCCTGCGGCCGGGCGAGACGCGACCACAGATAAGCACCATGGAAGATGTCGCCCGCGCCGCTGGTGTCGATGACCTTGTCCGAGGGGACGGCGAGGGCGGGTGTCACCTTGTCGCCACTGTCACCCTCGTACCAGAGCAGGCCGTACTCGCCGCGCGTGACGCCGCCGACCTGGCAGCCGCATTGGCGAAGATAATCGAGCATCTGCGCGCCGGAGAGATTCATCTGTTCGCAGAACCGCTCCGAGACGATGGCGACATCGATAAATTTCAACACCGCGTCGGTGTTGTGGCGCACGCTGCCCCCGTCGAGCGAGGTGAGGACACCCGCCTCGCGACACAGCCGCGCGTAGTGCAAAGCGGCGTCCGGCTGATGGCCGTCGAGATGCAGGCCGGCGAGACCACGGACGTCGATCTGCGGATACGGGTCGAGATAGTCGTCGTCGCGGCAGCGCACGATCGCGCGCTTGCCGTGGTTCGGCATGATGAAGGACAGCGACGATTCCCTGACGGCGCGGGGATGGATACCGACGTCGTAGCGTTCGGCCATTTCCAGGAACATGCGGCCGAGCCAGTCGTCCGCATGGGTGGCGATCAGATCGACCGCCATCCCGCCTTCGGCCAGCTTGGCGCAGCAGAACGCCGCCGTGACCGCATTGCCGCCGAACGATACGGCATAATCCTGCGCAACGTATTTCTCGTCGCCGGTCGGAATCCGATCGGTGAGGAACGTGATGTCGATATAGGTGTGGCCGATAAACAGCGTGCGTAATCGCTCCGTCATGCCGTCACCGGAACCCGCCAGATGTCGTCCGCATAATCACGAATCGCACGGTCGGACGAGAACCAGCCCATGCGCGCGGTGTTGAGGACGCTCGACGGCCACCACGTGTCGCTATCGCGCCAGCGTTCATCGAGCATGCGCTGCGCGGCCCAATAGGTGGAAAAGTCGGCGGCAACCATGAAAGGATCATGATCGAGAAGGGATGCGACGATCGGAGCGTATCGCGTCGGATCGTCGGGGGACAGTTCGCCGCTTTCAAGCGTGTCGATCACGCCGGCAAGCTCGGGACCGACCGCCTGCTCGCCGGCGAAGCGATCCCGACGCCGGGCCGCGACCTCGGCCGCCGTCAGACCGAAGATGACGACATTGTCGGCACCGACATGATCGCGAATTTCCACGGTCGCGCCGTCAAGCGTGCCGATGGTGATGGCCCCGTTAAGCGCCAGCTTCATGTTGCCGGTGCCGGAGGCTTCCATGCCGGCGGTCGAAATCTGTTCCGACACGTCCGCCGCGCCGACGATGCGCGAGGCGATCTCGACGCTGTAATTGGCAACGAAGACGAGTTTGAGCCGGTCGCCGGTCACTGGATCGTCGTTGATCGTTTTTGCCACGTCGTGCGCCAGCTTGACGATGAGCTTCGCGCGTTCATAGCTCCCGGCGGCCTTGCCGGCAAAGATCTTCACCCGGCCAGGCCAATCGCGCTGCGGCGCCGCGCGCATGGCGCGCCAGAGCGCGATCGTCTCCAGAATATTGAGCAACTGCCGCTTGTATTCGTGGATGCGCTTGATCTGCACGTCGAACATCGCGTCGGGATCGACCGTGACACCGACCGAGGCTCGCAGGATGTCAGCAAGCGCAAGCTTGTTCTCATGGCGCACGGCGCGATAGCGCGCCACGAATGCTTTGTCGTGCGCTAGCGGCTCCAGCCGCCGCAGGGACGCGGGATCGTCGAAGACGCGTGGGCCGAGTTCGTCGCGAATGAGCGCGGTCAGTCCGGAATTGGCTTCATAGAGCCAGCGGCGGAAGCTGATGCCATTGGTCTTGTTGATAATCCGCGTCGGCGCAACCTTGGCGAGCGCGGCGAACACCGTGTCGCGCATCAGCTTAGTGTGCAGCGCCGACACGCCATTCACCGCGTGCGAACCGATGAAGGCGAGATGTCCCATGCGCACGCGCTGCTCGCCGGGTTCGTGGATCAGCGAGATCGCCGCGACCAGATCGGCGTCGGTGTGTCCGGCCGCCACCGCTTCGTGCAGATGCAGCCAGTTAATCAGGTAGATGATCTGCAGATGCCGCGGCAGTAGCCGACTGAGCAAAGCCACCGGCCAGCTTTCCAGCGCCTCCGGCAGCAGGGTGTGGTTGGTGTAGCTGAGTGTCGCGCGGGTCACGTCCCAGGCGCGTTTCCAGGAAAATCCGTGTTCGTCGACGAGAATGCGCATCAATTCGGCAACGGCGATGGCGGGATGCGTGTCGTTGAGTTGTACGGCCGCGTGATCGGCGAGATTGTTGAGGGTGTCGTGCTCCGTCAGGTGACGGTGGATCAGGTCCTGCAGCGAGGCGGAGGTGAAAAAGAACTCCTGCCGCAGACGCAGCTCTTGCCCCTCGGGGGTGGAGTCGTCCGGATACAGCACGTCATTGATCGCCTGCGCGCGCGCGAATGCCTCGGTCGTCGGACCTTCGTCGCCACGGCCAAGCGCGAGCAACTGGATCGCCGCCGCCGGCTGCGCGCGCCACAGCCGCAGCGTGTTGGCATGCCGGCCGCCCCAACCAGGGATCAGCACGTCGTGCGCGGTCGCGGTGATGGTTTCCGCCGGATACCAGACGGCCGGCGCGGTTTCCTGGTCGCCGCCGGCATATTCCACGGCGCCGCCAAAATGGATCGGGTAGGCGGTATCGGCGCGCGGAAGCTCCCACGGCGTGCCGTGCGCGAGCCAGTTGTCCGGATACTCCGATTGCCAGCCATCATGGAAACGCTGCTCGAATAGTCCGTGTTCGTAACGGATGCCGTAGCCGAACGCCGGGATGCCGAGCGCCGCCATGCTGTCGAGATAGCAGGCGGCGAGGCGGCCCAGTCCGCCGCTGCCGAGTCCGGGGTCTGGTTCGCACAACCGCAACTGATCGAGATCCTTGCCGAAGCCGGCAACCGCCTCGCGCATTGCATCGAGCAGGCCGAGATTGCCGAGCGTGTCGATCAGCAGTTTGCCGACCAGGAATTCGATCGAGAGATAGTAGACACGTTTGGCCTTGCGCTGCGTCGCGCTGCGTGCGCTTTGCATCCACACGTCGATGGCGCGATCCCGCGCCGCCAGCGCGACCGCCGTGTACCATTCACGATCGGTCGCCATTTCCGGTGTCGTGCCGAGCGCATAAGCGAGTTTGGTCACGATCGCCTCGCGCAGCGCGCGGACGGCATTGTCCGCCTGCGTCTGGTGGCGAAGGGTCTGGCGAGACTGCATCGGCCGTGTCCTCACCGGTAACATGCGCGGCCCGTGTCAGGATTTACGGTTGCTGAACCGCGCATTGCCGAGGCCCGTGCCGATGGTCAGGACGCCCCAGCCGGCGACATCCCGCATGAAGGGGAGCTGGCTCAGACCTTGCACCACGGCGTCATTGTGCATCAACACGGTCGTCTCCTGATCCTCGATGGATGGAATGAGCGCGCACAGATTCTCCGGCAGATGAAAATCCTTTCCGGACCAGTTGCCGGGCAGGTTCTGCGCGCCGCGATCGATCGAACCGTCGCGTTCGATCACGCCGGGGCAACCGATCCCGATAAAAGGGGCAAGCTCGATTTTCTCCTTCCTGGCAGACGCAATCATCTTCTTGAGCATGTCGGAAAGTTTCTCGACTGCGGCGTCGCGCTTGATTTTGTCATCCGCATGGCGCCACAGCACGGATTTCCACACTTTCGCCTTTTCCAGCGTCGATGATTTCCTCTGATTGAGTTCCACGACGCCAGCGCGGATGTTGGTGCCGCCGATGTCGACGGCGAGAATCGCGTCGTGTCCTCGAAATACCCAGGCCGGGGCGAGGTGCACCGCGCCGATCAGTCCGGCTTCATCCGGATGATGCCGGATCGGCACCAGTTCGACGTCGATTCCATCCTCGTGCAGCAGCAATGTCGACCGATGAATCGCGATCTCGCCGGCACGGCTTTGCCGCATGCCGCCTCCGACGGCGATGCGTTCGGTATCCTGCCATGCTCTGGTTTTGAGGAATCGTTTGACGACCACTGTGAGCTCTTGCGCGAATTGCTCGACGGCGGTGTGGACGACGGCCGCCGCGCGCGGATCGTCGTTGATCAGCAGATCGTCGATGGCTTTCTTGCTGATCTCGTCGGTGTCCGCATCGCCCACCGGATCGTCGCCGCTCGCCTGACGCTGTGTTTTGCGCACATCGTCGAGAATGTCGCGGAATGCCTGCTTGTTGGCGCGGTCGCCGATGAAGCCATCGCCGTCGCGGATTTCGATATTGTAGGAATCGACAATCACCGCCGGCAGTTGCGACGTGCCATGTCCGGTGATCACGTCTCTTTTCTCTTTGGAATCGCCGCCCATTCCCAGATCCGTTGTTCGTGTCACCGCGCAAACAGAGCGTGTGATCTTCAGGAGTGATAGGCTGTTGCGGCCGGCGCCGTGGCAGCGGACCGCTCGACCAATTCCTCCGCCGCGCGCGCGAGCCAGTCGCGCACCGCATGCGGATCGTCGAAATATCCGTCCGTGCCGGCAATCCTGCGGCCGACCGAATAACCGAAGCCGCGATAGCGCGGCATGATGGGAAACACCGTCTCGTCGGTCACGTCGTCGCCGATGAAGACCGGCCGGCGCCCTCGAAATGGCGGCTGGTTCATCAGATATTCAACACCGGTCGCTTTGGTCAGTCCGGCCGGCTTCACTTCGACGACGAATTTGCCGAGGATCAAATCAACGGCGCCGGGCGGCAGACGCTCCTGAATGGCCTGCGCCGTGGCGATCACCTTCGGTCCCAGCTCCGGTGCCAGACGGTAGTGCAGCGCCAGCGCATAACCCTTGTCTTCGACCAGAACGCCTTTTCCGAGTTTTCCGATGATCGCGAAATCGCGCTTGATCGGAGCAGGAAGAGGCGGCGGCGCAACCCCGTGATCGGTCGAGATGTCGATGCGCAATTCCGCGCCATGACCGCCGACGGCGGGGAGGACCAGCGGTGAAAACACCAGATCGATATCGGAGACAACCCGGCCGCTGACGAAAGCCACGGCGCCGCCTAGCGCCCTGTGCAGTGCGCGCAGCGTTTGGATCAACTCGGGTGACGCCCACACTTCGCGCGGCGTCGGGGCGAAGTCGAGCAGCGTGCCGTCGATATCGAGCAGCAGCGCCGTCGAGCTTGGCGCAAGAGGAAGAATCCGGTCTGCATCGATCGAATCCGGGGGCATGACCGGTCCGTTCATTCGCGCTCCATTGCAATGCACAGCCAACGCAACGCAGTGCGAAAAGTTCCATTCTGAACTGTGTGGTTGGACCGCGTGGCCGCCACACTATTGCCGGTCCCGGAGCCAGGCGACGCCCATCCATGGAAATCATCGCCATCCCGGTTGCTGCGGTGCAACTTAATCGCCGGTTCCGCGTTGGTGGCGCAGCGTCTTGCCGGGCTCCAGAACAGTGTCATCAGAAAGGGTCTGTCCGCATGTCGATCATCGAGCGTGTCCTGGAGCCGAATTCGACCGATACTCCGACCTGCGTCTGCGGCGATGATATGCGTCTCGCCAAGGTCGAGCCGCATGGATTTATCGACGACGCGGAAACGCGGGAATTCGATTGCCGCTGCGGCCATCGTCTCAAGCTGGTGCTGTGGGCATCGTGATCCGTCGCCAAGCCGCGGGTTCGGTGCGCCTCGGTGAAACCAAGCAAGGCGGGATCGAGGGCCCCAGGAAAAGAGCAGCGCCATCATGACCGTCATCATCACCGCCTTTGAACGCTCGCCCGACGGCGGCAGGGGGCTGGCGCGCGACACGCGCGTGCGCTGGGCGTTGGAAGAGGTGGGGCAGGCCTACGATGTTCGCTATGTGTCGTTTCAGGCGATGAAAGAGCCCACGCATCTGGCGCTGCATCCGTTCGGGCAGATTCCAACCTATGAGGATGGCGATGTTGCGCTGTTCGAGACCGGCGCGATCGTGCTCCACATCGCCGAACGCCACGCGGGTCTGTTGCCGGAGGATGCGAACGGGCGGGCGCGGACGATTGCCTGGATGTTCGCCGCGGTGAATACCGTGGAGCCGCCGATCCTTGAACTGGTCACCGCCGTTATCTTCGAACGCGACAAGCCCTGGTCGGAGCAACGCCTGCCGCTGGTGAAGGACCGCGTTCGCGAGCGGCTGAAACAGCTTTCCGCTCGTCTGGGCGATGCGCAGTGGATCGAGGGAGCATTCAGCGCCGGCGATCTGATGATGGTGTCGGTTTTACTGCGCTTGCGTGCATCCGGCCTGCTGGATGAATACCCGAATCTCGCCGCCTATGTGGCACGCGGCGAGGCGCGGCCGGCCTATCGGCGGGCGTTCGCCGCGCAACTGGCGGCAAATACCGGAAGCTGATCGTTATCCCTGCCGCAGCATCTGCGCGACACGCGGCGCGAAATAAGTAAGCACGCCGTCGGCGCCGGCGCGCTTGAACGCCATCAGGCTTTCCACCATGGCGCGCTCGCCGTCGAGCCAGCCGTTCTGCGCCGCCGCCATCAGCATCGCGTATTCGCCGGACACCTGGTAGGCGAAGGTCGGCATGCCGAACGCATCCTTGATCCGCCGCAGGATATCGAGATAGGGCATGCCGGGCTTGACCATGATCATGTCCGCGCCTTCGGCGATATCGAGTTCGGCCTCGCGCAACGCCTCGTCGGAATTGCCCATGTCCATCTGGTAGGTGCGCTTGTCGCCGGTGAGCGTCTTTGCCGAGCCGACCGCGTCGCGGAACGGGCCGTAGAATGCCGAGGCGTATTTCGCCGAATAGGCCATGATCGACACGTCGAGATGCCCGGCCTTATCGAGCCCTTCGCGGATCGCACCGACGCGGCCGTCCATCATGTCGGACGGCGCGATGATGTCGCAGCCGGCCTCCGCCTGCACCAGCGCCTGCTGCACCAGCACGGCCACTGTCTCGTCGTTGAGGATCACGCCGTCGCGGATGAGGCCGTCATGGCCATGGCTGGTGTAGGGATCGAGCGCCACGTCACACAGCACGCCGACCTGCGGCACGGCCTTCTTGATGGCGCGCACCGCGCGGCAGACGAGATTGTTGCCGTTGAGCGCCTCGCTGCCGTCGTCGTTGCGCAGGCTCGGATCGGTATAAGGAAAAAGCGCGATGCACGGGATCGCCAGTTCGGCCGCGCGTTCGGCCGCGCGCACCGCATTGTCCACCGTCAGCCGCTCGACGCCCGGCATCGACGGCACCGGCGCGTTGCCGCCCTCGCAGACGAAGATCGGCCAGATCAGGTCGTCAGTGGTGAGCGTATGCTCGCGCACCATGCGTCGCGCCCAGTCGCTGCGGCGGTTACGCCGCATCCGCGTGGTCAGATCAAGCCGTTCGCCGGCGGCGGCCGGTTCGACGGTCTGGAATCGGACCCGGCTTTCGATCGGACGGCCGTATTTGATGGCCATGGCAGGCTCTCCGTGACGGGATCAATGACGCCCGTGGCGGTCTTTTAGCGCCTCCGATCACAACCCGCCAGCAGGTGTCGCCGGTTCGGTTGACGAGGCCCGAAGCGCCTTTTAACGATCAGAGGGAAGGGGCCGGCGATGGATTTCGAACTCAGCGAAGAACAGCGGGCATTCCAGGACACGGCGCGCGATTTCGCCGTCACCGAGATGATGCCGCAGGCGCGGCAGTGGGACGAGGATGAAATCTTCCCGGTCCAGACGCTGCGCAAGGCGGCCGCGCTCGGCTTCGGCGGCATCTATGTGAAGGAAGATGTCGGCGGCTCGGCGCTCGACCGCCTCGACGCCGCGGTGATCTTCGAGGAACTGGCGCAGGGTTGCACCTCCACCGCCGCCTACATTTCCATCCACAACATGGCGGCGTGGATGATCGACCAGTTCGGCGGCGACGAGCAGCGCCGCCGCTTCCTGCCCAAGCTCTGCACCATGGAGCACTTCGCCAGCTACTGTCTCACCGAGCCCGGCGCCGGCTCCGACGCTGCGAGCCTGACCACGAAAGCGCGGCGCGACGGCGATCACTACGTGCTCGACGGCGCCAAGGCGTTCATCTCCGGCGGCGGCCGCTCCGACGTTTATGTTGTGATGGCGCGGACGGGCGACGCCGGCCCGCGCGGCATTTCCTGCATCGTCGTCGAGAACGGCACGCCCGGCCTGTCGTTCGGCGCGCAGGAGAAGAAGCTCGGCTGGAAATCGCAGCCGACCGCCATGGTGCTGTTCGAGAATTGCCGCGTGCCGGTCGCGAACCGCATCGGCGAGGAGGGGCATGGCTTCCGCATCGCCATGGCAGGGCTCGACGGCGGACGGCTGAACATCGGCGCCTGCTCGATCGGCGGCGCGCAGTTCTGCCTCAACCGCACCATTGACTATATGAAAGAGCGCAAGCAGTTCGGCACGCGCCTGTCGGAATTCCAGGCGTTGCAGTTCCGCGTCGCCGATTATGCCACCGAATTGGAGGCGGCACGGCTGATGCTGCATCGCGCGGCGGTCGCGGTCGGCAACAAGGACGGCAACGCCACGCGGCTGGCGGCGATGGCGAAGCGGATTGCCACCGACACCGGCTTCGAGGTGGTCAATGGTTGCCTGCAACTGCATGGCGGTTACGGCTATCTGCGCGATCATCCGATCGAGCGGGTGCTGCGCGACGTGCGCGTGCACCAGATCCTCGAAGGCACCAACGAAGTGATGCGGCTGATCATCAGCCGCCAGATGTTGGGGAACTGACATGCTCGCCGCCAGCGGACAACTCGCCTTGATCGCCGCCGCGCTGTTCACCGGCGCGGCGCTGTACATCACCGTCGCCGAGCAGCCGGCGCGGATGCGGCTCGATGCGCCGTCGATGCTGGCGCAGTGGCAGCCGAGTTATGCGCGCGCCGCGATCATGCAGGCGGCGCTGGCGATCCTCGGCGGCGTGTTCGGACTGCTGGCATTCTTCATCGCCTATGACTGGCGCTGGGTGCTCGGCGCGGTGCTGATCCTCGCCAACTGGCCGTATACGCTGTTCGTCATCATGCCGACCAACCGTCAGCTTAAATCGCTGACGCCGCCGCAGGCCGACGACAGCACCCGCGATTTGATCCGCCAGTGGGGCCTCCTGCATCTCGTCCGCGTCGCGCTCGGCGCGCTGGCGACGCTCGAATTCCTGTGGGCGCTGAATTGAGCGGCGTGACAGAACAAGCATTCGACGAGATCCTGTTCGCGCGCGAGGGCGCGGCCGGCATCATCACGCTAAACCGGCCGAAGGCGCTCAACGCGGTGACGCATCGCATGGTCGGCGCGCTGCAGGCGCAACTCGATCTGTGGCGCGACGATCCGGCGGTGTCCTGTGTGGTGTTGCGCGCCAACGGCGAGAAGGCGTTTTCCGCCGGCGGCGACATCCGCGCGCTCTACGATCTGGGCAAGGCCGGGCAGTACGAACAGGCCCTGTCGTTCTGGCGCGACGAATATCTGCTCAATGCCGCGATCCGCGATTACCCAAAACCGTACATTTCGCTGATCGACGGCATCGTCATGGGCGGCGGCGTCGGTATCTCCGTCAACGGCCGTTACCGCGTCGCCGGCGACAGATTCCAGTTCGCCATGCCGGAGGTGAGCATCGGCTTTTTCCCCGATGTCGGCGCGACCTATATTCTGCCGCGCCTGCCGGGCCTGCTCGGCACCTGGGCGGCACTGACCGGCGATCGCATCCGCGCGAACGACGCCGTAGCGTCCGGCGTCGCCACGCATCGGGTCGCCTCGGCGCGGTTCGACGACCTCCTGGCGGCTCTGCGTGACGGCATGCCCGCCGAAACCGCGCTCGCGCGCTGCGCCGCGCCGCCCGCATCGCTGTCGCTGCCGGTCGGGCTGATTGATCGTTGTTTTGCCGCCGACCGGGTCGAGGATATTCTCGCGGCGCTCGATGCGGTGGCCACCACGTCGGACGTGGAGGGCGATTTCGCCCGTGCCGCCGCCGCCACGATCCGAACCAAATCGCCGACCAGTCTCCGGCTCGCGCTGGCGCAGATGCGCCGCGGCCGCGACTGGACCTTCGCGCAGGCGATGCGCGCCGAATTCCGCATCGTCTCGCGCGTTGTCCATGATCACGATTTCTACGAGGGAGTGCGTGCGCTGATCGTCGACAAGGACAACACCCCGCGCTGGCAACCGGCGGCGCTCGCCGACGTGACCGATGCCGCGATCGAGCGCCACTTCGCGCCGCTGCCGCGCGAGTTGCCGCTATGATGGATCCGGTCGTTCCCGATGCCAGCCGCGCGCTGGAGCCGGTCCGCGCCGACGAGGGGCGGGTGGTGGTCGGTGGCTGGACCCGGCGGCTGATCCTGTTCCTGCGTGTCATGGCCGGGCTCGCCATGATCAAGGGCCTCTATCACTGGGCGCGGCTGTGCGGCATCGGCGTCGCGCCGGACGATGTGTTCGAGGCGCATACCTCGCCGTGGCAGGTGGCGACGATCTTCTTCGCGGTGATCGATCTTGTTGCCGCGGTCGGGCTGTGGCTCGCGGCGCCGTGGGGCGCGGTGGTGTGGCTCACCTCGATCGTGTCGATGATCGCCGTCGAAATCCTGTTTCCGCAGGTGCTGGGCGGCGGCAGCATCGTCACCTTCGCCGAATTCCTGTTGCTGCTGGTTTACCTCTGGCTCGCGTTGAAGGCGGCGGGCGAGCATCCGGGTTGATCGAAAGATCAAGTCGTTCGGATGACTGACAACGCGAAAAAATTGCGGCAGCATGCCGCTCACAACAGCAAGAGGGGAGGCGACCATGGCACGGATCGGATTCATCGGGCTCGGCAATATGGGCGGGCCGATGGCGGTCAATCTGGTCAAGGCCGGGCACACGGTCGCGGGCTTCGACGTGACGCCGGACGCGGTGACGCGGTTTGCCGGCGCGGGTGGCGCGACGGCGAAAAGCGCGGCGGAGGCCGCCGCCAATGTGGATGTGATCGTCACCATGCTGCCGGCCGGCGCGCATGTGCGTGACATCTATCTCGGCGACAAAGGACTGATCGCGCTGGCGAAGCCCGGTACGTTGCTGATCGATTCCTCGACCATCGACGTGGACAGCGCGCGCGCAGTCGCCTCGGCCGCGCAGGCGAAAGGTCTGCTGATGGTCGATGCGCCGGTGTCGGGCGGCGTCGGCGGCGCGCAAGGCGGCACGCTCACCTTCATGGTCGGCGGCAGCGATGAGGCGTTCGCCAAGGCGAAGCCGTTTCTCGAACAGATGGGCAAGACCATCGTGCATGCCGGCGGGCCGGGCAACGGCCAGGCGGCGAAGATCTGCAACAACATGATCCTCGGCATTTCCATGATCGGCGTGTCGGAGGCGTTCGTGCTGGGCGAGAAGCTTGGCCTCGATCCGCAAAAGCTGTTCGACATCTCGTCGAAGTCGTCGGGCCAGTGCTGGTCGATGACGAGCTATTGCCCGGTGCCGGGCCCAGTGCCGACATCGCCGGCCAACCGCGATTATGCGCCGGGCTTCACCGCGGCGATGATGCTCAAGGACTTGCGGCTGGCGCAGGACGCGGCGAAGACCGCGGGCGCCAACACGCCGCTTGGCGCCGACGCCGCGAAGATTTATGCCGCCTACGCCGAGGGCGGGGAGGCGGGCCGCGATTTCTCCGGTATCATCCGCTATCTGCGCGCGCGCTGATCGCAAGAAACGCGCGCTGATCACAAGAAAATAGAGCACGCTCTCTCCACGTCATGCGCGGACGTGTTCCGCGCATCCACGTCTTCTTTTCCGCCAGCATGGCCGTTCGAAGAACGGCGTCGCTTCGTTTGTTTGTGGCGGGTATCCAAGTTTAGCTCAATTCGATCCGGCCACGTTAAGAACCGGACGTCCGGTTTTGTGGGGGGCGAGCGGCTGTGACAGCGCGCTTGATCCGAACGGAGCACAGTTCAGCGCCGCGTTCCCGCGACCTGGACGTGTTTCGCGAGAACCGAATGAGAACATCGGCGCGGAACAGTGAATCAAAGATTGCAAAAACCCCTCTATTTGAGGGGTGAAACGGATGATTCACCGTTGCAAATAAAGCTTATCTTTATCTTGTTATTTAATCCGATTTTAGACCGCCCCTTTTAAAAACGTCGACAGAACCGGAGCGGGGAAACAGGGCCTCGCAACTGGTCAGAGACAAAGAGTCAAACAGGGGCAAGTCACATGAAAGCCGTCGTCAAGGCGGTCGAACCGGCGACAGATCGCGAAGCTCGGTTCGATCATATCCGTCCGTATTATCTCGAAGCACTGACGCTGGTGGAGCGGCTGCATCGCCGCCTGCTCGACGTCATCAAGGATGAGTTCGATCGCCGGGGACGGGCGGACATCAACTCGGTGCAGGCGCTGCTCCTGTACAATATCGGTGACAAGGAACTGACGGCGGGTGAGCTGCGCACGCGCGGCTACTATCTCGGCTCCAACGTCTCCTACAATCTCAAGAAGCTGGTTGAGATGAACTATCTCGATCACCAGCGCTCGCGGGTCGATCGCCGTTCGGTGCGCATCAAGCTGACGCCGAAGGGTCAGGAAGTGCGCGACATCGTCGAGCACCTCTATCAGAAGCACGTGCGCACGGTTGAGCAGGTCGGCGGCATCAATGCCGACGAGTTCTCGACGCTCAACAAGTCGCTGCACCGGCTGGAGCGGTTCTGGACCGACCAGATTTTGTATCGTCTGTAATCCGATCCTCCGTTACGGACGCGAGAGCGACTGGCCCCGGCGCGAATGCCGGGGCCATTTTCGTTCCGGCCGCCGCCGATTATCATCGTGCCGGGGAGCGGCGATGAGCGATCAGCGCGAAATTTATTTCGAGTTCACCGTGGTCGGCGCTCTGGTGAAGGTCGCGGCGATCGATTCCGCCACCGCGACCGAGGTCGCCGTGATGGGTCCGGCGACCGCGAGCCGAGCCGATCTGGAGCGGCTGGCGGCGCAGAAGCTGCGTGCCCGGCTTGCCCGCGTTGCGGGGGAAACCCGCTAGATATGGGGCATTACCCTATCGTCTGATGCCATTGCTGGCGGTTTTCCTCCTCCTCCGCCGGGTTCCCGCCTTGGCGCGGGAGGGGGCGATGTGCTATGGCGCGCCATCCCGGATTTTGCCCGCCCGACGGCGCTTTCGCCGTGCCGCGCGCGCATGGTCCTTCTGACACGAGAGCATCATGACGGCCGCCCCTTCGCCTTCGCAGACCCAGTCCATGTTCACCCAGACGCTCGCGCAGAGCGATCCGGAGCTTTACGACGCGATCGGCAAGGAACTCGGTCGCCAGCGCGACGAGATCGAGCTGATCGCCTCGGAGAACATCGTCAGCCGCGCGGTTTTGGAAGCGCAGGGCTCGGTGCTCACCAACAAGTATGCCGAGGGCCTGCCGGGCAAGCGCTATTACGGCGGCTGCCAGTATGTGGATATCGCCGAGACGCTGGCGATCGAGCGCGCCAAGAAGCTGTTCGGCTGCAACTTCGTGAACGTGCAGCCGCACTCCGGCGCGTCGGCCAATGCCGAGGTGTTCTTCGCGCTGCTGCAGCCCGGCGACACCTTCATGGGGCTCAATCTCGCCGCGGGCGGGCATCTCAGCCACGGCATGGCGATCAACATGTCCGGCAAGTGGTTCAAGCCGGTGCCGTATAACGTGCGCCGCGAGGACCAGCGCATCGACATGGAGGAGGTGGAAAAGCTCGCGCAGCAGCACAAGCCGAAGCTGATCATCGCCGGCGGCTCCGCCTATCCGCGCGTCATCGACTTCAAGAAATTCCGCGAGATCGCCGACAGCGTCGGCGCGCTGCTGATGGTCGACATGGCGCATTTCGCCGGTCTCGTCGCCGGCGGCGCGCATCCCTCGCCATTCCCGCACGCGCATGTGGTGACGACCACCACCCACAAGACGCTGCGCGGCCCGCGCGGTGGCATGATCCTCACGAATGACGAGGATCTGGCGAAGAAGCTCAACTCGGCCGTGTTCCCCGGCATGCAGGGCGGCCCGCTGATGCACGTCATCGCCGCGAAGGCCGTGGCGTTCGGCGAGGCGCTGCGGCCCTCGTTCAAGACCTACGCCAAGAACGTCGTCGAGAACGCCAGGGCGCTCGCCGAGACGCTCAAGAGCAAGGGCTACGACATCGTCTCCGGCGGCACCGACACGCATCTGATGCTGGTCGATCTGCGGCCGAAGCGCCTCACCGGCAAGGTCGCGGACCTCGCGCTCGGCCGCGCCCACATCACCTGCAACAAGAACGGCATCCCGTTCGATCCGGAAAAGCCGACCATCACCTCCGGCATCCGTCTCGGCACGCCGGCCGGCACCACGCGCGGCTTCGGCATCGCCGAATTCCAGCACGTCGGCGAACTGATCTCGGAAGTGCTCGACGTTCTCTCGCAAAAGGGCACCGACGAGGATTCGCTGGTCGAGGCCGCGGTGCGCGACAAGGTGCAGACGCTGCTCGCCCGTTTCCCGATCTATCAGGGATAACGCCAAGCCATGCGCTGCCCGAGCTGCGGAAGCCTCGACACCCAGGTGAAGGACTCGCGTCCGACCGAGGACGCGAACGCGATCCGCCGCCGCCGTGTCTGCATCTCGTGCAATTTCCGCTTCACCACCTTCGAGCGCGTGCAGTTGCGCGAACTGACGGTGATCAAGCGCAACGGCCGCCGCTCGCCGTTCGACCGCGACAAGCTGATGCGCTCGGTGCAGGTTGCGCTGCGCAAGCGCCAGGTCGATCCCGAGCGCGTCGAGCAGATGGTCTCCAAGATCGTGCGCGAGCTGGAAAGCCTCGGCGAGAACGACGTGTCGTCGGAAACCATCGGTGAATCGGTGATGGCGCATCTGCGCGAGCTCGACGACGTCGCCTATGTCCGCTTCGCCTCGGTCTATCGCAATTTCCGCGAGCCGCAGGACTTCAAGAACGCGCTCGACGAATTGTCGGGCAGCGATGACGAGAGGGACGGCGCTGACGCGCCGCCCGCAAAGCCGGAACGGAAATGAACGACACCACGACCGCCGCCGATCCCGCGCAGGATCAGCGTTTCATGCAGCTCGCGCTGTCGCTGGCGCGGCGCGGCCTCGGCAACACCTGGCCCAATCCGGCGGTCGGAGCGGTGCTGGTGAAGGACGGCGTCGTCATCGGCCGTGGTTGGACCCAGCCGGGCGGCCGCCCGCATGCGGAGACCGAAGCCTTGAAGCGCGCGGGTCGCGGGAAAGCACGCGGCGCGACGCTCTACACGACGCTCGAGCCGTGCTCGCATCAGGGCCAGACGCCGCCCTGCGTCGACGCGCTGATCTCCGCCGGCGTCGCCCGCGTGGTGTCCGCCATGGAGGATCCCAATCCGAAGGTCGCGGGGCAGGGCCACGCGAAGCTGCGCGAGCGCAACATCGCCGTCGAGATCGGGGTCGGCGCGGAGGAGGCGCAGCGCATCAATGCCGGTCATGTCCGCCGCATCGTCGATCATCGTCCGCATGTGCTGCTCAAGCTCGCGGTCTCGTCCGACGAGAAGATCGCCGCCGCCGGCGGCCGCCGCGTCGAGATCACCGGCGAGGAAGCGCGCGAGCGCGTGTTCATGCTGCGCGCCATGAGCGACGCGATCCTGGTCGGACGTGGCACCGTGATCGCCGACGATCCGGTGTTGACCAGCCGTCTGCCCGGCATGGAGCAGCGTTCGCCGGTGCGCGTCGTGCTCAACGCCAAACTGAATATCCCGCTTGCCAGCGCCGTGATCGGCACCGCGCACGATGTGCCGGCCTGGGTAATCGGTGATGTCGCCGCGTCGCAGATCGCGGAGGACGTATTGCGCGGCAAGGGCGCGGAGGTGATCCGCGTGCCGGCGCAGGACGGACTGTTCGACATCGGCGCGGTGCTCAAGCTCCTGGCCGAGCGCGGCGTCACCCGGCTGATGGTCGAAGGCGGTGCGGCGGTCGCGACCTCGCTGCTCAACGCTGGTCTGATCGACGAGGTGATCCTGCTGCGCGGCGGAAAGCCGATCGGTGCGGACGGCCTGCCGCCGTTGCGCGGCCTGCCGCTCACCGCGCTGACGCAGGCGCCGCGGTTCAAATCGCTCGGGAGCGAAAAACTCGGCGACGACACGCTCGAACACTGGGTGCGCGGCTGATGTTCACCGGGATCGTCACCGACGTCGGCGAGGTGCTCGCGGTCGAGCCGCGGCCCGGCGATCTGCGCCGGCTGAAGATCGCGACGCATTATCCGGTCGACGAGATCGCCGATGGCGCGTCGATCGCGTGCTCCGGCTGCTGCCTCACGGTGGTGGACAAGGGCATCACCGGCAATCGCCGCTGGTTCGCGGTCGATGCGGCGGCGGAAACGCTGGCGGTGACGAATATCGGCGCCTGGGCGGCCGGTACGCGGATCAATCTGGAGCGCTCGCTGCGCATCGGCGACGAACTCGGCGGCCATCTCGTCTCCGGCCATGTGGACGGGCTCGCCGAGATTCTGGAGCGCGAAGATCATCCGGAGACGGCGCGGTTCACCTTGCGCGCGCCCTCGGCGCTGGCGCGGTTCATCGCGCCGAAAGGGTCGGTCGCACTCGACGGCATCTCGCTCACGGTGAACACGGTCGCTGACGACACGTTTTCGGTGCTGATCATCCCGCACACCTTGCAGGTGACGACGCTGGGCAGCCGCCGCGCCGGCGACCGCATTCATCTCGAGATCGACCAGATGGCCCGCTATGCCGCGCGGCTGATGGAGCGCGGTTGACCCTCTGGCGGGGGTGCCGCAGCCTTAATCAAGCCAGCCTTGTCGGCGACAAGCCCCCTTGGTAACAGGGCGCGGTTTCTCAGGAGTTTTCCATGCCCCGGCCGAAGCGGCGCGCATCCCCCGTCAAGCGTCAGGCAGCGCGTCTGCTGATCGTCGAAGCGCGCTATTACGAAGACATTGCCGACCGGCTGCTCGCCGGCGCGACCGGCGCGCTGGAGCAGGTGGGGGCGCAATATGATGTCGTGACCGTGCCGGGCGCGCTGGAGATCCCGGCCGCCATCGTCATCGCCGCCGACAATGCGGCGCGGGCGGGAGAGCCTTACGACGGCGCGGTCGCGCTCGGCTGCGTCATTCGCGGCGAGACGTTCCATTTCGAGATCGTGTCGATGGAATCCGCGCGCGGGCTGATGGACCTGTCGGTCGCGCATGGCTTCCCGGTCGGCAACGGCATTCTCACGGTCGAGAACGAGAAGCAGGCCAAGGCCCGCGTCGGCGGCCGTCACGGTGACAAGGGCGCGGAGGCCGCGCGCGCGGCGCTGTCGCTGATCGCGCTCAAGCACATGAGCGCCGCATGAGCCGCGGCGACGATAAAGGCCCGCCCAAAGCCAACCGCCGCGGCGCGGCGCGGCTCGCGGCGGTGCAGGCGCTCTACCAGATGGACATCGCCGGCACCGGCCTCAACGAGATTTTGGCGCAGTTCGAGAGCCACTGGATCGGCCGGGAGGTCGAGGGCGAGCAGTATCTGCCGGCGGAGGGTGCGTTTTTTCGGGAGATCGTGCGTGGCGTGCTCGACGACCAGCGCCGCATCGATCCGATGATTGACGAGGCTCTCTCGCGCGGCTGGCCGCTGCGGCGGATCGAGACGGTGCTGCGGGCGGCGTTGCGCGCTGGTGTGTACGAACTCGACAAGCGCCGCGACATTCCCGCGCGCGTGGTCGTGAAGGAATATGCCGACGTCGCCGCCGCGTTCGTCGAGCGCGACGAGACCGGCCTCGTCAACGCGGTGCTCGATCAGCTCGCGCGGCAGTTGCGCGGCGAGGAATTCGAGCGGTCGTAAGAGGCGACACGATTACAGCCTCTCCACCGTCATGCCCGCGCTTGTCGCGGGCATCCACGTCTTTTTTACAGCTAAGCAAGTCGTAGATGCCCGGAACAAGTCCGGGCATGACGTGGCGAGAGCTACGCTTCGAACTGACAACCCGCTATGCTGCCCGCAACATGGCGAAATCCCCCATCTCAGCCGAAGACGACTTCATCGCGCGGCATTTCAAGCCGCTGGCGATGGCCCCGGGTGCGCTCGGGCTCACGGACGATGCGGCGGTCTACACACCACCGCCGGGCCACGACCTCGTTCTGACGAAAGATGCGCTGGTGGCCGGCGTGCATTTCTTTGCCGACGATCCGGCGGAGCGCATTGCGCGCAAGGCGCTGCGGGTTAACCTTTCCGACCTCGCAGCAAAGGGCGCGATGCCGGCCGGTTTCCTGCTGGCGCTGGCGCTGCCGCCGGAGACCGGCGAAGAGTGGGTCGCGGCGTTCGCGCGCGGACTTGGCGACGACAGCGCACATTACGGCTGCCCGCTATTCGGCGGCGACACGGTGCGCACGCCGGGCCCGGTGACGATTTCGATCACAGCGTTCGGCCTGGTGCCGTCCGGTCACATGGTGCGTCGCGCCGGGGCGCAGCCCGGCGACCGCGTGATGGTGAGCGGCACGATCGGCGATGCGGCGCTGGCGTTGCGCGTGCGGCGCGACGGGCTCGCCGTATCGGACGCTGCGCGGGCGCATCTGCGCGAACGCTATCAACTGCCGCGGCCGCGCACGGCGCTGACGGTGGCAGTCCGCGAACATGCCTCGGCAGCGATGGATGTGTCAGACGGACTGGCGGGCGATTTCGCCAAGCTGTGCCACGTCTCCGGCGTGTCGGCGCGCGTCACGCTCGCCGATGTGCCGTTGTCGGACGCGGCGCGCACCGTGATCGCGCAGGATGAGGCTTTGCTGGAAACCGCTTGCACCGGCGGCGACGACTACGAGATCGTCTGCACCGTGCCGCCGGTAAAGCTCGCCGCTTTTCGTGCGGCCGCCGCGTCGGCCAGAGTGCCGGTCAGCGAGATCGGTGAGATCGTCGCGGGCGAGGGCGCGCCGCAATTCCTCGGCGCAGACGGCCAGCCGGTGGCGTGGCAGCGGCTGTCGTTCAGTCATCTCTAACGTGCGGGTGAAGCGTCGCATGCTTCTCTTCCTTCCCCCTCCCGTACACGGGAGAGGGAAGGAAGAGCGCCAGCGCAAAAAGGCGTAGCCGGGTTGGAGTCCCCGCAGCCACCCTGTTAGGGTTCGCCGCCATCACGTCATGTCCATAGCCACATCCATGCACGACACCACCGCCGCTCCGAAATCCCTGCCGGCCTATCGGCCGCGCGCCGACTACAAGCAGGTGCATCGCCGCTTTCCGACGACCGCCTGGCTGCGGCGCAAGGCGCCCGCGCATGTGCCGCTGTTCGCTTTTGAGTACGGCGATGGCGGCGCCGGCTCCGACGTCGGCATTGATCACAACTGGGCAGCATTCGACGCCTTCAAGTTCGTGCCGCGCTATGGCGTCACCAACAAGCTGCCGCCGGTGGAAACGACGCTGTTCGGCACGCGCTACAATGCGCCGTTCGGCGTCGCGCCCATGGGCGGACCGGCACTGGTCTGGCCCGGCGCCGACAAACTGTGCGCGCGCGCCGCGCAGGCGGCCGGTGTGCCGTATACGCTCGGCGTCGCCGGCGGCGCGACCATCGAGGAGATCGCGGCGATCGCGCCCGATGTGTTCTGGCTGCAACTCTATCGTTTCTCGCGCGACAATCACAAAATCGGTCTCGATCTGGTGCGCCGCGCGGCTGCGGCTGGCGTCAAGACGCTGACACTGACACTCGATGTGCCAGTGCGCACCACGCGCTCGCGCGAGGCGCGCGCCGGGCTCGCCAACGAGTTTCGCCCGAATGCGCAGATGCTGTGGGAGATGATCCAGCGTCCGGCCTGGCTGATGGCGATGGTGCGCCATGGCATGCCGCGCTTCGCGACCTTACGCGATTATTTGCCGGCGGGAGCGGGGACCAACGACACGATCCGTTTCGCGCGCCAGGAGATGGGCGGTGCGTTCTCCTGGGACGAGATCGCGCTTTATCGCGAGCACTGGAAGGGGCCGATGCTGCTCAAGGGCATCCTGCATCCGGCCGATGCGGAGAAGGCGATGGCGCTCGGCGTCGATGGTATCTGGGTGTCGAACCATGGCGGGCGGCAGATCGAGGCGCTGATGCCGGCGATCGATTGCCTGCCGGCGATCGTGCGCGCAGCGGGCGGCAAGGCGACCATCCTGATCGACAGCGGCGTGCGCAGCGGCCACGACGTGGCCCGCGCGCTGGCGCTCGGGGCGGATGCGGCCTTCGCCGGCAAGGCGTTCCTGTGGGGGCTGGCGGCGCTCGGTGATCGCGGCCCGGCGCATGTGATCGACCTGTTCATGGACGAACTGACTTCGTCGCTTGGCCAGATCGGCGCCCGCTCGCTGGCGGAGGCGCGGGAGGCCACGCTGCGGCATCCGGGGGCGTTCGCGGCGGGCTGACAAAACGGCTGTCATCCCAGCCTCCTGATTTCGGCAATGGTGTTCCCCTGAGGGGCCGTATAGAAGGCCATCATTCCACCGCTGACAGAATGTCGCGGGTTCGGGGAACAGGTCCGGGGGACCATGCCGATGTCGGCTGTCGAGACCGTCACGAAACCTATTGTCGACGATGACCGGCTGGCGCGGCGCAATGCGCTGGTGCTCGCGGTCGCGCAGGCGCTCGCCGGCGGCAACAACACCGTCATCGTCGCGACCACCGCCATCGTCGGCGCCATGTATGCGCCGGACAAAGGCCTGGCGACGCTGCCGATCACCATGATGGTCATCGGCATGTGGGTCGGCACCTTGCCGGTCGGCTATATGGCGCGGCGTTTCGGCCGCCGCTTCGCGCTGCAGGTCGGCACCATTTTCGGCGTGCTCGCCGGGCTGATCTCGTGCGTCGCGGTGCTGCAGGGTTCGTTCGCGCTGATTCTCGCCGGGACGTTCTCGGGCGGGCTCTACGCGGCCGCGCATCAGTCCTACCGGTTCGCCGCGGCGGATACGGCGAGCGAGGCGTTCCGGCCGAAGGCGGTGTCCTGGGTGCTCGCCGGCGGGTTGTTCGCCGGGCTGATCGGGCCGCAGATCGTCATCTTCACCAAGGACATGTGGCCGCCTTACCTGTTCGCCATGACCTATCTGGCGCAGGCGGGCGTGGCGTTGCTCGCCGGTGTGGTGCTGGTGTTCGTCCGCATTCCGAAGCCGGTGGTGCAGGCACAGCAGGAGGCGGGGCGTCCGCTGTCCGAGATCGTGCGCTCGCTACGCTTCGCCACGGCGGTCACCTGCGGCGTCGTCTCCTATGCCGGCATGAACATGATGATGACGGCGGCTCCGCTCGCCATGGTCGACTGCGGCCACACTGTAACTGATGCGAGCCTGGCGATTCAGTGGCATGTCATCGCGATGTATGGGCCGAGCTTTTTCACCGGGTCGCTGATCCTGCGGTTCGGCGTGACGCGTGTGATCTCCGTCGGGCTAGCGCTGCTGCTCACGGCGGCGGTGGTCGGACTGTCCGGGCTCACTGTGGGGCACTTCTGGGGATCGCTGATTCTCCTCGGCGTCGGCTGGAACTTCGCCTTCATTGGCGCGACCACCATGGTCACCGAGTGCCACCGCCCGTCCGAGCGCAACCGGGTGCAGGCGTTCAACGACTTCCTGGTGTTCGGCAGCATGGCGATCGGTTCGCTCGCGTCCGGCAAAATTCTCGCCACGCTGGGCTGGGCCTTTGTAAATGAAGTGTTTTTCCCGCTGATCGTGATCGCCGCGACGATGCTGCTGTGGCTGTCGCTGTGGCGGCGGCGCGTGGCCTGACCGGTTTGCCGACG
>MKWA01000002.1:266036-302131 GCA_001899285.1 Rhizobiales bacterium 64-17
GCTTTTTCGTCCGAGGGGGGCGCTGAGAGCGCTGCCGGCTGTGTTCGGCTGCGGGTCGCCGCCCACCCGTCACATCCGAGGATTACATGTCGGCTCTCTGGTTGATCATTCTCTGCGGCTGCCTCGCCATCGTCTATGGCGTTTGGGCTATCGGTTCGGTGATGAAGGCCGATGCCGGCAACGCGAAGATGCAGGAAATCTCCGCTGCCGTGCGCGAAGGCGCTCAGGCTTATCTCAAGCGGCAATACACGACGATCGGTATCGTCGGCGTCCTCATCTTCCTGATCCTTGGCTGGGGTCTCGGCTGGCTGGTGGCGGTCGGCTTCGCCATCGGTGCGATCCTGTCCGGTGCGACCGGCTTCATCGGCATGAACGTGTCGGTACGTGCCAACGTGCGCACCGCGCAGGCCGCGATCGGCTCGCTCGGCGGCGGCCTCTCGCTGGCGTTCAAGTCCGGCGCGATCACCGGCCTGTTCGTCGCCGGCCTCGCGCTGCTCGGCGTCGCCGTCTACTTCCTCATTCTTACCGGCCCGCTCGGCAAGGCGCCGAACGACCGTCTGGTCATCGACGCGATGGTGGCACTCGGCTTCGGTGCGTCGCTGATCTCGATCTTCGCCCGTCTCGGCGGCGGCATCTTCACCAAGGGTGCGGACGTCGGCGGCGATCTCGTCGGCAAGGTCGAAGCGGGTATCCCGGAAGACGATCCGCGCAACCCGGCGACCATCGCCGACAACGTCGGTGACAACGTCGGCGACTGCGCCGGCATGGCGGCGGACCTGTTCGAGACCTATGCGGTGACGCTGGTCGCGACCATGGTGCTGGCCTCGATCTTCTTCGCCGGCGGTCCGCTGCTCTCGACCATGATGCTGCTGCCGCTCGGTATCGGCGCGGCCTGCATCGTCACCTCGATCATCGGCACGTTCTTTGTGCGGCTTGGCGCCAGCCAGTCGATCATGGGTGCGCTATACAAGGGCTTCATCGCCTCGGCGGTGCTGTCGCTGTTCGCGATTGCCTATGTGGTCCACGCGCTGATTGGTTTCGGGCCGCTGCAGGGTGTCAGCTTCACCGGCAAGGATCTCTACATCTGCGCCGTTGTCGGCCTCGTCGTGACCGGCCTGATCATCTGGATCACCGAATACTATACAGGCACCAACTTCCGCCCGGTGAAGTCGATCGCGCAGGCGTCGGTGACCGGCCACGGCACCAACATCATCCAGGGCCTCGCGGTGTCGCTCGAATCGACTGCGCTGCCGTCGCTGGTGATCATCGCCGGCATTCTCGCCGCCTATGGTCTCGCCGGACTGTTCGGCATCGCCATCGCGGTCTCGGCGATGCTCGCGCTCGCCGGCATGGTGGTTGCGCTCGACGCCTTCGGCCCGGTGACCGACAACGCTGGCGGTATCGCCGAAATGGCGGGCCTGCCGAAGGAGGTGCGCAAGTCGACCGACGCGCTCGACGCGGTCGGCAACACCACCAAGGCAATCACCAAGGGCTACGCGATCGGTTCCGCCGGTCTCGGCGCGCTGGTGCTGTTCGCGGCCTATAACGAAGACCTGAAGTTCTTCATCGCCAACTCGGCCAAGCATAAGTATTTCGCGGGTGTGCAGACCGACTTCGCGTTGACCAACCCCTACGTCGTCGTCGGCCTGCTGTTCGGCGGCCTGCTGCCGTATCTGTTCGCGGCGATGGGCATGACCGCGGTCGGCCGTGCGGCGGGCGCGATCGTCGAGGAGGTGCGGCGTCAGTTCCGCGCCGACGCGGGGATCATGAAGGGCACCAGCAAGCCGGACTACGGCAAGGCGGTGGATCTGCTGACCAAGGCGGCGATTAAGGAAATGATCATCCCGTCGCTGCTGCCGGTGCTGTCGCCGATCGTCGTCTTCGTCGCGATCTACTTCATCGCGGGCGGCGGCGCGGCCGGCAAGGGCGCTGCGTTCTCGGCGGTCGGCGCGATGCTGCTGGGCGTCATCGTGACGGGTCTGTTCGTCGCGATCTCGATGACCTCGGGCGGCGGTGCGTGGGACAATGCCAAGAAGTACATCGAGGACGGCCATCACGGCGGCAAGGGCTCGGAGTCGCACAAGGCGTCGGTGACCGGCGATACGGTCGGCGACCCCTACAAGGACACCGCCGGCCCGGCCGTGAACCCGATGATCAAGATCACCAACATCGTGGCGCTGCTGCTGCTGGCGATCCTGGCTCACTGAGGTTGGGCACCGCCTGGCCCCCGACGGGGCCAGGCACCACACGATACGAAAAACCCCGCGGCGCCGGCCGCGGGGTTTTTATTTGAAGCAAAGCTAATAAGTTAGAATGGCTTAGCCGACGATCTTGAAGATGTACCGCAGATAACCCAGCTCTTCGCCACCGGTCTGGGTGGTCTGGCTGACGAAGTCGAATATCTTGCCGTCCTTCAGCCCGTAGTTGGCGAGCCGCTGCACCTTGCGGTTCTTGTCGAAATAGACCGCAACCACCCGCTGATCCTTGACGTCTTCGTGCATGAAGGCGACCGGTCGCTCGGTCCGCTGCGAGATGTAATAGAACGCCTCACCGCTGACGGTGGCGACGGTGGAGGGGGTGCCGAGCACGATCAGCACCTGATCCTGCGAGGCGCCGATCGGAATCTGTTCGAGCGCGCCCTCGGGCAGCACGTAGCCGCGCTGGAACGTTTCGCTGAAATAACCACCGCAACCACCGAGGCCGAGGGTCAGTGCGAGCGCCAAGGCCGCCGCCACCGGCCGGCGGCGCGGCCGCGTATCGTGTCCCGCTGCCACGTCAGAAGTTCCAGCACGCTGATGTTGCTTCGCCATTTCGCCCGATTTCGCTTGATTTTCGACCGACTTTTTATTCTTGCATCCCCAGGCACGTTCACGTACCCGGCGCCCCACGTACCCCATCCGGCCCAACAGGCCAATCCGCGACGACAAGCCCGATGATATGGACTCGATTTCGCCGCCAGCCAAGTGACCAGTCCGGTGAAGGGCGCGGCAGCCCGTCACGGCAGGAAACCATTGCCAGCCTGTATGGCATGATCGTGGCGCAAGCGCGAAGCCCGGCGTTTTACCGGGATTTCGGCGTTCCGGACACGGTTAACGGCCGCTTCGACATGATCGTGCTGCATCTCGCGCTGGTGCTCGGGCGGCTGCGCGGCAGTGGCGCGGACACCGAGCCGCTGGCGCAGGGACTGTTCGACCACTTTTGCCGGGACATGGACGGCAATCTGCGGGAAATGGGGATCAGCGACCTCAAGGTTCCCAAGCAGATGAAAGGCATCGGCGAAGCCGTCTATGGCCGGTTGCGGGCCTATGACGAGGCGCTGGCAGCGCCCGGTCTCGATACGCTGGAAAAGCTGGTGATCCGCAATCTGCAGGATGACCATTTGCGAGACATCGCGCCCGGCAAAACCCCGGAACAGACGCGCGCCGGGCAACCGGTGGCGGCGCGGGCGGTAGCCGCTTATGTGCGGATGAGCCACGATGCGTTGCGCGGGCAGAATCCCGGCCGCTGGGAGGCGGACGGCATCTCGTTTGCAGACCCGCCCCACGCGGTGTCGGCGGAGGTCCGATGAGCAAAGCCGGAAAACCACACCACGCGATTGACTGGACCGCGCCCATCACTCTTGAAGAAGTGCCGGAGGCCGGCCGCCATGTCGAACTGGTCGCACCAGAGACGGTGTTGCCGGCGATCGCCACGCTGGCGGCGGTCAACGCGGTGGATCGTCTGGTGGCGCATTTCGACGTCAGCCATCGCGGCGACGGGCTGCGCGTGGCCGGTCGGGTCGAGGGCAAGGTGGTCCAGACCTGTGTGGTGAGTCTCGAGCCGCTGGTGAACGAGATCAGCGAAGAGGTCGATCTGACGTTTTCACCGTCGCTGCGGGACGATGCGGAGGAGATCGAAGTCTCCGGCGATCCGGACGAGCGCGACCCTCGGGAGCCGATGATCGGTCGCGCGGTCGATCTCGCGGCGGTGGCGGTTGAGTTCCTGATGCTGGGGATCGACCCGTATCCGCGCAAATCCGGCGCAGAATTCGAGACCCGGACCGCCGGAGACCCCTCCGAGCCGGATCGCCCCAACCCTTTCGCCGTGCTCGAAGCCCTCAAACGGGGCCAGAGCCAAGGCTAAGGACAAGGGTGGAAGCTGAGTCCGTGCCTGTCTGCAACCCGTTGTCATGGGCCGCCGAGCCGCTATTGTCGCCCGGAAGTTGGCGGCCTCCGGCCGTCCTCCGGCGTCCACCGGTTCTCGCCAGATTTCCTGTTCGATTTCTTGCCAGATCCCGCACGACGTCTCGCCAACCGATCGCCAGAGGCGGCGCTCGGATTTGCGCGGATCGAACAGGCAAAGAGACGGTCGTTGATGTCGGATAGGGTTCGCATTGCTCTCGACGCCATGGGCGGGGACCACGGCGCGTCGGTCGTGATCCCGGCGGCGGAGATCGCGCTCGCGCGCCATCCCGATATCGATTTCACGCTATTCGGCGACAGCGCCGTGATCGAGCCGATCCTGGCGCAGCAGCCGCGTCTGAAGGCCAAGGCACAGATCGTCCACACCGACATCGCCATCAAGATGGACGACAAGCCGAGCCAGGCGCTGCGCTACGGCCGCGGCAAGTCGTCGATGTGGAAAGCCATCGACGCGGTAAAGAAAGGCGAGGCCGACGCGGTGGTGTCCGCCGGCAATACCGGCGCGCTGATGGCCATGTCCCGCTTCAACCTGAAGATGCAGGCCGGGATCGAGCGTCCCGCCATTGCCTGTCTGTGGCCGAACATCAAGGGCGAATCCGTCGTGCTCGATGTCGGCGCGTCGATCGGCGCCGATGCCGCGCATCTGGTGGCGCTCGCCGGCATGGGCAGCGCCATGGCCCGCGTCCTGTTCGATCTCGAACGGCCGACGGTGGGTCTGCTCAATATCGGCATCGAGGAAGTGAAGGGCGTCGAGCAGGTCCGGGAAGCGGGGCAGATGCTGCGCGAGAGCCCGGTGCCGCATTTCGACTATATCGGCTTCGTCGAGGGCGACGATATCGGCAAGGGGACGGCGGACGTGATCGTCACCGAAGGCTTTGCCGGCAATATCGCGCTCAAGACCGCCGAGGGGACGGCGCGGCAATTAGCCTACTATCTCCGCAACGCCATGAACCGCACATGGCGGGCGAAGCTGGGCTATCTGTTTGCGCGCCAAGCGTTTAAGACGCTGCGCGAGAAGATGGACCCGCGCCGCTCCAACGGCGGCGTGTTTCTGGGATTGAACGGCATCGTCATCAAGAGCCACGGCGGCACCGACGCCGAAGGTTTCGCGGCGGCGATCGATATTGGATACGACATGGTGCGTTACGAACTGCTCGCCAAGATCACGCAGGCGCTGGGCCACGATCAGGCTCCTGTCACCGCGCCCGTTACGGTTCACGAGGCCGCCTTGTGATGACACTGCGGTCCGTCGTTCTCGGGTGCGGCTCCTATCTGCCCGCCCGGACTGTCACCAATGCCGAACTGGCGGTTAAGGTCGATACCACCGATGAATGGATCGTGCAGCGCACCGGCATCCGCGAGCGCCACATCGCAGCGGATGGGGAACTGACCTCCGATCTCGCGACCCAGGCGGCGAAGGCCGCGCTCACGCATGCGGGGATCGACGCGCAGAGCATCGACCTGATCGTGCTGGCGACGTCAACGCCCGACCAGACCTTCCCGGCGAGTGCCGTGTCGGTGCAGACCAATCTCGGCATCACTCACGGCGCCGCGTTCGACCTGCAGGCGGTGTGCTCCGGCTTCGTCTATGCGATGGCGACGGCGGACAGCCTGTTGCGCGCCGGCACGTTCAAGCGGGCGCTGGTGATCGGCGCGGAAACCTTCTCGCGCATCCTCGACTGGGAGGATCGCACCACCTGCGTGCTGTTCGGCGACGGCGCCGGCGCGGTGGTGCTGGAAGCGCAGGAACTGCCCGGCACCCGCGAGGACCGGGGCGTGCTGGTGTCCTGCCTGCGCTCGGACGGCCGGCACAAGTCCAAGCTCTATGTGGACGGCGGTCCATCCTCGACCGGCACGGTCGGCAAGCTGCGCATGGAAGGCCGCGCCGTGTTCAAGCACGCGGTGGCGATGGTCACTGACGTGATCCGCGATGCGTTCAAGGCGACAGGCTATACCGCGCAGGATCTCAACTGGTTCGTGCCACACCAGGCCAACAAACGGATCATCGACGACAGCGCGGAAAAGCTCGGAATCGCGCCGGAAAAAGTGGTGATCACGGTTGACCTCCACGGCAATACATCGGCGGCGTCAATTCCGCTGGCACTGGACACGGCGGTGCGCGATGGCCGCATCAAGCGCGGCGATCTGGTGATGCTGGAAGCCATGGGCGGTGGTTTTACCTGGGGATCGGTGCTGGTCCGCTGGTGAGGCAAGGCTGGTTGTCGGGGTTGCCGAACTGGTTGACCCCGGCACCTCTCGCACCGTAATATCCTTTAGATTTCAGCTAGATAATCCTTCGCCGGAAGCGGGGCAGGCGATGAGCGGCAAAACAGTGACGCGCGCGGATCTCTGCGAGGCGGTCTATCAGAAAGTCGGGCTGTCCCGGACCGAGTCCGCCTCGCTGGTGGAACTGGTTCTGAAGGAGATCACCGACTGTCTCGAGCGTGGCGAAACGGTGAAACTGTCATCGTTCGGCTCGTTCGTTGTGCGCAAGAAGGGCCAGCGTGTCGGCCGCAATCCGAAAACCGGCACCGAGGTGCCGATTTCGCCGCGGCGGGTGATGGTGTTCAAGCCCTCGGCGATCCTCAAGCAGCGTATCAACGGCCACGCCGTCACCGAGTGACGCGGCGCGACAGGGAGCAGGCGGCTTTGGACCACAAGGATCCAGAAGCCTTTCGCACCATCAGCGAGGTCGCTGACGAGCTCGATTTGCCGCAGCACGTCCTGCGATTCTGGGAAACGCGCTTCCGCGATATCCGCCCCATGAAGCGTGGCGGCGGTCGCCGCTATTACCGGCCCGACGATATCGACCTGCTGCGCGGCGTGCGCCATCTACTGTACGGCGAGGGCTACACCATTCGCGGCGTGCAGCGCATTCTCGCCGAGCAGGGCGTCAAGTTTGTGCAGGCGGTGTGGCAGACCGGTGCGCCGCAGCCGCCGCATCGTGCGGGTGCGCAAGATCAGGACGACGAAACCGGTGATGACGCGATTGACGTTGCCGAGGAGGACGACAGCGAGGAGGAAGCACCGCGCCGCGGTCTGCGCGACCGGCTCACCTCGCTGATCGGCCGCGATCTCAACGAGACCAACGAACCGTTGCGTCGTGATCCGCCGATGCAGTCGGCGCCGTTGCCGCAGATCGCGCCGGTGGATCGCTTTGCGCCAGCCGTCGAGCCGGAGGAGGGCGAAGCGCCGCCGGCGCCGTCGCCACGTCCGGCTGTCGCGCAGCCAGTCGTCGCGGCCGGATTGCCGCGCGAGGATCTGCGCAAACTGCAGGCGGCGCTGCATGAGCTTGGCGAGTGTCGCAAGTTGCTCGCCGGGGGCGGATCGCGCTGATGGCCCGCCTGTTGCGACGCACCGGATGGATCTTTGCGCTGATCGGATTGCTTTTCGCCGCCGCGCCGCACGACGCAGCCGCTCAGATCGGCCCGCTGCCGACTCCGACGCCGGTACCGGTCGGCACCAGCAGCACCGCGCTGACGCCACTCGGCATCTACGCGATTGCCGCGCCGGTCTGCGCGGCGGTGTCGCCGATGATCGGCACGCTGATTTTGCAGCGGGAGATGACGGTCAACGAGGTTTGGCGCTCGACGCTTGGCTGTTTCCTCGGTCCGGTCGGCTGGGTGATCTCGCCGCTCCTGTTTCCGGATGCGGTGCCGGCGGCGCCGGCGGCGCGCGCCGTCCGCAGCCCGCAGCGTGGCAATAACAACAACAGCCGTTTCCGCGCGCCGCCGCGGCTCGAAACACGTTTCGTGCCAAACGAGGTACTGATTGTGACGCGCACGACGCTGCGGCCGGCGGCGCGCGATGCATTGTTCCGGCGGTTGCAGCTCACAGTGCTGGAGACGCAAAACTTCGGGCTGACCGGGCATGCGGTCTATCGGTTGCGGATCGATAACAATGCAACGGTGGCACAGGTGATCCGCGCGCTGTCGCGCGGCGGCATGGTCGCGTCGGCGCAGCCGAACTATCTCTACACGCTGGCGCAGGCAGTAGCAGCACCGGCGGATGCTGCGCCGACACCAGTTCCGGCCGTGCAGTACGTCATCGACAAACTCAAACTGCGCGACCTGCACAAGATCACCGGTGGCGACGACGTCGTCGTCGCTGTGATCGATTCCGCGATCGACCGCGCGCATCCCGATCTTGCCGGCGCTGTCACCGAAACATTCGACGCGCTCGGCGGCTCGGCGTCGCCGCATGCCCACGGCACAGGCATGGCCGGGGCCATCGCCTCGCACGCCCGGCTGACCGGCATCGCGCCACGCGCACGAATCGTCGCGGTGCGCGCCTTCGACGACGGCGCCAGCGCCGCCGGCACGACCTTCGCGATCCTCAAGGGGATCGACTGGGCGCATCAGCGCAGCGCGAAAATCGTCAATATGAGTTTCGCCGGTCCGGCCGATCCGCTCCTGGCCGAAATGCTGACGCGTGCCAACGCGGCGGGCATGGTTCTCGTCGCGGCTGTCGGCAATGCCGGGCCGCGCTCGCCGCCGCTCTATCCGGCGGCGTATCGCGAGGTGATCGGCGTTACCGCGGTCGATGCCGACGACACATTGTTCGCGCGCGCCAATCGCGGCCCGCAGGTCCGGCTGGCTGCACCCGGTGTCGATATTCTGGTGCCGTCGCCGGGCAGCGCCTATCAGATCACGACCGGCACTTCTGTCGCGGCCGCTTATGTCAGCGGCGCCGCCGCGCTCATTCTCGCGCGGCGACCGTCGGCGACGCCAGCCGAGGTGCGGCGCCTGCTGACGAGCACCGCGGACCGCAAGGCCGGTGCGCGCGCAGGCGACACGGGCGCCGGCGTGCTCGATCCGCTACAGGCGGTGACGGCCGCCGACCGCCGCTGAAGTCGGAACCTGATATCAGCGTTTGATCACCGCAAAGCCGATCACCGGCTTCCTGCCGGTGTTGATTAGCTCGTGGGTGGCTTGCGCCTCGTAATAGAGGCTGTCGCCGGCCGCGAGTGCCACCTCGTCGTCATTGATGCGCAGCGTCATCTGTCCTTGCTGGATGAAGATGTATTCCTCGGTGCCGTAGCGATGCGGCGGAAACACACCGGAGCTTGCGCCGGGCGCGATCTCGAACTGGATGAATTCGAGGCCCGATTGATCGAAGGTCGGCGAGAGGACGCGCCGGCTGATCCCGCCATCGTTCGAGCGCGCCACCACCTGTTCGTCCGGTTTGAGCACGACCACGCGCGCGCGGGGGGTCTGGTGCAGCATTTCCGACAGCGTGACGCCGAGCGCCTCCGCCAGCCGCGCGGCGACGTCGAGCGACGGCTGGGTCTCGTGCCGCTCGATCTTGGAGATCGCCGCCTTGGTCACGCCCGAACGTCCGGCAAGGTCGGCCAGCGTCAGCTTCGCCAGTGTCCGCCGTTCCCGCACTTGCTGGGCGAAGCGGGTCATCGGGCTCTCTTCCGGGGACAAAGCGGTCATGTCGGGCTCTGTTTCTCTTGAGATACAGGAAATATCTTATAGGATACTTATTCCATCACGCCAGTTCCGGAACCGCCGGGAGGATACGGCATGACCAACGCCGCCGCCGACAAACAGAAATTCGCATCGCGTGTCGATCGTGAAATCAACGCGCATTTCAAACCCAACCCCTGGAGCGTCGAGGAATCGCTGATCCTCGCCGCGCATATCCTGTCCGAAAACGGTCATTTCGGCGGGCTCGCCGGCCAGTGCAGTGCCCGTGGCCGCGAGCCGGGCACCTACTGGACGTTGCGCCTCGGTGCCGGCTTCGACGAGGCGAGCCAGGACAATCTGGTGCTGGTCGACGACGACCTCAACGTGCTCAAGGGCGAGGGCATCCCGAACCCGGCAACGCGGTTTCACCTGTGGGTTTACCGCGTGCGGCCGGATGTGAACTGCATCCTTCACACCCATCCGCCGGCCACCTCCGCGCTGTCGATGATCAAGAGCGATCTCGTCGTCGCGCATATGGACGCGACGCCGTTCCATGACAACTGCGCATGGCTGCCCGAATGGCCCGGACTGCCGATCGCCGACGACGAAGGCCAGATCATCTCCGAGGCGCTGGGCAACAAGCAGGCGCTGCTGGCCGCGCATCACGGCCTGCTCACCGCCGGACGCAATGTCGAGGAGGCGGCGTATCTCGCCGTCTATCTGGAGCGCGCCGCCGATCTGCAACTGCGCGCCTCGGCGGCCGGACAAATCCGTCCGGTGCCGGCCGCGCTCGCGGCGGAGTCCCGCGACTTCCTGCTCAAGCCGCTCATTGTCGGCATGACCTTCGCCTATTGGGCGCGACGCATCCTGCGCAACAACCCCGATTGTCTAGCGCCGGCCAAGCCGGCCATCACCAAGAAAATCGCATCGTAGAGAACTGCACATGAAGAACCGCAACATGAACCGCCGCAAATTCATCGCCGCCGCCGGCGCCGTTCCAGCCGTGATCGCCACGCCGGCGATTGCGCAATCGCTGCCGGCGCTGAAATGGCGCCTCACATCCAGCTTTCCCAAGAGCCTCGACACCGTGTTCACGGCGGCGCCGACCATCGCCAGCAAGGTGGCGGAACTGACCGAAGGCCGCTTCCAGATCCAAACCTTCGCCGCCGGCGAAATCGTGCCGGGTCTCGCCGTGCTTGAAAGCGTCGGCAAGGGTACGGTCGAACTCGGCCATTCAGCCGGCTTCTATTATCTCGGCCAGGACCCGTCGCTGATCTTCGACACCGGCGTGCCGTTCGGCATGACGCCGCGCCAGCACAATGCCTGGTACTATCAGGGCAACGGCCAAAAGCTGATGGGCGATCTCTACGCCCGCTTCGGCATCAAGGCGATTCCGTGCGGCAACACCGGCGCGCAGATGGCCGGCTGGTTCCGCAAGGAGATCAAGACGCCGGAGGATTTCAGCGGCTTGAAGATGCGCGTCGCCGGTTTCGGCGGCAAGGTGATGGCCAAGCTTGGTGTTGTGCCGCAGCAGATCGCCGGCGGCGACGTCTACGCATCGCTCGAGCGCGGCGCGATCGATGCGGTGGAGTGGGTCGGTCCTTATGACGACCAGAAGTTCGGCTTGCAGAAGGTCGCGAAGTATTACTACGCGCCGGGCGTGATCGAACTGGGTGCGTCGACAGCGCTCTACATCAATCTCAAGGCGTGGAACGACTTGCCGGCGGTCTACAAGGCCGCGCTGCAGGCGGCGTGCCGCGAGGCCGAGATCGAGATGCTGGCGTCCTATGATGCGAAAAATGCTAAGGCGATCCGCGAACTCGTCGCCGGTGGCACCAAGCTGTCGTTCTACACGCCGCAGATCGTCGCCGCGCTGCGCAAGGCGACCGACGAAGCGCTGGCCGAGGAAAGCGCCAAGAGCGCTGGCTTCAAGGCGGTCTATGACGACTGGCGTGCGTTCCGCGACGAACAGCACCAGTGGTTTGCCATCAACGACACATTGGCGGAGCGCTACGTCTACGCGAAGTAGTGCGACGCGCGAGATGAGATGACAGCAATGAGACCCGGCCAGTTCCGCCGGGTCTTTTTGTTTCGGATTCGTCAAACGACGACGTGTTGGATATCGCAATCCAACGCCGCGACGCGGATCATCCGTGCCGCCGGGGCAATAAAATACAAAAATATCAGTGATTTAGCTGGTCGGGGCGGCGGGATTTGAACCCACGACCCCCAGTCTCCCAGACTGGTGCGCTAACCGGGCTGCGCCACGCCCCGACCGAAGCGCGCGGACTATAGGGACGGCCCGGCGCAGGCGCAACACCGCTCAGGCACGGTTTTCCAGCAGCGCGAGATAGCGCCGCGCCATGGTGTCGAACGAGAATTGCGGCGCGATCTGTGCGAACGCCACGCCGGCCTCGTCGCGCCACGCCGGATCGGCGAAACACCGCCGCAGCCGCTCCGACCACGCGGCCGGCTGATCGGCCGGCAGCAGCAGGTTCTGCGTCGCCCACGGCGAGGCCGCGAACATTTCCCGGAACGAGGGAATGTCGGTCGCGAGCATCGGTACGCCGGCGTGGATCGCCTCGATCGCAGCGAGGCTCAACCCCTCGAACCGCGACGGGAATACGACGGCGTCGATCGCCGAATAGAAATGGCCGATATGCTCGTGATGCAGCGCGCGGACGTGACGGACGCGGTCCTGCAACCCTTGCGCGGCGATCCGTGCGGTGATCGCCGCCTCGTCCGGCCCGCTGCCGATCATCAACAGCATGACATCGGGATGGGCGGTCAGCAGATCGAGGGTGAAATCCTGGTTCTTCTGGAAACTCAGCCGGCCGATCTGGCCGATCACGTGCGCATCATCGGGCAGATCGAAGAACGCGCGCGCCTCGGCACGCGGGATCATCCGCGGTACGGTCTGTCCGTTGGCGATGACCGACAACCGCTTTGCATAAGACGAGCCGCCGTGCTGGTAGCTGGCCGCAACCTGTTCGGCGCAGGCGACGATCCGCGTATAGGCGCCGATGCGCCCGGCGAGGCCGTCGAGTTGCATCAGCACGGGGTTGAGTCGCTCGGACGGATTGTGGTGGGTTGCGATCCGGTGCGGAATGCGCAGCAGCGCGCCGCCGAAGCCGACCATCAGGTTCGACAGCGATTGCAGGCCGAACACCGCATCGGGTTTGTGCGCATGCAGTTCCGTCAGTAGATGCAGGGTCAGCGCCACGAGCTTGGTGGGGGACTTGGAGCGCTGTCCCTCGCACAGCACGCGCCGGTGCGGGTCGGTGCCGTGCGCCTGCGAGCCAAACAGATACCATTCCTGCGCATCGTGGCCGGCGTCGCGCATGCGCTGCGCCAGCGCGCCGGCGAGGATCGAACTGCCGCCGTTGTCGTGCGCGGTGCCGAGAAAAACGATGCGTCGGCGCGGGGTGGAGGCGGCAGCGACCGGAGTTGCATCCATGGCAACGGTGGTCATCGCCGACCCGCGGCGATGCGCAGCCGCGCGCGCCGTTCATTCAGGCTGGCAACCGCGAGCCCCCACACCAGCCCCAGCGCGAGGAAATAGTGCCGCCAGTGATCGGAATCGATGATGAAGCTTTCCGCGACCTCGCCGACGAACATGCCGTAGGAGGCGATCAGGTAAGGCTGCCACGGCGTGCGCAGGAACGATGCGCGCAGGCCGATCGCCAGCGTCGTCACCACCATGGCGATATAGGCCGCGCCGCCGACCCAGCCGTACACCAGGAATGCCTGCAGATAGACGTTGTGCTGCTGCAGGCCGAAGATGCGCGCGAATTCGAACGGGCCGAGCCCGAGCGGCTGGTCCAGCAGGGTGCCAACCGCGAGTTCCTGCAACTGGAAGCGGCCGCCCGTGCCGACGTCATAGGATTGAATGAGCTGCGCGCGCTCCATCAGCATGGTCCGCAGCGAGCCAACCGAGAGCATGGCCACCACCAGCACGCCCAGCACGCCGATGGCGACGCCACTCAGTCCGATAATCCGCACCCGGTCGCGCTGCGACGGCGCGGTAAGCACCATCAGCACGATCATGATCATCGCCGACAGCGCGGTGTGAAACCAGGCGCCGCGCGAGAAGCTGAGAAACAGTCCGGCGGTGATCGCCAAGGTCGCGGCGGTGTTGAGCACACGCGGGCCGCGGGCGATGATATCCTGAATGAGGAACAGCAGCGGCAAGACGAGGAACGGCCCGAATACGTTGGGGTCTTTGAACGTCGACTTGACGCGGCCGTAGAGCAGGAACGTATCGGCGCCGGGAACAGCGCGGAAATAGGCGGCGACGCCGATCACGGCGGCCGCGACCGCCGACAGGATATAGGCGATCTTGATGATCTGCATGCGCCGCAGGCTGTCCTGCGCGACCACGCAGGCGAACAGGATTGCGGCAATCGCCAGATAGAATGAGGTGGCGGCATACTGGATCGCTTCTTTTTGCGTCGTCAATTCGAACAATGCGAACAGTCCGCCGACATTCCAGACCGCCAGCAGGAAAACCAGCGGCAGCAATTTTCGATCAAGCGAGACGCCGGCAATCAGCGCGGCAAAGGCGAGCACGCCGATCAGCATGTCATGCGGCGACGGCTCGATCAGCGCGAACGAACTGGTGAGAACGACGACGAACAGGGTCGCATGCAGAAAGCCCCGCGCCAGCGGCTGGACTTTCCGTCCAACCCGGAGCGGGGCGGATGTTGCAGCGGCCGGGATGGAAACCCTGCCGCGCGGCGCAACGTCCTCTGCGGTGATCAATAGGCGTTCTCGGTCTTGAGCAGCGCGAACGGCGTGATCGCGAGAATGTAGAGGTCGAACAGCACCGACCAGTTCTCGATGTAGTAGAGATCGTGCTCGACGCGATGCTGGATCTTTTCCTCGGTATCGGTTTCGCCGCGCCAGCCATTGACCTGCGCCCAGCCGGTGACGCCCGGCTTGACACGATGGCGCGCGAAATAGCCGTCCACCGCTTCGTCATAGAGCTTGGATTCCGCCTTGGCGTTGACCGCGTGCGGGCGCGGCCCGACCAGCGACAGATTGCCCTTGAACACCACGTTGAACAGCTGCGGCAGTTCGTCGAGGCTGGTCTTGCGGATGAAACGGCCGACGCGGGTGACGCGCGGATCCCCCTTGGTGACGAGCTTCGCCGCCGTCGCGTCCGACTGGTCCGTGTACATCGAGCGGAACTTGTAGACCTCGATCAGGTCATTGTTGAAACCATAGCGCTTCTGCTTGAACAAAGCGGGGCCGCGGCTGTCGAGCTTCACCGCGAGCGCCACCAGCGCCATGATCGGCAGCACGCCGATCAGGATCAGGCCGCCGATGATCTTGTCGAACAGCCACTTCATCACGACGTCCCAGTCGGCGATCGGGCGGTCGAACACGTCGATCACCGGCACTTCGCCGACGAAGGAATAGGAGCGCGGCCGGAACTGCAGCTTGTTGGTGTGCGCGGCAAGGCGGATATCGACCGGCAGCACCCACAGCTTCTTGAGCATCTGCAGGATGCGGCCTTCCGCCGAAATCGGCAGCGAGAAGATGACGAGATCGACACGCGTGCGGCGGCCGAACTCGACCAGATCGTCGACCGAGCCGAGCTTCGGGTAGCCGGCGCATTCGGTTCCGGAGCGCTCGTTGTTGCGGTCGTCGAACACACCGACGATCTGCACGTCGGAATCCTTCTGCGTGCGCAGAGACTCGATCAGCACCGAGCCGGGATCGCCGCCGCCGACGACGACGGTGCGCCGCGTGAGCCGGCCTTCGCGGGTCCATTCGCGCACCAGCAGGAACAGGATCTTGCGTGAGGCGATCAGGCAGAGAAGGCCGAGGACGTAGAAGCTACCGAGCCAGGCACGCGAAAACTGGCCGCCGGCCTTGGCGAAGAAAGTGATCGCCATCGCCACCAGGAACACCACCGACCAAGCGGAAGCGAGGCGCATATATTGCTTTTCGTGGCCGCGGAACGCTTGCACCTGATAGATATCGGCGATCTGAAACGCGACCATCGACAGCACGGCGATGCCGATGATGGAGGTGGCATAGTAGAGCGCAACGCCTTCGGTCGGCGCCACATAGACCAGGTGGATCAGCGTGCCGACCGTGAGGATCAGTGCGAACTCGACCATGCGCACGAAACCGGCGAGCACGATCGGCGAGAACGCCGCGGGCGTGTAACGCTCGGCCACGGCCAGCGCGGCGGGCGAAAGCGTGCGATCCTTGGTCGATGTTCGGGGGGACGCGGCAAGAACCCCGGCGCCAAAGGACGAAGAGGCCGCCTGGATCGAGGAGGGTATATTGAAATCGGTCATGGCCGGGCCCCCGGCCGGTCCGCGTTGAAAGATCGCCGGCCGTTTCGAAGAAATTTGAGGAAATTGATAGGTTTCAAACCTCAAGAAAGCTTTAGCGGCCGCGCGGCGGAGTCGTTAACGTGCAGTTACCATCTGCGCCGCGGCGGGGCTCATCGCCTGCCGGTAGCTGGCGAGAATGTTGTCGACCATCACATCAACCGAGAACTGCGCCGCGATCCGCTGATTGAGGATGCGCGCTTCTTCGGCCGCCAGCGCCGGATCGTCGAGGACGCGGGTGATGGCCGCGGCCAGCGCCGGAGCGTCATCCGACGGGATCAGCCGGCCGGCCTGCGGCCCGAGGATTTCGCCGATGCCGCCGACGCGGGTGGCGATCAGCGGCTTGCTCGCCGCAGCCGCCTCCAGCACCACATAGGGCAGGGATTCCATCCGCGACGGCACCACCATGATGCGACCTTTCGCCAGCGCGGCACGACCGGCCATGGGGCCGTGAAAGCGAACAGCGGCGGCGACACCATTCGTTTTCGCTTTATCGCGCAGCTCCTGGTCGGACGGACCGGCGCCGATGACGCTCAAGGTGATGGTCCGGCCCTGGCTATCGAGGCTCGCGAGCGCGTCGAGCAGGACATCGATGCCCTTGATGTGACGCAATTCGCCGAGGAAGACGAGGTCGGTCGCGTCCGGCTCGACCTCGATCGGCACGAAATCGCATTGGCCGACGCCGTTATGAACCACCTGAACGAGCCCGCGCGGCATCCCGATCTTGCTGCGGAACATGGTCGCGCTGTATTCGCTTTCGAACAGGTAGAGCGTCCGCCGCAGCATCAGCAGCCGCTCGAGATTGAGATAGACCTTGCCCGCGAGCGTGTCGTGGCCGAACAGCAGGCTGCCGCCGTGCGGCGTATAGGCGCGAACGACCGGTGCCGTCGTCGGCGTGAGGCGCGAATACGCGCCGCCCTTGGCGCCGTGGCCGTGCAGCACGTCGGCCTGATGGCGCGCGACCTCTTGCCGGACGCGACGAACCGCAGCGATGTCGCCAGGGTGCAACTCGCGCCGCATCGGAATGCGGGTGAGGCCGAGCGCCAGTTGCGGCGCGATCTCCGCCAGCTGCGCATCAGCGCGCGCGCCGCCGGTCAGGTTGCTGACAATCATGCCGACGCGATGGCCGCGGGCGATCTGCCCTTGCGCCAGATCGAGCACGTGGCGGAACAATCCCCCGACCGGCGAGCGGAACACATGAATGATGTTCAAGGGGCGGGGAGAGACCATGGGATTGCGATCACCGGATGGAAAACGAAGCACTGCGAGAGCCGCCTTCGCGAATCCCGGCGAGCGCCGAAAAAGTCACCACTGATTAACCATCGCCCCGGTTAACAAAATCTCATCGCTCTGTGCGACAAAGCTACATCGGGTGGCGGTTAACGCTGCGGCAACCATAGTCGTGCGAAAAATCCGCAGTTCAAGTTCGTATGCGTTGGAGTAGCGGCATGCGTTTTCGCAAGGCGTCGGTGAAGAGACCAGCCCCGGTTCGCGTCCCGCTCGATGGCGATCTCGATATCAGCGGTCTGGGCCAGGCGCTCTGGTACAAGAAGTGGCGTATCCTCATCCCGACGCTGATGGCCGCGGTGCTATCGCTCGTGGTCGTCAATGCGATGACGCCGCGCTACAAATCCGAAGCGCGCATCCTGCTTGAAAACAAGGAAAACGTCTTCCTCCGCGCCGAGGCCGAGAAGAACGTCGAACGAGCCACGCTCGACCCGGAAGCGGTGGCCAGCCAGATTCAACTCGTCCTGTCCCGCGATCTCGCGCGTCAAGTCATCAAGAACGAACATCTCGCTGACAAGCCGGAATTCGATCCGCTGGTCGGCGGCGTGTCGTTGAGCCGCACGATTCTCGGACTGTTCGGTCTGGGACGCGACCCGCTCGGCATGTCGCCGGAGGAGCGGGTGCTCGAATCATATTACGAGCGGCTCAATGCGTTTGCGGTCGAAAAGACGCGCGTGATCGTCGTCGAGTTCAGTTCCGCCGATGCCGAGCTTGCGGCGCGCGTCGCCAATGCGATCGCTACCGGCTATCTGTCGATGCAGCAGACCGCGAAGCAGTCGCAGACCCGTGCGGCGAGCGACTGGCTCGCTCATGAAATTGCTTCGATGCGCACCAAGGTTGCCGACGCGGAAACCAAGATCGAGGAATACCGCGCCAAGTCGAATCTCTATGTTGGCGCCAACAATTCGTCGTTGCCGAGCCAACAGCTCTCCGAGGTGAACTCGCAGATTTCCGCTGCGCGTGCGCAGAAAGCCGATCTTGAGGCGCGGGCCCGCGAGTTACGGCAACTGTTGAAGTCCGGCCGCACCATCGATTCGTCCGATGTGGCCAACTCCGACTCGATGCGGCGGCTGATCGAGCAGCGCAATGTGTTCCGCTCCCAGCTTGCCGAGCAGTCGACCACACTGCTCGATCAACACCCGCGCATCAAGGAATTGCGGGCACAGATCGGCGAGGTTGACGCGCAGATCCGCGCCGAGGGCGAGCGGCTCGCGCGCGCGATGGATAATGATGCCAAGGTTGCCGGCAACCGCATCGAGACGCTGACCGCGAGCCTCAATCAGGTAAAAAAACTCGCGTCGCAGTCGAACGAACAGGATTTGCAGTTGCGCGCGCTGGAGCGGGAAGGCAAGGCGCAGCGCGACCTGCTGGAATCCTATCTGGCGAAATATCGCGAAGCATCCGCACGCGAGAACATCAATGCCGCGCCGGCGGATGCCCGCGTGATCTCCCGTGCCAGTGCGGCGATCAAGCCGACGTTCCCGAAGAAGATGCCGATCGTTCTGATCGTTACGCTCGCGATGTTCACCCTCGCAACGGTGCTCGTTGCGACCGGCGAACTGCTGGCGCCGACCATGCTGACCTATCCGACGACGATGGCTGAGGTGGACGCGCCACGCCGCGAGCCGGCGATCGACATGTCGTCACGCAAGGCGCGGCGGGCTGCCGCGAAGGCGAAGAAGGCGCAGCCCGCACCAGCCCCTGCTGTCGCGGTGGAGCCCGCGGCGGCTCCCGTGGCTCCGCTGGCGCGGCTTGCCCGTGCCGTGCGCGGCGGCCCTGCGGCACCGGCGGCCTTGACCATCGATCAGATCGCGGCGGAACTGAAAGCGGCGGGCGATGAGGGCCGGCGCGCTACCGTGGTCGGCACCATGCGCAATGTCGGCACCACTTTTGCCGCGATCTCGATCGCGCGGGCGCTGGCGCGCGACAGCCGCGTCTGCCTGGTCGATTTCGACTTCAACTCGCCCAATCTGTCAGTGATCTCGACCGATCCGGATGCGCCTGGTATTGCCGATCTCGCGCGCGGTACGGCGTCGTTCGGCGATATCATCACCGCCGACCAGTTCTCGTCGGTGCATCTGATCGCCGCCGGTGACGTTGGGGCCGACGCGCTGGCGCTCGCCGCATCGCCGATCCTCGCCGTGACCATGGAGGCGCTGGTACGTGCCTATGACCATGTGCTGATCGATGTGGGGGCGGCAACGCAGATCGAGCCGGAGCGGTTCGCGCCGCTGGCGCCGCGTGCGGTTTTGGTTGCGGCCGATGCCGGAAAATCGACCGCGCAGATGCGCGATCAACTGCTGGCGGCCGGTTTTGACAATGTCAGCCTGGTGATCGGCGGGGCGGGCGCCGCAGCGGCGGCCTAAAAACTCTGCCGCAAGCCGTCAGGCGGTGCGCCAGCGTCGCGCCGCCTGCACCGTCGACCAGATCATGGTGTTGCGTTTGATCGCGCGCTTCGCCGCATAGGCGGCGCGATTGGCGGCAGCGACCATCCGACCAGCCGGCGAGTACGGCAGGAAGCTGTCGAACAGCGGCTCAGGATCGTTGCAGAAGATTTCCTTGTACTGTGCTTCGCCGACGCCGAGGTCGAAGGTGTGCAGTCCACGCTCGCAGGTGCTTTGCACCAGCCGGTTCAACAAAATCTGTCCAGGGCTCGCCTGCGCCGTCGCGGTGCGGGTGATCGAGTTGAACATGGTCGAGAACCGGCCGCCGGCGACGACTCCGGCCGAGGTGGCGACGATCTCGTCGTTTGTCGAGAGCGCGTAAAGCTCGATCACCGGCTCCCGGCCGGGAAGGATGGCGGCAGCCTCGGCGATGAACTCGGCGACGCCCGGTTCCGCAAACACATTGCCGACGCCCAGTTCGCGCATCCGCTGCGCCTTCTGGTCATGGAACGCGGCGAGGATGCTCTGCGCATCCTCCGCCGTTTCGGCGCGGCGGAAGATCACGGTGCCGTGCTGGGCCAGCGCGCGCTCCCGGTTGCGCAGCTTCTTGCGCTTGCTGGTGCTCATGCGCGCCGCGAGCAGCGCCTCGAAGTCCGGCATCAGCGCGCCGTGATAGGCGGGGTCGGCGGAGACGCTGTGCGGCAGCAACAGCAGCGGATTGCGCAGCCCGTTCCAGCGTTCCGGCTGGTTCAGCAGTATCAGCGCATCGACCGCATCGCCAAGCGGCGCGAGCAGGCCCTCGATCGCGTCGGCCGTGGCGGTCGCGCCGTAATCGCGCCGCCAGATCGCCATGTTGAAGTTGGCATGCTTGCCGCCGAGAAATTCCGCCTGACGGGTGGCGGCGACCTGACGGCAGCCGAGCGGCAGCAGGCAGACCGGCGTGCCGGCGTCGTAGCCGACCGCGATCAGCGGCGTGATGCCGTTGCGCGCGCCGACATGGCGTTGCCAGGCGGCGGCGAAGTCGAACCGCTGATAGGGTGTCAGCACCATGCCCGGATCGGCTTCAAGCCGGCGCCAGATCGCTTCGACCGCCGCGAAATCCTGATGAATCTCGAGCCGGGACGGCAGGGAGCGGACAGGAACGGCGGGCATCATGGCACCATCTGCGGGTCTTGAGCGTTAACGGATGCGGGAAGGTTGCAGGGATTTGTCAATAAAGCGTTGGGATATTGGAGGGAGAGGGGACCGGAAGGGCCGCGCTGGGGCGCGGCAACCGGGTTAGCGTTGTGGCCGGGTTGAAGAACACGATCATCCGCACAGGACTGAACTCGCTGTATTTCAGCGGGACGCATCATGCGTTGCGCCCGTTCGTCGGCGGTATCGGTGCGATCCTGACGTTCCATCATGTGCGGCCGCCGCGGCCCGATGGCTTCCAGCCGAACCGGCTCCTGGAAATCACGCCGATGTTCTTCGAGGGGCTGCTGCGGCGTCTGACCCGCTCAGGCATCGACGTGATCTCGCTCGACGAGATGCACGAGCGGCTGATCGGTCGGCAGCGCGGCCGCCGTTTCGTCTGCCTCACCTTCGACGACGGCTATCGCGACAATCTGCGCTGGGCCTATCCGTTGCTCAAGCAGTTCAACCTGCCGTTCGCGATCTATATCCCGACGAGCTTCCCGGACCGGCTCGGCGAGTTGTGGTGGGTCGCTTTGGAAAAGGTGATCGCCCAGAACAAACGCATCGGCCTGCCGATCAACGGCAAGGATCAGTTCTTCGATTGCCGCAGCACGGGCGAGAAGCGCGAACTGTTCGCCGCGCTCTACGGCTATCTGCGCAGCATGAAAACCGAGGACGAACTGCGCAAGACGATCCGCGATCTCGCCGCATGCCATCGTGTCGATATCGCCGCGCTGTGCGAGGAATTGTGCATGACCTGGGAAGAGATCGGCCAGCTTGCGGCCGATCCGCTGGTGACCATCGGCGCCCACACGGTCAATCACGTCATGCTCAAGAAAGTGCCGAACGAGGACACGGCGCGCGCGGAGATGGAGATGAGCCGCGCGGTGATCGAGGCGGCGATCGGCGTGCGGCCGGGTCATCTGTCCTATCCGGTCGGCGACAAGACCTCGGCGGGCACGCGCGAGTTCAATCTCGCCTCGCAGCTCGGCTTCAAGACGGCGGTGACGACGCGCCCCGGCGTGCTGTTCAAGGCGCACCGCGATCACCTGATGGCGCTGCCGCGCATTTCGGTGAACGGCGACTTCGCCCAGCACCGCTATGTGAAGGTGCTGCTGTCCGGTGCGGCGACGGCGATGTGGAACGGTTTTCGCCGTGTGAATGCCGCGTGAAGCGCACGCTCCTATTTTAGGGTGAAGCGGAGTGAGAGCTGCGCTTCTCTCTCCACGTCATGCCCGCGCTTGACGCGGGCATCCATCTTCCTTGCGCGGTTAAGATGGATGGCCGGGTCAAGCCCGGCCATGACAAGCGGATAGAACAGCGCAAACTGCTATCTTTGAACCCGCGGCGATTGCGTTCGTCGTCCTGATGCGATTGTCAAACAGCCGATGATGCACAGACGTGCATCATCGCCCGTGTTCTTTAGCCGGCGCCGGGTGCGCCCGTAGTCCCTAGCCCCTCTTCAATAGTGAGGGGGACGGAGCGCCGCGAAGCGCAACGTCGTAGCCTTCCACTCAACCTCGCGGCGGAGTGGAGCGTATCTCTCCCGCCAGAGAGAGACACGCGCGCCTTGCGGCGCTCCACCCAGCCAGGCTTGCGCAGGCTGGGCTTTGTCATGGGCGGCGATTTCGCTCCCTGGGACCGTGCTTCCGGGGCGCGGACAGATGGAGCGACCGATCCTTGCGGGATCGGACCCCACCGGTTCCCGCGGGCTTTGGCCCGCGTTCGTCCTACCCCGTCCAGCCCTTGCGGGCGGCCCCACTTAGTTGGGGCGGACGGCAAACCCAGGGCGTCCCGGACGCAGGGTGCGAGACCTGCGCGCGGGCGCCGCAATTCCTGCTCCACCATCAAGACGCCTCATGATGACGCCCCTCGTGAACAGGACGGATATAGGATTATAGGCATATAGGAAGAAAGTCAAGTGACGGATAGCTTGATGGTGAGGACGTCGCTATGTGCGTTTGGCTGATGCACCCACCGGGCGGCATGAACGCCCTCCGGGAGCACTTGTCGCGTCGTCAGCAGAAACAACGGGAGGCAGCGTAATCATGACAATCGAAGGGAACGTTTCGCGCCGCTGGGCAATCTTTCGTCTCGGACGAGCTGCGGCTGCATCTGCGGCGGTGCTTTCGACGGCAACAATTCCGGCGCCGGCCGTTCCGGTGAGGCCAAACGAACCGCAAGAGCTACCGGGTTATTTTGAACATCCGTCAGAGTATCTGGCGGCTATGCAATCTATCGGGTGGCGCCCAGTCGCTATGTATCAGCGATTGGAAGGCGGCGGCATTCACTGCATGGGCGTCAACGAGTACGGCGGTGGTGAAGAAAACATCACGGAAACGTGGGGCAAATACCACGCTATCTCCATGCGGATGCCAGTACAGCGTGCTTCCGATATGCCGCAGGGCAAATGGTGGAGCGACGTGTGGCAATACCTCTACGACAAAGGCTTGCGTGAAGACGTGACGCCCGAAAGGGTGGGGGGAGCATCGTGAAACAGGTAAAAACCGAAAAGACGAGGCGCACTGTGAAAGCGCTCCCGGGTCCAAAACTCGATCTTCCCGGAATTTATCGGGATGGCGGCATGGCTGCCATCGGTGCACTCTTTGATGGATACCGCGGATCGCTTGAAAGTTTTCAAGCAATTGGTTGCCAGCCCCGGGCAGGTGAAATCGATGAGTTCGATGTAGAGGCGGACCGCGCTTTCCTTATTTGCGATCAAATCGCGGGTTATTTGATGGCGCGTGAGACATTCGCAGACTTTGATAAGTGCATAGCCGCAGCCATTGTGGCGGACTGGTGCCGCATTAGCGGCGAATTGGTTACTGAGCTTGTGGCTAGAGTTGCGCGCATCGCTGCCCTGCCGGATGAGACCAGCGCCGAACTGTAAAACGCAGACAATGGTTTCAGCGTCTATTTGAATGCGAAGCTGATTGCAGCATTGCCCGAATGTTGGGTCGCAATTTTGGACGGCTTCGCGATCCCGACAGAGTGAGCTCGGCTGTCGTCCTTCTGATATTCGTATTTCGGCATAGCCGGCGTCACAGGCTCGCTACGCATCGACAGCCCGCTCTTGCGCCGCGTGTCCACGTTTGCCTTTTTCGACCGGGTATCGCGCTCCATAGGAGACCTCTGTAGGGTTAAGTGAAGCACTGAAGAAATGCTTTCTCCGTGCCCATTTGAATCCTTCGTGCTTCGTCACTACCGCAATGTCGGTATCGCCTCCGACAGTATCGGCTCCAGGTAGAAAACGCACAAATCGTTTGGTTGTTTCAACTAGAAAGTCTGCGAACTCGATAGCATCTTGGACAGGCATTGCTGCATGCAGAAATGGCATCTGCATACCAGCAGCTAAAGCGTCGCTTACTCTCTGTACAACGGGATCATCGAGTCCTGCATTTCGCAGGACAGCAGCGTGATTGATCCCGATTCCGCTTACCAGACGATTAATTGCTTCCGGTTGACCGCCCCATACGAGGCCGCCGCCCTCACTCAAGCGCTGCGGCTCAGGTGAGCTTCCGGCATGCGCATTTATCGTGACCAACCAAATTTCGGGGGCGCCAGATCCGCTGCTGTACCCGCCCACATAAAATGACAAGTCAGATTGGGGTTTGCTTTCCAGAACATTGTACTTCTGCTCAAACAGGAAGGCACGGGTGTTCTTAGCAACCTGCTCAATTGTATATGTTTCAGGGTCCAGGCCAAATTCCGAGTCGGTGTCCATCAAGAGGATGCGCAAATCCTTCGCCAAGCTCGAAATGGACTCCGCCCCGATATTTCCGAGGCCGCACGTCATTGCGCATATCGGCAAGTCTCGATGAAGATTGAAAACCTTGTTTCCGTGAGGCAGCACATTGACGATTTCAGCGCCTTTTTCATCGCTGCCATAGGAGAGGGTTACAGCGCTGTCAGCGGCGAACACTAGGCAATCGTTCACCAGTATTCCCACGCAGATTGTCATTAGGCACCCCGTTGCCCGTGCAGGTTGTGCACGGAGTCAACGATTCCGCAAGTACCTGCAGGCCTTCCTGATGTTGGGGTAGGCATTGGGGTGAGTATGGTCTGGCGCAAAGAAAAGCAGAAATTACTGCTACTTTTTGCAGTGTTCTGGCGGAAGGGGTGAGATTCGAACTCACGGTACCCTTGCGGGCACGGCGGTTTTCAAGACCGCTGCCTTAAACCACTCGGCCACCCTTCCGGCGGGCTCTGTCTGGGGGCAGACGCCCCGGTTTGCAAGTCCGGTTTTCGAGCAAAACGCGCCGATTTCGGTCCGAATCCCGCCTAAATCATTCAAATGAAACTCAAAGTTTACCACACTCACAGTCCGGGCATTCCCGTGGCGCGAATGTCACGGTAAAAGGGCCGGGAGTCGAAGGGGACGGCGCGTGACGCCGGCATGAGTTCGGATGGGGCTGCAACGGGGACGGCAAATCGGCCGGCAAGACTGGGTCGTGCAGGGCGTGCGCGTCGGCGCCGTTCTGACCGCCGGCCTGCTGCTCGCCAACTGCTCCCAGAGCACCGGTAGCCGCGTCGATGCACGCCTTGGCGTATCCGCGTCCGAACGCGTGGTCGGTCCGGGCGAGGCCGTGCCGAAAGGCGGCGGCACCTATCGCGTCGGCAAGCCCTATACGGTTGCCGGCCGCGTCTATGTCCCCGAGGAAAACCCGCGCTACAAGGCGGAGGGGATCGCCTCCTGGTACGGCGACGACTTCCACGGCCGCAAGACCGCGAACGGCGAAATTTTCGACATGACGTCGATCAGCGCGGCGCATCCGACGCTGCCGATCCCGTCCTATGTCCGCGTCACCAATCTGCGCAATCACCGTTCGCTGATCGTGCGCGTGAACGATCGCGGGCCTTACGCCCATGACCGCATCATCGATCTGTCGACGCGGGCGGCGAAGCTGCTCGAATTCCACGGCCACGGCATCGCCAAGGTGCGGGTCGAATACGTCGGCAAGGCGCCGCTCGCCGGCTCCGACGACATGAAATTGGCCGCGACCTTGCGGGAAAACGGCCGTCCGGTTCATGACCGGCCGACCGCGGTTGCCGTCGCGGCACCGCGTGAGCCGGCCAAGCGGGTCGCGGTCGCCTCCGCCGATCCGTCGTTCGCTCCGAGCCTGCTCGATTCGCGGCCGATGGCGCAGCGTCCAGCCGTTGCGCGTGAGGAGGCCGAGACCGCCGAAGCCGAACCGGTGGTGGCCGGCAACCGCTATGTGCTGGCCTCCCATTCGCGGCCGGGTGCGGTCGAAACCGCCCCGATCAGCCAGCCCGCACCCCGCCGGGTCGCCGCAGTCGCTGCTCCCCAGAATCCGCTTGCGCCGCGAAATCTGGGTGTCCTCCACACATCATCTCCATCCTCGGCCCCGTCGCCGGTTTCCGCCTATGCCCCGGCCCGTTATGATGGCTCCGCGGGCTTGATGAGCGGCCGCGGCCTCTACTAAAAGCCGCATTTCTCCGCCTGATTGGTCTCGCGTCGACCTCGTTTGGAGGCGCGCTTTCGCGCGCATTGGCTTTGACCCTGTTTCGCTCCGTTTCTGTCCGCCTCTCGATGCTGGCCGGCCTCCTGTGCCTCGCCGGTGCGGCCGCTTTCGCCGCGACGCCGGCAGCGGCGCCGAAAAAGGACGAGCCGAACATCAGCGCCCCGCACGCGATCCTGATCGAGGCGGAGAGCGGCAGCGTCCTGTTCGAGCGCGGGGCGGACGACATGGTCTTTCCGGCGAGCCTCGCCAAACTGATGACCGCCGAATACGTCTTCAACGAATTGAAGCAGGGCCGGATCAAGCCGACCGACGAATATCCGGTCAGCGAGAATGCCTGGCGCAAGGGCGGCGCGCCGTCCGGCGGTTCGACCATGTTCGCGGCGCTCCACAGCAAGGTACCGGTCGATGACCTGATCAAGGCGCTGATCATTCAGTCCGCGAACGACGCCTGCATCGTGTTCGCCGAGGCGCTGGCCGGGAACGAGCCGGCCTTCGCCGACCTCTTGACCAAGCGCGCGCGTGAGATCGGCATGAGCCGTTCGGTCTTCACCAATTCCAATGGGCTGCCTGATCCCGGCACCAAGGTGACGGCGCGCGAACTGGGCATTCTCGCGCGGCACATCATCAGCGCCTATCCGGAATACTATCCGATCTATTCCGAGCGCGAATTCACCTGGAACAAGATCCGCCAGCAGAACCGCAATCCGCTGCTGCCGATGAACATCGGCGCCGACGGCTTGAAGACCGGCTACACCAAGGAAGCCGGTTACAACCTCGTCGGCTCCGCAGTGCAGAACGGCATCCGGCTGATCGTCGTCGTCACCGGCCTGCCGAGCGCCAAGGAGCGCGCCGACGAGGGCAAGAAACTGCTGGAATGGGGCTTCCGCAATTTCGAGGCGCGGATGCTGTTTGCCGAAGGGCAGACCATCGGTCAGGCCAAGGTGTTCGGCGGCGAGAAAGGCTCCGTTTCCTTGAACAGCGGCGGCTCCGTGCGCCTCATGGTCACCAAGGCCGGCACTGAAAAGCTGACCGCCCGCATCGTTTACAACGGGCCGATCCAGGCGCCGGTGAAGCAGGGCCAGCGGATCGGGACGCTCAAGGTCTGGCGCGACGCCAACCTCGCACTGGAAGTGCCGTTGACCGCCGCCGAGGACATCAGCCGCGGAACCATGTCGCAACGCGCGTTCGATGCGGCCGCCGAACTGATGGGCGGCCTGTTCCGCGCCGGCGTCGAGCGGCTGTAGCGGCGCATGCGCGGGCGCTTCATCACCTTCGAGGGCGGCGAGGGGAGCGGCAAGTCCACACAGACGGCCGCGCTGGCGCAGCGGCTGCGCGCGCTGGGCACCGACGTGTTGCTGACGCGCGAGCCGGGTGGTTCACCGGGCGCCGAGATCATCCGGCACGTGATCCTGTCGGGTGCGGCGCGCCCGTTCGGCACCGATGTCGAGGCGATCCTGTTCGCCGCCGCGCGCGACGATCATCTGCGCGTCACCATCCTGCCGGCGCTCGACGCGGGGCGCTGGGTGATCTGCGACCGCTTCTTCGATTCCACGCGCGCCTATCAGGGCGCGCTCGGCGCGGTCGATCCGCAACTGATCCGCAGCCTCGAACGGGTCACGGTCGGCGACAATATCCCCGATCTCACGATCATGCTCGATGTCCCGGCGGAAACCGGCATGACCCGCGCGGCGGCGCGGCGCGGCGCGGCGCATGCGGATCGCTTTGAAGCGGAGGATCTGACGTTTCACCGCAAACTGCGCGAGACGTTTCTGGACATCGCGCGGCAGGAGCCGCAACGCTGCGTCGTCGTCGACGGCACGCAACCGCCACAGCAGGTCGAGGAGGCGATCTGGCGCGCCGTTCGCGACCGGTTCGCGCTGGCGGACGCGCCGATCGCGCAGGTCGCAGCATCATGAGCGAAGAGACCGACGAACTGCATCCGCGCACCACGACCGCGTGGTTCGGCCACGCCGAGGCGGAGCGGGCGCTGCTGCAAGCCTATCAGACCGGCCGCATTGCCCATGCGTGGCTGATCGGCGGCCCGCCGGGGATCGGCAAGGCGACGCTCGCTTACCGGATGGCGCGGTTCGTGCTGGCCAATCCCGATCCGACCGCCGCCACAGTCCAAACCGCGCGCGATCTGTCGGTACCGGCCGATCATCCGGCGAGTCGCCGCATCGCCGGCGAGGCGCACGGCGATCTGCTGGCGCTCGAGCGCGTGCTCAACGACAAAGGCAAGCTCAACACCACGATCCGGATCGAGCAGGTGCGCCGCACCGTCGGGTTTTTCGGTTCGACCTCCAGCGAGGGCGGCTGGCGCATCGCGATCGTCGATGCGGTCGACGATCTGCAGAAAGAGGGCGAGAACGCGCTCCTCAAGATTCTGGAGGAGCCGCCGCCGCGCTCGCTGTTGCTGCTCATCAGCCACGCGCCGGGACGCGTGTTGCCGACCATCCGCTCGCGCACGCGGCGTCTCCTGTTGCGTCCGCTGGATACCGATACGGTCGCGCAAGCCGTTGCCAACGCCACCGGGCGCGCGGCCAACGACACCGAGCTTTGGGCCGCGGCACAGGCATCGGACGGCAGCGTGGCACGGGCGCTGGAATTACTCGACAGCGATGCGCTCGCGTTGCGCCAGACCGTCGTCGATCTCCTGGCGCGGCTCCCGAGCACCGACCCGCGCGCCCTGCACGCGCTGGGCGATGCCTTGGGTGGCAGCGAGCCAAAAACCCTCGCGGTGTTTCTCGATCTGGTCAATCAATGGCTGGCGGAGCGCCTGACGCAGGACAAAGCCGATAGCGGCAAAGCCGCACGCACGGCCGATGCTTTTGCCACCATCAATCAGGCCGCCCGCGAAGCGGACGCCTATAACCTCGAACGCAAGCCGCTGGTCTTCAAGGTCTTCGGCTTGCTTGCGGAGACCGCGCGCGGTTGATACCTACCGATCATGTCAGCAAAAACGCCGTATTACATCACCACCGCCATTGCCTACCCCAACGGCGCCCCGCACATCGGCCACGCCTATGAAGTGATCGCGACCGACGCGATCGCCCGCTTCATGCGGCTCGACGGTTACGACGTGTTCTTCCTGACCGGCACCGACGAGCACGGCCAGAAAATCCAGCAGACCGCCGCGAAAGAGGGGATGACCCCGAAGGAGTTGCTCGACCGCAACGTGCCACGCTTCCAGGCGATGGTCGCGAAGATGAATTGCTCGAACGACGATTTCATCCGCACCACCGAGGAGCGTCATCATCGTTCGTCCCGGGCGATCTGGGAGCGGATGGAGAAGAACGGCGACATCTATCTCTCGAAATATGCCGGCTGGTACTCGGTCCGCGACGAGGCTTACTACGCCGAGGACGAGACGCATCTCAACGAGCACAAGGTCCGGATCGCCACCAAGACCGGCACGCCGGTCGAGTGGGTGGAGGAGGAGAGCTATTTCTTCCGCCTCTCCGCTTACCAACAGAAGCTGATCGACCTTTACGAGAACGATCCGACCTTCGTGCTGCCGAAGGAGCGGCTGAACGAGGTCGCGAGCTTCGTGCGCGGCGGCTTGCAGGATCTGTCGATCTCGCGCACCACGTTCGACTGGGGCATCCGCGTGCCCGGCAACGACAAGCACATCATGTATGTGTGGGTCGATGCGCTGACCAACTACATCACCGCCGCCGGATTTCCGGATACCGACAGCGACAAGTTCAAGCGCTGGTGGCCGGCCGCTCTGCATGTCATCGGCAAGGACATCGTACGTTTCCACGCGGTGTACTGGCCGGCGTTCCTGATGTCGGCCGGTGTCGCGGTGCCGAAGCGGATTTTTTCGCACGGCTTCCTGTTCAACCGCGGCGAGAAAATGTCGAAGTCGGTTGGCAATGTGATCGATCCGATCACCTTCGCCGACACCTACGGCGTCGATCAGATGCGCTATTTCTTCCTGCGCGAGGTGCCGTTCGGGCAGGACGGCAACTACAACCACGAGGCGATCGTCAACCGCACCAATGCCGACCTCGCCAACGATCTCGGCAACCTGGCGCAGCGTTCGCTGTCGATGCTGGCGAAGCAATATGGCGGCACGCTGCCGGCACCTGCCGACTATAGCGACGCGGACAAGACCATTCTCGCGGCCGCCGACGCCATGATCGGCAAGGCGCGCGAGGCGATGCAGACACAACAACTGCATCAGGTGCTCAACGCCGTGTGGGCGGTGGTGGCTGACGCCAACCGCTATTTCGCCGGCGAGGCGCCATGGGCGCTGGCCAAGACCGATCCGGCGAAGCAGGCGACAGTGCTCTACACGACCGCCGAAGTGATCCGGCAGGTCGCCATTCTGGCGCAGCCGTTCATTCCGGCGTCAGCAGAAAAGCTGCTCGACCTGCTTGGCGTGCCGGCCGCCGAACGCGGCTTCACGTTCCTCGGCGGCGCGCATCGGCTTGCGCCCGGCACGGTGCTGCCGCCGCCGCAGCCGGTGTTTCCCCGCTATGTCGAGCCAGAGGCGGAAGCGCAGGCCAAGCCAGCGAAACCCGAGAAGGCCGCGAAAAAAGCCGGAAAGCCGGGCTGATGCTGGTCGACAGCCATTGCCATCTCGATTTCCCGGACTTCGCCAGCGAGTTGGACGCGGTCGTGGGCCGGGCGCGGGCTGTCGGCGTTGGTCGGATGGTGACGATCTCCACGCGCGTCAAACAGCAGGACAAACTGCGCGGCATCGCCGAGCGGTTCGACGATGTGTTCTGTTCGGTCGGCACGCATCCGCATCACGCCGACGAAGAACTGGACGTGACCGCCGACGATCTCGTCCGGCTCACCGAGCATCCCAAGGTCGTCGCCATCGGCGAGGCGGGGCTCGACTATCACTATGACAATGCTCCACGCGACGCGCAGGAACGCGGCTTCCGCACGCACATTGCCGCGGCGCGCGCGACCGGGCTGCCGCTCGTCATCCATGCCCGCGAGGCAGACGATGACGTCGCGCGGATTCTCGAGCAGGAAACGGAGAAGGGTGCCTTCCCGGCCGTGCTTCATTGTTTTACCGGCGGCCGCGATCTCGCCATGCGCGCCGTCGCGCTTGGCCATTATGTGTCGTTCACCGGCATCCTGACCTTCAAGAACTCGCAGGCGCTGCGCGACATCGCCGCCGAATTGCCGGCGGATCGTATCCTGGTCGAGACCGACGCGCCCTATCTCGCGCCGAATCCGCATCGCGGCAAGCGCAACGAGCCGAGCTTCGTCACCGAGACGGCCCGCACGCTCGCCGGCGCGCGCGGCATTTCGACGGATGAGATCGCGCGACAGACCACGGAGAATTTCTTCCGGCTGTTCGCCAAGGTTCCGCGCGACCTCGGGAGCGCGGCAGGATCAAAGCTATGAGCGACAGCAACCGGTTGACCTTCACCATCCTCGGCTGCGGGTTTTCCGGCGGCGTGCCGCGGCCGGCGCTGGGCTGGGGCGCCTGCGACCCGAACAATCCGAAGAACCGCCGTCGCCGCTGCTCGTTCCTGGTTGAGCGCAAGGGCCCGGCAGGCGTCACCCGCGTGCTGGTCGACAGCTCACCGGACCTGCGCGAGCAGTTGATCGACGCCAAGGTCGATTGGCTCGACGGCGTGCTCTACACCCATCCGCATGCCGACCACGTTCACGGCATCGACGATCTGCGCGCCCTGGCGCTGGCCCGCCGCCGGCGCGTCGACGTCTATATGGACGAGCCGACCACGACGGACGTGCTCAAGCGGTTCGATTACTGCTTCGAGACGCCGCCCGGCAGCGAATATCCGCCGATCCTGAACCGCCACCTGCTCCGGCCCGGCCAGGCCGTGACCATCGACGGGCAGGGTGGCCCAATCCGGGCTCTGCCGGTGCTCCAGGAGCACGGCGATATCCCGTCGCTTGGGTTCCGGTTCGGCGACGTCGCCTATTCCGCCGACATCAGCAGCCTGCCGCCGGACGGCGTGGCGCTGATGCAGGGTCTCGACGTCTGGGTGGTCGATGCGCTGCGCTACCTGCCGCACAAGAGCCATTTCTCGCTGGACGACGCGCTGGCCTGGATCGGCCGGCTCAAGCCGCGCCACGCGGTCCTGAGCAATCTGCATTCCGATCTGGATTACGAAACGCTGCGCCACCAAGTGCCGGCCGGCGTCGAGCCAGGCTATGACGGCATGACGTTTGAGAGCGCGGCGTAGCCTTAAGGCAAAACTTGAAGTCCCTTAGTCTTTGCATTCATAAACAAGAGAAAGACGCTGATTTAAAACACTTATATGACTCCAAATAGCGACAACTGATCGCTCGTTGCGGCTCACCAGTGCTGACTCGGTACAGCGTATATATTCCATAATATGTCTTATGCGAAAATGATATCCAAGGCCGTGATCGCACCTTGATCCTGGTTGACCCGAGTTGATCCGGGTCATGTTGGCGTCATCGGCGACGTGGAACGCTTGCCGGGCTGACGCGTTGGGCCGCCGCACGGCTTTAAAGCGCGCCGCACATCCCCACGATCTCTCCCGGAGCCCGAACGTCATGTCCAGCAAAGTCCAGAAGCTCGAATCCCGTAAGCCGGCCTCAAACCTCGATACCCCGACCGATCTGTCCGACGCCGCCGTTCGGGAGATTTCCAAGGCGATCAACGGCATCCTGGCGGACAGCTTTGCGCTCTATCTCAAGACCAAGAATTTCCACTGGCACGTCAGCGGCCCGAACTTCCGCGACTACCATTTGATGCTGGACGAGCACGCGGACGCCATTTTCGCGACGACCGATCCGCTGGCCGAGCGCGTGCGCAAGATCGGCGGCGTGACGCTGCGCTCGATTTCGGACATCAGCAAGCATCAGAGCATCAGGGACAACAACGAGGCCGAGGTCGACCCGCTGGACATGCTCCGGGAACTGATGAACGACAACAAGGCCGTGGCCAAGGCGATGCGCGAGGCGCATGAGCTTTGCGACAAGCACGACGACATCGCCACGGCGAGCCTGCTGGAGAACTATGTGGACGAAACCGAGCGCCGGACCTGGTTCCTGTTCGAGGCCAGCCGGGACGCCGACGCGACCGGCCACTGACGACGCCTTCGTTCCAGGCTTAAGAGGCCCGGCCGATCGCGCCGGGCCTTTTCCGTTGTGGACCGCCCTGACCCGCCGGTTTGCTAGGATGCGCGGGATTCTCCGACCGTGCGCATTCCCGAAAGCTCAACTCCATGACTGACGACACCGCTTCCACGACGATGGCTCCCTCCCGCGACATCGCCCGGCTGATCGCAATCATGGCCGCGCTGCGCACGCCCGGCAGCGGCTGTCCGTGGGATCTGGAGCAGAATTTCCAGTCGATCGCCCCCTACACCATCGAGGAAGCCTACGAGGTCGCCGATGCGATCGCGCGCGATGATCTTGTCGACCTGTGCGACGAACTGGGCGACCTGTTGTTGCAGGTTGTGTTCCACGCGCGCATGGCCGAGGAACAAGGCGCCTTCGCATTCAGCGATGTGGTCGAAGCGATCACGACCAAAATGATCCGCCGCCATCCGCATGTGTTCGGCGATGCCGATGCCCGCAATGCCGGCGTCGTGAAAGACCTGTGGGAACAAATCAAGGCAGAGGAACGCGCCGCCAAAGTTGCGCGCGGCTCGACATCTGCGGCGGAACAGCCGGCAGGCACCCATCCTGGCGCCCTTGCCGGCATTCCCGCGGCGCTGCCCGCGCTGACGCGCGCGTTGAAGCTCCAGCAGAAAGCCGGGCGCGTCGGCTTCGACTGGAACGATCCCCGCGCGGTGCTCGCCAAGATCCGCGAAGAAGCCGACGAGATCGAAGCTGCACTCGATGCGAAAGACAGCGTGGAAGCCGGCCGCGAGGTCGGCGATCTACTGTTCGCAGTGGTCAATCTGGCGCGGCATCTCGACGCCGATCCCGAAGACGTCCTGCGCGGCACCAATCGAAAATTCGAGCGTCGCTTCGAATCCATCGAGGCTGCGCTGGCGCGCGACGGGCGCGGCCCGCAAGACGCCTCGCTCGACGAAATGGAATCCTTGTGGATCGCGGCGAAAGCGGCTGAGAAAGCCGGCAACGCAGCGTAGCGGCGCTACAGCGCGTCGTCGTCGAGCGGCTTTGTCAAACCGAAACGGTTGCGCACCCGCTCGGCCTTGGCGGGATCGACCCGCACTGTCACGGCGAAACGGCCGTCGTCACGCAGCGACTTGTCGAGCACTTCGGCATGGCGGTGCAGCCAACTGATGCCCTCGCCGTCGGCCGGATCGAGATCGAGCGTGAAGGTGAGCCGATTGGCGCTGATCCGCGTTTCCACGGCAGCGATCAGCGCCTCGACGCCCTCGCCGGTCAGCGCCGAGACCGGCACCGCGCGTTCGCTCTCCGGCTGCCGGTCGATGCGGTTGACCAGTGATTGCCGCTCTTCGTCCGACAAGCGGTCGATCTTGTTCCAGACCTCGATGATCCGCTGTCGGTTCGCGAGATCGATGCCGAGTTCCTGCAGCACATGCGCGACATCGTTCGCCTGCGCTTCCGTATCCGGATGCGACAGGTCGCGCACATGCAGGATCACGTCCGCCTCGATCACCTCCTCCAGCGTGGCGCGGAACGCCGCGACCAGCATGGTCGGCAGATCGGAGATGAAGCCGACCGTATCGGAGAGGATGATGCGCGCGCCGTGCGGCAGATCGAGCGCGCGCAAGGTCGGATCGAGCGTCGCGAACAACATATCGGCTTCGAGCACGCTGGCGCGCGTCAGCCGGTTGAACAGCGTCGATTTTCCGGCATTGGTGTAGCCGACCAGCGCGACGATCGGATACGGCACGCGGCGCCGGCTCTCACGATGCAGGCCGCGCGTGCGCTTCACCTTCTCAAGGTCGGCTTCGATCCGCGCCAGCCGCTCCTCGATCAGACGGCGGTCGGTTTCGAGTTGCGTTTCGCCCGGCCCGCCGAGGAAGCCGAAGCCGCCACGCTGGCGTTCGAGATGCGTCCAGGAGCGTACCAGCCGGCTCTTCTGATAAGTCAGATGTGCGTGCTCGACCTGCAGCGTACCCTCGCGCGTGCGCGCGCGCCGGCCGAAAATTTCGAGGATCAGCCCGGTGCGGTCCAGCACCTTGGCGTTCCATGCTTTCTCCAGATTGCGCTGCTGCATCGGCGAGACCGGTGAATCCATCACCACGATCCCGACACTGTTGCTTTTGACGATCCCGGCGATCTCGTCGACCTTGCCTTTGCCGAGATAAGTCGCGGGCCGGATATCGGCGAGCGGCACAAGGCCGGACTCGACCACATTCAGGTCGATCGCCCGCACAAGACCGACGGTTTCCTCAAGCCGTGCCGCGGGCGAGCGCGCTCCCGGCGCCGTGGTATCGCGACGCAGATAGGGTTCGATGACGAACGCGCGCCCGGTCTCCCCCGCTTCGGCGGCGGGACGGTTCGCGCGGTCGTCGCGCTGACGGTCTTCCAACTACGCTTTGTCTCCAGGGGCGTCTTCGCCGCCCTCGAACAACTGCACCGGATGCCCCGGCATGATGGTCGAGATCGCATGCTTGTAGACAAGCTGCGAATGTCCATCCCGGCGCAACAGGACGCAGAAATTGTCGAACCATGTGACGACGCCCTGCAGCTTGACGCCGTTGACCAAAAAGATGGTCAGCGGAATCTTGGCCTTGCGGACGTGGTTGAGAAACGTGTCCTGGAGGTTCTGGGGTCGTTCGGCCGCCATCGCCATTATTCCTTTTTTGCCCGCGTCTTGCGCGCGAGACCGGTTATTTCGGGCCAGTCGATGCCCACTCGTTCTTGCCGCCTTGCGGCGGATCGTCGTCTTGGACCCCTGTGCCGGGCCGGCGGGGCTCTT
>MKWA01000002.1:302203-373778 GCA_001899285.1 Rhizobiales bacterium 64-17
GCCTCTTCCCCGCAATAATTCGCCGAAGAGATCATGTGGATTGGGCAAAACGATGGAAATCGCGCCTCAAGGCGCGGGTCAAAGGACCGGGGCTGCCCGTCCCGACCGGCTGGCCGTCGATTTTGACCACGGGCATGACCGTCTGGCTGGCCGAGGTGACGAAGGCTTCCCGCGCCGCATGGGCTTCCTCGACCGTAAATCCGCGCTCGGTAAGCGTCAGGCCCAGGGCGGAAACGGCATCCAGCAGGGTCGTTCGCGTCACCCCGCGCAGGATGTGATGATCGACCTTCCGGGTGATCAGCGTCCCGTCCTGCGCAACGATCCAGGCATTGGAGGACGCGCCTTCGGTGATCTCGCCGGCGCCATCGACCAGCCAGGCTTCGCGGGCGCCGCGGTCGCGCGCCGCCTGCTTGGCGAGAACATTCGGCAGGAGACCGACCGACTTGATATCGACGCGGCCCCAGCGGATATCCGGGACGGTGACGACGGCAATCCCCTGTTCGGCGAGTTGTTCGACCGCCTCGGGATTGGCCGACCGCGCCGTGACGACGAGCGTCGGCGCAACGGCAGCATCGGGAAACGGAAAATCCCGGCGCGCGCTGCCGCGCGTCACCTGCAGATAGACGATGCCGTTGCGGACACGATTGCGCGCGATCGTCTCGCGCAGCACGATCCGCAGCGCGTTTTCCGGCATCGGCATCCGGATTTTCAACTCGGACAGAGAACGCTGCAAGCGCGCGAGATGGCGCGCTTCGTCAACCAGCAGGCCGTCCTGCACCTGGCAGACTTCATAGACGCCATCGGCGAACTGGAATCCGCGATCCTCGATATCGACGCACGCGTGCGCGCGCGGCAGATAGCGGCCATTGACGTAAGCGATGCGGGACATGAGAGCGGCCTAAAGCCGGACTCGTTGAGATCGAATCATCTGTGTTCGCCTTTTTGTTGCTGGCGTGATCTTTTCGGAAAACCGGTTCCCACTTTTCCGGATCACGCCTATCCGATGCCGAGCGCCTTGAGCTTGCGATGCAGCGCCGAGCGCTCCATGCCGACAAACTCCGCGGTGCGTGAAATGTTGCCGCCGAACCGGCTGATCTGCGCGACCAGATATTCGCGTTCGAATACCTCACGGGCATCGCGCAGCGGCAGACCCATCAGATGCTCGCCGCCATTGCCGTTCGGCATGCTCGGCACCATCGAACCGACGTCCTGCGGCAGCATGCTGGCATCGACCACGGCTTCGGCATCGCCGCCAGCCAGAATCATCAGCCGCTCGACGTTATTGCGAAGCTGGCGGACATTGCCGGGCCAGTCGTGCGACTGCAGCACCGCCATGGCATCCTCTCCGATGCGCCGCATCGGCAGACCTGTGGATTGCGAAATCTGCTCCATGAAGAAATCGACCAGCAGCGGAATGTCCTCGCGCCGCTCGGCGAGCGGCGGCACGCGGATCGGAACGACCGACAGCCGATGATAGAGGTCTTCGCGGAAACGGCCGTCCGCGATCTCCGCTTCAAGATTGCGCCCGGTCGACGATACGATCCGGACATCGACGGACACCTTCGCGGTGCCGCCGACCCGCTGGAAGGTCTGATCGACCAGCACACGCAGAATCTTGTTCTGCGTCTCGCGCGGCAGGTCGGCAACCTCATCGATGAACAAGGTGCCGCCATGGGCATCTTCGAGCGCACCCGTGGTTCGCCCTTCGGTCGAGCCATTCGAGCCGTTGGAGCGATCCACACCGAACAGTTCGGTTTCCATCCGTTCCGGCGTAATCGCTGCCGCGTTGATGGCCACGAACGGCGCATTGGCGCGTGCCGACAAGGCGTGCAGCGAGCGCGCGACCAGCTCCTTGCCGGAGCCGGGCGGGCCGACGATCAGGATGCGGCTGTTGGTCGGCGCGGCCTTCTCCACCACCTGGCGAAGCTGCGTGATCGCCGGCGATTTCCCCACCAGCGTCGTGGCGGACGGCGCAAGCGCCTTCAGCTCCTTCACCTCGCGACGCAGACGCGATGTTTCCAGCGCGCGGTCGGCAACGAGACACAGCCGGTCCGCCTTGAACGGCTTTTCGATGAAGTCGTAGGCACCCAGTTTCGTGGCCGCCACCGCCGTCTCGATATTGCCGTGGCCGGAAATCATCACAACCGGCAGATCGGGATGTTCCTTCTTCACCGCCTCAAGCAGTTGCAAGCCGTCGAGCCGGCTGCCCTGCAACCAGATATCGAGGAACACCAGATTGGGGCGGCGCGAGGCGATGGCGTTCAACGCGTCGTCGGCGTCGCGCGCCGTGCGCGTCGCGTAACCTTCGTCCTGCAGAATGCCGGCCACCAGATCGCGGATATCCGTTTCGTCGTCGACAATCAGAATTTCCGAAGCCATTGTCGTCCCACTCAGTCTCAAGCGTTCAACTTGCACACTTATTGATGCGCGGCCGAGGCCGCTTGCGGACTATCGGCAAAGCGCAGCGTCATCCACGCGCCCTGCTGTCCCGGAAACTTCTCCGCGGCGTCACGCAATTCGATCGAGCCGCCGTGTTCCTCAAGAATACGGCCGACGATGGCAAGACCGAGTCCGGTCCCCTTCTCGCGCGTCGTCACATAAGGTTCGAGCAGCCGACTGCGGCCTTCTTTCGGCAATCCGATGCCGTTGTCGACCACATCGATGACGATATGTTCGCCGTCGCGTGTCGCAGTGACGTGAATGCGTCCGCGGTCGGCGTCGGCCGGCCGCGCACCGATCGCTTCGGTCGCATTCTTGACGATGTTGGTCAGCGCCTGCGAGATCAGCCGCCGGTCGAAATGCGCGAACATCGGATCTTCAGCGGTCTCGACATCGAAGTCGATCTCGGAGTTGGAGACCTTCTGCAGGAACACGGCCTGCCGCACCGTATCGGCGACGTCCTCGCGCGCGATCACCGCTTTCGGCATCCGCGCGAACTTGGAGAATTCGTCGACCATCCGGCGGATATCGTCGACCTGCCGCACGATCGTATCGGTGCATTGCTGGAACACCGCCGGATCGTCGGTGATCGATTTTCCATATTTGCGCCGCAGCCGTTCTGCCGACAACTGGATCGGCGTCAGCGGATTCTTGATTTCGTGCGCGATGCGCCGCGCAATATCCGCCCAGGCGGAGCTGCGCTGCGCCGCCACCAGTTCGGTGATGTCGTCGAGAGTGATGACATAGCCGTGATGTGCTTCGCTGGACTGTTCGCTGGTCACCCGCACCGACAGGTTCCGGTCGCGGCCGGCGCGCGTCAGCGTCACCTGATCCTGCGCCACGCGCGCGCCCGACTGCGCCGTGTCCATGATCTGCGCCAGTTCAGGAACGACGCTCGCAACCTGATGCCCAAGCGCCTCGACCTCCTGGCAACCGACCAGCTTCTCCGCCGAGCGGTTCATGATGCTGATCCGCCCTTCGCCATCGACGCCGATGACGCCGGCGCTGGCACCGGACAGCACCGCTTCGGTGAAGCGGCGGCGGCTGTCGATGGTGTCGCGCGCGCGCACGATGTCGTTGCGTTGCGCCCGCAACTCCTGCGTCATGCGGTTGAAGGTCTCGCCGAGTTGCGCGAGATCGCCCTCGGACCGGCGGATCGGCACCTGCACATAAAGGTTGCCGGTCGAAACCACATTGGCGGCGCCGATCAGCCGCCGGATCGGCGCAACGAGGCGGTTGGCGAAATTCAGGCCGATCCAGACCGCCGACAACAGCACGATCAGCGCGATCACCGTATACATGAGCGCGAACGCGACCTGCACGCCGAGCCGTCGCGATTCCACCAGCGCATATTCGGTGGCGGTGACCTGGGTTTCCCGCAGTTGCGCGATCACCCGCGGGTCCATCAGCCGCGCGATATAGAGATATTTGTTGTCATAACCGCGCAGCTTGATGACCGCGGCGACGTAACTCGTATCCGGCAGCAGGACGATCTGCGGTTCGTCCTCGTTGACGGTCGCGAGTTGCTCGCGTGAGGGCGTCGCGAATGTCTGCTGGATCGGCACGGTCGCCCGCGACGCGACGGTCAGGTCGTCATTGAGGATGATGGCAGCGCCGAGGCCCCTGACATTGGCTTGCAACGTCAGCAGTTGATTCATCCGATCGCGATTGGTGTCGAACAGTTCCTTGGCGCGCGAGACCTCGAATGCGAGCACAATGATGTCGGAGCGCGTCATCTGCGCGTGATCGCGCAGATAGGCCTCGGCGACGATCACCGAATTCTCGATGGCGGTGCGCGTGCGGCTGGAGAACAGCCGATCGAGGCCGCGGTCCAGCGTCACGCTCGCGACCACGGCAACGAGAATGGCCGGCACGGCGGCGATGATCGAGAACAGACCGACGATGCGCACATGCAAGCGTGCCGCCGCCCGCCCCTTTCGCCGTGCCTGGACCACCTGCCAGACCTCGCGGGCGATGATGGCGAGCAGCAGGGCGACGGTGAAAACGTTCACCAGCAGCAGCGCCACGACCACGTAATGGGTCGGCGCGATCGGCGTCAGGTCGGCCAGAACCAGAAAGGTCGCGAGCGCGGACAACAGCGCGAGGCCAACGGCGATCGGCCCAACGATCCGGACCTCGCGCGAGGTGACCGCGGGCGGCCCGAGGCCGGTTTCTGCGGTTGCGGTCTGTTCGACGCTCATGCGGCGCGATAATTCCCGAAAAAGCCAGTGATGCAGCGAATCTTGTGAGCGATCGAGAAAAGCGAGGAATCGAAAAGGGTTAGCGACCACCTCGGCGGTGATGCTTTTATACAACATTGTTGCCGAATTGCGACAAAACGGCGGCGCGGCCGCTGCGCCGTCCACAAACTGCGGCGATCTGCCGGAAAAGGCGGTCAGTTGCTGCCGCGGTAGACCTGAATATCGAGATCGCGGACCTTTTTCCGCAACGTATTGCGGTTCAGGCCCAGCAGCTCGGCCGCGCGGATCTGGTTACCCCGTGTGGCGGCGAGCGCCGCCGAGAGCAATGGGTATTCGATCTCCCGCAGCACACGATGATAGAGCCCGGCCGGTGGCAAGGCATCGTGGAAGCCGGAAAAATAGGTCGCGAGATGACGCTCGACCGAGCCGGATAGTGTGTCCGCCGCGGCCTGGGCATCCCCCGTAGCCGACGGCATCGACGGCGGCGTCAGTTCGTTGTCGATCACGGTGGCGGTGATGATGTCCTGCGGATAGAGCGCCGCAAGCCGGCGGGCGAGGTTCTCCAGTTCGCGGACGTTGCCGGGCCAGCGATGCTTCTTCAGGCGATCGAGACCGGCCTGGTCGATCTGCTTCAGCGGCAATCCTTCGCGCGACACCAGCGCCAGGAAATGTCGCATCAGGTCCGGCACGTCCTCGATCCGCTCGCGCAACGGCGGCAAGCGCAGCGGCACCACGTTGAGCCGGAAGAACAGGTCTTCGCGGAACAGACCCTGCTGGATCAGCTGGCGCAAATCCTTGTTGGTGGCGGCGACGATCCGCACATCGGTCTTGATTGGCGTGCGGCCGCCGACGGTCGTGTATTCGCCCTGTTGCAGCACGCGCAGCAGCCGCGTCTGCGCATCCATCGGCATGTCGCCGATCTCATCGAGGAACAGCGTGCCGCCTTCCGCCTGTTCGAAACGGCCGGAGGCGCGCGCGTTGGCGCCGGTGAAGGCCCCCTTCTCGTGACCGAACAGTTCGGATTCGATCAGATCGCGCGGGATCGCCGCCATGTTGATGGCGACGAACGGGCCGTTGCGGCGCTTGCCGTAGTCATGCAACGCGCGCGCGACCAGTTCCTTGCCGGTGCCGGACTCTCCGACGATCATCACCGTCAGGTCGGTCTGCATCAGCCGCGCGAGAACCCGGTAGATTTCCTGCATCGCGGCGGAGCGCCCGACCAACGGAATAGACTCGGTCTCTTCCGGCTTCGCGGTCACGCCGCCCTTCGATTTCGGCTCCGACAGCGCCCGGCCGACGATCGCGACCAGCTCCTTGAGATCGAACGGCTTGGGCAGATATTCGTAGGCGCCCCGCTCCGATGCACGGATCGCGGTCATGAAGGTGTTTTGCGCGCTCATGATGACGACCGGCAGATCCGGCCGCATCTTCTTGATGCGCGGCACCAGATCGAACGCGTTTTCATCCGGCATCACCACGTCGGTAATGACCAGATCGCCGTCGCCCTGGCTGACCCAGCGCCACAGCGTCGCGGCGTTTCCTGTTGAGCGGACCTCATATCCGGCGCGCGACAGCGCCTGGTTCAACACCGTCCGGATCGCGGCGTCGTCATCGGCGACAAGAATGCTTCCAGTTGGCATATCAGAACCTCAAGGAATGGTCGGAGGCGCGGCGTCGCCCGCATAGATCGGCATCAGAACCCGCAGCGCGGTCCGGCGCGGCTGCGATTCACATTCGACGACGCCGCCGTGGTCGCCGACGATCTTCGCGACCAAAGCAAGACCGAGGCCGCCGCCGCTCGGTTTGGTCGTAACGAACGGATCGAACAGATGCGGCAACAGGTCGTCGGGCACGCCCGGCCCGTTGTCCTTGACGCAGAACTCCAGCGGGAGCGACACGCGCGTCTTGACGCCCGGCACCGACAGACGCACGCCCGGCCGGAACGACGTTGTCAGGTGAATCTCTCCGTCCGTCGCGCTCTCGCCGATCGCTTCGGCGGCGTTCTTCACCAGGTTCAGGAACACCTGAATCAGCTGATCGCGATTGGCATGGACCGGCGGCAGCGACGGGTCGTATTCCTCGACGAATTTGATGTGGCGGGCAAAGCCGGACTGCGCCAGCCGCTTCACATGCTCGAGCACCACATGGATGTTGACCGGTTCGCGCTCGACCGGGCGTTCGTCGCCGAACACCTCCATGCGATCGACCAGCTTTACGATCCGGTCGGTCTCGTCGCAGATCAGCGTGGTCAGCGGCCGATCCTCATCGGCGGCAGACTGCTCGAGCAGTTGCGCCGCGCCGCGAATACCGGACAGCGGATTCTTGATCTCGTGCGCGAGCATGGCCGCCAGCGCGATCACCGAGCGCGCGGCGCTGCGATGCGTCAACTGCCGGTCCATCTTGTCGGCGATGGTGCGCTCCTGCAGCATCACCACCACATGACCGGGGACTTCCGGCATCGGCGCCACATGCAGATCGACCAGCCGGTCGCCGGGATTGCGCGGCGTCGAAAGATCGACCTTATATTCGTTGACCGGCGCGCCGTGCCGGCGCGCCTGATCGACCAGAGCGAGCAGCGGCGAACCGAACGGCACCAGATCGCGCAACTGATGACGCCGCAGCATCGTCGCCGACGACTCGAAGAACTGCTCGGCGGCGACATTGGCGTCGACGATCCGCCCGTCCTGCGCCACCATGATCAGCGGGATCGGCAGCGCGTCGAGCATGGCATCCGCATGCGAGGTGGAAACCGACTCAAGCGATGCCTGGGGGCGCATCACGCGGCACTCCGGAAGGAGGAAAACGCATCGGCAAGCCGCTGCCGCGTCTGCTGCGGCTCTTCGGCGGTGAGAACATGATGGCGCGCATCCCTCAGCCGGTCGTCATCGACGCCGGCGGTTTCCGCCGCGGCGTCCAGCGCCCAGCCAAGATGTTTGCGCGCATGCTTGGCGCCGATCCGCACGCCGTGATGCGCCAGCATCTCTTCGTACAGCGCATCGACCATCGACAGTTGGACGTCGAGGTCGGGCGCCTGTTCTTGGTCTGCGCCGGCAAGATGGCGCGCGATCTGGCCGGGAAACCACGGCCGCCCCTGCGCGGCACGGCCGACCATCACCGCATCGGCGCCCGACTCCGCCAGCGCCTGTTCGGCATCCTCGAACGAACAGATGTCGCCGTTGACGATCACCGGGATCGACACCGCGTCCGTCACCGGACGCACGGCCGACCAGTCCGCGTCACCCTTGTAGAACTGGCAGCGCGTCCGGCCGTGCACCGTGACCAGTTGCACACCCGCGGCTTCGGCGCGACGCGCCAGCTCCGGCGCGTTGAGCGACGAATGATCCCAGCCGAGACGCATCTTCAGTGTCACCGGAACGCGGACGGCGCCGATGGTCGCCTCGATCAGCGTCATGGCGTGGTCGAGATCGCGCATCAACGCCGAACCCGACGCGCCGTTGGTTACATGCCGGGCCGGACAGCCCATATTGATATCGATGATGGCGGCGCCGGCGGCTTCCGCCATGCGCGCGCCTTCCGCCATCCAGTAGGGCTCGCAGCCGGCGATCTGCACGACGTGCGTACCGACGCCTTCCCCTTCCATCCGCAACAGCGCGTTCTGCTTGCCGCGCGCCAGCGCAGCGCAGGCGGTCATCTCCGATACCACCAGTCCGGCGCCGAGCCGCGCCACCAGCCGGCGAAACGGCAGGTCGGTCACGCCCGACATCGGCGCCAGCACGACACGATTGGCGAGCTGAATATTGCCGATGACGATCGGCTGATGGGCTGTCTCAATCGCTTGGGGCATCAACAAAGCTGCTTTGTTTTTAATCAGCAATAGTCAGTGCTCAGAGTTTAGCCAAATACCACCCGATGGCAAGTGTTGCAGTGCAAAATAAATGATGCGGCTGATATGCGCCGGGGTTTTGGGTGAAGGCCCTTGCGACGCCGGGTAAACCCGCTAAAGCCTTGGGGTATGGGGGATTTGTCGACAAAACGCGTGGCGGTGGTGGTCGTCGCGGCCGGACGCGGCACCCGGGCCGGTGGCGCACGGCCGAAGCAGTTTCGGCACCTCCGCGGCGAGCCGCTGGTGCGAACGACCCTGCGGAGACTGGCCGAGCACCCCCGGATCGGTTCCGTGCAGCCGGTGATCCACCCTGACGATGCCGCTCTTTTCCAGGAGGCGGCCAGCGGCCTGACGCTGTTGCCGGCCGTCAGCGGCGGTGCCACGCGACAGGCATCGGTCCATGCCGGGCTTGAGGCGCTGGCCGCGCAGAATCCGCATCCCGATATCGTTCTGGTTCACGATGCTGCCCGGCCGTTCCTGACTGCCAGCCTGATTGACCGTGCGATTGTGGCTGTGGAAGCGGCGCCCGCCGCCGTTCCGGCGCTTCCCGTCTCCGACACGGTGAAGACGGTTGACCTCGCTGGGCGCGTGACCAGAACGCTCGATCGCGCGATGCTGCGCGCCGTCCAGACACCGCAAGCATTTCACTTCACGCCACTGCTGGACGCGCACCGGCGGGCAGCACAGGCCGGACGCGACGATTTCACCGACGATGCGGCGCTGGCGGAATGGGCCGGCATGGCGGTCGCGGTATTCGACGGCGAGGCAGAGAACATCAAGATGACCACGGCGGAAGACTTTGACCGCACCGTCGCGCGCGACGCCGACCGGCTGGGCGATATCCGCACCGGCTTCGGCTTCGACGTCCACGCCTTCGGCGATGGCGACCATGTGACCATCGGCGGCATCGCGATCCCGCATCCGCGCGGCCTGTCGGGGCACTCGGATGCCGATGTCGGCCTGCATGCGTTGGTCGATGCGATCCTCGGCGCGCTCGCCGACGGCGATATCGGCTCGCATTTCCCGCCCTCCGATCCGCAATGGCGCGGCGCGGCGTCCGACCAGTTCCTGCGGTTTGCAGTTCAACGGGTCGCGGCGCGTGGCGGTATGATCGCGCATCTCGATCTGACGCTGGTTTGCGAACTGCCGAAGATCGGCCCGCACCGCGACGCCATGCGGGCACGCATTGCCGAGATCGCGGGCATCGCTATCAGCCGCGTTGCGGTGAAGGCGACCACCAGCGAACGGCTCGGTTTCACCGGCCGTGGCGAAGGGATCGCGGCCTATGCCACGGCGACCGTGCGGCTTCCGTGGCAGGATTGAGGGAGCAAAGCGATGCTGGATGACGACCTGCTCGCGGCGGCGCGGCAACTGCTCGACATCTGCAAGCGCAAGAACGTGCTGGTGGCGACCGCCGAGTCCTGCACGGCCGGTCTGGTCGCCGGCACACTGGGGGATTTGCCCGGCGTGTCGAGCATTCTCGATCGCGGTTATGTCACCTATTCGAACGAAGCCAAGCATCAGATGCTCGGCGTCTCGCGCGACACGCTCGATCGCTATGGCGCCGTCAGCCGGCAGACCGCCGAGGAAATGGTGCGCGGCGTGCTCGGCCATTCGCGCGTGCATCTTGCCGTGTCCGTGACCGGCATTGCCGGTCCCGACGGCGGCTCGGCGGAAAAGCCGGTCGGCCTCGTGCATTTCGCCGCTGGATCGGTGTCCGGCCGGCTCGATCACGCGGAAAAGCGGTTCGGCAATATCGGCCGCTCTCAGGTGCGGAAATTGTCGGTTTTGCAGGCGTTCCGCATGCTGCACGATCTCGCGGAAGCGGAACCGAACCGTCCGCCACGCAAATCCGTCTAGATCAATCTTTAAGCCGTCTTGCGACCGTAGACCGCGTCGGCGCGTTTCTCGAAGGCTTCGGCGAAACGGCGGAACGCGGTGTCGAACATCGCGCCCATCAGCATTCCGAGCATCCGGCTTCTGAATTCATAATCGATGAAGAATTCGACGGTGCAGGCGTTGTCACTGGCCGGCTTGAAGGTCCAGCGGTTCTGCATCTTGCTGAACGGCCCGTCGAGATATTCGACGAGGATTTGCAGTTTCGGCTTGTCGAGCGTGACGCGGCTGCGGAAGGTTTCGCGGATCAGCTTATAGGCGACAGTCATGTCGGCAACGATCGTGCTGACGCCCTCGCCTTTCTCCGTGCGGTTGCGCACCGCCAGCGCCGAGCACAGCGGCACGAACTGCGGATATTTTTCGACGTCGGCGACGAGATCGAACATGTCGGACGCGGCGTGGCGCACGCGCCGGTTCGTCGAGAACGACGGCATGCTGGCCTAGCGCGCCGTCTGCGCCGCGAGCCGCGCCGCTTTCAGCCGGGCGAAATCCTCGCCGGCGTGATGCGACGAGCGCGTCAGCGGCGACGCCGACACCATCAGGAAGCCTTTGGCGTAAGCGACCGTCTCGTAGGACTTGAACTCGTCCGGCGTGACGAACCGCGCCACTTCGTGGTGCTTGCGGGTCGGCTGCAGATACTGGCCGACGGTGAGGAAGTCGATCTGCGCGGCGCGCATGTCGTCCATCACCTGCATCACCTCGTTCCGCTCCTCGCCGAGCCCGACCATGATGCCGGACTTGGTGAACATGGTCGGATCGATTTCCTTCACCTGCTGCAAGAGCCGCAGCGAGTGGAAGTAGCGCGCGCCGGGCCGCACCTTGAGATAGAGCGACGGCACGGTTTCGAGATTGTGGTTGAACACATCCGGCTTCGCCTCGACGACGATGCGCAGCGCGCCGTCCTTGCGCAGGAAGTCCGGCGTCAGGATCTCGATGGTCGTTCCGGGGCAGCGCGCGCGGATCGCCGTGATGGTACGGGCAAAGTGCTCGGCGCCGCCGTCCGGCAGATCGTCGCGGTCGACCGAGGTGATGACCACATGGCTGAGGCCGAGCTTGGCGGTCGCCTCGGCCACATGCTCCGGCTCAGCAGCATCGAGCGCGCCGGGCAGGCCGGTCTTCACGTTGCAAAACGCACAGGCGCGCGTGCAGGTGTCGCCCATGATCATGAAGGTGGCGTGCTTCTTTTCCCAGCACTCACCGATATTCGGGCATCCCGCCTCTTCGCAGACCGTGACCAGCTTGTTCTCGCGCACGATCGCGCGCGTGTTCATGTAGCCGGGCGACACCGGCGCCTTGACGCGAATCCAGTCCGGCTTGCGGGCAATCGCCTTGTCCGGGCGGTGCGCCTTTTCCGGATGCCGGGGGCGCGGATTGTTGATCAGGTCGAGAACGACGGCCATGGGAACTCCCTGCCCTTACTTACGGAGCGGCGGCCCGCTCCGCAAGCCGGGCCGTGCCGGGTCAGCCGCGCTGGCGGATCATCCGCCACAGCAGAATCAGCAAGGACGCGCCGACGATCGCCGCAATCAGCGTCCGCCAGAAGCCGAACACCGGGATTTGCAGCACCTCGGCAAGCTTGCCGCCGACAAAGGCGCCGGCGATGCCGACGACGATGTTGGTGAACAGCCCATGGTCCGACTTGGTGATCCGCTCGGCGATCCATCCGGCCAGCGCGCCGATCACCAGCATCATGAGGAAGCCGACGGTCGGCTGACCGAAGGCATATTGCATGTCGTTCATCGCCCGCCTCTCACATGTTCAGGACGCGACCGTAAGCGTCGAGCACCGCTTCCTTCATCATCTCCGACAGGGTCGGATGCGGGAAGATCGTGTGCATCAACTCTTCTTCGGTCGTTTCCAGATTCATCGCAACCACATAACCCTGGATCAGTTCGGTCACTTCCGCGCCGACCATATGCGCGCCGAGCAACTGGCCGGTCTTCTTGTCGAAGATCACCTTGATGATGCCCTGATCCTCGCCGAGCGCGATCGCCTTGCCGTTGCCGGCGAACGGGAACCGGCCGACGCGGATGTCGAGCTTCTTGTCCTTCGCCGCCTGCTCGGTGAGGCCGACCGACGCGATCTGCGGCGAGCAGTAGGTGCAGCCGGGAATCATCTGCTTGTTCATCGGATGCACAGGCAGGCCCTTGATCGCCTCGACGCAGATTACCCCTTCATGCTCGGCCTTGTGCGCGAGCATCGGCGGACCAGCGACGTCGCCGATAGCATAAAGGCCCGGCACGTTGGTCTTGCCGTAACCGTCGATGACGATGCAGCCGCGCTCGGTCTTCACGCCGAGCTTCTCGAGTCCGAGATTCTCGATATTGCCGACAACGCCAACGGCGGAGATGACCCGCTCGAATTCGATCGTCTGCGACTTGCCGTCACCGCTGTCGATCGTTGCGGCGACGCTGTCCGCCTTCTTGTCGAGCTTCGTCACCTTGGTGCCGGTGAGAATCTTGATGCCCTGCTTCTCGAACTGCTTGCGCGCGAAGGCGGCGATCTCCGCATCCTCGACCGGAAGCACCTGCGGCAGCACTTCGACGACGGTGACGTCCGATCCCATCGTCTTGAAGAACGATGCGAACTCGATGCCGATCGCGCCGGAGCCGACCACCAGCAGCGATTTCGGAATCTTCGGCGCGACCATTGCCTCGAAATAGGTCCACACCAGCTTGCCGTCCGGCTCGAGGCCCGGCAGCACGCGCGGCCGCGCGCCGGTGGCGATGATGATGTGCTTGGCCTGATAGCTGCCCGGCCCGAGTGAGCCCTTCGGCTGCTCCGTCTTGTATTTGGTGTCGGTCGCCTTGACCGTGATCTTGCCCGGCGCGTCGATCGTCGCCTCGCCCCAGATCACTGAGACCTTGTTCTTCTTCATCAGGAAGCCGACGCCGTCGTTGAGCCGCTTCGACACGCCGCGCGAGCGCTTCACCACGGCTTCGGCATCGAAGCCGATATTGTCGGCCTTGAGCCCGTAGTCCTTGGCGTGCTGCATATAGTGATAGATCTCAGCCGAACGCAGCAGCGCCTTGGTCGGGATGCAGCCCCAGTTGAGGCAGATGCCGCCGAGATGCTGTTTCTCGACGATCGCCGTCTTGAAGCCGAGCTGCGCCGCGCGGATCGCGGTGACATAGCCGCCCGGACCCGAACCGATGATGATGATGTCGAAACTGGTATCAGCCACGAAATGCTCCACTTGTCGGCCCGGATCGGCGCGCTCTCGATACGTTACAACTGATCTTCGTTGTGGCGGCGGAAGCGCCGCAGAAACCACCATTGAATCGCGACGATCAACACCGCCGGCAGCACGATCTCGGCGATGATCTGCATGTCATAGGTCGTCGGGCGGGCCCAATTATTGCGTGCCATCCCGAACGCCAGCAATCCCGTGATCAGGAATAGTGCCAATAACAAAGCGATGCCGCCGCCGATATCGATCGGCCGCGTCCCGGTCCCGGCGATGAACGCCATGGTCAGCACCGCGAGACTCGCCACGGCGAACGCGCCGATGATGAACATGACGAAGATGAATTCATCGCGCGTGCCGAACACGATCGCCAGTTGCTGGGCCAGGGCCTGGGCCGCCACCATCGACAAAAACCAGGCGATGGCAAAAGTGGCGAAAGCGCGCATCCGTCCGGTCCTGCGGCGACCATCCGTCGCCCCCTGCTACACCACCATCATCACGGGGTTTTCGATCAGCGCCTTGAATGCACCGATCAGTTCCGCGCCGAGCGCGCCGTCGACCGCACGATGATCGCACGACAAGGTCACGCTCATGATATGCGCGGCCTCGATCTTGCCATTGCGCACGATCGCCCGCTCCTCGCCCGTGCCGACCGCAAGGATCGTCGCATGCGGCGGATTGATCACCGCGGTGAAATCCTTGATCCCGTACATGCCGAGATTGGAGACCGCGGTGGTGCCACCCTGATATTCGTGCGGCTTGAGCTTGCGATTGCGCGCGCGCACCGCGAAATCCTTCATCTCGTTGGAGATGGTGGACAGCGACTTCAGCTCGGCCTGGCGAATGATCGGCGTAATCAAACCGCCCGGCATCGCCACGGCAACGCCGACATCGGAATGCTTGTGCTTGAGCATGCCCGCGTCGGTCCAGCTCACATTGGCGTTCGGAATGCGCTGCAGCGCGACGGCCAGCGCCTTGACGACGAAATCGTTGACCGAGAGCTTGTAAGCGGGCTTGCCGTCCTTGTCCTTCGGCGCGGCGGCGTTGATCTCCTCGCGCGCGGTGAGCAGCTTGCCGATATTGCAGTCGATCGTCAGATAGAAATGCGGGACCGTCTGCATCGAGGCGGTAAGCCGCTGCGCAATCGTGCGGCGCATATTGTCGTGCGGTACGACCTCGTAGCTGCCGTCCTCGAACAGCGCGCGCACCTGCTGGTCCGACAACGCCGGCGCGATGGCCGGAGCCGCTGTTCCCGCGGCCGGCGCAGCGGGCTTCAATCCTTTGCCGGATTTCGCGTCCGCAACATCGCGCGCGATGACGCGACCATGCGGTCCCGATCCGGAAATGCGCGAGACGTCGATCCCGGCATCCTTGGCAAGACGCTTGGCGAGCGGTGACGCGAAAATGCGATTGCCGGCCGGAACGGCGGCAGGGGCCGGTGCGGCGGCAGGCTTTGCCGGCTCGGGCGCGCGCGCTTCGGCGGTGGGTGCCGGCTTCGTCTCCGCTTTCGCCTCCGGTTTAGCTGGAGCGGCCGCCGCTTTCGGCGGCGGCGCGGACGCAGCCGACGAAGCAGCCGCTTTCGCATCCTCGCCTTCGCCGGCGAGCACCGCGATCACCGAATTCACCGCGACGTCCTGGCTGCCTTCCGGCACGACGATCTTGGCGAGCGTGCCCTCGTCGACCGCCTCGACCTCCATGGTCGCCTTGTCGGTCTCGATCTCGGCGATCACGTCGCCGGATTTGATCGTGTCGCCTTCTTTCTTCAGCCACTTGGCGAGGTTGCCCTTCTCCATGGTGGGCGACAGCGCAGGCATCAGAATATTGGTCGGCATGACGGCCCTTACCGGTAGCAGACGGCTTTTGCCGCGTTGACCACATCGGCCACGGACGGCAGCGCCAGTTTTTCAAGGTTCGCGGCATAAGGCATCGGCACATCCTTGCCGGACACCCGCGCCACCGGCGCGTCGAGATAATCGAACGCCTGCTCCATGATCCGCGCGGCGATTTCGGCGCCGACGCCGGATTGCTGCCAGCCTTCCTCGACGGTGACGGCGCGGCCGGTCTTCTTCACCGACTCGATGATCGTCGGCGTGTCCAGCGGCCGCAGTGTGCGCAGGTCGATGACCTCCGCGTCGATGCCGTCCTTGGCCAATTCCTCGGCGGCTTTGAGCGCGTAGTTCATGCCGATCGTCCATGACACGATGGTCACGTCCTTGCCGGGGCGCACGATCCGCGCCTTGCCGATCGGCAGCACATAGTCCGCGAGTTGCGGCACCGGAGCCGACTGGCCGTACAGGATTTCGTTCTCGAGGAAGATCACCGGATTGGGATCGCGGATCGCCGCCTTGAGCAACCCCTTGGCATCGGCCGCATTCGACGGCGCGACCACCTTGAGGCCAGGAATGTGCGAATACCAGGCCGAATAGTCCTGGCTGTGCTGCGCGGCGACGCGCGCCGCCGCACCGTTCGGGCCGCGGAACACGATCGAGCAGCCCATCTGGCCACCGGACATGTACAGCGTCTTCGCCGCCGAGTTGATGATCTGGTCAATCGCCTGCATGGCGAAATTGAACGTCATGAACTCGACAACGGGCTTGAGGCCCGCGAGAGCCGCGCCGACACCAAGTCCGGCAAAACCGTGTTCGGTGATCGGCGTATCGATCACGCGCCGCGCGCCGAATTCCTGCAGAAGCCCCTGGGTCACCTTGTAGGCGCCCTGATATTCCGCGACCTCTTCGCCCATCACGAAGACGGTGTCGTCGCGGCGCATCTCCTCGGCCATGGCGTCGCGCAGAGCTTCGCGCATGGTCATGGTCACCATCGCGGTGCCTTCCGGCACGTCCGGATCGGCGGCCACCACCGGCTGCGCCGGTGCCGCGGGCTTTGCTTCGGCAGATTTGGTGTCGGCGACCTTGGCTTCCGCGGGCGCGGTTGGCGTCGCCGGCGCTGCCGACTTGGCTTCGGCCTTCGGCGCGGCGGACGCGCTCTCGCCTTCGGCAATAATGGTGGCGATCGGCGTGTTGACGGCGACGTCGGCGGTTCCCTCCGGCACGAGGATCTTGCCGAGGGTGCCCTCGTCAACCGCCTCGACTTCCATCGTCGCCTTGTCGGTTTCGATCTCGGCGATCACATCGCCGGACTTCACCGTGTCGCCTTCTTTCTTCAGCCACTTGGCAAGGTTTCCCTTTTCCATCGTGGGCGACAGCGCGGGCATCAATACATCAGGCATGGCTGTCACACAGTCTCACGATAGACATCAGTGTAGAGCTCGCTGGGATCGGGCTCCGGATCATTGGTGGCGAACTCGGAAGCCTCGTTCACGCGGTCGCGGATTTCCGCGTCGATCTTCTTGATCTCGTCTTCGGTCAGCATCTTGCTGGACAGAATCCGCGCGCGCACCTGTTCGATCGGGTCATGTCCGGTGCGGACCTTCTCGACCTCTTCACGAGTGCGGTATTTCGCCGGATCCGACATGGAATGACCGCGATAGCGATAGGTCATCATCTCGAGAATGTACGGCCCCTTGCCGGCGCGGCACCAGGCGACCGCCTTTTCACCCGCCGCCTTCACCGCGCGCACATCCATGCCGTCGACCTGATCGCCGGGAATGTTGAACGAGACGCCGCGCTTGGAGAAGTCGGTCTGCGCCGAGGCGCGGTTGACCGCGGTGCCCATGGCGTAACGGTTGTTCTCGATCACGTAGATGGCCGGCAGCTTCCAAAGCTCGGCCATGTTGAAGCTTTCGTAGACCTGCCCCTGGTTCGCCGCGCCGTCGCCGAAATAAGTCACAGAAACGTTGTCGTTGCCACGATAGCGGTTGGCGAAAGCAAGGCCGGTCCCGAGCGGTACCTGCGCCGCGACGATGCCATGGCCGCCGTAGAAGTGCTTCTCGACCGAAAACATGTGCATCGAGCCACCCTTGCCGTGCGAATATCCGCCGCGCCGGCCGGTGAGCTCTGCCATCACCCCCTTGGGGTCCATGCCGCAGGCGATCATGTGTCCATGATCGCGGTATCCGGTGATGATCTGATCGCCCTCTTTGAGCGCCATCTGCATGCCGACGACGACAGCTTCCTGACCGATATAGAGGTGGCAGAAGCCGCCGATCAGGCCCATGCCGTACATCTGGCCGGCTTTTTCCTCGAACCGGCGGATCAGCAGCATGTCACGATAGGCGCTGACCTCCTGATCCTTGTTGAAGGTCGCGATCGACCCGCTGGAGGCCGGTGCGGCAGACGACACGGCCGCATCATTGGTTTTGTTCTTGCTGGCGGTGGCCATGAGTCTCCCTTACCTCACACCCGATTGCGCGATGCGCATAGCCTAGATTGCCGCCTCACGGAAGCGCGGGCAAGTCAATGAAGTGTCACAACAGAAATATGCGTGCACCGCACAAGTCATTGCGGTGTCACGCGAAATATCCGCGCGCGGTCAGGGTGTTTTCAGCAATAAGGTTGCGTCGCGTGGATCGGCATAGTCGAGCAACGCACGCGCGCGCTCGTCCAGCATGTCCGGGTCGAGACGATCGGGCTGCAACAGCGACACGCGCTGCTCCCAGCCGGCGCGCTCATGCTTGAGGCGAGCCACTTCGCCTTCGAGGCGGGTGATCTCGATTTCAACCTGCTGTTGCGCGCGCAGGCCGTGATTGCCGGTAAAAGCATGCACGCCGAAATAGCCGATGAAAGCGGCCGCCAGCGAATACAGCGCAAGGGCGGTGAGAATCGACCGGCGGCGGCGATGCGAGATCATCGCCGCACCCTGCCCGAAGGCCGTTAAAGCCGTTTTAACGACGTTGGATCAGCACAAGATCAGGCTTTTGCCGCGGCCTGTTTCAACACTGCGATACCGTCGAACTTCGCCTGCTTGCCGAGTTCCTGCTCGATCCGCAGCAACTGATTGTACTTGGCGGTACGATCGGAGCGCGCCAGCGAGCCGGTCTTGATCTGTCCGCAGTTGGTCGCGACCGCGAGGTCGGCGATGGTCGAATCCTCGGTTTCACCCGACCGGTGCGACATGACCGCCGTGTAGCCGGCCTTGTGCGCCATTTCGACCGTCGCCAGCGTTTCGGTGAGCGTGCCGATCTGGTTGACCTTCACCAGGATCGAGTTGCCGAGGCCATCCCTGATGCCCTGCGACAGCCGCGCGACGTTGGTGACGAACAGATCGTCGCCGACGAGCTGGCACTTGCTGCCGATCTTGTCGGTGAGGATCTTCCAGCCTTCCATGTCGTCCTCGGCCATGCCGTCCTCGATCGAGACGATGGGATAGCGGCCGACCAGTTCGGCGAGATACGCCGCCTGCTCGGCCTTGGAGCGGGTCTTGCCTTCGCCCTCATAGACATAGGCGCCGTTCTTGAAGAACTCCGTCGAGGCGCAGTCGAGCGCCAGCATCACGTCGCGGCCCGGCTTGAAGCCGGCCTTTTCGATCGACTTCATGACGAATTCGAGCGCCGCGTCGGCCGACTGCAGGTTCGGCGCGAAGCCGCCCTCGTCGCCGACATTGGTGGCATGACCGGCCGTCTTCAGCGCCGCCTTGAGGGTGTGGAACACCTCCGCGCCCATGCGCAGCGCCTCCGAGAAGCTCGACCCGCCGACCGGCATGATCATGAACTCCTGGAAGTCGATCGGGTTATCGGCATGCGCGCCGCCATTGACGATGTTCATCATCGGCACCGGCAGGAGCCGCGCGGCGGTGCCGCCGACGTAGCGGTAAAGCGGCGTGGCACTCGCCGCCGCGGCCGCCTTGGCGACCGCCAGCGACACGCCGAGGATGGCGTTGGCGCCGAGGCGTGCCTTGTTGGGGGTGCCATCGAGGCCGATCAGCGTCTCGTCGATCGCCACCTGCGCCTCGGCATCCATGCCGCCGAGTGCATCGAAAATTTCACCGTTGACGGCATCGACCGCGTTCCGGACCCCCTTGCCGAGATAGCGCGCCTTGTCGCCATCGCGCTTTTCGACCGCCTCGTGGGCGCCGGTGGAGGCGCCCGAGGGTACCGCCGCCCGGCCGAGCGAGCCATCCTCCAGCCGCACATCGACCTCGACGGTAGGATTGCCGCGGCTGTCGAGGATTTCGCGGCCGATGATGTCGATGATAGCGGTCATAATGCTCTGGAACTCCAGGGGGGATTTTGGCGCGCTTCTACAGGATCAGGCCCGCTTTTGTCATGCCCCCGTATCCTGCCCGCCGGGCGGCGGTCCCGGATACCCCGATCTTGTCTTTGCCACGGATTCCGGGTTTTTGCCGGTCAAGGAGACCATCATGACCAAATCGCCCAAATCCGGATCGCTGCAGCTCGGCCGCGCCACCCGCCTGCCGGGGTCGCCGGAGACCGCAGTGCTCGACCGGGTGCCGAACCCGCACGCCGACACCGACTATGTGGCGCGCTTCACCGCGCCGGAATTCACCGCGCTCTGCCCGATCACCGGCCAGCCGGATTTCGCGCATCTGGTGATCGACTACGTGCCGGGCCGCTGGCTGGTCGAATCCAAGTCGCTGAAGCTCTACCTCGCGAGCTTCCGCAATCACGGCTCGTTCCACGAAGACTGCACGGTGCGGATCGGCAAGCGGCTACGCGACCTGCTCAAGCCGCGCTGGCTGCGGATCGGCGGCTATTGGTATCCGCGCGGCGGCATTCCCATCGACGTATTCTGGCAGAGCGGCCGGCTGCCGAAAGGCGTCTGGGTTCCGGATCAGGGCGTTGCGCCCTATCGCGGACGCGGCTGACCGGTCAGCCGATGATCGCGTGCGGCAAAAACCGCGACGTGTTCTTGGTGATCGGGCTTGCGTCCTCCCGCAACGACAAGCCGCAGGCTTTGCCCGCTGCGATCCATGAGCCAACCACGACATAGTTGCCGTCGAATTGCGGCAGCGGCGCGAGCGCCTGCCGGATGAAGCCTTCCGCACCGTAAGGCCCCGCATCGCGGTCGAGCGGCTTGCCCTGCGTCAGCAATTCGATATTGGCGCCTTCGCGCGAATAAAGCGGCTTGCGGGCGTATGAATTGCCAAGCGATAGGGCCTTGTCGTCGTCCTCGAAATAGGCCGGCAGCAAATTCGGATGGTTCGGAAACATCTCCCACAGCAGCGGGAGAATGCCTTTGTTCGAGAGGATCGCTTTCCACGGCGGCTCCACGAATTGCGTCGAGGCGCCGGGCAACGATGCGCCGAACGCCTCGCGCATCATCCACTCCCACGGATAAAGCTTGAACAGCAGTTCGATCGGGCGATCTTCGGTATCGACAAACTGCCCGCGACCATCTTTTCCGATATCATCGACCGGGATCAGTTGCGTTTGCAGGCCGGCCTGCTGCGCGCAATCCTCAAGATACGCGACCGTTCCGGCATCTTCCGGGTTTTCCCGGATTGCCGTGAGCGCGAGCTTTCGTCCTGCGCCGATCGCCTTCCAGCCGGCAATCAACTGCTCGTGCAACGAATTGAACTGATCGGCAGTCGCCGGAAGTTTCCTGCCGGCTATCGCCTGTTCGAGCCATTGCCACTGGAACACGCCGGTCTCGAGCGCACCGGTCGGCGTATCGGCGTTGTATTCGAGAAGTTTCGCCGGCCCCTTGCCGTCGTAACGCAGATCGAAACGGCCGTAGAGCGAAGGATCGCCACGCTTCCAGCTTCGCGCGATCCAGTTCCAGAATGCGACCGGGATCGCCAGCCGTTTCAGGATACGGTCGTCATCGACGGCGCGCGCCACCAGTTCACGGCACATGCCGTCGAGTTCGGACGACGGATCCTCCAGATCGTTTTCGATCTCTTTCAGCGTGAAACTGTAATAGGCACGCTCGTCCCAATAGCGTGCGCCGTCGATCGTATGAAAATCGAAGCCAATCGCTTCGGCCTGTTCGCGCCAGTCGGGGCGTTCCTCGCAGGCGATCCGCTGCATCGGCGGTCAACTTCCGGATGATGCGTGTCCCGTCGATCCAAACCCGCCGCGCGCGGTGTGGGACGACGACGGCGAGGACACACCCGCCCTTGCCGACACGGTCGAGGTCCGCACGGTGTCGCGCGGCGTCGACCGCGACAGCCGCCGCCAGCCGGTCGAACTGGACGAATCCGAACTGCTACTCGACCATGCGCTGCTGCGGGTCCATGACGACGAGGAAGACCGGCTGCTCTGCGAACAGTTGGCCTGCGCCGCCTGCACTTGTGCCGGCGGGGCATTGGCGGGCGCCGGCGTGCAGGATCGCTGCGGCATCATCGCGTAGGCGGTGAAGCCGGCCGACGACACGCCCATGAGCATCAATGCGACCTGCGAGGAGCGTTTCATCCGCTCACCACGTCATCGATGCCGCGCTCAGGATTCCGGTCGCGACGGAGATGAAGCCGAGCCAGATGGCCGACGCCATCTCGCCGCGCGCGATCCGCCCGCATAGATCGGAGACCGCGATCCGGGCCGCGTAGAAAGTCCCAACCTGAACGATGAACGCGATCACGGCCCAGACCGCGCAATCGAGGAGATCGGCGGCGTGCGCGACGGCGCTGGCGACGGGAAGACAAAATCCGATCAGGCTCAACCCCAGCGCGATCGCGGCACCGGGCGTGTTCTTCTCGATCAGTTCGAATTCGTTGTACGGCGTCGCGCGCGTATAGAAGAACAGATAGGCGATGACGGCGACAACCGACAGGCAGAAATACGCAACAAATGCCGGCAATCCCGCCAACGACTGCATAACCGTGCCGCCCATGAGATGCCCCCGCGCTCGTGAATGACGCGGCGAAGATTGCAGCAATTCAGGGCCGGAAGCCAGCGGGCCAGGCCTCGTGACGGCGGCGTGATCAACAGGAGCTTATGTCGCGGCCATGTCCGCGCGACGCAGGGTCATGGCGGTCACAACGCCGGTGACGGCAAGGCCGATGCCGCCGGCGATCAGCGTCGCCCCGACCCCGATGTCGGTGAAGCCATGGCCGTACACGACGGGGCCGACGGCTTGTCCGAAATAGAACGCCATGGAATGCAACGCGAGCGCCGAGCCGCGCGCCGCCGGGGCCAGCTCGGTCGAGGCGACCTGGATAAAGCCGTGCATGAAATACATGCCGAAGCCAAGCAGCAGGAAGCTGACGAATTCGTAAGGCCATGACAGGCGCAGCGCGAGCGCCATGAAGCACAGGCACATCACCATACCGCCGGCGACCGTGAGGCGGCGCGGCGAAATGAGCAGCAGCACCCGCGACACCACGAGCGTGTAGCCGAGTGCGCCGAGACCGAAGCCGGCGATCACCAGGCCGGCAATGGAGGCCCGCTCCTCGCCGGCCGCGGCCAACAGGTTGGCGACGTGCGGAAACAGGCCAAACACCAGCATCGCTTCGACGAACACAACGCCGAAGCACCATTTCGCCTCCGGATTGCCGAAGATCGCGCGGTAGTTGGGACCGAGTGTCGACAGGTCGAACCGGCCGGGCGCACGATCCGGCAGGCGCCGCAAACCAATCACCGCCACGACGAGCACGACAAACCCGACCAGCGCGGTGGCGACGAACACGCCGCGCCATCCGAACAGATCGGCAACCGCGCCCGCGCCGCTCGCGCCGAGCAGGTTACCGATCATCGCCGCACCGAGCAGCCGGCCGAGCGCCACCTGACGCTGCGCCAGCGGCACATTGTCGCCGACCACCGCGAGCGCGATCGGAAACACGCCGCCCGACGCGATGCCGGAGACGACACGCATGGCGAACAGCAGTTCGATGTTCGGAGCGAACGCTGCGACGACCGACGCGAGCACCAAGACCAGCAAACAACCGGTCATCAGCCGCGTCTTGTTGAACATGTCGGCCAACGCGCCGAGCACCGGCTGAATCGCGGCGTAAGGCAGCGCGAACGCCGTGGCGAGCAGCGCCACCGTGCCGGGATCGACGCTAAATGCCGTCGCGATTTGCGGGATGATCGGGTCGGTCGAGCGCGTGAACGTCGATGTCGCGAAGGCGACAAAGGCGACGATGTTCAGGACGTTCATGACGTCAGGTCGACGGGCTTTGCGATTTCGCGATCCGATCGAACGCCATCAACCGCCGCAACAGGGCTTCCATCTCGCGCAGCGGCACCATGTTCGGCCCGTCGGACGGCGCATGGTCAGGATCCTGATGCGTCTCGATGAACACGCCGGCGACGCCGACCGCGACCGCGGCCCGTGCCAGCACCGGCACGAACTCGCGCTCACCACCCGAAGCCGTGCCGCGGCCACCCGGTTGCTGAACCGAATGCGTGGCATCGAAGATCACCGGCGCGCCGGTGTCGCGCGCGAGGATCGGCAATGCCCGCATGTCCGACACCAGCGTATTGTAGCCGAACGAAACGCCGCGCTCGGTCACCAGCACCTTCGGATTACCGGCGCTCGTCACCTTGGCGACCACGTTCTTCATGTCCCACGGCGCGAGGAACTGACCCTTCTTCACATTGACGACGCGGCCGGTCGCGGCGGCGGCGAGCAGCAGATCGGTCTGGCGCGACAGGAAGGCGGGGATTTGCAGAATATCGACCGCCGGCGCGGCGCGCGCGCATTGCTCGATCTCGTGCACGTCGGTGAGAACCGGCAGGCCGAGCGTCTCGCGGATTTCGGCGAACACCGGCAGGGCCTGATCGAGACCGACACCGCGCGCGGCGCCGGCGCTGGTGCGGTTGGCCTTGTCGAATGAGGTCTTGAACACGAGGCCGATGCCGAGACGCGTTGCGATCTCCTTGAGCGCAGTCGCCATCTCCAGCGCATGCGCGCGGCTTTCCAACTGGCACGGTCCGGCAATCACCGCGAGCGGCAAATCATTGCCAAATCGCACGACTGACTTTTGGCCAACTGCCACTTCCGCTTGCGCGCTGCTCGTCACCGCGTCACCTGTCTTGAGCAAACCGGCCGGACCATGACCGCCCAGCCGCGGGCGGTCAACGGTCCTCCTCGAACACGATGGTTGCACCCATCGCAGTTCCGGGAGCGATCACCAGACGGTCGGACTCGACCCGCGCCTCGACTTCGCCCGCCGCCAGGGCATCCTCGGCCGCGGCGATGTCGGTGACGGCAAAACGAAGCGCCGCCAGTTGCGGGCCGGCATCGACCGCCGGTGCGGCTACACCGTATTCCGCGGCGAACGCGGCCGGTGTCGTCACCGTGATCGTCCCCCGCGCGGTTTCGACGAACAATCCCGCAGCATCGGTCCGCACGTCGCGACCGGTCATGGCCGCCAGAAAATCGCGATGCGCGGCTGGATCGTGCGCGACTATCACCACGCCGGCGATACCGATCGCGCTGTTGGCATGATGCTGGAAATCCGGATTCCAGAAATTCTCCGGATGATGCTGCTGACATGTCGCGAAATGAAGCCACGGCGACGCGCGATCATCGGCGAAGGCGAGCGAAAAGCCGACGCGAACGACGCTGCCATCCGGCCGCTTGCCGTCGCGCTCGAACCGCATCGCCTCGCCCACTCCAATTCCTTGCGTCTTGAACGCCGCGGCATCGGCGGCGGCATCGCGCGATTCCAGAATCAGCAGCGACAATCCCTCGCCCCGCCCCAGGAACGACTGATTGTACCGGCCGAACATCCGCGAGAACCCGTCGTCTCCCAGCTTCTCCGGTTCGGCGACAGTGAGCACCTCGACGAAGAACCCGGGCAACTGGATCAAAACGTTGTGCGTCCCCCACGGATGACGGTTGCGCGCGCCGGTGGTGAAGCCGAGGCGACGATAGAGATCGGCCGCCGCGTCGAGATCGCGAACGGCATGAACGACATGATCGAGTCCGTGTGCCATCCCCGAGGGATAGCACGGAACGGTACAGGCACGCGAAAAGGGGCGAACCGGCCGTGAAACCGGTTCACCCCTCTTCACCGGAGCGCGGTTGGGAACGCAGCCCGGCGAATGCGCGATCCGTGGAGACTTGATCGCGGTGTGTTTGTCCTGGCGTTATTTCTGGGAGCGCTTTGCCATGTGGCGGTGGCGCCGCATCGCGTGAGCCGGCTCGCAGGCTTTCCAGTAACCGAAGCCGAGGTCGTTGTTGGTTGAGACCCAGCACATCCCGCCTGATTGCACCGGACCGCCGGCGTAGTGGACTTCTTCAGCGCGCGCGCCGGTGCTGGCAGCCGCGAAAGCCGCGGCGAGCACGCCGGCAATGATCATCGTTCGCATTGTTCTATCCCCCGAATGGGTTTGTTTGCTACCGGCAGAGCGTCATCGGGGTGGCTGATATTTCCAATCGCGAGGCTTGGAAATTTGCGGAGCCGGCTCGTATTTTTCATGCAAAAAACCGAGCGTCCGATGTAACGGGCGTCCGGCAGAAATCCAATAATTCCAGGTTATTGGAACAAGGTTATGCGCCGCAAACGGCGCATAAAATTGCGCAACGTCTACACCAGCCGGCTCTGTTCCAGCGCCGCCTCGATGAACGACGCGAACAGCGGATGCGGCTCGGACGGCCGCGACTTCAATTCCGGATGGAATTGCACGCCGACGAACCACGGATGATCATCGATCTCGACGATCTCCGGCAGCACGCCGTCCGGCGACATGCCGGAGAAGCGCATGCCGTGCTGCTCGAGCCGGCCTTTGTACGCGGTGTTGACCTCGTAGCGGTGACGGTGGCGTTCGGAGATATCTGTCGCGCCGTAGATCTGCGCGACACGGCTGCCACGCGCGAGCGCCGCCGGATAGGCACCGAGCCGCATCGTGCCGCCGAGATCGCCGGCCGCGGTGCGCTGCTGCAACTCGTTGCCCCGCAGCCATTCGGTCATCAGGCCGACGACCGGTTCGCGCGCCTCGCCGAACTCGGTCGAGTTGGCCTCGGCGATGCCGCACAGATTGCGGGCGGCCTCGATCACCGCCATCTGCATGCCGAAGCAGATGCCGAAATACGGCACGCGCTTTTCGCGCGCGAACTGAACCGCCTTGATCTTGCCCTCGGCGCCGCGCTGGCCGAAGCCGCCCGGCACCAGAATGCCGTTCACGTGATCGAGGAACGGCGTCGGGTCTTCGTTCTCGAACACCTCGGACTCGATCCAGTCGAGCTTGACCTTCACCTTGTTGGCGACGCCGCCGTGCGCCAGCGCCTCGATCAGCGACTTATAGGCATCCTTCATGCCGGTATATTTGCCGACGATCGCGATCGTCACGTCGCCTTCCGGATTGCGAATGCGGTTGTTGATGTATTCCCACGCCGAGAGGTCCGGCGGCCCCTCCGGCTCCATGCCGAACGCGGCCAGCACCTCGCCGTCGAGCCCGGCGGCGTGATACGCCTGCGGCACCGCATAGATGTTGTCGACGTCGAGCGCCTCGATCACCGCGCTTTCCCGCACGTTGCAGAACAGCGCGAGCTTGCGCCGTTCGCCCGCCGGGATCGGCCGGTCGGAGCGGCACAGCAGGATGTCGGGCTGGATGCCGATCGAGCGCAGTTCCTTGACCGAGTGCTGCGTCGGCTTGGTTTTCAGTTCGCCGGCGCTCGGAATGTAGGGCAGCAGCGTCAGGTGGATATAGACCGCATGATGACGCGGCAGATCGTTGCCGAGCTGGCGGATCGCCTCGAAATACGGCAGCGCCTCGATATCGCCAACCGTGCCGCCGATCTCGCACAGCACGAAATCGAAATCGTCATTGCCCTCGCGGACGAAATCCTTGATGGCATTGGTGACGTGCGGAATGACCTGGATCGTCGCGCCGAGATAGTCGCCGCGCCGCTCGCGCGTCAGGATGTCCTGATAGATCTTGCCGGTGGTGATGTTGTCGCGCTTGTTCGCCGGGCGGCCGGTGAACCGCTCGTAGTGGCCGAGATCGAGATCGGTCTCGGCGCCGTCATCGGTGACGAAGCATTCGCCGTGCTGATACGGCGACATCGTGCCGGGATCGACGTTCAGATAGGGATCGAGCTTGCGCAGCCGCACCTTGTAGCCACGGGCCTGGAGCACCGCGCCGAGAGCGGCGGATGCGAGACCTTTGCCAAGGGAGGACACCACGCCGCCGGTGATGAAAATGTACCGCGCCATGGGATTCAACCTTTATGTCGCAGGGTGCGATTCGACGAGATGAGATTCGGCAAGGCTGCCCCGCATCCCCAGCTCAGAAGCATCGATGCACAGAAAAGTTCGGGCCGCCGCCAGCATTCCTTATCGCAATCCATCGTCGTCAGGCTCACTCCAAAAACTCTCATCCGCCGCGCCGCGGCGGCTTCTTGCAAACGGGCTGTCCCAGACGTGAGAAGGGCCGGTTTCCCGGCCCTTCCGAAGTCAGTGCTACTGTGAGCGCGGCACTTGCGGTCCGCTCGGGGCCGCCGGTGCATCCGGCGGGTTGGTGCTCTGGCGCAGCGTGTCGAGGATGCCGCCGCTGCCGCTGTTGAGCGGGGGAACGGTGCCCGGCGCCGCCGGTGCGGTCTGGCTGCCACCGCCGAGGATCGAGGTCGGCTTGCGGTCGACCCCCGCCAGGATCGACAGAACAAGGCTGGTGATGAAGAAGCAGCCGGCGATGATCGCGGTCGCGCGGGTCAGCGCATTGGTGGTGCCGCGGTTGGTCATGAACCCGCCGCCCCCGCCGATGCCAAGGCCGCCGCCTTCCGAACGCTGCAACAACACGAGGCCGATCAGGCCGAGCACCAGCATCAGATGGATGACGATCACGACGTGCTGCATAAGGCCCTCAAGCGTGCGGAACGGGCCACCCGGCCCGGACAACCTTGCGGTGTCATATAGGAATTCGCCGCGGTCTCTACACCAGCCCCCGGCGAATTTCCACCCCGGCGCAGCTCAGCGGTAGGCGGCCAGAATCCCGAGGAAATCGGCGGCTTTGAGGCTCGCGCCGCCGACCAGCGCTCCGTCGACGTTGGCGACCCCCATCAGTTCCACCGCGTTGGACGGCTTCACCGACCCGCCATAGAGGATGCGCATGCCCCGCCCCTCGGCGCCGAACCGCTTGACCAGATGGTCGCGGATGAAAGCGTGGACCTCGGCCACATCAGCCGCCGTCGGCGTCAGGCCCGTACCGATCGCCCAGACCGGCTCATAGGCCACCACCAGATTGGCGGCGGTCGCGCCGTCCGGCAGCGATCCCGAAAGCTGGCGGCCGACCACGTCGAGGGTCTTGCCGCTCTCGCGCTCGGCGCGCTGCTCGCCGACGCAGACGATGGCGGTGAGCTTGGCCCGCGAGGCGGCTTCCGCCTTCGCCCGAACCTCGGCGTCGGTTTCGTGGTGGTCGGTGCGCCGCTCGGAATGGCCGACGATCACGGCGTCCGCGCCGGCATCCGCCAGCATCTCGGCGGCAATATCGCCGGTATGCGCGCCGGATGCCGCAGCGTGGCAATCCTGCCCGCCGATCCGCACCTTGCTTCCCTTGGTCGCGGCCGCGAACGACGCCACCAGGGTCGCCGGCGGACAGACCATGGTTTCAGCCCCGGCGATGGCGGCTGCACCCTCGACGATCTTGCGGAGTTCCGCGACCGAAGCCGAGAGCCCGTTCATCTTCCAGTTGCCCGCGACCAGCGGACGTGGCGTCGCATCCGTCATTGTTGCCCCTCAATGTGCGTGCCGGTTACCAGAGCCGCGGACGATGTGCCAGACGGCATCGGTTTCTTGTGCTGTGACCATCCCCCGCATGGCCCTTCATTCGCGATCCCTGTTTGGTTGCAAGGCCTTGGACCCCCCACTATAGTGCGCCGCAACACCGCCGCTGCGCCCGCGCAGCGGCTTTCCCTTATCCCTCACATCAGGCGTAACGATGCTTCGCGGTATTCAGGAAGCCTCCAGAAATTGGCTCGGCAAGATTGTCATGGCCGTGGTCATGGGGCTTTTGGTGGTCAGCTTTGCTATCTGGGGCATCGGCGACATCTTCCGGGGATTCGGCCTCTCCACGGTCGCCAAGATCGGCAAGACCGAGATCGGCGTCGAGCAATTCCGCACCTACTATAACGACCGCCTGCAGGCCCTGAGCCGCCGCATGGGCCGCCCGATCTCGCCGGATCAGGCGCGGGCGCTGGGTCTCGACCGCCAGTTGATCGGTCAGCTCGTGGCCGAAACCGCTCTTGATGAACGCGCGCGCGACCTGCGGCTGACGTTGTCCGACGCCGAGATCGCCCAGCAGATCGTCAACGACAAGAATTTCGCCGGCCCGTCCGGCCAGTTCGACCGCAACCGCTTCGAAGCGCTGATCCGCAACGCCGGCTTTACCGAAGCGCGTTTCGTCGCCGAGCAGCGCCGCACGCTGGTCCGTCGCGAACTCACCGACACGATTGCCGGTAACATCGCGCCGCCGAACACGCTGGTCGCGGCGATCCAGCAATTCCAGAACGAGACCCGGACCATCCGCTATCTGTCGCTCGGTCCGGCACAGGCGGGCGATATCGCGACGCCGAGCGCCGACGAACTCGCCAAATATTTCGAGGAGCGCAAGGTTCTGTTCCGCGCGCCGGAATACCGCAGCATCGTCCTTGTCGAGTTGACGCCGGAGAGCCTCGCCCAGTGGCAGACGATTTCCGATGCTGATGCGCGCAAGGTCTATGACGACAACCCGGACAAGTTCGGCACGCCGGAACGTCGCCAGTTGCGACAGATCCTGTTCCCGAATGCCGATGAAGCCAAAGCGGCGTCCGAGAAGATCGCCGGCGGCGCGAGCTTTGAATCCATCGCCGAGCAGCGCGGTCTGAAAGACGATGACACGAACCTCGGCACGCTGACCAAGGCCGGCATCGTCGATCCGGCCATCGCCAATGCCGCGTTCGCGCTCAAGGAAGGCGATGTCAGCGCGCCGGTTCAGGGCCGTTTCGGCACGGTGCTGATCAAGGCCGTGAAGGTCGAGCCGGGCCAGATGAAGACGTTTGAGCAGGTCGCCCCCGAGATCAAGAAAGAGCTGGCGCTCAACAAGTCGCGCGGCGACGTGATCGACACCCAGAACAAGATGGAGGACGCCCGTGCCGGTGGCGCGACGCTCGCGGAAGCCGCGCAGAAAGTCGGGCTGACGCCACGCACCATCGAGGCGGTCGATCGCTCCGGCCGCGGCACCGATGGCGCGCCGGTCCCTAACCTGCCGAAGACTGTCGACGTGCTGTCGCAGGCTTTTGCCACTCAGGTCGGCATCGAAACTGATCCAGTACAAATCCCCGGCGGCGGCTATCTCTGGTACGAAGTCACCAAGGTCACGCCGTCGCGCGAGCGCAATCTCGACGAGGTCAAGCCGCAGGTGGAGACGCGCTGGAAGGACGATCAGATCGCCCGCAAGCTGAAGGAAAAAGCCGACGAGATCGTCAGCAAGCTCAAGGCCGGCGGCAATCTTGATGAACTCGCCACCGCGAACGGCGTCAAGGCTGAAACCGCCGCCGACCTCAAGCGCAATGCGACCGGCGGCGCGGTGCCGGCAAGCGTCGTCGACCTCGCCTTCCGCACGCCCAAGGACACGCCGGTCACGACCGAGGGCGCGCGCGCGACCGAGATGATGGTGTTCACCGTGACCGCGGTGAGCGATCCGAAGTTCGATCCCGCGGCAACCGAAACCAAGCAGATGGCGGATGGCCTCAAGCCGGCGATCACCGAGAGTATCCTCGCCGAATACGTCGCGCAGTTGCAGACGGACTACGGCGTGAGCATCAACCCGACGGTGTTCAACCAGATCGTCGGCGGCGGCACCGCCGCGAATTGATGCGATGCAGATCGAGCCGGCCGAAGCTGATTTCGCGGAACGCTATCAGCGCGGCGACGCGCAGGTCGTCTGGACCACGCTGGTCGCGGACCTCGAAACGGCGGTCTCCGCCTATCTGAAGATCGGCGGCGGAAAGCCGATGAGCTTTCTGCTAGAGTCGGTCGAAGGCGGCGCCGTGCGCGGCCGCTATTCTGTGATCGGCCTTGAGCCCGACCTGATCTGGCGCATGCAGGACGGCCGCGCCGACATCAATCGCACGGCGCAAAGCAATCTCGAGCAATTCCAGCCCTGCGCGGATGCGCCGTTTGCGGCGCTGCGCGGACTTCTTGCCGAAAGCCGGATCGAATTGCCCGACACGTTGCCACCGATGGCCGCGGGCGTGTTCGGCTATCTCGGCTATGACACCGTGCGGCTGATCGAGGACGTTCCCGCCACCAATCCGGACCGCACCGGTATTCCCGACGGCATTCTGATCCGCCCGACGCTGGTGGTCGTGTTCGACGCGGTGGCGGACACCATCACCATCGTCACGCCGGTTCGTCCGGCCGAAGGCGTCAGCGCGGCGACGGCCTACGCGCGCGCCATCGACCGGCTCACCCGCGTCATCGACAGCCTCGACCGGCCGCTCGACAAGAGCGCCGAGGCCGAGACCGGACCCATCGTCGCGACGCCGGTCTCCAACACCAGCGCCGACGACTACCAGGCGATGACACTGCGGGCGAAAGAGTACATCGCCGCCGGCGACATCTTTCAGGTGGTGCTGTCGCAACGCTTTGAGGCGCCGTTCACGCTGCCGCCGTTCGCGCTCTATCGCGCATTGCGCCGGGTCAATCCGGCGCCGTTCCTGTATTTTCTCGACTTCGGGCCGTTTGCGATCGCGGGCTCGAGCCCGGAAATCCTGGTGCGCGCGCGTCACGGCCGCGTCACCATCCGGCCGATCGCCGGCACGCGGCCGCGCGGCGCGACGCTCGCTCAGGACAAGGCGCTAGAGGAAGAACTGCTCGCCGATCCCAAGGAGCGCGCCGAGCACCTGATGCTGCTCGATCTCGGCCGCAACGATGTCGGCCGCGTGGCAAAGCTCGGCAGCGTCACCGTGACCGACCAATATTTCGTCGAACGCTACAGCCAGGTGATGCACATCGTCTCCAATGTCGAAGGCGATATTGCCGACGGACGCGATGCGCTCGATGCCCTTGCCGCCGGTTTTCCGGCCGGCACCGTCTCCGGCGCGCCGAAAGTGCGCGCCATGGAAATCATCGACGAACTGGAGAAGGACAAGCGCGGGCTTTATGCCGGCTGCATCGGCTATTTCTCCGCCGCCGGCGACATGGACACCTGCATCGCGCTGCGCACGGCGCTGATCAAGGACGGCAAGATGTATGTCCAGGCCGGTGCCGGCATCGTCGCCGACAGCGACCCGGTCGCCGAACAGCAGGAATGCGTCAACAAGGCCAAGGCACTGTTTCGCGCGGCCGAGGAAGCGCGCCGGTTCGCCAGTGCCGCGCTCCGCGGCCAATAACGGCGTTCGGGCCGGTTCCCAACCGATCCTTGACCCTCCCCCGACCGCGCCTTAAGACCTTGAGAACACGCGAGTTCCGCGAGCAGCGACCCAACAAGCACCGGCTGACATGATTGTCCTGGTCGACAACTACGACAGCTTCACCTTCAATCTCGTCCACTATTTCGGCGAGTTGGGGGCGGACGTCGTCGTGCATCGCAACGATGCGCTGTCGGCCGACGACGTGATCGCACTGAAGCCGGAGGCGATCGTGCTCTCGCCCGGCCCCTGCACGCCGAACGAAGCGGGCATCTGTCTCGATCTGATCGAGAAAGCCTCCGCCACCGTTCCAATGCTCGGCGTCTGCCTCGGCCATCAGGCCATCGGTCAGGCGTTCGGCGGGCGCGTCGTGCGCGCGCCGCAACCGGTGCACGGCAAGGTCTGCGAGATCGCCCACGAAAGCGCGGGCGTGTTCCACGGCATCAACGGGCCGTTCAAGGCGACCCGCTATCACTCGCTGGTGGTCGATCACACCGCCATGCCGGCTAGTCTGACGGTGACGGCGCGGACCGACGGCGATCTGGTCATGGGCCTCGCCCATGTGGAGCGTCCGGTGCATGGGGTGCAGTTCCACCCGGAAAGCATCGCCTCCGAGCACGGCCATCGCCTGCTCCGCAATTTCCTCGATCTCGCAGCCCGGTGGAACGCGACGCGCAAGGACGCGTCGTCCCGCGCGCTGCATTGACCAAGAACACGGTGAGTACACTTCATGGCCGATGAATTCCGCGCACTGATTGCCAAGGTCGCCACGGGCGCCGCCCTGACCCGCGACGAGGCGGCGATGGCATTCGACCGGATGATGTCCGGCGAAGCGACACCGTCGCAGATGGGTGGCCTGCTGATGGCGCTGCGCGTGCGTGGCGAAACCGTCGACGAGATCACCGGCGCGGTGACGACCATGCGGGCGAAGATGCTCAAGGTCACCGCTCCAACCGACGCCGTCGACGTGGTCGGCACCGGCGGCGACGCGTCCGGCTCCTATAACATCTCCACCTGCGCGGCGTTTCTCGTTGCCGGCGCCGGCGTTCCGGTCGCCAAGCATGGCAACCGCGCGCTGTCGTCGAAATCCGGCTCCGCCGACGTGCTGGCTGCGCTCGGCGTCACCATCGATCTCAATCCGGCGCAGGTCGGCCGCTGCATCCGCGAGGCAGGGCTCGGCTTCATGTTCGCGCCGGCGCATCATCCCGCCATGAAGAACGTCGGCCCGACGCGGGTCGAACTCGGCACCCGCACGATCTTCAACCTGCTCGGCCCGCTGTCGAACCCCGCCGGCGTGAAGCGGCAGATGATCGGCGTGTTCTCGCGCCAGTGGATCGAGCCGATGGCGCAGGTGTTGAAAAACCTCGGCGCGGATTCGATCTGGGTCGTGCATGGCTCCGACGGGCTCGACGAGATCACCACCACCGGTCCAACCGCGGTCGCCGCGCTGGAGAACGGCGCGATCCGCACCTTCGAGATTTCACCGAAGGATGTCGGCCTGCCGCTGGCGAAGTCGGAAGACCTGCGCGGCGGCGATGCTGCGCAGAACGCCGAAGCGCTGCTCGCGGTGCTCAAGGGCGAGAAGACCGCGTTCCGTGACGTCGCCGTGCTCAATGCCGGCGCGGCGCTGGTCGTCGCCGGCAAGGCCAAGGCGCTCGCCGACGGTGTCGCGCAGGCGCAGCAGGCAATCGACAGCGGCGCCGCCAAGGCGCGGCTCGACAAGCTGATCGCCGTGTCCGGAGCCTGAGGACGATGTCCGACATCCTCACCCGCATCGAGACCTACAAGCGCGAGGAGATCGCCGCCGCGAAGCGCCAGCATTCGCTCGCCGACCTTGAGGCGCAGGCCAAGGCCCTGCCGCCGCCGCGCGGCTTCCGTCAGGCAATCGAGCGCCGCATCGCCGCCGGCGATTACGCGCTGATCGCCGAGATCAAGAAGGCGTCGCCGTCCAAGGGGTTGATCCGTCCCGATTTCGATCCGCCGGCACTGGCCAAGGCTTACGAAGCCGGTGGTGCGGCGTGCCTGTCGGTACTCACCGATGCGCCCTCGTTTCAGGGCGCTCCGGAGTTCCTGACCGCGGCGCGTGACGCCGTGCGGCTGCCGGCGCTGCGCAAGGATTTCATGTTCGAGCCGTATCAGGTAGCGCAGGCGCGCGCCTGGGGTGCCGACTGCATCCTGATCATCCTCGCCTCGGTGAGCGACGCGCAGGCCAAGGAACTGGAGGACGCAGCCATTTCCTATGGGATGGATGCGCTTCTTGAAGTTCACGACGAAGATGAACTTGAGCGTGCTAGCCGGTTGAAATCAAAGCTCTTTGGCGTGAACAACCGCAACCTGCGAACGTTCGAGACCTCGCTCGCCACCAGCGAGCGCCTCGCCCCGAAAATTCCGACGGATCGGATTGCCGTCGGCGAAAGCGGTATCCACACACCCGCCGACCTCGCCCGGCTCGCGGCCGTCGGCATCCGCACCTTCCTGATCGGCGAAAGCCTGATGCGGCAGGCCGATGTCGCCGCCGCCACCCGGACGCTTCTGGCCCACCCTCAAGCCAAGGCGGGCTGATCGTGGCCCGACGCGCCTCCAAAGCCTCCCCCCGAAAAACCCTCACCCATCTCGATGCCCGAGGCGCAGCCCATATGGTCGATGTCTCCGCCAAGGCCGCGACCGAGCGCGTCGCCATCGCCGAGGGCTATGTGCGGATGCGTCCCGCGACCCTCGCCCTGGTGCTCAAGGGCAATGCCAAGAAGGGCGACGTGCTCGGCGCCGCCCGCCTCGCCGGTATCATGGCGGCGAAACGCACCCACGAGCTGATCCCGCTCTGCCATCCGCTCGCGCTGACCAAGGTCACAGTCGATCTCGCCAAGGACGGCACGCGTGGTCTGCGCATCGAGGCCATGGCCAAGGTCACCGGCCAGACCGGCGTGGAGATGGAGGCGCTGACCGCCGTGTCGGTCGCCTGTCTCACCGTCTATGACATGGTCAAGGCGGTGGAACGGACCATGCGCATCGAAGGCATCCGCCTGATCGAAAAGAGCGGCGGCCGGTCCGGCCACTACCGCGCCCGGAGGTAAAGCCGTGGCGCTGATGCCGATCGCGGAGGCGCTCGCCCTTGTCCTCAAGGACGCGCATCCGCTCGGCGCCGAGGACGTGGCCCTCGCCGACGCGTTCGAGCGCGTCCTCGCCGCCGACCTTCCCGCCTTGCGCACCCAGCCGCCCGCCAACGTCTCGGCGATGGATGGCTATGCGGTGCGGGCGGCCGATGCGGCGACCGTTCCCGCAACGCTGAAGGTCATCGGCGAAGTCGCCGCCGGCCATCCCTATGCCGGCGCGGTCGGCCCTGGCGAGACCGTGCGCATCTTCACCGGCGGCGTGATCCCGGACGACTGCGACGCCGTCATCATCCAGGAAGACACGCGGCGCGACAGCGACCGGGTGACGATCCACGAAGCCGCGCGTCCCGGCCGCCACATCCGCCGCGCCGGCATCGACTTCAAGGAAGGCGAGGTGCTGCTCGCGCGCGGCAGAAAGCTCGGCGATCGCGATCTGATGGTCGCGGCGTCGATGAACTATCCGCGCGTGCCGGTGCAGCGGCGTCCGTCGCTTGTGCTGTTCGGCACCGGTGACGAACTGGTGCCGCCCGGAACGCCGGCCCGCCCTGGCGAGATCGTCTATTCCAATGGCTACGGTATCGCGGCGCTCGCCTCCCGCGCCGGCGCGAGCGTGACGCACGCCGGCATCGTCGCCGACCGGATGGAGGACCTTATCGCGGCGATCCGCAATGCCCGCAATGGCGGCGCTAATATCCTCGTCACCACCGGCGGCGCGTCGGTCGGCGACTACGATCTCGTCCACAAGGCGCTGGCCGCCGAGGGCATGAGCCTGTCGTTCTGGAAGCTCGCACTGCGACCCGGCAAGCCGATGCTGCACGGCCGGCTCGGCGACATGCATGTGCTCGGCCTGCCCGGCAATCCGGTTTCGGCCTATGTCTGCTCGTATCTGTTCCTGGTGCCGCTGATCCGGAAGCTGTCCGGCGTCTCCCCGGTCGAGCACATCACCGAGCCCGCGATCCTCGGCCGCGACCTGCCGGAGAACGACATGCGCGCCGAATATATGCGCGCGACGCTCTCGCGAGATTCCGATGGCGCGACCGTCGCGACTCCCTTACCGGTGCAGGACAGCTCGCTGATGGCGACGTTGTCGCGGGCCGACTGCCTGGTGATTCGGCCGCCGCACGCGCCTGCGGCCAAAGCCGGCTCCCCCTGCGCGATCGTCAAACTCGGTCTGTAGCGGCTTTATCGGCCTCCTGACGTTCTTCATTTCAAATTAAAGGTTGCGGAACACATATCGAACAGATAGTGTCCGTTCATGATTTGTTTCGGGGCTGGGTAACCCACGATGTGGGGACATTCCGTCGGAGGGATCCGGGGGACAAGTTCCGTGGGAACCAGGTTCCGAGGGGAGATGTGCGATGCTGACCCGCAAGCAGTTCGAGTTGCTGCGTTTCATCCATGAGCGGCTCACGGAAGCCGGCGTTCCGCCCTCCTTCGACGAAATGAAGGACGCGCTCGACCTGCGCTCCAAGTCGGGCATCCACCGTCTGATTACCGCGCTCGAGGAGCGCGGCTTCATCCGCCGCCTTCCCAATCGCGCCCGCGCGATCGAGGTGATCAAGCTGCCCGACTCGGTCGGCCACGGCATGAACGGCGGCGGCCGCACCCGCAAATTCACCCCGAGCGTGATCGAGGGCGATCTCGGCCGCGTCCGTCCGGTCAGCAGCGAGGATGATAGCTCCGCGTCCGTCCGACCCGTCGCCGTTCCGGTAATGGGCCGCATTGCCGCGGGCACGCCGATCGAGGCAATCCAGTCGCGCAGCCATACGATCAGCATGCCGCCGGATATGCTGACCACCAGCGGCGACCATTTCGCACTGGAAGTGCGCGGCGATTCGATGATCGAGGCCGGTATCCTCGACGGCGACATGGCGGTGATCCGCAAGACCGAATCCGCCGACACCGGCGATATCGTCGTCGCGCTGATCGACGACGAGGAAGCGACTCTCAAGCGGTTCCGCCGCCGCGGTGCTTCGATCGCGCTCGAGCCGGCCAATACTGCTTACGAGGTGCGGATCCTGCCGCCGAACCGCGTGCGCATTCAGGGCAAGCTGGTCAGCATCCTGCGCCGGTATTGAGGTTCGCGACGGTCCTGGGCCGCCCCGGCCATCTCAATCTCCCGCGTCCAGGTCCTCGCGGCGCGGCGTCACATCTGGCGCGGGGCGACGGATAGACGAAATCGCCGGTGTCTTCCCCTGCGCCGGGATGGACCATGGGCGCGCCGTGCCGCGCGGCTGCGCCGGCGTCATCTCAAAACCATCGCCGTGGCGTGTCAGCGCCATCGCGCCCTGCGTGCGCCAGACCGGACGATCGATCAGTTGCCCTGCGCAGTCGCGTTGCGCCGCGCGGACACTAACGACGACCGCGGCGCGACGGCAGTCTTCCACAAAGGCCTCCAGCGTTTTCGCGAACGCGACCAGCCGGCCGTCCGGCAACGGCAGCGTGCACCCGGCCTCGTCGCAGCGAATACCCTCGCCGAGCGTCGCATCACTGACCGCGCGCAGATCGCCGTCGGCGGCGAGCCAGTCGCGCACCGCGAAACTGTCGCTGCCGGTGCGTGCAACGGCGAGGCGACCATGCGCGTTGCGCACCGCCACTGCCTGCCCGTCCGCCGCAATCAGCACATCAGGCTGCCGTGCCGTCATCGCCAGCATGGTCGCCAATGCCGCCACGACAACGCCGGCGAGCCGCAGCGGCGTGCGCAGCAGGCAGATCAGCAGCAGCCCGAGCGTGCCGATCAGCAGCGGCCCGGTGCCGAACGCGGCGATGTGACCGACCGCGCCCGGCAGTTGCGTGACCCACAGGGCGACGCCGGTCATCCAGTCGAGACCCTTGCCCATCAGCTCCCAGAACACGCCGTCGAAGCCGAACGGCATCGCCAGCGCGCCGAGAATGCCCATGGGCATCACGAACGCCGACACCACCGGCATCGCCGCCAGATTGGCGATCACGCCGTAAGGCGCAAGGCGATGGAAATGAAACGCGGCGTAAGGCGTGGTGGCAAGGCCGGCGACGATCGAGGCGAGCACCAGACCAACCAGTTCGCGCGCGCCCCATAGTGTCGCGCGCGTGCCGAGCCCGGCGTCATGGTCGGCGCGCCATGGCAGGCCGTAGCGATAGCCGGCGACGAGCGCCAGCGTCGCGGCGAACGACATCTGGAAGCTCGGATGCACGACGCTTTCCGGCGTCAGGATCAAAACGAGCATTGCCGCGACGGTGAGCGTACGCACCGTGATCGCCGGCCGGTCGAGCATCACACCGGCGAGCACGATCGCGATCATGATGTAGGAGCGCTGCGTCGCGACCTCGGCGCCCGACAGCAACAGATAGAAGGTGGCGGCGGCGAGCGCGACCAGCGCTGCCCATTTCTTGATCGGATAGCGGTCCGACATGGTCGGGATCAGCGCGAGCAGCGCGCGGATGACGAAAAACACGAGACCGGCCACCACCGCCATGTGATAGCCGGAGATCGACAGCACATGGGCAAGGCTCGACACATACATAGCGTCGTTCACCGGCGCGGAGATGCTGTCGCGCTTGCCCGTGATCAGCGCCGACGCGATGGCGCCGCGATCGCCGGGCAGCACCGCGCGGATGCGGTTGTCCATGCCGTCGCGCAGCGCGTCGACCGCCGCCGCAAAGCGCAATCGCCAGTCCGGCGGATGCGGTGCCTGCGCTTGCGTGATGCGCCCGAGGACGAATCCCGACGCGCCGATACCGTGGAAATACAGATCGCGCGCGAAATCGTAACCGCCGGGACGCATCGGCTGCAGCGGCGGCGACAGCCGCGCCTTGAAGCTGACGAACGCGCCGACCGCGGGCGCTGTCCTCTTGCGCACCGAGACCCGCACGCGTTCGAGCTTCTCGCGCGTACCATTGATGCCGTGCACGCGCACGACAATGCGGTCACTGCGCTCGCGCTCCTCGCGCGTCTCAACGAAACCGGTGACGGCCGCGCCGAACACCGGCGTCGAGAGCACCGGATGCGCGATCAGCTTTGTCCGCAACGTTGCGACCGCGAAGCCCGATGCCAGCGCGCCGATGCCGACTGCAAGCACGAAAGCAATCGGCCGCCGCCGCGCGGCGACCGCACCCACGGTCGAAAGCGCGACCACGATGAGCGGCGCCCACCACACGGGTTCATGCGCGGCGGTGAAGTAGAGAACAATGCCGAAGCCGAACGCGACCGCGCCCCACGGCGCCAGTTGGCCGGGCGCGAGTTCGGCCGCGCACCAGCGAGCGAGCAGGTCATGCAGCGAGCGGACCGGCGCGGCGACGACATCGGGCCACAGCGGCGCCGCGCGCGGCTCATCCCAGAGCGCGTCGCCCGCTATGTTCTTGGCGCGCGTGCGTGACCGTTTCGGCGACGCCATCCCGCATCACCCCTGCCCCCATGGATGGTGACACGGTGGATGCCGAGCGACTACGGGACCGAATGGAGAACAAGGCGGCCTTGTTGAGGAGACGGTACCGTCTCTCACTCCACCTCATTCTGAGGAGCGCGAAGCGCGTCTCGAAGAACGAGGTGGCCACAATGCCACTCGCCTCATGGTTCGAGACGGCTCGCAAGCGCGAGCCTCCTCACCATGAGGCTTGTTATCAATCTTTCGCCTTGGCGTAGCTGTCGCGAAGCCCGACGGTGCGATTGAAGACGAGAGGACCTCCGGATTTCGTCGCACCGCGGTCGCAGACGAAATACCCTTGGCGTTCGAACTGAACGGCTTTCGGCTGACCCGAAAGGGCATCGAACGTCACGCCGGAAGCGATCGCCGGTTCGAGCTTGGCGTTGGTGATCACTTCGAGCGACTGCGGATTGAGATCAGCCGCGAACCCTTCGCCACCTGACGGCGCCGACGACAGGAACAGCGGATTGTAGAGCCGCACCTCGGCGTCGACCGCATCGGCCGCCGCGACCCAGTGCAGTGTTGCCTTGACCTTGCGGCCGTCCGGCGCATTGCCGCCCTTCGTCTCCGGATCATACGTGCAGCGCAGCTCGACCACCTCGCCGGCGGCGTTCTTGATCGCCTCACGGCACTTGATGAAATAGGCGTAGCGCAGCCGCACTTCCTGGCCGGGGGAGAGCCGGAAGAACTTCTTCGGCGGATTCTCCATAAAGTCGTCGTGCTCGACATAGAGTTCGCGGCCGAACGTGACCTGCCGCGCGCCGAGCGAAGCGTCGTCGGGATGGTTCACCGCCTCGAGCGTTTCGGTCTTGCCCTCCGGATAGTTCTCGATCACCACCTTGAGCGGTCGCAGCACTGCCATACGGCGCGGCGCGGTGCGGTTGAGCGCCTCGCGGATCGAGAAGTCGAGCATGCCCGCCTCGACCACGCTGTTCGACTTGGCGACGCCGACGCGCTTGATGAAGTCGCGGATCGCCTCCGGCGGCACGCCGCGACGGCGGAAGCCGGCGAGCGTCGGCATGCGCGGGTCGTCCCAGCCGGCGACGTGGCCGCCCTTCACGAGCGCGGTGAGCACGCGCTTCGACAGCACGGTGTGGGTGAGGTTCAGCCGCGCGAATTCGTACTGGCGCGGGCGCGACGGCACCGGCAGATGCTCGATGAACCAGTCATAGAGCGGGCGATGATCCGCGAATTCCAGCGTGCAGACCGAATGGGTGATGGTCTCGATCGCGTCCGACTGGCCGTGCGCGAAGTCGTAGCTCGGATAGATCTTCCACGCCGTGCCGGTGCGCGGATGCGGCGCATGCAGGATGCGGTACATGACCGGGTCGCGCAGATTGATGTTGCCGGAGGCCATGTCGATCTTGGCGCGCAGCACGCGCGCGCCGTCGGGAAATTCGCCAGCGCGCATGCGGCGGAACAGATCGAGGTTCTCGTCGATCGACCGGGTGCGGAACGGGCTGTTGGTGCCGGCTTCCGTCAGCGTGCCGCGGGTGACGCGGATCTCGTCAGCGGTCTGGTCGTCGACATAGGCTTTGCCGTCCTGGATCAGTTTCTCGGCCCAGAGATAGAGCTGCTCGAAATAGTCGGAGGCATGGTGCAGGTTCTTGCCCCAGTCGAAGCCGAGCCAGTGCACGTCGTCCTTGATGGCGTCGATATATTCCTGCTCTTCCTTGGCCGGGTTGGTGTCGTCGAAGCGCAGGTGGCAGCGGCCGCCGAACTCCTGCGCGATACCAAAGTTCAGGCAAATCGACTTGGCGTGGCCGATATGCAGGTAGCCGTTCGGCTCCGGCGGAAACCGGGTGACCACGGATTTATGGGTGCCGGCGGCGAGGTCGCTCTGCACGATATCGCGAATGAAATCGCGCGCCTCGGGGGTCTCTTCGGTCATTCCTTCAGCCTTGCCATTAAGTCTCGTTTCGCCGTTGCGGCCTATCTGCCAAAATCCCGCGGCGAGGCCAAGCGCCGTCACCTAGCCGAGCCCTTGCGGCGCTCCGTCACGGCGGTTGTATCCGTATTTTGACGTGACTCCGCACATGGCAAGTGTGGTACATGCCCGCCGATGCAAGCTCCCGCCGACGCCCCCATGCAAGCACCTGTTGTGACCCGTTTCGCGCCCTCGCCGACCGGCTTCCTCCACATCGGAGGGGCGCGGACCGCGCTGTTCAACTGGCTCTACAGCCGGGGCCGCGGCGGCAAGATGCTGCTGCGGATCGAGGACACCGACCGCGAGCGTTCGACGCAGCAGGCGATCGACGCGATCATCGACGGCCTGCGCTGGCTCGGCATCACCTGGGACGGCGACGTGGTTTACCAATTCGCCCGCGCGGCGCGGCACCGCGAGGTCGCCGAGGCGCTGCTGGCCAGCGGCCACGCCTACCGCTGCTACGCCTCACCGGAAGAACTCACGGCGATGCGCGAGACCGCCCGCGCCGAGGGCCGAGCCAAGCTCTATGACGGCCGCTGGCGCGACCGCGATCCGGGCGATGCCCCGGCCGGGGTGAAGCCGGTGATCCGGCTCAAGGCGCCGCAAACCGGCGAGACCGTGGTCGAGGACCAGGTTCAGGGCCGGGTCGCCTGGCAGAACGAGAACCTCGACGATTTCGTGCTGCTGCGCTCCGACGGCACGCCGACCTACATGCTCGCGGTCGTGGTCGACGACCACGACATGGGCGTCACCCACATCATCCGCGGCGACGACCATCTCAACAACGCCGCGCGCCAGACCCAGATCTATCAGGCGATGGGCTGGGCCGTGCCGTCGATGGCGCATATCCCGCTGATCCACGGGCCGGACGGCTCCAAGCTCTCGAAGCGTCACGGCGCGCTTGGCGTCGATGCCTATCGCAACATGGGCTACCTGCCCGCCGCGCTGCGCAACTATCTGGTCCGGCTTGGCTGGTCGCATGGCGACCAGGAGGTGTTCTCGACCGACGAGATGATCGCGGCGTTCGACCTGCCGCAGGTCGGCCGCTCGCCGGCCCGGTTCGACTTCGCCAAGCTGGAGAACCTCAACGGCCTCTATATGCGCAACACCCCGGACGCCGAACTGGTGGACGAGTTGCACCGCCTCCTGCCCCACATCGCGGGCGGCGAGGCGCTGGCGGCGAAATGGAGCCCGGCGCTGCGCGACAAGCTGATCGCCGCGATGCCGGGGCTGAAAGAGCGCGCCAAGACACTGCTCGACCTGTTCGACGGCACCCGGTTCATCTGGGCATCGCTGCCGCTCGATCTCGACGACAAGGCAAAGGCGATTCTCACCGCCGAGGCGCGGACGGTGATTGCCGAGATTTTGCCGTCGTTCGAGGCCAGCGCTGACTGGACCGCCGGTGCGACCGAGGCTGCCGTGCGCAGCTTCGCCGAGCAGAAGGGCCTCAAGCTCGGCGCCATCGCCCAGCCACTGCGGGCCGCGCTCACCGGGCGCGTCACCTCGCCGCCAATCTTCGACGTGCTCGCGGTCCTCGGGAAGGACGAGAGTCTCGCGCGGCTGCGCCAGCAGGCCGGCTGACGAGCCCGCCGATCGGCCGCTTTTGCACCGCGAGGGATGCAAAACCCCTTGATCCTGCATGCCTATTTCGCAGGCAGCGGACATGCTGGCGCATCTTGCAGCGCCCCCATGGATGGGTTACGCCACAGCGCACAGTGAGGGCCGTATCATGGATGCCAAGACAACCAACAACAAATCCTCGACGCTGACCGTCGGCAACAAGAACTACGATTTCCCGGTCTACGAGGGAACCATCGGCCCGGATGTCGTCGACATCTCCAAGCTGTACGGCCAGGCCGGTATTTTCACCTACGATCCGGGGTTCACCTCGACCGCGAGCTGCGAGTCGAAGATCACCTATATCGACGGCGACGAAGGCATCCTGCTGTATCGCGGCTATCCGATCGAGCAGCTCGCCGAGCACGGCGATTTCCTCGAAACCTGCTACCTGCTGCTCTACGGGGAACTGCCGACCCCGACCCAGAAGGCGGATTTCGACTACCGCGTCACGCGCCACACCATGGTGCATGAGCAGATGAGCCGGTTCTTCCAGGGCTTCCGCCGCGACGCACACCCGATGGCGGTGATGTGCGGCTCGGTCGGCGCGCTCGCGGCGTTCTATCACGACTCGACCGACATCTCCGATCCGCAGCAGCGCATGATCGCGTCGATCCGCATGATCGCCAAGATGCCGACGCTCGCCGCGATGGCCTACAAATACAATGTCGGCCAGCCGTTCGTGTATCCGAAGAACGATCTCGACTACGCCACCAACTTCCTGCGCATGTGCTACGCGGTGCCGTGCGAGGAGTACAAACCGAACCCGGTCCTCGCCCGCGCGATGGATCGCATCTTCATCCTGCACGCCGATCACGAGCAGAACGCCTCGACCTCGACGGTGCGTCTGTCGGGCTCGTCGGGCGCCAACCCGTTCGCCTGCATCGCCGCCGGCATCGCCTGTCTGTGGGGCCCCGCGCATGGTGGCGCCAACGAGGCGGCGCTGAAGATGCTCGGCGAGATCGGCTCGGTCGATCGCATCCCGGAATTCATCAAGCGCGCGAAGGACAAGAACGATCCGTTCCGTCTGATGGGCTTCGGCCATCGCGTCTACAAGAACTACGATCCGCGCGCGCGGCTGATGCAGAAGACCTGCCATGAGGTCTTGAGCGAACTCGGCATCAAGGACGACCCGCTGCTCGACGTCGCCATGGAGCTCGAGAAGATCGCGCTGCACGACGATTACTTCATCGAGAAGAAGCTCTATCCGAACGTTGATTTCTATTCGGGCATCACCCTGAAGGCGATGGGCTTCCCGGTCAGCATGTTTACGGTGCTGTTCGCCGTGGCGCGCACCGTCGGCTGGATCGCCCAGTGGAAGGAAATGATCGAGGATCCGAGCCAGAAGATCGGCCGGCCGCGCCAGCTTTACACCGGCGCGACGCAACGCGATTACGCGCCGATCTCGCGCCGCAAGTAAGCGGATCCCGTTTCAAACGATAAAGCCCTGGCCTCGCGCCAGGGCTTTTGTTTTTGGATAGATCGTTACCGCACCAGCGCAATGCCGGGCGTTTCCATGACCATGGTCCGCATGTCGACATGCGGGAAATTGCGCCGCTTGTTCTCGCCGCTGCGGTAAGCGTGCTCGCGGATCAGACCGGCGGCGCGCATCGCCTGCCCCGCTTCGAGCGCCGAGACGATGCGCCGGTGATCGTCCTGTGCCACCGTCAACTGCCGTAGCAGCAGGTTCGGCTCGGCGACGTTGAAAATGGTGTCGCGCGGCGCCGCCATCGGCACCAGATTGACCTGATGATAGGCAGCCACGAGCGGACGCATACCGCACGCGGCGACGAGCGCATGATGGAAATCATCGTTGAGCGCGCACCAGGCCCGCCGCCGCTCCGCATCGAACGCGCCGCCCGCAAGGATTGTGTCGCCCCAGGCGACCGCATCGCGCAGCGCGGCGCGCGACGCATCGCTCAAGCCACGCTCGACGATGGCGCGGGCAGCGACGGCTTCGAGTTCGCCGCGCACCTCGATCGCTTCGACCACTTCGGCAAGACTGATGCTGCGCACGCGGAAACCACGGCGCGGCAGCCGCACCAGCAGACCGTCGCGCTCCAGCGCCGCCATGGCGAGCCGCGCTGGCGTGCGCGAGACCGCCAGCAATTCGGCGACGCGGGCTTCGGCCAGTTTCTCATCAAGCGGGAAGGTTCCAGTCAGCACCAGATGCCGCAGCCGCTCGGTGGCGCGGCCAAGCTGGGAATCGGCTGAGGAGTCATCGTCCTCGCCCTCAAATTGCATGCCGTTTTGCCCAGAAAAGGGCTCATCCGGCAGCTTATCCTTGACGCTACGGATATTTTGCATGCACTTTTACTTCTAGCTGATCTTCTCGCGGGAGCAAACCGATGTTGCAGCACGCCGGCCGGCCGGGTCTTCCCACCTCGTTTCCACGTTTCGACGCCCCGCCGCTGATCGGCTCCCGCAAACCGCGTTGTCCGCCCTACACCACGGTGTCGAGCGTCGACCAGTTGATGCCCTACCTCGATGTGGTGGCGCGACGTCCGTACAATCAGGGCCTGCACGCCTGCTGGGATCTGAAAGCGGGCGAACGCATCCAGCTTCGCGTCGACAACTGGCACGACCCGATGGTGATCGAGGCGTGCAAGCGCATTCTGGAAAAATACGGCTGCAAATACGAACTGCTGTACATCGACAAAGGCCCGATACGGCAATGGACCGGAGCCGACGAGGTCGAATACTACCTCTACCGCACCAAGGAACTGGCCGAATGGATGGACCAGTGGGACGTGATGTCCAAGGAGGGCAAGTTCGACAAGCTGCTGTGGGGATATGGCGGTCCGGTGCTGGTCGACACCGACATGAAGATCCAGCGGATGCCGTTCATCACGCCGGAAATCCTCGCCTCGCCGGCGCATCTGATGCCCTACGAACTCTTGCAGGCGATCGACCTGTGGACGTGGAAGCGCATCCTCACCGCCAAGCGCGTGCGCATCACCGACCCGGAAGGCACCGACGTCGAATACACCAATCACGACGGCTATTACGATCGCAAACGCGAATTCCTCAATCCCGATCTGGTACACGATACCTGGACCGGCAATGAAGGCTTCGGCCGCACCTATCTGCCGGGCCATGTGCTCGGCAAGCCATGGGTCTATCTCGCCGGCAAGGAAGACGGCAACGGCGTCATCGCCGGCACCACCAACCACATCTCGCCGGTGGACTGGACGCAGCTTGTCATCGAAGGCAGCCGCATCGTCGAGATCAATGCCGGCGGCGAATTCGGCGAGAAGCTGCGCAAGCTCAAGGCCGAAACCGACCACCTCACCTATCCGGGCTTCCCCGGTAAGGGCCTGTTCTACTGGTGGGAAGCCTCGATCGGCACCAATCCGCACATTCACCGGCCGCGGCTCGGCTTCCCCTCGGGCTGGATCAACTGCCTCTATGAGCGTGTGCGCTCCGGCGTGATCCATATCGGCTTCGGCACCATCATCTCCAGCATGAACGAGCGTCGCGCGGCGAAAGCAGGACTGCCGGTCGGTCACTGGCATCTGCATCTTTATTTCCCGACGGTTCGGCTCGAACGCGAAGGCGACAACGAGACACTGATCGAGAACGGCCGGCTACTGGCGCTCGACGATCCGGAAATCCGCAAGCTCGCTGACAAGTACGGCGGAGCGGACCTCTGGCTACAGGAAAGCTGGATTCCGGCGGTGCCCGGCGTGAACATGGCCGGCGACTATTGGGAGCACTACGCGAAAGATCCGATGAAGTGGGTCAATGCCGAGCTCACCATCTGCCGCGAATTCCACCACCTGTTCATGCCGATGGTCGGCGGCGACCCGAGCGCCTGCCACGATAAATATGGCGTGTGGGGCGGCGGGCCCGGCGCCCACGCGATCGCCGCGGGACAGAAGCCGCAGCCGATCGCGCATGGGCATCGTCATGGGCATCCGCACAGCGGCGGATGCTGCGGCAGCCACTGAGAACCTTCACGATCTCTGAGACGGTCCGCCGCGCGCAACGACGTGGCGGTTTTCAACGACAAAACGACGATAGCGGGGAAACAATGCGACAGACTGTGCGGGCGCTGTGCGCCCTGTTGGCCGGTAGTTTCGTATTCGCTGGCGTGACGGTGCAACCGGCCATGGCCGCCTATCCCGACAAGCCGGTTCGAATCATCGTGCCGTTCGCCGCTGGTGGCGGTGGCGACATTCTCGCGCGCGCTGTGCTCAACAAGATCGCCGAACAGACCGGCTGGACGCTGGTGATCGAGAACCGCGCCGGCGCCGGCGGCAATATCGGCACGGAAGCTGCGGCACGCGCGACACCGGACGGATATACCCTCAACTACGGCACCAACGGCACGCACGGCATCAACCAGACGCTCTACAAGCGACCCGGTTTCGACGCGATCAAGGATTTCGAGCCGATCTCGCGCTTCACGCAGATCGCGCTGCTGGTGGTCGTCAATCCGTCGGTGCCGGCGAAGACCGCGCAGGAGCTGCTCGCTTACCTCAAGGCCAACCCCGGCAAGGTGAACGTCGCCTCGGCCGGCAACGGCACCACCTCGCATCTCGCGCAGGAGATGTTCCGCGCCGCGACCGGAGTGAACTACGTGCACGTCCCCTATCGCGGCGGCGGACCGGCCAAGATCGATCTGCTTGCCGGACAGGTGCAGATGATGATCGAGATCATGCCGAGCGTGTTCGGCAATGTGCAGCAGGGCCAGTTGCGTGGCCTTGCAGTGACCACGGCGAAACGCTGGCCGCTCACGCCGGATATCCCCACGGTGTCGGAAACCATTGTGCCGAATTTCGTGGTGACGGCATGGGACGGCCTGTTCGCGCCGAAAGGCACGCCGCGCGAGATTGTCGATACCTGGAACGCCGCGGCGCGCAAGGCGCTCACCGACCCCGGCCTGCGCGACGATCTGCTCAAGAAAGGCGCCGAGCCGTCGCCAACCTCGTCCAAGGAGTTCGCCGATTTCATCACCGCCGAATTGCCACGCTGGGGCAAGGCGGTCGAGCAGTCGGGCGCGAAGATCGATTGATCGAAGATCGGGTGGCTGGCGTCAGGCGGCTTTTTTGGCCGCCGCCGCCGCACCATCGTAAGCCCAGGTGACGTAGGCACCGCCCCATGTGAAACCGCCGCCAAAGGCGGCGAACATCAGCCGGTCGCCTTCCCTGAGCTTGCTTTCGTAATCCCACAGGCACAGCGGGATCGTCGCCGCGGTTGTATTGCCGTATTTCTGGATGGTGAGCATCACCTTGTCCATCGGCAGGCCGATCTTCTGCGCGGTGGTCTCGATGATGCGGATGTTCGCCTGGTGCGGCACCACCCAGTCGATCATCTCGGCACGCAGATTGTTGCGTGACATGATCTCGTGGGTGACTTCCGCCATGCGCGAGACCGCAAACTTATAGACGTGGTTGCCCTCCTGATAGACGGAGTGCAGACGCTTCGCGACCGTCTCGGCGGTGGGCGGCATGCGGCTGCCGCCGGCCTTCTGGTGCAGATGTTTCATGCCCGAGCCGTCGGAGCGCACTACGGTATCGAGGATGCCGTAGCCGTTGGTGCTCGGTTCGAGCAGCACAGCGGCGGCGCCATCGCCGAACAGCACGCAGGTCGCACGGTCGGTGTAATCGACGATCGCCGACATCTTGTCGGCGCCGACCACGACGACCTTCTTGTAGGTGCCGGCGGCGATGAACTGGCGGCCGACCGTCAGCGCGTAGATGAAGCCGGAGCACGCCGCGGAAACGTCGAACGAGCCGATCTCGCGGATGCCGACCATGTCGCAGATCAGGTTCGCTGTGCAGGGATGCACGAAATCCGGCGTCGTGGTGGCGCAGATCAGCAGTTCCACCTCGGACGGATCGGTGCCGGTTTTCTTGAGCAGGCCGCGCACGGCCTCGGCGCCCATATGCGAGGTGCCTTTGCCTTCGCCCTTGAGAATATGCCGCTCCCTGATACCGGTGCGCTCGGTGATCCAGGCATCGGTGGTGTCCACCATCTGCGCGAGTTGCGCATTGGTGAGGACATCGGGAGGCACATAGCCGTGAACACCGGTGATCGCGGCGATCGGCGGGAGGGACACTGGCAAACGATCTATCCGGTTGATGTGATTGGCATCTTATGCGCGACTCTGCCCCGGCGCCACCCTGCTTTAGCGGGGCTGGTGTGCTTTGGCTAACGCCAGCACGCGCGCGGCGGCGCTCCGACTCGGCGACAGGGTTCCGATCTGCATGATCGTGTCGAGCCGGGCAAAGGCGGCAAGCTGCGCCTGTCGATCCGGCGTCTCCCGCAACAGCGGCAGCAGCGCGGCGGCGAGCTTGTCCGAGGTGCAGTCCCCCTGCAGCAGTTCGGGGACGGCACGCTCGCCCAGCACCAGATTGGCGAGGATGAAGGACGAGGTGCGGATCAGCAGCCGGGCGACCATCTCCTCGACCCGGCCCACTTTGTAGGCAGCCACCATCGGCACCCCGGCGACCGCCAGCTCCAGCGTGCCGGTCCCGGACTTCACCAGTGCTGCGCGGGCGGTCCGCATCGCCTCGTTCCTCTCACCCGGCTCAACCAGGACGCGCACCGGAACCGGCCAGGTTGCAACCGCCGCGCGCACCCGGCGGGCGAGATGCGGCACCGCCAGCACGGCGACGTCGATATCCGGGATCGACCGCTGCAGCCGCGTCACCGTTTCGCCGAACACCGGCAGCATGAAATTCAATTCGCCGGAGCGGCTGCCGGGCATCACCAGCAGCACCGGCGGCGCGGCCTCGCGGCGGGCGGCCTCGGCGGCATCCGGGCGAATGTCCGCAACCCGGTCGGCGATCGGATGGCCGACGAAGCTCGCCGGCGGGCCGCCCAGCTCCTGCAGCGCCTTGGGCTCGAACGGCAGCAAGGCCAGCACGTGATCCACATAGCGCCGCATCGCCCGCGCCCGCCACGGCCGCCATGCCCAGACCGATGGGCAGACATAATCGACGATCAGCATCCCCGGCGCTTGCGCCCTGACCCGCCGCGCGACGCGATGGGTGAATTCCGGGCTGTCGATAACGACGAGCACGTCCGGCCGCGCGGCGATCGCCGCATCGGCGGTCTCGCGGATTCGCCGCAGCAGTTGCGGCAGCCGGCGTGGGATCGAGGTGATGCCGACAATGGCAAGATCGCCGAGCGGAAACAGGCTGCGCAATCCGGCCTCGGCCATGTCGCGGCCGCCAACGCCGGAAAAGCGCACCGCGCCGCCGGTTACCTCACGCAGCGCGCGCATCAGCGCGCTGCCGAGCCGGTCGCCCGATTCCTCACCGGCGACGAGAAAGACATGCAACGGCGTGTCGCTCACGGCGCCGATCCGGCGGGAACGCCGACGGCAAACACGCCGTGCCGATCGGCAGCGGTGACGACATCGTCGGGATCGGCGATCACTGTTTCGCCGGCGACGACGGCAAGCCCGGCGAGACCGGCCTGCGCAACACCCTCGATGGTGCGCGGCCCGATCGACGGCAGATCGAAGCGGCGATCCTGCTGCGGCTTCGGCGCTTTCACCAGCACGCCGGTGCCGTGCGGCAGGCGGATACGACCGTTGGCCCGCAGTTGCGCGATCCGCGCCAGCAAGGCGTCGGTGCCTTCGGCGGCTTCCACGCCCAACACCTGATTGTCGGCGACGACAACCGCCTGCCCCATATCGAAGCGGCCGGTCACCGCCAGAAAATCCAGCGCCGTGGCGATATCGGCGCGGTCGCTCGCGCGCGGCGCGACCTGGCCGAGCACGCCGTCCGGGACCAGGATTTCCGGGGCGACCTCGTGCGCGCCGAGCGGCCGCAAGCCCGCCTCCTCCATCACCTTGCCCATGGCAGTGAGCAGCTTGTTATCGCCACCGCGAAACGCGCGGACGATGGTCGGCAGCATCGCCACCATGCCGAGATCGAAGCGCATGTCGCGCCAGCCGGGCCGCACCAGCGAACCGATGAAGACGACGTCGCGGCAATTCTCATCCGCCAGCAGCCGGCGGAGGCGACCGAACTGGCCGAGCCTGATCCAGTGATGCGGGTAGGCCGCGAGCCGCGCCGGATCGACCAGCCCCTGCAATGGATACAGCACCGTGCGCCGGCCGCGCGCGATCACCGCGTCAGCGACAGCGAACGGCAGCGAGCCGCCGCCGCAAACGATGGCGAGCGGGTCCGACATTTGTGGACCTTGAGCGAGCGGTTGCTGCCGCGGCGCGCTCATTCGTCGTCGTCCGGCTCGGCCTTGTCGCGCCCTGATTTGCGGCCGGGCTTCATCAGTGGCCGGCGGCCCTGTCCGCGCAGAAATGCCGCGACCTTTCCGGCGATGGGATCCTCGCCGTAGGTCGCGATCACCTGATCGATGCGCGCCTGCATCGAGCCCTCGTCGGAGAACAGCAGGCGATACACCGCGCGCAGGCGGTGCATGTCGGCGCGGCTGGCGCCGCGGCGCTTGAGGCCGACGACGTTGAGGCCGCCGAGATATCCGCGATGGCCGAACACCAAAGCAAATGGCAGCACATCGGCGGCGACGCCGCCGACACCGGACACCATCACGCCCTCGCCGATCCGCGTGAATTGATGCACCGCCGAGCCGCCGCCCATGAAGGTGTTGTCACCAACCTCGACGTGGCCGCCGAGCAGCGCATTGTTGGCGAGCGTCACCTGCGAGCCGACGATGCAGTCGTGGCCGACATGAGAGCCAACCATGAACAGACACCGGTCGCCAACGCGCGTCACGTTGCCGCCGGACTCGGTGCCGGTATTCATCGTCACGTGTTCGCGGATATCGCAATTCTCGCCGATCTCGAGACGCGTCGGGCCGCCCTTGTAGCCGGTCGACTGCGGCGGCGAGCCGAGCGACGCGAACGGCTGAATTTTCGTGCCGGCACCGACGGTGGTATGGCCGGCGATATGCACATGCGCCTCGAGGCGGCAGTTGTCGCCGAGCCGGACATGCGGGCCGATCACGCAATAGGGACCGATCGACACGCCGGTGCCGATCTCGGCGCCGGACGCAATCCGCGCGGTGTCGTCGATCATGCCCATCGGCGTTTCATTCCATCCGCATCATCGCGCCGAGATTGCCCTCGGCGCACAGTTCGCCGCCGACCTTGGCCTCGCCGCGGTACCACCACATGTCCTTGCGCCGCTTGAGCAGCTGGACATGAAACTCGACGGTGTCGCCCGGCAGCACAGGCCGGCGGAATTTCGCCTGGTCGATGGTCATGAAATAAACAAACGGCGCGGCGGTCTTGCCTGACGCCAGAATGCACAGCACGCCGCAGGTCTGCGCCATGCCTTCGAGCAGCAGCACGCCGGGCATCACCGGATTGTTGGGGAAATGCCCCATGAAATGCGGCTCGTTGATGGTGCAGTTCTTGATGCCGACGGCGCTCTGTTCGCCGTTGATCTTCGTGATGCGGTCCACCATCAGGAACGGATAGCGGTGCGGCAGCGCGCGCAGAATTTCGTGGATGCCGACTGCCTCGATGGTGCCCGTCATTCTTCCGCTCCCTGTTCGCCTTTTAGATTCTTGCGCGTCAGTTGCCGCAACGTGGCGACGCCGCGCAGCCAGTCCCGGCCCGGTTCGGCCGGCATGCCCGCCCAGCGTGCACCGGCAGGAACATTCGACATGACGCCGCCGCGCGCGCCGATCTGCGCTCCATCGCCGACAGTAAGATGGTCGCCAACGCCGACCTGGCCGCCCATCACCACATAATCGCCCAGCACGGTGCTGCCGGAAATGCCGGTTTGCGACACGATAATGCAATGCCGTCCGAGCGTGACGTTGTGTCCGATCTGAACCAGATTGTCGATCTTGCTGCCCTCGCCGATCACCGTGTCCCGCATCGCGCCGCGATCGATAGTGGTGTTGGCGCCGATTTCGACGTCGTTCTGGATGATGACGCGGCCGACCTGTGGCACCTTCTGATGCCCTTTGGGGCCAGGCAGATAACCGAAGCCGTCCTGTCCGATGCGCACGCCGCCATGGACAATCACCCGATCGCCGACCAGCGCGTGACTGAGCGATGCAGCCGGGCCAATGGCGCAATCGCGGCCGATCCGTACATCAGCGCCGATCACGGCATTGGCGCCGATCACCGTTCCCGAGCCGATCTCGACGCGCGGACCGACCACGGCGCCGGCGTCGATGACGATATCGTCTTCAAGCCGCGCGCTCGCATCGACCGTGGCGCGCGGCGACACACCAGTGTTGTCGGTGAGCGAGCGCGGTCGCAATGCGTCGGGAAACAATGCGCTGGCGACGGCCACCAGCGCACGATACGGAGCCGGGCTGCGCAGCACGACGATGCCGGACGGCACCTCGCCCGCGAACCGCTCGGACGCGAGGCAAGCGCCCGCACGCGTCGCAGCCAACTGGCCGAGATATTTGGAATTGTCGATGAAGGTGAGATCCGACGGCCCGGCCTGATCGAGCGTGGCGATATCGCGGATCAACCGGTCGTTTGGCAGATTTTGCGGAGTACCCGGCGACAGTTGCGCGCCCGTCAGCGCGGCGATCTCGGCCACCGACAGTCCGCGGGATTGCCTGAGAAACAGCGGCTCGGTCATCAGCCTAAAACCGTGGCGGCGCCCGATGCGGCGCCGCCTGTCTGTGTCGTTCGATCGTAACGATCAGAACTTGGTACCGCCACCGAAGCGGAAGATCTGCGTACGGTCGTATTTGCCCTTGGTCAGAGCATAGGCGATGTCGAAGCGCAGCGGACCGAACGGCGAATCCCAGATCAGACTGCCGCCGACCGAGGAGCGGATCGTGTTGCTATCGTCGAACAGAAACTGTTCACCCGGAGACCCGATATAGGTCGTTGCGCCCTTGTAGCCCCAGAGCGAACCGGCGTCGGCGAACACGGCGGCCTTGATACCGACTTCCTTCGGCAGGAAGTACAGCGGCGTCTGCATTTCAACCGACGCACCCCAGTACATCGTGCCGCCCAGCGCGTCGTTGGTGGTGCCGGGCGTGATGTCACGCGGGCCGATGCCGGCCGGCTCGAAGCCGCGCACCAGCGTCGGACCAAGCTGGAAGTGGTCGAGCATGCGCAGATCCTTGCTGCCCCAGCCGGCGAGATGGCCAGCCTGCAGGTGGATCACGCTCACGACGTCCGGGAACACTTCGTAGTAGTTGCGAATGTCGCCGGTGGTCTTGATGAAGTTGACGTCACCACCGACGCCCGCGAAGTCCTGCTTGCCTTCGATCAGCAGGCCGTTGGTCGGGTTCTTGTTGTTGTCGAGGGTGTTGTAGGCGACGGTGTAGCCGACCGCAGAGGTCAGCGCCGCGCCACGAGCCAGGTCGGCGCGCACCGGCAGCGAGGCTTCGCCATTGCCGTAGCACGGATAAGGCGCGGCACTCGCGGGAACAGTAACCGGAACGGCGCAATCGTTGTAGTAGGACGGCAACGTGATGGTGCGGCGGAACAGCGAGTAGCGCAACTGCACCGAGAGTTCTTCGGTCAGCGCCACACCGAGACGGAGGTTCGCGCCGGCCGTTTCGGTATTGTACGAGACGTAGTTCGTCGCCAGCGTCCGCTTGTAGAACAGGTCCGTGCCGAAGCCGAGGCGGTAGCCGAGGAAGTAAGGCTCGGCGAACGACAGTTCGACGCCGCGCGAATACTGACCATAGCTCACCGAAGCGCGCGCATACTGGCCGCGGCCGAGCAAGTTACGCTCCGCCACCGCGACTTCCGCAAGCACGCCGTCCGCGGTCGAGTAGCCGCCGGAGATCGAGAACTCGCCGGTCGCCTTTTCCTCGACGTCGACGTTGACGACGATGCGGTCGGGCGCCGAGCCCGGCTCGTTGGTGATCTTGACGGTCTTGAAGTAGTCGAGATTCTTCAGGCGTCGCTCGGCGCGATCAATCAGCGCGCGGTTATAGGCGTCGCCTTCGCCGATATCGAACTCGCGGCGAATGACGTAGTCGCGGGTACGGGTGTTGCCGCGGATATTGATGCGCTCGATATAGGCGCGCGTGCCCTCTTCAACGACGAACACGACGTTGATCTTGCGCTCAGCGAAATTGCGGTCGCCGTTCGGACGGACGGTGGCGAAGGCATAGCCGCGCTTGGCCGCCTCGATCGTCATGCCCTCGACGCTCTTCTCGATCGCCTCGGCGTTGTAGACGCTGCCGGCGCTCGCCACGAGGCGGGAGCGCAGCAGATTCGGATCCATCGAGCGAACGTTGGAGACGACATCGACGGTGCCGAAGCGATAGAGCGGGCCCTCGTCGATGGTGAAGGTGACGATGAAGCCCTTCTTTGCCGGGTCGTACTGACCGACAGCCGAGACGATGCGCACATCGGCGTAGCCGCGCTTCAGGTAAAAGCGGCGCAGCAGATCACGGTCGGACTCGATCCGGTCCGGATCATAGATATCGGTGGTCTGCAGGAAGCTGAGCCAGTTGGACTCGGAGGTCTTGATCACGTCCTTCAGACGCGACGACGAATACGCCTTGTTGCCGACGAACTCGATATCCTTGACGCCGGTCTTCTCGCCTTCCTTGATTTCGAACACAAGGTCGACGCGATTGTTCGGCAGTTCGATGATCTTCGGCTCGACGCGCACGTCGAAGCGGCCGTTACGACGATAGATTTCGATGATGCGCTGGGTGTCAGCCTGCACCGTGGCGCGCGAGAGGGTGCCGCGCGGCTTCGATTGCACTTCGGCGTTGAGCTGGTCGTCCTTGGTCTTCTTGTTGCCTTCGAAGGCGACGCGGTTGATCACCTGGTTCTCGACCACGGAGACGATCACGCGGCCGCCGGCGTTGCGCACGCGTACGTCCTGGAACAGACCGGTGGCGTAGAGCGCCTTGACGCCCTCGTCGATGGTGATGGCGTCGAGCCGGCCACCCCGGAAATAGGAACGGATGGTATCCGCCTCAACGCGGCGGTTGCCTTCCACGACGATAGAGGATGCCGATTGGGCGTAGGCCGGGCCGGCCGGAACGAAGGCCACCGGAGCCGCCAGCAGGACGCCACACAGGACCATCGAGGCGACGCTCAATGACCGCAAAAACCGCACCCTCAATCCCATGTCGTCACGCACCTTTTTGACCCTGGCGGCCCTACCCCGTCAGGGGACTGGTATCGCAGGATTCTTGCCGTCCGGTTATGGCCTGTTTGTAGCCGGTTTTCGAGCCTCCGCAACCTTAACTTCCGGCTCGATTTTCCTTTTTCACTCAAAAAGTTGCCCTGAAGTCACGGTTTCCGGTCGGGGCCGCCCGGGCGCCGGGGCAAGGCCGACCGAGGCCCGGCGGAGGCCGGATCACGGTCAGGACGTGGCCAGATGCACGATGTCGTTGAAGGTGGCGAAGATCATCAACATCAAAACGATCGCCAAACCGATGCGAAAACCGACTTCCTGGGCCCGTTCGGACAGAGGGCGGCCACGCAGCGCCTCGATCGCATAGAACAAAAGGTGTCCGCCATCGAGCAGCGGGATCGGGAACAGGTTGAGCAACCCGATGGAGACCGAGAGAACTGCGGCGAGATGCAGCAGGGCAACGATGCCGGCGGTCGCGACCTGCCCGGACACCTGCGCGATTCGGATCGGGCCGCCGACCTGATCCGCCGCCTCGCGGCCTGCGAATACGCCGCCGATATAGGCGAGTGTCCGGTCGATCACGAACCAGGTTTCACCGGCACCCATGGCAATGGCGCTGAACGGCCCCACCCGCTCGGTACGGACATCGCCGGGCGCTGAAGAACGGGAAATACCCAACACCCCGAGACGATGGACGTTGCCGAAATTGTCCTTGAGCTCCTTCAGCGCCGGCGTCGCGGTCAGCGTCTGACGCACGCCGCCGCGGTCGATCTCGATCTTCAGCGCCTGTCCGGCGTTGACCGAAACGATCCGCTGCATCTCCGAGAAACTGTCGATCCGTGTGCCGTCGATCGACATCACGGTATCGCCCGGCTGGAAGCCCGCCTCCGCCGCGGCGCTGCCGGGCGCGACGCTGTCGACCCGCGCGGCGGTGATCTGCTTGCCGTACAGCATGAAAATGCCGGCGAAGATCACGATGGCGAGGATGAAATTGGCGATCGGACCGGCCGCCACCACGGCCGCGCGTGAACCGACCGGCTTGTGGAAGAAACTTTCGCTCTTGTCGGCCGCGCTCATCTCCTGCAGCGCGTCATGATCCGGGGTGCTCGCGGCGTTGTCGTCGCCAAGGAACTTGACGTAGCCGCCGAGCGGGATGGCCGAAATCTTCCAGCGGGTGCCATGCCGGTCGTTGAAGCCGACCAGTTCCGGGCCGAAGCCGATCGAGAACGTCAATACCCGGATGCCGCGCCAGCGAGCCACCAGGAAGTGGCCAAGCTCATGAAAGAACACGACAATCGTCAGAACGAACAGAAACGGCACGAGATAGCCGATCACGCCGCCACCGAGCGCGCCGAGTCCGGCCATAATGTCGAAATGCATAAACCCCTCGCGGTCAGCCCCGATCGTACCTCAGCCTTAGCATGCCTTTGCGGCGATTTCGGGCAAGAGGGTTAAGGCTAATTCTCTGCTAACATGGTCAACGCCGAGCGCGGCGTCGGCGCTGTCGGGTTCCGCCGAGATACCACGCGCTGCAGCAGCCGCCAGCGTCTCCTCGACCAGCCCGGCGATCCCCATGAAATTAAGCCGCCCGGCGAGAAACGCCTCGACCGCGATCTCGTTCGCCGCGTTGAGCACGGTGGGTGCCGCACCGCCCTGTTCCAGCGCGGCACGCGCCAAAGCGAGTGCCGGGAAGCGCTGCGGGTCCGGGGCCTCGAAGTCGAGCCGGCCGAGCGCGACGAGATCGAGTCGCGGCGCGGCATCGGGTATGCGGTCCGGCCACGCGAGACAATGCGCGATCGGAATCCGCATGTCGGTCGCGCCCATCTGCGCCACCAGCGAGCCGTCGGCGAATTCGACGATGCCGTGCACGATCGACTGCGGATGCACCAGCACGTCGATCTGATCCGGCGTCAGCGCGAACAGATGATGCGCCTCGATCACTTCGAGGCCCTTGTTCATCATGGTCGCGGAATCGATGGTGATCTTGCGCCCCATCGACCAGTTGGGATGACGCAGCGCCTGCTGCGGTGTCGCGGCACGAATTTGCTCGGCGGTCCAGGTGCGGAACGGACCTCCCGAGGCGGTGACGATGATGCGGCGCACGTCGCGGCGTTGACCGGCGCCGAGCGCCTGGAAGATCGCGTTGTGCTCGGAATCGACCGGCAGCACCGTGGCCGACGCAGCCGCCGCGCGACGCATGAACAGCGCGCCGGCACAAACGAGGCTTTCCTTGTTGGCGAGCGCGACAGTCGCGCCACGCTCGATCGCCGCCAGCGTCGGCTTGAGGCCGGCCGCGCCGGTGATCGCCGCCAGCACCAGATCGGCGGGGCGCTGCGCCGCCTCGACCAGAGCGGCATCGCCCGCTGCCGCTTCGATACCGGAGCCGCTCAACGCATCCTTGAGTTCGCCATAAGCTGCCGGATCGGCGACGACGGCGACGCGCGCGCCGACCGCGCGCGCCAGTGTTGCCAGCGCCGTCGCATTGCGATGCGCGGTGACGACCTGCGGCACGAGCCCGCTGCCTTCGCGCCGGATCAGATCAATGGTGCTGGCGCCGACCGATCCGGTGGCACCCAGAAGCGTGATGGTGCGCGGCGCGCGCGTGTGTCGGGGCGTTGCGCTCATTGACTCACCACAGCAACAATCCCCGAGCGGGATCGTCGAGACCACCGCGCATCAGGCCGATGCAAACCGCGAGCAGCACCGCTGCCCAGAATCCGTCAAGACGATCCATCACGCCGCCATGGCCGGGGATCAGCGTGCCTGCATCCTTGGCGTGGAAGCGGCGCTTGATCCCGCTTTCCATCAGATCGCCGGCCTGCGCCACGACCGATAACGCGACAGCAATCACGACGACCGGAGCAACACTCGGCAACCGCGCAAAAACAGCGACGCCGAGCGCGGCGGCAATCGCGAACACCACACCGCCGATCGCGCCGGACCATGTCTTGCCGGGGCTGATGCGTGGCGCGAGTTTCGGGCCGCCGATCGCGCGGCCGACGAAATAACCGGCGATGTCGGTCGCCCAGACGACCGCGAACAGCAACAGCATCGCGACGAAGCCGAGCATGGGATCGGCGCGCAGCAGCAGCGTGCCGAGCAGCAGCGCGCCGGCATAGAGCACGCCGGCAAACATCCAGCCGCGACGTTCCGCGGGCGCGAAAATCGCAGCCCCCAATCCGCCAAGGCCAATCAACAGGATCGCGACACCGACCCGCTCAAGATAAAGGCCGAGCAGCAGCGCCGCGATCAGCCCGAGCAATCCCGCGATAAAACTCAGCCAAAAACCCAACCGTGTGTCGCGCCCACCGACCAGCGTTGTCCACTCATACAGGATGGCGGCGGACGCCGCGGTCCAGAACAGCGCGTAAATCCAGCCGCCGAGATAAGTGGTGAGCAGCGCCGCCGGCACCAGCACCAGCGCGGCGGCGACACGCATCCACAGATTGCTGCGCGCCGGGGTAGCGGCCGCGGGCGCTGACGTCGACCCCTCGCTCACGGTCACGATCCGGTACGCGCGACGAGACCGCCGAACCGGCGTTCACGGCGGTGATATTCGGCGATCGCCTGCTCCAGCGCGGCGCGGTCGAAGTCCGGCCAGAACACCGGCATGAACACCAGTTCGCTATAGGCGGCCTGCCACATCAGGAAATTCGACAGGCGCTGCTCGCCGCTGGTGCGAACGATCAGATCCGGGTCCGGCACATCCGGCGCGTCGAGGAAACGGCCGATCGTCTCGGGCGCGATCTGCGCCGGGTCGATGCGGCCGGCGGTGACTTCATCGAGCAGCCGCCGCGTCGCGCGTGCGATCTCCTGCCGGCTGCCATAATTGAAGGCGACGATCAGGGTCAGGCCGGTATTTCCCGCGGTGAGTTCTTCCGCTTCGGTGAGCAACCGCGCGATGTCGGGCGCAAGCCCGTCGCGCTCGCCAATGACGCGCACCCGCACGCCGCTCTTGTGCAGATCGGCGAGATCGTTGCGGATGAAGCGGCGCAACAGCCCCATCAGATCGGTGATCTCGGCCTGCGGCCGCGACCAGTTTTCCGAACTGAACGAATAGATCGTCAAATAACCGATGCCCAGGTCGCCGGCGGCGCGCACCGTGCGGCGCAGCGCCTCGACGCCGCGGCGATGCCCCTCAAGCCGCGGCAGACCGCGCGCCGATGCCCAGCGGCCGTTGCCATCCATGATGATCGCAACATGCCGCGGCACTTCGGACGTCTGCTCGGTCTGCGGCATATCCGACATGGATAATCCGATCCTCAGACGGTGAGGATCTCCTTTTCCTTGGCCGCGAGCACCTGGTCGACTTCGCCGATCGACTGATCGGTCGCCTTCTGGATCTCGCCGGAGAACCGCTCCTGATCGTCCTTGCTGATCTTGTGATCCTTCTCCAGCTTTTTGACGACGTCGATGCCGTCGCGGCGCACATGGCGGATCGCGACGCGTGCGGCCTCCGCGTATTTGTGACCGACCTTGACCAGTTCCTTGCGGCGCTCCTCGTTCAATTCCGGAATGCGCAGACGGATCACCTGCCCTTCGGTCGCCGGGCTCAAGCCGAGATTGGAATTGACGATCGCCTTCTCGACGGCGTGTACCAGCGACTTGTCCCAGACGTTGACCGAGATCATGCGCGGCTCCGGCACCGTCACCGTCGCGCATTGCGCGAGCGGCATGTGCGAGCCGTAGGCTTCGACCTGAACCGGATCGAGCATGTGCAGCGACGCGCGGCCGGTGCGCAGACCGGCAAGCTCGGTCTTGAGCACCTGGACAGATGCCTGCATCTTGCGTTTCAGTTCGTTCAGATCGTGCGTGTCGTTGGCCATATCATCCTCGTAGAATCGTCGCGGCGAAGCGATCGCGTCTTTAGCTCGTCACCACGGTCGAGCGCCCGGCACCGCGCAGCACCGCCTCGATGGCACCGGCACCATTGGCGCCGCCCTCAAGCGAAAACACGATGATAGGCATCCGGTTTTCGCGAGCAAGCGCGAATGCGGCGGCGTCCATCACCTTGAGATCGCGCTCGATTGCCTCCTGGTGGGTCAGGCGCTCGTAACGTGTCGCCGCCTTATCCTTCTTCGGATCGGCGGTGTAGATGCCATCGACATTGGTGGCCTTGAGCACGGCCTTGGCATCGAGTTCCGCCGCGCGCAGCACGGCGGTGGTGTCGGTCGTAAAGAACGGATTGCCGGTACCGGCGCACAGGATGATGATCCGGCCCTTGGCGAGATGCTTGAGCGCGCGGGGCCGGTTGTAGCTCTCGCAGACTGAGGGCATCACCAGCGCCGACAGCGTGCGCGCCTCGCAGCCCTGCCGCTCGATCGCGGCTTCGAGCACCAGCGCGTTCATGACCGTCGCCAGCATGCCCATGGTGTCGCCGACCGGGCGCGGCACGCCGCGCGAGGATACCTGCACGCCGCGGAAGATGTTGCCGCCGCCGACGACCACGGCGATCTCGATGCCGAGCCGGGACGCGGCGACCAGATCGGCGGCGATCCGCTCGACGATCGGCTGATGGATGCCAAAACCTTCGGAGGCGGCCAGCGCCTCGCCGGAAATCTTGACGACGACGCGAGGATAGGCCGGTTCGGTCATGCTCTCGATCCTCTCATGCGCCTATCGCGCGCGTCGACAGCAGGACGGACGCGCCGGACGGAAATCCGCCCGGCGCGGACTTCACGATCAGCCCTGCCCGGCGGCGGCGGCCACTTCGGCGGCGAAATCGGATTCCTGCTTCTCGATTCCCTCGCCGAGAGCATAGCGCACATAACCGGCGATCTTCACGGGGCCGCCGACCTTGCCCTCAGATTCCTTGACCGCCTGGGCGACCGACTTCTTGTCGTCGAAGATGAACGCCTGCTCGAGCAGGGTCGCTTCCTTGTAGAAGGTCTTGAGACCGGACTCGACGATCTTGTCGATCACGTTGTCCGGCTTGCCCTGCTGCCGATACTTGTCAGCGAGCACGTCCTTCTCGCGCTTGACGATCGCCGGATCGAGGCTCGCCGCATCGAGCGCCTGCGGATTGGCCGAGGCGATGTGCATGGCGATCTGACGGCCGAGCGCGGCCAGTTCGTCCTTGTTGCCGGTGGATTCGAGCGCGACCAGCACGCCGATCTTGCCGAGGCCGTCGGCGACCGAATTGTGCAGGTAGCTGCCGACCGCGCCCGCATTGACCGAAAGCACGGCGGCGCGGCGCAGCGTCATGTTCTCGCCGATCTTGGCGATGCTGTCGGACAGCGCCTCGGCAACAGTGATGCTGCCGGCCTTCGCCGCCTTGATCGCCTCGACATCGGTGCCGGCATCGAGCGCGACATCGGCGATCATCTTGACGAGACCCTGGAACAGATCGTTGCGGGCGACGAAGTCGGTCTCGGAATTGACCTCGACCATCGCCGCCTTGGTGCCGCGCACGACGATGCCGATCAGACCTTCCGCGGCGACGCGGCCGGCCTTCTTGGCGGCCTTCGACAGGCCCTTCTTGCGCAGCCAATCCTGCGCCGCTTCCATGTCGCCCTTGGCCTCGGTCAGCGCGGCCTTGCAGTCCATCATGCCCGCGCCAGTCGACTCGCGCAGGTTCTTGATCATCTCGGTTGTAATCGTAGCCATTGGTTGATCCCTCTGCGCGACGAGTCAGCGCAAATACGGGTTGCAAATACGGTCTTGGGTCTGATCCAACGCGATTGAATCAGACCCGTCGCTCAGTCTTTTGTTTGAGCATGATCTTTTCCGAAAACCGGTTCCCGCTTTTCGGGATCATGCTCTCCGTGCCGTGAAGGACGGCGCGCGGATCAAGCCGCGCGCCGGCTGTCATCACTCGGCGGTGAGCTGCTTCGCCTTGGCGATCCAGCTATCGACGCGGCCCGGCAGGCCGACTTCTTCGCCGACATTATGCGCGGCTTCCGGCGACAATTCGGCGATCTGCGAATAGTGGAAGATGCCGAGGTCGTTGAGCTGCTTCTCGATGGCGCCGGAGACGCCCGGCAGCTTCTTGAGATCGTCAGCGACGCCGCGCGGACCCGAGAGCTGCTCGAAGCCGAGACCGGCAGCCGCCGGCACGTCTTCTTCCACCGCCGGCTTGGTCGAGGCACCGAGATCGATGCCCGCGTCGCCCTGGGCGCGCGAGATGCCGTCGAGCGCGGCGCGCGCGATGAGATCGCAATACATCGAGACGGCGCGCGCGGCATCGTCATTACCCGGAACGACGTAGCTGATGCCGTCCGGATTGCAGTTGGTGTCGACCACCGCCGCAATCGGAATGCCAAGGCGGCGCGCTTCGGCGATGGCGATGTCTTCCTTGTTGGTGTCGATCACGAACAGCATGTCCGGCACGCCACCCATGTCCTTGATGCCGCCGAGCGAGCGGTTGAGCTTGTCGCGCTCACGGGTGAGATCAAGACGCTCTTTCTTGGTGTAGCCCTGCGCCTCGTTGGACGAGAGCATCTCATCGAGCTTGCGCAGCCGCGAGATCGAGCCGGAAATGGTCTTCCAGTTGGTCAGCGTGCCGCCGAGCCAGCGCGAGTTCACATAATACTGCGCGCAACGCTTGGCCGCGTCGGCGATGGCGTCCTGCGCCTGGCGCTTGGTGCCGACGAACAGGATGCGGCCGCCCTTGGCGACGGTGTCGCTGACGGCCTGGAGCGCCTGGTGCAGCATCGGCACCGTCTGCCCGAGGTCGACGATATGGATGTTGTTACGGGTGCCGAAGATGTACTCGCCCATCTTCGGGTTCCAGCGGTGGGCCTGATGGCCAAAGTGAACGCCAGCTTCCAAAAGCTGACGCATTGAAAAGTCAGGAAGCGCCATTGGTCTTCTCCGGTTGATCCGCCGCGGATTGTGTGAGCAGTCACGGACTGTGACCGCCACCGGATGGCTGGCGACCCATTGTCGGGGCCGGCGCCGAAATCCGCGTGAGTGGTGCGCGTGCGTATAATCGGGTCTGCTGCGCCGCGCAAGCTTTCTGAAGCTCCCAGGGGACTGGAGAAAACGCCTTTAACCTACTTTAGAAACACGCCTTTCGCCGGTTCGCGACCATTCGGTGACGGTCCCGGCCTCGTTGTCGAGCAGCATTTGCAGCTCGAAATAGCGGAATTCCGGACGCGAACCGGTGCGCCGCTCGACCTCGTCCTGCCACAGCGCATTATGGGCGTGCTCGGCATCGGCCCGCGACGGCCAGATATAGAGGCCGGCGCAGGTCTGCGCGTCCTCCGACAGCAGGAAGTGCTTGCGGACCAGTTTCGGGTTGGCGCTCCACTTCGGGATCGTGCCACGCGCACCTTCGAGGATGTGATCCCAGTCGCCGCCGTGCGGGGCGCGGAAGGTCACCAGTTCGACGATCATTCGTTCTCTCCTCTCGTGTCAGGTTTTGGCCAGCTCGCCAATCGCAGGCTCCTCCGCAGCCGAGCGTCCAACCCGCCACAGGATCACGCAGCCGATCACCGCCGACAGGATCGAGGCGGCGAACACCGCGATCTTCGCCGCAGCGAAATCGGCCTCGGCCGGAAATGCCTGCCCGGCAATGAACAGCGACATGGTGAAACCGATGCCGGCCAGCGCGCCGGCGCCCGCCAACTGTCCCCAGGAGTAATCGGCGGGTTTCGCCGCAAGCTTGAGCCAGACCGCCAGTGCCGAGAACGCGATAAAGCCGATCGGCTTGCCGATCATCAGGCCGACGATGATGGCGAGCATCAGCGGCTCGCGTCCGTCGAACACATCGGTGCGGATGGTCACGCCGGCATTGGCGAACGCGAACAGCGGCAGCACCAGATAGCTCGACCGCGCGCCGGCATGGCGCAACAGGCGGTCGGCAGGCGACTCGATCCGGTCGTGGATCGCATCGAGCGCCTGCAGCGCTGGCGCGGACGGACCGCTGCGCAGCACTTCGCCGGCCCGCTTCGCCTCGGCGGCGACGATGGTGTTGGCTTGAATCATCAGCGCGTTGAGATTGGCCGGCGGCCGCGTCGGAATGAACAGCGCGAGCAGCACGCCGGCGAGCGTCGCATGCAGGCCGCTCGCGTGGACACAGGCCCACAGCACGATGCCGAGCAGCGCATAGGGTGTGACGCTGTAGACGCGGCCGCGATTGAGGCAAGCGAGCGCGACCACCGTCGCCGCCGCGCCGGCGAGATACGCCAAATGCAATTCGCCGGAATAGAACACCGCGACCACGCCGATCGCACCGATGTCGTCAACGATTGCCGCAGCCGTGAGGAAAATGCGCAGCTCCACCGGCACGCGTGGCCCGAGCATGACGATCAGCGCGATGGCGAAGGCCGTGTCGGTCGCCATCGGCACGCCCCAGCCATGCGCCCATGGCCCTGACGGGATGATCAACGCATAGAACAACGCCGGCACGGCCATGCCGCCGATCGCGGCGGCGATCGGCAGCGCCGCCTCGCGCAATCCCGCGAGATGGCCGACCGTGAATTCGCGTTTGATCTCGAGGCCAACCACGAGGAAGAAGATCGTCAGCAGGCCGTCGTTGATCCAGTGCAGCAGCGACAGGCGGAATGCGGCATCGCCGAAGCTCACGCCGACATACTGTTTCCAGAACGCCTCGAACCCGCCCGCAATGGCGGTGTTCATCAGCAGCACCGCCAGCACGGTCGAGAGCAGCAGCAGCACGCCGGCGGACGGCGCCCAGCCGGCGAAATCGACCGCGGCGGCGCGGAACCGATGCCCGAGCGTGCCGACAATGGCGTCGGAGAACGAGGCTTCATCCCACGGACCGTCGTAGCGGCGGCTGTTGATGAAGAAGGTCGGCGTGATCATCACACCGCTGGCACGCGAACTCGCCACGTCAGCATCGACATGCGCGACGGCGCGCTCGGTCTGGGCGTCGCTGGATTCCAATGACAGCCCGACCTCGCGCGCAGCCGCAACGAGATCATCTTCCGTCAATTCTCCGGAGCGCGTCATCAGCAGGATATGCGCCGCCCAGAACCGTTCCGGATCATCGATGCGCTCGACCAGTTCGGCGGCGCGTCGCGCCAACTCGCTGCCAGTCACGGGGCGGTGGCGAAATACATAACGCAGCCGGTCGCCGAGCTTGTCACGCACCGCCTCAATACGCGCATTGGCGGCGCGGCAATACGGGCAAGCATAGCTGCCGTACTCGACCAGCGTGATCGGCGCGGTGATCGGCCCGAGCGTATGATCGCGCTGACTGTCGATAGGACGGTCGAGCCAGTGTGATGCCGTTGCTCCGCTCACGCGCGCGGTCCTTCCCGATCGTGAATGCCGGATCGATTTTGCGCGCGCCGCGGACGCGGCGTCAAACCGCCTCGACCTTATCCACGCCGCTAACCGCCTTGATGGCCCCAACAATCTGCGGCGACACTTTGAAGCGGCCTGGCAGGCGCACCTGCACCTCGCCGCCGTCGCGCAGTTGCAGCACCAGCGTCACCTCGCCGCCTTCGCTGCTGTCGGAGCGCGGCTCGAGCCGCTTGCGCAGGCTGTCGAGCGGATCGTTGCCGGCGATGTGGATGCGCAGGTCTGACATCCGCGCCGTCGCCACCGCATCGAGCGGCTTCGCCCACTGGATGCGCGCGCGCACATCCTCGCCCTGCACCTCGCCGCTGAGGAACAGCAGCACATTGGCGCCGGGCTCCAGCAATTCGCGGTATTCGGCAAGACCTTCCGAGAACACGATCGCCTCGTAATGGCCGGTCGGGTCCGACAGACCGAAGATGCCCATCTTGCTGCCGGTCTTGGTGCGGCGTTCGAGCCGCGACACCACGGTGGCGCCGACCTTGCCCGCCGTCGCGCCGTTCTTCACCGAATTGCAGAACTCGACCCAGCTCTGCGCCTTCTCGCGCCCGAGCACGGCTTGATAATCGTCGAGCGGATGCCCCGAGAGGAAGAAGCCGATCGCGTCATATTCGCGTTTGAGTTTTTCCGCCGGCAGCCAAGGTTCGACCGAGGGCATCGTAATCGGCTCCGGCCCAGAACTGCCGCCGAACATGTCGCTCTGCCCGACCGCTTCGCTTTCATGCGAACGCTGCGCGCGGCCAAGCACGCGATCCATCGCCGCGAACACGGCGGCCCGATCGCGACTGAAACCGTCGAAGGCGCCAGCGGCAGCGAGACTTTCCAGCACGCGCTTGTTGACCGCGCGCGGATTGATGCGCGCCGCGAAGTCGGCCAGATCCTTGAACGGCGCGTCGCCGCGCGCCTCGACGATGCTCTGCACCGCCTGCACGCCGACGCCCTTGAGCGCGGCGAGCGCGTAGATGATGGTGCGATCCTCGACGGCGAAGGCGACACCCGAGCGATTGACGGTCGGGGGCTCCATGATGATCTCGAGGCGGAGCGCCTCGGCGCGGAATTCCGCAAGCTTGTCGGTATTGTTCATGTCGAGCGTCATCGACGCCGCCATGAACTCCACCGGATGGTTCGCCTTCATATAGGCGGTCTGATACGCGACCAGCGCGTAAGCGGCAGCGTGGCTCTTGTTGAAGCCGTATTCGGCGAAACGTTCGAGCAGGTCGAAAATCGCGTCGGCCTGATCCTTCGGAATGCCGCGCTCGACGGAGCCGGAGACGAAGCGGCTGCGCTGCGCCTCCATCTCCTTGCGGATCTTCTTGCCCATGGCACGGCGCAGCAGATCGGCTTCGCCGAGCGTGTAGCCGGCCAGAATCTGCGCCGCCTGCATCACCTGTTCCTGATAGACGATGACGCCGAAGGTCTCGCGCAGCACCTCTTCCAGTTTCGGATGGATGTAGTCCGGCTGCTCGTCGCCGTGCTTGCGGGCGCAATAGGTCGGGATGTTCGCCATCGGACCGGGACGATAGAGCGCCACCAGCGCGATGATGTCCTCGAACCGGTCCGGCTTCATGTCGAGCAGCGCGCGGCGCATGCCCTGACTTTCCAACTGGAAGATGCCGACCGCTTCGGCCCGAGTCAGCATGTCGTAGGTTTTCTTGTCGTCGAGCGGGATCTTGGCGAGATCAAGTTCGATGCCACGCTGACGCAACAGATTGACCGCGGTCTGCAGTACTGTCAGCGTTTTGAGGCCGAGAAAGTCGAATTTGACGAGGCCCGCGGGCTCGACCCATTTCATGTTGAACTGGGTCACCGGCATATCCGACTTCGGATCGCGGTAGAGCGGCACGAGTTGCGCCAGCGGCCGGTCGCCGATGACGATGCCGGCGGCGTGGGTCGAGGCGTGGCGCGTCAGCCCCTCGAGCTTGCGCGCGATGTCGAAGGCGCGCTTGACCACCGGATTTTCCGCGGCTTCGGCCTGCAGCTTCGGCTCGTCCTCGATGGCGCGCGCGAGCGTGATCGGGTTCGCCGGATTCTGCGGCACCAGCTTGCACAGCTTGTCGACCTGCCCGTACGGCATCTGCAGCACGCGGCCGACGTCGCGCAGCACGCCGCGCGCCTGCAACGTACCGAAGGTGATGATCTGCGCCACCTGATCGCGGCCGTAGCGATCCTGCACGTATTTGATCACCTCGTCGCGGCGGTCCTGACAGAAGTCGATGTCGAAGTCCGGCATCGACACGCGTTCCGGATTGAGGAAGCGTTCGAACAGCAAACCGAACCGCATCGGGTCGAGGTCGGTGATGGTGAGCGAATAGGCGACCAGCGAACCGGCGCCCGAGCCGCGGCCCGGTCCGACCGGAATGCCCTGCTGCTTCGCCCACTGGATGAAGTCCGACACGATCAGGAAGTAGCCGGGATATTTCATCCGCTCGATCACATCGAGCTCGAAGGCGAGACGCTTGTCGTAGTCATCCGCCGCGAGCCCCGGCGCCACCCCGTGCGCGGCTAGCCGCGCCGCGAGGCCATCCTGCGCGCGCTTGCGCAATTCCGCCGTCTCGTCGGACTTCTCGTCGCCTGAGGTAAAGTTCGGCAGGATCGGCGCGCGGGTCTTTGGACGATAGGAGCAGCGCCGCGCGATCTCCACCGTCGCGGCCAGCGTCTCCGGCAGATCGGCGAACAGTTGCGCCATCTCGGCGCGGGTCTTGAAGCGGTGCTCGACCGTGAGCTGGCGACGGTCGGTCTCGGCGACGACACGGCTCTCGGCGATGCAGATCAGCGCATCGTGCGCCTCGTAGTCCGAGGCATTGGCGAAGTAAGGCTCGTTGGTCGCAACCAGCGGCAAACCACGGTCATAGGCAAGATCGAGCAGCGCACCCTCGGCGTCGCGTTCGGCCGGCGTACCGTGGCGCTGCAGTTCGACATAGAGCCGGTCGCCGAACAGCGTCTGCAACACCTCGCAGCGCGAGGCGGCAAGATGCCCCTGCCCGGCAACGATCGCGGCGTTGAGCGGACCGCCGGGGCCACCGGTCAGAGCGATGATCCCGTCGGTCTCGCCGTCGAGCCAGGCGAGCTTGAGATGCGGCGCCTCGTTCGACGGCGTTTCGAGAAAAGCGCGGGAATTAAGCCGCATCAGGCTGCGGTAGCCGGCTTCGGTCGCGGCGAGCAGCACAACCCGGCCGTGCTGCAACGGCTGGTTCGGCCGCGCCTCCTGATCGCCGAAGTCGATCGCCTGGGCGCAGCCGATGATCGGCTGAATGCCGGAACCCGCCATCTTCTGCGAGAACTCCAGCGCCCCGAACATATTGTCGGTGTCGGTGAGCGCCAGCGCCGGCTGCTTGTCCGCCTTGGCGAGATCCGCCAGCTTGGCGATCGGCAGCGCGCCTTCCAGAAGTGAATAGGACGAGTGCACGCGCAGGTGCACGAATTGAAGTTCCGCGGCCACGGTGATGATTCCTTTGCCGCGATGGTGCGAGCGGGAGGCGGCGCTGTCTACCGCCGGGCCGGGATAGGCAGGCCGCGATCCGCCCTATCCCCAGTTCCAAGTCCGAGCCCCCAGAAACCCGCCGGGGGTTCGTCCGTCAGACCATGCAGAGCACGTTGGCCCAGACCGCCACCATCCCCACGAACAGCGCCAGGGACGCCAGTGCCGCCGCTTCATGAACCATGGCCTTGAGCATCGTCGCCTCCTTCGTTTGAAGAACAGAACTAGAACATAGTTCAGCTTTTGTTCTCACGTCAAGGCGTTGCCGACATCGGTCCCCGCAAGCCACCGCCGATGGTTAACCGGCCGAAATAATGCTGGAAAATCAGAGCCCCGGCTCAGTCCATCTCGACGATGAGGCCATCGCGCAGCGTCACGCGCCGGTCCATCCGGGCCGCCAGATCCATGTTGTGGGTCGCGACGACGGTCGCGAGTCCCGAAGCCCGGACCAGTTGTTCAAGCGCATGAAAGACGTGATCGGCGGTGTGCGGATCGAGGTTGCCGGTCGGCTCGTCGGCCAGCAGCAACCGCGGCGCGTTGGCGACGGCGCGGGCAATCGCCACGCGCTGCTGCTCGCCGCCGGACAGTTCGGCCGGACGATGGGTGGCCCGCTCCGCGAGCCCGAGATAGCCGAGCAGTTCCATGCCGCGCCGGCGGGCTTCCCCGCGCGACAGGCCGCGGATCATCTGCGGCATCATCACGTTCTCCAGCGCGGAGAACTCCGGCAGCAGCCGGTGCGACTGGTAGACGAAGCCGACCTGCTCGCGGCGCAGCCGCGTGCGCTCGCTGTCGGAGAGCCCGACCGTGGCCTGCCCGTCCACATAGACCTCGCCATGGTCGGGATGTTCGAGCAGGCCCGCGAGGTGCAGCAGGGTCGACTTGCCGGACCCGGACGGTGCCACCAGCGCGACCGATTGCCCGGCCCAGAGCGCCAGATCCGCGCCCTTGAGGATATAAAGCGTCGCCTCGCCCTGCCGGTAATGCCGCTCGACCTGGTGCAGATAGAGGATCGGCACCTCTTGGTCGTCCTGCGCCGCGACCTGAGTCTC
>MKWA01000002.1:373843-410289 GCA_001899285.1 Rhizobiales bacterium 64-17
GCCCGCCACGACGGATAGAGCGTCGCCAAGAGCGACAAGGTGAGCGCCATCACCACCACGGCGGTCGTCTCGCTCACGTCGAGATCGGCGGGCAGCTTGGAGAGGAAATACAGTTCCGGCGAGAACAGTTCGGTGCTGGTGAGCCACGACAGGAACTGGCGGATCGACTCGATGTTGCGGCACACGAGCACGCCGAACAGGAAGCCCATGATCGTGCCGGTGACGCCGATCGAGGCGCCGGTGATCAGGAACACGCGGGTGATCGCGCCTTGCGTCGCGCCCATGGTACGCAGGATGGCGATGTCCTGCCCCTTGTCCTTCACCAGCATGATCAGGCCGGAGACAATATTGAGTGCCGCCACCAGCACGATCAGCGTCAGAATCAGGAACATGACGTTGCGCTCGACCTGCAGCGCGTTGAAGAACGTCGCATTCCTCTGTCGCCAATCGACCATGTAGATCGGCCGTTTGGCCGCGTCCTGCACGGCCTTGCGGTACTGATCGATCTTGTCGGGATTGTCGGTATAGACCTCGATCGCGGTGACGTCGCCAGCGCGGTTGAAATAAGCCTGCGCCTCCTTGAGCGGCATGAAGACGATCGCGGAATCGTATTCCGACATGCCGATCTCGAACACCGCCGCGATCTTGTAGATCTTGATGCGCGGCGTGGTGCCCATGGGCGTCACCGCGCCTTTCGGCGCCACCAGCGTCAGATTGTCGCCGGCGCGCACCGACATCTGGTCGGCCATGCGGCGACCGATGGCGATGCCCTGCCCCTCGTCGAAGCCGTCGAGCGTGCCCTGCTTGATGTTATTGGCGATCGAGGGAAGTTTTTTCAGGTCGCCAAGCCGGATGCCGCGCACCAGCACGCCGCCGGCATTGAACGGCGAGGACGCCAGCGCCTGCCCTTCGACGATCGGCGCGGCGAGCCGCACCCCGGCGACGCCGCTGATGCGCGCCGCCACCTCGTCCCAGTCGGTGAGCGGGGATTCCAGCGGCTGGATCAGCAGATGACCGTTGAGGCCGAGGATTTTGTCGAGCAGTTCCTTGCGGAAGCCGTTCATCACCGCCATGACGATGATCAGCGTGGCAACGCCGAGCATGATGCCGAGGAAGGAGAACCCGGCGATGACCGAGATGAATCCTTCCTTGCGCCGCGCCCGCAGGTAGCGCAGCGACAACATCCATTCGAACGGTGAAAAGGGCCGCGTGCCCGAGGGCTGACTCATCGAGGTGTTGTTCCCGCGTGCTGATTTTCACACGATTCTGGCGGATTCATGCCCGCCCCAGCAGGAGAAAAAGCCGGATAGCGCACAGAAAACATCGGCCCACGGGCCACCGTCATTGCGAGAGCCGGTCGGTGGCGGCGGCCAGCGACAGCATCTCACGGCTGCCATCGACGCGTTTCTTCACCTCGACCTTGCCTTCGGCAAGCCCGCGCGGGCCGACCATCACCTGCCACGGAATACCGATCAGGTCGGTCGCGGCAAATTTCGCGCCGGCGCGCTCGTCGAGGTCGTTGTAGAGCACCTCGACGCCCTTGGCGGTGAGATCGCGGTAGAGCTGTTCGCAGGCGCCGTCGGTCGCCGCATCGCCCTGCTTGAGATTGAGGATCGCAACTTTGAACGGCGCGACCGCCTCCGGCCAGATGATGCCGGCGTCGTCATGCGACGCCTCGATGATCGCGGCGACCAGCCGCGACGGGCCGATGCCGTAGGAGCCCATATGCACCGGCTTCTCGCCGCCCTCGCCGGTCGCGACCACCGCCTTCATCGGCTCCGAATACTTCGTGCCGAAATAGAAGATATGACCAACCTCGATGCCGCGCGCCGACACCTGCTTGTCGGCCGGCAGCGCGCCGAACGCCGCCGCATCATGCATCTCCGAGGTCGCGGCGTAATGCGACGTCCACTGATCGAAGATGCCTTTCATCGCCTTCGCGTCGTCGAAGTTCACATCCGCCCCCGGCACATCCATGCCGAGATAATCCTTGTGGCAGAACACTTCGCTCTCGCCGGTCGAGGCAAGGATGATGAATTCGTGGCTAAGATTGCCGCCAATCGGCCCCGTATCGGCGCGCATCGGAATCGAGCGCAGGCCCATGCGCGCGAAGGTGCGCAGATAGGCGGCGAACATCTTGTTATAGGAATGCTCGGCACCGGCCTGGTCGATGTCGAACGAATAGGCATCCTTCATCAGGAATTCGCGGCCCCGCATCAGCCCGAAGCGCGGGCGCACCTCGTCGCGGAATTTCCACTGAATGTGATAGAGGTTGAGCGGCAGTTCCTTGTAGGAGCGCACATAGGCGCGGAAGATGTCGGTGATCATCTCCTCGTTGGTCGGCCCGTACAGTACCTCGCGCTCGTGGCGGTCCTCGATGCGCAGCATCTCTTTGCCATAAGCGTCGTAACGCCCGCTCTCGCGCCACAGATCGGCCGACTGGATGGTCGGCATCAACAGTTCGATAGCGCCGGCGCGGTTCTGCTCCTCGCGCACGATCTGCACAACTTTCTGCAGCACGCGCCAGCCGAGCGGCAGGAACGCATAGATGCCGGCGGCCTCCTGCCGCATCATGCCCGCGCGCAGCATCAGGCGATGCGAGACGATCTCCGCCTCGCGGGGGGCTTCACGCAGAATCGGCAGGAAAAAGCGGGACAGGCGCATGGGCTTGGATCGATTCGTTCCGGGAGGGGTCCGGGGCGAGTGAAACCGGATCGCCTCGCAAAACACAAGGCCGCAGCGAAAATCGGGCTTTTTGCGGGACCAGGGGTCGCGCACGGGATGAAAAGGCCCATTCCCAGGGTTAGACCAGCGTGGTAACGCTGCCACTCGGACCAGGAACGGCGATGCGCGATCTGCGGCAGGGACTGATGGCTTTGGTGGCGATTTTCGCCATCACGCTGCATGGCCTGCTGGCGACGCTCTCCCCGGTCAGCGCCGCTGTTTCCGGCTTCGATCCGCTGGCGATCACCTGTCTGACCGGTGGCCATGACGCCGCCGCGCCACAAGACGGCAGCACGCCGGCCCCAACCCACAAGTGCGACCATTGCGTGCTGTGTCTGGCGACGGCCCTGCCGGCGCCCGCCATCGCTACAACGGCTTGGACGCCCACGCCCGCAGGCGTGGTCACGCATCCACCGGTCACCCGCCTCGCCGTCACCAGCGAGGCCCGTCCGCATTTCCCCCGAGGTCCACCGCAGGTCGGCTGATCGCCGCGGCGCAAGCCGCATCGTCATCCGTCTTGTCAGGTTGGACAGAATGTCACGTCTGGTTACGCTGGGCAGCGCCGTGCTGCTCGGGTCTGTCGCGGTCGAGGGCCGCGCGCAGGCGCAAACGCCTCCGGTCCAGGTGCCGGAAATCGTCGTCAATGCACCGGGAAGCGGCACGCTCACCGCCGCGACCGCCGAACAGATTCGCGAGATCATCAATCGCAATGCCGGTTCGGTCGGCTTTATCGACAGCGAAACGCTGAAGACCCGCTACACCAACAATCTTCGCGATGTGCTCAAGGACAGCCCCGGCGTGCTGACGCAGGAGCGTTATGGGCAGGAGTTGCGCGTCTCCGTGCGTGGCTCCGGCATCTCCCGTGCGTTCCATACGCGCGGCGTCGAAATTTTGCAGGACGGCATGCCGTTCAACTTCGCCGACGGCAGTGGCGACTATTATCAGGTTGATCCACTCGCGCTGCGCGCGACGGAAATCTACAAAGGCGGCAACGGGCTCGCCTATGGCAGTTCCTATCTCGGCGGCGCAATCAACTTCATCACGCCGACGGCCTATACTGCAGTCGCCCCGCACATGCTGCGCATCGACGGCGGCAGTTTCGGCACCTGGCGGGCCAATGCGCAGACTTCCGGCATCTGGGACAAGGCCGATGCGCTGGCCAACCTCACCGTCTCGCATTCCGACGGCTACCGCGACCATGCGCGCCAGCAATACGAGCATTTCAACGGCAATATCGGCTACCGCTTCTCACCCGATGTGGAGACGCGGTTTTTTCTCGGCGCTTACCGCACCGACCAGAAGCTGCCGGGCGCGCTGACGCTCTCGGATGCGCTGAACAATCCGCGCATGGCGTCGGCCGCCGCGATCGCCGGCGATCAGGCGCGCAACGTCCGCGCCGAGCGGATCGCCAATCGCACCACCTTTAATCTCGGCACCGGCAGGCTCGACGTCGATAGCTGGTTCATGCACAAGAACCTTTATCATCCGATCTTCCAGGTGCTCGATCAGGACGGGTTCACCTACGGCATCGCGCCGCGCTACACCGCCGACTGGTCGCTCGCCGGTTTCCGCAACGAGATGATTGTCGGCACGCGCTTCTTCGGCGGCAACAACAATGCACGCCAGTTCGTCAACATCGCCGGCGGTCGCGGCGCGCAGACGCTCAATGCGCGGCAGGACGCCTACAATTACGAAGCCTATATCGAGAACCGTTTCTATTTTCTCGACGACGTCGCGCTGATGACCGGGGCCAAGGCGCTGCGCAACGAACGGCGCTATAAGGACTTTGGCGGGCTGCCGGCGAACCCGCTGGCGAAGACCGACAGTGCCGTTTACGACGGCTTCAATCCCAAGCTCGGTCTTTTATGGACGCCGAAACCGGACGTGCAGGTGTTCGCCGACATCACCCGCAGCCTCGACACGCCGGACTTCACCGACCTGGCGCAGACCGTGGCGGCGACCACCCGCTTCGTCCCGCTCTCGGCGCAGAAAGCGTGGACCGCCGAGATCGGCTCACGCGGACGGACCGAACGCGTGTTGTGGGACGTGACGCTCTATCGCTCGCAGGTGCGAGACGAATTGCTCCAGTTTACCGTCGACCCCAGCACGCCGGCCTCGACGTTCAACGCCGGCCGGACGATCCATCAGGGTGTCGAACTCGGTATCTCCGTGGAGCTGGCGCGAAATCTGTTCACGTCGGCGGGCGACACGCTGAAAGTCTCGCAACTGTGGAACTACAGCGACTTCCGCTTCGACGGCGACCGGCAATACGGAAACAACCGCATCGCCGGCGTGCCGGAGCATGTGCTGCGCACGACCGTCACCTACCGCCATCCAAGTGGGTTCTACATCGCACCGTCGCTTGACTGGGTGCCGACCGGCGCTTTCGTCGATTACGCCAACACGCTGCGCAGCCCCGGCTATACGCTGCTCGGCCTGCAGACCGGCATCGACATGGACAATGGCTGGCTGTTCTATGTGGAAGGCCGCAACCTCACCGATCAGCGCGCGATCGCCGATTTCGGCACCGTCACCGACGCCCGTACCGCGAATACCGCCGTGTTCTATCCCGTTAACGGGCGCGGCATCTATGCCGGCCTGCGCTATGCCTTCGACGCGCCGCGCCGAACCTCATCTCGTTGACTTTGCCCACTCACGTTTCGACCAAGGAGACCAACCATGAAGACATCGACCCTTGCGCTGCTGTGTGCCCTCGCCATCCCGGCAATGACCTTGCCTGTGTCGGCACAGCAAGCCGGAGACATCAAGATCGAGAAGCCGTGGAGCCGCGCGACGCCAGGCAATTCCAAGATTGGCGCCGGCTATCTCACCGTGACCAACACCGGCAGCGCACCGGACACGCTCGTCTCAGCAACGACGAGCGCGTCCGATCACGTCGAGATTCACGAGATGGCGATGAAGAACGGCGTGATGACCATGCGGCCGATGGCGAAGGGCGTGACCATCGCGCCGGGCAAATCGGTCAACTTCGCACCCGGCGGATTCCACATGATGTTGATGGGCCTCAAGGCGCCGCTCAAGCAGGGTGACAAGGTGCCGCTGACGCTGACCTTCGCCAAGGCCGGGAAGGTCGATGTCATGCTCGACGTGCAGGGCATCGGCGCGCAGGCGCCCGGCAAGCAAGCTCCGGCCAGCGCGGCGCCCGCCGGCCACATGCACAAGATGTGAGACCGATCATGATATTCAGAATGCAACATCCGCTACCCGCCGCTGCTCTGGCGGTATCGTTGTTTGCGGCCATCCCCGCGCAGGCGCATGTCACCCTGGAAACCCGCACCGCGACGCTCGGCGCGCCGTACAAGGCCGTGTTCAAGGTCGGGCATGGCTGCAACGGCTCGCCGACCACGAAGCTGCGAATCCGGTTGCCCGACGGCGTGATCGCGGCGAAGCCGATGCCGAAGCCCGGCTGGCAGATCGAGATCGAAAGTGGCCCTTACGACAAGGCTTACAGCTTCTTCCATGGCGCGACGCTCAAGGAAGGCGTGAAGACCATCACCTGGACCGGGAGGCTGGACGACAAATTCTACGACGAGTTCGTGGTGTCGGTGTTCGTCGCCGACAGTCTTAAAGCGGGCGACACGATCTATTTCCCGGTGGTGCAGGAATGCGAGACCGGCGTGCATCGCTGGATCGAGATTCCGAAAGCCGGCGGCTCGAGCCACGAACTGAAGGAGCCAGCACCCGGCATCCTGCTGCGGCCCAAGACCTGATCAAGACATGATGCCGCGTCAGCATCGCTGGCCAACCATTGCGGTCGCGCTCATCCTCTGGATGGTGAGCGCAACCGCGGCGTTCAGCCATGCGACGCTGGTCTCGTCTCAACCGGCCGATGGCGCGGTGCTCGACCGCGCCCCGGCGATGCTCGTCCTCACCTTCAACGAAGCGGTGGCGCCGCTGGTGTTCAAGCTGCTCGGGCCGAACGGAGCGCCGATCAGCATCGCGCCGCCAGCCGATGGCGGCGCCAGCCTGCGCATCCCCGTCAAGAACCTCGCGCGCGGCACGCATGTGTTGAGCTGGCGCGTCGTCTCCGCCGACGGCCATCCGGTCGGCGGCGCGCTGCTGTTCTCCGTCGGCGCGCCCACGGCCAACGCCTTCAAGGTGGCCGATGGCGATCCCGTGCGCGGCGCGCTGTTCGTGATCGCGCGCGTGCTGCTGTTCGTCGGCCTGTTCGGCGGCATCGGCGGCAGCCTGTTCCTGACGCTATATCGGCAACCGATCCCCGGCGCGATCCATGCCGCGCGGCTTTGCACGGGTATCGGACTGATCGCGCTACCGCTGATCCTGGCATTGCAGGCGCTCGACAGTCTCGGTGCGCCGGTCGTGGCCCTGCTCGACGCCGCAAGCTGGCGGGGCGCCTTCTTCTCAAGCGTAACCTCGATGGCGCTCACGGCGCTGGCCGGATTCATCCTTGGCCTGATCGCCCTCTCCGGCCGCATCGCGCCGCGCCTCTGCGCCGTGCTGGCGACGCTGTGCGCCGGGGCCGCGCTGGCGATGACCGGCCACGCCAGCAGTGCACCACCACAGTGGCTCTCGCGACCGGTCGTGTTCCTGCACATCGCCGGGCTCTGCGTCTGGCTCGGCTCGCTTGTGCCGCTCGCTCTGGCGCTGATCCGCACGCCGGACCCGCAGGCGCCGCTGGCGCGGTTTAGCCGGCTCATTCCGCTGCCTCTTGCCATTCTGATCGCTGCCGGCGGCGTGCTGATCTGGGTCCAGGTGCCGGACCTGCGCCTGCTGCCGGAGACCGGCTATGGCCGGTTGCTGATCGCCAAGCTCGCTTTGGTCGCGGCGCTGCTGGCGCTGGCGCTGCGCAACCGCATGAGTCTTGCACCGGCGGTGATGGCTGGCGCGCCGGGCGCCCGCCGCCGCGTGTTCCGCGCGATCGTCGCGGAGATCGCCGTGGCGCTGGCGATCCTCGGTCTTGTCGCCGGCTGGCGGCTGACGCCGCCGCCGCGCGCGCTGGCCGCCGCCGAGCCAGCGCTGGTTCACTTGCACGACGGCGAGACCATGGCTGACATCAGCGTTGCGCCGGGCCGGACCGGACCGGTCGTCATCACGGTGCGGCTGACGCGCGAGGACGGCGCACCGATCGTCGCAAAGGAACTCAACGTCAGTCTGGAACAGGCTGGGCTCGGGATCGAGCCGCTGGTCCGGCCCGGAACGCGGGCGGAACCGGGCATCTGGCAGGTATCCGGCCTCGTCGTTCCCGCCCCCGGCACCTGGACCGTCACGGTGACCGCCCTGATCGACGACTTCGACAAGATCGTGCTCGACGGCCCGCTTTTGGTGCAACCTTAATTCGTGACAAGCCCGTTCAGGGTGATAAGGTTGCTCAACCATCGCGCAAGCGGTGGCTAAAAAAGGGCCATGAATGGCTTGAGTCTGGGGAGATCGATCGGGCTCGCGACGCTCCTGGCGTCCGCTGGACCCCCAAAAGACGGCACGTCACCAATGACGTCGTGATAAAAGCAGCAACGGCGCAAGAACAGTGGTTATCGGCAGGGCTTTAGGCCCTGCTTTTTTTTTGGAATTTCGTCGGTCGCTAGCGAAACCCGAGCAGCGTGGCGACCTGGTCGAGCGTGATCCACTGTTTCTCGTAGATCAGCGCCAGGATGCCGAAGATCACGCTGGCGACCAGTGTGGTCCACAAGAGCTTCCATAGCAGCCGCGCCGCGACCGGCGCGCCCGGATCGGTCCCGGCGGCGAACTCGCCCTGCTCCTCCTGGCTGCGCACGCCGAACGGCAGCACCGCGAACAGCGTCACCCACCAGATCAGGAAGTAGATGGCGATCGCCGTGGTTGCGGACATCTCAGGCCTGTTCCAGTTCGACCAGCGTACCAGCGAAATCCTTGGGATGCAGGAACAGCACCGGCTTGCCGTGCGCGCCGATCTTCGGCTCGCCGTCACCGATCACGCGCGCGCCCGCCGCCTTGAGCCGGTCGCGCGCGGCGATGATGTCGTCAACCTCATAGCAGACATGGTGGATGCCGCCGTCCGGACTCTTTTCCAGGAATTTGTTGATCGGCGAATTGTCGCCGAGCGGCTCTAGCAGCTCGATCTTTGTGTTCGGCAGATTGACGAACACGGTGCTGACGCCATGCGCCGGCTGCGCCACCTTTTCGGACACCTGCGCGCCCAGCGTGTCGCGATAAACCGCCGTGGCCTTGGCGATATCCCGCACGGCGATGGCAACGTGGTTCAGGCGTCCGATCATCTGCTTTGCTCCTCGCCGCGACTATACTGGAAGGACGTGGACGTGGCACATGGGCTTCTTGCCCCACCTCTCCGCAACCGCGGAGCGCACCGCGCGGCGCACGCTTTCGCCGACGCTGTCCGGATCGCGGCGGCGCTGGCGCGGCAGCGACTGGATGGTCTGGTCGATCACCGTGGCGATGACGTCGGCCATCGCCTTGCCCTCGGCATCGCGCTCCGGCAGGCCGATCAGGTCGTATTCCGGATCGGCCACAAGCTCGCCACGCTCGTCGAGCGCCAGCGCAATCGAGACGACGCCGGCGAACGACAACCGGCGGCGGTCGGCGACCGTGCGCGACTGGGAGTCCACCAGCAGCTTGCCGTCCTTGTAAAATCGCCCGGCCGGGATTTCGTCGATCACACCGGCAACGCCGGACAGTTTCACCACGTCGCCGTTACGACAGGAGATCACCTCCGGCACGCCGAGGCTGCGCGCGAGCGCCGCATGCTCGGAAAGGTGCAAAGCCTCGCCGTGCACCGGGATCAAAATCTTCGGCTTGACCCACGAGATCATGTCGGTGAGTTCGTCGCGGCGCGGATGGCCCGACACATGCACCAGATGGGTGCGGTCGGTGATCACCTCGATGCCCTGCTCGATCAACCCATTGAGCACGCGGCCGACGGCCTTCTCGTTGCCGGGAATGGTGCGCGCGGACACGATCACGCGGTCGCCGCGCGACAGCGTCACCTCCGGATGCTGATCGGCGGCGATGCGCGCCAGCGCCGCGCGCGCCTCGCCCTGACTGCCGGTGCATAGCGCAACAACCTTGTCCGGCGGCAGGTAGCCGTAAGCGTCCTGGCTGCGGAAATCCTGCACGCCCTCGAAATTGCCGGTCTCGCGCGCCACCTGCACCACGCGCTCCATGGCGCGTCCGACCACCACGACCTCGCGGCCGCAGGCGCGCGCCGCCTCGGCGACGACCTTGAGACGACCGACATTGGAGGCGAAGGTCGTCACCGCCACGCGCCCGCGCGCGGAGCGGATCAGGTCGGTGATGGTGCGGCCGACTTCCTGTTCCGAGGGCGAGCGGCCCTCGCGCACCGCATTGGTGGAATCGCCGATCAGCGCGAGACAGCCCTCGTCGCCGAGCGCGCGCAGCTTCGCCTCGTCGGTCTTCGGGCCGAGCACCGGCGTCGGATCGATCTTCCAGTCGCCGGTGTGCAGCACCGTGCCGGCCGGCGTGCGGATGATCAGCGCGTTCGATTCTGGAATCGAATGCGCGACCGAGACTAACTCCACATCGAACGGTCCGGCGGTGAAGCGACCGCCGACCGGGATGATCTTGACCTCAACCTCCGGTGCGCCCGGCTCGCTGCGGCGCTTGGCCTCCAGCAGCGCGGCGGTGAACGGCGTCGCATAGACCGGCACTTTAAGCCGCGGCCACAGATCGAGCACCGCACCGAAATGGTCCTCATGCGCGTGCGTGAGCACGATGCCGACCAGATCGCGTTTCTCCTCGGCGATATAGCCGATATCCGGCAGGATCAGATCGACGCCCGGCAGTTGATCTTCCGACGCAAACGACACGCCGAGATCGACGATCAGCCATTTGCGCTGGCGGCCCTGCCCGACGCCGTAAAGCGACAGGTTCATGCCGATCTCGCCGACGCCGCCGAGCGGCGCGAACACCAGATCCGTTTGCGCGGGTGCCATGCTCAGTGCCTCGCCTCGGTTGCAAGGCCGAACACGTCGCCGGCAGTGACGATTTCGGTGGTGCCGTCGGCGTGACCCAGCAGCAAACGGCCCTGCGCGTCGAGACCGCTGAATTGCCCGGTCATCTCACGATCCGGCAGCCGCACGCGGATCGGCGCGCCGAGGCCGGCAGCACGCGCCAGCCAGTCGGTACGGGTCGCGGCGAAGCCCGCGCCCGCTGACCATTGCGCGAGCCGCGCCACCATGGCGGCGCTCAACGCGGCGAAGACGTCATCGGCATCGACCGCGGCGCCGGCGCTCACAAGATCGGTCGCGGGGAATGCCGTCTCCGGCGGATGGCCGACGCAATTCACACCGAGTCCGATCACCACTGCGTTGCCTTCCGCTTCAATCAGGATGCCGGCGGCCTTGCGGCTGTCGACCAGCATGTCATTCGGCCATTTCACCGTCACTTGCCCGCCCAGCCCCGGCGCACAGGCCAAAACCGCATCGGTCAACGCCAGCACGCTGACAAAAGCCAGTTCCGGCGCACGCGACGGCGGCGCCGGATCGGTCAGCAGCAGCGAGGCGAAGAGATTGCCCGGCTGCGAGACCCAAGCATTGTCGCGCCGGCCCCGGCCTTGCGTTTGCGTCCGCGCCACGATCCAGAGCGGACCGCGTTCGCCACCCCGCGCGAGGCGCTTCGCCTCGGCGTTGGTCGAGCCGATGACCTCGTGCACCGTCAGTCGGACGCCGGCCGCGACTGCAACGGGGTCAAGCCGCATCTAAAAGAGGGACTTCGCCGCGGCCGTCGCCGCATCGAGCAGCGGGCCGGGAAAGACGAAGAACAGGATATTGACGAGCCCCGACAGCGCCAGCATCAGCCCGAGCGACGGCGCCATCTTGACGAAGCGCGGCGCCGGCTCATCGAAATACATCACCTTGACGATCAGCAGATAGTAGTAAGCACCAACAACGCTGGTGACGACACCGAGCACGGCGAGGATATAGAGTCCCGCCTTGATCGCCGCGAGGAACACGTAGAACTTGGCGAAGAAACCGGCGAGCGGCGGAATGCCGGCGAGCGAGAACAACAGTGCGCCGAAGAAGAACGCCATGGTCGGATGCGTGCGCGCGAGGCCGGAAAGGTCGCTGATGTTCTCGACGAGACCGCCGTCGCGGCGCATCGCCAGCACGAAGGCGAACGAGCCGATGGTCATCGCCACATAGATGGTCATGTAGACGAGCACGCCCTGCACGCCTTCCGCCGTGCCGGCGGCAAGGCCGACCAGCGCGAAGCCCATATGGCCGATCGATGAATAGGCCAACAGCCGCTTGATGTTGCGCTGGCCGATCGCCGCGAACGAGCCGAGCGCCATCGAAGCGATGGCGACGAACACGACGATCTGCTGCCACTGATGGGTGATGCCGGGGAACGCGACGATGGTGGCGCGCACGAACATCGCGATCGAGGCGACCTTGACCGCCGACGCGAAGAACGTCGTCACCGGCGTCGGCGCGCCCTCATAGACGTCGGGCGTCCACATGTGGAACGGCACCGCCGAGACCTTGAAGCAGAAGCCGACGAACAGGAACACCAGGCCGAACACGAGGCCGATACCGCCGCCCTGCGCCGCCTTGGCGATGCCCTCGAAACTCACCGTGCCGGTGAAGCCGTAAACCAGCGAGGCGCCGTAGAGCAGCATGCCGGACGACAGCGCGCCGAGGACGAAATATTTCAGGCCCGCTTCGGTCGAGCGCACGCTGTCGCGGTTCGACGCCGCCACGACATAGAGCGCGAGCGACATCAGTTCGAGGCCGAGATAGAGCGCGATCAGGTCGTTGGCCGAGATCAGCATCATCATGCCGACCGTCGAGAGCAGGATCAGCACCGGATATTCAAACTTCTGCTGCTTCTCGGCGCGCAGATAGTCGAACGACAGGACGATGGCCGCGGCGGACGCCGCGAGCGCGAGGATCTTCAGAAACCGGGCGAAGTCATCGACGATGAAGCTGCCGCCGAACGCGATGTGCTTGCCGGGCGCCATGGTGACGACCATCGCCGCGACGGCGGCGATGAGCAGCAGCGACAGCGTGTTGATCAGGCCGAGGCTGCGGTGGCCGGCGAACGCGCCGATCATCAGCAGCACCAGCGCGCCGGCGGCGAGCGTCAGTTCCGGCAGCACCGGCGTCAGCATGGTTGCGGTGAAGGCTTCGGTCATCGGGTTCGCCTTACTGCACGATCAGCGCGGCGGTCTGGGCCGCCTTGAGCGCTGCATGATAGTGGGTGAGCAACTGGTTGACGGACGCGGCCGAGATGTCGAGCACCGGCGTCGGCGCGACGCCGAGCAGGATCGTCAGCACCACCAGCGGCGCGAGGATCAGCGATTCCCGCCAGCCAAGATCGCGGATCGACGCGAGCGACGGCTTCTCCAGCTTGCCGAACACCACCTTGCGGTAGAGCCACAGCGCGTAGCCTGCGGACAGGATGACACCGAGCGTCGCCAGCGTGCCGGTCGGGATGTTGACCTTGAAGGTGCCGAGCAGCGTCATGAACTCGCCAACGAAGCCGGACGTTCCGGGCAGGCCGACATTGGCCATGGTGAACAGCATGAACACCGCCGCATAGAGCGGCATGCGGTTGACGAGCCCGCCATAGGCGGCGATCTCGCGCGTGTGCATGCGGTCGTAGACCACGCCGACACAGAGGAACAGCGCGCCGGAGACGACGCCATGGGAGACCATCTGGAAGATGCCGCCGGCAACCCCCTGCGTGGTCGCGGCGAAGATGCCCATGGTGACGAAGCCCATATGCGCCACGGAGGAGTAAGCGATCAGCTTCTTCATGTCCTCCTGCATCAGCGCGACCAGCGAGGTGTAGATGATCGCAACGACCGACAGCGCGAACACGAACGGCGCGAACAGATGCGAGGCTTCCGGGAACATCGGCAGCGAGAAGCGCAGGAAGCCGTAGCCGCCCATCTTCAGCAGGATCGCCGCGAGGATCACCGAGCCCGCGGTCGGCGCCTCGACGTGCGCGTCCGGCAGCCAGGTGTGCACCGGCCACATCGGCATCTTCACCGCGAACGAGGCGAAGAAAGCGAGCCACGCCCACTTCTGCAGATCATACGGGAAGCCGTGCTTGAGCAGCGTCGGAATGTCGGTGGTGCCGGCGTTCCAGTACATCGCCATGATGGCGAGCAGCATCAGGACCGAGCCAAGCAGCGTGTAGAGGAAGAACTTGAAGCTTGCATACACACGGCGCGGCCCACCCCACACGCCGATGATCAGGAACATCGGGATCAAGCCGCCCTCGAAGAACAGGTAGAACAGCACCAGATCGAGCGCCGAGAAGGTGCCGATCATCAGCGTTTCCAGGGCAAGAAACGCGATCATGTATTCCTTGACGCGTGTCTGGATCGCCGACCAGCTTGCGATGATGGCGAGCGGCATGATCGCGGTCGTCAGGATGATCAGCGGCAGGGAGATGCCGTCGACGCCCATATGGTACGACGCGACGCCGAGCAGCCACGGATGCTTCTCGACGAACTGGAAGTCGGCCGAGCTGGCATCGAAATTCACCAGTAGCACCAGCGACACCGCGAAGGTGATCAGCGTGGTCCACAGCGAGATCCAGCGGGCGGTGTTCTTGCCGAGGTTTCCGTCGCCGCGCGCCGTGATCCAGACGAGCAGCGCGCCGAGAACCGGCAGAAACGTCGTGACGGACAGGACCGGCCAGTTCATCAGTGGCTCCCCGGCATGAACATGAACCAGGTGATGAAGGCGGCGACGCCGATCAGCATGGCGAATGCGTAGTGGTAGAGATATCCGGTCTGCAACCGGACCACGTTGCGGGTGACGTCAAGCACGCGCGCCGACACGCCGTCAGGCCCGAAGCCGTCGATCAGCCAGCCGTCGCCGCGCTTCCACAGCGTGCGGCCGAGCCACTTTGCCGGACGCACGAAGATCGTGTCGTAGAGTTCGTCGAAGTACCACTTGTTGAGCAGGAAGCGGTACAGCGGCTGATGCTGCCGCGCCAGTTCGACCGGGATATCCGGCCGGCGGATATAGAACTGCCAGGCGACGAGGAAGCCGATCACCATCATCACCGTGGGCATCAGCGCGATCCACAACGGGATGTGGTGCATCTCCTCGAGCACCTTGTTGTCCTTGGCGAAGGTCAAAGACCCGCGGAAGAACTCCGCGACGCCGTGACCAGCGAACACTTCCTTGAACGGGAAACCGGCGGCGAGCGAACCGAGTGCCAGCACCGCGAGCGGGATCGTCATCACCAGCGGGCTTTCATGCGCCGCCTCGTAGTGATGCTGATCGTGCGGCTTGCCGTGGAAGGTCTTGAACACCAGACGCCACGAATAGAACGAAGTCAGCAGCGCAGCGATAACAGTGCACAGGAAGCCATAGAGCGCCGCCGGGTTGTGGCCGACGAAGGCGGCTTCGATGATCGCATCCTTGGAGAAATAGCCGGCGGTCAGCGGGAAGCCCGTCAACGCCAAGGTGCCGATCAGCATCACGATATAGGTGAACGGGATGCGGTCCTTCAGGCCACCCATGTTGCGGATGTCCTGCTCGTGGTGCATCGCGTGGATCACCGAGCCGGAGCCTAAGAACAGCAACGCCTTGAAGAAGGCGTGGGTAAACAGGTGGAACATGCCGACCGAATAGGCTCCCACCCCCATCGCCACGAACATGTAGCCGAGCTGCGAGCAGGTCGAATACGCGACGATGCGCTTGATGTCGTTCTGGACGAGGCCGATGGTCGCCGCGAACAGCGCCGTGGTCGCGCCGATCAGCGTCACCACCGTCTGCGCATTCGGCGCGAGTTCGAACAGCGGCGACAGGCGCGCCACCATGAACACGCCGGCGGTCACCATGGTCGCGGCGTGGATCAGCGCCGACACCGGGGTCGGGCCTTCCATCGCGTCCGGCAACCAGGTGTGCAGCAGGAACTGCGCCGACTTGCCCATGGCACCCATGAACAGGAACAGGCAGATCAACGTGAGCGCATCGGCATGCCAGCCGAAGAAGTTGATGGTCTTGCCGGTCAGCGACGGTGCCTGCGCGAACACAGTGTCGAAGTCGATGGCGCCGACCATCATGAACAGCGCGAAGATGCCAAGCGCGAAGCCGAAGTCGCCGACGCGGTTGACGACGAACGCCTTGATCGCCGCAGCGTTCGCTTCCGGCTTTTTGTACCAGAAGCCGATCAGCAGGTAGCTGGCGAGGCCGACGCCTTCCCAGCCAAAGAACAGTTGCGCCAGGTTGTCGGAGGTCACCAGCATCAGCATGGCGAAGGTGAACAGCGACAGATAGGCAAAGAACCGCGGCCGGTTTGGATCCTCGTGCATGTAGCCGATGGAATAGAGATGCACGAGCGCCGACACGGTGTTGACGACGACGAGCATCACCGCGGTCAGGGTGTCGACGCGGATCGCCCAGTGCACCTTGAGATCGCCGGAGATGATCCACGGCATCAGGTCGATGCGGATGTCCTGATGGCCGAAGCCGACCTGGACGAAGGCGACCCACGACAGGATCGCGGCGACGAACAGCAGCGACGTGGTGATCAGTTCGACGAGCCGCGAACCCGCCGCCGGGGGCTCATGCGCATGGTCGCCGTGATCGTCGTGATGAGCCGCGTGATGTGCATCATGATGGTCCGCATGATGCCCGGTGTCGGGCTTCGGGTCTTGTCCGGGGAACCGCGCGCGCGCGCCGGCCAACGCAATCAATCCCCCGAGGATCGCGCCGAGCAGCGGCAGAAAGACAATCGCCTGATACATGAGTGTCTCAGCCCTTCATCAGGTTGATGTCTTCAACCGCGATGGAGCCGCGGTTGCGGTAGAACGCCACGAGAATGGCGAGGCCGATGGCGGCTTCCGCCGCGGCGACCGTGAGCACCAGCAGCGCATAAACCTGCCCGACCAGATCGCCGAGGAACGACGAGAACGACACCAGGTTGATGTTGACCGCGAGCAGGATCAACTCAATCGACATCAGGATGACGATCACGTTTTTCCGGTTGAGGAAGATGCCGAAGATGCCGAGCGTGAACATGATCGCCGCGACGGCGAGATAGTGGCCGAGGCCGATCGTCATGATGGGTTCTCCGACAGGCCCTGACCCGGCCGCACCTGCTTGATCTCGATCGCGGTCGCGGGCGTGCGCGCGACCTGTTCGGCGATGCTCTGGCGGCGCACGCGGGCGCGGTGATGCAAGGTCAGCACGATCGCGCCGATCATCGCCACCAGCAGGACGAGGCCCGCCGCCTGGAAGAAGTAGATGTACTTCGTATAGAGCACGAGACCGAGCGCCTCGGTGTTGCTCACCTGCGCAATCGGCGGAATCGGCGACGCCTTGATCACATTCGGATTGATCGCCCAACCGCCGACCACCATCAGTAGTTCGGCCAGCATGACGAAGCCGACCAGCGCGCCTACCGGCAGATACTGCTGGAAGCCCTGGCGCAACTCCGCGAAGTCGACGTCGAGCATCATCACGACGAACAGGAACAGCACGGCGACCGCGCCGACATAGACAACGATCAGGATCATCGCCAGGAATTCGGCGCCGAGCAGCACGAACAAACCCGCCGCGTTGACGAAGGCGAGGATCAGGAACAGCACCGAGTGAACCGGATTCTTCGACGCGATCACCATCACCGCCGAGGCGATGCAGATGCCGGCGAAGAGATAGAAGAACAGAGCCGCGATCATGTCCCCTGCCCCTTACCGGTACGGCGCGTCGAGCGCGATGTTCTTCGCGATCTCACGCTCCCAACGATCGCCGTTCGCGAGCAGGCGCTCCTTGTCGTAATAAAGCTCCTCGCGCGTCTCGGTCGCGAATTCGAAGTTCGGCCCCTCGACGATGGCGTCGACCGGGCAGGCTTCCTGGCAGAAGCCGCAATAGATGCACTTCACCATGTCGATGTCGTAGCGCGTGGTGCGGCGCGTGCCGTCGTTCCGGCGCGGGCCGGCCTCGATGGTGATCGCCTGCGCCGGGCAGATCGCCTCGCACAGTTTGCAGGCGATGCAGCGTTCCTCACCGTTCGGATAGCGGCGCAGCGCGTGCTCGCCGCGGAAGCGCGGCGAGATCGGTCCCTTCTCGAACGGATAGTTCAGCGTCGCCTTCGGCTGGAAGAAATAGCGCATGGCCAGCGCGAAGCCGGTCACGAACTCCCAGAGAAACAGCGCCTTGGCCGCGCGGTCGAGCCTCATCGCATCCTCACTTCCACGCCAGGTGGCCGTATTGCAGCACGCCGGCGACGATCACCACCATCGCCAGCGACAGCGGCAGGAACACCTTCCAGCCGAGCCGCATCAGTTGGTCGTAGCGGTATCGCGGGACGATCGCCTTCGCCATCGCGAACAGGAAGAACATGAACAGCGCCTTGAGCGTGAACCAGACCACGCCCGGCACCCAGGTGAACGGCGCATACGGTACCGGCGGCAGCCAGCCACCGAGGAACAGGATCGTCGCCATCGCGCACATGGTGGCAATCGCGACATATTCGCCGAGCATGAACATCATGTAGGGCGACGAGCCGTATTCGACCATGAAGCCGGCAACCAGTTCGGATTCCGCTTCGACCAGATCGAACGGCGGACGGTTCGTTTCCGCGAGCGCCGAGATGTAGAAGATCACGAACATCGGGAACAGCGGCAGCCAGTACCAGCCGAGCAGACCGTACGGGCTGTTCTGCGCCTCAACGATGGCGGTGAGGTTCAGCGAACCGGCGCACAGCAGCACGGTGATGATGACGAAGCCGATCGAGACTTCGTAGGACACCATCTGCGCGGCCGAGCGCAGCGCCGACAGGAACGGATACTTCGAGTTCGACGCCCAACCGCCCATGATGATGCCATAGACGCTCAGCGACGAGATCGCGAAGATGTAGAGGATGCCGACATTGATGTTGGCGATCACCCATCCCGCCGACACCGGCATCACCGCCCAGGCGGCAAGCGCCAGCGTGGTCGAGACCAGCGGCGCCAGCAGGAAGATGCCCTTGTTGGCGCCGGCCGGAATGACCGGCTCCTTGAGCATGAACTTGAGCAAGTCCGCGAAGGACTGGAACAGGCCCCATGGCCCGACCACGTTGGGACCGCGACGGATCTGCACCGCTGCCCAGATCTTGCGGTCGGCCAAGAGGATATACGCGATGGCGACCAGCAGGATTACCAGCAGCATGACCGACTGCGCCAGGATGATGAGCACCGGCCAGATATAAGTGGTGAAAATCTCCGCCATGCCCCTCACTCCGCCGCGGTGCGGGCAGCCTTGCCCGCGAGCGCCGCGCATTCGGCCATCGTGGCCGAGGCCCGCGCGATCGGATTGGTGAAATAGAAATCGGACACCCAGCTCCGCAGCGCTGTCTTGTCCGAACTTTTCGCAGCCTTGTCGCCGGCTTTGCCCGCGAGCGTCGCCAGATCAGCCGGCTTGCCGGGCTCGATGGCGTCGATGCGCATCAGGTGCGGATGGTCGCGGAACAGCGCCTGCCGCACGCCCGCGAGCGTGTCGTAAGGCAGCTTGTGGCCGAGCACGTCCGACAGCGCGCGCAGGATCGCCCAGTCCTCGCGGGCATCGCCCGGCGGGAAGCCGGCGCGCGCTGCAAGCTGCACGCGGCCCTCGGTGTTGACGAAGAGGCCACTCTTTTCCGGATACGCCGCGCCCGGCAGGATCACGTCGGCGCGATGCGCGCCGCGATCACCGTGGGTGCCGATGTAGACGACGAACGCGCCCGGCGCGACCTCGATCTCGTCTGCGCCGAGCAGCACCGCCACGTCGAGCCCGCCCGCCGCCGCCATCTGCGGCGCGGTCAGCCCGCCCGCGCCCGGCACGAAGCCGATGTCCAGCGCGCCAACACGGGACGCGGCACCCTGCAACACGCAGTAACCGTTCCAGCCGTCCTTGATCGCGCCGATCTCCTGCGCCGCCTTGGCGGCGAGCGCCGCGACCGCAGCGCCGTCCTTGCGCGCGAAGGCGCCGGCACCGATCAGCAGCATCGGCCGCTGCGCCTTCTTGAGCGTTTCGCCGAACGACGACGACGCCAGCCCGGCCAGCGTCTCGGCGCCCGCGCCGAGATACTCGTAGGGATAGGTCAGGTCGTATTTCTCGCCGATCACAGCGACCGCGAAATTGCCGGCGCGCCAGCGCTTGCGGATGCGGGCATTGAGAACACTCGCTTCGTGGCGCGGATTGGAGCCGACGATCACCAGCGCATCGGCCTGCTCGATGCCGGCGATGCTGGCATTGAACAGATAGGACGCGCGGCCCCAGGCCGGATCGAGCGTGCTGCCGTCCTGACGCGCGTCGGTGTTGGCGCTGCCGAGCCGGCGCATCAAATCCTTGAGCGCATACATTTCCTCGACGGCGGCGAGATCGCCGGCGATGGCGCCGATCCGCGACGCCTTGGTGCCGCGCACCTTGTCGGCGATGCGCGCGAACGCTTCATGCCATGACGCCGGACGCAGCCGGCCGTTGTCGCGCACATAAGGCTGATCGAGCCGCTGCGTCCGCAGACCGTCGACGATGTGGCGGGTCTTGTCGGAGATCCACTCTTCGTTCACCGCGTCGTTCTCGCGCGGCAGAACGCGCATCACTTCGCGGCCGCGCGTGTCGATGCGGATCGCCGAACCGACCGCGTCCATCACGTCGACGGATTCGGTCTTGGTCAACTCCCACGGCCGCGCGGCGAAGGCGTAAGGCTTGCTGGTCAGCGCGCCGACCGGGCACAGGTCGACGACGTTGCCCTGCAGTTCGGAGGTCATCGCCTGTTCGAGATAGGTGGTGATCTCCATGTCCTCGCCGCGGCCGATGGCCCCGAGTTCGGACACGCCGGCGACCTCGGTGGTGAAGCGAATGCAGCGCGTGCAGTGAATGCAGCGCGTCATGATCGTCTTCACCAGCGGGCCGATGTACTTGTCCTCGACCGCGCGCTTGTTCTCGGCGTAGCGGCTGGAATCGACGCCATAGGCCATCGCCTGATCCTGCAGATCGCATTCGCCGCCCTGATCGCAGATCGGGCAATCCAGCGGATGGTTGATCAGCAGGAATTCCATCACGCCTTCGCGCGCCTTCTTCACCATCGGTGAGCGCGTGAACATTTCCGGCGGTTCGCCGTTCGGTCCGGGCCGCAGGTCGCGCACGTTCTGCGCGCAGGACGCGACCGGCTTCGGCGGTCCGCCCTTCACTTCGATCAGACACATGCGGCAGTTGCCGGCGATCGACAGCCGCTCGTGGAAGCAGAAGCGCGGGATTTCCGCGCCGGCGGCTTCACAAGCCTGGAGCAACGTGTACTCCGGCGGGACGTCGAGTTCCTGGCCGTCGATGATGACCTTGGTCATGCCCTACTCCGCCGCCTCGGCCGGCATCCGCTCCGGTGCGCGATGGTTGTCCGCGCGCGCCGCGTAGTCGTCGATGCGCTTTTCGATTTCATGCCGGAAATGCCGGATCAGGCCCTGGATCGGCCAGGCCGCGGCATCGCCGAGCGCGCAGATCGTGTGACCTTCGACCTGCGTCGTCACTTCGAGCAGCATGCCGATTTCGCGCTTCTGCGCGCGGCCTTCCGACATGCGAGTCATCACGCGCCACATCCAGCCCGTGCCCTCGCGGCACGGCGTGCACTGGCCGCAGCTCTCGTGCTTGTAGAAATAAGACAGCCGCGTGATCGCCCGCACGATGTCGGTCGACTTGTCCATCACGATGACGGCGGCGGTGCCGAGACCGGACTTGAGATTCCGCAGCGTGTCGAAGTCCATGTAGAGGTCGTTGCCACACTGCGACGCCGGCAACAGCGGCACCGACGATCCGCCGGGGATCACGGCCAGCAGATTGTCCCATCCGCCGCGAATGCCGCCGCAATGCTTGTCGATCAGCTCCGGGAACGGAATGCCCATCGCCTCTTCGACATTGCACGGCGTGTTCACATGGCCGGACACGCAGAACAGCTTGGTGCCGGTGTTGTTCGGCCGGCCGATGCCGGCGAACCACGCCGCGCCACGCCGGCAGATATCGCCGGCGACCGCGATCGACTCCACATTGTTCACCGTGGTCGGACAACCGTAGAGACCGACATTGGCCGGGAACGGCGGCTTGAGCCGCGGCATGCCCTTCTTGCCTTCGAGGCTTTCCAGCATCGCGGTCTCTTCGCCGCAGATATAGGCGCCGGCGCCGTGATGTACGACGACATCGAAGTCGTAGCCGTTGACGTTGTTCTTGCCGATCAGCTTGGCTTCGTAAGCCTGATCGACCGCCGCCTGCAGCCGTTCGCGTTCATGGATGAACTCGCCGCGCACATAGATGTAAGCGGCCACCGCGCCCATGGCATAGCCGGCGATCAGGCAGCCCTCCACGAGCAGATGCGGATCGTGCCGCATGATCTCGCGATCCTTGCAGGTACCGGGCTCGGACTCGTCGGCGTTGACGACGAGATAGCTCGGACGCCCGTCCTTGGATTCCTTCGGCATGAAGGACCACTTCAGGCCGGTCGGGAAACCCGCGCCGCCACGGCCACGCAGACCGGAGGCTTTCATCTCGTTGATGATCCAGTCGCGGCCCTTGTCGAGAATGCCCTTGGTGCCATCCCAGGCGCCGCGCGCACGCGCGCCTTCCAGGCCCCAGTCGTGCAGGCCATAGAGATTGCGGAAGATGCGATCCTTGTCAGCGAGCATGGTCAGCGCGCCTTTGGTTTTGTCTTGTCAGCATTGGGGGACTTCGGCGCCGGCGCTTCGCGATCGCTGGCGGCCTTGGTCGGCTTCTTCGCTTCGGCGTCGGTGACGGCGGCTTTCGCAGCGCCCGCCGACTTGCCGTTCGCCTGATACAGCGACGGATCGGTCAGCGTGGTCGCACCGCCAGCCGGCGCGGAATACTGCCGATCAATCTGCGGGCCGACCTTCACGGGGCGTCCGGCGGCGAGATCGTCGAGCAGCTTGTTGAAGTTCTCCGTGTCGAGATCTTCGTAGAAATCGTCGTTGATCTGCACCATCGGCGCGTTCACGCAGGCACCGAGGCATTCGACCTCGAGCCACGAGAAGGTACCGTCCTTGGTGACATGGCCGGGCTCTCCGATCCGGTCGCGGCACACGCGCTTCAGGTCTTCCGCGCCGCGCAGCATGCACGGCGTGGTGCCGCAAAGCTGCACGTAGTAGCGGCCGACCGGCTCCAGATTGAACATCGTGTAGAAAGTCGCGACTTCGAGCGCGCGGATATGCGGCATCGCCAGGAAATCGGCGACGTAACGGATCGCCACTTCCGGCAGCCATCCGCCAGCCTGCTTCTGCGCCCGCCACAGCAGCGGAATGATCGCCGAGGCCTGACGGCCGGCTGGATATTTCTCCACCTGCTTGTTCGCCCAGGCGAGATTGTCCGCGCTGAACGCGAACTCCTTCGGCTGGATCTCCGCCGGCGCGAGACGACGCACACTCATCGGTCGACCTCTCCGAACACGATGTCGAGCGAGCCGAGCACCGCCGAGACGTCGGCCAGCATGTGCCCGCGGCACATGAAGTCCATCGCCTGCAGATGCGCGAAACCGGGCGCACGAATCTTGCACTTGTAGGGTTTGTTGGTGCCGTCGGCGACGAGATACACGCCGAACTCGCCCTTCGGCGCTTCGACGGCGGCGTAGACCTCGCCGGCCGGCACATGGAAGCCTTCGGTGTAGAGCTTGAAGTGATGGATCAGCGCTTCCATCGTCTTCTTCATCTCGCCGCGGCGCGGCGGCACGATCTTGTTGTCGGTGACGCTGACCGAACCCTGCCCGTCCGCCATGCGCAGCTTGGCGATGCACTGCTTCATGATGCGGACCGACTGGCGCATCTCCTCCATGCGGATGAGATAGCGGTCGTAGCAGTCGCCGTTCTTGCCGATCGGAATGTCGAATTCCATCTCGGCGTAGCACTCGTAGGGCTGCGCCTTGCGCAGGTCCCACGCGGCGCCGGAGCCGCGCACCATCACGCCGGAGAATCCCCAGTTCCAGCAGTCGTCGAGGCTGACGACGCCGATATCGACGTTGCGCTGCTTGAAGATGCGGTTTCCGGTCAGCAGCGCGTCGAGATCGTCCACCACCTTGAGGAACGGATCGCAGAACGCATCGATGTCGTCGATCAGCTTCGTCGGCAGGTCCTGATGCACGCCGCCCGGACGGAAATAAGCCGCGTGCATGCGCGAGCCGGAGGCGCGCTCATAGAACACCATCAGCTTCTCGCGCTCCTCGAACCCCCACAGAGGCGGGGTGAGCGCGCCGACGTCCATCGCCTGCGTGGTGACGTTGAGGAGATGCGACAGCAGCCGGCCGATCTCGCTGTAGAGCACGCGGATCAGTTGCGCGCGGCGCGGCACCTCGATGCCGAGCAGCTTCTCCACCGCGAGGCAGAACGCATGCTCCTGATTCATCGGCGCGACATAGTCGAGCCGGTCGAAATACGGCATCGCCTGCAGATAGGTCTTCGCCTCGATCAGCTTCTCCGTGCCGCGATGCAGGAGACCGATATGCGGATCGACGCGTTCGACGATCTCGCCATCGAGTTCGAGCACGAGGCGCAACACGCCGTGCGCCGCCGGATGCTGCGGCCCGAAGTTCAACGTGAAATTGCGCAGAGAGGTTTCGGCCATGCGCCTACCCTTTGGCCTGATTGGCGTCGGACGCGAACGCCGCGAACACTTCGGCGCCGGTCATCGTTTTGGTCTTGTTGGCGAACGCGTAGTAATCCGGCTTCTCGTCGGTGAAGATCTGCATCGTGAAGGTGAAGCCCTCGCGATCGTCGAAGGTTTCCACCGACATGAAGGTGTTGTCCTTCCCGACCAGCCGGTAGCACAGCGACGTGCCGCAGCGGTTGCAGAAGCCGCGCTCGCCCCATTCGGACGAGCGATAGAATGCGAGGCCCGTCTTCTCCGTGAACGTCACGCTGTCGCCGCAGTCGACCATCATCGCCGGACCGGCCGACCACCGCCGGCACATGCCGCAATGGCAGGCATCGACATGCCGCGCCGCCGGCGTCGCGGTAAAGCGCACCGCGCCGCACAGGCAGCCACCGGTCATCGGCTTCGTTGCGGACGCCATCACGCGGCCCTCGCCTTCGCGGCCTTGTCGGCGACGCGCGCGCTGAACTTGTCCCACGCCACCACGGCGCGCGCGTGCTTGCCTTCGCCGATCACGTCGACGCCGTCATGACCGCGCACCATGAAGCCGAGACGCTTGCCGTCCACCGACGTGCATTCCGCCTCGACCGTGACGGTGAGGCCGGGCGGCGTCGCCGCGAGATGGCTGAAATCGACATGGATGCCGAGACTGCCCTCGCCGGGATCGAGATGATCGCGGATCAGCTCGATGCAGGCCCACTCGAACAGGCCGACCATGTAGCCCGTCGCAAACACCTTCGGCATCTCCTGGAACATCGCCGCTTCCGGATAGAGATGCGGAACGGTCTTGTTCTCGGGGACCGTGAAAGTCATGCGATGTTTGAGGCCGGGCTTGAGGGACGCTTTCATCACGCCCCCTTCTTCGCCGGCTCGGCCGGTTTCGCGGCGCTGCCCGCCTTCTCGTCGCCCGGCAGCAGATAGTCGGTGCCTTCCCACGGCGACAGAAAGTCGAAGTTGCGGAATTCCTGGTTGAGCTTCACCTTGTCGTAGACGACGCGCTTCTGCTCGTCGTCGTAGCGCACCTCGACGAAGCCGGTCATCGGGAAGTCCTTGCGCAGCGGATGCCCCTCGAAACCGTAGTCGGTGAGCAGCCGGCGCATGTCCGGGTGGCCGGTGAACAGCACGCCGTAAAGATCGTAGGTCTCGCGCTCGAACCAGTCGGCGCCTTTGAACACGTCGATGATCGAGGCGACCGGCGTCGCCTCATCGGTCTCGATCTTGACGCGAATGCGCTTGTTCAGGGTCGGCGACAGGAAATGATAGACCACGTCGAACCGCCGCTCGCGCGCCGGCCAGTCAACCGCCGTGACATCAATGATACTGACGAAGCGGCAGCGCGGATCGTCGCGCAGGAAGCGCGCCACCGCGACGATCTCGGCGGCAACCGCGGTGATCGTCAGTTCGCCATAGACGACGGCATGGCCGGTCGCCGCGCCGGGCAGCGCGGAAACGATCATCTGTCCGAGCTTGTCGAGTGTCTCGTCCATCGGTCCCCGTCCCGCCATCAATCCACGATAAACAGCCGCGCGCCCGCCGCCGTGCGCGAGCGATGCGCATCGGCGCCGTCGGCGACCTGGTAGCTCATGCCGGGCTTGAGCACGAACGAGCGTCCGTCCTCAAGCTCGGTCGTCAATTCGCCATCGATGCAGAACAGGATGTGCCCCTTGCTGCACCAGTGGTCGGCGACATAGCCCGGCGAATAGTCGACCATGCGGACGCGGATCTCGCCGAACTGGCGCGTGCGCCACGTCGCCTCGCCGGAATCGCCCGGATGCCGGGTCGGCGCGATGGCCGCCCAGTCGGTCGTTCCGAACGGGATATCCGACATCCGCATCACACTACCGCTCGATCGTACCGATCCGGCGAATCTTCTTCTGCAACAGCAGCACGCCGTACAGCAGCGCCTCCGCCGTCGGCGGGCAGCCCGGCACGTAGATATCGACCGGCACGATGCGGTCGCAGCCGCGCACCACCGAATAGGAATAGTGGTAGTAGCCGCCGCCATTGGCGCAGGAGCCCATGGAGATGACGTAGCGCGGCTCCGGCATCTGGTCGTAGACCTTGCGCAACGCGGGCGCCATCTTGTTGGTCAGCGTGCCGGCGACGATCATCACGTCCGACTGGCGCGGCGATGCGCGCGGCGCGAAGCCGAACCGCTCGACGTCGTAGCGCGGCATCGACACCTGCATCATCTCGACCGCGCAGCAGGCGAGACCGAACGTCATCCACATCAGCGAGCCGGTGCGCGCCCAGGTGATGAGGTCGTCGGCGGCGGTGACGATGAAGCCCTTGTCGGACAGTTCGCCGTTGAGATCGCGGAAAAACGGATCGTCCGCGCCGACCGGCTGGCCGGTGCGCGGATCGAGGACACCTGTGGGTGCGGGCGCGACGATGGTCATGCGCGGATCAATTCCATTCCAGCGCCCCCTTCTTCCACTCATATATGAAGCCGATGGTCAGGACGCCAAGGAAGACCATCATCGACCAGAAGCCGAACACGCCGACCTGGCCGAACGCCACCGCCCACGGGAACAGGAAGGCGACTTCGAGATCGAAAATGATGAACAGGATCGCGACGAGGTAGAAGCGCACGTCGAACTTCATGCGCGCGTCGTCGAACGCATTGAAGCCGCATTCGTAGGCCGAGAGTTTCTCGGGGTCCGGCGCGCGGAAGGCGACGATGAACGGAACCACCAGCAGGGCAAGACCGATGCCCGCGGCGACGGCGACGAACACAACCAAAGGCAGGTAGTCGAGCAAGAGTTCGTTCATCCGCGCCTCGCTGCGCTTCTGGAAGGACGCCAATCCCGCGTTCCGCATCATGGGCGAGGCAGAAAGCCGGGATATGACCCTGGATTGAACTGGATTCGTTCTAGGGTCGGGAATTCGCCTGCGTTTAGCGCAGGGTCATACCGCTCGCAAGCGGGCATTTCCCATTGGTTCCGCGCGCCCCACAGGCGAGATGCGCAAGGACGCAAGGAGACTGCGCGCGGCGGCCGAGTGGTTGTTTTTGCGGCAGATTCGGGCGGCTGGCACGAGCCAAATCTCCCTCGTGCCAACAGGCATCGGCCACCGCAACATGCGGCGTCAGCTATCTGGCAAATCGGGAGAAATGGCGGGAGCGAAGGGACTCGAACCCTCGGCCTCTGCCGTGACAGGGCAGCGCTCTAACCAGCTGAGCTACGCCCCCGCGGGCGATGCACGGGCTTTAAAGTGCGGCCCGTGCCAAGTCAAGATACCGCGCCAAATCGCACGGGGATGGCGAGAAACCCCCATTTTGCCGTAAGAATCATGGTCAGCACGGTCCCGAATCGTCTAATCCGGACGCTGTGATTGGCGGTTCGCCAAACCACCGTTGCAACGAGGAGGGTTTTGACCCATGGCCACCAAGCCGGCAACACCGACGACCGTCACGCTGAAGCACCTTGCCGCAGCGCTCGCGGAAGACCACGAAATGCCGAAGAAGCAGGCCGAGGCGGTGCTGACCGACCTCGTCGCCAATATTGTCAAACATCTCAAGAAGGGCGAGCGCATCCGTATCGGCGGCCTCGGAATCCTCCAGGTCCGCAAGCGCGCCGCCCGCATGGGCCGCAACCCGGCGACCGGCGAGCAGATTCAGATCAAGGCCAGCAAGAAGGTTGCCTTCCGCGCGGCCAAAGAACTGAAGGAATCGATCTGAGTTTTTCGATCGACGTTCCGGGGCGACGACACCCTCCGAACGGCCAACAATCAAAGGCAGGCGCGAAGCACCCTTCGCCCTGCCTTTTTTATTGGTGAGGTTCGAGTCCCGTCGCTCCCGTCATCGAGGGAAACCGGCACACGCATCGCCCCACAGATATCGGCTAGCGCGGCGCCCTTACCCGTTTGGCCTTTTTATGCCGGTGCCCGATCGTGGTCTTGAGCCGCTGCGGCTTCGTGCTGAGCGGACGCGCGCCACTATAGGGCTTGCCGAAACTGTCGCCGTTGGGATTCCCGGCCGGCCCGGTATTGGGCTGGCTCTGGGCGAACGCCGTGCCGGTAATGGCCAGTAGCAGCGCTGCCGCACCCACAATCGCTTTCATCGCAATCTCCATCGCTGTTCCTATGAAGGGCAACAGCGATCGGGGCTCCGGCGTTCCCTTCCCGGCCGGATAGCCGGGAAGCATGCGGCAGGATTGCGCTACTTCACCACGATCCCAGCGTCCTTGATGATCGGCCACCACTTGGCGATATCGTCCTTCTGCAATTTGGCGAGCGCCGCGGCCGAGCGCATCTCCGGCGGATAGACATCCTGGCCGACCGACGCGAGGCGCTTCTGCACCTCCGGGTCAGCCAGCGCCGTCTTCATGGCCGCCTCGAGCCTGGCGACGATCGCCGGGTTCGTGCCTTTCGGCGCGAACAGCGCCGTCCAGGTCAGGATGTGCAGGCCCGGCAGCCCGGCTTCGTCCACCGTCGGAATGGTCGGCGCGGACGCGATCCGCGTTGTCGCGGTCACCGCGAAAGCCTTGATGTTGCCGCTGCGAACCTGCGGCAGCGACGTGGCGGGCGTATCGAACATCAGATCGATGTTCCCGGCGGTCAGATCCTGCATCGCCGGCGCGAGGCCACGGTAAGGCACGAAGTTGAATGTCGTCCCGGTCATGGTCTGGAAGAACACGCCGCCGACATGGCCGACGCTGCCGATGCCCGATGTCCCCTGATTGGCCTTGCCGGGATTGGCCTTCAGCCAGTCGATCAGTTCGCGAAGATTGTTGGCGGGGACTTTCTTGCTGGCGACGATCAGCAGCGGATTCGACGACACCAGGCTGACCGGAACGAAATCTTTCTGCACGTCATAATCGAGACGATAGATCGCGCCGTTGGCGACATGCGTGCCCCAAATCCCGGTCATCAGCGTGTAGCCGTCCGGCGCCGCCTTGGCGACACGGCCGGCGGCAAGACTGCCGGCCGCGCCGCCGACATTCTCGACGATGATCGGCTGGCCGAGCGTATCCTTGATCTTGTCGGCGAAAATCCGCGTGGTCGTGTCGATCGGGCCGCCCGCCGCGAACGGCACGACGATGGTGATCGGACGCGTCGGATAATCCTGTGCCAGCGCCGGTTGCATAGCGCTTGCGACAATCAAGGCACCAACGGCGAATTTGAGAATGGTCACGGACGGTCTCCCTTGATCGCGGGCGTTAAGGGCAGGAATTCAGACATTCTCGAGCCCGCGTAGAATGTCTGTTGAAACGCCGGCCGCGCCTGCATCCGCGCATACCAGTCGGTGACGCGGGGATATTTGCCGGTCCAGATTTCCGACATGCCGAGATCGTTCATGCGATCGATCAGCGGTGCGACGATAATGTCCGCCAGACTGTATTGCTGTCCGAGCAGCCATGGCCCGTGCTCCAGCGCCGCGCTCATGCGCGCGCAGGTATTGCCGATCTGCTCGAACGAGGCGCGCACGTCCTCATCGCGAAACCCGCCCGGTCCCATCCGCCGATAGAATTGTTTGCGGATCGGCCGGATATCCGCTTCGACACCTTCAAAGGTGTTGCGGTCCATGCCCTCGTAGCGCGGCAGAAAACCCATGTTGAACGACGGCACGCGCACCGCCGCCGTCGGCACTTCTTCCAGAAACCGCATCCACGCGCGCATGCGCGCGCGCTCGACCAGATTGTCCGGAGAGAGTTTCACCTGCGGATATTTCTCGTCGAGATACTCGCAGATCACGCTGGAATCGGTGACGACCTCGCCGTCATCGACCAGCGTCGGAACCACGCCATTCGGATTGATCTTGAGATAATCGGGCTTCAGGTGCTGCTTGGCCTTGCCGATGTCGAGCTTGATATCCTCGAACGGCAATTTCTTTTCGGCGAGGCAGATGCGCACCTTCTGGCTGCATGTGGAGTGCGCGGCATTGTAAAGTTTCAGCATGGCGTGCGTCCTTGTTCCGAAACGGTCGGCGGCAGGTAGGTGAAAGCGTCAGCCTGCGATCTTCTCGCGCGATGACTGCCGATCCGCCGCGTACAGTTGCGCGACCTCGGCGTGATGCGTCATCCAGCACAGCGGATTGTCGCGCGCCATTTCTATCGCGGCCTTGAACGCCATGGCGCCGGCCGGGCGCCCGAACACATGCGCATGCGCCGTCAGATCGAGACAGGCGCGCGGCGATCGGATCTCGGACCACCCCTGCAGAATGTTCTGCAGCGTGCGCACGAACGCCCACGGCTCCTGGCCGTAGCGAATGCACAGCGGGAAGTCGTTGACCTCCGTGGTGAACGGCATTCCGATAAGATTACCGCCCGCCGTCGGCAGCGTGTGCGGCAGATCGCGGTCGAACACATCGGCGATCCAGGTGAAGCCTTCGCGCGCCAGCAATTCCGGCGTCTGCAGGCTCGGCGTGGCGCGCGGACTGATCCATCCCGTCGGCCGGCTGCCGGTCGTTTGCGCGATGACGGCGATGCAGCGATTGAGATCGGCCGCCTCCTCATCGCGCGATTGATAAGCCGGTATGATGTGCTGCGACCAGGCATGCGCCGCGACCACATGACCCTGCCCGATGATCCGCCGCATCAGGTCCGGGTTGCGCTCGGCGAGAATGCCGCTGACGTAGAACACCGCCGTGGTCCCGGTATCGGCCAGAACATCGAGCAGCCGGTCGGCGCCGGTTCTCGCCCCGTATTCCGCCCAGGACTTGGCCTGGGTGTCATAGACGCCGGCTTTCAGCGGATTTCCCATCGGGCCGATGCCGGGCGCGGCGTCATCGGTCCAGCCCTCGAGCATGATGCTGACCGACAGCGCGATCGGCCGCGCCTGCGGCCATTGTTGCGGCGATCCTTGCGGCGATCCTTGTGGCGATCCTTGTGGCGATCCTTGTGGCGATCCTGGTGGCGATCCTTGCGCCCCTGCCGCCGCCCGCTCCTGACCCGACATAAAACCTCCCTCGTCCGCCCTGAAACAATTGTTTTATACGTTTGTTTAAAACAAACATTTATACTATGAGGAGTCAACTCCCTGCGCGGAGCCCTGACGGGCTTTCCAACAGACCGGATCGCGGCGATGCCGAAACTCTCCAGCCCACCCACCGCAAGCCGCCGCGACCCCTCGGAGACAGGGACCGACGGCCGTATCCTGGAAAGCGCGATCGCGCTGTTCGCCGCCCGAGGTTTCGGTGAGGTTTCGGTGCGCGAGATCGCCGAGCACGCGAACGCCAACCCGGCTGCGATCAGCTACTATTTCGGCGCCAAGGAGCAGCTCATCAAACAGGCGATCCGCGCGGTGATCGCCCCGCTCAACGTCAAGCGTCTGGCCGCTTTGGAAAAAGTCACGGCAGCGTCGCAACCGCCGACAGTGGAAGACGTGGTCCGGGCGATGGTCGAGCCGACCGTCCACGCCAGCCTGAACGGCGCCGGCACGGAGAAGCATTACGCCCGCATCATGCTGCTCGGCTTCGCGCTGCGTCAGCCGTTCGTCGATGAAGTGATGGCGGAACAGACCGACATCATCGTCGTCAGTTTCGTCGAGGCGCTGGCAAAGGCGCTGCCGAACGCGTCGCGGGCATCACTGTTCTGGCGCTACGATTTCATGCACGGCGCGACGCAGCACATCCTGCTCGACCAGACCCGCGGCCACCGGCTGCGCCGTCTGTCCGCCGGACTGACCGACACCGATTCCGCCGAAGCGATCATCCGGGAGTTGATCGCCTTCATCACCGCGGGGATGAAGGCCGCCGCGTGATGGCGGCTGGTGGGCGATGACGGACTCGAACCGCCGACATCCTCCGTGTAAAGGAGGCGCTCTACCAACTGAGCTAATCGCCCTTCCCGCGCCGTGTATCGCCTCCGGCCCCGCCGAGGCAAGTATCGCGGCTTCGTCCGAAGCCCGCGCCGGATTGTCCCACCGATCCGCCGGATAGCAAAACGGCGGCGCCGGAGCGCCGCCGTCTGCGGTTTCAGTCAGGTCCGCGCGATCAGTGCGCGGTGAGACCGGGAGAATCCCCGTCGACCGGCTTCTCCACCGTGTCGGGTTTCTCCTCCCACTGGATCGGTTCGGGCTTGCGCACCAGCGCGCGGGCCAGAACCTCGTCCATGCGGCTCACCGGAATGATCTCGAGCCCTTTCTTGATGCTGTCGGAGATGTCCACCAGATCCTTGGCGTTCTCCTCCGGGATCAGCACCGTCTTGATGCCGCCGCGCGCGGCGGCGAGCAGTTTTTCCTTCAGGCCGCCGATCGGCAACACGCGACCACGCAAGGTGATCTCGCCGGTCATCGCGACGTCACGGCGCACCGGGATGCCGGTGAGCACCGAGACGATCGAGGTGACCATCGCCACGCCGGCCGACGGACCATCCTTCGGCGTCGCGCCTTCCGGCACGTGCACGTGGATGTCGCGCTTGTCGAACAGCGGCGGCTCGATGCCGAAGGCGATCGAGCGCGAGCGGACATAGGATGCCGCCGCCGAGATCGATTCCTTCATCACATCGCGCAGGTTTCCGGTCACGGTCATGCGACCCTTGCCCGGCATCATCGCGCCTTCGATGGTCAGCAGCTCGCCGCCCACCTCGGTCCACGCGAGACCCGTCACCACGCCGACAAGATCCTCATCCTCGACCTCGCCGAAGCGATATTTCGGCACGCCGACGAAATCGCCGAGGTTGTCTTTCGTCACCTCGACCGACTTCTTCTTCGACAGCATGATCTCCTTTACGGCCTTGCGGACCAGGGTGGAAATCTCGCGTTCGAGGTTACGCACGCCCGCTTCCCGCGTGTAACGGCGGATCAGCAGCAGCAGCGCGTCGTCGGTGATCGACCACTCCTTGGTTTCGAGACCGTGCTTGGACACGGCCGCCGGGATCAGATGCTTGCGCGCGATCTCCAGCTTCTCGTCCTCGGTGTAGCCGGCGATCCGGATCAGCTCCATGCGGTCCATCAGCGGCCCGGGAATATTCAGCGTATTCGCGGTCGTGACGAACATCACGTTGGAGAGATCGTATTCGACCTCGAGGTAGTGATCCGAGAACGTGCCGTTCTGCTCGGGGTCGAGCACCTCGAGCAGCGCGGACGACGGATCGCCCCGGAAATCGGCGCCCATCTTGTCGATCTCATCGAGCAGGAAGAGCGGGTTCGAGGTCTTCGCCTTGCGCATCGACTGGATGATCTTGCCGGGCATCGAGCCGATATAGGTGCGGCGGTGACCGCGGATTTCCGCTTCATCGCGCACGCCGCCGAGCGACACGCGCACGAATTCGCGGCCGGTCGCCTTGGCGATCGACTTGCCGAGCGAGGTCTTGCCGACGCCCGGAGGGCCGACGAGGCACAGGATCGGTCCGGTCAGCTTGTTGGCCCGCTGCTGCACGGCGAGATATTCGACGATGCGGTCCTTGACCTTCTCCAGGCCATAGTGATCGCTGTCGAGGATATCCTGCGCGGCCTTGAGGTCAGCCTTGACCTTGGACTTCTTGCCCCACGGGATCGACAGCAGCCAGTCGAGATAGTTGCGCACGACCGTCGCCTCGGCGGACATCGGCGACATCTGGCGCAGCTTCTTGAGCTCGTGCTGCGCCTTCTCCCGCGCTTCCTTCGAGAGCTTGGTCTTCTTGATCTTCTCTTCGAGCTCGGCAAGTTCGTCCTTGCCCTCGTCGTCGCCCAGTTCCTTCTGGATCGCCTTCATCTGCTCGTTGAGATAGTACTCGCGCTGGGTCTTCTCCATCTGGCGCTTGACGCGCGTGCGGATGCGCTTCTCGACCTGCAGGACCGAGATTTCGCTTTCCATCAGGCCGAGCACCTTCTCGAGCCGCTGCGTCACCGACGGCGTCTCGAGGATGGCCTGCTTGTCCGGAATCTTGACGGCGAGATGCGAGGCCACCGTATCAGCGAGCTTCGCGTAGTCGTCGATCTGCTGGACGACGCCGATCACCTCCGGCGACACCTTCTTGTTGAGCTTCACATAGCTCTCGAATTCGGTGACGACGGACCGCGCCATCGCCTCGGCCTCGACGCGCTCGCCCTGATCGTCGGCAAGCACCTCGGCGTCGGCTTCATAATAGTCGGCACGGTCGGTGTACTGGCGCACCTTGGCGCGCTCGACGCCCTCGACCAGCACCTTGACGGTGCCATCGGGCAGCTTGAGCAGCTGCAGGACGCTGGCGAGCGTACCGATCTCGTAGATCGAGTCCGTCGACGGATCGTCGTCCGACGCGTTCTTCTGCGTCGCCAGCAGGATATAGGTATCGGACCGCATCACCTCTTCCAGCGCCTTGATCGACTTTTCACGGCCGACGAAGAGCGGAACGATCATGTGCGGAAAGACCACGATGTCGCGCAGCGGCAGAACCGGATAGGCCCGATTTTCGCCGGGCTGCAGCGGAGTGCGTGGTTTTGCAGTGGTCATAACCCCAGTTCCTTATGTTGTGCCCCACATCTCCGGCCCGCGTCGGGCGCCGTCGATATGTGCAACGAGATGGACAGGATGATGGTCGGAGAACCGGCCCCCTTGCCCAGAATCACGCCCGGAATCGCACGGACTTGGTACGCTAGTACGTTTCGGACGCCTCACGTAGGTAGGAGTGCCATCTCCCCTTGGCAATGGGCCGTTCTGTCCCCCGGTTCCGGCACGCGCGCACGGTCAGCCCGGACAAAACAGGCTGCGGCAAACGGGGCCGCGTCCTGCGCGGCCCGCCGAAATCACCGAAGCCAGCCGACCGAAATCAGGCGCTGGCGCCGCCGGCCGCGTCCTTCTCGCGATCGGAACGGTCCGCGTAGATGTAGAGCGGCCGCGCCGTCCCATCGACGACTTCCTTCGACAGCACGACCTCTTCCACGCCTTCGAGGCTCGGCAGGTCGAACATCGTGTCGAGCAGGATGCTTTCCATGATCGAACGCAGGCCGCGCGCGCCGGTCTTGCGCTCGATCGCCTTGCGGGCGATCGCGCCCAGCGCCTCGTCCGCGAAGGTGAGATCGATCGATTCCATCTCGAACAGCCGCTGGTACTGCTTCACCAGCGCGTTCTTCGGTGTCGTCAGGATCATCTTCAGCGACGCCTCGTCGAGATCCTCGAGCGTGGCGACAACCGGCAGACGGCCGACGAATTCCGGGATCAGACCGTACTTCAACAAGTCTTCGGGCTCGACGTGACGGAAGATCTCGCCGGTGCGGCGGTCTTCCGGCGCCGACACCTTGGCGCCGAAGCCGATCGAGGTCGACTTGCCGCGCGACGAGATGATCTTCTCAAGGCCCGAGAACGCACCACCGCAGATGAACAGGATATTGGTGGTGTCGACCTGCAGGAATTCCTGCTGCGGGTGCTTGCGGCCACCCTGCGGCGGCACCGAAGCGACCGTGCCTTCCATGATCTTGAGCAGCGCCTGCTGCACGCCCTCGCCCGACACGTCGCGGGTGATCGACGGGTTGTCGGACTTGCGCGAAATCTTGTCGATCTCGTCGATATAGACGATGCCGCGCTGCGCGCGCTCGACATTGTAGTCGGCCGCCTGCAGCAGCTTGAGGATGATGTTCTCGACGTCCTCGCCGACATAGCCGGCTTCGGTCAGCGTCGTCGCATCCGCCATCGTGAACGGCACGTCGAGGATGCGCGCCAAGGTCTGCGCCAGCAACGTCTTGCCCGAGCCGGTCGGACCGATCAGCAGGATGTTCGACTTCGCCAGTTCGACGTCGTTGTGCTTGGTCTGGTGGTTCAGCCGCTTGTAATGGTTGTGGACCGCGACCGAGAGGACCTTCTTCGCGTGGTCCTGGCCGATGACGTAGTCATCGAGAACCTTGCGGATTTCCTTCGGGGTCGGGATGCCGTCGCGCGACTTCACCAGCGAGGACTTGTTCTCCTCGCGAATGATGTCCATGCAGAGTTCCACGCACTCGTCGCAGATGAACACCGTCGGTCCGGCGATCAGCTTGCGGACTTCGTGCTGGCTCTTGCCGCAGAACGAGCAATAGAGGGTGTTCTTGGAATCGCTGCCGCCGACTTTGCTCATTCGCGTCTCCGTCGAACGCCAATGCGTCCGTTCGTTCACTCGTTCCTGGAAGCTAGTCTCGAAGCAAGTTTCGAGCCGGACGATGCTCCGGTCTGTTCTCGTTCGGCCCCGCCGTCGGTTCCAGATTCGCCGGCAGAGCACGGCACTCTAAGCGAAGCATGCTAACGACCGGATAATCAAGATTTCATTAATGATAACGAACCCCTGC
>MKWA01000002.1:410299-424506 GCA_001899285.1 Rhizobiales bacterium 64-17
CCCGCCCACTCGCACCGTTGTTTGTGGCTGTTTTGGGGTGACGCCGGCGTCGTTGCCGCATCCGGCGTCCCCTGGTGCGAACTGGTCACGCCGGCCAATCACGCCGGTTTGGGAACCAGTTCTTCCGGCCGCTGCTCGATCACCTTGTCGATCAGGCCGAATTCCTTGGCCATTTCCGCCGTCAGGAAGTTGTCGCGCTCCAGCGCGTCCTCGATCTTCTTGAGCGACTGGCCGGTGTGCTTCACATAGATTTCATTCAGCCGCTTCTTCAGGTTCAGGATTTCCTGCGCGTGCAGCATGATGTCCGTGACCTGGCCCTGGAACCCACCGGAGGGCTGGTGGACCATGATGCGGGCATTCGGCAGGGCAAAGCGCATGTCTTTGGCGCCGGCGGTGAGCAGCAGCGAGCCCATCGAAGCGGCCTGACCGATGCACAGCGTCGAGACTGCCGGCCGGATGAACTGCATCGTGTCGTAGATCGCCATGCCCGATGTCACCACTCCGCCGGGGGAGTTGATGTACATCGCGATCTCTTTCTTCGGGTTCTCCGCCTCGAGGAACAGGAGCTGGGCGACGCACAGCGTCGCCATGCCGTCCTCGACCGGACCGGTCACGAAGATGATCCGCTCTTTCAGCAACCGCGAGTAGATGTCGTAGGCGCGCTCGCCCCGGTTGGTCTGCTCGACCACCATCGGCACGAGATAGTTCATATAGGTATCGACGGGGTCTCTCATCTGGCGTCCTTGCAAACCTCACACGCGGCGGCACGAATCGTGCGGACCGAGTCTAGCCTTCCCAAGTTTCGGAAGCGAACCGGCCCGCCTGATCGATCGCCTGATCCGTGACCGGTCAGGCCGCCGCTCCGCCTTGAGCTTCTGTGTCCTGCGTCTCCGACAGCTTCCGGAGCTCCTCGCGGCTCACCTTCTCGTCGGTGACGTTGGCGAGCTCGATCACGAAGTCGATCACCTTGTCCTCGAAGATCGGCGCCCGCAGGGAGGCCATCGCGTCCGGATTATTGCGGTAGTACTCCCAAACCTTCTGCTCCTGGCCGGGGAACTGGCGCAGGCGCTCGACCATCGCCCGGTTCACTTCCTCTTCCGTGACCGTAATATTGTTCTTCTCGCCGATATCCGCCAGCACCAGGCCGAGCCGCACGCGACGGTCGGCGATCTGCTGGTATTCGGCGCGAGCCTTCTCCTCGGTCGTGTTCTCGTCGGCGAACGTCCGGCCCTGGGCCTTGAGTTCGTCGTTGGTCGACTTCCAGATACGCTCGAATTCGTCGCTGACAAGGGACGGCGGCGGATCGAATTTGTGGGCCTTGTCCACCTGATCCAGCAGTTCGCGCTTGATCAACTGACGCGACACGCCGGCATGCTCGGTCGAGATCCGCTCCTTCACCGCCTCGCGCAGCTTGGCGATCGATTCGATGCCGAGGCGCTTGGCGAATTCGTCATCGAGCGCCACCGTGCCCGGCTTCTCGACAGCCTTGGCGGTCACCTCGAACGAGGCGGCCTTGCCGGCCAGTTCGGCGCTCGGATACTGCTCCGGGAACGTCACGTTGACGGTGCGGGTCTCACCGGTCTTGATGCCGACCAGCTGGTCCTCGAAGCCAGGAATGAACGTGTTGGAGCCGATCACCACCGGCACGTCGTCGCCGCTGCCGCCGTCGAACACCTTGCCGTCGATCGAGCCGACGAACTTCATGGTGACGCGGTCGTCCTTCGCAGCGGCATCGCCTTCGGCGCGCGCTTCGTACGGCTTGTTCTGGTCGGCGATGCGCTGCACCGCCTCGTCGATTTCCTGATCGGTCACGTCGGCGGTGACGCGCTTGAGCTTGAAGGTCTTGAAATCGGCGAGCTTGATCTCCGGGACGATCTCGATCGCCACGGTGTAGTCGAGGTCGGTCTTGCCCTCGATCAGCTTCTCGACCGCCTGCTCTTCGGTCGGCAGCGTCACCTTGGCTTCGGACGCGAGCTTGAAGCCGCGCTCGGTGAAGATCTTGATGTTGGTGTCGCGCACCGTGCTCTCGATGGTCTCGGCCATCGCCGAGCGGCCGTACATGCGCTGGAGATGCGACATCGGCACCTTGCCCGGACGGAAGCCGCGAATCTGCACGCGATCCTTCAGCTCGTTGAGCCGCGCCGTGACCTTCTCGGCCAGATCGGTCGCCGGCACGACGACGCGAAATTCGCGCTTGAGGCCCTCGGACAAGGTTTCAGTGACGTTCATGACAATTCTCTCAGTCTTCGTCGGCCGGGCCGTGGTCGGCCAGGCCGGGTGATGCCGGGCATGCGGCAGGAAAAACCAAATTCAGTGGTGCGGGCGGAGGGACTCGAACCCCCACGACTTTCGCCACCGGAACCTAAATCCGGCGCGTCTACCAATTCCGCCACGCCCGCGAGGGCATCCCGGCCGCGACAGGTCGTGGGAATGCAGGATGTCCGCGCTCGCCGCAACACGGCAGACCGCATCACAGGCGGCGGGTCTATATCACGCACGCGGGCGGGCACACCACCAAAAATGGGCGGGATCGCGTATCGCGGACCGGTCCGGTTCCACCGGCAGGAGGCCGGCACGCAAGCCGCTCAGGACGCCCGGCAGCGCCTCGGACAAATCCTCGGCGGTCAGGCCGGGGCCGACCGCCGTGGCGGCTGCGCCGTGCAGCCAGACCGCGGCCGAGACGGCCTCGAAGGCCGGCATCCGCTTGTCCGCTCCTTGCGCCAGCAGCGCGGCAATCATGCCGGCCAGTACATCGCCCGCCCCAGCGGTGGCGAGCCAGGGCGGCGCGTTGGCGGCGATCGCGGCACGGCCATCGGGCATCGCGACGACGGTATCCGGCCCTTTCAACAGCACGATTGCGTTGAAGTATCCGGCTGCTGACCGCGTTTGTTCAAGTTTACCTATAATTTTATCAAAATTATTCAACTGGCTGATAAGCCGATGAAATTCTCCTTCATGGGGCGTCAACACCGTTGCTGCTTGACGGCTCCGGATTGCCGCCGCCAGTTCCTCCGGCCGATCGGCGAAGCTGGTGATCGCATCGGCGTCGAGCACCACCGCCGCCTCGCTGGCCAGCGCGGCCTGCACCTCCGCCCGCAGGCGCTCACCGACCCCGGCGCCCGGCCCCAGCACCACCGCCGTGATCCGGCGGTCGGCCAGCAGCACCGAGAGATCGCCCGCACCATCAATACCGCGCACCATCACCGCCGTATTGGCCGCTGCCTGCACCGCCAGCGCATCCGGCGGACAGGCGATGGTGACGAGCCCGGCCCCGGTCCGCAGCGCGGCGCGCGCCGCCAGCCGCCCCGCGCCGGTGCTGGCGATCCCGCCCGATCCGACCACCACATGGCCGCGACTGTATTTGTGGCCATCCGCCGCAGGCTGCGGCAGCGCCTGCCGCCATAGCGCCGGCTCGTTGGCGAAGCAGGACGGCGCCACCGCCGCGATGGTTGCGGCGGCGATACCGATATCCGCGACGCGCACCCGGCCGCAATGCAAGCGCCCGGGCAGCAGCAGATGCCCCGGCTTGCGGCGGGCGAACGTCACCGTCTCGGTGGCGCGGATCGCCACACCCATCACCGCGCCGGTATCGCCGGCAATGCCGCTCGGCAGATCGACCGCCAAGATCGGCACCTTCGCCGCATTGGCAGCATCGACCAGCGCCGCCGCTACACCGTCGAGCGGACGCGCCAGCCCCGCCCCAAACAGCGCATCGATGATCACATCGCAGGGCGGAAGCCCGCCATCCCGCGCGACAGCGGTCGCGCCATTCCAGCGCCGCGCCGCCTCGGCCGCATCGCCCGCACGCGGCGGGCCACCGAGCGCCAGCACCGTGACCGCGTAACCCTTCTCCGTCAGCAGACGCGCGGCAACATAGCCATCGCCACCATTGTTGCCCGGCCCGGCCAGCACCAGCACCCGGCCATGGGAGCGCAACGCCATCGCCCGTTCGGCCACCGCCGCGCCGGCGCGCTCCATCAACACGATGCCGGGCGTCCCGGCCGCGATGGTCGCCTGATCGGCCCGCGCCATCTCGGCGGTCGAGAGCAACTCCAGCATGGGCCAGTGGTCCTTCCGTTCCTGCGCCTCTTCCTACCACGCGGGCACGTGGCCGCTCGCGCTCGCGGGAGCGACCAAAAAATCATCATGTTGAACGGAAAATAGGCACCAAAAAAGCGGCAGCCGCACGCGCATCGCTCGCCGGGAACCCAACACCCTGATCCGACAGGCGTTTTGCGCCGCGCGCAGTTGGCACGAGACGTGCTTATCACGCGTCGGCGCGCCATCTCTCGTGCAGCGCGCCCAACAGACGTGCCGTGGGAAGGACATCGATGAAAAAGATCGAGGCAGTCATCAAGCCGTTCAAGCTCGATGAAGTGAAGGAGGCGCTGCAGGAGGTCGGTCTGCAGGGCATCACCGTGACCGAGGCCAAGGGCTTCGGCCGGCAGAAGGGCCACACCGAGCTTTATCGCGGCGCCGAATATGTGGTCGACTTCCTTCCCAAGGTGAAGATCGAAATCGTGCTGGGCGACGCGATGGTCGACAAGGCCGTCGACGCGATCCGCCGCGCGGCGCAAACCGGCCGCATCGGCGACGGCAAGATTTTCGTGTCCAACATCGAAGAGGCGATCCGCATCAGAACCGGCGAATCCGGCATGGACGCGATCTGACGCGCCGCCCTTTCGATTTCCGAACAACCACTCAACTACACCCAATACAGTAACGGGGAACGTGACGATGACGACGCCTAAAGACGTGATGAAAATGATCAAGGACAACGACGTGAAATACGTCGACCTGCGCTTCACCGACCCGCGCGGCAAGTGGCAGCACGTCACGTTTGATGTCGGCATGATCGAGGAAGACACCTTCGCCGAAGGCCAGGCGTTCGACGGCTCGTCGATCGCCGGCTGGAAGGCGATCAACGAATCCGACATGCAGTTGATGCCGGACCCGGCCACCGCCTGCATCGATCCGTTCTTCGCGGAAACGACGATGGTGCTGGTGTGCGACGTGCTCGAGCCGACCACCGGCGAACCGTACAACCGCGACCCGCGCTCGATCGCCAGGAAGGCGGAAGCGATGGTCAAGCAGTCCGGCGTCGGCGACACGATCTATGTCGGTCCGGAAGCCGAGTTCTTCGTGTTCGACGACGTGAAGTACAAGGCGGACGCCTACAACGTCGGCTTCAAGCTCGACTCGGTCGAACTGCCGACCAACTCGGACACCGATTACGAAGGCGGCAATCTCGGCCACCGCATCAAGATGAAGGGCGGCTACTTCCCGGTACCGCCGATGGATTCGGCGCAGGACATGCGCTCGGAAATGCTCGGCGCCATGGCGCGCATGGGCGCCAAGGTCGAGAAGCACCACCACGAGGTCGCGTCCGCCCAGCACGAACTCGGCCTGAAGTTCGCGCCGCTCACCTACATGGCCGACCAGATGCAGGTCTATAAGTACTGCGTGCATCAGGTTGCGCACATCTACGGCAAGACCGCGACCTTCATGCCGAAGCCGATCTACGGCGACAACGGCTCGGGCATGCACGTCCATCAGTCGATCTGGAAGGACGGCAAGCCGACCTTCGCCGGCAACAAATACGCCGATCTGTCGGAGACCTGCCTCTCCTACATCGCCGGCGTGATCAAGCACGCGAAGGCGATCAACGCCTTCACCAACCCGACCACCAACTCCTACAAGCGTCTGGTGCCGGGCTTCGAGGCGCCGGTGCTGCTCGCCTATTCGGCGCGCAACCGCTCGGCGTCGTGCCGCATCCCCTACACCACCAACCCGAAGGCGAAGCGCGTCGAAGTGCGCTTCCCCGATCCGCTGGCGAACCCGTATCTCTGCTTCGCCGCGCTGCTGATGGCGGGCCTCGACGGCATCAAGAACAAGCTGCATCCCGGCGAGGCGATGGACAAGGATCTCTATGATCTGCCGCGCGCCGAGCTGAAGAAGATCCCGACGGTGTGCGGCTCGTTGCGCGAGGCGCTCGAGAGCCTCGACAAGGACCGCGACTTCCTCAAGGCCGGCGGCGTGTTCGATGACGATTTCATCGACAGCTATATCGAGCTGAAGATGACGGAAGTGATCCGCTTCGAGCACACCCCGCATCCGGTCGAGTACGACATGTACTATTCCGGCTGATCGCGCGAGCGGACAGCAACACGTCACGGGGCGCTCGCGAGGGCGCCCCGTTTCGTTTCAGGGGAAAGGGATCAGATCGCGAGCAACGCCAGAGCGAGCACCACCACGCCAGCGCAGACCGCCGCGGCGGGCGTGCGATACCATGGCACGCCATAGACGCCGGCGGCGCGGCGCTCGTGGATGATGTCGGCGTAGAACTCGTCCGATGACGAGAACGAACAGGCCAGCGCGCAACCGGCGCTCGCCGCCTGACGCTCCAGCGTCAGGTCGCCCCAGTCCGAAGGTTGAGCCGGCACACGGGACATGATCGCGCAAGTGTGCGCGCGATTGGTAAACAGATCCTTGACCGGCTGACGCCGCTCACGCGGGAACGGGCGTGTCGACCGGGCTGCCCGGCACCAGCGACGGCGAGTGCACCACCGGCAGGTTTGCCGCCCGCGCCGCCGCGATATGCCGCGCCACCGGATGCGGTTGCGGCTCCGCCGCCACCGTGACCCGGTTTCGCCCGCCCTTCTTGGCCTGATAGAGCGCGGCGTCGGCGCGATCGAGCAGCACATGCAGGTCGAGCGCGCTGTCGCGGGTCACGGCCGCGCCGACGCTGACCGTGGCATTGATGGCGATCTCGTTGAAATGCGTGCCGGCCGTCTGGAAATTGCCGCGCACGCGCTCGCCGATCAGCGCCGCCACCTCCTCGCCACCGGCGACGATGGCTGCGAACTCCTCGCCGCCGAGACGGGCGACGATGTCATCGGCGCGCATGCTGTCGGCCGCCGTACGCGCGAAGCGATGGATCACGTCGTCGCCGGTCGCGTGGCCGAACCGGTCGTTGATCGACTTGAAATGATCGAGATCGAACATCAGCACGCTCACCGGCTCGCGCTTCTTCGCCGCGCGCATGCGCAACTGCGCGGCCGCTTCGTGGAAACCACGCCGATTGAACAGCCCGGTCAACGGATCGGTCGATGCCGCGGTCTTGTGAATCTGGACATGATGATCCTTCACCAGCAGCAGCACGATGAAGGCGGTGCCGACCGCATAGAGGATCGTCTCGATGGCGAACAGTTGAAACCAGATGCCGGCGAACGCCTCGCGCATCGGCCCCGGAAACATCTCGTTCAGCGCGACCGGCAGCAAAAAGATCGTCGCGTGAACGACAGGCACCAGGAACGGCGGGCCGGACAGCCGCATCGACTTGCGGCGGTCGTGTCGCAACTCGAACGTGATCAGGAAGGTGTAGGCCGCGACGATGATCGCGCCCGCAATCAGGCGCGCACCGCGACCATCCTCGAACCCCGGCAGTTGCGTGAGGCCGCACCACACGACCGGACCGAAATAAGCGCCGATGTAACGCAGCGGCTGTCGATGGAAGACACGCACGCCGTTGACGACGATGCCGCAGGCGAGAAACAGCAGCGCGCCCGGCATCCACGTCGGGAACGGCCAGTCGTCCGGCGCGTTCCACAGCGCCATGGCCGCGCCGCCGATCAGATAGGCCGCGCCCCACCAGGCAAGCGCGCGCATGGCGCGGTCCTGCAGCCAGATCAGCAGCATGAACAGGCCGAGCAACGCTGCGACCGCCATGCCGACCAGCAACAGCGTCGGAACGTTGAACGTCGAACTCACCAGCAAGACAGAAGCCACCGAACGTCCTTATGCCCCGCGGGCCTGCGGCGGCTGACCCACATCTACGGGATGCGATTTGTCGAAGGCTTGCCGAAATCAGCGGTCTTTATCGAAAACTGTCGGCAATGCTCGCCGGTGACACGGCACAAAGAAAAAGGGGCGCCGAAGCGCCCCTTTCCGCAGATCGAAACCGATAACGCGATCAACGCTTCGAGAACTGGAAGGACCGGCGGGCCTTGGCCTTGCCGTACTTCTTGCGTTCGACGACGCGGCTGTCGCGGGTCAGGAAGCCGCCGCGCTTGAGCGCGGAGCGCAGATCCGGTTCGAAGTTGGTCAGCGCCTTGGACAGGCCGTGGCGCACCGCGCCGGCCTGGCCGGACAGACCGCCGCCCGACACGGTGCAGACGACGTCGTACTGGCCGAGACGGTTGGCCGTCACCAGCGGCTGCTGGATCAGCATGCGCAGCACCGGACGGGCGAAGAACTGCTCGACCGGGCGGGTGTTGACGATGATCTTGCCGGCGCCCGGCTTGATCCAGACGCGGGCGACCGCGTTCTTGCGCTTGCCGGTCGCGTAGGCGCGGCCCTGCTTGTCGAGCTTCTGGGTGTAGGCCGGCGCGTCGGACGCGGCCGCCGTGGTCTTCAGCGTCGACAGCTGGTCGAGCGATTGCATGGTCTCAGCCATTACACGGCCCTCTTGTTCTTGCGGCTGGCGCCGGCGAAGTCGACGACTTCCGGCTTCTGCGCTTCATGCGGATGGTCGGGACCGGGATAGACGCGCAGATTGCCGAGCTGCACGCGGCCGAGCGGACCGCGCGGCAGCATGCGCTCGATCGCCTTCTCGACGACGCGCTCCGGGAAGCGGCCGTCGAAGACCGCCTTGGCGGTGCGCTCCTTGATGCCACCCGGATAACCGGTGTGGTGGTAGTAAACCTTCTGCTCGCGCTTGCGGCCGGTCAGAACGGCCTTCGCAGCGTTGATGATGATGACATTGTCGCCATCGTCCACATGCGGCGTGTAGGACGGCTTGTGCTTGCCGCGCAGCCGCATCGCCACCATGGTCGCGAGCCGGCCGACGACGACGCCCGAGGCGTCGACCACGACCCACTTCTTCTCGACCTCGGCGGGCTTTGCCGAAAACGTCTTCATGGAACTGATCCTTGGAATCCGGACGCCGCGAGACCGCGGTCGTCGTTGCGCGGCTGTGTACGCAACCCACGGCATCCGGTCAATGCTCCAGATGGTCAAATAACTGAATTAAATCAGCAGCTTGAAAAAATGGTATTTTAATACCACACTCTAAGGACGTGGTGGAATGGAATATGTCGAGGTCACATGGGCCACCGGCTCGTCCTCGCCCTCCGAGTACAGCACCACCTCGCCCACCGCCAGCCGCTTGCCGAGCTTGAGCAGGCGCACATCGGCGATCAGCCCGGCCTGGGCCGGTTTGCGCAGGAAATTGATGTTGAGATTGGTGGTGACGGCCAGCGCCACGGGGCCGATCGCCGCCAGAATGGCGACATACATGGCGAAATCCGCGAGTGCCATCATGGTCGGTCCGGACACCGTGCCGCCGGGCCGGACGAATTCCGGGCGAAACGCCTGCGCGACCCGGCAACCCTGTGCGGTGATGTCGACGATGGTCAGGCCGCTGTCATCGTTGAACACCTGCGGAAACTCGCGCCGCAGATAGGTCTCCATCTCCTTGACCGACAACGCCGGCACCGCCATGTGAAAGGTCTCCCGTCCGCGTGCTGCGACTCCGATACTATCGGCTTCCGCGTCAGCGCAATACGAGAGACCGCAGAGACGGATTCGAGAGACGGGTTTACGCAAGACTGGTTTTCAAATGAACGTTCAGGACGTCCGCACCGCCACCGGCCCGTTGCTGATGCAGCGCAGCGACAACATCGCCGTACTGACGCTCAACCAGCCGGAACGGCGCAATGCGCTGTCGGAAGCGATGCTGGCGGCATTGTCGAACGCGCTGACCGCCATCGCCGCCGACAAGAGCGTGCGCGCCATCATCCTCGCCGCCAACGGACCGGCGTTCTGCGCCGGACACGATCTCAAGGAATTGACCGCGCGGCGCAGCGACGAAGACGGCGGCCGCGCCTATTTCGCCACCATCATGACCGCCTGCAGCGCGATGATGCAGCAGATCGTCGCCATGCCGCAGCCGGTGATCGCCGTGGTGCATGGCGTCGCCACCGCCGCCGGCTGTCAGCTCGTCGCCAGTTGCGATCTCGCGGTCGCTTCTTCCGCCGCCAAATTCGCGACGCCGGGCGTCGATATCGGCCTGTTCTGCTCGACGCCGATGGTGGCGCTCTCGCGCAACGTCTCGCGCAAGCACGCGATGGCGATGCTGCTCACCGGCGACATGGTATCGGCGGACGAGGCGCAGCGGATCGGCCTCGTCAATGCCGTGGCCGCGCCCGGCGCGGAAATGGATGCGGCGCTCGCGCTCGCGCGCAAGATCGCCGCAAAGTCGAGCTACACCGTCAAGATCGGCAAGGAAGCCTTCTATCGTCAGGCCGAGATGAGTCTCGCCGCCGCCTATCGCTACGCCTCCGAGGTGATGGTGGAGAACATGATGGCGCGTGACGCGGAGGAAGGCATCTGCGCCTTCATCGACAAACGAACCCCGACCTGGGAAGACCGTTGAGAAGGAGATCGCTGACATGAAACGCTCTGTTGCTCTCGCGCTCGCTGCGCCGCGCGCAAGCTGGATGACGCGATCCTGGATGACCCGCTCATTGATCGGCGGCGCGGCCTGGGGCGCGGCACTGACCGCCGGCCTCACCGGCCTGGACTTCGCGCAATGCGGCGCCGCCTGCATCGACACCACGGCGATGACCGCGGCGCTCTCGATCGCGACCGGTATCGTGGCGATGGGTGTCCTCACCGCGCTCGCGCGCAATGGCCGATAACGCCGATCTCGTCTTCACGCCGGCGGCGCGCGCCGAGCAGGAAGCGCGCGGCTCCGCCAAAGCCTATGCGCAGCGCGTCGCCGAGGGCTTCCCCAACACCGTCTCGGAGGAGTTGGCGCGCTTCATCGCGTTGCAGGACACGGCGTTCCTCGGCACCGTCTCTGGCGCCGGCGCGCCCTATATCCAGCATCGCGGCGGCCCCACGGGCTTCATCAAGGTGTTAGACGAACGGACGCTCGGCTTCGCCGATTTTCGTGGTAATCGGCAATACATCACGCTTGGCAATCTGTCGGAGAACGATCGGGCCTTCCTGTTTCTGCTCGATGCCGCGCGCCGTCAGCGCGTCAAGCTGTGGGGCCGTGCGCGTGTCGTCGACGACGATCCCGATCTGCTCGCCAGACTGGTCGATGTCGGTTACAAGGCGCGGCCGGAACGTGCCATCCTGTTCACGATCGATGCCTGGGACAGCAACTGCTCGTCGCACATCGTGACCCGCTTCTCCGAGGCGGACATCGCGGAAGCGATGGCGACGGTGCAGCAGACGATCGGCGCCTTGCAGCAGGAGAACGCCCGGCTGCGGGCATTGCTGGCAGAGAAGACGACAAGCGAGCCTCAGGAATGAACCACGACCTTCCCTATGCCGACGCGTATATCCGCGGCATCCTCAACACCACCAAGACCATCGCCATGGTCGGCGTGTCGCCGAAGGAAAACCGGCCGAGCTATTTCGCGTTCAAATATCTGCTCGAGCGCGGCTACCGGATGATCCCGGTCAATCCCGGTCAGGCCGGCAAGGAACTGCTCGGCCAGCGCATCTACGGCAAGCTCGCGGATATTCCCGAGCCGATCGACATGATCGACATCTTCCGCGCGTCGCCCTACGCCATGGGCATCGTGCAGGAGGCGCTGACGCTCAATCCGAAGCCGCACGTGATCTGGATGCAGCTCACCGTGCGCGACGACGCGGCGGCGAAGCTCGCCGAGGACAACGGCATCAAGGTGGTGATGAACCGCTGCCCGAAGATCGAATACGGCCGCCTGTCGTCGGAAATTTCCTGGATCGGCGTCAATTCCCGCACGTTGTCGTCGAAGCGCGCCAAGGTCATGGGCAAGGGCGTGCAGCGCATGTCGCTCAACCGCACCACCATGAGCGGCGGCACCACCGACGCCACCGATGCCGCGCAACGCGCGCAGCAGGAAGAAATGGCGCAAGGCAACGACTGAGAGGGCGACAGCCTTTCGCAACGCGGCAGCAGATCATTTCCCCGCGCGCGCAGGGCACGGCCGTTTCATCCTGCCGGATGCCTGCGACGCAGATACCATCTCCCCTGCCTTGACGGCTCGGCCCCCGGATTTGATAACCTGTGCTGCGCCGCATTCCGCGGCGCGCCTCTTTATCTCCGCGCCGATTTCAGGGTCCATCATGACAGAGCGAACACCGGGTTTCTCCACGCTTGCCATTCACGCCGGCGCCCAGCCGGATCCGACCACCGGCGCGCGCGCGACCCCGATCTATCAGACCACGTCGTTCGTGTTCGACGATGTGGATCATGCCGCCTCGCTGTTCGGCCTGCAGGCGTTCGGCAACATCTATACGCGGCTCGGCAATCCGACCAACGCGGTGCTGGAGGAGCGCGTCGCCGCGCTCGAGGGCGGCACCGCCGGCCTTGCGGTGGCGTCGGGCCACGCCGCGCAGTTCATCGTCATGCACACGCTGATGTCGCCGGGCGACGAATTCGTCGCGTCGAAGAAGCTCTATGGCGGCTCGATCAACCAGTTCAACCACGCCTACAAGAACTACGGCTGGAACGTGGTCTGGGCCGACCCGGACGATATCGGTTCGTTCGAGCGCGCGATCTCGCCGAAGACCAAGGCGATCTTCGTCGAGTCGATCGCCAATCCCGGCGGCGTGATCGTCGACCTCGAAGCGATTTCCAGGATCGCCAAGCAGGCGCGCGTTCCGCTGATCGTCGACAACACGCTGGCGACGCCGTATCTGTGGAAGCCGATCGATTACGGCGCGGACATCGTCGTGCACTCGGTCACGAAATTCCTGGGCGGCCACGGCAACTCCATCGGCGGCGTGATCGTCGACGGCGGCACCTTCAACTGGTCGCAGGAAGGCCGCTATCCGATGCTGTCGGAGCCACGTCCGGAATATCAGGGCATCGTGCTGCACGAGACGTTCGGCAACTTCGCCTTCGCCATCGCCTGCCGCGTGCTCGGCCTGCGCGATCTCGGCCCGGCGCTGTCGCCGATGAACGCGTTTCTCCTACTCAACGGCATCGAAACGCTGCCGCTGCGCATGCAGAAGCATTGCGACAACGCGCTCGCCGTCGCCACATGGCTGTCGAAGCAGGACAAGGTGGCGTGGGTCAGCTATCCGGGCCTGCCGAACGACAAGTATCACGCGCTCGCCAAGAAATATTCTCCGAAGGGCGCCGGCGCGGTGTTCACCTTCGGCCTCAAGGGCGGCTACGAGGCGGGCGTGAAGCTCGTCTCCAACGTGCAGCTGTTCTCGCATCTCGCCAATATCGGCGACACGCGCTCGCTGATCATCCATCCGGCCTCGACCACGCACCGGCAGTTGTCGGATGCGCAGAAGGTGCAGGCGGGCGCGGGGCCGGACGTGGTGCGGCTGTCGATCGGCATCGAGGACGTGGCGGACATCATCGCCGATCTCGAACAGGGATTGAACGTCGCCTGATGGCCTAAACCCAAACTACAAACGCGGCAAGAATGGCAAGGTCTGTCATCGGCACCGCACCCATTCCAGCGATGTCTTATAAGAAAATCGATCCAGATATTGTCGATTGGTCAAATCGAAATCGTTTGACCCTCTTTACGTCTGCAGCGTCAGGAGAAGAGTGTCGTGTAGTCTATATGTCGAGTAAATCTGGCTCTTGTTATCAAATCTCAATCGATCCGCCTCATCTCGATTCAACGCGTGTCTATATCTTCATTATAGAAGGCCCGGGCCACGATAGCTTTGATCCATTAAAGGTAATCGATACATCTGTGGTTGATCTGCCAAAATCGCTTGATTTAGCTTTACAGCATGTTCTCGCCCTGATGGCTCCCTCTGAGCGATATATACCCAGCAGGTTTAGTGTGTGGGTCGAGCGTATGCGAAACATATTGAAGGCGGCATTCACCAGCTAAAAGCGCGGGACAAAAAAGAATAGCCATGCCCGGGCTTGTCCTGGGCATCCCGCTTAGGCTGCCACGGTGCTTCCCTCATCGAGATGGCCGGGACTTCGCCCGGCCATGACGGAGCGTGACTCGTTCGCGTTGGACCGTCACGCCTTCTTCAAGGTCCGCGCCACGAAATCGCGCATGCGCGCCAGCGTCGCATCCGCCACCCAGATCTCCGTCACCTCGGCGTCCAGCGCTGCGCCGCTTTCCGCCATCCGCTCGGCGGCAGGCTGGCGCAACTGCCGCTTGCCCATGGCGAAGGCGGCGGGAGACACCGCCGCGAGCTTTTCAGCCGCCGCGACGGCGCGCGAC
>MKWA01000002.1:424514-424616 GCA_001899285.1 Rhizobiales bacterium 64-17
CTCGCGCGGCACCAGGGCGTTGACCCAGCCCCGCGCCACAGCCTCGTCCGGCGTGACGGTCGCGCCGGTGAGGATCGCCTCGGCGAGATACTGCGGCGCGGT
>MKWA01000002.1:424688-426716 GCA_001899285.1 Rhizobiales bacterium 64-17
ACCGCCATCCTGCGCCATCAGCCGATGATCGGCGCAGCAGGCGAGAATGCAGCCGCCGGCGATAGCGTGGCCGTTGATCGCCGCGACCACCGGCTTCGGAAAATTGAAAATCGTGTCGTAGAGCCGGTGCAGCGCCGGCAGGAATTCGCGGATGTAAGGCACGCCCGCCTCGACCATCTGCGGCAGATCGACACCGGCGGAGAACATCTTACCCTGCCCGGTGAGCACCACCGCGCGCGAGGATGTTTCCCGCAGCCGCTGGAACCGCAAGGTCAGCGCGTCGCAGAACGCAACATCGAGCGCATTGGCCTTGCCGTGGTGCATCTCGACCACGGCGATGTCGCCCTGCTCCATCACATCGATCATGTCGCGTGCTCCACAACACCGGCGGGAACATCGAGCGGCCGCCGCTCGACCCGATGCCGCAGCCGCTCGGCATGGATCACCGCGACGGTGAGCACCACCACCGCCATCGCCTGATGCGTGATCGCGAGATCGAGCGGCACCACCAGCAGCAATGTCGCGATGCCGATCCCGGCCTGCACCGTCACCAGCGCCGCGACGATGAGCGCCAGCGTCCGGGCGCGGTCGCCGCGCGGCAGGCGCAACGCATCGGCCGCATGCAGCATCGCCAAAATCCAGATCAGATAAGCGAGCATCCGGTGCTGGAACTGCACCGTGAGATGGTTCTCGAACAGGTTGCGCCACCACGGCGTGTCGAACCACAGCCGCGCGCCGTCGGGAATGACATGCCCGTCGATCAGCGGCCAGGTGTTGTAGACGAGCCCGGCATCGAGCCCGGCCACCAGCGCGCCGAGATAGATCTGCCCGAGCACCAGCAGCGCGATCAGCAACGCCAGATTGCGCGTCCGCGACGGCGCCAAAACCGGCGGCCGCGGTAGCACCTGCTGCGCGGTCCACACGATCGCCGCGTAGATCGTGCACGCCAACGTCAGATGGAACGCGAGCCGGTATTGCGAGACGCTGGTGCGCTCGGTCAGCCCCGACGACACCATCCACCAGCCGACCGCGCCGAGCGCCGCGCCGCCGCCGAAGATCAGCCACAGGCGCTTGCGCAGATGTGGCTCGATCCAGCCGCGCCACAGGAAAAAGACAAACGGAAAGAAGAACACCGCGCCGATGGTGCGCGCCAGCAGCCGGTGCGACCACTCCCACCAGTAGATGGTCTTGAACGCATCAAGGCTCATGCCGCGATTGACTTCGCGGTATTGCGGGATCGACTGGTACTTCTGGAACTCGGCCTGCCAGTCCGCGTCGGAAAGCGGCGGCACGACGCCAAGCACCGGTTTCCATTCGGTGATCGACAGCCCGGATTCGGTGAGACGCGTCGCGCCGCCGACCACCAGGGTCAGCACCATCATCGCGGCGACGACCAGCAGCCAGAGGCGGACCGCCCGGCGGCGGGCATGAAGAGATACGGCGGAAACGGTCATGGTCGATCTTCGGCAGGACGTTGTTGGACAATGTAGAGGTGCGTCGACAGCGGCTTTGTCCGCGACTCACCCGCGACTTCTCTCCGGCTTATCCCTCGACTTGCCCCCCGTCGGCCACGACCCTATAGACCCCTGCATTCCGCCCGGCAATGCGGCGGATTTGGCGCCTGATGCGAGGTCAGACATGCATATCCGCACCCGGAAACTGATCGGCGCCTTCGCGCTGTTCGCGCTGGTGATCGTCTGGGCGCTGCTGGCGATGGCGCTGGCGCAATCCGCCCTCACCTCGATCAACGGCTGGGTCGCAGCGATCTATTATGTGGTGATGGGGCTCGGCTGGGTGTTGCCGGCGATGCCGCTCGTCTGGTGGATGCAGAAGCCGTGATGATGACAGCCTGAGGCGAGAGAGCGACCGGACACAACGCGCGCCCTTGCGCCGCCTCATCCTGAGGAGCGATGCGAAGCATCGCGTCTCGAAGGACGAGGCGGCCCCGGTCCCGCAGTCGCCCATGGTTCGAGACGCCCGGCTTTGCCGGGCTCCTCACCATGAGGCTTCTGGAAAGCGAGACCGCCT
>MKWA01000003.1:0-427 GCA_001899285.1 Rhizobiales bacterium 64-17
TACAACGACCAGCGGCACGACCACGGATTTGCGCTCCACTGGCAGCATGGTGGCGCTCGGCACCGTGACCTCCGGCGGTACGCAGACGATCCGCGGCAAGACCGATGTGACGTTCACCACGCTGACCGCAACCGGGGGCGATATCTCCGTCACGTCCGACACGACGAAGATCGCCGGTACGACCGTCGCCGCGAACGGTTCGGCGAGCCTGACGGCGGCGACCGACAATACCGGCACCAGCGTGACGGCAACGAACGGCGCGGTGGCGCTTGTTGCCGCCGGTGGCCTGATCGACTGGAATACAGTCGGTGCGGGTACCTCGGTGAGCGCGACTGGGACCGGCGGTGCGGTGAATTTGGTCACCACGACCAGCGGCACGACGACCGACGTTCGCTCGACCACCGGCGCGGTTGCGCTTGGCTCTGTC
>MKWA01000003.1:535-108548 GCA_001899285.1 Rhizobiales bacterium 64-17
GGCACGACGGTGGCGGCGAACGGTTCGGCGAGTTTGACGGCGGCAACCGATATCACTGGCGATAGCGTAACGGCGACCAATGGCTCGGTGACGCTGGCGGCGGGTGGCCTGATCGACTGGAATACGGTGGGTGCGGGCACCTCGGTGGATGCGACGGCGGCTGGCTCGGTGACATTGGGAGCAACGACCAGCGGGACGACGACGAACGTTCAGTCCACCGGCAGCACGGTAGCACTCGGCACTGTCACCAGCGGCGGCTCGCAGACAATCCGCGGCAAGACCGACGTGACGTTCACGACCTTAACGGCGAACGGAGGCGATATCTCGGTCACGTCCGACACGACGAAGATCGCCGGTACGACCGTCGCCGCGAACGGTTCGGCGATCCTGACGGCGGCGACCGATAACACCGGCGATACGCTGACGGCGACGACCGGCGACGCGACCTTGCGCGCCGGCGGTCTCATCCGCTGGAACAATATCACCGCCGGCAAGACCGTGACGGCCGACACCGCCGGTGGCTCGATCGCGTTCGGTACGGTGGCCAGCGGCGGGACCCAGAACCTGCGCGCCTTCAACGACATCACCTTCACCCGGTTGACGACGACCGGCACCCAGAACGATCCAGGCGACGTGCTGTTGCAGGCGATCAATGGCGGCGTGCAGGGCGGCGAGATCGTTGCGAACGGTGTCGTCAACCTGGCCGGCAAGACCGACATCACCCTGAGCCTGCTGCAAGGCAGCTCTGTTTCGCTCGCGACGCCGCAGGACATCAGCGTGACGCAGCTCAACGTGTTCCGTTCGATGACGCTCGCGGCGAACAACATCACCGTGACCGCGAAGCAGCTTCCGTCCGTGCCACCGGTGCCGCTGCATGTGACGGTGTCGGGCTTCAACGGCGGCGTTGCCACCTCGGCCAACCTGAATATCGATCCGCCGGTCGTGGTGATCGATCTGTACCGGGTGATCGACTCGGTACTGACGGTCGATTCGCCCAATCTCAATATCGTCAGCGGCTATGTGCCGGGGCAGATGCTGCTCACCACGCCGGCCGGTCAGATCCTACTCGATAATCGCGGGCCGGCGCCGGTAAACACGGTTAATCTGCAGCTTTATCAGCCGAGCGATGCGTTCTCGATGCAGCAGGTCGGGGTCACCAACTACAGCAACACCCAGGTCGTCTGGTATGATACGACCATCGCGTCGGTCATCACCAACTATGGTGGTGGCGACTTCGGCGGCACCAGCTTTGTGCGCAATTCGTTGCAGGATATGCAGAACGCGGGCGCCTTCGATCCAGAGAAGGTGCAGCAGAGCGGACTTGCCACCTTCCATCTGCTCGGCGCCTCCGGTCTCGGCTTCCGGCACGATGTTCTCGGGCCGGTGGAAGTGCTGGGTGACGGGCCGGCGGTCAATATCCAAGGATTGTTCGAAACGAGAGGAGCCAAGCGCGGCAAGAAATCGCGTTCAACCCGGTTGCACGACAAGAACGAACTCCGGCTCGCGTTTGGGTCTCATTAAGTGGTCAGCGCATTCCGCCGCATCTGGACGACAGAACACCGCACTGACAGATCGATGAAGCGACTGACCCTATCCTTTGCCGCCGCCATGGCGCTGCTCTCGACGCCGTCTGCGCGCGCGCAAGTGCCGCCGCCCCAGGTCAATCCGGGCATCATCGACAGCGATATCGAACGCCAGCGCCAGCGGATCGAGCAGCAACAGCAGGCGCCGCGTCAGAGCGGGCGCCCGGTGGTCGCGCCTGGTCGCGCGCCAGCGGTGGTCATTCCCGGCGGTGGGCCGCGATTTCTGCTGCGGCGGGTCGAGTTCGACGCGTCGAAATTCATCACGCCGGACGAACTAAACGCGATCGCGGCGAAATATGTCGGCAAGCAGGTCGACATCGCCGGGTTGCAGAGCCTCGTCGCTGAGGTCAACCAGCTTTATGAACAGCGCGGCATCGCCACCGCGATCGCGACGCTTCCGCCTCAGACCGCTAGCAACGGCACGGTGAAGATCAAGCTGACCGAGGGCCGGCTGCAGAGGTCGACGATTCAGGGCAACGAGCAAACGTCGGAAGCCTATATCCGCCGCCAGATCGACCCGCCGGTCGGTGAAGTGCTCGACGTGCCGCAACTCACGAGCGATGTCACCCGGTTCAACCGGACCAGCGATGTGCAAATCCGCGCGCTGCTGCAGCCCGGCACCAACTTCGGTCTGACCGATCTGCAACTCGCGGTCACCGAGCCGCCGCGCAACACGCTGCAACTGTTCTTCGACAATCAGGGTGTGCAGACGACCGGCCGTAATCAGGGCGGCGTCTACTACAAGCTGCACGGACTTGCCGGCATCGACGACCGTTTGACCTTCTACGGCGTGAAGTCGGAGGGCAATCTCAACGGCAATGCGTCCTACAACATCCCGTTCAATCCGTGGGGCGGCCGCATCGGCGTCAGCTACACGCAAGGACGCATCAAGATCATCAACGGCCCCTTTGAGCGCCTGGATGTCACCGGTCGCTCCAATCAGGCCAGCATCAACATCGCGCAGCCGTTCTATGTCGATCAGGCTTGGCTGATCCAGGCGACTGGCGCCTATACCTACGGCAATTCGGAGAGCGATTTTTCCGCTGTCGCCGTGACCAATGATCGTTATGGTCGGACCACCGGCGGTCTGTCGATCAACTGGCTCGGCGATGCTTATGCGGTGACGTTCTCGCCTGCTTACAACAGCATCAACTGGCACGACAAGATTTTCGGTGGTGAGCGCAGCTTCAACACCGCGACCGGCTCGCTAAACGGAACGCTGCGGCTGCCGGGGCAGTTCTCGGTCGTCGGTCTTGGCAGCTATCAGTACACCTGGGAGAAGCTGCTGCCGGGTGATCAGTTGTTCTCGATCGGCGGCCCGACCACGGTGCGCGGTTATCCGACCAATACCGCAGCCGGTGACAGCGGTTATTACTTCAATGTCGAGTTGCACCGCGACATGTCGGATGTGCTCAAGGGCCTGGACCTATTCGCATTCCTCGACAGCGGCGCGACGTTCTCGACGGCGCCGGCGCGCACGCAGCTCGATTCCTCGGGTGTCGGCCTGTCATGGACGCCGATCCCGGCGCTGACATTCGAAGCGAGCGTTGGTTTACCATGGCGGACTGTCATCGCCAGCCAATCCCGCGCCGAGTTCTATGGCCGGATCAGTTTCCGGCCATTGGCTTTGCTCAACATCAAATAGACGCGACTGGCCAGCGGCTGGCCGCACGGTACAAAAAGGGAGAGTTGATCATGAGGACGGTATCACATCGTATTTCCGGCTTTGGCCTGACAGGGCTTGCCGTTGCCGCCGCGGCGCTGCTGCTGGCGCATGGGCCGGCCCAGAGCCAGCAGAAAAGGGAACAACCAGCGGCGCCGGCCGGCGCGTCGAACGTGGTGGCGGGGCAGGCCAATGTGGAAGGCTTCCGCTCGGCCCGGTTCGGCATGAGCGAGGCCGAGGTAAAGGCCGCCATCGCCAAGGATTTCAACATCAAGGGCGATGCGATCCGCGAGCAGCCCAATCCCGGCGAGCGGACACGGGTGCTGGTGGTCAAGGTGCCGGAACTGTTGCCGGGCGGTGGAGCGGCAGAAGTCTCCTACGTCATCGGCTATCAGACCAAAAAACTGATCCAGGTGTCGATCTCCTGGTCGAAGGCCGTCGATGACAAGATGACGCCGGAGCAGTTGTTCTCCAACTCCAGCGTGCTGCGCACGCATTTCGTCGGCGAGGGCTTCAAACCCGATACCATCGCCACCAACATGCCGATCAACGGTGGCTTGCTCATGTTCCGCGGCAGCGATGCCAAGGACCGCACAGTGATGCTCATCCTGCAGGGCACGTTTACCCAAGGGCAGGGCGACCAGCGCATCCTGACGCCGACCGCGTTGTTGCTGTTCTATATCGCCGACGCCAAGACGCCGGACATCTACAAGCTGCCGCCCGGCTCGTTCTAAGCGAACTCGACCCGCAATAGTACGAATGCGAAAGCCCGCCATTTCGATGGCGGGCTTTTCGTTGCGCGTCAGCCCGATTTGCGGGTGAAGTACTGGATCACGTTGAGCGCGGCGCCGGAGATGTGCCGGCGCATGGCGGCAGCCGCCTTGTCCCGGTCGAAAGCGAGGATCGCCGAGACGATCTCCTCGTGCTCCCGCATCGAGGAACGGATGCGGTCCTTCGAGTAGAATTGCCGCGAGCGGAACGGTGCGAGCCGGCGCCGGATATCGAGTGCCATGGTCTCGATGGTGCGGTTGCGGCAGCCGATATAGATCGCGTTGTGTAACTGCTCGTTCAGTGCGGCATAAGTCTTGGGATCGTCCCGCGTCGCCTTGATGCTCTGCTTGTGAATACGGTCGATCTCGGTGCGGTCGATCATCCGCGCCCGCATGGCGCAAAGACCGGCGCACAGACTTTCGATCTCGCCGGCCGCCTCGAACAGATCGTCGAGTTGTGCGGCGTCGAGCGGCGCCACGGTGAAGCCGTTGCGTGGCACATAGGCGATCAGCCGCGTGGCCGCGAGTTCGCGCAACGCCTCGCGGATCGGCGTACGCGACACCGAGAACCGCTTGGCGAGGCCAAGCTCGTCGAGCTTGTGGCCCGGCGACAGTTTGCCGCTGACAATGTCCTCGGCGATCGAATGGATGATGGTCTGCGAGAGGGTGGGAGCGGTCATGGGAATGGTGATTGCCCGGTCGGATCGTCGGTTTCAACTGCTGTTTTCGTGCGCTCCCGCGAGAGAACCCGGTGTCGCCGCGGCCTCGATGCGAAAGCCGGCCAGACCCCGGCATGACACCGGGCATGGAAATATCCCCGGCTTGCAAGGTCGGTCGATTGACAATTATACAAAAAATAGCTTTTGTGTACAAAGCCGGCGCCGCCGGATCGACCCCTCCAAGACGCTGAGAAGGCCATGATACAAGTCAGACGGATCGGCCATGCCACGTTCGAAACCCCCGATCTTGATAAGGCGGTCGACTACTACGCCGCGGTGAACGGCCTGAGCTTGATCGGGCGCGGCGATCAGACCGCCTATCTCGCCTCGAACACCGGTCTCCTGACCATCGCCCTGCAGCGTGCGGATGCCGCGCGTTGCGCGCGGCTGACCTTCGAGGTGGCGCCGGACAGCGATCTTGCGGCTGTGCAGAAGGATCTGGCGGCGGAAGGCGTTCCGAGCGAACGGCACAGCGACCCGGCACCAGGTGTCACGTCCTCGCTGCTGCTGACCGATCCGAACGGTACCGGCGTGGAGCTTTATGCGAAGCGCGGCAATCTGTCGGTGAAGCCGGTGGCGGCCGGCGTCGGCCCGCTCAAGCTCGGTCACGTCGCGTTTTTCACGCCTGATCCCGACAAAGTCGGCAAATTCTATCAGCGTTTCCTGGGTTTCCGCGTATCGGACTGGATCGAAGACTTCTTCCTGTTCATGCGCTGCAATGCCGATCATCACGCGGTGAACTTCCTGCGCGGGGAGAAGCCGCGCATGCACCACATCGCGTTCGAATTGAAGGATGCGGCGCATATCGTCACATCCTGCGACGTGTTGGCGAAGAACAAGATTCCGATCGTCTGGGGTCCGATCCGTCTCGGTCCGGGCCACAACGTCGCGACGTTCCATCGCGAACACGACGGGCAGATGGTGGAGTTCTACACCGAGCTCGATCAGATGAAGGATGAGGCGCTCGGTTACTACGATCCGCGCCCGTGGCATCGCGACGCGCCGCAGCGGCCGAAAGTGTGGAAGCTCGTTGACGATCCGCTGTGGGGCCCGCCGCCTCCGCCCAACTTTCTGTAACGGGGCGCTGCGGCGTCCGTGGCGATCGGTCGCTGCGGAATGGCCCGGAAAAACGCTGTTCTACCGGGAAATCATGCGTCAATTCGCGTAATACATGATTGACAATCTTGTATACAAAATGGATTGATGGGATACAGAATTTACAACCGTGCAGATGCATGCAGGAGATCGGTTCGATGCAATATCCGGCCATTGCCACCTATCGTGATGCGAAAGCGCAGCCGCGGCTCGCCTTCGTGATCAACGGTGCGCTCTACGATGCCGCGGCGGCGAAAGTGGCCGGCGTGCCGTTCGAAGACGCCTGGCTCGCCGGCGGCTGGATGGCGATCCTTGCGCAGTGGGATCGCGCGGCAAGCGTCGTGAAGGATGCGCTCGCTAAGGCGGCGACGCTGGCGAAGGACGGCAAGCTTGCGGCGCTGCCCAAGGATACGCGCGTGCTGGCGCCGTTCCGCGCCGAGCGCATCTTCTGCGCGGCGTCGAACTACATCGAGCATGCGAACGAGATGGGTACGGTGCTCGCCGCCAAGGCGCAGAGCAAGCCGTATATGTTCCTCAAGCTGCGCAACACGGTGATCGGGCAGGGCGACAATATTCTGATGCCGCCGGAAACCAGCCAGCTCGACTGGGAAATCGAACTTGCCGCGGTGATCGGCAAGGGCGGCCGCCGCATTCCGCTCGACAAGGCGCTCGATCACGTCGCCGGCTATTCGATCGTCAACGACATCTCCGCGCGCGATCTCAACATGCGTGAGGATTATCCGTTCACCTTCGACTGGTTCCAGGGCAAGTGCCACGACACCTTCGCGCCGTTCGGCCCGTGCATCGTTCCGGCGTGGTCGATCCCCGATCCGCAGGGCGTGATGATGACGCTGACCGTCAACAAGGACGAGATGCAGAAGGACACCACGAAGAACATGATTTGGACGCTGCGCGAACAGATCTCGTATCTGTCGACCATCGTCTCGCTCGAGCCCGGCGACGTGATCGCCACCGGAACGCCGACCGGCGTCGGCATGGGCCGCGGCATCTATCTCAAGGCCGGCGATGTCGTCACCGCGACGATCGACGGGATTGGATCGATCACCAACATGGTGGTCGCCGAGAAAGTGTGATCGCAACAATTTCGACATCGAAGCGGGCATTGAAGCCCGCCATCCAAGTCCAGGTTCAGAACGGGGAGAAGCACATGCGAATGTTCAAGGCAATCATCGGCGGTCTCGTGCTGGCGGCTGCGGCAAGCGCCGCGCAAGCGCAGGAGAAGATCACCTACAACATGGCGTGGCTGCCGCAGGGCAGCAGCGTCGGCGTCGCGGTGGCGCTCGACAAGGGTTGGTTCAAGGAAGGCGGTATCGACGTCACCATCATCCGTGGTTACGGCGGCAACCGCACCGCGAACGAACTCGACCAGGGCCAGTTCGAGGTCGGTTACGTCGATCCGATCAGCCTCGTTCTGAACCGCGCCAACGGCGGCAAGATCAAGATGATCGGCGTGATCAATGCGCGCTGGCCGGCGGGCATTTGCTATGCACCGTCACGTCATAACGTGAAGGGCCTCGAAGGCTTGCGTGGTCTGACCATGGGCGGCGGCTCGGCTTCGCCGGTGCAGAACGTGGTTCCGGCCTGGCTCGAACTCAATGGGCTGCCGCGCGATGCGATCCGTATGCTGCGCATGGACCCGGCGGTAGTGGATACTTCGTTCGTCGAGGGCAAGATTGATCTCGCGGAATGCTGGCTTGCCAGCAACCGGGCGGTGATCCACAAGCAGGCGAAGGCCGCGGGCCTCGAAGTGAAGGCGATCGAATACAGCGACCACAAGCTCAACGCCTACGGCAGCGGCTTTGCGGCGCGTGAGGAAATGATCAAGTCGAAGCCGGACGTCCTGCGCAAGTTCCTGCAGGCGGCCTATCGGGGCTACGAGCTTGCGAAGTCCAATCCGGACGCCGCGGCAGATGTCATGCTCAAGCAATTTCCAACCCTCGACCGGACGGTCGTGCTGGAGCAGATTAAGGACATCAACAGCCTGATCGTCGAGAAGGACACCAAGATGGGGTCGTTCCAGGAAGCGCGGATGGCCAACACCGTTTCGTTCGTCGACAAGGCGTTCGATCTCAAGGGCAAGGTCGCCGTGAAGGACACCTTCACCAACGAACTGCTCGGCAAATAAGCCGGGCTACACAAGCACAGACGAGAGTGGGGATGGCGCGTGCAGGCTGACATCATCAAGGCGGGATGGTTGCGGGCGACGATCGAGCGGGTGATCCTGTTCGTCGCCCTGGCGGCGATCTGGGAAATCAGTGTCGTCGCGTTCAACGTCAAGCCGTACCTCCTGCCGCGTCTCTCCACTGTCGTCGAAAGCATCTGGACGTTCCGGACCACGCTGCTGATCCAGTCGCTGGTGACCGCCAACGAGATCATCCTCGGCTATATCGCCGCGGTGATCGGCGGCATCATTCTGTCACTGATCATCTATGCGTGGCCGCTGGCTCGCCGCACGGTCTATCCGCTGGTGGTTCTGTTCCAGGGTTTGCCAAAGATCGCGCTGGCGCCGCTGATGATCATCTGGATGGGCTACGGCACGTCGTCGAAAGTGTTCATCGCCTTCCTGTTCGCCTTCTTCCCGGTGGTGATCTCGACGCTCGGCGGTCTGTCGGGAACGCCGCAGAACCTTGTCGAGCATTTTCGCTCGATCCGCGCCGGTACCTGGACCACATTCTGGCGCCTGCAGCTTCCGGCGGCGCTGCCGTCGATTATGGACGGCTGCAAGACGGCGATGCCGCTTGCGGTGATCGGTGCCATCGTCGGCGAGTTCGTCGGCTCGGAGCGGGGGCTCGGCTATCTCATTCTCGACGCCACGGCGCAGGCCAAGACCGATATGTTGTTCGCGGCGCTGATCGCGGTCTCCGTGCTCGCCGGCCTGCTGTATTGGGTTGTCGAGATTTTGGCGGATCGCGTCTGGTGGCGGTCGCTGTGAGGAGACTGGATATGTCCGCCGATATCGCTCCGCCCGTTCCCGCGCAGGAGGCCGCCGCTGAAGCCGGCGTCCGTGTCGTCAACGTCGCCAAGACATTCGGCAGTCCGCCGGCCGTGCGCGCGCTGGAGCACGTCAATTTCGAGATCGCGCGCGGCGAACTGGTCGCTCTGCTCGGTCCAAGCGGTTGCGGCAAGAGCACGCTGCTGCGCATCGTCGCCGGTCTGGTCCAGGCCGATCCCGGCGGAGCGATCGAGGTGCTCGGCCGTCAGCAGACTGAACCGTCGCCTGGCGTCAGCGTCGTGTTCCAGACGCACAACATGCTGCCGTGGCTGACGGTCGAGGCGAATATCCGCCTCGCGGCCGAAATCCAGAAGCTGGACCGCGCCGAGATCGACAGCCGGGTTGAATCGGTGTTGTCGGTGCTGCGGCTGGAGAATTTCCGCAAGAGCTATCCGCACCAACTCTCCGGCGGCATGCGTCAGCGCGCAGCGCTCGGCCAGGCGTTGATCCTGCGGCCGCAACTGCTGCTGCTGGACGAGCCGTTCGGTGCGCTCGATGCCTTGACCCGCGATCAGCTCAATGTGGAGTTATTGCGGATCTGGCAGGAAATCCGCAAGACGGTGTTGCTGGTGACCCACAGCATCGCCGAGGCGGTGTTCCTGGCCGACCGGGTGCTGGTGATGTCGGACCGGCCGGGGCGGATCATCGAGGATATCCGCATCGACCTGCCACGGCCGCGCGACCCGCGCACAACCAAGGCGCTGCCGGAGTTCAGCCGTTATATCATCCAGCTCAACCGGATCATGGGTGTGGACTGACCGGACGGGGGATGCCGTGGGCGGGGTTCGGCCGGGCCCCCGTCCCATGTTGTATGATCGCTGGACGCAGAGATTCGGGCCGTCCGATTGCTGCCGAGGCGCAGATCGCCTAACGAGACGTTCGACCAAACGGTTCGGGACTGACGATGGCGAATGCGACCCTGTCTGAAACGGTAGCGCAGGCGTTGGCGACGGAGATCATCGACGGCAAGCTGGCCGCCGGCGACCGTCTTGACGAACAATCGCTGGCGCAGCGGTTCAAGGTCTCGCGCAGCCCGGTCCGGGATGCGCTGCGCCACCTGGCAGCGACCCATCTGGTCGAATACGCACCGCGCCGCGGTTTCTCGGTCACCCGGATCGATCCGGCGCGGCTGCAGGACATGTACGATGCCCTCGCCGAACTTGAGGCTCTTTGCGCGCGGTTTTGCGCGCTGCGCGCGAGTGCCATGGAAAAAGTCGCGCTGGAGCGCATCCACGAGCGGGCGCGGGTTGCGGCCTCGAAGCTCGCGTCCGAGGACTATGCCGCGCTCAACGAGGATTTCCACTTCACCATCTATAGCGGCGCCCGCAACGAGACGCTGAAGACGGTGGTGCTCGACGTGCGCCGGCAGCTCGGCCCGTTCCGCTCGCGGATTTTCTTCCAGCGTGCGCGGCTGGAAAGCTCGATGGAAGAGCATGAGCGTGTTTTGACGGCGATCCTCGCCAGCGACCCGGATGCGGCGGCCACGGCGATGCGGCAGCACACGGCGCAGACCGCCGCCAATGTCATTCAGCTCTCCAGCCGGCCTGTGGTTGCCACCACCCGCAAATCAAACCGTTAGCAGGGCTGTTTTCGCGGCTCTGCGACGTCCGGCCAGCCGGGAACCGGGGCCGTTTTCCGCACAATTTTTATGGTTCTGCCCGCGGTCAGGGGTTGCGTCGACGCCCTCAAAATTGTATGCAAATTTCAGAAATAGGATACAAAGCCAGCTAAAGGAAAAATCCCATGGCAAAGCTCCGTCACGTCGCGATGTCCGTTCCGGATCCGAAGAAGGCCGCGGAATTCTACTCGAAGGTGTTCGATATGGAGATTGTCGGCGAGACGGATTCGCCGCTCGCCTCCGGCATCTATCTCTCGGATGGCACGATCTCGCTCGCGCTGCTCAACTACAAGGCCGACGAATGGGCCGGCATGAAGAAGGACCACTACTGCATCAACCATGTCGGTTTCTGGGTCGACGATCTCGACGAGCAGGGCCAGAAGGTGATGGACAACGGCGGCACCTTCTTCAAGGAACTGCCGACCGAGAAGGACTCGCTCTACTACGAGAAAAAGTATCGCGATCCGAACGGCATCATCTTCGACATTTCCCATAACGGCTGGATGGGCACCAAGAAGTAATTCTCAACGCCGGTTGCTCGATTGCGAGCGGCCGGCGTTCGTTTTTCGCACAAGCGCAGGATGCAAGAGACAATGAGCAACAAGTTTCGTGGCGTTGTTCCCGCAATGGCGACGCCGTTCTCGGCGACGGATGAATCGTTCGACGAGGCGCGGTTCGCGGCGCTGATCGACTGGTATATCGAGAGCGGCGTGCACGGCATTTCCGTCGCCGGCAGCCAGGGAGAGTTCTTCGCGCTCGAGGAAAAGGAGCACCTGCGGCTGCTCGAACTCGCGGTGAAGTGCATCAAGGGCCGCGTTCCGCTGCTGGCCGGCACGGGTCGTATCACCACGCGTGAGACGATCCGCGTGACCAAGGCGGCCGAGGCGATGGGCGTCGATCTGTCGATGATCATCACGCCGTTCTTCGTGCAGCCGAACCAGAACGAATTGGTCGAGCATGTCGTCGCCGTGGCTAAGCAGACCAAGCTGCCGGTGATGATCTACAACAATCCGCCGCGCACCGGAGTCAACGTGCTGCCGCCGACGCTTAAGCGTTGCATGGAACAGGCGGACAACGTCGTCGGTATCAAGGATTCCAGCGGCGACGTCACCCAGTCTGTGGAGTACAAGCTGATCACCGGTCGCAAGGGCATCCTGTTCTCGGGCCGCGACACCATCGCGCTGTCGCTGTTCATGCACGGCGCCGACGGCACCATCTCGCCGGCGGCCAACGTGTTCCCGAAGCTCGTCATCAAGATGTACGACGCCTTCACCAAGGGCGATTACAAGACGGCGACAGCGATCTCCGATGTGCTGGCGCCGTTGCGTGAAGCCTGGGCCTGGGGTTCGTTCCCGGTGGTGATCAAGGAAGCGATGGCGCTGGTCGGCCAGTCGGCCGGTCCCGCCCGCCGTCCGATCGCGCCGCTGTCGGCTGAACGCCGCGCCGATCTGAAAAAGGTCATCGCTGGCATCCAGGACGCGGCAACGAAGTTCTGACGCAGCCGGTCTGATCTGGTAGCGGCGCGTGTGCGGTTCTTGCCGTCACGCACCGCTGCTGATTCATGAGTGCCTTCGGGACAGCAATGGTGATTGGCGGAACATTCCGTATCGTCGCTGCGTTGACGCTGCATTTAACGGCAGTCTCGTGTGGTGCGCGGTCTGCCAGCGATAGGGTGGATCATGGCACGGAAATATTCCCGCAGCGCGTCGAAGGATGTCGAGCGCGAGGTACGCGCCTACAAGAAGGGTACCTTGCGCAGCGGCAAGGGCGGTAAAGGCGGCAAGGTCAAGAGCCGCAAGCAAGCCATCGCGATCGGGCTGTCGGAAGCCCGCAAGAAGGGCAAAAAAGTCCCGAAGAAGGCCAGGACGAGCAAACGCAAGACGAAGCGCAAGACGAAACGGAAGACCAAACGCAAGTCGCGCTCGTAGCGCGGTGCAGGAAAGAGGACGGCGACGCCGTCCTCTTTTTTGTCTCGAGCGCAGGAGAAGCTGGCTCCGTTCAACAGAAAAGCCCCGCCTGTCGGCGGGGCTTTTGCACTCACGGGTTTCGGTGTCTTCAGAGGCCGCCCAGCAGCATCAGAACGATGATGAGCGAGAGCGGAACGCCAAGAAGCCAAAGCAGAATTGGCATGATTTGATCTCCTGTGTCACGGGACGGTGCGGGTGGTGGTGATCCACCAGGTCGACGAGCGCAGCGAACCGCCCACGGTGGCGCCGAGTGCGGCAGAGAGGGCGCCGGCCAGCAACGAGGCGGCGAGCCAGAACGCCATCTTGGCGGCGTTACGGCGGGCGGTATCCGCAGTCTGTTTCGCCGACTGGACTGTCTGATCGACGGTGCGCTCCGCGTCGGCCTGTGACTGACCGGTGCGGGCCGCGACGATGCTGGCGAGATAAGCGCGATCATCGGCGGCGAGCTGTCCCTTGTTCGCGACCGCCGATGCGACGATCCGGGACACGCTGGCCGACAGATTGGGATCGTTCGCGGCGGCGGCATTGCTGGCCGGATTCGATCGCAGCAGGCGATCGACCGTGGCGTTACCGCTACCCGCCATCGTCGTTGCCGCTCCGGCGCTACCGGCCGCGGCGCCCGTTGCGAGGCCCGATGCGATATGGGTGGTCGCTGCGCCCAGCACCGCGACGCTGAACACGGTGGCGACGGCCCAGGTGACAACGCCATGCGCGGTGTCGCGGAAATAGCGTTCGTCCTCGTGGACGTCGATCCAGCCCGCGCGCAGGCGGCCGGTGAGATAGCCCCCGACGGTTGATGCGATCATCGCCGCCGCAATCAGAAACAGCCCCGCCGACCACGCCGTGGTGGTCGCGGATATGCCTTCACCAGCCCACGGCGAGACGGCCGAGAGGCCGGCCCCCACGCCGAATGCAAACAGAAACAGGGTGATCGCCACACTTACGACCGCGCCTGCGAGGATCGCGCCCCAGCTCGTTGCCGAAGGGGCATCGACAGATGAAACGACCGGCATATGATTTATCTCCAAACATCGTTGCCTTCCTAGAAAAGCCAGGATTCGGCCAATGGTTCCGGCATCGCGCGGTGACCGGCAGGTTTGATGCAAATAAAAAAGGGCGCAGCTTGCGCTGCGCCCTTTGGTCTGTCTGGAACAAAAGCGCGGAAAGTTGCCGCGCTTCCGGAATGCGATCTCTGCGCGGTTATTTCGCCGGGCCGCCGAGCACCTTCGTATAGAGCGCCGTATCGGACTTCACGAGCGCGTCGAACGCGTCAGGTGTCGAAGAGGCGACCACGGTTCCCTGCTTGGCGAGGCGATCGCGCACATCCGGCTCGGCGAGCACCTTGGCGATGTCCTGGCTGACCTTGTCGCGAATGGCTTTCGGCGTCCCGGCCGGCGCCAGCAGGCCGAACCAGGCGTCGTATTCGAATTCAGGCATGCCGGCTTCGGCGAATGTCGGGACTTTCGGCAGACTCCCGACGCGCGTTTTGCCGGTGACGGCGAGCGCGGTGACCTTGCCAGACAGGATGAGCTCGTCGCTGACCGAGGCGGGCGAGAAGAAGAAGTCGGTGTCGCCGCGCATGATGCTGGTCTGTGCCGGCGGCGTGCCTTTGTAGGGAACGTGGAGGATGTCGAGGTTCTTCGTCTTCTTGAAGAGTTCGCCGGCGATATAGGCGGTGCTGTTGAGACCGGCCGAGGCGTAGCTCAGTTTGCCGGGATTGTCCTGCGCGCGCTTGACGATCGCGGCGACCGAATTGTTCTCGGCCTTAGGTGGCGCGATCATGATCATTGGCATCGACGCCAGCTTGGTCACGCCAACAAAATCGGCAACCGGATCGAACGACAGGTTCGGCGTGATCGTTTTGATGACCGTATGGCCGTTCGAGACGAGCAGGAAGGTGTAACCGTCGGGCGCGGCTTTCGCCGTTGCCGCGGTGCCGGCGATGCCTGGCTGGTTTTCGACGATGATGGACTGGTGCCATACCGGCGCGAGCTTGTCGCTCAGGATGCGCGCGAGCATGTCGGTGAGGCTGCCGGCCGCGAACGGCACGACGATCTTCACGGTCTGGTTCGGAAAGGTATTGCCCTGGGCTGCGGCCGCCTGCACGCTGAGTGCCAATATTGCGGCCGTGACGGCAAGCCGGATCTGGGTCTTGATCATGTTTCCCCACCTTTGATGCTGTCGCTTGTTAAGCGGTTATTTGCACCGCGGCTCTCCGCAGCGTTTATTTGCAATCGTTTGCATTTGCCGGGGCCGCTGTCAATTCGGTAGCGGTCGGGTGCGTCAACAGGTGCCTCAGTGGGAAGGGGTGCGCGGCGGCGTGGTCGACTGGCGGAGCACGAATTCAGGACGCAGCAGGATATCCGCGCCGGCGTGATGCCCGCCCATGCGGGCGAGCAGGATGCGCGCGGCTTCAAGGCCCATTTCGCGCTGATCGACTCGCACCGAGGTCAGCGGCGGGCGGACCAGATCCACGAACGGCGAGTCATTGTAGCCGGTGATCGAAATGTCCTCCGGGCAGGACAATTTCTTCTCCGCCAGTGCGTCGTAGCAGCCAAGCGCGATCAGATCATTGGCCGCGACAATGGCGGTGGTCTGGGGATTTTTCGCAAGCGCTTCGATGCAGGCGATCTTGCCGGCCTCGCGGGTGAACGATGTGGCTTCGACGATCGAATGCCGGTTGAGCGGGACCGACAATTCGCTGCATGCGAGCTTGAACGCACGCTGACGCACCGCGCCGGTGGACAGGAAGTTGGGGCCGGCGACATGAATGATGCGCTTGTGGCCGAGGTCGACCAGGTGGCGCACGGCGAGACCAATGCCGCGCATGTCGTCATTGACGACCGCGGGGGCCCGGCCGGATTCGTCGGTACGGTTCATCAGCACGATCGGCGCGCGGTTCTCGAACCATTCGTCGGGGATCGGGTCGTTCAGCGTCGTTGATGCCAAAATAAGGCCATCGACCTGCCGTTCCATCATCCCGGTCAGGACCCGGCGGTGCCGCTCCGGATCGTTGGCGGAGTTGCCGACGATCGTCATGTAGCCTTCCTTGAGCAAGGCGTGCTCGATCCCTTCAAGGATCGGTGGGAACAGCAGGCTGGCGATGTCGGGCACCACCACGCCGACCACGCGGGACCGCTTGGTGCGCAGACTGGAGGCCAGCGAATTGGTGCGATAGCCGAGTTCGCGCGCGGTCTGCAGAATCCGGGCGGCGATCTGGGGTTTGACCAGATCGCGGGTCGCGGGATTGAGCGCCCTGGAAACGGTCGAATAGTGGACGCCCGCCGCGGTGGCGACGTCCTTCATCGTAACGGGCGGTTTGCTGGCGATGGTCATGGATTTCGGACGGTTCTGGTGGCGTTTGTAGAGAAGACCGATGAGAAGGCCAAACTAAACAAACGTTTGCAGAAAAATGTCTATATAGCGTGAGAGTCGCCTTGACATGCTCAATTCAGAAAGGCTATCTGAAAATACAAACGTTTGCAAAAATAACTAACATCGAGGAGGAGAGACACCATGGCCCCCCGCATCAGCTACGTCGATCCCGCCACCATCACCGATGCCGCCATGCTGGCCGAACTTGACCGCTGCCGCCGGGAGGGAACGCCGCGGCCCGAGAGCCAGGCGATCCGCGCGCATGTGCCGGCAACCTTCTGGTCGTTTGCCAACACCTGGCAGAGCGTGTTTCGCGAGGGGGTGGCCGATCATAACATCAAGGAACTGTGCCGCATCTACGTGTCGCGCTCGGTGCTGTGCGAGTTCTGCGGCAACCAGCGTTCGATGAAGTCGGCGAAGGCCGGTCTGGTCGAGGAGGATTACCTCGATCTGGTGAACTTTGAAACGTCGTCGCGCTATGACGACAAGCAGAAGGCGGCGCTCGCTTATGCGGAATGCATCACCTGGGATCTTCCGGCCGACGACAAGCTGTGGGCGCGGCTGCATAAGCATTTCTCCGAGCCCGAGATCGTCGAGATCGGCTATTTCGTCGCGATCACCATGGGCCAGCAGCGCTGGCTGCGCACGCTGAACATCGAGCATCATCAGATTCTGGCCGGCACCGACGCCTCGATGGCGCCGGGCTTCAAGACGATGGATGAGTTGCAGAAGTCGAAGGCTGAGGCCGACTACTGGGCCAAGGCGAAACCGACGCCGAATTCCTCGGCCGCTTGATCGGCGAAGTATCCCGGTCATCCTGTCGCAGGGCAGGGTTACCGGTTCGCCTCGACCCGCCGGTTGTCTGCGCCGCCTATTCGCAGGATAAACGGCTTATGTCAGCGTTTCGAGTTGCGGTTGCCGCCCGCGCAGTTGGGTGAGGCGGTATCGTTGTTGCAAGGTTATGCAGGGAGTGTCCCATGGACGACATCACACGCGGTCTTCGCAAGGTTGACCCGAACGACATCAACCCGCGGTTTAATTGGGGACGCCATCTGCCCGCGCTCGGCACCATGGGTGTCGACTTCGAGGAGCGGGTCAACTACCAGCGGCTGCACAAATATCGCATCGGCCGCGTGCGTCAGGCGCTGGAAAATTCCGAACTCGGTGCGCTGATCACCTTCGACGTCAACAATATCCGCTACATCACCTCGACCAAGATCGGCGAGTGGGAGCGCGACAAGCTTTCGCGCTGGGCGCTGTTGCCGCGCGGCGGCGAGCCGATCCTGTGGGATTTCGGTTCGGCGGCGGTGCACCACAAGCTCTATTGCCCTTGGCTCGAGCCGAACAATATGCGCGCCGGTCTCGTCGGTCTGCGCGGCACGGTGCACCCGGACTTCGGTCTGATGGAGCGCCACGCCAAGGAAATCTACGGTCTGTTGAAGGAGGCCGGCGTCGAGAAAATGCCGATCGGCGTCGATATCATCGAGCCGCCGATGATGTTCCAACTGCAGAAGCTCGGTCTCAACATCGTCGACGGCCAGCAGACCATGCTGGAAGCGCGCGAGATCAAGAACATCGACGAAATCTCGCTGCTCAATCGCGCCGCGGCGATGGTCGATGGCGCCTACGATCTCATCAATCGCGAACTGCGCCCTGGCGTGCGCGAGAACGACATCGTCGCCGAGGTCAACAAGTTCCTCTACACCCACGGTTCGGATGATGTCGAAGCGATCAACGCGATTTCCGGCGAGCGCTGCAATCCGCATCCGCACAACTTCACCGACCGCATGATCCGTCCCGGCGACCAGGCGTTCTTCGATATCCTGCAGTCGTTCATGGGTTATCGCACCTGCTACTACCGCACGTTCAATGTCGGCCGGGCAACCCCGGCGCAACATGACGCCTACAAGAAGGCGCGCGAATGGCTCGACAACGCCATGGTGCGGATCAAGCCCGGCGCATCGACCGCGCATATCTGCGAAGCGTTTCCGAAGGCCGAGGAGTTTGGCTTCCCGGATGAGATGTCGGCGTTCGGTCTGCAGTTCGCGCACGGCCTCGGCCTCGCGTTACACGAGCGGCCGATCATCTCCCGCGTGGTCTCGCTCGATCATCCGACCGAGATCAAGGAGGGCATGGTGTTTGCGATCGAAACCTATTGCCCGGCAACCGACGGCTATTCGGCAGCGCGCATCGAGGAAGAAGTGGTGGTCACCGACAAGGGCTGCCGCGTGATCTCGCTGTTCCCGGCGGAAGAATTGCCGATCGCCAACCGCTACTAAGTTTCACCCTTTGCTTTATGGCGTCGGTACGCTGGCGCGCGACCTACAAGGATCAACCAGAAATGACTGACAAGAAACTCAAGCTTGGCTGGATCGGCGTTGGCCGCATGGGCTTCCAGATGGCGGAGCGTCTGCTCAAAGCCGAGCACGACGTGTCGATCTGGAATCGGACCAAGTCGAAGGCGGAGCCGCTTGCTAAGCTCGGCGGCAAGATCGTCGACAATCCGGTCGATCTCGCCGGCGTCGATGTGCTGTTCACCATCGTCTCGGCTGGTCCCGATCTCGAAGAGGTTTATTTCGGCAAGAACGGCATCGTCACCAACGCCAAGGGTTCGCTGCCGAAGATCTTCGTCGACTGCTCGACCATCTCGGTCGAGGATTCGGTCAGAATTTCCAAGCGGCTCAAGGAACGCGGCATCGAGCTGGTGGCGTCGCCGGTGTCCGGCAACGGCCAGGTGATCAAGGCCGGCAAGCTGTCGGCTGTGGTGTCGGGACCGGAAGCGGCGGCGAAGCAGGTGATGCCGATCGTCGAGGTATTCGCGCCGAAGGGCGTCTCCTATGTCGGCGAGGGCGATCTCGCTCGCATTTGCAAGATCGCGCACAACGTCATGCTCGGCGTCGTGATCGAGAACCTGATCGAGATCACGCTGCTTGCCAACAAGATGGGCGTGCCGCGCCACGCCTTCCTGTCGTTCATGAACAACGGCGTGATGGGCTCGATGTTCACCGCCTACAAGACGCCGGCGCTGGTCAACCTCGACTGGACGACGACGTTCACACCTGAACTGCTGCGCAAGGATCTCGATCTCGGCCTCGAACTCGGCCGCGAATGGGACGTGCCGATGCCAGTGACGGCGGCGACGCGCGAAGTGCTGCAGCAGCACATCGGCAAGGCGCTGTCGCAGCCGAACAGCAAGGACATTCTGGCGCAGGACTTCGCCAAGATGGCCGAGACCATGGCGGAACTGTCGGGTATGAAGCTCGAGAGCGAGAACAAGAACGTCGGCACCGGGCTGTAACGCGGACCGCGGAGTGACACGATGAAAGCCATGGCTGCGAAACCAACGACGGCCGGTACCCCGGCGAATGACGACATCGGCGAGGCCAAGCGCCTCGCCCTCTATCGCTCGCAAATCCGCCTGCGCGAGGCGGAGCAGCGCGCCTTCGACCTGTTTCTGCAGAATCTGGTGAAAGGCACCAGCCATCTGTCGCTCGGGCAGGAGGCGGTCGCCGCCGGCTTTGCCGAGGCAATGCAGAAGGGCGATCTGTCGTTCTGCACTTATCGTGGTCATGCTCATACGCTGGCGCGCGGCGTGTCGGTGGAGAAGGTGCTTGGCGAGCTGATGCAGAAGGACAACGGCCTGATGCGCGGCAAGGGCGGCTCGATGCACCTGACGTCGGAAGATCACGGGGTGATGGGTTCCTACGCCATCATCGGCGCGCATCTTCCGATCGCCTGCGGCGCCGCCTGGCGCGCGCAGTACCGTGGCGACAAGGACGTGTCGGTCTGCTTCTTCGGCGACGGCACCACCAATATCGGCGCATTCCACGAGGCGCTGAACTTCGCGGCGGTCTGGAAGCTGCCGGTGGTGTTCGTCTGCGAGAACAATCTCTACATGGAATACACGCCGATCGGTGACGTGACGGCGGTGCCGAGCCCGGCGGGTGACCGCGCGGCGGCCTATGGCCTGCCGAAGATCGTGATCGACGGCAACGACGCCGACGTCGTCTACCGCGAGGCGCAGAAGGCGTTCGCCAAGGCGCGCGCCGGCGAGGGGCCGTCGCTGATCGAATGCCTGACCTACCGCCACAGCGGCCATTCCCGCGCCGACCCGGCGAAGTATCGCCCCGAGGGCGAGTTGGAGCGCTGGAAGGAGCGCGATCCGATAAAGATCTATCGTGAGCGGCTGAAACAGTTCGGTGTCAGTGAACAGGTGATGGCCGAGATCGACGCTGACGTGCGCCGCGAGGTCGATGCTGCGACGGAGGCTTGCAAGGCCGCGCCGATGCCGCCGACCGACATCCTGTTCACGGATGTCTATGCGGACGGCGGTTGGGCCTGGAGGAACTGAGATGGCGGAAATCAGCTATCGCGATGCCGTGGCGCGCGGCATCGCCCAGGAAATGGCGCGCGACAAGGATGTGGTGTTCCTCGGCGAGGATGTCGCCAAGGCAGGCGGCTGCTTCAAGGCGACCGTCGGCCTCTACGAGCAATTCGGGCCGTTGCGCGTGCGCGACACGCCGATCTCGGAACAGGCGATCCTCGGCGCCGCCATGGGCGCGGCGATGACCGGCCTCAAGCCGATCGCCGAGATCATGTTTTCGGACTTCATCGCGGTGTGCTTCGACTACATCGCCAACGAGTTTCCGAAGAGCCGCTACATGTCCAACGGGCAGACCAAGTGCCCGCTGGTGGTGCGTACCGGCAACGGCGCCGGCTCGCGCTTCGGCGCGCAGCACTCACAGTCGGTCGAGAACTGGTGCATGATGATCCCCGGCCTCAAGGTCGTGGCGCCGTCCAGTCCGCGTGACGTGATCGGTCTTCTCGCCGCCGCCGTGCGTGATCCCGATCCGGTGATCTTTTTCGAGCACAAGTCGCTCTATCCGATCAAAGGCGAAGTGCCGGACGGCGAGATCGTCGATACGCTCGGCACGGCGAAAATCCTGCGGCCCGGCACCGACTGCACCATCCTCGCGCTCGCGCTGATGGTGCCACGCGCGCTCGAAGCCGCGGAGCGGCTGAAGGCGGAGCACGGCATCGACGCAGAAGTGGTCGATGTGCGCTCGCTGGTGCCGCTCGACACCCAGACCATTCTCGGTTCGGTCGGCCGGACGCATCGCTTGTTCACGGTCGAGGAGAATCCGCGGTTGTGCGGCTGGGGCGCGGAGATCGTCTCGATCGTCGCCGACGAGGCGTTCTATGACCTCGACGGCCCGCCCGTGCGCATCACCACGCCGCATATCCCGCTACCGGCGGCGGACCATCTGGAAGACATGGTGCTGCCGACCGCGGACCGCATCGTCGAGACGGTGCGGCGGTCGCTGAATAGCTAAACGCCGTTCGTCCCCGCGAAAGCGGGGACCCACTCTTAAGTGTGGATTCCCGCTTGCGCGGGAATGAACGGAGCAAGTGGAGAGCTGCGATGTACGACAACCTGCTCGCAAATGTGCCGACCGATCTGTGGATTGGCGGTCAATGGAAGAAGTCCTCCGACGGCCAGCGGTTCGATGTGATCGATCCGGCGACCGAGAAGGCGATTGCTTCGGTGGCGAGCGCGACGGTGGACGACGCCAGGGCGGCGCTCGACGCGGCGCAGGCGGCGTTCGGGCCGTGGGCGGCGAAGAAGCCGCGCGAGCGGGCGGAGATCCTGCGCAAGGCTTACGAACTGACGATGCGAGACGCCGAACGGCTCGCCAAGCTGATCACGCTGGAGAACGGCAAGGCGCTGTCGGACTCGCGTGGCGAAGTGGCCTATGCGGCCGAATTCTTCCGCTGGTACGCCGAGGAAGCCGTGCGCAATCTCGGCCAGGTCTCGACGGCGCCGGCCTCCGGCGCGCGCATCTTCGTGCAGCACAAGCCGGCCGGCATCGCCGTGCTGGTGACGCCGTGGAATTTCCCGGCGGCGATGGCGACCCGCAAGATCGGCCCGGCGCTCGCCGCCGGCTGTCCGGTGGTGCTCAAGCCGGCCTCCGACACGCCACTGACCATGCTCGCGCTGATGCCGATCCTGCAGGAAGCGGGCGTCCCGCCGGGTGTCGTCAACGTCATTCCGTCGCGCTCGTCCGGCAAGGTGGTCTCCGCCATGCTGCACGACATGCGTGTGCGCGTCGTGTCGTTCACAGGCTCGACCGAGGTCGGCCGCAAGCTCTTGCATGAAGCCGCCGACAACATCGTCAAGCCGGCGATGGAATTGGGCGGCAACGCGCCGTTCATCGTGCTCGACGACGCGGACATCGATGCCGCGATCGAAGGGGCGATGATCGCCAAGATGCGCAATATGGGCGAAGCCTGCACCGCGGCGAACCGTTTCTATGTGCACGAGAAGGTGCACGATGAATTCGCCAAGAAGCTCACCGCAAAGATGGCCGGCCTGAAGATGGGCAACGGCCTCGATGACGGCGTGGCGGTCGGTCCGCTGGTCAACGCGGAAGGTCGCGACAAGGTGATCGAGCTGGTCGAGGACGCGGTGTCCAAGGGCGCCAAGGTGCTCACCGGCGGCAAGAAGCCGGATGGTGTCGGCTACTTCTATCCGGCGACGGTGCTCAGCAACGTGCCCGACAGCGCCAAGATGCTGAACGAGGAAATTTTCGGGCCGGTCGCCTCGATCCAGACCTTCAAGACCGAGGACGAAGTGGTGAAGCGCGCGAACGACACCGAATACGGTCTCGTCGCGTACCTCTATACCAAGGATATGAGCCGCGGCCTGCGCGTGTCGGAGAAGCTCGACTTCGGCATGATCGGTCTCAATCGCGGTCTCGTCTCGGATCCGGCGGCGCCGTTTGGCGGCACCAAACAGTCGGGCCTCGGCCGCGAAGGCGCGGCGGAGGGCATGAAGGAATTTCTCGAGACGCAATATGTCTCGATGACGTGGTAGAGCGGGGGCTGGCGTGGACGTTCTGATGCCGCAACTCGGCGAGACGGTCGCTGAGGGCAAGATCACCAAATGGTTCAAGGTCGCCGGCGACGACGTGAAGCCGGGCGATAACCTGTTCGAGATCGAAACCGATAAGACCTCGATGGAAGTGCCGTCCACGGTCGCCGGTAAACTGTCGGCGATCAACGTGCAGGTCGGCGAGGTGGCGAAGGTCGGCGCGGTGGTCGCGGTGATCGGCAGCGAGGGCGATGTCGCGGCACCAGTACCCGCTGCGGCTCCGCCGAAAGCGGCGCAGCCAGTGGCTCCGCCGCCCGCTGCAGCTCCGGCCAAATCCTCTCCAGCGTCGGCGGTCCGGTCTTATAATCCGCCGCGTGCATCGTCACAGCGCGCTACCGTTCCGTTCGCGCAGCGTGACCCGTTCAATGCGGTGATGACGCCCGAGCGTAATTTCGGCCCGGCGCAGATCGGCGGCGTGTCGATCACGCCGCTGGCACGGCGGCTCGCCGGCGAGCGCGGCATCGATTTGTCGCGCGTCAGCGGCTCCGGTCCGCACGGTCGCATCGTCGCGCGCGACGTGGAGCAGGCCGCGCCGTCCACCGGCGCGTCTGCGCTGTCCGCCGGTCCGAGCGCGGCGCAGGTCAAGGCGCTTTATGCCGACGTGCCGCATGAGGAGGTGCGGGTCGAGGGCATTCGCGCGACCATTGCCCGTCGTCTGGTCGAATCGAAGCAGCAGGTGCCGCACTTCTACCTGACCACCGATCTCGACATCTCGCGGCTCACGGCCGTGCGGCAGGAGGTCAACGCGGCGCAAAAAGGCAACCAAGGCGATGACGCCAAGCTGTCGCTCAATGACTTCATCATCAAGGCATGGGCGGTGGTGCTCACGCGCGTCCCGCAGGCGAACGCGGTGTGGGCGCAGGACCGAATCCTCCGCTTCAGCCGCGCCGATATCGGCGTTGCCGTCGCGCTCGACGAAGGCGTGATCACGCCCGTCATTCGTGATGTGCAAGCCAAGACGGTGAGCGCGATCTCGGCCGAGATGCGCGACTTCGCCGCGCGGGCGCGAGACCGCAAGCTTGCGCCGGGCGATTACCAGGGCGGGTCGAGCGCGATCTCCAATCTCGGCATGTACGGTGTGCGGGAGTTCGCAGCGGTGATCAATCCACCGCACGCGACGATCCTCGCGGTCGGCGCCTTACGTCGCGCGCCGGTCGAGGCCGAGGACGGCAGCGTGCGGTTCACCACATTGATGACGGTGACGCTGTCATGCGATCATCGCGTGCTGGATGGCGCGGTCGGCGCCAAGCTGCTGCAGCAGTTCAAGGCGATCGTTGAAACGCCGATCTTGTTTCTAGTGTAAGGCGAGGTGGCGGCGCTTGAGCCGCCCCCATCTCCCTTATCTCGTCCTTGAAATCACATTGAGCAGCGCCGGCGTGCCGCTGCGCACCTTGTCGAACGCGCGGTCCAGCGCCGCCGGCAGTTTTTCCGGGTCGCTCACCGCCTCGCCATAGCCACCGCACGCCTCGATCGCCTTCTCGAATGCGGGCGAGGGCTTCAACTCGGTCAACGGCATCGCATTCGCCTTCGCTGCATGGCCATCCGGATAGATGTCGAGCGTCGCGCGGCGCACCGCGTGCCACGACTGGTTGTTGTTGATGAGGGTCAGCACTGGCAGATTTTCGGCCTGCGCCACGAAATGGAACGGCAGCGGGTTGCCGAACATGTAAGAGCCGTCGCCGACCGAGGTGATGACCTCGCGCTCCGGCGCCGCGAGCTTGGCGCCCAGCGCCGCGCCGAGGCCGAAGCCGAGCCCGCCTGACATCAGATTGCCCATGTAGCTGCCCGGCGCGGTCAGATCGAGATTGGCGGCCGCGAGGCCGAGTTCGCTGATGACGATGGCATCTTTGGCTTTGCGCTCGTTGACGCAGTGATCGACCCAGGCCGGATGGATCGGTGATCCGGTACGCGCTTTCTCGATCAGCGCCGCGCGCTGCTCGGCGAGCGCCGCATGTGCCTTTTCGACATCCTGCCGCCGGCGCTCGATGATCGCCGTCTGCGATTTGCACTCTTCGGTCAACGCGTCCTTCAGCGCCACCAGTGCCGCCACCGGATCGCCGCCAATAAGAAGGTCGGCGTCGGTGTCGCGGAACGGGTAGCGCGCGGCGAGGGGATCGCTCGACAGCCGGATCACCTTGGCGCCGGGTTTCGGCCGCACGTTTTTCGGCATCCATGGCACCACCGACTCGACGGCGAGGATGACATCGGCCTTGGGCAACCACTTGGACGAGTCGAAGCCGAGATGCATCGGATGGTCGGTCGGCAGATTGAGATCGCGCGTCTCGTTCTGCACCACCGGGAGCGCGAACCGGCTGGCCAGCCGCGCGAGCGCCTCGACCGCGCCGGGATAACGGCCGGACGCCGAGGTGATGATGAGCGGAAATTCCGCTTGCGCGATCATGTGTGCCGCCTCGGCGATCACATTGTCGGATGCGACCACCGGCGGCACGCCCAGGGGGCGCTGCGGCCGGTTCTGCGACACAGCCGTCTCGCCCAGCGTTTCTCGGGGCAGGGTCAGATAGACCGGCCCGCGCGGTTCGGTCATGGCGATATCGAGCGCGCGGTCGACGACAGTGTCGACCGGCTGCCCGCTGCGCAGTTCGTAGTCCCATTTCACCAGCTCGCGCAGCATGCCGCCCTGATCGAACATCTCCTGACCCCAGTGGATCGAACGGTTGCGCGAGGCGACGCTGCCGGTCTCGGTGATCGGCGTGCGGCCGGCGGCGAGGAACACCGGGATATTGTCGCGCTGTGCGTTCATCAGTCCGCACATCGCGTTGGCGGTGCCGACATTGACATGCACCATCACCGCGGCGGGCTTGCCGCAGGTGCGGTAGTAACCATGGGCCATCGCCATGGCGACGTTCTCGTGCGGCACCGTGATCGCGCGCGGATAGCGCACCCGGCCATTGTTGCGGGCGATCGCCTCGACGATGGATGCGAAATCGGTGCCGGCATTGGCGAACAGATAATCAACGCCGCGCTCGGCAAGACGCCGCAAAAAGGCTTCGGCGTTGATTTCGGTGCTCATGATCTCTCCGGAAATTGCAGGGCGGTGGGTAGCGGAAAGCACTGTGGTGCACGAGACAGGGTTATAGCAATTCCATGTCGATTGCTAAAACTTGAATCAAATTTTGTGCCGCATTGCGATCGTTAAGCTTGCATGCAAACATTGCATTCGAATTGAATTTGAGGGGCTGGGACCATGCGACATGCACTCGCGGGACTGGCGCTGTTGCTCGCGATGGTGGGCACGGCGTGGGATGCGCAGGCGCGCGTTGTCATTCAGGTCGACAAATCGCAGCAGCGCATGACCGTCGTGGTCAATGGTGTGCCGCAGTACAACTGGGCGGTCTCGACCGGCCGCGCCAATTTCAGCACGCCGGTCGGCACCTTCGCGCCACAGCGGCTCGAACGGATGTGGTTCTCGCGCAAGTACTACGACTCGCCGATGCCGTATTCGATCTTCTTTCACCGCGGCTATGCGATCCACGGCAGTTACGAGATTTCCAAGCTCGGCGGCCCGGCGTCGCATGGCTGCATCCGTCTGCATCCGCAGAACGCAGCGACCTTGTTTTCGCTGGTGCGCAGCGCCGGGGCCAGCAACACGACCATCGTCGTGTCCGGCGGCGACAGCCTGATGGCGCGCCGCCGCGCGCCAGTGGAGCGCTACGGCCGTTCAAGCGGCCGCTCCTATGCCACCGGCTCCTACGAGAGCGGCTGGCAGGACGACATCAGCTTCTCGGCGCGTCGGCCGCAACCGCGCTGGCAGCAGCCGCGGGTCGTCTACGAGGAGGACGACGGCTGGCGTTCCTGGGGCCGTAATGCGCGCGGCTGGCGTTAACAAACCCGCTGAAACCAGTTCCCTTTCAAGGCGTTATTCCAGGTGACGGACGATCCGGGCGGGTTTTCCCGCCCGGCTTCTGTCATGCGACCTCCGGGCTGTTAACGGGCTATTGCCTGAAAACAACCATGATTGTCGCCGACTTCGGGCCAATTCCGGGACATTGCCGTCCCGGCTGGAACAAGGATTGCGCCGATGTGCCGCTGGATCGCTTATCGTGGCGATACGATCGCACTCGAACACTACGTCACCGAGCCGGAGCACTCGCTGATCTCGCAGAGCCTGCACGCCCTGCAATCGACGGCGAGCACCAACGGAGACGGATTCGGCCTCGGCTGGTACGGTGACCACCCTGAGCCGGGACTTTACCGCGAATTGCGTCCGGCATGGTCTGACGAGAATCTGCGTTATCTTTGCCGGCATATCCGCTCGCATCTGTTCTTCGCCCATGTCCGCGCCGCGACTGGAACGCCGGTGACGCGGCAGAACTGCCACCCGTTTGCATGCGGACCATGGATGTTCATGCACAACGGGTTCATCGGCAACTGGAGCGGGCTGCGCCGTCATGTCGAGCAGCTCATTCCCGATATGCTGTATCCGTCGCGCACCGGCACCACCGATTCCGAAGCGATCTTCCTTGCCATGCTCGGGCAGGGAGTGAGCGAGGATCCGGTCGGCGCGACCGCGCGCGCTATGGCGGCGATCGGGCATCTGGTGTCGCGCAACGGCGCTGCCGACAAATTCCGGTTCACAGCGGCGCTGGCCAACGGCCGCGATCTCTATGCCTTCCGCTACGCCGTCAACGACGATGCCAACACGCTTTATTATCGCGCGACCACCACCAGCGTGCTGATCGTCTCGGAGCCTCTGGACGACAACGCCGCGGATTGGATCGAGGTGCCGCCGAACCACGTGGTCATCGCGCGCGCCGACTGTCCGACCGAAGTGGTGCCGTTCATCGAAGCGCAGGCGCTGGCGGCGGAATGATCCGCCGCCAATTCCCGTCAGTGAATGTGATGGGCTTGTAGCCAGCCCTCGAGCACAGCCACCTGCCACAGCTTGGAATGACCCTTCGGCGTCAGGTTGCCCTCGGGATCTGCCAGGAGCTTGTCGACATAGTCGCGGCGGAAGATGCCGCGCTCGCGCGCAGCCGGTGTATCGAGAATGTCGTGCACGAAATCGCGATACGGTCCGCGCAGATATTTGAGCGCTGGCACCGGGAAGTAGCCCTTCGGCCGGTCGATCACCTCTGACGGAACGACACGGCGAGCGGCTTCCTTGAGCACATATTTGCCGCCGTCGCGGACCTTGAGGTCGGCCGGCACGCGGCCGGCCAGTTCGACCAGTTCATGGTCGAGGAACGGTACGCGCGCTTCAAGGCTCCACGCCATGGTCATGTTGTCGACCCGTTTTACCGGGTCGTCCACCAGCATCACCTTGGTGTCGATGTCGAGCACCTTGTCGATCGGGCGCGACGAGGCCGATTGCGCGAAATGCTCATCCACGTAATCGCGGCTGTAGTCGTCGCCCAACACGTCGTCGGTGAGCGCTTCCGCCATCTCCGCGTGGTCGCGGTCAAAATAGATCGCGCGGTAGTCCGACGACACATCGTTGGAGTGCATCAGCGGTGGATACCAGTGATAGCCGCCAAAAATCTCGTCGGCGCCCTGGCCGCTCTGCACCACCTTCACGTGCTTGGCGACCTCCTGCGACAGCAGATAGAAGCCGACCGCGTCGTGGCTCATCATCGGCTCGGCCATGGCGGCGATGGCGTCGGGGAGGGCCGTCAGCATCCGGTCCGCGCCGATCCGGATCTGGTGATGCTCGGTGCCGAAGCGCCGCGCCACCAGATCGGAATACTGGAATTCGTCACCGCAGATGTCCCCGACGCTTTCGAAGCCGATGGCGAAAGTCTTGAGATCGGCGTGGCCGGCTTCCGCGAGCAGGCCGACCACCAGCGAACTGTCGAGACCGCCCGACAGCAACACGCCGACCGGAACGTCGGCGACACGGCGGCGCTCCACCGCGCGCGACAGCGCCTCATGGGTGGCGTCGATCCAATCTTCCTCCGACATGCGGCGGTCGCTCGACCGCTCGCCCATGGTCAGCGACCAATAGGTTTCGGTCGTACGTTGGCCGTCTGGTGCGATGGTCATGATTGTCGCCGGCGGCAGTTTCTGCACGCCCTTGAGAATCGTGCGCGGGGGCGGGACCACGGCATGCAGGCTCATGTAATGATGCAGGCCGATCGGATCGATCGATGTATCGACGTCGCCGGCGGCAAGCAGCGCCGGAAGCGTCGACGCAAACCGCAAGCCGGTCGATGTTTCGGCGAGATAGAGCGGCTTGACGCCGAGTCGGTCGCGCGCCAGCACGACGCGTCCGCTGTCGCGCTCGAGAATGGCGAAGGCGAACATGCCGTGGAACCGTTCGACGCAACGCGCGCCCCACGCATGGTAGGCTTTGAGGATGACCTCGGTATCTCCACCCGAGAAGAAGCGGTAGCCCTTGCCGATCAGCGTCGCGCGCAGATCCTGATAGTTGTAGATGCAGCCGTTGAAGGCGATCGACAGGCCCAGGTCACTATCAACCATCGGCTGTTCGGACAGCGAAGACACGTCGATGATACTCAGCCGGGCGTGTCCAAGTGATACGCCGCCGCGCGCGATGACCCCTCGGGAGTCCGGCCCCCGGCGGTGCATTGCGTCAGTCATGGATTGGATGGCAGCCAGATCGGGGCGGCCGGTGAATGTAATCTCTCCGCAGATGCCACACATCAGCCCGGCACCGCGTTCGCTCGAAATGTCATGATGTCTCCCAAAGCGTTTTCACGCGAAGTGGATATTGCTTCGCGCTCCGAAAACGCGACTCGCTAGAGACTCTAAGTCTCTGTGAGATAACGAATTTCAGCTTGCATCGTTCCGGCCAAAAGGGGCCAGAACATGACAGGGACAAAGCAGAAAGCCGGAAAAGCTGCTCAAATCGTCGCGGTTTTGCGGGTTCCCGTAGCGACGGTTCCGATGCAGAACAGCAATGCGGCTGCGATCAGAATGAACACCATGCGCGGCGAACCGTGATCCATCAGCAGGCCGTAGATCATCGGCGCAACGGTTCCGCCGATGTTGAAGCCGGTGCTGACGAAACCGAACACCTTGCCGAACGAGCCGGGTGGCGTCGATTCCCGCACGATCATGTCGCGTGATGGAACGATCGCGCCGGAGAAAAATCCGCCGACAGCCATCAGCAGGAACAGAGGCACGAGCGAAAGATCGATGAAAGCGATGATGATCGTCAGGACGGCGGCCACCGACAGCCCGATAACGGCGACGCCGGCATGCCGCGTGGTGCGGGCAGCGACAAATCCGCCCGCGAGTACGCCGATCGCGGACGCGGTGAGATAGGCCGTCAGCATCGTGTTGGCGATATTGACGGGTGTCCCGTGCAAGGCATTGAGCGCGACGACCATATAGTTGGCCATGCCGCCGGTGAAAATCGCGAGCAGCACATAGAACGCCAGATTGCGCAGGATTGGCGCCGACAGAAGCAGCGACCAGCCGGCGGTCTCGCCATCGTTCTGATGTGTCGTTGACGGTGCCGCCGAGGTGTCTCGCAGCGTCATCAACCAGCCGGCGGTGGCAAGGCCGGCGATCGCGGAAGCGAGGAAAGCGCCACGCCAGCCCCAGACGCCTTGCATCAGCAGCACACATACAGGAGCCGCGGCCGTTCCGGCATAGCCGGCGAACGAATGGATGGAGTAAGCATGTCCGATCCGTTCGCTGCGTACATGGCGCGAGAGCAGCGCATAGTCGGCCGGGTGATAGACGGTGTTGCCGAGCCCGGCCAAGGCGAACATCGCCACCAGCAGCCAGAATGAATTAAACAGCGCAACGATGGCAAAGGCTGCCACCTGGAGCAGCAGGCCGACAACCAGCACGTTGCGCGCACTCATGCGGTCGACCAGGAACCCGGCGGGTGTCTGCAGCAGCGCAGAGACGATATTAAATACCGCGAGCGCGATGCCGAGTTCGGTGAAGCTGACGCCGTAGTCGTCGCGGACGAATAGGAACAGCGGCGGCAGCACCAGCATGTAGAAATGCGACAGGAGATGCGCGGCGCTCACCGCGCTGATCAGGTTCACCTCGGTCGAGGGCGGCGGAGCCGCAATGTCTGTCGCTTGAGTCATGGAATCCCGGGCGACGGCACTATGACTCTATTCGCCTGCGCCGATCCAGCCGCATTTGCGTATCAAGCCATGCGGGCGAGCCATAGCTTGCCTGCCGGAAAAGCAGCGGCTACGCGGCCGATTGCTGCAAGGCGGCCCAGACCCGCGCCGGGCTTGCGGGCATGTCGATGTGGGTGATGCCCTGATCGGCGAGCGCATCGACCACGGCATTCATCACCGAGGTGAGGCCGCCGGCGCAGCCGGCTTCGCCGCAACCCTTGGTGCCGAGCGGGTTGGTCTTGGCCGGAACAGGGTGGCTGACGACCGCATAGGCCGGCGCATGTTTGGCGCGCGGCAGCGCGTAGTCCATGTAGGAGCCGGTGAGCAACTGGCCCTCGCTGTCGTAGCTGACATTCTCCATCAACGCCTGACCGATGCCCTGCATGACGCCGCCATGGGTCTGGCCCTCGACCAGCAGCGGATTGACCACGGTGCCGAAGTCGTTGACGGCGGAGTAGCGCACGACGGCGACGCGACCGGTCTGCGGGTCGATTTCGACCTCGGCGACGTGGCAGCCGTTGGGGAACGCCGAGGGCGGACCGTTGCTGACGTGGCTGACATCGAGTTCGGACGGCACGCCCTCGGGCAGCGTCAACCCGCTGCGGAGCCGTGTGGCCAGTTCGACGATGCCGATGCCGTGGTCGGTGCCGGCGACGACGAAGCGGCCGTTGCGAAATTCCACGTCCTCGGTCGAGGCTTCCAGCACATGCGCGGCGATGGCGCGGCCTTTCTCGATCACCAGATCGGCGGCTTCGACAATCGCCTGGCCGCTCGCGGTGATGGAACGCGAGCCGCCGGTGCCGCCGCCGGCCAGCATTTCGTTGCTGTCGCCCTGCAACAACCGGATGCGCTCGAATGGCACGCCGAGGCGTTCGGTGAGCACCTGCGCGAACGGCGTGGCATGGCCCTGACCATAATCGAGCGTGCCGGTAATGATCGTCACCGTGCCGTCAGTCTCGAAGCGGATGCCGCCCATCTCCTTGTTGGCGGGGGCGGTCACTTCGAGATAGCAGCCGACGCCGAGTCCGCGCAGCAGCCCCGCTTTGCGGCTTTCGCGCTTGCGCTTGGCGAAGCCCTTGAGGTCGGCGAAGTCGACCGCGTGCTTGAGGACGGCCGGGAAGTCGCCGCTGTCATAATTCATGTCGGACGCATTGTGATAGGGCAGGTCGCGCGGACGGATCATGTTGCGGCGGCGCAGTTCGATCCGGTCGATGCCCATGGCGCGTGCCGCATTGTCGATCAGCCGCTCCATGTAATAGTTGCCCTCGGGGCGTCCGGCGCCGCGATAGGCCGAGACCGGCGTGGTGTTGGTGTAGAGAAGCCGGGACGACACCTCGATCAGTGGCGTGCGATAGACGCTGGCCACGTTCTTCACGGTGTTGATGGTCGCCGGCATCGGCCCGACATTGGCGAGATAGCCGCCCATATTGCCGTAGCCGGTCATTCGCAGCGCCAGGAAATTCCCGTCGGCGTCGAGCGCCAGCTCGCCTTTCATTTCATGATCGCGGCCGTGGCTGTCGGAGACGAAACTGCCGGAGCGTTCGTCGGTCCACTTCACCGGACGGCCAAGGGCGCGCGCTGCGTGCAGCAGGCAGATATATTCTGGATAGATCGACGCCTTCATGCCGAACGATCCGCCAACCTGGCCGGTCAGCACGCGAACCTTGTCGGCGCCGACGCCGAGCACCGACATGATCTGCCCGCGCATGCCGAACACGCCTTGACTCTCGCAATGGAGCGTCCAGGTGCCGCCATCATATTCGGCGATCGCCGCGCGCGGCTCCATTGCCGAGACGATCAGCCGCGTGTTGCGGATCGACAGCGTTTCCACATGCGCGGCCTTGGCGAACGCCTCCGCCGTTTTGGCGGCATCGCCATAGTGATAGTCGAGGATCAGATTGCCCGGAACGTCGTCATAAAGCTGCGCGGCGCTGGCGTGATCGGCCTCGCTCGCCGCGGTGACGGCCGGCAGCGGCTCGATGTCCAGGCTGACCGTTTCCGCGGCGTCCTTCGCCTGCCACGCCGTTTCGGCGATGACGCACGCGACCGGATCGCCGACCCAGCGCACCCGGTCGGCGGCGAGCGCCGGACGCGGCACCTGCCGAATCGGGGAGCCATCCCGCCCCTTGAGCGGCAGGCCACATTTCAGCGGGCCGTAGTCCTTCAGATCCTCGGCGGTATAGATCGCGAGCACGCCCGGCATGGCGCGGGCGGCTTCGGTGTCGATGCTGCGGATGATGCCGTGCGCGTGGGGACTGCGCACGATTGCGGCATAGACCTGACGTGGAAGCTGCAGATCGTCGGTATAGCGGCCGAGGCCGCGCACGAGCGTGGGGTCTTCGCTGCGGGGGACAGGCTGGCCGATCCCGAATTGGGTCAGAGCCAAAGCGGTCTCGTCCGGGCGGGTGTCCATGTGCGGCTGTCCACGATGCAGGGGAATTGTCTGCATATAGAGACCTGTTCGGATGGGGCAAGGCGTTCTGGAGAATGCCTCGGTTGCGTCATTCGCCTCGGCTGCTAAACTTTTGTCGACAGTAGAAACATGCTTGCCCGGTCGGCGCGCGGGGTTGCGCGGCGGGGCGGGCGGAAAGGCCACAATGAGTGGGGTCCAGGACACGCCTGGCCTCGGCTCGATGCCATCGCGCGAGCGGCTGCATCGGGGGGCTGTGTCGGGCTGGGGAAACGGATCGCAGGGCCAGAGGGGTGGCCATGCGGCTGCCGCGCGCAATGGCGCCGTCTATGCGGCGCTGGATCTCGGCACCAATAATTGCCGTCTGCTGGTCGCGCGGCCGACCAGCGATGCCTTTCGCGTGGTCGATGCGTTCTCGCGCATCATCCGGCTCGGCGAGGGCGTCTCCAACACCGGGCGGATCAGCGAGGCGGCCATCACCCGCGCCGTCGATGCCCTCAGCGTCTGTCGCGACAAGATGAAAATGCGCGGCGTGACGCGTGCGCGTCTGATCGCGACGGAAGCCTGCCGCACGGCGGAAAATGGGGAACTGTTCCGGCAGCGGATTGTCGACGAGGTGGGACTCGAACTCGACATCATCAACCGCGAGACCGAAGCGACGCTTGCCGCTGTCGGCTGCACGCCGCTGATCGATCCGCGCGCCTCGGGCGTGGTGCTGTTCGACATCGGCGGCGGATCGTCGGAACTGGTGCGGCTCGGTACGCCGCTGCCGACGCGGCGCGGGCCGCCGCCGCCGCAGATCGATGGCTGGGTGTCGATGCCTTACGGTGTGGTCACGCTGGCGGAGCGTTACGGCGGGCAGGACGTTACTGTCGCCAATTACGAGGCGATGGTGGAAGAGGTCGGCGCCGCCGTTCGTCCGTTCGCCGACGCGCATCGCGGCTGTCTCGACGGCGTGCATCTGCTCGGCACGTCGGGGACGGTGACGACCATCGCCGGCGTGCATCTGGCGCTCGACCGTTACGAGCGCCGGCGGGTCGACGGGTGCTGGATGAGCGCCGACGAGATGCGCGAGGTGGTGCGGAGGCTTCTGGAAATGTCCTATGAGGAACGGGTGGCAAGCCCCTGCATCGGCCGCGAGCGCGCCGATCTGGTGCTGGCGGGCTGCGCGATCCTCGAAGCCATCTGCCGGGCCTTCCCGGTGCCGCGGCTGCGCGTCGCCGATCGCGGCCTGCGCGAGGGCATGCTGGTGAGCCTGATGCGCGAGGATGGCGTCTGGGATCGGGCGTCGGCGTCGTGACCGAGGACACCGGCAAAGGCAAAACCGGAAGCGGACCCAAGGACGCGACCAAGAGCGGCCGTGGTGCCCGCGATCTCAAGGTTCGCGTCAAGACCGGCAACAAGCGCTCGCTGTCGTCGAAGCTGTGGCTGGAGCGGCAGCTCAACGATCCCTATGTGGCGCGCGCCAAGCGCGAAGGCTGGCGCTCGCGCGCCGCGTTCAAGCTGATCGAGATCGACGACAAGTACAAAATTCTCAAGCACGGCGCTCGCGTGGTCGATCTCGGCGCCGCGCCCGGTGGCTGGAGCCAGGTCGCGGCGAAGCGGATCGGGCCGCGCGGCAAGATCGTCGCCATCGATCTCCTGGAAATCGATCCGATTCCCGGCGTCGACTTCATGCAGCTCGATTTCACCGACGCTGACGCGCCGGAGAAGCTGCGCGCGCTCATGAATGGTCCGGCTGACATCGTCCTCTCGGACATGGCGGCGAACACCACCGGGCATCGGCGGACCGACCATTTGAAGATCGTCGCGCTGGTCGAGATGGCGGCGGAGTTCGCGCGCGAGGTGCTGACGCCGGGCGGCGCGTTTCTCGCCAAGGTGATCCAGGGCGGCACCGAGGGGACGCTGCTGGCGACGCTGAAACGCGATTTCGCTACCGTTCGGCATGTAAAGCCGTCGGCGAGCCGTGCCGACTCCGCCGAACTTTATCTGCTGGCGACGGGGTTCCGGGGCTAACGCCGGATCGGCTGGTCGCTGAAGGCGTCGCTGAACCGCGGGCCGTCATGACGCCGGCGCTGACGTTCGATTTCGAACAACCGCCGGTCGTTCGCTGTCGTGGCGCGCACTATTGGCCGGTCCGGGGTCCGTGTGACGGCGCGGGGCGGTGCCTGGAGCCGTGTCGGCGCGGCGTGACCTCGGGTTATCTCGGGCCGCGTCCGGACGGTCCGCGGCGGTTCGTTGCGGATACTCTCGACCGCGCGCGGCGCGCGGGCCGCTGCCGTTCCAATCGGAGCGCGCGTCGCCGGCCGCGCGGTTGAGCCGGTTGCCTCGGCGCGTTGCGGCGGCAGCGGCGTGGCTGCCGTGCTCACGGTCGGCGCGGATGGCGGCTGATCCTCGGTGCTTGCCTCGGTCGTCCGTTCTGCCGGTGGTGCCGGGTTTTTTGCAGCCGTATCTTTGGCGGCGTCCTGTTTTGCCGCTTCGGGCGTCTCGTGAGCCGTGCGGGCTTTGTCTTTGCCGGCTTTGCCCTTCTCAGCCCTTGCTGGTTTTTTCGGCCGCAGTTCCTCGGTCAGCCGCGTGACCGCATGTCGGACGTCGCCGTTGCCGGGATCGCGCGCCAGAGCGAGCTTGTAGTCGGCCAGCGCCTCGAATTTCTGCTGCAGTTGCTCGCGCGCGCGGGCGCGCAGGACGACCACATCGGCGGCCTTCGGCTCGAGCTTGATGATGCTGTCGTAGTCGGCGATCGCCTTGTCCCACACCTGGGTCTGCGCATAGAGCGCGCCGCGCTTGCGATAGAGCGCCGGCGAGACGGACAGCGCAAGCGCGGAGCCGTAGTCGGCGATGGCGCCGGTGGTATCGCCCGCGCCGATGCGCAATTCGGCGCGCTCGACGATCGCACCGCGCTGCTTCGGATCGCGGCTGAGGAAGGTGTCGTAGTCGGCGAGCGCGTGCGCATTGTCGCCTTGCGCACGATAGAGCTGCGCGCGCTGGTAATAGAGCGGCGTCGCATTGGCATTGCGGCGCAGCACCTGCGAATAGTCCTCGACCGCCTTGGCGTAATCCTTGCGGCCCGCATGAATCTCGCCGCGCGACTGCCACAGGTCGATGTCGTTGGCACCGAGCGCAATTGCTTTGTCGAGATCGGGCAAGGCGCGGTCCTTGTCGCCGCGCGCCACACGCATCCGCGCGCGGGCGGTGACGGCAATCACGTTGTCCGGGTCGCCGGCGATAGCCTGATCGAGATCGGCTTCGGCCTTGGTGTAGTCCTTGTTTTTTGCATAGGCCGCGCCGCGGATCGCCAGCGCATCGGTGCTGTCGCTGTCGATCTTGAGCAGCGAGGCGGCGTCATTGAGCGCGCCGCTGGTATTGCCGTCCTGCAGGCGTAGCGCGCCGCGCAGGCGGATGAAGTCGGCCTTCCACTCAAACTTCAGCGCGCGCTGAATATCGGCCAGCGCCTGCTTGCGGTCGTTCATGTCTGCATAGACGCGCGCGCGAATGCCGTAGCTGGTGCCGACCTTCTGCTCGGTCTTGAGCGCGCGCTCCAGCACGGTGAAGGCACGGTCAAACTGGCGCGCCTTGCGCAGCGCCGTCGCGTAACTCTGCATGATCTCGACATTGCTGGGATCAAGTTCGCTCGCTCGCGCGTAGTCGGCAAGCGCCTTCTCCGTCTGCCCGGCCGACTGGCGCGCCGCGCCCCGGCGCAGCAGCGTCGCGACATTGTCCGGCTCGAGCTTGAGCGCTTCGTCGTAGTCGGCCAGCGCGCGCGGATAGTCGCGCTGGTGAACATAAAGCTGGGCGCGGTTGAGATAGAGCGAGGGGCGCTTGCCGCCGAGCACTTCGGCTTTTTCGAAATCCGCCAGCGCCTGCGGGAAGTCGCCGAGATCGCGCCGCAGCGTGCCGCGGTTGATGTAGATCGTCGGCTGCTCCGGATCGAGCTTGATCGCTTCCTCGTAGTCGTCGGCGGCGCGCCCGAAATTGCCGCGCGCGTACCAGGCGTTGCCGCGGTTCTGGAACACCGACGCATCGTCCTGCGCCAGCGAGATCGAATTGTCGAAATCCGGAATCGCGTGGGCGAGGTCGCTGCGGTCGAGATAGGCAAGGCCGCGCAGCCCGAAGGCGACGGCGCGCGACTTTTCATCCTTCAATCCGGATTGGATCAGCGTGGTGCAGGCATCAATGCGCTGCTGGACATTGGCGACCGCCTGGTCGGCGCAGTTGCGCGCGGCGGCGGCCACGGCCGGGTTGATCCGCGGCTTCGCCGGCGCTTGCGCGGGCCTCACCCGCATCTGCTGCGCATGACCGGTGGCCGGACGCTGCTGATAGGTCCGCACTTGATATTGCTGCCGATAGGGCTGCTGCGCCGCGGCCGTCTCGGCCAGCAGTGTCACGACAGCCAGCGCCGCGATCGCGGCGAAGCGCTGCTGCAGAAAGGTGTGGCGCGGTCTCATCTTGGTTAAAACTTTAACTTTAACTGAGCTATTTTTCGTAATTGATCCAAGCACTTATCTGGTTTCTTGACCAGTGTGGCGGTTAACGGAAAAGGTCAAAACCGGGCTAAGAACGGCCGCGAAACGCCTTTGTTCGCAGGTTCCGTCGACTATGGTTAACGCGCGGCGCGTTGGTCGCTGACGCGGTTGGCCATTTCCGCGCCGGCATCGGGTTTCAGCCGGGCGAAGATCGCGGCGGCGCTGACCGAAACGGCGGCCGTGAGCACGAAGGCGAGCGCGAAATCGTCGACCCCGGCGAGTGCGCGGTCTTTCAGATGAGCTGAGGTTTCCACGATCATGGCGCCCAGAGCCACGCCGGTGGAGATCGACAGTTGCTGGGCGACGCTCATCATCGACGTCGCGCGGCTGGCCCGTTGCGGTTCGATGTCGGCAAAGGCCAGCGTGTTGATGCTGGTGAATTCCAGCGAGCGGAAAAAGCCGCCGACCACCAAAGTGACGAAGATCACGATGACGGGGGTGTCGATGGTGAACAGCGCGCATACTGCAAGAAAGGCGGCGCTGATGATGGCGTTGAACGTCAGCACAGCGCGGAAACCCCAGCGCCGAAGAATGCGCGCAACACCGAGCTTCATGGTCATCGCGCCGAGCGCGGTGCCGAACGTGATTAGGCCGGATTTGAACGGCGTCATGCCAAACCCGACCTGCAGCATCAATGGCAGCAGGAAAGCCAAAGCGCCCATGCCGACGCGGAACAGGAATCCGCCGGTGATGCTGGTGCGGAACGTCGGCACCTTGAGCAGCGACAGATCGAGCACAGGATTGGGAACGCGCTTGCGGTGCCGCAGATAGGCGGCGACGAACAGCGCGCCGCCGGCGACCAGCGCGACCGCGATCGGCCACGGCAGGAAGTTCATGCCGATGATCGAGAAGCCGAACGCGACGCCGGCGATGCCGAGCCCGGCGAGGACCATCCCGGTCCAGTCGAACGCGACCTGCTCCTCGGCACGAATGTCCTCAATGTAGCGGGTCACCATGACGATGCCGATCAGGCCGATCGGCACATTGATCAGGAAGATCCAGTGCCAGGTTGCGTAGGTGGTGATGAAGCCGCCGACCGGCGGGCCGAGCACCGGGCCGATCAGGGCGGGGGTCGAGACCCAGGCCATGGCGCCCACCAGATCGCGCTTGTCGATGCTGCGGACCAAAACGAGCCGGCCGACCGGGGTCATCATCGCGCCGCCGATCCCCTGGACGATGCGGGCGATCACGAAATCGGTCAGCGAACTGGACAGGGCGCAGCCGATCGACCCGACGATGAACACGGCGATGGCGGCGCGAAACACGGTGCGGGTGCCGAACCGGTCGGCGGTCCAGCCGCTGGCCGGAATAAAGACCGCCAGCGACAAGAGGTAGGACGTGACTGCCAGCTTCAGGGCCAGCGGATTGGTGCCGATATCGGCGGCGATGGCCGGGAGCGAGGTCGCGATCACCGTCGAGTCCATGTTCTCCATGAACAGGGCCACGGCGACGATCAGCGGGATCAGGCGGTTCTGCGGCAGGGCCATCGGTCAATCGGGCTCCGGGCGGACGGCAACGCACCGCCGACCCGAGGGTTCGGGCATCGCCCCCCGAACAAACCCCGCGGAAGCGGGGTTTTCGCCGGCTGCCTAACAGGGGTACCGAGTCCCCGCAATTCCGTGGACGAGGGGCGGATCGGCAGTTTAGCTGGCTAGGAATCGGCGTGGCCGCATGATATCGACCACCGCCAATCCAAAAGCAGGCCCGATTTCGGGTCCGTTTGTCGGGCGAGGGCGAAGGCCCTCGCAAGGGTCTATTTCATCCCCAAGTTCTATGGACCCAAGTCCTTATGGACCAAAGTCCACCCGGACTTTTCGACAGACGGCCTTCGGGCAAACGGAGTTGGCGATGGCGCGACTGTCCCCCGAGGCCCCCCGCGAAGCTTTCACGTTCGACGACGTGCTGCTCAAGCCGGCACTGTCCGACGTGATGCCGTCGGATGTCGATATCCGCTCGCGGATCACCCGATCGATCTCGGTCAATATCCCGATCCTCGCCTCGGCGATGGATACGGTCACCGAAGCGCAGATGGCGATCGCCATGGCGCAGGCGGGCGGCATCGGCGTGCTGCACCGAAATCTCGATCCCGCCGATCAGGCCGCGCAGGTCCGGCAGGTGAAGAAATTCGAATCCGGCATGGTGGTGAACCCGCTCACCATCCATCCCGACGCGACGCTCGCGGAAGCGTTGCAACTGATGGCGGACCATCGCATCTCCGGCATTCCGGTGGTCGAGGCTGGGCATCCGGGCAAACTCGTCGGCATCCTCACCAACCGCGACGTGCGCTTCGCCACCGATCCGCGCCAGAAGGTGTCGGAGCTGATGACCAAGGACAGGCTGGTCACGGTGCGCGAGGCGGTGAAGCAGGATGAAGCCAAGCGCCTCCTGCATCAGCATCGCATCGAGAAGCTGCTGGTGGTCGACGAGCAGTATCGTTGCGTCGGCCTGATCACCGTCAAGGATATCGAAAAGGCGGTCGCCAATCCGAACGCCTGCAAGGACGAGCAGGGACGGTTGCGCGTCGCCGCCGCCACCACGGTGGGCGACAAGGGCTTCGCCCGCACCGAGGCGCTGATCGAGGCGGGCGTCGATCTCGTCGTGGTCGATACCGCGCACGGCCATTCGCGGCATGTGCTCGCGGCGGTGGACCGCATCAAGCGGTTGTCGAATTCGGTGCAGGTGGTGGCCGGCAACGTCGCCACCACCGACGGCACGCAGGCGCTGATCGATTCCGGCGCGGATGCGATCAAGGTCGGCATCGGTCCGGGCTCGATCTGCACCACGCGCATCGTCGCCGGTGTCGGCGTGCCGCAGCTCACCGCCATCATGGATAGCGTCGAAGCGGCGAAGAAGCAGAACATTCCAGTGATCGCCGACGGCGGCATCAAATATTCGGGCGATCTCGCCAAGGCGCTGGCGGCGGGAGCCGACTGCGCCATGGTCGGCTCGCTGCTCGCCGGCACCGACGAGACGCCCGGCGAGGTGTTTCTCTATCAGGGCCGCTCGTACAAATCCTATCGCGGCATGGGCTCGGTCGCGGCGATGGCGCGCGGTTCCGCCGACCGCTACTTCCAGCAGGATATTAAGGATGCGCTGAAGCTGGTGCCGGAAGGCGTCGAAGGGCAGGTCGCCTACAAGGGGCCGGCGGCTAATGTGCTGCATCAGCTTGCCGGTGGTCTGCGCGCCGCGATGGGTTATGTCGGCGCGCGCACCATCGACGATTTCCACGAGAAGGCCGAGTTCGTGCGCATCTCCAGCGCCGGTCTGCGCGAGAGCCATGTCCACGACGTCACCATCACCCGCGAAAGCCCGAACTATCCGGGGCGGGTCTAGTCAACAGGACGAGGCAAGGCCATGTCGATTCAGGCGGTGCTGCTTCCGGTCTTCGTGCAGGTGTTCCTGACCTGGATCGTCGGCTTCACCCTGGCGGCGCGACGCACCGCGGCGTTCAAGTCCGGAACGAAGTACCGCGACATCGCCTTGCGCGAGCCGAACTGGCCGCAGCCGGCGCTGCAGGCGCAATACGCGTTCGGCAACCAGTTCGAGCTGCCGGTATTGTTCTATGTGGTGATGATCCTCGCGATCATCACGCGGCATGCCGATCTCGTCCTCGTCATCCTCGCCTGGGTCTTCGTCGCGATGCGGATCGCGCAGGCTTATGTGCACGTCACCAGCAACTATGTTCCGTATCGCGGCCTGTTCTTCGGCATCGGCGCGCTGGCCTTGTTCGTCATGTGGGTGTGGTTCGCGATCCGCATCCTTGCCGGGTTGCCGTGATGGTGGTCGTGACGATGAGTACGACATGGCGGTGATGTTATGACGCCGGCGGCGCGGCTCGCTGCCGCCATCGAGGTGCTGACCACCATTGAGACCGATCGCAAGCCTGCGGCCGACACGCTGAAACAGTGGGGCACGGCGCATCGCTTCGCCGGATCGGGCGATCGTGCGGCGATCGCGGGTCTTGTTTACGATGCGCTCCGCCGCAAGGCATCGAGCGCCTTCCTGATGGGCGAGGACACCCCGCGCGCCATCGCGCTTGGCATGCTGGTGCGCGAGCGTGGTCTCGATGTTGATACGGTCGCACGCTTTGCCGATGGCTCGCGTCATGCGCCCGCTGTTTTAAACGATGACGAGCGCCGCCGGATCGAAGCGGCATCGCTCGCCGGCGCGCCGGCCTGGGTCGCCGGCGATTATCCGCAATGGCTCGATGACAAGCTGGCCGACAGCTTCGGTGACGAGCGTGTCGCGGAGGGTGAGGCGCTGGCCTCGCGTGCGCCGCTCGATCTGCGCGTGAACGTGCTGAAGGCGAAACGCGACCAGGTGCTTGCGGACTTGTCCGATCTGAACGCCGCGCCGACGCCGTGGTCGTCGTGGGGCCTGCGCATCCCGCTCGCCGCCGATGCGCGCAGCCCCGGCATCCACGCCGAACCGGCTTTCATCAAGGGCGGCATCGAAATTCAGGACGAGGGTTCGCAGATCGCCGCGCTGCTCTCTGCCGCTAAACCGGGCGAGCAGGTGCTCGATCTTTGCGCCGGGGCTGGGGGCAAGACGCTGGCGCTCGCGGCGATGCTGGACAATCGCGGCAGGCTCTCTGCGACCGACAGCGACAAGCGCCGTCTCGCGCCGATCTACGAACGACTGGAACGCGCCGGTGCGCAGTGTGTCGAGGTGCTCACGCCGAAACGCGATGGCGGCGAACTCGGTCCGCTGAAAGGCCGCTGCGATCTCGTGCTGATCGACGCGCCGTGCTCCGGCACCGGCGCGTGGCGGCGCAATCCCGACGCCAAATGGCGGATGCGCCCCGGCGCGCTGGAGCAGCGGGTGAAGCAGCAGGCCGAAGTGCTCGACCGCGCCGTGATGGCGCTGAAGCCGGGCGGGCGTATTGCCTATATTACCTGTTCGGTGCTGGAGGCGGAGAATGGCGCGCAGGTCCGCGCGTTCCTCGATCGGCAGGCCGGTTTCGCGGTGGTGCCGCCGGAAGCGGTGTGCGATGCGCTCGGAATGGCTGCGGCGGATTTCAAAACGAGTGCGCGGCTTGGCCGCGAGGGATTGCTGATGACGCCACGCCGCACCGGCACCGACGGCTTCTTTGTTTCACTCCTCCGGCATCAAGGCTAAGAACGGCTCATGACCGACCACGACAAGATCCTGATCGTCGATTTCGGCTCGCAGGTGACGCAGCTCATCGCCCGGCGTATCCGCGAGGAGAAGGTCTATTGCGAGATCGTGCCGTTCCAGAAAGCGGCGGAAGCCTTCGCGCGGATCAAACCGAAGGGCGTGATTCTGTCCGGCGGTCCGGCCTCGGTGCATGAAGCGAACGCGCCGCTGGCACCGCCGGAAATCTTCACCGCCGGCGTGCCGATCCTCGGCATCTGCTATGGCGAGCAGGCGATGGCGCAGCAGCTCGGTGGCAAGGTCGAGGGCGGGCATCATCGCGAATTCGGCCGCGCCGAACTGGAAGTGGTCGACGACGCCTCGCCGCTGCTCGAAGGCGTGTGGCAGAAGGGCGGCCGCTATCCGGTGTGGATGAGCCACGGTGACCGTGTGACGCAACTGCCGCCGGGCTTCCGCGTGCTCGGTGTTTCCGAGAACGCGCCGATCGCCATGATCGGTGATGACGCACGCAAGTTCTACGCGACGCAATTCCATCTCGAAGTCATGCATACCCCGCAGGGTGCGGCGCTGCTGCGCAATTTCGTGCGCAACATCGTCGGCGCACGCGGCGACTGGACCATGCGCGCGTTCCGCGAGGAAGCGATCGACAAGATTCGCGCGCAGGTCGGCAAGGGGCGGGTGATCTGCGGCCTGTCCGGCGGCGTCGACTCGTCCGTCGTTGCCGTGCTGATCCACGAAGCGATTGGCGCGCAACTGACGTGCGTGTTCGTCGATCATGGTCTGTTGCGCAAGGGCGAAGCGGAGCAGGTGGTGTCGCTGTTTCGTGATCACTACAATATTCCGCTCGTTCATGTGAACGCAGAAAAGCTGTTCCTCGATGCGCTCGCAGGCATCACCGACCCGGAGGCGAAGCGCAAGACGATCGGCAAGCTGTTCATCGACGTGTTCGATGCGGAGGCAAAGAAGCTCGGCGGCGCCGAATTCCTGGCGCAGGGCACGCTTTATCCGGACGTGATCGAGAGCGTATCGTTCTCTGGTGGTCCGTCCGTGACGATCAAGTCGCACCACAATGTCGGCGGCCTGCCGGCGCGCATGAACATGAAGCTGGTCGAGCCGGTGCGCGAATTGTTCAAGGATGAAGTGCGCGCGCTCGGCCGCGAACTCGGGCTGACCGACGCGTTTGTCGGCCGGCATCCGTTTCCGGGGCCGGGCTTGGCGATCCGTTGTCCGGGCGAGATCACGCGGGAGAAGCTGGAGATCCTGCGCTCGGCCGACGCGATCTATATCGAGGAGATCCGCAAGGCGGGGCTTTATGACATCATCTGGCAGGCGTTCGCCGTGATCTTGCCGGTGAAGACCGTCGGCGTGATGGGCGACGGCCGTACTTACGATTTCGTTGTTGGCCTGCGTGCTGTCACCTCGACCGACGGTATGACCGCGGATTTCTATCCGTTCGACATAGCGTTCCTTGGTCGCGTCGCGACCCGCATCATCAACGAGGTGAAGGGCGTCAACCGCGTTGTCTACGACGTGACCTCGAAGCCGCCCGGCACGATCGAGTGGGAGTGACGGGCGCCGCCTGGCAGCGTCGTCCGATTAAGCGCCGAGCCAGCGAAATGACCTGGCCAGAAAAGCGTGTCCGTTGGTTCGTGGCCATTCACCGTGAGCGACGATGACGCGCTGACAATCCCAACGCAGCATCTTGTCGCGCGCGCGGCGCGCCGGAGCGCGATTGAGGAATGATAATCGCCATTCGAGCGGTGCACAGGCTTGATCCTGTGTGAGGCCGTCGAGGCGCGCCAGAAACCGCCAGCAGCCCCAATGCTCCCGGAGAAAACGCTCGCTGAACGTCTGGATCAGGTCGGCAACGATAACGGTTGCCGAGGGGCGATGGAGAAAGACGATCTCATCCATGGCGAATGAGCCGCGGAACCAGGCCTGGTCGAAATCAGGACGCCATGCGGGTGGCGGGCTGTCTTCCAGCGCGGCATGAAATGAGAGGCCGGCGCATTTCCGGATGGTCGATTGTGGCCCCCAGAGTTGCGCATCGGGGTAGGCCGCTTTCCACTCCGGCAAATAGAGATGGTGCAGTTTGTTCGGGCTGATGAGATGACGGACCGGCCCAAGACGATCCACCGCGTTGCGCAAATCTGCTGTCAGTGTGATGGGCGACCATATCCACAGGTCGCCGTTCTCGAGCCGGGCGATGACGGAGCGCGTCGGATAGGCCGCGCCGTAAAAGCTGACAATCCCGCCGTCAGCGACCCATAGCGCGTCATGCACGGGCTCGATCATGTTCATTCTCCGCGAATAGTGAACTCGCGGTGCTTGTTCTCGACTTTGCGGATCAGCCGGCCATCAGATGTTTGATGACGCCGACGAGTGCGCCGAGGAACAACAACACGCACACCAGCGCTTGGATCAGGAAGCCGGGCAGGCGTTTCTGCACGGCCTGGCTATAGCCGACAAAATAAATCGCGCGGCCGATTACCCAGATCAGACCGAGCACCGCAGCGACGATGTCGTTGAGAAAGATCGCGCACAGCCACAGTGGCCCCATGAAGGTCGGCATCCACTCCAGCATATTGGCATGCGCGCGGTAGGTGCGCTCGAAATCCGGATGCCCGGTCATGGCCGGCAGCTTGACGCCGAATTTGCGATGCGCGGCGGCCACGCGCGTTGCGATGAAAAAATAAAGCGCGATGGCGAGCAGACAGACGAGGGCGGTGTAGCTCGGCAGGGGCATGAGACGAATTCCTGTGCAGGGGTGACGGTTGGAGACTGTTCGTCGCTCTCCGTGGCGACCACGGCGCATGGAAACGATAGCTCTGGCGTGAGGCGGTGCAAGCGGCTATCGAGGGCTTCTCATTTTATGGAACTCTGACCGATGTCCGATTTGTCGTCCTTCCCCATCACCAAGCGCTGGCCCGCCAAGCATCCCGACCGTCTGCAGCTTTATTCGTTTCCGACGCCGAATGGCGTGAAGGTGTCGATCGCGCTCGAGGAGACCGGGCTGCCGTATGAAGCGCATGCGGTGAACATCACCAAGAACGAAAGCTGGACACCGGAATTCCTTTCGCTCAATCCCAACGGCAAGATCCCGGCGATCATCGATCCGAACGGACCAGGTGGCAAAGCCTTCGGCCTGTTCGAGTCCGGCGCGATCCTCGTTTATCTCGCGGAGAAGACCGGCAAGCTGATGCCCGCCGATCCGATCCGCCGGCTGGAGACGATCCAGTGGGTGTTCTTTCAGATGGGCGGTCTCGGGCCGATATTCGGTCAGGTCGGCTTCTTCAACAAATTCGCCGGCAAGGAGATCGAGGACAAGCGGCCGCTCAAGCGTTATGCCGATGAATCCAAGCGCCTGCTCGGCGTGCTCGACGCGCGGCTCGATGGCCGCGAATGGATCATGGATGGCGATTACACCATCGCCGACATTTCGATGCTTGGCTGGGTGCGAAACCTGATCGGTTTTTATGAAGCGCGCGACCTGGTCGACTACGACAGCCTCAAGCATGTGCCGGGCTGGCTCGACCGTGGACTGGCGCGGCCGGCGGTGCAGCGCGGTCTGAATATCCCGCCGCGCGGATAAATGAGGGTCACGCGCGCTCGGCGCTCGTCTCGTAACTCCGCCGCGCCGCGACGATGGCGCGGTGGTTCACGTCCGCCCAGCCGACAAGTTGTTTTAGCGGATCGAGGAACGAGCGGCCGAGGTCGGTCAGGGTGTATTCGACGCGCGGCGGCACTTCCGGGTAAACGGTGCGCGCGACGAAGCCGTCCTGCTCCAGCCGCTTCAAGGTGCGCGACAGCATCTGCTTGGAGATGTCGCCGATCTCGCGCATCAACTCGTTGAAGCGCTTGGTGCGCGGCTCCAGCATGCCGAGCACCAGCAGGCTCCATTGATCGCCGACGCGGTCGAGCACGTCCCGGATCGGGCAGGGCTGCGCCAGCTTCAAGCTGTCGGGGTCGATCAGGCGCTCGGTCATGCGGATGCCTTTCGCGGTGGGGCGGTCATCGCGCGGTGACCTGATCCCTTGACGATGACTTCTTGTGCGATCCCGGCTCTTAGCATAGCTCACCTCCATAGGTCTATTTAATAGACCTGATATGTATATCAGACCATGGAGCAAACAATGGCACATGTTGCCCTCATCGGCGCTTCCGGCAATGCCGGTTCCCGCATCCTCAAGGAGCTTTCGGATCGCGGCCACCGCGTCACCGCCATCGCCCGACACCCGGACAAGGTGGCAGAGCTGGCGGGCGTCACCGCCGTCAAAGCCGACGTGTTCGACAAGGCCGGACTCGCGGCGGCGTTGCGTGGCCATGACGCCGTGATCAGCGCGGTGCACTTCACCGCGAGCGATCCGCAAATTTTGATCGAAGCGGTGCGTGCGGCGGGCGTGAAGCGCTATCTCGTCGTCGGCGGGGCCGGCAGCCTCGAGGTCGCGCCGGGCAAGTTGCTGGTCGATCAGCCGGACTTCCCGGAAGCGTACAAGGCGGAAGCGACCAAGGGTGGCGTGTTTCTCGATTTGCTGAAGAAGGTCACGGACCTCGACTGGACCTTCCTGTCGCCGGCAGCGATGTTCGTGCCCGGCACGCGCACCGGCAAATTCCGGCTCGGCAAGGATCAACTGCTGGCCAATGCGCAGGGCTCCAGCATTTCCTTCGAGGACTTCGCTATCGCCATGGTCGATGAACTGGAAAAGCCGGCGCATCCGCGCCAGCGCTTCACCATCGGCTATTGAGCGATGCCACAGGCGACAACCGGCGGAAGCGACAATGTGTCCTCCCGCTGGTTGTCGCGCCGGTTCTTGCGCTGGTTCTGGCCGGTGGGGCGCCCTATATCGGAGATATGACTATCGCGATTGATTCACCGTTCGTGTTCTGCTTCGCCGAGGTGGCGAGATGACGCCCGCCCATCCCTCCACCGAGACGGACCGCGCACAGCTTCCGTCCTATCGCCTGCCGGCGCTCGATCAGGAATTCCTGCTTGGCGATTCGATGCGCGGCGTCCGCTTTCTGCTGGAATATGCCAAGGCCGAGGAGGCGCTGCGCGCGTGGGGCGTGCGCTCCACCGTGGTGGTGTTCGGTTCGGCGCGCATTCGCGAGGACGGGCCGGGCCGCCAGCGGTTCTGGTACGAACAGGCACGCGCCTTCGGGCGCATCGCTTCGGAACGTGGCGGCGCGCTGAAACCGCACGGCCATATCCGCGACAATGTGATCGCGACCGGCGGCGGACCGGGCATCATGGAGGCCGCCAACCGCGGCGCAGCAGATGCCGGCGCGCCGTCGATCGGCTTCAACATCACGCTGCCGCACGAACAGGCTCCGAACGCCTATTCGACTCCCGAACTGACGTTCTCGTTTCACTACTTCGCCATGCGCAAGATGCATCTGGCGATGCGGGCCAACGCGCTCGTGGTGTTCCCCGGCGGCTTCGGCACGCTGGATGAACTGTTTGAATATCTGAACCTGTCGGCCACCGACAAGGCGCCGCCGATCAGCATTGTCATGGTCGATCGCGCGTTCTGGAAGGCCACGGTGAACTTCGACACGCTGGTCGATAACGGCATGATCGCGCGCGACGAACTCAAGCTGTTCGATTACGCCGATGATGCCGAAGAGGCATGGGCGAAGCTGGTGGCGTCCAATCTGGGCTCCCATCGCACCGCGCCGACCGCCGCGCCACAACATGTACCGTAGGCGGTGCGGTGTTGTCTTTGATCCTGTGATAAGTTTCCGCTCATCCTAACGAGGTATTCCGCATGGCCATCACCATGTACGGCATCAAGAATTGCGACACGATCAAGAAAGCCCGGACGTGGCTGGAGAAGCACAAGATCGATTACGATTTTCACGACTACAAGAGCGCCGGCGTCGAGCGCGCGCAGCTTGAAGCGTGGAGCAAGAAGGTCGGTTGGGAGACCTTGCTCAATCGCGCCGGCACCACATTTCGCAAGCTGCCGGAGAAGGATAAGGCCGTGGCCGACGAGAAGAAGGCGATTGCGCTGATGCTGGCGCAGCCGTCGATGATCAAGCGCCCGGTGCTCGATCTCGGGCGCGGCAAGCTGGTCGTCGGCTTCAAGCCCGAGGTCTATGCCGAAGCGTTCGGGTGATGCGCGACGGCGCCTTAACGTCTTTTAATGTTGGTGCCGTAAATTTGCCGTAACATGCGCGAGATTTGACGGCGTCGGAAATCTCCGACGGGGCCTCGTCCTTCCTCAGGACGAGGGCGGGCGACAGCACAATTCACCTTCCTTCCGGCATGGAGTCCTGCCCATGCGCCTGTCGCATATTGTCGCCACGACCTTCCTGGTTCTCGCACTTCCGCTCTCCGCCATCGCCGATCCCGCCACGGACGCCGCGAAAGACGTGAAGGGGCTTTATCTCCTCACGGATTATCCGGCGATATCGGTGCGCCCCGGCACCACCTCGACCATCGCGCTCAAGCTTCAGAATTACGGCCTCGCGCCCGATCGCTATCAGTTGTCCATCGCAGGCGTGCCGTCCGGCTGGAGCGCGACCTTGCTCGGTGGCGGTCAGCCGGTCGCGGCGGCAATGCCACCGACCGACAGCAATGTCGCGCTGCAGTTGCGGCTCGATATTCCCGCCAACGCCGGCATCGGTACGCAGACATTGACGGTGAAAGCAGATGGAGGCGGTCGAGCGCTGGCTTTGCCGATCGCGGTGACGCTCGCCAAGGAATTGCCGGCCAAGTTGAAGGTCGAATCGAAACTTCCCGATCTGCGTGGCAGCGCCAAGTCGGCGTTCGATTATCAACTCACCATCAAGAACGACAGCGGCCGCAATCTCGTCGCGAGTTTTGCCGCCGATGCGCCGAAGAATTTCGAGACTTCGTTCACCGAAGCCTATGGCTCACAGGAACTATCGTCGATCCCAATCGACGCGGGCCAGTCGAAGGATGTGAAGCTGCATGTGCGGCCGCCGTCCACGGTCGATGCCGGCCGCTATCCGGTGACGGTGAAGGTCAGTGCCGGCGATGCCACCGCCGACACCAAGCTGTCGCTCGATATCGCCGGCCAGCCGCAGTTGCAGCTTTCCGGTCGTGACGGACTTGTCAGCGCCCGCGCGCAGGCCGGTGTGCAAAGCACCGTCCCGGTGACGGTGACGAACTCCGGCAGCGCGCCGGCGGATTCGATCTCGTTGACGGGTAGCGGACCCAATGGATGGAAGATCGCATTCGAGCCGAAGACGGTCGATCGCATCGCGCCGGGCGAACAGAAAGAAGTGCAGGCGCTGATCACACCGACCGCGAAGTCACTTGCCGGCGACTACATGGTCTCGCTCAACGCCGCGTCGCATGGTGAGAATGCCTCCGCCCAATACCGTGTCACGGTGAGCACCTCGACCATGTGGGGGATGATGGGCGCCGGCATCATCGGCATCGCGCTGATCGTCATGGTCGGCGCCATCGCCCGGTTCGGACGACGCTGATGGATGCCGTCATCGCCGCACAGGGATTGACCAAACGCTACGACGGCGCGGTGGTCGTCGACGGCATCGACTTCTCCGTCGGCAAAGGAGAAACGTTCGGCCTGCTCGGGCCGAACGGATCGGGCAAGACCACCACGATCCTGATGATGCTCGGTTTGACCGAGCGCTCGGCCGGGAATGTCACCGTGCTCGGCGAAGATCCGATGCGTTCGCCGCTCACCGTCAAGCGCCGGGTCGGATATCTGCCGGATTCGATCGGCTTCTACGACAATCTGACGGCAACGGAGAACCTCGCTTACACTGCGCGGCTGATGGGCCTTCCGCGGTCGGAACGCGAGCGGCGGATCGCGGCCGCGCTGGCGCGGGTGCGGCTCTCGGGCGTGGCGGGAAAACGTGTCGGCACGTTCTCGCGCGGCATGCAGCAGCGGCTCGGTCTCGCCGAGATCATCATGAAACGGGCCGAGATCGCGATCCTCGACGAACCGACCTCGGGCCTCGATCCGCAATCGACCATCGAATTTCTCGATCTGATCCGGGAACTGCGCGGCGAGGGCGTGACCGTCCTCCTGTCCTCGCACCAGCTCGATCAGGTGCAACGCATCTGCGATCGCGTCGCGTTGTTCCAGACTGGCCGCATCGTGCTGATGGGACCGGTCGGCGATCTGGCGCGGCAAGTGCTCGGCGCCGGTTTTGTTGTCGAGGTGGAAGCCGAGGGGCAGGGGCTCGACCGTCGTCTCGCCGCGGTTCCCGGCGTGAGCGCTGTCGCTTCGATCGGTCAGAACCGCTACCGGCTCACCGCGGACCGTGACGTGCGTCCGGAAGCAGCCCGCGCGGTCGTCGCGGCCGGTGGTGCCCTGACCAAACTGTCGGTCGACGAGCCGAGCCTCGATGCGATCTATGCGCGGTATTTCCAGGTGGGAAGCGGCGTACCGCGGGAGGTGTCCGATGCGGCGTGAAGGTTCGCCCTGGCAGGGCCTCGGCGCGGTGATGATGAAGGAACTGGCCGACCATCTCTCCAGCGCTCGCATGCGCGTGCTGGAATGGCTGGTCGTGCTCACTGCCGTCGCCGCGCTTTATTCCGCCATCGGCCAGTTGCGCGACACGACGGCGGAGGATCCGTTCCTGCTGCTGCGGCTGTTCACCGTGCAGTCGTCGTCGCTGCCGTCCTTTGTCGCCATTCTCGGTTTTCTCATTCCGCTGATGGCGATCGGCCTCGGCTTCGATGCCATCAACGGCGAATACAACCATCGCACGCTGTCGCGTATCCTCGCGCAGCCGATCTATCGCGACGCGCTGCTGATCGGGAAATTCCTCGCCGGTCTCGTCACGCTGGCGATCTCGCTGACCTGCCTGTGGCTGCTGGTGGTCGGCCTCGCACTCCTGTTCCTCGGCGTGCCGCCGGGCGGCGAGGAGATCGCGCGCTCGCTCGTGTTTCTCATCGTCGCCGTCATCTATGGCGGCGTCTGGCTGGCGCTGGCGATGTGGCTCTCGGTGGTGTTCCGCTCGCCGGCGACGGCCGCGCTCGCCGCGCTCGGCATCTGGCTGTTGCTGACCCTGTTGTGGCCGATGCTCGCGCCAGCCATCGCCAACGTGATTGCCCCGGCCGACCCGCGCTATGCCGCGCTTGGCCTGCCGACACCGGAGACGCTGGAATGGCAGCAAATCCTTGCCCGGCTGTCACCGCATGATCTGTTCGGCGAGGCGATGCTGGCGGTGCTGTCGCCCTCGACCCGCGCGCTCGGGCCGGTGTTCCTCAACCAGTTGCAGGGGGCGGTGCTAGGTGCGCCGCTACCATTCGACCAAAGCCTGCTGATCGCCTGGCCGCAGACCGTCAGCCTGATCGCGGCGGTCATCCTGCTGGTTGTAGGGGCTTATGTGACGTTCCAGCGGCGCGAGGTCCGGGCTTAGGAGGGATGGGGGGTATTCGGCGGGAGGCTGTTGCCTCCCTGTGCCATTCTGTCGCACCCTGCGAAGGCAGCCTTCGCAATCCTGGGTGTCTCAATGGCCAGCACTGTCTCCGCCGCTCCCCGCAAGCCGTGGTACACGGTCCTCTATATCCAGGTGCTGATTGCCATCGCGCTCGGCATTCTCGTTGGCTATTTCTATCCCAACACCGGCAAGGCGCTGAAACCGCTCGGCGACGGTTTCATCGCACTGATCAAGATGATGATCGCACCGGTGATCTTCTGCACCGTGGTTCACGGCATCTCGTCGATGGGCGATCTCAAGCGGGTCGGTCGTGTCGGCATCAAGGCGTTGTTGTATTTCGAGCTGGTGTCAACGCTGGCGCTCGCCATCGGTCTGATCGTCGGTGAACTGATCCAGCCGGGCGCGGGCTTCAACATCGATCCATCGACGATGGACCCGGGCGCGGTCGCGACCTACGTCACCAAGGCGAAGCAGGAAGGGATCGTCCCGCATCTGATGGCGATCATCCCGGACAGCTATTTCGGCGCGCTGGCGCGCGGCGATCTGCTGCAGGTGCTGCTGGTGTCGATCCTCTCGGGCTTCGCCATTGCGCTTCTCGGCAAGGCCGGCGAGCCGATCGCGCATGCCATCGACATGGCGGCCAAGGTGTTCTTCGGGATCATCCGCATGATCGTGCGCGTCGCGCCGATCGGCGCGTTCGGCGCCATGGCGTTCACCGTCGGCGCCTATGGCGTCGGCGCGCTGTGGAATCTGGTGGCGCTGATCGGCACGTTCTATCTCACCAGCGTGCTGTTCGTGCTGCTCGTGCTCGGCACCATCGCGCGTTTCGCCGGGTTCTCGATCATCCGCTTCATCGCTTACATCAAGGATGAACTGCTGATCGTGCTCGGCACGTCGTCCTCGGAAACCGTGCTGCCGCAGATGATCCAGAAGATGGAGCATCTCGGCGCCTCGCGCCCGGTGGTGGGTCTGGTGATCCCGACCGGCTATTCGTTCAATCTCGACGGCACCAACATCTACATGACGCTGGCGACGCTGTTCCTGGCACAGGCGACCAATACGCATCTGACCATCTGGCAGGAATTGGGCATCCTCGGCATCGCCATGATCACCTCGAAGGGTGCGTCGGGTGTCACCGGCGCGGGCTTCATCACGCTCGCGGCGACGCTTGCCATCGTGCCGGATATTCCGATCCAGTCGCTGGCGATTCTGGTCGGTATCGACAAGTTCATGAGCGAGTGCCGCGCGTTGACCAATCTGATCGGCAACGGCGTCGCCTGTATCGTCATCAGCCGGTCCGAGGGTGAACTCGACAAGGACAAGCTGCACGAGACCATGGCGCATCCCATCGCCATCGGCGAAGCCTTGGAGCCGGGCGGCTCAGGCGTGGCGCCGGCGTGACCTCAAGCGTCCGGGGGAGGCTCTTGTGACATTTCCTGGCAGATATCGACCCAGGTCGCGCCGGTGAGTTCGGCCATCCTTTGTGGAGTAATGAATAGAGAACTGTGGGTCGAGCCCGCGGCCGGGACCACCACGTCGAAATCCTTGAGCGATACATCGCAATAGACCGGAAGCGGCGAGGCGAGGCCGAACGGACAGACGCCGCCGACCGGATGACCGGTGATCGCCGCGACCTCGTCGGGGCCGAGCATGCGTGGCTTGCCGCCGAGCGCCGCACGGGCCTTCTGATTGCTGATCCGGGCGTCACCGCGGGTGACGGCGAGCACCACCCGGTCGCCGACCCGCAGGGACAACGTCTTGGCGATCTGGCCCGGCGCGACGCCGTGCGCGGCCGCCGCCAGCGGCACCGTGGCGCTGCTTGCCTCGGTCTCGACGATTTCGATATCGGGGGCTTTTTCCGCCAGAAACCGGCGGACGGAATCAAGGCTCATCAAGCGTCTCTGAGGGCTGCCAAAAGTCGGTCCGAGCATCGCCCGCTCTATCCGGGGAACCACCCGTCGATCAAGTCTTGACGGACTTCTTGATTGTCGCGGTTTTCCCTGCCACATGCGCGGCATGAATGCGCCTGTTCCAGCTCCCGATTCAGCGTCGCCGCTCGCCAATGAGGTCGAGCGCCGGCGGACCTTTGCGATCATCTCCCATCCGGACGCCGGCAAGACCACGCTGACCGAAAAGCTGCTGCTGTTCGGGGGTGCGATCAACCTCGCCGGGCAGGTGAAGGCCAAACGCGACCGCCGCTCGACCCGCTCCGACTGGATGTCGATCGAGCGCGAGCGCGGCATCTCCGTCGTCACCTCGGTGATGACGTTTGAGTATGGCGGGCGGGTGTTCAACCTGCTCGACACGCCGGGCCACGAGGACTTCTCCGAGGATACGTACCGCACGCTTACCGCAGTCGACAGCGCGGTGATGGTGATCGACGCCGCCAAGGGCATCGAGGCGCGCACCCGCAAGCTGTTCGAGGTATGCCGGCTGCGCGACATCCCGATCGTCACTTTCATCAACAAGATGGACCGCGAGACCCGCGATCCGTTTGATCTGCTCGACGAGATCGAGAAGACACTGGCGCTCGACACCGCGCCGCTGACCTGGCCGATCGGCCGCGGCCGCGACTTCGCCGGCACTTATGATCGCGCCTCGGGCAAGATGCGGCTGCTCGATCCCGACGGAAAGACCAACGCCGAACAGCCGCTCGATCTGGCGATGCTGGCGGCGCAGAACCCGATGCTCGACGCCGCTGCCATCACCGAAGAATTGGCGATGGTGAAAGACCTCTGCCGCGAATTCGATCTCGATGCGTTCCGCGAGGGTCATCTGACGCCGGTGCTGTTTGGCTCGGCGCTGAAGAACTTCGGCGTGAAGGATTTGCTCGACGCTCTCTCGGCTTACGCGCCGCCGCCGCGCGCGCAGCAGAGCGCCAGCCGCAAGATCGAAGCCACCGAGAACAAGATGTCCGCCTTCGTCTTCAAGATCCAGGCGAACATGGACCCGAACCACCGCGACCGCATTGCCTTCGCGCGGCTGTGCTCGGGCAAGCTGGTGCGCGGCATGAAGGCGAAACTGGTGCGCACCGGCAAGGCGATGTCGCTGTCCGCGCCGCAGTTCTTCTTCGCGCAGGACCGCGCGCTGGCGGATGAAGCCTTTGCCGGCGATGTGGTCGGCATTCCGAACCACGGCACCTTGCGCATCGGCGATACGCTGACCGAGGGCGAGGATTTGAACTTCGTCGGCGTGCCGAACTTCGCGCCGGAAATCCTGCGCCGCGTGCGGCTGGCCGATCCGATGAAGGCCAAGAAGCTCAAGGAAGCCTTGCAGCAGATGGCGGAAGAGGGCGTCGTGCAGGTGTTCCGTCCGCTGGATGGTTCGCCGGCCATGGTTGGCGTCGTCGGTCCGCTGCAGCTCGATGTGCTCAAGACGCGGCTCGATGCCGAATACGGCCTCGAGATTGGCTTCGAGCAGTCGGAGTTTTCCCTGGCGCGCTGGGTTTCCAGCGACGACAAGAAGGCGTTCGAGACCTTCAAGGGCGCGAACAGTTCAAGCCTTGCCGAAGACCTCGACGGCGATCTCGTTTACATGGCGCGCAACCAATTCACGCTCGACTATACGCGTGAGCGTGCGCCCGCCATCGCTTTTGCCGACATCAAGGATCTGCGTAAGGACGCGGCTTAGTTCACCTTCACATCGGCGGCCTTGATGACCGGCGCCCAGCGGGCGATCTCGTTGTCGATCAGCATGCGGAATTCCTCCGGCGTGCTGCCGACCGGCTCCATGAACTGGGTCGCGAGTTTCTGGCGTACGTCCGGCAGCTTGATGATGGCGACGACTTCCTTGCTGATCGCATCGACCAGCGGCTTCGGCGTGCCGCCTGGCGCGATCAGGCCCATCCAGGCATCGGCTTCGACATCAATGCCGGACTCTTTCAGCGTCGGCACGTTCGGCAGGAAGGTCGAGCGCTTCGCCGTCGACACCGCCAGCATGGCGACCTTGCCGGCTTCCGCCTGCGGCACCACGGAAATCGCCGGCAGGCAGGCAAGCTGCGCGTCGCCACGGATCACGGCGGTGACGGCCTGCGGCGAGCTCGTGTAGGGGACGTGGACCAGTTTGGTGCCGCTCTTGATGGCGATCGCCTCCATCGCCAGATGCGACAGCGAGCCGTTGCCGATCGAGCTGAAATTGTATTTGCCGGGATTGTTCTTCAATAGCGTCACGAGGTCTGCGACGGTTTTGACGTTCAGTGACGGCGTTGCCGTGAGGACGCTCGCCTGGGTGATGAGCTGCGTCACCGGCGCGATGTCTTTCTGCGGATCGTAAGGCAGCTTCGAGAACAGCAGCGTGTTGATGGCGAGCGGACCGCCGATGCTGATGCCGATGGTCTGACCGTCCGGCGCGGCCTTGGCGACCGTATCGGTGCCGAGATTGCCGCTGGCGCCGGGCTTGTTCTCGACCAGAACGGTCAGGCCCGGATGCCGCGCCTTCAACTGATCGGCGATCACGCGCGCCACAGTATCGGGCGTCGAGCCCGGTCCGAACGGCACCACGATCCGCACGTTCTTGTCCGGCCAGCTTTGCGCGATGGCAGGCTGCGCAACCGCGGTTGTCAGCATCAGCAATGCGGCGAAGAGGATGCGTGTCGTCATGTCGAATGTCTCCCGGGCACTGTCTTAATTTGTTTCATCGAGGCCAAGATAGACGCCGTTGTCGCGCAGCAGCGTTTGCAAGGCGTTCGTGTCGATCTGGGTGGCTGTCGCGTTGCGTGTCAACGCGAGGTGTGCGGCGGTGCCGGCGGCTTCACCCATGACGAAACACGCGCCGCTGACGCGGGCGGCCGATTGACCGTCATGGGTCATGGAGGCGCAGCGTCCGGCGACCAGCAAATTGCTTGGGCCGTCGGGCACCAGCATACGATAGGGCAGGTGGTTGAAACCACGCGATTGCGGGATCGGCGGCCAGCCCCATTCCACGTTGCCGGCGACGTGCTTTTCCAGCGGCCAGCCGTTGACGCCGACCGTGTCATCGAAGCTGGCGCAGGTGAGCACATCCTCGCCGGTGAGTTGATAGCGGCCGGTGATGCGCCGCGTCTCGCGGACGCCGAGCTGCGGTGGAATGTCGACCACGTAGGCGTCGGCGAAGCCCGGCGCCTCGCGGCGCAGGAAGTCGAAGAACGCCATCGCCTGTTGGCGTCCCTCGATCTCGCCACGCGAGAGTGCCGCCGCATCGGTGGCGTCGATGGCGCGGCCGGCATCGTCCTTGATCTGGGTGACGTTCACCCGCCATTCGCTGCCGTGCTTCTGCGGGCGCACGATCGCGCCCTTGCGCGGAAACGTGACGCCGCGTGCCTCCGCCTCATTCATCAGGTCGGGAATGCTCGACCATGCGTCGCCGGCCTTCACTGCATCGACGCCGGCAAGACGGAACATCATGGTCGGATAGAGCAGGTTGCCGTCGTCGTCGCCTTTCTCGAACGGCACGCCGGCGAATGCGGCGAGATCGCCGTCGCCTGAACAATCGATGAAGAAGCGGCTGCGGATCGCCCGGCGGCCGGATCGATCCTCGACGATCAGCGCACCGAGGGCCGTGTCGCTGTCGAGCGTGACGCCGGCGGCAAGGGTATGAAACCGCATCGCGACGCCATGCGCGAGCAGCAGGTCGTCAGCGGCGCATTTATAGGCGGCGGTGTCGTAAGCCTGTGCCTTGGTTTTGCCGAGCACGAGATGCGGTTCGTTCAATCCGCCATAGGCATCGATGCGGTCGAGCAGGTCGTCGGTGATGCCATGAACCACGCGGCGGATGTCGCCATGCACATTGGCGTGCAGTCCGCAGAAATTGGTCACGCCCGCAGCCGTGCCCATCCCGCCGAGAAAACCGTAGCGTTCGATCAGAACCGTGCTGCATCCCTGCCTTGCAGCGGCCGCAGCAGCGGCGATGCCGGCCGGGCCGCCGCCCAGCACCACCACGTCGTATTCCCCGTCCACGGGAATGCGGCGGGCTGGCTCGTCGAGAAATGCGGCTGCTTGAGTCATTGCTCCAAGCCTAGGCGATCGTGCGCGGCAGAGCCACCCGCGACCGAGCGGGCAAAGGTTGTCTTGACGATGGGCGCGGCCATCGTCTACTGCGGCTTTCACGCGACGGCGGGAGCCTCATATGGGCCTGACAGTTCTCGTTCTCGGGCTTGCGATTTTCCTCGCGACCCATTTGTTCGTGCGCTCGCGCAGCCGCCGCGCCGCCGCGATCGCGCGCCTTGGCAACGTTCCTTATCGCATCGTCTTCTCGCTGGTGTCGATCCTCGCCGTGGTGCTGATCGTCGTCGGCTTCGCGCAGTATCGCGCCGCCGGATGGGTCGATATCTGGTATCCGCCGCTCTGGATGCGCCACGTCACCGTTGCGCTGATGTTGCCGGCCGTAATCCTGCTCGTCGCTGCCTTTGTGCCGGGGCATCTCAAAATCTGGAGCAAATATCCGGCGCTGGTCGCGGTGAAGCTCTGGGCCTTCGCGCATCTGCTCGCCAACGGCGACCTCGGTTCGATCCTGATGTTCGGCACGTTCCTCGCGTGGGCGGTGATCGCGCGGATCGCGTTGAAGCGTCAGCCGCCGGAAGCCGCGAAACCGCTGCCGAGCGAGCGCCGCCTCTGGATCAACGACGCGGTCGCCGTGATCGCCGGCGTGCTCGTCTATCTCGCGCTCGGCTTCGTCTTCCATCCGTTGTATATCGGCGTTCCTGTCTTCGGAGCATAAACCGTGTCCGTGCAAAACGAGATCCGTCGCCTGACCGCGCCAGACATCTTCGCCCGCAAGGGTGGCGAGCCGATCGTGATGCTGACGTCGTATCACGCGCATACCGCGCAACTCGCCGACAAATATTGCGACGTCATTCTGGTCGGCGACTCGCTCGGCATGGTGATGCACGGACTGGAGTCGACCGTGCCGGTGACGCTCGACATGATGATCCTGCAGGGTCATGCGGTGATGCGCGGCTCGAAGCGCGCGCTGGTCGTGGTCGACATGCCGTTCGGAAGCTACGAGGCGTCGAAGGAGCAGGCTTTCGCCAGCGCGGTGCGCGTGCTCAAGGAAACCGGCTGCGGCGCGATCAAGCTCGAAGGCGGCAAGCGCATGGCGGAGACCATCGCGTTTCTGGTCGAGCGCGGCGTGCCGGTGATGGCGCATGTCGGGTTGACGCCGCAGGCGATCAACGTGCTTGGCTCGTTCCGGGCGCAGGGGCGGGACGAGGGGGATTGGGCGCGGATCGAGGAGGACACGCTGGCGGTGGCGCAGGCCGGGGCGTTCTCGGTGGTGATCGAGGCCGTGGCCGAACCGCTCGCCCGCAAGCTGACGGCGCAGGTGGCGATCCCGACCATCGGCATCGGCGCGAGCCCGGCCTGCGACGGCCAGGTGCTGGTGATGGAGGACATGCTCGGCCTGTCGCCGCGGGTGCCGAAATTCGTCAAGCGGTATGGCGACCTCGGCCCGTCGATCGAGAAGGCCATGGCCGACTATGCCCGCGAGGTGCGCGACCGCTCGTTCCCCGGTCCCGAGCATACCTATCCGATGCGGAAAAAGACCTGACGGCGCCCGTCCTGGTCTACCGCCAAGCCCCTCGCTAACCCTCTGATTTGCAAAGATTCGGCCGCTTTTGCCTTGCGGCGGCCACATCGTTAGGGTACCTCCGCCCGCACATGCGGGGCGGTTCCGGGCATGGCCGTTTGGCCTGTCGATGGGCCGTGGTGTCGGGAGCAGGCTTTGGTCGACAGTATTTTCAATGAGGTCGATGAGGAGGTCCGTCGCGAGCAGCTGAAAAAGCTGTGGGATCGCTATGGCCTGTTCGTGATCATTCTCGCCGTGCTGATCGTGCTCGGGATCGGCGGCTGGCGCGGCTACGAATTCTGGCAGAACCGCGAAGCGGCCCGCGCCGGCTCCGCCTTCGAGGCGGCGCTGGCCTTGAGCGAGGCCGGCAAGACCGCGGAGGCCGAGAAAGCCTTTGCCGAGATCGCCAAGACCGGCACGCCGGGCTACCAGCCGTTGGCGCGGCTTCGTGTCGCGGCCACCGCCGCGCAGCGCGATCCGGCCGAGGGCGTGAAACTCTATGACGAGATCGCGGCGTCCCCGGTCGGGCGGATGCTGCAGGATCTTGCGGCCGTGCGGGCCGGTTTCCTGCTGGTCGATACCGCGGATTTCAAGGAGCTGGAGCGCCGCTTGGCGCCGCTCGCCGAGCCGGGCCGTCCGTTCCGGCATTCCGCGCGTGAACTGCTGGCGCTGTCGGCCTGGAAGCATGGCGACGTCACCGCCGCGCGCCGTTACGTCTCGCTCGTCAACGAGGACAACGATACGCCGCAGGCGGTGCGCGCGCGCATCGAGGTCGTGGCGGCGCTGCTCGCGGCGGCTGGCGCGCCGGACAGCAAGGCAACCCCGTCGCCCGACAAGAAGGGCTGAGGCGCGGCCGCGGCCGGGCATTCGTTCAAGGATTTCGTTTATGTTGCGCGTCAAGCACGTCATCCTGATCCTGTCGCTGCTCTCGCTCGGGCCGGCGTTGTCCGCCTGCGCCGATTTCGATCCGGACAAGCTCGACATCTTCGGCATCAACGAGAAGAAGAAGCTGCCGGGCGAACGCCGCCCAGTGTTTCCCGAAGGCGTGCCGGGCGTGACGCAGGGCGTGCCGCCCGATCTGGTCAAGGGCTATCAGCCGCCGGCTGAACCGGAGCCGCAAGCCGCGCCGGTGGTGGCGGAAAAGCCGAAGCCGAGACCGCGCCGTGTGACCCGCACGCCGAAGCGCGCGCCCGCGCAGGTGACGGTGCAGCCGACGCAGCCGCAACAGCAGCAAGGCGGAACGACACCGTGGCCGGATGCCCCAGCCGCGCCGCGTCAGGCGCAGCAACCGGCGCCGTGGCCATCCTCCGCGCCGGCGCAGCAGAGCCAGCAGCCGGCCACGCAATGGCCGGCGCCGCCGCCATCCGGCACCTTCACGCGCTGATCCGTCGCGGGGCATTCGCCCGCTGCGGACTGTCGCACGTCGCGGGCTTTCCTTCATGAGCTTCACCGTCGCCATTGTCGGCCGCCCCAATGTCGGCAAGTCGACCCTGTTCAACCGGCTGGTTGGCCGCAGGCTGGCGCTGGTCGACGACCAGCCGGGCGTCACGCGCGACCGCCGCGCCGGCGCGGCGAAGCTTGGCGATCTGACGTTCACGGTGATCGACACGGCGGGTCTCGAAGAGGCGGCGCCGGACAGTCTCTCCGGCCGCATGCGCGCGCAGACCGAGGAAGCGATCCGGCAAGCCGACGCGGTGTTCTTCGTCATCGACGGGCGCGTCGGTCCGACGCCGGTCGATCGCGCATTTGCCGAGGTGGTGCGGCGCGCCGGCAAGCCGGCCATCGTCGTCGCCAACAAGAGCGAAGGCACGGCCGGCGAAGCCGGGCGCCTCGAAGCCTACGCGCTCGGCCTCGGCGATCCGCTGGCGATTTCCGCCGAACATGCCGAGGGCATGATCGATCTGCGTGATGCTCTGGTGGATGCGTTGCCGGAGCAGGTGCAGGCGCAGCGCGACGCGCGCCGCCGCAAGCGCGAGGCCGAGGAAGAAGCGGCGGCCTTCGCGACCGCGGACGACGCGGACGATGCGATCGATCCGTCGAAGCCGATCCGCGTCGCGGTGATCGGCCGGCCCAATGCCGGTAAATCGACGCTGATCAATCGCCTGCTCGGGCAGGATCGCCTGCTGACCGGGCCGGAAGCCGGTATCACGCGGGATTCCATTTCCGTCGAGGTCGAATGGAACGGTCGTCCGTTCCTGATCCACGACACCGCGGGTCTGCGCCGCCGCGCGCGCGTCGACAACAAGCTGGAGAAGCTGTCCGCCGCCGATGCGCTCAATGCGGTGCGTTTCGCCGAGGTCGTCGTCGTGTTGATCGACGCCGAGCGCGGCATCGAGGAGCAGGATCAGCGGATCGCCGACCTTGCCGAGCGCGAGGGCCGCGCGGTGGTACTCGCCGTCGGCAAGTGGGACTTGATGGCGAAGAAGCCCGGCGCGATCGGCAAGCTGCGCGAGGAGACCGAACGCAAGCTGACGCAGTTGCGTGGCGCGCCGTTCGTCGCCGTGTCCGGTCTGACCGGCGAGGGGATCGACCGGCTGATGCAGGCGGTCGTCGACGCCTTCACCATCTGGAACAAGCGCATTTCGACCAGCGCGCTCAACCGCTGGCTCACGGAAACGATCAGCGCACATCCGCCGCCGGCGGTGTCCGGCCGCCGCATCAAGCTCAATTACGTGACGCAGCCCAAGAGTCGCCCGCCGACCTTCGCGCTGTTCTGCACGCGCTCGGATGCGGTGCCGGAGGCGTACAAGCGCTATCTGGTGAACAGCCTGCGGCAGTCGTTCGATCTGCCGGGCACGCCGATCCGTTTGTCGCTGCGCGAGAAGGCCAACCCGTTCGAGCCGAAGAAGCGGCGGTAACGTCTCTCTCTCTCTCTCTCTCTCTCTCTCTCTCTGAGCCTCATGGTGAGGAGCGCGCCGAAGCGCGTCGCGCGACGGCGGCTGTCTCGAACCATGGGCGCATGATGACTGTGGCCGCCGCTTCCTTCGAGACGCATCGCCATAGCGCGTCGAAGACGCGCGTAAACGCGCTGATGGCGATGCTCCTCAGGATGAGGCGGAGTGAGAGTTGGACTCCGCTCCATCCACGTCATGCCCGCACATAGCCCGTCGAAGACGGGCGTGAACGCCCTGATGTCGCGGACATCCACGTCCTGCTTTCTTCTTGGCAGAGCCAAAGATGTGAATGGCCGCAACACGTGCGGCCATGACGTGGCGAGAGTGTGGTGAGACGGGCCGTCTTACGCCGGCGGCTGGAAGGCGAGCACCTTGCGCGACGGATAGTCGTACAGCACGCCGTTCTCCTTGAACGACGGCAGGCACAGCGGCACCAGAGCCTTGGCGATGTCGGCTGGAGGCGTCAGGTCGTCCGGATCAACGCCGGGGAACGCGACCGCCATCATATGCGTGCGGGTGCGGCCGGGATTGAACAGATTGGCGCGGACATTCGTCGTCGCCACCTCGGCCGCGTAGGTGCGCACCAGCATGTCGAGCGCCGCCTTCGACGCCGAATAGGCGCTGAAATACGCCATCACCTTGGTCGCGAGGCCCGACGAGATGAACACCGCGCGGCCGGCGTCCGACGCTTTGAGCAGCGGATCGAAGGCGCGCAGGAAATGCCAGTTGGCGGTGAGGTTCACCGCGAACGTGTCGTTCCACGATTTCGGTTCGATGTGATCGACCGGCGAGCCGGTGCCGAGCACGCCGGCATTGCCGACCAGCACGTCGAGCTTGCCGTAACGCTCGTGGATCGCGAGCGCGAGCCGCAGGATGCCGTCGGTGTCCTTGACGTCGAGCGGCACCAGGGTCGTGGTCGAGCCGGCGGCAACGATGCGGTCGTCCAGTTCCTCCAGCGCGCCGGCGGTACGCGACACCGCGATGATGTGCGCGCCCTGTTCGGCGAGCGCCAGCGCGACCGCCGCGCCAATGCCGCGCGAGGCGCCGGTGACGAGCGCGATGCGCCCCGACAAAGGTTTCGACATGCTCGCGTTCTAGCTCGCTTCAGCGAGCAGCGACAACTGCCGCGGTGCGGCGTTCTTGCCGTCCTGATCGGTCAGGCCGGTCGGATAGTCGCCGGTGAAGCAGTGATCCGTGTATTGCGGATGCACCGGGTCGCGGCCGTCCTCGCCCATGGCGCGATAGATGCCGTCGACCGACAGGAATGCCAGCGAGTCCGCGCCGATGAACTTGCGCATCTCCTCGAGGCTGTGGGTCGCGGCGAGCAGCTTCTCGCGCTCCGGCGTGTCGATGCCGTAATAATCCGGATACTTGATCGGCGGCGAGGCGATGCGGAAATGCACCTCGGTCGCGCCGGCATCGCGCATCATCTGCACGATCTTGCGCGAGGTGGTGCCGCGCACGATGGAATCGTCAACGAGCACGATGCGCTTGCCCTTGACCACCGCGCGGTTGGCCGAGTGCTTCATGCGCACGCCGGACTCGCGGATCGCCTGGGTCGGCTGGATGAAGGTGCGGCCGACATAGTGGTTGCGGATGATGCCCATCTCGAACGGCAGCCCGGCCTGTTGCGCGAAGCCGATCGCCGCCGGCACGCCGGAATCCGGCACCGGCACGATCACATCGACATTGGCCGGCGCCTCGCGGGCGAGCTGCGCGCCCATCTCCTTGCGCACGTCGTAGACCGGGCGGCCGCCGACGATGGAGTCGGGCCGCGCGAAATAGATGTATTCGAACACGCAGGGGCGGGGCTTCATCTCCGGGAACGGCTTGATGCTCTGCATGCCGCTTTCGTCGAACACCACCACTTCGCCGTTCTCGATGTCGCGCACATAGGTCGCGCCGATGATGTCGAGCGCGCAGGTCTCGGACGCGAGGATCGGGCAGCCGTCGAGGCGGCCGAGCACCAGCGGGCGGATGCCGAGCGGATCGCGCGCGCCGATCAGCTTCTTGTTGGTGAGGCCGACGAAGGCGTAGGCGCCCTGAAGCTGCTGGATGCCATCGACGAAACGATCGACGAAATGATTGCGCGACGAGCGCGCGACCAGATGCAGGATCACCTCGGTGTCGGTGGTGGATTGCATCATCGCGCCGTCGCGCACCAGTTCGCGGCGCAAGGTCAGCCCGTTGGTGAGATTGCCGTTGTGGCCGATGGCGAAGCCGCCGGCATTGAGTTCGGCGAACAGCGGCTGCACGTTGCGCAGCACGGTCTCGCCGGTGGTCGAGTAGCGCACATGACCGACGGCGGAATTGCCGGGCAGGCGGTCGATCACCTCGCGGCGGGAGAAGGTGTCGCCGACGAGGCCGAGGCGGCGTTCGGAATGAAACCGGCTGCCGTCATAGGTGACGATGCCGGCGGCTTCCTGGCCGCGATGCTGCAGGGCGTGCAGGCCGAGCGCGGTGATCGCCGCGGCATCGGGATGGCCGAAGATTCCAAAAACGCCGCACTCCTCGCGTAGCCGGTCCGCATTCAGGTCCAGCGCCGCGTCGGTTGTCTCAGCCATCGGTCCTCGCAGTGGGAGCCGCTATTGCGCGCGGGTTCCCGTGGTGGTGGCCGGCGCGCCGCTCTCGGATTTCTGGCCAGGCGCGTCGGACTCCTGGTCTTCCGGTTTGGGCTTCTTCAGCCGCTTTAAGATGGTGGTCTCGGGGTCTTCCGGCAACATGCCGATCAGCCAGTTTCCGGTGCCCTGGAGCACGACTTTCGACTTGGCGGACTGCACCCAGTCCGGCTGGCGGTTATCAGGAACCAGCCAGGCGAAGAACAGGAAGGCGATGACGACGATGATCAGGCCGCGGGCCAACCCGAACAGGAAGCCGAGGGTGCGGTCGAGCGCGCCAACGCGGCTGTCGAGGATCATGTCGGAAATGCGCACGGTGACGATGGTCACCAGCAGCAGCGTGCCGAGGAACACGCCGGCGACGGTAACGACCTTCGCGATGATGTCGTTGTTGATGTATTGCTGGACGACCGGCGTGAGCTTGTTGAAGGCATAGAGCGTCGTCACCGCGGCGATGCCCCAGGCGGCGATCGACAGCACTTCGCGCATGAAGCCACGGATCATGGCGAGCAGGCCGGACACCAGCATGACGATGAGCAGGATGACGTCGAGCAGCGTGAACGGCATGGCGGTCTTTTAGCCCGGCGAATGGACGGTGAGGGGGCGCGCGCGACCGGCACGATGGCGAATCCATCGCGCCCGGAACCGTCCGGCAATCGCCCCGTTCACTTGATAAGTCATTGATCGTTCGCGGATATTTCGTACCTTCCGCCGCCTGACGGGTGCCTGTGGAGGCATCCGCAAGGGCCGGCGTGGCCTGTGTATAGCGGGGTGTTGCGGCCTCGTCACCCCGCCCGGATTGCAGACCTGTGGGCTGTTGCGGGGAAGTATCAGGCCCGTTTGGCCGGGCGCGGGGAGGCGGCGGGGCGCGGGGTGCCGCGCGCAGCGATGTCGGCGACCATGGTGGTGAGATGGCCGATGCCGGTGACGGCGAGGCCGGCGTCGCCGCTCTCGCGGCCGGTCTCGGGCGCGACCGCGCGCTTGAAGCCGAGCTTGCCGGCTTCCTTCAGTCGGGCGCCGCTCTGCGCCACCGGGCGCACCGCGCCGGACAGCGAAATCTCGCCGAAATAGACGGCATCGGCCGGCAGCGCCGCGCCGGCGAGCGAGGACACCAGCGCCGCCGCGGCGGCAAGGTCGGCGGCCGGCTCGTTGATGCGCAGCCCTCCGGCGACATTGAGATAGACGTCGTAGCCGCCGAGCTTCACGCCGCAATGCGCTTCGAGCACCGCGAGCACCATGGCGAGGCGGCTGCCCTCCCAGCCGACCACGGCGCGGCGCGGGGTGCCGAGCGAGGTCGGCGCGACGAGGGCTTGAATCTCGACCAGCACCGGGCGGGTGCCTTCGATGCCGGCGAACACGGCGGTGCCGGGCGAGCCGAGATCGCGCTCGGACAGGAACAGTTCGGACGGGTTCGAGACTTCGCGCAACCCGAGCCCGGTCATCTCGAACACGCCGATCTCGTCGGTTGGGCCGAAGCGGTTTTTCACCGCGCGCAGGATGCGGAACTGCTGCGAGCCTTCGCCCTCGAACGACATCACCGCATCGACCATGTGCTCGACCACGCGCGGACCGGCGATCTGCCCATCCTTGGTGACATGGCCGACCAGCATCAGCGCCGCGCCGGATTTCTTGGCGTAGCGAATGAGCGCCTGCGCCGAGCCGCGCACCTGCGTCACCGTGCCGGGCGCGCTGTCGACAGCGTTGCTCCACATGGTCTGGATGGAATCGATCACGATCAGCCGCGGCGTCTTGCCCTCGGCGATGGTGGCGATGATGTCCTCGACCGCGGTTTCCGACGCGAGTTCGACCGGCGCCTGCGAGAGGCCGAGCCGCTCGGCGCGCAACCGCACCTGCGCGACCGCTTCCTCGCCGGAAATGTAGACGGTGCGGTGGCCGGCGCGGGCGAGCGCGGCGGCGGCCTGAATGAGCAGCGTTGATTTGCCGATGCCGGGGTCGCCCGCCATCAGCAGCACCGAGCCGGGGACGAAGCCGCCGCCGGTGACGCGATCGAGTTCGGCGATACCGGAGGGGAGACGTGGCGCGTCGAGCGTCTCGCCGGTGAGCGGTTCAAGCTCGAAGCGGCGGCCTTTGCGCGCGGCGCGTGCGCCGCCGGGAACGGGCGCGGTCGCGCCTTCCTCGACCAGCGTATTCCATTCGCCGCAACTCTCGCAGCGGCCCTGCCAGCGGCCATAGGCGGCGCCGCAGTTCTGGCAGACGAAGCTCGATGCGTTTTTCGCCATGATCCGTCAGCCGCCGCGGTAGACGCGATGATAGCGCTTGCCGAGATTGGTCAGCACCTCATAGCCGATGCTGCGCGCGGCGGCGCCAACGTCATCAATACCGATCTCGTCGCCGATCAGGGTCGCGAGGTCGCCGCGCTTGGCGGTGCCGGGCGGCAATTCGCTGACGTCGATCGCCATCAGATCCATCGAGATGCGGCCAGCGAGTGGGCACAGTTTGCCGCCGACCACGGCCTGCGTGCCGGTCGCGCGATCCGCGGCACCGGCCGCGCGCGGAAAACCGTCGCCATAGCCGAGCGAGACGATGGCGATGCGCGCGCTGCGGGGTGCGCTCCACGCCGCGCCGTAGCCGACGCTGTCGCCCTTCGCCACGTCGCGCACTTGCAGGATGCGCCCGCGCAGGTCGATCGCCGCGCGCATCGGATTGGTGCGGCCCGGCGTCGGATTGCCGCCATAGAGCGCGTAGCCGGGACGCACCAGATCGCAATGCGCCGGCGCGCCGAGGAAGATGCCGGACGAGTTCGCGATCGAGGCGGGGATGCCGCGATAGAGCAGACGGATTTCGCGGAAGAGTTTGATCTGCCGCTCGTTGAGCGCGTGCTCCGGCGTGTCGGCGCAGGCAAAGTGGCTCATCAGCAGCGCGATGCCGTGATGCTCGGCGCGGATGCGTGGCGCCATCGCCGCAGCTTCGGTGACGGTGAGGCCGAGCCGGTTCATGCCGGTGTCGACATGCAGGGCGAATTGCCCGCGCCAGCCGCTCTGCGCGACGAAGGCGTCCCACTCGGCGAGTTCGACCAGGCTGCCGATGCAGGGCGAGATGTTCAGGTCGGCGAATGTCGGCCCGGTGCCGGGGAGAAGCCCGCCGAGCACATAGATCGTTGCCTGCGGCGCGACCGCGCGGAGCCGCCGTGCTTCGCCCAGATCAGCCACGAAGAAGGTCTTGCATCCGGCCTTGGCGAGCGCCGTGCCGACCGCTTCGAGGCCGCAGCCATAGGCGTCGGCCTTCACCACCGCCGCGCATTCCGCCGGCGTCGCGCGCCGTGCCAGCGCCTTCCAGTTGGCGGTGATGGCATCGAGATCGATGGTGAGGATCGCCCCGGATTCCGTCTCGCGCGCATCGGGCGCGGAAGCGGTCTCGGGCAGCGGTTCGGCGGCAGGATTCGCGGGTATTGCGGCGACGGACATGAGGTCGTCTTACCCCGGTGTTCCCGGTTCGTCCACTGCGCGCCTTTGCGCAGCCCGCTTTACCCCATCGGCTGGGGCAGGCGGTTGGTACTGGCGAGGTTGCTGAACCGGGTGATCGCGCCCTCGAAGTGCAGATCGACGGTGCCGGTCGGACCGTGGCGCTGCTTGCCGATGATGACTTCGGCCTTGGCGTGCGCCTCGTCCATGGCGATCTGCCACTTGGTGTGTTCTTCGGAGCCGGGACGCGGCTCCTTGTTTTGCAGATAGTATTCCTCGCGATAGACGAACAGCACCACGTCGGCGTCCTGTTCGATCGATCCGGATTCACGCAGGTCCGACAGTTGCGGGCGTTTGTCGTCGCGGTTTTCCACCTGACGCGAGAGCTGCGACAGCGCGATCACGGGGACCGCCAATTCCTTGGCCAGCGCCTTGAGCTTGGTGGTGATCTCGGTGATTTCCTGCACGCGGTTTTCCGAGCTGCGGCGCGACGAGCCGGACAGCAACTGGATATAGTCGATCACCAGCAGGTCGAGGCCGCGCTGGCGCTTGAGGCGGCGCGCGCGCGCGGCGAGCTGCGCGATGGAGAGGCCGCCGGTTTCGTCCACATAAAGCGGCAGGCCCTGCAACTCGATCGAGTGATCCTTCAGCGTCTCGAATTCCGCCTCGGTGATGCCGCCGCGGCGGATCTGGCTCGAGGGGATGCCGGTCTGCTCGGCGATGATACGGGTGGCAAGCTGTTCCGCCGACATTTCCAGCGAGAAGAAGCCGACCACGCCGCCGTTGACGGTGGTGGTGTGGCCATCGGCCTGCACCTCGCCCTGCCATGCCTTGGCGACGTTGTAGGCGATGTTGGTGGCGAGCGAGGTCTTGCCCATGCCGGGACGTCCGGCGAGCACGATCAGGTCGGACGCCTGCAGACCGCCCATCATCTTGTCGAGATCGTCGAGGCCGGTGGCGAGGCCGGACAGCCGGCCGTCGCGTTGGTAAGCCTTCGCCGCCATGTCGACGGCGGTGGTGAGCGCCTGCGCGAACCGCTGGAAGCCGCCGTCGTAACGGCCGGATTCCGCGAGTTCGTAAAGCCGGCGCTCCGCTTCCTCGATCTGCGTGCGCGGCGCGAAATCGACCGGCGCATCGTAAGCGGTGTTGACCATTTCCTCGCCGACCAGGATCAGCGAGCGGCGCACCGCGAGGTCGTAGATGGTGCGGCCATAGTCCTCGGCATTGATGATGGTGGTCGCTTCGGCCGCCAGCCGGGCGAGGTATTGCGCGACGGTGATGCCGCCGATGTCGATATTGCCGTCGAGGAAGGTCTTGAGCGTCACCGGCGTTGCGATCTTGCCGGCGCGGATCAGGCTCGACATCAGTTCATAGGTCTTCTGGTGCAGCGGCTCGAAGAAATGCCGCTGCTCCAGAAAGTCGGAGACCCGGTAGAACGCCTCGTTGTTGACGAGGATCGCGCCCAAAAGCTGCTGTTCCGCCTCGATATTATGCGGGGCGGAGCGATAGGCGGGGGTGGAGGGCGCGAGCGGCTCCACCTGCTTGCGGGCGGTCGAATCGAAGGGCGGCATGGGGCTCAGTCTATGACGGCAAAGAGTGGCGCAAATACCGACACAAGCCGATAGGGCGCAACGTCCCTCGCACGCTTTCCACGCTACTCACTGATGCGACGATTACCGCACGGCAACCGCAGTTTCGGCTTGACGTCCGCTATTCGCCCGCGAGCCGGATCGGCGGAACACGCTCGCCCTCGAACCTGCGCAGCCGCGCTTCCTCCTGCGCGATGTAGTCGCGCGTGATCGGAACCACGTCCTGCCGCTTGGTGAGCTGGATCTGCATCACCATCATGTTCTGCTCTCGAAACGCCATTTCCGACGCCGCGAGATAAAACTCCCACATGCGGACGAAACGTTCGTCATAAATGCGGGTGATCTCCTCGCGGTGGGCGAGGAACCGGGTGCGCCAGGCTTTGAGCGTTTCCGCATAGTGGAGCCGCAGGAACTCGATGTCGGTCACGAGGAGGCCCGAGCGTTCGATCGCCGGCAGCACCTCGGATGGCGCGGGAATATAGCCGCCGGGGAAGATGTATTTGGCAACCCACGGGTTGGTGTAGCCGGGGCCTTCGGAGCGGCTGATGAAATGCAGCACCATCGCCCCGTCGTCCTTGAGCAGCGCCGCGCATTTCTCGAAAAACTGGTTGTAGAACCGCGCGCCGACATGCTCGAACATGCCGACCGAGACGATCCGGTCGAACGCCGGCGCCACGTCGCGGTAGTCGATCAGCCTGAACTGCGCCTTGCCGGAAAGGCCGGATTCCGCGGCCCGTGCATTGGCGATGCGGTGCTGTTCCTCGGACAAGGTGACGCCGGTCACGGCGACGTCGGCCATCTCGGCGAGATAGAGGCCGAGACCGCCCCAGCCACAGCCGATGTCGAGCACGGTCTGCCCGGAGGCGAGGCGGAGCTTCGCCGCCAGATGCCGCTTCTTGGCGAGTTGTGCGTCGTCGAGCGACTGGCCGGGATATTCGAAATAGGCGCAGCTATATTGCCGGTCGGCGTCCAGGAACAATGAATAGAGCCGCCCGTCGAGATCGTAATGATGCGCGACGTTGCGGCGCGATTGCCGGCGCCGGTTGAATTGCTGGATCGGGCGGGCGAGCAGGCGCAGCGCCCACAGCGGCCGCACCCAGGTGGGGATCACCGTCGCGTTTTGCCGCATGCCGATCGAGAGCAGATCGGCGATCGAGCCGCGCTCCATGACCAGCGTGCCGTCCATATAGGCTTCGCCGAGCTTGAGTTCTGGGTCGAACACGCAGGCCCACTGCGCGCGCACCGAGGTAAAGCGGATGGCAATCGGCTCACCGCTGCCGTCCCCGCAGGTGAAGCCATGCCCTGAGGCGGTGGTGACGCGGACCGTCCCGGTCCGGAAGTAGAAACTCAGCAGCCGCTGAAACAGCCGGTTCATGTTCGCCATCCAATCGACACGCCGGCACGCAGCCGGCCAATCGGATAACCCACACCCCCGTCCCCCTGGGGTGATCTCCTTGAGGTAATATCTTAAGCCTCGAAATAAAGCGGCAGCAATGCGGTGGCCCGGCCACACTTATGCGATTTTCGCGGGGGCGGAGCCCCGCGGCCCCGACATTGCCTCGGGAATCCTGTATGGGTCAGCCGCCGGCGCAAGGGCGCGGCGTTCAAGCCAGACGGATAACGGAATGAAGCGATCGAACGGGAGCCGCGCGCTATGGGCCGCCGCGGCAATGATGATGACCGTGATTTGGCTGCCGGCAGAGGCCGCCGCGCAGGTCAGTATCGACGCCGGCAAGTCGCCGCAGCAAGTGTTCGCGACGGATTGCCAGCCGTGCCACAAGGACGCGCGCACGTTGTCGAAAGGCCCGGCCGGGCTCGCAGCGTTTTTGCGCGAGCACTATTCGGCGAGCCGCGAAAGCGCGAAGGCGATGGCCGACTATCTGGTGCGGATCGGCACCGGCGGGCGCGATGATGCTCCAGCCGTGCGCCGGCGGGGCCGCGAAGCCGCGCCGGAGGCATCGCCCGCCGCTCCGGGCGAGGCGCGGCCGGCCCGCACCCGTCATCGCGGCGAGGGGAGGGACGACAAGGCCAGGAATGACAAATCCAGAAATGACAAATCCAAGGCCAAACCGGCCGATACACCGGCCGAGGTGAAACCGGCGGAGACGAAGCCCGCTGAAGCCAAGCCGGCTGAAGCCAGGCCGGCCGAAGCCAAGCCCGCTGAAGCCGCGCCGGTTGAGAAGCCGGCGGAGGTGAAGCCCGCTGAAACGACAAAGCCGGCGGACGCGCCGCCGGCCGAGCCGAAATCAACAGAGCCAAAATCGAGTGAGCCGAAACCGGCGGCACCGGCAGAGCCCGCCAAGTCGCCTGATACTCCGGCCGATAAGCCGGCCGAGTAACGTTCACACCCGGCGCGGCCATCGCAAACCGATAGCCGCGCCGATGTGTGTGACGATCAGTCGTTCTTCTCTTCGACGGCTTCTTCTTCGCCGTCCGCCGGCTGCTCGGCGCCTTCCTCGAACAGCGCCTTGGCGGCTGCCGCCGCGGCCGCCTTCTCGGCCTCGTCGTCGCCATCGTCCTGACGGCGCACGGTGACGTTCTCGCCGCGCTTGAGGCGTTCGGCCTCTTCCTCGTTGCGCGCGACGTTGACGAGCACGATCACCTCGACTTCCGGATGCAGTTCGACCGGCACCTTGTACTGGCCGATCAGCTTGATCGGCGCGTGCAGTACGATCTGCGAGCGGTTGACCGGCGTGCCGTCGGCACTGAGCATCTCGGCGATGTCGCGCGGCGACACCGAGCCGTAAAGCTGACCGACTTCCGACGCCTGGCGCAGCACGGTGAGCGACTTGCCCTCGAACGCGCCGGCGAGCTTGCCGGCTTCACCCTTGCGGGCTTCGTTCTTGGCCTGCAACTCGGCCTTCATGGTCTCGAACTTGGCCTTGTTGTCCTTGGTGGCGCGCAGCGCCTTGTTACGCGGCAGCAGGAAGTTGCGCGCATAGCCGTCCTTGACGCGCACGACGTCGCCCATGTGTCCGAGCTTGCCGACGCGCTCCAGCAAAATCACTTCCATCGTTCTTCTCCTTTTGAATCCAGATCTGTGTTGTGTGTTACGAAACCATCGGCGGGCCGGCCTTGCGTCCGGCGCGCGCGCGAATGTGGAAGGCCGCTTCGGCAAGGCCGAGCAGCGTCATCACCAGCATCGGCCAGCCGAACATCAGCGTGGCGGCATAGACGCCGGAGAGCAGGAAGGGACGGCTCGGCCGGCCGCGCGTGATTGCGTGCAGCACGGCAAAGCCGAGAATGGCGAAGGCGACCAGCAGACTCGCCGACAACACGGTCGCGGCGATGCCGACGAGGCCGCCGAACAATGACGTGACGATCGCGGCCAGCAGCACGGCGGCGACGAGCTTGGGGAAGTCCATCGCCGGCAGATCCGGCCACGGCCGGTTGAGTCGGCCGGAGAGCCGTACGATGCGCGCGGCGATCCACAGATTCAGCGTGTTGGTCAGCGTCGCCAGCACCGCCGCGGTCGAGGGGATCACCATCACCAGGAAGTCGACGATCCGCGCCGTGTCGACGCCGGGGAGCGCATCGCCGCGGCCCGCGCGGTCAGGCGATACCTGAATGAAACGCTCGAACGCGGTGCGCAGCGCGGCGGTGAAGCTCTGTTCGTCGGTGCCGAAGGTCGGGATCGCGGCGATCACGATCAGCGCGCCGAGCACCGCGCACCACACGACCAGCCGGCCGGGCGGATACCATTCGAGCGCGGTGCCGCCATCGGCGGCGGGGCGCGCCAGCATGGTGAGATAGCCGAGCCACCAGGCGGGCAGGCCGACACCGATCAGGAAAACGAGGAAGAAGGTCCAGCCGAACGCGACGGCAAGCGCCAGCGCGGCGACGATCGCGGCGATCAGCCCGGCGAGATGGCTCCAGCCGAGCGCAGCGATCAGGATCGGCAGCGGCGCGATGTAGAACAGGAGGATCGAGAGCAGCGCGCCGGACTTCACGGAGGCGAACAGCAATGCTGTCGCCGCACCCGCACCCAGTCCGATCAAGGCAATCTGCATCATCTCGAGCTGTCCCGCTGCGAAGAGCGGTTAGAGGCGGATCATGTGTCCGCCCCAACCATCGGCGCCCGGAGAAGTCCGGACGCCGTATTGTCGTCTAGTGGCTGATCAGCCGATCACGTAGGGCAGGAGACCGAGGAAGCGCGCGCGCTTCACGGCCTGCGCCAGTTCGCGCTGCTTCTTGGCCGACACCGCGGTGATGCGGCTCGGCACGATCTTGCCGCGCTCGGAGACGTAACGCTGCAACAGCTTCACGTCCTTGTAGTCGATCTTCGGCGCGTTGGCGCCGGAGAACGGGCAGGTCTTGCGACGGCGGAAGAACGGACGGCGGCCGCCGGCGGCTGCGCCTTGTGCTCCAAATGCCATGGTCTGTTACTCCTCTGCGGCGGCTGTTTCGGTGCGCTCTTCGCGGTCGCGGCGCGGGCCGCGTTCGAAGCGTCCACCACCACCGCCGAAACGCTCGCCGCCGAAGCGGTCGTCGCGCTCGCGATCACGATCGGCCTTGCGCATCATCGCCGAGGGGCCTTCCTCGAGTTCTTCGACGCGCACGGTGAGATAGCGCAGCACGTCTTCGCTGAGCCGCTGCTGGCGCTCGACTTCAGCGAGCGCGGCCGAGGGCGCATCGACGTTGAGCAACGTCATGTGCGCCTTGCGGTTCTTCTGCATGCGGTAGGCGAGCGTCTTGACGCCCCAGTATTCGTTTTTGGTCACCTTGCCGCCGAGACCTTCGATGACGGCGGTGTACGCTTTGGTCAGGTCCTCGACCTGCTGGGCGCTGAGATCCTGGCGCGCCAGATAGACGTGTTCGTAAAGCGGCATGGAAGCCCTTTCCTGTTTCAACGACGTCGTCGCCCGGCGCAAAGCCCCTCGGGCCTTTCGGGAAAGGCTCGAATGCTCAGAAGGCGGAAACACGGGACGCCGGACCATCAGGTCCTGCCACGACGAGCTTTTGAAAAAGGCCCATTCGTAGCCGTCCGTTCAGCTTCCGGCCGGTCGACGAAACGGGGCGGGTTATGGCCCGGTTTGGCCGCGAACGCAAGGTTTTGCGCTGCAAAAGAAGCGTGGCGACGATGGTATTATAGAACCGCTCAGGCCGCCTCGGAACCGCCGGGCCTGTGCGGGGCGGGCCGGGCTCCTTTTTGCAGGACGTCGGCCACCTGGACCGCGAGATCGACACCCTCGCGGAGAAAACGCGCCTCGGGGGAGCCGGAGGCCGGTTTGCGCTGGCGCAGCTTGGCGATCTCCTCCAGGAGCAGATCGAGCTTTTCCATCAGCAGCTTTTGCCGGAAATCCGGCTCGCTGCGGGCGCGGTCATACTCGTCGTCGGTTACGAAGGCACTCATCACACGGTCTCCCGCGGGGAACTTAGGAGCCGACCCTTGTCGGAGAGTTACCAACCGCGCTCGGGTGCGTTTTTGACCCCGGCGCTTGACAGGTTGGGTTAACCCAGTGTCTCTCCGCCCGAACTTGAGGCAAGGACGTCAGACAACGGCTGCGGCTCCTAAAGATGGGGCCGCTCCCGAAGGGCTAAAGCAGGACCGAGATGGCGATCGCATTGGTGTTTCCGGGGCAGGGCAGCCAGACCGTCGGCATGGGCAAGGCGCTCGCCGATGAATTTCCGGTGGCCAAGGCCGTGTTCGACGAGGTTGACGCGGCGCTCGGTGACAAGCTCTCGTCGGTGATCTGGGACGGTCCGGCCGAGACGCTGACGCTGACCGAGAACACCCAGCCGGCGCTGATGGCGATGTCGCTCGCGACCCTGCGGGTGCTGGAAACCGAAGCCGGGCTCGATCTCGCCCGTGACGTAAAATTCGTCGCCGGCCATTCGCTCGGCGAATATTCGGCGCTGGCGGCGGCCGGCGCGCTGACGGTCGCCGATACCGCGCGGCTGGTGCGTGCCCGTGGCCGCGCCATGCAGAAGGCGGTGCCGGTTGGTGCCGGCGCCATGGCGGCGCTGATCGGACTGGATTTCGAGCAGGCCGCGGCGGCAGCCGCCGAAGGTGCGCAGGGCGAAGTCTGCCAGGCGGCCAACGACAACGGCGGCGGGCAGGTGGTGATCTCCGGTGCCAAGGCGGCGGTGGAGCGGGCCTGCGAGATCGCCAAGGCCAAGGGCGCCAAGCGGGCGATGCTGCTGCCGGTGTCCGCCCCCTTCCATTGCGCGATGATGCAGCCGGCGGCGGACGTGATGGCGACCGAACTCGCCAAGGTGCAGGTCAACGTGCCGAAGGTGCCGGTCGTCGCCAATGTGCTGGCGCAGCCGGTGATGGACCCGGCCGAGATCGTCAAAAGACTTGTGGAGCAGGTGACGGGGACGGTTCGCTGGCGCGAAAGCGTCTCCTATATGGCCGGCCAGGGCGTTACCACGTTCTACGAGGTTGGCGCCGGCAAGGTGTTGAGCGGCCTGGTCAAGCGCATCGCCGACACGGCAACGGGCGTGCCGGTCGGCACGCCGCCGGACGTAGCGGCATTTAAGGCTTCGCGCGGCTGAAGCTTGAGGGAAGGGCGACGATGTTCGATCTGAGCGGCAAGACGGCGCTCGTCACCGGCGCGACCGGTGGTATCGGTGGCGCGATCGCGCGCGGCCTGCATCGTCAGGGCGCGACTGTCGCGCTGTCCGGCACGCGCCGAGAGGCGCTGGACGAACTCGCGACATCGCTCGGCGAGCGCGTGCATGTACTGCCGTGCAATCTCGCGGATGCGGCGGCGGTCGAAAAGCTGGTGCCCGACGCCGAAACGGCCATGGGCAAGCTCGACATCCTCGTGGCCAATGCCGGCATCACCAAGGACAATCTGTTCGTGCAGTTGAAGGATGACGACTGGGAGCAGGTGCTCAACGTCAACCTCACGTCGACCTTCCGCCTGACCCGCGCGGCGGTGAAGACCATGATGCGCCGCAAGTTCGGCCGCATCATCGGCATCACCTCGGTGGTTGGCGTCACCGGCAATCCGGGGCAGGTGAACTACACCGCCGCCAAGGCCGGCATGATCGGCATGATGAAATCGGTCGCCGCCGAATATGCGCGCCGCAACGTCACCGCGAACTGCATCGCGCCGGGCTTTATCGCCACGGCGATGACCGACAAGCTTAACGACAAGCAGCGCGAGGCCATTCTCGGCCGCGTGCCGGCCGCCCGACTCGGCACCCCCGAGGATATTGCCGCGGCGGCAGTGTTCCTGGCCTCCGATGAAGCCGGTTACATGACGGGGCAGACCCTGCATGTGAACGGCGGGATGGCCATGATCTAAGCCGAACCAATTGGCAAGACAGGGATTTCCGGGGCCTGACGGGTCCGGGGGCGCCCTTGCTGGTCAATGAAATTCAAGTATGTTAACCGGACCCCGGCTCGCTTAACCGTCGAGCCCAATCCAAAACGACGAGGACGGAACGATGAGTGACATCAGCGAGCGGGTAAAGAAGATTGTCGTGGAGCATCTGGGCGTGGAGCCCGAGAAGGTGGTCGAGGGCGCGAGCTTCATCGATGACCTCGGCGCCGACAGTCTGGACACCGTCGAGCTCGTGATGGCTTTCGAGGAAGAATTCGGGTGCGAAATCCCGGACGATGCGGCCGAGACCATTCTGACGGTCGGCGACGCCGTGAAGTTCCTCGAGAAGAACGCCAAGAGCTAAGACCAAGGGCGCTGAACAAACAGCGCTCGGAACAACAGCGCTGGCGCGGCCCTCTCCCACGCATTCCTGCAGGACGAGTCCGATGCCGCGCGGCGCCGGGAGTGTAGACGCTTGAGCCAATCCGCAACCTTGCGACGGGTCGTCGTCACGGGCATGGGCATGGTGTCGCCGCTGGGTTGCGGCGTCGAAACCACGTGGCAGCGGCTGATCAAGGGCGAAAGCGGCGCGCGCAAGGTCGATCGCTTCGAGGTGTCGGATCTGCCGTGCAAGATTGCCTGCCAGATTCCGCGCGGCGATGGCACGGCCGGCACCTACAATGCCGATCAGTGGATGGAGCCGAAGGAGCAGCGCAAGGTCGATGAGTTCATCGTCTTTGCGGTTTGCGCCGCGACCCAGGCGCTGGAGGATGCCGGCTGGAAACCGTCGACCGACGACGAGAAGAATCGCTCCGGCGTTCTGATCGGCTCCGGCATCGGCGGCATCGAAGGCATCGCTGAAACCGCGGTGACGCTGCACGAGCGCGGCCCGCGCCGTGTGTCGCCGTTCTTCATTCCGGGGCGGATCATCAATCTCGCCTCCGGCTATGTCTCGATCCAGCACGGGCTGAAAGGCCCGAACCATTCGGTGGTCACCGCCTGTTCGACCGGCGCGCATGCGATCGGCGACGCGGCGCGGCTGATCGCGCTCGGCGATGCCGACGTGATGGTGGCGGGCGGCGCGGAATCGCCGGTGAACCGCATCTCGCTCGCGGGCTTCGCGGCGGTGCGCGCGCTTTCGACCGGCTACAATGACGAACCGACCCGTGCGTCGCGGCCTTACGACAAGGACCGCGACGGTTTCGTCATGGGCGAAGGCTCCGGCGTTGTCGTGCTGGAAGACCTCGAACACGCCAAGGCGCGGGGCGCCAAGATCTACGGTGAGCTGATCGGCTACGGCCTGTCGGGCGACGCCTTCCACATCACCGCGCCTGCGCCGGACGGCGACGGCGCGTTCCGCTGCATGACCATGGCGATCAAGCGCGCCGGTATCACCGTCGACGAGATCGACTACATCAACGCGCACGGCACCTCGACGCCGATGGGCGACGAGATCGAACTCGGCGCGGTGCAGCGGCTGATCGGCAATGCCGCCGCCAAGGTGTCGATGTCCTCGACCAAATCCTGCGTCGGCCATCTGCTCGGCGCCGCCGGCGCGGTCGAGGCGATCTTCTCGATCCTGGCGATTCGCGACGGCGTGGCTCCGCCCACCATCAATCTCGACAATCCGTCGGTGGACACGCCGATCGACCTGGTGCCGCACACGGCGCGCAAGCGCGAGATCAACCTGGCCTTGTCCAATTCCTTCGGATTCGGCGGGACCAATGCTTCGCTGGTCTTCCGCCGTTACAATGGATAACCGGGTCTGTGTGGCGAGAGCGGTGGTATTCAACTCCACCTTTCGCCATAATCCCCTGTAGGCTGCCTCTGCGGTTCGCCTGATATCGTCGCGATGTCAGGGGGGCCGAACCAAGGTCCAATGATGCCAGCGTCCGCAGCGGGTCAGCCCCGGTGAACATCAATACGCCACCCGGTCCCGACGGCCATCGGCCGCTCGGCAATCTGCTGCGCAGTCCCCGAACAGCTCTGGAGCCGGAACGCGTGCCTGAACCGGTCATCCGCCGCTCGCAACGTGCCAAGCATCCGCTGATCGTCGCGGGCAATGCCATCTTCTCGATCCTCGCCGTGGTGGCGCTCGCCGCCGGCGGTGCCGTGTTCTACGGCAAGCAGAAGATGGAGGAACCGGGTCCGCTCACCGACACCAAGACCGTGACGATTTCGCGCGGCCTTGGCATCAAGGACATTTCCGATCTGCTGGCGCGCGAGGGTGTGATCGACCAGCCGGCGGTGTTCGTCGGCGGCGCGATGCTGCTCAAGCTGCGCGGCGAAGGGTTGAAGTTCGGCGAATACGAATTCCAGAAGCAGGCGAGCCTCGGTGACGTGCTCGACACCATCTCCGAAGGCAAGATCGTCCAGCACACGTTCTCGGTGCCGGAAGGTCTGACCTCCGAGCAGATCGTCGCGCGCTTGCTCGAAAGCGATTTGCTGACTGGCAACATCAAGGAAATTCCGCGCGAAGGCACGCTGTTGCCGGAGACCTACAAGATCAATCGCGGCACGCCGCGTGACCAGATCATCCAGCGCATGCAGCAGGCGCATCGCCGCGTGCTGCAGGAAGTGTGGGAGCGGCGCAGTCCCGATCTGCCGGTCAAGACGCCGGAACAGCTCGTCGTCCTCGCCTCGATCATCGAGAAGGAAACCGGCCGCGCCGACGAACGCAGCCGCGTCGCCTCGGTGTTCGTCAACCGGTTGAAGAACCGGATGCGGCTGCAATCCGATCCGACGATCATCTACGGATTGTCGGGCGGCAAGGGCACGCTCGGCCGGCCGATCCTGCGCAGCGAGATCGACCAGCCGACGCCGTACAACACTTATGTGATCGACGGTCTGCCGCCGGGACCGATCGCCAATCCGGGCCGCGCCTCGCTCGAAGCCGCAGCCAATCCGGCGCGCACCAAGGAACTGTATTTCGTCGCCGACGGCAGCGGCGGCCATGTGTTCTCCGAGAACTACGACCAGCACCAGAAGAACGTCGCCAAGCTGCGTGCGCTGGAGCGCGAGGCGGCCCCCGCCGCGACGACGCCCGCGACGCCGGGCAATGGCCTGCGCGGCTCGCGCTGAACCGGAAATCCGGTTTCCCCCCGCGGAATCATGGATTATGGTCCGGCCACTTTTGGCCGGGACACAGGACGCGATGATGGCGGTGTCGAGCATGACCGGCTTCGCACGCAGCCATGGCGCGAGCGGAGCCTATAGCTGGGCGTGGGAACTGAAATCCGTCAACGGCAAGGGCCTCGACGTGCGGCTGCGGATTCCGCCTGGCTGGGACGCGCTCGAAGGACCGTGTCGCAAGCGTGCCACCGAGGCGCTGGCACGTGGCACCGTTTACGCCAATCTGACGATCGAGCGTAAGGGCGGCGCGCCGACCGTGCGCATCAACGAGCCGGTGCTGGCGGCGGTGCTCGCCGCGCTGAAAAGCCTCGACGGCAAGATTGACGCGGCGGCGCCGCGGCTCGACGGCATTCTCGGCCTCAAGGGCGTGATCGAGGTCAGCGAGGAAGACGAGAGCGAGGAGGCGCGCGCCGCGGCGGAAGCTTCCATGCAGGCGGGATTTCATCAGGCGCTCGACGCGCTGGTGGCGATGCGGCGCGAGGAAGGCGCGGCGCTCTACAGGATTCTGACGGACAAGCTGGCCGGCATCGCTGCCTCGACCAGGGCGGCGGAACACGCGCCGGGGCGCGGCGTCGAGGCGGTGAAGGCACGGCTTGCCGAACAGGTGCGCACGCTGCTTGACCAGTCGGAGCGGTTCGATGCCGACCGGCTGCATCAGGAGGCGCTGCTGCTCGCCTCGAAGGCGGATATCCGCGAGGAGATCGACCGGCTCTACGCGCATGTGGCGCAGGCGGAGAAGCTGCTTGCTGCGGGCGGGCCGGCCGGCCGCAAGCTCGACTTCCTGTCGCAGGAGTTGAACCGCGAATCCAACACGCTGTGCTCGAAGTCGAACGACATCGAGCTGACCAATATCGGGCTTGAGCTGAAGAGCCTGGTCGAGCAGTTCCGCGAGCAGGTTCAGAATCTCGAATGAGCAAACGACGCAAATCCGGGCGCCTGCCCAGGCGCCCGCTGAAACCCAAGGCCGGATCGCAGGATTCCGCCAAGCGAATTCCCCGGCGCGGCATCATGTTCGTCGTGTCATCGCCGTCGGGCGCCGGCAAGACGACGCTGACGCGCAATCTGGTCAACTCAGACGGCAATCTTGAACTGTCGATCTCGGTGACGACACGCCCGCGCCGGCCGAGCGAGGTCGATGGCGTGCATTATCATTTCATCACCAAGCAGAAATTCGCGGAGATGCGCCGCGCCAACGAACTCCTCGAGTTCGCCAAGGTGCACGGCAATTTCTACGGCACGCCGCGCGGGCCGGTGGAGCATGCGCTCGCGGCCGGCAAGGACGTGCTGTTCGACATCGACTGGCAGGGCGCCAAGCAGCTTTATGAGAAGATGCGCACCGACGTGGTCAGCGTGTTCGTGCTGCCGCCATCGGCGAAGGAATTGAAGGCGCGGCTCGAGCGTCGCGCCGAAGACAGCGCTGACGTGATCGCGCGGCGGCTCAAGAATGCCGCGCAGGAAATCCTGCACTGGGTGGAGTACGATCACCTCGTGGTCAATCGCGATCTCAACGAAGCCTATGGCGAACTGCGCAACATCCTGCGCTCGGAACGCGCCAAGCGCGTGCGGCGGCGCAAATTCGTCAAGGCGACGGCGAAGCTGCTGGCCGATCTGAAATCCATCACCGGCGGCTGAGCGCATTCGCCAGCGCGACGAACCCCTCGACCGGGATCTCCTCGGCGCGCGCGGTCTCCGGCAGCTTTGCCGCGTCGAGCAGCGGCAGCGGATCGGTGCCGAGCGATTTGAGGCTCTGCCGCAGCATCTTGCGGCGCTGACCGAAGGCGGCGGCCGTCACCTGCGCCAGCAGCTTTACGTCGCAGGGCAGCGGCGCCGCGCGCGGCACGAGCCGCACCACCGATGAGGTGACTTTCGGCGGCGGCACGAACGCGCTCGGCGCGATGTCGAACAGGATCTTGCTCTCGCAGCGCCAGCCGGCGAGCACCGCGAGGCGGCCGTAGTTCTTGCCGCCGGGTGCGGCGACGATGCGCTCCGCCACCTCGCGCTGGAACATCAGCACCAGCATATCGAACCACGGCGGCCACGGCTCGGTGGTGAGCCAGCCGACGAGCAGCGGCGTCGCGATATTGTACGGCAGATTGGCGACGATCCGCGCCGGTCCGGCGCCGACCAGCGCGCGCATGTCGACGTCAAGCGCGTCGCCGGCGATGGTGTCGAGCCGGCCCGGATAATGCGCGGCGACCTCGGCGAGCGCGCCGAGCGCGCGTTCGTCGCGCTCGATGGCGATGACGCGGCGCGCGCCAAGCGCCAGCAGCGCGCGGGTGAGGCCGCCCGGTCCCGGACCGACCTCGACGATTGTCGCCTCGCCGAGCGGTTCGGCGGCGCGTGCGATCCGCGCGGTGAGATTGAGATCGAGCAGGAAGTTCTGGCCGAGCGATTTCTTGGCGCGCAGATCGTGGCGGCGGATCACCTCGCGCAGCGCGGGGAGATCGTCGATCTGACTCATGACCCGCTCACGCGGTGACGGCGCGTTGCGGCGCGTGTTGCGCCAGCCGCTCGGCGAGCTTGACCGCCTCGATGAAGCTGGTCGGATTGGCGCGGCCGGAGCCGGCGACGGCGAATGCGGTTCCGTGATCCGGCGATGTCCGCACGAACGGCAGGCCGAGCGTGACGTTGACCGCGTGATCGAACGCCAGCGTCTTCACCGGGATCAGCGCCTGGTCGTGATACATGCACAGCGCCGCGTCGTATTGCACGCGCGCCGGCGCGTGGAACATGGTGTCGGCCGGCAGCGGGCCACGCGCGTCGATGCCGTCCTTCACCAGTTGTCGTACGGCGGGCGCGATTACCGCGAGATCGTCACCGCCGATGGTGCCGTCCTCGCCCGCATGCGGATTGAGCCCGGCGACCCATAGCCGCGGCCGGGCAATGCCGAACCGCTGGCGCAGGTCACGCGCGACGATGCGGCCGATCTCGACGATCATCGGCGTCGTCAGCGTTTCCGCGACATCGCGCAGCGGCTGATGGATCGTCACCGGCACGACCGCCAATTCGGGCGACCAGATCATCATCACCGAGCGGGCGGGGCCGGCGGCTTTCTCCCTGGCAAGTTGTTCGAGAAACTCGGTGTGGCCGGGATGCGGAAAGCCGGCGCGGTAGAGCACGTTCTTGGCGACGGGATTGGTGACGACGGCGCTGGCGCGTCCGGCGATTACGTCGTCGACCGCGCGGCGGATCGACAGGATCGCGGCGGGGGCGCTGCTGTCGTCGGGCTTGCCAGGTTCCGCGGTCGCAGGGAGGCCGAGCGGCACCACCGGCAATGCGGTGTTGAATTTGCTTGCGGCATTCTCCGGCGTGGCTTCCGCGATCGGGACCGAAAGGCCGAGCGCCGTGGCGCGGCGCGCCAGCGCCTCCGGATCGGCGATCACATAGAACGGCGACAGTGTGTGTTTCGCGCGGGCGAGCCAGGCGAGCAGGGTGATGTCGGGACCGATCCCGGCCGGTTCGCCGAAGGTGACTGCGAGCGGAGCGGACGGCGTCACGGCCGGTTACCGGCGGTATTCGATGATGGCGGAGCGCCGCGTTTCCTCGAGGAATTTCTTGGCTTCCTTGTCGAAGCGCTCGCTGAACACTTTTTCCTTGAGCTGACGCTTTTCCGCGGTCTCGGTCTTGGTCGCTTTCTTATCGCACAGCGCGAACATTTCGAGACCCTGCGGCGTCGGGTCCGGCGTGCTCACCTGGCCGACTTCCAGCTTGGCGAGAATGTTGCGCAACTGCTCCGGCAGATCGGCGGAGCTGCGCCGCACCGGTTCGCGCACCGCGACATCGCGCAGGCCGCGCGCCATGGCGACGCCACGGGTGCAATCCTGGAAGCGCGAGCGGATCGCTTCGGCCTCGCGCCGCTTGCCGTCGATCACGGCAGGGCTCGATCCTTGCGGGATCACCACCATGATCGGCCGCAGCGTGTAGATGTAGCCGGTTTCGTCCTGCTCCTTGGCGTTGTTGTTGCGCATCATACCGGCGAGCTCGCCGTCGCTGACATTGAGCGAGGAGCTGAACTTGCCGCGGACCAGTTGATTCCACAGCACGTCGGCGCGGATGCGGTCCTTCAGCGCGTTCGGCGAGATGCCGGCGCGGGTCAGCGCCTGCGAGAATTGCTCGGGCGATTGACGGGTGCGGGCGGCGATCTGATTGAAGCTCTGCTGCACCTCGGCTTCGCTGAGATCGAGGCCGTAGCGTTTGGAAATGGTGATCTTGAGCTTGTCGTCGATCAGCGCCTTGAGCGCCGTGTCGCGCGATACCGCTTTGCCGCCCGACAGGCGTTCCAGCTTTTCGCGCTGTCCGATGTCGAGTTCGGTGATCGGCAGGCCGTTGACCACCACGACCACCTGGGCGGCGGCCGGCCGCGTGCCCACGAGGCTCGCGCCGAATGCGACGCTGGCGATGGCGGCAGCCATGACAAAGCGGCGCAGCGTGGCGGCATTTCCGGGGCAGGTCGATGCGGACAAGATCTTCATACCGATACCGGTGGCGGAACTCTTGTTGGCGAAACTCTTATTTGCGGAGCTCTTGGACAAATTTATGGGCTGACGGCTTTATTGGCTGACGGCCTGGCTGACGGACGTGCCGCCGAGCGTCCGCAACCCGATCTGGAACATGATGCGGTGATCGGCGGTAGCGTTGCCACTGTAAGTATAGTCGGTGATGTAGTTCAGGGCGAGGATGAAGCAGTCGTCGACATAGCCGAGGCCGATCTGCGTCTGGCTCACCTTGTTGGCGTTGAGGTCGTAGCGCGCTGCGCCGCTGATCACCCAGTTGGCGTCGATCTTGTAAGACGCGCTGCCGAGAATGCCCTGACGGCGCTGCAGGAAGCCGAGCGCGGGCTGCGCATCATAGCTGCCGTAGAGAACGGTGGCGTTCCAGCGGCCGAGATTGGCGCGCGCCTCGGTCTCGAACCGGCGCACGGCGAATGTCTGCTCGTCGAAGCGGCCGCGGGTGGTGAAGGCGTAGATGCTGTTGGGCTGATAGGTGACGCGGGCAACGTAATCGGACGCGCGGGTGTCGAGACCGCTCTGGATGCCGGTATTGGTGATGCCGCCATAGCTGAACGAGTTCTGGCCGAACAGGTGATACGACTGGCCGAACAGGGCGTTGAGATAGCCGGCCTGATTGAACTGCGCGGTGTATTGCACGCCGACGTTGGCGCGGCCGCCGCCTTCGGCGCGATCCCAGCCGGTATATTTGTCGACGCGGAACAGGTTGCTATCGTCGAAGGTCAGGCTTTGTGAATCTTCGTTGATGAAGCGCCCGGCGCCGGTCTCGTTCGGCCGCGCGATGATCTGCGCGATCGGCTCGAAGGTCTGCGTGCCCCACGACTGCACGTTGATGAAGGGATAGCGGTATTCGAGGCCGATCGTCGGCATCGCCCGGAACAGCGAGTTCTCGCCGGTTGGCAGGTAGTTGGAGACGCCGGGCTCGTTGCGGATCGAGCTTTGTGCCGCGTCGGCACGCAGCGTCATGAACGGCGTCCACACCTGTCCGAACGAGTCGGTGATGCTGCGCTTCCAGTTGGCTTCCGCCGACAGCCGCGTGTAGTTGCCCGGCACGCCGCGCAACAGGCAGTTGGCTGCGGTCTTGGCGCGCGGGTCGGCGCTGGCAAGACAGGTGCCGTTGGCGATCGCCGTCGGACTGATGGCGTCGAAGTCAGCGCCGTTGCGGCTGAGGCTGGTGAAGTTGACGCGATAGCCGAGTTCGCCGCCGAGCACCGGATTCTTGAACTTGTAATCGTAGTCGAGCACCGGATGCACGACCGGCAACTGGCTCTGATTGTCGTATTCGGAGAAGCCGTAATAGTAGATCGAGCGGACGTCGAAATAGCTGCGCTCGCCGCGTCCGGACAGATACGCCTGCGACACGCCTTCGGTCAGGCTGGATTGCAGGATGTTGAAGCTGCTGCTGCTGCGATAGCGCGACAGGCTCGGCCGGTAATCCTGCATGAAGGTCTTGTCGGTGACGGCGATCGCATCCCAGCCCCAGACCCATTTGTCGTTGATGGCGAACTGACCCGATGATTCAACGCTACCGCGGAAGTTACGATAGCCGGGCGTGGTCGTGCCGTCGGAGCGCTGGAACGGGTTGAGATTAAGCTGATAGATGCCGGCGGCGCGGAACGCCATCGAGCCGCTGTCGAAGCGCTGACGGTATTCGCCCTGCAGCATCGGGCCTTGTTTGGTCGTGATCATCGGCGCGATGGTCGCGTCGTAATTGGGCGCCAGCGCCCAGTAATACGGAACCTCGACCGCGACGCCGTATTTGTTCGACGACATCGCCATCGGAATCAGCACGCCGGTCTTGCGCTTGACCGTCGGATCGGGCGCCGAGAGATAGGGCAGGTAGGCGATCGGCTTGCCGAAGAATTCGAGGTGCGCATCCTCGAAATAGATCATCCGTTCGCCCTGGTCGTGGATGATGCGCGCCGCCTTCACCTGCCACAATGGCGGCTTCTTCGGATCGTCGCGGCACGGCTCGCAGGCGGTGTAGACGCCGTTCTGGAACGTGGTGAAGTTGCCGGCGCTGCGCTCGGCGCGCTCGGCCGCCAGCCGCGTCTGATCCTCGGCTTCGAGACGCAGCGAGTCGACGAAGCCGTTGCGATAGTCGTCCGACAAATCGATGACGTTGCCGTAAGTGACCTTGCCGTCCGGCTCGGTGAGCTGGACGTTGCCCTCGGCATGCAGCCGCTTGGTCTTCTGGTCGTAGATGACGCGGTCGGCCTGCAGCGAGGAACCGCCGTAATACATCTGGACGTTGCCGACCGCCGACACCCGGTTGTTGGTGTAGTCGTAATCGATCTCGCGCGCCTGCAGCAGCATCTGATCGCCCGAGCCGGCGGGGCGTTCGGGTTTCTTCAGCGGCGGCGGCCGCTGCGGAAACGTCAGGACGGCTTGGGCCGAAGCCGGGGCAAAGGGCGCACAGACGGCAAACAGCGCCAGCGCGGCCGACATGACGGCCGACGCGGCGGTCAGCGACCGCCGCAACCCCAACCGTCGCAAGACGGGGCGCAACAAGACGGGACGAGCGTGCAGCGGCGCAGCCATCACCCGTCCTCTTGGTACAATAGGGTTACACATCCAACCAGACCCGCCATCAGCACCGGGAGCCACGCAGCCGCGGCCGGGTGCATCAGTTGGGCCTTGCTGAAGTCTTCGGTTACTTTGGAGAACACATAAAGCAAAAACCCGGCACCAACGCCACTTAAAACCATCTTTTGCACGCCGCCGAAGCGGAAAAAGCGTAAACTCACGGCCGCCGCGAGGAAAACCATCGCCGCCAGCAGAAACGGCCGGGCCAGCAACTTCTGATACTGGAGTCGATACCCGGCTGCGACCAGTCCAGCCGAGTCGGCCAGCTGGATATACTGAGGGAGTTGCCAAAATGGGACGGTCTCGGGGGTCGCAAAGCTTTCCCGGACCTGTTCCGGGGTGAGGTTGGTCTTGAGCGTATAGTTGGCCTGTGTCACCGGCGGGTTACCGGGGGCGTAGATCCGTACGTCGGAGAGGTGCCAGACACCGCTGCCGAGCACCGCCCGGCCGGCATCGATCCGTTCCAGATACTGACCGGCGGTGTTGAAGGTGAACACCGTTACGGTGCCGAGCTCGCTGCCCTGGTTGCGGCTGGTCTTGGCGTTGATGATCGCCTGACCCTCTGCGGTCCGCTGTCGGACCCAGAAAGCGGCACCCTCAATCCGCTGGCCGGCCGGGGCCTGATTGAAGATTTCCGCCTCGATGATCTTGGAGCGTTCCTGCAACGTCGCGGAGATCGGATTGTAGATGGTGGTTGCGACAACCCCCAGGAGAAATGCCAGCACCACCGACGGCATCAGGAACTGCCAGGCGGACATACCGGCGGAGCGGGCGACCACCAGTTCCAGCCGTCGCGACAGGCTGAGATAGCAGGCCATCGCGCCGATCAGCACGCAGAACGACATGATGCGCTCGGTTACCTGCGGCACGCGGAAGAACGACGCCTTCGCCACCAGCAGCGCGGAGGCGTTCGGCGCGTCGGCGGCGCGGCGCATCAGTTCGATGTAATCGAGCAACGCCACCAGCACGAACAGGCTGAAGAACACGCCGAGCACCGCGCCGAGAAAGCGCAGGCCGAAATAGCGCGCGAGCCGGCCGCCGAGCAGCGGAATCATGACGCGACCTCCGTGCGCCGGAGGATGCGGGGCCGCGCGCGATGGTACGGGGCGTTGGTCACGATGGGGCCAGCGCCTTGCTGAAACGTTCGGTGAGCGCGTTCATGGCATTGGTCACGAACGCCGGCGGCTCGATGATCAGGCCGCGCGAGATCGCGTAGAGACCGAAGCCGATGGTTGCGGCGATGGTGATGTAGGGGATCGCCAGCGCAGCCGGGGTCTGCACGCCGAACACGGTGGCGGCGAAACCGAGCAGGCGGAGCGTCGCGACCGCGCCGATCGCGCCGAGCACCGACATGCTGCGGCTCTGCCGCGTCGTCTGCGCCGGGCCGAGATAGGCGAAGGCGATGATGACGAATGCGATCGGATACAGCGGCGCGACCAGACGGTCGTGCAGTTCGGCGCGGAATTGCGCGGGTTGCTCCTGGTACAACGTGTCGGAGCGGTCCGGGAACATCAGCTGCCAGATATAGCGCTCGCGCACCGAATATTTGATCGTGCCGGTCGCGCCGGTGAAGCGCGACAGATCGAACGCATAGCGGTCGAACACCACCACGGCGGGGTCGCGCTGCTTGGCTTCCTGGCGTTGCACGCTGCCGTTCTGCAGCAGCAGGAACTTGCCGTTGTCGTTCTCCAGCATCTCGCCCTTCTCGGCGAGGACGGTGACGCGCTCCTGCGGGTTGCGCTGGTCGTCGACGAACACGCCGAGCAACTGCCCGCCGGCGTTGCGTTCGCGGATGTGGATGGTGAGGCCGCCCTCAACGGTGGTGAAGCGGCCGGGCTGCACCACATTGCTGACGAGGTCGGCGCTGACCGCGGTGAGCCAGTCGCGCAATTTACGCAAACCTTGCGGCGCGACATAGGCGGAGAGCAGCGCGACCAGCACGGCGACGACGACCGCGACGTTAAGGAAGGCGCGGAACAGCACCCACGGCGAGACGCCGGCGCCGCTGATGACGATCAGTTCGGAGTCGGTGCTCATCTTGTTGAGCGTGTGCACCACGGCGATCAGCAGCGCGATCGGGGCGATGATCATCACCAGGAGCGGCACGATCATGCCGGTGATGCCGATGAAGACGAGGACGGTCTGACCCTGACTGGTCAACAGGTCGATGTCGCGCAACGCCTGCGTGACCCAGATGACGGCGGTCAGGCTGACGAGCACGATCAAGAACGCACCGAAGGTGGTGCGGAAAATATACCGGCTAAGTGACCCCATACGCGGTCAGCCATCCCCCATCAAAAACAGGCTAATCCCCTGAGCCTGCGGCGGATTCCCGCCTTGTCCCGTCAAGGTAAAGCAAATTCGCTGAAGCCTTTAAACGATCCCGTCAGAAAATGTCTGCGCCATGGCAAAGCCATTGATTATACATAACAAAAAGTAAACGCGGCGGGGCGGGTTCCGGGCCGTCCGGTCGGCCGGTGGCCGAGTCGGGCCGTTCACCCGGTTTTTTCCGGGAATCAGCCGGCCGGAAACCCTGATCCGCTTCCCCCGCGCGGTGCGGCGCGCCATATCAGGCGCTATCCTCCGAATCCGCCGGACGGCGTCCTGTTCCCGCCTGCCATGTCCCGGCTCTGCTCACGTTCCAAAGGATCGCTGACGATGACTGACGCGCCCAAGATCGGTTTTGCTCCCTTTGCCGCGCCCGCGAAGGGTGCGCTGGTGGTGTTCTGCGACGATGCGCTGACCTTCGGGCCGCAGACCCGCAAGGCGCTGGCGCCGAGCGGCGATCTGGTGGCGCGCGCGGCGAAGGCCGAGCGGTTCACCGGCAAGAGCGGCTCGTCGCTGACGCTGCCGGTCCCGGCGGGTCTCAAGGTGACGCGGCTCGTCGTCATCGGCACCGGCAAGCCGGCCAAATTGACGCCGCAGGATTTCCTCAAGCTTGGCGGCACCGCGCTGTCGAAGGTATCGGTCGCGGAAGCGCAGGCGACGGTGTTCGCGGAAACGGCGGCGGGCGCGATGACCGCGCAGCAGGCGGCGGACCTCGCGACCGGCGCGCGGCTGCGCGCTTATGCGTTTGACCGTTACAAGACGAAAAAGAAGGACGACGACAAGCGTCCGGCGGGCGCGACGCTGACCGTCGCGGTGAGTGACGTCGCCGCCGCGAACAAGGCGCTGGCGCCGAACGCGGCGATCGCCGAGGGCGTCGTGATCGCGCGTGATCTCGTCAACGAACCGGCGAACGTGCTCTATCCGGAGGAGTTCGCGCGCCGTGCCAGCAAGCTGCGCAAGGTCGGCGTCGACGTCGATGTGCTCGACGTGAAGCAGATGCGCAAGCTCGGCATGAACGCGTTGCTCGGCGTCGGGCAGGGCTCGGTGCGCGACAGCCGGCTCGTGGTGATGCGCTGGAACGGCGGCAAGAAGGGCGAGAAGCCGGTCGCTTTCATCGGCAAGGGCGTGTGCTTCGACACCGGCGGCATCTCGATCAAGCCGGCCGGCGGCATGGAGGACATGAAGGGCGACATGGCGGGTGCTGCCTGCGTCGTCGGCCTGATGCACGCGCTCGCCGCGCGTAAGGCGAAGGTCAACGCCATCGGCCTGATCGGCTGCGTCGAGAACATGCCGGACGGCAACGCGCAGCGGCCGGGCGACATCGTCACCTCGATGTCCGGGCAGACCATCGAGATCATCAACACCGACGCCGAAGGCCGTCTGGTGCTCGCCGACGTGCTCTGGTACGCGGCGACGAAGTATCAGCCGAAGTTCATGGTCAATCTGGCGACGCTGACCGGCGCGATCATCGTCGCGCTCGGCCATCAGCATGCCGGCATGTTCGCCAATGACGACGCGCTCGCCGAGCAGATCAATCAGGCGGGTCTCGACACCGGCGAAACCGTGTGGCGCATGCCGCTCGGCGCGGAATACGACAAGATGATCGATTCCAAATTCGCCGACGTGAAGAACACCGGCGGTAGCCGCTGGGCCGGCTCGATCACCGCGGCGCAATTCCTGCAGCGTTTCGTCAAGGACAACACGCCGTGGGCGCATCTCGACATCGCCGGCACCGGCATGGATTCGCGTCAGACCGAGATCAACCGGAGCTGGGGTTCCGGCTGGGGCGTGCGGCTGCTCGACCGGCTGGTGCGAGACCACTACGAAGGCTGAGGGACGCAACCTTTTCGCGTCTCGCCCCGTAAATCCGATGCGGCGTTGATCACGCCGGATCGGAGGCGGGGAGAGCATGATTGTTGGCTCGATTGTTGCAATTGCAGCAGCGGAAGGGCTGCTGATCGTCGCCATGGCCGCCGGATGGCTGGTGCAGCGGCGGCTGAACAATGCCGGCTGGGTCGACGTGTTCTGGACGTTCGGCGTCGGGCTTGCCGGCATCATGGTCGCGCTCTGGCCGGTGGCCGACAGCGGCGCGGCGGCGCGCCGTGGGCTGGTGGCCGTCCTGGTCGCAGCCTGGATGCTCCGGCTCGGCCTGCATGTGGCGCTGCGCGTGGCGCGAAGTCCGGAGGATTTGCGCTACGTCGCGTTCCGCAAGGAATGGGGCGCGGATTTTCAGCGGCGGCTGTTCTGGTTCATGCAGCGCCAGGCGTGGGGCTCGATCCTGTTCGTGATCGCCATCGCGGTCGCGGCGCATCATCCCGCGCCAACGCTGCGCGTTGCTGATGCGATCGGTGCGGCGATCCTGATCGTCGCGATCGCCGGCGAATGGACCGCCGATCTCCAGTTGCAACATTTCAAGCGCGATCCGGTGAACCGGGGTCGTCTGTGCGACACGGGGCTGTGGTCGCTGTCGCGCCATCCGAACTATTTCTTCGAATGGTTCGGCTGGCTCGCTTATCCGGTGATCGCGATCGATTTCGCCGGTGGTTACTGGCAGGGCTTTCTCGCGCTCGGCGCGCCGCTGCTGATGTATTGGGTCGTCGTTCACGGCACCGGCATCCCGCCGCTGGAGGCGCATATGCTGCGCAGCCGCGGCGACGCGTTCCGCCGTTATCAGAGCCGCACGCGCGCGTTCTTTCCGTTTCCGAAAACCGGAGGCAATGCGTCATGACCTTGGTCACTGCCGCAACCGCATTGATCGAACGCGCGCCGCTGCCCGACGCAGTGGTGCGGGCTGGAATCTCGTATCTGGTGGAGCGCACGCGCCGCCGGCTGGCGCGGCCCGATGCGACCGATGAAGCGGCCTTTGCCGCTGCCATGGACGCGCATCCGGTCGCCTATCACACCGGGGATGCCAACCGGCAGCACTACGAGTTGCCGCCGGCCTATTTCGGCCTGGTGCTCGGTCCGCACCGCAAATATTCGTGTTGCTATTACGCGACGCCGGACAGCACGCTGGCGGATGCGGAAGCCGAAGCACTGGGACGCACCTGCGCCAATGCGCGGCTGGACAACGGTCAACGCATTCTCGAACTCGGCTGCGGTTGGGGTTCGCTCAGTCTGTGGATGGCCGGACATTTTCCGCAGGCGCGGATCACGTCGGTGTCGAACTCGCATTCGCAGCGCGACTACATCACGCGAACGGCACGCGAGCGTGGTTACGACAATCTCGATGTCGTCACCGCCGACATGAACGATTTTTCGACCCACGAGCGGTTCGACCGCGTCGTTTCCGTAGAAATGTTCGAGCACATGTCGAACTGGCACGCGCTGCTCGGCCGCATCCATCGCTGGCTGACGCCGGATGGGCGATTGTTTATCCACGTCTTCACCCACCGCGCGACGCCGTACCGTTTCGAGATCGACGACCGGGAAGACTGGATCGCGCAGCATTTCTTCACTGGCGGCATCATGCCGAGCCACGGTCTGCTGCGGCGCTTCCCTGATCTGTTCACCCTGGAACAGGACTGGTTCTGGAACGGCGAGCATTATCGCCGCACTGCGCTCGACTGGCTCGCGCGTCACGATGCGGCACACGCCGAGGTGATGCGGCTGATGCGCGCGATTTACGGCGAAGCCGACGCGGCGCTCTGGTTCCGGCGCTGGCGGTTGTTCTTTCTCGCCACCGCCGGACTTTTCGGCCATCATGGCGGCACCGAGTGGGGCGTCGGACACTATCTGCTGCGGCCCGTATCGAATCTCGAATAACATCTGCGACGATGACCGAAGTTCTTTTCTATCACCTGCAAGGGCAGAGCATCGAGCGCGTGCTGCCGACGTTGCTGGAGCGCTCGCTGGAGCGCGGCTGGCGCGTGGTCGTGCAGGCCGGTTCCGACGAACGTGTCGAGGCCCTCGACGCGCATCTGTGGACCTATCGCGACGACAGTTTCCTGCCGCACGGTTCGGCGCGCGACGGGGAAGCGGCGGCGCAGCCGATCCTGCTCACCGCCAGCGCCGGCAATGCCAACGCCGCGCAGGTTCGCTTCCTGATCGATGGCGCGGCGCTGCCGGAGGATGCGTCATCCTACGAGCGGATCGTGCTGATGTTCGACGGCGAAGACGCAGACGCCGTGGCGGCGGCGCGCGGGCACTGGACGGCAGCCAAGGGGCAGGGGTTCGAGGCCACCTATTGGCAAACCGACGAGAACGGCCGCTGGGTCAAGAAAGCCTGATCGCGCCCGAATTCTTCTGATTGTTCAACGCGCTCGGCCATTGGCCCAGTTTCGCCGTTAACTTGGTGGCTGCCTTTTTGCTGACGCAAAGGCCGGGTTGTTGCACACTGAGCAAGGGTACAAGCGTAAAGGGTACAGCGTGGGGACATCGGCCGTGAGGACGCATCGCAACAATCGCACGGTTCGTCGCCTGTTGAGCGGCGCGTTGCTGCTCGGTGCGGCGTCGCTGCTGGGCGGATGCTCCAACTCCGACATGTTCTCGGCACAAGGTGCGGAACAGTGGTTCTCGAAGCCGTTCACCGGTTTCAGCAAGCATGACTGGGCAACCCCATCGACCGCGACCAATATGAGTCAGCTTCGCGAGGTGACGCCGGAGGATTTCGTCGACGCCGGCGGACGATGCGCGGCCGCTCCCGCGGAAGCGCCGGCTGCCGGTGCGCAGGCCGGTGGCGAATTGCCGGCCGCGGCGACGGTTGCCGGCGGCATCGCGCTGACGATGACCGAATGCCAGGTGGTGCAGCGTGCCGGTTCGCCGCAGCAGGTCGATCTCGGCGCCAATGCCGGCGGGGAGCGTACCGCGGTGCTGACCTATACGCAGGGTCCGTGGCCGGGCATCTATCGCTTCCGCGGCGGACGTCTCGCGGAGATTGATGCGGTGGCGCAGCCGGAAAAACCGAAGCCCGCGCCGCGCAAGAAGCGCAACACCGCGCCGAAGACGGCGGCACGCTGAGCGTTTACGCCATCGCCGTTTCGTAAGCCTCGCTCGCCGCGAGCCATTCCTCTTCCGCCGTTGCGAGCGCATCGGCGGCGGCCGCGCGCTCTTTCGCAAAGGTGGCGGCCTTCCCCGGATCGCGCGTGAATAGCGTTCCGTCCGCGAGCGCCTCATCCAGCTTGGCGATTGCCTGCGTCTGCTTGTCGATCGCGGTTTGCGCGCGCGCGACGCGCTGGCGCAAGTCCTTGGCATTCTCGCGCTTCTGCGCCGCGAGCTTGCGCGCATCCTCCGGCGTGAGGCGCGGGTCTTTCTGCTTGTCGTTTTTCGCGGATTTGCCGTCGTCATTGCGCTCGGTCAGGATGCGGCGACGGTAGTCGTCGAGATCGCCGTCGAACGGGCGCACCGCGCCGTCGGCAACAAGCAGGAGCCGGTCAGCGCAAGCATCGAGCAGATGCCGGTCGTGCGAGACGAGGATGGTCGCGCCCGGATAATCGGCGATCGCTTCGATCAGTGCCGAACGGCTGTCGATATCGAGATGGTTGGTTGGTTCGTCGAGGATCAGGAGATGCGGCGCGTCGAAGGTCGCGAGCGCCAGCATCAGCCGTGCCTTCTCGCCGCCGGAGAGCTTCGCCACCTTGGTGTCGGCGGCTTCGCCGGAAAACCCGATGGTGCCGACGCGGGTGCGGACCGCCGCTTCCGGCGCGTCCGGCATCAGCGCGCGCACATGGTCGTAGGCGCTGGCGCTCTCGTTTAATTCGTCGAGCTGGTGCTGCGCGAAATAGGCGATCTTCAGTTTCTGCGCGCGGGTGATGCTGCCGCCGAACGGTTCGAGCTTGTCGGCGATCAGCTTCACCAGCGTCGACTTGCCGTTGCCGTTGGAGCCAAGCAGCCCGATGCGGTCGTCGGGATCGACGCGCAAGGTCAGCCGCGACAGCACCGGACGGCCCGGCTCGTAGCCGACCGAAACGCCGTCGAGCGCGATGATCGGCGGCGACAAGAGTTTGTCGGGTTTGGGAAACGTGATCGGCCGCACGTCGCTCGTCACCGCGACGGTGATCGTCTCCATCTTCTCCAGCATCTTCAGGCGCGACTGCGCCTGCCGCGCCTTGGTCGCCTTGGCGCGGAAGCGGTCGACGAACGCCTGCATGTGCTTGCGCTTCTCGTCCTGCTTCCTGGCAAGCTTCTGGTCGAGCAGCAGGCGCTCGGCGCGCGCCGCCTCGAACGCGCTATAGCCGCCACGCCACAAGGTCAGCTTGGCGTGTTCCAGCGACAGGATGAAATCGACCGAGCTGTCGAGCAGATCGCGATCGTGGCTGATGACGATCATGGTCTTGGGGTATTTGGCGAGGTGATCCTGCAGCCACAGCGTGCCTTCGAGATCGAGATAGTTGGTCGGCTCGTCGAGCAGCAGCAGATCGGGCTCCGAGAACAGCACGGCGGCGAGCGCGACGCGCATGCGCCAACCACCGGAGAATTCCGAACAGGGCCGCTGCTGGTTCTCGGCCGAGAAGCCGAGACCGGACAGGATCGCCGCGGCGCGCGCCGGCGCGGCATAGGCGCCGATGTCGGCGAGCCGGGTCTGGATGTCGGCGATGCGCTGCGGATCGGTCGCGGTCTCGGCTTCAGCGAGCAGCGCCGTGCGTTCGGTGTCGCCGCGCAGCACCACGTCGATCAGGCTTTCGGGGCCGTCCGGCGCCTCCTGGGCGAGACGGCCGATACGCCAGCGCGGCGCCAGCGTGATGTGACCGGTCTCGGTCGGCTGTTCGCCGGTGATGGCGTTGAACAGCGTGCTTTTGCCGGCGCCGTTCCGCCCGACCAACCCGATACGCGAGCCGGGTGTGATCCGGACCGACGCATGGTCGAGCAGCAGGCGTCCGGCGATCCGGATCGAAAGGTCGTCGATGATGAGCATGCGGCCTTTTGGCCGAGCCGCGCGCACGAGGCAACCCCGGCCGATGTGCGGCCGGGATGCCCGGTGCGATCAAGCGATCAGCGCGTCCGATCAGTAGCAGACGCGGACCCAGCGCAGGCGCGTGCCATAGGGGGTATCGACCCAGCGCTTCTTCATGACGCAGCCGCCATAGGCATAGGTCGGGCCGAACACGCCGAAGGCGACGCCGCGGTGCCAGCCATGATGGCCGTGGTGATGGCCGTGCCAGCCGCCATGCTTGGGGTGCCAGGCGGAGGCGGAGGTGGGCGCAAGCGCGGCGGTGCCGAGGGCGGCGACGGCGGCGAGGGCGAGAAGGGATTTGCGGAACATGATGATCTCCTGTCGGGGGATAGGGTGGTGGCTTGAACCTGGAATTGAACCTCTTGCCCCTGTTGGTCGCGCTGGCCGCGCCGCAGGTTCAAACCGGTAAACCCGCCGCCTGACTCTTTCTCCAGGCTTCTTGCCGCCCCCCGGTGGGGGCCGCTATAAGCCGCGCCGAACCACCCCTTCATTCTCAAGACAAGGATCTGTTCCCATGGCGCTCGAGCGCACCTTCTCGATCCTCAAGCCCGATGCCACCGCCCGCAACCTGACCGGCGCGGTCAATGCGATCATCGAAAAGGCGGGCCTGCGCATCGTCGCGCAGAAGCGCATCCGCATGAGCCGCAAGGAGGCCGAGACCTTCTATGCCGTGCACAGCGCGCGGCCGTTCTTCGGGGAACTCGTCGAGTTCATGACCTCCGGTCCGGTGGTCGTGCAGGTGCTCGAAGGCGAGAACGCCATCGCCAAATATCGCGAAATCATGGGCGCGACCGACCCGGCCAAGGCCGCCGACGGCACCATCCGCAAGGTGCATGCGAAGTCGGTGGGCGAGAATTCGGTGCACGGTTCCGATGCCGCCGACACCGCGGCCAAGGAAATTGCCCAGTTCTTCTCGGGCAATGAAATCGTCGGCTAAGTCTTTCGACGGCTGGCCACACTGTGGCGCGGGCGCTAGATTGGCTCCCGCGCCAAATACTGCATAAAAAACAACGGGGAGACGACAGTGGGTTCGATTATGGATCCGTCCACCTGGGGAGCGGTGCTCTCTCACGGCTGGAGCGAGATGGGGCAGGCGACGTTCTGGGTCGCGCTGCTCAAGATCATGTGGATCAACATCCTGCTGTCGGGCGACAACGCGGTCGTCATCGCGATGGCCTGCCGCAGCCTGCCGCCGCGTCAGCGCGTCTGGGGCATGATCCTCGGCGCCGGCGTCGCCGTGCTGCTGCGCGTCGTCTTCACCGTCGTCATCGCCTCGCTGATGTCGCTCCCGTATCTCAAGATCGTCGGCGGCATCGCGCTGTTCTACATCGCGGTGAAGCTGCTGGTTCCCGAGCACGAGGACGACAGCGAGACCGAGGCGGCCGAGCACCTGTGGCGCGCGGTGCGCATGGTCGCCATCGCCGACATCGTCATGAGCCTCGACAACGTGATCGCGATTGCCGCCGCCGCCGGCGACAACACCGCGCTCCTGATCCTTGGCCTCGCCATCAGCATCCCGCTGATCGTCGCGGGTGCCGCGCTGATCATGTCGCTGCTCGACCGGTTCCCGATCCTGATCTGGGCCGGCGCGGCGCTGCTCGGCTGGATCGTCGGCGAGGTGATCGCCACCGATCCGGTGGTGCACAGCTATCTGTCCGCGAACTTCGCGGCCGATATGCTGCACAAGATCGAAATCGCCTGCGGCATCGTCGGCGCGATCCTAGTGGTCGCGGTTGGCGGGATGTGGCGGAAGTCGCGGCTTGCGGCGATCGAGCAGCACAAGGTTGCGGCGGAGTAAGCGTCACAAGAGGCCCGGTCCGTTCATGCGGGCCGGGGCAGGGATATGAACAAGATCGTGCGGGGAGAGCAGATTCGCATCGGCGCATCTGTCTGCCCGCATGATTGTCCCTCGACTTGCGCACTCGAAATCGAACTCATCGACGAGCGCACCATCGGCCGCGTGCGCGGCGCGAAGGACAACGACTACACGCTCGGTGTGGTCTGCGCGAAGGTCGGCCGCTATGCCGAGCGTGCCAACAGCCCGCATCGCGTCACCCATCCGCTCCGGCGCACCGGGCCGAAGGGTAGCGGCCAGTTCCAGCGCATCTCCTGGGACGATGCGCTCGACATCGTTGCCGAGGAATTCCTGAAGGCGGAGCAGCGCCACGGCAGCGAGGCGATCTGGCCTTACTATTACGCCGGCACCATGGGTCTGGTGATGCGTGACGGCATCCACCGGCTGCGCCACGCCAAAAAGTATTCCGGTTATCATTCGACCATCTGCGTGAACCCGGCCTATACCGGCTTCGCCGCCGGCACCGGCAAGGTCGCGGGCAGCGATCCGCGCGAGATGGCGAAATCCGATCTGGTGGTGATCTGGGGCACCAATCCGGTGAACACCCAGGTCAACGTCATGACGCATGCGGTGCGCGCGCGCAAAGAGCGCGGCGCGAAGATCGCCGCCGTCGATGTCTACATGAACGGCACCATGGAACAGGCGGACCTGCCGGTGCTGGTGCGGCCCGGCACCGACGGCGCGCTCGCCTGCGCGGTGATGCATTGCCTGTTCCGCGACGGTCATGCCGATTGGGATTATCTTGATCGCTACACCGATGCGCCGCGCGAACTCGAAGCGCATCTGCGCACGCGCGATCCGGCGTGGGCGTCGGCGATCACCGGCTGCCCGGTGGAAACGATCGAGGAGTTCGCGGCGCTGATCGGCGAACGCAAGCGCGCGTTTTTCCGGCTCGGCTACGGCTTCACCCGCTCGCGCAACGGTGCGGTGAACATGCACGCGGCCTGCAGCATCGCGACGGTGATCGGCGCGTGGCAGTACGAGGGCGGCGGCGCGTTCCACAACAACGCGGCGATCTATCATTGGGACAAGACGCTGATCGAGGGGCTCGACGTGGCCGATCCGTCGATCCGCGTGCTCGACCAGTCGCGCATCGGGCCGATCCTCACCGGCGATCGCGCGGCGCTGTGCGATGGGCCGCCGGTCGATGCGCTGTTGATCCAGAACACCAATCCGGTGTCGGTGGCGCCGGATCAGACGGTGGTGAAGCGTGGCTTCGCGCGCGAGGATCTGTTCGTCTGCGTGCACGAGCAGGTGATGACCGAGACCGCGCAGATGGCCGACATCGTGTTGCCGGCGACCATGTTCACCGAGCACGACGATCTCTATCAGGGTGGCGGGCATCAATACATTCTGCTTGGCCCGAAGCTGGTTGAGCCGCCGGGCGAATGCCGCTCCAATCACGAGGTCATCTGTGGGCTGGCGAAGCGCGTCGGTGCGCAGCATCGCGGCTTCGACATGACGTCGCGTGAGATCATCGACTGGACCTTGCAGCAGTCCGGCTGGGGCACGCTCGACAACCTCGAAAGCCGGAAATGGATCGACGCGCAGCCGGATTTCCGGACAGCGCATTATCTCGACGGCTTCGCCTATCCGGATGGCAAATTCCGCTTCAAGCCGGACTGGCCGCGCATCCCGTTCCGCAGCCCGTGGAACGCCGGACCCTATGACCGCATGCCAGCGTTGCCGGACCACTGGACGGTGATCGAGGAGGCGACGGCGGACTGTCCGTTCCGGCTCGCGACCTCGCCGGCGCGCGCATTCCTGAATTCGTCGTTCAACGAGACACCGACCTCACGCGAGTTGCAGGGGCGGCCGACGGTGATGCTGCATCCCGCCGATGCCGCCGCGCTCGGCATCGGCGAGGGCGATCGCATCGTGCTCGGCAATGCGCGCGGCGAGGTGCGTTTGCACGCGATGATCTTCGAGGGCGTGCGACGCGGCGTTGTGATCGCGGAATCGATCTGGCCGAACACCGCCTACGACGATGGCAAGGGCATCAACACGCTGACTGGCGCGGATGCCATCGCGCCTTATGGCGGCGCTGCCGTGCACGATACGCGGGTGTGGGTGCGCCGGGCGTAGCGCAAGGAGCGCGGCCCGGCGCTGTTGCTCACAGTTCCTTGCCGATCGCGCGGTCGGCCGAATAGGCGCCGCCGCCGCGGATCGCGATCATGAAGCAGACGATGCCGAGGAACAGCACGTATTCGTAGCCACCCTGGCCGACCGAGAAGCCCTTGGCCCAGTGCGCGGCGAACATCGCGATCAGCAGTTCGACGGCGAGCGCGGAGGCAAAGAAGCGGGTGAACAGGCCGACGATCAGCGCCGCGCCGCCGACCACTTCGAGGAAGATGGCGGCATAGGCGAGGCTGCTCGGCAGGCCGTAGTTGGTGGCGAAGGCTTTGCCGACCGCTTCCGCGCCGCGGGTCCATTTCGGCCAGCCGTGCATGATCATGATCCAGCCGAGCGCCACACGCACGATCGCGTAGGCGATCGGTTCCATGCGCGCGTAAAATCCGGAAAGCCCCGGACACATCAATCTCGTTTCGCCCCCGTTCATGGCAGATCCCTGTTCTGTCTGGTTCGCCACCCGCTGGTGGCACGAGGCGATTCATACCATTCGGGCAGGATGGCAAGGAGTGGCGCACGATCTTGTGACTGGGGCGGAACGCCGCAATTCACAACTTGCGGCTTTAGGGCTTGCTGCGGTCCTCAGCCACCCTGCGCAGCGCTTCCGGATAAATCCGGTGTTCCACCGCGAGCACACGTGCCGCGAGCGTGGCCTCGGTGTCGTCCGGCAATACGTCGACGGCGCCCTGCACGATGATCGGTCCCGCATCCATCTCCGGCACGACGAAATGCACCGTCGCGCCGTGCTGTGTCGCGCCGGCGGCGAGCGCGCGGGCGTGGGTATCGAGGCCCTTGAAGGCGGGCAGCAACGCCGGATGGATATTGAGCACGCGGCCCTGCCATTGGCCGACGAACCAGGGCGTCAGCAGCCGCATGAAGCCGGCAAGGCAAACGATGTCGATATGATACGTGGCGAGTACGTCCTGCATCGCGTGCTCGAACGCCTCGCGGTCTTTACCGAAGGCACGATGATCGACGACGCAGGTGGCGATGCCGTTCGCCTGCGCGGTGGCAAGGCCGCCGGCCTCCGGTACGTTGGACATCACCAGCACGATCTCGGCCGGATAGTCGGGCGCCCTGGCGGCTTCGATCAGCGCCGTCATGTTCGAGCCGCGGCCGGAGATCAGCACCGCGACCCGTTTGCGCGGCGCGGCGCTCACGCGAGATCCAGATGGCCGGAATAGGTTACGCGCGGCTCACCGTTGGCGGTGGTCACGGTGCCGATCGGGAAGGCGTTCTCGCCCTCGCGCTTGAGTACGGCGATCACCTTGTCCGCCTGGTCGGCGGCGGCGAGTGCGATCATTCCGACGCCGCAGTTGAACGTGCGCAGCAGTTCCGGCTCGGCGATGTTGCCGGCCTTCGCGAGCCACTTGAACACCGGCAGCACCGGCACGCGCGCGAGATCGAGCGCAACGCCGAGTCCGTCTGGCAGCACGCGCGGGATGTTGTCGGGGAAGCCGCCGCCGGTGATATGGGCGAGGCCCTTCACCGCGCCGGTCTCGCGGATCGCCGCGAGGCACGACTTCACATAGATGCGGGTCGGGGTGAGCACAGCTTCGCCGAGCGACCGCGACGGGTCGAACGGCGCCGGTGTCTCCCACGCGAGCGCGCTCACATCGACGACCTTGCGCACCAGCGAATAGCCGTTGGAGTGCACGCCGGAAGAGGCGATGCCGATGACCACGTCACCGGCGGCGATGTCCGCGCGCGGCAGCAGCGTGCCGCGCTCCGCCGCGCCGACCGCGAAGCCGGCGAGATCGTAGTCGCCGCCCTGATAGACGCCGGGCATTTCCGCGGTCTCGCCGCCGATCAGCGCGCAGCCCGCATCGCGGCAGCCGGCGCTGACGCCGGCGACCACCGCCGCGCCCATCGCCGGGTCGAGCTTGCCGCAGGCAAAGTAGTCGAGAAAGAACAGCGGCTCGGCGCCCTGGACGACGAGGTCGTTCACCGACATGGCGACGAGGTCGATGCCGATGGTCTCGTGCCGGCCGGTTTCGATGGCGATCTTGACCTTGGTGCCGACGCCGTCGGTGGCGGCAACCAGCACCGGATCGGTGAAGCCGGCGCGCTTGAGGTCGAACAGCCCGCCGAATCCGCCGATTTCGGCGTCAGCGCCGCGGCGCGCGGTCGCACGCACCAGCGGCTTGATCAGGTCGACCATGCGGTTTCCGGCGTCGATATCGACACCGGCCTGCGCATAGGTGAGGCCGCGCCCCTGTTCCGCCATGGTTGCCCTCGTTTGCCGGGGTCGTACGGCGAAATCGCATTGCACGCAATGGCCGGAACGCCGATATACTCAGGGGAGAAGAGCGAGCCGGGGCCGTGCGTTGACCATTCCGAACGTTATTACGCTGGGGCGCATCCTGCTGGTCCCGGTCGTGGTCTGGGCCATTGCCTCCGGCGCCATGCTGATCGCATTCGCGCTGTTTGTGGCGGCCGGGGTCAGCGACGCGGTGGACGGGTTCCTGGCCAAGCGCCTGCGCCAGACCAGCGAGTTGGGCGCCTATCTCGATCCGCTGGCCGACAAGGCGCTGATCGTCTCGATCTATGTCACCCTCGGCATCAGTGGCGCGATCCCGCGCTGGCTGGTCATCCTGGTGGTGTCCCGCGATATCATGATCATCGGCGCGGTGATCCTGTCGTGGCTGATGGGCAGCCCGATCCGGGTCAAGCCGCTGTGGGTGTCGAAATTCAACACCGCGGCGCAGATCCTGTTCGCCTGTCTGGTGCTGGCGTCGCTCGGTTTCGGCTTCACCGTCGAGCCGCTGCGGGTCGGGCTGATGCTCGCGGTCGCGACGCTGACACTGCTGTCGATCGCGGCTTATCTGGCCGAGTGGGTGCGCCACATGAATTCGACGACGCCGGCAGGTCGCTGAATTTGCCGGTGATTTTTTTGGCGATGACAGTCGGCGGGATGATCCGATGACCCTGCAGGGACAGATGCTGTTCTGGAGCGCGGCGCTTGTGGTGCTGATCGCGCTGCTGTGGCTGTTGAGCCCGATCCTGCTGCCGTTCGTCGCCGGCTTTGGTATCGCTTATCTCCTGCGGCCGATAGTCGACTGGCTCGAGCGCATGCGCGTCAACCGCATGATCGCCGCGCTCATCGCAGTCACTTTGGTGGTGCTGGCATTCACCGTGATCGTGCTGGCGGTGGTGCCGGTGTTCGCGAGCCAGCTCACCTCGTTCATCCAGAAGCTGCCGGAATATGTCGGCAAGTTGCAGGTGCTGCTCAACGATCCACAGCATCCGTGGTTGCAGAAGATCGTCGGCCTGACCGGCGGCGACAATGCGGTTGGCGTTTCCGATCTGGTGAAGGAAGGCACCGGCTGGATCACTGCGTTCCTCGCCGGCCTGTGGTCGGGCGGGCAGTCGCTGATTTCGTTGTTCTCGCTGCTGGTGGTCGCGCCGGTGGTTGCGTTCTATTTTCTCTACGACTGGAACCGCATGATCGCGACCATGGACGGCTGGGTGCCGGTGCCGCACCGGCCGACGGTGCGCGATCTGGCGCGCAAGGTGGACGCCGCCATCGCCGGTTTCGTGCGCGGCCAGACGGCGGTATGCCTGCTGCTCGGTCTGTTCTATGCCGTCGGCCTGTCGCTGGCGGGATTGAATTTCGGCCTGTTGATCGGTCTCGTCGCCGGCCTGCTCACCTTCATTCCCTATGTCGGTTCGCTGACGGGTCTTGTGGTCTCGACCGGCGTTGCGGTCGCGCAGTTCTGGCCTGAATGGGTGCCGATCGCGATGGTCGTTGGTGTCTTTTTCGTCGGCCAGTTCATCGAGGGCAATATCCTGTCGCCGAAGCTGGTCGGCGAGAGCATCGGCGTGCATCCGGTGTGGCTGATCTTTGCGCTGCTCGCCTTCGGTTATCTGTTCGGCTTCGTCGGCCTGCTGCTCGGCGCGCCGCTTGCGGCGACTGCGGGGGTGCTGGTGCGTTTCGCCATGCACCGCTATCGCGCGAGCGTGCTGTTCACAGGCGATCCGCCGGACCGGACAATCTCATGAACCGGCCGCGCCAGCTCGCGCTTGCTCTGCCGCATACCGAAAGTTTCGCGCGCGAGGATTTTCTGCCGGGACCGGGCAATGAGGCTGCGCTCGCTCTGGTCGATCGCTGGCCGGACTGGCCGGCGCGTGCCGCGGTGCTGGCTGGCCCGGAAGGGGCGGGCAAGAGCCATCTCGGCGCGATCTGGGCGCAGACGGCGGGCGCGCGCATCCTTGCCGCGCGTGGGCTCGGCGAGGCCGATCTGCCGGAGGCGCTGGCGACCGGCGCGCTGCTGCTGGAAGACCTCGCGCCCGACGAACGCGACGAGCGCGCGCTGTTTCATCTGCTCAACCTCGTCCGCGAACATCAGGCCTATCTGCTGATCACCAGCCGGGTGATGCCGGTGAGTCTGCCGGTCCGTATCCCCGATCTCGCTTCGCGTCTGCGGGCAGTCCCGGCGGTGGCGATGGCGCCGCCGGACGATGCCCTACTGCGCTCGCTGCTGGTGAAGCTTGCCGCCGATCGCCAGTTGGCGCTGGGCGAGGACGTGGTGACGTTCCTGATGGCGCGGATCGAGCGCTCCTTCGCCGGCGCGCGGGCGGCGATCGCGCGGCTCGACGAGGAGGCGATGCGGCTGAAGCGCCCTGTCAGCCGAGCGCTGGCGGCGGAACTGTTCCGGTTGCCGGACGCTTGAAGCGCCAAAGGGTCGCAAGGGCTGTCATGACTCTTTCATGGTCGCCCGCTAGGCTGATCGGCCTGACCGCAGCGTGTGCCGATGGAACCGGATCAAGTTACTGTTTTAGCGAAAGAAATATCGCCCGAGAGCGAGGCCCCGCCGACCGCACCAGGGCCCAGCCCGGCGATCACCGCGGTGCCCGAGCGTTTCATCAACCGTGAGTTGTCATGGTTGCATTTCAACCGGCGCGTGCTGGAAGAGGCTGCCAACGAGCATCACCCGCTGCTGGAGCGGGTCCGCTTTCTGTCGATCTCGGCCAACAATCTGATCGAATTCTTCATGGTGCGCGTCGCCGGCCTCAAGGGTCAGTTGCGCGAGGGCATTACCACCCGCAGCCCTGACGGACTGACGCCGGCGGAGCAACTCACCCGCATCGCCGAGGCAGTGACGCTGCTCGCCAGCGACCAGCAGAAGTGCTGGCTCGGCTTGCGGCCGCTGCTTGCCGAGCGGGGTCTCGTGCTGGTCGACGGGCAGAGCCTGACCAAGACCGAGAAGACCTGGCTGGAGGATCACTTCCTCACCCACGTGTTCCCGCTGTTGACGCCGCTCGCCATCGACCCGGCGCATCCGTTCCCGTTCATCCCCAATCTCGGCTTCACCATCGGGCTGGCGTTGCAACGCAGCCGCGATGGGCGGGCGATGAACGCGCTGATCCGCATGCCGCTCAAGATCGAGCGTTTCATCCAGTTGCCGAGCACCGAGCCCGGCGTCATCCGGTTGATCACGCTCGAACAGGCGACCGCGCTGTTCATCGGCCGGCTGTTCCCCGGTTACACCGTGAAGGGTGCCGGCGCGTTCCGCGTCATCCGCGATTCCGAAGTGGAAATCGAGGAAGAGGCGGAGGATCTGGTGCGGCTGTTTGAAACCGCGCTCAAGCGCCGCCGCCGAGGATCGGTGATCCGCCTCGAGATCGAAGCGACGACGCCGCCCGATCTGCGCCGGTTCGTGCAGCGCGCGCTCGCAGTCGCGGAAGATGAACTGTTTCTGGTCGATGGCGTGCTGGCGCTCGACGAGCTGTCGCAACTCACGCGCTGCAATCGTCCCGATCTGGAATTCGAGCCTTATACGCCGCGCTTCCCCGAGCGCATCCGCGAGCAGGGCGGCGATTGCTTCGCGGCGATCCGGCAGAAGGACTTGATCGTCCATCATCCGTACGAGACGTTCGATGTCGTCGTGCAATTCCTGCAGCAGGCGGCGCGCGATCCCAACGTGGTGGCGATCAAGCAGACGCTCTATCGCACCTCGGCGGAATCGCCGATCGTCAAGACGCTGATCGAGGCGGCGGAGGCGGGCAAATCCGTCACCGCGCTGATCGAATTGAAGGCGCGCTTCGACGAGGAAGCGAATATCCGCTGGGCGCGCGATCTGGAGCGCGCCGGCGTGCAGGTTGTGTTCGGCTTCATCGACTTGAAGACCCACGCCAAATTGTCATTGGTGGTGCGGCGCGAGGGCAAGGCGCCGGTGAATTACGTCCACGTCGGCTCCGGCAATTATCATCCGGTGACGGCGCGCATCTACACCGACCTGTCGTTCTTCACCGCCGATCCGGCGATCGCGCATGACGTGGCGTGCATCTTCAACTTCATCACCGGCTATGCGGAGCCGGACGAGCTGAAGCGGATGGCGATCTCGCCGCTGACCTTGCGCAAGCGGATCAGCGACCATATCCGCCAGGAGAGCGCCAATGCGCGCGCCGGCAAGCCGGCGGCGATCTGGATGAAGATGAACTCGCTGGTCGATCCCGACATCATCGACCTTCTGTACGAGGCGTCGAATGCCGGCGTGCAGATCGACCTGGTAGTGCGCGGCATCTGCTGCCTGCGGCCCGGCGTGCCGGGCCTCTCCGAGAACATCCGCGTCAAGTCGATCGTCGGACGGTTCCTCGAACACAGCCGCATCTATTGCTTCGGCTCGGGCCACCTGCTGCCGCATTCCAAAGCGGCTGTGTATATCTCATCAGCGGACATGATGCCGCGCAATCTCGACCGGCGGGTCGAACTGCTGTGCCCGATTCTCAATGCGACGGTGCATGAGCAGGTGCTCAGTCAGATCATGGTGGCGAATTTCAAGGACAACGAGCAGAGCTGGAAGCTCTTGCCGGATGGGGCATCGACGCGCATAAAGGCGGCCCCGGGCGAAGAACCCTTCAACGCCCACAAGTATTTCATGACGAATCCGAGCCTGTCGGGACGTGGCAAGTCGCTCAAAGAATCCTCGCCGCGCAGCCTCATCCGCCGCCTCGAAGGCGCCTAAACGGCGTGCCAAACGGCAATCCGGATCGCCGCGCCAGCGGCGGTCG
>MKWA01000003.1:108573-170217 GCA_001899285.1 Rhizobiales bacterium 64-17
ATCTGGGCCCGCCGATCGCCGTCATCGATATCGGCTCCAACTCCATCCGCCTTGTCATTTATGAGGGGCTGGCGCGCTCGCTGACGCCAATCTTCAACGAGAAGGTGATGGCCGGCCTCGGCCGCGAGGTGCAATCCACCGGCCTCATCCCGCAGGATGCGATCCTGGTGGCTCAGGCGGCGCTGCGGCGCTTCCGGGCGCTGTGCGACACGCTGAAGGTGCGTCAGGTCTATGCCATCGCCACGGCGGCGTGCCGCGACGCGCGCAACGGCGAGGCGTTCATTGCCGCGGCCTCGCGCATCTGCCGGGTGCCGATCGAAATCCTGTCGGGCCGGCGTGAGGCGCAACTGACCGCGCTCGGCGTCGTCTCCGGCATCCACAAGCCGGATGGTGTGGTCGCCGATCTCGGTGGCGGCTCGCTCGAACTGGCCGATATCCACGGGGCGCGGATCGTGCTCGGCGGCACCATGCCGCTCGGCGGCCTCGCGCTGCAGGATATGTCGGATCATTCGCTCAAGCGCGCGCAGAGGATCGTCGCGACGCGGCTGACCGGTCTGCCGATCCTCAAGGGCGGGCGAGGCCGCGTGCTCTACGCCGTTGGCGGCACCTGGCGCGCGCTGGCGCGACTGCACATGCAGCGCACCGGCTATCCGCTGCATGTGATGCACGGCTATACCATTCCCGCCGCCGAGGCGATCCGGTTCTGCCGCACGCTCTATCGCCGGCGCGGCGGCCGCTCGCCGCAACTGATCACCGTCAACAAGGCGCGCCGCTCGCTGCTGCCTTATGCGGCGCTGGTGCTGGAGCGGCTGATCCGCGAGAGCCGCGCGCGCGAGGTGGTGATCTCGGTCTATGGCGTGCGCGAGGGGCTGCTTTACGGCATGCTGCCGCGCGAGGCGCGGCGCGAGGACGGGCTGATCACCGCCGCGCGGGAATTCAACGAACTGCGTTCACGCTCGCCGCACCATGGCGACGAGCTGGTGGCGTGGACCGGACGCCTGCTGCGGCAGGCGCGGATCGTCGAGACGGACGAGGAACGGCGGTTGCGGCATGCGACCTGTCTGCTCGCGGATATCGGCTGGCGCGCGCATCCGGATTATCGTGGCGAGCAGTCGTTCAACATCATCGCCAATGCCGGCATGTCGACGGTCGATCACGAGGGGCGCGCGTTCCTCGCGCTCTCGGTCTATTTCCGGCATGCCGGGCCGGAAGACCCGGACGTGTCGCCGAAGCTCGCACATCTGGTCAGTCCGCGGCTGATGCACCGGGCGCGGATTCTCGCCGCCGCAATGCGGGTCGCGTATCAGGTGTCGGCGTCGCAGGCCGGCGTCTTGCCCGGCGCGCCGCTCAGTGTTTCGCGTGGCAGGCTGATCCTGCGGCTCGACGGCAAACTCGCCACGCTTGGCGGTGAGCGCGTGTTCAACCGGCTGCGCCAGCTCGCGCGGCTGCTCAATCTCAAGCCGATGATCGTCTCGAATCCCGCCAGACGGGGCTGATCGTCACCCGCGCTCGATCGGGATGACGTGACCCTTGTCCATGGCAAGCGCGAGGCGGCCATGCTTGAGCGCCAGCGCCTTGTCGCCGAACAATTCACGGCGCCAGCCGTGCATCGCCGGCACGTCGGCCTCGTCGCTCGCGGCGATCTGTTCGAGATCGTCGACCGTGGCGATCACCTTGGCGGCGACGCGGTGGCGCTCCGAGGTCATGCGCAGCAGCACCTTGAGCAACTCCACGGTCGCCGCGCCGTTCGGCGCCGAGCGTGATCGCTCGATGCGCGGCAGCGTCTTCGGGTCGCGATCGAGACCGCGTTGCACAGCCTCGATAATCTGCTCGCCCCAGCGCGACCGCTCGAAGCCCTTGGGCAGCGAACGCAGTTGCGCCAGCCGCTCCAGCGAGGTTGGCGCCTGCACCGCGACGTCGCCGACCGCATCGTCCTTGAGCACGCGCGAGCGCGGCACGTCTCGGGTCTGGGCCTCGCGCTCGCGCCAGGCGGCGACTTCCATCATCACGGCGAGTTCGCGCGGCTTGCGCACGCGGCTGCGCAGGCGCTCCCAGGCGCGCGCGGGGTCCATGCGATAGGTCTCGGGCGAGGTGAGGATGTCCATCTCCTCGGCGACCCACGCGGCGCGGCCCTGCTTGTCGAGGTCGTGCGACAGCTTGAGATAGACATCGCGCAGATGCGTCACGTCCGACACTGCGTAGCGAACCTGCGCCTCGCTCAACGGGCGGCGGGTCCAGTCGGTGAACCGGTTCGACTTGTCGAGCGTGTCGCCGGTGATGCGCTGCACCAACTGGTCATAGGAAATCGAGTCGCCGTAGCCGAGCACCATGGCCGCGACCTGGGTGTCGAAGATCGGGTGTGGAATGGCTTTCGCCATGTTCCAGACGATTTCGATGTCCTGGCGCGCCGCGTGAAACACCTTCAGCACGCTTTCGTCGGTCATCAGCGCGAAGAACGGCGTGAGATCGAGGCCCGGCGCGAGCGCGTCGATGACAGCGCTTTCATCAGAGCAAGCGATCTGCGCCACGCACAGCAGCGGGTAATAGGTGCTCTCGCGCAGGAATTCGGTGTCGACGGTGACATAGGGATGGCGCGCCATGCGCGCGCAGACATCGGCAAGTTCGTCGCTGGTCGTGATCAAGTCCATTGAACGCGCAAATTGCCCCAATCAGGCTGCCGGCCGCAACCTTTAACGACCGCGCACGCGCGGCATGTGGATGAATTCCCACGGGCTCGGGAATGCGCCGACCGGAACCTCGATCAGGGTCGGCTCGCGGCGGGCGAAGGATTCCGTCAGCGCCGTCTGCAGCGCGCCGGCGTCGCGGACGCGGCGGCCGACCGCGCCGAAGCTCTCGGCGAATTTCACGAAATCCGGATTGGCGAGATCGCAGGCGATCAGCCGGTTGCCGTAATGCTCCTGCTGGATGCGCCGCACATTGCCGAACGCGCCGTCGGCGAACACCACGGCGGTCAGCGGAATGCGGTGGCGGATCGCGGTGGCAAGCTCGTTGGCGGTATACATGAAACCGCCGTCGCCGTTGATCGAGACGACCGGCACGTCGCGCCGTGCATCCTGCGCGCCGAGCGCGGTAGCGAAGCCCCAGCCAAGATTGTCCTGATAGCCGGGCGACAGGAACGTGCGCGGTTTGAAGACCGGAAAACCGAGCCGCGCGGCAAAGCCGATCTGCGTGACTTCATCCACATAGATGCCGTCGTCCGGCAGCGCGGCGCGGATCGCATCGACGAAAGCAAGCTGCGGCGCGATCTTGCGCAGCCGCTCCGCCATGCGCGCCTGCCGCTGTTCCATCTCGGCGCGGCGCGAGGCGCGCTTCTGATTGAAGCGCGGCAGCACGTCGAGGAGCTTCTTCACCACCTCGGCGGCATCGCCGATCACCGCCGCGTTCGGCCGGACGAGGCGGGTGGTCTCGTCCGGATTGGTGTCGATGCGCACGATTTTGAGGTCGCGATCGACGCCCCATTCGCGCACCGGCATGAGCATGCGCGTGCCGATGCCAAGGATGACGTCGGCCTCCGCCCACAATTCATGGCCGAGTGGCAGCGTGACGCTGAACGGACTGCGGCCGTCGATGACGCCGCGGCCGCGCCGATAGGCGAGCACTGGCGCCTGCAACGCCTCCGACAGCGCGGTGACTTCCTCGGCCGCATCGAGCGCGCCGCCGCCGGCGACGATCAGGATGCGCTTGCCGGCGCCAAGGATGCGCGCGGCCTTGCGCAACGCGTCCTCGTCGATCGGGCGCGGACGCGGCGGCAGCAGCGTCGCGATCGGAGCGACCGGGCCTTTCTGGCCCCAGACGTCGATGGCGCATTCGAGCACGGCGGGGCCGGGCCGCTTGCCGTAGAGCATCGACCGCAGCGCCTTGTTGACCAGCGGCGCGGCGTCGGCCGGGCGCTTGATGTAACCGGAGAAGTCGGCGAGCCGCGCGACGATGCCGGCCTGATCGGTGATCTCGTGCAGATGGCCCTGCGCCTTGCCGATGGCGGCGTCGGGGATCTGCCCGATGAGGCCCAGTACCGGCGCATTCATGCCGTAGGCGGTGAGCAAGGCCGCGCCGGAATTGAGCAGGCCGGGGCCGGGCACCACGGCATAAGGCTGCGGCTTGCCGGTCGCGAGCGCGGCGCCGAGCGCCATATAGGCCGCGCCCTGTTCGTGGCGCGTGTGCACGGTGCGGATCGCATCGCCGGCGCGCTGCACGGCGTCGAAGAAGTGATCGTTGTGCACGCCCGGCAGCGCATAGAGCGTGTTCATGCCGTTGGCGAGGAGCGCCGCCACGGTGGCTTCGCCGGTGGTGAGCGTCGATGCCGCTGCGGTTGCTGCCTCGCGCTTCGTTTTGGCGGATGCCCGCGTTTGCTTATGCGCCTTTTTGCGCGCGCTCTTCGTTGTCTTGGCCATGGTTATCGCTCGGGGAAGGAGTTGATAACGATCAGCGCATCGAGCATGTCGTCGCGCCGCTCGCCGAAGGTTCTGGTCAGCAGATGCCGCACACGTCCGGAGCGGTAAAGTTCGGCGAGGGCGCGGTCGACCGCGAGCCGGAACGCATCGTCGCCGCGCGGCAATGCGAGCGCGTAGGTTTCGTAGCTGAAATAGCGCCGGCTGAGTTCGATCCCCGGCATCGGCCCCTGATAGAGCAACGCCGCGAGGATGGCGCGGTCGCCGAAATAGGCGTCGATCTTGTCGGTGGTGAGCAGCCTCAGCCCCTCGCGGTGGTCGGCCACTTCCGTGACCTGCGCGTTGACGCCGACCTGCCGCATGCCGAGGCGCAGATTGTCCGCGGTGGTGGTGCCGCCGAGCACGGCGATCCTGCGTCCCGCCAGATCCTCGAAGGCGTGCACCGGCCGGTCGGCGCGATACAGCACGCTGGTGCCGTCGAGGAAGGTCGGAATCGAGAAATCGACGATCGCCCGGCGCTCCATCGTTACCGAGGCGGGGTCGCACAGGATATCGATCCGGCCCTCGCGCACCGCCTCGAACCGCTCGCTCGGTGCAATCCGGACAAACTCGGTCTTGAGTTTGCGCGCGCCGGGTTTCAGACGCTCGACCACGTCGCGGCAGAGATCGACGATATAGCCGGCGGGCTTGCCGGCGCTGTCCTTGAAGGAATAGGGACGGGCATCCTCGCGGAAGCCGAGCCGCACCGTGCCGGAGGCTTCGATCCGCTCCAGGGTCGCGGCATCCGCGGCCGTGGGGGCCAAGGTAGAAACCAAGGCGGGGATCAGGAGCGCGGCGGCGGCGACCGCCGGCAGCGAACTCAGCATCAACCGTCGCATCGTCCATCTCACGGGCATTACGGCGCAGAGTGTGGGACATGGACGGCGGGAAAGCAAAGCCGGATCGCGCACCCCGCCGAAAGTGCTATCCCGGTCCCATCCTTGACAAATTTGCCCCTGCATGTGCTTCTCCGGCCGCGCCCGAAAAGGGGAATCCGAGCCGGATTCCGCGGGCGGAATCAGCGGATTTCAGAAGGTTTCTGGCAGATCATGATGCACCGTTACCGCACCCATACCTGTGGCGCGCTGCGCGAGAGCGACATCGGCCACGAGGTGCGCCTGTCCGGCTGGTGTCACCGCATCCGCGACCACGGTGGCGTGCTGTTCATCGATCTGCGCGACCATTACGGCATGACCCAGGTGGTGGTGGACCCGGACAGCAAGGCGTTCCCGCTGGCCGAGAAGCTGCGCGCCGAATGGGTGGTGCGGATCGATGGCAAGGTGCGCATCCGCCCCGCCGGGACCGAGAATCCGGAGATGCCGACCGGCAAGGTCGAGCTTTATGCGAGCGAGATCGAGGTGCTGGGACCGGCGGCCGAGCTGCCGCTGCCGGTGTTCGGCGACCAGGAATATCCAGAGGAAGTTCGGCTCAAATACCGCTTCCTCGATCTGCGCCGCGAGCGGCTGCACAACAACATCATGCTGCGCGGGCGTGTGATCGACTCGATCCGCCGGCGCATGAAGGACGGCGGTTTCTTCGAATTCCAGACGCCGATCCTCACCGCGTCGTCGCCGGAAGGCGCGCGCGACTATCTCGTGCCGTCACGCATCCATCCCGGCAAGTTCTACGCGTTGCCGCAGGCGCCGCAGCAGTTCAAGCAGTTGCTGATGGTCGCGGGCTTCGACCGCTATTTCCAGATCGCGCCGTGCTTCCGCGACGAGGACGCGCGCGCCGACCGCTCGCCGGGCGAGTTCTATCAGCTCGATCTCGAGATGAGCTTCGTCACCCAGCAGGACGTGTTCGATGCGGTCGAGCCGGTGATCCGCGGCGTGTTCGAGGAGTTCGGCGCGGGCAAGCACGTCACCGCGAAATTCCCGCTGATCCCCTATGCCGAGGCGATGCGCAAATACGGCTCCGACAAGCCGGACCTGCGCAATCCGATCGTGATGCAGGACGTCAGCGCGGCATTCCGCGATTCAGGCTTCAAGGTGTTCGCCAATATCCTCGCCAACGATCCGAAGGCGGAGGTCTGGGCGATCCCGGCCAAGGGCGGCGGCAACCGCGCGTTCTGCGACCGGATGAATTCGTGGGCGCAGGGTGAGGGCCAGCCGGGTCTCGGCTACATCTTCTGGCGCGAGGGCGAGGAGGGCGGCGCCGGTCCGCTCGCCAAGAATATCGGCCCGGAGCGCACTAAGCAGATCGCCGAACAGCTCGGCCTCGGCGTCGGTGACGCCTGCTTCTTTGTCGCCGGCCAGCCGGCGAAATTCGTCAAGTTCGCCGGCCCGGCGCGCACCAAGGTGGGCGAGGAGCTTGGCCTGATCGTCAAGGACCGGTTCGAGTTCTGCTGGATTGTCGATTTCCCGATGTTCGAGTGGAGCGAGGAAGAGAAGAAGATCGACTTCTCCCACAACCCGTTCTCGATGCCGAACTATCCGATCGACGACTTCCTCGCGCTCGATCCGGCCGATGCCGAAACGATCCTCGGCATCAAGGCGATCCAGTACGACATCGTTTGCAACGGCGTGGAATTGTCATCCGGCGCGATCCGGAATCATCGCCCCGACGTGATGAAGAAGGCGTTCGCCATCGCCGGCTACGGCGAGGACGTGCTGGAGCAGAAGTTCGGCGGCATGCTGCGCGCGCTGACCTACGGCGCGCCGCCGCACGGTGGCATCGCGCCCGGCATCGACCGCATCGTCATGCTGCTCGCCGGCGAGGAGAATCTGCGCGAGGTCGTGGTATTCCCCATGAACCAGCGCGCCGAGGATCTGCTGATGGGCGCGCCGTCCGAGGTGACGCAAAAGCAGCTTCGCGAACTGCATATCCGGCTCAACCTGCCGCAAAAATAAGGCGCTGCCGTCGCGAGCGGCCATCGGCTTGCGGCGGCGCGAATCAGCACGGGAATGGCTGTGCTGCGCGACGCGTCATCCTGAGGAAATCTTTACAGATTCTTCTTGATCCAGCGGTATCTTGCCCTTATGTGGGGTCCAAATTAGTTGCGGTTGTTCCGCAGCGCTCTCTGTCCGTGAGCCCGGTTGGGCCTCTCGGGTCTCTTGGTTGGGGAGGACGGCACATTGTCGCGCACGGCCCTTTTGCGTCAGAACAAATCTTCGGTTTCGGCAGCGGCGAAAGCCGTGCCGCACGTCAAGCATGCCCATGACGTCCATACGCATGGCGCGGATTCGCTTGAGTCGAAGGACCATTTCATCGTCAAGAACGGGGTCCGTTGCGCCGGCGCGCATCTGATCATCGATCTGTATGACGCGGAGCGGCTCGACGACATCGACCACATCGAGGCGACGCTGCGGCGTTGCGTGGCGGAAGCGCGCGCGACCCTGCTGCACATCCATCTGCATCACTTCGAGCCGAACGGCGGCGTCTCCGGCGTCGCGGTGCTGGCGGAAAGCCACATCTCCATCCATTCGTGGCCGGAGGTCGGCTATGCCGCGCTCGACGTGTTCATGTGCGGCGATTCCGCGCCGGACGCCTGCGTGCCGGTACTGCGCGAGGCATTCAAGCCGAAGCAGATCGCGGTGAGCGAATTGCTGCGCGGCCGCGGCACCTGATCGCGGATCGCTTGATCTGAGGGCGATGGCCGGGTGTTCGCCCGGCCATTTGCGTTTCGACGGAACGACAGCAGAGATTGCCGAAGAGATTGCCGATGCGAAAGCAGCAGAAGCCGAAAACGCGCTGGATCGCCGAAACGCTGTTCGAGGACGAGGGCTTCCGCATGGCCTATCGCGCCGATCGTGTTCTCTATGAAGAGAAGACGACGCATCAGGATCTCGTCCTGTTCCAGAACAAGTTCTTTGGCAAGATGCTGATGCTGGACGGCGCGACCCAGGTCACCGCCCGCGACGAGTTCGTCTATCACGAGATGATGACGCATGTGCCGCTGTTCGCGCACGGCAGGGCGCGCGAGGTGCTGATCGTCGGCGGCGGCGACTGCGGCATCGCCGAAGAAGTGCTCAAGCACAAATCGGTACGGCGGCTGACCCAGGTGGAGATCGACGCCTCGGTGGTCGATTTCTCCAGACGGCATTTCCCGGAGTTCACCCGGCCGGTCTTCCGCGACAAGCGGTTCGAGCTGATCATCGACGACGGCATGGCGTTCGTGGCGAAGACGCAGCGGCGCTTCGACGTGATCATCGTCGATTCCACCGACCCGCACGGTCCGGGGAAGGTGCTGTTCAGTCGCAAATTCTACGCGGCCTGCAAGCGCTGTCTCGGACCCGGCGGCATCATGGTGACGCAGAACGGCGTGCCGTTTGTTCAGGCGGGCGAACTGCGCGCCTCGGTGCGGCATTTCCGTTCGCTGTTCGCCGATGCTGGCTGCTACGTGGCGGCGATCCCGACCTATATCGGCGGGCACATGGCGATGGGCTGGGCCAGCACAAATCCCGCCGCGCGGCGGCATGGTGCGGCGACGATCGCGCGACGCTATCGCGCGGCCGGCGCGTTCGCGACCCGTTACTGGACACCCGAGGTGCACGCTGCCGCGTTCGCGCTGCCGCGATTCATCGCCGACGCTTTGCCGCGATAACGTTGGCGTTTACCCTGCATTAACCATGCGGTGGCGGCGCCGTTACGCTTAAGCACAACTTAACGGGGTACCGTCACTCTGACTCGCGGGCGTTTCGGGGTAGCGCGTGGGTTTCGTCGGGCAATGGAATCCGTTTGGCCGCATCTGGCAGCACAAACGGCTGATCGCGATTACGGCTGGCGTCATCCTGGCGGCAGTGCCGTTGATCGGCTTTGACTATTGGCTGAGCGACCTGGTTCAGCGCCAGACCCAGGAAGATTCCACCCAACTCGCCAAACGCGCCATCGACCTTGCCGAAACGCGGCTCACGCGGGCGGTCAGCGCGCTGGTAACACTGCGCACGCTCGGCGTGAGTTCCTGCGCGCCGGATGACATCACGATGATCCGCGCGGTGCTGCTGACGGCGACACCGGTCAAGGATATCGCCGTGATCGGCGGCGATGGCAAGGAACGCTGTTCGCAACTGGGATCGTCGGTTTCAACCGTCCTGATGTCGGAGCCCATTACGCGGCCGGTTTCCGCGGTGTTGGAGACGGTGCGGCTGACTACCGGGTCCACGGACCTTTATCAGCGAGTCCGGTTGCTGGCCGACGGCGAGCATGCGGAACTTGCGGCGTTCATCCCGTCCGATCTGTTCGTTCCGATGATCGCCAATGAAGAGAGTGCGTCGCGGCCGGCGGTGCGCATTACCACCCGGAGCGGAGCGGTGCTGGTGCAGTCGCACAATAGCGATGCTCGAATTTGGGAGAATGGCGCGGCATTCGGTGTCGCCAGTTCGGACCGCTATGGTTTCACAGCTTCGGCGGCGCTGCCGCGCACGCGCGACAGTTCGACCTATCGCGATCTGAGCAAGATCAGCCTGTTTGTCCCCGGTGCGATCGCCGTCCTGATCATGGCATTCGCGGCGCTTCTGCCGCGGCGGCAGCCGGTCAATCCGGTTGCCGAATTGCAGCAGGCAATCCGCGATGGCGAATTCGTGCCGTATTATCAGCCGGTGGTCGATATCCGTTCGGGCCGGATCGTCGGCGCGGAGGTGCTGGCGCGCTGGAAGAAGCCGGATGGCTCGCTGGTGCTACCGGGATCGTTCATTCCGCTGGCGGAATCGAGCGGCCTGATCGTCGAGTTGACGCAGCATCTGATGCGCCGCGTCTGTACCGATGCCGGCCCGGCGATCGGCGCGCGGCCGGGCCTCAAGATCGGCTTCAATTTCTCCGCCGCCTTGTTCTCTAATCGCAACACCGTGCGCGACGTGCGCAAGATGTTCAGCAATTCGGCGATCGCGCTGTCGCAGGTGGTGCTCGAACTGACCGAGCGCGAACAGATCGCCGATCTCACCGAGGCGCGGCAGGTGATCGCCGCGCTGCAGGGCATCGGTGTGCGCATCGCGCTCGATGACGTCGGCACCGGCCACAGCGGCCTGTCCTATATGCTCAAGCTCGGCGTCGACATCATCAAGATCGACAAGATGTTCGTCGATGCGATTGGCACCGACCGCAAGTCATCGACCATTGTCGAGACGCTGGTCGATCTCGCGCACAATATGCGCATGGATATCATCGCCGAGGGCGTGGAGAATTTCGAGCAGGTCGCGCATCTGCGCGAACTCGGCATTCGCAGCGCGCAGGGCTATGTGTTCGCGCCGCCGCTGCCGGGCTCGGCCTTCATCAAGCTGATCGAGGCGATCGAGCCGGCCGCGGTCGAGCAAGCGGACACGCCGCGCTATTTGTCGGCCCGCCAACGCATCGCGGCGATGTGACGCCACGCCTGCTGGACAGGCGGCGATTCTTGCCCGTTACTGCGCGCCGGCGAATCCTTTCCCGACAGGACATTTCGGATGACGAGTTTGTGGTTTCTGCTGGCGCGCGCCGGTCTCGCGGCGCTGTTCATCGTTGCCGGCATCGGCAAGTTCACGAGCATTGCCGGAACCGCCGGGATGCTGGCGGGCAAGGGGTTCCCGCAGCCGATGCTGTTCGCCTATGCGGTCGCGACGATCGAGTTGGTCGGCGGTCTGCTGGTGCTGATCGGCATCAAGGCGCGCTGGGCAGCAGTGCTATTGCTGCTGTTCACGGCCGGCACGATCCTGATCTCGCACGCCTTCTGGACCATGGACGGTGCCGCGCGCGCAATGAACCAGACGCAGGCGCTGAAGAACCTGGCGATCATGGGCGGGTTGCTGTTGCTCGCCGTGGTCGGACCGGGCCGTTATTCCGTCGATCGGACCTGAGCCAAAATTGAAAACGGGCGGCCAATTGGGCCGCCCGAGTTGATACGCCACGCGGGAGGAACTCCGGTACGGGTCAGCGAACCCTACACCGCTGGCCCGCGTGAGCCTGAAACGGATGCTGCTATCGAGACACCGGCCCGGCGATTCGTCAATTCGCCTTCGCCTAGATACGGGCAGGGCGCTTCGCTCGCCCGGCGCTCATTTGGTCTCGACGGAAATACCACGGCTGCCGACGCTGATGTCGATGCCGGATTTTTTCTGCTTTTCCTGATTCCACGCATAGCCGAGCACGGCCACGGCGACGATCAGGCCGCCAATCAAGGCGTACAGAATATTGCGATTCATGGTCGATCCCCCAGGTCGGTTCCCCAGTCAGCAGGCCCGCACCTAACGCGCGGAGCGCCGATTGGTTTCATCAGGGGATCAGGCCGGCGCGGATTCGAGTTGACGTCCGAGCGCGGCGAGCAGCTTGCCGTCCATCGGTTCCACCGCCGACGGAAAGCTCGCGGCGATATGGCCGTCACGGCCGATCAGGTATTTATGGAAATTCCAGCGCGGCACCTCAAGCGGGCGTTCGGCCGCAGCCCATTTGTAGAGCGGGTGCTGGTTCGCGCCGCGCACGGCGACCTTGGCGGCGACCGGGAAGCCCACATGGTACTGGCCGTGCACGGTCTGCTCGATCTCCGTCGCGCCGCCCGGCTCCTGACCGCCGAAATCGTTGGATGGCACCGCCACCATGAACAGGCCGCGGTCACGATAGCGCGTCCAGAGATCCTGCAGGCCGGCATATTGGGGCGTGTAGCCGCATTGCGAGGCGGTGTTGACGATCAGGATCGGTTTGCCGGCGTGATCGGCGAGCCTGATCGGCTGGCCGTCGAGGCCGTCAAATGAAAAGGCATAGGCTGTCATCCGGCTCACTTGTCCTGAAGCGTTACCCATCGGCCCCATCAGCGCACCCGCGATGCAGGACAATGACGACAACATCGTGCGGCGGCTGAGCTGCATAGCCTGTGACTCGCTGGGTTGATGGCGCGAGCTTATCCCCACTATCCGCACGCCATCGATCACAAATCCGCGCGCATCACGTCGCGCGATACCGGCGCGCGCCCGCAGAGCGAAAACCTCGTGGAGCGATGTGGATAAGGCCCGGTTTCTGCAATCGGTTTCAGACCTCGCTAACCCTGCGCGGCGAGGCTCGCGCCCGCGTCGGCGAAGCTGATATCGGCGCCGCGCTACGGCCCAAGGGTGCACGGAGGAGGCGTCATGACACCGATCGAGCGGATGCTGTTCATTGCAGGCGTCTCGATTACGATGCTGGCTAGCATAGGGCTCTGTGCGCAAATTTATACGTGGCGCAGCGCGTGCGGCGCGCTGCCGCAACTCCGGGTGTCGCCCTCGGATCGGGCACTCCCTGCGGAGTGCCGGTAAATGCTGCAGTCCGGATGGAACTTTGGCTCCGGGGCGGCGTTATTCGCTTCGACTGGCGATCCGGGACGGGAGATCGGCGAGATCCGCCAGACACGATGGCGAAGACATGAACACAGCCTAAATCCCGGCGTCGAAAGCCGTTAAGTTTCCGGGTGTTAGGTTGGCCTCAGTGGGGGACGAACAGGAGAGCGTGATGCGCACATTCATTCTGAACTCTTTTGCGGCCGTCGCCCTTGCGGCGGCTGGCTTGCTTGCGGCACCGGCCGCGCAGGCGGCGCCGGTCGGCCCGTCTGCGGGTCTGGCAGCCGCAGCGCAGGAAACCGGCGGTCTGGCACAGGACGTGGCTTATGTCTGCCGCCGCGTCTGGCGTTACGGCGGCTGGCAGCGGCGCTGCTGGTATCGTCCGGGCCCGAGCTATTACGGTGGCTATGGCTATTACGGCCCGCGCCGTTTCTATGGTGGTCCGCGCTACCATCGCGGCGGCTGGGGCCATCGTCACTGGCGCCGCTGGTAAATCGACCGGAGACGAAGAAAGGCCGCCCGCGGGCGGCCTTTCTGTTTGTGCGGGCATTGGCGACGCGGGCGCTCAGTTGAGCTTCACCACCTCGACGCGGCGGTTCTTGGCACGGCCGTCGTCGGTGTCGTTGGTCGCGGCCGGCGCCACCATGCCGACACCGGCGGGGCGCATGCGCTTGGCGTCGACCTTGTAGTATTTGGCGAGGATTGACACGACCATCTCGGCGCGGCGCTTCGACAGATCGACATTGTAGTCGTAGGCGCCCTGATTGTCGGTGTGGCCGACGATCAGCACCGCGAGCTTCGGATCGCTGTTGATGAGTCTAGCAATCTGCTCCATCGTCGGCGCCGACTCCGGCTTCAGCTCGGCCTTGTTGGTGTCGAACAACAGTCCATACAGCGCGACGCGGCCGGAGGTGTTGATGCTCTGCGCCATCTCCTCGGATTTGACGAGCACCATCTTCTGGTCGCGCGGCTTCGGCTCCAGCACATGCACCAGCGCCACGGTGCGGCCATTGAACGCCTTGCAGTAGAGCGTGTCGTTCACCTGGAACGTCTGCACGGTGACGTAGGCGTCGCCGCCGCTCTGCGGGATTTTCGCCGCGAAGAACCGCTGGTCGTTGATGTCGGACGCGAGCGCGCATTTGCCGTTGGAGAAATCCGCGTCCTTGAGATCCTTGTCGGAGAAGAAATACATCATCAGGCTCTGGTCGTTGCCGCCGCCCGACGAGGAGCGGGTCGGCGCCCCGCCGCAGTCCTCGGTCTTGCACTGATACAGCACCTCGCCGCCGGCGGCTTTCACCACGTCCTGATAGTTGCGCAGCACTTCGAGCGGAGAGCGGTCAGCCGGCAGGAGATAGGCGATGCGGGTGCGGGCGCCTTCCACCTCGACGGCTTGTTTTGGTTTGAACACGCGGTTGTTCATAGTGTCAGTCCGGCCTGTGACCGGCTCGAGCCGGGACAGCGGCACGCTGAAATCGGTGAACGCCTGCCGCTCGTAGCTGACGATGAACGAGCCTTCGTAACGCTTGGCGAGCGCGTTGTCGCGCGCGCCGGCAATGTCCTTTGTCGGAATGGTGGCGTCGGCCAGGGCCGGCGTGAGAATGGCCGGCGCGAGCGACGCCAGCGAGAGCAGACTGCCTGCAACGATGACGCGAAGGGAAATCATGCCGCCCAGACTCCTTGGATAGCCCGGCACATGACGCGCCGGGTGATGGAAAAATGCCCGAATCCCGGCCGCGCGCAAAGGTGCGGGCCGGGGCGAGGGCCGATATTGGTCGCGGTTCGGGCGAGGAAGGTTCATGGCATGCGGATCGGCATGCGTTATCGCCCCTAGAGTGAACGACGGCGCCTGCGGCTGTCCTCCGGATATGGGAAAGCGGGGTCTGTGGCCTCAGATTGGCCGCACGGGCCCTGCATGATAACAGCCCCACAGCGCTTCCTGCCGCTCGCCGTGTCGCAGCTCATGTCCGCCCAGCTCGCCGAGAAAACCATCACGCGGCCGGCCACGAGGCCGAAGACCACGGTGGCGCGGCCGCCGCTCTACAAGGTGATCCTGCTCAACGACGATTTCACGCCGCGCGAGTTCGTTGTGCTGGTGCTCAAGGCGGTGTTTCGCATGGGCGTGGAGCAAGCGCAGGTGGTGATGCTCACCGCGCACAAGAAAGGCTCGTGCGTCATCGCCGTTTACAGCCGGGACATCGCCGAGACCAAGGCGAAGGAGGCGACCGAACTCGGCAAGCAAGCCGGCTATCCGTTGTTCTTCACCACCGAGCCGGAGGAATGACCGGAGCGCGATCGCGGGGGTCGCCTGTGCAGCCGGTTGACGTTACGGTGTGCCATCAACCTGACACCGGAGCGGACCGATGAAGATCGACGGCGGCTGCTATTGCGGCAAGATCACCTTCACCTCGGAAATTGATCCCGACGCAATCTCGATCTGCCATTGCACCTCGTGCCAGATGCTGTCCGGTGGCACCTATCGGGTGAGTGTGCGCGCCGATGCGGACAAGACGCACTTCACCGGTGAGCCGAAAAGTTTCATCAAGGTGGCTGATAGCGGCAACCGGCGGCGGCAGGGCTTCTGCGGCAACTGCGGCAGCCCGCTGTTCTCCTGCGACGAGGTCAATCCGCAGACCTACATGCTGCGTGTCGGCACCATCACCCAGCGCGCGCAATTCCATCCCAACGGGCAGATCTGGGCGCGCTCGAAACTGCCGTGGCTCGACGAGATCGCCGGCACGCCGGCGGTTGCCACGGACAAGTAGGTCTCAGTCGAGGTGGCTGATCACCGCGAGGCGGTTGATCCGGCCCGACTTGAAGGCGGTCAGGAACGCGCGATAGTCCTTGAACGAGACGCAGCCGTTCGACTGGCCGTTCGGCCCGAGCATGTAAGTGTGCGCGAGTAGGCCGTCGCGGCCGAAGATCGCGCGCTCGCCGCCGATCGGGTTGAGGCGGATCGCCTCGACGCCGTGGAACAGCGCCTCGCGCATCTTCATGGTGTAGACGTGCGGCGGCGTGACGCCACGCATGCGCAGATGCGCGAATTTCGGGTTGTCCATGTATTGCCCGAGGCCGGAATGCGCCTCGAGCGAGGTGCCGTCGGGCAGATAGACGCGCTTGCTGGTGATCACATAGACGGCGGTGTTGCGGTCATAGGGCGCGACCGGCAGGCCGCCATTGGCGTCGCGCACCGTGTTCGGAAGCGTGTCCGGTGTCACCACGCCGAGCGAGGCGAGGCGGACGGGGCCATAAAGCTTTTCGTGCGGGGTGAGCGGCCGCGCCGGTTTTGGCGGCACGGGCTTCGCCAGCACGGTCTTCGGCGTTTCGGCCTTGATCGCGTCGGAGGGGATCGCGTGCGATTTCGCCTCGGCTTTGGCGTCGGGTTTACCGGGCGCGGCCAGCGCCACCTTGCCCGGCTTGTGCTCGGGCTTGCTGTCAGGCGTTTTGGCTTCCGCAGCTTTGCCAAGCGAGCCGGTGATGTCGGTTTCCGCCGCGCTGTCGCGGGTGATCGCCAGCGTCTTCACCGCGCGCGCCAGCGGCGTCGGCGCGGGCGCGAGGCCGGTGTCGGCGGACGCGAGCTGATACGGCGCCTTGAGGTCGTCCTTTGGCCGATCGCCGGCAGAAGCGGCGGCCTGCGGACGCGGCGCGGGCTTCGCGGTTTTGGCGAGGACGGTGACGTTGCGCGCCGGTTCCGCGCTGGCGATGCGCGCGGGTTTCTGCGCGGGCGGCGTCAGGACGGTAACGGGGCGTTCGTCGTCTTTGCGGTTCAGATGGGCGCGATGCTGATGTTGCGCCATCGGCGTTGGTGCGGCGAGTGCGACCTGCAAGCCTTTGTGCGGAATGCCGTCTGGCGCGGGCGCGCCCAGGCCGTTGCCGGTTCCGAACAGGGCGACGCCGGCCGAGCCGAACGCAAGGCCGCTCAGAACGAAACCGGAGAGAACGATGCTGACGGTGTGGCGGCGGGCGGAGCGGCGGCGCGCATGCGCTGCTCGCGAACTGACGCTGGAAACCCTCGACGCAACCATACAAGCACCACACGCCCGTCCTTGACGCGGCGTGTGGACACCCGGCGCGCGACGGCAACCGGGACACTTTTATGCAGTTTGGTTAAAGGGGGATTAAGCGTAACGCCGAAGCGAGGGAACTCGCGTTTTATTTCAGGCACTTCGTCAGCAATCGCTGGTCGACGCGATCACGCAAAGCCATGCGTTGTCCTGTGATCCGCATCTCGAATGTCACCGGCGTGCGCGGTTCGCTCTCGCTCTGGCCTTCGTCACGACAAACCGTTTTGAGTCGCCAGATGTTGCCCTGACGTGTTGCCGACAGGACGCGGCAGGACGATGCGAAGGTTTCGATCTCGCTCTTGGTGATGGTGATCGGCATTTCATCGGTGCCGTCCTGCGCGGTGTTGGTGCACCACGCCATGTCTTCCGACCAGCGACCGTGCGCGATGCTCGGCACTTGAGCCTGCGTTTGGATCGTCAGCACAACGAAAAGGGCGGCCGAGAGGCCGCCCTTGTGAAATTGATGACAGATACGCACGACTGTCAGATGACGTTGCTTACGAGCACCCCGTCGTGCTGCCGCAGGTGTTGCACTTCATGCAGGTGCCGTTCCTCACCAGCGTGAAGTTCTGGCACTCGCCGCAGGCTTCGCCTTCGTAGCCTTGCGCTTTCGCCTCGGCGCGCTTCTCGGCGACGCTAGGCTTTGCGGGAGCGGACCACGCCAGCGCCTCGAGCTTTTCGGTCGGTGAGAGCTTCTGCTCCGGCTCGGCCTTGAGCGCGACCGCGCCCGCGACGTCGCCGCGGGTGACGCCGGTGCCGATCGCCGACACGCTCTCGCCGCCAGTTGCGCCGCCGGACGACGCGCCGCCGGACACCAGCGACAGCTTGTCGGTGCGCGAGCGGGTGAGGCCCTTCGACACGAACTTGGTCGCGGCCGGCGCGCGGCCTTCCTGCTCGCCCTTGCCGAGCGCGTCGAAGTTGCCTTCGGACGGGTCGACGTGGCCGAGGTCGTAGCGCTCCAGATATGACACGGCGAGTTCGCGGAATACATAATCGAGGATCGAGGTCGCGAACTTGATCGTGTCGTTGCCCTGCACCGGACCGCTCGGTTCAAACCGCGTGAACGTGAAGGCATCGACATATTCGTCGAGCGGCACGCCGTATTGCAGGCCGAGCGACACCGCGATGGCGAAGTTGTTGATGAAGGAGCGCAGCGCCGCGCCTTCCTTGTGCATGTCGATGAAGATCTCGCCGAGCCGGCCGTCGTCGTATTCGCCGGTGCGCAGATAGACCTTGTGGCCGCCGACCACGGCTTTCTGGGTGTAGCCCTTGCGGCGGGACGGCAGCTTCTCGCGCTCGCGCAGCACGGTGACGCGCTCGACGATCTTCTCGACCATCTTCTCCACGACCTGCGTGGTGCGCGCCGCCATCGGCTGGGCGATCAGTGCCTCGACGGCATCCTCCTCATCGTCCTCGTCGGCGATGAGCTGCGAGTTGAGAGGCTGCGACAGCTTCGAGCCGTCGCGGTAGAGCGCGTTGGCCTTGAGCGCGAGCTTCCAGGACAGGAGGTAAGCCTCCTTGCAATCCTCGACCGTCGCGTCGTTCGGCATGTTGATGGTCTTGGAGATCGCGCCGGAGATGAACGGCTGCGCCGCCGCCATCATCCGGATATGGCTCTCGACCGACAGGAAGCGCTTGCCGGTGCGGCCGCACGGATTGGCGCAGTCGAACACCGGATAGTGTTCGGCCTTGAGGTGCGGCGCGCCTTCGACCGTCATCGCGCCGCAGACATGGATGTTGGCAGCTTCGATCTCGCGCTTGCCGAAACCGAGGGCTGCGAGCAGGTCGAACGAAGGAGAGGCGAGGTCTTCCGCCGGAATGTTGAGGGCGTCGCGGAGGAAGGCCTCGCCGAGCGTCCACTTGTTGAACGCGAACTTGATGTCGAAGGCGGTCGGCAGCGCCTTCTCGATCTTGGCGATGGCGTCGTCGGTGAAGCCTTTTGCGCGCAAGGTGGTGTGGTTGATCGCCGGCGCCTGGCCGAGCGAGCCGTGGCCGACCGCGTAGGCTTCGATCTCGGCGATCTGCCCTTCGCTGTAGCCGAGCGTGCGAAGCGCTTCCGGCACCGCACGGTTGATGATCTTGAAGTAGCCGCCGCCGGCGAGCTTCTTGAACTTCACCAGCGCGAAATCGGGCTCGATGCCGGTGGTGTCGCAATCCATCACGAGGCCGATCGTGCCGGTCGGCGCGATCACGGTGGCCTGCGCGTTGCGATAGCCGTGCTGCTCGCCAAGCGCGAGCGCCTTGTCCCACGCCGCCTTGGCGTGGTCGGCGAGCATCGCATACTGGGCGCCGGCCGCCGAGACGGTGGCGAGATCGAGCGGCACCGGCGCGGTCGCGACCTGCTCGTAGCCGGCGCGTTCGCCGTGCGCCGCGCGGCGATGGTTGCGCATCACGCGCAACATGTGCTCGCGGTTCTTGGCGTAGCCGGGGAACGGACCGAGGCCCTTCGCCATCTCGGCGGAGGTTGCGTAGCTGATGCCGGTCATGATCGCGGTCAGCGCGCCGCAGATGGCGCGGCCTTCGGCCGAGTCGTAGGCGATGCCCGAGGTCATCAGCAGGCCGCCGATATTGGCGTAGCCGAGGCCGAGCGTGCGGAATTCATACGAAAGCTCGGCGATCTCGCGCGAGGGGAACTGCGCCATCATCACCGAGACTTCGAGCACGATGGTCCACAGCCGCACCGCATGCTCGTAGCTGTCGACCTGGAACGCTCCGGTCTTCTCGTCGCGGAACGTCAAGAGGTTCAGCGAGGCGAGGTTGCACGCCGTGTCGTCGAGGAACATGTATTCCGAGCACGGATTCGACGCGCGGATTTCGCCGGAGGCCGGGCAGGTGTGCCAGTCGTTGACCGTGGTGTGATACTGCAGGCCCGGATCGGCGGACGCCCATGCGGCGTGGCCGATCTTTTCCCACAGGTCGCGCGCATCGACGGACTTCGAGAGCTTGCCGTTCTTGCGCCAGGTGAGATCCCAGGTGCCGCCGGTCTCGACCGCTTTCAGGAAGCCGTCGGTGACGCGCACGGAGTTGTTCGAGTTCTGGCCTGCGACGGTGAGATAGGCTTCCGAATCCCAGTCAGTGTCGTAGGTCGGGAAGTCGATGTCGGTGTAGCCCTGCTTGGCGAACTGGATCACCCGCTTGATGTAGTTGTCGGGCACCATCGACTTGCGCGCGAGCTTGATCTCGCGCTTGAGGGCGGGGTTCTTGTCCGGGGTGAAGCAGTCGTCGCCCGAGCCTTCGCAGTTCACGCAGGCTTTCAGGATCGCCTTGAGGTGCTTCTGGTTGATCTTGGAGCCGGTGACGAGCGCCGCTACCTTCTGCTCTTCCTTCACCTTCCAGTCGATGTAAGTCTCGATATCCGGGTGGTCGACGTCGACGATCACCATCTTCGCCGCGCGGCGCGTGGTGCCGCCGGACTTGATCGCGCCCGCGGCGCGGTCACCGATCTTGAGGAACGACATCAGGCCGGAGGAGCGGCCGCCGCCCGACAGCTTCTCGCCTTCGCCGCGCAGCGCGGAGAAGTTGGAGCCGGTGCCGGAGCCGTATTTGAACAGGCGCGCCTCGCGCACCCACAGGTCCATGATGCCGCCTTCGTTGACGAGGTCGTCGGCCACGGACTGGATGAAGCAGGCGTGCGGCTGCGGATGCTCATAGGCCGAGGCCGACTTGGTGAGCTGGCCGTTGAACGGGTCGACGTAATAGTGGCCCTGGCCGGGACCATCGATGCCGTAGGCCCAGTGCAGGCCGGTGTTGAACCATTGCGGCGAGTTCGGCGCGCACATCTGCGAGGCGAGCATGAAGCGCAGTTCGTCGAAGAACGCCTGCGCGTCGGTCTCGTCCTGGAAGTAGCCGCCCTTCCAGCCCCAATAGGTCCAGGTGCCGGCCAGACGATCGAACACCTGCTTGGCGGAGGTCTCGCCGGTGGTGCGCTCCTTCTCCGGCAAAGCTGCAAGCGCGGCCTCGTCGGCCACCGAGCGCCAGAGGAAGGAGGGGACGTCGTTCTCTTCGACCTTTTTCAGCCGCGACGGCACGCCGGCCTTGCGGAAATACTTTTGCGCGAGGACGTCGGAGGCGACCTGAGACCAGAATTCCGGCACTTCCACATCGTCGGCGCGGAACACGACCGATCCGTCCGGATTCTTGATCTCGCTGACGGTCAATCGCCAGGCGATGTCCGCGTAAGCCGACTGTCCGTCTTTGGTGTAGCGCCGTTCGATCCGCATCGGTCTTGCCCTCAATTCTCCGCCGGCGGCTCTGCGCCGACGATTATTCCCCGGCAGACCCGTCCGTGTCTGCCTCTCCAGCTCTTTGGCTCTTTTTGACGCCGCCGCCTGTGACTCAAATAGGTCCGATGCCGTGTCCGGATCAGTCCCCGTACCCTGACACCACCGGATCCTTTGAGACCCGTTACGCAACACTCTCCCAGTCCCGGAACACCATCTCTGGTGCGGGCGAGGCACGACTTTGCGTCGTTCGGGAGGTCCGGGAGGGCCATGAACGCTGCCCGACCGAACATACTAAAACTAGGTGGACTCGCCGCACCCGTCAACAAGAGTTAGTGGTCAAATCTGAATCAAACCCTAAGTCTTGTGTCATCCGTGTGAAACACGGGGACAAGCCGGCGAAACCGCTGTGGAGTATTGAGCGATCCGGCGGAGGCGGGAAGCGTTTTTCACACCCGCTGTCACATAGGTTTTTATGCCCCCATGGCGGGCGGAAAATCGCGGAAAAATGGGGGTTGGCGGTTGGACGGGAACTGGGACCACGGACCGTCCGGCCGGGGATAACGCCGGGAAAACGGTAAGAGCGCGGATGCGCGAGTCTATGATTCTCGCCGCAGTCCCAACTGCTTAGGGTGCATCGGAATGGTCGGCGCCAAAACTGGCGCGATAACCCACGGCTGTGAATTCAGCGTGTGGCGGGTGGAACCGCCGGATTCGCTGGTTCCGCCGGCTTGGTGAGCAGTTCAAAGGCTTGCGTGAGTGTGCTGCCGGCAGCGCCGTTGCGGGCATCGTTGCCACGCTGTCCGGGAGTGGCGTCGGCGACCGGCTGACCGAGCCCCGCGCCGAGGGGCCGCTCGGCTTCGCCCCCGACCGCATAGAATCGGTCGCCGATGACCCCTGCGGCAAAGCCGGTGCGGGGCAGCGGCGGAGCCGGCAGAGCCGACCAGCGGTTGGCGCCCGGATCGAAACCGATCAGCGTGCGGGCACTCTCGCCGGCTTCGGGTATCGGTGTTCCGCCGGCGACCAGAATGAGGTTGCGCCAAACAGTGGCGGTAGCGTCCCCGCGCGGCGCGGGCAGACGCGCCAGCGGCGCGCTCCAGCGGTCGGCGGCGGGATCGTAGGCTTCGACCACATCGACGTCGCTGCCATTGGCGAAGGCCGATCCAATCCGCCCGCCGATCACATAGATGCCGCCGGTCATCGCCGCCGCCGCTGCGCCGGTGCGCGGCGTCGGCAGCGGCGCGCGGGCGGTCCATTGATCGGTCTTGAGATCGTAGGCATCGACGCGCGCCAGCACCTCGTGCCGCCGTTTGCCGTCGATGGTGGTTTGGCCGGAGGCGGGGGCGGCGCCGCCGATCACATAAAGCTGCCCGTCAGCGGCCGCGACCGCGGCGCCACCGCGCGGGACTGGTAGCGGCTTGAGCGCTTTCCAGGCGTCGCCCGCCGGGTCGTATTCCCATGCGAGATCGACCGGCTGCCAGCCGATGCCGCTCTCCGGACGCTTGAAGCCGCCGAACACATAGATGCGGTCGCCGTAGCTGACGACGGCCGCATGATGCACCGGCACCGGCATCGCTTTGCGTGCCGACCACTGGCCGGTCGCGGCATCGAACATGACCATCGCGCCGCTTGGCCGCGCACTATCGCGACCACCGAGCACGAACAGCCGGCCGTTGACGACCGCGCCAGTGAGGTCGGTAGCCGGGTGCGGCAGCGGCGCGAGCGTCAGCCAGGCCCGTTCGGCGGTTTTCGGTGGCGCCGGAGCCGGCGAATCCTCCGCCCAGGCCGGCGCCAGTCCCGTCAGGATCAGGGCGACCGCAAGCGCCGGCAGCCGTATGGCCCTCTGTCGTGTCCGCTGCCGATCCGTCACCGCAACCCCGTTCGTCATCCGCGTCGCGGCACGATAATCGGCTGTCCGCGCGATGCAATCGGGGTCGGAGAGGGGTTGTCCCTGAACTGGACAGGCCGGGTGTGAAGTGGCAGAAGGCAACCGATCCTCACGGGGCGCATCCCACAGGGCCTGTATCTGCCGCCATGAAACGTTTTCTGCTGCTGTGCTTCACCTGGTGGAGCGGAACCACGTTCGGAACCAATCTCTGGACGCGGCTCTATGGCGAGGCGGTGGGCGAGGACGAATTTGGCAACCGCTATTACCGCACGCGCGGCGGCAAGATCGATCCGACGCTCGGCTTCGAGCGGCGCTGGGTGATCTACAACGGCTATGCCGAAGCCTCGACGATCCCGCCGGCCTGGCACGGCTGGATCCATCACACCGTCGACACGCCGCCGACCGAGGAAAACTACCGGCCGCGCGCGTGGCAGAAGCCGCATCGCCAGAATTTGACCGGCACGCCCGGCGCCTATCGGCCGAGCGGCTCGACGCTCGCGTCCGGCCGCCGTCCGCACGCCACCGGCGACTACAAGGCGTGGACGCCAAATCGCTGAAATCTGCCGCTAACCTCCGCCGCCTGACATCCTGCTGCAGCCGCAAGGACGCCCCGTGCGCGCCTTTCGCACGCCCTTCCGCCGCCGTATTCGCCATGTTAACCGGACGGCGGGGCGGGAGCCGAATCCCGCGACCCGCGAGGTTCGACCGGGGCTGATGACCAAACTCCTCCCGCCCAAGCTTCTGCCGATCGTCACACTGTCGGCGGCCTCGCTGGCTGTCGTTATGGCAACCGCTTTGCCTGCGCAGGCGCAGTTCCGCGACATTTTCCAGGATCCGCCGCCGCGTCCGCCGGCCGATATCCGCAATGCGCCGCCGCAGCGTACGCTGCCGCCGCCGCAGAACGTGGCGCCGCAGAATATTCCGCAGCGGGGGCGGACGGTGAGCCCGGACGTGCCGCCGTCGCAGCCGCTGCCGGCGCCAATGGCGCTGCCGCCGCAGAACCGCCCCGGCGGTGGTGTGATCCAGACCGCGCCGCTCGCGCCGTTGCCGGGTGGTCCGGTGGCGCCGCAGCCACCGCCCGGCGAGCAGCCGCAGATCATCGAGCCGCAGCAGCAGCGTCAGGCGACACCGTCGCCGACACCGGGTCTGCCGCCAGGACAGCGCCAGCCGCGCGGTGCGCCGCAGCAGCCGGCCGATACGTCGCCGCAGCCGGGCGACGAAATCGTCGTTGAACCGCCGCCGCAGAAGATCGCCAACCCGAAGGCGGTGTTTGCCGGTCTCGACAAGATCACCGGGCGCATCATCAAGTTCGACGTGGATATCAACGAGACGGTGCAGTTCGGCGCGCTGCAGGTGACGCCGCGCGCCTGTTACACGCGGCCGCCGACCGAGACGCAGAACACCGACGGCTTTGTCGAAGTGGACGAGGTGACGTTGCAGGGCGAGACGCGGCGCATCTTCACCGGCTGGATGTTCGCGAGTTCGCCCGGCCTGCATGCGGTCGAGCATCCGATCTACGACGTGTGGCTGACCGATTGCAAAGGCGCCAAGCCCGACGTGACCGCCGAGGCACCGCCGGAGGCGGCGCCGAAGCCGGCCGCGCCACCGGCGCGCCGCGCGCCGCCGCAGCAACAGCGCCGTCCTGCGCCGCAGGCGCAGCAGCCGTTCCCGCCGTCGGCGTCGCCGCCACCGTTCCGTCAGTAATCGACCGTCATTCTCTGATGATCGCCAGCGCCTGCGTGCCGCCGATCTCCGGCGGCAGACGATCGAACGCGGCTTCGCCGGTAAGCGCCTCGGCGAGCAGCGCCTGATAGCGCCGGCGCGGCACCTCGATCGCGCCGAACGACTGCAGGTGGCTGGTGATGAACTGCGTGTCGAGCAGCGTGAAACCGCCGGCGATCAGCCGCGCCACCAGATGCACCAGCGCGATCTTCGACGCATCGGTGACGTGGTGGAACATGCTTTCGCCGAAGAACGCGCGGCCGAGCGCGAGACCGTAGAGCCCGCCGACCAGCGTCTCGCCATCATAGACCTCGACGCTGTGGCAGGCGCCGCGTTCGGCGAGCGCGACATAGAGCGCGCGGATGCGCTGATTGATCCAGGTACGCTCGCGGCCTCGCGCGGCGCCGGCGCAGCCGTCGATCACCGCCGGGAAGTCGCGGTCGGTGACAACACGCAACGCGGTGCCGCGCACCGTGCGCGCGAGCCGCGCGGGAATATGAAAACCGTCGAGCGGGATGATGCCGCGCTGTTCCGGCTCGACCCAATAGAGCGCCGGATCGTCCGCGCTCTCCGCCATCGGGAAAATGCCACAGGCATAGGCTTTTAGCAGCACGTCCGGCGTGATCTCGAAGGATGTGGAGCTGTTACGGTTCGCCATTGGTTCCGTATCGCGTTTGTCCGGCGGGCATCACAGCGAGGCGTTGCGTGCTGGCACAGCCGTCTCCGCGCGCAGCGTTAACATATCCCTCACTATATCGGCTGCAAATTGTCGAAAGATTGAACGACATTTGCCGATGTCGCGTTGCGTAGCCGAAGCGTCCGTTGTGTCGGGGAGGGAGCCATGGGTGTGTACCGGACCAAGGTTCTGCTGGTCGAAGACGAGAGCCTAATTGCCGAACTGGTGACCGAGGTTCTCGAAGAGCACGGTTTCGATGTTTGCGCCGTTGCTAGCGCCGAAGCGGGTCTCGCCCGTCTCGAGACCGACATGGGCATCGACGTGCTGTTCACCGACATCAATCTGGCAGGCGCCATGGACGGCGCGGAACTCGCGCGCCGGGCGCGGGCGCTGCGGCCGGAACTGCCGATCGTCTACGCGTCGGGCCGGCACAATGCGGCGACCATCGCACCGCTGGTGTCGCGTTCACTGTTTCTGAGCAAGCCGTATCGTCCCGAGGACGTCTGCACGCTGCTCGACCGCCTGACGCCGCACTGATCTCGGCTAGCGCAAAATCTGCTGAAGCTAAATCGTCTGCGGCTCGTTTTTAAGTTTTGGGCGTGATCTTTTCGGAAAACCGGTTTCCACTTTTCCGGATCACGCCCTACGGGGCAGGTTGCAGCGGCGCGCGCGGCCGCGTGGTCGCGAACGCGATCTCGATGCGGGTGCCGCGATGATTGGCATCGTGCTCGACCTTGGCGCCAAGCTTATCCGCCATTGCGCGAACGATGCGCTGCCCGAGACCGCTCGACGTTCGTGACACCACAACGTTGCCCATGCTCGTGTTCATGCCGACGCCGTCGTCCTCGACGCTGACGACCGCGTGGTCGGGGCCTTGCGACTTGAGTCCGACGCGGATCGGGCCGCGATTCAAGCCCTTGTCGGACGGGTAGGCGTATTTCAGCGCATTCATGATCAGTTCGTTGACGATCACGCCGACCGCGACCGCGCGGTCCGGGTCGGTTTCGACCGGCTCGGCGGCGATGGTGAGATGCGCGAGTTCGTCGCTGTCCGCCGAGACGCGCAGATCCTCGACCAGCGCGGTGAGATATTGATCGACCGCGACCGACTTGACGTTGTCGGAGGTGTAGAGGCGGCGGTGCACTTGCGCCACCGCCATGACGCGCGAGGTGGCGTTGATCAGCGCATCCTTCACGTCCTGGCTCGGATTGGCGTTGCCTTGCATCGACAGCAGCGAGGCGATGAGCTGCAGCGAATTGCCGACGCGATGGTTGACCTCGCGCAACAGCATCGCGCGCTCGGTCGCCAACGCCTCGAACCGGTCGCGCGCGGCGCGCACTTCCGCTTCCGCTGCTTCCTTGGCGCGGCGCATCCGCATCGCCTCGACCGCGGTGGAGAATGCGGCGCGCAGTAGTGGAATAAACTCGCCGGTCGCATCCTTGACGACGAAGTCGAACGCGCCGGCTTTCAGCGCCGTGACTGCAAGCTTGCTGTCCTGCGCGCCGGTGACGAAGATCACCGGCGGATGGTCCGCCTTCTCGTGGATGCGGGCGAGGGTGGCCATGCCGTCGAGCCCCGGCATGTTCTGGTCGAGCGCGATCACGTCGAACGTCGGATCCGCCTCTAACTCGCGCAGACCGGTTGCGCCGTCCGGTGCGGTAACGACCTTGATCCCCTCGCGTTCGAGCGCGCGCGAGACCAGCCGGCAGATGCCGGGATCGTCGTCGACATAAAGGACGTTACGCGGCATGCTGTTTCTCAGTTTGTGGCTGGAACCTGGATGACCGAGAAGAACAGGCCGAGCTGACGGATCGCGTTGGCGAAATTCTCGTAGTCCACCGGTTTGGTGATGTAGACGTTGCAGCCGAGGTCGTAGCAGCGCTGGATCTCGGTGGCGTCGTCGGTGGTGGTCAGCACCACGACCGGAATCCGCTTGAGATGCTCGTTGCTCTTGACGCGGCCGAGGATATCGACGCCGGTCATGTCCGGCAGATTGAGATCGAGCAGGATCAAGAGTGGCTTGTTCTTGTTGGTCGCGGCGGAGCCGTCCGGACCGAACAGGAACGAGACCGCATCGGTACCGTTGGTGAACGGCGTGATCCGGTTGTTGACGCCGGCGCGGCGGATATTCTTCTCGATGAGGCGCGCGTGGCCCTCGTCGTCCTCGATCATGATGATCTCGACGGGCTCCTGCGACATCTTGCTGTTCATGCGATGCTCCTCGTGTTTTCGGTCCAGCGCCGGGGCAGGGTGACCGTGAAGGTACTGCCTTTCCCCAGTTCTGATTTGAGTTTCAGGGTGCCGCCCATGCGGCGCACCAGCGCACGCACATGGGCGAGACCGATGCCTTCGCCCGGTTTGTCCTGCACGCCGGAGCGGCGGAACAGCTCGAACACGCGCTGATGGTCGTGCGGGTCGATGCCACGGCCGTTGTCGCTGACGTCGAACGACACATAGGCGGCGTTGGCATGGCCGGTGACGGCGATCCGGGATGGCTCGCTCGTGCGGCCGTATTTCAAGGCATTGTCGATCAGGTTGGAGAAGATCTGTTCGATCGCCAGACGGTCGCTCTCAACCGCCGGAAGATCGTCGATCGTCACCTTGGCTTCCTGTTCAGCGGCGCGGTGCGCAACGGTCTGCTCGATCGAACCGAGCATCTCGTTCATATCGATTGTTTCCGGATTGAACTGCCGCCGGCCTTCGCGTGAGAGCTTGAGCACGGCGTTGATCAGGCGGTCCATCTTGGCGATCGAGGTCTTGATGAAGCCGAGCGCTTCGTCGAAGTCCTTGCCGAGGGTTTCGACCGGGGTCGCCTGCGCAGCCGCATGCGCATTGAGTTCGTCGAGCTGCGCGCGCAGCTTGCCGATCTCGTCGAAGATGTCCTTGCGCAGCGCCTCAAGCTCGCTGGTGAAGCCCATGATGTTGACGAGCGGCGAGCGCAAATCGTGACTGACGATATAAGCGAAGCGCTGGATTTCCTCGTTTGCTTCGACGAGGTCCGCGGTACGGAATTCGACGATGCGCTCGAGATTGGCGTTGATCACCGCCAGCTCCTGGCGCGCCGCTTCGCGTTGGGCGACGTTGCGGCGCATCAGCAGCACGGCGATGCCACCGACAACGACGACAAGGGCGGCGCCGAGGATGGTGAGGATCAGCAGCCACCGGTTGGTGCGTTGCGAGGCTTCGTTGCGTTCGGTGAGAAGCCGACCTTCGTCGTCGATTAGTTTCTCGATCTGCTGGCGCAGATCGTTCATGAGTTCGCGGCCGCGGTCGCCGAGAACGAAAGTGCGGGCCGCATCGCGATTGCCGGCTTTTGTCAGTTCGATGCTGCGATCCATCTCCGCGAACTTGCCGTTCATCGTGCGCTCGATGGCATCGAGTTCACCCTTCCGGCGCGGATTGTCCGCAGTCTGCTCGCGCACCAGGCGAAGTTGCTCCTCGGCGGCGGGACCGGCGTCGTTGTAGTCGTCGAGATAACGAGAGGCTTCGGTGAACAGATAGCCGCGCTGCCCGGCTTCGGCGCGCCGCATGTTCAGGAGGACGTTGGACATCATGTCCTGGACACGCAGGGTATGCGCGACGGAGCGGGCGTCGTCGGCCGCGCGATCCACCAGCCACAACGTGCCGATACTGATGCCGATCAACAGCGCAAAACCCGCGAGCAGCAGCAGGGGTTGGGCCAGATTGCGGTTGGTGGAAAACGACGTGGGCATAAAACCTATGTCAAAAGACACAACGTATGAGAGATACCGCGCGCCGACGGCATCATTAATATGATACCGGCGGTTAGCCCGCAAATGCGGAAATATTAGGTCGAGCGCGACGGATCTATGAATCGTGGTTTCTGGCGCGGGCCGGCTTCGACTGACGGAAAACGCGCTATGCGCCGACCGCGCCGCGGGCCAGGAATTGCTCCAGCCAGTGAATGTGATAGTCGCCGTCGATGATGTCGGTTTCCCGGACCAGCGCGCGATGCAGCGCGGCGGTGGTCTCGATGCCGTCGACCACCAGTTCGTCGAGCGCGCGCTTGAGCCGCATCAGGCACTCGGTGCGGGTGTTGCCGTGGACGATCAGCTTTGCGGCGAGCGAATCGTAATAGGGCGGGATCGTGTAGCCCTGATAGACCGCGGAATCGACGCGAATGCCGAGCCCGCCCGGTGCGTGATAGTGGAGGATCTTGCCAGGTGAGGGCCGGAACGACACCGGGTTCTCGGCATTGATGCGGCACTCGATGGCGTGACCGTGAAACCGCACATCCTTCTGCGTCAGCGACAGCCGCGCGCCGGCAGCGACGCGGATCTGCTCGAAGATCAGGTCGATGCCGGTGATCGCTTCGGTCACCGGATGCTCGACCTGGATGCGGGTATTCATCTCGATGAAGTAGAACTTGCCGTCCTCGTACAGGAATTCGACCGTTCCGACGCCGAGATAGTTGAGTTCGCGCATCGCCTTGGCGACCACTTCGCCGATCTGCTGACGCTCGGTCGCGTTAAGCGCGGGAGAGTGCGCTTCTTCCCAGACCTTCTGGTGGCGGCGCTGTAGCGAGCAGTCGCGTTCGCCGAGATGCACCGCCTTGCCGTGGCCGTCGCCGAGCACCTGGATTTCGATGTGGCGCGGCTTCCGCAGATATTTTTCCAGATAGACAGCGTCGTTGCCGAACGCCGCCTTGGCTTCGGCACGCGCGGTGGCGAGCGCGGTCGGCAGTTCCTCGGGGGTGAGCGCGACCTTCATGCCGCGGCCGCCGCCGCCGGCGGTGGCCTTCACCAGCACCGGGAAGCCGATGTCGTTGGCGACCGCCAGCGCTTCGGCATCGGAGCCGACGCCGCCTTCGGAGCCGGGGACGACCGGGATGCCGAGGCGCTTCGCGGTGCGCTTGGCCTCGATCTTGTCGCCCATGATGCGGACGTGTTCCGGTTTCGGGCCGATGAAAGAGATGCCGTGGTCGGTGAGGATTTCGGCGAAGCGCGCGTTCTCCGACAGGAAGCCGTAACCCGGATGCACCGCATCCGCGCCGGTGATCTCGCAGGCGGCGAGCACGGCCGGGATGTTCAGATAGCTGTCCTTCGCGGCGGGCGGGCCGATGCACACGCTCTCGTCGGCGAAGCGGACGTGCATGGCGTCCGCATCGGCGGTGGAGTGCACCGCGACCGTCGGAATGCCGAGTTCCTTGCAGGCGCGGATCACCCGCATGGCGATCTCGCCACGGTTGGCGATGAGGATCTTGTCGAACATGCGTTGGTCCGCCTGAGACTCTTACTCGATGATCAGCAGGGGCTCGCCGAACTCGACCGGCTGGCCATCTTCGAACAGGATCTGCGTCACGGTGCCGGCGCGCGGCGCCGGAATCTGGTTCATGGTCTTCATCGCCTCGACGATCAGCAGCGTCTGGCCCGCCTTCACATGAGTGCCGATCTCGATGAACGGCTTGGCGCCCGGTTCGGGCGCGCCATAGGCGGTGCCGACCATCGGCGAGGTGACGACGCCCGGATGCTTGGCGGGATCGAGCGAACCGCCGGTGGCTTCGGCGACGGGTTGCGCCGCCACCGGGCGGGCGACCGCGGCCACAGCGGCAGCCGGCGCCACGGCGACGGCGGTGCGCGCGACGCGCACGCGGCTGCCGTCGATCTCGATCTCGGTAAGGCCGGTCTCGTTGAGCAGGTCGGCGAGTTCGAGGATCAACGCGCGGTTCACGCCGCTGCTGCTGATCCGTTGCGGGGCAGCCTTCTGCGGTCCGGCTTTCGCTGCTTTGCTTTTGGACTTTTTCGCCATTTTCTTCTCGGCCATGTCCGGTCTCTGAACTCTCAGTGTTTGGCGGCGCCGGCGAGGCCGGCGATCGCGGTGATGGCCAGCGTGTAGCTCGCGGTGCCAAGCCCGCAGATCACGCCGGTGGCGGCCCGCGAGATCAGTGAGTTGTGCCGAAACTCCTCGCGGGCGTGAATATTGGTGATGTGCACTTCGATGGTCGGCAGGCGAACCGACAGCAGCGCATCGAGGATCGCCACCGAGGTGGTGGTATAGCCCCCGGCATTGAGGATGATGCCGGCCGCGTCTCGGGTCTTGGCCTCCTGAATCCAGGAGACGAGTTCGCCTTCCAGATTGGATTGGTGGCAGACCACGTCGAAGCCCTGCGCCTTGCCGGCCTCGCGGCAAATCTGATCGAGGTCGGCGAGGGTGGTATGCCCGTATTTTTCGGGTTCCCGCGTGCCGAGCAGGTTCAGATTGGGGCCATTCAGAACGTAAATGGGCCTGTTGTGGACGGTTTTGGCCATGGACTCAGTCGGAGTGGGCTTTGGATCGGGCGCTTTATAGGGGGCCTTGGCCCCCCGGTCTATGTCGCCGGCCGAACCCTGCCAAGGTAGGTCAGTCTTGGCCAAAGGCCATGTCCGGGCGGCGCAACGGCAGACTGGCCCGTCGACACCTGTGCTAGGCCGCGGCCCGGCCCGGCCCGGCGCAGGCGACGGTCTCGGCGGCGGCCCAGTCCACCACGTCCTTGAGCGCGGAGGCGCGCTGCCGCCCGGCGGCGCGCGCCGCCTGATAGATGCGGATCTGCTCGTCGGCGCTGGTGCCCTCACGCAGGATCGCCCCGGCGCGGGCGATCTCGCGCTGGCAGCCGAGCGCGGCGATATCCTCGTCGATGAAGTCGAGAATCTCGTCGAGCCATTCGCGCGCGGTGATCGACACGCGCCGGAACGGATCGACGAACACGGCGTGGATGCCATAACGCTGTGCGTGCCATTTGTTCTCGACGGTGATGGCGCGGCCGACCCGGTCGAAGCCGGAATTGAGCGCGCGGTCGTTGTCGAGCGCGCGCACCAGGCAGCGGAACAGCGCGGCGACCGCCAGCGTATCGTCGAGCCGCGTACAGCTATCGGCGATGCGCAGTTCGAGCGTCGGGTAACGCATCGAAGGCCGGATCGCCCACCAGATATAGCTGGCATCGGGAATGATGTCGGCACGCGTCAGCGCCGCGACGAATTCGTCATAGTCTGCCTGCTCGTGGAACAGTTCGGGCAATCCGGTGCGCGGCAGTTCGTCATAGGCGGCGAGCCGATAGCCGTGCAGGCCGGTGCGATGCGTCTGCCAGAACGGCGAGGACGTCGACAAGGCAAGCAACAGCGGCAGATACGGCATGACCCGCTTCATCAGATCGACGCGGATCGACGGGTCGGGCAGGCCGACATGCACATGCAGGCCGCACAGCATGTTGCGCAGGCCGATGATGCCAAGATCGCTGACGATACCCTTGTAGCGATCGCCCGGCGTGACCGTCTGCTCCGGCCAGACCGCGAGCGGGAACGTCCCCATGGCGGCGATGCCGAGCTTCCGCGCGGCGGCTTCTTCCGCGAGTGTCGCGCGATAGCCGGTGAGATGCGCGCGGGCTTCGTCGAACGTCGCGCACACCGGCGTCACCGCCTCGACCTGCGACTGCAGCATCTCGGTCATGACATTGCCGCCGAGCCGTTTCTTGATGTTGGTCAGAAACGCCTTGTCAGCGCGCGTGATCGCGCGCCGCGACCGGGCGTCAAACACGAAATATTCTTCTTCGAGGCCGATCGAATACATGAGGTCCGGAACTGTGGGGTGCGGGAGAACGCTATCCCGCGCCAAAAGTTCCCGCAATCGATCGGAGAATTGTACAGGTCGCGCTGTGGGTTAACAGGCGGTCTTTTAACAGGAGGCTTTGCCGCAGCGCGCGGTGTTGACCTTCTGTTTCAGCGCATCGAGCCCGACCGCGCCGATCACCACCTGGTCGCCGATCACATAGCTCGGCGTGCCGTTGAGGCCGAGCGCTTCAGCGAGCTTGAAGCTTTCCTGCAATGAGGTGTTCACCTCGGGACTGGCGAGATCCTTTTCCAGCCGCGCCATGTCGAGGCCCGCATCCTTGGCGGCGGCCATCGCGCGCGCCTTGTCCGCCTGGCCGCGACCACCGAGCAGCTTCTGGTGGAAGTCGAGATACTTCTTGCCGGTCTTGTCCTGCATGCGCACGGCGACGGCGACCTTCGCCGCTTCCACCGAGCCGGGTCCGAGCACCGGGAATTCCTTGAGCACGACCTTGAGGTTCGGGTCTTTCATGAGCTCCATCATGTCGCTCATGGCGCGCTTGCAGTAGCCGCAGTTGTAATCGAAGAATTCGACGAAGGTGACGTTGCCCTGCGGATTGCCGATCGTCACCTGATAGGGCGAGGAGTACAGCGCCTTGGCGTGGGTCGAGACCGCGGATTTGTGCCGCTCGGCTTCCGCCGCAGTCTGCTTCTTCTCCAACTCCATCATGACTTCCTGAAGCAGTTCCGGATTCTTCAGGAGATAGTCGCGGATCACCCCCTCGATCTGCGTTCGCTGCGCGGCGGTGAGATCCTGCGCGTTCGCGGCGGGCACGACGGATACGGTCGCGGCCAGCGCCATTGCGGCAGCGGCGAGACGGAAGCGAGTGAGCATCGATGTCATTCCTTGCATGAGAGGGTGGGCCGGACGGGGGAGCGGCGTGATCATCATTTATCTCCCGGCCCGGCCTTGATGTTGGCGAGGTCGTCGGCGCGCACCCAGGCGGGCGAGCCGATCGGCAGTCTGGTTTTCGCGCGCGTCGCAAGCTGGCGCGCGGTGCGGCTGTCGCCGCGATAGAACGCGGCCTGCGCCGAGGCGAGATCGGCCTGTGCCAGATCGCCCTTGCGGCCATAGGCCATGGCGAGTTGCGTATAGGCTTCCGGCACTTCCGGTTCGCGGCTCAACGCGACGCGCAGCAGTCCCGCCGCCTCGTCGGCATGCGCCTTGTTGCCGGTGGCATTGAGCGCCTGCGCCAGCAAAATCTGGATCAGCGCCGGCGTGGGCGCGAGTTGCGCGGCGCGGCGCAGTGGCGCGATCGCTTCCGCGGGGTGGCCGCCTTCGAGCAGCGCCTGACCCTTGAGTTCGTGGAAATAGGCGTTGTTCGGCATTTCGCGGATCAGCGCGTCGATCTGCGCCACCGCGTTGCGCAGGTCGCCGTGACGATAGGTGGCGATGGCGCGGGCATAGCGCGCGGGCAGGCTGGTATCGCTCAACGGATAGCGACGGCCGACGCTCTCGCCGCGATCGATGAAGCCGTAAAGCTTGGCGCGCACCAGATCGTGGCGCAGTTGCAGCTCGGGGGAGTCCTTCTTGTCCCAGGTCGGGCTCGCTTTCGCGAGCACTTCGAGCGAGGCGACACGCTCGGCCGGCATCGGATGCGACTGCTGATAAGGGTCGGCGAAGCGCGCCGAGAACAGCATCTGGTCGCTGAGCCGCTTGAACGAATCGTACAGCCCCTTGGTGGACTGGCCTGTGGCGGTGAGGAATTTCACCGCGGCGCGGTCGGCCTGTTCTTCCTGGCTGCGCTGGTACGACAGGAGCGAGCGGCGCAGCGCTTCCTGCGGCGCCAGCACCGCCGCCATGCCGGCATTGCCGAGGCCACTGTTCGATCCGCTGCGCGCACCGGCGACCATGGCGCCGATGCCGAGCAGCATGGCGATGATCGAGGCGGTCTGCGCCGCGGCGAGCTGTTCGCGCAGCCGTGCCAGATGCCCACCGGCGATGTGGCCGGTCTCGTGCGCGAGCACGCCGATCACCTCGTTCGGCGTCTTGGAGTCCATCAGCGTGCCGGCATTGATGAAGATGCGGCGGCCGTCCATGACGAAGGCGTTGAAGGTCTTCTCGTTGATGATGGCGACGCGGATGTTCTGTTGCGCGAGGCCGGCGGCGCGCAGGATCGGCTGCGTGTAGTCGCGCAGCAACTGCTCGGTCTCGGCGTCGCGGACGATCGGAATCCGCGGCGTTTGTGCGCGGGCCGCCGGCGTTGCCATCAGCACCGCCGCCGCCGTCAGCACAGCGACCACGCCGCGCGCCGCTTTGACAGCGTGGTGCGGATCAGGCAGCAAATCGGACAATCGTGCGGGCATTATCCCAGCGGACATCAGTCGGTGGTCGGCCTATGGATCGAATCCGCGCAACCTAGAGAGGCGGCCCCACAGGGTCAACGCGAGCGAAATCACATGTTGTTGTCGGGCGTTAGCGCATATTCTGACCGGCCGAATACGGCGGGAGCGGGGCGGGTCGGATGATGCTGGATCAGGCGAGACGCCTGCTTGCGCCATCGCGTCGCAGCGATGTTCCGCCGTTCATGGTGATGGACGTGATGGCGGCGGCCGCCCGTCTCGAGGCGGCCGGGCGTCACGTCATCCATATGGAGGTCGGTCAGCCGGCGGCACCGGCGCCGCGCACCGCGATCGAGGCGGCGCGTGCCGCGCTCGACCGGCCGATCGCCTATACCGAGGCGCTCGGCCTGCCGTCGCTGCGCGCGCGCATCGCGCGCCATTACGGGGAGGTGCACAACCTCGCCATCGATCCGGAGCGGGTGGCGGTGACCACCGGCTCGTCCGGCGCTTTCGTGCTGGCGTTCCTGTCGCTGTTCGAGCTGGGCGCGCGCGTCGCCATCGCCAATCCGGGCTACCCGCCGTATCGCCACATCCTCACCGCGCTCGGTTGCGAGCCGGTACTGATCCCGACCTCGGACGCGACGCGCTGGGCGATCACCGGCGCGGCGCTGATCGCCGCGCATCGCGAGAAGCCGCTACAGGGATTGCTGGTGGCGAGCCCGGCCAATCCGACCGGAACGATGATGAGCGGCGATGCGCTGTCGCAACTGATCGCGGTGGCGCAGGCCGAAGGCATCCGCGTGATTTCCGACGAGATTTATCACGGGCTCGACTACGCCTTTCCGGCGGAGACGGCGGCGGCGTTCTCTGAGAACGTCACCGTCATCAATTCGTTCTCCAAATATTTCTGCATGACCGGCTGGCGCATCGGCTGGTTGCTGTTGCCGCCGTCGCTGGTGCGATCTGTGGAGCGGTTGCAGCAGAATCTCGCGATTTCTGTGCCGGCGCTGTCGCAGGTCGCGGCGCAAGCGGCATTCGATGGCCGCGACGAGATGGATGCGGTGAAGCACGGTTACGAGGAGAACCGCCGCATTCTCACGCAAGGCTTGCCGGGAGCGGGTCTCGACAAATTCCTGCCGGTCGATGGCGCGTTCTATCTCTACGCCGACATCTCACGCTATTCCGACGACAGCTTCGACTTCGCCTCGCGCATGTTGCAAGAGGCGCATGTGGCGGCGACGCCTGGCGTCGATTTCGATCCGGTCGACGGACGCCACTTCGTCCGCTTCAGCTACGCTGGCTCCGCCGCCGAGATGCGCGACGCGGTGACGCGCATCCATGACTGGCTCAATCGCTGACGCGCGGGTTCCTGTCTGTTGAGGTTAAAAATCGACCGGCCATCGAGAGGTTGCTCTCGACGGCCGGACAGACACCAAGCGTGCGCGCGTGCGTGTTGCTACTCGAACGGCTTCCAGCCGGTGGCGCAACCGTCCTTGAAACGCTGTTTGATGGTTTCGCGCACCGATCGGGGCGCGGGCTCGATATAGATCGTTTTCAGCGTCGTTCCGTTATCGGTATTCTTCAACCCCACCGCAACATTGGCGAGGGTCGGCTTGTCCTTGTCGCCGAATGCCGCGATGACCTCTGCCGAATATCCGATCGTCGCCAACTCGTCGGTTGAACGACGATAACAGCCATATTTATTGAGGGCCGGACTTTTGAGCAGAAGCACCGCCGCGCTGTCCGAACTCGCCAGTTCATTCTGACCGAACGCGGTGAGGCTGTCGTCTCGTTTGACCGAGACACGATCGCCGAGAAATTCGACGAGAATGTCGCTGCCTTGTGCGGTATCGCCGGCTTTGGCGGCTCGCTGTGCGAGTTGCCAGGCAATGAAGAAGTTGGTGAGGAACGGACGGGTCTCCTGCTGGAATTTGACGTCCGGATCCTTGACCTGTGGCTTGGGCCCCGAAGCCTCGAACGGCAGCGGCAGCGAGATCGCTTTCGCCATGGTGAGCTGATCCGCGTAGAGGCAGTTCGATTTCGGCGTTGGCGGCAGCCCGAACTGGCGCATATAGGTGACGAGAACGATCAGCTTTTCTTCCGCAAGCAATCCGGGCACGGCCCCGGCTGCGTTCTGGACGGCCTGGCAGGCTCCCTGCACGATTTTCGCGTCATCGTTGGAAAGCTGATCCTTGACGTTCGCCTGAAGGTTTTCGAACACCTTGGCGAAATCAATCTTGTACCAGGTCGCCAGTTGATCGCGGACGTCCTGCGTCGTCGCGACCCGTTTGCCGTCGGCGGTCTTGTCCAGCAGAGGTGACTCCACCGGCGCCCGCTCGATCGTAATATTCGCACCGGAGCCGATATCGAGAATGAGCGCGCCATCGGCGGGCGTCAGCGCGGCGGTACTCTTGACCGTGCGCACCATGTCGAAGCCGTCGATGAACTTGTTATAGAGCGTCTCGTTGTCCTTCAACGTCGTGCTGACCGTGGATGCACGTTCGACGATGCGGGAAAAGCCGCTCCCCAGCGTCGGCCCGACGAACAGTCCGAGCAGTCCAGCGAAAATCTGCGCGCCCGCGACGAGTTCGGGGCTCAACTTGTCGTCCTTCGTCCGGCGGACTTCGTATTGAACGTAGACTTTCGCGTCCCGGTGCAGATACGGGAATATCGTTTTGAGACAATTCAGCTCCGAGGTTTCGGTCCCCGGTTCGCGCGAGAAGGTCGCCAGCGGGACGACGACAGGCGTCGTGGTATTGACGCCGGTTTCGCCGGTGAAGGTCGCGGTCAGGACATAGCCGCGTTTCTTGTCGATGAAAAATCCTGGCCCGCCATCCTGAACGAGTTCGGTGAGCACTTGCGGCACCACATCGTTGCAGCTAACGCTGACGGCGTGACGCAACGCCGTTTTGTCGCCCTTGAACGGTGTTTTCTTGATCTTGGTGACAGCGCGCTCAAACGACCGGAAGCCATTGGAAGTTTCGCCTTCGGATACGCGACAATCCCGGCGGAAGCGGCAGGGATCTTCACCTTCTCCCTGAGCATGAGCGATAGAAGAAATTAATCCTAGTATTCCAACGCAAGCTCCTAATGTTTTTACGACGGTCATGGCCCTTTGCCCCCTTGTTGGACCCCGCCCGGAAAGGTTAGTCGCAGTACGTCGCCGTGTAAAATGCAGATGAATAAACCACAGGTTGCTCTTTCGGTCCCGCGTATCATTCCCTTTGCGCTCAGTGTCACCGCCGGCTTCGTCGACGGATTGATCTTCCTTGCGTTGTTCGGCCTCTACGTGGCGCAGGCGACCGGGAGCTTCGTCACCATCGGCGCGCACTGGTCGCAGCCGGAGCCGGGCGTGCTGGTCAAGGTGCTGGCGATCCCGGTGTTCCTGCTGGGCGGCGTTGTCGCCACGGTCATCGTCGCGACGATGCGGCGGCGGCGCGCGCTGCTGCTGACGCTGGCGATCGAGGAGGCGTTGCTTGCCGTGCTGCTCGTCGCCGGCGTGATGGCGCCGGCGGCCCGATCGGCGGATGAACCCATCGCGCTCGTCGCTGCGCTGTGCGGGCTGTTGGCGATGGGATTGCAGAGCGCGCTGGTGCGCCTGCTGTTGCCGAGCTTCGGCTCGACCAATGTGATGACCACCAACACCACGGTACTGGCGATCGACCTCACGCAGACCGCGCTGGCATGGCTGCGACGCGCGCAAGAGCGCGAGACGCTGACCGCGTCGCGGCGCAAGCTCGGTCACACGCTGACGGTGGTGCTCGGCTTTCTGGTCGGGACCACCACCGGCGCGTTCGGCTACCACTACGGCGGCTGGTGGGCGCTGATCGTGCCGCTGTTGCTGCTTGACGGGGTTGCTGCCTGGGTCTGGTTCAGCCTGCGCGAGCGAGGGCAGGCGGCAACGACCGCCGCTTAGGGTACCCGAGGCATCCCCTTTTTTTCGATGGGGCCGCGCCTATATCAGGGCATCTTCACGACAGAACCCCGAGTTTGCGATGTTCGATTCCACCCCGGAACGCGAGACCGAGAACGCGACTCCGCTGCCCAGCGAGGTGGCGGATGACGTGCTGCAAGATGCCTATTCCAACGCCGTGATCTCCGCCGCCGAGCGCGCCGGGCCGGCGGTGGTGCGCGTTGAAGTGTTGAAAGCCCAGAAGGGCGGCCCGTCGCGGCCGGCCGGTGTCGGGTCCGGCGTGGTGATCTCGCCGGACGGCCTCGTTTTGACCAACAGCCATGTGGTGCACGGCGCCAGTGATTTCCGCCTGACCGACGCGGAAGGCCGCGCCATGGAAGCGCGGGTGCTGGGCGAAGACCCGGACACCGATCTCGCGCTGTTGCGTGCCGGTTCGGCGCGTAACCTCGCCATTGCGCCGATCGGCGATTCCAAGTCGCTCAAGCGCGGGCAGCTCGTGGTCGCCATCGGCAATCCGCTCGGATTTGAATCGACGGTGACGGCGGGTGTCGTCTCGGCGCTCGGCCGCTCGCTGCGCGCCGGCAACGGCCGATTGATCGAGGACGTGATCCAGACCGACGCGGCGCTCAATCCCGGCAATTCCGGTGGGCCGCTGGTCAATGCGCGCGGCGCGGTGGTCGGCATCAACACCGCGATCATCCGCGGTGCGCAGGGCATCTGCTTTGCCGTCGCGAGCAACACCGCGCAGTTCGTGCTTGGCGAATTGATCCAGCACGGCCGGGTGCGGCGCGGCTTCATCGGTATCGCCGCGCAGACGGCGGCGGTGTCGCGCGGTCATGCCCGGTTGGCCGGCATCGACAATACGACCGGCGCGATGATCACAGCGCTGGAGCCGGCCGGCCCGGCGTCAACGGCCGGGCTGATGACTTATGACATCATCGTGCGTGCCGACGGCGAGGCGGTGACGGGTGTCGACGATCTGATCCGGCTGCTCAGTCACGAGCGGATCGACCGCGCCGTCACGGTCGAGGCGCTACGGCGCGGTCAGCTCAAATCCTTCGACGTGCGGCCGAACGAGCGGCCGATGCCGAAGGCTGCCTGAGACGAAAGGGCGCGGGGCCGCTAGCGCGGCTCCTGCGCCACTTCGGCGTGGATCGCCAGCAGCTTCTCCACCAGTTCCGGCGTGCGCTGGCGCGACATGCCGCATTCGGTGGCGATGCCGAACTCCTTTGCGTACTTGCTGGCGGCGGCGATGCGTTTCTTTGTACCGTCGGCGCCATCCGCGGCGTGCACCACGCCGAGATAAAGCTGCGTGCCGGGGGCGAGTTTCAGGCCGGCGAGCGGCTTGAAATAGGCGTCGTCGTTGCGCGCGACCGGCACCGGCATGTGCACATAAGCGAGCGGATGCTTGATCGTTGAAACGATATCGTTGGTGATGGCGACGAGCTTGCCTGCGTCCTGCGGCTCGATCGCGTGCTTGGCGCCGAAGTCGCCGTAACAGAGATGGATGCCGAGTTCGACATCGGCCGGCACCGCCGCTGACAAGCGGCCGAGTGGCGCCACCATTTGTTGTGGCGACACCGTGATCGGCGGGAAGAAGTCCTGTGGCTGGCCGTCATAGCCGATCATCTCGTAGCAGACGTCCCACTGGATGCAGAGATCCTTGTGCGGGATCGTCCGGCAGATCGTCTCCACCTCGCGCAGCATCGCTTTCTCGTAAGCCGCCTCGATCGCGTCGATATGTTCGCCGGTGCAGAAGCCGCGGATCACCGCCATCGGCGTTGGCAGGCACACCTGGAAACGCACATCCTTCGGCAGGTCGCCGCGCTCGCGTGCTGCGACGAAATCGAGATAGGAGGCGCGGGCTTCGCGCGCATAGCCGAGTTCGCCGAAACGCACCTCGGACGGCTTCACGCCTTCGGCCAGCGTCAACAGACGGAAGCCGGAATTCTTGCGTGCCGCGCCGCCCGGGTCGGGACGCAGGAACGGATTGGCGAGCAGGAACGGATACTGGAAGCTGATCCACAGCCGGCGCGGACCTTGTTCGCCGTCGGGGACGCGAGCCACACGGCGGCCGAGCGTGCGGCCGACGGTCTTGAACACATCGTCGACGCTGTCGAGGCCGATGCTGCCGACGAGGTGGACGCAGTTGGGGGTGTAGGCCATCTCTTCCTCCGCTCGCTGTCTGGCTTGATCGTGACACGTTAGCGTTGCCGGAGGCCGATTGTCATGGATGGCGGCCCGGAACGCGGTACGCGAAATAGGCGGCACGGCGATGCCGGTGTAAGCTCGCGCGGTGCAGACCATCAGCGTCAACAAATCGTCGTTGCGGCGCGGCGCGCTGTTCCTGATCGGCATTGCCGGGCCGGCGCTCGCGGGCGTGGTGTTGCATGACAGCGCTGCGGCGGTGGTGGCGGCGGTGTTCGGCCTGCTGCTGTCGTTCTCCGATCAGGACGGACCGCTGTTCGGGCGCTATCGCATCCTGTTCCTCTCGGCGGCGGGGCTGATTGCCGGTGCGGTCGCCGGTTATCTGCTGCGCGACTATCAGGTGGTGTTCTGGATGGTGTTCGTCGCCGGCACATTCGGCGCGGGGGTGGCGAACCGTTACGGCCGCGTCCCGGCAATGGCGGCGCGGCATGCCTGCATGGCGCTGTCGGTGGCGTTCGGCGTTCCGGTGATCCAGCCGATGGAATTGATGTTCAGCGCCGGCACGCTGGTGCTCGTCGTCGTCGCGCGTGCGCTCGACCATCTGCTGTTCGGTCATCTGCCGCAGCTGCGCCAGCCGGCGCGCACCGATCCGCCCGACCCGTCGCTCTGGCTGCGCTTCGCGCTCGCCTATGCGACGGCAGCGGCGATCGGGTTATGGATTGGCATCGCGCTCGATCCCGAGCGCGCGGCCTGGGTGTCGACGACCGTGCTCGTCGTCATGCAGCCGGACGCGCGAGTGAGCTACCGGCGCATCGTCTCGCGGATCGTCGGCGCCTTCATCGGCGTGATCGGTGCCTATGCGCTCGCGCATGTGTTCACCACGCCGGTGCTATTGCTCATTGTCGTGCTGGTGGTGGCGCTACTGATCCCGCACCATCTGCCGCATCGCTACTGGGCGCACACGGCGCTGATCGCGATGATGATCCTGCTGCTCTACGACCTTGCCGATGCCGGCGCGCTCGGCCGCGCAGTGTTCGCCGAACGGCTGCAGGACATGCTGCTCGGCTGCACCATGGCGCTGATCGGCACCGCGGTGGCGTTCCCGCGCGGAAAAACGAAACTACCCTAGAGGCTTTTCTGTTTGGGCGCGACCTGTGCGGAAAGCCGCTTCACACTTTTCCGGATCGCGCCCTAACGCATCGCCGCGGCGATGTTGCCGCCATCGACGGTGGTGACGTCGGCGGTGGTCTTGAGCGCCAATGCCTGCGCGAGGAACGCCTGCGCCACGTCGTTGGCGGTTACTTCGCGCCCGAGCAGGTTGCCGCTCATATAGTCTTTCTCGCTGACACCACGGGCCTTCGATCGCTCGGCGATGAAATCGTCGGTGAGCAGACCCGAGCGGATGCGGTCGGCGTTGATCGCATTGGCGCGGATGCCCTCCGCGCCATAGTCGAGCGCATACTGACGCACGAGGAAGAGAGTGGCGGCCTTCGGCAATCCATACGGACCGAAATTGGGACCGGGATTGACCGCCTGCTTCGACACGTTGAACAGCAGGCAGCCGCCGGTGCCTTGCGCCAGCATGATCTGCGTCGCCGCCTGCGCGACGCGCTGATGACCGTAGAAGTTGAGTTCAAAGCTCTGCCGCAGCGTGTCCTCATCGACCTCGCCGATGCGGCCCTGCCACGCCGCGCCGGCATTCGACACGAGGATGTCGACACCGCCGAAGCCCTCGACCACCGTTGCAAACGCATCCCGCACCGATTGCGGATCGGTCACGTCGCAGCCGATGCCGATGGCGCCGCCGCCGATCTGCTTTGCTTTCTCCTTGGCCTTGCCCGCATCGAGGTCGAGCAGTGCGACTTCGGCGCCCGCTGCCGCGAACGCTCTGGCGGTGGCAAAACCGATCGCGCCGGCCGCGCCGGTGATGACGGCGACCTGGCCGGCAAGCGGCGGCTCCTTGGCCGAACCGAGCTTCGCCTGCTCAAGCGACCAGTATTCGCAATCGAACATGTCGGCTTCGGAGATCGACTCGAAGTGGCCGATTGCCTCCGCATCGGTGATGCCTTCGACCGCGGCCTCGGCGAGATCGGCGGCGATGCGCGCGTCCTTCTTGCTACGGCCGAGACCGAACAGACCGAGGCCCGGCACCAGGATCACGCGCGGCGCGGGATCGAGCATCTTCTTTCCGCCGTCGAAGCGCGCATTGTGGCGCTCGAAATAGGCGACGTATTTGTCGATGAAGGCTTGCGCAGCGGCCTTCGCGTTCTTGCGGACATCGTCGAGTTTGCCGTCCGCCGGCGCGGCGACCACCATCGGCCAGTCCTTGGTGCGGATGGTGTGGTCGGGCGTGATGACGCCGGCCTGGCTGTAACGCGTCACGTCCGCGCCGTTGACGAAATTCAGGATCGCGTCGTTGCTGCGGAAGTCGAACACCAGCCGCCTCCACGCGCCTTCATTCTTGTCGTCCTTGAGCGCGACCGCGCCGCGCAGGATCGGCGCGACGGCTGCACGCGCCGCGATCCGCTGCGGCAGTTGCGCGGTGACGAACACGGAGGAGCGGCGCTGGCCGAGCCGTTCCTCGGCGCGCGTCACCATCTCGATCATCTTCTCGTAGGCTTCGCGCGCATCATTGCCGAAGGTGAAGATGCCGTGCTTGGCGAGCACCAGCCCTTCGTATTCGGGATTGGTCTCGAACACTTCGGCCGCTTTCTTGGCGAGCGCGAAGCCCGGCATGATGTAGGGCACGATGCCCATGCGGTTGCCGTAGACCTCGCGGGCGAGATCGTCGCCGTTCGGCTGGTCGATTAGGCTCAGCACCGCGGTCGAGTGGGTGTGATCGACATAGCGATGCGGCACGAATGCGTGCAGCAGCGTCTCGACCGATGGGTTCGGCGCCATTGGATCGAGGAGGTTGGCGCGCTGCACGCGCACCATGTCCTCGTCGGAGAGCGCGTCGCGCGCACGCAGCTTGCGCAGCGCCTGCAGCCGTACCGCGGGGAGGCCGGCCGGCTCGATCGTCGCCATGTCCCAGCCGGAGCCCTTGACGCACAGCACCTCGGTCTCTTCGCCGAGCAGATCTTTCATTCGCGTCTTGACGGAGGTGTTGCCACCGCCGTGCAGAACGAGTTTCGGATCGCGGCCGAGCAGACGTGTCGTGTAGACACGCGCGGCGAGGTCGGGATGGACGCCGGCATCGGTGTAGCGGGCGATGGTGTCCTGCGCTTCGCGCTCGACCCAGTTCGATTTCATGCGCATCCCATCGGGAGCAGGCCCCGTTCCTTTATCGTGAGAGCGTCTTTCGCTGTTTCATCAAACAGCGAAAGACTCTTGTTTTTGATGTGTCGCGTTTTCTTGACGCGAACCGGTATTCGCTTCGCTCGAAAACGCTCTCGGCAGATGACGCAACGCGGCGGATCAGTTGCCGAGCAGCCGTCGTCCCCACCAGCCGCGCTTGGCTGGCGCGCCGTCGTCAGATGATGACCCGGCCGGCGATTCCGCGGCAGGCGCGGATGCCGATGGTTCGACCGGCGCTGGCATCACCGGCTGCGGCGCGGCAGCAGGCGTGCTGCTGCTGGCGGCGACCGGCGCGGGTTCGCGAATGGTCGAGCGGCGGCGCGGCGGTGCTTCCTTGGCGGCAGGCGCCGGTTCGGCCGCAACAGGCGCGGGCTCGGGAGCGGAGGGTGTGGCCGTTTCCGCCGCAGGTGACTCTGCCGGTTGTTCGGCGGGCGGCGGCAGCGGCGCCGACAGGAAGTCAGGCTGTTCCGGCATCGACGGATCGACCTGCTGTCGTTCGCCGGATGGGAGACCGTCACGGCGCTCGCGGTTGCGGCGGCCACCACGGCGCCCACGCCGGCGTCGGCGCTGGCTGTCGCGTTCGCCGTTCTGCTGGCCGTTTTCACCCTGAGCAGCGTCGTTGCCATCGGTCTCGTTGTCGCCGGCATCACCGGTGTCGTCGCTGGCCACGACCTCTTCGGCATGTCCTTCGGACTCATTGGCGGAGCGGGGAGCACCGTCCTCGCGATCGCGGCCCCGGCTGCGGCGTCCACGCCGGCGGCGGCGACGACGGCCGCCGTCCTGCTGATCGTCGGCGCGGGCCTCGTCGCCATCCTGGTCGCCGCTCTCGTCACCCTCATCGGAGCGTCCGTCGGCTTCGTCCTCGGCAATCGCCTCGGCTTCCGCGTCGGCATATTCCGCGTCGAGCGCGACGTCTTCCTCGTCGATCATCGGCGGCAGCGGCTCGGTGCGCGCCGCGATCGCCTTGGCATCCTCGATCGAATGCACCTGATCGCCACGGGTGATCTCGAACGACATCTGGCCGACGAAATCCTGATCGGCGTTGACGACGATGGCGATCTCGAAGCGGTCTTCCAGCGCGCGCAGATGCCCGCGCTTGTGGTTCAGCGCGTAGAGCGCGACTTCGGGACGGGTGCGGACCACCAGATTATGGGTCGCGCCCTTGATGAGTTGCTCCTCGAGCGCGCGCAGCAACTGCAGACAGACCGAGGAGACGGAGCGGACGTGACCGGAGCCGCCGCAATACGGGCACTTCTCGGTCGAGCTTTCCAGCACCGAGGTGCGGATGCGCTGCCGCGACATTTCCAGCAGGCCGAAATGCGAGATGCGGCCGACCTGGATGCGGGCGCGGTCGTGCTTGAGCGCCTCCTTCATCCGGCGCTCGACGGTGCGGTTGTTGCGGCCTTCGTCCATGTCGATGAAGTCGATGACGATCAGACCGGCGAGGTCGCGCAGCCGGAGCTGGCGCGCGACTTCATCCGCGGCTTCGAGATTGGTCTTGGTGGCGGTGTCCTCGATGTGATGCTCGCGCGTGGCGCGGCCCGAGTTCACGTCGATCGCCACCAGAGCCTCGGTCTGGTTGATGACGATGTAGCCGCCAGACTTGAGCTGCACCGTCGGCGAGAACATCGCGTCGAGCTGGCTCTCGATGCCGTAGCGGGTGAAGATCGGCTGGCTGTCGCGGTAGAGCTTCACGTTCCTGGCGTGGCTCGGCATGAGCATGCGCATGAAGTCTTTGGCGTCGCGATAGCCGCGCTCGCCGGCGACGATCACCTCGTCGATGTCCTTGTTGTAGAGATCGCGGATCGACCGCTTGGTCAGCGAGCCTTCCTCGTAAACGAGGGTGGGCGCGGTCGAGTTGAGCGTCAGGTCGCGGACCTGCTCCCATACCCGCAGCAGATATTCGAAGTCGCGCTTGATCTCGGTCTTGGTGCGGTTCTGCCCGGCGGTGCGCAGGATGATGCCCATGCCCTCCGGCACCTGCAGGTCCTCGACCATCTCCTTCATGCGGCGACGGTCTTCCGCGCTGGTGATCTTGCGGCTGATGCCGCCGCCGCGCGCGGTATTCGGCATCAGCACCGAATAGCGGCCGGCCAACGAGAGATAGGTGGTGAGCGCCGCGCCCTTGGTGCCGCGCTCTTCCTTGACGACCTGCACCAGCATCACCTGCCGGCGCTTGATCACCTCCTGGATCTTGTATTCGCGGCGACGGTGACGCACGCGCGGCGCGGCGGCTTCTTCCATCGCGTCGGCGCCGCCGACGACCTCGACGTGCTCTTCCTCTTCTTCCTCGTCGTCGTCGCCCGCTTCTTCGTGGCTGGCATCTTCATGGCCGGTTTCGGCGTCGTGAAGCGTTTCGCCGGGCTGCGCGGTGACGTCGGCCGTGGTCTCATCCGGACCGGCCTCGGGGATCGTGTCGCCCGCCAGAACCTCGTCGGTCACAGGCGCGGGCTGTTCGGCGACCGGCGCGGCGTCAACCGCATGGTCCGCAGGGGCGGCGGTGTCGGTATGCGGCTCGAATGCCGGCGCCGCGTCATTCGTCTCGATCGCGACCTCGGAGGAGAACTCGTGGGTGGTCGCGCCGGCGTCTTGAACCGTGTCCTGCGTCGTCTCGGCGACAAAGGCAGCCTCGTCGCCGCCGAGGGGAGCAGCGGCGTTGTCGGCGATCGGCTCGCTGCGGCGGGTCGAATCGCCACGGCGGCGCGCGCCCCGGTCGCGATTGCGGCCGCGCCGGCGGTTCGATTTGCGCTCGTGCTCGTCTTCCTCGTCGCGATGCGCTCGCGCTTCGTCTTCGAGCAGCGCCTGCCGATCGGCGGTGGGGATTTGGTAGTAGTCGGGATGGATTTCCGAGAACGCCAGGAAGCCGTGGCGGTTGCCGCCATATTCGACGAAGGCGGCCTGCAGCGACGGCTCAACGCGCGTCACTTTGGCGAGATAGATATTGCCGCGAAGCTGTTTGCGGTTGGCGGACTCGTAATCGAATTCTTCGACCCGGTTACCGCGGAGAACAACGACCCGGGTTTCTTCCGGATGGGTCGCATCGACCAGCATCTTGTTGGGCATCATAAAGTCTCACTGGGAAGGCCCGGCGTGCGCGCGCGTGATCGCGGCGGGGGCGGGCGGTCCGATGGGTGTGGAAGGGAAGCGCGTTGCGCTGACCGGCCGATGCAAGCGGAAACGCAGCCAGGCGCGGCGAAACCGACGCGCGGAGCGGCACGAAACCGTCTTGTCGACCGTTTTGGGCGGAGAAAAATGCTGGCAATGAGCATTGCAGCATGAATTTGCGACCTTCAGCGCGTCCGGCACCGCGCCAGAAAGGGCGATACCGCGGTTGTCGCTCACGATTCTCAACGCGGGGAGGTCTTGAGCGACTAAAGGGCTCGCAAGCCCGAAGGCGTCGTGACCAGCGTCAATCCGGGTGTCCTTACAAGGGGCATCGGCCGCGAACCCGAGGAAATCCCGCCGCCTCATTCGAGGAGGGCGCGGTCCTGGGAAAAAGCCGGAAAGCCCGAACGCGGTACCACCGGAACAGTCAAACCGTCAGCAGACCCTACATACGGCCAAGCCCCCCCAATAGCAATGGTCCAACGCCCCGGCCGTCGGCCGGGGGGCCTTAAGGCCCGGAGGCGACCGTAGCCGCCGGGCCACACCGGCCGCAGAACCCGGAGGGCCGGTCAAGTTCCGTTAACCAGCCGGGGCTCTAATGCGATATGACGGCGCAGCAGGGGGCGGATTCGTGGCTCATCGCGTGCGCAAAATCCCGATTTTGGCCGCCGGGGCGCTGTTTGGCGCCCTGATCGCCCTGTTTTCGCCCGCTCTGGCCGGGGAAACGGCGCGTGCGGCCAATGTCGCTACCAACGTGCCCACCGCGACTGATGTCCGGCTGGCCGGCGACGACCGCCAGACCCGCCTGATCATCGACCTCACCGACAAGGTCGACCTCTCTGTCTTTACTCTGGCATCGCCATACCGGGTGGTCGTCGACCTGCCGCAGGTTGCTTTCCGGCTTCCGGCCAAGGCCGGCGACACCGGCCGGGGGCTGGTCAAGGCGTTCCGCTACGGCCTCGTCATGCAGGGCGGGGCGCGGGTCGTGATCGACACCAAGGGGCCGGTCCGCGTGGACAAGGCTTTCGTGCTGCCGGCGGCCGAGGGTGTGCCGGCGCGGATGGTGCTCGATCTGATCGCGACCGACCGCGATGCTTTCATGCGCGACCTCGCGCTGGCCAATCGGCAGCGCGCCGAGCAGCGCCGAGCCGATCCGCCGCCAGCGACCATCCGCAGCGCCGGCGATCCCCGGCCGCTGGTCGTCATCGACCCCGGCCATGGCGGCATCGACACCGGCACCAAGGCGGGCGCCGTGGTCGAAAAATCGATCGTGCTCGACTTCGCCACCATGCTGCGCGACCGCATGGAAAAGAGCGGCAAATACCGGGTCGCCATGACCCGCACCGACGACACCTTCATCCCGCTGGCCGGACGCGTGAAGTTCGCGCGGCAGCGTCAGGCGGCGCTGTTCATTTCCATCCACGCCGACGCGCTGCCCAAGGGCGAGGGCGAGGCGGAAGGCGCCACGGTCTATACGCTTTCGGAAAAAGCCTCCGACGCCCAGGCGGCGCGGCTGGCCGAGGCGGAAAACCGCGCCGACGTGATCTCCGGCGTCGATCTCGCGGCCGAACCCAACGACGTCGCCGATATCCTGATCGACCTGACCCAGCGCGAGACCAAGGCATTCTCGGCCAAGTTCGCGTCCGCGCTGGTCAACGACATGAAGCGGGTCGCGCGGATGCACAAACACCCGCTGAAGTCGGCCGGCTTCCGTGTCCTGCTGGCGCCGGACGTCCCCTCGGTGCTGCTCGAACTCGGCTATGTCTCGACCAAGGATGACCTCAAGCAACTGATGTCGGATGCCTGGCGCGCTCGCACCGCTGATTCCATCGTTCAGGCGGTCGATTCGTTCTTCGCGACCCGGCTGGCGGGCGCGAACGGCGGCAATTAACGGAGCGGATGCGGTGGACCGGCCTCAGTTTCAACATAAAACGGCAGGCATATCCTGCGGCAGAGCCGGTGGGATAATGGCGGGCCGGATGATCGCTGACCGGATGAAGGAGCGGGTGTCGCTGCCGCTGCGCTGCTCTCTGCCACGAAACCCGAGCCACTGAACCCGGACGAACGGCCGGACCACTGAATGAAACTCGTCTTCCGCTTTCTGGGCTTCCTGTTCGCCGCCGGGACGATCCTGTTCGTCGTCGGCGTGGCCGCGACGGCCGGCCTCCTGTGGCACTATTCCAAAGACTTGCCGGACTATTCGCAGCTCCAGGACTACGAGCCGCCGGTGATGACGCGCGTGCATGCGGCCGATGGCTCGCTGCTCGCCGAATATGCGCGTGAGCGCCGGCTCTATCTGCCGATCCAGGCGGTGCCGAAGCTGGTGATCAACGCGTTCGTGTCGGCGGAAGACAAGAACTTCTATGAGCACGGCGGTCTCGACTTCGGCGGCATCGCTCGCGCCGGTCTCCTGTATGTGCAGAACATGGGGTCGAGCCGGCGCCCGCAGGGCGCCTCGACCATCACTCAGCAGGTCGCGAAGAACTTCCTGCTGACCAACGAGGTGTCGTTCACGCGCAAGATCAAGGAGGCGCTGCTGGCGCTCAAGATCGAGCGCACCTACAGCAAGGACAAGATCCTCGAACTGTATCTGAACGAAATCTATCTCGGCTTCAGCGCCTACGGAATCGCCGCTGCATCGCTTCTGTATTTCGACAAGTCAGTGCACGAACTGACGATCGCGGAAGCCGCTTATCTCGCCGCGCTGCCCAAGGCGCCGAGCCTGCTCAATCCGTTCCGCGCCCGCGAGCGTGCTATTGAGCGGCGTAATTACGTCATCGACCGCATGCGCGAGGACGGCAAGATCACCGCCGCCGACGCCGAGAAGGCGAAGAAGTCGCCGCTCGATGTGACCGTGCGTGGCACCGGCGCGCATATCTTCGCCGCCGAATATTTCGCCGAGGAAGTGCGCCGCGAGATCAACGAGCGCTACGGCGAGAAGAAGCTTTACGAGGGCGGTCTCTCGGTCCGCACCACGCTCGATCCGAAGCTGCAACAACTGGCGCGGCAGGTGCTGGTCAATGGCTTCGTCAATTTCGACGAGAAGGACGGTTATCGCGGTCCGGTCAGCAAGATCGACATCGGCGGCGACTGGGGCGTGAAGCTCGCCGACGTGCGCGCGCTCAACGACGTGCAGTGGAAGCTCGCGGTGGTGCTCGAGGTCAATGACCAGACCGCGCGCATCGGCATCCAGCCGCCGCGCGAGCCGGGTGGCGGCGTCAGCAAGGCGCGCGACATCGGTCTCATTTCCGTCGATGGTGTGAAATGGGCCAAGGCCAAGGAAGGTCCGCAGCGCGGCAAGGCGATCACCAAGGTGACGCAGGTGCTCAATCCGGGCGACGTGATCTATGTCGAGCCGATGAAGCAAGAGGGCCAGTTCCGCATGCGACAGGTGCCGGAAGTCTCGGGCGCAATCGTCGCCATGGACCCGAACACCGGCCGCGTGCTCGCCATGGTCGGCGGCTTCTCGTTCGATCAGAGCCAGTTCAATCGCGCGACGCAGGCGCTGCGCCAGCCGGGTTCGTCATTCAAGCCGTTCGTCTACGCCGCCGCGCTCGACAACGGCTATACGCCGTCCACGCAGGTGCTCGACGCACCGCTCGAGATTGATCAGGGCGCCGGGCAGGGCGTGTGGGCGCCGCAGAACTACGAAGGCAAGTTCTATGGTCCTTCGACCTTGCGGTTCGGCATCGAGCATTCGCGCAACGTGATGACCGTGCGGCTCGCGCAAGATATCGGCATGCCGATGGTCGCCGAATACGCCAAGCGGTTCGGCATCTATGACGATCTGCCGCCGTATCTGTCGTTCGCGCTCGGCGCCGGCGAAACCACGCTGCTGCGCATGGTGTCGGGCTATGCCATGCTCGACAACGGCGGACGCCGCGTGAAGCCGACGCTGGTCGATCGCATCCAGGATCGCTACGGCCACACCGTCTACAAGCACGACGAGCGCGAGTGCCGCGGCTGCGACGCCGACAAGTGGGCGAACCAGCCGGAGCCGTCGCTGGTGGATCGGCGCGAGCAGGTGCTCGATCCGATGACCGCGTATCAGATGACGTCGATGATGGAAGGCGTCGTGCAGCGCGGCACCGCGACGATCCTGCGCGAGGTCGGCAAGCCGGTCGCCGGCAAGACCGGCACCACCAACGACGAAAAGGATGCGTGGTTCATCGGCTATACGCCGGACATCGTCGTCGGCGTCTATATGGGTTACGACAAGCCGCGCCATCTCGGCCGTGGCGCAACCGGCGGCCATCTCGCGGCGCCGATCGTCAAGGACTTCCTCAAGACCGCGCTCGCCGACAAGCCGTCGATGCCGTTCCGCGTGCCGGCCGGCATCAAGCTGATCCGCGTCGATGCCAAGACCGGCATGCGCGCCGGTCCGGAAACGGCGAAGGCGATCCTCGAAGCGTTCAAGCCCGGCACCGCGCCGCCCGACAACTATTCGGTGGTCGGCTATGGGGACGGCACCGGCGCGCCGGGCGGTGGGGGCTATATCCCGCCTGATGCCGACCGGGCGATCCGCTCCGGCACCGGCGGTCTCTACTGATCCATTTTTTGAGTTGGCTCCCGGCCTTGCGCGAAGCGAGGCCGGGATTTTTCATGCCGTGCTGTGAGCGGTTCTAGTCCGCCTCGTCCTTGCAGCGGATCAGCCACGGCGTCCGCGCGCCATTAGCGGTGACGGCGCCGTTCTTCACCAGTTCCTTGCCGTCGGCGAGGCGGTTGGTGAGGGTGCGCACGCGCAGGCGCTCGCGGTCCACCACCATGGTCAGTTGCTGGCGGATGCCGCTGTTCAGTTCGATCGACAGCATCAACTGGTTCTCGCCGTCCTGTCGCGCGTCGAGGATGCGATAGATGTTGTCGGCGAGGCCGGCGCCGAGGCTTTCGCTGAAGCCGGGCTCGCCAGCCGCCGACACATAGGCGGTGCGGAACACATTCTGGGGGCCGGGCGGCTCGTCGCAGCGCACGGCCCACGTGCCGAAAAATCCGAGCGGTTCCAGAATCGCCACCGTCTCCGCCGATGTCGCGGCCAAGGCCGAGGTGATGACCGGCGTGATGGCGGCGGGCGGAACGCAGGCGGCGAAGAGGGCGAGGGCCGGGATAGCGGAAACAGCCGCGCGACGGGCGGCTGCCTTGAACTGAGAACGCATGCGAAGTCCGTTGATAACGCGCGACGATCATAGGGCGGCTTTGTGCGCGAACAAGCACGCGATTGTGGCTACCCAAGGTTTTCATCCGGAACGGCATTCCGACCGTTGCGAACCGCGCCGCAAGCGGCTACATGCAGCACTCTTAATTCGGCATGATCCTGTCCGAAAACCGGTTGCCACTTTTCGGGATCATGCTTCAAAGGTTGGACATGCGCGCGGAAACCATCAGACTTGTCGATGATATCAAGCAGTCGATTGAACTGCTGAGGAGGCATCTTTGACGTCGATGTCGCCCAACAACGTCTAGCCGAACTCAATAAAGAATCCGAAGACCCCGCGCTGTGGAACGATCCGCAGCGGGCACAGAAGCTGATGCGCGAGCGCGATGCGCTCGAGGATCAGCTCGGCTCGATCGGCCGCATCGAGCGCGAGCTTGACGATCACCTGACCATGATCGAACTCGCCGAAAGCGAGAACGACGCCAAGGTCGTCGGTGAGAGCGAGGAAGCCCTCAAGGCCATGCTCGCAGACGTGAAGCGCCGCGAGATCGAGGCCTTGCTGTCGGGCGAGGCGGACGGCAACGACACGTTCCTCGAAGTCCATGCCGGCGCCGGCGGCACTGAGAGCCAGGACTGGGCCTCGCTGCTGCTGCGCATGTATACGCGCTGGGCCGAGCAGCACGGCTACAAGATCGAATATCTCGAAGAGACCTCGGGCGAAGAAGCGGGCATCAAGTCTGCGACGATCCAGATCAAGGGCCGCAACGCCTATGGCTGGCTCAAGAGCGAGCACGGCGTGCACCGCCTCGTGCGCATCTCGCCGTTCGACGCGAACGCGCGGCGGCATACATCGTTTGCCAGCGTCGACATCTACCCGGTGGTTGACGACCGCATCAAGATCGAGATCAACGAAGCCGATGTGCGCACCGACACGATGCGTTCCGGCGGCGCCGGCGGCCAGCACGTCAACAAAACCGAATCCGCGGTGCGCCTGACGCATATCCCGACCGGCATCGCGGTGGTGTGCCAGGCCGAGAAGTCGCAGCACAAGAACCGCGCCACGGCGTGGGATATGCTGCGCGCGCGCCTCTATGAAATGGAATTGAAGAAGCGCGAGGAGGCGGCAGCCGCCGCGCAGGCCGCCAAGACCGATATCGGCTGGGGCCACCAGATCCGCTCTTACGTGCTGCAGCCGTATCAGATGGTGAAGGATCTGCGCACCGGCGTGCAGACATCGAACACCGGCGGCGTGCTCGACGGCGATCTCGACGAGTTCATGCAGGCAGCACTGGCGCAGAAGGCGTTCGGCACCGGGCCTGAGAGCGTCGAGGACGTGGATTAGCTGCTTTTGATCCGCTTCATCCTGAGGAGGCACGCCGAAGCTCGTAGAGCGAAGGCGGGCCGTCTCGAAGGGCGAGGCGGCCACCGAGTGCGCGCCCCATGGTTCGAGACGCGCCGCTGATGCGGCGCTCCTCACCATGAGGCTACGGAAAAATAAAATGCGGTCAGCGGGTCTTTCGTTTCGCTTTCCACGCCGCATACCAGCCGGCAAACCGTCCGGCCTGCGTGCCGTCGTTCTGCCACGCCGCGTAGACTGAGCCTTCGGCCGAGAACAGCAGCACCGCATCGAGGCCGCGCGCGCGGCGCAGTGTGGCAATGGCGTGTTCGGCCGTCTGCGCGATCGGCCCGCCGACATTGAATGACGTATTCACCGCGATCTCGACGCCGATGCGGCGGCCGAGCGCCTTGAGATAGGCGTGGATCAGCGGATCGGCGTTTTCGCGCACGATCTGGATGCGGCCGGTGCCGTCGGCATGGATCACCGAAGGGATGACGTTATGCGCTTCGGGCTTCGCCTGCGCCGTCAACACCATGTAGTTGTAGGCATTGTAGTCGCCGTCCGCCGCGCCGTCGGAGAGTTGAAACCATCGCTCCGCCGCCTCGCGCGTCATCATCGGCGCGAGCGGGCGGATCGCTTCGCGGAATTTCACCTGGGCGTTGAGCAGTTCGCGCGTCTTCGGGTTGCGCGGATTGGCGAGGATCGAGCGGTGGCCGAGCGCGCGTGGGCCGGTCTCGGCCGCGCCCTGCATCACCGCGAAGATCGCATCGCGCTCGGTGATGTAGGCCATCATATCGGCGAGCGCATCGCGTTGCGTAGGATCAGCCGTATCACCGAGCGTGGTCCAGGCGATGTCCGGCTCGTAGAGCGCGTGACGAATTTCCGCGTCGGTCGGCGCGCTGCCGCAATAGAACGCGTGCTCGGCCGGTGCGCCGATGCCGGCACCGGCGAGATAGGCGCCCATGAAAGCCGCGCCGATGGTGACGCCGGCGTCGTTCGGTGTCGGCGGCACCCAGAGATGCAATCGCGCGTCGCGGCCGAGCGCGTTGCGATAGAAGTGCCGGTCGAAACGGTCGAGCATGCGCATATTGCCGAGCGCGTTGAGCCCGATGCCGCCGGTGAGGATCAGCCGGTCGATGCCAGTCGTGCGGATGACGTGCTCGACCACGTGGAACAGCGCATCCTCGAACACGAGTTGCGTCGCGGCTGCCTTGTCGACGCGCTCCTGCGTCGTCGCGCTGTGAGCGATATCGTCGACGCTGAGCACGGCGTCGGGATTCCACATGTCCTTGAGTGCGATCGGCGCGCCGAGAATGCGTGTGAGCGCGGGCGTATAGGGATTGTTGAACAGGCTGCGGTGCCAGTTGGCGAGGGTTCGGTTGAGTTGTACCGCGCCGTTCTGGCCGAGGACGAAGATGTCCTTCAGCTGCGCGTAATACGGATTGGTAGCGCGGTCGCTGTTGCCGTAGGCGGTCGCGCCCATGTAGCGGCCTTCGCTCGACAGCCAGGTCCAGCCGCCCTGGGTCGAACTGATGACCGCGTAGAAGATGCCGAGGCTATCGAACAGGCTGTCGTTGCCGAACACGCGCTCCATGCGGGCGCTGCCGTCGGCGTCGCGGTCGCAGCGGTAGAGCGAGATCGAGCCCATATCGCCGAGGCCGTCGAGCACGCAAACCATCACCGGTCCCGGCGTCTGCGCGAACGGCGAGGCGGCATACGAGAACCACGCATGGTTGTCGTGGTGCGGCACGCCGATGATAGGCACCGGCGCGGGGAGGTCCAGCACCTGCGCGATGCGCCGCGCGGAACGGGTACCCTGATCGAGATGGCGCATGTTGAACGCCGGTGTCTCGGTGGTCGAGACCATGCCGAAACTCGCCGGCGCTTCCTCGCAGCCGGTCTTGATCAGCGTCGCGCCGAGCACCGGATAGTCCCATGAGGCAAACCAGGCATCGATCCGCTCCGGCGTGAGGTCCATCGCCTGCAACTGCCGGTGCAGCGCCCGCAGCGCATGTTCCGGAAACCGCGTCGTGTGCTTCTCGCCGGAGAAACGCTCTTCCTCGTTGTTGCAGATCAGTTCCGGCCCGCCGTCGCGGGTGACGCGCACCAGCGCGACGCCGGAATTGTGCGAGCCGGCGGTGCCGAGGCCGGCAAGATAGAGCGTCTCGCCGCGCGCGAGCTTGTCGCGCAGCCGCGCCAGCGTTTCGCGCGCAACGTCGCTGTCGAGGCGGTGGATGTTCCGCTTCGCGTAGAACCGCGTGAACAGCGGCAGCGCGAGGCGGAAGCCGGCGGCGCCGAAGCGGGGAAAGCGGGGACCGGTACGCATGGGTGAGGTGTCGGGAATCCGCGCAACAGAAAAAGGCCCGGCCGGACTAGCATTGTCCGGGCAGGGCCGCAAAGCACCGCGGTCGTGGAGGCGGGGTTAGAGCGCGCCGAGCCGTTCGCCGGCCTTCAGGAACCTGGTCGGATTGACCGCTTCGTCGTTGATGCGGGTTTCGTAATGCAGATGCGGGCCGGTGGAGCGGCCGGTCGAGCCGATGCGACCGACGATATCGCCGATCTTGATATGCTGGCCGACGCGTACGTCGATCTGTGACATGTGGCCGTAGCGGGTCGAGAACTGGTTGCCGTGGTCGATCTCGACCATTTTGCCGTAGCCGCCGTTCCAGCCGGCGGTGACGACGGTGCCAGCGGCGGTGGCGCGCACCGGATCGCCGGTGTCGCCGCGCATGTCCATGCCGGTGTGCATTGCCGGACGCCCGAGGAACGGATCGGAGCGCACGCCGAACGGGGAGCTCACATCGATCTCGCCGGTGATCGGCTTGCGCACCGGAACATGCACGAGGATGCGCGAATAGCGGTCCGCCTGCGCGCGTGCGAGCGCGACGCGATAGACCAACTGGTTGAATTGGTCGGCCCCGGCGCGCGGCGGCTTCACCGGCACGAACGGGCCGCCGACCGCGTCAGCGGCCTTGGCCTTGGCGGGGTTGACGCCGAGATCGGCGAGCACGCCACGCATATTGCGCGCGCGCGTATCAAATTTCTCCTCCATGCCGGTCAGCGCGCCGATCTGGCGTTTCTCGACACGCTCCATGGAATGTTCGGCGCGTACCAGCGCGCCCTCGATGCCGCCGGACAGCGCACGGCCGAGTTTGCCGGTGAGCGAGGCGCGGCGATCCGGCGTCGTCGCCGGGGCCGGATCGTCGTCGGAGATCGGTGACGGCTTGGCGCGCTCCGGGTGGCCGCGGCGCGGGATCGAGCCGGTGACGAGATCGCCGGAGCCGAACGCTGCGCTGCGCTGTTCCAGCGTCTGCTGGCGGCGCATCAGCGCCTCGACCTTGCGCTCGACCTGCTCCTGGTCGAGCAACTGCCGGCTGGCGATGCGGTCGACCTGGCTGCGCAGTTCGGCGATGCGGTCCTCATAGGCAAACTGCATCTCCGCCTGCCGGCCGATCAGGCGCGAGAGGACGTTGTCCTTGAACGCGAAATAGGTGCCGGTGCCGAGCGTCCAGACGCCCATCACCACCAGCGTGCCGACCACGATCCAGAACGCGACCGGTCCGATCCGGACCTGCCGGCCGTGATGGACCAGGGTGTAGTCATGGTTTGCCCGGTGGCGCGGCGCGCCTTCATGGGGTGCGCGCTGCTGGGGCGCGGCGGCGGGCTGGGCAGGGTAGTAGTAGGGGGACGGCAGGTGGGACATCGACGCTCCCTGCCGGACTGACATCACCGGCGGACACGATTCGATATCAACCGGTCGTGGTTAAAAATCCGGAAACGGTTTTCCGGCGTTTGCGGCTATTTCGCCGTAACCCCTTTGGCGGCCGCCTGAACCTCCGCCAGCACCTCCTCGGCATGGCCGGGGACTTTCACCTTGGGCCAGATCCGGATGACCTTGCCGTCGGGGCCGATCAGCACCGTCTTGCGGATCACACCCATGAAGGTCCGGCCGTACATCGATTTCTTGCCCCAGGCGCCATAGTCCGTGAGCATCGCCTTGCCCTCGTCGCTGGCGAGCGGGACCGTCAGGTCGTGCTTGTCGCGGAATTTGTCGAGAGCGGAGACCGGATCGGCCGAGACTCCGAGCACATCGGCGTTGAGCTTGGCGAAGCGGGTCTTGAGGCGGGAGAAGTCCATGGCCTCCTTGGTACAGCCGGAGGTATCCGCCTTCGGATAGAAGTAGAGGACCAGGTAGCGGCCCTTGTAGTCGGCCAGCGAGACCTTGGCGTCGCCGTCTCGCGGCAGCTTGAACGCGGGGGCGCGGCGGCCCACTTGCGGGCTTCCTTGCGGGTCGGTTGAGGCTGTCGCAGCCATAAGCTCTCCCTCGTCCTTCGTGATCTTTCTTGGCGCCTTCCTTTCGTCGTTTTACGCCGGCATTTTGCAGACGGCTACGACCGGGGGCGGGGCCAGTGCCGTCATAGGCGAATCGGCCGCGGGGGGCGATAGTCGAGGGGGAGTTTTGATCGGCTCGGTCCCGGATGGGGCAGGCGGGCCGATTCTGCGTAGCGAGGCACTCCGGACGGAGATGACGGACGGCAACCAGGGTCGCAGACGCGGCCGCCGGCGGTTCAAGGCGATGTGGCGTTTGCACCGGCCCAAGGGGCACGGCGGACGGCGCTCGCGCTTGCGTGTGCGCCGCCGCCTCCTGGCCGTCGTCCGCTCGCGGCTCGTGCGCCGGATCGCCTATTGCGTCGGCGGCACGGTCGGCGTCGCGGTCCTGCTGGTCGGCGCGCTGTGGTGGCGTCTCTCCACCGGCCCGATCGAGATGAACTTCGTCACGCCGTGGATCGCCAGCGCCATCGAGGAGAATTTCGGCCGGACCCACAAGGTGGAGATCGGCGGCACGCAGATCGAGCGTGACGAGCACGGCCGCGCGGCCTTGCGCATCCGTGACATCGTCGTGCGCGATGCCGACGGTATCGTCGTCGCCAGTGCGCCGAAAGCGGAAGTCGCGCTGTCCGGCGCGAGCCTGCTCAGCGGACATATCCGCGCCGCCAGTCTCAACCTGGTCGGCGCCGAGATGAAACTGCGCATCGAGGAGAACGGCGATATCACCGTGTTCGCCGGCGCCGAGACGCGACCGATCGCCACCGCGCCGGCGCCACCGTTGCCGGCCAAGAAAGCCGCCCCTGCGGAAGCCACCGCACCGGCCGTTCCGGGGCCTGCGGCACCCGCGTCTCCGCAACGCTCCGGCTACGAAGAACTGGCGGCGCTGCTGTCCTGGGTCGATGGACTCGGAGCCAGCGGCCTCGACGGCTACGATCTCTCGCAACTCGGCCTCAAGGGCGGCAATCTGATCGTCGATGACCGGCGCAATGGCAAACGCTGGACGTTCTCGCGGATCAATCTCAGTCTGACCCGGCCGGCCAATGGCGGCGTCGAATTTCGGCTCGGTTCGGAGAGTGCCGAGCGCCCGTGGCAGATCCGTGCGGCGGTGGCGCCGACCGCCAACAATCATCGCATCGTCGCACTCGATGCGCACAAGGTATCATCCAAGGATGTGCTGCTGGCGCTGCGGCTCGGCGAGGGGACTTTCGAGGCCGACCTGCTCCTGTCCATGAGCATCCGTGGCGAGATCGCCGCCGACGGCACGCCGCAGGTCGCCGAGGGCAATGTGCTCGCGGAATCCGGCTATATCGCCGATCTCGATGAACAGCCGCCGACGCGCGTGGATATCGATCGCGTGGCGCTGAGCTTTTCGTGGGATGCGGAGCGGCGCGCCTTTGTCATGCCGTTCCGCATTGTCGCCAGCGACAACCAGATCGCCATGGTGGCGCAGGTTCAGGCCGAGGCGGGACAGTCGGGAATCTGGCATTTCGACATCAACCGCACGCCGATGATTGATCCGGTGATCCTCGGCACGGTCGCGGCCGGCGGCCCGGAGCCGCTGTCGCTCAATCGCGCCGTGCTGCGCGCGAAGCTTGACGTCAACAAGCGGCGTCTCGATCTCGAACAACTCGATCTCGGGCGCGTCGACCCGCGTCCCGAGCATAATCTCGGGATCGCCATGTCCGGCTTCCTTGATTATTCGGGAGCGGAGACGCGCATCTCGCTTGGCCTTGCCGGCACGCGCATGTCGGTCGATTCCGCGTTGCGCATCTGGCCGGTGTTCGTCGCCCCGCATGTGCGCGAATGGGCCGAGCAACGGCTGTCCGGCGGCCGGATCGACCGGATGCTGATCGCCATGAACACGACGACGCCGGCGCTCAGTTCGCATGGACCGCCGATGGCGGAGGATGCCCTCCAGGTGGAAGTGGACACCAATGGCATTTCGTTTCGGCCGGTTGACGGTCTGCCGGCCATCCGCGACGCCGACGTGAATATCCGCGTCACCGGCGGCACCGCGACGATGACGCTCGGCCGCGGCACCATGGAAGTGTCGCCGGGTCGCAAGCTCAACATCGCCAACGGCCTGTTCGAGATTCCGGACACGCATCCGAAAGAACCACAGGCGCGGGCCCGTTTCCGCGTTGACGGCACGCTGCCGGCGGCGGCCGAGCTGTTGACGCTCGAACCGCTGCGCGACAATGGCGTGCCGGTTGATCCGGCGGCGAGCCGCGGCACCATCGCCGCGCAGGTGCAGTTGTCGCTGCCGCTCGCCAAGACGCTGCCGAAGTCGGCGATCACTTATGCGGTAACGGCCGACGTCACCAATTTCTCGGTCGACAAGCTGATCTCGGGGCAGAAGGTCGAGGGATCGGCGATGAAGTTGACGATCACGCCGCAGGGATTTCAGTCGCGCGGCGACGTGAAGATCAACGGCATTCCGGCGCTACTCGAATATCGCAAACCGACAGGCCCGCAGGATGGTGAGATACGTCTTGCGGTGTCGCTTGATGATGCGGCGCGCGCAAAGCTCGGTTTCGATCTCGGCGCCGCCGTGACCGGCACGATCCCGGTGCGGATGGCGGCGAAGGTCGGTCCGGGATTGCAGGAGGTGCGCTATGGCGCCGACGCCGACCTGACGAATGTGAAGATCGACAATCTGGTGCCGGGTTGGCTGAAGCCGGCCGGCAAGGCCGCGCGCGCCACCTTTACCTTTGCCACCGACAAGAGCGGTCTGCATGTCAACGATATCGTCGTCGATGGGCAGGGCATCACCATGCGCGGCGAGCTCGATGTCGATCCGGATGGCGACATCGTATCGGCGAATTTCCCGGTGCTCGCCCTCAACGAAGGCGACAAGCTGTCGCTCAAGGCGGACCGCACCGGCGATGGTCCGCTGCGGGTGACGCTGCGCGGCGACGTGGTCGATGGGCGCGGCTTCATCAAGTCGTCGATGTCGAGCTCGGTGCTGGAGGCGAAGGCCAAGCGCAAACCGGCGGATTTCGATGTCGATGTGAAGATCGCGGCGGTGCTCGGTCACAACGGCGAAGCGTTGCGCGGGCTCGAGTTGAAACTGTCGCGGCGCGGCGGCCAGATCCGCAATTTTGCGATGAACGCCAAGATCGGCCGCGATACGCCGTTCATCGGCGACATGCGGCGGCGGCTCGCCAACGGCAAGCCGGTGGTCTATATCGAAACCAGCGATGCCGGTGCGCTGTTCCGCTTCACCGACGTTTATCCGCGCATGTATGG
>MKWA01000003.1:170236-263448 GCA_001899285.1 Rhizobiales bacterium 64-17
CTCGACCCGCCGACGCCCGATGGCACGGCGCAGGACGGCATCATCAGCGTCAATAATTTCCAGATTCGCGGCGAACCGGCGCTCGATCAGGTCGTGTCGCGCGCGCCGAACGGGCAGCGCGGTTCGGTCGAATTCCAGCAAGCGCGCGCCGAGTTTGTGAAAGCGCCGGGGCGCATGCTGGTGAAGAATGGTGTGGTGCGCGGCCCGGTGATCGGTGCGACGATCGAAGGCAACATCGACTATGCACGCGACGAGATTCACATGCGCGGCACGTTCATCCCGCTCTACGGCCTCAACAACATGTTCGGGCAGATTCCGCTGATCGGCTTCTTCCTTGGCGGGCCGAACAGTAACGAGGGTCTGCTCGGCGTGACCTACGAGATCACCGGCCAGCCGGGCAATTTCCGGATCCAGCCGAATCCGCTGTCGGTGATCGCGCCGGGCCTGCTGCGCAAGTTCTTTGAATTCCGCGATACCACGACGAACCAGCCGGCGTTCGCCGATCCGAATCGATGAGGCCGCGCGGCTTGGCCGATCGGCTCTGGCAACTCGGCTTGATGAATGTTCTCGCGATCAGCGAAGCGAGTCGTCTGTGTCGGCCACGCTGCTATGGGCGCCGGAGATCCCGGACGTCCCGTTTTTCGTAGCTGGTTGGTGGTGGGTTTTCGCGGCGGCGCGGAATAGACCTGCCGATATGAGCCACAGCGTCGTGAAGAACGCGGCGAACAGCAAAGCTCTTGTCTCACCATCGGGAATGGTTGCAGTCGACGGTGCCGTCACGATGAGCGCGGCGAGCAGGAACTGCATGATCGCTATACCGAGCATGGCGCGTGCCATCCCGGCGGGCTGAAACCGAACGGACGCAGCCGTCACGACCGCCGCCGCGACCAGCATGATGTATCCGATCCCGGTTCCGTCATCGCGAACGATCATCGTCCAGAGCGTGAGGAGCGAGGCCGCGACTGCGACGGCAACTCCCATGCGATAGAGGCGAGTGTCGCGACCGCCGTCGAGCTTGGACATGGGGCTCCACCTCGGTCCAAATCCGCACGACCACGGCGGGGTATCAGACTGGTTTCAGCAGGACGTGCTTCTTCTTGCCGAGCGAAATCTTGATCACGCCTTCCGGCGTCAGGTTGGCGCGGGTGAGCGCGAGCTTTTCGTCGCTGACGGCAGCATCGTTGACGCGCAGGCCGCCGGACTTGATTTGCCGGCGCGCTTCGCCGGTCGAGGCCACAAGTCCCGCCGTCACCGCGGCAGTGAGCACGCCGTAACCCTGGTCGAGCGCGTTCGCCGGAATGTCGATGGTCGGCAACGTGTCGGCGAGCGCACCTTCCTCGAAGGTCTTGCGCGCCGTTCCTTCGGCCTGATCGGCGGCGGCGCGGCCGTGCATCAGCGCGGTCGCCTCGTTGGCGAGCACCTTCTTCGCTTCGTTGATCTCGGCGCCCTTGAGCGCCGCGAGCTTCTCGATCTCGTCGAGCGGCAGGGTGGTGAACAGCTTGAGGAAGCGCGCGACATCGCCGTCCTCGGTGTTGCGCCAGAACTGCCAGTAGTCATAAGGCGACAGCATGTCGGCGTTGAGCCAGACCGCGCCGGCAGCGGTCTTGCCCATCTTCGCGCCCGACGCGGTTGTGAGCAGCGGGCAGGTCAGCGCATAGAGCTGATGCGTGCCCATGCGGCGGCCGAGATCGATGCCGTTGACGATGTTGCCCCACTGATCCGAGCCGCCCATCTGCAGGTTGCAGCCGAACCGGCGCGCCAGCTCGACGTAGTCGTAAGATTGCAGGATCATGTAGTTGAATTCGATGAACGACAGTTCCTGCTCGCGCTCGAGGCGCAGCTTCACTGAATCCATCGTCAGCATGCGGTTGATCGAGAAGTGCCGGCCAACCTCGCGCAGCATCTCGATGTAGTTGAGCTTGGTCAGCCACTCGGCATTGTCGATCATCACCGCGTCGGATTTCCCCGCGCCGAAGGTGATGAACTTGTCGAAGGTGGTGCGGATCGATGCCTTGTTGGCGTCGATCTGCTCGTAGGTGAGGAGTTTGCGCGTCTCGTCGCGGCCGGACGGATCGCCGACGCGGGTGGTGCCGCCGCCCATCAGCGCGATCGGCTTGTTGCCGGTCGCCTGCAGCCAGTGCAGCATCATGATCGACAACAGGTGCCCGACATGCAGCGAGGCCGCCGTGCAGTCGTAGCCCACATAGGCCACCGCCTCCGACTTCGCCGCGAGGGCGTCGAGCCCGGCCGCGTCGGAAATCTGGTGGATGAAGCCACGCGTGGCCAAAACGTTAAGAAAATCGGACTTATATGCGCTCATGGTCCTGTCGCCGGTTTGGCCGGTGGTGTAACAGGTCCGGCGTCGGATTCAACCAAGCTGAACCTCCCGAAAGCCCCGAAAAGCCCATGACAGAGACGCGCGGCGCGGTGTTGCGTGCCATCGGCCTGATGAGCGGGACCTCGCTCGACGGGGTCGATATCGCGCTGATCGAGACGGACGGCGAGCGGGTGCTCTCGTTCGGGCCGACCGGCTATCGGGCCTATAGCGAGGACGAGCGGACGCTCTTGCGGCAGGCGCTGGCGGAAGGCGCGGCGCTGACCGACCGCATGTCGCGTCCCGGTGTGCTCGTCGAGGCGGAAGCCTTCGTCACGCGCGCCCATGTGGAGACCATCCAGCAGTTCCTCGCCGCCGAGCGCATCGACCGCGCCAATGTCGATATCGTCGGCTTCCACGGCCAGACGGTGCTGCACAAGCCGGCGGCGCGGCTGACGGTGCAGATCGGGCGCGGCGACGCGGTCGCGCGGCAGGTCGGTATCCCGGTCGCTTATGATTTCCGCCAGGCCGACATCATGGCCGGCGGGCAGGGCGCGCCGCTGGTGCCGGTGTTCCATCAGGCGATTGCCCGCGATCTTGACCGCCCGCATCCGATCGTTGTGGTCAATGTCGGCGGTGTCGCCAACATTACCTTCGTCGATGGTGGCGATCCGGTCGCCTGTGACACCGGGCCAGGCAATGCGCTGATCGACGATTTCATGCGCGCGCGCACCGGCGCACCGCTCGACCGCGATGGCGATCAGGCCGCGCGCGGCGTGGTCGATGAAGGGTTCGTGGCGCGCATGCTGGAGCATCCGTTCTTCGGCGCGCCGTGCCCGAAATCGCTCGACCGCAACGCCTTCGCGTTCGCCAATATCGGTCTGCCGGATTTCACGGTGGCGAATGGCGCGGCAACCTTATCGGCGCTCACCGCCGCTTCATTGGCCCGGATCGTTCCACACCTGCCGCAGACGCCGCGTTCGTGGATTGTCGCCGGCGGCGGCTCGTTCAATCCGACCTTGATGCGGATGCTGGCGGAACGCCTCGCGCCGGCGACGGTGGAAACGGCCGACAAGGTCGGCTGGTCGCGCGAGGCGCTGGAAGCGCAGGCGTTCGCCTTCCTTGCGGCGCGCACGGTGAAGGGCCTGCCGATCACGTTCCCAAAGACTAGTGGCGCGCCGCGTCCGATGACTGGCGGCGTGGTGGCGCAGCCCTAGCGTGCCAAAAGAAAAATGCGCGGGACGAGCCCGCGCATTCAGCGTCTCACGATCATGCTGTGAATCAGGCCGCCGGCTTGCGCTGGGTGTTCAGCCGCTTGTCGAGATAGCCGTTCACCGACTGCATCAGCGCGTCGATCTTGCCGTCGAAGAAGTGGTTGGCGCCGGGGATCACTTTCTGCTCGATGACGATGCCCTTCTGCGTCTTCAGCTTGTCGACCAGCGTGTTGATGTCCTTGGCCGGGGCCACCGCGTCCTTGTCGCCATGGACGATCATGCCCGAGGACGGGCAGGGCGCGAGGAACGAGAAGTCGTAGAGATTCGCCGGCGGGCAGATCGAGATGAAGCCCTCGACTTCCGGGCGGCGCATCAGGAGTTGCATGCCGATCCAGGCGCCGAACGAGAAGCCGGCGATCCAGCAGCTCTTGGCCTCGGGGGTGATGGTCTGCGCCCAGTCGAGCGCGGCGGCGCTGTCGGACAATTCGCCGGTGCCGTGGTCGAATGACCCCTGGCTGCGGCCGACACCACGGAAATTGAAGCGCAGCGCCGAGAAACCGCGGTGCACGAAGGCATAGTAGAGCTGATAAATGATCTGGTGGTTCATCGTCCCGCCGAATTGCGGGTGCGGATGCAGGATCAGCGCGATCGGCGCGTTCTTCTGCTTTGCCGGGTGATACCGGCCTTCGATGCGTCCGGCAGGACCGTTGAAGATGACCTCAGGCATTGCTGTCTATCGAGCCTCGGGTGAAAAGGGACGCTGGATGGCGCTTGACGCCAGCGGTTAACCCACGTAACTATTTAGAACTATTCTAAATTTCGGGGTGGCGGCGCAGGAGTGGCAGCCGCGCTCTGGGCCGGTTACTACCACGGTCACGGGGTCGAAAAGCAAGCATTTTCGGCAAACCGGCGCAGGGGCCGGAACCGGCGACGAGGACGAGATCGATGCCCGAACGGGTTTATGCCGACTGGAACGCGACCGCACCGCTGCGCCCGCAGGCGCGGGACGCGATGATGGCCGTGTTCGGTCCGGCCGTGAACCCATCCTCGGTCCACACCGAGGGGCGGGCGGCGCGCCGGATCGTCGACGATGCGCGCGCCCAGGTGGCGGCGCTGGTCGGGGCGACCCCGCAGCAGGTGGTTTTCACCGGCGGCGGCACCGAAGCCAATGCGCTAGCACTGAGCCCGGCTCTCCAGCCCGCCGGGGCGAAGGGCCAGGTATTCCAGCGGCTGGTGGTGTCAGCGGTCGAGCATCCGTCGGTAATGTCGGGCGGCCGGTTCGCGAAAGACGCGATCGTTGAAGTGCCGGTGACCGGCGATGGCGTGATCGATCTGGACGCGCTCGATGCGGTTTTGGCGCAAGGTCCGCGCGCGCTGGTGTCGGTGATGCTGGCCAACAACGAGACCGGCGTTGTTCAACCGATTTCTCAGGTTGCCGCCAAGGTTCACCAACATGGCGGCCTTCTGCATGTCGACGCGGTCCAGGCAGCCGGAAAAATTGCCATCGATATCAATGCTTTGGGTGCGGATGTTTACACGATCACGGCGCATAAGCTGGGCGGCCCGCAGGGTGTCGGCGCGCTGATCCTGTGTCAGGACGTCGGTCTCGACCCACTGGTGGTCGGCGGCGGTCAGGAACGCGGCCGGCGGCCGGGAACCGAGAGTGTGGCCGCCATCGCCGGGTTCGGCGCGGCAGCCGCCGAAGCGGCGAAGCTCGCAGCCACTTCATCGATGCGGGCGCGCCGCGACCGGCTCGAGGCCGAACTGCTGGCGAAGACCCCCGGCGCGGTGGTCGTCGGCCAAATGGCGCCGGAGCGGCTACCCAACACCACGCTGATCGCGGTGCCGGGCCTCAAGGGTGAGACGGCGGTGATCGCCCTCGACCTTGCCGGCCTCGCCGTGTCGTCCGGCTCGGCCTGCTCCTCGGGGAAGGTCGCATCCTCGCATGTGCTCCACGCCATGGGGCTCGACCCCGACCTGGCGCGCGGCGCGGTGCGGCTGACGCTCGGCTGGACCACGACGGAAGTCGATCTCGATATCCTGCTTGGCGCTTGGAATAAGGTGGTTCCATCATTACTTAGGGGGCAATCAGGCATTGCCGCCTAGGACACGAGCAACTGACACAACCAAGGGGTGATCGCGACCGGATAGCGCGAGCAACCATAACCGACTGATCCATTCCCGCGGTCCTTGAAACCGCGAGCGGAGACGAGAATGCCGGCCGTTCAAGAGACCGTCGATCAGGTCCGACGTATCGACGTTGACCAGTACAAGTATGGGTTCGAGACCAAGATCGAATCCGAAAAGGCGCCCAAGGGGCTGTCCGAGGACATCGTCCGGTTCATTTCGGAGAAGAAATCCGAACCCGCCTGGATGCTGGAATGGCGGCTCGAAGCCTATCGCCGCTGGCTGACCATGCGCGAGCCGACCTGGGCGCGCGTCGATTATCCGAAGATCGATTATCAGGATCTCTATTACTACGCCGCGCCGAAGAAGAAGGCGGGGCCGAAGTCGCTGGACGAGGTCGATCCGGAGATTCTCGAAACCTACAAGAAGCTCGGCATTCCGCTGCGCGAGCAGGAAATCCTCGCCGGCGTCGAGCGCGGCGACGGCACCCGCGCGCGGGTCGCGGTCGATGCGGTGTTCGATTCGGTGTCGGTGGCGACCACCTTCCAGGAAGAATTGAAAAAGGCCGGCGTGATCTTCATGCCGATCTCCAAGGCGCTGCAGGAGCACCCGGAACTGGTGCGTAAATATCTCGGCACCGTGGTGCCGGTGACCGACAACTACTTCGCGACGCTGAACTCGGCGGTGTTCTCCGATGGCTCGTTCGTTTATGTGCCGCCGGGCGTACGCTGCCCGATGGAGCTGTCGACTTATTTCCGCATCAACGAGAAGAATACCGGGCAGTTCGAGCGCACGCTGATCATCGCCGACAAGGGCTCCTATGTGAGCTACCTCGAAGGCTGCACTGCGCCGCAGCGCGACGAGAACCAGCTTCACGCCGCCGTGGTCGAGCTGATCGCGCTCGACGATGCCGAGATCAAATATTCGACCGTCCAGAACTGGTATCCGGGCGACAGCGAGGGCAAGGGCGGCATCTACAACTTCGTCACCAAGCGCGGCGACTGCCGTGGCGACCGGGCGAAGATTTCGTGGACGCAGGTGGAGACCGGTTCGGCGATCACCTGGAAATATCCGAGCTGCATCCTGCGCGGCGATCACTCGCAGGGCGAGTTCTACTCGATCGCGATCTCCAATGGCCGCCAGCAGGTCGACAGCGGCACCAAGATGATCCACCTCGGCAAGAACACGTCGAGCCGGATCATCTCCAAGGGCATCGCCGCCGCGCGCTCGCAGAACACCTATCGCGGCCTCGTCAGCGCGCACCGCAAGGCGAGCGGCGCGCGCAATTTCACCAACTGCGACTCGCTGTTGATCGGCAACAAGTGCGGCGCGCATACGGTGCCGTATATCGAGGCGAAGAATTCGTCGGCAGTGTTCGAGCACGAGGCGACCACGTCGAAGATTTCCGACGACATGCTGTTCTACTGCCGTCAGCGCGGCATGGACGCGGAGGAGGCGGTGGCGCTCGTCGTCAACGGCTTCGTCAAGGACGTGCTGCAGCAACTGCCGATGGAATTCGCCGTCGAGGCGCAGAAACTGATCTCGATCTCGCTGGAAGGATCGGTCGGGTGAGCGGCTTGGTTGATAAGGCTAAAGCCCAGCTCTTGGAGTCTTCAAGCAGCGGTGAATTTGTTCAAACGTTGAGGAAATTATTTCCGCGCCTTCTGGCCCACGAAGTTAGTGGACATATCGAAGTGAATAATGGGCGTCCGCCAATTCTAACGATCAAGATTGTTGGAAATAACCAGTTCCAGACAACCGAAAATAAAAACACCTCTGGGGGAAGTTTGGTTCGGATTACGCAACCTCCTGTTTGGAATGTCGATCGGTTATTTGATCGATTGGCGAATATGGAACAAGAAGTCGGACAAGCCTAATGTCTTTATTGGAAATCAAGAACCTCCACGCCGTCGTCGATGGCAAGCAGATCCTCAACGGGCTCAACCTGACGGTCGAGCGCGGGCAGGTCGCCGCGATCATGGGGCCGAACGGCTCGGGCAAATCGACGCTGTCCTACGTGCTCGCCGGCCGGCCCGGTTACGAGGTGACGCAGGGCGAGATTCTGCTCAACGGCGAAAACCTGCTCGGCCTCGATCCCGACGTGCGGGCCGCCAAGGGCGTGTTCCTGGCGTTCCAGTATCCGATGGAAGTGCCGGGCGTTGCCACCATGACGTTCCTGCGCACGGCGCTCAACGCGCAGCGCAAGGCGCGCGGCGAGAGCGAGTTGACGACGCCGGAGTTTTTGAAGCGCGTGCGCGAGGCGGCGGCGCAACTCGGCATCAGCCAGGAGATGCTGCGCCGTGGCGTCAATGTCGGCTTTTCCGGCGGCGAGAAGAAGCGCAACGAGATTTTGCAGATGGCGATGCTGGAGCCGAAGCTCGCCATTCTCGACGAGACCGATTCCGGCCTCGACATCGACGCGCTGAAGATCGTCTCCGACGGCGTCAACCGGCTGCGTGCGCCGGATCGCGGCATGATCGTCATCACCCACTATCAGCGGCTGCTCGACTACATCGTGCCGGACGTGGTGCATGTGTTGTGGAAGGGCCGCGTGGTGAAGACTGGCGGCAAGGAACTGGCGCACGAACTCGAAGCCAAGGGCTACGCCGAGTTTCAGGGTGAGGCGGCGTGATGACCGCGACCGTGCGACCGATCCGGGCGGTGAAGACGGCAGCGGAGGCCGCGCTGGCGGACACCTACGCGGCGGCCAAGGCGTTGTTGCCGGGACTGCCGGCCGCGCGTGAACAGGCGTTCCGCCGGTTCGAGGCACAGGGTCTGCCGCATCGCCGTGTCGAGGCGTGGAAATATACCGATCTGCGCGCGCTGATGCGCGACGCGAAGCCGCTGGCTGCGCCTCCCGGCGCGGAGGCCAAGGCGCGGGCGAAACAGGGCGGCGCGATCTTCGCCTCGGTCGAGGCACGCCGGCTGGTGTTCGTTGACGGTGCATTCGTGCCGGAACTGTCCGACCTGTCGGCGGAGGCCGGTCTGAGCATCATGCCGATGGCTCAGGCGCTTGCGTCCGGCGATGCACTGGTCGCGCGGCATGTCGGCCAGGTGCTCGACATCGACGATCCGGCGGTGGCGCTCAACACGGCGCTGATGGGCGACGGCATTGTCATCAAGGTCGCCGCCGGCGCCACGGTGGCGCGTCCGGTGATGATCGTGTTCGCGCATTCCGGCGAGCGGCCGGTGTCGGTGTTCACTCGCTCACTGGTCGTGGTCGAACCGAAGGCCAAGCTGACGCTGGTGGAAACCCACGAGGGTGCGGCGGACGACCAGATCAACGCGGTGATGGAATTGATCGTCGGCGACGATGCCGAGGTCGATCACCTCAAGATCGCGGCGAACCGCAAGGGTGCGCTGCAGGTCGCGACCCTGATCGTCTCGATCGGCGCGCGTGCGAAGTTCAACGATTTCGCCGGCGCGACCGGCGGCTCGGTGACGCGTAACCAGATCTTCGCGCGGCTCGCCGGGGAAAACGCCGTGTGCCATTTCAGCGGCGCCAATCTGCTGCAGGGCCATCAGCACGTCGACACCACGCTGGTGGTCGAGCATGTGCGGCCGGGCTGCGAGAGCCGCGAACTGTACAAGTCCGTGCTCGACGGCGAGAGCCGTGGCGTGTTCCAGGGCCGCATCACCGTGCAGGCCGAGGCGCAGAAGACCGATGCGCGCATGGCGACGCATGCGCTGCTGTTGTCCGAGAACGCCGAAGCCGACGCCAAGCCGGAGCTGGAGATTTTCGCCGACGACGTGCAGTGCGGACACGGCGCGACCGCCGGCGCGCTCGACGAGGACTTGCTGTTCTATCTCAAGGCGCGCGGCATTCCGCCGAAGGAGGCGGAGGCGCTGATGGTCACGGCGTTTGTCGGCGAGGTGGTCGAGCGGGTCGCGCATGAAGGGCTGCGCGACAGTCTGCTGGCCGCCGCCGATGGCTGGCTGCAGGCGAGGAGCGCCTGATGCACCCGGCAGTCGGCAACGGCAGCTATGACGTCGAGCGCATCCGCGCGGATTTTCCGGCGCTGGCGATGCAGGTCTACGGCAAACCGCTTGTCTATCTCGACAATGCCGCCTCGGCGCAGAAGCCGCAGTCGGTGCTCGACCGCATCCAGAAAGCGTATACGAGCGAATACGCCAACGTGCATCGCGGGCTGCACTTCCTCGCCAACGAGGCGACGGAGGCCTACGAGGCGGCGCGCGAGACCGTGCGCGCCTTCCTCAACGCGCCGCGCAAGGAAGAGATCATCTTCACCCGCAACGCCACCGAGGCGCTCAACCTCGTCGCGGCGACCTTCGGCCGCGAGCGGCTGAAGCAGGGCGACGAGGTGGTGCTGTCGATCATGGAGCACCACTCCAACATCGTGCCGTGGCATTTCCTGCGCGAGCGGCAGGGCGCCGTCATCAAGTGGGCGCCGGTCGATGACGACGGCAATTTCCTGCTCGACGAGTTCGAGAAGCTTCTGACGCCGCGCACCAAGATGGTGGCGATCACGCAGATGTCGAACGCGCTCGGCACCATCGTCCCGGTCAAGGACGTGGTTCGCATCGCGCATGCACGCGGCATTCCGGTATTGGTCGACGGCAGCCAGGCGGCGGTGCATCTCGATGTCGACGTGCAGGACATCGGCTGCGATTTCTACGTGTTCACCGGTCACAAGGTCTACGGCCCGACCGGCATCGGCGTCTTGTGGGGCCGTTACGATCTGCTCGCGGCGATGCCGCCGTTCAACGGTGGCGGCGAGATGATCCACGAGGTCTATGAGGACCGCGTGACCTATGGCGAGCCGCCGCACCGCTTCGAGGCCGGCACGCCGCCGATCGTGCAGGCGATTGGTCTCGGCGCCGCCATCGACTACATGACTTCGGTCGGCAAGGGGCGCATTCGTGCCCATGAGGACGCGCTGGTGCGCTATGCGCACGAGCGGCTGCGCGAGATCAATTCGCTGCGGATCGTCGGCGAGGCGCGCGACAAGGGTGCCATTGTCTCGTTCGAGATGAAGGGCGCGCATCCGCATGACGTGGCGACGGTGATCGATCGTTCCGGCGTCGCGGTCCGGGCCGGAACCCATTGTACCATGCCGCTGCTCAACCGGTTCGGCTTGACGGCCACTTGCCGTGCCTCATTCGCCATGTACAACACCATGGCCGAGGTCGACGCGCTCGCCGCGTCGCTGCGCAAGGCGCAGGATTTCTTCGGCTGACCGTTTTGAACAAGACCAGTGTGAATGTGTGTGCGCAGGACTGAGACATGACCGATAACACACCTCCGGATCAGATCGTCGCGCCGCCGGTAGACGACAAAGCCGCCGACAGCGCCGCCCCGGCAACTGCATCGGCACTGCCGGAGCCGGAACTTACGCGCATGACCGACGATGTCGTCACCGCGCTGAAGACCGTCTACGACCCGGAAATCCCGGCCGACATCTACGAGCTTGGGCTGATCTACAAGATCGACATCGCCGACGACCGCGCCGTGAACATCGACATGACGCTGACGACGCCGAACTGCCCCGCCGCGCAGGATCTGCCGGTGATGGTGGAGAATGCGGTGGCGAGCGTCGCCGGCGTCGGCAAGGTTGGCGTCAAGGTCGTCTGGGATCCGCCGTGGGATCCGAGCCGGATGTCGGACGAAGCGCGCGACATGCTGAATATGTGGTGACGCGCTCAACAGGTGGTGAGTTGCGGAATCGCTTGTCCACGCCCACATTGGGTTGAACGGGAAGCCTTTCGTTTCAAGCTGTTATCATTCGAAACAGCGAGGGAGACCAAGCCATGGCCACAGCGCGGCCCCGCCCGCAGGTGATGCGTCTGACTGATGCCGCCGCCGCGCGCATCAAGGACGTGATGGCGCGGGCGACCGAGCCGGTCGAGGGCGTGCGCGTCGGCGTCAAGAACGGCGGCTGCGCGGGCATGGAATACACGATGGAATACGCCACCGCGGTCAACCCGACCGACGAGGTGGTGGAGGACAAGGGCGTCAAGATCCTGGTCGACCCGAAGGCGATCCTGTTCCTGCTCGGCACCGAGATGGACTACAAGGTCGACAAGCTGTCGGCGCAGTTCGTCTTCAACAATCCGAACCAGACCTCGGCCTGCGGCTGCGGGGAATCGGTTCAGCTCACGCCGGCCAAGCCGGAGGCGATGGCGTCGTCCTGAAATTAGTCGGGGGCAGGGCCGTCAGGCGACCTGCTGCGATGCCGGCTGGGTGCCGGACACTTCCGGATCGGTTTCGCAGATCACGCGATTGCGGCCATGACGCTTGGCCGCGTAGAGGCAGGCATCGGTCCGTTCGATCAACGACTGCATCGTGTCGTTCTTGTGCAGCGTGGCGATGCCGATCGAAACCGTGACCCGGCCAAGATGCTCGCCGGTCGAGCGCTTCATCAATTCCTTGGTCATCACGGCGCGGCGGATATGGTCGCCGACCGTGAGCGCGGAGCGCAGCACCGTATTTGGTAAGATCACGGCGAACTCCTCGCCGCCGTAGCGGGCCGCGGTGTCCTGGCCCTTGACGTTCTGTTTCATCGCCATGGCGACGAGGCGCAGCACCTGGTCGCCGGTGAGGTGGCCGTAATTGTCGTTGAACGACTTGAAATGGTCGATGTCCGCCATCATCAGCGACAACGGCTCGTTCTTGGTCTGCGCCTCGCGGATCGCGCGCTCGAGCGTGGTGTCGAACAGCTTGCGGTTGGCAAGCTGGGTCAGCGGATCGGTCAGGCTTTCGGTGCGGACCGTTTCCAGATTCGACTGCAGCTCGTTGATTTCCTGCTTCGAGGCGTTGAGCCGCTCCTCCAGCTTGAGGTTGGAGGCTTCCATCTCGCGGGCGCTCTGCACCAGGCTTTCGACGATGGCGCGCAGGCTGTCGCGGTCCTTGGACTGGCCGAGCCGCTCGCTGGCATCGGCGAGGCTCTCGCTGTAGCTCGACGCGGTGCCGACCGCGGCGTCGACCATGGCCATGACCTGATCGATCTCGTCCATCACCTTGCTGCCGACGGCGTCGATCCGGTCGGTGAGGCGGGTCGAGGAAATATAGGTGTCATAGATCTGGTCGAGCTCGGCCGAGGAGATCGTGCCTTGCTCCTTCAGCGTCTCGTTGATGCGCTGGTTGAGGCTCGGATTGTAGCCGGTCGCGTAGATGTACCAGACTTCGTAGTTGCGCGGCGTCGCCGCGTGCCGCAGGGCCTTGATCTGCCCGAGCGCAATCTCGGCAAACGGCAGCGTCTGTTCGTGCTCGTTGGACCGGTCGGCCATCAGACAATCACCCGCACCCGGTACACGAGCGCAAGACTCCCCCGAAAACCCAGTGAAACCAGGTACTCCCCGCGGAGGAGGCTATTCCACAGCCGTTGACGGGAGGTTAAATCTGAACCCGGCGACAGGTTATATCTGTCGCCGGTTATGAACCATTACGGGGCGGTGTCAGGGCGCTCGGGCGGGAATGGGCCGGAGCAGGAAGGCTGGCATATGCGACATATCCGCCGGCTCGTCATTGCCCTTTTGAGCGCGCGGTGACGGCTGGTTCCTGGGCGGCTTGGACTGCGATTTGGGCTCTGCCCTGGTCTCAGTCTTCTCTTCGATCCTGGCGTCGTCATGAGGTGTGGCCTGCGCTGCGGCGGGCTCGCGGCGGGGGCGGCGATTGCTGCCGTCCCGGCCCTCGCGGCTCCGGCCACCGCGTCCGCCCCGGCGGCGATTGCCACCGCGTCCGCCGGTATCGGCAGCGTCGTCTTCTCCGGCCCGGACCGGCTCGCTCGCCCAGGCGATCTTCTGCCCGGTCAGCTTCTCGATCGCATCGAGCGACTTGCTGTCGATCGGCGCGACGATGGTGATGGCGGTGCCGGAACGGCCGGCGCGGCCGGTGCGGCCGATCCGGTGCACGTAGTCGTCTGGATGGTGCGGCACGTCAAAGTTGAACACATGGCTGACGTCGGGAATGTCGAGGCCGCGCGCGGCAACGTCGGAGGCGATCAGCAGTTGCGCGTCGCCCTTGCGGAACGCGTCGAGCGCGCTCATGCGCGCGGTCTGGTCCATGTCGCCGTGCAGCGCGACGGCGCTGAAGCCGTGCTTGACCAGTGAGCGGTGCAACTGCGCGACTTCGCTCTTGCGGTTGCAGAAGATGATCGCGTTCTTGAGGTTCTCCGCGCCGCGGATCAGGCCGCGCAGGATCTCGCGCTTTTCGTAGGATTCGCGGCCCGCGGCGACGAGTTGCTGCGTGATCGTGGTGGCAGCCGTCGCCGGGCGCGAGACTTCGACGCGGACCGGATTGTGCAGGAATGTGTCGGCAATGCGCTGGATTTCCGAGGGCATCGTCGCGGTGAAGAACAGCGTCTGGCGCGTGAACGGCACCAGCTTGCCGATGCGCTCGATGTCGGGAATGAAACCCATGTCGAGCATACGGTCGGCTTCGTCGATCACCAGAAGCTCGACGCCGTTGAGCAGCAGCTTGCCGCGCTCGGAGTGATCGAGCAGGCGGCCCGGCGTCGCGATCAACACATCGACGCCGCGCATCAGCTTGGCATCCTGATCGCCGAACGACACGCCGCCGATGATCAGCGCGACGTTGAGCTTGTGGTTCTTGCCGTATTTCTCGAACTGCTCGGCGACCTGCGCGGCGAGTTCGCGCGTCGGTTCGAGGATCAGCGTGCGCGGCATGCGCGCGCGGGCACGGCCCTTTTCCAAGAGCGTGAGCATCGGCAGCACGAACGCGGCGGTCTTGCCGGTGCCGGTCTGGGCGATGCCGAGCACGTCGCGCCGCGCGAGAACGTGGGGGATCGCCTGATCCTGGATGGGGGTCGGGGATTTGTAGCCGGCGGCCTCAATGGCCGAGAGAACCTTGTCGGACAGGCCGAGATGGGAGAAGGACATGCAACCTCTGGGACCACGGCGTGCGCGCGACTAAATGAAACGGTTGAAAAGGCGCGCAGGGGGGTCGCGGTCGAATCTTCAAGAACAGTCGAACCGTTTGCCGGAACATAGGGCCAACCCCGCGAAAGTCAATGTTCCGCACTGCAGCAAGTGCCTTCCTTGCTTAACGTTTCAGCATTGCTGGCCCGCATTTCCCGGCTTTCGGGGTAGTCAGGAGAGGCCGGGCAGGCACAATGCCGGGATGACCGCACACGACAATCCGGGCGTGATCGCCCCACCGCCGCTGATCGGCCTCGCCGTGATTGTCGGCGGCCTGCTACTCGACTGGCTGCTGCCGGCCTATCTCCTGACCGTGCTGTTGAGCCTCGAGGACCGGCTGGTGATCGGCGCGCTGCTGTTGCTGGCCGGACTGGCGCTGGCGATTTCCGCGCTCGGAGCCTTCCGCGCCGCCCGGACCAATCCGGAGCCATGGAAACCGAGCCGGGCGCTGGTCGCCGGCGGCATTTTCCGCTGGCTGCGCAATCCGATGTATGTGGGCGGCCTGCTGGTTCTCGCCGGTTTAAGCATCGCTGTCGCGTCGGACTGGATGCTGGTGCTCGCGATCGGCTCGGCATTCGTCCTCCACTACGGGGTGGTGCTGCGCGAGGAGCGTTATCTCGCCGCAAAATTCGGCCCGGCCTATGTGGCATACCGCGATGCGGTGCCGCGCTACGGCTGGCCGTTCTGATAGTCCATCGTTCACTTTGCAGGCGTCAAACCGCCCGCTAAGAACATGGAAAAGGCGCGGGGAGGATATCAGTGCGCACACAGGTGGGAATTATCGGGGCGGGGCCGGCGGGTCTGATGCTGGCGCATCTGCTGCGCCGCGCCGGGATTGAGAGCATCATCGTCGAGAACCGCAGCCGCGAATACTGCGAGGCGCGGGTTCGCGCCGGCCTGATCGAGCAGTGGGCGCGCGACATGCTGATCGAGACCGGCGTCGGCGAGCGCCTGAAAGCCGAAGGGCTGTTCCACAAAGGCATCAAGCTGCAGTTCGATGGCGTGCTGCACGAAATCAAATTCACCGAATTGGTCGGCAAAGGGACGACGATCTACGGTCAGCAGGAAGTGGTGAAGGATCTGATCGACGATTTGCTCCGCCACGGCGTGCCGATTTTGTTCGAGGTGTCCGGCACCCGCGTTTCCGATCTCGACACCAAGCTGCCGAAGATCCACTTCACGCACGACGGCAAGGCGCAGCAGATCGAATGCGACTTCATCGGTGGTTGCGACGGCTTCCACGGCATCTGCCGGCCGAGCGTGCCGGACGGCAAGCTCACCTTCTACGACCGCGAATATCCGTTCGGCTGGCTCGGCATCTTGTCGGAATCCGCGAATGTCGATGAGGAACTGATCTATTCGTATCACGATCGCGGTTTCGCGCTGTACACACAGCGTTCGCCGACGGTGTCGCGGCTGTATTTCCAGTGTGCGCCGGACGAGGACGCCGGCAACTGGACGGACGAGGCGATCTGGGAGGAACTGCGGCTGCGGCTCGGCGGCGTATGCCCGCTGCCGACCGGCCCGATCCTACAGAAGGGCGTGACGCCGATGCGCAGCTTCGTGACCGAGCCGATGCAGTACGGCCGGCTGTTCCTCGCCGGCGACAGCGCGCATATCGTGCCGCCGACGGGCGCCAAGGGCATGAACCTCGCGCTCGCGGACGTGTTGAAGCTCTCTCGCGCGCTCGCGCATTTCTATAAGACCGGCCAGCACGATCGTCTCGACGGTTATTCGGCGGAGGTGTTGCCGCGCGTGTGGAAAGCGCAACGGTTCTCGTGGTGGATGACCTCGCTGCTACACCACTTCCCGCATGAAAATGCGTTCGATCGTCGCCGGCAGGTCGCCGAACTTGACTATGTGGCGACGTCGCGCGCGGCGGCGATGACGCTCGCCGAGAACTATGCGGGATTGCCGATCGACTGACGCAATTCCAGGAAAAACGTGCAGCGGTTTTCCGTCCGGAATTGCGTCAAAATAAAACTAAGAGTTTCGGTTCGGCGTGAGGCGTCGCACCAGATAGTCGAAGTTGACCACGAACTGGTCCGGCTTCGACAACTGGTCGCGCAAGGCCGCGATATCCGCGGTGGGAAATTCGGTGCCGCGCTCCGGCGTCGCCTCGACCAGCATCTGGATGCGCGCGGCCGTTTCCAGCATCACCGCGCTCACCACCGTTTCGGCGATGCTCGCGGTGGCGATGGCGACGCCGTGGTTTTTCATCAGCACGGCCCGGTGCGGGCCGAGCGCCCTGGCGACGCCGGCGCCCATGGCGGTGGAGCGCACCAGCGTCATCGACTCCTGAAACGTGCCGATGGCATCGCGGAACAGCGCGCCGGGCTGGCTGTAGGCGCGCAGCGGCCGCCCTGTCGCCGACAGCGCGATCGCGTGCGGCGGATGCGTATGCAGCACGCACTGCACGTCGGGCCGCGCCTTGTAGATCTCCGTGTGGATGAACACTTCGCTGTGGCGGCGCGCGGCGCCCGCGACCACCTCGCCGTCGAGGTTGATGGTGAGGATGTTGTCGAGGGTGATCTCGTCGAGGCCGACGCTGTGCGGCTTCATCAGGAGCAGGGACGGGTTGTCGGGCAGCCGGACCGAGATGTGACCGCGGGTCATGTCGTCCTGATGTTCCGCGACCAGAACGCGGCCGGCGAGCATCATGGTCTGCTTGATCGCATCGTGGGTCATTGGCGCATTCCCGGCATGGTCCTTTTGCGAAGCCGCTTGAATACACCGAACCGATACGCTCTGCTAACCGGCAAGATTCAGAACAAGACAATCCGGGGAGTAACGTCATGGCGAAGCGGCGGTGGGCCGGCGTGCGGTCGGCTATCCTGGGTTTGGCGCTGGCGGCGGGGTGCGCGACCGCGCAGGCGCAGCAGACCGCCTATCCGGCGAAGGCGGTGAGCATCATCATTGCGGCGGCGGCGGGCAACAGCCCGGACGTGGCCGCGCGGATCGTCGCCGATGCGCTGACACAGCTCTGGAAGCAGCAGGTGCTGATCGTCAACCGCCCCGGCGCGGGCGGGCTGATCGCGGCGCAGGCGGCGACGCAGGTCGATCGCGACGGCTACACGCTCTACATGGCGCAAGCCTCGACCTATACGGTCCTGCCCATCACACAGGAGAAGCTGCCGTTCGACCTCGACCGCGATTTCCAGCCCATCAGTCTGGTGGGCGAACAGCCGATCGCGCTCGCGGTGACGCCGTCGCTGCCGGTCAAGTCGGTGGCCGAACTGATCGAGCTGATCCGCAAGACGCCGGATGGCATGTTGTTCGCCGCGTCGAACCGGGGCGGGCAATCGCATCTCACCGGCGAACTGTTCCGCGAGCGCACCGGCTTGAAGATGACGTTCGTGCATGCCGCCGGCGCGGCGTCGTCGATCAATGATGTGTCCACTGGCCGCATCCCGATCATGTTTGAGGGTATCGCCGGCATCGGCGGCGCTATCCAGGGCGGCTCGCTGAAGGCGCTCGGCATTGCCGCGCCCAAACGTCTGGCCGACCGGCCGGACCTGCCGGCGATCAACGAAACCATCCCCGGTTTTGAATCGAAAGGCTGGCTCGCCTTGATGGCGCCGACCGGAACGCCGGATGCCATTGTCCAGAAAGTGAATGCAGATTTGCGCGTCGTGCTGGCGCAGCCCGAAGTCATCCGCAAATTCCAGGGGATCGGTACCTATCCGCACGCGATGTCGCCGGCCGAGACCCGCGCCTTCATGAAGGCCGAGCAGGCGCTGTGGTGGCCGATCGTGCGCAAGATCACGCCACAGAAATAAATGCGGTGGGCAGGCCCCGGCCATTGCGTGCGCCGGGCGGCACGTTAGGCTTGCAGTCAGCTCCCGTCAGAGGAGCAAACGAGGGAGGCTAGGATGGGCGGGCGCTTCAAGGCGTTGGTCACGGCAACCCTGATCGCGGGAGTGGCGATCGTATCGGCAAATGGGGTGACTTGCCGGCCGGCGCAGGCGGATGACGCATTTCCGAACAAGGTGATCCGGGTGATCGTCGGCTTCGCCGCCGGCGGTGGCAACGACATCTTCGCGCGCGTGGTCGGGCAACGGTTCGGTGAGCTGATCGGCCAGACGGTCGTGATCGAGAACAAGCCCGGTGCCGGCGGTCGTATCGCCTCGGAATATGTCGCGCAGCAGCCGGGCGACGGCTACACGCTGATGGTCGGCGCCAGCGGCTCGATGTCGATCGCCTCGGCGATCTATCCGACGCTCGGCTACCACCCGACCAAGAGCTTCGTGCCATTGACCATGATCGCGTCGTTCCCGCTGATCATGACGGTGAGCGCCGAGCATCCGGCGAAGTCGGTGTCCGAACTGGTCGCGTGGGCCAAGGCCAATCCCGACAAGGCCAATTACGCCACCTCGTCGCCGGCCTTCACCATCGCCACGGAACTGCTGAAGCTCAAGACCGGCATGCCGGGGCAGGCGATCCCGTACAAGAGCAGCAATGAATCCGTGCTCAGTGTCGCGGCGGGACAGACGCTGCTGACGATTTCCGATGGACCGCCGGCGGTGCCGATGGTCAAGGGCGGCAAGGTGCGCGCGCTCGCCGTGACCGGCTCCGACCGTTCCGGCGAACTGCCGGACGTGCCGTCGATGAAGGAGGCGGGCTATCCGGAAGTGAATTCGCGGCTGTGGAGTGGCTTCTTCGCACCGGCCAGCACGCCGGCGCCGATCGTCGCCAAGCTCGAGGCGGCGCTGCGCAAGGCGATGGCCGACGAGGGCGTGCGCGCCAAGCTCAAGACCATGGCGGTCGATCCCGGCGGCGGCACCGGCGCGGAATTCCGCAAGCTGATCGACGCCGATATCGAGACCTACAAGGGCATCGTGCAGGCGGCGAAGTTGAAGTTCGAGCGGTAGACTATGTTCGCCTCAAACTGAGGGCACGCTCTCTCCTCCGGTCATTCCCGCGAAAGCGGGAATCCACACGTTGCAACGGCATGATGTGGCCAAGCGTGGGGCCCCGCGTTCGCGGGGACGAACGGAGAGAGCGGAGTATGGTCCGCTAAACGTCGAGCAATTCCTCGGACGCGAACTCGGCGCGTTCCTGGATGAACTCGAAGCGCGCTTCCGCCTTGGTGCCCATCAGCCGCGCCACCGACTTGTCGGTCGGCTTGCGGTCGTCCTCGGCCACATGCACGCGCAGCAGGATGCGCTTGCGGGGGTCCATGGTGGTTTCCTTGAGCTGCGCCGGCATCATCTCGCCCAGGCCCTTGAAGCGGCCGATCTCGACATTGGCGTTGGCGTGAAACTCCTTCTTCAGGAGTTCGTCCTTGTGCTTGTCGTCGCGGGCATAGAAGGTCTTGGCGCCGTGCGACAGCCGATAGAGCGGCGGCACCGCGAGATAGAGGTGCCCGTTGTCGATCAGCTTCGGCATCTGATTGTAGAAGTAAGTGATCAGCAGCGAGGCGATGTGCGCGCCGTCGACGTCGGCGTCGGTCATCACGATGACCTTCTCGTAGCGTAGCGCATCGTCGCTGTAGTGTGAGCCGGTGCCGCAGCCGAGCGCCTGCGCGAGATCGGCGAGCTGCGTGTTCTGCGCCAGCTTGTCCTTGCCGGCGGAGGCGACGTTGAGGATCTTGCCGCGCAACGGCAGCACCGCCTGCGAGCGGCGATCGCGCGCCTGCTTGGCGCTGCCGCCGGCGCTGTCGCCTTCGACGATGAAGATTTCCGAGCCGTCGGCGGCGGAGTTGCTGCAATCGGCGAGCTTGCCGGGCAGCCGCAGCTTGCGCACCGCGGTCTTGCGCGAGATTTCCTTTTCCTGCCGGCGGCGGATGCGTTCGTCGGCGCGCTCGATCACGAAGTCGAGCAGCTTGTTCGCCTGCGCAGGATTGCCGGCGAGCCAGTGGTCGAACGGATCCTTGATCGCGTTCTCGACGATGCGCTGCGCCTCGGCGGTGGCGAGACGATCCTTGGTCTGACCCTGGAATTCTGGCTCGCGGATGAACACCGAGAGCATGCAGCCGGCGCCGGTCATCACGTCTTCGCTGGTGATGCTCGAGGCGCGCTTGTCCTGATTGACGCGGCCGGCGTGATCCTTGAGGCCGCGCAGCAAGGCGGTGCGCAGACCGGATTCGTGCGTGCCGCCGTCCGGCGTCGGGATCGTGTTGGTGTAGGAGTTCAGGAAGCCGTCCTGATCGGCGGTCCAGGCCACCGCCCATTCCACCGCGCCGTGCGAGCCGTTGCGCCCGGTCTTGCCGTGGAAGATGTCGGGGTGCACGAGTGTCGCGCCTTCGAGATTGACTGCGAGATAGTCTTTCAGTCCGGCCGGGAAGTGGAACGTCTCGCGCTCGGGGATATCCGATCCCTTGAGCAGTTCGGGATCGCAATGCCAGCGGATTTCGACGCCGCCGAACAGATACGCCTTCGACCGCGTCATGCGGAAGATGCGTTCCGGCTTGAACGCCGCGTCCTCGCCGAAAATATCCGCGTCGGGATGAAAGCGCACCTTGGTGCCGCGCCGGTTCGGCGCGCGGCCGACCTTCTCCAGCTTGCCCTTCGGCTTGCCGCGCTCGAATGCCATTTTGTACAGCGTCTGGTCGCGCGCGACCTCGACCTCGAGACGATCGGAGAGGGCGTTGGCGACCGACACGCCGACGCCGTGCAGGCCGCCGGAGGTCTCGTAGACCTCGGAGTCGAATTTGCCGCCCGCATGCAGCGTCGTCATGATGACTTCGAGCGCGGACTTGTTCTTGAATTTCGGATGCGGGTCGATCGGGATGCCGCGGCCGTTGTCGTTGACGCTGATAAAGCCGCTGGCTTCCAGTTCGACCTCGATCCAGGTGGCGTGGCCGGCCAGCGCCTCGTCCATGGCGTTGTCGATCACTTCCGCGAACAGATGATGCAGCGCCTTCTCGTCGGTGCCGCCGATATACATGCCGGGGCGGCGGCGCACCGGCTCGAGCCCCTCCAGCACCTCGATGTGCTTGGCCGTATAGCCGCTGTCGGAGCCGCGGCTGCCGCGTGTCTTCGCGGGCTTGGCCGCCGCTTTCGGCGCGGCCTTCGAAGCGGACTTCGCTGGCGCGGCCTTGGGGGCGGCTTTGGCGGGTGCCTCGCCGAACAGGTCCGATTGCGCGCCGGAGCGGCTGGAATTGCGGGATTTGGTAGCGGATTTGGCCATGCGATGTCTGAACAGCAGGGTTTGAAGCGAATCAGTCTGGCGAAACTATGCCAAAAACTCGTTTAACCCGGCGAACCGCCTGCGACGCAACCAAATCCCGATTGGGCCGTTGACCGCCATTGGAAACGGGATGGAACTCGCGCCGGCCGGCCGCGCGAAGCCGTTTCCGCAGGGGGGAGCCGTGCCTGAGCTGACATCCGTGCGCACCGAGGTGACGTCCGAAACCGCCAAGGAGCGCAGGACGGTGAAAACCCGCATGCTGCGACTCGGCCACGAGTTGAGTCTCGACAGTCCCGATCCGGTCAAGAACGTCTCGACCGTGTGGCGCACGCTGGCGCAGATTTCCACCATCGGCATGTTCTTCATCGCCTTCATCGTCGCGCTGTATCTGGCGCGGCCGGTGTTGCTGCCGACGGTGTCCGCTTTCGTCATCGGGCTGATGCTCGGGCCGATCTCGTCGTGGTTTCGGCGCATTGGCGTTCCCACGGTGGTGGGTGCCATCGTGCTGTGGCTCGGCGTGATCGCGTTCTGCTACGCGATCGTCGCGCTGTTGACGACACCGGCGGTGGAGTGGATCGGCAAGGGACCGGAGATCGCGACCAGCATCAAGGACAAACTGCATGTCTTCGATCACATGATCGCCTCGCTGAAAAGCCTGCGCGATGCGGTGCTGCCGCAGAGCGACAACAAGGGTCTGGCGATCGACCTCGCCAGCATCCTTCAACCAACTTTGATCTTCGTCACGCCGGCGGTGGGACAGGTGTTCATCTTCTTCGGCACGTTGTTCTTCTTCCTCCTCGGCCGCGCGCGGTTGCGCCATGTGATGATCTTCTTCTTTGCGCAGCGCGAGGCGCGGCTGCGCATGCTCAAGATCTTCAACGACGTCGAATACAATCTGACGACCTATCTGAGCGTGGTCGCGGTCATCAACGCCGTCGTCGGCATCGCTGCCTTCGCGGTGGCGTGGGGCGTGGGCCTGCCCAATCCGCTGGCGTGGGGCGTGCTGGCGTTCCTGCTGAACTTCATTCCGTATATCGGCGCGCTGATGATGGAACTGGTGCTGCTGCTGGTCGGGCTGGTGACGTTCGACACGCTCACCCATGCGGTCATCGCGCCGGCGCTGTTTCTCGCCTTCACGACACTGGAAGGTCACTTCATCACCCCGGCGATCATGGGCAAGCGGCTGACGCTCAACCCGCTGACGGTGTTTCTGGCCTTGATCTTCTGGACCTGGCTGTGGGGCCCGGTTGGCGCTTTCCTTGCGGTGCCGCTGCTGATCGTGGCGCTGGTCGCGATCAATCACCTGTTTCCGAAGTCAGAGCCCGAACTGCCGGATTGATCCTCGCCGACAGGGCCTGACACCGGTCGCTGGCGCGGCGCGCGGCGCCGGGATAGACAGAACCCCATGGACATCGAAGCTTACGCGACGCAGATCATCGACTTCGTGCGGGATCATCAGGCGTGGGCCGCGCCGATCGTGTTTACGCTCGCCTTCGCGGAATCGCTCGCCTTCATCTCGCTGCTGGTTCCGGCCTGGGCGGCGCTGGTCGGTATCGGCGCGCTGATCATGTCGAGCGGCTTGAGCTTCTGGCCGGTGCTGGTCGCCGGCGCACTCGGTGCGGCGCTCGGCGACTGGCTGTCCTATTGGGTCGGCGGCAAGCTCGGCCCGTCGGTGGCTCACATCTGGCCGCTCTCCCGCCATCCGGAGCTGCTGCCGCGCGGCGAAGCCTTCGTGCGCAAATGGGGCGCGCTTGGCATCTTCATTGGCCGGTTCTCCGGGCCGCTGCGCGCGTCGGTGCCGCTGATCGCCGGCATTTTCGAGATGCCGTACTGGCGCTTCCAGATCGCCAATTTCACCTCGGCCTTCGTCTGGGCCGCCGTGCTGCTGACGCTGGGCGACGTCGGCGGCAAGCTGATCAAGTGGCTGTGGGGATAGAGCGCCGCGACGACAGCTATTGCGGCGCTGCGCCGCATCTTGTTTCGCGGTGCTGCCATGCGGCACGGTGGTTTGCCGGCGGCCGCGAATGTTGATTGTCTTTCGCGCGTATCAGCGGAACAGCGTTCGCAACAAGGACGCGACAGGGCGAGGACATCATGAAACGGCTTTTGGCGGCAGTTGCGTTGACGACGCTGGTGATGGGGTTTGCGCCGATGCAAACCGCTACGGCACAGAATTGGCCTACGCGGCCCATCACCATGGTGGTGCCGTTCGGCGCCGGCGCCGGCACGGACGTGATCGGCCGCATCCTCGCGGATCGGCTCTCGCAGGTGCTCGGCGCGCAGGTCGTGGTCGAGAATGCCGGCGGCGCCGGCGGCATGAACGGCAGCGCCCGTGTCGCCAAGGCAGCGCCGGACGGCTACCAGTTCGTGCTCGGCACGGTCGGCACCCATTCGCAGAACCAGTCGATCTACAAGGCTCCGCTCTACGATGCGCGCACCGATTTCGCGCCCGTGGCGCTCGTCGTCGACGTGCCGCCGGTGCTGATCGCCCGCAAGGATCTGCCGGTCGACGGCCTCAAGGCGTTCATCGCCTATGCCAAGGAAAACCAGGGCAAGATGTCTTACGGTTCGTCGGGTACCGGTTCGGCGGCGCAACTGGCCTGTGCCTTGCTCAACGCGCAGAGCGGCATCGACATCACCCATGTGCCTTATCGCAGCGCGCCCGCGGCGATGCAGGATCTCGTTGCCGGCCGTATCGACTATCAGTGCGGATTGCTGGCCAGCACCCTGCCGCAGATTCAGAACGGCGACGTGAAGGCCATCGCCGTGCTGACCAAGGAGCGTTCGCCGGCGATGCCGAACCTCGCCAGCGCACACGAGCAGGGCCTCACCGGCTTCGAGGCGTCGGCCTGGCATGGCGTGTTCTTCCCCAAGGACACGCCGCCGGAGATCGTGCAGAAGCTGAACAAGGCGCTGTCGGAAACGCTGGACACGCCGTCGGTGCAGGAGCGTCTCGCCAAGGCCGGCGCCATCGTCACCGCGCCGGAGCGTCGCTCGCCGGATTATCTGCGCCAGTTCGTCGCCAGCGAGACGGCGAAGTGGGCCGAGGCGATCAAGACCGCGAAAATCGAGAAGCAGTAGGGCGGGAGTTGCGAAAACGGGCTCCGCGACGCGGAGCCCGTGCGCGTTGTCATATCGCCGGATTACTTGATCAGGTCGGCGCCGGCTTTGCAGATGATCTCGTCCTGATCGCCGGTGCCGCCGCTGCAGCCGATTGCGCCGATCAGCTTGCCGCCTTCGACCAGCGGAATGCCGCCCGGCGAGGCGATCAGCGTCGGGTCGAGGGTCGGCAGATAGGCGCCGGCGGTGGCCTGCATGCCGTTGAAGAAGGCGCGGGTCGGGCGGCGGAAGCGCGCGGCGGTCTTCGCCTTGCCCTGCGAGATGTTGACGGAGGCGATCTGCGCGCCTTCGGTGCGCAGGAACGCCACCAGTTCGCCGTTGGTGTCGACCACGGCGATGTTCATCTTCCAGTTGCGCTTCTTGCCTTCGGCTTCGGCGGCGGCGAGCACCTGCTTCGCCTTCTCGGCGCCGATCGATTGCCCATAGGGAATGTCGAACGGCATCTTCTCGGGCACGCTGGCGGCCGGCGGCTGCGCCGGGGCAGGTGCTTGAGTTTGTGCGAGAGCAGGGCCGGTCACCACGCACGCCGCGAACGCAGCCGCGCTCCACATGAAACGACGCATAAGCTCCTCCCAGGAGTCTGTGAGTGTTTTTGAAAGCGCGCGCCATCACGCGGATGCGACGCCGTGCGCCGGACCGGCACTATAGAGGAGCCTTTCGGCGGCTCAATCGCCGGGCGGAGAAATAAGCGCCCGGAATAGACCGCGTGCGCCGGTGTTTTTGCGCGCCGCCGGTGGGCAGGATTGCTTGACCCCCGGTCCGGCCGGGCCTATATCGCCGCGCATGATGACGCCCACCGCAATCAACTCCCGCCGCCGCCGCGCTTGCGCGGCCGGGATGCGCGTGCGCGCGTAATCCTCCCGGCCGCCGGCTTGGTCCGCGGCTCTCTCCCAGATCCCCGCGGTTTCCATCTGGCGTCCTCGTATGCGACGTTCGACAGGTTTCTGACAGAGGATCAACCCTATGGCGACCAAGGCGAAAATCGGCGTTCTCGGCGCATCCGGCTACACCGGCTCGGAACTGGTGCGGCTGTTGCTGCGCCATCCCCGTGTGGAGATCGCGCTGCTGACGGCCGACCGCCGCGCCGGGCAGGAGATGCGCAATGTATTTCCGCAATTCGCGCCGTTCGCCCTGCCGACGCTGGTCTCGATTGAGAGCGTCGACTGGAAGACCGCTGGGCTCGACCTGATCTTCTGCGCGCTGCCGCATGCGACGACCCAGAAGGTGATCGCGGCGATCTTCGCCGCCAAGCCCGACGCCAAGATCGTCGATCTGTCGGCCGACTTCCGGCTGTCCGATCCGGCGGCTTACGCGAAGTGGTACGGCCATGAGCACGCCGCGACCGAACTGCAGAAGCAGGCGGTCTACGGACTGGTCGAGGTCTATCGGCGCGACATCAAGCGGGCGCAACTCGTCGCCAATCCCGGCTGCTACACGACCTGCGCGCAGCTTCCGCTGGTGCCGCTGATCAAGGCGAAGGCGATCGACCTCGACGAAATCGTCGTCGATGCGAAGTCGGGCATGACCGGCGCCGGCCGTTCCGCCAAGGAAGCGATGCTGTTCTCCGAAGTGTCGGAGGGGTTCAACGCCTACGGCGTTGGTAGCCACCGGCACATGGCCGAACTCGATCAGGAATTCTCGAAAGCGGCGGGGCGGGATGTGGTGGTGACCTTCACCCCGCATCTGGTGCCGATGAACCGCGGCATCCTCTCGACCATCTATGTGCGTGGCAAGCGCGGCCGCACCGCGCAGGATCTGCATGAGATCCTGGCCAAGCAATACGCCAAGGAAGAGTTCGTGCACGTCCTGCCGTTCGGCGAGACGCCGCACACGCGGCACATCCGCGGCTCGAACATGACCTTCATCGGCGTCGCCAAGGATCGCCACGAGGGGCGGGCGATCCTCGTCAGTGCACTCGACAATCTGGTGAAGGGCGCGTCCGGTCAGGCCGTGCAGAACATGAACCTGATGCTCGGCTTCCCCGAGGCGGCCGGGCTCGAACAGGTCGCGCTGTTTCCGTAATAAACGGCTTGTTCCGCAAATAGTTTAGCCGGTCAGGCTCGCCGCCTGGCCGGCTTCACTTTTACGCCCAGCCGAAGATCGCCAGCACCAGCGCTACCTGAGCGGCGAAGCCGATGGCGAAGGCAATCGTGCGCAGCACCGGAATGCCGGCGGTGTAGACCACGACGTGCAGCAGCCGCGCCCAGAAATAGACGGCACAGGCCGCAGCGGTGGTGTGATTGGCGACGCCGAGCGTGTCGAGGATTAGCACCAGCGGCGCGAAGATCATCAGGTTCTCGACCGCATTGGTGTGCGCGAAATAGAGCCGCATCGCCCAGCCGTGCTGCGGCTTGTCGTTCGCGGTCGGATTGGCCATGGCCCCGGCCGGGCCGCGCACGCGGATGCGGTCGATGACATAGGGCACCCACATCAGCCCGGTCAGCACTACTGTGAGGGTCAGCCAGAACAGTTCTTTGGTCATGGACGTCTCCGCGAGGAAGGAACAAGGGGATGAGTGGCAGGATCAGGACGTGACGCGCACATAGGAGCCGGGCGCATCCTCGATCGGTTTGAAGGCGTCGCCGCCGGGCTTGCGCGGCGGCACCGTCTCGGCGCTGAGCGACTTGATCCAGTCGATCCAGTCGGGCCACCAGGACCCGGGATGCTCCTTGGCCTTCGCCATCCAGCTGTCGATGTCGGCGTTCTTCGGCGTGTCGCCGGTCCAGTACTGGTATTTCTGCTTGGCCGGCGGATTGACCACGCCGGCGATATGCCCCGAGCCCGACACGACGAACTTCACCGGTCCGCCGAAGAACGTGCAGCCGAGCGCCACCGACTTCGCCGGCGCGATGTGGTCCTCGCGCGTCGCCAGATTGTAGATCGGCGCTTTCACTTTCTTGAGGTCGAGCGCGACGTTGTCGATCGTCATCTTGCCGGCGCTCAACAGATTGTTGAGGTAGCAGTTGCGCAAGTAGAACGAATGGTTCGCCGCCGGCATCCGCGTCGCGTCGGAATTCCAGTACAGCAGGTCGAACGGGAACGGCGTCTTGCCCTTGAGGTAGTTATTGATCACGTAGGGCCAGATCAGGTCGTTCGAGCGCAGCATGTTGAAGGCGTTGGCCATCTTGGTGCCGGCGAGATAGCCGCGCTCGTTCATCTGCTGTTCGAGCGCGCTGATCTGTTCCTCGTCGACGAACACCTGCAGGTCGCCGGCATGGCGGAAGTCCACCTGCGCCGCGAAGAACGTCGCGGAGGCCACACGGTTCTGCCGGGTCGCGGCGAGATAGGCGAGGGTGACGGCGAGCAGCGTGCCGCCGACGCAATAGCCGATCATGTGCGCGGTCTGCTCGCCGGTGATGGCGGCGACCGTATCGAGCGCGGCCATCGGCCCCTCGCGCATATATTCGGCAAAGCCCTTCTGCGCGAGATGCTCGTCCGGATTGACCCAGGAGATCACGAACACCGTGAGCCCCTGATCGACGCACCACTTGATGTAGGATTTTTCCGGATTGAGATCGAGGATGTAGAACTTGTTGATCCACGGCGGCACGATCAGCAGCGGCGTCTTCAGCACCGTCTCGGTGGTCGGCGTGTACTGGATCAGCTGCATCAGGTCGTTCTGGAACACGACCTTGCCCGGCGTCAGCGCGAGGTTCTTGCCGACCGCGAATTTCGACGGGTCGGACTGGGTGATCTTGAGTTCGCCATGCCCGGCCTTGATGTCGGCGGCGAGATTGTGCATGCCGCGCGCCAGGTTCTCGCCGTTCGATGTCAGCGTCTCGCGCATCAATTCCGGATTGGTGAGCACGAAGTTCGACGGCGACATCGCATTGGCGATCTGGCGGACATAGAACTCCGCCTTCTGCCGCGTATGCGGATCGAGCGTCTCGGCCTCATCGACCAGTTTGGTGGCCCAGTCGACCGACAGCAGATAGGTCTGCTTGAGGAAGTCATAAAACTGGTTCGACGACCATTCCGGATCGGCGAAGCGCTTGTCGCGCGGATCGGCCTTGACCACCGGCTCGGCCGGCTCGCCGGTCATCCGCTTCATGGTCGAGGCCCAGAGGTCGAGATAGGCGCGGCCCAGCGAGGTCTGCAATTCGACCGCGCGGTTCGGGTCTGACAGCCAGTAGTCCGCCACCTGGCCAAGGGTTTTGACGACGCCGGTGAGTTCGTCGGCCAGCGCAGGCTTGATTTCGCCGTCCTCGCGCGGCTTGAGGTAGGCCGCGAGCGCCTTGCCGCCTTCCTCGACCATGCGCGCGACGTTGCGCGAGAAGGTCTCGATATCGACGTCGCCGACCTTGAGCGGTTCGGACGGAACCTGATTCATTCGCCTGACTGCCGTGTCTCCGTCGAGATTGGCGCTGCCCGGCGGTGAGCGCAAGGACGACGCCAGAACATCGGCGCCAAGGTTAACCTGTTTCGTTTGATCATGCTTCCGACAAATTCAGCTTATTAGTCGCAGTCGCAACCCCATGGTAGACTTTGGCCCGAGTCTGTAACCCCTTGATGATGATCGACAACCGTCCCGGACCTGCGATGACATTGCGCTGCAACAATCGGCGTTGCCAAAGCTGGCTGTGCTCCGGCCTGAGCGCGCTTGCGGTGCTGTCGGCGGCGGCTCTGCTCTCCAGTTGTTCGGCCGCCGGGGTGGGCGAGAGCATTCCGCAGAACATGGGCGGCCTGCCGGCCAATGCGCCGTCACGTCCGGCGACGCCGGGGGTCTATCCGGCGGTCAATGACATTCCGGCGCCCCGGCAGGACCGGCCGCTCAGTGTCGACGAGCAGACCCGGCTGGAACAGGATCTCAAGGCCCTCAAGGCCCGCCAGGAAGGGCGCGCCAAAGCTGCCGACGCAGCCGAGGACGACGCGGCGCAGCCGGCGGCTGCCGGCAAGGGCGACAACAAGGGCGCGGCGCGAGCCGCGGGTGGCGCCGCACAGAAAAAGACGCCGCAAACGCCGGCTGGCACCGGCAAAAACCCGTGATACAAGCTGCGCCAACGCGATCGCGCGGTCCCGCAACGCCTGTGAGCCTGGCCGGGGAGCCGCGAAGGAACTGATCCCATGGAAGAATTTTACCGCATCCGCCGCCTGCCGCCTTATGTGTTCGAAACGGTCAACCGCGCCAAGGCCAAGGCGCGCAACGCCGGTGCCGACATCATCGATCTCGGCATGGGCAATCCGGACCTGCCGACCCCGCCGCACGTCATCGAGAAGATGAAGGAAGTGCTCGGCAAGCCGCGCACCGACCGCTACTCGTCGTCGAAGGGCATTCCCGGTCTGCGCCGTGCTCAGGCCAACTATTACGAGCGCCGCTTCGGCGTGAAGCTCAACCCGGAAACGCAGGTCGTCGCCACGCTTGGCTCGAAGGAGGGCTTCGCCAACGTGGCGCAGGCGATCACCGCGCCCGGCGATGTCGTGCTGGTGCCGAACCCGAGTTATCCGATCCACGCCTTCGGCTTCCTGATGGCGGGCGGCGTGATCCGCTCCGTGCCATCCGAGCCGGTGCCGAGCTTCTTCACCTCGCTCGAGCGCGCGATCATGTATTCGATCCCGAAGCCGATCGCGGTGGTGGTGTGCTATCCGGCGAACCCGACCGCCTATGTGGCCGATCTCGATTTCTACAAAGACCTCGTCGCCTTCGCGAAGAAGCACGAAATCCTGATCCTCTCCGACCTCGCTTATTCCGAGGTCTATCTCGACGACAATCCGCCGCCGTCGGTTCTGCAAGTGCCGGGCGCGATGGATGTGACGGTGGAGTTCACCTCGCTGTCGAAGACTTATTCGATGCCCGGCTGGCGCATGGGCTTCGCCGTCGGTAACGAGCGGGTGATCGCGGCGCTGACGCGCGTGAAGTCGTATCTCGACTACGGCGCGTTCACGCCGATTCAGGTGGCCGCGTCGGCCGCGCTCAACGGGCCGGACGACTGCATCAAGGAGATGCGCGAGATCTATCGCCGCCGCCGCGATGTGATGGTGGAGAGTTTCAGCCGTGCCGGCTGGAACGTGCCGCCGCCGGCGGCGTCGATGTTCGCCTGGTCGCCGATCCCGGAACCGTTCCGCAGCCTCGGCAGCGTCGAGTTCTCGACTCTGCTGGTCGAGCATGCGGAAGTCGCGGTGTCGCCGGGCATCGGCTTCGGCGAGCACGGTGAGGGCTTCGTGCGCATCGCGCTGGTCGAGAACGAGCAGCGCATCCGGCAGGCCGCCCGCAATATCCGGCGCTTCCTTGAATCCGGCGCAGAAAAGCTGCACAACGTGGTTCCGCTGGCGACGCGCCGTTAGACACGTCGTTCTCCAATCGCGGCGCGCCGTGAGGCGCGTCGCTTTTCCAGATATTCCGGATCGTTTTCTATGGTTGCACCTCTGAAGGTCGGTGTCGCCGGGCTCGGCACGGTCGGCTCGGCTGTCGTTGCAACATTGCGCGAACAGAAGGCGATGCTGGCCGCGCGCTGTGGCCGGCCGATCGAAGTCGTCGCGGTCTGCGCGCGATCGAAGACCAAGAAGCGCGGCGTCGATCTGCGCGGCACGCGCTGGTTCTCCGATCCGCTCAAGCTCGCGATCGATCCGTCGATTGATCTGTTCGTTGAATTGATGGGCGGCTCGGGCGAGCCGGCGAAGAGCGCGGTGGAAGCCGCGCTCGCCTCGGGCAAGGCGGTGGTCACTGCCAACAAGGCGCTGCTGGCGAAGCACGGTGTCGCGCTCGCGCGCACGGCGGAGAAACAGAAGGTCGCGCTGAATTTCGAGGCCGCGGTCTGCGCCGCCGTTCCGGCGATCAAGACCTTGCGCGAAGGGCTCGCCGGCAACCGCATCAACCGCGTCTACGGCATCCTCAACGGCACCTGCAACTACATGCTGACGCGCATGGAGCGCGAGAAGCTGTCGTTCGAGGAATGCCTGAAGGAAGCGCAGCGGCTCGGTTACGCCGAGGCCGACCCGAGCTTCGACATCGAAGGTCACGACACCGCGCAGAAGCTGTCGATCCTGGCGAGCCTCGCGTTCGGCACGCAGGTCAATCAGAGCGCGGTCTCGGTCGAGGGCATCACCTCGATCACGCCGCAGGATCTCGCCGCGGCAGACGAACTCGGCTACCGCATCAAGCTGCTGGGCGTCGCCGCGCGCACGGCGAAGGGCATCGAGCAGCGGGTGCACCCGACCATGGTGCGCAAGGATTCGCCCATCGCCGCGGTGATGGGCGTCACCAATGCGCTGACCATCGACGCCGACGGCATTGATCCGATCACGCTGGTCGGCCCCGGCGCGGGCGGCCTCGCCACCGCTTCGGCGGTGGTCGCCGATATCGCCGATATGGCGCGCGGTGTGCGGACACCACCGTTCGGCCGGCCGGTGGCGCAGCTTGCGGTCAGCCACAAGGCGCCGATGGAGCGCCACGAGGGCGGCTATTACATCCGGCTGCTGGCCCGCGATCTGCCCGGAACGGCTGCCGCCATCGCCACACGGCTGGCGCAGCAGAAGATTTCGCTGGAATCCATTGTGCAGCGCCACCTCAACGGTGAGCCGCCGGCGGGCTCCGGCAAGGGCGCGGTCCCTGTCATCCTCATGACATATGCAACCACCGAGGATGCGGTCCGCAAGGCGCTGGCGGCTGTGGGCCGCGACCGGGTGATCTCTGGCAAGCCGCAGGTCATCCGCATAGAAAAGAACTGAGACGTCCGAAGCGAGAGGGGTGCCGTCCGGGAGCCGGGCCGGCCGGTTACAAGGCGTAGGGAGAATATTGATGTCGTCCACGATCACCATTCAGGCGGGCCAGGCGCTGGAGCGTATTCTCTCGCTGGAGATCGTGCGCGTCACTGAGCGCGCGGCCGTGTCGGCCGCGAGGTTGCGTGGCCACGGCAAGGACAAGGCGTCCGATCAGGCCGCCGTCGACGCCATGCGCCGCGAATTGAACAAGCTGCCGATCGACGGAACGGTTGTGATCGGCGAGGGCGAGATGGACGAGGCGCCGATGCTGTTCATTGGCGAGCAGGTCGGCAACAAGAACGGTCCCAAGGTCGATATCGCCGTCGATCCGCTGGAAGGCACGACGCTGTGCGCCAAGAACATGCCGGGCGCGATCGCGACGCTCGCCATGGCGGAAGCCGGCACGCTGCTGCATGCGCCCGACTGCTACATGGACAAGATCGCCATCGGTCCTGGTTACCCGAAAGGCACCATCGATCTTGATGCGCCGGCCGACGAGAACATCATCTCGCTCGCCAAGGCCAAGGGCGTGAAGCCCTCGGAGATCACGGCGATCCTGCTCGACCGGCCGCGCCACGCCAAGATCATCGAGGCGGTGCGCAAGACCGGCGCCGCCGTCAGTCTCATCTCGGACGGTGACGTCGCCGGCGTGATCCATTGCGCCGAGCCGAAGACCGGCATCGACATCTATCTCGGTTCGGGCGGCGCGCCCGAGGGCGTGCTCGCCGCCGCCGCGTTGCGCTGCATCGGCGGGCAGATGCAGTGCCGTCTCGTCATCGACAGCGAGGCGCTGCGCGAGCGCACGCTGAAGATGGGCATCAAGGACCCGAAGAAGGTTTATGAGATCGAGGACATGGTGAAGGGCGACTGCCTGTTCGCCGCCACCGGCGTCACCACCGGCGCGATGCTCACCGGCGTGAAGTTCGGCAAGAACATCATCGAGACCGAGACGGTGGTGATGCGCTCCGTCACCGGCACGGTGCGCTGGATCAGGGCCGAGCACCGCCAGCTCGACAAATTCCATCTCGATTGAGCCCGCGCGCCGCGTGGATTCGCGCGGCGCAGCGCTGTCCCTTTCGGACAGCGACTCGTGGCACTATCTGACCGTGTCATGACAGCCTTGCCCGCAACCGCCGCGCCATCCGGCCGCGTCTTCCTCGGCGTCGAGCACTCCGTGCTCGGCCGCACCTGGCGCGACCGTCTCGACGAGCGCGGGCAGGGCCGCGCCATGGCGATCGCACAGCGTCATGCGCTGCCGGAACTGCTGGCGCGGGTGCTGGCCGGTCGCGGCGTCGAGCCGGACGAGGTGCAGTCGTTCCTCGATCCGGCGATCCGGACGCTGCTGCCCGATCCCGATGTGCTGACCGCGATGCCCGCCGCCGCCGCCCGCATCGCTGATGCGGTGACGGCCGGCGAACGCGTCGCGATCTTCGGCGATTACGATGTCGATGGCGCGTCGAGCGCGGCGCTGCTCGCCCGTTATCTGCGGCTGTGCGGGCTCGACCCGATCGTCTACATCCCCGATCGCATTTTCGAGGGTTACGGCCCGAACGTCGATGCGATCCGTGGGCTCGCCGAGCGCGGCGCGCGCCTGCTGATCACCGTCGATTGCGGCACGACCAGTCTCGAACCGCTCGCCGAGGCGAAACGTCTCGGCATGGACTGCGTGGTGATCGACCATCATCAGGCCGATGTCGAACTGCCGCCCGCCGTCGCCATCGTCAACCCGAACCGCGCCGACGATCTCTCGCATCTCGGCCATCTCGCGGCAGTCGGTCTCGTGTTCGTCACGCTGGTCGCGGTCGCGCGCGAATTGCGCCGCCGCGGCTTCTTCGAGACGCGCCGCGAGCCGGACCTCCTGTCGATGCTGCATCTGGTCGCGCTCGGCACCATCGCCGACGTGGTGCCATTGACCGGATTGAACCGCGCCTTCGTCAACAAGGGGCTGATCGCGCTGCGTCGGCGCGAGCATCCGGGCCTGACGGCCTTGCTCGATGTGGCGCGACTCTCGGGCCCGCCGGAAGCGTGGCATCTCGGTTTCGCGCTCGGCCCGCGCATCAATGCCGGCGGGCGGATCGGCCGTGCCGATCTCGGCGCCTCGCTGCTGCTGGAAGACGACGGCACCGAGGCCGCGCGCATGGCGGCCGAACTCGATCGCCTCAACAGCGAGCGGCAGGCGATCGAGCAGGCGACGCTGGAACAGGCGACCGCCGAGGCGATGGCCTCGCTCGGCATCGAGGAGAAGGGCGCCGTCATCGTCACCGCCGGCGAGGGCTGGCATCCCGGCGTGGTCGGCATCGTCGCCGGGCGCTTAAAGGAAAAATACGGACGGCCGGCGTTTGCCATCGGCTTCGAGCGCGGCGGCATCGGCACCGGCTCGGGACGCTCGGTGCCGGGCGCCGATCTCGGTCAGGCGGTGCGGCGCGCGGTCGCCGCCGGTATCCTGCACAAGGGCGGCGGTCATGCCATGGCGGCGGGCGTCACCTTGCACCGGGACAACCTGTCGCGTTTCCGGGCCTTCATCGAGGAGGCGCTGGCAACGGCGGTCGAGAGCGCGCGGCGGAACGACGCCTTGCTGATCGACGGCGCGGTGTCGGCCGGTGCCGCCACCGTCGACCTCGCAACCTTGCTCAACCGCGCCGGCCCGTTCGGCAGCGGCAATCCGGAGCCGGTGCTGGCATTTCCCTCGCATACCGTCGCGTTCGCCGATGTGGTCGGCGAGAAGCATGTGCGGGTGCGGCTGCGCGCCGGCGACGGCAGCATGGTCAACGGCATCGCCTTCCGCGCGGCGCAGGAGCCGCTCGGCCGCGCGCTGATCGGCAATCGCGGCCACCGCGTGCATGTGGCGGGTGCTCTGTCGATCGACCGCTGGCAGGGCGAGGAGCGCGTGCAACTGCGGCTGATCGACGTTGCCGAGGCGGAAAGCCGTTCGGTGTGACGCCTCAGTCCTTCTTGCCGCAGAACACCTGATAGACCGCGCCGACGATCACGCGCGCTTCCTCGCTGGCGAGGCTGTAATAGATCGTCTTGCCGTCGCGGCGGGTCGAGACCAGCCCTTCGCCCCGCAACCGCGCGAGCTGTTGCGATACGCTCGGCTGGCGCAGCGCCAGCATGTGTTCAAGCTCGCTGACCGACTTCTCGCCCTCGGCGAGAATGCACAGGATCATCAGTCGGCTTTCGTGCGACAGGACTTTGAGAAAATCGGCCGCGCGCTGCGCCTTTTCCATCATCGGCGCGGCGTCATCCTGCGGGGCAGCCAGGTTGGTCGCGAGTTTGGTCGGCATGGTGCTGCGTGGGCTTCGCCGGCCGCAGACTAGACCTTATCAGCCCTTGATACGCAATGACTTTTCCTGATCCGAAGCCTTGCCCAACGTCCGTTCCACCATGGCGTCGAACAGGCCCCAGAAATGGTCCTCGCCGGGATAGCCCCTGATCCGGCCGAGTTCGCGCCCCTGATCGACCAGCACGAACACCGGGGTGATGCGCTCGACCTGCACGAAGGCGAGGTCCGCCGGCAGCTTGCCGTAGATATCGACCCGGCGTAGCGGCGCCAGCTTCCCCGATGCGGTTTTCGGATAGATCGGCGCGATCTCCCGGTCGAACGCCTCGCACCACGGGCAGGCGGCGCGCTCGAACATGATCAGTTCCGCCGCGCGCGCGGGTTGTGCAGCGAGCGCGAGGCCGATCAGGACGGCGGACAGGAGCAGGCGGAGCGAAACCATGACAACCCTTCCGGGCAAAGCCCCGGCAGGCGCTACTTAGGCGGTTCTCAGCCGAAACGGAAGGCGAGCAGGTTGTCGTAGGAGCGCAACTCGATCACGATTCGATGAAACAGATCGGCGTCCCGCGTCTCGATGGATTTGGCGACCAGATTGAGGCTGGCGGCGATCCCGTCGATCAGCCGGCGGAATTCCGGGCTGGCTTTGACCTCCGGCGCGGCCATGCCGTCGCAACGCTGCACGGTAGCACGGTAGGCTTGCGCCTTCGCCGCCATGTCGGCGGTCAGGGCAGGCGACCAGGCGAGCGGCTGACGGTCAAGCGCGCCGAGTGCCGCCATCGCCCCGTTGGCGTCGAGCACGCAATCGGCCAGCACCGCGACGCCGCTCTTGCGGCGCAGGTTCGAGAGCGCATCGCGCACGCCGGCGAGCGCCGTCTCGGCGGCCTCCGCGCGGCCGGACGACAGCATCATGTCGGCCGTCACCAATCTGGTGCTGATGTCGGTCAGCGTCGTGGTGAAAAGCTCCGGCGCGAACGCATCCGGGCGATCCTTGCCGAAGGTGCCGACCACCGTGGCCCAGGCGCCGCGCAGCCGTTCGAGCTCGAGCGTCGCCAGATCGGTGTTGCCGGTGCGCAGATAGCCGAGCGCCACGCGGTTATGCGCGGCGGCATTCTCGACCGCCTGATTGAAATCCGCGAGCGAGGCCGCGCCGAACACGCCGGCCGGTGCCGCCAGCGTCAGGAGGAGAGCCAGAACCGCCGATCTGATCGCCGTGCGCCGCATGGACCTTCACCAGACTGTGAGTACCGGGGCCGTTCTGATATGAATAGATGCGTTCCGCAAGAGTACGGGATGACAAGAGCACGGACTGGGCAGAGGCGACCATGCTGGATCGGCGAGCATTTCTGACGACAGGGCTGGCGGGCGGAGCCGCGCTGGCCGGCTTGTCTTCGGCCGTTCCTTTCGGCGCCTCTTCGGCCGTTGCCGCCGAGGGACCGATCCTGACGGACGACGGGCTCTACAAGGAGCCGTGGTTCCTCGAAAGCTTCCTCGAACTGCCGGACGATCTCGACGGCGCGCGCAAGGCCGGCAAGCGTTTTGCGATCATGTGGGAGCTGCGCGGCTGCCCGTATTGCAAGGAAACGCATTTCGTCAATTTCGCGCAGCCGCGAATTTCCGATTATGTGAAATCGAATTTCGAGATGTTGCAGCTCAACATCATCGGCTCGCGCAAGGTGACGGATTTCGACGGCGAGGAACTGACCGAGAAGGCGCTTGCGGCGAAGTACGGCGTGCGCTTCACTCCGACATTCCAGTTCTTCCCGGACACGCTCGACGGCTTGAAAGACAAGCCGCCGGTGAAGCGCGAAGTGGCCCGCATCCCCGGTTATTTCCGTCCGGACGATTTCCTCGCCATGTTCCGCTATGTGCGGGAGAAGGCTTACGAGAACAAAAGCTTCATCGACTTCGTGAAATCGGGCGCGTGAGCACGGCGAAATTCGCGTGAAAAGAAAACGGCGGCCGGTGGCCGCCGTTTCGCGTTTTAAGTGGGCGCGGCCGCGATCAGCCACTCTTGAGATAGGCGTAGCCCTTGCTCTGCAATTCGGCGACGGTGGCGACGCCGGACGGGACGAATTTCAGGAACGATGCGTCGCGCGTCTTGCCGAGATCGATCTTATTGCGCTGATAGGTGATCTTGCAAAGGTAGGCTTCAACGCCGAATTTCGCGAGACCTTCCGCGCGCTTGAACAAGTCCTCGTCGATCGTGTCTTTCTCCCACGGTGTGCCGCTGCGGTCGGCCAGGAAGAATTTGAGGCCGGCGCCGTGCACCACCATCACCAGCTTCACGCGCATCGTGTCGAAGTCGTAGACCGACAGATGATTGTTCATGTTGGTGAGCATTTGCGAGAAACGGTTCGGATCGCCGAAATCACAGTGATAAAGGCAGGCGATATCGGTGTCCTTCTTCAGTGCCTGCAATTCGAGGCTGGCGGGTGCCGCGGCTGCAAGCCGCGTCGCACCGATGGCTGTGCCGGAAATGGCGAGGGCACCGAGCAGATGTCGCCGGCTGGTGTTCATGGTCTGATGTCCTTCGTTCAGGGCGCGCCGATCCTACACCCGATCATGCCGGCTGAGGATGGAGCCTGAAAGAAAGTTTTATCAAAGACCGGCGAGCGCCAATGAAAACGTCCGCTCCAGCCGGGCCGGAGCGGACGATGTTTCTTGGTCGCGATTCTTGGTCGCGATTCTTGGTCGCTTGTGACTACTTGTTGACCGGACTGTCCTTGGCCATCAGCAACGCCACCAGATCCTTGATCTGATCCATGCTGAGAACCTTGTTGGTGCCGAAACGCGGCATCAGCGAGCAGGGGAAGGAGGCGTGCGAGTCGTAGATCTTCTCGTACGCGGCCTTGACCTCGCTGTCCTTGAAGTCGCGCAGCTTGCCATAGCCGAGCAGGCTCGGGCCGATGGTGCCGTAGCTGACTTCCGCTTGGGTGAGCTGATGGCAGGCATAGCAGTTGCCGCCGTTCGGGTTGCGCGCCGGATAGTCAGTGAAACGCAAACCGTAGCCGGATTGCGCGATGCGCTCACCCTTCTTCCAGTCGCCCATATAGTTGTTGTCGGCGGGATACTGGATCTTCGCCTTCTCGGCCTTTTCGATCGCCTGGAACTGCGCCTTCGGTGGGCTGTTGTGGGTCGCGGCGCAGACTTTCATCGTGTCGTCCGGCGTCAGGCGCGGCTGCCATTCTTCCGGCGGCGCCGGGAAGGCGGGCAGGCCGGCCTTGATCACGGCGTCGACCTTGGCGGCGGACACGGTGACTTTCTTTTCCGCCTTGGCCTTCTTCTGCTGGGCGATGGCGGAGCCGGTGCCGAAGGCGAGCAGGGCGGCGGCGGCGATGGTGATGATTTTCATGGTCGTCCCCCCTCTCAGCGCTTCAGGCCGGGCGCGGCAATCTCGCCGCCCTCGGCATTCTTGGTCAGATAGGAAATCAGCGCGACGGTGAGTTCGGAGCCCATTTCCGGCGCCGGCAACCGCATCTGCCAGTAGCAGTCGACGAGGCGGTGCTGCATCGTCATCACGTTGGTCGATGACACACGATAGGCAGGCCATTCGCCCATCACGGCTTTCGCGCCGGCAGGCGCGGCGAGGTGTGCCAGCGGCTGCAGGCGGATGCGCTTGCCGGCCTCGGCGTGGCAGGTGGTGCAGGCGAAGTCGAACGGGCCGGAGCGCCGGTTGAACAGCGCCTCGCCGAGCGCGACCATTTCCTTTTCCTGCGGCTTGTCGAGCTTGGCGGAGAACTTCATGCCGCTCGACTTGTTCGCGACCCAGGTGGCGATGGCGCCGGTGTCCTTCACCGGCTGTCCGCCGCCCGGATGCGGGTTCTTGATAAGATCGGCGTGCTGGAAGCCCTGGATCTTCTCCTGGCACCAGAGCAGGCGGGTTTCGAGATCCATCACCTTGCCGGCATCGGCGAAATAACGCGGCAGCTCCGCGAAGGCGCCATCCACCTTGCCGGGGCCTTTGCCGAGGTCGCAGGTCTCGAGCGAGACCTTGTTCGGGCCGCGCGGTGTTTTCCACAACGCCTCGCCGCGGTCGGCGTCGAGAAGACCCGGATTGCTCCACGGGTCTTCCTTCATCATCTGCCGGTATTTCTCGATGGCTTTTTCGGTGTCGCTGTCCTGCGCCACCGCAAGAGCGGGGCATGCCAAAGCGAGGCAGGCCGCCAGCACGGCTGTTCTCATTTTCACCGGTCATCCTCCATGGATTTTCTTTTCGCGAGCTTGTCCGGACCGCGTTCGCACACGCAACATTTCCTGCCTAAGCTCTTGTCGTTGCTGACGAACAATACATACATTGTTTTGAATGAAAAGAGCCGTTATGGTCCCGCACGAAATTGAATGTCGCGCAATGCGTGAGCAAGCAACGGCGCAAGCCAGCAACGGCGCAAAGCCAAGGGCAGGAGACCTGAAATGACGTTGATGATCAACCGCCGGCAAGCGCTCGCGGTCGGTGCGGGGGCGGTGGTGCTGGCGGGCGGGTTTTCCGTGCCGGCGTTCGCGAAGAACGATTCCGCCGAGCTGATCGAGAAGTTCACCGGCGGCAAGAAGCCGGCGGACGGCAAGATCAAGCTCGATCTTCCCGAGATCGCCGAGAACGGCAACACCGTGCCGATGACGGTGTCGGTCGAGAGCCCGATGACCGAGCAGTCCTATGTGCAGGAAGTGCTGATCGTCACCGACGAAAATCCGCGTGCCGGCGTCGCGACCTTCCACTTCACGCCGCAGAGCGGCGTTGCGGAAGCCAACGTCCGCATCCGCCTGGCGCAGACGCAGAACGTCGTCGCCATCGCGAAAATGAACGACGGCTCGCTGTTCACCACCAGCAAGCAGGTCAAGGTCACCATCGGCGGCTGCGGCGGCTGACGCGCGGCGCAAACGGATAAAGGAACAGGACAATGGCAGCACCCCGCATCAAGCTCGACAAGAAGGAAGCCAAGAAGGGCGACATCGTCGAGGTGAAGGCGCTCGTCGCTCACGTCATGGAATCGGGTCAGCGCAAGAACGCCAAGGGCGAGATCATCCCGCGCAAGATCCTCAACAAGTTCACCTGCACGGTGGCGGGCAAGGAAGTGTTCTCGGCCGATTTCGAGCCGGCGATCGCCGCCAATCCGTATATCCAGTTCAAATTCCGCGCGACCGAATCCGGTCCGGTGGTGCTGACCTGGGTCGATGACGACGGCTCCAAGATCGTCGGTGAGGACAAGATCACCGTCAGCTAACGCCAACACGGCGCGCCGCTCGCGCGCCGTTTTCTTTTGATAGGTGCGGAATGTTTTCGAGGCGCGATCTCATGCAGCTCGCGGCGGCGACGGCTGCCGTTTTGCCATTCACCGGCGCGCGGGGCTTCGCGCAGCAGCGGCTGACGCAGGCCGATCTTCTGAAATTCGAGCCGGTCGGCAATGTGACGCTACTGCACATCACCGACATCCACGGTCAGTTGACGCCGCTCTATTTCCGCGAGCCGTCGCTCAATCTTGGCGTCGGCGACGCCAGGGGCCAGCCGCCGCACATCACCGGCAAGGCGTTCCTGCAACGCTACGGTATTCCGGAAAAGTCGGCGGACGCCTATGCGCTGGCGTTCGAGGATTTCGAGGCGCTGGCGAAGACTTATGGCCGCATCGGCGGCCTCGACCGCGCCGCGACCGTCATCAAATCGGTGCGGGCGGAGCGCGGCGGCGACCGCGTGCTGCTGCTCGATGGCGGCGACACCTGGCAGGGTTCGCTCGGCGCGTTGCAGACCAAGGGCCAGGACATGGCCGACTGCATGAAGCTCCTCAAGCCCGACGCGATGACCGGCCATTGGGAATTCACCTATGGCGAAGCGCGGGTGAAGGAGCTGATCAAGTCGCAGGACTTCGCGTTCCTCGCGCTCAACGTCCGCGACAACGACTGGCAGGAGCCGGTGTTCGAGCCGTACAAGATGTTCGAGCGCGGCGGCGTCAAGATCGCCGTGCTGGGACAGGCGTTCCCGTATACGCCGGTCGCCAATCCGCGCTGGATGGTGCCGAACTGGTCGTTCGGCATTCGCGAGGACGACGTGCGCGCCAACGTCGAGAAGGTGCGCAAGGAAGGCGCGCAGCTCGTCGTGCTGCTGTCGCACAACGGCTTCGACGTCGACCGCAAGCTCGCCGCGCGCGTTCCCGGCATCGACGTGATCCTCACCGGCCACACTCACGATGCGCTGCCCGAGGCGGTGAAGGTCGGCAACACGCTGCTGATCGCGTCCGGTTGTCACGGCAAGTTCGTCTCGCGGCTCGACCTTGACGTGCAGGGCGGCGCGGTGAAGGGCTTCCGCTACAAGCTGATCCCGCTGTTCGCCGACGTGATCGCGCCCGACGCGGAGATGGCCGCTGCCGTCGAAAAGGCGCGCGCGCCGTTCGCCGCCGAGCTCAAGCGGGAGGTCGGCCGCACTGACTCGCTGCTGTACCGCCGCGGCAACTTCGCCGGCACCTTCGACGATCTCATTTGCGCGGCGCTGCTGCAGGAGCGTGACGCCGAGATCGCGCTGTCGCCAGGCTTCCGCTGGGGCACCAGCGTGCTGCCGGGGCAGGCGATCACCATGGAGGACATCCACAACGCCACCGCGATCACCTATCCGGCGGTGTACCGCATGACCATGAGCGGCGAGCGGCTCAAGGAAGTGCTGGAGGACGTGGCCGACAACCTGTTCAACCCGGACCCGTACTACCAGCAGGGCGGCGACATGGTGCGTTGCGGCGGGCTCGGCTACACGATCGATATCGGCAAGCCGGCCGGGCAGCGCATCTCGGACATGACGACGCTGAAGACCGGGCAGGCGATCGATCCGAAGCGCGATTACACCGTGGCCGGCTGGGCCAGCGTCAACGAGGGGACCGAAGGCCCGCCGGTGTGGGATCTGGTCGAGCACTACGTGGCGAAGCAAAAGACCGTCCGCATCCAGCCGGGCGACTCCGTGAAAATCCGCGGTGCGTAGCGCGGATTCGCTCTTACATTCAAAAGTGTCTATGTGATAGGACTACCCGGAGAAACTTTTACTCCGGGAAACGTCATGAGTGACACGAACGTCTCCGCAAGTCCGTCACGGCGCCGGTTTCTTGCTACGGCGTCCGGCCTCGTCGCCGCCGGCGTCGCGTCGCCGGTGCTCGCGCAGGACGCGAAAATCGACGCCAAGGCGTTGCCGCCCAATGTGGCGGACTGGAGCAAGGCGCTGGGCGAGGGCGTGGTCGCCCATCCTTACGGCTCGCCGTCGAAATTCGAGAAGCACGTCATCCGCCGCGATGTCGAGTGGCTCACCGCGAGCCGCGAGTCATCGGTGAGCTTCACGCCGCTGCATGAACTCGACGGCATCATCACGCCGAACGGTTTGTGCTTCGAGCGGCATCACTCCGGCGTCGCCGAGGTGGCCCCGCAGGATTACCGGCTGATGATCCACGGCCTGGTCGAGCGGCCGATGATCTTCACGTTCGACGATCTCAAGCGCTTCCCGCGCGTCAACCGCATCTACTTCCTCGAATGCGCCGCCAATTCCGGCATGGAGTGGCGCGGCGCGCAGCTCAACGGCTGCCAGTATACCCACGGCATGGTCCACTGCGTGGAATATACCGGCGTGCCGCTGAAGGTGTTGCTGGCGGAATCCGGCATCAAGCCGAGCGCGAAGTGGGTGCTCGCCGAAGGCGCCGACGCCGCGGCGATGACGCGCTCGATCCCGCTGTCGAAGATCCTCGACGATTGCCTCGTCGCCTACCGCATGAACGGCGAGATGCTGCGTCCCGAGAACGGCTATCCCGCGCGGCTCGTCGTGCCCGGCTGGGAAGGCAATATGTGGGTGAAGTGGCTGCGCCGATTGAAGCTCGGCGACGAGCCGTGGGAGACGCGCGAGGAGACGTCGAAATACACTGATCTCCTCGCCGACGGCAAAGCGCGCAAGCACACCTTCGTCATGGATGCCAAGTCGATCATCACCTCGCCGTCGCCGCAGGCGCCGATCAAGGGCAAGGGCTTCACGGTGATCTCCGGTCTCGCGTGGTCGGGGCGCGGCAAGGTCAAGCGCGTCGATGTCTCGGTCGACGGCGGGCGCAACTGGCGCGAGGCGACCATCGACGGTCTGGTGCTCGACAAGGCGTGCGTGCGGTTCTACGCGCAGACGCAGTGGAACGGCGAGCCGTGGCTGTTGCAGTCGCGCGTCATCGACGAGACCGGCTATGTGCAGCCGAGCAAGGACGACCTGCGCAAGATCCGCGGCGTCAACTCCATCTACCATAACAACGGCATCCAGACTTATGCGGTGAAGCCGGACGGCGAGGTCGAGAATGTCGAAGTATCGTAACATCGCATTCGCCGCCGCCGCTGTGCTGCTGCTCGGCTGCGCCGGTGCATCGGCGCAGCCCGCCAAACAGACCGCGAAGCCGGCGGCGAAAGCCGAGGCTGCCAAACCGGACGCCAAGCCGGACGCGCGTCTCCATATCGGCCAGCCGGCGACTGCGCAGCAGATCGCCGGCTGGGACATCGACATCCGTCCGGACGGGCAGGGCGCGCCGCCCGGCCAGGGCTCGGTGAAGCAGGGCGAAGAAATCTACATGGCCAAATGCGCGGCCTGCCATGGCGAGTTCGGCGAGAGCGCCGGCCGCTGGCCGCAGCTCTCCGGCGGCGCGGGCTCGATCGCCTCGCCCGATCCGGTGAAGACGGTCGGCTCCTATTTCGGCAGCGTCTCGACCGTGCTCGATTATGTCCGCCGCGCCATGCCGTTCGGCGATGCGCAATCGTTGACCAATGACGAGCTTTACGCGGTGGTCGCTTACGTCCTCAATCTCAACGACGTGGTCGACGACAAATTCGTGCTGTCGAAGGACACGCTCGCCAAGGTGAAGATGCCCAATGCCGGAGGCTTCTTCGAGGACGACCGCGAGACCGCGGAAAAGAGCTTCTGGAACCCGAAGCCCTGCATGAGCAACTGCAAGCCGGAGGCGACAATCACCGGCCGCGCGCGGGTGATCGACGTGACGCCCGAGGACAAGTCCGCCGGCAAGGTGGAATAGAACCTGCCGCACCATGCTTCCGGCGCAGAGGCCGTCTGCGCCGGGCCGTTTTGCCAGTCGTCGGCGTTTCCCCTAAGAACGATGCCAACAATCGGGGGAAATAATGTCGAAGCTGAAACTCTCCGTCGCCGTCGGACCCTATGACCGCACCCGCGCCCTGATCGACGGGACGGTGCAGATCGACGGCGTCGATCCGGTCTGCATGACGCTGTCGCCGGAAGAGATTTTCTTCCGCGCCTTCCGCAACGCCGAGTTCGACATCTGCGAGTTGTCGCTGTCGAGTTCGACGGTGAAGACCGCGATGGGCAATTTCCCCTATGTCGGCGTGCCGGCGTTCGTCTCGCGCGCGTTCCGCCACACCTCGCTCTATGTCCGCACCGACCGCATCAAGAAGCCGCAAGACCTCAAGGGCAAGAAGATCGGCCTGCCGGAATATCAGCTCACCGCCAATGTCTGGGCGCGGGCGCTGCTGCAGGACGATTTCGGCGTGAAGCCGTCGGATGTCACCTGGGTTCGCGGCGGCATCGAGGACGCGGACCGGCCGGAGAAGATCGCGCTGAAGCTGCCGCCGGAGATCAAGCTCGAAGCGGCACCCGAGGGCAAAAGCATTTCGCGGCTGCTGGCCGAAGGCGCGATCGACGGCTTCATGGCGCCGCGTCCGCCGTCGCTGCCGGCCGGTACGCCGAACGTCGGATGGCTGTTTCCCGATCCGGTCGCGGCGGCGAAGGATTATTTCAAGCGCACCGGCATTTTCCCGATCATGCATATCGTCGGCGTGCGGCGTGAGCTTGCCGAGCAGCATCCGTGGCTGCCCGGCGCGGTGCTGAAAGCGTTCGAACAGGCGAAGGCGAGGGCGCTGGAATCGTTGAGCGATACCTCGGCGACCAAGGTGACGCTGCCGTTCGTCGAGGAGCGGCTCACCGAGGCGCGCCAGACCATGGGCGAGGATTTCTGGTCCTATGGCGTCGGAGCAAACCGCAAGACGCTGGAGACGTTCTTCCAGCATCACCACAGCCAGGGCCTGTCGCCGCGCGTGGTGAAGCCCGAGGAGCTGTTTCATCCCTCGACGCTGGAGTCGTTCAAGCTCTGACGTCTCGAAGGCGAGGTGGCGAACTCCCACCACGTCATGCGCGGACTTGTTCCGCGCTTCCACGTCTTCAGTGTCGCCAAAAAAGAAGCCGTGGATGCCCGCAATAAATGCGGGCATGACGACGGAGAGAGCAGCTTATGCCGCCTGCTACACCGCCATATTGTCGATCAGCCGCGTCTTGCCGATCTTCGCCGCGACGAGCAGGCGGATCGGCCCGTCGCCGCGCGACGCGACCGGCGCCAGTGTTTTCGCGTGGCGTGCTTCCAGATAGTCGAGCGCGAAGCCCGCGTCCGTGATCGCCTTGCGGCCGTCCGCCAGCACGGTGTCGATCGGCCGGCCCGCGCGGATATCGCGCGCGCATTGCTTCAGCGTGCGGTTGAGCACCGGCGCGACCGCGCGTTCTTGGACAGACAGATAGACGTTGCGCGAGGAGCGGGCGAGGCCGTCGCGTTCGCGCACTGTCGGAACGCCGACCACCGTGACGCCGAGATCGAGATCCTGCGCCATCTGCGTGACGACACGCAGTTGCTGATAATCCTTCTGGCCGAACAGCGCGAAGTCCGGCCGGACCTGCGTGAACAGCTTGGCGACCACGGTGGCGACGCCGCCGAAGAAATGCGGTCGATACTTGTCCTCGAGCCCGGCGAGCGCGGCGCCTTCCGGCGCGACGCGAGTGGCGAAGCCGTCCGGATACATGGCCTTGGCGGTCGGCGCCCAGACCACGTCGACCTTCTCCGCGCGCAACGCCGCGACATCGGCGGCGAAGGTGCGCGGGTAGGTGCCGAAGTCCTCATGCGGTGCAAACTGCGTCGGGTTGACGAAGATCGACACCACGACGCGGCGCGCGCGGCGGCGTGCCTGGCGCACGAGTTCCAGATGGCCGGCGTGCAGCGCGCCCATGGTCGGCACGAGGGCGATGCTCTGCCGGGCGCGGCGGAACGGGTCGAGGGTCCGGCGCAGTCCGAGAACGGAGCGGGCGATGATCGGGGTTTTGGACATGAAGGCGGCTCGAATGCGGGGCAGCGGGACCCTATCAAGGTGCTGCGCTGCCGCAAACCGGCGGATTCATGATTAAATTAGTGAAAACTTGACCCTTAACCCTGCTTTCGCGGACACTTCGGCCAACAGATGGCTGGCGCGCATGTCGCTTGATTTGACGGATCAACCCAAACCGCACTCCGCTCATGTCGTCGTTCTCGGCAACGAGAAGGGCGGCTCGGGTAAATCCACGACCGCGCTGCATATCGCCGTCGCGTTGCTGAAGGCCGGGCAGCGGGTCGCGACCATCGACCTCGACAGCCGCCAGCAGAGCTTCACGCATTATATCGAGAACCGCCGCCGCTGGTCCGCGCGCGCCGGCATCCCGCTCGAACTGCCGACGCATTATTGCGTCAGCCGCGCCGAGAGCGCGTTGGTCGATGCCAACGAGGCGGCGGAATTCGACGGCTTCTCGCGCGCCATCGCCGCGGTCGAGCACACCCACGACGTGATTGTGATCGATACGCCCGGCGCCGACACCTATCTGATGCGGCTCGCGCATTCGATGGCCGACACGCTGGTCACGCCGGTCAACGACAGCTTCGTCGATTTCGACGTGCTCGGCACGCTCGACCCGACCACCTTCGCGGTCAACGGCGAAAGCCACTATGCCAGCATGGTGCGCGAGGCGCGCCGTCAGCGCCGGCTGATCGACGGCACGCTCACCGACTGGATCGTCGTGCGCAACCGTCTCTCCACCCTGTCGTCGCGCAACAAGAAGCTGGTCGGCGAGGGGCTGCTCGAACTGTCGAAGCGGCTCGGCTTCCGCCATGTGGACGGCTTCGCCGAGCGCGTGGTCTATCGCGAATTCTTCCCGCGCGGCCTGACCGCGCTCGACGAACTCGATCCCGCGGTGCTCGGCGTGCGGCCGAGCCTGTCGCACATCACCGCCCGCGAGGAGGTGCGCACGCTGCTCGCCACCCTCGATCTGCCGCTGTCGGAAAGCGGCCGCCGCCGCGCCGCCGCCCGCAAGGAATGGTACGCGGTGATGGACGAGCCGCTGCAGGTGCACGACATCATCGCCTGAGCGGACGGCTGGACTGACAGATCGTCGCAAAGATCGGATATTGCGCGCCCCCGCGCGGACCGCCACTTTAGGCCGATGACGCAGGGCAGATTCTCTTCAAAGGACGGACGATGAGCGGGGACCGGTCCCGGCCCGTCGTCGCGCCGGCGTCGAAGGATGTCGCGGCGTTCCTCGATCGCGCGCGTCAGGTCGCACCTGCTGCCACGTCCGGCACTGGCCGGCTGGTGTTCGCGCTCGACGCCACCATGAGCCGCCAGCCGACCTGGGACAGCGCCTGCGTGTTGCAGGCGGAGATGTTCCAGGAAGCCGCGGCGAGCGGCGGCCTCGCCATCCAACTCGTCTATTTTCGCGGCCTCGCGGAGTGCCGCGCCTCCGGCTTCGTGTCGCAGGCCGACAAGCTCGCGGCGCTGATGCGGCGGATCGACTGCCGCGGCGGCCATACCCAGATCGGCCGCGTGCTGTCGCACACGATCAACGAACATGCCCGGCAGCGGGTGCAGGCGGCCGTGTTCGTCGGCGACGCCATGGAAGAGAAGGTCGACGATCTTTGCGTCGCCGCCGGCCAGCTCGGGTTGCTGGGTGTGCCGCTGTTCCTGTTCCAAGAGGGCGGCGATCCGGTGGCGGAACAGGCATTTCGCGAGATGGCGCGCCTGTCGCGTGGCGGCTACAGCCGGTTTGATGCCGGCTCGGCGCGGCAACTGGCGGAGTTGCTGCGCGCGGTTGCCGCCTATGCGTCGGGCGGTCGCGCGGCGCTCGCGGCGCTGTCGGCGCGGAACAATGACGGTGCGCGGCATCTGCTCGCGCAACTGCGATAAGGAGCGCCGCGCATGCCGACCCTCATTATCGGCGCGCTGGTGCTCGTCACCGGACTCTGGTTGCTCGGCAAGCTGTCGCGCCTCGATCCCAGGATCGCGACGCGGGTGGTGAAGGCGAGCGGCGGCATCCTCACGCTGTTGCTGGCCGGTTTCCTGTTTTTGCGCGGCGAGATCGGCATTGCGATTCCGGTCGGCGCGTTCGGCCTCGGTCTCCTGGGCTGGTTGCCGTTCGGCCCGGCCGGGTTCGGCGACCGCACGCGCAAGACCAGCGGAAAGACCTCGCGGGTGCAGTCGCCATTTCTGGAGATGGAACTGGATCACGACAGCGGCGCGATGCGCGGACGTTTCGTCAGCGGACGTTATCAGGGCGCGTCGCTCGACAGCCTCGAAGTCAGCGCGCTGCTCGCGGTGCTGCCGGAGATCGACGACGACAGCCGCGCGTTACTGGCAGCGTATCTTGACCGCCGGGAGCCCGGCTGGCGTGAGCACGCGCAAGGTGACGCGGCAACGGGGCGGGGCGCTGTCCGCTCCAGCGGGAAAATGACCGAGCAGGAGGCGTATCAGATTTTGGGCGTGCAGCCGGGGGCGAGCGAAACCGAGATTTCGCGCGCGCACCGCTCGCTGATGAAGAAGCTCCACCCTGACCAGGGGGGATCGACCTATCTCGCTGCGCGGGTCAACGAGGCCAAAGAGGTGCTTACGCGCCGACATCGCCGATGAACTCCATACACATCATCAGCGGCTCCTGAACGAACGTCCCCCCGCTGCATGCCTCTTGTTGTGATCCGCTTTAGTTGCGGGCGGGCATGCAGACGAACTTGCTGGCCTTGATCTCGCGGCAGGCTTTCGCCGCGCCGGCTTCGTCGAAACCGGCGAAGCGCGCGCGATAGAAGGTGCGGGCGCCTTTCTTGACAGTCTCGGTGTAGGCTTCTGCGTGCTTGAGCAGGGCCTTGGTCGCGGATCGCACTTCGGACAACCGCTCCTTGGCTTCCTTCTCGCTCTCCAGCGCGCCGACCTGAATGAACCAGCCGCTGCGCGACTTGGCGTCGGCTTTGGCATGGGCCGCCACCGCGACCGCATCGGTGGGATCCGCCGAGGCGACCTGCACCGGCAGCACGCCGAGCACGCCCGGTTTCGCGCCGGGAGGCGCGGGCGGCAGCGCGTCGTTGTTGGCAGACGTGTCGGCGCTGGCCAGCGCGACCGCCTGATTGTGGGTTTTCAGATCGATCGGCTTTTCAAAGCGCGGGTCGGGAGAGCTGGTTGCGGTCTTGACGGTGGTGATGCGGGTGTTGCCGGTCGTAACCGGCATCAGCGATGCGGTTTGCATCGTCGAACCTTTCACCGCGAGCGTTTTGACGGCGACCGGACGGATCGGCTCCTTGGAGCCGACTTCCGGCGCGTAAGCGGTGGCGCGCAGGGCGCGCGCGGCATCGGTCTCGACCGGGCGGCTGTCCGCCAACCGCGGCGCCGGAACCTTCGGCTCATCGATGACTTCCGGCTTGGCTTCGCGTTCCGGACGCACGGACGGGACGGGAACGCTCTCGGCAGCGGCGAGGCGCGGCGCGGCCGCGTGGGCGTTTTCGACGATGGCGGGCGCGGTCTGCTTGGTCGACGCCAGCATCGTGTATTTGCCGATCAATCCTTCCATCTGCGCGTCGCGCGCGCGGCCGCTGCGGCCGCCGAAGATCGCCGCGACGACGTGACGGCCGGCGCGATGCACGGACGTGACGAGATTGAAACCGGACGCATTCACATAGCCGGTCTTGATGCCGTCGACGCCCTCGACGCGGCCGAGCAGCTTGTTGTGATTGCGCAACGGCTTGCCTTCGTAGACGAAGGTGCGGGTCGAGAAATAGCGGTAGTAGCGCGGGAACCGTTCCTGAATGGCGCGGCCGAGCGTGACCTGATCGCGCGCGGTGGTCCACTGCTCGTCGTTCGGAAGGCCCGAGGCGTTGTGATAGGTGGTGTTCTTCATGCCGAGCGCGCGCGCCTTCTGCGTCATCAGACGCGCGAAGCTCGGCTCGTCGCCGCCGAGATTTTCAGCGATCACCACGGCGACGTCGTTGGCCGACTTGGTGACGACGGCCTTGATGGCGGATTCGACGTCAATCGTGTCGCCGGGCGACAGATTAAGCTTTGACGGCGCTTGCGCCGCCGCGTGCGCGGACACGCGCAACTGCGAGGCGAGGCTGATCTTGCCGGCTTCGAGACGCTCGAACAGCAGATACAGCGTCATGATCTTGGTGAGCGAGGCCGGATGGCGCAACGCGTCGCCGTTGGTGTTCTGCAGCACCGCACCGGAATTCGCGTCGACCACGAGGCTCGAATAGGGTGGGGTATAGGCCCGCGCCGCCTTCACTTTGGCTGCGTGATGTTTGGCATGATGAGGTTTGCGCCGGCGTGCTTCCGCCGGATCGCTGGTGAGCGCGCCAGCCACCATGATGGTCGTCAGCGCCAAAGCTCCATAGCGGAGCCCGCGGCCCATTCGTGCTCGCAACATGCGTCCCCGTACCCGTTTCGGCGGCTCTGCGCCAAAGTCGACCATTTCGCTGTCATGAGGAGGAAATGTGACCGCGCGCGCCCTGTCCTGATAAATCCGGTCGAGGGGTTAACGCTGTGTCCGATCCTGCCATCAGACAGGCTGCCCGAACGGGCAGCAGAAGCCATCACCGTAGGCCAGGGGGGTTTCCGAACTCTTAACTAAGCCTTTCATTTTCCGGAACATTTAGCTTCGGAGTTCCATTGCATTTTGCATCGCAAAATAAAACTTGACTTTATGTTGCGGTGCACTATTTTGGCGGCATGCCTAGCCCGGTCGGCTGGGGCGGTTTGCAACGGCCGCCAGATGGCGGAGTCAGGGAGATGACAATGGTGAAGTCGTTTGAAGACCTGCAGCAGGTCGGTAAAGAGAACGTCGATCTCGCCGTGAAGGCGTTCGGCGCCGTTTCGTCGAAGGCGCAGGCGATTGCGACGGAAGTCGCGGATTATTCGCGCAAGTCGTTCGAAGAGAGCACCGCTGCGTTCGAGAAGTTGCTCGGCGTCAAGTCGCTCGACAAGGCGATCGAAGTGCAGACGGATTACGCGAAGAATGCCTACGAAGGCTTCGTCTCGCAGGCCAACAAGCTCGGCGCGCTCTATGCCGATCTGGCCAAGGAGACCTACAAGCCGTTCGAAGCGATCGTCGCCAAGGCCAAGTAAGCAAGGCCAGGTAGGAACGCGACGTCGGGACCGGTCGGCCTCTGGCCGATCCTCCAAGGAAAGTCTCGATCCAGCCTGCGTCTCGCGGCGGATCGTTGCAGAAGCCCGGCTTTACGCCGGGCTTTTTGCTGTCTGGGGCGTGCGCTCCGGACGGACACGGGGCGAATAGACCCAAGCCGGATGCTTCATTGATTTTGCTATTGCGAATTAGTTGCAAGAAAGTAGAGTAATGATCCGGGCATCGCCCCGAACGGGAGCGATGGCCGAAGAGCCAACCCGCGGCCGAGTGGCGCACGAAGCCGCCCGGTCACGGGAATGACGGCACAGCGGGGGCACAGGCGGTGGTTTCTCAAGACACCAGACAGGCGGCTGCATCGCGATTTTGCAGGGGGCAGCCGAACAAAGGTTCTTTCGATCGATGGTCGGCTGGCGCTATCGAGGATGGCCTGACGTCATCGGTCTGTCATCCGGCTCGGCGACGTTCGCGCGCCAATCGGGTAGCCCCATGATCCGGACGACGTTGCGTTTGTGTGCCTGGTCCGGCTGCGCGCTCCTGACTGTTTCGCAGGTCGCTTCCCTTGCGACGTCTGTCGCTGCCGCGGAAACGCCGGCACGCTGGGACGGCAGCTATCTGGGTGTCCATGTCGGCTACGGTCGCGGAACCATCACACCCATATTAGGCGGCGCGCTGTCGCCCGCCGGCCAGCCGGGCTTCGGCAGCCTCTCGGGCGGCGTGTTCGGCGGCTACAACGTGCAGACGAGCAACGGCACGGTGCTCGGCGTCGAAGCGGACGTCACATTTCCGGATTCGCAGCCGCACGCGGAGAGCCTTTGGGCCGGAACCTCGCCGGCTGGTCTCGTCACCGAAGCACTCGGCGGCCTCGGCAGCGTGCGGCTTCGTGTCGGCCATGCGCAAGGCGACTGGCTCGGCTACGTGACCGGCGGTTTCGCGGCAGCGATCAGCCATACCTCGCGCATGTCCGCGCCGGACGCCGACGATAATGTCGCGCGCTCGCATCTGCGGCTCGGCTGGACCGTCGGCGCCGGTGTCGAATACGCCTTCGCGGCGCCGTGGTCGCTGCGCGCCGAAGTGCTGTACACGAATTTCGGCACGCGCGATGTGTCGCCGCCGGGCGGTCCCGCCTATGGGGCGCGCTTCGATCTGTGGACCGCGCGCCTCGGCCTTGCTTATCGGTTCACCGATCTGCCGGGCCGATCTGCGAAGACAGCAACGGAGGGGAGCGGCATCGATTGGGAAATGCATGGCCAATCGACCTATGTCTTGCAGGGTTATCCGGCGTTTCGGTCGCCGTATTACGGCGCCAACAGTTTTTCGCCGTGGCCGCAGGCGAAAGCGACGTGGACCGCGAGCGTATTCGTCGGCGTTCGCGTCTGGGACGGTGGGGAGGTGTATTTCAATCCTGAACTGCTGCAGGGCTTCGGTTTCAACGGCACCGCGGGCGCGGGTGGCTTTCCGAACGGCGAGGCGCAGAAATCGGACTTCGCCTATCCGCACTACAACACGTCGCGCCTGTTCCTGCGCCACACCTTCGGATTTGGCGGTGAGCAGGAAACGGTCGAGAGCGATTACGGACAGATGGCCGGCAAGCGTGATGTGTCGCGCCTGAGCATCCAGGTCGGCAAATTCGCGGTGCATGACGTGTTCGATACGAATTCCTATGCCAACGATCCGCGCGAGGATTTCCTCAACTGGTCGATCTGGGCGGCGGGCGCGTTTGATTATCCGGCAGACCGGCTCGGCCTGACCTATGGTGCGGTGGCCGATTTCAATCAGAAGCAATGGGCGCTGCGGGCCGGCTATTTCCTGGTCGGCAACGAGCCCAATTCCAGCAATTTCGATATGGCGCTGTTCCGCCGCGGCGGTTACGTGACCGAATTCGAACAGCGTTATGCGATTGCCGATCTGCCCGGCAAGATCAAGTTGATGGGCTGGATGCACAACACGTTTTCCGGCCGTTATCGCGACGCGCTCGATCTCGTCGCGGCGACGCCGGGCCTCGACATCAACGATGCGATCGTGCGGGCCCGGCGCGGCAACACCAAGTTCGGCTATGTGGTGAACTGGGAGCAAGCGCTGTCGGATACGGTGGGCCTGTTCGGCCGCTGGAGCTGGAACAACGGCCGCAACGAGATTTCCGCATTCACCGATATCGACGCGTCGCTGTCGGGAGGCTTGTCGATCAAGGGCGCGTCCTGGGGGCGGCCGAACGATACCGTCGGTCTTGGCGGTGCGATCAATGCGCTGTCGCGCGATCACCGCGATTACTTCGCGGCCGGCGGTTACGGCGTGCTGGTCGGCGATGGCCGTCTCAGTTACGGCACCGAGAAGATCCTCGAAACCTATTATGCCGTGCGCCTGCGCGAAGGTTTCGTGGCGACGGCGGACTATCAGCTCATCGTCAATCCCGGATACAACCGCGACCGCGGCCCGGTGTCGGTGTTCTCGATGCGGCTGCGCGCCGAGCGCTGATCGACGACACAGAAGAGCTATAGAAAAGGCCCGGCAACCGGCCGGGCCTTCTCCAGGGACCGCGCTTGTCCCGTGTGGCGTTGATCAGTTGGCGATGCGCAGCTTGCTCAGCGCCGTGCCGATCGACTGGAAGGTCGAGATCAACTGGTTGGCGGTCTTGATCTCGGTGAATTTGTCGCTGCTGCTCGCGCAATTCTGCAGCAGGGTCGAGGTCGGATCGCCGCCGGTGTTGACGTGGATGGTGTAGATCGTCACGCCGGCCGCCTTGGCGTTGGCGCAGGTGCCGATACCGCTCTTAGTCGAGTCGTACATACGCTTGTCGACACTCGTTGAGGTCGTCGAGCCGTTGCCGTACCAGCGGTCCTGGGTGTTGAGGCCGTCCGACATCAGGATGATCACGTCGGAATAGATGAAGTTCGGGTCTTTCGCCGGAGCGGTCAGTGGCCCGCCACCGACCAGCGATTGCCAGGCCCAAACCAGCCCAACCGGCTGATTGGTGCCGCCGCTCGGCTGCATATCGTCAACCAGATTGTTCAGCGTGGTCCAGTTATAGGTCAGGCCCTGGATCGCCACGGGGCAGGCGTCGTACTGCTCCGCCGGGAATTTGGATGCGGCGGTGGTGGTCGGCGCATCGACCTTCTGGTCCCAGTTGTTGGAGTCCGGCGAATTGGAGCCGCCACGATCGGTCACGCAGCCGTTCCAGCGGTTGTGGTTGGTCGCGCTCCACCGGCCGCCGCCATTCACGCAGTCGGATTTCGTGTTGTACGAACCCCACCGCGGAGAGGTGCTGCAGCTGCCGTTGTTCTCGTCGAAATCGGTCCAGTCGATATAGCTCTGATTGAAGGTGCCGGATCCGATATTCACGTCCTTCGCGAACGGAATGATGGAGACATAGACGTCTCCGTCCTTCGCAGCCGCGCTCTGGAGCTGCGTCAGCAGATTCCTGGTCGCGGTCTTGAGCGCGCTCATCTTGCCGTCGTCCGACATCGAGCCGGTATTGTCGAGGGCGAGCGCGACACGCAGCTTGTTCATGCCCCACTTGGCCGTGGACGTGACGCTGATCGGCATATTGCTGTAGCCCATCAGTCCCATGAAGTTGGTGGGCACGGTAGCGCTGCCGTTGAGCACGACCTGCGAACCGCCCGTGGTCGTGTAGGACGCGGTGATGACGATGTTCTTCGCCTCGGGCCGGGTGAACAGGGCTTTGAAATAGTCGTTGGCCTTGGTGGTGATCTGCGCCGCGGTCATCGAACTCGCGTTTTTCGACAGCATCAGCGCGGTGGCATCGATGGCCGCTTGCATGGCAGCCTTCGTCGAGTTCGCTCGACTGTAGTCAACCGCGCTGCCGACAAAGCCGACGATCGGGATGGTGGCCAGCGCGAAGGTGGTCGCGACGTTGCCGGCATTGGCGCGTTTGAAATTGCTCCAGGCCGCAATGAAGCGCCGTGCAAGGTTCTGCCTGATCATGTGAATGCCCGCTGACTTTGCCGCTGTTTGCCCGAGGCTCTGCCGCTGTCGTGCATGCAGAACCTGCCGATCGATTGCATCGCAGTCTGAACGGTGGCCATGAAAAGCCGGTAAAATACGCAGCGAATGCCAGGTTAAGCCGCATTCACCATGCGCGTTCCTCGTCGAATGGCTAATGAAATGCCAATTCGTCCTGACAATGCCTGTCCACGAGTCGGCGCGGGCGTTGTGGAAAAGGCGAACTCGCCGAGCGCGGGGCGGCTTGCGAGCGTTAAATTGATGGCTATCTGAGGGTTCCGGAACCCTTGGGCCGGCGCTCTGGAAGTGACGGCGGAGCACCTTTATGATTGCCTGAGCGGAGCTGGCGAAGCTGGAACTGTTTCAATCCGGCACGATGAAAGGCCGGATCGAGGGTCCGGAACGACGACCGAGAGCGATGACTGGGAAGCGCAGGACGACAGCAGAACAGACGGCCGGCAGCCGCGACCCGGTTGGCGGGATGGCTCCGGCAAGGTGCGTGTCCCGGTGTGAACCCGGTCGGAAGCCGGTGGCGGCCGATCCTGCGATGATGGCCGACGACGACAAGCGCCGCCGCAACGGTGATCCCGGCGCCCCCGGAACCGCGGTCATTTCCAAGACGCGGCCCCAGGTCAAACGGCCAAGCCTCTACCGCGTCCTGATCCTCAACGACGATTACACGCCGATGGAATTCGTCGTGCATGTGATCGAGCGGTTTTTCAGCAAGGACCATGAAGCGGCCAACCGCATCATGCTCCATGTGCACAATCACGGGATCGGCGAGTGCGGCGTGTATACTTATGAGGTCGCCGAAACCAAAGTGACGCAGGTGATGGACTTTGCCCGCAAACACCAGCATCCTTTGCAGTGCGTCATGGAGAAGAAATAGGCGACAGACAGAAGGGGCGAGGGGCGCCGACTTCACGGAAGACAAAAGACTGGACACCGAATGCCGACTTTTTCGCGCAGCCTCGAACAATCTCTGCATCGCGCTCTGGCGCTGGCCAATGAGCGCCACCACGAATACGCGACGCTCGAACATCTGCTGCTCGCGCTGATCGACGATCAGGATGCGTCCGCGGTGATGCGGGCCTGTAATGTCGATCTCGACAAGCTGCGCCGCAGCCTCGGCTCCTATCTGGAATCGGAACTGGAAAATCTGGTTACTGATGGCGCCGACGATTCCAAGCCGACCGCCGGGTTCCAGCGCGTGATCCAGCGCGCGGTGATCCACGTTCAGTCCTCCGGCCGTGAAGAGGTCACTGGCGCCAATGTGCTGGTCGCGATCTTCGCCGAGCGCGAAAGCCACGCCGCCTATTTCCTGCAAGAGCAGGACATGACGCGCTACGACGCGGTCAACTATATCAGCCACGGTATCGCCAAGCGGCCGGGCATGTCGGAATCGCGCCCGGTGCGCGGCTCCGAAGAGGAAACAGATTCCAAGTCCACCGAGGATACGAAGAAGAAGGGCGACGCGCTCGAAGCCTATTGCGTCAACCTCAACAAGAAGGCGCGCGAGGGCAAGATTGATCCGCTGATCGGCCGTGATGCCGAGATCAGCCGCACGATCCAGGTTCTGTGCCGCCGGCAGAAGAACAATCCGCTGTTCGTCGGCGATGCCGGTGTTGGCAAGACGGCGATCGCGGAAGGTCTTGCGCGACGCATCGTCCATGGCGAGGTTCCCGAGGTTCTCAAGGACAACACGGTGTTCTCGCTCGATATGGGCACGTTGCTTGCCGGCACGCGCTATCGCGGCGACTTCGAGGAGCGGCTCAAGCAGGTGATCAAGGAGATCGAAGCCTATCCCGGCTCGATCCTGTTCATCGACGAGATCCACACCGTGATCGGCGCTGGCGCCACCTCGGGCGGTGCGATGGATGCGTCGAATCTGCTCAAGCCGGCGCTCGCCAGTGGTTCGATCCGCTGCATCGGCTCGACCACCTATAAGGAATACCGGCAGCACTTCGAGAAGGACCGCGCACTGGTGCGCCGGTTCCAGAAGATCGACGTCAAGGAGCCGAGCGTTCCCGACGCGATCGAGATCCTCAAGGGGCTCAAGCCGTATTTCGAGGACTACCACAAGCTCAAATACACCAACGACGCCATCAAGGCCGCGGTGGAACTGTCGTCGCGCTACATCCACGACCGCAAGCTGCCCGACAAGGCGATCGACGTGATCGATGAATCCGGCGCGGCGCAGATGCTGGTGCCGGAAAACAAGCGCAAGAAGACGATCGGTCTCAAGGAGATCGAGACGACGATCGCGACCATGGCGCGCATCCCGCCCAAGACTGTGTCGAAGGACGATGCGGTGGTGCTGCAGCATCTCGAACAGACGCTGAAAACCACTGTCTACGGTCAGGACAAGGCGATCGAGTCGCTGGCTGCGTCGATCAAGCTGGCGCGGGCAGGCTTGCGCGAACCGGAGAAGCCGATCGGCTGCTATCTGTTCTCCGGCCCGACCGGCGTCGGCAAGACCGAGGTCGCCAAGCAACTAGCGAAGACGCTCGGCGTCGAGCTGATCCGCTTCGATATGTCGGAATACATGGAACGGCACACGGTGTCGCGCCTGATCGGCGCGCCGCCCGGCTATGTCGGCTTCGACCAGGGTGGTCTGCTCACCGACGGCGTCGATCAGCATCCTCACTCTGTGCTGCTGCTCGACGAGATCGAGAAGGCGCATCCGGATCTGTTCAACGTGCTGCTGCAGATCATGGATCACGGCAAGCTGACCGATCACAACGGCAAACAGGTCGATTTCCGCAACGTCATCCTGATCATGACCACCAATGCCGGCGCGTCCGACATGTCGAAGGCGGCTTACGGCTTCACCCGCAGCAAGCGGGAAGGCGACGACGTCGAGGCGATCAACCGGCTGTTCGCGCCGGAATTCCGCAACCGGCTCGATGCGATCGTCACTTTCGCGCATCTGTCGCCGGCGATCATCGCTCAGGTGGTCGAGAAGTTCGTGCTGCAGCTCGAGGCGCAACTGGCCGATCGCGGCGTCACGATCTCGTTGTCGGATGAGGCGTCGCGCTGGCTGATCGCCAACGGCTACGACGAACTGATGGGCGCGCGGCCGATGGCCCGCGTGATCCAGGAGCACATCAAGAAGCCGCTGGCCGAGGAAGTGTTGTTCGGCCGCCTGAAATCGGGCGGGCATGTCCGCGTCGTCCTGATCAAGGACGATGCCGGCCGCGAGAAGCTCGGCTTCGAATATCTCGACGGGCCGGTGAAGCCGAAGCCGGACAAGCTGCCGGAGCCGGGCGTCAAGGCGAAGCGCCGCAGCGCGCCGCGCCGCAAGCCCAAAGGTGGCGGCGATGGCGATCCGCCGCGCGGCTCGGTGCCGAAGGTGCCGCTGGTGAAAGCCTGAACATCGCGATGGAAGAGGCCGCCTTCGGGCGGCCTCTTTAGTTTGCGGAGTGCGTTGCCTCTCTCTTTTTGCGCCACCCCCATGCGGCGGGATGCGGTTGCGCCGGACAAGCCGGCATGGGAGCAACGGGCCCATGGCGGTGCTTCCATCTCCCGAGGCCGGGACGACGGCGACCATCCTGGCCGGTGTCCGGCAGGCGTGGTCGTCGGTCTTCGTCTACGTCCTGATCGGTACCTATGTCGGCGTCGGGGCGCTGGCGCACGATTTCGGCTTCTCCTTCGTCTGGCTGGCTCTGTCGACCCTGATCGTCTGGGCGGCGCCGGCGCAGGTCATCCTGATCAGCCTGCTGGCGACCGGCGCGGCGATGATCGAGATCGCGGTCGCGGTGACGCTCACGGCGGTACGGCTGCTGCCGATGGTCGTCTCGCTGCTGCCGCTGATGCGCACGCGGGAGACGCCGACCTGGCGGCTGCTGCTGCCGACGCATTTCACCGCCATCAGCATGTGGGTCGAGTGCCTGCGGCTGCTGCCGTCGATCCCGCCGGCGCAGCGCATCGCCTATGCCAACGGCATGTCGTTCGGCCTGATCGCCGCCGCGCAGATCGGCGGGTTCGTCGGGTTCTATCTGGCGGCCCGGCTGCCGGCGGTGCTGGCCGCGGCGCTGCTGTTCATCACGCCGATGTCGTTCCTGATCTCGGTGTTGCGCAACAGCCGCGAGACGTTCGAGAAGCTGGCGTTCGTGCTCGGGCTCGTGATCGGACCAGTGCTGGCTTATTCAGCGGTCAATCTCGATCTGATGTGGACCGGCCTGATCGGCGGCCTGCTGGCCTATGGCTTCCACCGGCTGCAGCGCGCGAGGCAGGCGTCATGACCTGGGCGGAGCTTGCTCCCTATCTCGCGCTGGTGGTGGTCGGCTTCCTTCCCAACGAAGTGTGGCGGATGCTCGGCCTCGTCGTGGTTCGGGGCTTGCGCGACGATTCGGAACTGATCCTGCTGGCGCGCGCGATCGCGACCGCCATCCTCGCCGGCGTCGTCGCCAAGCTGATCTTCTTTTCCACCGGGGCGCTGGCGGCGATCCCGGTCTGGATCCGGGTCGGTGCCGCGCTCGGCGGGTTTTTTGCGTTTATCGCGATCCGGCGTTCGATGCTGGCCGGCGTGCTGGTCGGCGAGGGGCTATTGATCCTCGGCGGGCTCTATTTTCACTAGCGGATGCAGCCCTCGACGGAAGGCATGCCGCTTCCCATATATGCGTCATGACCAAGATCCCGCATGACGTGGCGATCCGCAGCCGGGAGGCGCTCGACCGGCGCAAGACCGTCCGCGCGTTCACGCGTGAGACCTTCTCGCTGCCGCGACAGGAAGCCCGCGCCAAGGCGCGGGACATCCTCAAGCGTTATCCGGTCGCCGGCTACGGCACCGTGATCGAAAGCTGGGCGGTGCGGCCGGGTGACGTCATCGAGTTCACGATCCGGCGGCTGCCGACCGCGGACTGAGGCGAGCCTAGCGCAGCGCGGCTGCAAGCTTGGCCGCCTGTGCTGCCAGCACCTCCGGCTTTTCCTTCTCGCTCGCCGGCGGCTTCATGGCGACGCCGGTCTTGCGCGGAATGATGTGGACGTGGAGGTGGAACACCACCTGTCCGCCGGCGCTTTCGTTGAACTGCTGGACCGTGATGCCGTCGGCTTCGAACACCGGCATGGCGGCCTTGGCGATCTTCTGGGCGGTGATATGAACGGCGGCGAGATCGTCCGGCTTCACATCGAGCAGGTTGCGGGCCGGCGCTTTCGGCAGGATCAGGGTGTGACCCGGCGCGCGCGGCATGATGTCGAGGAAGGCGAGGGTTTTGTCGTCCTCGTAGACCTTGTGACAGGGCAGTTCGCCGCGCAGGATTTTTGCGAAGATATTGTTCTGGTCGTAGTCCGGCATCGGCGTCAGTCCTCCTCGGCGTCACTCATCGTCATCGGGGCGCAAATCCTTGCGGAACGGGGCCGCGGCCGCAAGCTCTTCCCCGGCCGCCTCCACATAGGCGCGCTCGCGCTCCAGATAGTCAGCAACCGCGCGGCGCAGGCCGGGATGGGCGATGTAATGCGCCGAATACGTGGTACTCGGCAGATAGCCGCGGGCGAGCTTGTGCTCGCCCTGCGCGCCGGCCTCGACCCGCTGCAGGCCGGTGTCGATCGCGTGCTCGATCGCCTGATAGTAGCAGACCTCGAAATGCAGGAACGGGTGGTGCTCGATCGCGCCCCAGTTGCGGCCGTAGAGGGTGTCGCGGCCGATGAAGTTGATCGCGCCGGCGATCCAGCGGCCAGCCCGCCGCGCCATCACCAGCAGGATGCGCTCGGCCATCCGTTCGCCGATCAGGGAGAAGAAGTCGCGGGTGAGATAGGGGCGGCCCCATTTGCGCGAGCCGGTCTCCATGTAGAACGCGAAGAAGGCGTCCCAGACGTCCTCGGTCAGGTCTGATCCGGTGAGGCGGTGGATGGTGACGCCGTTCGCCAGCGCGTCGCGCCGCTCGCGCCGGATCGCCTTGCGCTTGCGGGACGAAAGCGCCGTCAGAAAATCCTCGAAGCGCGCATAGCCGGCATTGTCCCAGTGGAACTGCTGGTCGGTGCGCTGCAGGAACCCCTTGTCGCCGAGCATCCGCCACTCGGCTTGCGTCAGGAAGGTGAGATGGGCGGAGGAGAGCCCGTTGCGACGGGTCAGTTCCGCGAGCGCATCGCCGAGGGCGGACGCTACCGCGTCCTGTTGCTGTCCCTGCCGCGCCAGCAGGCGAGGACCGGTCACCGGGGTGAATGGCACAGCGACCTGGAGCTTGGGGTAGTAATTCCCGCCGGCCTGCTCGTAGGCATCGGCCCAGCCCTGATCGAAGACGTATTCGCCGCGCGAATGCGTCTTCAGATAAGTCGGCGCGACCCCGACGATCTCGCCCGGTGAGGTCTCGGCAATCAGATGACGCGGCATCCAGCCGGTGCGGCCGCCGACCGATTTTGACTGTTCAAGACTGGATAGAAAATCATGAGAAACGAATGGGTTATCTGGAAATCCTTGTGTTGATAATGATGGGGATTTCCGCTCAAGCTGAGGTGAAGCTTGAAGATTTCGGGTGGCTATATCGCGGCCGACTTCTCCCGCGCACGCATTCCAGACGGCAGGCTCGATCTCGTCGAGGCCGGCGATGGTGCGGATGGTCAGTGGCGGAGAGGTCATCGATGGCAGGGACCGTGGCTCGGCTTTATGGCCGAATTCCCTCGAAGATAGCCTGATCGGCATAGCGCCGGGCGCGGGTCAGGTCGGCATCGCTGCGCACCGTCCAGGTCAGCACCGGGAGGCCGATCAGCCGCGCCAGAGCGGTGGCGGGCGCGGGCAGGTCCTTCACCGAATAGGCGACGAACAGCGGCCGGCTCCACGGCGCGTGCAGGAGCAGGCCCAGCGCCAGCGAATATCCGGGCGGCTTGCCCGGCGCCTCCTCGAAGTGTCGTTCGGCGACGATCCCGCGCAGCAGGGATGGGGCAAGCGTCCGCAGCGCGTGCACGAGCATCGGGTCGAACGACATGGCCGCAACCGGACCGGCATAGGAGGCCAGCACCGCGGCGGCCCGCTGTGCCACGCGCAGGTCGCCGTCGAACCGGCTTTTGAGCTCCAGCACCAGCGGCACGCGGCCGGCGACCAGATCGCACAAGTCGCCGAGCGTCATCATCCGGTCGGCGGTGGCCTTGAAAGGGATGGACTTCAGCGCGGCCGCGGTCTGCGACGCGAGCGGCGCGGTGCCTTCGGTCAGACGCCCCAGGGCATCGTCGTGGAAGACCATCGCCTCGCCATCGGCGGTGATCTGCAGGTCGACCTCGATGCCGTAATTCGCGGTGACGGCGGCGCGCACGGCGGAAGGGGTATTCTCGATGATGCCGGCGGCGGCGTTGTGCAGACCGCGATGCGCGATCGGCCGCGCGGTCAGCCACGCCGGGGCGCTGCCGCGCATTGTCTCTGGAACGGGATGCGTTGAAATTGAATCACCCGTGGCCCGTTTTCCTTTTGGGCGTGATCTTTTCGGAAAACCGGTTTCCACTTTTCCGGATCACGCCCTAGCCGACCTCGAAGAAGCCTTCGACCTCGACCGCGGCGTCGAGCGGCAACGCGGCGACACCGATGGTGCTGCGGGCGTGACGCCCACGATCGGCGAACACTTCCACCATCAGATCGGACGCGCCGTTCATCACCTTTGCGCCGTCGGCGAAGCCGGCGGCGCTGTTGATGAAGCCGCCCAGCCGCACCACGCGCACGACCTTGTCGAGATCGCCGAGCGCCGCCTTGACGTGCGCGAGCAGATTGATCCCGCACAGGCGCGCGGCGCGTTGCCCGGCCTCGATCGACACTTCCGCGCCGAGGCGGCCCTTGGCGATCAGCTTGCCATCCTCGTCGGCGCAGATCTGGCCGGAGACGACGAGCACCTGACCCGTCCGCACGAATGGCACATAGTTGGCAACCGGCGGGCGGGGTTCCGGCAGGGTGATGCCCAGTTCCGCCAAACGCTTCTCGACGACGCCCGCCATAACCTTCTCCTCGTTCAGACACTGTTCGGTCACCGGTCCGGAACCGGACCATGGTTCTTCGCGCATCGCCGCCGCCGGCGCAAGCGCCCGATCGCGGGGCCGGTCCGGTTGCGGCTGCGTGTTCCGATGTCTATTTTCCGCGGGGGCGTTGTGGAGAATCGGCCTTGAACACGACCAGCCGCGCAGCGACGGCCATTGCACTGTCTTTCGTGACTTCGATTGCTGTCCTGTCCGCATCCGCCGCGCCGACAACGCCCGGCACGCCGCCGAAGGATATCGATTTCGCTCCGCATCGCGCGGTCTATGACCTGCGGTTGCAGAAGACCCGCGGCAGCCGGCAACTTGAGGCGGTGCGGGGACGCATCCTCTACGATTTCTCCGGTAGCGCCTGTCAGGGCTATGCGTTGCAGTTTCGCCAGGTGTCGGAGCTGGATTCCGGCGAGGGCAAGAACGCGCTGACCGATCTGCGCACAACGACGTGGGAGGACGGCGAGGCGCGGGTGTTCCGCTTCAATTCCGAGAACCGGATGAACGACCGCACGGTGGAAACCGTGTCGGGGACCGCCGAGCGCAATGCCAAATCCGTGGACGTGACGTTGCGCAAGCCGAAATCCGGCACGTTCCATGTGCCGAAAACGGCTGTGTTTCCGACCGAACACATGCGGCGGATCGTGCAGGCCGCGCGCGCCGGGCAGACGCTGCTCGAAGTGCCGGCCTATGACGGCTCCGAAACCGGCAAAAAACTTTACAACACGCTCACGGTGATCGGCCGGGAAATCCCGCCGGACGCGAGCAAGCTCGACGACGCGAGCGGCAAACAGTCCGAACTCGCCACCATGCGCCGCTGGCCGGTGACGATCAGCTATTTCGATGCCGGAAAATCCGACCGGACCGGTGAACAGATACCGGTCTATACGCTGCAGTTCGAGCTGTTCGACAACGGCATCTCGCGCGCGCTGGTGCTCGACTATCAGGATTTCGTCATCGCCGGCGAATTGACGTCGCTCGATCTGCGCAAGGAAAAGCCCTGCAAGTAGCGGTTATTCGTCGTCGAGCGACAGCCCCTTCACCACCGCGTTGCGGCCGAATTTGGCGCGCAGGCGATCGACCGCAAGCTCGGCGCCGGCGCTGCGCCGGTTGAGGAGGTCGGTGAGGTCGTCGCCCGCGGCTTCCGAAAGCTGGCTCAAGCCGATCCCGAGCAACCTGAACTTCGTGCCGGTGGTTTCGGCCTCGAGCAGGTCACGTCCGGCGGCAAAGATGAGATTCGCCATCTGCGTCGGATGGCTCAGCGCGCGGGCGCGGGTACGGATCTTGAAGTCGGCGCTCTTGAGCTTGAGCGTCACCGTGGTGCCGGCCAATCCGTGCGCCTTCAGACGCGCCGAGACGCGCTCGCATTGCTGCCAGAGGATGCGCTCGAGCGGGCGGAAATCGTCGATGTCGCGGTCGAAGGTGGTTTCCGAGGATACGCTCTTGGTCTCCCGTTCCGGTTCGACCTTGCGATCATCGAGGCCGAAAGCGAGCCGCGACAGGCGCAGACCTTCCTCACCGTAGTGTCGCATCAGATCGGTGCGGTCGGTGCGTTGCAGATCGGCGATGGTTTTATAGCCGGCAGCCTGTAGCCGTTCCGCCGTGACCTTGCCGACGCCGTAGATGAAACCGACCGGCTTCGGTGCGAGGAACCCTGGCGCCTCGTCGGCGCTCAGCGCCGCGAAGCCGCGCGGCTTGTCGAGGTCTGACGCGATCTTCGCCAGAAACTTGTTCGGCGCGAGCCCGATCGACACGGTGATGCGGTGGCGCTGCTCCACCGCCTTGGCGAAACGCGCGAGCACCTTGGCGACGCTCAGGCCGTGCAGGCGCGCCGTGCCGGCGAGGTCGAGGAAAGCTTCGTCGATCGACAGCGGCTCCACCTGCGGGGTGAGGTCCAGCATCATCTGCCGGATGTCGCGGCCGACGGCGACGTATTTCGCCATGTCCGGTTTGACGACGACGAGGTGCGGGCAGCGGCGCTTCGCCTCGAACATCGGCATCGCGGAGCGGATGCCGTAGGTGCGGGCGACATAGCAGGCGGCGGCGACCACGCCGCGCGTGCTGCCGCCGACCGCCACCGGCTTGTCCTTGAGGTCGGGATTGTCCCGCTTTTCGATGGTCGCGTAGAACGCATCGCAATCCACATGGGCGATGCTGAGGTCGTCGAGCGCCGCGTGGCGCAGGAGGCGCGGGGATTTGCAGGCGTGACAGCGCGCCGTTCCGTCCGGAACGTCGGTCAGGCAGTCGCGGCAAAATCCCGGCGTGGCCATCGGTTGGTGCTCATGGCCAGTTGGTGTGGCTGGCGCCGCCGCCGAGCGCCTGAACCGCGATCATGATGGTTTCCGGAGGCAGGTCGGCGTGTTTGGCGAAGTCGACCAGCAGCGGCTCGTTTCCAGCCACATAATCGAGAACGCCGGCGAGGAATTGAGGGTCGCGGGCGGCATCCCGAATCGCAGCCGGCCCCATGCCGGTCGCGGCGAGGAAGCCGCCGAGTCGTTCGCCATCGCCGGCGATAAAGCTAAGGGCTTGAATTGCCACATGTTCTGCCGCCTCTCGGCCGCCGAGTGCAGGGGTTTTTCGGGGCAAATCTTTGCCTTTCCGTAACAGTTGGTGGCTACCGTGCATCATGCCCGATTGGACGATGTCAGGCGACGGGGCCGGCATTTTGTGACCGCACAAGGGCGACAAGAACGAGGGGCCGGGGGATGGCCAAGACGGTCCTGATCGTCGAGGACAACGAACTGAACATGAAGCTCTTCCATGATCTCTTGGAAGCGCATGGCTATCACACGGTCGGTACCCGCAACGGGATCGAGGCGCTGTCGCTGGCGCGCGAGCACAAGCCGAACCTGATCCTGATGGATATCCAGTTGCCGGAAGTCTCCGGCCTCGAAGTCACCAAGTGGCTCAAGGACGACGCCGAGCTCAAGCATATTCCGGTGATCGCCGTCACCGCCTTCGCGATGAAGGGCGACGAAGAGCGCATCCGCCAGGGCGGGTGCGAAGCCTATCTGTCGAAGCCGATCTCGGTCGGCAAATTCATTGAAACCGTTCGCCAATTCCTCGGTAATGCGTGACCAGTCATGACCGCCCGTATTCTCGTCGTCGATGATATTCCCGCCAATGTGAAACTGCTCGAAGCACGGCTGTCGGCCGAATATTTCGACGTGATGACGGCGATGAACGGTCACGACGCGCTGGCGATCTGCGAGCGCGCCGAATGCGACATGGTGCTGCTCGACGTGATGATGCCGGATATGGACGGCTTCGAGGTCTGCCGGCGGCTCAAGAGCAATCCGAAGACCCATCATATTCCAGTGGTGATGGTTACGGCGCTCGATCAGGCGTCAGACCGCGTGCGGGGGCTCGAAGCCGGCGCCGATGATTTCCTCACCAAGCCGGTCGGGGAGGTTGCTTTGGTGTCGCGCGTGCGTTCGCTGGCGCGGCTGAAAATGCTGACCGACGAACTGCGCATGCGCGCGGTTACGTCGCGTGAGATCGGCATCCAAAATCCGGAACGTGAGGCGATTGCCGAGCAGGGCCGTAATGCGCGCATCCTGATCGTCGATGACCGCGCGTCGTCGGCCGAGCGGTGCGCCACGCCGCTCGCCACCGAGCATACGGTCGAGGTCGAGACCAATCCGAACGAGGCTCTGTTCCGCATCGCCGAGGGCAATTACGAGCTGATCATCATGTCGCTCGGCTTGCAGCAGCACGACGGCTTGCGGCTGTGCAGCCAGATCCGCTCGCTGGAGCGCACGCGGCAAATCCCGATCCTCGCGATCGCCGATGGTGACAACAATGCGCGTCTGGTGCGCGGTCTGGAGATCGGCATCAACGATTACCTGATGCGGCCGATCGACAAGAACGAGTTGCTGGCGCGGGCACGCACGCAGATCCGCAAGAAGCGCTATACCGACCGGCTGCGCGACAACGTGCAGACCTCGATCGAGGCGGCGGTCACCGACGGCCTCACCGGGCTCTATAACCGCCGCTACATGGAAACCCATCTGGGGACGCTGGTGGAGCAGGCGGCGCAGCGCGGCAAGCCGTTGACCACGCTGGTGCTCGACATCGACTACTTCAAGTCCGTCAACGATACGCACGGCCACGATGCCGGCGACGATGTGCTGCGCGAATTTGCGCTGCGCATCCGCAAGTCGATCCGCAATATCGATCTGGCGTGCCGCCTCGGCGGCGAGGAATTCGTCATCGTCATGCCCGACACCGATATGACGGTGGCGGCGACGGTCGCGGAGCGTCTGCGTCGCCGCATCGCCGGCGAGCCGTTTCCGATCCAGCAAGGGACGAAGCTGCTCAACGTCACGCTGTCGATCGGCATCGCCGCTTTGACCAATCCGGACGATACCGCCGCGACCATTCTCAAGCGCGCCGATCTCGCGCTTTATCGTGCCAAGCGTGACGGGCGAAACCGCGTGGTTGCTGACGCCGCCTAGTCGGAATCGTCGTCGCGGCATTTGGTGAAAATTGTCGCGAATTTTATGCCGCGGAAATTCCGCAGTCCTGTCAGTGCCTTTAAATTTTGACTTGTTCCATTAACCGCCAGGCTTAGGTTTCGCCTCACGTCTGCCGGGATGGTGGGGAGCCGCAACTCTCGCCGTTTCGCGGAGACCGACCGGACCGGGAACGGCGTATTGGCCTCCAACTGAAAGCGCCGTTCCCGGCCGGTCCCCTTCAGCCTTTGTGGCGATCATTGACAACACGGCAAAAGAAAAAGGCGCCTTGCGGCGCCTTTCGGTCGTCGTCGCGCTGTCGCGCGGATTACTTGATCTTCGACTCGCGATATTCAACGTGCTTCTTCGCGACCGGATCGTACTTCTTCTTCACCAGCTTCTCGGTCTGCGTGCGCGAATTCTTCTTGGTCACATAGTAATGACCAGTGTCGGCGCTCGACACGAGCTTGATCTTGAGCGTAACGGCCTTGGCCATGACTGAACCTCTGGACAACCTTCAGGGAAACGGCGCGAGGCCGCGGATTTGGCCGGGAACCTAACGTCCGGCAGCCGAATGTCAAGAAATCCCGCAGTGCTGCGGGATCACAGCAGTTCCCGGAAAAACTCCTGATTTTCCATATAGTAATACGGAACAGGCAGGTCGTGATGGAGGCCGTCGGCGATCCGCGCGTCGAGTTCCTCCAGCACCACGCTGGTGATGGTCGGGATATCGAGGGTTTTGGCCTCCGGCAGCGGGATCCAGACCAACTCAACCAGTTCGGAATCCGGGCTGACGACACCGTCGATCCGGTGGCCGACCGCCTGCGCGTCGGCGGTGAAAAACCGGGTGTCGAAGCGCTTCGGCCGCTTCGGTGGCGTGATCGCGCGCGCGACGAAGTGAAACTGCGACAGGTCAGGATGGATCGCCGCCGCCGCGAATGGTTGCCACTCCTCGTTCGGGACCGAGGGCGGGGTGTCGCGCTTCTGACCGAGCAACAGCCCGGTTTCCTCGCAGGTCTCGCGGATGGTGGCGAGTGCGAAAGCGCGCGCCGCCGGCACCGAAGCGTCAATGCGCTGCGCGAGCTTTGCGGCGGCGCGCGGGTCAAGTTCGCCCACGCTCGGCATCAGGGCGTCGCTCGGCTCGATGCGGCCGCCCGGAAAAACGAATTTGCCCGGCATGAATTTCAGGCCGCTGTGACGCCGGCCCATCAGAACCTTCGGTTCCGCTCCGGACCGGTCGATCAGGATCAGCGTCGCCGCGTCTTTCGGTTCGGAATCCGCGAATGACTGGTCGCGGGCGACCGTCGTCATCCGTTGTCTCAGGGCTTCTGGATCGATCATGGGTGTTTGTGCCGTTTGTTCTTGTGCCGTTTGTTCTTGCCGCGTCGCTTCTCGGCCTTGTGCTTGCGTTCGCCTTTGGCGGAGTCGAACCGGCGGGCGCGGAATGAGCCCGCGTTGGACGAAGCGCGTGTGCGGCCGTCTGACATGAGCTCGAACCGCAATGCGCCGGCGACCGGAGCCGCCTCCACGAGTTTAACCGTGACCGGATCGCCGAGGCGATAGGTTTCTCCGCTGCGCGAGCCGACCATGGCATGCGCCGCTTCATCGTAGCGGAAATATTCGTTGCCGATGGTGCGCGCGGGGATGAAGCCGTCGGCGCCGGTTTCGTGGAGCTTGACGAACAGGCCGGCGGCGATCACGCCGGAAATCCGTCCCTCGAAACTCGCGCCGATCTTGTCGGCGAGATGATAGGCGATCAGCCGCTCGGTGGTTTCGCGCTCGGCCAGCATCGCTCGCCGCTCGGCGGCGGAAATGCGTGCCGCAATCTCGGCCAGTGCCGCCTGATCCTGCGATTCCGGCAGGCCGTCGTCGCCGAGTTTCAAGGCGCGGATCAGCGCGCGGTGCACGATCAGATCGGCATAGCGGCGGATCGGCGAGGTGAAGTGGGCATAGCGGCGCAGATTGAGACCGAAGTGCCCGTAGTTCTGCTCCGAATATTCCGCCTGCGCCTGGCTGCGCAGCACCACCTCGCTGACCAGTTGCTCGGCATCCTTGCCGCGCACGCGATCGAGGATGTGATTGAACGCCTGGCTGCGCAGCGCGCCGGCTTTGGCGAACGGAATATCCAGCGTCTTGAGGAATTCGCGCAGCGCGTTGACCTTCTCGATGCCTGGCTCGTCGTGCACGCGATAAATGAGCGGCGTGCCGGCGCGCTCCAGCGTCTCGGCGGCGCAGACATTGGCGAGGATCATGAATTCTTCGATCAGCCGGTGCGCCTCGAGCCGCTCGGCGACGACGACACGCGCGACGGTGCCGTCTGGATTGAGCACCAGCTTGCGCTCCGGCAGATCGAGATCGAGCGGCGAGCGATGCGCGCGCGCATTCTTGAGTGCGGCGTAAGCGTCATAGAGCGGTTTCAGCACCGTCTCGAGCAGCACGCCTGTCGTGTCGTCGGGCCGGCCGTCGATCGCCGCCTGCGCCTGCGCGTAAGCGAGCTTCGCGGCGGAGCGGATCATCACCCGATGGAAGCTGTGCGTCTTCTTGCGTCCCGACGGATCGATGACGATGCGCACGGCGAGGGCCGGGCGGTCCTCCTTCGGCCGCAGCGAGCACAGATCGTTGGAGATGCGCTCCGGCAACATCGGCACGACGCGATCGGGGAAATACACCGAATTGCCGCGAATAAGCGCCTCGCGGTCGAGCGCGGAGCCGGGGGTGACGTAAGCCGCAACGTCGGCGATGGCGACGGTCAGCACGAAGCCGCCGGTATTGCCCGGATCGGTATCGGCTTCCGCGAACACGGCGTCGTCATGATCTTTCGCGTCGGGCGGATCGATGGTGACGATCGGCAGCTTGCGCCAGTCCTCGCGTCCGGCAAGTGTCACCGGCTTCGCGGCGGCGGCTTCCGTCAGCGTGTCGGCGCGGAAGTCCTGCGGAATGTTATGGGCGTGGATGGCGATCAGGCTGACGGCCTTTTCGCTCGCCAGCGAGCCGAGCCGCTCGACCACGCGGCCATGCGGCAGACCGAGCCGCGGCGCGCCGGCGGGCGACACGGCGACGAGATCGCCGTTCTTGGCATCGCCGGTCGCGCCCGGCGGGATCGCGATCTCGCGGTTGAGTTGTTTCTTGTCGACGGGCAGCATCCGTCCGCCGCCGTTCGGCAGCGCGCGGAATACGCCGAGCACCCGCTGGCGCGCCTTGTCGATGCGGCGGATGACACGGCCGCTGTAACGGTCGGGATCGTTCGCGTCGCCATTGTCCTCGACATGCAGCAGCACGCGGTCGCCGATGCCGGCCGCTTCGTGCGAGCGGACGCGATGCGGCACGCGCACGATGATGCGCGGAGCAGGGCCATTCGCCTCGTCCCATTCGTCGGGCGTGGCGATCAGGTCGCCGTCGCGGTCACGGGTGACGATGTCGGCGAAGATTGTCGAGGCGAGCGCGCCAGAGTGGTGCAGGGTCTTGCCGCGCCGCTCCAGCGTGCCGTCGTCGGAAAGTTCGCGAAGCGCGCGCTTGAGCGCGGCGCGGTCGGCATTCTTCAGGCCGAAAGTGCGGGCGACCTCGCCGATGCTGACTGGCCCCTTTTGCGCGGTGACGAAAGCCAGCAACTCGTCTTTTGACGGAAGCTCGCCGCGGCTGCGCGGCTGCGCCGAGCGCGCCGAAGTAGGCGACGACGCGTGTGAGGATCGTTGCAGCGGGCGTTTCGGCTTGTCGGGTTTTGGCTTGCGGGATTTCGACAAGGGCATCAACTCGCGCCGGCGGGCTTTCGCCCCACGCTAGGGTCTGCGGGATGATGGCGCTAGCGCCGTCATTCCGCAGCCGCCACTTTGGGTGACTTTTTCGCCTTCGATGGTTTGGCTTTCGCCGGAGCTTTGGTCGGCGTCTTGGCCGGGGCTTTCGCTTTTGCCGCAGGTTTGGCGGCGCTCTTGACCGCACCCTTGGCTTTTACAGGCTTCTCATCGCCGGCGTCAGGCGCGGTTGGTGGCGACTTGGTTGCCGATTTAGCCGCCGATTTGGTCACCTTGCTCCTGGCGCCTTTCGCTGCGCCCTTGCCCTTGCGGGGGGAATTGCCGAGTTGCGCCGCGCGCGCGTCGAGCAGCACGACCGCTTCCGTCAGCGTCAGCTCTTCCGGGTTCTTGTCCGCCGGGATCGTCGCATTGACGCCGTTGTTGGAGACGTAAGGCCCGAACCGGCCTTTCTTGACCACGACAGGTCCGCCCTTGTCCGGGTGATCGCCGAGCGAACGTCCCGGATCGGCACCGAAGCGGCGGCCTTTCTTCGGATTGGCGATCTTCTCGGCGATCAGCGTCACCGCGCGGTTGAGGCCGACGGTGAGGACATCGTCGCCGTCCTCGAGACTCGCATAGACCTTGCCGTGCTTCACGTAAGGACCGAACCGGCCGATACCGGCAACGATCATCTCGCCGTCTTCCGGCGAGGCGCCGACATCGCGGGGCAGCGAGAGAAGCCCCAGCGCCTTGTCGAGGTCGATGTCGTCCGGAGAGACGCCTTTCGGCAGGCCGGAGCGTTTCGGTTTTTCGACGGTGTCGCCCTTCTTGGCAGGTTTTTCCTGTTCGCCAAGCTGGAGATAGGGGCCGAACCGGCCGCTGCGCAGCGTGACGTCGAGGCCGGTTACCGGGTCTTTGCCCAGCACCTTGGTGCCCTGCACCGCGCCTTCGGCGCCGGGCGTCATCTGCCGCGTGAAGTTGCATTCCGGATAGTTCGAGCAGCCGATGAAGGCGCCGAACCGGCCGACTTTCAGCGACAGCTTGCCGGTGCCGCAGTTCGGGCACTGGCGCGGATCGCCGCCGTCGGCGCGCGCCGGGAAGATGTGCGGACCGAGCAACTCGTTCAGCGCGTCGAGCACCTGTGTGATGCGCAGATCCTTGATGTCGTTGACCGAGCCGATGAAGCCTTCCCAGAATTCACTGAGCACCGCGCGCCAGTCGATCTCGCCGTTGGAAATCTTGTCGAGCTTTTCTTCCAGATCGGCGGTGAAGTCGTACTCGACGTAGCGCGAGAAGAAGCTTTCCAGGAACGCGACGACGACGCGGCCCTTGTCCTCGGGGATGAGCCGCTTCTTGTCGAGCCGGACATAGCCGCGATCCTGCAGCACCTGCAGGACCGAGGCGTAGGTCGAGGGACGGCCGATGCCGAGCTCTTCCATGCGCTTGACCAGCGCAGCTTCCGAGAAGCGCGGCGGCGGTTCGGTAAAGTGTTGCGTGGCGTCGATCGACTGCTTGGTGAGCTTTTCGTTCTCGGCCATGGCCGGCAGGCGGCGTGACTCGTCATCCTCGCTCGCCTCGTCCTGACCCTCCTGATAGAGCGTCAGGAAGCCGTCGAACTTCACCACCTGACCGCTGGCGCGCAGATCGATCACGCGCTCGCCGGACGCGGTCTTCGCTTTGGCGGCGATATCGACGGTGGTGCGCTCCAGTTCGGCCGCTTCCATCTGGCTCGCGACCGCGCGGTTCCAGACCAGTTCATAGAGTCGCGCCTGATCGCGATCGACATATTTCGCGACTTCGGCGGGCGTGCGGGAGGCACTGGTCGGGCGCACCGCTTCGTGCGCTTCCTGCGCGTTCTTCGACTTGTTCTGATAGACGCGCGGCGACGACGGCACGTAGTTGTTGCCGTAGTTGCGACCGATCATGGTGCGGATATCGCTGATCGCTTCCGGCGCCATGTCGATGCCGTCGGTTCGCATATAGGTGATGAGACCGGTGGTCTCGCCACCGATCTCGACGCCTTCATAGAGCCGCTGCGCGAGCCGCATGGTGATCGCCGGCGCGAAGCCGAGCTTGCGGCTGGCCTCCTGCTGCATGGTCGACGTTGTAAACGGTGGCGGCGGATTGCGCCGCGCCGGCTTCGCCTCGACGGCAGTGACGGTGAACGTCGCCGCTTCGAGCGCGCGCTTGAAGTCTTCCGCTTCGGCGCCGGAACCGATGTCGAGCCGCTGGATCTTGCGGCCATCGGCGCCAACGAGCCGCGCCTCGAACGCATCGCCGCGCGGCGTCGCCAGCTTGGCGACGAGGGACCAGTATTCGCGAGCGACGAACTTCTCGATCTCCAGTTCGCGATCGCAGACGAGCCGCAGCGCGACCGACTGGACGCGGCCGGCCGAACGCGCGCCGGGAAGCTTGCGCCACAGCACCGGAGAGAGCGTGAAGCCCACGAGATAATCGAGGGCGCGGCGCGCCAGATAGGCATCGACCAGTGCGCTGTCGATCGGGCGGGGGTGCTTGAGCGCCTCGGTGACCGACTGCTTGGTGATCGCGTTGAAAACCACGCGTTGGACAGCCTGGTCCTTGAGCGCCTTCTTTTCCTTCAGCACTTCGAGGACGTGCCAGGAGATCGCTTCACCCTCCCGGTCAGGGTCGGTGGCGAGAACCAGCGTGTCGGCGTTCTTCAGCGCGCGGGCAATATCGCTGACCCGCTTCTGGGATTGCGGATCGACCTCCCAGAGCATGCGGAAATCGTGCTCCGGATCGACGGAACCGTCCTTGGCCGGCAGGTCGCGGATATGGCCAAACGAGGCCAGAACCTCGTAGCCGGAGCCGAGATACTTATTGATCGTCTTCGCTTTGGACGGTGATTCGACAACAACAAGTTTCATATATTTCAACGTGTTAGCTGCCAAACCGCGTCGTGCAAGGCTGGCAGAATCGACCTTGGGTCAGGCCCGGAACATGGGAGCGGGGGGATAACCTGTCAAACCGGGGCTGAACCCGGCTGGGAGCTGCCCTTTGTAAAGTCAGCGAAATACGGCGCGTTCGTGCCCATGGCAATACCGATTGAATACAACCATTAATTGTGTATTTGAAAATACTCTCTCAATTTGATATTCTCTTTATCGATCCTTTGACCGGGATTTTGTGTCCAGAACCCAGCAAGAGCCCGATGGCCGCGCTTCCTTCCCGTTCCCCGCCCGAGCCCGACCGCGACGTTGCAGTGGCGCGCTACATCGCGTCGATGTCGGGAGATTTGGCGCGGCTTGCCCGCGGCAACGGCTTCCAGACCCTTGGCTATCTCCTGGAAATTGCCCAACTGGAGGCGGAACAGGCCGTGGGGCAAACCCGCCGCTGATCAACGGACCGGGATCCCCAGCTTGTCCAGCAGCGCGGCCGTCGGATGCCCGTCCGGCAGCATGCCGAACTTCACCTGTTCGGCGCGGATATTGTCGCGCAGGTCGAAGTCGATATGCGCGTCGAATTCATTGACCTTGTAGCCGAGCGCGGCGAGCTTCTTCTGCAGGGTGACACGCGCGTCGCGCGGTAACTGAACATCATCCGCCGGCCACGCTGTCTTGAACGGGGCCGCGCCGCGAATGCGATCGGCGAGATGGCCGACGGCAATCGCATAGGCATCCGAGTTGTTGTATTCCTTCAGCACCGCGAAATTCTCGGTGACGATGAAACCCGGGCCTTTCGCCCCGCTCGGAAAAAACAGGATGCCGTCGCCGCGAGCCGGATAAGCCGCGCCATCGGCGCGCCGGACGCCGAGCTTGCTCCAGTCGGCGAACGAGGCGCGGCTCTTGCGGTAATCGAAACCGGGCGGCACCAGCACCTCAAATCCCCACGGCAGGCCCATCACCCATTTTTGCTTGTGCAGGTAATTGCCGGTGGAGCCGAGCACGTCCGGCACGCTGTTCCAGATGTCGATCTTGCCGTCCTTGTTGAAATCGATGGCGTAGTCGATGACGTTGGTCGGCATGAACTGGGTCTGGCCCATGGCGCCAGCCCAGGAACTCACCATCTGTGCGCGCGGAACGCGATCGTCCTGCATGATCTTGAGCGCGATCACCGTCTCCTTGCGGAAATAAGGGTCGCGGAACCGGATCGCGGCGAGGGTACCGAGCGAGCGGAACACATCCCATTTGTCCTTCATCGCGCCGTAGGATGTTTCCATGCCCCAGATGGAAAGCAGCACCCAGCGATCGACGCCGAACTGGCGTTCGACGGCGTCGAAGGTCTGCTTCCACTCGACGGCCTTCTTTTTGCCGTTGGCGATGTTGGCGGCCGACGCGATGCCGTTCACATAGACGCCGACCGGGCGGCCATATTCCGGCTGCCGGTGGATCGCATTGATGACGCGCTGATCGGCGGAGAGGCCGGCGAACGCCTGATCGAAGGTCGCGCGGGTGATGCCTTTGGCTTGCGCCTCCGGCCATAGTGAGCGGACGAAAGTCTGGAAATCGACCGACGACGATTTGTTCTGCGCGGATGCGACCGCAGGCCAGGCCAGCGTGGCGGCAACGACTGCAACAACGTGAAGCGCGCGCAGAATCATACCCGCATTCTATATCAGCGAGACCAATCCGCCGCCGTGGCGTTCCAGCCGCCCGGCCAGTTCGAGTTCCAACAACACGGTGCGCACGATCGCGGCGGATGTCTCCGACAGCCGCACCAGATCGTCGATGGAGGCCGGCGAGGGGCCGAGCAAAGCGATCACCCGTTCGCGCTGATCGCGGCTCGGCTCGAAATCGGTGGGCCGTTCGTCGGCCGCATCCGGTTCGCGGATGGGGAGTTCGATGTCGCGGCCGATGATCGGCTCTAGAACATTGATCACGTCGGCGACTTCGGTCACCAAGGTCGCGCCCTGCTTGATCAGATCGTTGGTGCCGTCGGCGCGCGGATCGAGCGGGGAGCCGGGCACCGCGAACACCTCGCGGCCCTGTTCGCCGGCAAGCCGTGCCGTGATCAGCGAACCGGAGCGGCGCGCCGCCTCGACGATCACGACACCGAGCGACAGGCCCGAGATCAGCCGGTTGCGGCGGGGGAAGTCGCGCGCCCGCGGCTCCCAGTTGAGCGGCATTTCCGAGACAGCCGCGCCGCGCGGCAGGATCGCGTCGAGCAGCGGCACATGTTCAGCCGGATAGATCCGGTTGTGGCCGCCGGCCAGCACGGCGACCGTGCCGGTCGTCAGGCTCGCGCGATGCGCGCCGGCATCGATCCCGCGCGCGAGCCCGGAGACGATGCCGAAGCCCGCCGCGCCGAGATCGTGCGCCAGCCGCTCGGCGAATTTCACACCGACCGCCGAGGCGTTGCGCGAGCCGACGATGGCGACCAGCGGCTGGGCGAGGACCGGAGCATGGCCGCGCACCGCCAGCAGCGGCGGTGGATCGTCGATGGCGGTGAGCCTCGCCGGATAATCGGCTTCGCCGAGCGCCACCAGCGCGATGCCATGGTCGCGCGCAGCTTTGAACTCTGCTTCCGCTTCCGCACGCGAGGGAATGCGTCCTGGCCGGGCCGCGCCGCCCCGCCGAGCGAGGTCGGGCAGCGCGGCAACCGCGGCTGCCGCGCCACCGTAATGATTGATAAGGGTGCGAAAGGTGCGCGGGCCGACATGGTCGGCGCGGATCAGGCGCAACCAGTCGATCCGTTGCTCGTCGGTCAGCGTGATCCGTCCGCGTGTATTCACGGCTTGCCCCCGATGCCGAGCTTCGCGCAAGCATGGCGCGGATACAACCGGGAGTGGCGGGGTCAGCCTAGCGGCTGCCGATCCGGGTTTCGGTGCCGGCGCGCAGGCGGGCAATGTTCTGCCGGTGCATGATCCACAGGAGCGCGGTGAGCAGCGCCATCAGCACCGCCGCGTCCTGCGCGCCGAGCCACCACAGCACGAACGGCGTCACCGCGCTGGCGGCGAGCGCGGCGAGCGAGGAGTAGCGCAACGCGGCGGCGACGCCGAGCCAGACCGCGCCGAACACCAGCGCCGCCGGCCAGGCGAGGCCGATCAGGATGCCGATGTAAGTGGCGACGCCCTTGCCGCCCTTGAACCGTAGCCAGACGGGAAACAGATGACCGAGAAACGCGCCGAGCGCGGCGATGACGGCGGTGTCAGCGCCGAGCCAGTGCCCGGCAATCAGCACGGCGGCGGTCCCCTTGAGCGCATCGCCGAGCAGGGTGGCGGCGGCGAGCCCCTTGCGGCCGGTGCGCAGCACATTGGTCGCGCCGATATTGCCGGAGCCGATGCTGCGGATGTCCTGCGTGCCGGCGAACCGCGTCAGGATCAACCCGAACGGGATCGATCCGAGCAGATAACCGAGCACGAGGGCGGCAAAATACATCATGCGTGCGTATAGACGGTGCGGCCGGCGACGATTGTACGGACCACGCGGCCCTGCATCCGCGCTTCGTCGAACGGCGTGTTCTTTGATTTCGACCGCAACTGATCGCGGTCGATCATCCACGGCGTGTCGGGATCGATGACGATCACATCGGCGGGGGCGCCGGAGCGCAACGTGCCGCCGGGCAACCCGAGCAGTTTCGCCGGACGCGACGACATCGTGCCGAGCAGTTGGGGCAGCGTCAGTTCGCCGTTGTGCACGAGCCGCAGGCCCGCGACCAGCATCGTCTCCATGCCGATCGCGCCCGGTGCGGCTTCCGCGAACGGCAGGCGCTTGGTTTCCACATCCTGCGGATTGTGGTCCGACATGATGACATCGACGAGGCCGGATTTCACCGCATCGACCAGCAAGGCGCGGTCCTGTTCGCCGCGCAGCGGCGGCTTCAGCTTAAGGAAGGTGCGGTAGGGACCGATATCGATTTCGTTCAGCGTGACGTGATTGATCGACGCCGCCGCGGTGACGGAGAGGCCGGCATCCCTGGCGCGGCGCAAAACGTCGAGCGATTCCGCGCAGGTGATCGACGCGGCATGATAGCGCCCGCCCGTCAGATCGACGAGGCGGAGATCGCGCTCGAGCATGATGGTCTCGGCCGCCTTCGGCACGCCGAGCAGTCCGAGCCGTGCGGCGAATTCGCCTTCGTTCATCACGCCTTCGCCGACCAGATTGGCATCTTCGGTGTGATGCACGATCAGCGCGTCGAAATCGCGGGCATAGGTAAGCGCGCGGCGCATCACTTGCGCATTGGCGACGCTGTGATCGCCGTCGGTGAAGGCGATGGCCCCGGCGGCCTTGAGCAGGCCAATCTCGGTCATTTCCTTGCCGGCGAGTTCCTTGGTTAGCGCCGCCATCGGACGGACATTGACGATGGCCGTGTCGCGGGCGCGGCGCAGCAGGAAGTCGACGGTGGCGGGATTGTCGATCGCCGGCGAGGTGTCCGGCTGACAGACGATGGTGGTAACGCCGCCGGCAGCCGCCGCCTGACTCGCGGATGCGAGCGTCTCGCGATGACCGGCGCCGGGCTCGCCGACGAAGGCGCGCATGTCGATCAGGCCGGGGGCGACCACCTTGTCGCGACAGTCGATCACGGTGGTGCCTTCCGGCACGCCGGCCGCACCGATGCCGCGCTTCGCCTCGCGGATCAGCCCATCGACGATCAGCACGTCGCCGATCGTGTCCAGGTCGCGCGAGGGATCGATGATCCGCGCATTGGCGAGCAGCAGGGGCGAGCGATCAGGGGTCATAGGGTGCGCTCACGCATTGGGCAGGTTGCGTGACAAGGCTTCGAGCACCGCCATCCGCACCGCGACGCCCATCTCCACCTGTTCGCGGATCAGCGAGCGCGCGCCGTCGGCGACGATCGAGTCGATCTCGACACCCCGATTCATCGGACCGGGGTGCATCACCAGCGCGTCCTTCTTGGCGTAAGCGAGCTTTTTCTCGTCGAGACCATAGAAGTGGAAGTATTCGGACAGGGACGGCACGAACGAGCCGTTCATCCGTTCGAGCTGCAGCCGCAGCATCATGACAATGTCGGCGTCGGCCAGCCCTTCGCGCATGTCGCGCGCGACCTCCACGCCGAGACGGTCGACCTCGGGAGGAAGCAGAGTTGAGGGAGCGACGACACGCACCCGCGCGCCCATGGTCATCAGCAGGAGGATATTGGAGCGCGCCACCCGCGAATGCAGGATGTCGCCGCAGATCGCCACCAGCAGGCCGTCGAGCCGGCCCTTGTTGCGGCGGATGGTCAAGGCATCGAGCAGCGCCTGGGTCGGGTGCTCGTGCGCGCCGTCGCCGGCATTGACCACCGAGCAATCGAGCTTGCTGGCGAGCAAGGCGACCGCACCGGAAGCGCGATGGCGCACCACCAGCAGATCCGGGTGCATGGCATTGAGCGTCATCGCCGTATCGATCAGCGTCTCGCCTTTCTTCATGGCGGACGAGCCGACCGACATATTCATGACATCGGCGCCGAGACGCTTGCCGGCCAGTTCGAACGAGGACTGGGTCCGCGTCGAAGACTCAAAGAACAGATTGATCTGCGTGCGGCCGCGCAGCGAGGTGCGCTTCTTTTCGACCTGGCGGTTGAGTTCGACGAATTCCTCGGCGAGATCGAGCAGGCCGGTGATGTCCGCGGCGGAAAGGCCTTCGATCCCCAACAAATGCTTCTGGTTGAGGACGAATTGGGATTTCGGCGCGCTGGTCATTAAAGCGACGTCTATAGGCTCCTTCCGCGAGGCCGGCAAGGCGCCGATCCCGGTCGCGGCGCGGGGTCCACAACGTGTTAGTCTCAAAAATTAGTCGGGGGCTTTTCGCGAAGGACGCATCATGTCCGACATTGTGCCGGCGCTCACCGGCGGGCCTGACAACCAGCAGCCGCCTTATGGCGATATCGATCTCTTCGGCAGCGATCCTGCGCTGGTCGCGGCGGTTCGCGCGTTCGGGGCCGGTGCGACGAGCGAGGAGTTGAGTGCGTTCGGCCGTCACTGGGGCCGGGCGGAGCTGTTCGCCGCCGCAGAGACGGCCAACGACCGGGTGCCGCAGCTTCTGACCGGTGCGGACGGACGCCGCGATGTGGTGTCGTTCGACGACAGCTATCATCGCTTCATGGGCGAGAGCATCGCCGCCGGCCTGCAAGCCTCCGCCTGGACAGGAACCGGCGCGCGTGCGCCGGCCCCGGCGGAAGTCGCGCGCGCGGCGCGCTTTTACATGGTCGCGCAGGTCGAAAACGGACATATGTGTCCGATCACCATGACCCGTGCGTCGGTGGCGGCACTGCACGCGCAGCCAGATCTGCTGGCGCAGGTGATGCCGAAGATCGCCAGCCGACGCTACGATCCGCGCTTTCTGCCGTGGTGGGACAAGGACGGCATGACGCTCGGCATGGGCATGACCGAGCGCCAGGGTGGCACCGACGTGCGCACCAATACGTCGCGCGCGGTTCGCGACGGGGATCATTATCGCGTCACCGGCCACAAATGGTTCATGTCGGCGCCGATGTGCGATGCGTTCCTGGTGCTAGCGCAGGCGGAGGGCGGACTGACCTGTTTCTTCATGCCGCGCTTCCGGCCAGATAGTACCGTCAACGGCCTGCTGTTCCAGAAGCTGAAGGACAAGCTCGGCAACCGCTCCAATGCGTCGTCTGAAGTGGAATTTGCTGACGCTTATGCGCTGCGGGTCGGCGAGGAGGGGCGCGGCATCCGCACCATTCTCTCGATGGTGCAGTTGACGCGGCTCGACTGCGCGATTTCCTCGGCCGGGCTGATGCGCGCGGCCTTGGCGCGGGCGCTGCATCACACCCGCCATCGCATCGTGTTCCAGAAGCATCTCGCCGATCAGCCGATGATGACGACGGTGCTGGCCGATCTTGCTCTGACCAGCGAGGCGGCGATAGCGCTGGCAATGCGGCTGGCGCGCGCGTTCGATCATGCGGCAAGCGACGCGGCGGAAGCCGCCTATGCGCGTCTGATGACGCCGGCGGTGAAATACTGGATCTGCAAGACCGCGCCCGGTTTCGTCTACGAGGCGATGGAATGTCTCGGCGGCAACGGTTACGTCGCCGACAGCGCGATGCCGCGGCTGTATCGCGAGGCGCCGGTCAATGCGATCTGGGAAGGCTCCGGCAATGTGATGGCGCTCGACGTGTTGCGGGCGTTGCGTGACGGCACGCAGGCGCAGGCCGTGCTCGATGCGTTGCGGCAGGACGCGGCCGATCTGCCGGGTGTGGACGCCGCCTGCGACGGGTTGTTGCGCGCGGCACAGGATCCGGCGCTGGAGCGGCATGCGCGCGATATGGTCGAGCGGCTGGCGGTGCTCGCTGCCGCTGCGGCGATGCGCCGAACCGGGTCGCCGCTCACGGCGGCGTTCGCGGCGAGCCGTCTTGGCGGCTCGCACGGGATGCTGTTCGGGGCAATCGATCTTAGCGCGGCAGCGGATATGCTGGCTCGCGCGGTGCCGGATCGGTGATGCCGGCGCTACACGAATCCCCCACAGAGTTGTGATGGCGCTGCGCTGCGGCGCGGGAACATTCGTTTGGGTTCCGGGTTGACCCGGCGAACCGCCCCGCGGCGTGCGGCGGAAGTGTGACGATATCGACCGATCTGGAGGAGCAATCATCATGAAGACATTCGGTAAAATTGCTGCAACCGTTGCGGTTGTGGGTGCCGTGGCCGTGGCGGCTGCGTCCCCGAGTGAGGCGCGCAGCGGTCGCTGGGCAGCGGCGGGCGTCGGCTTTGCGGCTGGCGCGCTGGTTGGCGCTGCTGCGGCGAATGCCGCGAACTCGAACTACTATTATGGTTCGGGTTATTACGGCCCGTCCTACGGCTACGCGGAGCCCTCCTATGGCTACGTTGAACCGTCGTACGGCTACGACGCCTATGCCTATGAGCCGGCCCCGACCTATGTGGCTCCGGCCTATCGCTATCGTCAGACCGACAGCCAGTACGGCAATGGCGGTTACAACAATATGGGCATCGGCGCCGTCCGCTAACGCGGCGCGCTAAGAGTTCACGGCAAAATGCGCAACAAGGCCGCCCGCAAGGGCGGCCTTTTCGTTATGGCAAATCGCCGCGCGCCAGCCGGTCGAGCGCGCCCTGCAGGATGAAGATCGCAGCGTGCTGGTCGATCACGGCGGCACGCTTGCGGCGGCTGACATCGACGGCGATCAGCTCGCGCTCCACCGCTGCTGTCGACAGCCGCTCGTCCCACAGGCCGATGGCGTGGTCTGTCAGCCGTGCGAAATTGCGGGCGAAGGCACGGGTCGATTGAGCGCGCGGCCCCTCGCTGCCGTCCATGTTGACGGGAAGGCCGAGCACGAAGCCGACGCTGCCGCGCTCCGCCGCCAGCGCCAGCAACTGCTGCGCATCCTTGGTGAAACTGGTGCGGGCGACCGTGGTCACGCCGGTCGCGAGCCGCCGGTCCGGGTCGCAGGTGGCGACGCCGATGGTCTTGGTGCCGAGATCGAGGCCAATGAGGCCCCCGCGCGCCGGCCAGCGCCGCGCTGCGTCGATAAGGGGAAGAATGTCGCCCATGGCGGCAGCCATAGCACGCATTTGAGATACCGGTATGAGATGGGTTTTCGGGCCCGGCCGGCTCTGCTATGAGCGCCGCAGCCGGAATTTGGGACCCAAACCACCGATGTCAGTCGATATCGCCACCGTTCGCCGGATCGCGCGGCTCGCGCGCATCGCGGTTGCCGACGAGGAACTCGAACATCTCGGCGGCGAGATCAACGCCGTGCTCTCGTTTGTCGAGCAACTGGGCGAGGTCGATGTCGCGGGCGTCGAGCCGATGACCTCGGTGATGCCGATGGCGATGAAGAAGCGCCACGATGTCGTCACCGACGGCGAGGATGCCGACCGGGTGCTGCGCAATGCGCCGGTCTCCGAGAACAACTTCTTCGTCGTCCCGCGCGTGGTGGAATAACTGATGACCGCTCTGACTGCCCTGACGCTGGCGCAGGCCCGCGACGGGCTCGCGAAGAAAACCTTTTCCGCGGTCGAGCTCGCCGACGCGCATCTCGCGGCGATGGAGAAGGCACGCGCGCTCAACGCCTATGTGCTGGAGACGCCGGACCGCGCCATGGCGATGGCGCGCGCCGCCGACGCGCGGCTCTCCGCGGGCAAAGCCGGGCCGCTGGAGGGGATTCCGCTCGCGGTGAAGGACATGTTCTGCACCGAGGGCGTGCGCACCACGGCGTGCTCGAAGATCCTGGAAAGCTTCGTGCCGACATACGAGTCCACGGTGACGGCACAGCTCTGGCGCGACGGCGCGGTGCTGCTCGGCAAGACCAACAATGACGAATTCGCCATGGGGTCGTCGAACGAGACCTCGTATTTCGGTCCGGTGGTCTCGCCATGGCGGCGCGAGGGCGATACGGCGGCGCTGGTGCCGGGCGGATCGTCCGGGGGCTCCGCCGCCGCGGTCGCGGCGCGGCTCTGCTACGGTGCGACCGGCACTGACACAGGCGGCTCGATCCGCCAGCCGGCGGCGTTCACCGGCATCGTCGGCATCAAGCCGACCTATGGCCGTTGCTCGCGCTGGGGCACCATCGCGTTCGCCTCGTCGCTCGATCAGGCGGGACCATTCGCGCGCACGGTGCGCGACACCGCGATCCTGTTGCGTTCGATGTCGGGCCACGATTCGAAGGACACGACCTCGGTGGATCGTCCGGTGCCGGACTACGAGGCGGCGGTCGGCCGCTCGGTGAAGGGGCTCAGGATCGGCGTGCCGAAGGAATACCGGATGCCCGGAATGTCGGCGGAGATCGATGCGCTGTGGGACAAGGGCGTCGCCTGGCTTAAGGAGGCAGGCGCCGAACTGGTCGAGGTGTCGCTGCCGCACACCAAATACGCACTGCCAGCCTATTACATCGTCGCGCCGGCGGAGGCGTCATCCAATCTCGCGCGCTACGACGGCGTGCGCTATGGCCTGCGGGTGCCGGGCCGCGACGTCATCGACATGTATGAGCGTACCCGCGCCGAAGGCTTCGGCAAGGAAGTGCGCCGCCGGGTGATGATCGGCACCTATGTTCTGTCAGCCGGCTACTACGACGCCTATTATCTGCGCGCGCAGAAGGTCCGCACTCTGATCAAGCGCGACTTCGAAGTCTGCTTTGAAGCGGGCGTCGATGCAATGCTGACGCCGGCGACCCCGTCGGCGGCGTTTGGCGTCGGCGAGAAAACCAAGGGCGACCCGATCGAGATGTATCTCAACGACATCTTCACCGTGACGGTGAACATGGCGGGATTGCCCGGCATCGCCGTGCCCGCCGGTATCGACGCGCAGGGCCTGCCGCTTGGATTACAGTTGATCGGCCGCCCGTTCGACGAAGAAACGCTGTTCGCGCTCGCGGACGTGATCGAGAAGGCCGCCGGCCATCTGCATCCGTCTGCGTGGTGGGTCTGACGCTGGCAGCGTTACTGCGCCTGCTGGGCCGTGGCCACCGGCGGAAGGTCCTGATCGCCTTCCACGGTTTTCTTGCCGCCGAGTTCGCCGCCTGACGCGATGAACAGCACCGCGATCACCGCGAAGAGGCCGCCCAGGACCCATCCAAAGAGTGAGTTTGTGTTCATGCTGGCTCCTCGGACGACAACGTTCTGTCGACGGAGCCGTTCCGAGCCGGCGCCTGAGGTCACAAAATGACCTCGTTCGGGGCGGCGGCACGGCGATTTGTCCCGTTTTTTGCCCGCTTTCTCTCCACCCTTGCCGGGGAACCGCCGAGGCTCTATCGAACCCGTCATGACCAAGACCGACCCCGCACCCCGCAACAAATATCTCAAGGGCGCCACCGGCGACTGGGAAGTCGTTATCGGCATGGAAGTCCATGCGCAGGTGACCTCGCAGGCCAAGCTGTTCTCCGGCGCCGCGACCGCGTTCGGCGCGGAGCCGAACGAGCATGTATCGCTGGTCGATGCGGCGATGCCGGGCATGCTGCCGGTGATCAACGAGGAGTGCATCCGTCAGGCGATCCGCACCGGGCTCGGCCTCAAGGCGCAGATCAATCTGCGCTCGGTGTTCGACCGCAAGAACTATTTCTATCCCGATCTGCCGCAGGGCTATCAGATCAGCCAGTACAAGTCGCCGATCGTCGGCGAGGGCGTGGTCGAGATCGATACGCCGGACGGCGCGGTCCGTGTCGGCATCGAGCGGGTGCATCTGGAACAGGATGCGGGCAAATCACTGCACGGCCAGCAGTCGGGCGTGTCGCTGGTCGACCTCAACCGCTCTGGTGTCGCGCTGATGGAGATCGTCTCCAAGCCCGATCTGCGTTCGAGCGAGGATGCGAAGGCCTACGTCAGCAAGCTGCGGACGATCCTGCGTTATCTCGGTACCTGCGACGGTGACATGGAGAAAGGCAATCTGCGCGCCGACGTGAACGTGTCGGTGCGGCGGCCGGGCGAGCCGTTCGGAACCCGTTGCGAGATCAAGAACGTCAACTCGATCCGCTTCATCGGTCAGGCGGTCGAGGTCGAGGCGCGCCGGCAGATCGAGATCATCGAGGACGGCGGCACGATCGATCAGGAGACGCGGCTGTTCGATCCCGATCGCAGCGAGACGCGCTCGATGCGCAGCAAGGAAGAGGCGCACGACTACCGCTATTTCCCGGACCCGGATCTGCTGCCGGTCGAGGTCAGCCAGGCCGAGGTCGACGAGCTCGCGCGGCACCTGCCGGAACTTCCGGACGAGAAGACCGCGCGGTTCGTGCGCGATTACGGTCTGACCGTCTACGATGCCGGTCAGCTTGTCGCCGAGCGCGAGACCGCGGACTTCTTCGAGGCGGTGGTGAAGGGCGGGGAACGCCCACGCGACGCCAAGATGACCGCGAACTGGATCATCAACGATCTGTTCGGCCGGCTGAACAAGGAGGGGACGCCGCTCGCGTCGTCGCCGGTGTCGGCCGGTCAGCTCGGCGCGATCCTCGATCTGATGTCGGCGGGAACCATTTCCGGCAAAATCGCTAAGGAATTGTTCGATCTGGTGTGGACCGAGGGCGGCGATCCGCATCGTCTGGTCGAGGAGCGCGGCCTCAAGCAGGTCACCGACACCGGCGCGATCGAAAAGCTGGTCGATGAGATCGTCGCCAAGAACCCGGACAAGGTCGCGCAGGCGAAAGAGAAGCCGGCGGTGGTCGGCTGGTTCGTCGGGCAGGTGATGAAGAGTTCGGGCGGCAAGGCGAACCCGCAGGCCGTCAACGATCTGCTCAAGGCCAAGCTTGGTCTGTGACGCGGCGCACGCGTCGTCTGCTGACGCGTCGCGTGGCCATCTTCACCCGTCGTTGTCACCCGTTATTCCACCCGACGCCACGCGTGCAACGCGGTGCAAGACGCGAATCACTTTGCACCGATTCGCACCGTTTTGATCGAATCCGGCCGCTCCGGCGCTGCGCGCGGCAAGTTTTCAGAAAAAATTTTCAACAGGCTGATCGTTGCGCGCGCGGCCGTCACCGCGCGACGTTGCAAGCCGAAAATTTGTCGCGGACGCGAAAAAATATTGTCGTGGATTGTCGTGAGCGTGTTGCAAATAAGCATTGTGCGACGCTGCTTTTTTTCATTTGCCGATGCGGTGCGATGAAAACGCGATGGATCGCAGCGTGATGCGTCGTGCGTGCGGTTTGAAATCGAAAAACACGTCGTGTCGCGATGACGAGATGCGCGCGTATACGTGTTGTTAAGCGAAGTCGCTGATTTTTGCTCCGCTCTGGTGTAATCCCATTGTAGTGCGCGTCGATCCCCGACCGCACTGAAGTTACCGCCAACCCACTATGCTAGGAGGGCAGCACATGGCGAAACGTAAGAAGGCTAAGGCCAAGAAGACCGCGAAGAAGAAGACTGCGAAGCGCCGTAAGGCCAAGAAGTAGTTTTGTGTTTTCTGCACGACCGTCGGCTTGAGTGTCGATGGTCGCGTCCCAAATACCGAGTTGCGCCGAGGCTGACCGCGTAAGCGGTTGTGCAGGTGCACCGGGTCTGGAGACGGAGAGGGCGTCGGCGAGACCCTAGGGCTCACCGACGCCCTCTCTGCTTTTACGGGGCGGTTGTATCGCTCGCGGCGCGATCAGGCGCCCAACATCACGCGCCCTTCAGCCGCTTGTTGCAGGCGCTCCAGAACTTCGGCCAGGTCTGGCCTTTCTCCACCTTGCCGGCGGCCTTGGCATCGCGCCATTCGGCGCCGCACTTCTTCTGCCGTTCGCGCATCGCCGCCTGACCCGGCGACACCGCGCGTTTCGGCTTGGCCGATTTGTCGGGCTGGGTCGCGGCCGGCTTTGCCGCCGGCGCGGCGGTCTGAGCCGTGGCGGCGACGGGCAGCGCGACGAGAGCGGCACTCGTGAGTGCCGCGGCAATCACTTTGAGCATTCAAGTCTCCCCAGAGTTCTTATGGTGACGGCAGCCGGCCTTGTCGCCGCGCGCTTGCGGCGCATCCGGTCCCGATCGCGTCCACGATAGTCCGCGAGCGCTTGGCCCGTCCACCAGGCGCTCAACGCTTGGTGCATTGCAACGGGCGGCAGGGGGCCTAAATTCGCAAGACCTAAATTCGCAAGACATGCATTTGCAGGCAGAGCCGGCCACCGCCGGCGACGAGGAGTGACACCGATGGCGCGTCGATCGCGGAAAACATCAACCCGCAAGTCCAGCAAACCCGCAGCGAAGGCGCGGCCGGCAGCGAAACGAGCGGGAAGCCGCACCGCCAAAGCCAAAACGCCGGTCAAGCACGCGGCGAAGCCGTCATCGCGGCGGCGCCCTGCGAAGCCGATCGACCTGTATTACTGGCCGACGCCGAACGGCTGGAAGATGTCGATCATGCTGGAGGAGTGCGGGCTGCCGTACCGCATGATCCCGGTCAACATTTCCGCCGGCGAGCAATTCAAGCCGGAGTTTCTGGCGATCTCGCCGAACAACCGGATGCCGGCGATCGTCGATCCGGACGGGCCGGGTGGCAAATCGATCTCGGTGTTCGAGTCCGGCGCGATCCTGCAATATCTCGGCCGCAAGACCGGCAAGTTCTATCCGCGCGACGAGCGGCGGCGTGTCGAGGTCGAGCAATGGCTGTTCTGGCAGATGGGCGGGCTCGGGCCGATGGCCGGGCAAACGCACCACTTCCGCCACTACGCGCCGGAGCAGATCCCCTATGCGATCGAGCGCTACACCAACGAGTGCAACCGGCTCTACGGCGTGATGAACAAGCAGCTCGCCGACCGTGACTTCCTTGCCGGCGATTATTCCATCGCCGACATGGCCTGCGTCGGCTGGGCCAAATACTGGGAACGGCAGGGCCAGGACATCGAGCAATTTCCGCATGTGAAGCGCTGGCTTGCGGCCATCATGGCGCGCCCGGCCGCGAGCCGCGGCCTCAAGCTGCGCGTCGAGGAGGCGTCCAAGGTCGACATGCGCGATCCGGCGGTGCAGGCGGTGCTGTTCCGGCAGAAGGCGCGACCTTGAGAGTCTGACAAAAAAGGCCGCGGGTTTTCCCGCGGCCGTTTTTGTTCATACGACGTGGGTGATCAGTCGACGCGTGTCCAGGTCTCGCCCTTGCAGAACACCAGGACACAGCCCTCGACCTTGGCCTTGGTCGCGGAAATGAGCGTAAGCTTGCTGCGATAGGTCTTGCCATCGTCGGCGTTGTAGATCTGGCCGGCATATTTGTTGTCGCCGTCGGGGCGCATGCCGGAGATCACCTGCAAGCCGAGCATCGGCCGCTTGCGGCGGGCTTCATCAGGATTGTGCTTGTCGGTCTTCGGCCGGCCGGTGGATTTGTCGATCGGCTCGCGCAGCCAGACGATGTTGCCGCAGACGCCGCCGCCGCAAGGTGCAATCTTCACGCGTGCACCGCCATCGGCGGACACCCATGTGCCGGCTAGTTTGCCTTGGCTGGACTGGGCCATCGCTCCACCGGTGCTGAAAAGAGTACCAGCGACGGCGAGCGCACCGATCGTTCTCCACATCGTCATCATCGCTCTCTTTCGTTCGCGATATGTCGTTCTCTGGCGTCATCGTCCGACGCGGTGTCCGACGCGTTCACGGTCTTAACGGTAACGTGGCGGCCCCGGTCGCTGTTCCGAACAATGTTAGCGCAATCTGAACCGCGAGCGTTAGCAAACGCTTGATGGCGCGGCATCATCCACGGAAAAGCCCGTAAAATCGCATGCTTTCGGCATTTTTGGGTTTGTGCCGGGCGATGGATTTTGACGGTTTGTTCATTGCATCGCTTAAACTGCCATTCAAATTTTTTGCCCAGCATCACCCATACAGGCCGGCAACGACCCGGCAACAAAGGCAAAGCCGCGTGGGGACGCGGTAGGGATCATGGAGGCGATCATGGCGCGGATGGAAATGATGGAGAGTGGGCTTTGCGCGGTGCCGGTGGGACCGGATGTGTTCTTCGCGCTGGGGATGATGCACGCTGGCGGCCGCGACACCGCGGTCGATCTTATTGCCGCGCATCAGTGGTTCAACATCGCGGCGGCGCGTGGCCATGCGGAGGCCGTGCAGTTGCGCCGCGAGGTGGCCGAGCAGATGTCGGACGAGCAGATCGGGCGGGCGCAGCGCGCCGCGCGCGATTGGCTGCGGCAGAATCCGGTCGCAATGCCGGTGCCGGTTTCGATGCCGGTCGCGCACGCGGCCTGAACCCGTTCGCGCAAGAACAACACCGCACCGGACATGGGTGCGGTCGACGACGCGGGCTGTGGACGGGATTCGCTCGAAGGATGGCGGAAACGGAGGGATTCGAACCCTCGATACGCCTTTACAAGCGTATAACGGTTTAGCAAACCGCCGCCTTCAGCCACTCGGCCACGTTTCCTTGCCGCGAGCATATGCCCCAAGCAGCCCGGCCTGGCAAGAAAGCCGGGCAAGAAACCCGAGAAGAAAACCGGCCGGAGGTTGTGAGGTTGTCCGTGTGTTCCGACGGGCCGCGACGCTCAGCGTTTCTGCACCCAGAACTGGTACATGGTGATGAACAGGTCCGGCTGCATCTGTTCCAATTCGTGCCAGCGGTCGAGGTCGGTGAGTGGCCAGCGCGCGGCGGTAAATCGCTCCCGTACCCCCGCCGCGATTGGCGGCGGCAGGTCGAAGCCGAGAAACGCGAGCCCCTCGCGATCGAGGAAGTCCTTGATCTGCGGAATGGCCATGCGCTGCTCCTGCACATGAAACAGCAGATCCCGGCAATCGCTGGTGCCGTAGAAATCCCCCGAATGCGTCACCGATCGGAACGGTGAGGCGGCAAGCGCCTCGCGCGCCTCTCTGATGCCAGACGGCGTCGCGGCAAATCCGCGCTCGGCGATGAACTGTCGCGCGGCGACGATGTCGCGTCGTGCCAGTTCGCTGTAAAGCCCGATATACATGACGCCGGACGGTCGCAGCAGGCCCGTGAGCAGCCGCCACGCGGCAAACGGATCGGCCATGTGGTGCAGCACGCCGCTGGCGTTGATCAGGTCGAACCTGCGGTCCAGCGTGTCGAGCTTGAGGATATCCGCCTGCACGAAGTCGATACGCGGCGCGAGGGCTGCCGGTGTTTTGCGCTTCGCGTAACTCAGGCTCGCGCCGCTGAGATCGGCGGCGAGCAGTTTCGCGTCGGGGAAATGCTGAGCGAACTCGATGGCGGAGCGGCCGGTGCCGCAACCGGCGATGAGGATCGCGGGCGCTGCCTCGACGTTCAGCGGACGGATCGGCGCGCCCGGAAAACGCTGCTGCAGATAGGTTTCGATGGTCGCGGGCGGCGGCGGCGCGCCGGCGCGGACCCAGCGCGGATATGGATTTTCCTCGTATTGCTGCTGCACCCGCAGCGACACCGCGTCGTCGATGGCGGTGACGCGCGGAACCGTTGTGCGCAACTCACGCTCGCGTCTGGGCTCGATCACCTGTTGCGTCAGCACGTCGCGGACGGCTTTCGGCCATGGCTTGTCAACGATGGCGTCTATGCTGGCGAGCGCGTAGAGCGGACGATACATCGCAGCAGTGAGAAGCTGCGCCGCGTGAACCGGCTCGCGGTTTTGCAGCCGCTGTTCGATGGTTGCCGTCAGCGCGTTGGCGTCTGCCGTTTCTGCATCGGTCTCCGAGAAGACGTATTCGTTGATGAAGCACTGCCGGGCCAGCGCGCCGATCAGATCGAGCGCGCGCACGTAAGTCGTCGTGTTGCCGGGTTCGGCGCTGACATCTGATAACAGTCCGGCGCGCATCGCCGTGAACACCCGCTCCAGCGGCAGATGCCGCAGCGTGGTCGATGTCAGAACGGTGTGCAGCAGCGGGTCGCCCGCCAGCGCATCGAGCCCGCAGTCGAAAATCTCGTGAAGGGCAGGGCGTCGGGGCCACGCTGCTTCAACACGGCCGACGGCGGTCGAAAGCGCGGGAACGACCTTCAGCAAGACTGCGATGATCGGACCGAGATCGTCGAGCAATTCCGGTGCGGCGTCGATCGCCTGTGCGAAATGCTCCGAGGCGTCGCCGCGCCGCCCCTGAGTGAGCCGGACCTGGGCAAGGTTGTTGTGAGTTCCACCATGGGTGGGGACGACACCGAGCACGCGCTTGTAGAGGCGGGCCGCATCGTCGAGTTCGCCGCGCTCCTGATGCGCGACCGCGCGCTGGAACAAATCCCCCGCCGCGGCGAGGGCGGTGTTCGCTGCGCCGCCGGTCTCCTGTGCGGCGCGACGTTGCTTACGGTTCATGAGAGGTGGCCGGCTCAAGATGGGACATTTCGTCGGGTGGTAGCCGGGGGAGGGCCGAAGAACAATGGTCGCGGTTAAGGCCGGATCGATTCTCCGAATCTCCGGGCCCGCGAGCAGATCGCCACGCAATCACTCTTTATGCGTGTATTGCTCTGAAATGCAGCCGATCCCGCAGGTTCGTCACCAGTACGCTGACGCTTTTGCGCCGCGAATAATATAAGGCATTGAAATTATTGATTTTTATTTCCCGCCGACTGTGGCGAAATCGTCGCCGGGGTAAGACAAAATTGCGTGTTTTTTCAGCAACAGTCGGTCGAAAAGCAGCTTTTGGCCCTGTGGGATGGGCTGTTCTTGATTGCCTGGTGGGGGGCAACGGGTAAGGTGCACCTGCGGCGGAGGGGGGCGTCCCCAGTCGCGCAATTCAGCTTTGCGAATGGCATCATCTGATGTGTCCGCAATGCCGAAGAGCGGGGTCGGGGAAGTTGCCAAACAGTGTGGAAACACTGAGCGGAAACGGACCCCCTCAAAAACAAAACCACTGTTTGGAGGTTCAAGATGAAGATGGTGAAAAGCCTTCTCCTGGGTAGCGCAGC
>MKWA01000004.1:0-72108 GCA_001899285.1 Rhizobiales bacterium 64-17
CCGGCTCGCGTTGCACGCTCGCCACCCTCTCCCCGTCAACGGGGCGAGGGTTTCACGGCCGCCTCGTCCTTCGAGACGCATCGCCATAGCGCGTCTAAGACGCGCGTAAACGCGCTGATGGCGGCGCTCCTCAGGATGAGGCGGAGTGAGAGTTGGACCCGGATGTTGGGCATATCGAAGCCGTCATGCCCTCATTGATTGCGGGCATCCACGACTTATCTTCGCGCGGCAAGGGAAGACGTGGATGCGCGGAACAAGTCTGCGCATGACGTGGTGAGAGCCATCATCGACAGACGATGTCTGTCACGACAGCGCAAAGCGATTGCTTCAGTGGAACGAGGCGGTGGCGGACACGGTGGCGACCGGGCGGGTCGCGGCTTCGGCGATCGCGGATGCCAGATTGCTGGCGAAGCAGCCGTAGCTCCAGTCGTTCATGTGCAGACCGTCGGCCGAGACGAAGGTCTCGAACGGAATCTTGTCATCGGCCTGCCAGCGCTGCATCAGCGCAAAACGCTGGAACAGATCGACATTCTCTTTCTTCGCCGCCGCGGCAATCAGCGCCACCATGCGCGGCGCGTCGGTCTTGGCGATCACCTTGGGCGCGAATTGCGGATCAATCAGGACCACGTCGGCACCGAGCGCCTTCATGCGCGCGATCCCGTCATGGATCAGCGTGTCTTGCGCCGCGAGCGGCTGATCGCGCAGCACCGCATTGGTGCCGACCTGCCACAACACCAGATCCGGACGCTCCGACGCGACGCTCTCGTCGAAACGCGCCAGCATATCGCGCGCTTCCTCACCGTTGACGCCACGGTTGACGACGCGGATGGGATGCTTGGGAAAACGCTTGACCAGATCGGCGGCAAGCCGGTTCGGATAGCTGGCGGCGGGCGAACTCGCGCCGGCACCGGCCGTCGACGACGAGCCGAGCGCAACGATGGTGATCGGCTGCCCAGAGGCGAGCTTGGCGGACACCCGGCTCAACGGATTACTCAACCGGACGATGTCCGACGCATTGCGGCACGGCGTTGCCGTCGTCTCGGCCGAGGCCGGCGACATGGCAACAAACCCATCGACCGTCAGCAGCAACGCCGCGACGGCGGCAATCCAGCTCAGGCTACGCCGCAAGATGTGAATCTCTCATTTGACGTCGATCGGCGGCGTAGCGCCACCGGGTTGGGCCGCCCCGATGATCAGGTCGGCCAACAGCCAGCCGATACAATCGTGGACGCGCTCGGCCGTGTCCATCTTTTTTGTGTCGCTATAAAGATCGAAGGTGCCCAACTCATTCCACAGCTTCATGACGTGAAATCTGTCGAACAGCGGTATTTCGTTCTGCAGGGCCACCCAACGCATTGATTCTGCATAGTTTCCCAGCGCGATCATGGATTCGGTGCGGGGGCTGTATTGCATGTTCATCAGCACGACATCGCTGCCCTGCCCTTTGGCGGCATCCACCCCCTTGGTCAGCGCCTCGCTGTATTCGTCCGGGCTGGCGATCCGGACGGCGTCCACGGTGCCGGTCTGCCAGACCAGCAGGGTGGGCTTCTGCTCGGCAAGGGAAGCTTTCAGCGACGGCAGCATGTCCCGCGCCGTGCGGCCGGACTTGACGTCGGTGGTGACCTTGACCGTGACCCCCGGCAGCTTCTGCGACAGGGCATGTTCGAGCCGCGCCGGATAAGCCCGCGCCGCGCCGTTCTGGCCGGGCAGTTGCGACGAGCCGGAGCCGGCCACCAGGACCGTCAAGTTCTTGGCCGCGATAGCCTTCTCGACCACCGGCAGCGGAAACGAGTTTTCCAACTGGGATTCGGCAACGCGACATTTCGCCGGCGTTTCCGCCAGCGCCGGCCCGCCGCTTATCGCGACGAACAGGACTGCGATCAGCGCCCTCATCCTCCGCCCCCAGCAAGGTCGGCCTGCGCGAGTGGCGAGCGCGGTCCCGACCCCTTCCGATCGATTTTCTTATACCACGCCAGCACCTCGGCCGCCGCAACCATGATCAGCACACCGGCCGCGCTGCACAAAATCTGCGCCGGGACGCGGCTGGAGATTTCCGTCAACACGAAATGCGCGGCGAACGACAGGAATACGCCGAAGCAGAAGATTTCCAGCGAGTGCTGCCCGCAGACGATCGCCGGGCGGAACACCCAGGAATTGATGCCCTGCCATTGCCGCGGCACGAGGTTCACGACGATCACCGCCAATGCGAGGAAATGCAGCAGCCGCAGCACGTCGAGATTGGTCTTGTCGATCGGGTAGATTACCTCGGCCAGCACGCGCGGCACCAGGAAGGCGAGCCGCGGGAAGTACCAGGTCATCACCACGCCGAGACACAGCAGCAGATAGACGACAGCCAGCGCGACCGTGACACGCGAGGTGACAAAGCGCGACAGGCGCTGCGCGCCGCCGAGCGCAAACCATGCGCCCAGTACGAACAGCAACTGCCACGCCAGCGGATTGAACGCCCAGTGCCCGTCCGGATAGGCCGGGAAATTCCAGCCGAATTTCCACATCAGCGCATAGAGGATGCCCGAGACGATCAGCGCCAGCGAGGCATTGCGGATCAGCAGCCACAGCACCGGCGGGAAAAAGCCGAGCAGCACGATATAGAGCGGCAGCACGTCCATATTGACGGGTTTGAACTTGAGCAGCAGCGCCTGCATGATCGTCACGTCAGGCTGCTTGAGAAAATCGAGAATGCCCATTTCTTCGCCGTAGAGTGGGTTGTCGAAGCTCTGCGCGACATAGGAAATCTCGGCGAGATAGATCGCGAACAGGAAGATATGCGCGACATAGATCTGCCAGGTGCGCTTGAGCACCCGCGCGGCTGCCACCACGAAGCCACGCTCGCGCATCGCCCGGCCATAGACGAACGCCGCCGTATAGCCGGAGATGAAAACGAAAATCTCGGTCGCGTCGCTGAAGCCGTAATTGCGCAGCGTGACCCAGTTGACGACGTTGGAGGGGATATGATCGAGAAAGATCAGCCACAACGCGATACCACGGAACAGATCGAGCCGCAGGTCGCGCTCCGCCGCCAGATGAGGCGCAGTGAGGGGCGCTGTGATCCGGGCTTCCTTCATCGACGGATTCGGTGATACATCGGGCACAGAGCACTATCATGTACCGCGCTGTCACCCGCAATATCGAGGTCACCGTCACCCCCCGCTTCCTTGCGGACCGATCGTCGCCGGACGAAAGCTATTTCTTCTGGGCGTATACGATCGATATCGCCAATCGCGGCGACGAGACCGTGCAACTCAAGACCCGGCACTGGCGCATCACCGATGCCAACGGCAAGTTGCAGGAGGTGCGGGGCGCTGGCGTGGTCGGCGAGGAACCGGTGCTCGGACCCGGCAAGTCGTATGAATATACCAGCGGCGTGCCGCTGACGACGCCGTCCGGGTTCATGGCCGGGAGCTACGGCATGATCACCGATGCGGGCGAGCCGTTCGATATCGAGATCCCGGCGTTCTCGCTCGACAGCAATCTGACGAAGCGATCGCTCAATTAGCGCATGATCCCAAAAAGTGGGATCCGGTTTTCGGATCAGATCATGCGCAAACAAAAAGATGGGCCGGCAAGCCTCATTTATCGCTGATCAGATGCCGGCGGCAGACATGCGGCAAGCCGCGACAGCGCCTGCTGCGGCATGATGCCCAGCACCGCGCCCGGCGCGGCGAAATCCTGCAACGCCGTGAGCCGCGCCTCCGGCAACGCGACGCAACCGCCGGTTCCGGCTTTTCCCGGCACGCGCAGATGGATGAAGATGCAGGAGCCGGCGCGGGCGCCGCGATCGGTCGGATAATCGACGAACAGGCCGCGGCGATATTCCGGCACGCGCCACATATTCTCGCCGCTCACCGCGTTGCCGACCACGCGGCGCGTGGTGATGCGGTTGTAGTGCGTGGACGCCGGATCGTCGACGCAGGTCATGCCCTCGGCGATGCGGGTATAGCCGGGGCGCGGATCGGCGCCGAAACCGAACGCGCCGCCGATGCGGTAGAAGCCGGCCGGTGCGCGCTTGTCGCCCTCGGTTTTCACCGGTTCGCCGTGCCGCGCCAGCGTGCGAAAGAACAACGACCAGGCCATGCCGGTCCTGCCGATCAGCGCCGGCTCCGCCGGAGCGACGGCGCGCCACGGCGCGTCCGGCGCCGAACGCTCATAGAGCCGCAACGTCGCCTGTGACGTGTCCATACCCGTCGCCGTCGCCAGCGCGAGACGGCGCGCCGAGGCGAGCGGCTCCGGGCAGCTTTGCGCGGCCGCCGGTGCGATCGCCGCCAGCGTCAACGATGCGACGATGGCGGCGCGCGCGATCACCCGGGATTGGCTCCGACATTGGCGCCGACGTCGGCCGGCTGGAACAGATAATCGGTGCTGCAGAATTCGCAGGTCACCTTGATCCGCCCATCCTCGACCATGTGGTCGCGGTCGTCCTGCGAGAAGCTCTTGAGCATCGCCTCGACCGCATCGCGCGAACACGAGCATTGCGCATCGACCGCCTGCTGCTCGAACACGCGTACGCCGCGCTCGTTGAACAGCCGGAACGCCAGCCGCTCGCTCGACAGATCGGGATCGATCAATTCGAGATCTTCGACCGTATCGACCAGCGCGCGGCCTTCGACCCAGGCTTCGTCCTCGGCAGCGACATGCGCGGTCGCGCCTTCCGGCAGGTCGCCCGGATCGAGATCCTGGTGTGCGCGCTCCGATGCCTTGGGCAGGAATTGCAGCATGATGCCGCCGGCGCGCCAGCGATGGGTCGCGCCGCCCTCGCCAGCCCGCAGCTCTTCAGCCACAGCGAGACGCACCCGCGTCGGGATCTGCTCGGAGCGCAGAAAGTACTCGTGCGCCGCCGCTTCGAGGCCGGCGCCGGTAAGTTGCACCAGACCCTGATAGCGGTTGGTGTTGGCGCCCTGATCGACGGTCATCGCCAGATGCCCCTCGCCCATCAGATCTCCGGGGCTGGCCTTGCCGTCCTTGATCGCCTGCTCGACGCGCGCGCGGTCGAACCGTGCGCAGGCGCGCACATGGCCCGGCGTGGTGTAATCGACCACCAGCATGCTGACCGGCCCGTCGGAGCGGGTCTGCAGGATGAAGCGACCGTCGAATTTCAAAGCGGAGCCGAGCATGACGGCAAGCACGATGGCTTCCGCGGTCAGCTTGGCCACCGGCAGCGGATAATCGTGCTTTTCCAGAATGGCATCGACCGCCGGGCCAAGCCGGACGATCCGGCCGCGCACGTCGAGCGCCGACACCTCGAACGGCAGCACGATGTCATCGACGGACTGCTGCGCTGGGGCGCGGGTCGGGATGGCAGAGGTTGCGGGAGTCTTGGAGGAGGTCATGGACGGGGAGACTTTCATGGCCCCTTATGTAGAGCGGCAAGTGCTAATTGCGAGGCCCGGACTACGGGCCCGCTCCCGCCGTCGGCGAAAGCCTTGGCAAGCCCGTCCGTCCGACGCCGAAACCCTAAAGGCCGTTGGCGTGCAGGCACCAGCCGAGGATGCCCTTCTGCGCATGCAGCCGGTTTTCCGCCTCGTCGAACACCACCGACTGCGGCCCATCGATCACCTCGTCGGTGACCTCCTCACCACGATGCGCCGGCAGGCAGTGCATGAACAGCGCATCCGGCTTCGCCTTGGCCATCAGTTGCGCGTTGACCTGATACTGCTGAAGCAGATTGTGCCGCAGCGAGGCCGCCTCGCGGTCGCCCATGGACACCCAGGTGTCGGTGACGACGCAATCGGCATTCTTCACGGCGGCATCGGGATCGCGGCCGACCTCGACATTGACGCCGGAGGTCTTGATCCAGTCCATCAGCCATTTCTTCGGCTTGAGTTCCGGCGGCGTCGCGATCCGCAGATTGAAATCGAACTGCTTTGCGGCATGAACCCACGACGCCAGCACGTTGTTGGCGTCGCCGGTCCAGGCAATCGTCTTGCCGCGGATCGGCCCGCGATGCTCCTCGAACGTCATCACGTCGGCCATCACCTGGCACGGATGCGAGCGCCGCGTCAGCCCGTTGATCACCGGCACGGTGGCGTGCCGCGCCAGTTCCTCGAGCGCGTTCGGATCGAGGATGCGGATCATGATGACGTCGACATAGCGCGAGAGCACGCGCGCGGTGTCGGCCAGCGTTTCGCCGCGGCCGAGCTGCATCTCCTGCCCGGTGAGCAACATGGCTTCGCCGCCGAGCTGGCGCATGCCGACATCGAACGAGACGCGCGTGCGCGTCGACGGCTTGTCGAAGATCATCGCCAGCGTCTTGCCGGCCACCAGCGGCGGCACGACGCCACCGGCCTTGTGCGTCGCCTTGAAGGTTTTCTTCATGGCGCGGCTGGCATCGATGATCTTGCGCAGTTCATCCTTGGAGATCTCGTCGAGATCGAGGAAATGCCGGGGTGTGGATGCGGTCATGATGCGGCGGCCTCCGGCTTCGCGGCTTTGGCGAGCCGCGCGCAGGCCCGCTCGATCCGCGCCACCGCTTCGCCGATATCGGCTTCGGTGACGGTGAGCGGCGGCAGCAGCCGCACGACATTGTCGCCGGCGCCGACCGTGATCATCTTCTCCGCCCGCAGCTCATCGACCAGCGTCGCCGCCGGCGGCACGGCACGCAGCCCGATCAAAAGCCCCTCGCCGCGCACCTCGGAGATCACCGACGGGAAGCGGTCGCGCAGTTCGGCAAGCCGCTGCTTGAGCAGCAGGCTCATCTGCCGCACGCGATCGATGAAGCCCGGCTCCAGCACCACGTCGAGCACGGCATTGCCCACCGCCGTCGCCAGCGGATTGCCGCCGAAGGTCGAGCCGTGCGTGCCGGCGGTCATGCCCTTCGCCGCCTCTTCGGTGGCGAGGCAGGCGCCGAGCGGAAAGCCGCCGCCGATCGCCTTGGCGATGCCCATGATGTCCGGCGTGACGCCGGAATGCTCGTAGGCGAACAGATCGCCGGTGCGGCCGATGCCGGTCTGCACCTCGTCGAACACCAGCAGCAAACCGTGCTTGTCGCACAACGCGCGCAGCGCCCGCAGGAACTCCGGCGCGAACACGCGGACGCCGCCCTCGCCCTGAACCGGCTCCACCAGGATCGCGCCGGTCTCCGGCGTGATCGCGCGCTTGACGGCGTCGAGATCGCCGAACGGCACCTGATCGAAGCCTTCGACCGGCGGGCCGAAACCTTCGAGATATTTCTTCTGACCGCCGGCGGCGATGGTCGCCAGCGTGCGCCCATGGAACGCGCCTTCGAACGTGATGATCCGGTAGCGCTCCGGATGGCCGCTGACGGCCTGATATTTCCGCGCCATCTTGATGCAGGCTTCCATCGCCTCGGCGCCGGAATTGGTGAAGAACACCATGTCGGCGAAGCTGTGCTCGCACAGCCGCGCCGCCAGCCGCTCGCCCTGCGGGATGCGGTAGAGGTTGGAGACGTGCCAGAGCTTCTGCGCCTGCTCGGTCAGCGCCGCGACCAGATGCGGATGCGCATGGCCAAGCGCATTCACCGCCACGCCGCTGGTGAAATCGAGATAACGGTCGCCGTTGGTCGCGGTGAGCCACGCCCCCTCGCCCCGTTCGAAAGCGATATCGACGCGCGCATAGGTCGGCAGCACATGAGAAGCGGCCTGGGAGACCACGACAAACCCCGGAAATGTCAGCACAAAATGGAATGTGCCGCCCCGGGGCGGCACGTTTGAATATTTTAGGGGCACACCCCCCGTGGGTCAACACGCGGTGGCAGTGCACAAAAGTCGGCCCACGGCGGACTCAAAAACGACTCAACTGTGGATTCCACTGCATTTTGCGCTTGGAACATGTGGACGAACAGGGGCGACTCTTGCGCGTGAGTCGCGCCATATTGTAGTTTTTTCGCTGTTAGACACGATATCTCGTAGCGAAACGATCCTAGTTCCATTTCGGGTTGTAGGCGTTCGACGCACTGCGCGTCAGACGGCGGGGCTGGATTCTGTCGACCGGACGCGCCGCGCCGCACAAGAGGATCATGATGATGAGCTGGACCGACGAGCGGGTCGAACTTCTGAAGAAACTGTGGGCCGATGGGCTCTCCGCCAGCCAGATTGCCGGCGAATTGGGCGGCATCACCCGCAACGCCGTGATCGGCAAGGTTCACCGCCTCGGTCTGTCGGGCCGCGCCAAGAGCCCATCCTCGTCCGCCCCGCGGCCGCGCAAAGCCCGCCCCGCCTCGCACATGGTGCGGGTGTCGCGGCCGGCCGTGCGTGGCAACACCGCGCTCGCCTACGACTACGAGGTCGAGGCCGAGCCGGAACTGGTCGAGGCCGTCATTCCGCTGGAGCAGCGCCGCACCCTGGTGCAGCTCACCGACGCCACCTGCCGCTGGCCGGTGGGCGATCCGGGCAGCGCCGACTTCTTCTTCTGCGGCGGCCAGACCAAGGAAGACGGCCCGTACTGCACGCATCATTCGCGCGTGGCGTATCAACCCGCCGCCGACCGCCGCCGCGACCGCCGGCCGTTCCGCTGATTGCTTCGCCGCCAGAACGCGGCACTTAAAAGCATCGAGCCCGGCTTTGAACGTCAAAGCCGGGCTCGATGCTTTTTGATCGTCAGGCGATCAATCTTCTTTCCCGAACCGATCGTCGATCGCGTAGCCGGAGCCGCGCACGGTGCGGATCGGGTCGATCTCCTTCGGCCGGTTGAGCGCCTTGCGCAGCCGGCCGACGTGAACGTCCACCGTGCGCTCGTCGATATAGCTCTCGTTGCCCCACACGCTGTCGAGCAGTTGCGCGCGCGAGAACACGCGGCCGGGCCGCTCCATCAGGAATTCGAGCAGGCGATATTCGGTCGGCCCGAGGTCGATCGCACGGCTGGCGCGCGAGACGCGCTTCTTGTCGCGATCGAGTTCGATGTCGCCGACCGCCAACACCGACGCGACCCGTTCCGGGCTCGCACGGCGCAACAGCGCCTTCACCCGCGCCAAAAGTTCCGGCACCGAGAACGGCTTGACGATGTAATCGTCGGCGCCCGTTGCCAGCCCACGCACCTTCTCGCTCTCCTCGCCGCGCGCGGTGAGCATGATGATCGGCAGGCTTTTGGTTTCCGGCCTCGCCCGCAGCCGCCGGCACAGTTCGATGCCGGACAGGCCGGGCAGCATCCAGTCGAGGATGACGAGATCCGGCGTCGTTTCCTGCAGACGCAGTTGTGCCTCGTCGCCGCGCGCCGCCGCGTCGACCTCGTAGCCTTCCGCCTCGAGATTGTAGCGCAGCAGCAGCGTCAGCGGCTCTTCGTCCTCGACGATCAGAATGCGTGCTGCCATCGTCTCCTGACCTGATCCCTTACGCAGTCCGGCGCGGCGCCGAGAACGCCGCCGTCATGTCGCCCTTCGGACGCTGATCCATGATCGGCCGGCCCTCGATCATATAATGCACCGTTTCCGCGATATTGGTTGCATGGTCGCCCATCCGCTCGATGTTCTTGGCACAGAACAGCAGATGGATACAGAACGAGATATTACGCGGATCTTCCATCATATAAGTCAACAGCTCGCGGAACACCGAGGTACAGACCGCATCGATCTCCGCGTCGTTGCGCCAGACCTCCATGGCCTTGCCGACGTCGCGGCGGGCGAAACTGTCGAGCGCGGCGGTGAGCTGCGCCAGCACCAGTTCGGTCATGTGCTCGACGCCGCGAATGAGCGCCGGCGGCGGGAAATCGGCGTTGAGCGCGATCACCCGCTTGGCGATGTTCTTGGCGAGGTCGCCGATCCGTTCCAGATCGTTGGCGAGCCGCAGTGCCGCGACGATCTCGCGCAGGTCAACCGCCATCGGCTGCCGACGCGTGATGGTCAAGACCGCCTTGTCCTCGATCTGCCGTTGCAGCGAATCGATGGTGGCATCAAGCGCGGCGACGCGCTGCGCGAGATCTGTGTCGCGGCGCGCCAGTGCGTCGACGGAATCGGCAATCTCCTTCTCGGCGAGACCACCCATCTCGGCGACGAGACGGCCAAGCTCCTGAAGATCGCTGTCGAATGCCTTTGCGGTGTGCTGGTCGGTCATGATCGCTATCCTGTCAGCCGAAGCGGCCGGTGATGTAATCCTGCGTGCGCTTGTCGCGCGGCGTCGTGAACATGGCCGGCGTTTCGCCGAACTCGATCAACTCGCCGAGATACATGAAGGCGGTGTAGTCGGAGACACGCGCCGCCTGCTGCATGTTGTGAGTGACGATGACGATGGTGTAATCGTCGCGCAGTTCGTCAATCAGCTCCTCGATCTTCGCGGTGGAGATCGGATCGAGCGCCGAGCACGGCTCGTCAAGCAGGATCACCTCGGGCTGCACCGCCACGGTGCGGGCGATGCAGAGCCGCTGCTGCTGGCCGCCGGACAGCGACAGGCCGCTGGCGTGGAGCTTGTCCTTGACCTCGTCCCACAGCGCCGAGCGGCGCAGCGCGCTCTCGACGCGCGCGTCCAGCTCGCCCTTGCCGAGCTTTTCATAGAGACGCACGCCGAAGGCGATGTTCTCGTAGATCGTCATCGGGAACGGCGTCGGCTTCTGGAACACCATGCCGACGCGCGCGCGCAGCAGGTTGAGATCCTGCGACGGCGAGAGAATATCCTGGCCGTCGAGCGTCACCTCGCCGGCCGCGCGCTGGTTCGGATAGAGATCGTACATCCGGTTGAGGATGCGCAGCAGCGTGGACTTGCCGCAGCCCGAGGGACCGATGAAAGCGGTGGCGCGGTTGGCATAAAGCGGCACACTGATCGATTTCAGCGCGCGGCTGGTCCCGTAGAAGAAATCGAGATTGCGGACGGTGATCTTCTCGCGCGGCGTGCCTTGTGCGGCGGGCGGCGGCGGGGCGCTGGCGGAAACGGTGATCGGAACGGCGGCGGACATGTTCATTGCGATTTTCCGGATGACACGAGCGAACGAGCGAGGATGCTGAGCGCGAGCACAGTGAGCGTGATGATCAGCGCGCCGGTCCACGCCAGCCGCTGCCAGTCCGCATAGGGACTGAGCGCGAACTGGAAGATTACGACCGGGAGGCTTGCCATCGGCGCGTTGAGGTTTGTGCTCCAGAACTGGTTGTTGAGCGCGGTGAACAGGAGCGGCGCGGTTTCGCCGGCGATGCGCGCGACGGCGAGCAGCACGCCGGTCACCATGCCGGCACGCGCGGCGCGGTAGGCGATGCGGCGGATCATCAGCGAGCGCGGCAGGCCGATCGAGGCCGCCGCTTCGCGCAGGCCGTTCGGCACCAGGGTCAGCATGTCCTCGGTGGTGCGCAACACCACCGGCACGACGATAACCGCGAGCGAGAGCGCGCCGGCAAAGCCGGAGAAGTGACCCATAGGGGCCACCACGACCTCGTAGATGAACAGGCCGATGACGATCGACGGCGCGCTCAACAGGATGTCATTGATGAACCGCACCACCGACGACAACTTCTCGAAGCGGCCGTATTCGGCGAGATAAGTGCCGGCGAGCACGCCGAGCGGCGCGCCGATGACGATCGCGAGAATCGTCAAGATCAGGCTGCCGATGATCGGATTGAGCAGACCACCGCTCGATCCCGGCGGCGGCGTCATCTGCGTAAACACGTCGAGCGACAGGCCGCTGAAACCATGCAGCAGCAGCGCCATCAGGATCAAGGCGAGCCAGGCCAGGCCGAACACCGTCGCGCCGATGGACAAACCCATGGCGAGGCGGTTTCGCCGGCGGCGGCTGGCGTAAAGGGACAGCATGCGCTGGCTCATTTGTTGCCTGCCTTGCGGTCGATCCGCATCAGCATCAGCCGCGCGCAGGCCAGCACGATGAAGGTGATGACGAACAGGATGAGACCAAGGGCAATCAAAGCCGACGTGTAGAGATCGCCGACGGCTTCGGTGAATTCATTGGCGATGGTGGCGGAGATGGTCGTGCCGGGCGCGAGGATCGAGCCGGAGATGCGATGTGCGTTGCCGATGACGAAGGTCACCGCCATGGTCTCGCCGAGCGCGCGGCCGAGGCCGAGCATCACACCGCCGATCACGCCGAGCCGCGTATAGGGCAGCACGACATAACGCACGACCTCCCAGGTGGTGCAGCCAAGGCCGTACGCGGCCTCTTTCAACACCGGCGGCACCGCCTCGAACACGTCGCGTGAGATCGAGGTGATGAACGGCAGCACCATGATCGCGAGGATCAGTCCGGCCGTGAGCATGCCGATGCCGTAGGGCGGCCCGGCGAAAATGGTATTGAGGAGCGGGATCGGTCCGAACAATTCGATCAACGCCGGCTGCACCGTCTGCTGCAGGAACGGCGCGAACACGAACAGGCCCCAGATGCCGTAGATGATGCTGGGGATGCCGGCGAGCAACTCGATGGCGATGCCGATCGGCTTGCGCAGCCACAGCGGGCACAGTTCGGTGAGAAACACCGCGATCAGCAGGCCGACGGGCACCGCGATCAGCATGGCGATCAGCGAGGTAATGAGCGTGCCGTAGACCGGCGCGATGGCACCGAATTTCTCGGTAACCGGATTCCAGCTCTCGGTGACGAGAAAACCAAAACCGAATTCCTGCAGCGCCGGCCAGGCGCCAATCATCAGCGCAACGATCACCGCGCCGAGAATGCCGAGCACCGTCAGCGCCGCGGCACGCGTGAGCCAGAAAAACAGGCGGTCGCTCAACCGCAGCCGCCCCAACACTTTCTGCCGATAGGTGGCCGGCGTTTCCGTCATCGGCATGGCCTGTAACGCGACTTCACTCACCCTGCTCTCCTGTCCCCCGAGGAGAAACGGACGGGGCGGCAGCACACCACCCCGTCCGCATCGCTTCAGTTACCGACCGTGAACAGCGCCTTGCCAGACGCGTCCTTGATCTCTGCGTTCCAGGTCTTCTGCACGTCGGTGACGACGCTCGCCGGCATCGGCACGTAGTCGAGATCGTCGGCCATCGCGCCGCCCTTGGCGTAGGCCCAGGCGAAGAACTTGAGCGCTTCACCGGTGGCGACCGGATCGCTCGGCTGCTTGTAGACGAGGATCCAGGTGGCGGCGGTCATCGGCCATGAAGCTTCGCCCGGCTGGTTCGCCAGGATCACGCCGTAGCCGGGCTGCGACTTCCAGTCGGCATTGGCGGCCGCGGCCTGGAACGAGCCGGACACCGGCGAGACGGTCTTGCCCGCCTTGTTGATCATGTTGGCGTGCGTCAGCTTGTTCTGCTTGGCGTAGGCATATTCGACGTAGCCGATCGCGCCCTTGGTCTGCGCGACGTTGTTGGCGACGCCTTCGTTACCCTTGGCGCCGATACCCGCCGGCCACTGCACGGCCGTGCTGGTGCCGACCTTGGCCTTCCAGTCGGCGCTGACGTCCGAGAGATAGTAGGTGAAGTTGTAGGTGGTGCCCGATCCGTCCGAACGATGCACGATGGCGATCGCCTGGTTCGGCAGCTTCATTGTCGGGTTGAGCTTCGCGATCGCCGGGTCGTTCCAGTTCTTGATGTCGCCGACGAAAATCTTGGCGAGCGTTGCGCCGTCGAGCACCATCTCGCCCGGCTTCACGCCGTCGAGGTTGAGCACGGGCACGACGCCGCCCATCACCATCGGGAACTGGACGATGCCGGACGCCTCGAGATCCTTGCCCGAGAGCGGCGCATCGCTGGCGCCGAACGTCACGGTCTTGGCCTTGATCTGCTTGATACCGCCGCCGGAACCGATCGACTGATAGTTCAGGCCGATGCCGGTTTCCTTTTTATAGGCGTCGGCCCACTTGGCGTAGACCGGATACGGGAAGGTCGCGCCCGCGCCGGAAATGTCGGCGGCAAGCGCCGGAGTCACCAGCACAGCAGCAAAGCCTGCTGCGAGCCAGGTGCGAAACGGTTTCATCTGACGTCTCCTTGTTGCCGGTTCTCGCCGGCCGCCATCATCGGGATGGCGGCTGGAACCGGTGTTGCCTTGACGCCGATCGAATGCCGGACTGCGGGTGGCAGTGGAGGTGTCGGAGATCCGGGATACGCGACAGGATCGGCTCATGGCGGCCTTCTAGGCCGCTGCCATGACAGCCAGATGACAGTTTATCGCGCTGATTCTGCTTGGTTTTTTGTATTCGTCGCCAGAATCGGCAGATGCGCCGTAAAGGTCGCGCCATTGCCCTCGATGCTGTCGATGGTCATGCGGCCGCCGTGGCGATTTAAGATGTGCTTTACCAAGGCAAGACCGAGGCCGGTGCCGCCCTGCGCGCGGCTGGTCGTGGCATTGACGCGATAGAACCGCTCGGTGAGCCGCGGGAGATGTTGCGGCGGAATGCCGGGGCCGTAGTCGCGCACGATCACCTGCGCCTCGGGATCGCCGTTTTGCGCCGCGCCGCGCCGCGCGACGATGTCGACGCGCTTGCCGTCCGCGCCGTATTTCAGCGCATTCTCTACCAGGTTCTCGAACGCGCGCACCAGTTCGTCGCGATCGCCGGCGATGGTGATCGGTTCATCGAGCGACAAATGGATCGCCACGCCGCGATCGCGCGCCAGCATCTGCAGGCTGTCGGCAACCTGACGCAGAACCGCCGTCAGTTCCACCTCCGCCACCGGCCGGACATGCGCGTTGAGCTCAATGCGCGACAGCGACAGCAAATCGTCGATCAGCCGCGCCATGCGCGCCGCCTGATCGCGCATGATGCCGAGGAATTTCTCGCGCGCCGGCGCATCGTCCTTGGCGCGTCCCTGCAAGGTCTCGATGAAACCAAGCAGCGCGGCAAGCGGCGTGCGCAGTTCATGGCTGGCATTGGCGACGAAGTCCGCGCGCATCTGCTCGACCCGCCGCAACGGCGTGAGATCGTTGAAGGTAATCAGCAGATAGTCGGCGCGCTGGTCGACCTGATCGCCCGGCAGCGAGATCGGATTGACGAAAGCCTCGAAATAACGTTCGCGCGGCACGCGCTGCTCGAATTCGACACGTTGCGACAACCGCGCCGCCTGCGCCTGGCGGATCGCATCCACCAGCGCCGGGACACGCAGGGCCAGCAGCACCGACTGTCCTTGCTGCAGCACCGGCGCGATGTCGATCGCCGCGAGATTGAAGGCCAGTACCGTCCCGGCCTGATCGAGCAGGATCGCCGGAACCGGCAGCACGGAAATCAGATTGTCGAGCAACGGCCCGCGCACCGAGGGCGGCGCCGCCGGTGGCCGCGACACGTCCGTATCGACACCGCCAAGCGCCTGCCAGGCGGCTTGCCACCGCGCTCGCCAGCCTTGTCGCTTGTCGGTGCTCATGGGATCTCAGATGGGATCAGTGGCGGCCAGGTTTGTCGCGCGACAACTCGCTCTTGAGCGGCGCGCTGGTTTTGATAGCGACGGCGCGCCGGGTCCGCATGCCGAGCAAGACCTCGCGCACGCCCAGGATGCACAGCGACAAGACGAACGGCGCGATATAATAGAGCAGCCGGAACAGCAGCAGGCCGGCGACCAGCTCCTCCTTGTTGAACTGCCACAAGGCGACCAGCATCGCCGCGTCGAACACGCCGAGCCCGCCCGGCGAATGGCTGGCAAAGCCGAGCAAAGTGGCCGTGACGAAGATCACCGCCAGATCGACAAAGCCGATATGCGGATCGCCAGGCAGCAGCATGTACATCGCCAGCGCGCAGCAGCCGAGATCGACGATGCCGATAATGATCTGCAACAGCGTCGAGGGGCCGCGCGGCAGCGTCACTTTCCATTCGCGCCGCCCCAGCACACGCGGGCCGCTCCAGACCCAGGCAACGTAGCAGGCCAGAACCGCGAGCACACAGATCGCCAGCGCGCGGTTGAGCCAGGGCGGAAGCTGATCGATCGCGCTGGCGGCATAGGGATGGTAGGCGATGCCGAGGCCGAGCACGGCCGCATTGCCGAGCCAGAACGTCAGGCCGGCGATAAAACAAATCTTGGCGACATCGATGGCATCGAGCCCCCAGACCGAATAGACGCGATAGCGGACCGCGCCGCCGGTGAATACGCTGGCGCCGACATTATGGCCGACCGAATAGCTGGTGAACCCGCCGAGCGCGGCGATCCGGTACGGCACATCGTGTCGACCAATCGCGCGCAGCGCGAACAGATCATAGAACGTCAAGGTGAAATAGCCGGCCGCGACGAACAGCGCCGCCAGCGCGATATGCGACCAGGAGACCGCGCGGATCGCCCGCATCACGTCGTCGACATTGAGATTGTGCAGGATGCGATACAGCACCACCAGCGCGATGGCGATGATGGTCAGACTGAGCACCAGGCCGATCCGGTTCCAGCCGATCTTGTCCTGGAAGAATCGCGCTACGGCGCGCAGCCAGCTCCGCATCCGTTCCCTCGTCCCAGGCGCAGCCCCAAACAATCCGCGCCCGGCTCAGTCCCTAGCAGACTCCGGCTCCGCATGCGAGCGGGGCACCTCGCGTCGGGACTTGTAAAAAAGCACAAAAACAAGCCGCCGCGACGGCAGGTCGCGGCGGCCCTGTGACGAAATTACGGACTATGGTTATTTCCGTGGCGGGATCTGGATCAGCTCGGCAAGCTGCTCCTTGGTCAGTTCCTTCGCCGTGAATTTCAGCTCCACCGCATCCTTCACGATCTTGTCGAGACCGACGATCTTGTCCGGATTGATGGCGTTGCCGGGGAAGAAGTCATCGCGGGTCCGCTTCGCCTTGGCCTCGGTGATCTTCAGCCATTCGGAATAGATCTTCAGGGCTTCCGGGTTCTTGTACATGAAATCGACCGTCTCGCGGTACGCCTTCATGTAGCGGTCGATCACCTCCTTGCGGTCCTTGAGGACGCTGGCAGTGGTGATGTTCAGACGCACCGTCTGGCCGGAGAACGCCTTGGTGTCGTTGCCGGTGACGATCCGGCGGATCTGGTTCTGGTCGAGCTGGTCGAGACCGAACGGCGGCGCGGCCCAGCCGACATCAATCTGGCCGGACATGACCTGCGTCAGCGTGCCGGGCGGGCCGCCGGTGGCGGTCAGCTTCGGCGTGATGCCGAATTCCTTGACGAACGCGGTAACGACGCCATGGGTCGACGAGCCGTTGGTCGAATAGGCCACCGTCTTGCCGCTGAAATCCTTGACCGTCTTGATCGGCGAATCCGCTTTCACATACCAGTAGAGGTCACCGGCACCGGTGGTCTCGGCGCCAATGATACGGACCGGCGCGCCCTTGGAATAAGCGCCGAGCACACCCATCACGCCGGCGGCGACGCCGATATCGACGCTGCCGGAAATCACCGCCTGCTGGGTCTCGCCCGCACCTTGCGTATAGACAATCTCCAAGGCCAGCCCGTGCTTCTTGAAGATGCCGGCACGCTGGCCGATCTCGGAGACCGAGGTGTCCCAGTTGCCGCGCTGGCCGACGGCCAGCTTCAGCGTATCCTCGGCGCTGGCGGTGCTGACCGCCAGCATCACGCCGGCGGCCGCCAGCACGCCGCTTATCCATAATCTTTTCATCGCATCCTCCCTGTTGTGTTTTTCCGCCCCGTTTGACGGCTTTTATAGCAAGCCTGTTGTTGTGCGTCGTTTATTCTTGAACCCGCTCTTCAGGCGACCCGGTCCTGCTGCCCGGACGACGCCGGGGCCACGGTCCGTCCCGCCTTCTGCCACGGCGCGCCCTTGGGCAACATACCCTCGAACGATGCGATGGTGGCCTGGGGGATATGCGGCTCAGTACGGCCCAGCACCTCGCCACGCTCGGCGAAAGCACGGGCGGCATCGACCATCAGCCGACGGAATTCGACCACCGCGAGATCGCTGGCACCGAGGCGCTCGCGCGTACGGTCAGCGATCGGCCCCATGGTCTCCCACATGGCGATGTCCTGGTTCGGAATGCCGCGGATGCCGGTGAAATCGCCGAGCTTCATGGCACTGCGGTCCTGCTTGTAGTCGTTTGCGCGCGTGCGGAAATTGCGGAAGTCGCCATCGACGTCGATGCCCGGCTGCGCGACGTTGAACTTGCGCCACGCTTCCTGATCGATGTTGCCGTTCTCGCGCCAGGCGATGAAGTGGAACGCGGTGTGGGTGTCGTCGGTCGGCGCCAGCACCGTCGTCACATTGTATTGGTTGTTTGGCGGGATCAGCGCGGTGAACGGCGCGATATAGACGGTCTTGCGCACATAGTCCTGCTGCGCCGCGTTCATGATCGGCCGACGGATCGCCGCATAGTGGAAGCCGAAGCTGGTGCGCTCCACCTGCATGCGCGGCGCCTTGTCGGTTGAGGGCCGCAGCCAGTGCGTCTCCACCGCCTTGGCGGCATCGACGCGCGCCGGCCGCATGTCGGAGGAATGCAGGCTCGACGAATGCGCCGAATCGATCTGACCTTCGAGGATCTGCGCCCAGTTGCAATCGACATGGATCTTGGCGATCGCGACTTCGCAATCCGCGGTCGGCGCGAAGGCCGGCGGCTCGAACTCCGGCATGGTCTCGCGCGGCCCCATATAGGTCCACACGAAGCCGCCCCATTCATGCGCGGGATAAGCCTTGGTTTTCACCTTCTCGGCGAAGCCGCTTTCCGGTGGCTCCGACGCCATCTCGACGACGTTGCCCTCCACGTCCATCTTCCAGCCGTGATAGAGGCAGCGCAGGCCGCATTCCTCGTTGCGCGCGTAAGCGAGCGAGACGCGGCGATGCGGGCAATATTCGTCGAGCACACCGAGCTTGCCTTCGCTGTCGCGGAAGACGATCAGGTCTTCGCCCAGGAGCCGCGTGCGCACCGGCTTGCCGTCCGCTTCCGCCACTTCTTCCGAGAGGCACGCGGGAATCCAGTGCCGGCGCATGAGTTGCCCCATCGGCGCGTCACCTTCGACGCGGCACAGCAGCTCGTTTTCCTCGTGTGTCAGCATGGCCTCGCCTCCCACCGGCGAACGGGTCGCCAAAAATCATTAGCCGTCTAAGTATTTTTCAGTTTATAAGAGGTCCAGCATGGCTGTCGAGGGTGAAAATCCACGCACCCACCTCACAGCATTCTTTGTGCGCTGCACTCTCGATGGCATTTTTGGGATGACCCCGGAGCGATGACCGCGACCCAACCGACATTGGCGCTCAATCTGCTGCAACGCGACGAAGTCGCCGCGAACATCCATCAATTCGTGTTTGAATCGGCTACCAACGACGATTTGCCGCCGTTCACCGCCGGCGCACATATCGCCCTGCAGGTTCCGAACGGCGCGCTGCGCAAATATGCGCTGTGCGGCGACCCGGCGGACGGTGCTCATTATTCGATCCTGGTACGGCGCGAGGATGGCAGTAGCGGCGGCACCGAGAGCTTCATTGATCAAGCGCGCGCTGGAACAACCTTCGCGGCGGTTCCGCCGGTCAATGATTTCGAACTGCCGCGCAACGCGCAGAACCTGATCCTGATCGCCGGTGGCATCGGCATCGCGCCGATCATGGCGATGGTCCGGCAGCTCGCCACCGAACCGGGCAAGTCCTTCAAACTCTACTATCTAGTACGCTCGCGCGACGTCGCCGCGTTCCGCGACGAACTCGCCGCGCCAGAATTGAAGGGCAAGGTCGTCGTCCATTATGACGGCGGCAATCCGGACAAGTCTTTCGATTTCTGGCCGGTGCTGGAGACGCGCAAGGATCGCGCGCACATCTATTGCTGCGGGCCGCGCGAGATGATGGAGGCCGTGCGCGACATGAGCGGCCACTGGCCGCATACTGCCGTACATTTCATGTCGTTCGTCGATGCGGCCGCCGCAAAGGCCGATGACAAGCCGTTCACCGTGAAGCTCGCAAAATCTGGCGAGGTGGTGGAGGTGCAGGTCGGCACCACCATCCTCGACGCGTTACGCGCCGCCGGGCACGAAGCACCGAGTTCGTGCGAGAGCGGCACCTGCGGCACCTGCCGCACCAAACTCATCGAGGGCGAGGCTGACCATCGCGACCTCGTACTGACCGACGACGAACGCGGATCGAACATCATGATCTGCGTGTCACGCGCCAAATCACCACAACTCGTGATCGACCGGTGACCCCCATGACCGCATCCGATCGCCCGATCCGTCTCGGTGTCGCCGGCCTCGGCCGCGCTTTCACGCTGATGCTGCCGACGCTGATCGCCGACAAACGCATCCGGCTCGCGGCCGCGACCGATTCCCGGCCGGAAGCGCGCGCGCGTTTTACCGCCGATTTCAGCGCGCCTGTTTACGAGAGCGTCGAGGCGCTGTGCGCCGACCCCGATCTCGATGCGATCTATGTGGCGACGCCGCACCAGCTTCATGCTGCGCATGTCTGCGCCGCCACCGACCATGGCAAGCATGTGCTGGTCGAGAAGCCGATGGCGGTCAGCATCGCCGACTGCACGGCGATGATCGATGCCGCGCGTCGCAACAACGTGCATATCGTCGTCGGGCATAGCCACAGTTTCAATGCGCCGGTCCTTCAGGCGCGCGCATTGATCGCCAGCGGTGCTTACGGCGCGGTGCGGATGATGACCGCTCTCAATTACACCGATTACATGTATCGCCCGCGCCGGCCGGAGGAGATGGACACGGCACAGGGCGGCGGCGTGGTGTTCAGCCAGGGCGCGCATCAGATCGACATCGTGCGGCTGCTCGGCGGCGGGATGGTGGAGAGCGTGCGCGCGGCGACCGGCTCATGGGATCCGGCGCGGCCGACCGAGGGCGCCTATGCCGCGCTGCTGTCGTTTGCCGGCGGCACCTTCGCCACCGCCAGCTACGAAGGCTACGGCCGGTTCGACACCGACGAATTCATGGACTGGATCGGCGAGATGGGCACGCCGAAGGACCGCAGCCGTCACGGCGCGGCGCGGCGTGCGCTCGCCGGCGCAGACGCCACGCGGGAGGCGGAGCTGAAAGCCGCGCGCAACTACGGCGGGTCCGGCTATGCCGGTCTGCCCGCGCCGGCCGCGAACCGCGTCCATCAGCATTTCGGCGTGATGGTGATTTCCTGCGACCGCGCCGATCTGCGGCTCACGCCGCTGGGCGTGATGATCTATGGCGACGACGCGCCGCGGCTCGAACCCATGGCGGTGCCTGACATTCCACGCGCCGAGGTAATCGACGAACTGCATGCGGCGGTGATCGACGGCAAACCGCCGCTGCACGACGGCGCCTGGGCGCGCGCAACGCTGGAAGTCTGTCTCGCCATTCTCCAGTCCGCGCGCGAGAAGCGCGACGTCACCCTCGTGCACCAAACCGCAGCGCCGTGAGCATCATGGCAACGACGCCTCGCAAGACCCGCAAGCCTGCCGCACGCAAAGCGGACAAGGCTGACGACACGCAGGCGATCCTGCGCCACTGGCGCGAAGCGGTGCCGAACGACCGCCTCGCACATCTGGTCAAGGACGCGACCCGTGCCCTGCTGCGGGCGTTACAGATGCGGCTCAACGAGCAAGGCGTCTCGCTCGGGCACTGGACGTTCCTGCGCGTGCTCTGGGAGCAGGACGGCCTGACACAGCGCGAATTGAGCGCGCGCGTCGGCGTGATGGAGCCGACCACCTTCTCGGCGCTGCAGGCGATGGAGCGGCTCGGCTACGTCACGCGCCGGCACATGGCCGACGACCGCAAGAAGATGTTCGTGTTCCTCACGCCGCTCGGGCGGCAGTTGAAACACCGGCTGGTGCCGCTGGCCGAAGACGTCAACGAGATCGCAGCGCGCGGTATTCGTGCCGCCGACATCGCCACGACACGCCGGACCTTGCTGACGATCCTCGAAAACCTGGCACTGGACGAGGCCGGATCGGGCGGACGGATTCCATCCACCCGCGAGATTGCGCGCCGCCACGCCGGCGAAGGGCGCCGCACCCGCCGGACGCCACGGGCCGGACGCCGCGAGCCGGTTTCCGCCTGAACGTCACATCAGCCTTGTTTTCGCCACTCTTGCTTTCATCTTGCCGGCCAATAGATTGCAATCTTGAATGATCGGGGCGGTCGCATTGCCCCCGGAGATATCTCATGCGCCTACCCGTGCTCGCTGCCCTCGCCCTCGCTGCCACCACCGCTCTCGGCTTCTCGGCCGCGCCGGCGAAAGCCGACTGGTTCGACTGGTGGTATACGCCGCGTTATGAGGGCCCGTGGTGTCTGGTTGCCAACATGGGCGCCGCCAATGTGGTAAGCGACTGCCAGTTCCGAACCTTCGACGCCTGCCGGCGGGCGTCGCTGACGGGCAATCGTGGCTTCTGCAACCAGAACCCGCGCTATGTCGGCGAAGCCCCCGCCGCCACGCCGCGCCCCGCGCAAGCACAAGCGCCGCCACTGACCGCAGGCGAATGCGCATTTACAAGATCTGCACGGCTGCGGAATGGGACGCCGCCGTAAGGGACGGCGCCTATCGCGGCTCCGCCGTCGATCGTCGCGACGGATTCATTCATTTCTCGACGGCCGCGCAGGTGCGCGACACCGCTGCAAAGCATTTTGCCGGGTTGTCCGACCTTGTGTTGATCGGCATTGATGACACGCGCCTCGGTACTGAATTGCGCTGGGAGCCGTCACGCGGCGGCGCGCTGTTTCCGCATCTCTATGCGCCGCTGCCGGTCGAGGTGGCGACGAGCGTCACCCCGCTGCCGCTCGGGAATGACGGGCGTCACCGCTTTCCGGACTGGCTTGATCAGTAGCGGTCGATCTCGCGACGAACCTTGTCGAGCACCGCGTGCGGCGCACGCACGAATTCAGAACGACTGAGCGCCGCGCCGTCGCCTGGACGGGTCGTCGCCACCATCCCGATCTTGGTGACGGTGAGGTTCTCGTGCACCGGATCGCAGCGGTCCGCCTTCACGCCGGGAATGACCATGAGGTCCTCATCGCCGCGAAAGCGCGCGGCGAGCGACCATTCCACATCGCGCGGATTTTCCGGATCGACGTCATCCTCAACCACGGTGACAAGCTTCAGCAGATTGACCTCGCCCATCGCCAGCAGGATCGCGCGCTTGCCTTCGCCCAGCTTTGGCTGGTGCATGGAAATGACCGCATGCAGCCGGCCCATGCCACCCTCGGTGATGACGACGCGGCGCACCGCCGGGATCATTCGCTGCAACGTTTTCTGCAATGTCGCGCCGATGGCGATGGCGCCGAGCAGGCAATGCTCGCTGGCATAGCCCGGCAGGATCGTCTGGAAGATCGCATCCTTGCGGTGCGTGACGCAGCGAATCTCGCCGCCAATGCCGGGGCCGTAATTCACATAGAAGCCGTGAAATTCCGAGACCGGGCCTTCGTCGATCAGCGCATCGGGATCGAGCGTGCCTTCCAGCACGATCTCGGCATCGGCCGGCACATCGAGATCGACGGTCTTGCAGCGCGCAAGCCGCAACGGCGCGCCGAGCAGCCCGCCGATATTGTCGTATTCGTCGTCGCCAAGCCCGAGATAAAGCTGCGAGCCGAGCAGCACCGCCGTGTGATTGCCGATCGCTACCGCGATCTCCAGCGTGCGGCCGAGCGCCTTCGCTTTCTCCGCCAGCAGATTGAGATGATGATTCTTGGCGATGCCGGCCATGATCCGCCCATCGCCTTCCAGCCGCAGCCGGGCAATGGAGATGTTGCGCCGGCCCGTCTCCGGGTCTTTCGCAACGATCACACCGGCGGTGATATAGGGCGCGGTTTCACGCTCGAACCAGGTCGGCACCGGCAGCAGCCGCGCCAGATCGATGGCACGATCATGCACCACCTCCTGCACCGGCGCGTCGCCCACCAGCACCGGCTTCACCGGCGCCGTGAGCGCTTTCTGCAACAACGCATCGAGCCCATCACGGGGGACATCCAGCGCCTCGGCAAAGCGGGCGCGGGTCGAAAGGACATTGCCAACCACCGGCATCGTTGCGCCGGTGACGTTCTCGAACAGCAGCGCCGGGCCGCGATCGCGCAACGCCAGCACCGCGCCGAGTTCGAAGCGCGGATCGACCGGCCGCGTGACGCGATGCAGCGCACCGTTGCGGTCGAGACTGGCGAGAAAGCCGCGCATGCTCTGGTCGGTCATCGGCGATCCCGTCCCCTTACGACGGCAAGCGGAAGTGATTGATCTTCTTTTGCCGCGCTTCGTCCAGCGCGTCCTCGTATCCGGCATCGGCATAGCGCATCACGCCGGTCGAGGTGTCGTTGGTGAGCGACAGCGACAACCGCTCGTCGGCGGCGTCCGAACCATCCGCCACCAGCGTGACGCCGGCGCTGGTCATATAGCCGGAATAGCCGCCGCCGCCGGAATGGATCGCCACCAGATCGGCCTGCGAGGCGCAATGCACCATGGCATTGAGCAGCGGCCAGTCGGCGATGGCGTCGGAGCCGTCGCGCATGTTTTCCGTCATGATGTTGGGGTGCGCCATCGCCCCCGCGTCGAGATGATCGCGGGTGAACGCAATCGGGCCGGTCAATTTTCCGGCGCGTACCATATCGTTGACCGCGAGCGCCAGATCGGTGCGCTCGCCATGGCCGAGCCAGGCGATGCGCGCCGGCAACCCCTCGAACGGCACATGCTGGCGCGCCAGCCTGATCCAGTTGGAGACGATCTGGTTGTGGCCGAATTTCTCCAGCACGATGTCGTCGATCTTGCGGATGTCCTCGGGATCGTTGGACAGCGCGATCCAGCGGAACGGGCCGATGGCGCGCGCGAACAGCGGCCGCAGGAACGCTTCCGTGAAAATCGGAATATCGAAGGCGTCTGCGACGCCGCCGTTCTTCGCCTGGGTGCGGATCAGATTGCCGTTGTCGAACACCACCGCGCCCTTTTTCTGGAACTCCAGCATGGCGGTGACGTGGCGGACGATCGAGCGGGTCGACTCGTCCATCAGCACTTTCGGATCACCCTTGCGCATCTCGCGCACCTCGGCGGGCGAGCGGCCGGACGGGATATAGCCATAGACGAGATCGTGCGCCGAGGTCTGGTCAGTGACCACATCGGGCACGAGGCCGCGCCGCGCGATCTCCGGATAGATGTCGGCGGCATTGGCGCAGAGGCCGACCGACAGCGGCTGCTTGTCCGCCTGCGCCTTGCGGATCATCGCCAGCGCCTCATCGAGCGACGACGCTTTCACATCGAGGAAGCCGATCGCCATCCGCTTGTCGATGCGCGCCTCATCGACATCGAGACAAAGGATGGCAGCCTTTGCCATCTTGCCGGCGAGCGGCTGCGCGCCGCCCATGCCGCCGAGCCCCGCCGTGAGCACGAAACGGCCGGCAAGATCGCCGCCGAAATGCCGCGCGGCGATCCGCATGAAGATTTCGTAGGTACCCTGAATGACGCCCTGCGAGCCGATATATTGCCAGTCGCCGGCGGTGAGCCCGCCCCAGCAGATCAGGTTCTTGTTCGCGAGGTCGTAGAAGTTCTCGGCTTTCGCCCACTGGCCGATCATGTTGCAGTTGGCCATGATGATGACCGGTGCTTTCGCGTGGGTGCGCAGCACGCCGATCGGCTTGCCCGACTGCACCAGCAGCGTTTCACCATCCTCGATGGTCTTCAGCGTCTCGACGATCTTGTCATGCGACGGCCAGTCGCGCGCCGCCTTGCCGAGCGCGGCATAAACGACGAGGTTGTCCGGGTCTTCGCCGACTGCGAGGACATTTTCCAGAAGACGCAGCAGTCCCTCCTGCCGCCAGCCGCGACACCGCAGCCGGCCACCGGAGGTGACGGGAAAATCGCGTTTCATCGTCCCGCCCTCACCTCAGCGCGTAATCGGTCAGATTGATGCCGAGCGCCTTTTCCACGATCGGATAAACCGACGGATCGGTGACGCTCGATGACAGCGGAATGTGGGCCTTGGCGATACGCAGCACCAGCACGTCATCGCCCTCGCGCAATTCGCCGACGCTCATCGGCACGCCATCGCGGTTCAGCGTCGTGATCACATCGGGGAAGCCGGACAGCCGCGCGCCCTGCGCGTCATCGACCGCCATATATTCGTTCATCACATGCAGCGTCACCGCCTTGGCGCCATCGCCGACACGGATGGTGCCGATGTCGAACGCCTCGTTGGTATAGGTCACGGCCTTCTTGGTGATCCTGCCCTGACCGATGATCTCGCCCTTGGTCTCGCGGCAGATCGCGTCGATCACCGCCGCGCCGCCCTTCGGCTCGGCCTGCAAGATGGCTTCGCCGAGCGCCAGCGCGATGGAAATGCCGCCAAGCGCGGCATGCTTCTTCACATAGGACGCGCGAACCGGATTGCGGCACGAGGCGATGAAGCCGCCCGACATGTCCGACGCCGTGCGCAGGATCGGCGATATCCTGCCGGTCGCGCCGCGCACGACGAGTTCGATATAGGCGTTCTTGCTGCGGTTGCCGCCGACCGCCGACTGGATCATCGGCTCCGGCGAGTTGGCGAGGCCGATCGAACCCATGTCACCTGTCGGATGCGCGCGGATATCGCCGACCGCATCGATCACCTTGGTGCCGAGGATTGCTGACGGCAGCCACGCATTCATGGTGCTCGACTTGCCGTTCTGACCGATGATCAGCCCGTAGATCGGCGCCCCCAGTTCCTTTTGCACCAGGCGCACGGCGTTGACGTAATCGACGCCGAGCATCTGCCATTCGGTGGTGCTGGCCGGCGCACCGATTGCGGCGGCGGTCGCGATCCACGCATCGTCCGGCACGTCATCCATGGAGACGAGTTCGGGTTGACCGGCATTCACCGCCGCCGTTCCCAGCATGCGGCCATGGTCAGCCCATCCCCCACCGCCGGCCGCGAAGACCGAACCGCCCTTCACGGCACGTTCGACGTCGCGTGCGGTGAGAATCCGTCCCATGGTGTACTCCGTTAGCGATTGTGTCCGTCGAGCAGGCGGACAGCTTCATACAAAGTCGCGGCGCCGGCCGAGAGTTGCTCCGGCTCGGTCCATTCTTCCGGCGTGTGGCTCTTGCCGTCCTTGCACGGGATGAACAGCATTGCCGCCGGCGCGATGCGGGCGACGAACGCGGTGTCGTGTCCCGCGCCGGACGCGAGCGATGTCGTCGAATAGCCGAGCGTCGTCGCGCCACGGCCGAGCAGATCGCGCAGATGCGCGTCGCAGATCGTCGGCTTGGTGCTCGACAAAGTGGCGAAGCGCGGACGCTTCACATGCGCCGCTGTAGCGATACGGCTGCTTTCCCGATCGAGCGCAGCCGTAAATTCGACGGCGACCGCCGGGTCTTCGGCGCGGATATCGAGGATGAGCCGTGCCTCGCCCGGCACCACATTGGCGGCGTTCGGCTTGATGTCAACGACGCCGGTGGTGGCCACGAAATGCCCCTGCCCGCGTTCGGTGAATGCCCGCGCCTGTTCGGCGACGAACAGGATCAGTTGCGCGGCCGCGAGGCTCGCGTCCTGCCGGTCCTGCATCTGCGTGGTGCCGGCGTGATCGGCCGCGCCCTTGAACACCACCTCAATGCGGGTGATGCCGACGATCGCCGTCACCAGACCGAGGTCGATCTTGTTGTTCTGCAGCACCCGGCCCTGCTCGATATGCAGTTCGAGGAAGCCGGCGATACCCGGATGGCGCGCGTCGTTGAGCCGGCCCGGATCGCCGCCGACACGACGGATCGCATCGTCGAGCCGCTCGCCCGCCGGATTGGTATAGGCCAGCATCTTATCGTCGAGCACGCCGGCCATGGCGCGGCTGCCGACGCAGGAAATGCCGTATTCGCTCGGCTCCTCGGCCAGGAAATCGACGATCTCGATCGGATGGCGCGGCACATAGCCAGCCTCGCGCATGGCGCGTACCACTTCGAGCGCGGTGATGATGCCGGCCGGGCCATCGAACCGGCCGCCCGACGGCACCGTATCCGAATGCGAGCCGAGCATGATCGGCCGGGCGCCGGCCTCGCTCCCCTCCAGGCGACCGATCATGTTCGCGGCGGTATCGAGCCGCACTTTCAAGCCCGCTTCCTCGAAGCGTTGGCGCAGCCAGGCGCGGCCATCGAGGAACAGCGGCGAGAACGAGCGCCGGGTGTGGGGGTGCTCCGGGTCGGTGATGGCGGCGAGCGCCATCAGGTCGTCCCAGATCCGCTGCTGGTTGATCTTGAGAGGTGTCGTCGTCATCAGCTTGCGACTTTGTACTCCGCCGGCTGCGCCAGCACAGGATGGATGAAATGGCCGTTGCCCGGTTCCGCTAGCACACGGGTGCCATCGAACACCATCGCGCCGCGCAGGAATGTCGCCACCGGGCGATACGGCAACTCGATCCCGGCATAGGGGCTCCAGCTCACGAAATTATGCCCGCTGGCCGCCGGATCGTACCGATGCGGCCGATGCGCCATCACCACAATGTCGGCATCGCGGCCGACTTCCAGCGCGCCCTTGCGGTGGCCGATGCGGAACAGCCGCGCCGGATTGGCCGCCAGCAGACGCGCGGCGAAGCTCACATCCAGGCGCCGCTCGGTCAGCCCCTTGAGCAGCAGCGCATAGAGCACTTCGAGGCCCGGCACGCCGGACGAATTCTTCAGCATGTCCGGATTGGTCTTGCGATCCTCCGACCAGCTCACGTGGTCGGTGGAGACCACGGTAACATTGCCGGCCGCGAGATGACGCCACAACGCCTCGACCTCGCGGCGCGGGCGGATCGGCGGATTGATCTTCGCCTTGCCGCCGAGCCGGGCGACATCGTTCTCTTCATCGAGCGTCAGATAATGAATGCAAGCCTCGATGGTGGCGTCGAAACCCTGCGCGCGATAGCCGGCGCAGAGATCGTAGCCGCGCCCCACCGAGCAGTGCACAATGTGGCCGGAGCAGCCGGCGTCGGCGGCGAGTTCGTACACTTCTGCCATCGCCAGCGTTTCGGTCGCCGGCGGACGCGACAGGCCGTGCGCGCGATAATCGCGAATGCCGGAGGCTTCGACCTCGGCCATCGCTGCGCGCACCATCTCGTCGTTTTCGTTGTGCACGCCGGCGGCGAGACCATGCGCCGCGATCGCCTTGAAGCAGGCATGCAGGGTTTGCGGGGGAATGCGCGGGAAACGCTTCGGGTCGGTGCAGAAGGTCGAGAACTTGAACGCAGCAGCACCGGCCGCGACCATATCGCCGATATATTTGGCGCCGTCCTCGGGATTGATAGTCGCATACAGCGCAAAGTCGACGCGCGACTGCGGCCCGGCCTCCGCCACCTTCTGGCGCACGCGGTCGCCGGTGCAGACCAGAAAGCCCGCGTCGTACGGCATATCGACGATGGTGGTCACACCGCCGGCCGCCGCCGATCGGGTCGACCAGATGAAATCCTCCTGGTCTTTCTGCGACCGAGAATGCGTCTGCGCATCGATCGCGCCGGGCAACACATAAGCCTCGCCGAAATCGTGACGCTCTTTCGCCTGCGGCGCCGGTCCGCTGCCGACCCGCTCGACAAGACCGCCGCGCACCGCCACATAACCGTCGTCGATGACATGGTCGGCCAGCACGACGCGGCCGGTGACAACAAGATCGAAATCACTCATCGGATGTACTCACTCATGACCGGCGGAAACGAAGACATCGAACAGGTTTTCATCCTGCTTGGCCTGCTGCGACGTACCGGAGAACGCCAGCGAACCGGACGTCATCACGCAGACATGTTCGGCGAAATCGAGCGCGCGGGTGGTGTTCTGCTCCACCAGCAGGATGGTCACACCCTGCGCCCTGAGCGTCGCAAGCGCCGCGAAGCACTGATCGACCATTTTCGGCATCAGACCGAGCGACAGTTCGTCGATCAGCAGCAGTTTCGGCTCCGCCATCAGCGCACGGCCCATGGCCAGCATCTGCTGTTCGCCACCGGACAGCGAGCCGGAGATTTGCTTGCGGCGATCCGACAGACGCGGAAACAGGTCGTAGACACGCGCACGATTGGCGGCGTCGTTGCGCGTGGACAAGTGATAACCGCCGACAGTCAGATTTTCCTCGACGGTCAGATCGGTGAACAACCGCCGCCCCTCCGGCACCAGCGCAATCCCGAGATCGACACGGCGCACCGGCGGCACATGGGTGATGTCCTCACCGTTGAACAGGATGCGACCACCCTGCACCGCGGTGTGGCCCATGATCGCCATGATGGTCGAGGTCTTGCCCGCGCCGTTAGGGCCGAGCAATGCCAGCGCCGACTTGTCCGGCAATTCAAAGCTGACGTCCGTGACGGCTCGCACCGGACCGTAGCCGCAGCTCATGTTCTCAAGCCGCAGCATGGTCATCCGCCTTCCCGATATAGGCTTCGCGCACCGCCTTGTCGGCCATCACCTCGGCGGGCGCGCCGTCGGCGATGATGCGGCCGCCGTCGAGCACCAGCAGCCGCTTGCACACACGCATCACCTCACGGAGATTGTGCTCGATCAGCACGGTGGTCAGACCTTCGGCATTGAGCGCCGCCAGCGTGTCGGCCTGCTGCTCTGCCTCGCGATGGTTCAGGCCGGCCAGCGGCTCATCGAGAATGATGACGGACGGATCGACCGCGAGGGCACGGGCGACCTCCAGCCGCTTGAGATGGCCGAGCGGCAAGGCGCTGACGGCCCTATCCTCCATTCCGCCGAGGCCGACCTTGGCAAGAATCGCCGCGGCGCGGCTGTTTTCCGCCGCGCGCCGCCAGTGGAAAATCGCGGTAAGAGGATTGGCGGTGATCTTGTGTCCGGCGGCGAGCGCGGTGTTTTCCAGCACGGTCATTGAGCGGAACGGCCGCACGATCTGATGGGTGATGGCGAGCCCCTTGGCGATCCGCGCCGCCGTCGGCAGGCGCGTCACGTTCTGACCATCGAGCATGACGCGGCCGGTATCGGGCGCGAGCACACCGGCGATGATGCGCAGCAGTGTCGTCTTGCCGGCGCCGTTCGGCCCGATCAAGCCGACGATCTCGCCCTTGCCAACTGAGAAATTGACATCGGTCAGCGCCTGCACGCCACCGAAGCGGATCGACACGGATTCGACCTGGAGGACATTGGTCATGCGCGGCGCAGCCTCCGCGTCAGAGAGTTTACGATGCCGGCGAGACCGCCGGGCGCGAACCGCGTCACCAGCACCAGCAGGCCGCCGAAGATCAGCAGGCGATAGTCGTTGATGAAGCGGAACACTTCCGGCAGCAACGTGAGAATGATGGTGGCGGCGACCACGCCCCAGGTCGAGCCGGTGCCGCCGATCACCACCATGGCCATCAGCGTGACCGACAGAATGAACCCGAACGAATCCGGCACGATGAACTGCGTGAAATAGGTGTAGAGCCCACCCGCCAGACCGGCGATGGCGGTGCCGAGCGCGAAGGCCAGCAGCTTGTAGCTGGACGCCGGGATCGCCACGGTGCGCGCCGCCTGCTCGTCGTCACCGACGGCGCGGAATGCAAAGCCGAGCCAGCTCCGGTTCAGATACAGGCTGAACGCGATGGTCGCCGCGGCGAACAGCAGGATCATCACCGCGTTGCCCTCGGCGCCAAGGCCGCTGCCGGGAATCTTGCTGATGCCCATCTCGGCGCCGAGCCAGTGCTGCTTGCGCACGAAGCCGACGAACAGGAAGCTGACGCCGATGGTCGTCACCGCGAGGAAATCCTCGCGCAGCCGCACCGAGGCGAAGCCGACGACAAATCCGAGAATTCCCGCGACGACTGCGCCGGCGATCAACGCCACCGGCACCGGATAGCCAGCGACCGCGCACAGCGCCGCCGCATAGGCGCCCGCACCATAGAATGCGCCATGGCCCAGACTGAACTGACCGCAGAAGCCCGTGATCATATTGAGGCTGACGGCCAGCATGATGTTGATGCCGACGATCGACAGCAGACTGTAGGTGTACAGGCTCATGCGCGGGCACCGGTCAGTCCCTGCGGCCGAACCATCAGGACGATAATGAGGAACAGGAAGGCGAGCGCATCGCGGTCGAGATAGGAGCCGACCAAAATAGTGCCGAACGATTCGACAAGACCGAGCGCGAGGCTGGCGATCAGCGTACCGCGCATCGATCCGAGTCCGCCGAGAACGATGATCGCCAGCGCCTTGTAGCTGACGACAAAGCCCATGCTCGGCTCGACGAAATTGTTGAGCAGCGCGATCAGAGCGCCGGCAAGCGCCGCCAGCGCCGAGCCGATCATGAAATTGAGATAGCGGACCTTGATGGCATCGACGCCGAAACTGGTGGCGATGGTCGGGTTCGAGACGGTCGCGCGCCAGGCGACGCCGACACGAGTGCGGGTAGTGAACAGCGCGAGCGCCGTCAGACAGACCACCGACAAAACGATCATCGCGATCTGCACCGTGTTGATCGTGACGCCGAACAACTGATGGATCTCGGTCGGATAGGGATTGCGCGTGAAAGTCAGCCCCTGTTCGCCGAACAGGATGCGAAAACCGTCTTCCATAAAGATCAGCAGACCCATGGACGCGATCATCGCAACGTATGGCGGGTGCTTCAGCAGCGGCTCGTACAGCAGACGATAGATCGCCGGGCCGAGCAGCGCGGAGGCGACAATCGCCACGACAATGCCGAGCGCGATGCTGCCGGTGGCATTGGCGACGATCACAGTGATGAACGCGCCGAACGCGTAAACCGCGGCGTGCGCGATATGCAGGATGCGCAACAGGCCATAGACCAGCGTCAGGCCGATCGCCATCAGCGCATACATGGCCCCGAAGATCAGGCCGTTGAGAGTGAGATCGACGTAATACACGGGGTCCGGATCCATAAGGATGCGGGACGCCGGAGAGCGCCCCGCATCAAAAGTGTCCACGCCTTATTCGGTCGGCGGGGCGAGCAGCTTCAGATCGTCGATCCAGGCGTAGTGGACAAACTTGCCGCCCTTCACCACGTTGACGTTCATCGGCATGTTGATCTCGCGCAGCGCGTTGAAGCTGACGAGCTTGCCGGCGAGATGGTCGAAATCCTTGGTGTTGGCGAGCGCGTCGCGCACCTTCGCCTGATCGAGCGAGCCGGCGCGCTTGATCGCATCCGCCATCAGCACGATCGCCGAATAGACGGTCGCGCCGACGTTTTCACCCGGATAGCCGGCACGCTTCTGGAATTCGGCGAGATAGGACTTGAGCTGCGCGCTGTCGCGGTCGCGGTTGAGGCCGCCGACGATGTACACGCCCTCCACCGCCTGCCCGGCGATCTCGATCAGCTTCTGCGCGTCAAACGCCTGCGAGCCAATGATCGGCACCGTGATGCCGGCGGCACGCAACTGTGTCACCAGCGGACCGGCGGTGAAGAAATAGCCGGTGACATAGATCGCCTGCGGATTGTCGCGCTTCACGCTGGCGACGATCGAGCCGAACTGCCGATCGCGCAGCGGATAGGAGTATTCGCCGAGGATCTTGATGCCGAACTGACCGGCGGCGCTCTTGAAGCCTTCGAGCGTGGCTTGGCCGTAATCGTTGTCCATCGAGATGACGGAGATCTGCTTGTGGCCGAGCACATCGCCGACAAACTTGGCGCCGGCGCGTCCTTGCGGCTGACCGAGGTGAACGGTGCGGAACACATAGTTGCCGGACCGGGTGATGTCCGGGTGCACGCCGTAAGCCGAGATGAACGGCACGCCGGCTTTCTGGAACACCGGCGCAGCAGCGCGGCCGGACGCCGAATAGCTGCCGGACACCGCGAACTTCACGCCATCTTGGCCGACCAGCTTGTTGGCGGTGAACACCGCTTCGTCGGTCTTGGCCTGATCGTCATAGATGACCAGTTCGATTTTCTGCCCGAGCACGCCGCCCTTGGCATTGATGTCCTGAACGGCAAGTTCGGCAGCCACCTTGGCGGAGACGCCATCGGTCGCGGCCGGGCCGGTGAGCGGCGCCTGGAAGCCGATCTTGATCTGGGCGGTCGCGGTTGTCGCCACCGCAACGCTGAACGCCAGCGCGGCACCGATGCGCACCGCGGCGCGGGCGACAGGGAAACCAAGCGGGAAATGATGAAGCATCGTCTTGTCCTCAATCTCCGTCGGGCGCCGGACGTGGCCCCGCATAGGGTTTATCGCACCGCCTCCCGGCTCTACGGCAGGGCGCATCAAAGCTTGGAACGCGCCATCGGCGCCGACCAATACCGATTGATAATGTCAGCCATCAGATTTATCTATACCCCTGTCGCAGAAGGGTCGAGGGGATGGATTTCCGGCAGTTGCAATATTTTGCAGCGGTGGTGGAGCAGCGCAGCCTGAGCGCCGCAGCGCGGCTGTGCGGCGTGACGCAACCGACCCTGAGCGCGCAGATGCAGCGGCTCGAAGCCGAACTCAACGATGTCCTGTTCACCCGCACGCCGGTCGGCCTGCAGCCAACCAAATCCGCGCAACATCTGCTTCGTCGCGTGATGCCGCTGCTCGATGATGTCGTGCACGGCGCCCGCTATCTCCGCTCCGGCAGTTCCGAGCCGGTGCAGACGCTGGAGATCGCCCTCGACTATTCGCCGGCCTGTCTGCTGATGCAGCTCGCACGGCAGGCGGCGCATGAAGTGGAAAACCACGCGCCGCATATCAAGGTGATGCTGTTCAACGTCGAGAGCAGCACGCGCACCTTGCCGGCGATCCGGCTGCGTCATGAGGCCGCGGCGCCATCAGCCCGCGCCCCGACGGATCAGTGGCTGCTGGTCGCGCTCAAAGGACAGATGGACGACAGCGATGACGGACAACGACAAAGGCTGCTGGAAGGCGTCATCGACGTGCCGGCGCTTCCGGCCCCGATCCGCACCTTGCTGCAAGGCGCCGGCACCGCCGCGACGTTGCGTTTCCACGACGACGAGCCCGCCGATCTGATCGCCGCGCTGCTGACGCAAAACCGCGGGCCGCTCCTGGTCCCGCGGCTGGCGGTAAACCCGGAAATCCTGCGGCATCCCCGGCTGGCGGTGCGCGTCGTCACCAGACAGCTCCCTGCCCTCGCTATTGCAGTCGATTGCACCGATCCCGACGATTCAGTGCCAAGCGCCTTCCGCCGCGCGATCCAGGGGGCCATCCGGGCGCGTTTGCGCGAGCCGGTCGCAACGGCACCATCGCTACCCGGTGCTCTGGACGATGCTCTGCCGGAAACCCGTCAGCTCCGCTACTTCCTGCGCGTCTGCGACGAAGGCAGCATCACGCGCGCCGCGGCGAAGCTCAATGTGGTTCAGCCTGCCGTCAGCATGCAGATCCGCGCGCTGGAACAAAACCTCGGGAGCAAGCTGTTCGACCGCTCGGCGCAAGGCATCCATCTCACGCCGTTTGGCCGCAGAGTTCGCGCCATCTATTCGCCGATCCTCGATACGCTGCAAACCGTCGCGCGGCCGTCCCCTGCAATCCGCAGGCGGACGGCGACGGTCATGCGCGTCGGCGTGCTGCCCGGTCTCGACGAGGACAGCCTGCTGGTGCAGGCGACGACCGCAACGATCCTCGAATGGCGCAAGTCCTTCGCCAATGTGGAGTTGAAGATCGTCGAGTCGCACAGCGGCGTCCTGCTCGACTGGCTTGCGGACAATGTGATCGACATCGCCATCGTCGAGGACATGCATGCCCACCGCTCGTTGCAGGAGACGGTGCTCGGCTCGGAACCGCTGTCGATCCTGACCGCGAGCCATTCCGCGATCTGCCCGCGCGGCCCCATCAAGATGACGGACATCGCCAAGCTCGATCTCGTCCTGCCGACGGTGCGTCACGGATTGCGGGCATTGCTGGAGCGCAAATTCGCCGATGCCGGCCTGCCGCTCGTCCCCAAGCTCGAACTCGACTCGATGGCTGCCGCCGTTCGCCTGGTGAAATCGGGAGGATGGGCGACGGTGATGCCGTCGTCGGCGGTGCAGCGCAGCCTCGACAATCAGATTCTGGAAGCCCATCCGATCGTCAAACCGGCGATCATGCGCGAACTGCGCGCCGTCCAGTTGCCGCGCCACCGCAAGCGGCCATGGGAAGGCGAGTTCATCGCTTTCCTGCACGCACGGTTGTCGTCGCAGCTCTCCGCCTGACAACGACGCTCGATCAAAACGACCGCGGCAGACCGAGGATGTGCTCGGCCACGTAGCTCAGGATCAGGTTGGTGGAGATCGGCGCCACCTGATAGAGCCGTGTCTCGCGGAATTTGCGCTCGACATCATATTCGGAAGCGAAGCCGAAGCCGCCATGGAACTGGATGCAGGCATTGGCCGCTTCCCATGACGCCTTGGCGGCGAGGTATTTCGCCATATTGGCCTGCGCGCCGCACGGCTGATGCGCGTCGTAAAGCCGGCACGCCTCGAACCGCATCAGGTTCGCGGCCTCGACCTCGATGAAGCTTTCGGCGATCGGGAATTGCACACCCTGATTCTGGCCGATCGGCCGGCCGAACACGATCCGCTCCTTGGCATAGGCCGAGACCTTGTCGACGAACCAGTAGCCGTCGCCGATACATTCGGCGGCAATCAAGGTGCGCTCGGCGTTCAAGCCGGTGAGGATATATTTGAAGCCCTGCCCTTCCTCGCCGATCAGGTTCTCCGCCGGGATTTCTAAATTGTCGAAGAACAGTTCGTTGGTCTCGTGATTGACCATGTTGAGGATCGGCCGCACGGTCATGCCCTTGCCGATCGCCTGTTTCAGATCGACCAGGAAGATCGATAGTCCTTCCGACTTCTTCTTGACCTGATCGAGCGGCGTGGTGCGCGCCAGCAGGATCATCAAGTCGGAATGCTGGATGCGCGAGATCCAGACCTTCTGGCCATTGATGACGTAGCGGTCACCCTGCTTCACCGCCGTGGTCTTGATCTTGGTCGTATCGGTGCCGGTGGTCGGCTCGGTCACGCCCATGGACTGCAACCGCAGTTCTCCCGTGGCGATCTTCGGCAGATAGCGCTTGCGCTGCTCCTCCGAGCCGTGCCGGATCAGCGTATTCATATTGTACATCTGCCCGTGGCAGGCACCGGAATTGCCGCCGGCGCGGTTGATCTCCTCCATGATGATCGACGCCTCGGTCAGACCGAGGCCGGAGCCGCCATACTCTTCGGGGATCAGCGCCGCCATCCAGCCGGCCCTGGTCAACGCATCGACGAATTCTTCCGGGTAGCCGCGCTGCTCATCGACCTTGCGGTGATATTCCCCCGGAAATTCCGCGCACAGCGCCCGCACCGCCTCACGAATATCCTGATGCTGATCGCCGGCGATGGTTTGCATGCTGCTGTCCCTGCTCGCGCGACTTTATAGCCGCGCGGTTGCACTATAACCGCGCGACCTCAATCGCCAAGCCCAGGATATTGCCGGGTCCGCTATGCGCTCGGAGTTTCGCTGCCGAGATAGGCCGCTTCGAGCGACGGGTCTTTTGCGATCACCGCCGCGACGCCGCTCTTCACGATGGTGCCTGTCTCCAGCAGATAGGCCCTGTCGGCCAGCGCCAACGCCTGACCGGCCATCTGATCGACCACCATCAGCGTCATGCCCTCGGCGCGCAACGCCTCGAAGGATGCGAACAACTCGTCGACCACCAAGGGAGCGAGTCCCAGGGACGGCTCGTCCAGCATCAGCACACGCGGCCCCGTCAGCAGACCGCGTGCGACGGCCAGCATCTGCTGTTCGCCGCCGGACAACAGACCGGCACGCTGGGCGCTACGCTCCCGAAGCTTTGGGAAGCGCAGGAACATGGCTTCCACGTCCTTCTCGAGATCGGCGTCCTTGCGTGCATAGGCGCCGATTTCGAGATTCTGCCGCACCGTCAGCTCCGGAAACACCTGCCGGCCTTCCGGCACCAGCACCACGCCGGCGCGAGCGCGCTGATGCGCAGGAATATTGTCGATACGGTTGCCGGAAAGCTTGATCTCGCCCTTCACCCGCGGCGGCGTCAGGCCGGCGATGGAGCGCATCAGGGTCGTCTTGCCGGCACCATTGGCACCGAGCACAGCAACCGCCTCCCCGTCCGCCACCACGACATTGATGTCCGCGAGCGACTGCGACAGCCCGTAGAACGCGCCGAGCCCCTTGATCTCGAGGATGGCATCCTGCTTGACCTCGCGCGCCACGCTGACCTTTTCGCCAACGGCAACGTCACCGAGATAAGCCTGGCGCACCAACGGATCGTTGCGGATGGCCGCGGGATCACCGACGGCAATGCGTTTGCCGCCGTCGAGCACCACGATGTGGTCGCTCAACGCCATGATCATCGGCATGTCGTGCTCGACGATGATGACGGCGATGCCGAGTTCGGCGATCCGGCGCAACAACGCAGCGAGCCGCTGCTTGTCGCCTTTCGAGAGACCGGCGGCGGGCTCGTCGAGCAGCAAAACCTTGGGCCGCAATGCCAGCGAGCGGGCGATCTCGACCAGCCGTTTCTCGCCGTGCGGAAGTGAATCCGCCTGACGATCGAGACCGCCTTCCACGCCGGCGAACCGCAGCAATCCTCGCGCGAACTCCTCGCTGTCGGCATTCCGCAGCGGCGTGACAATTCCGCCGAGCTTGCCCGCTGTTTCCGCGAGCAGCACATTCTCGATAACGCTCAACGACCCGAACAACTGGGTCGTCTGGAAGGTTCGCGACACACCGAGCCGCGCCAGCGTATGCGACGCCATGCCCGTGAGGTCGCGCGACCCGAGCTTCACCGTGCCGGTGCTCGGCTTGTAGAAGCCGCAGAGCAGGTTCAGCGCGCTGGTTTTGCCGGCGCCGTTCGGGCCGATCACGCTGGTGACGTAGCCCGGCTGGGCGGTGAACGTGACATGCTGGACGGCTTTCACGCCGCCAAAGGAAATAGAGAGATCGCTGACATCAAGCGCGTTGCTGTCGGCGATCCGCAAGCGCGGCTGTGGATCGGCATCCGCGCCGGCCACCACGGCCTGCTGCGACGACCGCGGCCAGACCTTCCTGATCAGGGTGCCGATCAGACCGGCCACGCCTTCCGGCGCGATCCGCAACACTGCGAACAGCAGCAGCCCGAACACCAGCAGACGATACTCCGCGAGGTCGGCAAGCAGCTCCGGCAGCAACACCACCAGCAAGGCACCGATGATCGGGCCGATGGCCGAACCGGCACCACCGATCATCACGGCGAACAGCAGCAGGATCGACTGAATGAACGGGAACGAGCTCGGACTGATATAGCCCTGCAACGGTGCGAACAGCGCACCAGCAATGGCCATCATCGCCGCCGAAACCATGAATGCAACGGTCCGGACGCTGACAAGGTCGATACCCACCGACCGGGTCGCGACCTCGGAATCACGCGCCGCGCGCATCGCATAACCCCACCCGCTGTTCTTCAGACGAACAAACAGCCAGGTGGAGAGAGCGACCAGCACCACGCCGATCATGGCGAGGCTGCGCTCTGACAGGGCAACGCCGGCGAAGCTGGGCGGCGTCGAGATGATCAGGCCGTTGCCGCCACCGGTGAGATCCTTCCATTCGACCGCGACGTGCTCGACGATGAAGCCGAACGCGATGGTGACCATCGCGAGATAAGGCCCTCGGACGCGCAGCGCCGGCATCGCCAGCAACGCGCCGACGACGCTGACCAGAACAATTCCCGCGCCCGCGGCCGCCCAATACGGCCAGCCCGCCCGCTCCATGAGCAGCACGGTGGTATAAGCGCCGATCGCCATGAAACCGACGTGGCCGAGCGAAATCTGGCCGGCGAGGCCGAGCAGGACATTGAGACCGATACAGGCGATGGACGTCAGCGCGACCGTCGCGACGAGAAAAACCGAATAGCTGTCCGCGACCGAGGCATAGGCCAGCACAACCGCCAGAGCGACGACGCCTGCAAGGAGAGTTGAGCGGGACATCAAACCTTTTTCACTCCAGCACGGCCGAGCAATCCATAAGGCATGACGACCAGGATCAGGATGACGGAGGCGAATGTGATGATCTGGGTGTAGACCGACCCGAGATAGGCGGTGGCCAGGACCTCAATGAGGCCGAGACAGAGGCCGGCCAGCATCACGCCCCAGGCGCTGCCGAGGCCGCCGATAATCGCGGCGGCGAATGCCTTGATACCGAACAGCGTGCCCATTTCCGACGACACATTGAACAACGGCGCGATCAGCAGCGCGGCAATGCCGGCCAGCACCGCGGACACCGCGTAGCTGACAGCGATCACCCGGCCGACGTCGATCCCCATCAGCTTTGCCGCACTTGGATTCTGCACCACCGCCAGCATCGCCACGCCGTGACGCGTCCGCTGGGTGAACAGATGCAGACCCGCCGCAAGCAGCAAGCCGATCACCGGAATCACAAGCTGCAGCGGATAAACGCCGGCGCCTTCGACGATCTGGATCGGATGGACGGCGAGCGACGACGGGAAACCGCGCGGCTCCTTGCCGAACACGAACAGCATCAGATTGTCGACGATGATGCCGACTGCGACCGTCGCCATCAGCCAGTTGTCCGAGCCGCGCGCCACGAAGGGGCGCACCGCCCAGCGCTCGATGATCAGGCCGTAGATCGCGCAGATCAACAGGACCACAGGAATTCCCAGCGCTGTCGGCCATGCCCACGCGACGAGCACGAAATATCCGGCGACCGCGCCCAGGGTCATCGAACTGCCCTGGGAGAAGTTCACCGTGCCGGACACGGCGAACGTGACATGGAAGCCGAGCGCCAGAAGGCCATACATACTGCCAAGCGCCAGTCCCGTCAGAATTGCCGGAAGCAGAGACATGTCTTGCCCGCCCTTGCTTTACTCGCTCTTGCGTTGCTCGCTATTGGCTGTCAGTGAGCGTTCTTAAGTGTTCGCAATCATCGCACGGGGCGGCGCGCATCGGGAATGAAATTCATTGTTCCGCTGGTCAACGGCTTTTTCATTGTCACGCAGCTGCTCCTCCCGTTGCTGGTGTTGCCCTCAGATGGCACCATCCGGCATTCCTCCGCTGTCGCTTGTTCGCGAACTTGACGGAAGTAAGAAGTCTCTTCAACATTATACGAAAGTCAAGCGGCCAGAACGATCTGGCGAAGGAAAATGACGATGAGCGAGAAGACGAACGTGCGGACCACCGGTGAGACAACCGCTCAAGGCAAGCGCGCGGACAGCACGGCAGCGAAGGACAGTCAACTCCTCCTGAAGCACCATGGGCGCTACCATTATTCCGCTATCACCCGTCGTCCGCACTTCGCGTGGCCGGGGAACAAGCAGCTTGCCGTTTATATCGGCCTCAACCTTGAGCACTTTGCCTTCGGCGAAGGCTTGGGCGCGGAATTGGCTCCCGGCGGGCCGCATCCGGACGTCCTGAATTTCTCCTGGCGCGATTACGGCAACCGCGTGGGCGTCTGGCGCCTGATCGATCTGTTCGACGAATTGTCACTGCCGGTTTCGGTGCTGGTGAACAGCAGCATCTATCATTACTGCCCCGAGGTGATGGACGCATTCCGCGAGCGCGGCTGTGAAATCGTCGGCCACGGCCGCACCAATTCCGAGCGGCAGGGACAACTCTCGGAAGCGGAAGAACGCGACCTCATCAAGGAGTCGACCGACACCATCATTCAGGCCGAGGGGAAGCGGCCGACCGGCTGGCTAGGCCCCTGGATTTCGCAATCCCCCCTCACCCCCGATCTGCTGGCCGAAGCCGGCTATGAGTATCTGCTCGACTGGTGCATGGACGATCAGCCGATCTGGTTCGCGACACGCAATGGCAAGCGCATTCTGTCCGTGCCTTATCCGCAGGAACTCAACGACATTCCCTCCATCGCCGGACGGAAGGATTCCGCCGATCAGTTCGCCGACATGATCATCGACAATTTCGAGGAGATGCTGCTGCAATCCAGAAAGCAGTCCCTCGTCATGGGGATTGCGCTGCACCCCTATCTGGTGGGGCAGCCTTATCGCATGCGCCACTTGCGGCGGGCGCTACAGGCCATCGTTGCACGCCGCGACGACATCTGGATCACCACCGCCGGCGAGATCGCCCGGCACGTCCGGACACTGCCGGAGGGCACGATCCCGTGATCTGAAGCCCGCGCCAGAATCTGGCGCGGGTAGCCTGTCATGATGATGCCACCGGCGCGGCGTCATGGACGATATGGGTGCCGGTTTCGCCGCGCAAAGCAGCCATTGCGCAATCGAGGTGGCTGATGATCGCGCGCTTTCCGCCCCCTTCCAGGAATCGGATCGCCGCATCGACCTTCGGGCCCATGCTGCCCGGCGGGAAATGTCCTTCGCGGTGATAAGCTTTGATCTCGTCGAGCGAGACCCGATCCAGTTCCTTCTTGTTCGGCTTTCCGAAGTTCACGGCGACGCGCGGCACCGCCGTCAAAATCAGCAACTCCTCGATACCGAGAACATTCGCCATATGCGCCGAGGTGAGATCCTTGTCGATCACCGCCGGCACGCCGGTGCGGGTGCCTTTCGGGCCGCGGATCACCGGCACGCCACCGCCACCGCCGGCGATCACAATCGTCCCGCGCTTGAGCAGCGCATCGACCAGCGAGATGTCGCAGATATGCTTCGGCTTCGGCGACGGCACCACGTGGCGCCAGCCACGCCCGGAGTCTTCGCGCATCTTCCAGTTAAGTTCGGCACCGATCCGTTTCGCTTCTTCTTCGGAGAAGAACGGCCCGACGAATTTGGTCGGATTGGCGAAGGCCGGATCGTTGGGATCGACCTCCACCTGCGTGAGCAGGCTCGCGACGTGGCGCGGATTGCCCCGCTCGCGCAGCGCGTTCTCCATCGCCTGCATGAGCAGATAAGCGATGCCCCCCTGGCTATGCGCCACGCAGATGTCCATCGACATCGGCGGGATGCGGTCCATGGTCAGCATCTGGCGCATCATGATCTTGCCGACCACCGGGCCGTTGCCGTGCGTGATCACCAGATCGTTGTCGAGCTCGGCCAGCGGCAGCAGCGCCTCCGCTGTCTGCCGCGCGATCACCTTCTGCTCATCGGAGGTGCCGCTGATCTCTTCCGGATGAACCGCGTTGCCGCCGATCGCGATCACCAGACGGCGCGGAACCTCCTCAAGCGTTCGCATGGCGATTCACCTTGGCATCAGCATTGATGACGGCAAGAGCGAGTTCGCAGGCCTGTTCGTTCGACGGGGTGACAATGATGCCGGCGGATTCCAGGCGCTTGATCTGCGCGGAGCGCACCTGCGGATCGAGTTCGGTCCCCGTCACCGACGCGATCAGCACCGGCGCATTGTCTCCGCGCCCCGCGACGACTCCCGCAAGATGCGACGCCGGATCGGCGTGCGCGCCGTAGCCAATCACCAGATCGAGCAGAACGACGGCAATATCCGGATTGACGAGCGCCGCCCGCAGCGCGTCGTCACGCACCGACGGATCGATCATCGGATGCGGCCGACCCTGCGTATATTCATCAGCACCAAGGTCGATCATCCGGTCGCAGCCAGCGCTGTCCTTGCTGTCGAGCGACGCGACGCCCGGAATCGGCGCGTTGGACGCAACCTTCCGTCCCCCAGCGGTCAACACCACCTGCGCTTCGGCACACAGCGTCCCGCCGGCGAACAATCCCTCGATACGCCCCGCGCCCTTTCGGCGCGGCAGGCGCGCGCCGACAGCCGCCGGATCGAAACCGGCGCCGATCTTCTTTCCACCCAGCGCGTGTTCCGCCGCCTGCTTCAAGGTCGCGGCGAAGCCGGCATTCTTCGGAAGCTCGGCCGAGGCGGCACCAATGAAGCAGACGGTATAGATCTTCGGACTTTTGGCGATGCGCGCGACAACCGCCTTCGCCACATCCGGATGCGGCGGCTTCGACACCAGCACCACACGCTCGGTGGCTGGATCGGCATCGAGCGCATCGATTGCCATCAGGGTGGTGATGCCGCCGATATCCTTCTTGAGATCGCGCCCGCCGACGCCGATGGCGTGGGAGATGCCGACACCCGCCTCAGACACCAGACAGGAAATTTCCTGCGTGCCGGTGCCCGATGCGCCGATGATGCCGACCTTTCCGCGCTTGAGCTTGTTCGCGAAAGCAAGCGGCGCACCGTTGATGATCGCCGTTCCACAGTCCGGCCCCATCATCAACAGTCCCGCCTCCCGCGCCTGCTGCTTGAGCGAGAGCTCGTCAGCGATCGAGACATTGTCGCTGAACATCAGCACATGCAGACCACGATTGAGCGCCTTGCGCGCCTCCGCCGCGGCGAATTCGCCGGGGACCGAGATCAGCGCGATATTCGCGTTGGGCGTCGCCGCCACCGCCGAGGCGATGCTGCGCGGACGCCATGCGCTTTTCCCGCCCGCTTGCGACTTCGGCTTGTCGAGCGCCTTGAGCGCGTCGTCCAGCGCCGCTCGGGCCGCCTGCTCGGTTTCGGCCTTGACCGCCAGAATGAGATCGCTGCCTTGCGTGCTGATATCGCCGGATAGCAGGCCGGCATTGCGCATGATGGCGATATTCGACGGCGTTCCCATCATCAGCGCCGCCTCGACGACGCCAGGTATCGTCGCGATCTCGCGGGACAACCGCATCAGCGCCACTGAATCGAGATAGAAGCCCTTGCGGACTTCGTTCAGGACAACCGCAGTCATGAGACACCCAGATCTTCGGCAATGGCGAGAACAGCCTGCTGGAAGCAAGCGAGCGGAGCACGCACCACGCCGGCGCCGACCTGGCCGATGCCGGGCTCCCGATGCGCGATGCCGGTATTAATGACCGGCGCGAGACCGGTTTCGACCACGAGCCGAACGTCGATGCCGGTCGGTACGCCGGCGAAGTCGAGCGCGGGAATCGTCCATTCCGGATTTTGCCCGACCGTAATCTCGCCCATGGCGCGGGTGAAATCGCCGGCCGCCGACGGCGAACCGGCGCCGATGAAGCCGGCCACCGCGGGCGCCGCACCCATCGCGAACCCGCCGAGACCGACCGTCTCGACGATCGCGGAATCGCCCATGTCGGGATTGGCGTCCTTGCGGGAGAAGCCCGCGAAGTAGAGCCCTTCCGGCATTTCCACCGGCGCCGTGAACCAGCGATCACCGAGACCGCTGACGCGCACGCCGAAATCGGTGCCGTTGCGGGACATCACGGTGACGATCGTCGATCCGCGAATCCCTTTGGCCGGATCGGTCATCGCCTTGCCCATGGCCATGGCGATGTTGAGGAAGAACTGGTCGTTCTGCGCGATGAATGCGATGCACTCCGCAAGGGTCTCGTTATTGTCGGAGGTCCGCGCCAGCGACGGCCCGACTTCCCGGAGGAAGATGCTCGAACAGGCGAGATTGCGCTGGTGCATCTCGTCGCCCATCGACAGGCCGCGCGCGATGATCGCCTTGAGATCGACGCCGCCCTTGGCACGGATGGCTTTCCCCAACACCGGGCCGAACACATCGCGCAGCCATGCCAGACGCTTGAGTACGCTGGCGTCATTGCCGCCGAAGCGCATCACCTTGCCGAGACCTTCGTTGATCGCGCAGTAGGCGCGATTCCCGAAGCGCGCGTTCTCGACGACGAACAGCGGCATCGACAGCGTCGTCATGCCCGTCATCGGACCGACCGCGCCGAAATGATGATTGGGATGGAATTCGACGCCGCCGCTGGCCGCGAGTTTGGTGGCAGCGTCCAGATCCGGAGCCCACCCCTCGAAGACGATGGCGCCGGCAACGGCGCCGCGCATCGGGCCGCACATCCGATCCCAGGTGATCGGCGGACCGGCATGAAGGATCATGCGTTCCTTCAGTCCCTTGAGCACGTCACGCGCCGGGACGATATCGATCAGCTTCGGCTCACCGTCCAGGATGATGGAAAGCGCCTTCTTGTTGGCTTCCTCGATCAGTTTCATGGCCTGCCCTCACACACCGAGCTTCGCGAGCAGCGCGGCCATTTTCGGATCTCCGCCAGCGGGGGGTGACCAGTCGACATGCACGACCGCGATGCCGCAATCCTGCAGATCCTTGACGAAACCCTCCAGCCCGACATTCACCACCGTCAGGTCGTTGGTCAGCAGCGCCTGGCACCTGGTCTGTTCCCGCTTCTGCGACACCAGCGTATCCTCCTTGTTCGGCACAAAATATTAGTAAGAAACGTCTTACTTGGTCAAATCAAAGCTGTGGGCTTCCGACAAGACCACGACAATTCCGGCTGTCATCGCCAATAGTCCGGCGGACGGATCGCATCCAGACAAGATTTTCGGCTTGTGAAGCCGCGATTCAGGGTGTCCGGCCGGAATCGGCGTGCCGTCTCACGGCCTGCAGGATGACCAGCGCGCCCGTGAAAGCATCGCGGCCCGAGGTTTCACCGACGTCGGATACGGCCGCCAGCATCCGATCAAGCTCCGCCACCCGGCCGGCGATCGTGGCGTGAATGGCCCCATGCAAGACCGCAGCCCCATAGCCGCGGGCCGCCGCTTCAAGATGCGCTCGGCTGATGGTGTTGGTGCGATCGAGATGGGGTTGGCACAGGCGCCAGACGGCATCCCGCACTTGTGGCAACCCGAGAGCGCCGAGCGCGACAAGACCGCCGACAAGGAAATCGTCGCCCGAGGGCGTCAGCCCCGGTCCGAGACCGATCAACCCCATGACCTCGGCGCCATCCGCAGCATCCGGTGTGGTATCCCGTATTCCGCACCCGACAACGCGCGCGAGGGCATCCACGGCCGGCCGTGCTGCTACCATCAGGTGCGACGGCCCGCTTGATAATGACTGTCCATCCGACACCAGCACTTCGCCACCGAACGTCAGGCGCCATATCGCGTCTGTTGCCCGCAAGCCGACCGCCAGGCTCGCTAACGACCAGCCGGGCGCCGGATCGGGCCGCCATGTCGGCGCAATTTCAAAATCCGCCAGCACCGCCCCGTCGAGACGGAGCGCAGTGCCATCAATCTCAACCGGCTGGCCAACACCGACGAGAACGTCCTGCCAGCGATCGCAGAGGACATGCAGCGGGCCGGAGCCGAGCATGTGCGAACCCGCGCAAATCAGCTGGTCGCCGAACGCCGCATAGAAACATCGCTGGAACGCGGCAATGACCACGCCGCTGTTGCCGCTCTCCAGCACCGGACGCGCCAGCAGCCCGACCTCGGTCACAGGCCCCGCCACGCCGGGTGTCGGTGGCAGGTGATCGTGACGGCATATCTCCAGCATGTCGGACCACATCACGCAAAACGCTGCAGCGCGCGATCTACAGGTTATCCCGCGCGAAATCGGGAACGATACTCCGGCGGGAATCGCCCTTCGGACGGATCGTCTCTTTCTTGATGAGGTGCTGCATTCCGCCCGCCGTCAGCCAGGCAAAAATCATCTCCTGGGCATGGTCGCGGCGGCCTTTCAGCCATGCGGAATCGCCAAGATCCTTTCCGAACATCGCCGACAGCGTGTAACGGTTGGACACGTGGAAATAACTCAGCGCCGTGATCGAGATATAGAGGTTGATCGGATCGATATCCTTCCGGAAAACACCGTCCGCGGACCCGCGACGCAAAATGTCCTCGATGCTCGTCACCAGCGGCAGCGTCAATTTCGCGATCTTGCGGGATTTCCGCATGTTCTGCGCCCGCTGCAGGTTCTCGGTATTGATGAGCGCAATGTAATCCGGGTGTTCGCCGAAAAACGTGAAGGTGAAATTCACCAGTTCACGCATGGCGGCGGCCGGATCGAGATTGTCCAGGTTGAGTTTCTGTTCCGCCGAGCGGATTTCGGTGTAGACGTGTTCCAGAACCGCGATATAGAGCCCGCTCTTGTCCCCGAAATAGGCATACAGCAGGCGCATGTTGGCCTTGGCGCGCTGCGCGATCGCCTCGACACGCGCGCCACCGAGACCGTTCCGGCAAAACTCATAGGTCGCGGCGCGGAGAATGGATTCCTTGGTCAGGGCCGAGTCCCGCCGCCGCGGGCCACGCGGTGCGCGAGAGCTGGTCTTCGGCGACGTCGTCCGCTCGGTCATGATCGGCATTTCCGCAATAAAAACAGCATGGCAGCCGGTCCTGCGGCGTTCAGACCGCAATCCGGCAAACCTATCACATGCAGACGGATTGACGCCGCGGTTGTCAATATCCCGCCGTGGCGAGCTTTCGGGGCGGCCTGACAACTACTGTGCGCTGGCGCGCCGGAAGGGATTCGAACCCCTGACCCCCAGATTCGAAGTCTGATTTGTAGCGCCGACACGATTACGCAGCAGTCGCCAGAAGCCGCAAAACATCAATAAACATAACGCTTTTTCACGTCAGGAATGTATTCTCGCCGACACTGTTTCGCGCTATTGTGGTAGCTAATTGGTAGCTAAAAATCGGCGTGAGACATGGCCTCCAAAGGCATCACAATCAAAGCAGTCCAAGCTCTCGAGACCGGCGAAACGATATGGGACGCGGGTCACAACGAGGCCGTAAAAGGCTTTGGCGTCCGACGACAGAAGGGTAATCCTGTCTACGTCATCAAGTATCGCGTTTTCGGACGGCAGCGATTTGTCACCATCGGTCGCCATGGCGCGCCTTGGACACCTGAAACCGCACGCCGCGAGGCTAAGCGTCTATTCGGCCTCGTCGCGACTGGCAAAGACCCGCAGATCGAGAAAGCCACGGCGAAGGAGAATGGGACCTTTACGCTCCGCACTATCGGGGACCAATACCTGCGGTATGCGGAGAAGAAGCAAAAGCCGCGCAGCTTTGCCGAAACCAAGCGCCACCTGAACAAGAACTGGAGGCCGCTCCACACGACCTCGATTTTCGACATTCAACGACGCCATGTCGCGGTGAGGCTCGGGCAGATTGAGAAGGAGCGTGGACAGGTCGCCGCAGCCCGCTCCCGTGCCGCCTTATCTGCTCTCTTTAATTGGGCGATCCGCGAGGGATTTGATCTGCCGGCAAACCCTGTTACCGGCACCAACAAGCCTTTAGAACCGAAATCGCGCCAACGGGTGCTGTCGGACAGCGACCTTAAAGAAATCTTCGCCGCTGCCGGCGACGACGACTATGGCAAGATCGTCAAACTGTTGGCTCTTACGGGCCAGCGCCGCGACGAGGTCGGCGGAATATGCTGGTCAGAGATCGATGAGGACAGGAAGCTTTGGACCATCCCAGCCTCCCGAACCAAAAACCGACGGGAACACATGGTGCCCCTGTCCGACGAAGCCCTGGCCATAATCACAACCACGCCGCGCCAAACAGATCGGGACTTCCTGTTCGGGAGTGGGCCACGCAAAGCTGACGGCGAACAGCGCGGGTTTTCTGGCTGGTCAAAGGCCAAAGCCGAACTCGACCAGAAAATCCTCGAAGCCCGCCGTAAAGCTGATCCGGAAGCTAAGGCCTTCCCTTGGATTCTTCACGATCTACGCCGGACCTGTGCTACCGTTCTCGCCGACCGCTTTCGGACCCAGCCTTATATTGTAGAGGCCATTTTAAACCACATAAGCGGCCACAAAGCCGGGGTCGCGGGAGTCTATAATCGCGCAAAATATCTCGTCGAAATTCAGAAAGCCTTAGAAGCCTGGGGTCAATTCATCCGGACACTCTTGAAAGACGGATGATCTATCTTCCATCCTCCCAAGGGTAAAGCAATCACTCAGCTGTACGCTCCGATGTCCTAGAATATCGCCGCCAATATGCCCGACGAGACAATCACAAATAATCAGCACTGGCTGGCTCTTAGTTCAGCATTCTCCTCACTGCGACGCGATGATCAAGCTGATCCCCTTGGCGCAGAGATGCGGCTCAAAGCAGTCATCCGCACAGGCCAAGTTGTGTTGAGATGGGTTGACGGGAAATCCGCAGAGGATCGTCCTATTCATACTCATCTCGTTCGAACGAAATTGCGATTCCAGCAGACTGGACTCGCCTTTAGCGGACAAGAAGCTGATTGGGACACAGACTTGGCAAGATACAGACCACTCTACTTGCTGAAATCGAGCTTTGAAGAAGTTGCACGCGCCCTTCCGAACATACCGTTTAATGATGATGGCACACGCAGCTCGCGAATGACCCTAGTCGAAGCAGTGGAGTGGGTTCGTCAAACTACAAATTGTACGGAAGAAGCCGCGATAATATCCCTGAAGAACGAAATCCACTCAGGCAATATCAGCCTTGTTGGGTTTGGCGCAGAACCTCCAATACACCGCTCGCCGATTATCAAACAGCACGGCAGGCTAACCTTTCAGAGAACGCGCTCATACCATCCGATTCAGCCATCAACCCTTAAGAAACTCGATATCTCTTTGTACGGCCCTGGCTTTTTGGTCCCAGCCGGGCGGCGCAGCACTCATGAAAACATCGCGGCCTCATCGTTCTCGCAATCGGCGGATAATGATGATGACGCCCTGGATGTCGAGGAGCGGACCGACTATCAAACCTTAGCATTTGTGAGCACCAAGGAAGTCGCCCAGATTTGGCCGCATAGCGTCGCAGTCAAGTTGACCAAGCCCATAGAACCTATGCGTCGGAGGCGCGCAGGCCGACCGGGCGTCAGAGATGAAATCTTTCGCGCTTTAGATGAAATTTCCAGAAAAATAGAAGTAGCGAACCTCGACAATAAAAGGCTCGAGGTTTTGGTTCTCGAACACCTGGGCAAATCATCAAATTCGAGGAATTACAGTAGTCGTACTATCGCGAAGTATATCGGTGAATGGCGAGAAACCCACAAAGTCGGCACTAAATAATATTGCGTATTTAGGGAGCATTTCGCGGATTTAGCCAGCTGGCGATAGTAGGCCCTGCAGAATATGTCGTGTCAAAAGGACACGACGATGAACGAACCGCTGCTTGACCAGACCGAAGTCGCCAAGAAGCTCGGCATTTCGCCCCGAACCTTGGAGCGAATGCGGCTGATGGGCACCGGCCCGGCGTTCATCAAAATCGGCCGCTTAGTGCGTTATCGCGCCTGCGATCTAGAACGCTTCATCGCAGCTGCCACAGTCACCTCGACCTCAGAGCGCCCCGGTGCCCGCTGATCATAGCGCCGGTATTCGCACGCTTCTGCACGACGAAATTCTGTTCGGCGACGGCGAGCCAGACCTTGGACCTGTCATGACCAGCGCGAAGGTAGCTCTTCGTTCTAGGGCCGTGGTCGATGTGCTGGAGAAAGCCGCCACGAAGGCAAAAAGCAGCGGCGATCACAGACGAGGCCGACAGCTTGCAAATCTAGCGGACGACCTCCGACACTGCCGGCCCCGGAGCCGTTGTGTCTCTCTCGCCTGTCCGCAATGCCTGCGAGCCCTGCAACGTGCCAAGACGGAGGTGTTCACCCAGGCAGCGCAAGCTCGCACAGCAACACGTTCGAAGGCCAGGCCGGTATTCGTCACCATTGCCCCACCTCAATGGGTTTTTGAGCCCAGCGACCTTAACAAAATCTCCCTCGGCAAGGTCGTTCGTTGGCTCAAGGACACTCTTCGCCGCGAAGGGGTAGACCGCCCTATGCTCGGCAGTCTCGACATTGACGTCAACAACGAGGGACGTATTCGAATCCATCTGCATGCGGTGATGTGGACGAAGAACTCGGCGCGTTTGACAGCTCGTCTAAAGAAGGCGCTCTCCACTTCACCTGACCTGAAATACGCGCGATCGGTTCAGGTCAACGGTACACGTGATCTTGGTTTCATCGCGTACAGCCTCAAGCTCGTGAAATTCCAAGAACTCCTGCGCCACAACCGCAAGATCTTGCCGGATCTTCTGCTCTTTCTGGACCGTACAAAAGCCAGCGACATCCTCGTCCTTTTCGGCTTCCACGCAAGTGCGCAGCGATCAGGCTTCATCGTCAGGCCTCTGATGAAAGCGTCTGGCTAGTCAGCCTCGACCATCGTATCGACGAAACGCAAGAATCTCATTCGGAAACAACAAAAAGGAGGCATCTGACGCATAATAGACCCGGTATTTCCCAAGTTCGTCAACTCAACTGCTTTCTAGACCCAGAGCTCGTCATCATTCGTCGACGCTAATTTCGCTGCGTACTGCGTACTGCGCACAACAATAGGACATAAGATGAAAAAAGATTCCCTTGATCCTACGATCCGGAAGATCAGCAACGACAGCGTTACACGTGAAATCACAGAGAACGAAAAGCCATCAATTCAGATAATCGCGCTTGGTATGCACCTGAAGACCGGGAAACACCTCATCAAAATTTCGTTCGACGACATCCATAACGAAAGAAAAATCCATATCTTCAAACGCAAGATGCTCGCCGCTAGCATGAAGGCATCCCTCATTCGTGAATTGGTCGGCCTCGGCTGTCCTTGGCCATCAGAAGGCCATCGCAGCGACGCGCTGTGGCGCACCCTTGATAAAGCGAGGCCGGATTCGAGATTTTTGGTCCTGACAGCGCCGGGCTGGCATAAGGAATACTTCGTCACGAGAAACCGACTCTACGGCCAAAGCGAAGTAAGCGAAGTGCTCATCGACGAAAACTCCCCCGAGCACGTGAGCGGGTTCACCACAGCTGGCACTCTGGAGGGCTGGCAGCACGCGGTCAAAAATTACCCCAACCTTTCGTCACCACTATGCGTTGCGATGTCGGCAGCGTTTGCTGCCCCACTACTGCGCCCGCTTGGATTCGATTCCTTCGCAATCAACTGGTTCGGAAAAACATCTGGCGGCAAGAGCACTATCATTCGGGCTGCGGCGGCAGTCGGTGGGTTATTCGAAGAGGATGGCTATAATTTGCCAACCTGGGGCGATACCGATGCGGCATTCGAAGCGCAGGCGATGGGGCATCGCGATTGCCTCTTCCCCATCGACGAAACCGGGGACGCGGAGCGCAATGATGTACCGCTGCACATTCGCGCGAAGCGTTGGGCATTCACGCTTTCTCGAAACCGGCCAAGAAAAACTGACGTGAGCTATGCGAGGGCGAAGGGGCACTTCGGCCGCGAATTTCGCGTGATCGGGATGAGCTCAAGCGAAACGGCGATGGGCGACGCCGCTGCCCGTGCCGGACGCCGCAGGCTCGGCGGGGAGGAGGTCAGGCTCATCGACATCCCGGCTGAACAACCGGGCTCCATGGGGGTATTCGACGGCGACCTCAGCGACTACCCCGGGGTCGACGGTGCTCGGCAGCTAGCTGACGCGATCAAGGCCGATGTACGCCACTATCAGGGCGCCGCTTTCGATGCATATCTTCAAGCACTCTTTGCCCACGATAACTGGCTCGCCCGCGCAAAGAAAGAGATCCGGCGATTTGAAAGGCGGTTCGGCGGCCCCACCGACACGCGGATCACTGGCCGGATCAAAAGCAACTTTGCTGTCCTCTGGACAGGCGCGGCCCTAGCAATCCGATACGGCGTGTTGCCATGGTCGAGAAAGGAGACAGTGGCGGCTATAGGTGCCATTTATGAGCGCGCCATCAGGGCCCTTCCCGACAATGCCGCCAAGCCCATCCAGCTTGACGGATACGATCCGAAAGCCATGCTTAAAAAGCTTTCAGATGAGCTCGCCCGCGCAAGGTTGCTGCGGCTGAAAAGGAAGGGGGCGGTATCAGATAAAAAAGCGGTAGCCCGGCAAGCCGCCGATGGATTCTATATTGATGGGCATCTTTTTGTGAAGAACAATTGGTTCGTCGGTCTCTTCAATAAGGCCGAGCGAACGACCTTGAAGAAGGCTGGCGCGTTCGTCTCTCAGCGCGATGACACGCCCACCGTGTGCAAGAAGATCTACGGGATCGAGGGACGCCCGCGGTACTACCCCATAAATGAGCAGGTAGTGCAGGTGTCGCGAAGGGGCGAATAATTTCGGCTACCCCTTGAGCAACCATAAGACAAACGGGGCCGCACAATCTGCGGCCCCGTAAACTCATGGGCTTTGTAGCAAAATAAACTGACTATGCGGCTCGGAAAGGATCGAACCCCGCCCCCTCCGCGACTATTTGGGCACGAATCGCAACCTCGAAACCATAAAAATTGACCACTCCATAGGAACGCCCGACGATCCATGAGGATTTCGCCCGGTTCCGGCCTGAGAATTTCGAGGGATATGGGCAGTTTGCAAAAGCTGCCCCATTTCCTAATATGCGCTGATGGTATCCTCGGTGTTTGCAAACCTGAGAAAGGTCGTCGTCGCGCTCTGCATTGCGGCGGTTGCGTCTTTCTGCGTGCAAACCGTCGATGTTATCGTCGATAGCGTTGAGCACTCCCTGGGCATAGACCATGCGGCCAACGCCGCAGCAGGCAGCGTCATCGCTTGTGAAACCTCCATCAACAACAACTGCGCCCCCGGCGAAACTCATCCCATCTCCCATGCACATTTGGGGGACACCGCGACACCCTTCGTCGTCGTTGCTGCGGTGTCGGTCAATTTCATCCGTGCGGAAACCGAAAGCGTTCCGCTGTCTAACGCGGCTGCTATCGCCAGCCTGTCTAGCTGCGCGCCCGAACGTCCTCCAAAGGCGTAATTAGCAAGCCGACTGAACGGGCTGCTGCATCTGCAGCCACGTCCACTTTTCAATTTTGAGGTTAGCTATGAACGAACGCGCCCTCGCGGGTGCGGGCGCTCGCATCCGCTGGCAATGGGCCATCGCGGTGCTGGCGTTCGCAGCCAGCATCACCGCGTCGCAGGCGGAACCAAGAGTGCTCGGTCTGAACGAAGCCTTACAACTTGCTCTGCGCAGCGATGCGATAGTGCCTGCGATCCGGTCGCGGGTCCGCGGCGCTGAAGCCGGAATCCGCCAAGCGGACAGGCTACCCAACCCGACGATAGGTGCGGAGTTCGAGAATTTCGCCGGCTCTGGCAGCTATCGCGGTTCAAGCCGGATCCAAAGTACGGTGTTTCTGCAACAACTTCTGGAGCTCGGCGGCAAACGTGAGGCCCGGACAGGGGTTGCACAAGCCGAACTCAAGATTGCCCGTGCCCGCGGCGCTGTCCGGGTTCTCGATCTTCTCCGCGATGTCGAGCTGGCTTGGATCGATTTGGCTGTCGCTATAGCTCAGCAACGGATCGCCGAAGAGCGGCTATCCATCGCTCAACGGCTTCGCGATGAATTTGTTCGACGCTCTCAAAGCGGTCGCGATCCACTTTTCACACAATCGCGCGCCGAAGCACAGGTCGCGTTAGAAGAAATCGCCGTCGAGCAGGCTGCATCTGCGGCTCAGATCGCACGAGCTAATCTCGCATCATATTGGCGCGGGAATACCGACTTTACTATCGACATCTCGCTTCTCGAAGCTGAACAACAGCACCACCGGAATAACGCCTACAACGTCGAAATCGCGCTTCTGCAATCGGAAAAAGAACTGGCAGCCGCGCGAACCGTGCTGGAACGTGCGAGAGCAATACCTGACCCTTCATTACGGCTCGGCGTGCGGCGTTTTACGGAAACGGGAGATTCAGCAGCGATTGCAGGAATCTCGATCCCCTTGCCGCTTTTCGACAATAACGATGGCAATATCGAAAAGGCCGAGGCGGATCGCAGAGCGGTCGAGCTCGAAATCGAGACAGCAACTCGGGCCATGCGACGCGAACTGTCAAGGCTTGAAGGCCGATTGCGCGCCAACGCAGCCGAAGCAAGACGTATTCAATCCGACGTCATTCCACGAGCGCAACGCGCTGTCGACCTGATTCGCGACGGGCTCGAACGCGGCGTCTTTAGCTATGTCGAGTTCGCCGATGCGCAGCGCACCTTGAATGATGCGCGCTTGCGTCGGATCGACGCTCTCAAAAGCTTCCAACAAGACAACGCTGCCTTGGCACGGCTCACCGGCCGCCACATGCGGCTCAATATGAAAGTTCCTCCGCAATGAAGAAAATTGCAATCGCCGTTATCCCATTGCTGCTACTCGCAGCCTGCGGCGAAGCCGACCACAAGCACGGCGAAGCAGCCGAAAAAGCTCATGCCGAGGAATTCGAGCGCGGACCCCATCGAGGCCGCATGTTGCGCTCCGAAAACCTCGCCATGGAAATCACGATCTTTGAGGAAGGAATCCCCCCGGAGTTCCGCACCTATCCCTATGCAAATGGAAAACCCCTCGACCCGAAAAGCGTGAAACTGGAAATGCGGGTCACTCGACTAGGCGGCAAGGTAGATAGTTTCAGCTTGATCCCGCAGCAAGATTTTCTGAAGGCAACCGCCTCGGTTCGCGAACCCCACTCTTTCGATGTCGAAGTAATTGCCGAATACAGCGGCAAAATCGGACGCTGGACCTATTCCTCCTACGAAGGCCGAACGACGATCAAACCGGACGTCGCGGAAGCAGCCGGGGTCAAGACGGAGACGGCGGGACCAGCAACTATCGCCGAGACTATCGACCTGCCTGGCCGCACGATTCTCGCTCCGCACGGGCGAGCCGATGTTCGCGCGTGGCTGCCCGGTCGGATTATTGAGATGACGAAACTCGTCGGCCAGAGCGTGCAACAGGGCGAAGTACTTGCACGCATTGAGGCCAGCGACACACTACGCGTCTACCAGATCACCGCGCCAATGAGCGGTATCATTGCCGAGCGCAATGCCAATGCTGGCGATATCCCAACGCAAGCGCTCTATACCCTTATCGACCCATCAAAGATGCAAGCAACGTTATTCGCGTTTCCCCGCGACGCGGAACGAATTCGCGCCGGCCAAACGGTGGAGATACAAAACTTGAGCGGCCAGCGCGTTACATCGCAGATTCAGACTTTGCTGCCGAATACTGATTCAGCCACGCAGACAGTTTCAATCCTTGCGAATATCGCCAATCTCGACGGAAGTTGGCGATCTGGCTCCGCAATTGAGGGCACGATAATGGTCGCCTCTCAAAACGTACCTTTAGCCGTGCGCACCCGCGCGCTTCAGCGGTTCCGAGATTTTACCGTAGTTTTCGCGCGTTTCGGCGACACCTACGAGGTACGAATGCTGAAACTCGGCCGCAGAACTCCTGAGTGGACCGAAGTCCTGAGTGGCATCGACCCTGGCGAAGTTTATGTGTCGGACAACGCTTTTCTCATTCGCGCCGATATCGAGAAAGCCGGCGCTACGCACGATCACTGAGGGTCACCATGCTTCGCCATATCATTCATCTGACTATAAAGCATCGCTGGCTCGTACTGATCGCCATGCTTGTATTCGCTACGCTTGGTGTCTGGAGCTTCCAGCGGCTTACGATTGACGCTGTACCCGATATCACCAACGTTCAAGTACAGATCAACACGGAAGCCCAAGGCTTCTCGCCGTTGGAGGTCGAGCAACGCATCACTTTCCCAATCGAGACGGCGCTCGCAGGTCTGCCGCGACTGGAATACACTCGGTCCATTTCCCGGTACGGTCTTTCTCAAGTCACCGTCATTTTTCGCGATGGCACGGACATCTACTTCGCGCGCCAGCTCGTGAACGAACGGCTGCAAAGCATACGCGGCGAGCTTTCTGCTGGCGTCGAGCCAAAGCTCGGACCTATCGCAACCGGCCTCGGCGAAATCTTCATGTACACGGTTGAGCCTAAGCCTGGCGCGAAAAAGCCGGACGGATCTGAGTGGACACCGGAAGACCTACGAACCTTGCAGGACTGGGTGATCCGCCCGCAACTTCGTAACGTCCCCGGAGTGACTGAAGTCAACACCATCGGCGGATTTCAGCGCCAGTACCACGTTACACCGTGGCCGCAACGCCTTAGCGCATTCAATCTGACAATGAATGACGTAATTGTGGCTCTTCAGCGCAATAACGCGAATATCGGCGCGGGCTATATCGAGCGGCACGGCGAACAGAAGCTTGTGCGTGTTACGGGCCAGGCGACGACACTAGACGACCTTCGAAATATCGTCGTCGAGCAACGCAACGGCGTCCCGATCCGGATCAGCGATCTTGCAGACGTGCTGATGGGCGAAGAATTACGGACGGGCGCAGCCACTCAGAATGGGCGTGAAGTCGTTCTGGCCACGGTTTTCATGTTGATCGGCGAGAATAGCCGCATCGTCTCGCAAGCTGTTGCGGCCAAGCTCGCCGAAGCCAACCGTGCACTGCCCGAGGGGGTCATCGCCAAGACGCTTTATGACCGCACGAACCTCGTCGAACGCACGATTGCAACTGTTGAGAAGAACCTGCTTGAAGGCGCAGTGCTCGTCATCGTCGTTTTGCTCCTCCTTCTCGGAAATGTGCGTGCGGCGTTGATCACCGCAGCAATCATCCCGTTGGCGATGTTGATTACCATCACCGGTATGGTCCAGGGGCACATCTCTGGAAATTTGATGAGCCTCGGCGCGCTCGATTTCGGGCTGATCGTCGATGGCGCGGTCATTATTGTCGAGAACTGCCTACGGCGGTTTGCAGAGGCCCAACGCGAGCGCGGCAGATTGCTGACCCGCGAGGAACGCTTTGAAATCGTCGAAACTGCAACAGATGAGGTCATCCGGCCAAGTTTGTTTGGCGTACTCATCATCGCCATCGTCTATCTGCCGATCTTCGGCCTGACAGGCGTAGAGGGAAAAATGTTCCACCCGATGGCATTTACTGTGGTGATCGCTCTAACCGCGGCACTGGTCTTGTCGCTAACCTTTGTTCCCGCAGCAGTGGCAATGATCATGACCGGACCGGTCCGAGAAACCGAAGGCTGGGCGATGCGCAAAGCCCGAGCGCTCTACCAGCCTGTACTGGAGCGAGCACTGTCGCATCGCTGGGTTATTTTGACAGCATCCCTGCTGCTGGTTATCGCGTCCCTCGTGGGCGCAACACGTCTTGGTTCAGAGTTCATCCCGAATCTAGACGAAGGCGATGTGGCTCTTCACGCGCTCCGCATTCCAGGCACCGGTTTAAAACAAGCAATCGACATGCAAACCGCTTTGGAATCCTGGCTAAAACAAGTTCCGGAAGTCGATCAGATCGTCGCGAAAATCGGAACTGCAGAAATCGCTACCGATCCGGTGCCGCCAAGCGTTGCGGATACATTCGTCATCCTGAAGCCGCGCGAGAATTGGCCGAACCCAAAGAAACCTAAACTTGAGCTTGTCGCGGAACTGCAAAAGGCCGCGGAGGAAATTCCCGGCAATAACTACGAGTTCACACAACCCATACAGATGCGTTTCAACGAACTGATATCGGGCGTTCGCTCCGACGTGGCAGTCAAGGTGTTCGGGGATAACCTCGATGAACTACTGCGCCTTGGACAATCAATAGAGCAGGTTATCGGCAGCATTCCCGGTGCAGAGGATGCGAAGCTTGAGCAACTGACCGGCCTACCTGTCCTCCAGATTGTCCCTGACCGGAAGGCGATGGCGCGGCTCGGCATCAACGTTTCCGACATGCAGGAGGTCATTCGCACCGCCATTGGCGGCACCGTGGCAGGAACAATCTTCGAAGGTGATCGGCGATTTAATTTGGTCGTGCGCCTACCAGAAGAACAACGCTCTCGCGCTGACGAAATCGGACGACTACGCATCCCGGTAACGATCCGCGGCAACACCGACAATCGCAGTTTCGTCCCACTCACCGAGATCGCGACCGTCCAAACTGTCGTTGGGCCGAACCAGATCAGTCGCGAGAACGGAAAGCGACGGATCGTCGTGACTGCAAACGTGCGTGGACGCGATCTCGGTTCCTTTGTGAGTGAGTTGCAAGATCGCGTGCGCAGCACCGTCACTATTCCACCTGGCTATTGGGTGGAATATGGCGGGACGTTCCAACAATTGATCTCGGCGTCACAGCGGCTGAAAATCGTCGTGCCGCTTGGTCTTCTACTCATTATTACGCTGCTGTATGGACTGTTCGGCTCAGTCAGGGACGCGCTTGTCGTGTTTTCCGGCGTGCCGCTGGCACTCACTGGCGGCGTGGCGGCTCTCGCTTTGCGAGATTTACCATTCTCAATATCAGCCGGTGTCGGCTTTATCGCGCTATCCGGCGTTGCCGTGCTCAACGGCGTAGTGATGATCTCATTTATCCGGAATCTGCGAGAGAGAGGCCAAAATCTTGAAACAGCTATCCGATATGGCGCAGCTATACGGTTGCGCCCGGTCTTGATGACAGCCCTCGTTGCAAGCTTGGGCTTTGTACCGATGGCATTGAATGTGGGAACCGGGTCAGAGGTGCAACGGCCGCTTGCAACTGTGGTGATCGGGGGCATTCTCTCTTCGACCTTTTTGACACTGTTCGTGCTCCCGGTTCTCTACGAAACAGCCCACACATTGCGGGACTCAACCGCTAGGCGGCTTAGAAGCTGGTCTACCGCATTCCACTCGCTGCCTCTGGTGCGGCGGCGCTAAACTCACGGCCGACGGAGAGCATCATGCTCCAAGTGCTTGCGAACCGCACCTATCGTCATCTCTACCTCGCACAAATCATTGCATTGGTTGGAACTGGACTCGCGACGGTCGCACTCGGCCTGCTCGCCTATGAACTAGCCGGCGCTAACGCGGGTGCGGTTCTTGGAACCGCTCTCGCAATCAAGATGATTGCCTACGTCGGCGTCGCGCCGGTCGCGGCCGCTTTTGCGGAGCGATTGCCGCGACGAGCTATGCTGGTCACGCTTGACATGATCCGTGCGGCCGTTGCCATCCTACTGCCGTTCGTCACCGAGGTGTGGCAGGTCTATGTTCTAATTTTCGTATTGCAGTCCGCCTCCGCCGGCTTCACGCCGACTTTCCAGGCGACGATCCCCGACGTCCTGCCGGAAGAAAAAGATTATACGCGCGCACTCTCGTTGTCCCGCATGGCCTACGACCTGGAAAGCGTCGTCAGCCCTATGCTTGCCGCAGCACTGTTGACCATCATCAGCTTCCACGTTCTGTTCGCTGGCACGGTGATCGGTTTTCTTTGTTCAGCCGCACTCGTGCTCACGGTGCAATTGCCGAGTCCGAAGGCTTCCGAAGCTCGCGGAATTTACGACCGCACGACGCGCGGGATGCGAATTTATCTTGCCACGCCGCGACTGCGCGGATTACTGGCTCTCAATCTTGCTATCGCTTCCGCGAGCGCGATGGTTATCGTCAACACAGTCGTTATAGTCCAATCGATTTACGGATTGAGCGAGGCCGATACCGCCGTCGCACTCGGCGTCTTCGGCGGCGGATCGATGATCGCAGCCTTCGTTCTGCCAAAGCTTCTCGAAACAGTTCCAGACCGTAGCGCCATGCTGACCGGGGCAACTGTTCTCATTGTCGGGCTGTTCGCCGGCACGTTGTTACCCGCTTATCCCATGCTGCTTAGTCTGTGGTTCGTATTTGGTGTCGGTCTTTCCCTCGCGCAGACACCGTCGGGCCGCCTACTGCGACGTTCCTCGCACCCTGAGGATCGCCCGTCGTTGTTTGCCGCACAGTTTGCCCTCTCCCATGCCTGCTGGCTGCTGACCTACCCTTTGGCGGGCTGGATCGGCGCGAAGGCCGGCATGACCGCCACTTTCGCTGCGCTCGGCACCATCGCCGCGGCAGCGGTTATCACCGCCCTGTATATCTGGCCATCGCATGACCCCGACGAAGTCGAACATACCCATGGGGAACTTGCGCACGACACCCCCCATATCAATGGTGCGGAGCGCACAGCGACAGGCTATCGACACCGCCACCCCTATGTGATCGATAGCCTCCATCCTGAATGGCCACGGCCCTAATGATCGCCAATGGGCCTGATCAACGAGTAGCCGTACCTGCCGCAACAGCAAGGCAATATCTTTAGTCACTTAAGAAGAGACCTTGCGACCCATCGTTCAATCCATTAATTTCACGGGATGGGGACATGCAGTCTCCCCGTCAGACGGTTCCGTCCAAGCACTGCGCAACGCTCGATGTGTCGAGGCGATTGCGCATGGACGAACGGAAGTACTGTCATAATCCTCTTACTCCCCTAGCGTTTGCCGCCGCGATAATCGCGGTGACGCTTCTCTATTCCCGGTCGGATGGACTATCCCAGTCCACTTCAACGACTATCGCGATTTCCCGCATGGACATCGGAGCGCCGCCCCGCGAATTTGAATTCGCGAGAACAGGGCAAGGCAGCTCAAGCCGATGGACGGTTGTGCGCGACACTGATGGCCTCGAAGGCCGCGTTATCGAGCAGTCAAGTACAGATCAAACCGACTATCGCTTCCCGCTCGCAATCTTTCGACCGCTCGCCACCAAAAACGTCACAGTGTCGTTGAGATTCAAGCCCCTTGATGGGCGCATAGACAGGTCCGGCGGGATCGCTATCCGCGTTACTGACGCGGACAATTATTATGTGGTTCGTGCCAATGCGCTTGAAGACAATATCCGCTTTTATCGCGTGGTTGATGGCCGGCGCGAACAAATCGCAAGCGTCGACATGAATGTTTCCGCTGGACGGTGGCACGTACTCGGCATCAAGGCCGAGGGTGAGCGCTTCGCGATTACGTTCAACGGCAAAACGGTCATCACTACCTCCGACAACGCAATTTCCAAGGCGGGTAAGATCGCGCTCTGGACGAAGGCCGATAGCGTTACCCGTTTTGATCAAATTGCAATCGATGTACTGCCAGACAAGGAGTAGCCTCGATGCCTTTTGCCATGAAACCGCTCACTTGCGACCCTGCCAAAGTCAAGGGAATGTCGGAGCGATTGATTATCAGCCACTACGAAAACAATTACGGTGGGGCCGTGAAGCGGCTCAATCTTATCGAAGAACAGCTGGCAGAAATCGACTTCAAAACAGCGCCCGGTTTCCTAATCAACGGCCTCAAGCGCGAACAGCTCGTGGCGACAAATTCAATGATCCTGCACGAGCTATTCTTCGATGGGCTAGGCGATCAAAGCAAACCTGGCGCTCAACTGCACGAAGCGATTGCCAGCGACTTTGGCTCATTCGAGAGATGGCAATCGGAGTTCGCCGGTACGGCTAAGGCATTGGGCGGCGGATCTGGCTGGGTTCTGCTGTCTTGGTCGCCGCGCGACAAGCGGCTTATCAATCAATGGGCCGCCGATCATTGCCACACACTCGCTGGCGGTGTGCCGATACTCGCCCTCGATATGTATGAGCATTCTTATCACATCGATTTCGGCGCTAAAGCTGCGAACTACGTCGATACTTTCATGACAGCAATCAAATGGGGAAACGCCAACTGCCTTTTCAAAGAACTAGCCGGGGCACGGGAGGCCTAATCAAACTCTAGAAGCAGGAGGAGAAAATGCGGTTGTCTTTCATTTTAACAACGGCCGGTATCCTCATGAGTTGCGTGACTGCTTTCGCACAGAAAACTGACACCACGTGGGAGCAAGTCGACGGTTTATTCGGACGCAGGGCCACAATTTCGGGCGACGTGCACCGGTATGGATTTCCACGTAACGATCTCTCGGTGACGTTAGATGAGGTCGTGATCAAACCGGCCCTTACACTCGGCGGCTGGATTGCGTTTCAGCCGATGCATGGCGAAGTCGCGATTATGGGCGATTTGGTGTTGCTAGAACCGGAGATTAATCCGGTCATCACTAAATTGATCGCAGGCGGTTTAGAGATTACGGCGATACACAATCACCTTCTCCGTACCACGCCTGCGACTTTCTATATGCACGTCAGCGGACATGGAGATCCTGTTCAGATCGCTACGACGATTCATGCCGCGCTTACAGCAAGCAAAACGCCTGTCATCTCGGTTCCGACTGCTGGCAGCCCCGTCCCAACCCTGGATATGGACACAGCACAGATCGAACAGCTTATCGGTTATAAAGGCCAAGCGAACGGGGGCGTCTATCAATTTGCAATCCCGCGCGGCGAACCAATCGTTGAAAACGGAATGCCCCTATCGCCCCCGGGGCCCCTCGGCGTAGCAACGGCGATCAACTTCCAACCAACCGGAAACGGAAAAGCCGCCATCACCGGCGACTTCGTTCTCACCGGCACCGAGGTAAATCCCGTTATTCGCGCCTTGCGCGCTAGCAGTATCGAGGTCACCGCGGTGCACAGCCACATGCTTGATGAGCAGCCACGCCTTTTCTTCCTTCATTTCTGGGCCAACGACGACGCAGTCAAGCTAGCTAAAGGCATTCGATCAGCACTCGAACAAACAAGCAGCGTCAAACGATAAGATGCACGCTCATAAAACCGCGCCAATAAAGACCTTTTCCCTCGATATGTCAGGAGAGTGAAATGCGAAGAATTGCCTTGGTCGTCGCAGTGTTTGGAGCGTTCTCCGGATGCGCTCACGCCGCAGGTGCGGCAAAGAAGGACGTTTGTACTATCGACTGTCGAGATTATTACAAAGCGTGCGTCCAAGCACACTCGCTGTCGGCCTGTAGCAGCGAACTCAACCTCTGCATGAAGCATTGCCGCAAGAAATAGTGGCTTGGTGGTCAAGTCCCTCGGAGCGTCAGATTGTCCCCATGAGCAACCCATAGAGCAATCCAGCAGCCGAGCACCCCGCCAACACCATCACCATGCTGACCTTGTAGCGGAAGACCGCGGCAATCGCGGCTACGGTCAAGATCAACGCCGCGATGTTGACGGAGCTCAGGACCGGAACGTCAACCGCTGCACCGAAGCCGCGGATTTCATTGAGCTGGGTAAACAACACATGGAGCGCGAACCACACGGCGAGGTTCAGGATGACGCCGACGACGGCGGCGGTGATCGCCGAGAGTGCTGCTGACAGCGCCTTGTTGTTGCGCATCGCCTCCATGAACGGAGCGCCGAGAAATATCCATAAGAAGCAGGGGACGAAGGTCACCCAGGTCGTCAGCAACCCGCCCAGGGTACCGGCAAGAAGAGGATGCAACGCACCCGGTTCCCGGTAAGCGCCCATGAAGCCGACGAACTGCGTGACCATGATCAGCGGACCGGGAGTGGTTTCCGCCATGCCGAGACCGTCCAGCATTTCACCGGGCTTCAGCCAGCCGTAATGCTCAACCGCTTGCTGGGCGACGTAGGACAACACGGCATAGGCACCGCCGAACGTGACCATGGCCATCTTGGAAAAGAAGATCGCTATGTCCGTAAAAACATTGCCCGACCCGAGCAGCAGCAACAGTGCGAGGACAGGCCCGCCCCACAATAGAGCGCCAATCGCCGCAACCTTGAGCGACCAGGACATCGGTGGGCGAGCATGGTCCGGAATGGTTTCACCCAGGACACTGTCGGCATCCGCGACTTGTTTGTTTCCGACCTTACCGTGTCCACCTTCCGCCAGAAATGCTGTCCATCCGGCGCGGCCACCGATATAGCCGATCAGGCCTGCGGTAAAAACGACAAGGGGAAACGGGGCCTGGAAAACGAACAAGGCAACGAAAGCGGCGGCAGCCATTCCTATCAGAGCATTATTTTTGAGGGCGCGGCGACCGATCCGAAGTACGGCTTCGAGCACGATAGCCAGGACGGCCGCCTTCAATCCAAAGAACAGAGCCTGGACCGCACCGACATTACCGAAGATCGCATAGATCCAGCTCAGCGCCATGATGGCGATCACGCCGGGCAGCACAAACAGGATTCCAGCGACCAGCCCACCCTTGGTCTTGTGCATGAGCCAGCCGATATAGACGGCGAGTTGCTGCGCCTCCGGCCCCGGCAACAGCGTGCAGTAGTTCAGGGCATGCAGAAATCGCGTCTCGCCGATCCAGCGCTTTTCTTCGACGATGATCCGATGCATCACCGCGATCTGGCCGGCGGGTCCGCCGAAGCTCAAGGCAGCGACGCGCGCCCAGACGCGCATAGCTTCTGCGAATGAAACGCCGTGAGCCGGCGTCTCGGAAGCTTGAACCGGTGCTGCATCGACTGTTTGAAGCTTGGTCATGGTGGGCTCCTATCTGTCAGCCACCACGCTTTGTGCGGAAATACTGATAGAGGTTGTCGAAGACCGCTGCGCCCTGGACGACCCGCTGTTCGTCTTCGGTATTTCCTGCGCAGAGACCTGCGATCAGACTGGCGATACCCGTCGCTTCTTCGCGGCCGAACTTGCCGTCCTTCAAATCAATGTCATGAACGATCTCGGAGATAGCTCGTAGCGCCGGGTCCGCGATGTTGGCGCGGGTCAGCAACACCTCGAAGCTGCAACGGTCTCCCTCATGGGTGATCTCGCCTTCGAACATGTCGAAGCGAAGCTCGCCCGCTTTGGGCTTGTAACCCTTGCCCGGCACAAAATGGATGACGGCATCAGGATCAATGAAGCGACGGACAAACCAGCTACAGGCGATGCGGTCGACATGTACGCCTTTGCGCGTCACCCAAACGCGCCCCTTGAGGTCGTCGGCATTATGCGTGGGCATCTCCAGCGCTTGCTTCGTCATGTTCGTGTCCTCTGCGTGACGACGCTCGATCTCGGCGAGCAGGCTTTCCGCCGAAAGGCGACCGGTTGCACCGAAAAAATCGAGGGCAACGATGTCCGCGAGTTGCTTGCGCAAACGACCGACTTGCGAACGCTCCTCTTCTCTCTCTTCAGACGTCGCGGTCTTTTTCAGACGTTTTGAAAGCGCTCGGACCTCGCCGGCGATGGCCGCATAGTCCTCGTCTCGGGCAGCATCGAAGAGTGCTCGCACCTGATCGTCGGAAAGACCGTCAACGAGGCGCGCTTCGCAGACCATGGCCTCACCGCCGCCTTCAACGATCTCCTTCAGCAGCCATTCGAAATCTTCCTGGGTCTCGGCATTGGCAGGCAGCGCATAGACCGTGCTCTTCACCGCGACGGCGCCGATCCCTTGCAGTCGGCGCCAGATTTTCACGCGAAAGTAGGCCGGCTTGCTCGGCAGTTGATGGATCAAGAGGAGCCAGCGCTGCTCCGCCGAAGCCTTGTCATCGCCCATATTCATACCGTATCACTAAAAATATAAAATGCAACACTTGTATCATTTAATTTTCGAGCGTAGCTTTCCGTCACAGCGCACCTTGGGTCGGAACCTCCCGATACGGTCAGGCTCCTCTCAAGCTGCCAGTCCATCGCAACCACTGGGAGGACCACGCCATGAAATGGGTCACTCGCGAACGCCCGGTCATCGACCGCATTGCTTGCCCGTGGCTGATCACGAAATTCATCGATAAAGATGCGGAGTTTCTATTCGCCCCGCCGGACCAGGTCATGACGGTCGCAAGAGAGACCGGCGCGACACCCTATGATGTGCCCGGCGTCGAATACACGCATGTCGGCGAAGGGTGCAGCTTCGACACCTTCGTCGAGAAACACGATCTCGGCAAAGATCCCGCCATAGCTACAATCGCCACCATCGTTCGGGGCGCTGACACGGATCGACACGATCTCACACCGCAATCCGCTGGACTGCTGGCGATCTCAATGGGGCTTCGCGATCTCTCCCCCGACGACCACGACGTCTTGAAGCGTGGCTTCATCATCTACGACGCGCTCTATGCCTGGGAGTCACGACGGAAAGGCGAAACCCATAATTGGCCGCCGAAGATGAAGTCTACTGCAGCTTGATTCTCCCCATCTGAGCTTTCGGGCTCAAAAATTGACCAGCCAGTTGGCTCAGATAGCGGGCCGACATCGTAAACCGGGGTTCACTCGCAATGCTGGCCCATTTGAAAACGTGAATGTGAGATCGATGAAGAACGCTAAATTCCCTGGCTTGGTAATGATCATGCTTCTTGTAGGCGTCGTCGGTTATGCCCAGGCAGAGGATTTTCGAAAGCTGTCAGGGGCGCAAATCCGCGCAAAGCTTGTCGGGATGCAGCTAACTGACGAAAGTCATTGGATCGAGGCTTTTGAGCCGGGTGGGAAATTGACAAGCATCGAGATGGGCAGAATGCGCACCGGCCAATGGCACATCAACAAGGATCAACTCTGCGAGAGTTATAGCAAAAGCGAGGATAAGAATTGCTATGACGTATGGATCTCGGGACGCACCGTGCAGATGAGAAGCCAAGGTTCGACTGTCTCTCCATTTGAAGGTGTACTCGAACGGATCACCAAACGCCGCTAAGATTAACATTTGCGGCACCGCACCAGATATCTCCCTCGAACATCATTTACATGAAATGAATATCAATGGCCTCGATTCACTGGCCGGACGATGGCTCGGCCAGTGTACCGTCATCAGTTTGCAAACGAAAACTCATTGCGAAAAACATTAGACCGGAGACGTCGTCACTCTTGTCGCTAGAATTTTGTCGATACGACGCCCATCCAGATCAACAATCTCAAACTGCCAACCTCCATAGGTAAAGGACTCACCAGTCCCCGGCAAATGGCCAAGATGAGACAACGCGAATCCAGCAGCCGTATGATAACCTCCATTCTCGGGGCGCTCTCGTAGGGCAAGCCGGTCGAACATCTCATGCACTGACGTCATCCCATCGACAAGCAAAGACCCATCCTCTCGCTGAATGATATCTGGAAGCTCATCAACGCTGTCCGGCAGGTCGCCTGCAATGGCTTCGAGAAAATCGGTCTGTGTGACGATCCCCTGAAGACTTCCATACTCATCAACGACGACGGCAAGCCGAATTGGTGCCTGTTTGAATAAATCCAATATCTGAAACACCGACATTGCCTCATGAACCACTAACGGCTCCCGGATCGCTTCCAACGGGTCTAAGGACTGGTCACTAAGGGCACGATCAAGCAAATCCTTCTTGAGAAGCATGCCAAGAGGTTCGTCGATGCTGCCCCGGCCAACAAGCAATTGCTCATGGGGACAGCGCCGGATCACGTCGAACATCTCGGTGCGATCCGCATCAGCATCAATCCAATCGATCTCAGGGCGCGCAGTCATAATGTCGCTGACGCGACGACCTCCGATGTTGAGAACGCGAAGCACTACTTCTTCCTGTGCGTCCTGCAAAATCCCTGCATCTTGGCTAGCTTGCACAAGCAGTTTCAATTCCTCTGGCGAGTGCAGAGAGGACTCGCCAGCTCCGGGCCGCAAACCGCAGAGACGAAGGATCAAGTTGCCAAGACCGTTTAACGCAACAATCGCCGGATGCAAGACGAAAAGGAACACCCCTAACGGGCGCACGACCGCAAGCGCCGTACTTTCACTTCGCTGCAGCGCCAAGCTCTTGGGTGCCAATTCACCTAGAACGATATGCAATGTGGTGATGATAGCGAAGGAAACAACAACTGCGATGGCGTGAGCACCAACGGCCGCAACCGAAGTAGGAAATACATTTAACAGCGGTTGGATCAATCCAGCCAGAGCAGGCTCACCAATCCATCCCAGAGCCAAGGATGAAATCGTGATTCCTAATTGCGTAGCCGCAAGATTGGCATCGAGTTGGTGGATCGCTCGTTGAAGCGGGAGGGCTCTTCTGTTGCCCTTGGCGACCAATTCGGCAACTCTACTCGGACGCACCGCCACCAAAGAAAATTCAGCAGCAACGAAGAATCCATTCGCGGCTACAAGAATAAGAACCATTGCGATGCCGATGATATTGGTAAGACTGCCATCGCCGCTTGTCATAGTTCTCCCCTTATAATCGTCTCAAATGTGAAATTCGTTCGCACGAATTGTACGACTGGATCAGTGAAAAGCACGCTATAGCCGCACCTCTGACCATACATTTTCTCAGCATTCCCTGAAACCTGCTGGCGATTGACAAATTAACGCAGGCTGCATTTCTCGAAGATTTCTTGCTAGAAAATTTACATGAGTTAATTGATCGTCTCACCGGCTATGGACTCTTGTATCTCGACTCGAAGGCCTTAGGCTTGCCTGTGAGAGAGCGATTCAATGGCAGGCAAACAGGCAAAAGTCTTAGGCGACGATCAAATCCGCCAGCTCCTTGCCTACGCAGACCACGGCCGCCACAGTGTGCGTGATCGCGTCATAGCATTGTTGTCGGTCAAAGCCGGCCTTCGCGCAGGCGAGATCGCGCAAATCACATGGCCGATGGTTCTCGACGCCGAGGGGCATGTCGGTTTTCACATTGAGCTCCATGATCGGATCGCCAAGAAAGGCGGCGGCCGCCGGATTCCGATGCACGGCGATTTGCGCGAAGCGTTGATCAGATGGCGTGAGTTGAGCGATGGCCAGCGCACGATTCTGCACTCTGAGCGGGGCGGCGCGATGACGGCCGGCGGCGTCGCCAACTGGTTTGCGGTCGCCTATCGCGAGCTCGGCCTCGACGGCTGCTCGTCGCATTCAGGGCGGCGCACCTTCATCACCCGCGCGGCGCGACTCGTACACAAGGCTGGCGGCTCACTGCGCGATGTGCAGTTGCTCGCAGGCCATCGCTCGATTCAAACAACACAGCGCTATATCGACGGCGATACCGACGCCCAACGCCGGCTGGTCTCGCTGTTGTGAAGCGGCATCTGTCAGATTGTGACCTTTACGCCATCGACCTGATCCATTGGGTTTGCGCCATCGCTGGGGACGTCGACTATTTCAGGACTCTTCACGCCGAAGCCGCGCTGGCAGGGCTGCCGGCAGCAGTTCGCCGTCACGATACCCCTGCTTTATTCGATTGGTTCGTCCGCATGGCGAGCTATCAGGGTATCTCCGACACGGCCGCTCGGATCTTCATGGAAAAGCATGGCGCGGCCGGCTGGCACGAGATCGCCGCGATGCTGTCGAAGGGGCCAAGCTGCGGGAAACTGTCGGCCTATTGGCGGTTCGAGGGCTGCCGGTATCGGAAGGTGAGTTTCGAGTGCGCTTGCCCGAGCCTGATTGATGACTGCCCTTTGCCGCGTCTGCCGCTACGCAATGGCCATCTCAATCAGTTCGCGTTCAGCCTGTATCTGTTCATTCGCGATGTCGCCGGCGGCGATCTCGGGGCCTGGCTCGACCGACAGATCCTGGAAACGGCCCTCGTCGCCGAGCCCGACCCCTATCAGGCCCGCCGCGATGCCGTCATCGGGCCCTTGCGCAACGTGTTCGGGGTCTCTGATAAAGTCTTGAACATGACGCTCGCCAATCTGCTGATCGGCGCGGCTGGCCGTCGTCGGCACTGGATTGAGGTCGGGGCCAGCATGATCGCCATCGACCGGCTGGTGCATAACTTCTTCGTGCGAACAGGGGTTCTGGAGGACAATCACCCTTATGGCGCGCGTTGCTATCAGCCCGGCGGCTGCGCTGAGCGGCTTCGCGCCATCAGCGGCCTTATCGATGCCCGAGACTTCAACCAAGGCTTCCCGGCGAATTTCCCGCGGTTCGTGCAGAGCGCGATCTGGCGTTACTGCGCAAAGGACGGCCTCGATATCTGCAATGGCGTGACAATCGACGACAAGGCCCGGTGCGATAATGACGATTGCCGGCTTTATTCTGGTTGCGCCCGCCTGCCGTTACGAGCAGCTGTCGTTTAGGCCTGATTTGAAGGCCTTTTGGCGTCTCTTGACAGAATACTAGGAATATAGTACTAAATCGCTATGGGGCCTTCTGCCCCTGCTTTTACCCTCATCCAAACGAACGGCAGGCGTCGGCTGGCCTCAGTCTGACGATGCCTGTCTTCGCCATTTAACAATGAGCCCCTCATCGGGGCTCGTTTGCTTTTAGGGAGACCCGAGAATGCCCCCCTCTCAGATCAAGAAGCCTCAAACCAAACCCACCAAGCCTACACCGGGCCGCATCGTCATTGTGTATGGCCCGAGCGAAGACGGCAGGCCACGCGCCGGGCGGTTCAACGGCCGCGAAGCCGAGGCCGCGATCAAGGCCGCTGCAGCGATGGACATGGTGGCGCTCGAGGCGAAGGAGCCCGCGGTCCGTGAGTTTGCACTGAAGCTGCCGGCGGGACGGATCAGCAAGACCGGCCGCGGGTTCGTGCCCTATTTGCCCAAGGGTCTGCACGAGGGCCTGAAATCCCTAACCTCGCCGTCCGATGCGTCGGCCAAGATCAAATATGCGGCCGCGGCCGCTGCGAAGGGCGATGTCGTCAAAGCGGCGGTCAAGGAATCCACGAAGGGACTATGGCTGCCGACGAGTTGGGACAAGATCGGGGTCGGCGCGCTCGTGCTGGCCCAGGATGACGACCCTAAGGATGGCTGGTGGCAGGCCATCGTCGTCGACGCCAAGGCCGATGTTGTGACGCTGCGCTGGCACAACGGCACGAGCCGGCGGCCGTTCAGCCGTCATAAGATCAATCTCGGTCTTTTACAGCCAAGCGAAAAGCCCACGCTGGCGTTCAAGGCCGACCCCGCTTCCAAATACCCAGCCAACTGGGCCGCCATCGCCGTGAACCACACGGTTCTCGCCAAGGAGGACGGCCCGATGCAGCAATGGTGGGAGGCGACCGTCAGGACGATGAAGAGCGATGCCGCGACCCTTTCCTGGCGTGACTACCCGAGCCTGCCTGAGTTGCATCGGCCCCGCCCGGCTCTCGCGCTGCTTCATCCGATGCCCGTGAAGCCGAAGACGGCCTAAGGCAACGACCTCTCATCGACGCTTGAGACGCCGGCCTTCTTATGGGGGCCGGCGTTTTGCTGACCAACCCATCAACATATCGATAGGAGACCGTCATGCCGGACCGGCAAGAACGGATACGCGCGCTCAATGATGCCTTGCGACAGGATATGCGGCTGGGCATGGCCGCCATCACGCCGGGGGTCGCGGCTCTTGGCGCGGCCGCCGTGGCTCGGATTGTCAGGACGATTGCCGTCTTCAACGACTTCTGCAACGCCAACGACCCCTATGGCGAACATGACTTCGGTGCGTTTGACGCCGAGGGCCACACGATCTTTTTCAAGATCGACTACTACGACCGGGCATTATCAGCGCATTCGCCCGACCCCGCGGACCCTGCCGTAACCTGCCGGGTCATCACCATCATGCTC
>MKWA01000004.1:72139-72734 GCA_001899285.1 Rhizobiales bacterium 64-17
GCAACGATAGCCCGCCCCTCGCCCCTTCTCTTCCATCCGGGTTTCCTCCTCGAACCGCTCGGTTGGGTTTTGGCCGCGCTCGCCCAACCTATTGCCGACGACCCGAGCCTGTTGGTCGATCTGTGCTCGATCAACAAGCCGCGCCTGCATCTTCTGGCTCTCGGTGCTCTTCGTGTCCCGAAGCCGGTAACCCCCTCCTTCGTCCGGCTCATGTCCCGCGAGACCCCGCAGGAGGTGATGCGTCACCTCGGACTCGCTTGGCCGATTGGATTCAGCGGAGTTTTGCAGAAGCTGCCCGATCACGTCATCGAGGCTCGCCTCTACCCCCAACTTCTAAATTTGTTGGCCGAGCCGACTGCCGCCAAATTCCTGGCGCATCGCCCTGAGATCGATGAGCGCCTCATCCGCGGCCTCGCCACGCTGCCGGCGCCGCTCCGGATCTGGCCGGCCCTCAGCCTGTTCGCCGACGCCGCCCCCATGGAGCATCTGACGCGAGGGTTAGAAGCTCTGGCTAGACGGGCTGGGATGCCTTTGGAGCGGCTGGTAGAGATGCTCGCCGCTTGTCACCAACGGGCCCAGATCGTCGCCGCCATTC
>MKWA01000004.1:72741-122924 GCA_001899285.1 Rhizobiales bacterium 64-17
CGTCGAACGGCTGCCCCTGCCCGACACGTTACCGCCTCGCCAAGTCGGCCCATTCCAGAGGATTGATGCCCCGGACGATATCCGGGCTATCGCCAAGGCCTGGGTCAACTGCCTGGCCGCTCACATCCATAATGTTGCTGAAGGACGGGTCGCGATTTATCTCAATGATCGCGAGCGGCCTCATGCTGCCGCATTGATTGCTCGATATGGTCGATTGGGGTGGTTGGTTGAGGAGATCAAAGGCCCCGCCAATATTGAAATCGAGCCTAGCGCCCTCACCCGCTACCACCACCTCTTCGCGAGCCGAGGGGTTGGATCCAGCGACGACCTCACGAGCATCCGAGCTCTCATGCTGGAGTACCGGTTGGCCAGTTAGACTTGCTGGAAGCTCCGTTGCATTCAACAAACGCCAATTGGGCTGACAACTACTCTAACAACCTAGGCAGAGGAACGGAGAGCGCATCGGCAATCCGAGCCATCACAAGCAAGCTCGGATTACGTTTTCCCCGTTCTATTCCGCCGACGTAAGTCAGATCGATCTTCGCTTCGAAAGCAAGCTGCTCCTGAGTCAAGCGCCGTTTCAGGCGCGTTCCGCGAACATTCGATCCAAAAATCACCCTCCAATCCCGCATTGCAGGATTGAGCGGCATACGGCATATAGTCTCTAGGGACTATAGTCATTATTCGAAAATTTCTACCGTCGTCCCAGTTCGCCAGGAATGCTCATCAGGGCATCAAATTCGCACACGAGGTAATCCCTCATGGACACAATCTTCGAATGGCTCGGCCATGCCACCTGTTCGGCGGCAAGCGGAATCGGGCTGCACACCCTCTACAATAAGTACTGTGTCGCGCTGCTCGGAACCAATTGGGACGGCATTTACCTGCCAAACTATCGGTCTGTCGGCCAAGTTGTGTTCTTCGGTCTTGTTGCCTTGATCTTTGGCGGGCTCTTCACACGGCCACAAACCAAGTCAGAACACCGCGATGCCAATCATCACGGCAACGAGTGAGCTTGAGAAAAAATAAATATCAGATCATCAGGAGACAATGATGCGTATTGATTTGGTTTCAACCAGTTTAGCCGCGTTCTGCCTCGTAGCGCTATCGACCTACCAGGCGGCCACGCAGCCTGCCAACCCAAATGAAAATCCGGCTCCCAATGCAGGCCCTAATTCGCCCGCGCAGCACAAACGGGACCTCCGCGGGGTGCAGCTAGGCATTACCACGAAGGAAGCGGCCCCAGCTTTCGCCGCTTATGCTCAATCGCTCTACAAGGTGAACTTTCAACCTGACCTAGCTATATATACGAACGCAGTTGAAAAGGCTGGCTCTTGTGCGATTCAAGTGAGAAACCAGTGGGATCTGGAAGCAGACGGCCGCCCCAAACAAGGGACTTTGATTCCACCAGGAAAGAACTGGAATGGAAAAATACGCGATTCCGGCTGCGTTACTTTGGGGGCGCTGGCAAATGCGTTCTCTTTCCCACCTAAGTGCCGTCTAGATTATTTGATTCGCGGCGCTTCAAAATTCGAATGCACAATTGTTCCTCCTCCCTCCTTCATGAACGGAACGACTGACGAACTGGGATTTCGTGCAACGAGCACATATAAGCGAGGAACAATTTATCTCGTCCATTATGAATTCAGCTCCGAATCTGGAGTGACCGAGATTATCACCAACGTGACTGAACAGTTTGGTGTTAAGCCCTTCCGTGTCATGGTGCGCAGTCCCGTCGCTGGGAAAGAACTGCCCGTGTTCATTTGGGATTTAGGCGAGAAAACCTACGTGAAATTAAGTCTCAGCGACAGATGCTACATGGACTCACGCGGTATCGAAGCCTGTGAAGCCCGCGCTCCAAGGGGGCAAAGCTACAACTACTATTTGGATTTATATGATCAGAAGCTTATTGCTTTAGAAAATGAAGCAAATTCCAAGGCGACACCCCAGGTGAATCCCAAACCAAATCTTTGATGCTTTCCTACAATATCACCGTAGACATTCGCCGACGCTGATACCTCGGGTCGCCTATTCTCGTCGAGCGTCAGCAAAACGATCCGCCGCGCCGCAGATTCCACCGTTCTTCTTTAAGAATCGAATAAAGCGACAAAGCTCAACAGCCTGTGATGCCAAATAACGCAATGCGCGCGACCAGCGGCTCCGGCATTTTGCGTCTATTGGGTCTTTGATCGTACTCGCCGCAATGACAGCCGTGAAAACATCGAGAGATTTTCGAGCGGCCAAGCCGCCGGCGCGAGCGCATTTCTTGGTCAAACGACGGCATTTTTTGCGCGAACCAACCGACAGCCCGATGCGATAAACCTCTTTAAGATACGCACGAAGCGATTTCTGATCTCTCGTCTTGCAAAAGAAAGTCCATTTTGCGGTCGCCTCGCTCAAAAGGCTTTCGATATCGTTGGCCGCTTTCTTTGGCGTATCACCCTCAATCAATAAGCTGCGCATCTCAGATCGCGGCTTCGCCTGCGATAACAGTTCTCTGATGTGATCATCTCGAAATTTGTATTTTCTGAACATGTAACTACCCTTTTTGTCGCGAAATCTTCACGACAAAAATTAGCGACGCGCGAAATAGATCGCTCGCTGAATTTGGGAAGTTAAAGGGGTTTCGCGCCTTCTAAGTGGATTTGAAGCGAAACCTACTGAGTCAAATTTGGCAGAACCTCTGAGTTAGTTGATCTCGGCAGCCTAAGCCGGCGGGTCCAACGCCATCTGCCGTTCCGGCGCGTCAGGAAATCAGCCATGGGTGCGCATCCGTGTTGGACGTTTTGTTGCACGTCCACACAGCCCAACCGGGCTCCACGCCGACGGGCATGGATCAAGAGTAGCGGGCGACACGTCGCCGATGCTGGGAATAATTGGTAATTTCATACGATGGGCCCTCAGGTTAGGGCGCATCGCGCTGTGTCTACGTAAGACTTAAATGGAGCGGACGAAGCGTTCCCCTAAAGGAACGCTGAACCAGCTCTCCACCCTGATATCTGGAGCGGGTGAAGTGCTCGGACAGACCACGCGAAGCGCCGTGGTTGTTCGGAAACGCCATCGATTTTCTCTATCGCAATCAACTATTTATTTTGGAGAAAACTTGGATTCGTGTTCGCGAGCGGCCCGTTTGAAATCGCTCACGTTGGACGTTTTGTTGGACGCTTTTTGGGGCTCCCACCCCCCGGACCCTCCCCTAGGGAGGTCGATAGCTGCAAACGGCAGTAGGACATGCCGGACCTCAATCCATGTCGGACCGGCCCGCTCATGGCCCGTGCTAAACCGCTCGATAGACGGAAGCGCGCCCCCATTCGTGACACCGCCGCGAGCCCTCAGCGGGGTCGCATTGGCCGTAATGGCGGCCTGAACCTGCTGTAGTCCGAATGGCAGGTCCCCATCCATGACATAGCCGAGCATGCAGCCAACCGGTAGCCCCTCCGCGTACTGCTCCGTCACAAAGCGCATCAGACCTTCATTGACGTATGGCGTCGCGAGCGAAGAGCGTTTGCCTTGATGGACCGTGTTGAGGCGCTTGCACTCATACGGAAGGTAAGTTTCCCTATCCCAGTCGAGCAGAACCGCCAGGTCGATAATGCCCTTGCTGAACGTGGCACCCTGATCATCAATCCCGAATGGCTCGAACTGATACTCAATCCAGTGGCAAAGGGTCCGGACCACCGGATCGTTTACCAGCAAATCGACAAGATTGATTGTGATGTCGTCTTCCTCAGGTTGCCCCTGCAACCGCCCTACGCATCCATTCCAGACGTACAATATCCGCTGCAAAATCCGCTCATCGAGGCTGACAAGACGGCGCTTCCAAGCCTGCGGATCGCCAAGCATCATAGAGCTTGGCTCCGATCGCGCCCGATATCGGCTACCGTCTCTAACTCGTTGGCGACGGCATCCGCATCCGCAAGAGCGGTTGACTCTAACCAGAACCGCATCTGCATCGGCTTGATCAGGTAGAGATTGGTGTCAACAAACACACGCAAGTCAGGCAACAGCTGGAAATTGCCATCCAGCGGTCGATGAATATGTTCCGCCAGCCGGGCTATCGTACTTTGCAATGACTCTGTTCGCTCCTCGACATAGTCCTTTTCCGAGGAAGCCAAACTCAGACGAAGTACCGCCAAGTCAGCATTGGAGGCTTCAAGCGCGGCGTTGACCTTCACGCCTTCTCTAAGCCATCCATCGAAACGACTGATCAGCGTTCGGGCATAGCTTTCACGGTCACGTTGCGTCGGAGGTTTCCAAAGCTGAGGGTAGCTGCCTTGGTGCGGCTGCGTCGCTGGAATGATTTGCGTTACGGTGTCCTCGACCAGCGTCACTTCGCTGTCCGATAGACAGAAGTAGTCGTAAGTCAACCTGTCGATTTCGCTTAGAATGTCGTCCGCGCTGCGTAGTTCAAAGGGTCCTTTAATCCGCTCAACCTCTCTCTGGATCAACTTAACGAGTTTCTTGCTCGCTTCCGTCGCACGCTTAGGATCGGGCAGATCATTGATATCCGGGAATGGAAGGTTCAGAAGCTCCGCTTGCTGAACTTCCGGACGCTCCGTCCCGAACGATGCCGTACCGTGGAAAGCGAACCAGAGCGCGAGCCGGCTATTAAGGATCGCAGTCAGGAGCTTCGCCCGAGGTTCCTGTCCCTCTGGAACGGAAATCGCTTGGATGATGTGTTGGAACGTGAGCGCGTCTTCCGTGTACGCGGCACGCAACCGCCACTGCGTCGTCTCAACGCCGCGCGGTATCAAAACCCTCGGTCCGGAAAAGCCCGCCTCAAAACCAAGTCTCCGGACCCGCCTTGAGCGCGCAGGTTCCAAGCCGTCCACAGGCTGCGCTAAGCGACAAAACGCTTCGATGGGCAAGTCAGGCAATTGGCCGACAAATTTGCTCATGTAGTAGGATGACGATGAAGCAGAGTCAGACCCGTGATAGGGTTGATAGCCTTGACCGATCACCCACTTCCCGTGCGTATCTTCTCTTCGGCGCTTAAGACCCCCAAAGTCCTTGATAAGCGCAGCCAGGTTTGGAAGCCGCGTTAGATATGCAAAGAGCTTTGAGTCCGGCTCGCGCATCCACAAGCGGTGCTTAAAGGCCAGACCGTCCCGCTCTACAGTTGAAGAGCTAAGGGTCAATTTGTCGGCGCTACTCAAGGTAATCATGCGCTTGAGTTGTAGATTCAGGTCGGCTTTTGGTGCCCAATAATCGAACTTGTAAGATGCTTGCGGACGGTCGTTCGCTCCAAAAATAATCAAAGCAGCCGGACGGATCGCTCCGTCGAAAAGCTGGAAGCGCAGGTCCGCAAAATTAATTACGCGAACGATCTTGCTCTCCGTCACGAGCTTACGGCGCGCTTCCAATGAATTCGCCGCATGATTATGCAAGAAGCCCATTGCCGGGAGGAGAAACGCTACAAGCCCTCCCGGGCTAAGATGTTTCAAGGACTTCCATACGAAAGCCCACGCATCCTCTCCGCTTGGCATAGGAGCGTCATTCTTCTTCGACCACGCCAGTGACGCGCGCGTAGGCCCGCGACGGCTAGTCCACGGAGGATTCCCAATCAAGACTTCGAAACTATCGAGCTCCTTTTCAGGGTCGACGAAGAAGTCTCGGCGGACGAGCGTCTTGCCCCAAAGTTCGGGCAACAACTTCCCACGTTTGACCATCGCCCGAATATCCGGAGGTGAGACTTCCTCCAGCAGAGCGACGTAGAGGGAAAAGACGGCGACGCGTACAGCGCTTCCGTTTAGATCCCAGCCGTGAACGCGTTTGAGAATAGAAAGGAGACTATCCCAACGGATCGTGCGCGCCTGCCGCGTCGTGCGCCAATGCTCGCAGAGGCGCTGGAACGAGCGCACCAGAAAAACGCCAGAGCCGCACGCTGGGTCGAGAAAGTGTCCCTTCTCCCGAGTAGTTGTCGGCAGAACGTCCCACAGCTGCGAAACGACTGAGTCCGCCAGAAACATGGGCGTGTAGTAGGCACCCTGCGCCTTTCGCTCATCCTCACGCTCGCCAAGGAAGCGGTCATAGACGGCGCTAACCAGTTCAATGGGAATGTAACGGAAGTCATATCCCCAAAAGCGGAATTGCCCTCCCTTAGCCATTTCCTCGCGCCCACTGCGAAAACGCGCGAGCACGTCGAGATGAGCTTCGGTAACCGTGGGGGCCTTGGAGGCGCTCTCGAAGGAGCACGGTGCAACGAAGAGATCACCATTGAAGTCTTCGCGAAGCGTCGAGAACAACGTCTTCAGCAGTTTGACATCACGCGATTCAAGCAAAGCAGAAAAGCTGTCCGCTTTCTTTCGAGTAGCTCCCTCGACATATTCTTTCGTGATGATTTCACGGTCTTCGAGGTAGGCAATAAACATCGCTTGAATCAGAAGCGCTTGAGCTGCGTCGGTTGAAAGGCTGGCTTTGCAAAGTTCTTGATGCGAAGCATTCAAATTGCCGAGCAGAACCTCATCGATGCGCTCTTTCGAATTGAAGTACTCGGCGTGCTCTTTCCAAAGACGACCTGACTCAGCTCCATAAATGATATTGCTGACTTCTAGAGCTTGCATCGTCGCATCGAGAGTCACGACGAGGCAGCGACGGTCGAAGTCGTCGCCCCACTCGCGTTGAGGCATCCGGGCCAGTGAGAATGCTCGGACCGTATCCTGCGTAAGGACGAGCAAAAGGCTGGCAAGGCCCTGGTTCCAGAGTGCGCCGTGGATGTCGACCACCCGTTTCGGGTCGTACTCTTCGACCTGAAGCATCGCAATGGTCGGAACGCCCTGCACGCAGAGCATCCCTGACAAGCCAAGCTCATCGAGCGCCGCGCGAATGGCGACCGCGTGCGGCGTATCCAGCACTGCTTCCGCGGATTCATAGAACTCAGGCGACTGGCGCGTGAGCAATCCAAGCCGCTGCTTCCACGGGTTCGAGAGAACTTGAGCGCGCGTCACGACGACCGTCCCGCCCTACGACGAACGTCCGAAAACTCCACAGGCGGAAACTGAAATTGCTGTTGCTCGGAAGCCGGAAGAAGCCCTTTCAGAGCGCTACCGAGTTCCATCATGAGAGGCGACATCGGACAAATGATGATCGGCTTATCACGCACACTCTCCGTACCATGCCCGACCATGCGGCACGTCTGCGCTTCGGGGGCGATCACGACATCGCGGTCGATCAGCTTTGCCCACGGACTGGCATTGCACAGGCGGACAATCGCAACGGATAACTCACTCAGGTGACCGGCCCGAACGCCAAAGGTCTCGGTCAGGCAGCGGAGCACCCTCGCCGCGACGAGATCGCCGATGCTGAATCCCGCCACATACCCTTGGCGATCCGCGAAAGGCGGCAGAACCCGTTTCCAGTGGCGATACGTCTCCACCGAAATGCCGACTGTTTCCCGCAACTGGCCAGGCGTAAATTGCACTGCGTACTACCCCAAGGAATCATGGGGTGAACCCCCAAAAAAACCTTACGGTCCGCGCCGTGAGACGTCAATATCTTTGTTCTATTTTTGTTCTATTTAAACTGAAGCAAATTCAGATACTTACGTGAATCACCCTCAATCAGCGCGAGAAAGCGGTGGACTGTCGCCGTTCCGCCAGTGTTCTGTCCGTAGCCATGCCCCCATCTTCCCAATCATCCGCCAGCGACGACGAGACCGATCAGAAGTGCGTTTGCTTCGCCTGCACGGGCGAAGCCTACCTTTCGGACCTGATCCACACCGCAGGAACAGAGCAGACCTGTTCCTATTGCGGCGAGACACAAGAAGCGGTCGGCATCGAACAACTTGCTGATCACATCGAAGGTGCTTTCAACCGCCACTACCAGCAAACCTCGACGGAGCCAAACGACTACGAATTCATACTGCAGCGTGATCGCGAAAGCTCTTACGAATGGGAGCGCCACCCCGCGCTGGTTACGCCCGGCATCGTGCGCGACGTGCCGCAAAGCGCTCGTCTCTGGCAGGAGGAAATCTTCGGGCCGATCGCGCTGGTCAAGCCGTTCGGCACTGTGGACGAGGCGCCCGCGCTCACCAACGATTCCTCGTTTGGCCTGCAGGGCTCGGTGTTCACGCGGGATATCGGCACCGCGTTCCGTTTCGCCGATGATTTCGACGTCGGCGCATTGTGGATCAACGAAGCAAGCCGCTTCCGTCTCGACCTCTATCCGTTCGGCGGCGTCAAGCAGAGCGGCGTCGGGCGGGAAGGCGTGCGTTACTCCATCGAGGAAATGTCGCAGCTTCGCTTTGTCGGCATCCGGACGTAGCGCCGCCGAAACGGGGCAAAAGCTGACGAAAGCCGTGTTGCCGGAAAAGTCGAAATCCGTCGCAGCAATTCAATTGCTAAACGCCAAAGCGCGCTGTGCCATGCGCGCTAGTTTGTTTTGATGCCGTTTTCAACAACGACCTTGTGCCACTTGGCCATCTCCTCGGCGATAAAGGCGTGAAAGTGCTGCGGGGTATCGGCGATGATCTCGGCGCCGTCCTGGGCAAGCTTTCCCTTGACGTCCTCGGCATTGGCAGCTTCGACGGACCGCTTATTGAGCACATCAACAATATCCTTCGGCGTACCTGCGGGAGCCAATAGTCCAAACCACGACAGAACCTGATATCCGGGAAGCGTTTCCGCGATCGCCGGCGTGTCCGGGGATGCAACAGAACGTCTTGGGCTTGTGACACCGAGCAGCTTGAGCTTTCCGTCCTGAACCGATGGAACGGAAGCTGCAAGCCCTCCGAACGATATGTCAACGTGTCCTCCGAGCAAATCCTGGAGAACGGCGCCGCTCCCCTTATAAGGGACATGCACCATTTTGATGTGCGCCATCGAATTAAAAAGCTCACCCGCCATATGCGACGGTGAACCGACGCCTGCCGAAGCAAAGGTCACCTGCTTCCCTGATTTGACCAGTGCAATCAACTCCGGAATTGAGTTCGCGGGGAAGTCCTTTCGCGCGACAATCGCCTGTGTCGTCGCGGCCACGTTAGTGATTGGCGCGAAGTCCTTGAGAGAGTCAAAGGGCTGCTTGGCAAAGAGATTCGGATTAATCGCCAGCGATCCAAGGTATCCCATTAGCAAGGTGTAGCCATCGGGCGACGATTTCGCGACAACCTCGCTGCCGAGGTTTCCGTTCGCTCCCGGCCGATTTTCAACATAGAAGGTTTGCCCCATGCTCACAGTCAGCTTTTGAGCAACCAAGCGTGCAATGATATCGGTCGAACCACCAGGCGCAAACGGAACCACAATCCGAACTGGTCTGGACGGATAGGTTTCATCCGCCGTCGCCATTCCACCAGCCGCTACCATCCACGCAATTACGCTCAACGACAATAATAGCTGTAGAAGTTTTTCCAGTTTCACTGTTTTCACTCCCGACTGACCGACGCGGTACCGTCACCCACCTCAACGATGTGATGTTACTCTGCTGCGGTAAGCCGGGCCTCATCGGAGAACCCGCTTTACCCGCGCGGCTGAAATTCCTTCACCAGTTCGGTGACATCTCCGATGCTCTCGGCAGACATCACGAGATCGCGCACCCTGGAAACCTGAGCGGTCGGCAAGACGCGTCTTGCGAGCTTCTCGAATTTCTCGAAAACCTGAGCATCCGAAGCAAAGCACTGTTCGCTTCCGCGCTGAGCTTCCACACGATCCAATAACGTCGTGCCGTCCTTCAGATAGACCTCCACCTCCGCGATGTAGCGATGCTTGGGGCCCATGGCAGTAATGGATGGCTCGTGAACAAATTCGACTTTTTCGGAGAGCGCGATCCGCCGCGGATCCCTGATCGATTCTTCGGTGAACTCATCAATGAAAACGTCGCCCTCCAGCAGCAGCGTTGCGATCGTAAACGGCATATTGAACTGAGCGTTGGTGATGCCGCTCGGCTCGTACTTCCAGAACGTATGCTCCATCATGACCTGACCGCCATGAACAACGATGCGATCAAGCTCATCCGGCTTAAAATCGCGCCGGGCTTTGATATTCCGGATCGCATCGAGGGCGGTTTGCGTGCTTGCGGCGCTGGAATAGAATTTCAATCCGTAGCGCATCGTCTCGAAACTTGTGCCAAGGCCCGCCGTAAGCTCGGTCAGGTCGAAGCGATCCTCGGTTTGGGAGAAAGCCGTGCAAAAACCACCGAATCGGCTCTCAAAGACGTTGGTGATTCCGGTAAACCCGTTCTGCGCGAGTGTCGCCGCATAAATTCCGCTTTGGCACGCGCGTCCGGCGTGACCGCGTTTCATCATTGATCCGAACTGAACCGCCATGATGCCCGCTGCCTGGCTGCCCGCGAGCCCGAGCGCATGGACCGTCTGCTCTTCGCTAAGGCGAAGCGCGGCGCTGCCTGCCGCCGCGGCGCCAAATGTGCCGACAGTACCCGTCGGATGCCAACCCTTGCCGAGATGCTCCTGCCCGACACATTGCCCCACGCGCGGCGTGGTCTCGTAGCCGGCGATCACAGCGGTCAGGAAATCCCTGCCGCTCATTGGGCCGCGTGCTTCAGCCAGCGCCAAAACAACCGGAACAGTCACACACCCAACGTGGACCATCCCTTGCCGATGAATATCATCAATCTCAAAACCCTGGATCATGGCGCCGTTGACGAAAGCGGCGTGCGGCGCCGACAAGCGCTTGTCTGTGCCCCACACGGCACAGTCGCGCGTTGAATCGAGAGACAAGAATGTGTCCGACAGAATCGCGCCCCACGGCTTTTGCGCCGCGTATAAGCCGCAACCGATCGCGTCCAGAATGAGAAGCTTCGCACGATGGACAACATCGTGCGGGATGTCGTCGAATTTGAGCTGCGAGATGAACCGGGCCAGACCGCGGGTATATCGGTCATCCTCGGATCCGTTTGTCCTCTGCATCGGCTTCTCCTTCTGACCGCGCCTTGCGCGGGAATGAGCAAAAACGGCAACTTTTCAGACGCCGACCTTTCGGCCCTGCAGCGTCAACAGTTCTCCGGCCCATGAGCCGACCCGTGATGCCGCCCTCTCCGCGATCGGCGGAGAGGGCGACAAGACGAGCGAACCGATTGCGGCAGTCGGCAATTTGTACTTTGGCGAGCCAAAGTAGCGCCCGTGATGTGAACATCGCGACCGGGTCCGAGTTTTCGGAATTTCTCGGCGCGCGTCGCGATCATCCGTGATTAGCCGGCGTACTTCATCGCAACCGAACGCTCGACGATCATCAAGTCGATAAGCTTCTTGATGTCCTTGAGGTCGGTAATGTTGTCGACCATCTCGATGATCTGCTGCGGGCGTCCCTTCGGCAGCGGCTGCTCGACGAGCGATACAAACTTCTCCCTGACCTCCGCCGGAGTCATCGGATTTTCCGGAAGTCCTTTCGAGAACGGAACGACTTCCTTGATGACGCGACCATCCGTAAGCTCGACCTCCAGCCCGGCACCTTTGTCCACGTCGCTCCACTTGTTGGTGTCGGCAATGACACATTCAACTGTCCGCGCCGTCTTCAGCAGCTTGGGGTCCTTGATATCGACTTCAAGGTAATCCCAGAAACCATTGCCGCCAGCAACGCCGGTCCCGCCGTGATGCAGTCGCATCGCCAGACTGAACGGCAAGCTAAACTGGGCGCCGAGGATATCCTCCGGTTCCGTAATCGAACCGATATGGCTCAGGATCTGGGGACTATTGCTCGCCACCTTCATCGACTTCACGTTGTCCGGTGAGATGTCTGCTTTGGAGCGCACCACGTCGAGCGCATCGAGATGCGCGTGGATCAGATGGCAGCAACTATGCGGCTTCAAACCGTTGTCCAGAAGATGGTACTTCGTGCCCAAGCCTTCCGTCAGACGTCCGATATTGACGTCCGGACCGGCGAACGTCTTGCAGAAGCCCTTTTCTCCTTCGAGGATCGAGTACGGACCGGTAATGCCGGCTTGTGCGAAGAGTGCCGCGCGGACGCCCGCCTGCGCCGCAATCGCACTGTGAATCCGCTTCACCGATCCGCCGGTTTTCGTGTATTCGATCAACCCCGCAGAATGGCTGCCAGCAACACCCAGCGCATTCGTCGCCATTTCCTTATTGAATTTCATGAGAACGGCGCCGGCCGCCGCGCCACCGAACGGCCCGACGCCAACCGGCGGATGATGACCACGATAAATGAGATAAGGCGAGCAGGCCCACGAAATGCGAATCTGGACTTCGTACGCAGCGATCATCGCCAGCAGCAGGTCGTGACCGCTACACGCGGTGTACTCGCCAAGGGCCAAAGAAGCCGGCGTCGCGATGCCGCCCGGATGGGTCGGACTCTTGAGATGCGTATCATCGCTCTCATTAGCATGGTTGAAGGTGCTGTTCAGAAACGCGGCATCGTCCGGCGACATCTTGTCGCCAAAGAAAGCCACTGTAGCGTGCTGCCCCGACCGCGTATTCCGAATGACGTTATAATAAGTGGAACTCCATGGGACGGTGGCACCACCGATGATGCATCCGATGTTGTCCAGCAGGAACAGCTTCATGCTGTTCTGGACATCACTCGGCATCGAATTGAGATTCAGCTGTGAGAGCCACTCGCCGAGGATTCGGGTTTCGTTCATTTCATTCTCCTGATATGTATTTTCTCTATGCGGGTGCCGAGGCGGTGCGCAGCGCTGCCGACAACGGAGCGATGCCTTTCCCTCGCTTGAGGTCGGCGATCGCGATCACCAGCCGCTCAGCCGCCATGTCCCCGATTGCAAGGCCGGCAAGCCGCTTGAATTTCACTTCGAGTTCAGCATCGCTGTACGGCACGACATCGGTGCCGTGCGCATCGACAATCGCTTGCTCCATGACGCGTCCGTCGGAGAGTTCGATGCTGACTTTGGCTCCCATAGAGCGCGGGTAGACGGCCTGCATCGTGTCATCGACGTACATCTCGATCTTGTCCATAAATGACTTGATGTTCGGGTCAGAAATGGCCTGAAAGCTGAATGCGCGCGGATCGATAGGATCCGTTCGCATTGCGAGCGACGCACAGAACGGAAGACTGTATTGCGCCGCCATCAGATCGGCCGGTGCGCGTTCGTTGTTTTGCGACGCGGCCCGCTCGCTCGAGCCAACCCGCATTGTTTTGACGGCTCTGGCGTCAAAACCGTGAAGTCGGCGCAGCTTCGTCACCGCCTCCAGGGTCGTTTGCAGCACCGCGCAACACGCGTAAGTTTTGATCATCGTGCGATCGACTTCAAAACGCTCGCCGAGCGCGGCGTCGAGCATTTCAGGCCGCTTCTGTGCGCCGGAGATCACATCGAGAAGGCCATACTGCCCATCAATGGCGCCGCTCGGCCCGGTGAAGCCCGCCTCGGCCAGCCTCGCGGCAAGAACACCAGCACGCGAAGCAAGCCCTGCGTGAAGTCGTTTCACCATGCCTCCAGTCACGCTGAAGGCTTTGTTTCCCGCCGCGGATGCGCAAGCGATGCCGACCGCGTTCGAAAGCTGCTCCGCGTTGAAGCCGAGCAACACACCGACGGCCGACGCCGACGCCGCTGGCCCGGCAACACATGTCAGATGCCAGCCGCGACCGCTTGCCTGCGGTCCGAGCGCGCGGCCGAGCCGGCCCATCATTTCGTAACCGACCACGACGGCTTTAAGGAGATTTATTCCGCCGATTTTTTCCTCTTCGGCAACCGCAAGCACGGCCGGAACGACGACAGCCCCCGGATGAGCAAGCGCGTCGGTCAACACGTCATCGAGTTCAAATCCGTGCGCCGCGGTGCCATTGCAAAGCGCGGCAGCTTCCGCTGTCAGAGGCTGATCCGCGCCAAATGCCGTCGAACGCCCAGGAGACTTCGACGCCGTCTTCAGCAGGATTTGCGTCCATTCCTGGCCGCCACCGTAAAGCGCGCAGCCTAACGTATCCATAAATCGGTTCGACGCCGATTGCAGCAGTTCGGCCGACGCTTCCCGTGAACCAAACTCGGACAGGAATTCGAATAGCTCGCTTGAGTGGGTTCTCATACTGCCTCTTGACTATCGTCCGGACACGCGCGCCTACATGGGCGCGGCGCCGGACATCTGGAACGCGCGGTGCCATCTTTCGGTGCTTTTGCTCAGGAAGGTCTTAAATTTTTCGGGACCGTCGCCCACCGCCTCGTTGCCCTGCAACTCCATGAGCTTTTGCAGGTCGGGCGTTTTTAGAATGTCCTGGACGGCGGACACGAACTTGTCGAGGACGGGCTTCGGAACGCCACTTGGTGCAAGTATTCCGTAGTACGCGGCGAAATCGAGTTCCGGATATCCAAGCTCCGCAATCGAAGGCACATCCGGCACCAAGGCCGAACGATGCTGCTGCATGACCGCGATCGCCATCAGCTTCCCGGTTTTAATTTGCTCGAGCGGGGTTGCCAGCGCTCCAATGTACATGTCGACCCGGCCAGCCAGCAGATCCGTAAAGGCTGGAATGGAGCCGCGATAAGGAATCTGAAGAATGTCCGCGCCGGTGGCCTTCTTGAACATCTCGGCCCCGAGATGGGGAAGCGAGCCCGTACCCGCGGAAGCGTAAGTCAGCTTCCCGGGCTCCGCTTTTGAAAGAGCCACCAGCTCTTTGACCGAGCGCACGCCGAGACCAGGCCGGATCGTGAAAGCCTGAGTGACGGTATTCAGAAGAATGACCGGCTGCAGATCCTTGAGCGGGTCGTAGTTCAGCTTTGTATAGATACTCGGAACAATCGAAAAGCTGACGTCGGTTACGAAGAAGGTATAGCCATCGGCCGGCTGCTTTGCCACATAGCCCGCAGCCAGTGTGCCGCCCGCACCCGGCTTGTTCTCGATCAGAACAGGGACTTTCCATTTCTCCGAAAGCTTCTGGGCGACCGCACGAGCAACGACGTCTATGCCTCCGCCGGCAGCATAGAGATTGACAATGGTGATCGGTTTTGACGGATAGTTTTCGTCGGCCGCGTGCGCAAATGACGATGCCAGCAGCATTCCGCCAGCGATCAATGCTTTGCAAAAGCTCATGATTGTTTCCTCCTCCGCACGTCCTTTTCAGGACTGAGCTGCATCTTCGGAACGTCTTCGCGTTCCTTTTTATTCAAAATCAGTTTCATCGAATGAAACCGATTGCGAACCGACTGTGGCACAAACCAACTGATGCGGGTCTCTTGTTTTGTTAGCTTAAAGCTAATAAATTTTCTCCATGGAAATCCGACACTTGCGCTACTTTCTCATGGTTGCTTCGGAGCTGCATTTTTCGCGTGCTGCGACCAGGCTCGGCATCTCGGTCCCGACCTTGAGCAACGCAATCCGCGCTTTGGAGGGCATGCTCGGCGCGCAGCTTTTTCGCAGGAAGACCAAAAGCGTGGTCTCGCTGACTCATGTGGGCCGGCGCTTTCTGGGAGAAGCTCAAGCGACGATTCAACAGCTGGAACAAGCCGAGCTGGTCGGGCGGCGCGCGGCTCGTGGCGAGGCCGGATCGATAACACTGGGTTACGCGCTATCCGCCTGCTGCAGCGGCTTGATTTCCGCCGCACTCATTCATTTTCGAGAAACGCACCCCGAAGTTACAGTACATATTCGCCATATCGAGACTTCGCCTCAGTTCAAGGCGATTGTCGACGGCTCACTTGATGTCGGCGTGATGCGAATGCCCCGACGGTATCCATCCGGCTTGGCAGGCTTTGTTATCGACAGCGAGCCTTTCAAGCTGGTGCTGCCCACGGGGCACCCCTTGGCGAAACGACAGCAAATCTCCGCACAAGCCCTTACCAAGGAGCCGCTGATCGCCGCCCCGCTAGAAATGGAGCCCGGTTTCTGGGGTAATCTGGTCTCCGTCAGCGCGACGAGCCGCCCTCTCAATATCGTTCAAACTGCGTCGGACGCCATCACTGTTCTGACTCTGGTCGCAGCGGGAGTCGGCATCGGTGTGGTTTCCGGGTCCCTGTCCCGCATCTCAATTCCCGGCGTGGTCTATCGTGACCTGATCGGCGCGCCGCGTGAAGCCAATCTCGCAGTCGTATACCGCCGCAATGAAGCGTCGCCGGTGATCAACGCCTTCGTCAAATCGCTCCAAAAGGACTTTTGGCGTGGATCGACGCCACGTTGATGCGGCGTATCACGGCTTCAATGGCCGGGTTTCGCACGACGGGAAACAGCGCGAGGCGGATGCTTCACACCGGCCGACTTGGCACGAGATGAGCCCGACCGACCGGTCTTTTCGCTTCCCTGCCGCGATGGCGGATCAATAGACTTCACTTCGGTCGCCCTCAGCTTTTCGGAAATTTCGTAGCCGGCAGCAAGCATCAAATCGATCAGCTCCTGGGTGCGCCCGTGCATTCGGATGCTCGGGCCGGTCACGGCCAGACAATAATTGACGCGCTCATTGCCGCTGAAAATCGGAACAGCCACGCTGGAAAGGCCCTTGATCCGTTGTCCGTCCGAGGTCGCATACCCTTGCGTCCGGAACCTGCTCAAATCCTGCTCCGCTTTGGCTCGTTCCGCCTTTGGCAACCGCCTGATCAGTTCGGCGCGCTCCGCGTCTTCCATAAAAGCCATCAGAATGCGGCCGGTCGCACCATATAGTAGCGAGACCTGCTGACCCTGGCGCGCGACAGTCATCAACGGCGCCTGAATTTGCACCACGTCCGCGACGATTCTGACGAACTGAGATCGTGTATTGAGAGTGACAGTTTCCCTCGCCCGGCGCGCAACTTGCTGAAGAATGGGGTGCGCCAGTTCGACAATCCCAAGATTGTTCTGAACAAGATTGGCCAGCCGAAAAATCTTTGGAGAGAGACAGTACTGGGATTCCACCCTAATGAGAAAGCCACAGCTTTCCATGGTTTTCACGACCCGCACGGTCGTTGCTTTCGGCATCTTTGAATACCGGCTCAGCTCGTCAAGCGTCATCGCCGTGTGATCGTGATCAAAGCAGTCAAAAATCGCTTTTGCTTTCATCACAGCGCGGATCATGTGATCACCTTTCCTGACTGGATCAGGCACACCACGAATTCTCGTGCAACCGACCGCATCACTACGCTAGTTTACGCAAAGTCGGTGACAAAAGATCAAGCGATTTCGGCAAAGACATGATCAGGGCCATCGAACGAGCATTGCGGGTACTAGACTCCTTCGATACCGCAAACTCACAACAAAGCCTGCAGCGCATCGCAGCGCGAACGGGCCTTTCCAAGGCTACCGCATTTCGCCTCGTCAACACTTTGGTGAAAGGCGGCTACCTGATGCGAGATGCCCGGCAGCTTTACTCTCTCACCTTTGAAGTTCTTCGGCTTAGCAGTCTCGTCGAACTGGACGTCAACATCCAGACCGTTCTGCGCCCGTTGATGGCCGACTTGGTGCGCCAGGTCACTGAAAATGTGGCGCTTTATACTGCCTCCGGCAACAACCGCGTTTGCATCGATGCGATTATGCCATCCGCTCCCTTGATGCGAGTGATCATGGTCGGCGAACAGGTACCGCTGCCGCAAGGCGCTATCGGCCGCACCCTTATGTCACTAATGACCGATGGCGAGATCGATGACATTCTGACCGAGACACCGGTTCGCGTGGGAAAATTGGTTCTCCGCCGGCGGATCGATTTAATACGGCACCGCGGATACGATATGGCACGCGGTGAGCGCGTACCCGGAGCAACAGCGGTCGTTGCCCCAATTCACCATCGCCTCAAGAACGGTGCCTGCTATTGCATGGCGATCGTCGGACCCAGCGAACGATTGGACGAGCGTCTCGAAGAATTGACGTTAGCGCTGTGCAAGACCTGCAAGCGTGCCTCGCGTGAACTTGGCGCAAGCTAGATCGGATTCATTGTTTTTTATTCATGATCGCCGTCAGAGCTTTGATGATCGGCCGGTAGTCGCCCACCAGGCCCACATGCGCCCAGTTGAAGATCGGTGCTTGCTCGTCGGAATTGATCGCCACGACCAGTTTCGCGCCAGTAATTCCTGCAACGTGCTGAGGCGCACCGGAGATTCCGACAGCGATGTAAACATCCGGCGCGATGACCTTGCCGGTTTGGCCGACCTGGATGGAATGCGGAACCCAGCCTGCATCGACCGCCGCACGCGACGCGCCTATCGCACCTCCAAGGCGATCCGCCAGGACGCGCAGAATATCGAAGCCTTCGGGCTGACCGAGCCCGCGTCCCCCGGACACGACAATCTTCGATTGTGTCAGATGCAGGGACGACTCCGCGGAAACCGCTTCCCTGGAAAGGATATCCTCACTCGCCGAAGACACCGGATCGAGTGACACGGTCCGAACATCGATCTCGGATACCGCAAACGACTGGCGCGCGAAGCGCTTCGATGCGATCGCGATCACCATTTTCGGGGCAGCCGGCTCGACCACTTCAATGGCCCGTCCGCCGCATATGGCACGCTCATACTGAAGCACGCCGGCGTTTCGTCCGATCGCAACGCAGTTTCCGACGAATGCCGCGCCGAGACGGTACGCGAGCCGCGCCGCCAATATCTCGCCGCCGCTTTCCCCGGCCATGATAATCACGTCGGACGCGGCGCACATCTGCTGATAAGCCGCTATCAGATTCTCGGCGACAGCTGTCTGGGGCACTTCAAGGACAGGCTCAGCCATGACGAGATGACCCAAGCCTGCGTTCTTCGCCCTCTGAATCCAAAAATCGCGACCTTCGGTAACGCCGACAAGATCGACGTCCGAAACGGATTCCGTCACCCCGGCAGCGGCCGCCGCCAATTGCGCGACAACATCGTCTACGTCCGCAACGCCCGGAGGAACAACAAGTGTGAGCTTCACGGCAGCCTCATTGAATTCTTTCATGCACGAGGGTGAATTTCTGCAGCGCAAATTCGTCGAGTACGATGCCGAGCCCAGGTCCATCCGGCGGCGCCACATGGCCGTTGCTGACTCGAAAACGCCCGGCTTCGTCGCTGCACAGCGCGTCATCGCCCGCGACGCCGAGACCAAAAATGAATTCTGCGGCCGGCATCATCTGCCGGACAGGCGTGCTGGCGTAAAAATGCGCACCGGCGGCAGCTTCCAACTGTGAGAAAGCGGCAAGGCCTCCGACATTCACCCGAATTCCGGACGCCTCTGCAATCGAAGCGATTTGCTTTGCACGACGCAAGCCACCCACCTTGTACAACTTGATGCAGAACACATCGACAGCCCGATATTTGACGAGATCGAGAGCGTCCTCAACGCACATGACGCTTTCGTCCGCCATCAACGGCACACCGTTTGCGCAGCAACGAATTTCCGCAAGGCTGGCAATGTCTCGCCGCGCGATCGGCTGCTCAAGGTAGTCCAGCCGGTCGGCAGACAGCGCCTGTAGCGCAGACTTTGTTTCGGATACCGTCCAAGCGCAGTTCGGATCGATCCCCACCTGAATGGCTTCGCCGACGGATGATCGAACCGCCTGAAACGCCTTGACGTCATGCCGCCAACCGCGAGGATCCCCTGCTTTGACGCAAAGCACAGGGACTTGAAACTCATCGACTGCCCGCCGCGCTTCGCGCACAACGGATGCGATATCGTCGGCCATCCCGATGGACCATTCCAGCGGAATGGCAGGCTGGCACAGACCACCGAGCAATGCGTATACCGGCACCCCGTAGATTTTACCGAGCGCGTCGTGCATGGCGATGTCCAGCAGAGCGCGCGCATTCGCGTTCTGCGGAAGCGTACGGTCGAACAGGTCCCAATGCAGCGCCAGGTCGGCCAGCTCAACCCCGATCAGGCGCGGGCCATAGAACTCGGTGATTGCGGTCAGGATCGACTGCACCGTATCGGGCATGAAATGGCTGGGTGCAATCGGCCGGATTTGGCCGATGCCCACGACGCCACCGGCATAGATCTTTATAAGAACCGGCTTTCCAGCAAGCGCTCCCCGGGCGCCGGTATCGTAATCTCCCGACGCGATCCGTCGCGTCAAACGCGACGCCAGATCGGTGACGAAGAGTTCAATTCGTTCAATACGGGCGCCTGCCGACACCGCCCGCGACGGCGCACCGATCATGACGGCGCCCGCGCCGCGCCAAGGTGCGCCCGCAAGACAGTGCTCAATTCGCGCGCCTTGTCCTCCGCGGTATCGCCCTCGATCCACCGGCATGTCCGGGTCACATCGGGGATATAGGCGCGAACGGTGTTCAACTTCCGCCCGCTGCCCTCGGTTTGAGACGCTTGCAATCGCGTGACCGATGCGCGTTGCGCACGCATCACGTCCTGCAGCTTGGCTTTACGAATAGCGATGTTGGGAGCGTTGGTGGCGGTCATGACGATCGGCAGCGCCACCTTCACCCATTCATAGCCCTCGCCAGATTCTCGCTTGCAAACCAATTGACCATCACGCATCTCCACGGCGACAACGTTGGAGATCATCGGCCACCCGAGACGTTCTGCCACGACCGGCCCGACTTCGCCGGTGTCGCTGTCGGCCGTGAGGCGGCCACACAAAACGATAGAGACATCGCCTTGATCCGCGAGCCACTTCGCTGCCTCGCAAGCTCTGTCGAAATCGCTGATCGCCGGGCTTCGCGTCTCGATGAGGATTCCTTCGTCGCACTTGACGGCAAGCGTTTCACGGAGCCGGTCCTCCGCGGCATCCGGTCCGACGCACACAGAAGTGACTTTCGTTCCGGCCGGACAGGTGACACGCGCATTGAGCGCGACCTCAAGTGCGATCCGATCGTAGGGATCGAACTGATAGCTGGGAAACGTCGAAGATGGCGTTCCCGTGACCGGATCGACGGTGAAGTCGCGCGCCAGAACATCCGGATCGAGGACGTACTTCATCAGCACTGCAATGCGCACGGACGTTATCTCCCTTGAGGACGCCAACGCTGGGAGTACTGCTCAAGCAGTCGAATAAGGTGGGTGAGCGCCAAGCCGACGATCATAAGGATCACGAGACCCGCAAAGATGCCTGTCGAATCAAGCACGCCACCGGCGTGAAGAATCTGGTAGCCCATGCCTCGATCCGATGCGATCATTTCACCGATGACCGCGCCGATAAGCGCCCACGGTAACGCGACCTGCAAACTCGCATAAATCCATACCGCCGCAGACGGCAGAACGACCTTCCAGAGAATTGTCTTCTCGTCGGCTCCCATGATGCGCAGCACATTCACATAGTCGGGGTTGACATCCCGGACGCCGGCGCGCGTGTTTGACATGACCACGAAGAAAACCAGACTCGCGACCATCAGCACCTTTGGCGCGAGATCGATGCCGAGCCACAAGGTGAACAGCGGACCGAGCGCAACACGCGGCAAGCTGTTCAGAGCGTCGAAGAACGGGTCAAGCACATCGCCAAGCAGCTTGATGCGGCCAACGAGAAAGCCGCAGGCCACACCAGCCCCGCAACCGAACGCATAGCCGATAAACGTCGATTCCATCGTATAGATGAAATCGGGCAGCAGGACGCCATCAGTCGCCCACTCGTAGAGGCGTACGGCGATCCGCGACGGGCTGCTTATATAGAATGGATCGAGGGCTGGCGACAGCACATACTGCCAGAGCAGGATCGAAGCGACGAAGAAACCGACCCGTAACAGATTGACGACGACCGCCGGAGACAAAAGCGGTCTCTCGCGAACGGGCTTGGATCGCTCCGAATCGAAAACTGCGGACTCCGAAGCCGCGTTGCCGTTGTTCATTGCACCGTCTCCCGCAACTCGTCTTCAAGCAATTCCCACAATTCGGCGCAGATCGATTGCACCTCCTTCGAGAAGTGGATGCGGTAAGGATCCCGCGGACGCGGCAGATCTATTGTCTTTACCGCTTTGATACGGGCCGGCCTCGACGTGAATACAACGACCTGATCGGCAAGTGTCACAGCCTCTGCCAGATCGTGGGTCACAAAAACGATCGTCGATCGATTACGCTCCCACAGATCGAGCAGTTGCTTCTGCATCGACAACTTGAGCTGCTCGTCAAGAGCGCCGAACGGCTCATCCATCAGCACCGTTTCGGGTTCGTAGATCCACGTCCGCGCCAGTGCCGCGCGTCTGCGCATGCCGCCCGAGAGCTGGCGCGGATAGTGATCCTGAAAATTCCGAAGCCCGACAAGCGACATATAGCGGTCGACACGCTCGTTGATTTCGGAGCGAGGCAGATTCTGCAGTTCCAGCGCGAGGCCTACATTTTCCGCGGCGGTGCGCCACGGAAACAGAGTCTCGGTCTGCGTGACGTACCCGATGTCCTTATTGAAGCCCTTGCGAAGCTGACCGTCATACCGGATCGTTCCCGTCGAAGGCATCACGAGACCCGCGGCCGCGTTCAGGAGCGTCGTCTTCCCGCAGCCGCTTGGACCCACGAAGCAGACGAAATTCTGCTTCTGGATATCCAATGTCACATGATCGACAGCCACAATCTTGCTCTGGGTCGTCTCGAATTCAACCGAAACGTCGTTGAAATTCAGCATTGTCGGCGCTTCTCTGGTTTGACGATCGGGTTATTTCGCGCCGAGCTTTACGTCGACAGCTTCATCGTAGTTGTCGGACACCTTCACGCCACGTCTCTGCTGGAGCAGGTACGGGCTGTTGTTGTGAGCCACGGCGGCGCCGAATTCATCCTTGGAAATAAGGATATCCTCAGGCAGCGCCCGCAAATCGAACGCGAGGCCGTCCTTGAACGCTTTGTCGTCCATGAACTTGAAATCCTGACGAATGGCGCTGGCGGCTTCATCCGGATGCTGCCGCGTGAATGTCATGGCATCGCGCAACGCCAGCGTGAGCTTGCGCAGATCCTCCGCACGGTCCTTGAGCTGCGCCGCCGTCGTGGCCATCACGATTGTCGGGTAAAGCTTGCCGGTCTGGTCCTTCGAGAAATCGACCACCATGACGCCGACCCCGCGATCTACCGCCATTTCAGCCGGGCCCGGCGCACGGCCGGCAACATCGACCTGCTTGTGCTCGAGAGCCGTCAGGATCGCGATCGGGTCGCCGATCGGAATCCACTTTGATTTCTCGGGCGGAACACCGGCAGAAGCCATCGCCGAACCCAGACCGAGCTGAGTCCCGCTGCCGAGCGTCGACACCGCGATCGTCGTGCCCTCCAGCGCCTTGAGCCGGTCCGCATAGGGCGACGATGCCGTGATCCCCTTCTTTTCCGCGAGGTCTTTACGCATCGCGAAGGAATACGGCTCCTTGTTCATCAATTGACCAAACATCACCCACTTCTGGTCTCGCGTGGTGCCGGCGAACACATGATCGATCGCCATCATCGCCGCGGTGATGCTGCCGCCAGCCATGCCCGCGGCAACCTTGGTGCCGCCGCCGGCGTCGAGAATATCAACCTTGAGACCACGTTGGTCGAACATGCCCTTGCGCAAAGCGACATAGAGCGGCGCGTAAATCAGGCTCTTCGAGGTGATGGCGACACGGACCGACCCGGTTTGAGCGAAGGCGGCGGTGGTCAACAGCCCACTCGGTAGCGCAGCGATCGTCAACGTCAACGCAGCGGCGGCAATCTTGAAATGACCTGCTGCCTTTCTCGTGTTCGTGATGGTCCTCATGAGATCCTCCCTGACGTTTATGTGCCGACCTTTGTCAGCGGTTTGTTAGCGATACTTTTCAACGTACCGGCGGCATGCCGTCCCGCGATCCGTCCGAACACAACGGACCGCACAAGCGAAGCGCCACCGGGATATTTTTGATAGAAGACGCCGCCCATGATCTCGCCGGCAGCATAAAGGCCGGGCATCAGACGTTCTTCAGTATCGAAAACGCGGCCCCACTCGTCGGTCTTCAGCCCACCGAGCGCGAATGTGACACCGCCGGTCACCGGCAATGCAAAATACGGAGGCGTATCGAGCGGCAGCGCCCAATTCGATTTCGGCGGAACCAGTCCGACCGTCGATTTTCCATCCCGCCTGTCGGGATCGAATTCGCCAGGCCCGATCGCCGCATTGAATTCGGTGATCGTCTTTTCAAGTGCCGTTGCGTCGATTCCCAAGGCGCCGGCGAGGCGGCTCAACGAGCCCGCCTGAATCGGTTCGAAATCGTCGCGCAAACCATAAACGAGGCCGCGCTCCGCGGCTTTGGCATCGAACAGACAGAAGGCGCGCCCACCCGGCTGAGCGAGCACCGCCTTCCCGTAAGTCACATAGGTCGTGTCGAAGAAGTCAGCGCCCTCGTCGACAAATCGCCTGCCCTCGAGATTCACCATCACCGTGTGCGGATAGGTGTTGATGTTGGTTTCGCCGGCTTCGACCGGGGACGAGCGCGCATCGAGAACCGCGGAGTGGAAATCACCCCAGTTTCCGGTACTTTGCGCGCCGGCATTCATCGCCATGCGCAGACCGTCACCGGTATTGTATCGCGAGCCGCGCACGATCAACCCATCCGCGCCCTGCCCCAGATATCGGGTCCGCATCTCCACATTGGCTTGGAAATTTCCGCAAGCCAGAATGACGGTTCCCATCAACACAACTTCGCGGCCTTGGTGACGAATGCGAATACCAACGACAGCACCGCTTTCCGCGGTGATGAGATCGAGCGCCTTCGCCTCGAAGCGAACTTCGATGTTTTGCTTCGCGAGATTGGGAAAGAGCGAGGCCACCAGACCATAACCATTGCCCTTGGCGTGCCATGGCATCTTGCTTCCGCGAAAATCCGGCCGCTCCTCATCGGACTTGAGAATGGTGACACCGCGGTCGCGCAGCCACTGCACACCGCTTTCCGCCTCGTCGTAGAGTACCTTGGCGATGCGCGGATTAGCCCGACCGCTGCTCATCTGCATCAGTTCGGCAACCAGGTCGGCCGCGCTCACATCTTTGGAAGGCGTGCGTAAGGCACCACCGGAAAAGCGGGTATTCCCCCCCATGCTGGTTTCCGGCGCCTTGTCGATAACGAGAACATCCGCTCCCGCTTCCTTCGCGGCCAAGGCGGCGGACAATCCGGCCAGCCCGGTGCCGACGACGATAATTCCACGATGTTCCGTAGGCAGATCAAGCAACGCCATGCGCTTCCGTCCCGACAATCAACGCGATTATTGTTGTTGGGGCGAGATTGAAGACCGCTAAAAACGCTGTCAAACCTTCGTTTCATTTTTTGACAAGCATATTGGAAAAATGAAACGAGGTTGTTTAGGAGGTTTCACACAGTGAATTATGGATCACTCAGTGAAAACCGATCAGGCGCCACCACAGGAATTGCGACGGTACGGCAACAAGCGAAGTCACCAGACCGATCCACAGCACCGAAACCGCGGCCGCACGATGCGGCACGTTCGCCATCTGAAAGCCGACCACCGTCGGCGGCACCTGATACGGGAGCAGCAGCATCGAGTATCCCATGACGATCGTACCGACCACGATGTCGATCGGCAGCCCTGACAAACGGGCCAGGTCTTGCGCCAGCGAAGGCAACAACGCAGCCATTCCTCCGTGGGTCGCGAGCAATCCCATTGCAGAGGCGATACCGGTGAGAAGGGCAGCCTCCCTGAGACTCCCGTCGGCGCTCAATCCGACCAGCGATGCGAGGTGGACGGCTGCCGCGGAACCCAAGCCGGAAACGGCGATGAAATTTCCAAGCCCGAGGATTCCGGCGACAAAGAACAGAGGCCGCATGTTGACCAGCGCGCTGAACTGCGAAACCGGCACGATATCGATGCCCGGGAACATGAAGATGATCGCGACCGTTAGCGCAATCCAGGCTGGCGAAATGCCGTGCGCGAAGTCGGTGATCCACAGCGCTAACGCGACCGCGAGCACGAGCGCAACAAAGTTTCGACCCGGTGGATCGACCACCGCTTTCGCGGTATCGCGCGGAATTGGCACGATAGGCGTTCTGTAGGCAAAGGAAACCAGAACCACGGCAATCGCCGCCTTGAGCAGCGACAGCGCGGGAAAATAAGTGAGAAAGTAGCTCGCGTACTGCAGATGGACATGCAGGTTCTTTTCCAGGCTACCGACGAGAGCCATATTCGGAACATTTGCCGGAAGGATGCCGGTGCCGAAATAGTAGTTCATCAGCACCGCTGTAACGACGAGCCCGTGACGCCCGCGGCCGGCCGGCATGCCCAACGCATCGCAAATGGCCAGAACGACGGGCGTCATGAGGATGACCCGCGTCATGCTGGATGGGACAAGAAAGCTTAAAATCAACGACAACAGGGTGATTGCAAGTACGGCCTGCGTGTAAGTGCCTTTAACTCTCGCAATGACCGGCACCGCGATCGCGCGATCGAGACCGGTACGGCGGACCGCTGCTCCGATGACCAGACCGCCGAAAACCAGCCAGAGAGCGCCTGTTGTAAAACCGGAAAAGACGACATCCGGGCTGCCTGTTCCCGAAAGACTTGCAGCGGAAAAAAATATCAGCGCCGTCTGGTCTTCTGGCAATGCTCCCGTCGCCCATAGCAGGGTCGTTGCGATTGCGATCGCAGCCGGCTGCCACAATCCGGGTTGGACGCCGAACACGGCCGACACTGTCGCGATGCAGATCGCTGACAGCGCCACAATACGAATGATGATCCTGGGAGACAGTCTCGAATTCGCTATCTTTCGGAGCGAAGCAGCTCGCAACACATCATCCGCCATCGCCGATCAACCTATTGCTCGGATTTTTCCCGCCGCGGCGGCATCTGTCGGCAAGCGCGCCATTCGGCGCCTACATGTACCGACCACCCGCACAGATGATGCGGTCACCGGTCACATAGGACGATTCATCGGACGCCAGAAACAGCGCGACGTTTGCGACTTCTTGCGAGTTGCCCAAACGACCGAGCGGTGTTCCGCCGCCTGCCGTACCGAGCGCAGAACCATCGCTTCCAGCGCCCTTCTCGCCCATGTAAGGAACACCGCCGCCTTCCGGATACCATTCGGGATTTCGTCTGGCCGTATCGATATGGCCGACCGCAATCAGGTTTGCGCGGATTCCATAGGGGCCTAATTCCAGCGCCAGCGATTTGATCAATCCATAAAGGCCGGTCTTCGAAGCGACCACATGCGCGCGCAGCGGTTGACCGGTCATTGACGCGAGACCGCCGAGCGCCACGATGCTGCCCGTGGCGCGTCGTTTGATCATGCTCGGCGCAAGAGCCTTCGCGAAGTAAAACGTCGAATGCAGATTGACTGCAAAAACATTGTGCCATTCTTCGTAGCTTATTTCCCAGAACGGCTTGTGCGGACGAAGCGCCGCGACACAGGCAAGAATGTCGACGCCACCGAACGCGTCAAGGCCCTGAGCCACGACCTTCTCTACATTCTCATGCTTCCCTACATCGGCCAGCACGGGCAAAACCTTGACCCCAAACGCTTCGCACTCTTTCGCAGTCTCGGTCAGAGCAGAGCCCATTTCGCGGGCCACCAGGACAAGATTGGCACCTTCCCGCGCGTAGGTCGTCGCGATCGCTTTACCGATATTTCGCGCCGCACCGGAAACGATCGCCGTTTTTCCTTTGAGCCGCATGAACCTCCCCTCGCCATTGCGTAATCGTATCGCACACCATTGCAGGGGCGCCCTACCGTCAAGGAACATCGGACCTCGACATCAGGGCGGTCCATCAGATGGAACGATTAGGCCAAGAGTCGTTTCACTTCGGTCGCGCCGCCAACAGACGCCATCACGTAACAGCTTGTCGCGCGGCTCAAGGGGATGGAATGTGTTGCCGTCGACAACAGCATCACGAAATTTCCGGCACTCTGCGCTAACTTCGCGAACAAGGATGGTGAAATGAGCGAGTACGAACGCTGGGAGCGCCGATACGATGCTCCTCGATATATATTCGGGGAAGAACCGAATGCGTTTCTCGCCTCGTGCGAAAGCATGCTTCCCGACCACGGCACGGCATTGGCGGTCGCCGATGGTGAAGGGCGAAATGGGGTGTGGCTCTCCCGTAAGGGCTTGACAGTCACATCGGTCGATTTTTCACCGACAGGTCAGCAAAAAGCACGCGCTCTGGCACGCAACCACGGCGTCAACGTCACATTGATACAGGCAGACCTCCATAATTGGACAGCCTCACCTGAAACGTTCGATGTCGCCGTCGATATTTTCACACAATTCAGCGATCCCGACCAAAGGCAGGCGAGGTGGGACAATCTCAAACACGCCTTGAAGCATGGCGGGCTCCTGATCCTTGCAGGCTATACGCCCAAGCAACTGGATTATGGTACCGGCGGCCCGAAAGTGTTCGAGCGGTTTTATACAAGGGGATTGCTGACGGACGTGTTTGGAGATTTTCACCAACTCGTCATCACCGAATCCGAGGTCGAAATGAGCGAAGGTTCGGACCACACCGGCATGTCCGCCATCATCACACTGACCGGATTCAAGCCCTGACGAGATTCGGGGCGTGGACCTGTGTCCGCAATTTCCGACGAGAGCGGACCGATCTTCGCTTTGCTGCAACGCAAAAAAAGTTTCGCTAGACATGCAGCAATCGCGCTCTATTTTCGTCTAGTAAAACCGTTTTTATCAGATGGAACGCGGCGTGATGGCTTCTTCCGCACAATCCCTGCCCTTCGAAGACCTTGTTGTCGTCGAATTGGGCGATCGTCTGGGCGCCGCGGCGTGCGGGTCTTTACTCGCCTCGGTGGGCGCCACCGTCATCGCGATCGAGCCCGCTGAGCCTATACGAACCGGCAAGCACCTAACCCGCGCCATTTCAATGGCCGGCAAGCAAAGCCTGGTCGTGCGGCCCGGTTCGGATGAGGATCAGAAGCTCCTGCACACGGCTCTTGCGGCTGCCGATGTCGTGATCATCTCGAGTGATATTCCCGGTGCTCCTGACTATGCCGGTCACATCAGCAAGGATGCGATTGTCTGCGATGTGGCGGCCTTCCCGGACAACGTTCCGCATGCCGACAGAATGGACGACAAGCTGATACAGGCTTTGTCGGGCATCGGCATCGTGACCGGGACTGCGGACGGCATGCCGACGCTGTCGGATGCAGCCATCCTGGAACTCGGCGCAGGCATTTACGCAGCAGCGGCGGTGGTCGCCGCGCTGCGGGTCAGGCGAATGCATGGTGGCGGCCAGCACGTCGGATCGAGCCTTTATGGCACCGGCGTCAACGGGCTGGTGACATTTCTACCCTTCCACTTCAGCGGCAAGATGCCGTCACGCGGCGGCAACCGCCATCCGATGTGCGCGCCATGGAATGCCTATCAGGCCACCGACGGATGGCTCCTCCTGTGCTCCGCCAACGATGACCAGTGGCGGCGGCTTTGCAATCTCATGGGCCGGGGCGCGCTCGCGGATACCGGCGATCTGGCGACGTTGGCAGGCCGCATCAAGCACATCGATACGACGGACGCCGTAGTCCAGGCATGGGTCGGAACGAAATCGGTTTATGAAGCTGTCACCGCGCTCGGTAGCGCGGGTATCGCCGCTGGCCCGATCGTTCCGGTCGAGGAACTCGGTGAAAACGCCAACGTAAAGCATCGCAGCACGGTGCGGCATTTGCTCGATCCTGAAACAAACACACGCGTGGCCGTAGCGGCGCCGCCGCTTAAACTCGGTCGTACCCCGTCGGCAATTCCAGCGCGGAACTCCGGCCGCGATTTTGTGCGCGGCATGCAGGAAAAGCCCACGCAGGCCGCACCGACGAAGAACACGCAGATACGCCCTCTCGCCGGCCTTCGCGTACTTGAAATCGGGCAGTACACGACCGCGCCGCTTGCTGCGAAGCAGTTGGCGACGCTCGGTGCCGATGTTTTGAAGATCGAGCCCCTCACCGGTGAATCATCGCGCGCATGGCCGCCTCACCTGAACGGTGAGAGCTATTTCTTTACAATGAACAATGCGAACAAGCGCAGCCTTGCCGCTGATCTGCGCCGGCCCGACGATCGCGCGCTGTTCGTGGAACTGATAAAAAAATCCGATGTCTTGGTTGAGAATCTGAAACCCGGCTCGCTCGCGCGTCTTGGTTTTTCCTACGAGGAACTCAAGAAGATCAACCCCCGACTTGTCTATTCCGCCATCTCCGGTTACGGCGCGGATTCGATTTACCCTGGGCGTCCCGCCTTCGATACCGTCATTCAAGCGATGTGCGGGCTCATGGACCTGACCCGCGCGGAGGGCGTACCGACTAAAATCGGCATTTCGATTGCCGATACGCTCGGCGGCACCACGAGCCTGTTCTGCATCCTGGCAATGCTTGAGCAGCGCGACCGCACGGGCATCGGCGCCTTCATCGATCTCGCGATGCAGGATGTCGGCATATGGGCAACCCAAAACGCATGGATGACCGGGAACCGACACCCGCACACGACGCTCGCCTGCAAGGACGGCTACGTCGCCGTGCTAGCCACAACCGATAAAACAACGTACACGCTCCAATCGGCAGGTATCGATCCCAAAGCATCCACGCGCGATGAAACCGTCGCTGCGCTGTTCAAGCACGATCTGGCCGCCGCCCCCGTTCGCAGCGTCGACGAAATCGGCGTTTCGGATCAACGCGACAACGGCTTTATCCGCATGGTGCAGGCCGGTGAACGCCGCTGGCCGCTGCTCGAACCGCCGTTCCGGCTGTCGCGCATGCGAGACTATCCGTTGAATCCGATCGGCGCCCTGGGTGCGGCGAACGAAGATTTTCGCCGCACCGAATCCTGATCAACCGGCCTTCGGCGCGCGAAATGCGTCGAATCCCGTCAGTTCCCGGCCGATCATCAGCGCGAGGATTTCGTTGGTGCCATCCGGCACCAGCAACATGCGCGCGTCGCGATAAAGCTGCTCCAGGCGCAGTTCACGGCTGGTCCCCATCGCTCCATGCAGCCCCATCGCCAGCGACACCGCCTCAAGACAGGCATTCGTCGCGTAGCGTTTTGCCATCGCCGACAGACCGTTGCTCCGACCGCCTCGATCGGATTCCGCCAGCGCGCGATAGCAGATGAGGCGGCTGGTCTCGACAGCCGTCGCGATGTCCGCCAGACGCTCTTGAACAAGCTGCGTGCTGCCGATCAACCGGCCGAACTGCTTTCGCACGCCCGCATATTCGATCGCCGCGTCAAGGGCGCGCTGCGCCAAATAAACGGCGCTCAAGCCCATCAGCGGCCGGTTGATGTTCCATGTGAGCGTCAATACGCGCGCGGCATCGCCCGTTTCGCCCAGCGCGTTCTCCATCGGAACCGTACAGTCGTCGAACAGGAGTTCGGACAAATGGCCCTGCCGCAAGCCGATCGTCGGGATTTCGAGCGCTTCGTAGGGCGACTCGGACCGCTCGACAGCAATGCGCCGCATGGCGCTCTTGGCACCTGCTCCTTCGGCGCCGACGCACGTCACCACCGCCAGATCACTGATGCTGCCGTTGGTGATCCACATCTTGCGTCCGTTGACCACCAGCTTGCCCGCCTTTTCCTCCACACGCGTTTTGATGCCGCGCGGGTCAGATCCCGTATCGGGCTCCGTCGAGCCGGTGCAGCAGATTCTGCGTCCGGCGATCAGATCCGGCAGCAGACGCTCGCGCTGTTCGTCGGTGCTTTCCGCGAAAATTCGCGTCGTGCTGACTTCATGAGACAGCAGCGCAATGGCGACAACGGGCGGCAATTGCTCGTAAACCATACCGTAATCGAGCATGGCCATGCCCGATCCGCCGGCCTCGAGCGGAAGACGGGGAGCGGTCAAACCTTCCCGCGCAAAAACGGAAAAAATGCGCAGCATATCCGCCTTGCTCAGCGGCTTGTCTGCATCGCTGGCATCGAGAATGGGCTGGATATCGGCCGACACCATCCGTCGAGCAGATTCCACCAGCAAAACCTGATCTTCTGTACGTTCGAAATTCATGGCGATCACATCATCAAATAGCCGCCGTTGACGCTGACCACCTGTCCGGTCACCCAACCAGCCCTGTCACTCAGAAGAAACGCAATCATCGCGGCACTATCATCCGGCTCGCCGATGCGGCCGGTCGGATACATCCGCAGAACCGTCTGGACACGCTTCTGGTATTTCTCCTCGCCCATCGACCTCAGCAGCGAGGCTTCACGCTCCTGGCGCAATTCGGTATTCGTCGCGCCGGGCGACACGACATTCAGCGTGATACCGGAACGGCCAACCTCCTGAGCCACCGACTTGCATAGCGCAATCACGCCGCCTTTCGCCGCGGCGTAGTACGACAGCCGCGCCTGACCGACCCGCGCCGAATCCGACGCCATGCAGACGACACGGCCATACTTGCGTTCGATCATGCCCGGCAGGATCGCATGCAGACACAGCATCGGGCCATGGAGGCAGATCTTCAGCATCCGCTCCCATTCAGCCGGCTTGGATTCGAGAAACGTATTATCGGCTAGGATAGCCGCGCTGTTGAGGAACAAATCAATCCTGCCGAATTGATCGGTTGCCTCACGGACCATCCGTGCAACCTCCTGTTCCGAGGAAATGTCGGCGGCGATGCCAACCGCCGCATTTCCGGTCTCCTCACCGAGCTTTTTCGCGGACGCGCGCACGAGGTCGCCGTTGATGTCAACTAGCGCGACCTTCACCCCCTCACGCGACAGATTGCGGGCCACCGCATATCCGATGCCGCGGGCGCCTCCCGTGATCAATGCAACACGGCCTTTTTCGAACAGATCCATCAGGTTCCTCGCCTTTCAACGCAGCAGCTTACCCGGACCGTGCGCCCGGATCGCTCATTTCTTAGCCCGGACCAGGGAACGTCTCGATTTCGCTAGACGAACCTAGTTTCATTCGGTAGATTAACGCCGTTGTCCCCGAGCCGTCAAATTGCGCTCTTTCACTTGGCGACGCGTGAGGAATAATGCCCTACCGCCACGCAACCACTGGGCCGGACCGGCGACAAAGTGCGGGCTCAGGAGAATCGCAACGTGACTCAGTACAAAACGATCCGCGTCGAAATAGACGGGCCTGCTTGCGTGATTACGCTCAACCGTCCTGACCGGCGCAACGCGATCAGCATCGAACTCATGAACGAGTTGATCGCCGCAATGGCGGCGATCGACGGCGACGGCAGCATCCGCGGCGTCATTATCACCGGCGGCAACGAATATTTTGCCGCGGGCGCCGATCTGAATGAGGCGCTGCAGGTCAAGACCGCCGAGCAGGGTCTCGACTACTTCCGCCACTGGCACCGTGTCTGCGACGCGCTGGAAATGTCGAAAAAGCCCGTCATCGCCGCAATCGAAGGCTTCTGCATGACCGGCGGCTGCGAGCTGGTGCTCGCTTGCGATATTCGGGTCGGAGCCAAGGGTTCGACTTACGCCATTACGTCAGCGCGTATCGGCACCGTTGCCGGCGCGGGCGGAACACAACGTTTGCCACGCATCGTCGGTACCGCCTACGCGCTGGAGATCCTGTTTGCCGCCGATCCTATCTCGGCCGAAGAAGCTTATCGCATGGGCCTCATCAACAAGCTGACCGAAAGCGGCGGCGCTCTTTCCGAAGCGAAGCGCATGGTTGCCCTCTATGCGACGCGGGCGCCTCTGAGCCTCGCGCTGGTAAAACGCGCCACGCATCGCGGCATGCAGATGGATCTCGCCTCCGGCCTCGAGTTCGAGACGCTTCTTGTGACGACCATCTACGGAACCGAAGACAAGCAGGAGGGCATCTCGGCTTTCCTCGAAAAACGCAAGCCGGCCTTCAAAGGCCGTTAAGGCGACATGCCAAGCCGTCAAGACAGTGCTGCGCTACCGCTCGCGGGCGTCCGCGTGCTCGACTGGACACGCCTGCTGCCCGGACCCTGGTGCTCGCAGATGCTGTCGGATCTCGGCGCGGACGTCATCAAGGTCGAGCAGCGTGGCGTCGGAGATCCGAGCCGCCACAACCCGCCGCGCTATACGGAGGAAAGCGTCTATTTTCTGAGCGTCAACGGCGGCAAGAAAGGCCTCACGATCGACCTGAATGCGCCCGGCGCGAAAGCTCTCGTTCAAACACTGATCGCCCGAAGCGACGTCATGATGGAATCCTTCAGTGCATCGGTGGCAGCAAGGCATGGGATCGATGCCGCCTCCGCGTTGAAGATCAATGCGAAGCTTATTCATTGTTCGATTTCCGGGTATGGCCAGACCGGTCCGCTGTCCCCCATTCCGGGACATGACCTCGTGGTTCAGGCAGCGACCGGCTTGCTCGCGCCGGCCGATCACACACCGCAGATGCCCGGCTTTCAGACAGCAGACTATGCCGCCGGCCTGATGGCCTCTGTCGCCATTCTCGCTGCGCTGCGCCGCCGCGACCGCGACGGTATCGGCGCCGCGCTTGATATCGCCATGTACGACAGCATGTTTCAGCTCGGCCAGATCGGGCTCGCGAGCGCGCTTGCTCGTGCCGCCGGTGCGAGCGGCGAACCGCGAATGGAAGTATGGGGCGGCAATCCACGCTACGCTCTCTATCCGACCCAGGACGGGAAGACCGTCGCAGTCTCGCTGCTGGAGGGCCGCTACTGGAAGAAATTCTGCGATGTCATTGGCCGGCCTGACCTCGCCTCCGGTCCCGAGGATCCGTCCGCACGGTTGAGTTCTCATGGCGCCTTGAACGCGCAGTTCCGCGACGCGATCGCCGGCTATTGCAGCGCGAACAACCGCGACGTGATCGCCCGTGCCATGGCCGAGCGCGACATCCCTGTCGTACCGGTGCTGACGCCCGACGAGGCAGTTGCATCACCGCATGCGCAGGTGCGCGGACTCGTTCGGCAGGTGCCCCATCCGAACGAAGGGACGATGACGGAATTGCGCAACCCGCTGCATCGGTCGGGACTCGTGCGCGACGTACGCCAACCCGCGCCGGGCATGGGCGCGGACAATGTGGAGGTTCTGACGAGTTTCGGGTTGACCGAAAACGACGTTCGGATGCTGGCGGCCTCCGGAACGATATAAATGCCCGCCGTCGCAACCCCCATCGGCAAAAGCGTCGTTGACTTCATCGCTGCCGCGCAGACCGGTAACGTCCCGGAGGACGTCATCGAAGCAGCACGCATGTGCCTGGTCGACTGGTGTGGCGTCGCGTTGGGCGCGACCGGCGAACGACCCGGCGCTATTGTGGCGGACGCGATGCGCGACGAGGGACCGGCTCCGGTAGTGTCGGGAGGGCGCGCCAGCCTGCCCATCGCTGCGCTCATCAACGGGACGCTGGCGCATACGCTCGATTTCGATGACACGCATGTGGCATCGCTTACGCATATCAGCGGGCCGACTTGGGCCGCGATTCTTGCTCTGGCATTCGTGCCGCAACAGGTATCCTCCGATGTCCTGCGGGCATTCATCACCGGCTTCGAGATCGGAGCGCGGCTTGGCAACAAGATAGGACCAGCGCTGCTCGAACGGCGCATTCACGCCACCGCGATAATCGGGTCCATCGCGGCGACCGCTGCGGGGTGCGCGATGCTCCGCCTGGATAAAGATCAGATCGCCAATGCGATGGGGTTGGCTGCGACGCAAGCCGGGGGCCTGACGATTTCGTTCGGAACGATGGCGAAGCCGTTTCATGCCGGAAAAGCCGCAATGAACGCGGTTATCGCCGTACAGCTCGCGCGCGCGGGTTTCACAGCATCGCACACCGCATTCGACGATCCGGAAGGGCTTGCTAAAGCCTTGCTGCAGGATCGGTCTCTCGCTTTCGAGTCCGTCGAACGCGCGGACTGGCAGATCCTGCAAAACACTTTCAAACCCTATGCGTCGTGCTTGCTCACCCACGCCTCGGTCGATTGCGCTCGCGCTATACACAGCCGCCTCGATGGAAAGAAGATTTCCGACATTCAAGCACGCGTGCATCCGCTGGCGATTCAGCTCGCGGGCAAGACCAAGCCAGCGACCCCGCTGGAAGGAAAATTCAGTCTTGCGTTCTGCATTTCGCTTGGCCTTGCCGGACATACCGCTTCCGCAGCCGACTTCTGTGCCGCACGGCTCGAAGATCCCCTGCTGGCGCGGCTTTGCTCGCGCGTCGAATTGAATGCGGACACCAGCCTGAAGGAAACAGCCGCGGCCATTGCCGTACGCCTCGAGGATGGCACTTCCGTCGCCGCCGAAACCGCTTTTGCCCTCGGCAACCCGGAGAATCCAATGCATTGGCCCGACATGAACGTCAAGTTCCTTGGCCTCGTCGAGCCGGTGTTTGGCAAAGCGGCAACAGCGCTGCTTGAGCGTTTCAAGACGATTCGAACGACTAGTGACTGCGCCGCACTGATTCCCGCGCTCGCGCATTAAGCATCTGTTTGTCGATATGGAGCATGACGTGAATAAGCCGGTAACCGCCACCCAAACCGCGGGTACACCCCTGCGCAAGGCGCTGTTCGCTCCAGACAGTATCGCGCTCATCGGTGCGTCAGCGGACAAAAGCAAACATGCATCGTTTCCGCAGCGCTACCTTCGCAAACATGGTTTCACCGGTGCAATCTACCCGGTCAATCCGGGACGCGAAGAAGTTTTCGGCGAGCGCGCTTACGAATCAGTCGACAAGATTCCCCACCCGGTCGACCACGCTTTCATTATGCTGCCCGCTCGGCTGGTACCCGACGCCGTGGAACAATGTGCCGAACGACGCGTGCAATGTGTGACGATCTTCAGCGCGGGCTTTGCCGAAATTGGGGAGGAAGGCCGGCGCCTGCAGGATGATATTCTGAAGCGCGCGCGAAGGACCGGCACACGCATCCTCGGGCCAAATTGTCTGGGCATAATCAATTCCATCCAGCATGTCGCTCTCTCTGCCAACGAAGCTCTCGAGATTCCCGAGCTTCTGCCCGGTCGCGTCTCTCTGTTGTCGCAAAGCGGAAGCCTGATTGGTTCCCTCCTGTCGCGTGCGCAAAGCCGCGGCCTTCGCTTCGCCAAGATGATTTCCGTTGGAAACGAAGCGGATCTGGGCATTGGCGAATTGGGCGATCTGTTGGTCGACGATCCCGACACGCAGGCCATTCTGCTCTTTATAGAGACGATCCGAGACCACGAGCGGTTCGCGACCATGGCACGGCGCGCCTATGCTGTCGGCAAGCCGGTCATCGCCTATCTGCTCGGCCGTAGCGCCCTCGGCAATGAACTCGCCGCCTCCCATACCGGCGCAATTGCCGGCAACAGCGCCGCGGTCGAAGCCTTTCTCCGCGACAACGGCGTCATCCGGGTCGACATGTTCGAGACACTGATCGAGATGGCGTCGCTGGTAATCGGCAGACGCCCGCCGGGGCCGGGCAAGGTCAGCGTCATGACCACAACCGGCGGCGGCGGTGCGTTGCTGGTCGATAATCTCGGATTGCGCGGTGTGACCGTAACCGGCCCCGGCATGGCTACCGTCGCTGAACTCGCCACCAAGGGCGTGCATATCAGCGACTCTCCGCTTGTAGACCTGACCATGGGTGGGACCAATCCGAAGATGTTCGGTGCCACGCTTGATGGGCTTCTGGGCTCGTCTGAAAATAATGCCGTTGTCACGGTCGTCGGATCGTCCTCGCAATACCGGCCGCAGGGCGCCGTCGTGCCCATTATCGAGCGGGCGCAAACTACGACCAAGCCGATCGCGGCGTTCCTGACCCCGAATGCCGAAGAATCCGCGCGCATGCTGGCGGAAGCGTCGATCGCAGTTTTCCGCACGCCGGAGGCTTGCGCCGACGCCATGCGCGCCTACTTCGAATGGCATCCTCCGACTGACGCTCCCAAGCTCACCCAAGCGCTGGCAGCAGATCTCGTGCGCATCGCACAAGGGCAAGGCCCGACAAGTGCAGTCGACTCCGCGCACGTTCTCACGCTTCTGGGCATTGAACAGGCACGAACCGTGACGCTGGGAATGAACGCAGCCGATCTGAGTTCGATTCCCGAACTGAAGCAGATCAAATTTCCGGTTGCCGTCAAAATCGTCTCACCCGACATCGCCCACAAGACCGAGGCTGGCGGCGTCATCCTCAACGTGGCGGATGAGCAGGCGCTCCTCGGGGCTTTGCGCCAGATGCGGGAAACCGTGAAGCAGCGCCGGCCCGGCGCGACGCTGGAAGGTTTTGCCGTTCAGGAAATGCGTCAAGGTTTGGCGGAGGTCCTCCTTGGCTATCGCGTGGATTCCCATGTCGGGTCGACGATCGCGGTCGGCGTCGGTGGCGTTCTCGCCGAAGTGTACCGTGACGTTGTGCTTTCGCTTGCACCCGTGAGCGTCGATACCGCCCGCACAATGGTTGAAAAAGTCCGGGGCCTCGCCCCGATCCGTGGATATCGGAACCTTCCGCCCGGCGACATAGAGGCGTTGGCTCGGGTCGTTGCAGCCTGGTCGTCGCTCGCAACGATACCAGGCTCGCGCATCACGGAAGCGGAACTTAATCCGCTTCTCGTCGGCGGCGCCGGCGAAGGTGTCGCTGCCGTTGACGCTCTGATTGTCAGACAACCCTGATCGGTCAGAATGGAAAAGCCGGCGCCGCTCGGGCGCCGGCCAATACAAGCCGAATAACTTTGACTCCTTAAGCCTCCACGCGCGGCTTCAGGAAATCGCCGGCACGCATCTGCGGATGCGACCGCTCATATTGGGGCGGATAGAAGACCTTCTCCCCAAGCTCCATCGCCGCGTGCCATGGCCAGCGGGGATTGAACAGCATACCGCGGCCGAGCGCGACCATGTCGGCCTCGTTCTTTTCAATGATGTCGTTCGCCTGACGTGGCTCCGTAATCAACCCGACCGCCATAGTGGCTATGCCGGTTTCACGACGAATCCGCTCCGCGAACGGCACCTGATATCCAGGCTCAATTTTCAACTGCTGTTCCGGCACAGATCCACCGCTGGAGGCGGTAATGAAATCGCAACCACGTTGCTTGAGCTCGCGAGCGAGTTCAACGCTGTCGTCGAGCGTCCATCCTCCCTCGGCCCAGTCAGTCGCCGAAATGCGCATGCCAATCGGTTTGCTCTCCGGCCATACCGCCCGAATGCCTTCATAGATCTCGACCGCAAAACGCATGCGGTTCTGCAGAGAGCCGCCATAAGCATCCGTGCGCTTGTTGGCAAACGGAGACAGGAAATTGTGGATCAGATAGCCGTGCGCGCCGTGAATCTCGATCGTGTCGAATCCGATGCGGGCGGCTCGCTTTGCGGCCTCGACAAATTCACTGATGACCTGCTTGATATCCGCGACATCCAGCGCCTCGGGAACGTTGCGACGCGGATAAGGCACATCCGAAGCGCTTTGCGGAGTCCACCCACCGGCCTCGACGGGGATCGCCTTCTGGCCCTCCCACGCCGTGGTGATCGAGCTTTTTCGCCCGCCGTGATAAAGTTGAACACCGAGCTTCGCACCGCCGTATTTGCGACAAAACGCAACGACGCGAGCCAGCGCCTCCTCATTGGCGTCGGAAAAGAGCCCGAGATCGGTCTTGCTCAAACGCCCCTTGAGCGACACAGCGGTCGCCTCGGTGATCAACAACCCGGCACCGGACACCGAAAGATGCCCGAGATGCATCATATGCCAATCGGTCGCGCTGCCGTTGTCTCCTGAGTACTGCCCCATCGGCGAAATAACGATGCGATTGTTCAGCGCCAGGCCGCGCATCGTATACGGGGTGAAAAGAGCGGCCGTCATGGTTTCTCCTTGACCGTGCAGTGAAATTATTCGGGCGCCCGGCCGAGGTAAGATTCGATTACCGCGGGATGAGCGACGACGTCTTCGGGGGTGCCTTGAAAGAGTTCACGGCCGAAATTCAGGACCAGAACGCGATCCGTAAGAGCGAGAATCACGCCCACGAGATGCTCAATCATGAGAATCGTGACGCCGTGATCCGCCACGCGCTCAACGACATCCATAATTCCATCGATCTCGGCCCCGGTCAGGCCGGACATGACCTCGTCAAGCAACAGCAGTTTCGGTTGTGTTGCCAAAGCACGCGCGAGCTCGAGCTTTTTCTTTTCGCCGATCGTCAGCTCGCCTCCGAGCGCAGCACGCCGCTCTTTCAGACCGACGAGATCAAGCGCCTCGTCGACCCGACGGCGCGCACCAGCCGCGGAGATGTATTTTCCGGATGAGAACAGAGCACCGGTCATGATGTTATCGTCGACCGTCATCTCACCAAAAGGCCGGACGACCTGGAAGGTTCGCGCGATGCCCTTATGGCAGACCGCGTAAGGCGGCTGGCCAGCCAGTTCTTCGCCCTCGAACTTGATCGACCCGGCGCTGGGAGAACTGTAGCCGGTCATAAGATTGAGCAGAGTCGTCTTTCCTGCCCCGTTCGGCCCGATGACACCGAACACTTCGCCTTTGTGGAGGTCGAAGGACAAGTCGGAAATCGCGCTTAAACCGCCGTACCGCTTGGTAACTCCTCTCACTTCAAGCATGATCGGCCTTTCCGGCAAGGGCCGCCAGCCGCCGCTCGCGACGCGTCACGCGCTTCTTGTCGCCATCATAGATGGCGCCAATAAACGCTTTCTGGATCATCTCCGATTGCATAAGTTCGCGAGCCGAGCCTTCATGCACGATTTTTCCAGCCGAGAGGACATACCCTCGCTCAGCGACGGTCAGGGCGGCGCGCGTATTCTGCTCGACCAGCAAAATCGTGATGCCGGATTGAGCTATCGTCTTGATCGCATCAAAAACCGTCAGAACAATTTTTGGCGCGAGTCCGAGCGAGGGCTCGTCGAGCGCGAGAAGCTTCGGCTCCCCCATCAATGCGCGTGCGATCGCCAGCATTTGCTGCTCCCCGCCCGACATCAGTCCGGCGGCTTGGGTCTTGCGCTCGGACAGCCTTGGGAACAGATCAAATACCCGGTCCAGATTGCGCTGACGGAATTCGCGCGCGCGCTTGTTGAAACCGCCGAGAACGAGATTCTCCATAACCGTCAGTTCGGGAAAAACCTGGCGCCCTTCGGGCGACAGGCAAATTCCGGCCCTCACACGATCATGCGCCGGCATCTTCGAGATATCCTCGCCGCGAAAGACAAGCCTGCCTTGCATAAGCGGGAGAAGACCGGTGATGGCACGCATGAGAGTTGTCTTCCCCGCGCCATTCGCTCCGAGAAGACAGACGACCTCTCCCTGGCCGACTGAGATGCTGACATCGTTGACGACGACGGAATCGCCGTAACCGGTGAAACCCCCCTGAAGCTCGAGAACAGGCGGACTCGCGGCGGGAGACATCATACGGCCTCCATAGATGCCCGGGGCCGACGCCGCAATTTGCGGAAAAGGCCGACGATGCCACCCGGCATGAACATGACGCCACACACCAGAACAATGCCGTATGCGAGGAGACCAAAGCCGGCGGTGTTGCCAAAGTGAAGGCGCGTGACCTCCGAAACAACCAGCAGCGCCATCGAACCGAACACGGGGCCCGCCACTGTATAGAGGCCGCCGAATAGCGGAGCGATCTGGGCCGAGATCGTGATCTTAAGATCAAAAGCCGCACCTGGCTCGAGATACCCCGTGTACCAGGCGCTGACCATGCCGGCGGTGGCTGCCATCGCGCCTGACAGGACCGTGATGCCGATGCGGAAGCGAGCCGGATTCACACCCAGCATCTGAACGGCGGCCTCGCTGTCGCGCATGGCTCGCAGCGCGTAATGATACCGAGACCGCGACAGAAAATACGAAATCGCGACAGCCGCGACGGTCAAAGCCAAGGTGAAGCTGGTCAACGTCTCGCGTGACGGACGAAGGTGATCCGTGAGGAAAAGCCCCTCAGCGCCCCCGGTCAACGCCGGCACCATCAGCGCGACCACACGCAGCGCCTCTGCCATCGCCAGGGTCGCGATAGCAAAGAACAGGCCGCGAAGACGACCGGTGATGAACGCGAGACAAAAGCCGAAGGCCGCGCCGAGAGCCATCGCCGGAAAGATCGAAACCCAAAACGGAAGTTGGGTCACATTGGCGAACAGACCCGCAGAATACGCACCAAGTCCCCAGAACCCGGAATGACCAAGAGATATAAGCCCTGCGTTTGCCATCAGGTTCCAACTGACGGCGATCAGAAGCAGCGTCGCGAATCGGATTGCCCAATCATCCATGACAGGCGGCAACAGGTGCGGCACGATGACTGCGACTGCCAGCAGGACGCCCAACAGAATCACGACCCTGGTTGTGCTCATGCTTCGCGTCCCGAGGTGCCGAGAATGCCAAAAGGCCTGACCAACAGCATCATCACCAAGAGAAAGAACGCGACCCCCTCGGCCCAGCCGATACCATCGGGCACGAGATATCCAATCGTGGTTTCGCAAATGGCCAGAAAGAACGCACCGATCAACGTACCGACGATGCTGTCCATCCCACCGAGAATGATGATAGCGAACGCCTTGACAAGAATGGGAAAGCCCATGAACGGCGTGATCGGCAACAGAAAGCTCATGATGCAGCCGGTCGCCGCACCGAGAGCCGAGCTTATCGCAAACGACAGGGCATAGACGCCGCGCACATTGATCCCGACAAGCGAGGATGCGGCGCGATTTTGGGATACCGCTCGGGTAGCGCGCCCGAGTTCGCTCCACCGCAACCAGGCGAGCAATGCCAGGATGAAGAAGATCGCCAGACCGAACGCGATCGCGCGGCCTTCCGCGACAACCACATCGTCCGACAAAAGCCAGGAACTGAAGGCATAAGACGGCGTGGCCGAACGCTCGTCTCCGGTCCAGAGGATGACGGCGAGATTCTGCAAAACCAGACCGATCCCGAACGTCAGCAAAACCTGATTGATGCCCACGTCATCGAGAATTCGCTCCAACGACAGCTTGAACAGAACATAGCCGCCAATTCCGCCGGCGATCGCGACCAGCGGCAAACTCAGGAGCGGATCGAGCTTCAATCCGACGAAAGCGAAGAAAGCAGCGTATGCGCCATACGTCACCATCTCGCCATGGGCGAAATTGATGATGCGCGTGACGCCAAAGGCCAACGACAATCCCGAGGCCATCAGCGTGTAAACGCCCCCGAGAAGCAAACTATCGACCAAAATCTGGATGAACAGGCTGTCCATGAGAGGCCGCCGCGTTGCGAGAAGGGAATGTCAGCGGACCGAACAGCGGTCCGCCGACTTGATGCCGATCTATTTGGCGTAAGTGGCCTTCTCAAGAACCTTTGTCGTTGCGAAGTCCTCCGGGAAAAGAATCGCATCGGCATTCTTGACGCGTTGATGGACAACCACATCAGCGAACGCCTGATTGAGCGTGCCGCTTTCGGTCGGACCAAAGTGACCGCGGCCGATCATCGTGCGTACGTCCAGCTTCTTGAGTTCCGCCGCGACTTTCTCCTTGTCGTCGACGCCGCCGGCGTTTTCGATCGCGATCAGCAGCATGCAGGTCGATACATAGGCGCCGACATCGATGAATTCCGGCTCACGATTGTAGCGCTTCTTAAAATCCGCCACCCATTTCTCCGAGTCCGGGAACAGCTTCGGATACTTCGGATCGGCCTTCACCTTCACGCCCGGGATATAGGTCGTGACACCGACCCACCCCTCTTGCGCATCGCCTGTCGCATCCTGCCACTGTTTCAGTTGCGGATAGGCCGTGCCGATGAGATATGGCACCCCAAGACGCTGCACATAGGCCTGCTTCGTCAGCGTGATGCCGTCAGTTGTTTGAACCAGCCCCAGCAGCACATCCGGCTTTGCGCGACGGATTTTCGCGAATACCGGATTGAGATCCGTAGCGCCGGCGCGCACGAGTTCCTCGGCAATAATCTTGAATCCCGCTGCCGCGAAATACTTCTGCGCGTAAGGCAGATGTTCGCGGCCATACGCGTCATCCGAATAAATGATGGCGATCTTCTTGCCGCTTCCTAGTTTTTCCCGGAGCGTTTTCGCCAGCGATGCGTGATAGTGGTAAGCATACGGGAACGTATGAAAAAGCATCGGCTCCTTGCCGACTTTTTCTTCGAGAAGCGGCGTCGTCGCGCCCGGCACCACCCAAAGGGCCTTGGTGCGCAGCCAGGCCGGCAACCCGGCCATCGCCATCGGCGTCGCAACCGGGCCGATCAGATAGTTCAGCTTCTCGTCAGACAACAACTGGGTAAACGAGTTTACCGCGGCTTGAGCATCCGACTGGGTATCGCGAACGAGAACATCGATCTTCTTTCCTTTGATCGTGCCGCCATAAACGTCGACGGCCATCTCGATGCCCCGCTTTGCGGCTGCACCATAGGAAACGAACTTTCCAGAGAGGGCCAGAGGCGCGCCGATCCTGATCGTTTCTTGCGCGTAGGCGGCGGCCGAGGACGCCGTCCATACCGCCGCTACCGCGAGCAATCCAGCAAGGTTCCGATTCGACATATCCGTTTCCTCATTGTGGCGAGCTGCTTGTTTTTCTGAAACGTAAAACATGAAACTGGTTTCGTCTAGCAAAATCGTCTGGCAGCCGCCGAAAGCGGAGCGACCGCGTGAAATGAAAAAAGCCTCTGTTTCCAGAGGCTTTGAGGTCGCTACCGGCCGTGCGACGGGATATCGCAGACAACGAAGAAAAGATTAGGGCGCGCTGAAAGCGCTATCCGCGCGCCGTCTTGGTCTTTTTGCGGCGCACACCCACGATGGTTTCAGTCGCGGGCAATTCGCTCAACCGCGCGCCCATCTGCTCGGAAATCGACCTGCTCGCATCCAATAGCGCCTGGATGAATTTGCCAACGCTTTGATCAACACGAACGGCGGGGCCGGTAATACTGATGGAATACTGAACCTTCCCGTTGATATCGCGCAACGGCACAGAGATTGCGGTGACGCCATGCACCCGCTGACTGGTGGTGTGCGCATAACCCTGCCGCCGATAGGTCGCCAGATCCTTGTCCAACTGGGCACGATTGGGCCGGCTGGCGGCCGGCGTCTCACGCCAGATGCGGTCAACGTCCTCCTTTGGCAAATGCGCGAGCAATACTTGACCAGTGGCGCCGCGCAGCAACGGCGTCTGTTCACCGGCGCGCACAATACTCATGAGCGGCGACGGCGTATCGAAGACTTCGATGCAAAGACGCTGATCGTTGGCAACCGTATTCAGGGTTACGGTTTCTCCCGTGCGCTTGACCAGGTCCAGCATGATCGGGCGCGTTACCTCCCGGATACCCAGCGTGCTGCGCACCATGCCACTCAATCGCGTGATCTTCAGGGACAGGCAGTAGCGGCCGTCTTCAAGCCTCACGAGATAGCCCAGTTCGGCAAGACAGTTCACCAAACGATAAGTGGTCGCTTTCGAAAGGCGGATACGCTCCCCGATCTCCAGCAAGGAGAGCATGGTTTGCTCGGGCTCAAACGCCTCGAAAATCGCCAAGGCGCGCTCGACAGCTCTAATCATGAAATTTGTTCGCCCTTCGGAAATGCCTTGAAACGTGGCCTTTCCTTACCGTGTGTTCGCGGACCATAGCATTTGCGGCTACACCGTATCAAATCGCAAACCGGCGACGAGGCTTAGCTCCTGTGGAATTTCAACAGAAGCTCGTTGACGCGTTCCGGCTGCTCAAACTGCACCCAGTGCCCTGCTTTCTCGATCAGCTCGATTGGCATTCCTGGCCGCGCGGCACGGCAGGCATCCACCCGTGCATCGATCGACGGGTAGGCCAGCGCGTCACGTGCGCCCCACATAAGCTGCACCGGCGCCGTCATTCGACGCAGATCTTCCAACAAGGTTTCACGCAAGCTTACACGACGGCTGTCGAAACGGGCATGGTCAATATTATAGATCTGCATGTCGACGACTTCGTCATCGACGCCCGGGAGCGCCGACAACATCCAGCCGGCGAGATTCGCCGCGACGGCTTGCCGCCGCTCTCGTGACGGCGCCCCGAGCGAGGGAACCTTGACCGTCGGAATCACCCGCCCTTTTGGGGCGCCAAACCCTCCCGGAGCGAGCAAAGACAGATGCCGGATCCGCGCGCCAAGTCGGGCCGCGATTCTTGCGGCGATCGCACCGCCAAAGCTGAAGCCTGCAAGCTCGCATCCGTCACCGGCGGCCTCGTCAACCGCGGCAGCAACCCAATCGATATAGTGCTCCGGCTCCAAATTCTCGGGAACGTCGGGCGAGGCTCCATAACCCGGCAGGTCGAAGGCGACGACACGATAATGTCGCGCAAGCGCTTCGATATTGCGGGTCCAATGCGACGAAGATCCAACTCCGCCATGCAACAATATGAAGGGCGCGCCGTTACCCTCTGTCCTTGCGGCAAGCGCCGACCACGGCATGCCAGCCGATCTGCTTTGCGGTTGCGACCTCATGACCTCTATTCTATGGTACGAAACCAGGTTCGCCTAGTGAATTCAGCAGGCGGATGCCGCGCATCCGATACACTTTAGCCGAAGGAACGACCTATGTTCGAGGACATCACCTACGCAAGCCAAGGCGGGGTTGCCACCATCACGATCAACCGTCCTGAAGTCCGCAACGCGGTCCGCCCGAAAACTTACGAGGAACTTACCGAGGCGATGAAGAAGGCCGGAGACGATCCGGAGGTCGGCGTGGTTGTTCTGACCGGCGCGGGCGACAAGGCGTTCTGCTCGGGTGGCGACGTCAGGGATCAATCCGCACGCAAGCCTTATATCGGGCGCACCCACATGCGCCGGCTATTCGCCTTATCGAGCACCATGCGCATGCTCGATAAGCCGATCATCGCCAAAGTGCGCGGCTTCTGCGTCGGCGGCGGCAATGAAATCAACTTGTTCTGTGACATGACAATCGCGAGCGAAGACTCCAAATTCGGACAAGTCGGCCCGCGGGTTGGAAGCGTCCCGATTTGGGGGGCCTGCCAGCTTCTTGCCCGCTATGTCGGCGAGCGCAAGGCGCGTGAGATACTCTACACCTGCCGGCTCTATACTGCGCAGCAATCGCTTGACATGGGCTTGATCAACCAGGTCTGCCCGGCCGACAAGCTGAATGAAGAAGTCGACAAACTTTGTCAGGAGATTCTCGACAAGAGCCCGCAGAGCATTCGCATCGCAAAGCTCGCGTTGAACGCCGGCTCCGACCAGGATTTCTACGCGTCTTACTTCCCGAATGCGGAATTGCTCGCTTCGATCTACGGGAATGACGAAAACATGGAAGGCATTCGCGCTTTCCTCGAAAAGCGCCCTCCCAATTTCCGCAAATTCCGGACGCGCTGACGAATGACCTGATGAAAACCCATCGGGCACTCCGGTGGGTTTTTCATTCGGCGCACCTGCGCGGCCCCGGCACGCGCTGAACGCACGAAAGCGACCGGCCAATCATCAATGATGACATCGCCAGCGTGGCTGGCCGGCATCATTGCATTGCCATCAATCTCTGCCGGAAAATTCGAGAATGCTAGGGAACCATCGCGTCGATCAGACCACGCACATCGTCCACGCCGTCCAGATGCCATAGACGATCCAGGAGTTCTTCGGAACGTTTCACGCCGAGCACCGGATCGACCAGATCATGGAATTTCGCGGCGAGACCATCGTCGCTCAACGGCACCTCGCTGGCACCGAGCGCTTCCATCGCTTCTTTCCGGAAGCTGCCGCGGTCTGTCAGCACGGTCACTCGGGCTGGCCGGTTGTCGGGATACAGACGGTCCATCTCCGCTGTTCCCTTAACGCTGACCAACGAACCATAACGCGCCAGATCCGCGCTGCCACGCACGTCATCCTCGAAATACGCAACCTTGATCCACCCGAACTTCAGGCCGAGCGCCATGATATAAGGAAAGCTCAGCTGCGCACTGGCATAATCCTGCCAACCTGTATGAGCATGTTCAGCCGCAATGGAATACGTCTCGACCTGGATATCCTTGACCTCGTCCGCCTTGATGTCTTTTTCTTTCATCAGGTCGATGAGCGCTTCGACCGCTGGCTGCAAATGCCGACAGCAAGCATAAGGCTTGACGTAGCAATCCGTGATTCCGAACGGCGCGGCAGGCGGGACTTTCAGCGATCGGAAAGCGCCGTCACGACCGAAAGCGAACGCCTGGGCAAAGCCATCGCGCGCCTCGATGACGCCGGGGGGGCCTTCGATACCAGCTTCGGCGAGCAGCGCCGCCTGTAAGCCCTCGCGCGCGGCATGGCCGGCGTGCAGCCGCTTCACATCGGCTCCGCCATTGACGAAAGCGAAAAGGCCGGCGGCGCTGCTTGCTGCAAGTCCAAGCGCATTCGACATCAGATCGTTGGGCAGCCGAAGCATGTGACCGGCGGCCATGGCCGCACCGAACACACCTGTTGTGCCCGTCGGATGAAAGCCGCGACGCCGCAAGTCAGGGTGACAGGCGCGCGACACGGCGATCACCGTCTCATAACCGAGCACAGCCGCCTCCAGCAGAGCGCGTCCATCGACACCGCGCTCGTAGCCGAGCGCGGCGATAGCCGGCACGACGCACACGCCGGGATGGACGGAACCTTGGCGGTATCCATCGTCAAGCTCGATGCCGTGACCGGCGGTGCCCGCGATCTGGGCTGCATCGAGCAGATCGGTCGCGCGTTTGCGTCCGGGTACGGGAATGCGTCCGGGCCCTCGCACACGCGCCAGAACGCCCTCCAGCTTTTGCGTCAGATCGCCGGATGCACCGGCGATCACCACACCAAACGTATCGAGAACATGGCGTTTGGCGGCATGCTTCACGGCTCCATCAAGCGCGCTCCAGTTCAAGCCCTCACCAAATGAGATCAAGGCATCGGTGTCGCCGCGCACCGTGTTCTTGTTCACTTCAAGCATGGGGGATGCTCCACTTCCTGAACGCCGTTCTCAGGCGGGTTTCGGTGCCCGTTGAGAGAACCGGCGATCGAAAATCGTTTCCGCCATCCGGTTCTTCAACATTTCAATCGCTCCGCCCGCGATCATCCAGCCGCGCGTGCGGCGGAAACAATATTCTACCAACGATTCCTCGCTGTAGCCCATGCCACCCATCACCTGAAGCGCCTCGTTGGCGGCTTCAAACCCGGCCTGATTGCAAGCAAGCTTGGCGGCAGCCGTTTCATAGGCAGACGGGAGTTTCCCTTCCGCGTTGACCGCAGCCCGGTAAAGCAGCAACTGCGCCGCTTCCAATTTCAACGCCATATCCGCAAATTTCCATTGCAGGCCCTGGAACTCGCAAAGAGGCCGGCCGAATTGCTTGCGTTGCGCCGCATGCGCCCGAGCGATGTTATAGGCGTGACGCCCCAACGCGAGAGAACGCGATGCATTACCAATGCGTTCGACATTGAAGCCTGCAATCTGCTTCTTAAAGCCGCCACGACCAAGCAAGAGGTTCCGCGCGGGAATGCGACAATCCTCAAAATAGAGCTGGCACCACTGCTCGCCGCCCATGAAGTTAGACGGCTGACCGATTGAGAGACCTGGCGAATTGCGATCGACCAACACAGACCCAATACCATCTCCACCCGGCGCGAAACGGACGTAAACTAGGTACAACGAGGCATCCGGGCTATGCGTCGAGAATATCTTCGTTCCGTTGATGACAATCGTATCGCCGTCCTCACGCGCGGTGGTTCGGAGTTCGGTCACCGCCGAACCCGCCTCAGGCTCGCTCATGCAGAGACTGATCGCTGCTTTCCCGCTAAGCAGGTTCGGGAGATAGCGCTTTTTCTGATCGTCGCTCGCATATTCAGCAAGCGTCCGAATTGGTCCGAAATTGCCGGCTTGCACCACGTCAGCGCTTCGAGGACAGACGGCAGCGACCTGCTCGATCGCAATCACCGCGTCCATGAGCGTGCCGCCTTGACCGCCGTCTTCCTCCGGAATTGTAATCCCGAGCAGCCCCTGTTTGGCCATCTTCTCGGCGACGTCGAAAGGAAAACCCGGCTGATGCGCGCGGGCCAGCGCGCCGTCGGCAAGATTGTCCTCCGCAAAACGGCGCACTGCTTCAGCAAACAGTTTTTGCTCTTCCGTCGGGTCAAAGTTCATGATCCTGCCTCCGTCACCCTATTCCAAATACAACGACCTTCACGGCACGCCGCGCGACTGTCTTCCGGGATTCAATTCTTCTGCTAGTTCTGGGAGGGCCTGATAGAGGTCTGCGACGAGTCCATAGTCTGCGACCTGGAAGATCGGCGCCTCCTCGTCCTTGTTGATGGCGACGATGACCTTGGAGTCCTTCATGCCGGCGAGATGCTGGATCGCCCCGGAGATGCCGACGGCGATATAAAGCTCCGGCGCCACCACCTTGCCGGTCTGGCCGACCTGCCAGTCGTTCGGGGCGTAGCCGGCGTCGACCGCGGCGCGCGAGGCGCCCATGGCGGCGCCGAGCTTGTCGGCCACCGGCTCGATATACTTGGTGAAGTTCTCGCGCGACTGCATGGCGCGGCCGCCGGAGATGATGATCCTGGCCGAGGTCAGCTCCGGCCGGTCGGACTTCGACAGTTCCTCGCCGACGAACGACGAGATCGCCGGATCGGCCGCCGCGGCGGCAGTCTCGACCACGGCCGAGCCGCCCGCGCCGGTCGCCTGGAACGCGGCGGTGCGAACGGTGATCACCTTCTTCGCATCCGATGATGTCACC
>MKWA01000005.1:0-23748 GCA_001899285.1 Rhizobiales bacterium 64-17
GACGTGGATGCGCGGAACAAGTCCGCGCATGACGTGGTGAGAAATGTGCCGTGGTCTCGCCCCTCACCCGGCTCGCGTTTCACGCTCGCCACCCTCTCCCCGTTACACGGGGCGAGGGTTTCACCGGCCGCCTCGTCCTTCGAGACGGCCGCTGCGCGGCCTCCTCAGGATGAGGCGGAGCGAGCGGTGCGCGCGTCCGCTAATGCGTCCAGAGCAGCAGCACGACGCCGGCGACGATCAGCACGATGCCGGCGAGTTCGCGCGGCGTGGTCGGCTGACGGAACGCGAATTTCGAGATCGCCTGCGCGAACAGGACTTCGACCAAAGCCAGCGTGCGCACGCTCGCCGCCGTCGCCAGCGCGAACGACAGATACCAGAACTGCGACGCCAGCGCGCCCATGAAGCCGGCGAACAGCGAGGGCCGCCACGCGGCGAGGATCGCGCGCAAGGTCTCGCGCTGACGCCACCACAGATAGGGCGTGAGCACCGCACACTGCATCATCAGGCCGATCACCAGCGTGAAGGTCGCGGCCAGCACGAAGTTCGGTTCGTGCAGCGACAGGATCGCACCGCGAAACCCGACCGCGGAAATGCCAAACATCGCGCCCGAGGCGAGCCCGATCAGCGTCGGCTTGATGCCGCCCTGAAACGCGCCGGGCTTGAACGACATCAGCATCACGCCCGAGGTGGCGATCAGGATCGCCGCGGCGAGCGGCAAGGTGAGATGTTCGCCGAGCAGCACGACGCCGAACAGCGCGACCTGGATCGGCTCGGTCTTGATATAGGCGATGGCGACGACGAACGAGCGCTCGCCCATGGCCTTGAGCATCAGCGCGGTGGCAAGGAATTGCGCCGTCGCGCCGAGCGCCGCCCAGGCCCAGAACACCGGCGGGACGGTCGGCAGGCCGCGCTCCAGCACCAGCATGACGCCGGCGAGAAACAGCATCGAGAACGGCAGGCCGAAGATGAACCGCACCTGCGTCGCGCCGACAGTGCCCAGCGTCGTCGTCAGTTCGCGCTGCGTGGCGTTGCGCACCGTCTGCGCCGCCGCCGCGATGACGGTGAAGATCGCCCAGAGCCAGCCGGTGTCGGTCATGGTGTCGGTCTTTGCGGATGCCGTTCTCTACCGATGCGCTGACTGCGCCCCGGCTTCGCGCTTATCACGCGGCCTTTTCGGCGACCACCATGTAATTGACATCGGTGTCATTCGAAATCTGCCAGCGGTCGGCCAGCGGATGGTAGATCACGCCGGTCGGCCGCTCCGGCGTCAGCCCGGCGTCCAGCAGCGCGTCTTCCAGCTCGCGCGGCGTCACGAACTTGTCCCACTGGTGCGTGCCGCGCGGCAGCCAGCGCAGCACATATTCGGCGCCGACGATCGCCAGCGCGAAACTCTTGAGCGTGCGGTTGAGCGTCGCCGCAAACATCAGCCCGCCGGGCCTGACCATGCCGGCGCAGGTTTTGACGAAGGCCGGCATGTCGACCACATGCTCGACCACCTCCATGGCCAGCACGATGTCGAACGTTTCGCCCGCCGCGGCCAGATCCTCGGCCGTGGTGCAGCGATAATCGACCGCGACGCCGGTCTGCTCGGCATGGGCGCGCGCCACCGCGATGTTGCGCTCGGCCGGATCGGCGCCCACGACCGACGCGCCCATGCGCGCCAGCGGCTCCGACAAAAGGCCACCGCCGCAGCCAATGTCGAGCATGCGCAAGCCCGACAGCGCGTCGAGCTGTTTGACGTCGCGCTGGAAATGCGCCGCCGCGCGCTCGCGCACAAAGCCGAGCCGCACCGGATTGAACTTGTGCAGCGTCGCCATCGGCCCGCGCGGATTCCACCAGGTCTCGGCGATGCGCGAGAACTGGTCGATCTCGCGCGGATCGATGGAGGTGGCGGATGGCCGGATGTCGCTCATGAAAATCCCTTTCGCGCCACCTTTGAACAGAACCGGAACGGGCGGCGCGTCTGCGGCCCTGTATACGCCCGAGCGGCCCCGCATGTCGCCGCCAAAGTCGCCGATCCGGCCGGTTGCGGAGGCCCGAGCGCATCGTTATGAAGGGCCGCGTTTTCGGGCCGGCGGACCAGTCCCGCCGGCTTTTTAGCGAGCACACAAACGAGCGAGCGATGGCCCGGCTAGTCATGAAATTCGGTGGCACCTCCGTCGCCGACATGGACCGCATCCGTAACGTGGCGCGCCACGTCAAACGCGAGGTCGATGCCGGCCACGACGTCGCCGTGGTCGTGTCCGCCATGTCTGGCAAGACCAACGAGCTGGTCGCCTGGTGCCGCGAAGCCTCGCCGCTGCACGACGCGCGCGAATACGACGCCGTGGTGTCGTCCGGCGAGAACGTCACCGCCGGCCTGCTCGCGATCACGTTGCAGGGCATGGGGGTGCAGGCGCGCTCCTGGCAGGGCTGGCAACTGCCGATGCTCACCGACAACGCGCACGGCTCCGCGCGCATCCTCGACCTCGACGGTTCGGAACTGGTCAAGCGGTTCAAGGAGCGCAAGGAAGTGGCGGTGATCGCCGGCTTCCAGGGCGTCAACAAAGAGACGAACCGCATCACCACGCTCGGTCGCGGCGGCTCCGACACCTCCGCGGTGGCGGTGGCGGCGGCGATCGGCGCCGAGCGCTGCGACATCTATACGGATGTCGACGGCGTCTACACCACCGATCCGCGCGTGGTGCCGAAGGCGCGGCGCATGGACAAGATCGCGTTCGAGGAAATGCTCGAACTCGCCTCGCTCGGCGCCAAGGTGATGCAGGTGCGTTCGGTCGAGCTTGGCATGGTGCACAATGTGCGCATCTTCGTGCGCTCCAGCTTCGAGAAACCGGAAGACATCGATCCGCATGGCGCGCCGCGCGGAACCCTCATTTGCGACGAGAGTGAGATCATGGAACAGCAGGTCGTGACGGGCATCGCCTTCTCCAAGGACGAGGCGCAGATTTCGATCCGCCGCGTCGAGGACAAGCCCGGCGTGGCGGCGGCGATCTTCGGGCCGCTCGCGGAAAACAACATCAATGTCGACATGATCGTGCAGAACGTGTCGGCCGATGGGAAAACCACCGACCTCACCTTCACGGTGCCGGCCGCCGATTACGAGCGCGCCCGCGCCACCATCGAGAAGGCCAAGGGCAAGATCGGGTTCGACCGCATCGACGGCGCCACCGACGTGTCGAAGGTGTCGGTGATCGGCATCGGCATGCGCAGCCACGCCGGCGTCGCCGCGCAAGCATTCGGCGCGCTGTCGGAGAAAAGCATCAACATCCGCGCCATCACCACCTCCGAGATCAAGTTCTCGGTGCTGATCGACGCCGCCTATACCGAGCTCGCGGTGCGCACGCTGCATTCGCTGTACGGGCTCGACAAGGCGTAGGCACTCGGCGTAGGCGCAACGACAACGGCGTAAGAAAAACCGGGCCATGACGGCCCGGTTTTTTTGTTGTCGAAAAGCGGTGTTCGCACGCGCGGCGGTTTCAGGCGGCTCGCGCGTCCGCCATGGCGTCGAGCGCTTTCAGCGCCTCCGCCGGCAGCGCGATCTCCGCCGCCGCCAGATTCTCGCGCAGATGCGCGAGCGACGAGGTGCCAGGAATCAGCAGGATGTTCCGCGACCGCTGCAGCAGCCAGGCGAGCGCCACCTGCATCGGCGTTTTGCCGAGCCGCGCCGCCACGTCCGACAGGGTTGCGGATTGCAGCGGCGTGAATCCGCCGAGCGGGAAGAACGGCACATAGGCGGTGCGTTCACGGGCAAGCCTGTCGATCAAAGCATCGTCGGCGCGATGCACGACATTGTAGTGGTTCTGCACGCAAACGATCGGCGCGATCTTGCGGCCGTCTTCGACCTGCTTGGCGGTGACGTTGCTCAGGCCGATATGCTTGATCAGGCCCTGCCGTTGCAGATCGGCGAGCACCGTGAGCGGCTCCTCCAGCGAGCCCTCGGCGGGGCCGAACGGATCGATCATGCTGCGCAGATTGACCACGTCCATGGCATCAAGGCCGAGATGGCGCAGATTGTCGTGCACCGCCTGTGTCAGCGCCTCGCGCGAGAATGCCGGCAGCCATGACGCATCATCGCCACGCCGTGCCCCGACTTTCGTGACGATGACGAGATTGTCCGGATAGGGATGCAGCGCCTCGCGGATGATCTCGTTGACCACATACGGACCGTAGAAATCGCTGGTGTCGATGTGATCGACGCCGTTTGCCACCGCGTCGCGCAGCACCGCGACGGCGGCCGCGCGATCCTTCGGCGGACCGAATACATGCGGGCCGGCAAGCTGCATGGCGCCATAGCCGAGGCGGGTCACCGTGCGGGTGCCGAGGGTGAAGGTGCCGGCGTTGTCGAGGTTCGCTGTGCTCATGATCGGATCTCCTGTCTGACAGGCCCGATCTAGCGGTTGCGCCATCGTCCGATAATCCGTCATAATCAGGATAGCCCGTGCGGATTTCCGGACAATGAACGCCGATCTCGCCGACCTGAATGCTTTCATCGCCGTGGCCAATGCCGGCGGGTTCCGCGACGGCGCGCGACGCAGCGGCGCGAGCGCCTCCGCCCTGAGTGAGGCGGTGCGGCGGCTGGAAACCCGGCTCGGCGTGCGGCTGCTCAACCGCACCACCCGCAGCGTGACCCCGACCGAAGCCGGCGCGCGTCTGCTCGAACGGCTGTCGCCAGCGCTGAACGAAGTCGAAGCCGCGCTCGACGTGGTCAATCAGTTCCGCGACCGGCCGACCGGCGTGCTGCGGCTGAATGTGCCGGTGGTGGTGGCGCGACTGATCCTGCCGGCGATCGTGCCGGGCTTTCTCGCGGCCTATCCCGACATTCGTCTCGAGGTGATCGCCGACGACAGCTTCGTCGATGTGCTCGCCGCCGGCTGCGACGCCGGCATCCGTTACGGCGAGCGGCTGGAGCAGGACATGATCGCGGTGCCGATCGGTCCGCGCACGCAGCGCTTCGCCGTCGCCGCCGCGCCCGCTTATCTCGCCGCGCACGGACAGCCGCGGCATCCGCGCGACCTGCTCGATCATGCCTGTCTGCGCGGACAGTTCTCGTCAGGCGCGATGACCACATGGGAGTTCGAGCGCGACGGCGAGATCGTCCGCGTCGATCCATCCGGACCGCTGATCGTGCGCGTCGGCGCCGCCACCGATCTCGCGATCGACGCCGCCGTTGCCGGGACCGGCATCATCATGCTGTTCGAGGACTGGCTGCGGCCCTATTTCACGCGCGGGACGCTCATGCCTGTGCTGCAGGACTGGTGGCAGTCGTTTCCTGGTCCTTTTCTCTATTATCCCGGCCGGCGTCTCGTTCCGACGCCGCTGCGCGCTTTCATCGATTACATCAAGACGCCGGCTGCCGCATCGCTGTGGGCCGGGAGCCGAACCGGAAGGATATCGTCATCATGATCCCCACCGTCGCTGTCATCGCTTCGGGCGCCATGGGCGCCGGCGTCGGCGGACGCCTCACCGAGAACGGCGTCACCGTGCTCACCATGCTCAAGGCCCGCAGCGAGGCATCGCAAAAGCGCGCGGCGCAGGCGAAGATGCGCGACGCGAGCGCGGCCGAGATCGCCGCCGCCGACATCGTGCTCTCGATCATCCCACCGGGTCAGGCCGAGGCGCTGGCGCGCGAGCTTGCCCCCGCGCTCACCGCCGCGGCGAAGAAGCCGGTCTATGCCGACTGCAACGCGCTCAATCCGGAAACGAAGAAAGAGGTCGGCGCGATCATCGCCGCCACCGGCTGCGCCTATGTGGATGCCGGCATCGTCGGCCCGCCGCCGAAGCCCGGCAGCGACCACACCCGCTTCTATGTCGCCGGGCCGCACAGCGCCGCGATCATGGCGCTCAACGCCTACGGCCTGTCGGTGCGTGACCTCGGCGGCGCGATCGGCAACGCCGCCGCGCTGAAGATGTGCTACGGCGCCTTCAACAAGGGGCTGACCGCGCTCGGTTCGGCGCTGGCGCTGGCCGCCGACCGGCACGGCGTGGCGGACGCGTTCCATGCCGAACTGGCCCTGAGCCAGGTCGCCATGCTGAACCAGCTCAACCGCACCGTGCCGGACATGTTTCCCAAAGCCTATCGTTTCGTCGCCGAATTCGACGAGGTCGCCGCGTTCGTGTCCGGCCGGCCGGAACAGGAGATGTTCCGGGGGATCGCCCGGCTCTACCAGGCACTGGCCGCCGATATCGACGGGCCGGGCCGGGAGAAGGCCGCGCTGGCCCGGTTTTACGCCCCGCCGCCCGGCAAAACCTGAGCAATTCCCGAAACCTGAGCCGTTCTAAAGACGGCGATGGTTATGTCGGCTTGGCTTGCGGCTTGCATGGCCCATTGGCTATAGCCTGCGGTAAGCCCTGATGGACCCGATCATGCGTGGTGCGCTCGGCGGTCCGCGCGTCTTGCTGCGCCGGCTTCGCGAAGTCATGGCGGAGCAGGTCAGCGCGCAGGACCGCCTGAACAAGATTGTCGTGCTGATTGCCGCGAACATGGTGGCGGAGGTGTGCTCCGTCTACGTGTTGCGCGTCGACGGCACGCTTGAGCTGTACGCCACCGAGGGTCTCAACCCGGACGCCGTGCACCAGACCGTGCTGCGCGCCGACGAAGGTCTCGTCGGCCTCGTCGCCAGCAAGGCGGCCGCCATCAACCTGTCCGAGGCCAACCGCCACCCGGCGTTCTCCTATCGCCCGGAAACCGGCGAAGAAATCTACCAGTCGTTCCTCGGCGTGCCGATCCTGCGCGCCGGCAACATTCTCGGCGTGCTCGTCGTGCAGAACCGCGCACGGCGAACCTACACCGAAGAGGAAGAAGAGGCGCTGCAAACCACCGCCATGGTGCTGGCGGAGATGATCGCCTCGGGCGAGTTGGCGACGCTGGCGAAGCCGGGCGCCGAGCCCGCCGCGCGGCGGCCGCTGATGCTGACCGGCACCGCGCTCGCCGACGGCATCGCGCTCGGTCACGTCGTGCTGCACGAACCGCGCGTCATCATCAAGAACTTCATCGCCGACGATGTCGGCAAGGAGCAGAAGCGGCTCGACGACGCGATCACCAACCTGCGCGCCGAACTCGACCGCATGGTCGAGCACGGCGACCTCGCCGACGGCGGCGAGCATCGCGACATTCTCGAAGCCTACCGCATGTTCGGCTACGATCAGGGCTGGCTGCACAAGATGCGAGAGGCGGTCGGCACCGGCCTCACCGCCGAGGCGGCGGTGGAGCGCGTGCAGTCCGACACCCGCGCACGCATGCTGCGCCAGACCGACCCGTATATCCGCGACCGGCTGCATGACCTCGACGATCTCGCCAACCGGCTGCTGCGCGGCCTGGTCGGCCAGGATCACGCGCCGACGCGCGAGCAACTGCCGGAAAACGCGATCCTGGTCGCGCGCTCCATGGGGCCGGCGGCGCTGCTCGACTACGACCGCAAGCGGCTGCGCGGACTCATTCTGGAAGAAGGTGGGCCGACCTCGCACGTCACCATCGTCGCGCGCGCTATGGGGCTTCCGACGGTCGGCGAGATCGACAACGCCACCGGTCAGGTCGACACCGGCGACGCGATCATCGTTGATGGCTCAACCGGCCAGATCCACATTCGTCCGCCAACCGACGTGGAGCGCTCGTTCGGCGAGCGGGTGCGGCTACGCGCGCGGCGGCAGGCGCATTACCGCGAACTGCGCGACAAGCCCTGCGTCACCCGCGACGGACACAATATCACGCTGCTGATCAACGCCGGCCTGCTGATCGACCTGCCGCATATCGAGGACACCGGCGCCGCCGGCATCGGCCTGTTCCGCACCGAATTGCAGTTCATGGTGTCGCCGACCTTCCCGCGCGCCGGCGAGCAGCAGGCGCTTTATCGCGCGGTGCTCGATTCCGCCGGCAAACGGCCGGTGACGTTCCGCACCCTCGACATCGGCGGCGACAAGGTGCTGCCCTATATGCGCAACGTCGAGGAGGAGAACCCCGCGCTCGGCTGGCGCGCGATTCGCCTCGGTCTCGACCGGCCGGGCCTGCTGCGCACGCAGATCCGCGCGCTGCTGCGCGCCGCCGACGGCCGCGCGCTGCGGCTGATGTTCCCGATGATCGCCAGCGTCGAGGAGTATGACCGCGCCAAAGGACTGCTGGAGATGGAGCTGACCCATCTGCGCCGGCACGGCCATGCGCTGCCGGAGAGGGTCGAGGTCGGCACCATGCTCGAAGTGCCCTCCCTGCTCTACCAGCTCGACGAACTGCTCACGCGCGTCGATTTCCTCTCGGTCGGCTCCAACGACCTGATGCAGTTCCTGTTCGCGGTCGATCGCGGCAACAAGAATGTCGCCGACCGCTTCGATCTGCTCTCCGCGCCGATGCTGCGCGCGCTGAAATACATCGCCGACCGCAGCGCCGCGCACGACAAGCCGGTGTCGCTGTGCGGCGAAATGGCATCGAACCCGCTGTGCGCCGTGATCCTCGCCACGCTCGGCTATCGCACGTTGTCGCTGTCGCCGACCGCGGTCGGCCCGGTGAAGGCGGCGCTGCTCGATCTCGACTGCGGCAAGGCGGCAAAGGCGCTGATGCCATTGCTCGACAAGCCGGCCGGCAGCGTCAGCCTGCGCGACGAAGCGCAAGCTTTCGCGACCGCGGAAGGTATTTCCCTGTGAGTCTCCCGTGAGCGTGCTGCCGCAACACAAGCTCGACGCGCTGCTCGACCGTCACGCGATGGTCGAGCGCGAACTGGCGACGCAACTGCCGCCGGACACCTTCATCAAGCTGTCGCGCGAATTCTCCGAGCTGGAGCCGGTGATCGCCGCGGTGAAAGCCTATCGCGCCATCGACACCGAGATTGCCGATCTCGCGGCGATGGCCGCCGATCCCGCGACCGATCCCGAGATGCGGCGCATGGCGGAAGCGGAAAAGCCGGCGCTCGACCAGCGCCGGGAAACGCTCGAACAGGAGATCCGCCTCGCGCTGTTGCCCAAGGACGCGATGGACGAGCGCGACGTGATCCTCGAAATCCGCGCCGGCACTGGCGGCGACGAAGCCTCGCTGTTCGCCGGCGACCTGTTCCGCATGTATGAGCGCTATGCCGCCAGACAGGGCTGGAAGACCGAAATCGTGTCAGCGAACGAGGGCACCAAGGGCGGCTACAAGGAAATCGTTGCCGAAATCCACGGCCGCGGCGCGTTCGCCAAGCTGAAATTCGAATCCGGCGTGCACCGCGTGCAGCGCGTGCCGGACACCGAAGCCTCGGGCCGCATCCACACCTCGGCCGCCACCGTCGCCGTCCTGCCGGAAGCGGAAGAGGTCGATGTGGCGATCGACGACAAGGATCTGCGCATCGACACGATGCGCGCCTCGGGCGCCGGCGGCCAACACGTCAACAAGACGGAATCGGCGATCCGCATCACCCATGTCCCATCCGGCATCGTCGTCTACGTGCAGGAGAACAAGTCGCAGCACAAGAATCGCTCCAAGGCGATGACGATGCTGCGCGCCAAGCTCTACGACGCGGAACGCGGCAAGCTCGACGCCGCGCGTGCCGCCGACCGCAAGGGGCAGATCGGCAGCGGCGACCGCTCGGAGCGCATCCGCACCTATAATTTTCCGCAGGGCCGCGTCACCGACCATCGCATCAACCTGACGCTGCACAAGCTGCCGCAGGTGATCGAAGGCGAGGCGCTCGACGAGCTGATCAATGCGCTGGTCACTGATCATCAGGCGGCGCTGCTCGCCGAAGCGTCGTGACCTCGCATTTCCATCTCCCTACCGCCGCCACCATCACGCAGGCGCGGCGTGCGTTGACCGATGCGCTGCGCGGCGCCGGGATCGAGTCCGCGGATGTCGATGCCCGGCTGCTGATCGGCGAAGCCCTCGGCCTCGATCACGCGGCGCTGGTGTCGCGGAGCGACGACACCATCGCGCCGGACCATATCGCCGCGATCGAGGCTTTTGCCGCGCGGCGGCTCGCGCGCGAGCCGGTGTCGCGCATCATCGGCCGCCGCGAGTTCTGGAGCCTGCCGCTCAAGGTGACGCCGGACGTGCTGGTGCCGCGCGCGGACACGGAAACGCTGGTCGAGCGCGCGCTCGATCACATCGTCAAGAACGGCCTGCGGGCCGAGCGGCTGCGCCTGCTCGACATCGGCACCGGCACCGGCGCGCTGCTGCTGGCGCTCCTGTCGGAATTGCCGAATGCCATCGGCATCGGCACCGATCTCAGTCCCGCGGCCATCGCGATCGCGGAAGAGAATGCGCGCGCGCTCGAACTCGCGGCCCGTGCATCATTCGTCACCGGCAGCTACGCCGCCGGAGCGCGCGGTCCGTTCGACATCATCATGTCCAATCCACCCTATATCGCCCGCGCCGAGATCGACACGCTGGCGCCCGAGGTGCGCGACCACGATCCGCGCCTCGCGCTCGACGGCGGCGATGACGGCCTCGATGCCTATCGCGGCGTGATCGCAGAAGCGCGGCCGCTGCTGACGCCCGGCGGACGGCTGATCCTTGAACTCGGCGCCGGCCAGGCGCCGGCGGTGACGGCGCTGGTGGAAGCGACAGGTTTGGTGCTTTACGGCGAGCCGCAAAACGACCTCGCCGGCATCCCGCGGGCGCTCGCCGCCGGACTGCCCGCACCCGAAAAAGCCGCTGGAACTCCCTGAAAACGGACGGAAACCACCTGGAAAAGCGATCGAAAACCGCTTGGAAAACCCCTTGGATTCCGCGGGGAAAACGACTAGCTTGAGGTTACGGAATCGACCGAAACGATGGCGCCCATTGGCCCCGCGCTTGATGGCCCCGAGCATGGCTCGCAGAGGCTCTCGCACCGGGCCGGCAGCGCAGAAAAACGGATCAAAACGAGCCAGAGAAGACGGCGAGCCAGACGAACCGGCACAAGATGTTCCGTTGTTCGCGTCTGGATGGATCAGCGGTTGGACGCACCAATTCATCGACACCATCGAGTGACATCTTGAGCGACCCGTGCCTTCGGCGACGGAGGACGGCAAAGCGGTAGACCGTGGCGCAGCCGCGGCCAGTAGATTGGTTTTGGGTTGTTCGCACTGAGCCGGGGGGCTTCGAACAGACAGAACGGTTTTCGACGCATGTCACATCGCGTGGCATGAACGAACAGAAGCAGCGTGGACGAACAGAATTCGACGAGGGCGGCGCACCGCCACCAACGGAGAGGATCGCAAGCAGAGACGCCATGAGAAACGGTCATCACCAGAACAACAAGCGGATGCGTGGTCGGCATCAGCACCACAACAATCGCAAGAACCAGAACCCGCTGACGCGCGCCTACGAGTCCAACGGACCGGACGTGAAAATCCGCGGCACGGCCTCCACCATCGCCGAGAAATACATCCAGCTCGCGCGCGACGCGCAAAGCTCCGGAGACCCGGTCGCGGCGGAGAACTACTATCAGCACGCCGAACATTACTTCCGGCTGATCGCCGCTGCGCAGGAGCAGCTCCGGCAGCAGAATCCCGGACAGTACCAGCAGCCGATGCAGAACCAGTCGTCCGACGACACGATGGACGACGGCGACGACGATTTTCAGGGTAACGGTCAGAATGAGCCCTATGCGCGCGAACAGCCGCAGCCCTATCTGCCGCGCGATAACCAGCCCTACCAGCAACGCGAGCAGCAGCAGGGCCGGCCGCAGCATCAGCAGAACCGCTACAACCAGAACCAGCCGCAGCCGGTCGAGACCCGCGAGCGGGACGGCAACCGGGATTCGCGCGATGCAAATCGCGACTCCAACCGCGATGTCGGCGGCCTGCCGTCGTTCATCACCGGCGGACAGCAGCAACCGGCCGCAGCCGAAGGCGCTGCCGCAGGCGCGGAAGGCGAGCGTTTCCCGCTGCATCGCCGCCGCCGCCGCCATCGCGGCAACCGGCCGGACTTCGGCCAGGGCCAGTCGGCCGATGCCGTGGAAGATCAGCCGGGCGAGTAAGCGCGCGGCGACAAACTGACATGCGAAAGAGGATGCTTCGGCATCCTCTTTTTTTGTGCGTCACGCAACCGGCGCGATGTCGCGCCCGGCCGGCACGGCGCCGCCCGGCGCAGGCGCCAGCACCGGCTCGAGCGCCGGCACCAGACGACTGCGCGCGCGACGCGCCGGCAGCGCGCGATAGACCTGCTTGGTCGCCTCGACGATGTGCACACCGGCAAATGGCGCCGACAGCGTTGCGCCGGTCCGCTCCCACGCGACGCCGGAGCGCAAGAACCAGCCGCGCGCGATCGGCGGCACATAAAGAGCTTCGCCCCATCCGGTCGGCGTGAACCAGGTCTCGCGCAGCAACTGATTGATCTGCGCGCGCGAGTACGGACGACCGTGGCCGAACGGCGTGTGATCCATGCGCGCCCACAGGCCGCGCCGGTTCGGCACCACCGCCAGCAGGCGTCCGCCCGGCGCCAGCACGCGCCATACCTCGCGCAGCAGCGCCGGCGCGTCGTGCGTCATCTCCAGCGCATGCACCAGCAGAACGCGATCGACCGCTGCATCGGCGAGCGGCAGCTCGACCTCGTCGACCAGCGCGGACAACCCCGCGCGCGCCGTCGGCCAGTGTACGACGCCCTGCGTCGCCGGCATGAAGGCGAGCGCGCGTTCGGAATCGCGGAACAACCCGAGATACGGCGTCGCATAGCCGATGCCGAGCACGCGCTGCCCGGCCGCATCCCGCCAGTGGCGGCGGATGCCGCGCCCGACGAAACGCCGCGCCGCGACTCCGAGGTGCTGGCCGTAAAAGTTACGCAGATCGACAACGTCCATTCTGCCGTCCGTCCCCGTGCGATGCCGCGTCAGCGGCGATCCGGATCATATAGGATGAGCACACCGCACCGGAACCCTGCGTGGCACTATGGTTTTCACCGTCGCAACGCCCGTGTTACGGTCGCCGCGAACCCGACATAGCCCGACAATTCGAGGATGACGATGGCTGCGAAAATCCACCTGTTTCCATGCCTGCAAGACAATTTCGGCGTGCTGATCCACGACCCGGCGAGCGGCGCTACGGCGGCGATCGACGCGCCGGAGGCGGCTGCCGTGGAAAAGGCTTTGACCGATACTGGCTGGAAGCTGACGGAAATTCTCGTCACGCATCATCACGCCGACCACACGCAGGGCATTCAGCCGCTGAAAGACAAATACAAGTGCCGCGTCATCGCGCCGATGGGCGAAGCGGCGAAGATTCCGATGGTGGATGACGCCGTGCGCGAGGGCGACACGGTGAAGGTCGGCACGCTCGCCGCTAACGTCATCGAGACGCCGGGCCACACCGCCGGGCATATCTCGTACTGGTTTCACGGCGAGAAGGCGGCGTTCGTCGGCGACACGCTGTTCTCGATCGGCTGCGGCCGCGTGATCGAAGGCACCATGGAGCAGATGTGGCAGTCGCTGCGCAAGCTGCGCGATCTGCCCGACGACACGCGCATCTATTGCGGGCATGAATATACCGAGGCGAACATCAAATTCGCCAAGACCATCGAGCCGGACAACACGGCGCTGCAGGCGCGCGAGAAGGAAGCGCGCGCGCAGCGCGCCGCCGGCAAGGCAACGGTCCCGACCACGCTCGGCGCGGAGAAGAAGGAGAACTGCTTCCTGCGCGCCGACGTTCCGGAGGTAGCCGCCGCGCTCGGCATGAGCGGACAGCCGGCAGCCAGGGTGTTCGCGGAGATCCGCGAGCGGAAGAACAAGTTTTAAGGCACATTCTCTCCCCCGTTCATTCCAGCGAAAGCGGGGACGAACGGGATTAGATACGAGCCCATCTCTCATGACGGCCCTCACCGCCGCCGACATCATCCGGATGCTCGACCTCACGCCGCATCCGGAGGGTGGGCATTTCCGCGAGACGTTCCGTGACCCCATGACGGTCAACGGCCGCGCTGCCTCGACCGCGATCTATTTCCTGCTGTCGCGCGGCGAGCGTTCGCACTGGCATCGCGTCGATGCGGCGGAGGCGTGGCATTTCCACGCCGGCGCGCCGCTACGCCTGTCCATTCACGACAGCGGAGCCACCCGCGACGTGATCCTCGGCAACGATCTCGCCGCGGGCGAGCGACCGCAGGCGGTGGTGCCGGCGCATGCCTGGCAGGCGGCGGAAAGCCTCGGCGACTGGACGCTGGTGGGCTGCACCGTCGCGCCGGGATTCCAGTTCGACAGATTTGAATTGGCCGAGCCGGATTTCAAACCCGGCGACGCGTGACCATATCCTTCGCCGCAACGAGGCCGCCAACGGCGATCAGCGCTGCGGCGAGCCACAGGGTCCAGCGCGGCTGCGCGTAGCCGCCGGCGATCAACGCGAGCGTCGACAAGACCGGCGCGGCGTAGGATGCGGCGCCGAGCACGCGAATGTCGCCGCGCTTGACGCCGATGTCCCACACATAGAAGGCGAGCCCGACCGGACCGATGCCGAGCGCGATCACCGCGCCCCACTCCGCCGCGTCGCGCGGCCACACCGTCGTCTCGAACAGGAGATGACACAGCGCCGCGAGCAGCGCCGTCACCAGACAGAAGCCGACCACCGCATCACTCGGCACGCTGGCGAACCGCCGCGACGCTACCGAATAGATCGCCCAGACGAACGCCGCGACGAAGGCAGCGGCATAGCCCGGCAGATCGCGCGGCGCGAAACCAAGCTCGGCACGACCGGATATCAGAACGATCGTGCCAATGAGCCCGAGCGCCGCGCCGGCAAGGTGATGCGGCTTCAGCCGCTCGCCTGGCAGCAGCGCCGAGAATAAAACGATCAGCAGCGGCCAGAGATAATTGATCAGCCCTGCTTCCGCCGGCGGCGCCAGCCGCAGCGCCATGAAGTAGAGCGCGTGATAGCCGAACAGCCCGCCGACCCCGAGCGCCCACACCGGCCACGGCTGACGCAGCGCTTTCACGGCGCCGGGCCTCCCGATGAAACTGACAGCGCCGAGCGTGCCGCCGATCGCGAAGGTGACGGCGGCGAGCTGGAACGGCGGCATCGCGCCCGAAGCCGCGGTGAGCAGCGCGAGCAGCGACCACATCAGGATCGCGGTGAAGCCGATCAGCGTCGCGCGGAGCGGTGCCTGCATAGGTCCCCGGCAGCGACAACCCGCCACACATGCTGCGACGACGGTTGCCTGCTGCCGCGCTTACCCGAACACGGCGGCCCCGGCAACGCGCCGGCGCCGCGGCGTCAACCTTATTCGCAGCCAGGGTGGCGGCAGCCCCGCCGGCACGTTACAACCGCCCTGTTGGGACAGACGGGACAGTGGCCGGGGGCGGCGCTGATTGTGGAGATGCGTCGACAGTGGCGTGGCGTAGCACGGCGCGCCGGGAAAAGGCGGCCTAGCGCAGCAGGAGCTTTCATCGGGTCCGCCGTGACAGCGACCGCCGTTGTCGCGCTGCCGCTGCTGGCCCCGCCGGCCTTTGCCGACTGCACCACCGCCGGCGCGACAGTCACCTGCGCACCGCCCGGCACCGGCGGCTTTCAGGCCGGCTTCGGCGTCAACAACCTGACCGTTACCAATTTCGGATCGGTGATCGTCGGCGACTTCGTCAACGGTCTCGGCGTCTTCAACGGCAACACCGTCACCAATAACGGCAGCATCCTGGCCGGCGACGGCAGCTTCGGCATCGACGGCCGCAACAACAACTCCATCGTCAACAACGGCAGCATCAGCGTCGGCGGATTCCAGGCAGCTGGCATCCAGGTGCGCGATGGGAATACGATCACCAACAATAGCACGATCATCGCCGGCGAAACCTCACCGGGCATCGTCGCGCGCGACGGCAACATCATCGTCAACAACGGCACCATCATCACCGCCAACGACCCGGGCCTGACCGCCGCCGCCATCCTGGCGCGCGACGGGAATACGATCACCAACAGCGGCACGATCATCGCTGGCGACGGCAATGGGTCGATTGGTGGCGTTGGCGTCGGCTTCGGCATCGCGATCAGCAACGACAACAACGTCTTCAACACCGGCCGCATCGTCGCTGGCGCCAACGGGTTCAGTATCGCCAATGCGTTAGTGGCCGGGTATTCGAACCGGAACACCATCGTCAATTCGGGCACGCTTGACGGCATGCTGTTCGTCATCAGCGACGGGAGTCCGGGTTCGAGCAATTCGCTGACCAACAGCGGGCTGATCACCATCACCGATCCGGCGAGTCTGTTCACCAATCATACGTTCGACGGCACCTTCATCCAGACCGCGAGCGGCACACTGGCTTTGCGCGTCAGCCCGGACACCACCGCGGGCGGCTACGACATCCTGACGGTGCTGCAAAGCACGCCGACCGATACGCTACAGCTTGGCGGCACGCTGCGCGCGGTGCTGCAACGCGGCGTCTATGCGAACACGCAAACCTATCTGAGCGTGATCACGCTCTGCCCCTGCTTCGGCAACACCATCCAGGGAACCTTCGCGCAGGTCACGTCGTCATCGCCGTTCTATGCAGCAACCGCGACCTACAATACTGACACCGTCGACCTGACGCTGACCCGCATTCCGTTCGGCGCGGGATCGAGCCTCACGCCCAACCAGCAGGCGGTCGGCAACGCGATCGAAAGCACCTTCCCCGGCGGCAATGCCGCGTTCTATGACGCGTTGTTCTTCTCGTCGTCGAGCCAGGTGTTGAGCCAGATTTCCGGCGAAGGCACCGCTGCCGCGCAGCATGCGAGCTTCCTCGCCGGCAATCAGTTCGTCACGACGATGATGCAGCAAGGCGCGGCCGGCGACATCGACCCGCTCGGCGCGGTGCCGCTCGGCTATGCGCCGCAACGCGGGGTGGCCCATCGCGGCGCGGATGCTTTCGCGGCGATGCCACCGCTGCGGCAGGCCGAGCCGTCCGCCTGGCGCGTGTGGGCGAGCGCCTTCGCCGCGCGGCAGACACTCGGCGGCGACGGCAACGCATTCGGGCAAACGCAGCGGCTCGCCGGCGGCGCGCTCGGTCTCGAACGGCAGGCGTCGTTCGATCTGCGTTACGGCATCGCGCTCGGCGCGAGCCAGGGTTCCTACGCCGCCGACGATGTGGGAGCGAGCGGCCGGTTCGACGCCGCGCATCTCGGCGTCTATGCGCGCAAGAGCTTCGGCGCGACGTATCTGGCGGCGGTCGCGAGCTATGCGCATGTCTGGAACCGGACGTCGCGGTCGATCACCGCCGTGCCGGCGCCGGAAACGCTGAGCGGTTCGTTCGGTGCCGATCTCGTCAGCGGCCGGATCGAACTCGGTCATCGACAGGCCTTCGCGGGGATGCACGTTACGCCGTTCGTGGCAATCGAGCCCGGCATGCTGCGGCAGCACGGTTATACCGAAACCGTGACGAACGGCGCCGGGCTGTTCCCGCTGACCTTCGCGGCCACCACCAGCTATTCGTTCCCGACCTTCCTCGGCGCGCAGTTCGACACCAAGATCGCGATGGGCGAGCAGACGTTCGCGCCCTATCTGCGCGCCGCGTGGGTGCATGAGTTCTCGCCTGACCGCCAGCTTCAGGCATCGTTCCTGACGTTGCCGGGCGCGTCCTTCACCGTCGCCGGCCCGCGCGCGGCGCGTGACGCGGCGCGGATCGAAGCCGGCGCGCGCTGGAACATCACGGCGCAGACGCTGCTGTTCGCCAATCTCACCGGCGAATTCTCCGACCGCAGTCAGGGTTACACGGCGAACGGCGGCCTGCGCGTCACCTGGTGACGCGCTGAAGCATGATCCCGAAAAGTGGGAACCGGTTTTCGGAGACGATCATGCTCAAACAAAAGGATGAGCAATGGCTCTGATTCAACGCAGTTGAATCAGAGCCTAGCGCGTCGCCCACGCGAACCAGACGGCAATCGCGACCATCGCCACGGCGGCGACGCGGCGCACCATGCGCTCGCCCGCACCGTCCACCAGCACCGGCCGCAGCCGCCCGGCGAGCAGCACGATGCTGCTGTGCACGACAAGGCCGATCGCGAGATAAATCACCACGAGCAGGAGGGTCTGCCAGAGCACGGCACCGCGCAGCGGGTCGATGAAGTTCGGCAGCACGGCGAGATAGAATACCGCCGCTTTCGGATTGAGCAGATTGATCGTCAGTCCGCGCAGGAACAGCGACGAGTGATCGCTGAAGCGGGCCTCGCCCGGCGGCGGATCGCGCCAGGTGTCGTAGGCGAGATAGAGCATGTAGAACACGCCACCCCAGCGCAGCACATGGTCGGCATAGGGAATGTCAGCGATCAGTTCAGTGAGGCCGAACGCAGCGAGCGTGCCGACGATGCCGAGACCGAGCGTGATCCCAGCAACGATAGCGAAACCGCCGCGCCGCCCGTGCCGCAGCGTCAGCGACGCCAGCGTCGCCATGTTCGGGCCGGGCGTCAGTTCGACGACCAGCGCGGTCAACAGGAAGCCAAGCATCTAGTGTCGGCCCCCGCAGATCCTGCCGCGGATCACGTCATGTCCTAAGCCATGTACTGGCCGCCGTTTGCGGCGATGGTCGAGCCGGTGATGAAGCCGGCATCGTCCGACGCCAGGAACACGACGACGCGCGCGATCTCTTCCGGCTCGCCGAGGCGGCCGGTCGGGATCAACGGCAGGATCGCTTTCTCCAGCACATCCTTCGGCACCGCCTGCACCATCTCGGTGTTGATGTAGCCCGGACAAATCGCATTCACCGTGATGCCGGCCTTGGCGCTTTCCTGCGCCAGCGCCTTGGTGAAGCCGATGTCGCCGGCCTTGGCGGCGGAATAATTGGTCTGGCCCATCTGGCCCTTCTGGCCGTTGATCGACGAGATGTTGATGATGCGGCCGAACTTGCGCGTGCGCATGCCTTCGATCAGCGGCCGGCACATGTTGAACAGGGAGCCGAGATTGGTGTTGATGACGGCGGTCCATTGCTCCGGCTTCATCCGGTGCAACATGGCGTCGCGGGTGATGCCGGCATTGTTGACCAGCACCTCGACCGGGCCGAGATCGGTTTCGACCTGCTTGATCCCCTCGGAGCAAGCCTCGAACGACGATACGTCCCATTTGTAAACCGGGATGCCGGTTTCCGCCTTGAACTTCTGCGCGGCCTCGTCGTTGCCGCCGTAGTTCGCCGCCACGCTATAGCCCGCCGCCTTCAGCGCCTTGCTGATCGCCGCGCCGATTCCGCGTGAACCGCCCGTCACCAGAGCCACTCGACCCATCGTCGTTCCCTCTCCTAAAGCCGGCCGTTTGTTGCGTCAGCCTTGCAATAAGCGGACCATTGAAACAGGCTGATGGCAAGAGCGCGCATCGTCCCCAACAAAAAAAGCGGAGCCGCCGGCCCCGCTTCTTTGGTCTCAGGAGAGGTATTTTTATCCGCCGAAAGCGCGTTCAGCCGGCGAAACGGAGCGACGTCTCAGCCGCGCTCAACGCCCATTTGCTTTGGTGCGTCGAACTAACGTTCGACGCACCTTTTCTTGGTGTGTGCTCGCTACCGCTCCACGCACATGGCAATGCCCATGCCACCGCCGATGCACAGCGTGGCGAGGCCCTTCTTGGCGTCGCGCTTCTGCATCTCGTGCAGCAGCGTGACGAGCACGCGCGCGCCCGACGCGCCGATCGGATGACCGATGGCGATGGCGCCGCCGTTGACATTGACCTTGCTGGTATCCCAGCCGAGATCCTTGTTCACCGCGCAGGCCTGCGCCGCGAACGCTTCGTTGGCCTCGACCAGATCGAGATCCTCGTGCTTCCAGCCGGCTTTCTTGAGCGCCGCGCGCGAGGCCGGGATCGGGCCGGTTCCCATGATCGACGGATCGACGCCGGCCTGCGCCCACGACACGATGCGCGCCAGCGGAGTCTTGCCGCGCTTCTTGGCTTCGCTCGCGCGCATCAGCACCACCGCAGCGGCGCCGTCGTTGATGCCGGACGCGCTGCCCGCCGTCACCGTGCCTTCCTTGTCGAACGCCGGACGCAGCTTCGCCAGCGTATCCAGCGTCACGCCCGCTTTCGGATATTCGTCGGTGTCGACCACCGTGTCGCCCTTGCGGGTCTTGATGGTGACCGGCGCGATCTCGTCCTTGAACTTGCCGGCCTTCATCGCCGCCTCGGCCTTGTTCTGCGACTTCATCGCGAACTCGTCCTGCATCTGGCGGGTGATCTGCCACTGCTTGGCGACGTTCTCGGCGGTCGTGCCCATGTGATAGCCGTTGAAGGCGTCCCACAGGCCGTCCTTGATCATGGTGTCGACCATCTTGAAGTCGCCCATCTTCACGCCGTCGCGCAGATGCGCGCAGTGCGGCGCCTGGCTCATCGACTCCTGGCCGCCGGCAACGACGATATCGCTGTCGCCATTGGCGATCGCCTGAAAGCCGAGCGCGACCGCGCGCAGGCCCGAGCCGCACAGCATGTTGACCTGCCAGGCCGGCGTCTCCACCGGAATGCCGGCGCCGATCGAGGCTTGCCGGCCGGGATTCTGACCTTCGCCCGCCGTCAGAATCTGGCCCATGATCACTTCGGAGACGTCCTTGCTCTCGACCCCGGCGCGATCCAGCGCCGCCTTGATCGCGACCTTGCCGAGTTCGTGCGCCGGCAACGACGACAGCGACCCGTTGAACGCGCCGACGGGGGTACGGGCAGCACTGACAATGACGATGTCGTCTTTCATGACAAATCTCCTGATGCGGGGGCGGGTCGGGCGGACCTTCGCCTGACCTTCGCTATGGCACAAGCCATCACGGCAGTGCCGCAACCTGACGGGGCCGAACCTTTGAGTCAATAATGCTGCAGGAGCAAATAGGTACGAAAATCAGGGGTTTCCAGCGACCCGCATGGCTGACCCGGAACCGCCAAGACCCTGCCGCAGCGCGATAAAACGGTGGCTAGAGGTAGAAAAAAGAAGATATGCTGCCATCCCAAGGGCAAAGGGAATGGGGCAACCAGGGCAGGTCATGGCTCAAGAAAAAGAACCGATCACGATCAAGAAGTACGCCAATCGCCGTCTCTACAACACTGGCACCAGCACGTATGTGACGCTCGAAGACCTCGCCACCATGGTGAAAACCGGCGACGACTTCGTGGTCTACGACGCCAAGACCGGCGAGGACATCACCCGCTCGGTGCTGGCGCAGATCATCTTCGAGCAGGAGAACAAGGAAGGGCAGAGTCTGCTGCCGATCTCGTTCCTGCGGCAACTGATCCGGTTCTACGGCGACAGCATGCAGATGCTGGTGCCGCGCTACCTGGAGCAGTCGATTGACACCTTCACCCGCGAGCAGGGCAAATTCCGCGAGCAGATGGCGCAAGCCTTCGGCGGCGGCTTCGGTCCGCTCGAGGATCAGGTTCGCCGCAACATGGAGATGTTTGAAAAGACCTTCGCCATGTTCGCCCCGTTCGCGCGCGGCGAAAAGAACGCGCCGGCGCCGGGGGCTCCCGCCAAGAGCGGCGGCGACATCGACGACCTCAAGCGTCAGCTCGAGGACATGCAGAAGCGCGTCGATCAGTTGTCGCGCAAGGAATAATCGGACAACGGATGATCGGGCGCCGCTAAAGCGCCGGCGGTCTATCCGACCGCGGCGCGCAGCGGCTGCGCCGGCGCGTCGCGTCCCACATCGCCAGCCGCCTTGTCCATCCAGGGACGCTGCAGCGAGGCGCGGCCGATCAGTTCGCCTTGCAGATAATCGCAGCCCCACGACGCGAGCAGCGCGGCGGCTTCCTCGTCCTGCACCCACTCCGCCACTGTCTTGAGACCGAGGCGATGCGAGAGTTGCAGCAGCGATTGCACGAAAGCGCGGTCATCGGGCGAGCGGGTGATGTTCTGCACGAAAGCGCCATCGACCTTGACGATATCGACGCCGAGTGCGCGCAGATTGCGGAATGAGGTGTGACCGGCGCCGAAATCGTCGATGGCGACGCGGCAGCCAAGATCCTTCACCCGCGAGACAAAGCCGCGCGTTTCGCCGACATCGTGGATCGCCGCCGTCTCGGTGATCTCGACGATCAGCCGTTCGGCAGCGCCGCGCTGCGTGCGCAGCAAAGCGCCGAGGCCGGACCACCACTCCGAATCCGTGGTCGAGGCCGGCGACACATTCACGCTGAGCGTGATGCTCGGATGCGCCACCAGTTCAGCGACCGCGATCTCGAACACGCGATGATCGAGCAGCCGGATCAGGCCGAGACGCTCCGCCACCGGCACGAGCTGCGCCATCGGGATTTCGCTGCCGTCTGCGCGGTGCACGCGCATCAGGCTTTCATGGAAGGCGACCTGCCGCGTCGGCACATCGACCACCGGCTCGAACGCCAGCGTGACGCGCCGCTCATTGAGCGCCTGCACGATCTCGTCGGTGAGCTGGCGGCTGTTGCGCCGCGTCGTCTCGCGTTCCGGATTGGGCTGATACGCCATGAACGAGCCGAGCCGTTTCGCCTTGGCGGCGGCGAGCGCGTCGTGCGCGTGCGCCAGCACCTCCTCGGCGGTATTGGCGTGGCGCGGCGCGGTGAGCCCTCCGATCGACACGCTCGCGGCGATCGGACCGCGCGAGGTCTCAACCAGATCCGAGCGCACGCCGATCAGCAGGCGTTCGGCGGCGATGGCGAGTTCGTCGGGATTGCACTGCTTGAGCACGATGCCGAACTTGTTGCCGGAATAGCGGCCGAGCGAATCCTCGCCGCGCATCAGACTGCGCAGGCGCTTGGCGACCGCGCCGACCACCTCGTCGCCGATGCCGAAGCCATAGCCCTCATTGAGCCAGGCGAGATTGTCGATCGACACCAGCAGGAAGCCGCAGGAGCCGCGCAGCTTCTTGGCCTCGTTGAGATCGCGCAGCAGCACTTCCAGCAGACGCCAGCGATTCAGTTCTCCGGTGAGTTCGTCGCAATGCGCGAGGAAGGCAAGATGTTGTTCGCGGGCATGACGCTCGTTGATGACGCGCACGATCCCCTGCGCGTAAGCGGGACGGCCATCGGCACCGGCGAACCAGCGGCCGCTATCCTCGAGCCATAGCCGCAGATCGGACTCCGCCGACGGGCGATAGCAATATTCGATCTGATACGGCACGCCGTCGCCGCGATCCTGCTGTGTCGACTGGACAATGGTGTCGTAACGGCCGGGACCAGTGCCGGCATCGATGAGCTGGGTGAACGCACGACCGCTCGCCGGCACGCTCGTTGCGCGCAACGTCCGCGCGGCATTGGCGTCCCAGCGCAACAGATCGTCGGCGAGAGTCCAGTGATAGGCGGCGCTGCCGGTGTCGGCGAGGATCGCGGCGCTGGCGGCGGCGTCGAGCGGCGCAGCCGCATCGCGGTCGCGCGCGTCTCCGGATGCCTGTGCTGGACCCACGACTTGCCCCTTCTGGAACGCCACCCCGCGCCGGACGTTGTCTCTCCGGTCGCCGATCGTGACGGAACTCTAGGCGTGGCGGCTAAAGATTTCGGAAAGTTACAGAGTTAGCGCCGCGTTGCGGCGATCGCAGAAAGTCCACGGTATCAACGGCGTGCCGCTTGTCCATCAGCCGGCATGGCCCTTGCGAAAGAGGGATCAGAACAGCGCAGACGCCGCAAAGGTGTCTCAGACAGGGACAGGCGAGACAGATCATGACCATCGCGGGCATCAGCCGCCGTCAGGCTTCGGCACAGATCCGGGAGAATCGGGGCAGCCGCGCCTTGGTCCCGGTCACGCCCGCGACCGCCACCGCCCGCCCCGAACCCGACCACCCACGCGCGGCCCGCCCCGCGTCCACCGCCCCGTTCCTGGCCCATCTCGTCGCCATGCGCGAACAGGCGCCGCAGACGCGCACCCGCCGCCGCGCCGAACCGGCGGAAGCGGTCCGGATTTACCAGTCGCAAACCATGACGGCACCGGCGAACGGCCA
>MKWA01000005.1:23787-183591 GCA_001899285.1 Rhizobiales bacterium 64-17
AGCCGAGCGCGCAGCCGTCCTTGCGGGATTCAGAACCGCCGATCAGCACGCCGCGATCCCAGTCGATCGCGATGATCTGCGCGCCACCCCACGGCGGCTTCACATCGACCAGTGTATGACCGCGCGCGGTGAGGCCCTCGCGCGCCGCCACCGAAAACCCGCGCTCGACCGTGGTCCTGTCGCCGTCGAAGAACAGCCGCGGCGTATCGATCGCCTGCTGCATGTCCATGCCGTAGTCGACGATGTTCTGGATCATCTGCGCGTGGCCGAGCGACTGGTAATGCCCGCCCATTACGCCGAGCGACAGTTCGCAGCGGCCGTCGCGCAGACCGAGTGCCGGAATAATGGTGTGCAGCGGCCGCTTCGACGGCGCGAGCGCATTCGGATGGCCCGGCGTGAGATTGAAACACGCACCGCGATTGTTGAGCATGATGCCGGTCTTCTCGGTGCAGATGCCGACACCGAAACCGCTGTAGAGCGAATTGATGAACGAGACCACGGTGCGGTCGCGATCGACGACGGTGAGATAGATCGTGTCGCTGCCCGGCGTCGGCAGCGTCGTGAGATCGGCGCGGCGATTGCGATCGATCTTTTGCGCCAGCTTGCGGGCAAATCCCTTGTCGAGCAGATCGGGCACCTGCGTCCGCATCGTCTGCGGATCGGAGACATGCTGATCGCGCACCGCATAGGCGATGCGCGCCGCCTCCGCCATCAGGTGGTAACGCTCCGCGCCCAACGGATCGAGCGCCTTGATGTCGAAGTTCTCGAGGATGTTGAGGATCAGCAGCGCGGTAATGCCCTGCCCGTTCGGCGGAATTTCAACGAGATCGAGGCCACGATAATTTGTCGAGATCGGCGTCACCACATCGCCGCGATGCGCGGCGATGTCGGCCGCTGTCAACAGCGAGCCTTTCGCCGCGACAGTGGCGACGATGTCGTCGGCAATCTCGCCCTGATAGAACGCACGCGGTCCGTTCGCGGCGATGGCACGCAAGGTTTTCGCGAGCGCCGGCAGACGGATCACGTCGCCTTCCTTCGGCGCCGCGCCGTTGAACAGATAGTGCCGCGTCGCGCCCGCATCCTTCTTCAGCTTCGGCACCAGATCGGCCCAGTCCCACGCGACGCGCGCGGCGACCGGAAAGCCGTTCTCCGCATAGTCGATGGCGGTCTGCAGATTACGCGCGAGATCGAAACGGCCGTGCGTGCGCAGGATATTGCCCCACGCTTCGATGGCGCCGGGGACCGTCACCGCATGCGGCGAATCCGGCGCGATGCTGGTCAGCCCCTGCGCGCGCAGTTTTTCCGTGGTCGCGGCGGCTCCCGAACGGCCACAGCCATTATAGCCCCACACCGGCTCGCCCGGCTTCGCCACCAGCGTGAAGCAATCGCCGCCGATGCCGGTCATGTGCGGCTCGACCACGCACAGCACCGCGCAGGCCGCGACCGCCGCGTCAGCCGCGGTGCCACCGGCGCGCAGCGTGTCGACCGCCGCGAGCGAGGCGAGCGGATGCGAGGTCGCCGCCATGCCATGTCGGGCGATGACCGGCGAGCGGCCCGGAAAATGGAAGTCGCGGCTCATGCTGGCCTCGTCGCAGGAAGGAGTCCGAAGATCGGCCCGCTCAAAGCGAACCGGACCGCGACGGATCGCGCGGCGCGCTATCGGACGATGCGGGCGCGGGCGCGTCAACCGCCGCCGGCGCATCGGCCGGCTTCACATCTGCGGGCTTGATCTCGACCGGCTTGGCGTCGGCGGGCTTCAGTTCGGCAGGCTTGTCGGCAGGCGGCGCGGCCGGCTCCGGCAAGATCGTCGGCGGCGGCACGTCGATCACCGGCGGTGAGGTTTCGGGCGACATGGCCGGCGGGGGCGGCGGAGGCTCCGGCACAGCAGGCGTCACAGGCACGACGGTCTCGACCGGCTCGGCCGCGACAGCCACCACGCGGCGGCGGCGCATCGCCACGACACCGCCGACCACATCGGCGAAGCTCGCCACCAGCATCAGAAAGAAGGTCGCAGTGGTCGCGCGCGGCACCAGATAGAATTCCACCGCCATGGCGACAAACAGCAGCGCCGACAGCAGATGGTCCATCACATAGCGGCCGCCGGTGCGGTACGCCTTGATGACCTCGACCAGCAGCAGCAGGATCGACAGCGCGACCAGTATGTCGCCGAGCGACATCGCCCATTCGCCGCCGGCCGGGAACGACACGCGCGTGAGCGCATCCGTCCAGCCGACGCCGGGGATCAGGAAGGCGATGATGTTGTAAATCGCGAAGGGGATCAGCAGCAGCGGGAAGCCGACCAGATACATGAGAGGTCTTGCTCCCGCCGCGGCGATCCTGACGAAAGGGCTTACGCCTCTTTCTTATGCTTCTTTTTTGGTCTTGAGCACCTGCCGGCCGCGATACATGCCGGTCTTGAGGTCGATGTGATGCGGGCGGCGGAGCTCACCCGAATCCTTGTCCTCGACATAGGTCGGCTGCTTCAGCGCGTCGGCCGAGCGGCGCATGCCGCGCCGCGACGGCGAGGTCTTTCTTTTTGGCACCGCCATAGCGGAAACTCCTGCGAAATCTCGAAATTATGCGATGAAGCCGGGCTTATAGAGGAAGGCCGGACGGATTGCTAGGGGCTCTACCGGGAGGGCCGAAGGCAGTCGTCATGGCTGCCGCCCCGGCTGGCGCGGCGGACATAGAGCCCGGCCAGCCGCCGCAGGCCCGGTCCGGGCGACCGGGCGTCCCGTTCCACCGGATTGGGTAGCATCGCCGCCATCAGCGCCGCCTGATAGGCGGAAAGGCCGCGTGCCGGGCGGCCAAACGCCCGCTGGGCACCCGCCTCGATGCCGAACTCCCCGTCCGGGCCCCATTCGGCGATGTTGAGGTAGATTTCCATGATCCGGCGCTTGGGCAGGGTGAGATCGATCCACAGCGCCAGCGGGAACTCGAGCGCCTTGCGGACCACCGAGCGGCCCGGCCACAGGAACAGGTTCTTGGCCACCTGCTGGGTGATGGTCGAGCCGCCGCGCATATCGTCGAGATCCTCGGCATCCTCGAAGGCGGCGCGCAACTCCTGGAAATCGACGCCGTGGTGCCAGCAGAACCGGCCGTCCTCGGACATAATGACGGTAAGCGGCAGCACCGGCGCGACTGCCTCCAGCGGCACCCAGGTCCGGGCGACCCGCTGCCCGGTCAGCGAACGCCACAGCATCAAGGTCGAAGCCGGATCGACCACGCGATAGAGCGGCGCCAGCAGATAAGGGATCAGCAGCAGCACCAGCAGAACGCCGAGCGCGACGCGCAGCCACAACGGCAGGAGCGGCACGCGCACCGCCCGCCGCGCCGTCAGACCTCCGTAGCGCCGCTCGAACATGGCAGGAGCCTAACCTATTTCGCGCGCGCTTGAAGGACGCGCCAAAGCGGGCCAAACCCGGTAAAAGGAACACCGTTAATCCCGACCCGCACTATCCCGGACTTGAGCTGTGCACGATTTCACGTCCCGCCTTGAGACCGTCGCCAGCGAAACCGAGGCGCTGCTCGCGCGACTTCTCGGCGACACGCCCGAAGCGGGCGAGATCGCGCGGCCGCCACGGCTGATGGCGGCGATGCGCCACGCCATGCTCGGCGGCGGCAAGCGGCTGCGGCCGTTCCTGACCGTCGAGACCGCGGCGCTGTTCGACGTTCCGCGCGCGCGGGCGCTGATGGCCGGCGCCGCGCTCGAATGCGTGCATGGCTATTCGCTGGTGCACGACGACTTGCCGGCGATGGACAACGACGACCTGCGGCGCGGCCGGCCGACCGTGCACAAGGCATTCGACGACGCCACCGCGATCCTCGCCGGCGATGCGCTGCTCACCTTCGCGTTCGATCTCGCCGCACGCGAGGCGACGCACCCCGATCCGGCGGTCCGCGTCGCGCTGGTCGCGGCGCTGGCGCGCGCCGCCGGTCTCGGCGGCATGGCTGGCGGGCAGATGCTCGACCTCGCCGCCGAAGGCCGTTTCAAAGGCGATGCGCCGTTGCAGCCGGCCGATATCGAGCGACTGCAGGCGATGAAGACCGGCGCGCTGCTGGTTTATGCCTGCGACGCCGGCGCGATCCTCGGCGGTGGCGACGCCACGCAGCGCGCCGCGATCACCCGCTACGGCACGCTAATCGGCCGCGCCTTCCAGATCGCCGACGATCTGCTTGACGTCGAGGGCGATGCCGCGACGCTCGGCAAGCAGACCGGCAAGGACGCCGCCGCCGGCAAGGCGACGCTGGTTGCGGCCCTCGGCGTCGACGGCGCGCGGCAACAGCTCGCGACGCTGGTGCGCGACGCGCAAGCCGCGCTCGACATGTTCGGATCGCGCGCGACCACCTTGCGCGAGGCCGCGCGCTTCATCGCGGAGCGCCGGCTATGACCCGAAAGAATCCCGACGCCGGCTGGCTACCGGTGCGGATGTTGCGGCTGCATCTCAAGCTGTTCGCTTGCCTCGCGCTCGGCGCGCTGACGATCCCGCTGCTGCCGGCCTCATGGCCGCTGACCGCGCGGCTCATCGGTGGCTGGGATATTGCCGCCATTCTCTATCTGGCGGTGGTCTTTTTTCTCGTCGCGCCGTGTTCGATCGACCAGATCAAGCGGCGCGCGGCGGTGCAGGACGAAGGTGCCGGCGCGATCCTGATCCTGACCATGCTCGCTGCGTTCGCGAGCCTCGCGGCGCTGGTTGCCCTGCTCGGCCACGGCAAGAACGAGCCCGACGCGCTCGGCACGCTGCGGCTCATCATGGGGACGGCGACGATCATCCTGTCGTGGATGTTCATGCACCTGGCTTTTACGCTGCACTACGCCCACGAATATTACGGCGACGGTCATGACGACCGCACCGGCGGCCTCAACTTTCCCGGCCGCGAGCGGCCCGACTACTGGGACTTCCTGTACTTTTCCCTGGTCATCGCCATGACCTCGCAGGTGTCGGACGTGGCAATCACCAGCCGCGTGATCCGCCGCGTCGCGACATTCCATGGCGTCGTCTCGTTCTTCTTCAATCTCGGCATCCTGGCGCTGACGATCAACATGCTCGCCGGGGCGATCGGGTGACGAGTTCGATCCAGACCGTGTTCCTGCTGCTGGCGATCATCGCCAGCGTCGCGGTGCTGGCGCAACGACTCAACGTCGCGCCGTCGATCTTCCTGGTGATTGCCGGCATCGGTCTGGCATTCATCCCCGGTGTGCCGCCGATCGTGCTGCGGCCCGAGACCGTGCTGCTCGTGTTTCTGCCGCCGCTGATCTATTCCGCCGGTGTCGCCATGAGCTGGCGCGAATTCAAATCAAGCCTGCGGCCGATCGCCCTGCTCGCCGTCGGCTGCGTGATCTTCACGACCTGCGCCGTGGCAACAGCCGCGCATTATCTGCTCGGCATGGACTGGGCGGTCGGCTTCGTGCTCGGCGCCATCATCTCGCCGCCAGACGTGGTGGCACCGCTCGCGCTGGCGCGGCGGCTCGGCCTGCCGCGCCGTCTCCTCGTCATCCTCGAAGGCGAAGGCCTCGCCAACGACGCCACCGCGCTGATCCTCTATCGTTTCGCGGTGGCCGCGGTCGCGACCGGCGGCTTTTCGCTCGGTCAGGCGAGCGCGACCTTCGGTCTGATCGTCGTCGGCGAAATCGCGTTCGGCATCGGCGTCGGCTGGCTCAGTCTGCGGATGCGCTCATGGGCGCACAATCCGCGCATCGAAATCATCCTGTCGCTGCTGACGCCTTATGTCGCCTACTGGATTCCCGAACATGTCGGCGGCTCCGGCGTGCTCGCCACCGTCGCCTGCGGGCTCTATGTGAGCTGGATCGGCCCGACGCTCATCACAGCGGCAACGCGGCTGCAAGGCATCTTCTTCTGGGATCTGACGATCTATCTGATCGAGGGCTTTGTCTTCCTGCTGACCGGCCTGCAGGTCCGCACCCTGATCGAGCGCACCCACGGCTTCTCGCTGGAAGGACTGCTGCTGGCGACGGCGCTGATCACCGTGATCATCGTCCTCGCGCGATTCTTGTGGGTGTTTCCGGCGACTTACATCCCACGCTGGCTGTGGCCGCCGCTGGCACGGCGCGATCCTGCGCCGAACTGGAAATATCCGTTCGCGCTGGCGTTCACCGGCGTGCGCGGCGTGGTGTCGCTCGCCGCGGCGCTGGCGTTGCCTTACACGATGGCCGACGGCACACCGTTCATCCAGCGTGAAATCATCCTGTTCATTACTTTCGGCGTCATCGTCGCGACCCTGATCGGACAGGGGCTGATACTGCCGGCGGTGATGCGCTGGCTCGGCCTCGCCAAGGAAGGCCGTGCCGAACACCGGCGCGAGCGCATCGCCGAACTGAAAGCGCGGCACGACGCCGTCGACTACGCGCTCGAACAACTCCGTGCGATCGCCACCGAGCGGAGCCTGCCGCGCAACGTCGTCTCGCTGCTGCGCGAACGGCACCATCATCGCATGCGGCAACTGCCCGACAGCATCGAGAAGCCGGACGAACTGGAGCTGCACGGCCGCAACGCGGAGCTTCAGGTCGAACTGATCGCGGCCGAGCGAGAGTTTCTCTATCGGCTGCTGCGCAAAGGCAAGCTGACCGACGAGGCGCGGCGGCGCATCGAACGCGAGCTTGATCTCGAAGAGGCGATGATCGAAACCCGGCGCAGCGACAGCACGCCGTTGTAGTCTACGATGATGTCCGCCGGTACTGCTTCGGCAGCGGCAACCAGGTCTCGCGCCCCTTGTAGGCGAGCGGCTTGCGATCGTCATGCGCCTTGCGATACGCGGTGTACCATGCGCGCAGCTTGCGCACGCGCACATCGGAATACGGCAGCGAGATCTGCTTCGCCGCCAGCAGATAACGCTCAACCGCCCAGACATTGCGATGCGCGAAGCGCCAGTCGACATCGCCGACCCCGCGCAGATCGACGAAGGCGTAGCCGGTCAGAGCGCCGGTGTAATCGACATAGGGCTCGACATAGCTCATCGCCAGCGCGCGCAAGGTCGCAAACACCGCCTTGCGGCCGTGCAGCCCCGGATCGCGCGACCGGCCAACCGAGCCCCACCGGCCGTTGCGGCGATAGACGAAGATGACGTGATCGAGCCCGTCGATCGAGCCGAGTTCGAGCGTCAGCGGCGGATAGCCGTGCTGCTCCAGCACCGCGGCGGCGAACAGAGCGGCTTCGAGACAATGCGCGGTGCGCCGCTCCACCACCTCGCGGAAGCCGCGCAACGTGCCGCCTTTCTTCTCGTCGTTATAGGGCAGCGCGTTGAGCCACGCCTGCACCTGCGCCGGCGTGCGTAGGCGGCGGATCAGCCGGCGTTCGGCGGGCGTGAAAGCGGAGAGCGGCGGTGGCGCGGCGGGGCGGGATAACGGGCGGGACATGCGCGTGGAGGATACACCATTCCGCGTCGCGATTATCCATAGGTAACGAAGGAAATCACGTTTCCATCGGGATCGCGCACATGGAAGTCGGTGCCGCCCCAGGGCTGGACGGTCAGCGGTTGCGCGATTTCCGCGCCGCGTTCCTTGAGTTCTTCGAATAACGGGCGAACATCGGACACTTCGATACTCGCCAGAATCAGCGACACTTCGCGCGCGGCCAGTTCGGTGAAATTCGGCCGGTGGACGCAGCGAAGATGCAGGCAGACGTTGCCGCGCGAGACAGCGCCATAGAACGGCGGCTCCCCGTGCAGAAAGTCGATGGCAAAGCCGAGCTTCTGCTGAAAATAAGCGGCACTCGCCGGGACATCCCGCACAAACAGGATCGGGATCACTGACGTCAGAGCGACATCAATCATCGCAGGCTCCGGCACGGATCACTCCGCCGCACGGGCGCCGGCGCCGAAGCGGCGCTCGATGTAGTCGATCACCATCTGCTTGAAATCGGCGCTCAGGGTCGCGCCGCGCAGCGTTGCCGCCTTCTTGCCGTCGATGAACACCGGCGCGGTCGGCTGCTCGCCGGTGCCTGGCAGCGAGATGCCGATATCCGCATGCTTGCTCTCGCCGGGGCCGTTGACGATGCAGCCCATCACCGCGACGTTGAGCGTCTCGACGCCGGGATAGCGCGTCTTCCACGCTGGCATCGATTCCCGGATGAAGCCCTGAATGTCGGCGGCCAGTTCCTGGAACGTGGTCGAGGTGGTGCGGCCGCAGCCGGGACACGCCGCGACCAGCGGCACGAAGGTACGCAGCCCCATGGTCTGCAGCAGTTCTTGCGCGACCTGCACCTCGCGGGTGCGGTCACCGCCCGGCTCCGGCGTCAGCGAGATGCGGATGGTGTCGCCGATGCCCTCCTGTAGCAGCACGCCCATGGATGCCGCCGAGGCGACGATCCCCTTGGTGCCCATGCCGGCTTCGGTGAGGCCGAGATGCAGCGCATAGTCGGAGCGTTTGCCGAGTTCGCGATAGACGGCGATCAAGTCCTGCACCGCCGAGACCTTGGCGGAGAGGATGATGCGGTTCTTGGCGAGGCCGATCTCCTCGGCGCGCGCCGCCGACAGCAGCGCCGACTGCACCATGGCCTCGTGCGTCACCGCGCGCGCGGAGAGCGGCGCGCCGGCGGCGTTGTTCTCGTCCATCAGCCGCGTCAGCAATTCCTGATCGAGCGAGCCCCAGTTGACGCCGATGCGCACCGGCTTGTCGTGGCGGATCGCCATCTCGACGATCTGGGTGAATTGCGGATCGCGCTTGTCGCGAAAGCCGACATTGCCCGGATTGATCCGGTATTTGTCGAGCGCCTCGGCGCAGGCCGGATGATCCGCCAGCAGCTTGTGGCCGATATAGTGGAAGTCGCCGACCAGCGGCACGCGCACATTCATTGCCAGCAGCCGGTCGCGGATATGCGGCACGGCGGCCGCCGCTTCGTCGCGATCGACGGTGATGCGCACCAGTTCCGAACCCGCGCGCGCCAGCGCCGCCACCTGCCGCGCGGTCCCTTCCACATCGGCGGTGTCGGTATTGGTCATCGACTGCACGACGATCGGCGCGTCCGCGCCCACGGTCACGCCGCCGACATCGACGGCGACCGAACGCCGCCGGTTTGCGATCAAGCCCTCTGTCACCATGATCTCATCGTATCATTCACCCCGGTCCGCCGAAAGCATCAGCGCGCCCGGTTGACGAGAATAAGACCGACCGTCACCAGAGCGACCGCCAGCAGGAAACTCGGCGTTAGCGGATCGCCTAACACGAAATAGCCGGCAGCCACGCCGAACAACGGCGTCAGGAAGGTGAACGCCGACAGCCGCCCCGCCGAATAGCGCACAATCAGCGCGAACCAGATGACGAATGTCACGGGAACAACATAGAGCGCCTGGTAAGCCACGGCGGCGATGGCCAACGCCGACGGCGCCGGATTGAGGCTCATATGCTCCCCGGCGATCAGCGCGCCGACAGCCAGCAGCGGCACCGACCCCGCGAGCTGATACATCATCGCCTTTTCCGACGAGACGTGGCGGATGGCGGTCCCTTTGATCAGCAGCGTTGTCATACCCCAAAAGAACGCCGCCGCGACCATCATGATGTCGCCGATCACCTGCCGCGCATCGACCGCGGGTGTCGGCGCGCCGAAAGCGACCAGCATGCCGACAAAGGACAGCAGCAGACCAAACCATTGCTGCCGGCTGAACGTATCGGCCGGTACCACCCAGCGCGAACCGAGCACGACGAAAAACGGCGCAAGATAGATGAACAGGATCGCGCGGCTCGCGGTGGTGTAGTTCAGTCCCTGATAGATCATCACGAACTCCAGACCGAAGCAGACACCGCAGAGGATGCCCGGCCAGAGCGTGCCATCGCGCGCGAACAGCGGCAGGCCGCGAAACCACATCCACGCCCAGACGATGACGCCGGCAACGAGGGAGCGGACGGTCGCCTGCGTCAGTGGCGGAATGTCATGGATCGCGAGCTTGACCGAGACCTGATTGAAGCCCCACGACAGGCACAGACCAATCACCACCAGCGTCGCCAGTGCATCGAGCGGACGGGTGGCGGCATTCGGTGCGGCAGGCGTGGTCGACATGATGATCCCGGCGAGGCCCTCGCCTTCTAGCGGAAGCCGCCCGGTGGCGCTACGCGAGGCGCTGAATAGCCGTCATGCCTCGCGGCAATGCGCGCAGACGCCGGCGATCTCGATCACGGGCGTCTTTGGCGTGAAACCGGCGGTGCGCGCGGCCGCTTTCACCGCGCCGGCGAGCTGTTCGGACCCTGCTTCACCGACCGCGCCGCACTGGTCGCACAGCAGGAACACCACCGGGTCGCCGGCATCGTGACGATGGATACAGGCGATGAACGCGTTGCGACTTTCGATGCGATGGACCAGTCCCTGCTCGCGCAGGAAATCCAGCGTGCGATAAACCGTGATTGCCGGCGTCGCGACGTCGTCGCTTTTCAGCCGGTCAATGATCTCGTAGGCGCCGAGGGGACGATGGCTCGACAACAACGTCTGGAGGATGTGGCGCCGGATCGGCGTCAGCCGTTGCGCCCGCGCCGCGCACAACGCTTCCGCATGCGACAGGGCATCGGCCGCGCAACGGTCATGATCGTGGTTGGGAGCGGGAAAAACCGCCGTTTTCCGGGACACGGAACCTCGCTTTCCGGCCGACCCTATCAATTTTTAGTGCCGGGCTGACGAAACCTTTCTGCAAAGGTATATGTTGCGCTGCAATATCCAAGCCCCAATATCCATCCCTGAGAAGACTGCGGGCGACTCCACACGACGAGGAACCATCATGCTCAAAGGCAAAACCGCGCTGGTCACCGGCTCCACCTCCGGCATCGGACTAGCCATCGCCCGCGCCATGGCGAAGGACGGCGCCAATCTGGTCATCAACGGCTTCGGAGACGCCGCCGCGATCGAAAAGGAACGCGCCGGGCTCGAGACGGAATTCGGCATCAAGGCGATCTATTCCGGCGCCGACATGACCAAGCCGGCCGAAATCGACGCGATGATCGCGCAGGCGGAAAAGCAGTTCGGCTCGGTCGACGTGCTGGTCAACAATGCCGGTATCCAGCACGTGGCGAACATTGAGGATTTCCCGACCGACAAATGGGATGCGATCATCGCCATCAACCTGTCGTCGTCGTTCCACACCATCCGCGCCGCGATCCCCGGCATGAAGAAGCGCAAATGGGGCCGCATCATCAACATCGCCTCGGCGCACGGACTTGTCGCCAGCGGGCAGAAGGTCGCTTATGTCGCGGCCAAGCACGGTCTTGTCGGGCTGACCAAAACGGTCGCGATCGAAGCGGCCAATAACGGCGTCACCTGCAATGCGATCTGCCCCGGCTGGGTGCTCACCCCGCTGGTGCAGAAGCAGATCGAGGCACGCGCCAAGGCGTCGGGCCAGAGCATCGAGGAGGCCAAGGTCGCGCTGTTGTCGGAAAAGCAGCCGATGCACCAGTTCACCACGCCGGAGAATATCGGCGCGCTCGCCGTGTTCCTGGCGAGCGACGCGGCGCAATCGATCACCGGCTCTGCGTACTCCATCGACGGCGGCTGGGTCGCGCAATAATCGCGCGGACCAACGACGATGAACCTGTTCTCGCGAAAGCCGGTGAATCCGCTGCCGAAGAATGGCGGCGGCCGCAAGCGTATCAACCTTGCTTTGCAGGGCGGCGGTGCACACGGCGCGTTCACCTGGGGCGTGCTCGACCATCTGCTCGAGGACGGGCGGCTCGACATCGAAGGCATCAGCGGCGCCTCAGCCGGCGCCGTCAATGCCATCATGCTGGCTGACGGTCTCGCGCGCGGCGGACCGAAGGAAGCGCAGAAGCGGCTCGCCGATTTCTGGCGCGCAGCAAGCCTTGGCGGCGATCTGCCGGACCTGCAACGGCGTGCCGTCGACCGGTTGTTCTCGTTCATGCCGCTGGAAGACACACCAATCGGCATCTGGTTCAACGCGCTGTCGCGCTATCTGTCGCCCTACGACGTCAATCCGCTCAACATCAATCCGCTGAAGGATCTGATCGAGCGGTTCGTCGACTTCGAGGCGATCCGCAACTGCGACAAGCTGCAGCTCTTCATCTCCGCCACCAATGTGGAGACCGGACGGCTGCGCGTCTTCCATCGCGCGGAGATGACGGCGGACATGGTGCTCGCCTCGGCGTGTCTGCCGCTGTTGTTCCGCGCGGTGGAGATCGAGGGCGCGCCGTATTGGGATGGCGGCTATGTCGGCAATCCGCCGCTCTATCCGCTGTTCGCCCCGACCCACACCGAGGACTTGCTGCTGGTGCAGATCAATCCCGTCGTTCGGCGCGGCACGCCGAAGACCAAGGACGAGATCATCGCGCGGATCAACGAGATCACCTTCAACTCGTCGCTGATGGCGGAATTGCACGGCCTCGCTTTCGTCGGCCAGTTGATCGACGACGGCAAATTGCCGCGCGGCACCGGCCCCGGACAGTACCGCCGCATCAACATTCATCGCATCGTGCTCGACAGTTCCGGCAAGGAGTTCGACTCGTCCAGCAAGATGAACACCGACTTCGATTTCTTCGAGATGCTGCGCACCAGCGGCAAGCGCGCGCTGCGCCGCTTCCTCGATGCGCATTACGACGATATCGGCGTGCGCAGCACCGCAGATATCGATACCGGACTGAATCCGGAGCGGGTTTGAAGTCACGATGCGGGATGGCCGCCCCGACCCGGCCATGACGAAGCATGAAAGACATCGCCAGCATTTCGTTCGGTCCGGTTCGTCTCTCGGTGATCGTCGCCGACATCACCACGCTTGCGGTCGACGCGATCGTGAACGCGGCGAACACATCTTTGCTCGGCGGCGGCGGGGTCGACGGCGCGATTCACCGTGCGGCGGGGCCGGATCTGCTCGCGGCATGCCGCACGCTCGGCGGTTGCGATACCGGCGACGCGAAAATCACACCCGGATTTCGGCTGCCCGCAGGTCATGTCATCCATACCGTCGGGCCGGTGTGGAACGGCGAAGCAGCGGCGTGCGATCCGCTGCTGACATCCTGTTATCAGCGGTCGCTTGTGCTGGCTGCGGCGCACGGTCTGCGCTCGGTCGCGTTCCCGGCGATCTCCACCGGCGTTTATCGCTTTCCGGCGGATCGGGCCGCGCGCATCGCGGTGGCCACCGTACGGGACATGGCGCTGCGTGAAACCGGGTGCCCGCACGCGATCACGTTCTGCTGCTTCTCGGACGAGAGCGCCGCCCATCACACGGCGGCATTTAAAAGCATCGCCACCGGCTGAAGGGCTTCCAAAGTTCCAGCGCATCCCTGACGGGCCAGCCATGCGGTTTTGGCATTAGAGCTTATTATAAGCATGCTTATTATCAGCGCATGCCATCGCAACCCGTCACGCCCAAATCCCTGCGCTCCAAACCGCTGTCGTCCGACCCTCCGTCGGGAGCGGTCGCTGCCCCGCGCCGGATCGGCCGGGAACTGGCTTTCGCCATCAAGGATGTCGGCCGGATGCTGCAGACCTACGCCGATCAGGAGGTGCGCCGGCTCGACATGACCCATTCGCAATGGGCCGTGCTGTCGCGCATCGAACGCCACGAGGGCCTGAAGCAGTCGGAGATCGCCGACATGCTCGATCTGCAGCCGATCACCCTGACCCGGCTGCTCGACCGGCTATGCGACAACGGCCTGATCGAACGCCGACCCGACCCGCAAGACCGGCGCGCGTGGCGACTCTTCCTAAAGCCAGCGGCCCGCCCGTTGATGGAACGTCTCGACACGCTCGGGCGCGAAATCTCGGGAAAAGTGCTCGACGGCATCTCCACCGACCAGATCGAAACCATGCTGCGAGACCTCGGCGCGATCCGCGACAACCTGCGGAGCCTGCTGACCGACCGCCCTTCCGAAACGAGCAAACGCTATGGCTGATCACAATCTCAAAGTCGTTCCCGCGGCTGAAGCAAAACCGACCGAAGCGAAAGCCGCGCCCGAAAACAAACCCGCCGATGCCGCCACGCCGAAAGCGCGCGCAGGATTCCTGCAGGGCAGGCGCCGCATGCTGCTGGTTGTCGGGCCGCTCATCGTCGCGGTGATCGGCGCCGTCGTCTATTTCACCGGCGGGCGCTATATCGGTACCGACAACGCCTATATCGGCGCGCAGAAAGTGCTGATCACGCCGGACATCTCCGGCAAGGTCGTGCATGTGGCCGTGCGCGAGGGCCAGCACGTCAAGGCCGGCGACGAACTGTTCTCGCTCGATCCCGAGCCGTTCCGGCTCGCGCGCGATCAGGCCGAGGCGAAGCTCGCAACCGCGCAGACCGACTACAACAACCTGAAAACCAATCTCACCTCGCTGTCGTCACTCGCCGAGCTTGCGCAGAAGAATGTCGAGCTGAAACAGCACGACGTGGAGCGCAAGACCCGGCTGCTGTCGAGCCAGGCGACCGCGCAGGCCGATGTCGACACGGCGGCAGCGGCTCTCGTCACCGCACAACTGCAGGCGCAATACACCGCGCAGCAGCGCGACAACGCACTGAACCAGTTGCTTGGCAACCGCGACCTGCCGCTCGCGAAATTCCCGGCCTATGTGCAGGCGAAAGCCGCGCTCGACGAAGCGCAGCGCAATCTCGACCATGCGGTCCTGAAAGCGCCAATCGACGGCGTAGCGACACAGGTGGACAACATCCAGCTCGGCCGCTTCGTTGCTGCCGGCTCGCCGGTGTTGAGCGTGATCGACGACGCCAATCCGTGGGTCGATGCCAACCCGAAGGAAACCGACATTACCTATCTGCGCCCCGGCCAGAAGGTGACCATCGATGTCGATACGTTCCCGGATCACACCTTCAAGGGCACCGTGCAGTCGGTCAGTCCCGGCACCGGCTCGCAGTTCTCGATCCTGCCGGCGCAGAACGCCAGTGGCAACTGGGTCAAGGTGGTCCAGCGCGTGCCGGTGCGGATCGTGTTCGACAAGGATGAGAACACCCATCTGCTGCGCAGCGGCATGAGCGTGAACGTGTCGATCGACACTGGCCACAGCCGCATCCCGTTCATGTCGACGGCGCAGGCTCGCACCGCCGAGAAAGAAGCGCGCTGATGCGCACGCTGCACATCGCCGACATGCCCGACGGTCTGCGTCGGGCACTGGTCACGGTGTGCGCCATGACCGCGACCATCATGCAGGCGCTGGATACGACCATCGCCAATGTGGCGCTGCCGTATATGCAGGGTTCGCTGTCAGCCTCGCTCGATCAGGTCAACTGGGTACTGACCTCGTACATCGTCGCCGCCGCGATCATGACCGCGCCGATCGGCTGGCTCGCCGACCGGTTCGGCCGCAAGACGCTGTTCGTGATCTGCGCCGCCGGCTTCACCGCCGCCTCGCTGCTGTGCGCCATCGCGCAGAACATCGAGCAGATGGTGCTCTACCGCCTGCTGCAGGGCATGGCCGGCGCGGCGCTGGTGCCGCTGTCGCAATCGGTGATGCTCGACGCCTATCCGCCGGCCGAGCGCGGCAAGGCCATGGCGATCTGGGGCATGGGCGTGATGCTCGGCCCGATCATGGGTCCGACGCTCGGCGGCTGGCTCACCGAGAATTATTCCTGGCACTGGGTGTTTCTCGTCAATCTTCCCGTCGGCATCGCGACCGTGCTCGGTCTGATGCTGTTCATGAAGGAGACTCAGAAGCAGGAGGCCATGACCTTCGACTGGTTTGGCTTTGCCGCGCTGGCCGTCGGCATCGGCTCGCTGCAACTGATGCTCGACCGTGGCGAACAGGTCGGCTGGTTCGATGCCCGCGAGATCTGGGTCGAGGCGATCGTCTCGGCCGTGGGCTTCTATTATTTTTTCGCGCATTCGCTGACCACGCAGCGCCCGTTCATCAATTTCGAGCTGTTCAAGGACCGCAACTTCATCAGCGGCTGTCTGTTCATGGTGGTGATCGGCGTCGTCCTGTTCGGCACCATGGCGTTGGTGACACCGTTCATGCAGAACCTGCTCGGCTATCCGATCCTGACCGCCGGCTTCCTGCTCGGTTCGCGGGGGCTCGGCACGCTGTTCACGATGATGGTGGCGCCGTGGCTGATGGCGCGCATCGAAGCGCGCACGCTGATCGCCGCCGGCTTCGGCCTCACCGCCGCGACGCTGTATTCGATGTCCGGCTTCACCGACAACACCGGCGCGCAAACCATCATCGTGGTGAGCATCGTTCAGGGCGTCGGTCTCGGCCTTGTCTTCGTTCCGCTGACAGCCGTGGCGTTCCTGACCTTGCCGAACCATCTGCGCACGGCCGGCACGTCGATCACCACGCTGGTGCGCAATATCGGCTCGTCGATCGGCATCTCCATGGTGATCGCCAATCTCACCAGCAAGACGACTTACATGCACGCAAGGCTGGCCGAGAGCGTGACGCCGTTCAACGACGCGCTGCAGATGCCGGACGTAGCCTCGACCCTCAATCTGGCGACCGATACCGGCCGCGCTATGCTCGACGGCATCGTCACCCAGCAGGCGAACATCATCGCCTATCAGAACGACTACTGGCTGCTGATGTGGCTGACCCTGGCGGTGCTGCCGCTGACCCTGATCGTCGGTTCGTCGAAGGCGCTGCGCCAGCCTTCCGCCAAGATCGAGGCGCACGCGCTCGAATAGCAATCAACGTTTGATCGTCGCAACGCCGTTGCTGATGACGGCTACATCGCGTTCCGGGACGCGGCAGCGGAACGTCACATCATCGCCCGTCAACCACATCTCGGTGCGGATCGTCTCACCGGGATAAACCGGCGCCGAAAACCGCCCGCCGATAGACGCAAGCCGCGCGGGATCGTAGCCGCACAGCGTTTTCAACAGCGCATGACCGGCGACACCGAAGCTGGCGAGGCCGTGCAGGATCGGCCGCGGATAACCGGCGACGCGCGCCGCGACCGGGTCCACATGCAACGGATTGCGGTCGCCTGACAGCCGATAGATCAGCGCCGCCTCCGGCCGAGTCGGCAGATCGCAGACATGGTCCGGTGCCCGCTCCGGAATCGCTGACGTCACGCCGAGCTTGGCCGACGACTGCGGCGCACCGCTGAAACCACCGTCCCCACGACAGAAGATCGTCTGTGTCGTCGTGTTCAACACCGCCCCCGAGGCAATGTCAGTCAAAACATGTTCGACGACCAGCAGCGCGCCCTTCTCCGCGCCCTTGTCGATCACGTCGCGGATGCGCAGCGTGCCGCGCACAGCCGCAGCCGGCGACAGCGGCCGGACAAGCCGCATGTGCTGCTCGCCATGCACCGCCTTGCGCCAGTCAATGCCGGTGGTTTCGGTCGTCATCCAGTCGCGCGGATAGGCGAGCACGCTGGCAAAGGTCGGAAGCACCTTCAGATTCCGCTCATAGACGAACCGTAGTGGCGCGGGATCGAGCGGATCGTGACCGAGCCCGACCCCGAGCGCGTAGAGAATGCAATCCTTCGCCTCGTAGCGCTGCTCTACCGGCGCAATGGTGAGCGCGAGAAGCTTCTCGGGATTGATCGGTATCATCCGGTTTCATCATGTCGACATGCAAAAGACAACGACCGGCGCTTGTGGCGCCGGCCGCTCTTCTCAACCCGTCGATAAAGCGATTATTTGGCCTTCTCGTAGGGATAGATCACGTTGCCGCTCTTGTATTCCGGCGGATAGATGATCGGCAGCGTATCGAGCTTGCGGAATTCCTCAATGCTGTTGCTCTTGATGTTCTGGAACTGAGCCGCCATCACGCGCTCGTTGGCCCACTCGCCGTTCTTGCCGAATTTCACGTCGCCGACCGTGGTCTTGAACGTCGTTTTGCGAATGTATTCGGCGATCTTGCCGTCGTCGAGCGACTTGGTGGCGTTGACCGCATCACCCAGCACCTGCAGATAGGCATAAGCCCACACCGGCATGTAGTAGCCGAGAGGATCGACGCCTTCCGCCGCCGCACGGGCCTGATACTTCTTGATCAGGTCCATCGAGCCGGGGAATTCCATGGTCTTTGCCGGCAGCCAGGTTTCAAAGTTGACGAGACCGTTGAGAAGCGGCCCGAGCTGCGTCTTGAACACGGTCGCCTGCAGGCCGACCATCGCGCCGCCCCACATCTTCGGCTTGAAGCCGATCTCGTTCATGGCCTTGACCATGCCGACGCTATCGAGCGGATAGGAGCAGACCACGAACAGGTCCGGATTGGTGGCCTGCACCGCGCGCACGATCGGCGCGAAGTCGGTGGTGGCCGGCGGATAGCGGCGCTCGTAGACGATCTTGAAGCCGGCCGCCTTGGCGTTCTCCACCGCGCCTTCGCAAGCGTTGCGACCGAACTCGGCGTCCGCCATGGCGATGGCGATGGTTTGCGGCTTCGGATTCTGCGCTTCCGCCACCTTGAAGAAGCCGCGGGTGAACGCCGGCTTCGGCGTCGGCCCGTTCGGGATCATCGAGAAGTAGCGGTCGTATTTGAACTCGTCGTTGATGCCGGTGCCGAACAGGCTGATGAACACCTTCTTCTTCGACATGGCGATCGGCATCGCCGGCGCGATCTGGCCCGAGGCATAACCCGAGACGATCAGGTCGACTTTGTCGACGTCGAGCAGCTTCGTATAGATGCCCGGCACGGTCGACGGATTGCTCTGGTCGTCGAAGTAGACGAGCTTCACCGGCCGGCCCATCAGGCCGCCCTTGGCGTTGGTGTCCTCTTCCCAGATCTTCATCGCCAGCAGCGACGACTTGCCGTTCGCCGACAACGGTCCGGTCAGCGACATGCCGAAGCCGATCTTGACCGGCTCGCCCTTCGGCGTCTGCGCCGAGGCCGTGCCGGCGATGAGCGCCAGCGCAGCAGCCGACAGCGTCAGGCTGCCCAGCGCGCGTTTGAGATGTTGCAGCATTCGTTTCTCCTCCCGTGTTACGCGCCGGCGCAAGTCCGGCGGCTTCCTTGCAATAGCGTTGGAGCGCCTTGGTGATGCGCCCGTGCAATCGATTGCTTCATGCAATCTTTGCCGATTGGACGCGCCGAGGCAACTGTCATGCTTGTCGCGGCACGCCCGGCGATCCGGCTGACGCGACGCCGCGCTATTTCCCCCAGACTTCCTTGCTGAGATCGACGATCATCTTCAGTTTGGCCCACTGTTCATCCTCGGCGAGCACATTGCCCTCCTCGGTCGAAGCAAAACCGCACTGCGGCGACAGGCACAGCTGATCGAGCGCGACATATTTGGTCGCCTCGTCGATCCGGCGCTTGAGATCGTCCTTCGGCTCCAGCCGCCCGGATTTGGAGGTGACGAGGCCAAGCACCATCTGCTTGTTCCCTTTCGGGAAGAACCGCAGCGGCTCAAACCCGCCGGCGCGGTCGGTGTCATATTCGAGGAAGTAGCCGTCGAGCGGCGTGTCGTTGAACATCACCTCGGCGACCGGCTCGTAGCCACCCTCGGCGATCCAGGTGGAGCGGAAATTGCCACGGCAGGAGTGCATGGTGACCACCATGTCCTTCGGCCGGTCGCGGATCGCGATGTCGATCATCTTCGCATAAATCTTCGGCAGCGTGTCCGGATCGTCACCGCGCTCGCGCGAATGCGCGCGTTCCTTGGCGTCGCACATCATCGCCCAGGTGGTGTCGTCGAGCTGGAGATAGCGGCAGCCAGCGTCATAGAACGCGCGCACCGCCTTCTTGTAGGTCTGCGCCAGATCCTCGAAGAAATTGTCGAGGTTCGGATAGGCTTCCTTGCTCACCGACACCCGGCCCTGCCGGAAGTGCAGCACGCCCGGCGCGGGAATGGTCATTTTCGGCGTGACCTTGCAGTGCGCCTTGAGGAATTTGAAATCCTCGATGTGCGGATGGCCGGAGAAGCCGAGCTTGCCCGACGTGCGCACGCTCTCCATCTTGGTGTCGACCCCGTGGAATTTGATGCCCTTGTCGGTCTGAACCATCTCCACGCCATCGAGGCCGCGGAAGAAGTCGAACTGCCACCACGAGCGGCGCAGTTCGCCGTCGGTCGCAAGCTGCAGGCCGACCTCCTCCTGCTTCCGGATCACGCCTTCGATGGCGCGGTCCTCGATCTCGCGCAGTTGTGCTGCGCTGATCTCGCCGCGCGCGCGCTTCGCCCGCGCATCGCGCACGGATGCGGGCCGCAGCAAACTGCCGACATGATCGGCGCGGAACGGGGCGGTGGTGCGTTGGGTCATCGGAAGTGTCCTGTATCGCCACGGACTTAAACGATGGTGCGGTCCGGGTGAGGGGCGATTGTCTCAAGCTGCCCCTCACCCCGACCCTCTCCCCGCATGCGGGGAGAGGGAGAAAGGCTTTAGCCCCAGACTTCCTTGCTGAGATCGACGATCATCTTCAGCTTGGCCCACTGTTCGTCCTCGGCGAGCACGTTGCCCTCCTCGGTCGAGGCAAAGCCGCATTGCGGCGACAGGCAAAGCTGGTCGAGCGCGATATACTTCGTCGCCTCGTCGATGCGACGCTTGATGTCGTCCTTCGGTTCGAGCCGGCCCTGCTTGGAGGTGACGAGACCGAGCACCACCATCTTGTTGCCCTTCGGCAGGAAACGCAGCGGCTCGAAACCGCCGGCGCGGTCGGTGTCGTATTCGAGGAAATAGCCGTCGTAGTTGCACTTCTCGAGCAGGCTCTTGCCGACCGGCTCGTAGCCGCCCGACGAAATGAACGTGGAGCGGAAGTTGCCGCGACACACATGCGTCGTGATGGTCATGTCGGCGGGCTTGGCGTCCAGCGCCTTATTGAGCATCGCAGTATAGCTGTCCTGCAGATGATCAACGTCGAGACCGCGATCCTTGGCCTTCTTCATCTCTTCCTGCGAGCACAGATAGGCCCAGGCGGTGTCGTCGAACTGCAGATAGCGGCAGCCGGCGTCATAAAATGCCTTGATCGCCTTCTGATACGCCACCGCGAGATCGTCGAAGATCGCGTCGCGGTTGGCATAGGCGCTCTTGTTCACCGAGCCGGGCTCAAGCCGGAAGTGCATCACCGTCGGCGCCGGGATGCACATCTTCGGCATCACCTTGGTGTGCGCCTTGAGGAATTTGAAGTGCTCCAGCATCGGATGGTTGGAGAAACCGATCTTGCTGTCGACGCGCAGCACCTGCATCTTGGTCTGCATGCCCTGGAACTGGATGCCGTGGTCGGACGCTTCCAGCCGCACGCCGTCGAGCATGCTGAAGAAATCGTAGTGCCACCACGAGCGGCGGAATTCGCCGTCGGTCGCGAGTTGCAGGCCGATCTCTTCCTGCTTCTTGATGATCTTCTCGATCTCGCGATCCTCGACCGCCTTGAGCTGCGCGTCGGTGATTTCCTTTTTCTCGTGCTTGGCGCGGGCGTCCTTGATCGCCGCGGTGCGCAGGATCGAACCGACATGGTCGGCGCGGAAGGGTGGCTTGGTCCGTTGCATGGTCGAATGTTCCTCCTGAGAACGGCGGACCCGCTATGACACGGGTTCTTGATTGGGAAGCGTTGGGTCGGCGAATTCCTGTTCGGGGGGAGTGATAGCACGTCCGGGAACGATTGGTGCTACGACTGACGCATAACGCGCCGTCTCGATCAGCCCGCCGAAGGAAAAATAATGCGGCGCGATATTGCCGAGCGCCGGGGCCGCGACGCGCAACGCATCGAGGATCGCATCGGGGCCGACCCGGCCGCCAAATGCCAGGGCCGTGGCAGCGCCCGACATCAAACCTTGCGCGGAGGCGGCGACGCCGCAGCGCGCCGCATAGCGCAACAGCGCCGTCAGTTTGGTCGGCCCGGCGAGGCCGATCCGCACCGGCGCGGTCACGCCGGCGGCGCGCAGATCACGCACGTAAGTCATGATCGGCGCGGCGGAAAACACGAACTGCGTGACGATATGCGCGTGCAGTCCCGCATCGCGGGCCGCCGCAAGTTTGTCGGTCAAAGCCCGCGTCATCATATCGGCAGCGATGGCCGGATGGCCCTGCGGATGACCGGCGATACCGATCTCCTCGATTCCGAGGGCGCGCCAATCCATCGCCCGGATCAACGCAAGCGCATCGGCATAAGGCCCGAGCGGCTTGGGAATGTCGCCACCGATCACCAGCACGCGGCGCATCCCGCCCTCGCCGCAGGCGCGCTTGAGGCATTCCGTCAGATCGTCCGCCGACGCGATCCGCCGCGCCGCGAGATGCAGCACCGGATCGAGCCCGGCGCGCTGCACGGCCATGGCAAGATCGGCCATCTCGCGCAAACCCTGCGACGGGACGTGGCTCAAATAGAGCGGCTGCCCCGGCGGCACCAGCGCGGCGAGCCGCACCAGCTCGTCCGCCGTGGGCCGCGTCGCCTCGAGAGTGAACGCGGACACGCTCACTCCCGGCGGCGGGAGATGACGAACGACTCGTCGTAGAACCACAGCCCGCCGTGCTGCTGCAATACTTCGCGCGTCGCCTCGATGTAGCGGCGGTCGGCGTTGACGTCAGCGAGCCGGTCGTCCTCCACCTGCGCCACATAGATTGCCGCGTTCCACGCCGCGAGCAGGGTCGACGTACCGATCGACGCGGAGATTTCCGACGGCAGCGTGTGCATGTCGTAGCGGAACAACGACCGCTGATCGGAATAGGCGTTGAAATTGAGATCGCGCGCGGCGCCACCCAATTCGTTCTTCACCGCCTTGAGCAGATCGTGGCGGCTGTGCGCGAACGGATTATCGTCCGGCCAGACCTTGTGAATGAGATCCATGCCCGGATCGTGGCCATAGGAATGGATCGCGATCATCCGGCCACCCGGCCCGAGCGCACGCGCCAGCGGCGCCAGCACGCGCTTCGCCTTGAAATCGAGCGACGCGCGCGCCCGATAGGGTTGCGAGGCGATGACCAGATCGTAGTCGGCGGTGGTGCCGCCGGGCTTGGGAATGATCGGATCGAGCAGGAAGCGATGATCCTCGCGATAGAGCACCAGGATCACCGGCCGCTCATAGACCGGATTGCCGCTTTTCTGCGACACCTTCGCCTTCCAGTTCTCGGCGAGGAACGGTTCGAGCGCGGTGATCTGCTCCTCGAAACCGTGCGACGAGGTGCCGGAGAGCGGCACTTCCTTCCACACGGTGCTCGCGGCGGCAGTCAACGACTTCACCGCGAGCCACGGCGCTTCGGCGTAAGCGAGATTGGTCAGCACCAGCACCGTTGAGGGATGCTCGTGGAAGCGGTCCGCCATCTTCTGCATGGTCAGGCGGATGTCTTCGAGGCTGATCTCCTTGCCGACGATATAGAACGGCGTGTGCGGAAACTTGTCGTGCATCTGCCGCATCACCCGCGACAGCACGGTGCCGTCGCCGACGCCGGCATCAAATACGCGCAGCGCCGGCGGCCGCGGATGCAGGCTGCCGAGTTCGAGGCCGATGCGGTTCGCGATCTCCCACTTCTCCGAGCAGGTGTTCACGAACAGCAGGTATTTCTGCCGGTTGTCGAAGAAGCGGAAATTGCGCTGCGGATCGTCCTTGTCCACCGGCGGCGCGCCGGGCGGCACCATGGTCTGACGCGGCGGCTCCGGCGGTCGTACCGGGATGGCTGCGGACAGCGGCGCCACACGGCGCAAACCATCGTCTCCGCTGCTGTCGCCGCTTTCCGCCATGAACGAGCGGATGCGCTCCAGCGTGTCAGTGGTGATGCGCCCGCCGTTACGCAGCCGCGCGGCAAGCTTGCCGTCATTGACGGCGCGGCGACCGAAAGTGGATTCCGCGAGCCCGCGCTGACGGCAGAAGCTGGCGATCTCCTGAAGGAGAACTTCGTTCACAGACGCCTCCCTGGACGTGTCCCTGCTGCCGGTCTTGTGAGCCATTTGCGTGCTTGCCGGTTCGAGTCAGGCTGTTGAGCCCGGCGCAAATCGAACCTCCGCCCGCGCGCATCGTCAACCACAAAACTTGCCCACGAAAGTTGGGAGATAAGAATGGGCAACGCCCAATGCAAGAAAAACCCGCCAGACAGGGCCTAGCGGGTTTTTGCGATCGTTTGCGGAAGGCCCGGGTTGGGAATCACCTGCCCTATGCCAGGCGCAGCCCACTCCAGGTGGGCAGTATTCCGGATCAGATTTCGAAGAACACGGTCTCGTCGTCTCCCTGCACCTTGATGTCAAAGCGATAGACGCCGTCCTTCTCCTTCCTGGCGATCAGGGTGTGGCGGCGGTCTTCCGGCACCAGCGCGAGAATCTGGTCGGTGGCGTTGGCAGCCTCGTCCGGGAAATACAGGCGCGTATAGACCTGCCGCAGCATGCCGCGCGAGAAGATGCAGACCACCACATGCGGCGCCTGCAACTTGCCGTTCGGGCCGGGCACCTGACCGGGCTTGATGGTGTCGAAGCCGAACTCGCCCTGCTTGTTGCAGGCCGAGCGGCCGAAACCCTTGAAGCTGGCATTGGGCGCACGCGGATCGCGCGGATGCGCGTAGCGGCCTTGCGAATCCGCTTGCCAGATTTCCAGCATCGCGTCCGGGATCGGCACGCCATCGCCGTCGCGGATGACGCCGGTGATGTGGATCTTCTGGCCGGACGCATCGGGCGTGATCAGATTGTCGCCGACAGTTTCCTTCCAGCTATAGGTGCCGTCCGGATCCCAGTGCGCGCGGCCCTTCGGCGTCAGGCCATAGGCATAAAACGGGCCGACGGTTTGCGAGGGGGTCAGGTCGGACATGATCAGTGCTTCTCCTCATCCATCGGCGTACCTTCGCGGCCGCGCAGCACGATATCGAACCGGAACGCCAGCGCCCATTCCGGCACGGTGTTCTCGAGATCGAACGTCGCGATCATGCGGTTGCGCGCCTTCTCGTCGGGGACCGAATTGAAGATCGGGTCGAACGGGAACAAATAGTCGCCGGGGAAATACATCTGCGTCACGAGCCGCGACAGGAACGAGTGACCGAACAGCGAAAAGTGGATGTGGTTCGGCCGCCACGCATTGTGGTGGTTGCCCCACGGATAGGCGCCGGGCTTGATGGTGACGAACTTGTAGTAGCCGTTCTTGTCGGTGAGCGTGCGGCCCGCACCGGTGAAATTCGGATCGAGTGGCGCCGGATGCTGATCGACGATGTGCACGTAGCGGCCGCAGGCATTGGCCTGCCACAGCTCCACCAGAACCTCCGGCACCGGGCGCTTGTCCTCATCGAGGATCTGCCCGTGGACGATGATGCGCTCGCCGAGCGGTTCGCCCTTGTGCATCTTGGTCAGGTCGTTGTCGCCCTCTTCGATGGCATTGTGACCGTAGACCGGGCCGGTCAGCTCCGACAGTGTGTGCGGCACGACGATCAGCGGCTTCGACGGCGACCGCTTGATGGTGCTCTTGTATCCGGGGCTCAGATGCTTCGGATAATCGATCAGCCCCTTGGTCGGATAGATCAGCGACATCGACTTCTGCTCCCCTCAGACGCGCGCAAGCGCCATCGATACACCTTGTCCGACGCCGACACACATGGTGGCAAGGCCGATCTTGCCTTGCCGCGCCTGCAGGCCGTGCGCCACCGTCATCGCCAGCCGCGCGCCCGACATGCCGAGCGGATGGCCAAGCGCGATCGCACCGCCGTGCGGATTGACGTGTTCGGCATCGTCGGCGAGTCCAAGCTGGCGCATGCAGGCTAGGCCCTGCGACGCGAACGCCTCATTGAGTTCGATCAAATCGAAGTCGCCGATCTTCATACCGAGCCGCGCCATCAGCTTCTGCGTCGAGGGCACAGGGCCGATGCCCATGATGCGGGGCGGCACGCCGGCCGAGGCAACGCCGAGCACGCGGGCGCGGGGCGTCAGCCCATATGTCTTCACCGCGTCTTCCGAGGCGAGGATCATCGCCGCCGCGCCATCGTTGACGCCCGACGCATTGCCAGCGGTCACCGTGCCGGGATTGCGGAACGGAGTCTTGAGCTTGGCAAGTTGCTCCATCGTCGTCTCGGGGCGCGGATGCTCGTCCGCCGACACTTCGACGGTCTCGCCCTTGCGGCCGGCGATGCTGACCGGAACGATCTCGGCCTTGAAATACCCGGCGGCGATCGCCTTGCCGGCGCGTTGCTGCGAGCGCAGCGCGAAGGCGTCCTGATCGGCGCGCGTCACCTGGAATTCAGCGGCGACGTTCTCGCCGGTCTCCGGCATGGAATCGATGCCGTATTGCTGCTTCATCAGCGGATTGACGAAACGCCAGCCGATCGTCGTGTCGTAAATCTCGGCGCTGCGCGAGAACGCCTCGGTCGCCTTGCCCTGCACGAACGGCGCGCGGGTCATCGACTCGACACCGCCGGCGATGCCGATCTCGATCTCGCCGGCACGGATCGCGCGCGCGACCGTGCCGACCGCATCGAGGCCGGACGCGCACAGGCGGTTGAGCGTGATGCCCGGCACCGCTACCGGCAGGCCAGCGAGCAGCGCCGCCATGCGCGCGACGTTGCGGTTGTCCTCGCCCGCCTGATTGGCGCAGCCGAGCACGACCTCATCGATCGCTTCCCAGTCCACCTTCGGATTGCGCGCGATCAGCGCCCTGATCGGCACCGCGGCGAGATCGTCGGTACGCACCTTGGCAAGCGAGCCACCGTAGCGGCCGATCGGCGTGCGGGCCGCATCGCAGAGGAAAACGTCGCGTGTCGCCATCTCAGATCACTCCAATAATCGATTGCTCACGCCGCCGCGTGGGCGCGCGCGGTGCGGGCCTGCAACTCGCGCAGGATGTCCAGTTCTTGCGCCGTCGGCACCGGCGTTTCGGCGACCTGCGCCGCGTAGCGCACGGTCCAGCCGGTGTTCTCCTGAATCTGCTCGCGGGTGACGCCGGGATGGATCGACGTGACGATCATTTCCTTCGTCTCCGGGTCCGGCTGATAGATCGCCAGATCGGTGATCAGCCGCGTCGGCCCCTTGGTCTTGATGCCGAGCTTCTGGCGGCTGTCGCCACCGCTGCCGTGGCCGATCGAGGTGAAGAAATCGATCTTCTCCACGAACGAGCGCTTGCCCTGCGCCATGATGATGAAAATCTCGCCGCACGAAGTGGCGATCTCCGGCGCGCCGCCGCCGCCCGGCAACCGCACCTTCGGCTTGTTGTAGTCGCCGACCACGGTGGTGTTGAGATTGGCGTATTTGTCGATCTGCGCGCCGCCGAGGAAGCCGACCGAGATACGCCCGCCCTGCAGCCAGTAGCGGAACATCTCCGGCACCGACACCGTGGTCAGCGCGGTCTCGCACAACTCGCCATCGCCGATCGAGAGCGGCAGCACGGTCGGCTTGGTGCCGAGCGTGCCGGACTCGTAGATCAGCGTCACATTGGGCGCATGCGACAGCCGCGCCAGATTGGCGGCGGCCGACGGCTGGCCGATGCCGACGAAGCAAACGTCTTCGTTCCTGAGTGCTCGCGCCGCGGCGACGGTCATCATCTCGTTGGGCTTGTAATTGGCCATCATCGTCACTCCGCCGCTGCCGCGCGCTTGCGCGCATGCTGGGCGAAAGCCTCGGGGCCTTTCTCCAGCACGTTCTCTTTCATCCAGGCGAGGAAGGTGTCGCGCTCGCGCGCGATATTGTCCCATGCCTTGTAGAAGCTGTTGTTGCGCGCGTAATAGCCCTGCGCATAGGACGGGAACGCGCCGCCCGGCACTTCCGACACGTAACCGATGGTCCAGGCCGGCAGCACCACCGCGTTGAGGCTGCGCGGGCCGAGATCGTCGACCACTTCCTCGACCGTGACGATCGAGCGCTTCGCCGCCAGCACCGCTTCCTTCTGCACGCCGAGCACGCCTTCCAGCAGCACGTTGCCGGCCTTGTCGGCGCGCAGCGCGTGGATGATCGCGACGTCCGGCCGATGCGCCGGCACCGCGGCAAGCTCTTCGCCGGTGAACGGGCAGGTGACGCGCTTGATGTTCTTGTTCACCTTCGGCAGATCGCTGCCGAGATAGCCGCGGAACACCGCGAGCGGCAGACCCGCCGCGCCGGCCTCATAGGCGTTGGCCATGGCCGCGTGGGAATGTTCTTCGATCTCCAGCGCGTTGGGCCAGCCCTGCTCCACCGCGTCGCGCAGCCGATGCAGCGAGCCGACGCCGGGATTGCCGCCCCACGAGAACACCAGCTTCTTCGCGCAACCCATGCCGATCATCTGGTCGTAGATCAGGTCCGGCGTCATGCGGATCAGGGTCAGATTTTTTCGCTTCTGACGGATGATCTCGTGGCCCGCCGCATGCGGGATGAGGTGGGTGAAGCCTTCCATCGCCACCGTGTCGCCGTCGTGGACGGCTGCCTGCACGGCTTCCGCGAGTGAAGTGATACGCGCCATGTTCGATCCTGTGGCGAAAGTTCAAGAGCGGACCCGTATTTACGGGCGTCCCTGGAACGGGTCAAATGCGACATCATGCTGTCACCGCAACCCATCTTCACCATTCGCGCCGATCTCGCTCCCATCCTGCCGTTCGGCGCGACGCCTTACGGCGAGCGCCGCGTGATCGACATCATCGGCGGAACCGTGAGCGGGCCGAAGCTGACCGGACGCATTCTGCGCGGCGGCGCCGACTGGCAACTGATCCGCGCCGACGGCACCGCGGACATTCAGGCGCGCTACACCATCGCCGCCGACAACGGCGCACACATTCTGGTGTCGAGCGAGGGATTGCGGCACGGCCCACCGGACGTGCTCGCCGCCCTGGCGCGCGGCGAGCCGGTCGATCCGGCGCGCTATTATTTCCGTACCGTGATGCGGTTCGAGACCGCCGACAAAGCCCACGGCTGGCTGAACAATATTCTCGCGATCGCCAGCGGCGCGCGGCTGGCGCAGGCGGTCGAACTGAACGTGTACGAGGTGCTCTGAACCCGCTGGCGGACCGGCTCGGACTGGCGGGCCCATTGGCCCCCACGAGGTCTTGACGGCAGGGCGGACACGGCAGATTGTTGTCAACAACAACAATATCCGGACCACGCAGCCGGCGAGGGAATGAAACGCAAAGCAGATGGCACAGAATAGCACCCTCAGGCAGGACAGCCGGGCCCCTTTGCGACCGGTTCGGGTCGGCTCCCTCAAACCGGAGATGACACGGCGCGCCGACGGCACGACGCTGGTGCGCTGCACCGATCCATTGCCGGCTTATCCTGACAAGATCACGCTGCATCTCGAACGCTGGGCGCGAGAAGCCCCGGATCGCGTCTATCTGGCCCAGCGGAACACCCAGGGCAGCGAAGTCAGCTGGCGCACGCTGACCTATCGCGACACATTCACCCAGGTCCGCGCCATTGCCCAGGGTCTGCTGGATCGCGATCTCTCGGTCGAGCGACCCGTCGTCATCCTGTCCGGCAACGACATCGAGCAGGCGCTGCTGTCGCTCGCCTGCATGATGATCGGTGTGCCTTACGCGCCGATCTCGCCGGGCTATTCGCTGCTGTCCACGGACTTCGGCAAGCTGCGATATGTCTTTGACTTGCTGACGCCCGGACTTGTCTATGCGGGCAACGCGACGGCGTTCGTACGCGCGCTTGACGCCGTGCCCGACGGCGTGGAACGGGTCGTGCCGCAGCCGCCAGCGGCGGCGAACGCCACTCCGTTTGCCGCGCTGGCCACCACCGTACGCGGTGATGCGGTCGACCGCGCCCATGCAGCGGTCGGACCAGACACCATCGCCAAGTTCCTGTTCACGTCCGGCTCGACCGGCCAGCCCAAGGGCGTGATCAACACCCAGCGCATGATGTGCGCCAATCAATCCATGCTGCAGGTCGGTTTTGGTTTCCTGACCGATGCACCGCCCGTGGTCGTGGACTGGCTGCCGTGGAGCCACACCTTCGGCAGCAACCACAACTTCAACATGGTGCTGACCAACGGCGGGTCGCTGTATATCGACGATGGCAATCCGACGCCCGCCGGCGCGCCAAAAACAGCGCGCAATCTGCGGGAGATCGCGCCGACAATCTATTTCAATGTGCCGAAAGGCTATGAGGCGCTCCTGCCCCATTTGCGCGCGGACCGGCAGCTTCGCGAAAACTTCTTCAGCCGGTTGAAGCTGCTGTTTTACGCCGGCGCCGGACTCAACAAAGCCATTGCCGACGAATATGCCGCGCTGTCTGCCGAAGTGACCGGCGAACGCATCCTGTCTGTAACATCGCTCGGCTCGACCGAGACCGCGCCAGCGTCGCTGCTGCGCACGTTCGAGTCCGCGATGCCCGACAATATGGGCGTGCCGATGCCCGGCGTCGAACTCAAGCTGGTGCCGTTCGAAGACAAACTGGAAGCGCGGCTGCGCGGCCCACACATCACGCCCGGCTACTGGCGGCAGGACGAACTCACCCGCGGCGCGTTCGACGACGAAGGCTTCTACAACCTCGGCGACGCCCTCAAATTCGTCGATCCCAACGACGCCGGCAAAGGCTTTCTGTTCGACGGGCGGCTCGCGGAGGACTTCAAGCTCGCCACCGGCACCTGGGTCAGCGTCGGCCCGCTGCGCGTCGGCTTCATCGAGCATTTCACGCCGCTGGCGCGCGACGTCGTGCTGGCTGGCATCAATCAGGACGATATCACCGCGTTGATCTTCCCCGATGTCGAAGCCTGCCGGGCACTATGCAACGGCCTTGCCGCCGATGCTCCGCCGGCGCAAGTGCTGGTCGATCCGCGCGTGCGGGACCGGTTTCGCGCCCTGCTGATGGCACTCGCGGCCCGCAGCACCGGCTCATCGACGCGCATCTGCCGCGCGATCCTGCTTGAAACGCCGGCCTCGCTCGATATCGGCGAGGCGACCGACAAGGGCTCGATCAACCAGCGCGCGGTGCTGCGGCATCGCGCCGAACTGGTCGAAGACCTTTACCGCGCGCCGCGACCGGCGCATGTCATTTCCATCGACGACTGACACGGACACAGCATCATGCAGATCACCGGACATGCAGCGATCGTCACCGGCGGCGGCTCGGGCCTCGGTGCTGCGACCGCAGAACGGCTGGCGAAAGCCGGCGCGCGCGTAGCGGTTCTCGACGTCAACAAGGACGCCGCCACCGCCGTGGCGAAGAAGATCGGCGGCATTGCTGTCCATTGCGACGTGACCGATGCGAAGAGCGGCGAGGAAGCCATCGCCGAAGCGGCGGCCTCCCACAACACCGCGCGCATCCTGATCAACTGCGCCGGTGTCGGTCCCGCCAAGCGCATCGTCGGCAAGGAGGGGCCACAGCCGCTCACCGATTTCGAGAGAGTCGTGAAGATCAACCTGATCGGCACCTTCAACATGCTACGGCTTACTGCCGCTGCAATGCAGACGCTCGAGCCGGTCGATGGCGAGCGCGGCGTGATTATCAACACCGCCTCGGTCGCAGCTTATGAAGGCCAGATCGGACAGGCGGCCTATGCCTCGTCCAAGGGCGGCGTCGCGGCACTGACATTACCGGCGGCGCGCGAGCTGGCGCAATTCGGCATCCGCGTACTGGCCATCGCCCCCGGCATCTTCGGCACGCCGATGCTGCGCGCGTTGCCGCAGGAAGCACAGGATTCACTCGGCGCGTCGGTGCCGTTTCCGAAGCGGCTCGGCGAGCCGTCAGAATATGCCGCGCTGGCGCAGCACATGATCGAGAACGGCTATCTCAACGGCGAAAATATCCGCATTGACGGCGCGCTGCGCATGGCGCCTCGTTAGCGGCGCCACCCCTGTTGCCGGCGCGCAAGGCCGCTATAGTGACGGCATTCGCCGCTAAGGACTATCCGCATGCTCAAGAATTCCCGCACCTTCATCATCGAATGGGGCGACTGCGATCCCGCGCAGATCGTGTTCTATCCGCGCTACTTCGCGATGTTCGATCATTCAACGACCATGCTGATCTCGGCGGCGAGCAAGCTCACCAAGTATCAGCTCTTCCAGGCTTATGATGTGGCCGGCTATCCGATGGTGGATACGCAGGGCAAATTCCATAGTCCCAACCGGTTCGGCGACACGGTGACGATCGAATCCGAATTCACACGTGTTGGCACGTCGAGCTTCGATATCACCCACCGCATCGTCAAGGACGGCAAGGTGACGGTGGAAGGTTTCGAGAAGCGCGTCTGGGTCGGGCGCGATCCGAACGATCCGTCGAAGATCAAGTCGAAACCGATTCCGGACAATCTGGCGAAGCTGTTTCGCGGCGAAGCCTGAGACCGCTTTAGCTGCCGAGCGTCTCGACGATGCGTTTGAGCGCGCGCAGCACGGCAGGCCGCTGCCGCCCGACAATCGCATCGAGATCTCGGTCATGCGCCTGGGCGCAAGCCGTCAGTTCCCGCAAAATCCCCTCGCCCGCCGCGGTCAGCCGCAACCGGTAAGCCCTCTTGTCGGCGGCGGTGCGGGTGCGCCGCACCAGACCGCGCCGCGCCAGACCGTCGATCGCCGGCGTGAGCGACGACTTGTCGAGGCCGATCGCCTGACTGAGCACGGTCTGGCTGATGTCCGGATTCTTGCCGATCACCATCAGCGCCGCAAAGCGGCCGGGATTGAGATCGTGCTCACGCGTGCGGCGCGCAAATGCCTGAAACGACGCGATCTGCGCCATCCGCAGATAGAACCCGATCCAGCCGCCGAGCGGGCCGAGGTCCGGCTCGGCAGCAGGCTTTTTCTTCTGCGCCGCAGCATCGGGTTTTCGTCTTGCAGCAGAAACCTTGCGTGCCACGGCTGATCCGAAAATAGTTTGATATCCAACTATCCCGGACTACACTGACCGCTGCTATCGGCTGAATCAAGGTCAACTTGGTCAACAACGATAACGTCCGGGGAGGACATTCATGCAGGTTAGCCGTCACCTGACGCGCCGCCATCTGGCGGGCGCAGTTTCCGCCGCCGCTGTCGCGCTGATGCTCGCCGCCATGCCGCAAGCAAACGCGCAGGACAAGACCTTTGAATTGAAGCTCGCGCACTGGGTGCCGCCGTCGCATCCACTCCAGAAAGCGTTGGAGGACTGGGGCGCGTCGGTCGAGAAAGCCTCGAACGGCACGATCAAGTACAAGGTCTATCCGTCGCAGCAGCTCGGCAAGGCATTCGACCATTACGACATGGCGCGCGATGGCATCGCCGATCTCACTTACGTCAATCCCGGCTATCAGCCCGGCCGCTTTCCGATCATCGGCGCCGGCGAACTGCCGTTCCTGTTCGCCAATGCCAAGGGCGGCTCGCAAGCGATCGATGCATGGTATCGCAAATACGCCGCGCGCGAGATGAAGGACGTGAAGTTCTGCCTCGCCTTCATTCACGATCCCGGCTCGTTCCATTCCAAGACCAAGAAGATCATGGTGCCGGCCGACATCAAGGGCATGAAAATCCGCCCGGCGCACGCCACCATGGCAACCTTCGTCACCTCGCTCGGCGGCACCAATGTGCAGTCGAGCGCGCCGGAGGTGCGCGACATTCTCGAGAAGGGCGTCGCCGACGCGGTGACTTTCCCGTGGGGTTCGGTGCCTCTGTTCGGCATCGACAAGGTCACGAAGTACCACATGGACGTGCCGCTTTACGCAACAACCTTCGTGTTCGTGTTCAACAAGGACAAATACGCCGCCATGTCGGCTTCGCAGAAGAAGGTGATCGACGACCACTGCACCAACGACTGGGCGCTGAAGGTCGCAGCACCGTGGGCGGACTTCGAGCATGCCGGCATCGCCAAGCTTAAGGCCGATTCCGCTCACGAAGTCTATCCGATCACCCCGGCGCAGCTTGCCGAGTGGAAGAAGGCGGCCGAACCGCTGGAAAAGACCTGGGCCAACAATGTCCGCAAGACCGGTGGCAATCCGGATGCGATCATGAAGGAGTTGAAGGCCGAACTGGTGAAGTTCAAGTCGGCCGCGAACTGATGACTTCCGAGGCTGTCGCCCGCGGACCGGTCGACCGGTTCATCGCAGCGATCGAATTGACGGCGGCGGGATTCCTCGCCGTCGTCACCGCTATCACTTTTGTTTCCGTTTTCCTGCGCTACCTGTTCGCCTGGTCGATTCCGGACGCCTACGATGTGTCGAGTCTGCTGCTCGGCATCCTGATCTTCTGGGGCATTGCCGCCGCGAGCTACCGCGGCGACCACATCACCGTCGATCTCCTGTGGTCGGCGATCCCGCCGCGCGCACAACGGGCGATGGACGTCTTCGCCAGCCTGCTCACCCTGTTTGCGCTGGTGATCTTCACCTGGATGGTCGGCCTCAAGGTCATCAATACCCATGCCGACCAGGTTGCGACGTTCGATCTGCGCCAGCCGGTCTGGATCTATTATTTCGTTGCCTGGGTCGGCCTCGCTGCTGCAATCCTGATGCTGCTGGCCCGCACGGTGCGGCTACTGATTGCGCCGGAGCGTCTGGCCACCGGCGAAATGCGGCCGGTCGAATGAGGCGCTCCGCCCATCCGCTACCCGTGGATCAACGCTGATGAGCAGCGATCTCGTCGCCATTCTCGGCTTCGTCGCCCTGTTCGCGCTGATGCTGTTGCGCGTTCCGGTCGGTATCGCCATGGGATTCGTTGGCGTGGTCGGTTTCGGCTATTCCGCCGACTGGTGGCCGGCGCTGAAACTGCTCGCGCAATCGCCGATGCGGACCGCCACATCCGCAGAATTCGCGGTGATCCCGCTGTTCCTGCTGATGGGTGCGCTCGCTTCTACCTCCGGGATGAGCCGCGAACTGTTTCGCGCATCCAACACGTTCCTCGGCCATCTGCGCGGCGGGCTCGGCATCGCCACCATCGCAGCGTGCGGTGGCTTCGCCGCGATCTGCGGCTCCTCCGTTGCGACCGCCGCAACGTTCTCCACGGTCGCCTATCCGGAGATGCGCCGGCACGGCTATCCGCAAAGCTTCGCCACCGGCGTGATCGCCGCCGGCGGATCGCTCGGCATCATGATTCCGCCATCCACGGTGCTCGCCGTCTATGGCCTGATCACCGAACAGGACATCGGCAAGCTGTTCATCGCCGGCATTGTGCCGGGATTGCTCGCGGTGGCGATGTACATCATCACCATCAACATCATCGGCATGGTCCGGCCCGGCTTCCTGCCGGCGACACCGCGTCACTCCTGGAAAGAGCGGCTCGATTCGCTGCGCGATGTCTGGGCGGTGATGCTGCTGTTCATTTTCATTCTCGGCGGCCTCTACGGTGGCATTTTCACCGCTACCGAGGCCGGCGGCGCGGGCGCGGGTGGCGCCTTCATCATCGCCGTGCTGCGACGGCGGTTAACCGCAAAAGCGTTCTGGCAAAGCTGCATCGAGACAGTCCGAACCACCGCCGCCGTGTTCACGATCCTGATCGGCGCGCTGATCTTCGGTTATTTCCTGACGATCACCCAGACGCCGCAGAAGGTCACCGAATTCCTCACCAGCCTCGGTCTCGGCCCTTACGGCGTCCTGACCATCATCATGCTGATGTATCTCGTCCTCGGCTGCGTGATGGACGCCATGGCGATGATCATCCTCACGGTTCCGATCGTGTTCCCGGTGATCAAGCAACTTGGCTTCGATCCGATCTGGTTTGGCGTCATCATCGTGATGACGGTGGAACTCGGCCTGATCCATCCGCCGGTCGGCATGAATGTGTTTGTCATCAAGAGTGTGGTGAAGGACGTAAAACTATCCACCGTGTTCTATGGCGTGATGCCGTTTGTCATCACCGATATCCTGCGCCTGATCATCCTGATCGCGTTCCCGATCCTGGCGCTCTGGCTGCCATCGCATATGTAAGACTTGAAACGAGGCTGTCATGGCAGAGCGTTCATTCAGCAAGGAAGTCGAGGCGCTGAAACTCGGCGACGGCGAAACCTTCGAAGGCGAAGGCATTCTCGCCGTCACCAAGGCGCTGCTGCAATCCGGCGTCTCCTATGTCGGCGGCTATCAAGGCGCGCCGGTGTCGCATCTGATCGACGTCATGGTGGACGCCGGCGATCTGCTCGACGATCTCGGCGTGCATCTGGAAACCTGCACCAACGAAGCCTCCGCCGCAGCGATGCTCGGTGCCTCCATCAACTATCCGCTGCGCGGCGCGGTGACGTGGAAATCCGTGGTCGGCACCAATGTCGCCGCCGACGCGCTATCGAACCTTGCCTCGCCCGGTGTGATTGGCGGCGCGATGATCGTCATCGGCGAGGATTACGGCGAAGGCGCGAGCGTGATCCAGGAACGCTCCTATGCCTATGCGATGAAGTGCGGTATCTGGCTGCTCGATCCGCGGCCCGATCTGCCGACCATCGTCAACACCGTCGAACAGGGCTTCGCGTTGTCGGAGGCGACCCACGCGCCGGTGATGCTCGAATTGCGCATCCGCGCCTGCCACGTCACCGGTGAGTTCACCACCAAGGACAACCGGCGCGGGCAATTCTCAGGCCGCAACAAACTCTCCGGTCCGCCGAAATTCGACTACATGCGGCTGGCGCATCCGCCGGTCACCTTCGTGCACGAGAAGCTGAAAGCCGAGCATCGACTGCCGGCCGCGCAGGCGTTCGCCCGGGAGCAGAAGCTCAACGAGGTGTTCGACGGCGACGTGAGCGAGATCGGCATCGTCGTGCTCGGCGGACTCTACAACAGCGTCGTGCGCACGCTCGGCCGCATCGGCCTCGCCGATCTGTTCGGCGCCGCACGCATTCCGATCTATGTGCTCAACCTCGCCTATCCGCTGGTGCCCGACGAAGTGGCGCAGTTCTGCGCCGGCAAGCGCGCCGTGCTGATCGTCGAGGAAGGCAACCCGGATTACATCGAGCAGCAGATCAACACGCAGTTGCGCCGCGCCGACATCCAGACGCAGATCCACGGCAAGGACTGCCTGCCCGCCGCCGGCGAATATACGCAGGACGTGCTGCTGCGTGGTCTCGCCGCTTTCCTGACGAAAACGCGGCCGGCCGGCGTCGACGCCGACGCCATCGCCGCGCGGGTCGAGACCATGCTGGCGCACCGGCCGGCCGCGACGAAATCCACCGGCGAGATTCCGCCGCGCCCGCCCGGCTTCTGCACCGGCTGCCCGGAACGCCCGGTGTTCTCCGCCGTCAAGCTGATGCAGCGAGAGCTTGGTCCGACGCATATCTCCACCGATATCGGCTGCCATTCGTTCGCGACCCTGCCGCCGTTCTCCATGGGCAATTCGATTCTCGGTTACGGCATGTCGCTCGCCGCTGCCGCGGCGGTCGGACCGAACATGGAGCGGCGGCCGATCACGGTGATGGGTGACGGCGGATTCTGGCACAACGGTTTGATCACCGGCGTCGCGTCGAACCTGTTCAACAAGGGCGACGGTGTGCTGATCGTGATGCAGAATGGCTACACGTCAGCGACCGGCCAGCAGTTCATGCCGTCGAGCAAGGACAGCTACGCCGCGTCAGGCCAGACGATGGACATCGAGCAGACGCTGCGCACCTTCGGCGTCAAATGGCTGCGCAAGGTCCGGACCTATAACGTCGCGACCATGCTGAAGACCTTGAAGGAAGCGATGCAGACTGCCGAACGCGGTCTCAAGGTCATCATCGCCGACGGCGAATGCCAACTAGCACGGCAGCGGCGCGTGCGCGTGGAGGACGCCGAGAAACTCAAGCGCGGCGAGCGCGTCACCCGCGCGCGTTATGGCGTCGACGACGAAATCTGCACCGGCGATCATTCCTGCATGCGGCTCTCCGGCTGCCCGTCACTGACGGTGAAGCCGTCGCCCGACCCGCTGCGCACCGATCCGGTCGCGACCGTGATCGAGAGCTGCGTTGGCTGCGGGCTGTGCGGCGAGGTCGCGCACGCCGCCGTGTTATGCCCGTCGTTCTATCGCGCCGAAATCATCCGCAACGCCACCGCATGGGACCGTTTCCTGTTCGCGATGCGGCGTGGATTCCTCGGCCTGTTCGGCATCCGCCTCCCGCAAGCCGAGCCGGCGCTGGCGCCGATCCCCGCGCTGGCGCGCGCCAACACCACCCTTGATGCCCGCACCACGACACCGACATGAGCGCCGCCCCGGACCGCCCCATTACCCTGCTGATCGCCGCGCTCGGCGGCGAAGGCGGCGGCGTGCTCACCGACTGGATCGTCAAGGCCGCCACCCATGCCGGCTATCCGGTGCAGAGCACGTCGATCCCCGGCGTCGCGCAGCGCACCGGCGCCACCACTTACTATATCGAGGTCGTGCCCGCGACCTGGCGCGCGCTCAACGGCCGCCGGCCGGTGCTGTCGCTCACCCCCGGCGTCGGCGACATTGACATCATGGCCGCGACCGAACTCCTCGAAGCGGGTCGCGCCATCGCCAACGGCTTCGTCACTCGCGACCGCACCCTGATGATCGGCGCGACCGGCCGCTCCTATCTCACAACCGAAAAGATGGCGATGGGCGACGGCCGCTACGATCGCGATCTGCTGATCCAGGCGATCAACGACAATGCGCGCGACAATCTGCTGATCGACATGGAGACCCTGGCGAAGGCCAACGGCACCATGATCAGTTCCGTGATGCTCGGCGCGCTCGCCGGCAGCGGCGTGATGCCGATGACCGCGGATGATTTCGAGGCGGCGATCCGTGCCGAGGGTAAGGCGGCCGACGCCAACCTGCGCGGCTTCCGCGCCGGGCTCGACGCGGCAAAAGCGCGGCTGCCGGTCGCCACGCCCGAGGAGATCAAGAAGCGCAGCCGCGAGACGCTGGACGATCTCGAACGCGCGGCAACGGCGTTTCCCGACGCCGCGCGCGAGATCGTGCTCGAAGGCGTGCGCCGTCTGGTCGCCTATCAGAGCGCGCGCTATGCGCGGCTTTATCTCGACCGGCTCGCTCCGTTCGCCGGCGGCGACCCGATCCTGCTGCGCGAGACAGCGCGGCATCTCGCGGTGCGCATGTCGTTCGAGGATGTGATCCGCGTCGCGCAGGCGAAGATCGCGCCGGAGCGGTTCGCGCGCATCGCCCGCGAGGAACTGAAAGCATCCGGCGAACCTTTCGTCATCACGGATTTCCTCAAGCCCGGCATCGACGAATTCTGCCAGATCCTGCCGCCGCGCCTGGCGCGCGCGATTCTTAATCTATCGGCGCGGCGCGGCTGGCTCGGCCGCGTCTATTTCGGCATGGAGGTGAACACGACCTCCATCACCGGCTTCCTGCGGTTCTGGCTGCTGGCCAAGCTGCGCGGCTGGCGGCCGCATTGCCACCGCTACCATGAAGAGCAGAAAGCTATCGAAGGCTGGCTCGGCCTCATTCGCGACGCCGCGGCCCGCTCACCGGAGCTGGCGCGCGAGATCGCCGAATGCGCGCGTCTCATCAAAGGCTATGGCGACACCCATGCCCGCGGCACCGCGAATTTCGCCAGCATCGAGACGCAGGTGATCCGGCCAGCGCTGGCGGGCACGATCCCGCTGCCGCTCGCGGTCGATGCCGTTGCCAGCGCCCGCGCCGCGGCCCTGGCCGATCCGGAAGGCGAGAGCCTGACGCGTTGCCTCGCCGCCATCGCCGCACAGACGGCGCTGCCCACCGCCGCCGAATGACCGCACCTTGATGCCGCAGCGCGGCAGGAATCCAAGGGCGCAGCGTGGCTGCCATGCGCCCCTCCATCTTCGCGGTGCTTGCACAACCGCGCCTTAACACCGCATAAATTGCTACCACATCGAGGGCCACCATGCGGATCGACGCCTATACCCATTTCATCCCGCCGAAATTCTTCGAGAAGCTGGTGGACAGCGGTTTCGCCGACATCGGCAAACGCATGCGCAGCGTCCCCTCGATCCACGACATGGACATCCGCAACCGCGTGGTCGACAGCTTCGAGAATTACGCGCAGATCCTGTCCTATCCGATGCCGCCACTCGAATATCTGGCCGCGCCGGATCAGGTCGAGGACTACGCCAAGATCGTCAACGACGGCTTCGCTGAGATTTGTGCGCGCGATCCGAAGCGCTATCCCGGCTGGGTCGCGCAGGCGCCGATGGGTGCGCCGGACGCGGGCGTGCGCGAGGCCGAACGCGCGCTGAAGAACGGTGCGCTCGGCGTGCAGATCTACACCAACGTGCTTGGCAAACCGATCGACCGGCCGGAGTTTGAGCCGTTCTTCGCGGCGATGAACGGCAACAAGAAGCCGGTCTGGCTGCATCCGGCACGCAACGCCAAGCACCCGGACTACATGGACGAGCCGAAATCGAAGTATGAAATCTGGTGGGCGCTCGGCTGGTCGTATGAGACGGCAGCGGCGATGTCGCGTCTCGTCTTCTCCAAGACCCTCGACAAATATCCGGACCTCAAGCTGATCGTCCACCATTTCGGCGGCATCGTGCCGATGCTCGAAGGCCGCATCGGCCCCGGCTGGGACCAGATCGGCGCGCGGACGTCTGATGAAGATCTCGACGCTCTGCGCCGCAGCCTGAAGAAACGCCCGCTCGACTACTTCAAGCAGAACTTTCATGCCGACACCGCCACCTTCGGCGGACGTGGCGCCGCGCTCTGCGGCTTCGACTTCTACGCCATGGACCACATCATCTTCGCGTCAGACTGCCCGTTCGATCCGGAGAAAGGCCCCGGCTATATCCGCGACACCATGAAGATCATCGACTCGATGAACTTCTCGCAAGCCGATCTCGACCGGCTGTATCGTGGCAACCTCGAAGCGCTCACCGGCATCAAGTTTTTCCGTTAGTCCATGAACTCGAAAACGTCCAAACCCGTCGTCATCGCCGGCGCCGGTCCCACCGGCTTGATGTGCGCAATCGCGCTCGCCAGGCAGAACATTCCTGTCATCGTGTTCGAGGCCGAACCCGCGCTTACCCACGATCTGCGCGCCGGCTCCTATCACCCGCCAACGCTGGAGATGATGGCGCCTTATGGCATCACCGACCGGATGCACGACACCGGACTGCAGGTGCGCGAATGGCAGATTCGCGACAAGCGTGGCGAATATATTGCACAGTTCGATCTCGGCCTCCTGGCTGATGTCACGCCGTATCCCTATCGGCTGCATCTCGAGCAACACCGGCTAACCCCGATCCAGCTCGACATCCTGCGGACGATTCCCGGCACGGAAGTGCATTTCAATCATCGCGTCGCCGACTACACGCAGGATGGCGACGGCGTGCGCGTCACCGTGGAGACGAACGGCGAGACGCGCGTCATCGAAGCATCATGGCTGATCGGCGCCGACGGTTCGCGCAGCGTCGTGCGCAAAGGCACCGGCATTGAATTTGAAGGCTTCACCTGGCCGGAATTTTTCGTCGTCGCCAGCACGCCCTATGATCTCGGCCAGCACGGCTTCACGATGAATGCCTATGTGTCAGACCCGATCGAATGGGCCGCCGTGTTCAAGGTGCCGGACGACGGCCCGCCCGGCCTGTGGCGCGCCGCGTTCTACGGCGACCCGCAGAAATCCGATGCCGAACTGCTCGACCCGGCGAATATCGAGCGCGCCATGCAACTGCTGGTGCCGCGCGACCAGCCTTACGAGATCCGCTACAAGAGCATCTATCGCGTGCATCAGCGCGTCGCGCAGACCTTCATCCACGGCCGTGCGCTGCTTGCCGGCGATGCCGCACATCTCAACAATCCGCTCGGCGGCTTCGGCCTCAACAGTGGCATCCATGACGCGATCAATCTCGCCGACAAGCTCGGCCGCGTCTGGCATGGCGAGAACGAAACCCTGCTCGGCGTTTATGACCGGCAGCGCCGCGCCGCGACTGTCGAGCAGGTGCAAAAGATGTCGATCCGCAACAAGCAATTGTTGCAGGAGCGCGATCCCGCCGTGCAACGCCAGCATCTCACCGAGCTGATGGCCGTCGCCGCCGACCCGCAACGAGCCAGGGCGCACGTCCTGGAATCCTCCATGCTCGGCGGGCTGCGCCGCGCCAATGCGGTGACATAAGGCTTTTCCGGCTTTTTCGTGCGAGTCCGGCCCGTGAAAACCGGGGGTTCTGGGGCGCGCGACCGTGAAACCCCGGCGCGCTTCTGCTAGCGTCCGCCGGTCATGACCGCCGCCCGCGCCCTCCGTTCCGAACTCGACGACGATCCGCCGTCCGCGGAGCCGATCAAGGCACCGGACGACGTCGCGCGTCCGACGCCGATGATGGAACAGTATATCGAGATCAAGACTGCCAATCCGGACTGCCTGCTGTTCTACCGGATGGGCGACTTCTACGAACTGTTCTTCGAGGATGCCGAGGTGGCGTCGCGCGCGCTCGGCATCATGCTGACCAAACGCGGCAAATATCTCGGCAAGGACGTGCCGCTGTGCGGCGTGCCGATCCACCGCTCCGATGAATATCTGCACAGGCTGATCGGGCTCGGCCACCGCGTCGCCGTCTGCGAACAGATGGAAGACCCGGCCGAGGCGAAGAAGCGCGGCTCCAAAGCCGTGGTCCGCCGCGACGTGGTGCGTCTCGTCACGCCCGGCACCTTGACCGAGGACACGCTGCTCGACGCGCGGCGCAATAATTATCTACTCGCCGTGGCGCGCGCCCGCGCCGGCGAGACCGACAGCCGCTTCGGCCTCGCCTGGATCGATATCTCCACCGGCGAATTCCGCATCGCCGAATGCGAGCGCGGCGCGCTGGCGGCGGAGATCGCGCGTGTCGATCCCGGCGAAATCCTCGTCTCCGACGCGCTCTATTCCGACACCGACCTCGCCGCGTTCTGGCGCGAGTTTCCTGCCGTGGTGCCGCTGGCGCGCGACGTGTTTGACGGCGCCAGCGCCGAGCGACGGCTTACGGATTTCTTCGCGGTCGCGACCAGCGCCGCGTTCGGCGATCTGACGCGGCTCGAACTCACCGCGGCCGCCGCCTGCATCAGCTATGTCGAGCGCACGCAGATCGGCAAGCGTCCGCCGCTGTCGCCGCCGCTGCGTGAACAGGCCGGCGCCACCATGGCGATCGATCAAGCCACCCGCGCCAATCTCGAACTGATGCGCACCATGGGTGGCGAACGCGCGGGTTCGCTGCTCGCTTCCGTCGACCGCACCGTGACCTCGGCTGGCTCGCGGCTGCTGGCACAGCGGCTTGCCGCACCACTGACCGATGTCGAGGTGATCCGCCGCCGGCACGACGCCGTGGAATTTCTGGTCGCGCAGGCCACCTTGCGCTCTGACCTGCGCGCGACGCTCAACCGTGCGCCCGATCTCGCCCGTGCGTTGGCGCGCATCGTGCTTGGCCGCGCCGGCCCGCGCGACCTTGCGGCGATCCGCGACGGTCTGACTGCCGCCGCCGATCTTGCCGGCCGCCTGTCATCGCTCGCAGATGCGCCCGTCGATCTTGCGGATGCCGCCGCTGCGTGCGCCGGCGTTGACAAGGCCATCGCCGGTGAACTTGCCGCCGCACTCGACGACGAGCTGCCGGTGTTCAAGCGTGACGGCGGCTTCATCCGGCCCGCCTACAGCACGACGCTCGACGAAACGCGCGCACTGCGCGACGAGGCACGCCGCGTCATCGCCGCGCTGCAGGCGCGCTACGCCGACGAAACCGGCATCAAGATTTTGAAGATCCGGCACAACAATGTGCTCGGGTATTTCGTCGAGGTGACGGCGCAGCACGGCGACAAGCTGATGGCCGCGCCGCTCAATCAGACCTTCATCCATCGTCAGACGCTCGCCGGGCAGGTGCGGTTCACCACCACCGAGCTTGGCGAGCTTGAAGCCAAGATCGCCAGTGCCGGCGACCGCGCGCTCGGTCTCGAACTGGAGATGTTTGAGCGTCTCGCCGCGAGCATCACCGCCACGAGCGAGCCGATCAAGGCAGCGGCGCAGGCGCTCGCCGCGCTCGATGTGACCGCCGCGCTGGCGACGCTCGCCGCCGAGCGCGATTATGTGCGGCCGCAAATCGACGCAACACTCGCCTTCGAGATCGAGGGTGGCCGCCATCCGGTCGTGGAACAGGCACTGGCGCGCGACGGCGGCGCGTTCGTCGCCAACAACTGCGACCTGTCGCCGCCGGGCGGACATGAGGCCGGCCGCATTTGGCTGCTCACCGGCCCAAACATGGCCGGCAAATCGACGTTCCTGCGGCAGAACGCGTTGATCGCTTTGCTCGCGCAGATGGGCAGTTTCGTGCCGGCAAAGCGCGCATATCTCGGTGTGGTCGATCGCCTGTTCTCGCGCGTCGGCGCCGCCGACGATCTTGCGCGCGGTCGTTCGACCTTCATGGTCGAAATGGTGGAGACCGCGGCGATCCTCAATCAGGCCGGAGCGCGGGCGCTCGTCATTCTCGACGAGATCGGCCGTGGCACCGCGACCTTTGACGGGTTGTCGATTGCCTGGGCATCGATCGAACATCTGCACGACCAGAACCGCTGCCGCTCGCTGTTCGCCACGCATTATCACGAGCTGACCGCGCTCGCGGCACGACTGCCGCGCCTGCAGAACGCGACGGTAAAGGTGAAGGAGTGGCAGGGCGAGGTCGTGTTCCTGCACGAAGTCGGCCCCGGCGCCGCCGACCGCTCTTACGGCATTCAAGTCGCCAAACTCGCGGGCCTGCCGCCGGCGGTGATCGCGCGCGCGCAGGACGTGCTGTCGACACTGGAAGCGGAAGACCGCGCCACGCCGAAAGGCTTCGACGATCTGCCGCTGTTCGCCGCGACGCCGCGCGCGCAGCCGATGCCGGAAGCCGATCCCGCCGCCGCCGCGGTCAAGACCGCGCTTGAGGCATTGTCGCCTGACGATCTCTCGCCGCGCGAGGCGCTGGAGGCGCTCTATCGTCTCAAGGGTACGCTGACGCGCCGGGATTGATTTACCGTCTTCGCTGCCGCCAGCGCTGCACGCCGATCACGAGGAAGCTCCAGCCGAGCGACACGCAAAACCCGAGCAACAGCGCGACCACCGGACCGAACGGCACCACCGTCACCGCCAGTGTCCACAGCGCGCCGCCGAACCCGACAAAGCCGAGAATGGTGTTGGCGAACACGGTCGCGACCGCCGGGCCGCCAACCCGCGAATGCAGGATCACCGCGACGCTGCTCAACACAATCGGAAACACCGCCAACGGGCCGGTCCAGCGCGGACCGATAGTGAAACTGAGACCGACCACCACAGCAACGAGCAGCGCGACCGAGCCGGCGCGTAACGCCATGTCGTACCAATAGGTGCGCACGCGCGGCATCGGAACGACGGGCAACTGCCGCGCCAGGGAGAAGCAAACCAGAATGGCGACGGCGTTGAGCAGGAATACGCTGCCGGGCGTCCACACCACGGCCTGCAACACGGTGATCAGCCCGAACCAGACCGCGAGCGCGATGCCGAGGCTGACCAATAGTCCGCAGCGGCGGGCCAGCACAGCATAGACCAACGAGAACACGGCAAGCGCCGCCGTGGTTGCCGTGCTCATCAACGCGCTGGTCGCGAGAAACGACGTATCGTGGTCGAGCGCCAGGAACACATAGGTCGGCCCCGTCGAGACCGGCAACGTCGCCACCATGGCGCCGATCAACGGCCCCATCCGCTCGGCGGCGATGGTCGCGCCCAGCACGAAGCCGGCGGTGACCGCCATCTTCAGGATCAGCGCGAGCCAGAACAGTTGATCGGGGGACATGGGGTCGTCTTCTCTCCCTCCCCGCAGGCAGGGAGAGATGAAATCAGGCGCGCTTCATCGACACATCGACCGGTGGACCGCTCTTGATCGTCTGGTAGACGACGCAATAGCGCTCGGTGAGCTTGAGCAGTTGATCGAGCTTGTCCTGCGGCGCGTCGGTATCGAGTTCGAACCGCAGACGGATCTGCGCGAAGCCGACCGGCGCATCCTTGGCGACGCCGAGCGTGCCGCGGAAATCGAGATCGCCCTCGGCGAACACATGGCCGGCGCGTAGCGGAATCTCCAGCGCGGTCGCCACAGCCTTCACCGTCACGCCGGCGCAGGCCACCAGCGCCTCCAGCAGCATGTCGCCGGAGCACAGTTCGAGACCGGAGCCGCCGGTCGCCGGATGCAGGCCCGCGACCGCGAGCGCGCGGCCGGTTTCGACCTTGCAGGCGATGTTGGTGTCGTCGAGCGCGCCCTTGGCCTTGAGCGTGATGAACGCGGCCTTGGCGTCGGTCTTGTACTTGTCCTTGATCGGCGCCTGCATCGCGCGCAGCCCGGCAGCGTCCATCGTCTTCTCCTTCACATTATCGATTGTGGCCGTGATGGCCGGAATACCTCATGGCGTCAACACCACGCGGCCAACAACCTTCCCAGCCTTGAGCGCCATCAGCGCATCATTGGCTTCATCCAGCGGCCGAGTCTTGACCGGGAACGAGAGCGCGCCGGTGCGGCCAACGAGATCGAGCAATTCCCGCAACTCCGGATGGCTGCCGACATAGGAGCCCTGAATGGTCATCGCCCGCATCGGGAAATAGGGCGTCGGGATCGTCAGCTCACCGCCGAAGAAGCCAACCACGACGATCTTACCGGCTTTCGGAATGAGCGCGTCGACCGCGAGCCACACCGTGTCCCCGGCGCCGACGAAATCCACCACCGCCGCCGCGCCGCCATTGGTCGCGGCGATGATCTGCTGCGCGGCATCGGGCGCGCGCGCATCGATGGCCGCGAGCGCGCCGGCGTCGAGCGCCGCCTGACGCTTGTTCGGATCGATATCGACCACCACAGCGCCTTTGCCACCCATGGCCTTGACCAGCAGCAGACCCATCAGGCCGACGCCGCCCGCACCCATGATGACGATGGGATGATCGGCCATCACCGAGGCGACTTTCTTCAGCGCGCCATAAGCTGTGAGGCCGGAGCACGCGAGCGGCGCGGCCTGCTCCGGCGTCAGCGCACCGATGCCGAACAGATGCCGCGGATTCGGCACCACCAGATAGTCGGCGTAGCCGCCATTGGAGAACACGCCGAGATTGCGCGGCGTGCGGCAGAGATTGTCCTCGCCCCGCTGGCAGGCAGCGCAGGTGCCGCATCCAATCCACGGATTGACGAGCACCGTGTCACCGATCGTAACGCCCTTCGCATCCGGGCCAGCGGCGACGATCTCACCGACATTCTCGTGGCCGAGCGTCAGCGGCAGCTTGATGCCGCGGTCGAGCAGTTGCAGGCGCTTGCCGCCACCGAGTTCGTAATAGCCATCCCAGATATGCAGGTCGCTGTGGCAGACGCCGGACGCCTTGACCTTGAGCAGCACCTGCGTGCCGACCGGCTGCGGCGTCGGTTCCTCCACCAGCGTGAGCGGCGCGCCGCACTGGCAAACCTTGTAACTGCGCATGATGACCTCGGCGTGCTGCGCCGGTCCGGAACGCCGGCTGGATTTTGGATGGTCGCGTTTTCTTCACGCGAACCGGTGGCCACTTCGCTTGAAAACGCTCTACTCTAACGACCGCTGCGGCCCACTACCACCACATCGCCGCGCCGGGATCGGCCTTGGTCTCGGCATGGTCCTGCGACTTTCGATCGAGCGAACGGTCGAGCGCCGCGAGCACCCGCCGCTTGGCGAAGTCGAACGCCGCCGACTGGCGGTCGCGCGGCCGCGGCAGATCGCAGTCGATCGCCTCGAAAATCCGGCCTGGGCGCGGCCGCATCACCAGCACGCGATCGGCGAGCACCACCGCCTCATCGACATCGTGGGTGACGAGCAGCAGCGTCGGCCGCGAATCCGCCCACAGGTCGAGCAGATGGTCCTGCAGATCGGCGCGAGTGAAAGCGTCAAGCGCCGAGAATGGCTCGTCGAGCAGCAGCACCTCCGGGCGCGGCACCAGCGCCCGCGCCAAAGCGACACGCTGCGCCTGCCCGCCGGAGAGTTCGCGCGGCCAGACGCTGGCCTTGTCGGCAAGCCCGACGCGCGCGAGCGCCGCGCGCACGCGCGTCTCACGCTCCGCCGACGACAGATCCTCAAGCCCGAAGCCGACATTGTCGGCGACGGTGAGCCATGGTAGCAGGCGCGGCTCCTGGAACACGATGCCAATCTTCTCATGCGGCGCATGGATGGTGACGCCGCCCAGCGTCACGTCGCCACTCGATGCAACGTCGAGGCCAGACACCGCGCGCAGCAAGGTCGACTTGCCGCAGCCGGAGCCGCCGACGATGGCGAGAATCTCGCCGGGCTTCACCGTAACGCTGACGGTTTCGAGCGCGTGCACGCCGTTCGGATAGACCTTGGAGACGTGGTCCAACACCAGCATGTCGCGCTGCTCGCTCATGCGGGTTCTCCGCGCGCGCCGAACCGGTCTTCCCAGCGCAAGAATGGTGTCGCGGTGGCGACGATCAGACCATCGGCGATCTTGCCGAGAATGGCGAAGGTGATGATGGCGGCGACGATCTGCGCCGGTTTGCCGAGCTGCTGGCCGTCGATCAGCAGATAACCGAGACCTTCCGACGCGCCGAGGAATTCCGCGGCGACGACGAACATCCAGCCGAGCCCGAGACCGGAGCGCAGCGCGACGATGTAGGACGGCAGCACCGCCGGCAGCAGAATGCGCCGCACCAGCGCGAAGCCCGACAGCCGGAACGCGCGGCCGACCTCGACGATCTTGCGATCCACCGACATGATCGCGCCCATCACGCCGAGATAGACCGGAAAGAACACGCCGACCGCGATCAGCGTCACTTTCGATGCCTCGAAAATGCCGAGCCAGAGAATGAACAGCGGCACCCAGGCGATCGACGGGATCGCGCGCAGCGCCTGCAGCGTCGGATCGAGCAATCGCCGCGTCAGCGCGGAATAGCCGGCAAGCGCGCCCAGCAGCGTCCCGGCGACGACGCCGATCCCGAAGCCAACCGCGACACGGAGCACGGTGGCCACGCTGTGGCGCCACAACTCGCCGCTCTGCGCGAGGTCGTACAATGTCTGGAGAATGACCGACGGTGGCGGCATCAGCCGGCCGTTGGAGAATCCGGCGCGCACCGCCAGCTCCCAACCGACCGCCAGCACCAGCGGCACCAGCAGGCCGAGCAACGGCCGCGACCAACGGCCGAAGCGCCGCGTGCGCGCCACCTGCGGCCGCGCGGTCGTCTCGCTGTCGGAAGTCACCCCGGTCATCAGCGCAAATGACATGACACGCGACCGAAACGCAATCGTGAAACGACTATCGAAAAGAAGGCCGGCGGCTACCGTTCGCGGACAGCCGCCGGCCCAGGGGGGAGATCAGTTGGTGACAGCGACGAAGCTGTCGTCGACCAGATCGTCGAGCGCCTTCTTGACGTCCACCGAGGCCGGGATCACGCCGGCCTTCTGCAGTGCGATGCCGGCCTGCAGGATCGAGTCGCGTTGCTCGGCACCGATCTTGTTGAAGGTCAGCTTGGTGCGTTCCTTAAGCTGCTTGTCGACCACCGCGTCCGGCAGCTTGGTGACGGCGATGAACACCTTCTTCTCTTCGTCGTAATTCGCCAGCGTGAACTTGCGCGCCTGCTCATAGACCGCGAGCACACGGCGGACGATGTCCGGATGGTTCTTGGCGAACTCCTCACGGACATTGAGGATGCCCCAGGTATTCGCCGCCGCATTGCGATAGAACAGCCGCGCGCCGTCCTCGACTTCCGCCGCCGCCATCATCGGATCGAGACCGGCCCAGGCGTCCACGTCGCCGCGAATGAGCGCGGTCTTGCCATCCGGATGCTGCAGCAGCACTGGCGTGATGTCCTTCTCGGTCAGCCCGGCATCGAGCAGCGCGCGCACCAGGAAGATGTGCGGATCGGTGCCGCGCGTCACCGCGACGCGTTTGCCCTTGAGATCGGCCACCTTGTTGATGGTCGTGTCCTTGCGCGTGACCAACGCGGTCCATTCCGGCTGCGAATAGACATAGATCGACTTGATCGGATTACCGTTGATGCGCGCGACCAATGCGGCCGAGCCCGCCGTCGAGCCGAAATCGATCGAGCCGGCGTTGAGGAATTCCAGCGCCTTGTTGGAGCCGAGCGTCTGCACCCAGCGCACGGTGATGCCGTCCTTGGCGAATTCCTTTTCCAGCAGGCCCTGCTGCTTGAGCACCATCGACACCGGATTGTAGGTGGCCCAGTCGATGCTGATGGTCTTCACCGGATCGGCGGCGAACAGGGGCGCCGACGGCAGCAGGCCGGCGAGCAGAACCGAGGCGAAGATGGAGCGGCGGGAGAACACGGTCATAACGACCTCCATGCGTTGCGCTCACGCCACCAGTCCCGACCAGCGGCGCAGCAAGAGAATGGAGGCGGGAAAAACGATCCCGCCCTCAGCTCGGCGAGGGCGGATGCCCCGCTTTAGCTGCATTTGTTGAGCGCCCGCAAGCTGATTGCTCAAATCGGCGCTATGATTATTCTATAAAAGCGCCAAATTTTTCCGTCAACAGTAGTAATTTTTCATTTTATCCGTTTATGTAGATGTTTCTTTTAATTCCCCTAAGCTCGACAGAGCGTTGTTTCTCGCGGAGGTCGTGACAGCCGCCGCGCGCTCCGATATCCGATAGGCATGTCCGCCACGACTGTTCCGCTCGCCGATCCGCCGTCCCGCACCGAGGCGCGCGCCGGCGCCACGCTGGTCGATCCCGCCCGGTTGGCCGCCGCGTTGGACGCCCTCGCGGCCGGCCATAACGGCACGCCGATCGAGTTGCGCGCGGCGGTGGCGCAGCATCTGAAAGCCGTGATTGCCGCCGGTCACGCGGAAGCCGAACGGCTGCTGCTGGAGGATCGTCACGGCCGCCGCTGCGCCGAACGCATCTGCGGCATGGAAGACGACATCATCCGCGCGGTCTACGACTTCACGCAGAAATATCTCTATCCGTCGGAGAATCCCTCCGAGAGCGAACGCATGGCGGTGATCGCCACCGGCGGCTACGGCCGCGGATTGCAGGCGCCGGACTCCGATCTCGATCTGCTGTTCCTGCTACCTTACAAACAGACGGCGTGGGGCGAATCCGTCGCCGAGACGATCCTCTATATTCTCTGGGACACCGGACTGAAGGTCGGCCACGCCACGCGCTCGATCGACGAATGTATCCGCCAGTCCAAGGCGGACATGACGATCCGCACCGCGATCCTCGAAGCGCGCTTCCTGCTCGGCGACCGCAACCTGTTCGATGACCTGATCGCACGTTTCGACCGGCAGGTGGTGCAAGGCACCGCCGCCGAATTCGTCGCCGCCAAACTCGCCGAGCGCGAGGAGCGGCATCGCCGCGCCGGCCAGTCGCGCTATCTGGTCGAGCCGAACGTCAAGGATGGCAAGGGCGGCCTGCGCGATCTGCACACGCTGTTCTGGATCGCCAAATATGTCTACCGCGTGCGCGAGCCGCATGAACTGATCGACCACGGCGTGTTCGACAAGACCGAATACCGGCTGTTCCTGCGCTGCGAGGATTTCCTCTGGTCGGTGCGCTGTCACATGCACTTCGTCACCGGCCGCGCCGAGGAACGCCTGTCGTTCGAAATCCAGCGCGCGATCGCGGTGCGGCTCGGCTACACCGAACATCCGGGCATGCAGGATGTCGAACGCTTCATGAAGCACTACTTCCTGGTGGCGAAAGACGTCGGCGACCTCACCGCCATCCTGTGCTCGGAGCTGGAAGACCAGGAAGCGAAGCCGCTGCCGGCGCTGAGCCGGATGATGGCGCGCTTCCGACCCTCCGCGGTGCGCAAGCTGAAAGAGACCAAGGACTTCATCGTCGACAACAACCGCATCACGGTAGCGAGCGACGACGTTTTCACCAAAGATCCGGTCAACCTGATCCGCATCTTCCGCCTCGCGCAGCAGCACAATCTCGCGTTCCATCCGGATGCAATGCGAACCATCACTCGCTCGCTCAAACTGATCGACGCTGAACTGCGCAACGATCCGCAGGCCAACGCACTGTTCATCGAGATTCTGACCTCCGATACCGACCCGGAAACGGTGCTGCGGCGCATGAACGAGGCCGGCGTGCTCGGCAAGTTCGTGCAGCAGTTCGGCAAGATCGTCGCGATGATGCAATTCAACATGTATCATCACTACACCGTCGACGAGCATCTGATCCGCTGCATCGGCGTGCTGCAGGACATCGAGCGCGGCGACAACGACGAATTGCGGCTAGCGCACGAGCTGATGCAGTCAATCCGGCCGCAGCATCGCACGGTGCTGTACATCACTGTGTTCCTGCACGACATCGCCAAGGGCCAGCCGGAGGATCATTCCATCGCCGGCGCGAAGATCGCGCGGCGGCTCGGCCCGCGCTTCGGTCTGTCGAGCGCGGATACCGAATTGTGCGCGTGGCTGATCGAACAGCACCTCATCATGTCGACGGTAGCGCAGTCGCGCGATTTGTCGGACCGGCGCACCATCGAGAACTTCGCCGCAGTCGCGCAGTCAGTGGAGCGGCTGAAGCTTCTGACGATCCTTACCACCGCCGATATCCGCGCGGTCGGTCCCGGCGTCTGGAATAGCTGGAAGGCGCAACTACTGCGCACGCTCTACTACGAAACCGAACCGGTGCTGACCGGCGGCTTCTCCGAGGTCAATCGCGCGCAGCGTGTCGCCACCGCGCAGGCGGAATTCCGCGCCGCGCTCAAGGACTGGCCGGCTGCTGCGCTCGACGCGCATGTGGCGCGGCTTTATCCGGCCTATTGGCTGAAGGTCGATCTGCCGCGCAAGATCGAACAGGCGCATTTTCTGCGTGAGGCCGAAGCCAAAGGCAAGACGCTGGCGACCTCGATCCGTGTCGATGCCGAGCGCGGCATCACCGAGCTGACGGTGCTCGCGCCGGACCATCCCTGGCTGCTGTCGATCATCGCCGGCGCGTGTGCGCTGGCCGGCGCCAACATCGTCGATGCGCAGATCTATACGACCACCGACGGCCTCGCCCTCGACACCATCGCGGTGTCGCGCGAATTCGATCGCGACGAGGACGAGATGCGCCGCGCGCAGCGCATCGCCGACTCCATCGAGCAGGCCCTGCGCGGCGACTTGCGGCTGCCCGATAACGTCGCCAAACGCGCCGGCAAGCGCTCGCGCACGTTCGCGTTGACGCCGGTGGTGGACATCAACAATCAGTGGTCGCACCGCTACACCATGGTCGAGGTGGTCGGCCTCGACCGGCCGGGCCTGCTCTACGAACTCACCGCGGCACTGTCGAAGCTCAACCTCAACATCGTCTCGGCCCACGTCGCGACGTTCGGTGAGCGCGTGGTCGACGTGTTCTATGTCACCGACCTGATGGGTGCGCAGATCACCTCGCCGATGCGGCAGGCCGCCATCAAGCGCGCGCTGCTCGCTCTGTTCGCCAAGGAAAACGAGCCGCGGGCAAAGGCGACGGTGGCCGGATAATTTGGCCCGTCCGCCGGCGATTTCCATACGAAAATCTCCTGTAAAATCAACGCTTAATACCCCCTTAAACCCCCGCCTCTAGCCTCCCGGCGGGGATGCCGCCTGCCGGGTGCCGGCTGCGCGGTCGTTGCGTGTGGATCGAGGCGTGCGGACCATGGGGACTGGGGGACGAAAGGGCGGCGCGCGACGCGAGCCCAATTTCGATTCCGGTCCGGCGGCCGCGCCGGCGGTGCAAGTCGAGCCGCGCCAGCGCCCTGCCGGCGATACGCCACGCCGCAAATCCAAGCGCAAGAAAACGACCAAGAAAGCGCGGCGCGCGTGGTTCAGCCTCGCGCGCATTCGTCCCGGCCGCTTCGCTTACTGGATGCTGGTGCTCGCTTTGTGGGGTGTGATCGCCGGCATCGGTGGCGTGTTCTGGCTCGGTGCGCATCTGCCGCCGATCCAGTCGCTGGAAATTCCGAAGCGCCCGCCGTCGATCAAGATCGTTGATGTCAATCAGCAGGTGCTGGTGGTGCGCGGCGATATGGGCGGCGTGCCGCTGACCCTGAAAGAACTGCCGCCCTATGTGCCGGAAGCCTTCATCGCCATCGAGGACCGGCGCTTCTACTCGCATCTCGGAGTCGATCCGCTCGGCATCGCACGCGCCGCGGTCGCCAATCTTCTGCATCGCGGCGTCGCGCAAGGCGGCTCAACGCTGACGCAGCAACTCGCCAAGAACCTGTTCCTGACGCAGGAACGCACCCTGCAGCGCAAAGCGCAGGAGGTCGCGCTCGCACTGTGGCTCGAGTGGAAATACAGCAAGCGGCAGATCCTCGAACTTTATCTCAACCGCGTGTATTTCGGCGCCGGTGCCTGGGGGATCGAACAAGCCGCACAGCGCTATTTCGGCAAATCCGCGCGCGAGATTTCGCTCGCCGAAGCGGCGATGCTCGCTGGTCTCGTCAAGTCACCGTCGCGGCTCGCACCGACGCACAACTATTCCGCCGCACTCAAACGCGAGCAGATCGTGCTCGCGGCGATGCAGGACGCCGGATTCGAAAGCGCCGCGTCGATCAAGATTGCACAGGGCCAGCGGCCGCGAGTCGTCACCACCGCCAATACCGGCTCGGTGAACTATGTCGCCGACTGGATTCTCGACGCACTGAGCGACCTGATCGGCACCGTCGACGACGACATCGTCGTGCAAACTACCATCGATCCGGTGCTGCAGGCCGCCGCCGAAAAGGCGCTGACCGAGGAACTGGCGCAGAAGGGCGACAAATACAATGTCGCGCAAGGCGCGCTGGTGTCGATGACGCCGGAGGGCGCCGTGCGCGCGCTGGTCGGCGGCCGCAACTATGCCGACAGCCAGTTCAACCGCGCCGTAGTCGCCAAACGTCAGCCCGGCTCGGCATTCAAGCCGTTCGTCTATCTCACCGCACTGGAACGCGGGCTGACGCCGGATACCTTGCGCGAGGACCGGCCAGTCAAAATCAAGGGCTGGCAGCCGGAGAACTACACGCGCGAATATTTCGGTCAGGTGACACTGACCAAGGCGCTGGCGATGTCGCTCAACACCGTGTCGGTGCGACTGACGCAGGAGTTCGGCCCGACCGCGGTGGTGCGCACCGCGCACCGGCTCGGCATCGCTTCCAAGCTCGAACCGAATGCCTCGATCGCGCTCGGCACGTCGGAAGTGTCGGTGATCGAACTGACCGCGGCCTATGCGCCGTTCGCCAATGGCGGCATGGCGGTGACGCCCTATGTGGTGCAGCGCATCAGCGACCCCAAGGGCAAGACGCTCTATGCGCATGATGGACAAAGCCTCGGCCGCATCATCGAGCCACGCTATGTCGGCATGATGAACACGATGCTTCAGGAGACATTGAAAACCGGCACAGGCCATAACGCGGTGATCCCCGGCTGGCCGGCGGGCGGCAAAACCGGCACCAGTCAGGATTTCCGCGACGCCTGGTTCATCGGTTACACCTCGAAGCTGGTCACTGGCGTCTGGCTCGGCAACGACGACGGCACGCCGATGAAGAAAGTGACCGGCGGCGGACTGCCGGTCGAGGTATGGACGCGTTATATGCGGCCGGTGCATCAGGGCGTGCCGGTGGCGGCGCTGCCCGGCAAGCCTGTCGCATCGCCCGCAACATCCCCGGCCGTGTCCGACAGCCTCGATACCTGGTTGATCGACCGGCTGTTCAGCAGCCGCTGATCGCCCATCGGCAGTTCAGTGACGCAGCGTCGCGCGCGCGCGACGCGTCATGAACCAGCACAACAGCGTCGCGACACCGGCCAGCGCCATCGGCACCGCGATCGGCCACGCGCTGACGCCGAGATAATGCCCGACCAGCGCGCCGCTGGCCGACGCGGCTGACTGTTGAATGAAGCCGACCAGTGACGATGCCGCGCCGGCGCGTTCCGGAAACGGGCTGATCGAGGCCGCGGTCGCCTGCGGCAGCACCAGGCCGAGGCCACAAATATAGACCGCCGCCGACGCCACAAGCGCGAACGGATGATCGAGCCGCAACGCGAGCACGACGATCATCATCACCCCGCCCAGCGCGAGCAGGGTGCTGCCCGCGCCGATGATCGCATTGATCCCGTAGCGCATCACCAGTTTCGCGGCGAGCGAAGTACCGAGCAGGAAGCAAGCCGACGCGGCGGTGAACGCCAACGCGAAGCCGAACGGCGTGAATTGATAGATGTCCTGCAACACGAAGGTGGCACCGGAAATCCACGCAAACAGTCCGGCATACGGCAACGTCACCAACAGCAGATGCGCGACGAACGACGGCTCACGCAAAACGATGCGATACGAACGCAGGATCGACGCCGGCGTGACCATCTCGGTAGCACGCAACTTCAACGTTTCCGGCAGATACCACCAGACCAGTGCCAGCGCCTCGAGACCGACGATCGCCATGACGACGAAATTGGAGCGCCAGCCGAACCATGTTTGCAGCACACCGCCAAGGATCGGACCGATCAGCGGGGCGAGCCCCATCACCATGGCGATCACCGCCATTTCGCGGCCGGCACGCGCACCACTGTAGAGATCGCGGACGATGGCACGCGACAGCACAATGGCGCCGCAGCCGCCGATCGCCTGCAACAGCCGCGAGGCGATCAGAAGCTCGATCGACGTCGCGGCAATGCAGGAGATCGTCGCGACGCAATAGATCACCACCGCAGTCAGCAGGACCGGCTTGCGGCCGTAGCGATCCGACACGGGGCCGTAGATCACCTGACCGACCGCGAAACCGATCAGATAGAACGAGATCGTCAGTTGCACCTGCGCCGGAGCGGCCCGCAGACTCGCGCCGATGTCCGGCATCGACGCGAGATAGAGATCGGTCGAGAACGGCCCAAGCCCGCTCAACAGGCCGAGGATCAGCGTCATCGCCAGCGGGCTGATGCTGCTCACGGGATCAGTATTCCGGGGCGTCATACCGATGCAGCGTCGCGCCCTGCGTGTCGAGCCAGGTCTTGGCCCGGTCCGCGTCCGGGCAGACGCGCCGCACTGTTGCCCAGAACCGCGGCGAATGATTGAGCTCGACCAGATGCGCCACTTCGTGCGCGGCAAGATAATCGAGCACGAACGGCGGCGCCATGATCAGCCGCCACGAATAGCACAGGCGTCCCGTGCTTGAGCACGAGCCCCAGCGGCTCGACTGGTCGCGCAGCGAAATGCGGCTGACAGCAACATTCAACAGCGCCGCGTAGCGGCGGCTGGCAGCGTCGAGATCGCGCGCCGCCTCCTTCTTCAGAAAATCGCGCACGCGGCGGCCGAGATGCGGCGCCTGCCCCGGCACATGCAGCTCAGGCTCGCCATTGGCGCCGGCCGCGATAAAAGCGACGCCGCGCCGGTCGGGCCGATGCACGATACGGTGCTCGATGCCGCGCAACGGCACGCGCGCATCCGGTGCGAACACGATCTCGTCCGGCAGACGATCGAGCCGCGTCGCGATCCAGGCGGCGTGCTGCTGCGCGAAGGCGCGCGCATCGGCGATGCTGCCCCGCTGCGGCATGGTCAGGACGACCTCGCGCGTCGCCGTCTGGATGCGCAGCGTATAGCGGCGTGCCTGCCGGTTGCGCCGCAGCCGCACCGGATAGATCGCATTATCCAGCGTCACGTCGATATTCTGCGGTTCGCGCGACGGCCGGCGGAACAGGAGAGCAAGATTCGGCATCGAATCATCCGGCGGATGGCGCGCCACCCTGCCACTGCCCGGAAACCCGCTCAAGTCGGGGCTGTTCCGGGACCACACCGCGATCAGGCGGCGGACGCGGATTTGCGCGATTTCATCCGGCCGTTCGACAGCATGAAATCCGACATGCGCGGCGCGATCTCGGCGCGGAAGCGCGAGCCATTGAACACGCCGTAGTGGCCGACACTCGGCTGCATGTAATGGACTTTCTTGTCGGCCGGGATATTCACGCACAGATCGTGTGCCGCCTGGGTCTGGCCGAGACCGGAAATATCGTCGTTCTCGCCCTCGATGGTCATCAGCGCGACGCGGGTGATCGCCGACGGATCGATGGCGCGACCACGATGCGTCATCTCGCCTTTCGGCAGGGCGTGCTTGATAAACACGGTATCGACCGTCTGCAGATAGAACTCGGCGGTGAGGTCCATCACCGCGAGATACTCGTCGTAGAACTCGCGATGCTTCTGCGCGGAATCGCCGTCGCCCTTCACCAGATGCTGGAAGAGGTTGTAGTGCGCATCGAGGTGCCGGTCGAGATTCATGCTCATGAAGCCGTGCAGCTGCAGAAAGCCCGGGTAGACATCGCGCATGAAGCCAGGATGCGGGAACGGCACCTTGGTAATGACATGCGTGCGAAACCAGTCGAGGCCACGCTCCTGCGCCAGATTGTTCACCGCGGTCGGATTGCGCCGCGTGTCGATCGGCCCGCCCATCAGCATCATTGAATTCGGAACGTTCGGATCCTTGTCCGCTTCCATCAGCGACACAGCGGCCAGCACCGGCACCGACGGCTGGCAGACGCCGACCACATGCACATCGCCGCCGAGCGCATGCAGCATCGCGATCACGTAATCGATGTAGGTATCGAGATCGAACGCACCCGCCGAAACCGGCACCAGACGCGCATCGGTCCAGTCGGTGATGTAGACCTCGTGATTGGGCAGGAACGCTTCGACCGTGCCGCGCAGCAGCGTGGCGAAGTGGCCCGACATCGGCGCCACCAGCAGCACCTTCGGCTGCGGCCGGCGCGGCGCGTGCGGCATCAAACGCTGGAAGTGCAGCAGCCGGCAGAACGGCCGCTCCCACACCGGCACGACGGCGACCGGAACGCGCTCGCCTTCCACCAGCGTCGAAGCGATGTCCCAGGCCGGCTTCTTGTAACGGCGGGTCGAGCGTTCGAACAATTCCGCGCCCGCCGCCATGCTCTTGCCGTAGAGCGTGTGCGCGAAAGGATTGGCCGGATTCTTGAAAAACAGTTTGGTGGCGTCGGCGACAACCCGCGACGGATTGAGCGCGGCGTGACCGAGTTCATAGAGCCAGTACATCGGTGTCGATGGGATGAAGCTATCGGTCGCGGGAAGCGCGGCCGCGCCCCCGAATTCGCCTATCGCCATCTCGTTTGTCCCCGGCCCGCTCTGACGTGATTGCTGCACTGCGAAAGCATGACTGTTTTTTGAAACAGCGTCAATCTAACGCATCAGACCTTTTCACCACCTTTACGTGAGAAATTATCCCAAAGTATCAAGGTCTTGGGCGTTACTCGCCGGTTTGCAGCAAGGTTCCATGGCGGCGGGCGCTGCCCAGCAGCAGGCCAAACGCAACGCAACCGGCGGAAAACAGCACCGCATTGAGCGCCAGTGCCTGCAGCATCAGGTCGGCCCGGAACGTGTGGTGGATCAGCAATTCGCGCATGCCCTCGAACACATAGGTCGGCGGCAGCGCCCACGCGATCCATTGCAGCCACACCGGCAGGACCGACACCGGATAATAAACGCAGCACAGCGGCAGCAGCAGGAACATGAAGGTCCAGGCCAGTGTCTCGGCGCCGAGCCCATTCCGCAGCAGCAGCCCCGCGACCAGGATACCGATCGCCCAGCTCGTCAGCATGAGGTTGGCGAAAAACGCGCCGAGCGCGAGACCGAGCCCCCACAGATTGAAGCCGAAAAACCATATCGCCAGCAGCGTCACCGGGATCATACCGATCGCGAGCCGAATGAGACTCATGATGATCAGCGACAGGATGAATTCAGCCGGGCGCAGCGGCGACATCATGATGTTGCCGAGGTTGCGCGCGTACATCTCTTCGAGGAACGAGATCGAGAAGCCAAGCTGACCACGGAACAGGATATCCCACAGCAACACCGAGCCGATGAACACGCCACCGGCCTGCACGAAGAAGCCAGCGTTCTGCTGGATGTAGGTCTGCAGGAAACCCCACATCAGCATCTGCACCATCGGCCAGTAGATCAGGTCGAGGATGCGCGGCCACGACGAGCGCAGCAGATACCAGTAGCGCCGCACCATGGCGGCGACGCGATGCGGCGAAAATTCCATCGAGATTTCCATCACGACACCCTCTGCTGCGCGTCGCCCCGGCCGCGCGCGATATCGAGGAACACGTCCTCCAGCGTTTCGCGGCCATAGCGCGCCAGCAACTGTTGCGGCGTGTCGTCGTCGACGATCTCGCCCTTCTTCATCATGATGACCCGCTCGCACAATCGCTCGACCTCGGCCATGTTGTGCGAGGCGAGCAGCACCGTGGCGTTGTGCGCGCGGCAATAGCGTTCGAGATGGCCGCGCACCCAGTCCGCCGTATCCGGATCGAGCGAGGCCGTCGGCTCGTCGAGCAGCAGCACCTCGGGATTGTTGAGCAGCGACTTCGCCACCGACACTCGCGTCTTCTGCCCCGCCGAAAGCTTGCCCGACGGCCGGTCGAGGATTTCGCGCAGATCGAGGTCGCTGGCGAGTTGATCGATGCGGCCGGCGATATCCGGCACCGCGTAAAGATCGCCGAACACGCGCAGGTTCTGCCGGACGGTCAGCCGCATCGGCATGTCCACATAAGGCGACTGGAAATTCATCCGGTGCAGGACACGATAACGCTGCCGCGGCATGTCCGCGCCGAGCACGCGCACGGTCCCCGAGGTCGGCGTCAGCAACCCCATGATCGTGGCGATGGTGGTGCTCTTGCCCGCGCCGTTGCCGCCGAGCAGCCCGGTCATCGTCCCCGGCATCAGGCTGAACGAAATGCCCTTGACCGCCGTGGTGGTGGCATAGGTCTTCACCAGGCGATCGACAGCAATGGCAGATTTGACGGCTGCGTCCATGACCAAACCGGCGGATGGGCAAACAAACGGGATCGAGCGTGGCGAAAGATGTGGCGAGATGCCGCTGACTTGTCCAGCGTCGAATGGGCGTTTCTGGCATGCGCCGCGCCTCGTGACCGTTTCCGACCCCGCCAATCGCGCCTAGAATAAGCACCATGCCCTTGCTCGATCTCGCCGCCTCGCATCCGCGCCGCAATGTCCGCCTCGATACGCTGGTCCGCCTGCGCTGGCTGGCGATCGCCGGCCAGACCTCGGCGGTGCTCGGCGTCTATTTCGGTCTCGAATTCACGCTGCCGCTGTGGTCGTGCCTCACCGTCATCGCCCTGTCGGCGCTGCTCAACATCGCGCTGCGCGTGCGCTTCCACGCGACGCAGCGGCTCGAACCGGAGCGCGCGGCCTGGCTGCTCGCCTTCGATATTGCCGAACTCGCGGTGCTGCTGTTCCTCACCGGTGGATTGCAGAACCCGTTCGCGTTCCTGTTCCTCGGCCCGGTGCTGTTCTCGGCGACCGCGCTGCCGCCGCGCTACACCTTGATGCTCGGCGGCTTCGCGGTGCTGTGCGCCACCGTGCTAGTGTTCGCGCATTTCCCGCTGCCGTGGGACAGCAGCGATCCGCTGGAGTTGCCGCCGATCTACATGGTCGGCGTCTGGCTCTCGATCCTCCTGTCGATGGGCTTCATCGGCGTGCATGCGTGGCAGATCACCGAAGAGGCACGCCAGCTCACCGACGCGCTCGCCGCAACCGAGCTGGTGCTGGCGCATGAGCAGCATCTCTCGCAGCTCGACGGCCTCGCCGCCGCCGCCGCGCACGAACTCGGCACGCCGCTCGCCACCATCACCGTGATCGCCAAAGAACTTGAACGCGCGATCTCCAGCAACTCGCCGCATCGCGACGACATCCGGCTGCTGCGCGAACAGGCGCTGCGCTGCCGCGAAATCCTGGCGAAGATCACCGAACTCTCCACCAGCAACGAGCCGATCGACCGTTTGCCGCTGTCGGCGCTGATCGACGAAGTGGTCAATCCGCATCGCGATTTCGGCGTGGCGATCGACGTGCCGAAGCCGGACCCGGACGAGCCGCTGGCGTCGCGCAATCCGGCGATCCTTTACGGCCTCGGCAACATCGTCGAAAACGCCGTCGATTTCGCGCGCGAGCGCGTCACCGTGAAAACCGAGTGGACCGAGGACGAGGTGGCGATCACCGTCAGCGACGACGGACCGGGCTTTGCCCCGGAAATCCTGGCGCGCATCGGCGAGCCCTACGTCACCAGCAAGCGCGGCCGGCGGATCGGCGACAAGTCGGAGACCGCCGGCCTCGGCCTCGGCTTCTTCATCGCCAAGACCCTGCTGGAGCGCTCCGGCGCCATCGTCGCGTTCCAGAACCGGCCGCTGCCGCAGCGCGGCGCGATCATCCATATCCGCTGGAACCGCGACGATTTCGCGCGCCCCCTCGGCCTTGCTGCCTGATTTTCCGCGTGTTTCGGCCCGCCGGGCGCAGGCGCCGTAATTGTGCCACGGTGCCTTTCCACGCTAGATTGTTGTCAATTCGAGCTTTTCGCACCCTTTCGATCACCCTTTCTATCACCTGGAGGAATGAAACGTGTCACTGACTGTCGCTGAAAGCGCCGCCGCCACCCCGCGCGAGCAGGTTCCGGCGGAACGCTCGCTGCTGATTGTCGAGGATGACAAGTCATTCCTGCAGCGACTCGCCAAGGCGCTGGAGTCGCGCGGCTTCACCGTGACCACCGCCGAATCCGTCGCCGAAGGTTTGCTGCAGCTCGAACAGTCGCCGCCGGCCTTCGCCGTGGTCGACATGCGCCTGCAGGACGGCAACGGTCTCGAAGTGATCTCGGCGCTCAAGCGCCGCCGTCCCGATGCACGTGGCATCGTTCTCACCGGCTATGGCAACATCGCCACCGCGGTGAACGCGATCAAGCTCGGCGCCGTCGACTATCTCGCCAAGCCGGTCGATGCCGACGATGTGCTCGCGGCCCTGCTCGCGCTCGATCACAAGTCGGTCGAACTGCCGGAAAATCCGATGTCGGCGGATCGCGTGCGCTGGGAGCACATCCAGCGCGTCTACGAGATGTGCGGACGCAACGTGTCGGAGACGGCGCGGCGTCTCAGCATGCACCGGCGCACCTTGCAGCGCATCCTCGCCAAGCGCGCGCCGCGCTGACGTTTCGCTTTTCAAAAGGTGTCATGGCCGGGCTTGTCCCGGCCATCCACGTCTTTGGTATGCGAAAAGCAAGGCGTGGATGCCCGCGACAAGCGCGGGCATGACGAGTTCTCAGTAAATCTAAAACCCTTCGCCATAGGGTCCGGTCGGATCGATCAGCGACTGCAACCGTAAGGTCGCCGCGCGCGCAATCGTCAGCAGCATCGCTTTGCGCACGGTTGCGCTCAGGCGATGCTCCGGCGCCTCGCATTTGATCTCGGCGCCGAACGCATCGGCAACGATCAATCCGGTATCCGGCGGAAAGATCTCGCATGGCACGGCTTGCGTGGTCGCGAAGAACAGCCGGTCGCAGTGCTGGCGATAGTCCATCCATTTGTGATCGGCACGGAAATCCGCGACTGACGACTTGATCTCGACGATCCAGATCGCGCCCTTGCGGTCCACCGCCGCGAGATCGGCGCGCCGGCCCGACGCCAGCGGCAATTCACTGACACAGGAAAACCCATGCGCGGCGAGGAGCCGCGCGGTGCCGCGCGCCACCGCCAGCGCCGTTTCCGACTGGCGGCCATCGACCGGAGCTTCGATGCGCTGCGACAGGCTCATCACCGACGCTCCGCTTGAGCCGGATTCGTTGAGATTGAATCATCTGTGGCCCGCTTCTTTTCGCTTGGGGCGTGATCTCGCCGGAAAACCGGCTCCCACTTTTCCGGATCACGCCCTGCACGTTCCGGAAAGGCCGCTGCCAGCCCTTCGCGCGTCGCGGGCAAAATCCCGCGCTCGGTGATAAGCCCCGTCACGAGCCGCGCCGGCGTCACGTCGAACGCATAGTTCGCAACCGGCGAACCGTCCGGCACAATCCGCACCGCCTCGATGCGGCCATCACTGGTACGGCCCGACATGACCGCCACCTCGTCGGCAGCGCGCTGCTCGATCGGAATTTCGGCAACGCCATCGCCCACAGTGAAGTCGATGGTCGGCGACGGCAGCGCCACATAGAACGGCACATCGTTATCTTTCGCCGCCAGCGCCTTGAGATAGGTGCCGATCTTATTGCACACATCGCCACGCGCGGTGACACGGTCTGTGCCGACGATCACCATATCGACGAGGCCGTGCTGCATCAGATGGCCGCCGGTGTTGTCCGGGATCACCGTGTGTGGAACACCGTGCCGGCCAAGCTCCCATGCGGTGAGCGACGCGCCCTGATTGCGCGGCCGCGTCTCGTCGGCATAGACGTGCAGCGCGATGCCCTTGTCATGCGCAAGATAGATGGGCGCCGTCGCCGTGCCCCAGTCCACCGTGGCGAGCCAGCCGGCGTTGCAATGCGTCAGCACATTGACGCGTTCGCCCGGTTTCTTGCGCGCGGCGATCGCCTCGATCAGCCGCAGGCCGTGTTCGCCAATGGCGCGGTTGATGGCAACGTCCTCATCGCAAATCTCGGCCGCGCGTTTTTCGGCAACGGCCAGACGCTCTCCGCGCGGCCGGTTGCGCACCGCCGCCATCATCTCGTCGAGCGCCCATTTCAGATTGATGGCCGTCGGCCGCGTCGCCAGCAGCGTGCGGTAAGCCGTTTCGAGCGCTTCGTCGGAGGCATCCGCGCGCAAGGCGAGCACCATGCCGTAAGCCGCGACCGCGCCAATCAGCGGCGCGCCGCGCACCAGCATCGAACTGATGGCCTGCGCGGCCTCGTCGCGCGAGGTGAGCCGCACCGTTCGGAATTCATGGGGCAGCACGGTCTGGTCGATGACGCCGACCGCGCCATCGGCCTCGACCCAGATGCTACGCATCGGCTTGCCGTTGACCTTCATCAGATGAGCCTTAACGCCGATTCCCGGCGTCGCAAAGCCCCGGTGTTGCCCCTCCCGATGCGGAAACGACCGTGCTAGGAGGGTTCCATCTGCGAGGGACCACGACAATGACGATCGACTACGAGAAGGAATACAACAATCGCGCCCGCGTGCCTGAGCACCAGCAGATTTTCGACGGCTGGGCGCGTGACGCCGCCGCCTATCGTGCGGCACGGCCGAAGGCCGAGCTTGGCATCTCCTATGGCCCCTCGCCGCGGCAGATTGTCGATATCTTCCCCGCCGACGACGCCGATGCGCCGCTCGCCTTATTCATCCACGGCGGCTGGTGGATGTCGCTGCATCCGTCGAGCTTCAGCCACATGGCCGCCGGCCCCAATGCGCGCGGCGTGACGGTCGCCATCGCCGGCTACGACCTCTGCCCGGATGTGACCATCGCGCAGATCACCGATCAGATTCGCAACGCCTGTCTCCTGCTCTGGCGCAAATACCGCAAGCGCTTCGCGGTCTACGGCCATTCCGCCGGCGGACATCTGACGGCGTGCATGACGGCCACCACCTGGAGCACGCTCGATGCCTATGCGCCGGCCGATCTGGTGCCGGCAGGTTATTCGATCTCCGGCGTGTTCGATCTCGAGCCGCTGCGGCACACCAGCATGAACGCTAATCTTCGCCTGACCGAGACGTCGGCGCACTTGATCTCGCCGATCCACTGGCCGGTGCCGCCGGGCCGCACGCTCGATGCCGTGGCCGGTGCGCTGGAATCATCGGAATTCCTGCGCCAGAGCCAGGAGATCGCCAAGACATGGGGCGGTGTCGCCCATACCCACTACGCGGCGATCGCCGACACCAACCATTTCACGGTGCTGGCGCCGTTCACCGATCCCAACAGCGGCATGACCGCTCGCGTCAGCGAGCTCGCGCGTCATCCGCAAGGCGTATCGCGGCGGCGCTAAGTTTTCTTGAGCATGATCTTTTCCGAAAACCGGTTCCCACTTTTCGGGATCACGCTCTAAAGCCAGAAGCGGTAGACGAACTCCGCCGTCAGCACCACGCCGAACCCGATCACCATGATACGGACGATCCGGCGCGGCAGGATGCGCGCGACCCATGAACCGATCAGCCCGCCGCCCATCGCGCCGACCATCAACGCGAGTGTCGAGGGCCACGGCACCGCACCCTGCGCGACATAGACCAGGGTCGCGACCGCGCTGTTCAGGCTGGTGATCAGGTTTTTCGCGACATTGGCTGTACGATAATCGCCGCGGGTCGCGACCGACAGCACGCCGAGCATCAGGATGCCGACGCCGGAGCCGAAATAGCCGCCGTAGAACGACACCGGCAGCACGAATTTCACACTCGTGACATCCATCGACAGGGCACGGCCGCTGCGCTCCGCGCGGGCACGCATCCATTCTGCGATCTGTCCGGAATAGGCGAACATCAGCGTGGCAAAGCCGAGCAGCAGCGGCACGATCAACGCGAACACCCGCTCCGGCGTCGCCATCAGCAGACCGGCGCCGACCGCAGCGCCGAGCACGGATGCGACGACCAGCCGGACAAAACCCCGGTCGAGCGGCGGCAACACTTTGCGATCCGCCAGCGCGGCGGCGAAATTCGAGGGGACCAAAGCGACATTGGTGGTCACGGCCGCCGTGATCGGCGGCATGCCGAGCGCGATCAACACCGGGTAGGTGACCAGCGACGCTCCGCCTACCACCGCCGCAATGACCCCGGCGGCAACACCGGTCAACGCCAGCAAGCTGATATGGAGGAGATCCATCGTGCATGGCCATACGCATTGGCCATCGGCGTGGCAAGCACCCTGACGAGGTGATCGCGGAATGACAGACACGCCGGAGCAGCATGGCCGCAGACAACAAAACGCCCGGACCGGCCGCGCCGATCCGGGCGTTAAATGAAGCGGCGGTAGGTTAGAAGAACGCCTGAATCCCGGTCTGCGCGCGGCCGAGGATCAGCGCGTGAATGTCGTGCGCACCCTCGTAGGTGTTGACCGTCTCGAGGTTACACATCACGCGCATCACGTGATACTCGTCGGCGATGCCGTTGCCGCCGTGCATGTCGCGGGCGAGGCGGGCAATATCCAGCGCCTTGCCGCAGTTGTTGCGCTTCATCAGCGAGATCGACGGCGGCGCCGCGCGATGGTCCTCCAGCATGCGGCCAAGTCGCAGCGCACCGGCGAGGCCGAGCGCGATCTCGGTCTGCATGTCGGCAAGCTTCTTCTGCACGAGTTGATTGGCGGCGAGCGGCCGGCCGAACTGCTTGCGGTCGAGCACATACTGCCGCGCCTGATGCCAGCAGAATTCCGCCGCGCCCATGGCGCCCCAGGCGATGCCGTAGCGCGCATTGTTAAGGCAGCCGAACGGACCGGCGAGACCCTTGATCTCCGGGAACATGTTTTCTTCCGGCACCACGCAGTCTTCCAGCACGATCTGGCCGGTGATCGACGCGCGCAGCGACAGCTTGCCTTCCAGCTTCGGCGTCGAGAAACCCTTGGTGCCGCGATCAACGATGAAGCCGCGGATCTTGCCGTCGAGCTTGGCCCACACCACCGCCACATGCGCGGCCGGCGCGTTCGAGATCCAGGTCTTGGAGCCGTTGAGCTTGTAGCCGCCGGCGACCTTCTCGGCGCGGGTGATCATGCCGCCGGGATCCGAACCGTAGTCCGGCTCGGTCAAACCGAAGCAACCGATCATCTCGCCGGTGGCGAGCTTCGGCAGATATTTCTTGCGCTGCGCTTCCGTGCCGTAAGCGTAGATCGGATACATCACCAGCGACGACTGCACCGACATCGCCGAGCGATAGCCTGAGTCGACGCGCTCGACTTCGCGGGCGATCAGCCCGTAGGAGACATAGCCGAGGCCGGCGCCGCCGTATTCCTCCGGCACCGTCGGGCCGAGCAGGCCGAGCGCGCCCATCTCCTGAAACATCTCGGGGTCGAACCGCTCGTCGCGATACGCGGTCAGCACGCGCGGCATCAGCTTGTCCTGCGCGTAGCCGCGCGCGGTGTCGCGCACCATCTTCTCTTCTTCGGTCAGGTCATGCTCGAGATCGAGCGGGTCCTCCCAGACAAAGGCAGAATCCTTGAGACTGACCACCTTGTGTTCGGTGTGCTTTTCGGCCGCCTGCGACATGGGATGCTCCTCGCTGTCCTAACCCTGGATGGATTATAGCCCAGTGCAGAACCGGGCAAGAGAGAAATTTTAAGCTTGAAATATCTAGCCTAAAGAGACTGGTGTTTCAGGCTCTTAGCCCTGGCGGGCTGCGATACCTTCGGCGATGGCAACGGTGCGCCCGGCCATTTCCGCGTGCATGCGCTCGACCATCCGGCCGCCGATCTGCACCACGCCCTTGCCCTTGTTCTCGGGCTTGGCGAACTCCGCGATCATGGCGCGCGCCTGCGCCACCTCGTCCGGTGCCGGCGAGAACACCGTGTTGCACGGCGCGATCTGGTTCGGATGGATCAGTGTCTTGCCGTCGAAGCCGAAGTCGCGGCCCTGCTCGCATTCGCGCAGAAAGCCATCCGCATTGGCGATGTCGTTATAGACGCCGTCGAGCACGTCGATGCCGCCGGCATGCGCGGCCATCACCGCCATCGACAGCCACGCCAGCATCGGCGCGCGGCCCGGCACCTGCCGTGCGCGCGTCTCCTTGGCGAGATCGTTGGTACCGAGCACGAAGCAGGACAGGCGCGTTTCCGAATCCGCGGCGGCGTGGCCCAGTTCCTCGATGTTGAAGATCGCACGCGGCGTCTCGATCATCGCCCAGACGCGGATTCTGAGATCGGCATGACCGTCGAGCAGCCGCTGCCCGACCAGTTCGAGCTGCTGCGCGGTTTCGATCTTCGGGATCAGTACCGCGTCGGGTTTCGCCTGGATCACCGCGGTGATGTCGTCGGCAAACCATGGGCTGCTGATGGCATTGGTGCGGATCACCAACTCACGCGGCCCGAAGCCGCCGGCCGCCACCGCGTCGGCCACCTGCTGGCGCGCTGCTGCCTTGGCATCCGGCGCCACCGCATCCTCGAGATCGAGGATCACGCCATCGACCGGCAACGACTTGGCCTTCTCGATCGCGCGGGCATTGGAGCCGGGCATGTAGAGGACGCTGCGGCGTGGACGAATGGTCATGAAACTCCCCTGCGGTGCGCGGCATGCTACCGGCGACGCGCACGACATGCCACTGTCATGACCATGACCGCCAGAGCCATGACCGCTGCTGCGTCCAAAGTCTGGCTCGCTGGCATCGACGGCTGCCCCGGCGGCTGGCTCGTCATTCTGATTGAGCCGGACGGCGACGCCTGTGAGATCGCCTTCCATCGCGAGATCGCCGATGCACTGCGCATGCCGCAGCAACCGGCCGTGATCGCCATCGACATGCCGATCGGCCTGCCCGAGCGCGGCGGCATTGGCGGCCGTGCCGCAGAGAATGCCATCCGGCCTTTGCTCGGCGCGCGCCAGTCCTCGGTGTTCTCGGTGCCGCCACGCGCGGCGGTAGAAGCGGAGACTTATGCCGACGCCTGTGTCCGCGCGTTCGCCGCGTCCGATCCACCGCGCAAGGTGTCGAAGCAGCTCTTCAACATCGCGCCGAAAATCCGCGCGCTGGACGCCGTGTTGCGCAACGACGCGTCGCTGCGCGACCGCTGTTACGAGGTGCATCCGGAACTCGCGTTCTGGCGGCTCAACGGCGAGCGCGCGCTGACGCAGCCGAAGAAGATCAAGAGTCGGCCGCATCCCGCCGGGCTGGCGCAGCGTCGCGCGATCCTTGCCGCCGCCGGAGTACCGGCCGCCGTCCTCGATGCCGTGCCGCCCGGGACCGCACAGCCCGACGATCTGCTCGATGCCGCCGCCTGCGCCGCCATTGCCCGGCGGATTCATCGGGGATCGGCGCAACCGTTCCCCGATCCCCCACCGAAGGATGCCTACGGATTGCCCATGGCGATATGGGCCTGACTGTGCCAAATGGCGGCCCATCGAAGTGAGCAGCGAGGTTCCCATGCCGTTTCCCAGCCGCCTGATCGATGGTTATCGCGCCTTCCTCGTCAGCCGCCTCCGCAAGGAACAAGCGCAATATCGCGAACTTGCCGATCGCGGCCAGTCGCCGGAAGTGATGGTGATCGGCTGCTGCGACTCGCGCGTATCGCCGGAAGTGATTTTCGACGCCGGCCCCGGCGAGCTGTTCGTGGTGCGCAACGTCGCCAATCTGGTGCCACCCTATGCACCGGACGGCAAGGCGCACGGCGTGTCCGCCGCGCTCGAATTCGGCGTGGTCGCGCTGCAAGTGAAACACATCGTCGTGCTCGGTCACGCCCAGTGCGGCGGCGTCAAGGCGTTCGCGGAAGACAGCGCGCCGCTGACGCCGACCGACTTCATCGGCCAATGGATGACGCTGATGGCGCCGGCCGCCGACATCGCCGGCCCGCGCGGCGACCTGTCGCTCGGCGACTATATCACGCAGTTGGAGCAAGCCAATGTGGTCAACAGCCTCAACAACCTGATGACGTTCCCGCGCCTGCGCGAGCGGGTCGAGCGCGGCGAGACTTATCTGCACGGCGCCTATTTCGGCGTCGCCGCCGGGAAACTGTGGGTGCGCGACGACGCGAGCGGCGCGTTCATGCAGGCTGCGGCCGACGACTACACGCGCATGTTCGCGACGCCGCGGTTTTAGATGCTCTTTCCTCTTCCGTTTGCGGGAGAGGGAAAGAAACAGCGATACCGCCGTGAGAACGCGCGACATAAAAAATGCCCGGCACAAGGCCGGGCATTTTGTTATCGCAGACAGGCGATCGCCTGATCATGCCGCCTTGCGCTTCGCCTGGATCAGCTTGCGGTTGATCAGCACCTCGGCGATCTGGATCGCGTTGAGCGCCGCGCCCTTGCGCAGATTGTCGGAGACAACCCACATCTCAAGGCCGTTCTCGACCGTCACGTCCTCGCGGATGCGGCTGATATAGGTCGCATCCTCGCCCGCCGCTTCATACGGCGTGACGTAGCCGCCCGGTTCGCGCTTGTCGATGACAAGGCAACCCGGCGCGGTGCGCAGGATGTTGCGCGCTTCGTCGGCGGAGATCGGATTCTCGAACTCGATATTGACCGCTTCCGAGTGGCTGACGAACACCGGCACGCGCACGCAGGTCGCGGTCAGCTTGATCTTCGGATCGAGAATCTTCTTCGTCTCCGCGTTCATCTTCCACTCTTCCTTGGTGTAGCCGTCCTCCATGAAGACGTCGATCTGAGGAATGAGGTTGAACGCGATCCGCTTCGGAAACTTCTTGTTCTCCATCTCGTCGAGGGTGAACACCGACTTGGTCTGCGAGAACAGTTCGTCCATCGCATCCTTGCCCGCGCCCGACACCGACTGATAGGTGGCGACGACGACACGCTTGATCTTCGCCTTGACGTGCAGCGGCTTCAGCGCGACGACGAGCTGCGCCGTCGAGCAGTTCGGATTGGCGATGATGCCCTTCTTGCGGAAGCCCGCCGCAGCGTCGGCGTTCACTTCCGGCACGATCAGCGGCACGTCCGGGTCCATGCGCCAGGCCGACGAATTGTCGATCACCACCGCGCCCTGCGCCGCGATCTTCGGCGACCATTCCTTCGACACGGAGCCGCCGGCCGACATCAGGCAGATGTCGACGTCGGAGAAGTCATACGTGTCGAGCGCTTTCACTTTCAGGGTTTTGTCGCCGAACGAGCATTCCGTTCCCTGGCTTTTGCGCGAGGCCAAAGCGACGACCTCGTCGGCGGGAAATTCCCGCTCCGCCAGAATGGACAACATCTCGCGACCGACATTACCGGTCGCGCCGACGACGGCGACCTTGTAACCCATTGTTAACTCTCCGAAAAAATTTCCCGTTCCGGTAAGACGACCGGCAACAGGACGGCAGCGTATCTAGGAGAAAATCTGTGGAAAGACAACGGGAAGCTGGTGTTGCGCCAGCGGGTGCCGGCAATGCGTCGGGCGTTGGGTTCACGGGGTTTTCACGGGGAGCCGAGGGACGGGCTGAATGCCGTTCCGCGCCGGCAAACACCGATTCATGACCGGATCACCGACCGGACCGGCGGCCGAAGCGACCTGTCCTCGGCCTTTTTCCAGGGACTGGCCTATTGCAGCGGGCTGGCCGCCGTCGCCGCCTTTGCCGCCTATATCGCCGATCCACCGCGCGTCATCGCCGCCGCGGAGCCGGTCGTTCAGTCGCAATGGACCGACGTGGAGCGGCCGTTTCCGGCCTTCGCCCTGCCGATCCCGGAAGCCGGCGAGGCGCCCGAACGCTACGCCATCCAGCGGCACACCAAAGGCGGCGGCCGCAAGGATATCCTGATGCGCGGCGAGCCCACGACCGACGCACCCTATCTGCAACTGGAAATCTACCGGCCGGGCGCAGAACTGGCCGACTTCGGCAAGCCCGCCGACGAGATCATGGCGCGTGCCGGAGCGCTCGGTGTCGCGCGCGGCGTGACGCCGGGTGACGCGCTGCCGACCAAGTTCGGCACCTTCGCCACCGTCACCTTCGCGGTCGGCGGCGAGGCGCCGAAAGCCTGCACCGGCTTCGCCCATACGGACAGCGAGCCACGTCTGCAGATCGCCGGGCTGTTCTGTCAGCCGGGCGACGTGGCGGTCGACCGCTCCGTGCTCGCCTGCGCGCTCGACCGGCTGACGCTGGTCGCCGCCGGCAGCGATCCGAATATCGGCGCGCTGTTCGCGCGCGCGGAGCGACACCGCACGTTCTGCGGCCAGCGCAATCCGCTGATGGCGCCGACGCCGAAATATCAGACGCTGTGGAAAGCGATCGAGCAGAAGCAGCGCGCAGCGGGACGCTAGTGCTGTTGTAGTTCGATGGAGTTAGCCGTCGTCATGCGCGGGCATGACCCGCGCATCCATCTTTTCAGACGAAGATGGATTGCCGGGTCAAGCCCGGCAATGACAGATTGAGAGTCTCGCATTTGCATGAAAAAGGGCGCGCCGACAGCGCGCCCTTTTTGTGCTTGAGCGTTCGCGAAGACCCGATCAGCTTCCGTAGTTCTTCGCCAGATAGTCCTTGATCGCCTTGGCGTCCGCGTCCTCGATCGGCGCGCCGTAGATCTTGATCATCTTGTTGACCTCGGCATCCCACAGCGCCGCGTTCGGATACGGCGAGTTCATCAGCACGTAATCGAGGCTGTGACAGGCGGCGCAATTCGCCTCGACCTTGTCGAGACCCGGCGCCTTCTTCAACTCCACCGGTTTCTCCTCAGCGAACGCCGGGACCGCAAACGCCGCAACGAGAGCAGCAATAGCAACTGTGCGCATGATGTCTCTCCGTTATGCGACCGTGAGCGAAACGCTCTGGATGACGTTGTGATGATAGCCCGGCGGATTGTGGATCAGCTTGGCGGTCTGCGTCTGGCCGATCGCGTTGGTGGCACGCGCCATCACCGTGATCTTGCCTTTGCCCTTCACCGGCAGGCTGAACGTGCGGAACGCATAACGGCCGAGATCCTCGCCGAGCTTGGCTGGCATCCAGGACTTGCCGCCATCGAACGACATCTCCACCGTCTGGATGCCGTAACCGCCGTCCCACGCGATACCGCCGACCGGCGTACCGCTTTTCACCTTCGCGCCGTCGGCGTGACTGGAGATCAGCGAATTCACCACCATCTCGGTGATCGGCGTGTTCACCGCCGTTTCCTGCGACACGAAACGCGCGACCAGCGGGAATTTGCCCAGCGGAATGCGATAGGCGCCCGCCATCCAGAAATTCTTGTCGGGCGTCGTCACGGCCTTGATCGAGTTGATGTGCTTCATCCAGTAGGTGCCAGTCCAGCCCGGCACGATGATGCGCGCCGGCGCACCATTGAGATGCGGCAGCGGCGCGCCGTTCATCTCGTAGGCGATCAGCGTCGTATCCTCCATCGCCTTCCACACCGGAATGCTCTTGATGAAGTCCGGCGTCTTGTCGAACGGCGGTCCATCGGCGCCACTGAGCACGACCTCGATCGCTTCCTTCTTGATGCCGGCCTTCGCCAGCACGTCCTTGAGCCGCGCACCCTTCCAGCGCGCGCAGCCCATGGCGCCGTAGCCCCATTCGACGCCCGGCACATGCGGATCGAACAGACCGCGCCGGTTGCCGGAGCACTGATTGACCGCAACGACTTCGACCGCCGGCATCGCTTTCAGATCGTCGAGGCCGATTTGCAGCGTGCCGGCGGCACCCTCGCCGCCGACGTCGATCTTCCACGTCTTCGGATCGATCTCGGGAATGTCGGAAAGGTGATAGCGCACGAAGAACGCATCGGTCGGCGTGATCGCCGTGCGGAAATATTCGATCGGCGTTTCGTAATTGGGGGGCCGGTAGCTGAGTTTGATCAGCGGCTTCTTGCCCGGCAGCGCATCGAGGATCGCGTTCTGTCGCACGCCCTGCGGCAATGCGGGCGGCAGATTGAGCGGCGCGGCTTCGGCCGTGTCGCCCAGCAAGGGCAAGGCCCCGCCGGTCGCCAGCCCCAGCGCCGCGAGACCCGCGCCGCCGAGAAATCCGCGCCGGCTCGCGGTCAGACTTTCTTCTCCAAAATCCCCCTGTGATTGCGATGTATCCTGAACAGCGTCGCGCGCACGCTCCGAATCTCTCCCGAGCTTGAATCCAGCCATGGCTTGCTCCCTTTAGCTCCGCTCCCGGAGCCCCGACCCGACCCACCGCGTCCCGGTGTGCCGTTTTGTCGCAGGAAGCCTAGACCTCAGAAAATTATTTCACAATTGGCCTCTTGCCGCCTTCTACCGAGAAAGAACGGTATGTGGATGCCCCGCACGGCAGGAGCTTATTGCGCGAACGGATTGCGGAAGCCGCCCCGGCTCGGCGTCGCGCGCTGCGGAAACGCGGCCTCCAGATAATCGAGGATCTTGTCGCGGTCGGCGGCCTCGGGCGCGGGCATGCCGTGCTTCGAGACCATCAGACTGATGGACTCATCCCACTGGCGGCGGTTCATGCCCTGCTGCGCCACCAGCTTGAAGCCGTGGCACGCGGTGCAGGCATAGAACGTGTCATCACGGTTGGCGCCTTGTGGGAAATCCTCCGGCGCCTCGTCACGCGGCTGCGCCGCTGCGGGAAGAACGGCGAGCATGATCGCGGCGAACATCGCCGCCGCGATCCTCACGACCTGCCGCGCCGGATGCGCGGCAGCTTTCCGGTTCATGACGCGCATGATCAGCCGACCAGCACGGCGACGCGGTGCATAGCATTGCCGCCATAGCCCTGCGGATTCCAGAAGCCGGCGAGATGCGGCTGCATCACACCCTTGGCATCGGTGCCGCGCGTCCAGATTTCATAATAGCCATCGGCCGGCAGCTTCACCGTCGCGGTCCAGCGCTGCCAGTCGTACCGGTTCTTCGGCTTCTCCAGTTTCGCCCGCGTCCAGGTCGCGCCGAAATCGGTCGAGACGTCGACCTGCTTGACCAGCAGATCGCCGGCCCACGCGGCGCCGCGCAACTTGATCTCCTTGGTGCCGGCGGGAAGCTTGGTGCCATTCGCCGGGCTGGTGACGATCGAGCGCACCGGCATCGATTCGAGAATGCGGAAATTTTTCGGATCGCCCTTCGCGCCCGGCACCATCGGCTTGATGGCGACGCGATAGGAGAACTCGGTCATGCCCGGACCGTCATGCTCCTTGTCGCGGATCCAGATGCGGTTCAGCCACTTCGCCGACGCCGAGCCGGGCCAGCCGGGAATGAACAGCCGCACCGGACCGCCGTGAATGTTCGGCAGCGGCTGACCGTTCATGGCGAACACGATCAGGTTGTTCTCGTCCATCAGCTTGCCGATCGGCACACCGCGCGACACGGTCGGCTTGCTGGCATCGCCGGAGAGATGCAGATCGCTGCCGTAATGGCCGGAGAATTTCGCCGACGGCTTGAGACCCGCGGCCTTCATCACGTCGCGCAGCCGCACGCCGGTCCATTCCGGACAGCCGGCGCCGCCGTTGGTCCACTGATTGCCGCGCGCCTGTGGCGTGAAGAACGAGCGGCCGTTGCCGCCGCATTCCAGCACCATGCGCCGCGTCACCGGCTTGAACTTGGCTTTCAACTCGCCGAGCGTCAGCGTCACCTTGTTGTTCACTTCGCCGTCGATGACGAACGACCACTTGTCCGGCTCCTTCGCCGCTTCCGGCGTCTGGCCGTTGTTGCGCACGAACAGCTTGTCGGTCGGCGTCGTGTCATCGTCGAGCAGATGCTCCGGCGTCTCCGCCACCAACGGCCGGTCGCCGAGCACCACGAGCTTGTCGTGCTTGCCGGGGAACTGGAGATATTGCGGACCCTTGGGCGCAGCACCGGGTGCCGCGCTCGGCGCAGGCGCCGCGCCGCCGGCTGGCGTCCCTTGCGCCATTGCCGCCGGGATCATGCCGCCGGGCATATTCGCCGCGAACGGGATCGCGCCGCCCACGGCCGCGCCCATCGCCGCCAGACCCGCACCACCGAGGAAACCGCGCCGACTTGGGCCGGTCTCGCGGCCGAACACCACGGCGTCGGCGCGCTGCGGGTCGTCCTGGTACAACTCGTCGATCAAACGCTCCTGCGGTCCGGACCGGGGTCCAGACAAAGTCGATTCAGACATGGTCGCTCCCTTTCAGCTCCGCGTCCGGAGCCTTGTGCCGATGCCCGCATCCGGGCATCGCGGTCACGCTAATCCCGGCCAAGGGGTCCGCACAGTTGCGTTATCGTCGCGGGGCACGCGGAACGATGCCCCATCGGGACCGTTGCCTCTCTGCCGCAGCCGGCAACCCCGTTCGGTGGCGGCTGAAATGGAGATTCCCCTTTGCGGCGCATTGCCTTAAGGTGCGGCCAACACTCTGGGGATTCTGGCGAGGAATAGAACGATGACGATCCGGCGCTTTCCGATGATTCTGGCAGGGCTTGCGGTGACGGCGATGACCGCCGGCACGCTCCTGGCCACGCCCGCCGATGCGGCGCCGAAGCAGCGCTATCTCCGCAACGATGGTACCGTGGTCCGCTGGCAGGACGAGAACGGCCGAATCCGCACCCGCATCATCGTGCAGAAGCGCTCCTATCTCGACGCCGGCACCAATGTGGTGCGCGGCGAGCGCAAGTTCACCGACTATGTGATGCCGCCGACCCATTCGGCGGTGCCGGAAGCGATGCGCGGCACCGCCGCCGATCGTGCCTCGGAAACCATGCCGGGTCCGTTCGACCTGCCGGGCAAGAACAATCCGCGACAGTGGTGATCGCAACGATCAAGCCCGTTTAAAGAAAAAGGCCGGGTCACCCCGGCCTTTTTTGTTGCTCCATGCGCCGCGCGATCACGCCGCCTTCTCAATCTCCTCGATGATCGCGTCGCCCATCTCGCGGGTGCTGACGGCCTTGCCGCCGGACGCGATGTCGGCCGTGCGCAGGCCGCGCGCCAGCGCCGCCGAAATGGCCTTCTCGATCAAATCGGCTTCCGCACCGAGATTGAACGAATAACGCAGCGCCATGCCGAACGACGCGATCATCGCGATCGGATTGGCCAGTCCCTTGCCGGCGATATCCGGCGCCGAGCCGTGCACCGGCTCATACAGCGCGCGGCGTTTCTTGGTCTTCGGATCGATGTCACCGAGCGACGCCGACGGCAACATGCCGAGCGAGCCGGTGAGCATCGCCGCCACGTCGGAGAGAATGTCGCCGAACAGATTGTCGGTGACGATCACGTCGAACTGCTTGGGATTACGCACGAGCTGCATCGCGCCGGAATCGGCGAGCTGATGCTCCAGCGTCACGTCCTTGGCCTCGCGCTGATGCGTCTGATTGACGACCTCTTTCCAGAGCACGCCGCTCTTCATGACGTTGTTCTTTTCCATCGACGTCACCTTGTTGCGGCGCTTGCGCGCCAGCTCAAAGGCGACGCGGGAAATGCGCTCGATCTCGTAGGTGTCGTAGACCTGGGTATCGACCGCGCGCTTCTGCCCGTTGCCGAGATCGGTGATGGTCTTCGGCTCGCCGAAATAGACGCCGCCGGTCAGTTCGCGCACCACCATCAGATCGAGATCGTCGACCAGCTCGCGCTTGAGGCTGGAGGCATCGGCCAGCGCCGGATAGCAGATCGCCGGCCGCAGATTGGCATAGAGAGCGAGATCCTTGCGCAGCCGCAGCAGGCCCGCTTCGGGTCGGACCTCGTAGGGAACATCGGCCCACTTCGGTCCGCCGACCGCGCCAAGGATCACCGCATCCGCGGCCATCGCGCGGTCCATGGTCTCGTCGGTGATGGCGACGCCGGAGGCGTCATAGGCCGAACCGCCCACCAGGCCGTCCTCGGTCTCGAACCGGTGCGGGCCGCGCTTGTTGAACGCAGCGATGACGCGCTTCACCTCCTCCATCACTTCGGGGCCGATGCCGTCGCCGGGGAGAAGAAGCAGTTTGTAGGTGGCCATGATCGCCTCTGAACACACTGTGCCGTTGAAATCCGGGCGGATTGCTAAAACGCCCGGCCCGCAATGGCAAGCATGTCGGGCGGAAGCTACGACCCGCTGAACCAGTTGTAGCCCTGGTCTTCCCAATAGCCGCCCATGTCCTTGTTGGTGACATGGAGCGAGACCACATGCTTCGGGTTCTTGAAGCCGAGCTTGGTCGGGATGCGGATCTTCATCGGATAGCCGTACTTCACCGGCAGGATCTCGTTGCCGTATTTGAACGTCATCTGCGTCTGCGGATGCAGCGCGGTCGGCATGTCGATGGTGTTGGAATAGCCCTCGGCGCAGCGGAACCAGACGTATTTCGCGCTGGTGTCGGCGCCGATCCGCTTGAGGAAGTCCGACAGCCGCGCACCGGTCCACGAGCCGATGGCGCTCCAGCCCTCGACGCAGATGTGCCGCGTGATCTGCCGCTCCTGCGGCAGCTTGTAGAGGTCTTCGAGCGTCCACGGCGTCTTGTTCTCGACCAGCCCGCCGATCTCGAGCTTGTAGGTCTCGCCGTTGACCACCGGCGCTTCGTCCTCGCCGTAATAGGCGTTGAACGGGAAGTCCGGCGTGATCGCGCTTTCCGGATAGGTCGGCGCCAGCGTGTTCGGATTGAACAGCGCGGCCTGCACGCCGTCATTGAATTCGGAAATCTTGCGCAGCACCCGCTCCGCCGTCGGGCCATCGACGATGTCGCAGCCGGTCAGCAGCGTCAGCGCGCCGAGGCTCGCCGCGCCGCGCAAGAACTGACGCCGCGCCGGGTCGGGCATCAGCTTCGCCGCGTCCTTGATCAGCAGGGTTTTGTCGACACCGGGGATCAGGCGGAATTTGCGCATCTCTGTTCTCCTCAGCGGCCGGTGATCATGGCGCGCAGGCTTTTCGGCACCAGCAGAGCGAGCAGCACATGCACGACCAGAAAGCCGACGATGGTCGCCATGGCGAAGAAGTGCACGTAGCGCGCGGCGTCGTAGCCGCCGAACAGCGCGGTGAGCCATGACAGTTGCACCGGCTTCCAGATCGAGATGCCGGAGAGCACGACCACGACTCCGGCGAGAATAACGACGACGTACATCAGCTTCTGCACCGCGTTGTAACGCGTCAGATCATCGTGCGAGAGCCTGAAGGTCAGCGCCTCGCGCACCGTGCCGAACACATCGCCGATCCGGATCGGGATCAGCTTGCGGCGGAAACGGCCACCGGCAATGCCGAGCGCCAGATAGATCAGCCCGTTGATCGCCAGCACCCACATGGCGGCGAAGTGCCAGAGCAGCGCGCCGGCGAGCCAGCCGCCGAGCGTGATGCTGCGCGGGAAGTCGAACTCGAACAGCGGCGAGGCATTGTAGATCTGCCAGCCGGACATGATCATCACCACCATGGCGACGGCATTGATCCAGTGGGTGATCCGCACCCAGCGCGGGTGGATCAGCGGCCGGTCGCGGCGCGTCCCGGCATCCGTCTCGATGGCGGCACTGACACTCATGGTTCGCCTCTCCCTGCTGCGTAGCTGATTATACGCGACGGGCCGGTACGGCGGATGCCTGCCACCGGCCCGATCACGCAGTCTTTATTACCGGATCACTTCTTGCCGTCCATCTTGCCACCCATGCCATCCTTCTTCATGGCATCGGACTTCATCGCATCGGACTTCATGCCATCCTTCTTCATGGCGCCGCCGCCCATGTTGTCCTTCTTCATCGCGTCGTTCTTCATCCCGTCGGATTTCTGCATCTTGTCGCCGCTGCTCATGCCCTGTGCCGACGCGGCGGGCACGGCGGCGAAGAGAGCGAACGCGGCCAGCGGAGCCAGCCAAAGGCGCGGACGAGATTGAAACGGTGTCATGACAATTTCTCCCTGGGTTGCGATGCGAGCGATCTCGCGCAATCACCCTTACCGGTGGCACGCAACACGGTCGCCTCAGCTTTCCGTGTGCCCGACATCGCGCTGCCGTCACGCCCGCGTGAACGCGATTTGCATCTTGCGGCGCACTCGTGCAGGACTCCGCGTCCAACGGCCGGCAGCAGGAGCGCACAGAATGTCGAAAACCTCGTCGGGGCATTTCTTCGAGGACTTCACGCTCGGCCAGACCATCGTCCATGCCACGCCGCGCACCGTCACCACCGGCGACGTCGCGCTTTATAACGGCCTGTTCGGCGCGCGCTTCGCGGTGCAGTCGTCCGATGCCTTCGCCGAACGGATCGGCTATCCGCGCGCGCCGATTGACGATCTGCTGGTGTTCCATGTGGTGTTCGGCAAGACAGTGCCGGACATCTCGCTCAATGCGGTGGCCAATCTCGGCTACGCGGACTGCCGCTTCCTCAAAGCCGTCTATCCCGGCGACACGCTGAGTGCGACCTCGGAGGTGATCGGTCTGCGGCAGAACTCCAACGGCAAGACCGGCATCGTCTATGTGCGCTCGCGCGGCTTCAATCAGGACGGCGCCGAGGTGCTTACCTATGCGCGCTGGGTGATGGTGCGCAAACGCGACGAGACCGCGCCCGCGCCGGGCGATCAGGTGCCGGAATTGCCGAAAGCGGTCGAGGCCGCCACGCTCGGCGGCGCCTGCCCGATCCTCAACGCCGCCGCCTACAATGATGCGCTCGCCGGCAGCCGACATCGCCATGGCGATTACGCCGTCGGCGACAAGATCGATCATGTCGACGGCATGACCGTCGAGGAAGCAGAACACATGATCGCGACGCGGCTCTATCAGAACACCGCGCGCGTGCACTTCAACCAGTATTCGGAATCGCAGGGACGGTTCGGGCGCCGGCTGATCTATGGCGGACACGCGATCTCGCTGGCACGCGCACTGTCGTTCAACGGGCTCGGCAATGCGTTTCACATCGCCGCGATCAATGGCGGGCGGCACGTCGCGCCGCTGTTCGCCGGCAACACGGTGTTTGCGTGGAGCGAGGTGCTGGCCACCAAGACGTTGCCGGGCCGCAACGACGTCGGTGCGCTGCGGCTGCGCACGATCGCGACCAAGGATCGTCCGTGCGGCGACTTCCCGGCCAAGACCGCCGATGGTGACGATCCGGCGGTCATCCTCGAACTGGATTACTGGGCGCTGATGCCGCGGTAACCCTCTCGCCCGCTCGCCTCCGCCATTGCGGAGACGAACGGAGAGAGCAGGATTGGCGCGTTACTCGGTCACCACGCCGCAGGCGATGCGGTCGCCGGCGTCGCCGGCCGGATCGGTCTTGTTGTCGTCGGCCTTGGCATGAATGACCAGCGCCGAGCCATCCGCATCGAACACCGAGTTCGGCTGGCCCTTGGCCAGCGTGATCATGGCGTTGAACACCTCGACCTTGAGATCGCCGTTCTGCGGCACATGCAGATTCGGCATATCGCCGGCATGTGCGCCTTCCGCGGACTCAAGGCCATGCTTGTGGCTCGCCGGATTGAAATGACCGCCGGCACTGGTGAACGGCGCTTCGCACTTGCCGACCGCATGAACGTGGAAGGCGTGCTCGCCCGGCTCGATGCCCTTGACCGAGAGGCGGATCAGCACGCCGTTCTTGGTCTGGGTCAGATTGGCTTCGCCGACTTCCTTGCCGCTCTTGTCCTTGAGCACCGCCTTGGCGATCGCCGGGCTCTGCGCCAGAGCGGGCGCGACAGCAGCAACCATCACGGCAGCAGCGGCCGCGACGGCAAGGGGCCAGGCAACCTGGCGATGGATCGTCATGACATTCTCCTGAATGAAAAGGACCGGTCGCGGCGCGACGTCCTCTAAAGCAACGAGCATCAGTCTATCAGGTTCCCGGACGATCCGCCCGCGCCGCCCGGCTGCGGCGAAGCGGCGCGCGCCTTGGTCAACGGCGGTTTGGTCAAGGCACGCAGCGGCTCGTCGCGGTCCTGCAGGTGTTCCACCAGTTCGCGGGCGTAGGGCGGCAGACCGTCGAGATTGCGCACGCAGATGGTGAGATCGCGCACCGCCCAGGCGTCGGCGATATCCACCACCCGGATCGCCATGGTCTTCACCGCGCGCAACGCGGTCGAGCGCGGCACGATGCCGACGCCGACATTGAATTCCACCACCCGGCAGACGGTCTCGAAGCTGCGCAACTGCACCCGCAGCCGCAGCGTGCGCCCCAGCTTCGCCGCCTTGTCGGCGAAGAACCGCTGCGCCGCGCTCTGCCGCTCCAGCCCGACGAAATCGTGATCGAGGATTTCCTCGAACGATACCGTATGCCGCTTCGCCAGCGGATGCCGGTCCGGCACCACCAGCACGAAGCGGTCGCGGCGGAAGGGAAACCGTTTCAGCCGCCCGGAATCGACCGTGCCGGCGACGATGCCGATATCGGCGACGCCCTCGGCGATCAGGCCGACGATCTCGTCCGACAGCCGCTCCTCCAGATCGATGCTCACATGCGGATGCGTCGCCAGGAACGACGACAGCACCTCCGGCAGGAATTCGGTCAGCGCGTTGGTGTTGGACATCAGCCGCACCTGTCCGGCCGCGCCGCCGGCATAGGCGCCGAGGTCCTCCCGCAGCCGGTCGGCCTGGGCGAGAATGGCGCGGGCATGCTGCAGCAAGGTGCTGCCGGCGTGGGTCGGCGTCACACCCTGACGGCCCCGCACCAAGAGCGGCGCGCCCAGCGCCTCCTCCATGTTGCGGATGCGGGTCGAGGCCGCCGCGAGCGCCAGATTGGCCCGCTCCGCCCCGTGGGTGATGCTGCCCGCCTCGACCACATGGCGAAACAGCCGCAAATCCGCGAAATCGAACCGCATGGCGCGCCACCCTTGGTCTTTTGCCTACGCAAGAGACGAAGGCAAACTACATAAAACACTAAGTTCGACAGCCAAACGACCACTTGGAGCCGGTTTCCTTTCGCTGTACACGAAGTTTGGAATGATCGCAAAAGAGCGGGGCCCGGCTTCGGCCGGAACCGGCGCGGTTGCGGTTCCGTTGCCGTTCAAGACGTTCTTCAAGCGCGGGGTTGCAGGCCGTTCCGGCCGCTTCGCCGCCCTGATGCCGGAGCAACCCATGGCCGAAGCCAAGACGTCCTCACCGGGGTCCGTCGCGCGACCGCTGTCGCCGCACCTGCAAATCTATCGCCCGATGCTGACGATGATGATGTCGATCGTGCATCGCATCACCGGCGGCGCCCTGTTTGTCGGCACCGCGATCGTCGCGTGGTGGCTGATCGCCGCCGCGTCCGGCCCGAACGCCTACGCCACCTTCGAATGGGTGATGGGCTCGATCATCGGGAAGCTCGTTTTGTTCGGCTACACCTGGGCGCTGATCCATCACATGCTCGGCGGCATCCGCCATCTGATCTGGGACATGGGCGCGGGCTTCGGTCCGCAGGAGCGCGAATGGCTCGCCGCGGCGACTCTGGTCGGCTCGGTCGGCCTGACGCTGATCCTCTGGGTGGTCGGCTACATGATGCTCGGAGGCGTGCGATGAGCGGCGAAAACCGTAACGACATGCGCACGCCGATGGGCCGCGTGCGCGGCCTCGGCTCGGCGCGTTCGGGCACGACGCATTTCTGGCATTCGCGCGTCACCTCGGTCGCGCTGGTGCCGCTGACCATCGCCTTCGTGGTGATCGTCGCCATGCTGATCGGCCGCAATCACGCCGCCGTCGTGCAGATCCTCGCCTCGCCGGCGGTGTCGATCCTGCTGATCCTGTTCCTGGCCGCGAGCCTCTATCACATGTGGCTCGGCATGCAGGAAATCATCATCGACTACGTGCACGCCGACGGACCGAAATTCGCGGCGCTGCTCGGCAACACGTTCTTCTGCTGCATCGTCGGCGCGATCTGTCTGTTCGCGCTGCTGAAGATTTCTTTCGGAGTGTAATCATGGCTGGTAACGGCAACGGCGCGGCCGCGCCCGGCATCGGCGGCAAGGCTTATCCGATCGAGGACCACACTTACGATGTCGTCGTGGTCGGCGCCGGCGGCGCGGGCTTGCGCGCGGTGGTCGGCTGCTCGGAAGCGGGTCTCCGGACCGCCTGCATCACCAAGGTGTTTCCGACGCGTTCGCACACCGTCGCGGCGCAGGGCGGCATCGCCGCGGCGCTCGGCAATATGGGCGAGGACGACTGGCGCTGGCACATGTACGACACCGTCAAGGGCGCCGACTGGCTCGGCGACCAGGATGCGATCGAATATCTGTGCCGCAACGCGCCGGCCGCCGTGTACGAGCTTGAGCACTGGGGCGTGCCGTTCTCGCGCCGCGAGGAAGACGGCAAGATCTATCAGCGCCCGTTCGGCGGCATGACCACGCATTACGGCAAGGGCACCGCGCAGCGCACCTGCGCCGCGGCGGACCGTACCGGCCACGCCATGCTGCACACCATGTACGGCCAGGCGGTGCGCCATGCGGCGGAGTTCTTCATCGAGTTCTTCGCCATCGACCTGATCATGGACGACGAAGGTCGCTGCCGCGGCGTCGTCGCGCTGAAACTCGACGACGGCACGCTGCATCGTTTCCGGGCGCAAACCACGATCCTCGCCACCGGCGGCTATGGCCGCGCCTATTTCTCCTGCACGTCGGCGCACACCTGCACCGGCGACGGCGGCGGCATGGTGCTGCGCGCCGGCTTGCCGATGCAGGACATGGAATTCGTCCAGTTCCATCCGACCGGCATCTACGGCTCCGGCTGTCTCATCACCGAGGGCTCGCGCGGCGAAGGCGGCTATCTGGTCAATTCCGAAGGCGAGCGCTTCATGGAGCGCTACGCGCCGTCGGCCAAGGATCTCGCCTCGCGCGACGTCGTCTCGCGCGCGATGACCATTGAAATCCGCGAGGGCCGCGGCGTCGGCCCGAAGAAAGACCACATCTATCTGCACCTCGATCATCTCGATCCGAAGGTGCTGCACGAGCGGCTGCCGGGCATTTCGGAATCCGCGCGCATCTTCGCCAACGTGGACGTGACGCGCGAGCCGATCCCGATCATCCCGACCGTGCACTACAATATGGGCGGCATCCCGACCAATTATCACGGCGAGGTCGTCACCAAGAAGAACGGCGACGACAACAGCGCGGTGCCGGGCCTGATGGCGCTCGGCGAAGCCGGCTGCGTGTCCGTGCACGGCGCCAATCGCCTCGGTTCCAACTCGCTGATCGATCTCGTCGTGTTCGGCCGTGGCGCGGCGCATCGCTGCGCCGAGATGCTCAAGCCGAACGACAAGCAGCCCGATTTGCCGAAGAACTCGGCCGATCTCGCGCTGTCGCGGCTCGATCACTTCCGTTACGCCAACGGCGGCACCTCGACCGCGGCGATCCGCGCCAAGATGCAGCACGTCATGCAGACCAACTGCGCCGTGTTCCGCACCGGCGAGGTGCTGGCGGAAGGCAAGGAGAAGATCGAGGAGGTGTTCAAGGAGATGCCGGACATCCGCGTCTCCGACCGCTCGCTGATCTGGAATTCCGATCTGGTCGAAACACTCGAACTCGATAACCTAATGGCGCAGGCGCTCGTCACCATGGACGCGGCCTACAACCGGCAGGAAAGCCGCGGCGCGCATGCGCGCGAGGATTTCCCGAACCGCGACGACGTCAACTGGATGAAGCATTCGCTGATCTGGCTCGACACCAAGACCGGAAAGGCGACCGCCGACTACCGGCCGGTGCACACCTACACGATGACGAACGAAGTCTCCTATATCGAACCGAAAGCGCGCGTTTACTGACGCAACACGCTGCAACGAACGGATACTGCGATGGTCGAATTCACGCTGCCAAAGAATTCCAAGGTCACCGAAGGCAAGACCTGGCCGAAGACCGAGAACGCACCGCGCGAAACCGAATTCCGCGTCTATCGCTGGAATCCGGACGACGGCCAGAACCCGCATGTCGACACCTACTATGTCGACCGCAGCCAGTGTGGCCCGATGGTTCTCGACGCGCTGATCTGGATCAAGAACAACGTCGACCCGACGCTGACCTTCCGCCGCTCCTGCCGCGAGGGCGTGTGCGGATCCTGCGCCATGAACATCGACGGTACCAATACGCTCGCCTGCACCAAGGCGATCGACGACAACAAGGCGCCGGTGAAGATCTATCCGCTGCCGCACCAGCCGGTGGTGAAGGACCTCGTTCCCGATCTCACCAATTTCTATGCGCAATACGCCTCGATCGAGCCGTGGCTGCACACCGTGTCGCCGACGCCGCAGGGCGAATGGAAGCAGAGCAAGCAGGACCGCGAGAAACTCGACGGGCTCTACGAGTGCATCCTGTGCGCCTGCTGCTCGACCTCGTGTCCGAGCTACTGGTGGAATTCCGACCGCTATCTCGGCCCGGCGGCGCTGCTGCAGGCCAACCGCTGGATCACCGACAGCCGCGACGAGGCGACCGGCGACCGGCTCGACGATCTGGAAGATCCGTTCCGGCTGTACCGCTGCCACACCATCATGAACTGCGCCAAGGCGTGCCCCAAGGGCCTCAACCCGGCCAAGGCGATCGCCGAGATCAAGAAGAAGATGGTGGACCGGCAGGTCTGAACCGGCCCATTCCGGAAGCCTGCCCATCATTTCCAAGACGTCTCGCGGCCCGCATCCACGATGCGGGCCGCTTCTGCTTGCGCGCGGCGTCCCCGCTTCGTTAGGCTGGCACAAGACGGGGCCAAACGCTCCGCGCCTGTGCCATCCGGCGCACAACGACCAATAAATCCCAGGGGAAACACCAATGACTGAGCGTCTCACATCATTGCCACGCCGTGGCCTCTGCTTGTCGCTGCTCGGCGCCGCCGCACTGGCGCTCGCGCCGCACACCGCGCTGGCGCAGAAATATCCGGACCATCCGGTGCGCATCATCGTCCCGCTCGGACCCGGCGGCGTCGGCGACATCTCCACGCGCATGATCGCCGAGAAACTGGGTGATAAGCTCGGCCAGCGCTTCGTGGTCGAGAACATGCCTGCCGCCGGCGGCATCGTCGCCGCCAAGGCCGCGCTGCAGGCGCCGGCCGACGGCTATACGCTGATCCTGTTCACCGGCGGTGTCGCCTCGTCGGTGCCGCAATACAAGGAGCTGCCCTACGATCCGCTCAAGGAATTCGCGCCGATCTCGTCGATGGGCTATTTCGACACGCTGTCGGTCACCAACAGCGCAGCTCCTTACAAAACCCTCGGTGATTTTCTCAAAGCCGCCAAGGAAAAGCCGGGGACACTGAATGTCGGCGTCATCAGCGGCGCCGGCGTGCAGTTCCTCGCCGCCAATTATCTCAAGCAGGCCTCCGGCGCGGACTTCGTCATCGTCCCGTTCAAGACCACCCCGGACGCCATCATCGGCCTGATGCGCAATGACGTGCAGTTGGTGATCGATTTCTATGCGGCATTGAAGGCGGGTATCAGCGACAAGAAGCTGATCCCGCTGGCCTGGGGCGGCAAGAAATCATCTCCCGCGCTGCCGAACCTCACCACGGCGGAGTCGCAGGGCGTGAAAGGCTATGAAGCGGCGTCGTGGAATTCCTACTATGCCAAGGCCGGCACGCCGCCCGAAGTGATCGCCACCATCAACAAGGCTCTGCATGAAGTCCTGCAGGACGCGGACCTGAAAAAGAAGATGCTCGACTTCGGCATCGAGGCGCGCGCCTCGACCCCGCAGCAGATGGACGCGCAGATGCGTGGCGACATCAAGAAATGGACCGACGTGATCGCCAAGGCCGGGATCGAGAAACGCTGAAACCGGCGGCCCAACGCAAAACGAAAGGCCCGCTTCGGCGGGCCTTTTTCTTTTTCGGAGCAGCCGGGCTCCATGAACCTTTGTCCGGGGCGGCGCGACCAACCCCTGAACGCGCCATCGAACCCTCGTTGTGCGAGCCCCGGAGAACCACCATGATCCGCCAGACCACCCTCGCGGTCGCAGCCCTCGCCTTTGCCGCCGCGTCCCTCGCCTCGGCCGATGCCAACGCCAAGCCCGGTTTCGGCGGTGGCGGTTTCAAGCCCGGCAAGGTGTTCGTGCCGAAAGGTCCGATCAAGATGGCACCGGTGAAGCCGGTCAAACTCGGACCGTTCAAGCCCATCAAGCCCATCAAGCCGGTATTTCCGATCAAGCCGATCAAACCGCATGGCCCGCACCACCATCACGCCCACGGCCCGCATTTCATTCCAGTGCCAATGCCGGTCACGGCTTACGCGGTCGAACGCCCAGTGACCGTCGTGACGCAGCGTCCCGTCACCCGCAGCACAAGCTCCAATACTTGCAACTGCCTGACCAAGGACTACACGCCGGACGGCATCGTCATCTTCAAGGATCTGTGCACCCAGGAAACCGCCAGCGCGCCGCTGCCGGGAAGCCCCGCTGCCGCAGCACTCGAACAGCAGCAGAAGCAGCAACAGCAGAGCGAAGTGCCGGCTGCGAACAACTTCGCTGGCAAGACCTTTGAGGAGTTCAAGGCGGCGCAAGCAGCGACCACCGCCGCGACCACCGGCGACGCGCCGAAGAACTGATCCTTCATACGCTCCCACAAAAAACCCCGGCTCACGCCGGGGTTTTCCGTTTGCAGGGCTGCGCGATCAGCGCGTCCAGTTCGGCGGCGGGCCGTGCCGCTCGATCGCCTGCACCAGTTCGCGGTGCTCGCGTTCGCGGCGCTGCATCGCGATGGCGATGATCGCATGCAGCGACGGCACCAGCAGCAGCGGATGCACAATCAAACCGAGCAGCAGGCACGGCACGATCAGCACCACGTTCAACAGCGCCGAGAACGGCTGGCCGTTGAACAACAATCCGACCGGCGGCAGGAAGAAAGCGAGGATGTAGATCATGGAATCCGAACCCCCGACGTCCACGGTTGAGCATGTAGCAACGATTTGGCCGCGCGCCAGAGGGAACGCACGTTTCACACCGGCATTATCGATGTGGTGACGGATGAACAGCGGTTTAGCCGGTGCGCAGGACGCGCAGACGGATAACCGTGTGCGGAACGCATCGCCCACACAGACGTTAGCGACGGGGCCATCATTCTTCCGAGGGAACTCTGTCGCATGCGTCATAAGCATTTGTTGCTGTCCGGGACCATTCTGTCGCTCGCCATGCTGTCGTCCGCGCACGCGGAGACCGTCAAGCTCGCGCAGGCCCCGCAGCCGCCGGGACAAGCCGAAACCAAACCCGAATCCAAGCCCGCGCCGCCGGCACCAGCGCAGCAGCAACCGCGTCCGCCGCAGCCGCCTGCCGCAGCGCCACCGCAGCCACCGCATCCCGCGCCGCCGCCGGCTGCCGCGCAACCGCACCCGCAGCCACCCGCGCCTCCGGCTGCACGTCCCGCTGCGCCGTCACCGACGCCTGCGCCGCGCGCCGAGCCAAAGGCCGAACCACCGAAAGCCACGCCGCCCGCGCCCGCTGCGCAGACGCCCGCGCGCCCTGCCGAACAGCGACAGGAGCAGCGTCAGGAGCGGCGTGACGAACGTCGCGACGAGCGGCGCGAGAATCGTCAGGAGCAGCGCTCGGCGCCGACTCCGAACACCGCACCCACTCCGGCCGCACCGAGCCGCAGCGAAAGCAAGCCGCCGGAGAGCAAGCCGGCGCAGCAGCCTGCGCAAACACCCGCAACTCCCACGCCGCCGGCCGCGCAACAGCAGCGACCCGCGACACCGCCGGCCGCACAGCAGGGAACGCCGCCGCAACAGCCGCCCGCAGCCGCCGCGCCATCCACCGCGCCGGCCCGGTCCGACGCGCGCACGCTCGATCAGTTGCGTCAGCAGCGGCAGGAGACGCGCGAAGGCGACCGCACCATCATCCGCGAGAACGACCGCACCATCGTGCGGCAAGGCGATCGCACCATCATCCGTCACAACGAGTCGGACCGCTTCCGCACCCTCTCGCCCAATGCGCGCGTGGAGCGGCGCGGCAACGCGACGGTGACGGAGATCAGCCGGCCGGGCGGCGTGCGCGTTTTCACCGAGACCGACGCGGACGGCCGACTGCTGCGGCGCTATCGCCGCGACCAAAGCGGCCGGGAGATCATCATCATCGACAACCGGCGGCCGGTGAGCGTCACCAACTACTATGTCGATCTGCCGCCGCCGCGCATCCGCATTCCGCGCGAACGCTACATCGTCGAAGCGGATCGCGTCGATGAGCGGGTGATCTACGAGACGCTGATCGCGCCGCCTGTGGAACGGCTTGACCGCCGCTACACCATCGACCAGGTGCGCTACAGCCCGGAAATCCGCGCCCGCATGCCGCGCGTCGATCTCGACACGGTGACGTTCGATACCGGTTCGTGGGAGGTCGCGCCGAACCAGGCACGGTCGCTGGCGCCGATCGCCGAGGCGATCAACCGCGCCGTGCAGCGTAATCCGCGCGAGGTGTTCCTGATCGAAGGCCACACCGACGCGGTCGGCAACGACGTCGACAACCTGTCGCTGTCGGACCGCCGCGCGGAATCGGTCGCGGTGCTGCTGACCGAGCAGTTTAACGTCCCGCCGGAAAATCTGGTGACGCAGGGCTACGGCGAGCAGTATCTCAAGGTGCAATCCGACGGGCCGGAGCGGCAGAATCGTCGCGTCACCGTGCGGCGCATCACGCCGCTGCTGGCGCAAGGCGACGCACCGCCGCCGCCACGGCGGCGGTAACAGAACCCGAAAACGACGATGGCCGGGCAATTTGCCCGGCCATTTTTCATCGAAGCGTTGTGAGGTGACGCGGCGCGTCACAATCCCAGCTTCTTCTTGCGCTGGCCGAGCGTGCGCAGCCGCAGCGCGTTGAGCTTGATGAAGCCCTGCGCGTCGCGGTGGTCGTAGGCGACCGCGCCTTCCTCGAACGTCACCAGTTCCTGATCGTAGAGTGAATACGGGCTCTCGCGGCCGACGAGAATGACGTTACCCTTGTAGAGCTTCAGCCGCACCCGGCCGGTGACGAACTCCTGGCTCTTGTCGATCAGCACCTGCAGCATCTCGCGCTCCGGCGTGAACCACAGGCCGTTGTAAATCAGCTCGGCGTATTTCGGCATCAGCTCATCCTTGAGATGCGCCGCGCCGCGATCGAGCGTGATCTGCTCGATGCCGCGATGCGCCTGCAGCAGGATGGTGCCGCCCGGCGTCTCATACATGCCACGCGACTTCATGCCGACGAAACGGTTCTCGACCAGATCGAGCCGGCCGATGCCATTTGCTCTGCCTAATTCATTGAGCTTCGCCAGCAAGGTCGCCGGCGACATCTTCTTGCCGTCGATGGCGACCGCATCGCCCTTCTCGAAATCGACGGTGATGTACGTCGCCTTGTCCGGCGCCTTTTCCGGATCGATGGTGCGCGAATAGACGTAATCCGGCACTTCCTGCGCCGGGTCTTCCAGCACCTTTCCTTCCGACGAGGCATGCAGCAGGTTTGCGTCCACCGAGAACGGCGCTTCGCCACGCTTGTCCTTGGCGATCGGAATCTGATGCTGCTCGGCAAAGGCGATCAACTGCTCGCGCGAGCGCAAATTCCATTCGCGCCACGGCGCGATGATGGTGATGTCCGGCTTGAGCGCATAATAGGTCAGTTCGAAGCGGACCTGATCGTTGCCCTTGCCGGTCGCGCCGTGACACACCGCGTCGGCGCCGACCTTCTCGGCGATCTCGATCTGCTTCTTGCCGATCAGCGGCCGCGCGATCGACGTGCCGAGCAGATACTGCCCCTCATAGACCGCGTTGGCGCGGAACATCGGGAACACGTAATCGCGGACGAATTCCTCGCGCAGATCCTCGATGAAGATGTTTTCCGGCTTGATGCCGAGCAGTTCTGCCTTCTTGCGCGCCGGCTCCAGTTCCTCGCCCTGACCGAGATCGGCGGTGAAGGTCACGACCTCCGCGCCATAGGTCTGCTGCAGCCATTTGAGAATGATCGAGGTGTCGAGGCCGCCGGAATAGGCCAGCACGACTTTCTTGACGGATTTCTGGTCGGGCATTGGATCGTCCGCTTGAAGGGAATTCGGGGTTATTCGAGGCTGATTGAGCACAATCGGAATAGAATGCCAACATTGCTGAAACGGGAATGCAGGCGTGCAAAATCGCCCCTGTTCTTTGCGGCGCGGGGGCGCCGGAAGCCTCTTTCGTCCCTCATTCCATGAATGAGGGGGACGGAGCGCCGCGAAGCGCAACGTCTCGGTTTCCGATGCCGCCTCGCGGCAGCACCGGAGCGCATCTCCGCGCTGACGGAGACACGCGCGCCTTGCGGCGCTCCACCCAGCCAGGCTTGCGCGGGCTGGGCTTTGTCATGGGCGGCGTTTTCGCTCCCTGGGACCGTGCTTCCGGGGCGCGGACAGACGGGATTTGCGCCCCGTCATGATCCCGCGGGCTTTGGCCCGCGTTCGTCCTACCCCGTCCAGCCCTTGCGGGCGGCCCCACTTAGTTGGGGCGGACGGCAAACCCAGGGCGTCCCGGACGCAGGGTGCGAGACCTGCGCGCGGGCGCCGCATCGTGCACAGGCCTGATCTCCGGCCCGCGCCCCGGTGCCATGCCTTGCGGCACCACCGACTGCTCCACCATCAAGACGCCTCATGATGACGCCCCTCGTGAGCAGGACAGAGATAGGATTATAGGCATATAGGAAGAAAGTCAAGAGGCTCGTCTGTGACCGCGCGCTTTCTGAACCTCTCCCCGCATGCGGGGAGAGGTCCACCGAGCTTGCGAGGTCGGGTGAGGGGCAACTTCGCCCGAACTCTGCCCCTCACCCGGCTCGCGTTGCACGCTCGCCACCCTCTCCCCGTCAGCGGGGCGAGGGTTTCACAGGCCGCCTCGTCCTTCGAGACGCGCCTGCGGCGCTCCTCAGGATGAGGCGGGGCGAGAGGCGCGCTCCGTACCCTCACCGCAGCGAATTGCCGCTCAACGTCACTTTCGGAAACTGCGCGGCGTCGCGCGCGAGGTCGGAGCTCGCCACCTTGTCCCATGCCATGCCGACGATGGCGCCGCGCGACGCGCCGGAGACGCGGTTGCCACTGATCACCGCCGCGCCGGCGCCCGGCGTCACCGACACCATGATGCCGGCGGGCGCATTGCGCACCACATTGCCCGTCACCGTCACGTCGCGCAGATAATCGCCCGCCCCGACGGCGATGCCGGCCATCGCCGCGCCCTCGATCACGTTGCCCGTCACCGCCGTGTCGGCCTCGACGCCGATGCCGATGCCCCAGCCGTCGTTCGGATCGGTGCCGGCGGGACGCCGCCGCGCGATGTTGCGCAACACATTGCCCTGCACCACCGCAAGCCGGCCGCCCTCTTTGAAATTCGTCACGGCGACGCCGATCGCCGCGTCATCCACCGTGTTGCCGGACACCACCGTGCCCTCGAAATCGAACTCCACATAAAGCGCGACCTCGCCGATGCCGGCGCAACTATTGCCGATGATCTGGAGGCCCGACGCCGCATTACCGCGCACCGCGCTGAACGCGGCGTCGCGGATGCGGTTGCCGCGCACGACCACATTGCCGGCACGATAGACATTGACCGCATTGCCGTTCTGCCCCGAGCCGCCGGACCGCGCGGCGATCTTCTCGAAGCGGTTGTCGGAGACGATGGTGCCGTCCACGCCCTTCTCCGAACGCCAGACATTGATGCCGCCATTGCCGGCGCCGAGGATCGTGTTGCCGGAGATGACAAGCCCGCGCGCATCGAGCGAATGGATCGCGATGTCGCCGGTATCGCCGACGGTGTTGCCGGTGACGCGGCCCTCGACCTGCGTCAGCTTCAGCGCGACACCCGCCGCACGCATGATCTGGCAATCGGCGAACCGAAACCGCCGCGCGCTGGCGATGTCGATGAGCGTGTCGCCGCGCGCGCCGGCGCCATCGAACACCAAATCCGTGAGCGACACGTCCGGCGCGTTGCGCACCGACAGCAGCGGGCCGGATGATGCAAGCACCAGCCGCGTCGCGCCGCGCGCGCCGGTGAGCGATGCGCCCGGCGGCACGGTGACGCCGGCGACACGGTATTGCCCCGCCGCGAGCGTCAGCGTCTGGCGGCGCTGCGCCGCCTGCTCCAGCGCGCGCTGTAACGCCGCGCTTTGATCGCCGGGCGCATTGGCGCGCACACCGAACTGCGCCGCGTCGAGCGGCGCGGCGTGCGCCGTTGCCGTCATCGCAACGCCGCCTGCCGCCGCACCAAGAAGTGTCCGCCGGTTGATGGTCATGCACGCACCGCCTTTGCAGCGCTGTCTAACAGACGCCGCTTACCGCCGCGTTGCGGCGCGCATTAACCAGCCGCTTCAAGGTTAATCCGCGATCGCGCTTCGTGCGCGCGCCCGGCATCGATAAAGATTGCGGCAACCAATTCTGGTAACGCGGGATCAACCATGACACGCCTTTCCGTCCGTGCGCTTTCGCTTTCCGCCGCTGCCGCGGTGCTGATGCTGTCCGCGCCGGCGCTGGCCGCGACCTGCCAGCAGGGCACGTTCGACACCTTCCTCTCCGCCTTCGGCAAGGAAGCCGCCGCCAAGGGCGTGTCGGCGCGTGGGCTTGCCGCGCTCAAGGGTCTGACCGTCGACGAGAAGGTGCTCGCCGCCGACAAGCGCCAGCACGTGTTCAAGCAGAGCTTCGAGGAATTCTCCGGCCGCATGATCTCGCAGAGCCGCCTGACCAAGGCGGCGAAGCTGATGCAGCAGCACGGCGCGACCCTGAAGAAGGTCGAACAGCAGTTCGGCGTGCCGGGCGCGATGGTGGTGGCGATCTGGGGCCTCGAAACCGATTACGGCGTTAACCAGGGCAAGATGTCGGTGGTGCGTTCGACCGCGACGCTGGCGTTCGATTGCCGCCGCACCGACCGTTTCCAGAACGAACTGCTGGAAGCGCTGCGCATCATCGACAAGGGCGACATGACGGTCGAGCATATGAAGGGCGACTGGGCCGGCGAAATCGGCCAGACCCAGTTCCTGCCGTCGAGCTACAACAAATATGCCGTCGATTTCGACGGCGACGGCAAACGCGATCTAGTCTCGTCGACGCCGGACGTGCTCGCCTCCACCGCGAATTATCTCAAAGGTCACGGCTGGCAGCGCGGCCAGGGCTACGGCCCGAACGATCCGAACTTCGCGGCAATCAAGGAATGGAACAAGGCGGACGTCTACGCGCGCACCATCGCCGCGTTCGCGCAGCGCATCGACGCGCAAGCGAAAGGCGGCGCGGGCAGCGACAAGCGCGTGGAAAACACGCTGCCGGCCGGCAAGACCGTCAAGCGCTGACCATTTTGGGCGTGATCCCGCGGGGTCACGTACTCACACAACGTCGGGGGACGTGAGGGGTGGAAAGCCGCCGGTTTCGACCGGCGGCTTTTTCTTGCGCGTGATTATCCCGGCGTGCGGCCGAGCAATCGCTGCATCAGTCGATAGCCCGGCATCGCGAGACGCGTCAGCATCGCGTCGAGCTTGTCGTCGGTCAGTCGCGTGCGCGGCCAGCGATAGATCAGCGCATACAAGAGCCAGATCACCAGGAAGGTGAACACGCCGGCGAACAGCGTGTCGGTGAAGAAGTGCCCGCCGAAGGCGATGCGCAGCACCGCCATGCCGGCGGTGAACGCCAGTGCGCCGGCATAGGCGAGCGGCCGCCACGGCAGCGGCGTCAGCGCCGCCGGCGCGATCAGCCACGCCGCGCCCGAGACATCGCCCGAGACGAACGAGCAGTTGTTCGGGCAATCGCCGCGCGGCGAATACCACGGCACGAAGGTTTCCTGCCCGCCGAACTCCCGTACGTCGATCGGTCGCGAGCGGCCCCAGTTGTCCTTGAGGATCACGTTGGTGAGCAGCCCCGGCCCGAGCGCCAGCGAAGCGAGCAGCAGCAGCACCGCGCGCGGCGCGATCAACATCGGCCGCGTCGGGCGCATGAGCTTGAGCAACAGCACGCCGCCCGGCACGAACGCCACCAGCGTGACGAACCACAGCATCGAGTTGCGCAGCAGCATCAGCGGCGGACTGATCCGCAGGCCAAACAGATTGCCGCCACTGTTGATGGCATGGAACGGCGCCGCGATAGCGAGATCGAGCGCAGGATCGAGCGCGAACACCGCGCCAGCAATGGCGCCGATGACGAGAGCGATAATGAGTCCGGTGCGGTTCATGCGCGAGCCGGTCTAGCCGACGCAAACGGCCATGGGAAGCCAGAACCCGGCGCTACAGCGACGCACGCCAGCGGCCGGCGCTGCGCCCGGCGATCAGCCAGTAGGTCATGCCGAAGACGAGCCCGGCGACGGCGGCAAGCTCCATCTCGCGCGAGACCGGCGGCGGCGCGCGATCGATGGACTCCTCGACCGGCGGCGCGCCAAGACCGGCCGCCACATAGGCGCCGAGCACGATCGCCGCGCCGGCGACCGCGTGGATCAGCAGCGAGCGGATCGAGAACGCCTCGGCGACGATGATGGCGATGACCAGCGGCAGCATCGCCACCGTCGCGGTGACGCCGGAGGTGAACATCGCCACGCCCCAGAACAGCACCCGCTCGCCGACATCGCCGGACATGACGTGCCATTGCGGGCCGAGGATGCCGATCGACAGCGCGATCCCCGCCGCGAACAGCGCGACGAACAGCGCAAACAGAATGACGAAGACGCGGCCGATCAGCGCCATGGTGCTTTGGCCTTCAATCCTCGTCCTGCATCGCCATGGCGCGCAGCGCCATGCGCTCGCGCGCGGTGAGCTTTTCGGTCGCGCTCTTGAGCTGGCCGCAGGCCGCGAGGATGTCTCGGCCGCGCGGCGTGCGCACTGGCGAGGCGTAGCCGGCGTTGAACACGACCTCGGAGAACTTCTCGATCTGATCCCAGTCCGAGCATTCGTATTTGGTGCCGGGCCAGGGATTGAACGGAATGAGATTGATCTTCGCCGGGATGCCCTTGAGCAGCCGCACCAGCGCCTTGGCATCGTCGATGGAATCGTTGACGCCCTTGAGCATCACATATTCAAAGGTGATGCGCCGCGCATTCGACGCGCCGGGATAGTTGCGGCACGCTTCCAGCACCTGCGCGATATCGTATTTGCGGTTGAGCGGCACCAGCACGTCACGCAACTCGTCACGCACCGCATGCAGCGACACCGCGAGCAACACGCCGATCTCCGCGCCGGCGCGCTCGATCATCGGCACCACGCCGGAGGTGGAGAGCGTGACTCGGCGCTTGGAGATGCCGAGGCCCTCGCCGTCGGTGACGATATGCAGCGCGTCGCGCACATTGTCGAAATTGTAGAGCGGCTCGCCCATGCCCATCATGACGATGTTGGTAACGAGGCGGTCGCCCTGCGGCAGCACGCCGTCGGTCGGGCGCACGCCCTCCGGCCAGTCGCCGAGACGATCACGCGCGACCATCACCTGGCCGACGATCTCGCCGGCGGTGAGGTTGCGCACCAGCCGCTGCGTGCCGGTGTGGCAGAACGAGCAGTTGAGCGTGCAGCCGACCTGGCTCGACACACACAGCGTCGCGCGCACGGTGTCGGGGATATAGACGCACTCGACCTCGTGCGGCCGCTCGCCGGGATTCTCGCTCGGCAACCGCAGCAGCCATTTGCGCGTGCCGTCGACCGAAACTTGCTCGGCCACGACCTCGGGCCGCGCCAGCGTGAACCGCTGATCCAGCGCCGCGCGCAGATCCTTCGAGACGCTGGTCATCTCGGCGAAGGTTTTCGCGCCGCGCAGATAGAGCCAGTTCCAGAGCTGCTGCACGCGCATCTTGCGCGCCTTCTCCGGCACACCGATTTCACCGAGCGCATCGGCCAACTGCGCGCGCGACAGGCCGACCAGCGACGGCTTCGCCGGCGCGACATAGCGCTCCTCGGCGATCTTCTCGATCGGGGCCAGTTGGGTTGCGGCGTTCACGGTCATCGGCCAGTCCTCTCCCACAAGGGGAGAAGGAAGAAAAGCGGCTTTTTATGGCCGACCGGCCGCGCCTACTTGCACTCCTGCCCGGCGCGGTCGAGCGCCTGCGACAGGCCCTTGAGCGAATAGGTGTCGGTGGTCTTGGTGCCGCGGCCGGATTCGGCCTTCACCACCACGTCGGAACCGGCGCGCAGCGCCCCGACCATCTTCGCCTCGTCGCCGGTGTTCTTGACCCAGGCGCCGTCCTTCTGCGTGTACATCGTAAAATGCGTGGCACCGATCTCGGCCGCCGCATCGACATTGGCCTTCGCCGGATAGCCGAGGATCACCGAGACCTCTTCCTTCACCTTGTCGGCGGGGCGGGTCGAGATGAACATATAGGACGGGTCGCGGTTGAGACCCGAGGGCTGGGTCTGGGTCGGCTTGGCGATGACGAAACAGACCTTCTTGCCGCCGGGCGCGGCGGTATAGGCACCCCAGTCGCCGAACTGACCGAGCAGGGTCGGCTGCGCGCCGCCGACCGCCGGCACCGGATCGGGCTTCTTTTCGGTTTTCTTCTCGGCCGGCTTTTTCGCGGCCGGTTTCGCCGCAGGCTTCTTCGCGTCAGGCTTCTTGGCGTCGGGTTTGGCCGCCTGCGCGAGCACCGGTGTCGTCACGCCTGGCATCAGCGCCAGTGGCACCACCGCCAGCGGCATCGTCACCAGAAGGAAGCGTGAAAAGCCCGTCAGCGTCATCAGCCCTGCCTTTTTTCTCGAATCGCCACCGCTTGCGGCCAGTGTGCCATATCCGTGGGGGCCACCGAACTATAGCCGATACCGGCATGATCCCGAAAAGTGGTCGCCGGTTTTCGGGCCGGATCATGCCGGACAATAAGCCCAAAATCGGCAACAGAACGGCAGAGACCCCGCCGCAAACCGTGTTAAGACGCCGCGCCTCTCGTCGACGACCCGGATGACCCGCATGAAAGCCCTGCTCTGCACCCGCCTCGGCGGTCCCGACGATCTCGAGATCCGCGACATCCCCGATCCGGTCGCAGGCGCCGGCGAAGCCGTGGTGGCGGTGAAGGCGGCGGCGCTGAATTTCTTCGACACGCTGATCATCGCCGGCAAATACCAGCGCAAGCCGGAACTGCCGTTCTCGCCGAGCGCGGAATTTTCCGGCGTGGTGGAGAGCGTCGGCCCCGGCGTCACCGCCGTGAAGCCGGGTGACCGCGTTGCCGGCAATATCGGCCACGGTGCGGCGCGTGAAAAGGTCGCGGTACCGGCCGACGCGCTGGTGCCGATGCCCGATGATCTCGATTTCGATCGCGCCGCCGGCGTCACCGTGATCTACGGCACCACGCAATATGCGCTGAAGAACCGCGCCAGGCTCCAGCCCGGCGAAACGCTGGCGGTGCTCGGCGCATCGGGCGGCGTCGGTCTCGCCGCGGTCGAGCTTGGCAAGATCATGGGCGCGCGTGTCATCGCCTGCGCGTCGTCCGATGACAAGATCGCGTTCGCGAAGCAGCACGGTGCCGACGACGGCATCAATTACGCGCGCGAGGATTTGAAAACCGAGTTGCGCCGTCTCACCGGCGGCGCCGGACCGAATGTCGTCTACGATCCGGTCGGCGGCGCCTATTCGGAGCAGGCGGTGCGGGCGATGGCGCCGCACGGGCGTTTTCTGGTGATCGGCTTCGCCGCCGGCGAAATTCCGAAAATCCCGCTCAACCTACCGCTGCTGCGTGATTGCGACATCGTCGGCGTCAACTGGGGCCGCTTTGTTGATGGCGATCCCGCGGGCTACCGCGCCAACACCGCCGAGCTTTTGGCATGGACCGCACAAGGCAGGCTGTCGTCGCACGTGCACGCGGTCTATCCGCTCGCCGAGGCGAAACAGGCGCTGAAAGACATCGCCGCGCGCAAGGTGATGGGCAAGGCGATCCTGCGGCCTTGAACAGCGCCGCAAAGCCGCAGCAGCGTCTCACATCGGGAAGAACAGACGCGGCAGCGCCAGGCTGAACCACGGCACATAAGTAACGATCAGCAGGCCGAGCATCAGAATGCCAAGCGTCGGCAGCGACGCGCGGACAATCGCGCCCAGCGACATGCCGGTGATCATTTTCGCGACGATCAGGTTCAGCCCCACGGGCGGCGTCACCATCCCGACCTCCATGTTCATAGTGAACACGACGCCGAAGTGAACGAGGTTGATGTCGAGCTTGTGCGCGATCGGCATTATGATCGGCATCATGATGACGATGGCGGACGCGCTCTCGATGAAGCAGCCCATGACCAGCAGCAGCAGGTTCAGCAGCAACAGCACGACATATTTGTTGTCAGTGATGCCGAGCAGCCAGCGCGTCACATCCTGCGGCACGTCCTGACTGGTGATCAGCCACGAGAACGCCGAAGCGCCGGCGATGATCAGCAGCAGCGCGCCGGACAAGAGGCCGCTTCGCGCCAGCAGCTTGGGCAGATCGCCCCACGTCAGGCTGCGATAAACGAACAACGCGAGAATCGCGCTATAGGTGGCAGCAACGGCGGCGGCTTCGGTGGCGGTGAAGAAACCGCCGTAAATGCCGCCGAGCACGACGACCGGCAACAACAGCACCCAGAACGATTCACGCAGCGCCGTCACGATGCTGGCGAGGTTCGGGATCGGGTCGGCCTTCACGTTGTTACGGCGCGCATAGATCACGCAGTAGACCATGAACATGGCGCCGACCAGCAGACCCGGCACCACGCCGGCCGCGAACAGCGCGCCGACCGAACTGCCGGTGGCGACGCCGTAGATGATGAAGGTGACGCTCGGCGGAATGAGAATGCCGAGCGAGCCGGTCGTGGTCAGCAGGCCGACGGCGAAGGCCGGGCTGTAGCCGGCGGCGACCAGTGCCGGAAACAGCACCGAACCGACCGCGATCACCGTTGCCGGGCTCGATCCGGAGATGCAGGCGAACATCATGCAGGCGAGCACCGCCGCGATGCCGAGACCGCCCGGCAGAAAGCCGGTGCAAACCCGCGCCAGACCGATCAGACGGTCGGCGAGACGGCCGGCGCGCATGATCTCCGCCGCCAGATTGAAGAACGGGATCGCCGTCAACGTGAAATTGTCGATGCCGGCGAACATGCGTTGCGGCAGGATCGTCAGCGGAATGTCGGTGGCAAAACCGAGATAGACCAGCAGCGTCGAGGTCAGCGCGAGAAAAATCGGCAGGCCGGTGATCAACAGCGCGGCCAGGATGGCAACGATCGACAACGTCATGGGATGTCCCTGCTCATAGGAGATCCTTGACGGCGGTTTCGTCATGGGTAGCGGGCGTCGGCGCGAAGATTTGCTGCGTAAACCGCAGACACAGCAGCACGCCGCACAGCGGCAGCGCGAGATAGACGATCCACATCGGCCACTGCAGCGCAGGCGAGAGTTGCTCGTAGTCGTAGACGGTCTCGACGAATTCGATGCTGTAGACCAATAGTGCCGCTCCACTGAGGAGACCGATCACAGCGACGATTCGATGCAGCACGCGCTGGTACCGCGGCGCGAGCGCGACCTGCAGCAATTCAACGCTCAAGTGATCATTGCCGCGCACCGCCGCGCCGGCGGCGATGAACGCCGTCCAGATCAGGACATAGACGACGAATTCCTCGGCCCAGAACAGCCCGGTGCCGCCGAAATAACGCAGCAGCACCTGCGCGGTTGCGACCAGCGTCGCAACCGCCGTGCCGGCCGCCAGACAGGCCGTTTCAAAGCCCGTCAGCCAGCGGTCAATGCTGCGCCACATCGCGTCAGCCCCGGAGCCGCGTCACTTCTCGAACGGCTTGGTCTGCTCGTAGGTTTTGTCGAGCAGCGCCTTGGTGACCTTGCCTTCGTATTTCTTGTGCAGTTCGCGGCTGGCCTTGACGAAAGCCTGGCGCCCCGCCGCCGGCAATTCCTCGATCTTCATGTGCTGCGAAATCTTCTTCAGCAGTTCTTCGTCGACCTGCTTGCTGTCCTTGCGCTCGGCATCGCGCGCTTCGATCACGGCCTCGTCTAGCGCCTTGCGGTAGTCGGCCGGCAGCGAATCGTAAGCCTTGCGGTTCGCCATCACCGCGAATGCGGTATAGCCGTGGTTGCTCAGGGTCAGATATTTCTGCACCTCGTAGAACCGCATCGAGTCGATCGAGACCAGCGGGTTCTCCTGCGCATCGGCCACGCCCTGTTGCAAGGCATTGTAGGTTTCCGAGAAGCTGATCGCGACCGGATTGGCGCCCCATTCGCGATACTGTTCGAGCAGCATCGGGCTCTGCATGGTGCGAACCTTCTGGCCGCTGAGATCGGCCGGCGACAGGATCGGCTTCACCGAACTGGTCATCTGCTTGAAGCCGCTCTCCCAGAACGCGAGGCCCTTGATGCCGCGCTTGCCGAGGCCGGCGAGCAGTTCCTGTCCCACCGGGCCATCGAGCACCGCATAGGCGGCGTCGCGCGAGGGGAACAGGAACGGCAGATCGATGAGCTGCAGTCGTGGCTCGAAATTGCTCAACGGCGCGGTCGGCGTGAACGCCATCTGCACGGTGCCGAGCTGAAGCTGCTCGATCAGTTGCGCTTCCTTGCCGAGCTGGCCGGCGGGATAAATCTGAATTTTGAAATGACCACCGGTCTTCTTGGCGACCGCGTCGGCCAGAATATGTGCCGCCTTCGCGGCCGGGACCGTCTCGCGATTTTCGTGCGCGAATTTCCAGGTCACGTCCGGCGTCTGTGCCGTTGCCGGCGCCGCGACAGCGATGCCGAGAATGCTGGTGGCGATGGCGCCGAACAGACGCAAACGGAATGCGGCCATGGATATTCTCCTACATGGGAAAGCCCCGCGAACGGCGTGCCGCGGGCGACGAAGGACGTGCCGCGAGTTAATAACCGACTGAACAGTCAGTCAACTACCGATGGTGCGGACGACTTATGCAGCCTGCCCCGCGGTCTGCCCATGATCGCGGCACAAGCGATGGCCCCGGCAGCAGGGGCCGGGGCCAGGATGCGATGAGAACGAGAGAATTCGAGGATCAGCGCGCGAAAGCGCGGGAGACTTTCGCCATCACTTCTTGGGCGCGAACGCGATGCGCCGGGGTGATGTGACCGGCTACCAGCTTGATCGCGCCGGCAAGCACCGCCGCGTCGTCAGCGAAGCCGAGCATCGGCATCACGTCGGGGATGCCGTCGAGCGGCATGATGAAGTAGGCGAGCGCCGCGAACAGGACGAGCCGCACATGGTGCGGCGTGTTGCGGTCGAGCGCGCAGTAATACGCGGCCACCAGATCCGAGGCGAACGGGATCAGCACCGCGACGCGTTCGAACTTCCGCCAGAAGCCCCCGCGGACGTAAGTCTCGTCCTGTGCGGAACCTTTGCGGTTTCCGCCCCCGAGACCACGGGCCGCCAGCGCGCGGGCGGCGAAGGTGCGAACGATCGACATGGAGATTCAGATAGGGGGCGTTTGTAGCGACGCAAGCATCTTCCCCTCTCCCGCTTGCGGGAGAGGGTGCCGAGCGAACGCAAGTGAGCGAGGCGGGTGAGGGGTCCGGTGTTTCATCTGACAAAGACCCCTCACCCGGCTCGTGCTTCGCTTTCGCTCACCACGATCCACCCTCTCCCGTGAACGGGAGAGGGTTGCACCGACCATGACGCCGCCAAATTTACCCCGTTGCCAGCCGGTCCATGGCCTCGGCGAGCTTGATGTCGAGATCGGTCAGCCCGCCGGCGTCGTGGGTCGAGAGCGTCACCTCCACCGTCTTGTAGACGTTGAACCACTCCGGGTGATGGTTCATCTCCTCCGCCACCTCCGCCACGCGGGTCATGAAGGCGAACGCCTGCCGGAAATCCCGGAACGTGAATTTACGGGTGATGGCATCCCGGTTCTGGACGGCGGACCAGCCCGAGAGGCGCTCCAGCGCCTGCCGGCGGGCATCGGGGGTCAGTTTGGTGGCCATGGCAGCATATCCTGCGGTTTTCGGGAGGGGTGCCAGATTAACGAAGTTCCGCCCGAAAGGCTCCAGACCGGCCCTGTTGTCTGTTGCGCTGCGGCATTTCGAAGCTATATTCCGCGCAAATTCGCGGGCCCGAGCGGTGTGCGCTGGGAGCCCGCGCTTTGGTTTCTGGTCGCCGTCGGGCCGTTCGCGCCGGGCATCCGGCCGGCTGCCGCCAGACGACCCATATGACGTTCACGAGACGACCCGCGCCCGCCGTGTGCCAAGCACCACGCAAAGCACCACGCGACGCATCGTGGTGCGGTCTCGCCAGATGAAGACAGCGAAAGAAATCGGATGAACCTGCGCAACATCGCCATCATCGCCCACGTCGACCACGGCAAGACCACGCTGGTCGATCGCCTGCTGCAGCAGTCGGGAACCTATCGCGAGAACCAGCGCGTCACCGAACGCGCGATGGATTCAAACGATATCGAGCGCGAGCGCGGCATCACCATTCTCGCCAAGGCAACCTCGATCGTCTGGAACGACACGCGCATCAACATCGTCGACACGCCCGGCCACGCCGACTTCGGCGGCGAGGTGGAGCGCATCCTCAACATGGTGGACGGCGCGCTGGTTCTGGTGGATGCCGCCGAAGGGCCGCTGCCGCAGACCAAGTTCGTGGTGTCGAAGGCGCTACGCATGGGCCTGCGCCCGATCGTCGTCATCAACAAGGTGGACCGCGCCGACGCGCGCGCCAACGAGGTGCTGAACGAGGTGTTCGACCTGTTCGCCGCGCTCGACGCTACCGACGAGCAGCTCGACTTTCCGATCCTGTACGGCTCGGCCAAGCAGGGCTGGATGTCGACGAGCCTCGAAGGCGACATGGACGCGAAGCTGGAGCAGGGCATGACGCCGCTGTTCGATCTCGTGCTAAAGCATGTGCCGCAGGCCAAGGTGGAAGACGGGCCGTTCCGCATGCTCGGCACCATCATGGAAGCCAATCCCTATCTCGGCCGGCTGATCACCGGCCGCATCACCTCCGGCACCGTGAAGCCGAACCAGGCCGCGAAGGTGCTCGACCGCGACGGCAAGCTGATCGAGACCGGCCGCATCACCAAGGTGCTGGCGTTCCGTGGCCTCGAACGGCAGCCGGTGGAGGAAGCCGAAGCCGGCGACATCGTCGCGCTGGCGGGCCTGCCGGAAGCCTCGGTGGCGCACACGATCTGCGCGCCCGAAGTGACCGAAGCGATCCCGGCGCAGCCGATCGATCCGCCGACGCTGGCGATGACCTTCCGCGTCAACGACTCGCCGCTCGCCGGCACCGAAGGCGACAAGGTGACGAGCCGCATGATCCGCGACCGGCTGCTGCGGGAAGCCGAAGCGAACGTCGCGCTGCGCGTCACCGAAAGCGCCGACAAGGATTCCATGGAAGTCGCCGGCCGCGGCGAATTGCAGCTCGGCATCCTGATCGAGAACATGCGCCGCGAAGGCTACGAGCTCTCCGTGTCGCGGCCGAAGGTGCTGCTGCGCGAAGAAGACGGCCAGACCCTGGAGCCGATCGAGGAGGTCGTGATCGACCTCGACGAGGAGCATTCCGGCGTGGTCGTGCAGAAGATGTCCGAGCGCAAGGCGGACCTGATGGAGATGAAGCCGTCCGGCGGCAACCGCCAGCGGCTGGTGTTCCACGCGCCGACGCGCGGCCTGATCGGCTATCAGGGCGAACTGCTGACCGATACGCGCGGCACCGCCATCATGAACCGCCTGTTCCACGCCTATGCGCCGTACAAGGGTCAGATCCAGGGCCGCCGCAACGGCGTGCTGATCTCCAACGAGGCCGGCGAAGCCGTCGCCTATGCGCTGTGGAATCTGGAAGATCGCGGCCCGATGATGATCGAGCCGGGCTGGAAGGTCTACAACGGCATGATCGTCGGCGAGCACACCCGCGACAACGACCTGATCGTCAACGTGCTCAAGGGCAAGAAGCTGACGAATATCCGCACCACGTCCAAGGACGAGGCGGTGCGGCTGACCCCGCCGATTCGCATGTCGCTGGAAAAGGCGCTGGCCTATATCCAGGACGACGAACTGGTCGAGGTGACGCCGAAGTCGATCCGGCTGCGCAAGAAACTGCTCGACGAGAACGAGCGCAAGCGCGACGAGCGTGCCCGCGAAGCCGCAGACGCCTGAGAAAGCCTGATCCTGTTCCAAAGCGGGCCGCCCGACGGCGCGGCCCGCTAACCGATTCACCGCATTACGCAAATGCGTGCCGGTGTGGCGTGTAATCCACACCCGTTAACTGATCGCTCACCACAGGACTTGAAGCGCGGCACATTGCTTGCTCATATCCTGCCTATGAGCACCGTCACCATCGAGATCCGCCGCGCCAAACCGACCGATGCGTCGGCCGTGGCCGCGACTCATGACGACGCGTGGCGCGCCGCCTATCGCGGCATCATCCCCGGCGCCGAACTCGACAAGCTGGTCAACCGCCGCGGTCCGGACTGGTGGGACCAGGCGATTCGCAAGGGCAGCCGCATCTCGCTGCTGCAATTCGGCGATCAGGTCGCGGGCTACACCAATTACGGCCGCAACCGCGCGCGCAGCCTCGCCTATGACGGCGAGGTCTACGAGATTTATCTGCGGCCGGAATTCCAGGGTCTCGGTTTCGGCCGCCGGCTGTTCTCCGCGGCGCGGCGCGATCTCGCCCAGAGCGGCCTCAAGTCGCTGGTGGTGTGGGCGCTGTCGGACAACGAACCCGCCGTGTCGTTCTACGGCGCCGTCGGCGGCCGCGCGGTGGCGCGCTCGTCGGAGCGATTCGGCGACAAGACCCTCGACAAGGTCGCCTACGCCTGGTCGGCGTAATTCTTTGCACGCAACAGCTGTAAGAACCTCATCCTGAGGAGCACGGCGAAGCCGTCGGCGAAGGCGCGCGTCTCGAAGGATGCAGGCCCCCATGGCGCGACAGTCGGGCTTGCATGGTTCGAGACGCCGCTTCGCGGCTCCTCACCATGAGGATTGATGGGATGCCGCAACGCGCGGTCGGAAGCGGGCCGCCTTCACACGTCGGGCGGCGGCGCTTTGCGGTCGGGCGCCATCGGGCTCATCAGGCCGACGGCGATGCCGTCCGGATCTTCGAGGATCGCGTAGCGCGCGCCCCAGAACGCATCGAACGGCGCCTGCAGACCGCGATAGCCGGCGCCGGTCATGTCGCGATAGATCGCGTCCACATCGGCCCGCGACGCCACATGAAAACTGACGACGACGCGGCCACGCAGATCGGTGCGGCCCTTCCACGCGGTATTCCAGATTTGGGCGAAGGCGTCGGAGTCGATCTCGAAATTCAGCGACGGCGCCGCGCTGTCGCGCGACGCGGTGATGTGATGCGCGCCGCTTCGCGTGCGCCAGACCATATCATCCGGAATTTCCACACCGAGCCGGCGATAGAATGCCAGCGACGCTTCCATGTCGCCGCTGACGAGATTGACCTGATGCGGGACCGGCCGGTTCATGATGCCCTGTTAGTCCGTGGATGCGGCGCGACTATGGCCGCGCGCCCTAGTCCCCCATCGGCCCGCTGAAACCGGGGCCGCGCTTGCCGGACATCACCGGCTTGTCGCTGCCGCATTTGAAATTGCGCGCGTATTCGTCGGCAATTTTCTGCGCCAGAACGTTGGCGTCGGGATTGGCGCGCGCATCGACGTAGCCGACGCGGCAGACCGCGCCGGGCGCGCGGCCATCGCCAAGCCGCGTCACCACCAGCACCTGGCCGGGCACCGTCTTGTCGCCGTCCGCCACCGACGTGCGGAATCGCATGATCGCCGCGAAGGGCGTGAGCTTGCCGTCCGCGCCGCGCACGGAGCGCCATTCGATGGCCGTGCCCTCGCCGTTGAACGACGCCAGCGTTTCCCTGGCAGCCGGTTCGTTCTTCGCGTTACGCCCGAAGCTGACATAAAAGCGCATGTCGCCGGAGGTCGCGTAAATCGGAATTCCCTGAAAGCCGGAGCAGCGCCATGCGCCGTAGTCTTCCTCGGCCTTTCCGGGGGTATAACGGCACTTGTCGATGTCGAATTTGGTGACGCTGCTGACCACGGTTTGCGCCATGGCGGGTGCGATCCAAAATGCCCCGCCGACCGCGACAATGGCCGCAAACGTGATCCCCAAAGTCCGGGTCATGGCATTCCTCCGCCGCAGGGCGCACCCAATCATACCCGTTTCGTCGGGCTGGCGCGGCGAAAGGTTCAGAGCGCGGGGGCAGACAAGCCGCGCTGGGCGCAGGCGGCGCGCACCGTATTCGCCAGCAGGCAGGCGATGGTCATCGGCCCGACCCCGCCCGGCACCGGCGTGATCGCGCCCGCCACCGCCGCCGCGCCGGCATCGACATCGCCGACCACGCGGCTTTTGCCGTCGGCGCCGGCGATGCGGTTGATGCCGACATCGATGACGATGGCGCCCGGCTTGATCCAGTCCGCCTTGACGTAATTCGGCCGGCCGATCGCCGCCACCAGCAGATCCGCCTGCCGCGTCAACGCCGGCAGATCGGCGGTGCGCGAATGGGCGATGGTAACGGTGGCATCCTCCGCCAACAGCAGTTGCGCCACCGGCTTGCCGACGATACCGGAGCGGCCGATCACCAGCGCGTTGAGACCGGCGAGCGACGGCCGCGCGGTCTTCGCCAGAATCACGCAACCGAGCGGCGTGCACGGCACCAGCCCCGGCAGGCCACGCGCCAGCCGTCCGGCATTGAGCGGATGGAAACCGTCCACGTCCTTCGCCGGATCGATCGCCTCGATCACCTTGTGCGGGTCGATCTGCGCCGGTAGCGGCAGTTGCACCAGAATGCCGCTGACATCGGCGTCCTGATTGAGCTTGCGCACCAAAGCGAGCACATCGGCTTCGCTGGCATCGGCCGGCAGCTTGTGATCGAACGCGCGCATGCCGGCTTCCATCACCGCGCGGCTCTTGCTGCGCACATAGATTTCGCTCGCCGGATCGGCGCCGACCAAAACAACCGCGAGGCCGGGCCGCACGCTCTGCTCATCGAGCACGCGCACCGTCGCCGCGACGCGCGCGCGCAGATCAGCCGCGATGCTTTTTCCGTCGATGATGCGCGCGCTCATGGTGAGGATCTCAGGGTGAAGCGATGTTGCGCGAGAGCACGGCAATCAGGACTTCCGGGTCGCCGGCAATGGCGAGGCGCTTGATACGGGCGGCCGGCCCGGCAATCAAGCCGATGCTGCTTTTCGGCACATCAGCAACCTTGGCCAGCAGCGCGACCAGCGCAGCATTGGCCTCGCCCTCGGTTGGCGCGGCCCGCACCCGCGCCTTGAGCACCGCCTGCCCGTCGGAAAGCGTCGCGATACCGTCGAGCGCATCGCGACCGCCGCGCGGCGTGAGCCGCACGGTGACGACAACGCCGGTGCTGGTCGCCGACCACGGCTGCGCCGGGATCATGCGCTCAGAACACGTTGGGATAGATGTAGCGGGCGATCACGCTCTGCAGGAAGAAGATGATCAGGATCAGGATCACCGGCGAGACGTCGATGCCGCCGAGATTGGGCAGCAAATTGCGGATCGGCCGCAGCACCGGTTCGGTGATCCGATAGAGGAAGTCGCCGACCATCGCCACGAAGGTGTTGCGGGTATTGACCACGTTGAAGGCGATCAGCCACGACAGGATCGCCGCGGCGATCAGCAGCCAGACATAGAGCTGGAGCACCAGCAGGATGACATCGAGGATCGAGCGCATGATCGGACGGTTTGCCTTGCTTTTGGGCTTGCTTGGTTTGCGTACTTGGTTCGCTTGCCTTGCGTGATGACGTGCATCAGGCCGACGGGCCGGGCGGCCCGGAACTGGCCGGATATGCGGGCGAACCGTAGCGGGAAGCCCCCGCCGGAACAAGCAACCCGTCGTCGCGGCCGACCCGACGTGGCCGGCCGAATGGCCATCCTTGACAGCCCTACCCCCAACGCCTTACACCCCCGCCACTCGTGCCGGTCGCGACCATCCGGCACATCGGCGGGGCCATAGCTCAGCTGGGAGAGCGCGTCGTTCGCAATGACGAGGTCGGCGGTTCGATCCCGCCTGGCTCCACCAACTTCCTTCCCAGATTTTCCCGTTCCAGCCGCCGCGATTGATGCCGCCTGACGGCGGCCCTCACCGCCGTGCCGTGCGGCCCTCGCGGCCAGTGAGCGCCGTGACCGGGATTTCGATCGTGCAGCGCAGCCCCTCGGGCGCGTAGTCGAGTTTCGCATTGCCGCCCAGTTCGGAGGCGATGCTGCCCTCGATCAGGCTCGAGCCGAAGCCGCGCCGCGACGGCACCGTCACCGGCGGCCCGCCCTGCTCCACCCATTCGATCCGCACATGCGCCGGCCGCGCCGCCCGCGCCTTGTGCTCCTCCCAGTTCAGCTCCAGCCGGCCGGACGAGGTCGACAACGCGCCGTATTTGGCGGCGTTGGTAGTGAGTTCATGGAACGCCATCGCCAGCGTCAGCGCCGCGCGCGGCCGCAGCGTGATGTCCGCGCCGCGCAGCAACGCGCGGCCGCTGCCGCCCGGCACGTAAGGCGCGAGCGAGCCCGAGACGATGTCGCGCAGCCCGGCATGCGCCCAGTGTTCGCGCGTGAGCTGATCATGCGCCTTCGACAGCGCGATCAGCCGCCCTTCGAACCGCTCGCGGAACGCGGCCGGCGACTGGACGCCGCGCGCCGATTGCGACGCCAGCGACTGCACCGTCGCCAGCGTGTTCTTGACGCGATGATTAAGCTCGTCGACCAGAAGCTTCTGCCGCTGCTCGGCGAGCTTGCGCGCGGTGATGTCCTGCACCACGCGCACCGCATAGAGAAACCGGCCGTCGGCGTCGCGCACCGACTGCGAGCGCACCGACATCCAGATGACACGGCCGTCGCGGCGGGTGAAGCGCTTCTCGACCGAATAGAAATCGATCTCGCCGGCGGCCTGACGCGTCCAGGCATCACGATCGGGATCGATGTCGTCCTTGAAGGTGTGGCGGAACAGGCGGTTGTTCAGGAGATCGTCGCGCTTGTAGCCGGTGATGTCGCAGATCGTCTCATTGACGCGGATGAAGCAGCCGTCCGCGTCCACCTCGGAGATGCCGATGGCGGCATGCTCGTAGGTCGCCGCCATGCGCTGCTGTTCCTCGCGCAACGCCCGGCGCGAGGCCCGCAGATTTTCCTCCACCGCCTTGCGCTCGGTGATGTCAAGAAAGCAGTTCACCGCGCCGATGACCTGCCCGCTTTCGTTCTTCAGCGGATCGATGTTGAGCCACAGCGTCACGCGGCTGCCGTCCCACCGCTCGACGATCAATTCCTTGTCGCGCACCGGCGCGCCGGTCACCAGCACCTGCTGCAGCATCGAATGCGGCAGCGGTTCGCCGTCCAGCTCGAGGAATTTGCAGCCGGCAACAAAGTCGCTGTGCGGCTCGCCGCGTTGCGGGGTGCGTCCCCAGATCGTCACCGCATGGCGGTTGAATTGCAGGATGTGCCCGTCGGCATCGCAGATGACGGCGGCGATCGGCAGCAGATCGAGAAAGCCATCGGATGCTTGCAGCGCTTCAGCGATAAACGACGACGGACGACGCCCGTTTCCGCCCTCTGCCTGCTTCACTCCAGCGCCTCCGCGTCCACGGACACGGGTTCCACGACACGGCCCGATCCACGGCGGCAAGTATTACCGTCGCCGGCAAATCTCACAAGACAAACGACCCAGAAGCCGCGTCAACACAGTCAGGTCAGACCCTAGGCGGAACCGGCGACGCCCTTGACGTCCGGCTGTGCGCCGGCGTCATGACCCGGCAGCTCGATCCAGCGGTGGAGAAACGCCATCAGCCAGTTGCGGAACGCGAGATCATAGACCGGCCGGTCGGCGAAATGCGCCGCGCGCGGCTTGGCGTTGGGCAACTCAAAGCGATGCGCGCCGCGGACGGTCCAGCGGCACATCATCGCGTGCGTCACCTCCGGATGGAACTGGAGCGCGTAGCCTGTGCCGTAACGAAACGCCTGCACCGAGAACGTGTCGCCTTCCGCCAGCAGCGTCGCGCCGGCGGGCAGCGCGAAACCCTCGCGATGCCACTGATAGACATGATCCGGCCAGACGTCGCAGACCGCGAGGCCATCGGCGGTGGGGCGGATCGGGTAATAGCCGACCTCGGCGTGACCGTCCGGATGCGGCGACACCGGGGCGCCGAGGTGCCGCGCCATCATCTGCGCACCGAGGCAGATGCCGAGGAACGGCTTGTTGTCGCGCAGCGGCACGCCGACGAAATCGATCTCGCGCTTGACGAATTCTTCGGTGTCGTTGGCGCTCTGCGGCCCGCCGAAGATCACCGCCGCGGCGTGCTCCCGCATGGTCGCGGGCAAGGCATCGCCCAGTGCCGGCCGGCGCACATCGAGCGGAAAACCCATGCGCATCAGCGCCTGCCCGACCCGGCCGGGCGAGGAATTCTGCTGATGCAGAACGAGGAGAACGGGTTGCTTCATCATCAAATCGCGGCGCCGAATCGCAGCCTGCCGCGTCACCACGGCGCTTTATTGGTAATCGCTCGTGGCAGCTTTGCAACCGCGTTGGCGGCCCTCTGCCATGAAGCGGAAGCGGAGCCGCCCGCGTCTCAGTCGAGGTTCTGTCGCCCCCGGCGGCGGGCCTGCCGCGCTCCGACGATGCCGAGCAGAACGGCGTTGGGAACAAGCGACATGACGAATACCACGGCTTTCATCACCAAACCGGGAATGGCCCGCCGTCGCCCCGCCATCAGCGCGCGATAGCCGTCGGCCGCGACGATTTCGGCCGGCACCGACATGAGGCCCGGCGCGATATTGCCCTTGATGCCGGCTCGCGCCGCAAATTCGGTCGCGACCGGGCCGGGGCACAGCGCGGTGACGCGCACGCCGAACGGCTTCAGTTCCGCCGACAGCGCCTCGCTGAACGACAGCACATAGGCCTTGCTGGCGTAATAGACCGCCATGCCCGGACCCGGCACAAAGGCGGCGACCGACGCGACATTGAGGATGCCGCCGCGATGCCGCGCGATGATTTCGGCAAAGCGCAGCGACAGTTCGGTCAGCACCCGCACGTTGAGATCGATCATCGCGAGTTGCTCGTCGCGCGACAGCCGCACCGCGGTGCCGACCAGACCGAAGCCGGCATTGTTGACGAGATATTGCGGCTCGACGCCTTCCTGTTGCAGCGTCTGCGCCAGTTGCTCCACCGCCCCCGGCGCCAGCAGATCGCAGGTGACGACCAGCGGCGGCGGCGCGCCGCTCGCGGCAATCTCCGCCGCCAGCGTTTCCAGCCGCTCGGTACGCCGCGCCAGCAGAACGAGCGCGTGGCCGTGCCGGGCAAACACCCGCGCCAGTTCGGCGCCGATGCCGGCGGACGCGCCGGTGATGACGGTGACCGGACGCGGCGCCGTCATGAATTGTCTCCACCGATATCGCCGGCGCGTGCCTGCGCCTGCTGGCGCAGCGCGATGCGCGTCTCCCGCGAGACGCCGAGCAGGTCGGCAGCGCGCCAGATCAGATTGCTTTCAAACTCGGTCGCCCGGCCATCGGCGAACACCACGTCCCACATCGACGCCACCAGCCGCTCACGATCGGCAGCGTCGAGCACGCGATTGAGCCGCGCGGTGAAGCCGTAGAGATCGATCGCCTCGCGCTCAACGGCGGAGGCTTCGTCGATCAGCGCGTCGATGCTCGCATCGTCGAGGGAAAAGCGACGGCGCAGGATATCGCGCAGCGTCTCGCGCTCGGCGGTCGAGAACACGCCGTCGATACCGCCGATATGGATCAGCAGCGCGGCGGCAGCGACGCGGAAATCGTCCGGTGCGAACCGCGGCGGCGATCCACTGTCGGACAGGGTGCTCATCAGGTTTTTCAGGGCGGCCAGCATGGACCCGTTCTAGAGCATGAGGTGGAAAGGGGAAACCCGTGCGTGTCAGCGCGCGTCATCGCGCATCTTGCGGCGCGGTATCCGCCGGCAGGGTGAGCCGGATCAGCGCGGCGACGATCAGCGTCAGCGCGCCGACGGCGGCAAACAGCATGGCGATGGTGATGCCGAGGCTCTGCAGCAGCGCGACCAGCACCGTCGCGCCGGTCATGAAGGCCGCATTGAGGATATTGACCGCCGCCACCGTGCGCGCGCGGAAATTGGCGCCGGCCCAGGCCTGCACAGCGGCGAACACCGGCACGATGTAAAGGCCGCCGCCGATGGCGATGCCGGCGAGATCGAGCGCGACGCGCAGACCGCGCGCGGTGCCGAGCAGTTCGCCGGGCGACAAAGCGCCTCCGGCCGCATCAACGCCCCACAGCGCGAGGCCGAGATCGAATGCCGCGAGGCCGAGCACCACGGCGCCGGCGATGGTGATGCCGAGCACGATGCGGCCGCGCGCGAGGATCGCCGCCAGTGCCGAGCCGCAGCCGACCGCGACCGAGAACAGCGCGAGATAGACCGTCACCGCATGTTCGTCGCCGCCGAGCCGCGCCTTGATCAGCGGCGGCAGCAACGAGAGCGTGACGATACCTGCGAGCCAGAACCAGCTCGTCACCAGCGCGCCCCACCACAACCGGCCGTCGCCGCGCAACTGCCGCAGCAGCGTGCCGGTGGAGGAAAAGATGTTGCGCGCAATCAGAAGATCCGGCGCGGATTCCCGCGTCGCCGGAATGAACAGGCTCGACAGCCAGCAGGCGAGCGCGAACAGCGCAATGATCAGCGCGATCACGACCGCACCGGCGACCGCGGCGAAATAGCCGGCGGCGATGGTACCGGTGAGGATGGCGATGAAGGTCGCGCCCTCGACCAGCGCGTTCGCCGACGGCAGCGCCGACGACGGCAGATGATCCGGCAGGATGCCGTATTTGATCGGGCCGAACAGCGCGGCGATGACGCCGAAACCGAACAGCGCGGCGAACAGAACCGGCAACGATGCCAGCAAAAACCCGGCAATGGCGACGAAGGCGATGGCGATCTCGCCGAGCTTGAGCCGCTGCGCCACCCGCGCCTTGTCGTAACGATCCGCCAGTTCGCCGCCGAGTGCCGACAAGACGAAATACGGAAAGATGAAGATCGCACCGGCGAGCGTGATCAGCACCTCGCCCTGGGTATGCGACATGGACGCATCGCCGATGCGGAACAGGATCAGAAAGACCAGCGCGGTCTTGAGGAAATTGTCGTTGAAGGCGGAAAAGAACTGGCACCAGAACAGCGGCGCGAAACGGCGCGAGAGCAGCAGATTCACGGTCACTCGTCTCCGGCTTGGTTAGGCAAGTTCTCGATCATGCAAGCGGGCGTCGTCTGCGCGGCGACGACGATGACCGGAACAAGATGACCGTAACAAAAAGGGGCGGTGGAAACCGCCCCTCACGCACACCCGACACAGCTTTTACGCAAACGCTACGCTCTCACGCAACCCACATGGTTTTTTTTGAAAAAGGTTCGCCGTCCGATCAGAACCACCGGTCAGAAGCGGATCGTTCGCTTCGCCGGCTGCATCATCACCGCGGCCACAGTGAGACCGACGGCCGCCAGGATCGAAATGACGAAGAGCATCAGCATGCTGGAACCTCCTCGTATGAATGGCCTGCGCTGGAAAACGCAGCGAGAGAACGCCGGCCTTGGCTGAACGTTCCTTCAGTCCGGCGTAGCCGTCATCCCCTTGTTTTGCAATGCGTAATAAAAGTTGAAAATAATCGGGCGAAAACCGGTCAAATCGCGACGATTCAGGCCGGATTCCGCAGTCTTTGCTGCAGGTCTGCCAATAAAATGCGCAGATCCAGCTCCCGGAACTCCACAAAAATTCTGCGCATCCACCGCTGCAGCTCCAGCCCGACCGTCATCGGCACGGTGCTGATTCGCGGGCCGGAGAACGTGAACGGTGCAGTGATGTATGGACGCAGCCCCGGCGCGAGCGCCGGAAGGCGCACGGCCGCCGTGCCGGCGGGATATCGCTGCGGCGGCGCGCCGATCATCTCGTTGATCACCGGAACGACGATCAGGCCCGCGGCCTCGCGCACCAGCCGATCGTAAAATGCGCGCGACGTCGCATCGTCCGACGCGACGAACAGCACGACCGGGGCGATCCGCCGCTCGCGCGCTTCGAGCGCGAAGCCGGTGTCGCGCATCACTTCGAGAAACGGCCGCAGCGCCAGCGGCCCGACATCGACGATGCGGTTGACGCCGTCGCCGGCGATCAGCCGGTCGAACAGCGCCATCTGATCCTTGATTCCGGCGATCGACGCGCGCTCCGCATGCGCCGGGAAAAACAGCGGCAGATCACCTTCATCGTTGAGATCGAAGGCTTCCGCCGCGCGCGCATTGAACAGGAAGAAGTCGAGCAGCAGGCGCGCGACCAGGGTGCGCCCAACCTGCGGGCGCGGCGACATCACAAGATAGATCGCGCTGCGAAACGACATTCTCGAAACGACATGGCTCCAAGGATTTGCTCTCAAGCCGGCTTATCGTCGCGCACCGATGCGGGCGCTTATCCGGCGATCTGATGGACCGAGCCTTCCGGGCGCGCGGTGAGGCTTTCCGGCAGCTTGACCCGATCGAACTCGCTCCAGACATTGCCGAGCCAGTGCCGCACATAGCCACGCAGCACGAACGAATAATTGGCGGCATCGCCGCGCGCGGTCTTGTTGGCGACGAAAGTGACGAACGGCACCGAGGCCAGTTCGACCTGTTCGCAGGCCATTTCATTGAGCTTCGGCACGGTGATTTCCGACGCGCCACGAATGCGCTTGAAGTAGCTGTCGTAGGTGGCCGGATCCCAGTCGAAGAAGGAAGAGGTGTTGATGAAATTCTTCACCAGGAAATAGCGCGCGTCGCCGACGAACTGCGCGGTGTCAGCGATTTCGTCGAGCGAGGCGATCGACGGCCCGAGAATGTGGAACACGCAGAAGGTGATCTGCCCCTTCTGCACCGATTCCAGGAAGCCGATATCGCGCAGCGCCTGCAGCGTCGGCGACAGGAGCCCGGCGCGGATGTCGATCACCGTGACCTTCGCCTCGGCGGTGCCGAGGGTGTCAAAGATCTTCATCTGGTCGGGCACCGCGGTGACGTCGACCACCTCGGTCACGTCCGGATGAAACCGCTTCAGCGTGCCGCGCGGCGCTTCGGTGTCGAAGGCGCGCACGCCGATCTTGTGCGCGGTGAAGTAATCGAGCAGCGTGCGCGCGACCGTGGTCTTGCCGACGCCGCCCTTGTCCGCACCCACCAGAATAACCGCCGGTTTCACCATCATATCCTCGCCGGCTGCGCCGGAACCGAATCGCCATTCAATATACGACGCGCGCGCGATTGGATCGAACACGCGCGCGCGACGATGCACCGTTTCTATCGCGGCTCCGCACGGCGCATCGCATTGCGCAACTCCGCGCCCGTGATCGTGCTGCGCGATCATGCGGCGACAGACACGGTGGCGGCGGGCGTCACGTCCGGAGGCGCGGAGCGCGGGCCGCCGACCGCTTCCGCCCTGTCCCGGCGAGAAACGGCTATCCCCCGGAATTCACAGCACTAATTGCGGTGTATGATTAGCCCATAGGCCAAATCTATCTCTCGTTGACAGCAAGGCGTCGCGCCCGCCATGTCAGGAACGCTGATATCCGGACGAAGCGAGGAAGAACCCGCCAGAACATGGGCGTTCCGGGCGGGTTTTTCTTTGCGCTGCGTCCAGGGCCGGATGCGGCCGTTAAAAGCACGGCGCGGCAATAGCTTAAGCCGGATTTGGATCGAGACTCAGGTCCGGTGCGCGGCCTGCTCCAGCCCAGCCTCCTCCGTCAGACTGGCGAGATCGCGGAAAATCGAGGCGACGGCGAGCTGCCGGCCACCCTTCATGTAGCGCAGCAGGCAGTCCTTGCCGGCGATGCTGCCCTCGACGACGATCTCGTCCCATTCCTCTGCGTGACCGACATAGTTGATCGGCACGTCGTAGTGCTGGCTCCAGAAGAACGGCACGGCGTCGAACGCGGTCCTCTCCCCGAGCATGTTGAGCGCGGCGACCTGCCCCTGGCGTTGCGCCACCACCCAGTGCTCGACGCGGATATGCGCGCCGCTGTGCGGGTCCGGCCAGCGCGCGATGTCGCCGGCAGCATAAATGCCCGGCGCGCTGGTCCTGAGGAATTGATCCACCACCACACCGCGATCGAGGACGAGACCGGCTCGCTCCGCGAGATCGAGTCTCGGTTTGACGCCGACGCCTTCTACCACCAGATCGGCATCGACGATGGCGCCGCTCTTCAATGTCGCACGCCTTCCATCGTAGCGCACGACCGTCTCACCGAGATGGAACACGACGCCGTGCTGCTCGTGCAGCGCGCGCACGAAATCGCCCATCGCCGCGCCAAGCACGCGCTCCATCGGCCGCGCTTCCGGCGCGACCACATGCACGTCGAGTCCACGCGTGCGCAGCGATGCCGCCACTTCGAGACCGATGAAGCTCGCACCGACCACCAAGACGCACCGCGCCGTCGCGGCGGCGTCGATAATGGCGCGGCAATCGGCCTGCGACCGCAAGGTGAAAATCCTGTCATCCGCGCCACCGGGAATCGGCAACCGCACCGGCGCGGCGCCGGTGGCCAGAAGCAGCGCGTCGAACACCAGTGTTTCACCCTCTGCCAGCGTAACGGCGCGCGCATCCGGATCGATGGCGGCGACCTGTTGCCCCAGTCTCAAGTCGATCTCCGAGTCGCGGTAGAAATCCTCGGAGCGCAGCGGCAGCCAGTCCTCCGGCGCGCTGCCGGCGAGATAGTCCTTCGACAGATTGGGCCGGTCCACCGGCAGCGACGCCTCCTGGCCGATCATCGTCAGGCGTCCGTCATAGCCGCGCCGACACAGCATCTCCGCCGCCGCGAACCCCGCGGCGCCGGCACCGACAATGACAATCGTGCGCGGACGCGGGGCCGGCGATGAGGCTGCGGATGACGGCGCGGCGCTCCGTTTGTCGCGCACCACGATCCGGTCGCCGGTCCGCTCCACCTGCCATACATCGAGCGGCGCGAAGGCCGGCGCACAGGTCGCTTCGCCACTGCGCAGATCGAAACAGGCGTGATGCCACGGACAGCGGATCGTCGTGCCGGTGATCAGACCCTCGGCCAGCGGGCCGTGATAGTGCGTGCAATAAGCATCGACGGCGAAGACGTCGTCGCCGGTCTTCACCAGCAGCACCGCACGGTCGCCGACATGGCCGACGAGCTTTCCGTCGAGCAGATCAGCGATGGCGACCCCCTGCGTCAGATCAGGGCCGGCAGGCATATTTTGATCGTCCGACATTGTGCTCTCCTTCCCTGATGCTGGCTGCTACTGCACCGCCATCATGAAGTCCTGACGCAACTGCGAATCGTCGCGAAAGCAGCCGAGCATCCGGCTGGTGACGAGATCCGTGTCGGGCTTGTGGACGCCGCGCGTCGTCATGCAATGATGCGCCGCCTTGACAACGACCGCGACGCCCTTCGGTTGCAGGATTTTGTCGATGGTGTCGGCGATCTGCGCCGTCATCTTCTCTTGCACCTGCAGGCGGCGGGCGAACACATCGACCACGCGCGCGAGCTTGCTGATGCCGACCACGCGCCCATCCGGCACATAACCGACCCAGACGCGACCGATCACCGGCGCCATGTGATGCTCGCAATGGCTTTCGAACGGGATGCCGCGCATCAGCACCATCTCGTCGTAGCCGCCGACCTCCTCGAAGATGCGGGCGAGATAATCCGCCGGGTCCTGCGCATAACCGGCGAAATATTCCTCGAACGCGCGGGTGACGCGCGCCGGCGTCTCCTGCAAACCCTCGCGCTCGGGATCGTCACCGGTCCAGCGGATCAGGGTGCGCACCGCCGCCTCGGCCTCGGTCCGGCTGGGTTTTTGAATGGACTTGTGATTTGGCTTCTGCATCTCGGCAGTCGCCTGCTCGCGCGGCTCGAGCACGCGCACATGCAAATTCATTGGCATTGTCTCCTGGCCTGATCCTGCCCATTGGATGGCGCAGATCAGCGGAGGTTCCCGACCAAAGACGAATTAACCGCGCGCGTCGTCCATCGCGCGACGAGCGGCCGCATCTGCACCCGGCCGTGGCCGATCCGGGCGCTATTTCTTCGGGCGCTTCGGTTTCGCGGGCGTGGTCACGTCACGCCCCCGTTTTGCGCCGAACGCCTTGGCGAGATTGATCGAATAAGGCGTCTCGTCGGCGACATGATGCAGGAAATTCCCCACCACGGTGATGTCGCGCGTGCTGTTGCCGACGAACAGCCTGTCATTGATCTCCTGCAGCACCGGCGTCAGCCGTGCCAGAATCTCGTGGCCCTTGTCGGTCAGATTGATCAGCACGGCGCGGGTGTCGCGCGGGTGCGGCTGCTTATGCAGAATGCGCTTTCGCACCAGCTTGCCCACTTCCGCCGTCACATTGGCGGCGGCGACGTGGACCTCGCGCGCGAGCGAACTGATGCCGACCTCGCCTTTTTGTTCCTGCTGCCAGGTCGCAAGCAGGATCGCGAACTCCGCCGCGCTCAAATCCACGGTCGTCGCCAGCGCGCGGCGCAGCGCCAGCATGCCGGCGGCCGCCGCGAACAGGTCGGCAATGAACTCGCGGAATTTCAGGTCCGAGCCGTCCACCAGCAGTTCGGGCAGGCTGGTGGTCAGGCCGTCTGACTGCGCCGGGAGCGCGGGCCGCCGGGTCGTGCGGGCCATGGAGTTCTTCTTGGGTTTGTCGATCGTGCGCGCCATGAAACGTGGCCGCCGGGCGCAAAACAGGCGCCAATGCCAGACACCGGGCGGTGCCAGTCCCTTACACGATGGGGCGCGGCCGCGGAATACTCATCCCGCCGTCACCAGCCGTGCAGCCACATATTATCGTCGGGGGCACGGACGCCGTCGCTGACGAGGCGCTGGTAGCGGCCGGAGAAAAACACCAGCGGCATGCGGCCAGGCTGGTGCTGGGTGTAGCCAGTCACCTCGACCACGAAAATCTCATGGTCGCCGCCATCATAGACCGCATACGGCCGGCACTCGAAATGCAGCATCACCTCGGGCGGCAACGGCACACCGTTTTGCCCACGGCGCTCGGGAAGGCCGGCCCATTTCGCGCCGGTTGCCTTGGCGAAGCGGTTGGAAAGCTCGGTCTGCTGTTCCCCCAGCATGGAGATCGCCAGGGTCTTGGCCGCGCGCCACTGCGGCAGACTGAGCGCGGTGCGCGCGAGGCTGAACAACACCAGCGGCGGATCGAGCGACACGGAGTTGAACGAGCTGACGGTCGCACCGAGCTTCACGCCATCGACCTCGGCGGTGATGATGGCGACCCCGGTCGCGAATTGACCGAGGGCGTTGCGGAACGCGCGCGGGTCCATGCCCGAATCCCTGCCGCCGGTCGTGTCGCTCATGTCAGCCCCCTGTTCCTCGCCGGAACGGATTCAAAACCGCCGTTCGCCGAAGCTTGAAGCGTTCTCGCCTCACCCGGCGATCGCGCGGGACGGTGGCGCCGTCGGCGCCACCGCTTTCGCTGGTGAAGTTCAACTCCATCACCCGGTTTGTATCCCGGTCGCGCGGGTAATCAGTAACGCTTGATGAGCGGCAGCATCGCCACCGAACCAATCACGCCGGCACCGACCAGCACCAGCAATCCGGCATTGAAATTGCCGGACGTGCCGATGATCCATCCCATCAGCAGCGGCGAGCAGGCACCGATCAGGTTGCCCGCGCCGTTATAGACGCCGACGCCGGAGGCCGTGACCGACGGCGGGATGATCTGCGCGGCCATCGCGAACAGCGGCGGCAATGCTGACCCCCAGAATCCCGCGCTCAACGCCATCACGATGGCGGCGGCGTAAGGGTTCGACATCAGCGACACCACATAAATCAGCGCGCCGGCCATGAACAGGCCAACAAAGCAGACGATCGCACGCCGGCCGATGCGGTCGGCGATGTAGCCGCCGGCGAGTTCACCGCAGAACATCAGCAGGAAGGGCAGCGAGGCGAAGATGCCCAGCGACTGGAGATTGAAGCCCTGAACCTTCTGCAGATAGCTCGGCAGCCACGCATTCAGTCCCCACAGATAAACGAGGCAGCCGGAGTTGAAGATCAGGATCATCCAGAAACGCCAGTCCTTGAGGAAGATCGCGATATTGCCGGTCAGCGAGGTTTTTGATGCTTCGTCGGCCCGCGCTTCCGCCTCGCGATAGGCCGGCCAGTCACGCACGAAGGCAAGCACCGCCGGCACGATGATGACGATGTTCAGGATCGCCAGCGCATAGAACGACGCGCGCCAGCCGAACGCCGCGACGAGCGCGATGGTCAGCGGAAAGCCGATCGCCGAACCGAGCGGGCTGCCGACCATCCAGACCGAATTGGCGCGGGCCTGCTCGTTCTTCGGAAACCAGCGTTTGATGACTTTATTGACGAGACTGAACTGCGGCCCCTCGGCGATGCCGAGCAGCACGCGCCAGAAGATCATCACACCGAACGACGAGGTGGCGCCGATCAGCGCCATGAACACGCCCCACAGGGTCGCGCCGGCGACGAGGCTGCGGCGCGGCCCCCAGATATCGCCGATGAAGCTGAGCAGAATGCCCGACACGCCGTAGGCGAGCAGGAACGACGTCATCAGCAGGCCGAGCAGCGGCGGATTGAAACCGACGCCGATGGTCTCGTTGAAATCGGCGTTGGTGAACAGCACCGCGATCGAGATGCGATCGAAGAAACCGGCGATGACGACGAGCAGCAGCACGCCGGCAACGAGCCAGCGGCGGCGCGCCTGAGGCGTGGATAACGCAGGGGTTTCCGAGATGGTTTGCGAGGTCATGAGCAACTTCCTTTGGTGTTTCCCGGCCGTTTTATAATTTAATTGCCAATGTAAGATACATATGTATCATAGCAAAAATCAAGCGCGCTGATCGGACCCTTCGGGCGGCGCAATCGCCGGAGAGCGAACAAACGGGAGGACGGCCATGAATGTCGTTGAGAACGTGAGCAGAATGACCACGAAAGCGAGCGGCTCCGCGGGTCTTCGCACCGGCGCCGAATATCTGGAATCGCTGTGCGACGGCCGCCAGGTCTTCGTCGACGGCGAGAAGGTCAAGGATGTCACGACGCATCCGGCGTTTGCCGGCGGCGCGCGGTCACTGGCGAATTTGTTCGATCTCGCCGCGGCCCCGGAAAATCGCGAACGCATGACGTTCACCTCACCCAAGACGGGCCAGCCGGTGTGGCGCGCCTATCAGATCCCGAAGACGCACGCCGATGTGAAGGCGAAGCGGCTCGCGGCAGAGGCCTGGGCGGAAGCGACGTTCGGGCTGATGGGCCGCACGCCGGATCATGTCGCGGGATTCTTCGCCGGCTATGCGGCGACACCGGGCGTGTTCGCCGCCGGCGGCCAGCAGTTCGCCGACAACGTAGTGAAATTCTACGAGACGCTGCGCGACACCCATCAGTATGTCAGCTACGCGATCGTTCCGCCGCAGATCGACCGCAGCAAGCCCGCGCACCAGCAGACCGATCCGACGCTCTATGCCGGCGTGGTCAAGGAAACCGATGGCGGCATCGTCATGTCGGGCGCGCAACAGCTCGCCACCGCGGGCCTCTATTCGGATTACATCTATCTGAGCTGCATCCATCCGCTGCAGCCCGGCGACGAGAATTACGCCAACGGCGTCGCCATTCCCGCCAACGCGCCGGGCGTAAAGCTCTATCCGCGCCGCGCCTTCGCCAATGTCGCCACTAATTCGTTCGACTATCCGCTGACGTCGCGCTTCGACGAAGTGGATTGCTTCGTTGTGCTCGATAACGTGTTCGTGCCGTGGGAAAACGTCTTCATCTATCGCAACACGCAGGTGTGCCGCGACCAGTGGTGGAAGACACCCGCGCATCTTTACGGCAACTGTCAGGCACAAGCGCGCTATGCGACCAAGCTGCGCTTCATGGCCGGCCTCGCCAAGCGCATGAACGAGATGACCGGAAACGATTCCAATCCGGCCTTGCAGGTGCAGATGGGCGAACTCGCCTCGCTGATATCGATCGTCGAAAACATGCTGCTGGCGCAGGAAGTCGCCGCGAAGATCGACAAGGATGGCGTGCTGTGGCCGTCGGGCACCGCGCTCTATTCGATCATGGCGCTGCAGTCCGAACTGAACTCACGGATGCTCGAGATCATCCGCGAACTGACCGGCGCGGCGATGATCACGCTGCCGTCGTCGGCCGCCGATTTCGACAATCCGGAGATGAGCGCCGACATCGAACGCTTCATGCGCTCCAGCGTCAGCGACGCCAAAACCCGCGTCGCGGTGATGCGCATGGCGTGGGATTTCATCGGCTCGGAAATGGGCGCCCGCCATCAGCAGTACGAGAAGTTCTACGGCGGCGCTTCCTTCCTCGTGAAAGCCAACATGTTCCGCAGCTTCGACTTCAAGCGCGCGACCGGCATGGTGGATGACGCGCTCGCGCTGCCGCCGATCGGCCGGTGAGAGCCGCGTGATACGGCCGCTTCACATCATCGCACGGGCCGGACGATGTCCGGCTCGGGCGAACGGCCAACTGTGGAGACGGGGACAGGAAGTGGTGCCGCAAGAGGGACTCGAACCCCCGACCCCCTCATTACGAATGAGGTGCTCTACCAACTGAGCTATTGCGGCTCCGGCGGCCCGACGCGGGGGCTGCCAATGCCGCCTCTGTATCGGCGCGGCGCGAAATTGGCAACCGCGATCCGATCGGAGAACCGCAGGAGGGCCGGGCCGGTTAGTCGGGGCGGCGGCCGTTACCGGACCAGCCGCTGGCAACGGGCGCGGCCAGTCCCTCGGGATTGTCCTCGACCCCGGTTCCACCAATCCCCGGATCGTCCGGCGCATGCACCAGTGGGATCACCGCCGGCGCGGCCGACTTGGCCGTATCCGGCTTTGCGACATCCGGTTTGGACGGTTCGCGCGCCTCCGGCACGGGTTGAACGGGCGCGGCGGCCGGCACTTCCGACGGCTTCGGCGCGGGTGCCGACGCGGCCGCCAGTTCTGCCGCCAGAGGCGACGCAGGGATGGGCGAGACCTGGCTGGGCGAAGCGGGCGAGGACGACGCGGGCTGTCCCTCGTCCGGGTCCGGCTCGGACGGCTCATCGTCGATGGCCGGCGGGAGCGGCACAAGCTCGGACGGCGGGGCGCCGGGCGCCATCTCGATCACCGGGCCGGGACGGCCGCCGATCTCTTCCAGCGGCACCTTCCACTGGAACGCGTCGAGCTTGCCGGTCACCGGCGACACCGGCAGCCAGCGATCGGAGATCACGCCATCGGCGGTCCAGACCGGATCGGGCCGCGCGGTCATCGCCCGCGCCAGCCATTGCCGCGCCCGGCCGGCGTCGCCGCCATCCTGATCCTCGATGTCCGCCATCAGCGCCGCGACCCGCCGGGTCGGCGCGGCGACATAAGGCTCGAGCACCCGACGCGCGAGCGTAAAGTCGCGCGCATCGATCGCTGCGCGTGCCACCGCCAGCGCGCCCTCGATCTCTGCCGGCGTTTTCGCGGCGAGCGCCTGCACCCGCTCCAGCCGCTCGCGCGCCGACGCGCCAAGCCGCGCATCGGCATAAGCATCGGCGAGATCGGGATGCGGATGGACGCGCCATGCGGTTTCAAGCATGCGCGAAGCCTTGCGCCGTTCGCCCGCCTCCGCGAGCTGACGGCCGGCGAGCACCGCCGCCGGCACCAGCGCCGGCGCGAGCTTCACCGCCTCGCGCGCGAGATCGCGCGACGTATCGCGGTCGGTCTCGGCCAGCGTCTGCGCCCGCGCGGTGAGCAGCACCGCACGCTGCCGGCGATAATCCGCTTTATCGAGATCGCCCTTCATCCGTTCGAGCGCGGCCAGCGCGCCGGCCCAATCCTGCGCCGCGCAGCGCGCGTCGAGCACGGCCTGCGAGGCCCAGTGCACGCCGGACGACGTCTGCACTGCTTCTTCCGCGACGCGCTGCGCCGTCTCGCCGTCGCCGCGGCGCTGCGCCTCGATGAACAGGCCGCGCAAACCGAGCAGCCGCGTATCATCACGCTGCGTCATGGTGCGGAACGCGCGCTCGGCATCCGGCGCGTCGCCGGCGAGCTGCGCCGCCTGCGCAGTGAGCAGCAAGGTCAGCGAATCGTTCGGCGCGAGACGATGCGCCTCAGCGGCGGCGCGGCGCGCCTTGTGCGCATCACCGCTGCCGATGGCGATCAGGCCGCGCGAGATGGCGCTGTGCCCTTTCATGGCGCGACGATTGCGGATGAACAGCGACACCTGTTCAGGCGACCGCAACAGGAAGCGCAGCAGCGACCACAGCATGATCGCAACGACGACGACCGCCGCGAGCGCGGCCAGCGCCACCATCAGCGAGGTTTCGATGCGATAGCCGAGCCAGGTGATGGCGATGTCACCGGGCCGGTCGGCGAACCACGCCACACCGAGCGCCAGCGCGCCGACAAAAATCAAGAACAGGGCAACGCGGATCATGAGCGCCCCGTCACCGTGAACCGAAGGCGCGCGACGTATCCGCGAGCAACGTGCGGCTGGCCTGCAGCGCGGCAGCGCGCGCTTCGGCGCGGGCGATCCAGCCGTCGGCAGGCGCGCGCGACCGCGGTGGCAGGGATTTAAGCTCGCTGACCGCAGCGGCGATGTCGCCGCGCGCGGCGTGCTGCTCGACGCGGGTGATCACCGCCTGCGGATCGCTGCCGGCGGCGCTGCCGACCGGGCGCACGCGCACGAGCTTCGCCGCATTGGCCTCGAGCCGATCCAGGAAGCCGGTCCCGCCGCTCGCTTGCGGCGTGTCGCTCGTCTGCACGGCGCGCAGCGCCGGCAGCAGCGCGATGAGATCGCGCGCCAGCGCGGACGCACCCGGCACGCCGGAGGCGGCGAGCGGCTCGAGCTTTCCGAGCGCGGCCTTGTCGACACCGAGCGCCGACGCCGCCTTGAGTTCAACGTCATAAGCTTCACCGAAGAGCACCGCCTCACGCAGCGTCAGCACCGCGAGCGCGCGGCGCGCGCCGCGATCGACTGTCTCGGCGTTGCGCGCGGCGGCAAGATCGCTCACCGATTTCTCCAGCACGGCGATCCGCGCGGCGAGTTGCGCATCGGCGGCGCTGTCGCGCGCAATCGTCTGGCGATCGATCGCATTGGCGTCCTTCGCCGCTGCTGCCGCTGTCTTCTCGGCGCTGTCGGCACGAGCCGCCGTGCTGTCAACGCGGGTCGACAACGCCGCGAGCGCGACCCCAACCGACTTCATGGCATTCTCGGCCGCGTCGAGCCGCTGCGCCAAGACCTGGTCTTTGGCCGGATCTTTGGCCGGATCGTTCGCCGGCGTCGCCTTCAGCGCGGCAAAGGTCTTGTCTAGCTCGGCGACGCGGCGCGCCAGCGCCTCGAACGCATCGTTGCGCACCACCGGCCGGTTGCCGAGGTCGTTGACCTTCATCTCCAGTACCGAGACGCGCGCGCGCATCGCCGTGGTGCCGGCATAGCGGATCGGCACCATGCCAGTGAGCCACAGCGCGAACAGCACGAGGGAAACAACGAGACCACCCGCGAGACCTGCCGCCAAGCCGGTCGCGGAGAAGGTATCTGACCAGATCGCGCGCGCGCGGCCGCGCGACGCGGCATCGGCAGCCTCGTCGCGCGGGGTGCTCTGCTCCGCGTCGCGAGCAATGAAGTCGCGCGCCGATTCCGGCTGGAAGGTCGCGGACGCCGGGTCCGCCTGCGTCGCGGATTCAGCGGCGGGAGCCGGCTGCTGACTGGCTTTCACCGCCTCTTCGGCGGCGCGCGCCGCGGCTGCCGCAGCGTCGGTCTCGGAGGTGATGTCCTTGGCCGTGCCATCGATGGTCGGCGGCTGACGCTTGGCGCGCCGGGACGGCTGCGGCCGTGCCGGATCGTCCGCTGCGGGCTTGTCGTCGGCCATCGCGCTCCGTCTCCTCTCGTCAGTTCAACGGCATAGACCCCGAGCGGGGGGTCCGGCAACCGGCGCGTCAATCCAGCAGGGACAGGAGATGGGCCTCGTCCGGCCGCGCCGCAACCGTGACGGTGCCCGCCCCCGCCTCCCGCAGCACCGCCGCGACCGGACCCGCGAGACAGGCATGGATTGGGCGCAGCGCCTGCGGCAGCAGGCCCTCCTCCTCCGCCGCGTCCAGATATTGTCGGGCGCTGCGGCGGGAATAATGCAGCACGGCATCAATTTGGCCGCCCCCGAGTTCCGCGCGCGCGTCGGCGGCCAGGGGTTGCAGCAGCGCGCGATAGATCACCGCCAGGGTCACGGCGAGACCATCCTCTCGCCCTTCTTGTGCCAGCGCCGCTCCAAGATCGGCGGCACGATCCGCGCCGGCCAGATAAAGGAGCGGTGCGGCGGTCGCGCCGAAGCGCACACGCACCAGCCGCACCAGCGACGCCGCGTCGCCGTCAGCCGCCTCGACCGAGACGAAGCCGGCGTCCCGCGCCGCCGCCGCTGTCGCCTCGCCGACCGCAAGCGCCGGCAACGCCAGAACCCGCGCCCGCGCCGGGTGCACCGCCAACGCCCGCACCGCATTGGCGCTGGTGATCAATGCCGCCGCGAACGGGCCGGCGCCGATGTCTGCCGCGGCCGGCTCGATCCGCAGCAGCGGCGCAAGCACCGGCGCGTGGCCGCGCATCCGCAGCGCCGCGGCCGTGCGGGCATTGTCAGGCTCGGGCCGGGTCACCAGAATCCGCACAATATTCCTTTGCTTCCCTTTCGGACCCTTCAGCGCAAAACATGGACCGGGGAGACCACCGGCAAGAATAGTCAATAAAGAACAAGCGGATTGCGCCGGCGGACCCCGCAATGATACCCACGAGGACGTGTTTCGCCGTTGTACGGCAAATCGCCGACACCACCTAACGCTTGCGTTCCGTTGACGCACGACACCAACCGGACGGCCAGATGATTGTCCTCGGCATCGAATCCACCTGTGACGAGACCGCCGCCGCGGTGGTGGAGCGCCACGAGGACGGGCGCGGGCGCATCCTGTCCAATGTGGTGCTGTCGCAGGTCAACGAACACGCGGCGTTCGGCGGCGTGGTGCCGGAGATCGCGGCGCGCGCCCATGTGGAAGCGCTCGACCACATCATCGCCAGCGCCATGGGCGAGGCGAAGATGAGTTTCGACAAGCTCGACGGCATCGCCGCCGCGTCCGGTCCCGGCCTGATCGGTGGCGTGATCGTCGGGCTGACCACCGCGAAGGCCATCGCGCTGGTCAATGAAAAACCGCTGATCAGCGTCAATCATCTCGAAGCGCATGCGCTCACCGCGCGGCTGACCGACAACACGCCGTTTCCGTTCTGCCTGTTCCTCGCCTCCGGCGGACACACGCAGGTGGTCGCGGTGCGCGGCGTCGGCGAATACGAACGGATCGGCACGACGCTCGACGACGCCATCGGCGAAGCCTTCGACAAGACGGCGAAGCTGCTCGGCCTCGGCTATCCGGGCGGGCCGCAGGTGGAGAAGGAAGCGTTGCGCGGCAATACCGAACGCTTCGCGCTGCCACGCCCCATGTTTGGCCGCAACGATGCGGACTTCTCCTTCTCCGGACTGAAGACGGCGCTGCGGCTGGAAGCGGAGAAGATCGCGCCGCTGACCGATCAAGACGTCGCGGATCTGTGCGCCTCGTTCCAGCAGGCAGTCGTCGAGGTGGTGCTCGACCGGCTGCGCGCCGGCTTGCGCCTGTTCCGCGCGCGCTTCGGTGCGCCGACCGCGCTGGTCGCCGCCGGCGGCGTCGCCGCCAATCAGGCGATCCGCAAGACATTGCATCGCCTCGCCTTCGAGGTCGGCACCGTGCTGGTGGTGCCGCCGGTGGAACTGTGCACCGATAACGGCGCGATGATCGCCTGGGCCGGCGCCGAACGGCTGGCGCGCGGCTTCGTCGATCCGCTCGATGTCGCGCCTCGCGCGCGCTGGCCGCTCAACGAAGTCACCGGCCTCAAGACCGCAGGCCAGTACCGGACGATGCCGCGCCGATGAGACAACAACGATGAGCGTGCCGACGCATATCCAAACGGTCGGCGTGCTCGGCGCCGGCGCCTGGGGCACCGCGCTCGCCAATGTCGCGGCGCGCGCGGGTCGCGACGTTATTCTGTGGGGACGCAACGCCGAAGCGATGCGGCGCATCGGCGAACGGCGCGAGAGCCCGCGTCTTTCCGGCATCAGGCTCGACGACGCGGTGCGCGTCACCGCCGATCTCAAGACGGCGGCGACGGTCGACGCAATTTTGCTGGTCGTGCCGGCGCAGGCGGTGCGCGAGACCGCGAGCACGCTGCACGACATCATGCCCTCCGGCACGCCGGTGGTCGCCTGCGCCAAAGGCATCGAACGCGGCACGCAGCGGTTCATGACCGAGGTGATCGCCGAGGGCGCGCAGACCGCGCTGCCGGCGATCCTGTCCGGACCGAGTTTCGCCAGCGACGTGGCGCGCGGCCTGCCGACCGCCGTGACCCTCGCCGCGCGCGAGCCGGGCCTCGCCGAAGTGCTGGCGCGCGCGCTCGGCTCGTCCAGCTTCCGCCCCTATCACTCCACCGACGTGCGCGGCGTCGAGATCGGCGGTGCGGCCAAGAACGTGCTGGCGATCGCCGCCGGCATCGTCACCGGGCGCGGCCTCGGCGCCAGCGCCACCGCCGCGATGACGACGCGCGGCTTCGCCGAACTGTTTCGCTTCGGCCGCGCGTTCGGTGCGCGCGGCGAAACGCTGACCGGCCTCGCCGGCCTCGGCGATCTGGTGCTCACCTGCTCCAGCCCGCAGTCGCGCAACTATGCGCTCGGTCTCGCGCTTGGACGCGGCGAGGCGGTGCATGGTGGTGTTCTGGCAGAAGGCGCGCTCACCGCGCCGGTGCTGGTGGCGCTGGCGCGCGCGCATGAGATCGAGATGCCGATCGCGCAAGCGGTCGCCGCGGTGCTCGACCAATCCCTCAGCGTCGATCAGGCCATCGAGGCGCTGATGACGCGGCCGTTCCGTGCGGAGGACTAGATGGCCCACTGGCTGATGAAATCGGAGCCCGACGCCTGGTCGTGGGAGCAGCAGGTCAAGAAGGGCGCGAAAGGCGAAGCCTGGTCCGGCGTGCGCAACCACACCGCCAAGCTGAACCTGATGAAGATGAAGAAGGGCGACCGCGCGTTCTTCTATCACTCCAATATCGGCAAGGAGATCGTCGGCATCGTCCACATCGCCCGCGAGCACTATCCCGATCCGACGGCGAAAGCCGGCGATCCATGGGTTGTCGTCGATGTCGTCGCCGACGAGCCGTTGGCGAAGCCGGTGTCGCTCGCCGTCATCAAGGACGAGCCGAAGCTCAAGGAGATGGCACTGCTAAAATATTCGCGGCTGTCGGTGCAGCCGGTCACCGACGCGGAATGGAAGCTGCTCTGCAAGATGGGCGGCGTGAAGGCATAACACCATGATGCAGCCGCACAGCCTGACCGGCATCCTGATCGCTGCCATCGTCGCCTGGCTGTTCGGCGCCGTTTACTACACGCTGCTGGCGCCGCGCTGGCTCGCCGCGCAAGGCAAGACCGTGGAACAGCACAAGGCGGAGCTGGCGGCGAAGCCGGCCTGGCGCAAGGCGCTGCCGTTCGTACTCTCGTTCGTCGCGGAATTCCTGATGGGCATGACGCTCTACGGCATCATGACCCACGGCAATCTGTTCTATGCGCGCGCCGGCGCGATCTCCGGCGCGTTCTGCTGGTTCGGCCTCGTGCTCACCACCATGGCCGTCAACAATGCCTATGCCGGGCGACGCGCCGCGCTCACCGTGATCGACGCCGCGCACTGGCTTGGCGTGCTGGTGATCATCGGCGCCGTGGTCGGCGCATGGGGTCCGTAATTTGGGGTCCGTGAGTCCGGGCATAAGCGCACGTCGCGCCGGCCCTTGACTTCGCGGCAAACGACACCATCTCACCGGTTCGGCGCGGTTCTGCCGCGCACCTTCCGACATCGCTCAGGCCCGTAGCCGATCGGCGTGCGCTTTCAACAGCGGCACACCGGTCGCCGGAGCATGAGCCTGTCCGGAAGTGACAGGTCGGCGACGGTCGCGCGGATGGGTGCGTGACCCTCCCCTGCGCATCAGAGCGCGGCCGTCGCGACCACCCCTCCGCCGACAACCGGCCACACTCCGCCACCACCAAAGTGGGACATTGGCGTGCCTTGTCCGCGGTCAAGGCTGCAGCGCATAATGCCGGATAATGAACGGCCAACAGGCCGGATCGACGCCGGCGGCCTCGTCAGAGGGCGCGAGCAGGGAGAAAGCGATGTCGGACAAGGTGTATGAGGTTTCCGCGGACTGGAAGGCCAAAGCCTTCATCGACCAGGCCAAGTACAAGGAGATGTACGCGGCCTCGGTGAAAGACCCGGACGGCTTCTGGCGCGAGCAGGCCAAGCTGCTGACCTGGAGCAAGCCCTTCACCAAGGTGAAGAACACCTCCTATGCGCCCGGCAACATCTCGATCAAATGGTTCGAAGATGGGCGGCTGAACGCTTGCTACAACTGCGTCGACCGTCATCTGGAGAAGCGCGGCAACCAGACCGCCATCATCTGGGAAGGCGATGACCCGAAAGACAGCAAGACCGTCACCTACAAGCAGTTGCACGAGCAGGTGTCGCGCTTCGCCAATGCGCTGAAATCGAAGGGCGTCAAGAAGGGCGACCGCGTCACCATCTATCTGCCGATGATCGTCGAGGCCGCGGTGGCGATCCTCGCCTGCGCGCGCATCGGCGCAATCCATTCGGTGATCTTCGGCGGCTTCTCGCCGGACTCGATTGCCGGCCGCATCGATGATTGCAAGTCTACCGTCGTCGTCACCGCCGATGAAGGCCTGCGCGGCGGCCGCAAGATTCCGCTCAAGGCCAATGTGGACACGGCGCTGGAGAAGGCGCCGGGCGTCACCAGCGTCATCGTCGTGCGCCACACCGGCGGCAACGTCGCGATGAAAGCGGGCCGCGACGCTTATTACGACGAACTCGCCAAGGGCGTGCCGGCCGACTGCCCGTGCGAGGACATGAGCGCGGAAGATCCGCTGTTCATTCTCTATACGTCAGGTTCGACCGGCAAGCCGAAGGGCGTGCTGCACACCACCGGCGGCTATGTGCTGTTCGCCGCCGTCACCCACAAATACGTGTTCGACTATCACGACGGCGACATCTACTGGTGCACCGCCGACGTCGGCTGGGTCACCGGTCACAGCTACATTCTCTACGGACCGCTCGCCAACGGCGCGATCTCGCTGATGTTCGAGGGCGTGCCGAACTATCCGAGCATGTCTCGTTTCTGGGACGTCATCGACAAGCACAAGGTCAACATCTTCTACACCGCACCGACCGCGATCCGCGCGCTGATGCAGGCCGGCGACGAGCCGGTGAAGAAGACCTCGCGCGCATCGCTGCGGCTGCTCGGCTCGGTTGGCGAGCCGATCAATCCGGAGGCGTGGGAATGGTATCACCGCGTGGTCGGCGACGGCCGTTGCCCGGTGGTCGACACCTGGTGGCAGACCGAGACCGGCGGCATCATGATCTCGCCGCTGCCCGGCGCGATCGCGCAGAAGCCGGGTTCGGCGACGTTGCCGTTCTTCGGCGTGCAGCCGCAGATCGTCGATGCCGACGGCAAGGTGCTGGACGGCGCCTGCACCGGCAATCTCTGCATGGCCGATTCCTGGCCGGGGCAGATGCGCACGGTCTATGGCGACCACGAACGGTTCGAGCAGACTTATTTCTCGACCTACAAGGGCAAGTACTTCTCCGGCGATGGCTGCCGCCGCGACGAGGACGGCTATTACTGGATCACCGGCCGTGTCGATGACGTGATCAACGTGTCCGGCCACCGCATGGGCACGGCGGAAGTCGAAAGCGCGCTGGTGGCTAACCCGAATGTGTCGGAAGCCGCCGTCGTCGGCTATCCGCACGACATCAAGGGTCAGGGCATCTACGCGTATGTGACCTTGATGGCCGGCGTGCAGCCGACCGAAGAACTGCGCAAGGAGCTGGTGCAGTGGGTGCGCAAGGAAATCGGTGCGATCGCTTCGCCCGATCTGATCCAGTTCGCGCCGGGTCTGCCGAAGACCCGCTCCGGCAAGATCATGCGCCGCATTCTGCGCAAGATTGCCGAGGATGAGCCGAGCGCCCTCGGCGATACCACGACGCTGGCCGACCCCGCCGTGGTCGACGATCTGGTGAAAAATCGCCAGAACAAGAAAGCGACCGAGAAAGCGTAAAGTATTTTTCGGATCGGCAAAGCCGCCTGCAACCGCGGGCGGCTTTTGCTTTTCTGCGAGGCGCGCTATTCCGGCTTGATCCCGGCGCCGCGCACCGCATCGCCCCATGCGGTGCGCTCGGCGCGCATGAAAGCCTGAACCTCCTCCAGCGAACCGCCGCCGTTGAAGACTGCATAGCGCTTCAACAGGTCTTTTACCTCCTGCAGCGCCAGCACCGTGTTCACATCCTTGTTCACACGCGCCAGCACCGCGGGCGGCGTGCCGGTGGGCGCCACCAGCGCGAACCATCCTGACGGGCTAAAACCGGGTACGGTTTCGGCGACGGTCGGAATGCTGTCGTAGCCGGCAAGGCGCGTCTTCGACGTGACGGCGATGACGCGCAGCTTGTCGCCACCGATATGCGCGGACATGGCCGGCACGCTGTCGATATAGACCTCGGTGCGTCCCGCGATCGTGTCGTTGGCCGCGAACGGGCTGCCGCGATACGGAACGTTGAGAATGTCGATGCCGGTCTTGAGCTTCAGCATCTCGCCGGTGATGTGCTGTAGATTACGGATGCCGGACGTCGCATAGGACAGCTTGCCCGGCTGCTTCTTGGCGAGTGCAATCAGGTCCGCCATCGTGTTCACCGGCACGGCCGGGTTTACCGCGAACATGAACGGGCTGAAACCGATCATGACGACCGGCACGAAATCGCGTTCGGCATCGAACGGCAAACTCGCGAAGGTGTAAGGGTTCACAGCCAGCGTCGAGGCGACAGCGAAGAAGAAGTGATAGCCGTCCGGCTCCGACCGCGCCGCCGCCTGCGCCGCGAGATTGCCGGCGGCGCCCGGCCGGTTGTCATGGATGATCGGCTGCCCCCACATCGCGGCGAGCCGGTCGGCGACGATGCGCGCCATGATATCGCCGGACGAGCCGGGCGCGGCGGTATTGGTCCAGTGAACCGCCTTGGTCGGCCACGACGCGGTCTGCGACAGTGCCGACAACGTCGAGGCCAACAGCGTGACGATGGCGAGAGCAATACCGGAGACATACGACATGGAATCATCCTCGTCGGGTTTTTCGGTAGAGGTTCGGAACCGAAAAGTTGCAGACAAATCCCGCCATGGCAATGTATCGCCAGCCGATGCTCCGGCGGATCGCTGCATCATTCAGGACCACACCACGTGAAGCCAGCCGAAGCGAAGCCAGCCATTGTGTTCGATCTCGACGGGACGCTCGTCGACAGCCTCGACGACATGCAGGCAGTCCTGAACGAGACATTGCGTCCGCTGGGCCGTTCCGCGCTCGACCGGGAAACGGTCGGATCGATGATCGGCGACGGCGCGAAGCTTTTGCTTCAGCGTGCGCTGACGGCCACCGGCGGAGTGCCGGACGATTTCACCGCGCTGCTGCGCCGGTTTCTGCAGTTGTACGAAGCCGATGCCGGCGCGCGAACGCGGCCCTATCCGGGCGTTCCCGCCGTGCTCGATCGTCTGCGGCGCGACGGCTGGGCCCTGGCGATCTGCACCAACAAGCCGCACGCGGTCACCCGCCGGCTGCTGGCCGATCTCGACCTCGACGGACGGTTCGCGGCGGTGTTCGGCGGCGACAGCTTTCCGGTCGGCAAGCCCGATCCTGGACCGGTGATCGCGGCGCTGCATGCGGTCGGCGGCAACCCGCGCCGCGCGGCGATGGTAGGCGACCATGCCAACGATCTGATCGCGGGCCACGCGGCGGGCGTGGCGACGATCTTCGCGCGCTACGGCTATGGCGGCGCATCACGCGCCGGAATTGCGGCTGACGCCACCATCGACACGTTTGAGGACCTGCCGAAGACGCTCGACGGATTGTTTGCCCGCGCCCAGTAAGGCGCCCGCAAGCAGCAAAAGACGCATGGACCGGCGGTGTTTACGTTAATCCACGGCTGTTGCCGCGCGCGGCGCGATGCGTCGCTATTTTCCCCGCATGAAAATGCCGCGCTTTCCCACGCTCGCTCTTGCTGTTGTTGCTGCCGTCGTGGCTTTGGTTGCGGCGCTGCTGACGGCGGCGCCTGTGGCCGCGCGCGAGACCGTGATGTTCCGCGGCTATCCGGTCGGCTCGATCGTCGTGCGCACCAATGAGCGGCATCTCTACTATGTCGCCGCGCCCGGCATGGCTTGGCGCTATCCGGTCGGTGTCGGCCGCGCCGGCAAGGCGTGGTCCGGCCGCGCCAGCGTCTACAGCAAGCAGATCAATCCGGCCTGGGCGCCGCCGCCCGATGTGCGGCGCGACAGCCCGCATCTGCCGCGCGTTATTCCCGGCGGCGCGCCGAACAATCCGCTCGGTGTCGCGGTGCTCGCGCTCGACTACGGAAGCTATGCGATCCACGGCACCAACAATCCAGCGTCGGTCGGCCGCTTTGTCTCCTATGGCTGCATCCGCATGTACAATCAGGATGTGATGGAGCTTTACCGCGTCGCCGGGCTCGGGACGCAGGTCTACGTCCTCCCCTAATCACGCCAACAATCTAGTCGCACCACGAGGCGCGATGGCCGCCGCCGTAGCGGCGCACAAGGCCAGCTTGCAGGAGCGCCGCGGAAACATCCTCGCCTTGCGCGGTCGCGACCGAGGCGACGACGCGTCCACCATATTTATCCGGACCGATCCGCGACACCGACAGACGGCCATCGGCGACGAGTTTCGCCAGCGCATCGCGCGCCGCCTGCGCCGCCATCTGCTCGCGGCCACAGCGCGCCCGCAGTTCCGGCGCGTCGATGCCGCGCAGCCGCACCCGCGTGGCGATGGTCATGCCCGGCCAGACATGCACCCGCGCCTCCAGGGTATCGCCGTCGATCACCCGGACGAGATCGGCGGGATGCGCGCCCGGCACAACGGACGGCGGCGAAGCCGGAGCCCGACGTTCCACCGGCGGCGCAGCGGGCTTGATCCATGGCGCGGCTCCGACGCCGGCCGCGAACGCCATCGCCAGCCCGACAAAGACCGCGAGTTGGGTCGTCAGCCGGATCGAGAGACCGATCCGGCGAGACCGGGGGCTATCGGCGGGATACGAGGCGATTCGCATAGATACAATCTATGCGAGCAATAACACAACCTGCAATTGAAATTTTGGATAGGAAGACTATTCGCAGCTCTGGAACACCCGGCCCTGCACCCGGCGCATCCGGATTTCACAGCGGGGGCTGGCCCCCGGCGCATAAAACGAGCCGGGACCGCCGGTCCGCGACACGCCGGACGCAAACAGCGGCGACAGCGCGGCGAACCGGTTGTCCGGGCTGGCGAGCGGCAGGTCGCTGACCAGCGTCAGCGGCGAATCCCCACGCGGGGCGAGCGGCGCGGACGCCTGCGCCGGAAGGGCAAGGAATGTCAGCCCGGCCGCGGCGATCATGAAGGTGACGTTTTTCATCGCTAATGCCTGATCGCTCCCTCTCGGTGAGATCAACGCGTCCACCGCAACCGTGTTCCTTTGTTTCTTACCTGTCCGACCCCATCGGATTTGTGTCACACGTCATTGAATGCCCCGTTCAAATCCCGCCCCGAGCCCTGAAGTTCCCGGCCTCGCCACCCGCCGCATCGCCGCCGACATCGTCGACGGCGTGCTGCGCCGGCGCACGCCGCTCGACGAACAGCTCGGCGGACGCCACGCACATCCGGGCCTTGCCACGCTCACCGACCGCGACCGCGCGCTGACGCGACGGCTGGTCGCGACGGTACTGCGCCGGCACGGCACGCTGCGGCATCTCCTTGCGCTCTGTCTCGATAAAGGATGTCCGGCCGACGCACCGCGCATCGAAACGATCCTGATGGTCGGCGCCGCGCAGATCCTCTGGCTCGACGTGCCGGATCATGCGGCGGTCGATCTTGCCGTGCGGCTCGCGCAAGCGGACAAGCGCGGCGCGCGCTATGTCGGTCTCGTCAATGCGGTGTTGCGGCGGATCACGCGCGACGGTGCGACAATGATCGCCGACACCGACGCGACCACGCTCGACACGCCGGCCTGGCTGATGACGCGCTGGACCGCGCATTATGGTGCAGACGAAGCGCACGCCATCGCCGCCGCCAACGGTCAGGAGCCGGCGCTCGATCTCACCGTCAAGGATCAGCCGGAAAACTGGGCAACACGTTTGCACGGCCGCGTGCTGCCGACCGGCAGCGTGCGCACGCTGGTGCACGGACCGGTGTCGTTGCTACCCGGTTACGACACCGGCGCGTGGTGGGTGCAGGATGCAGCAGCAGCGATGCCGGCGCGCTTCTTTGGCAATCTCACGAACAAGCGCGCGCTCGACCTGTGCGCCGCGCCCGGCGGCAAGACTGCGCAACTGGCGCAGGCCGGCGCGACCGTCACCGCCGTCGATCGCTCGGCGGCGCGACTGAAACGCCTCACCGAGAACATGACGCGGCTCGGCCTCGCCGCAACCACCGTTGCCGGCGATGCGCTCGACCTCGACGCCGCGCAGATCGGTGCGGACTACGACGCGGTGCTGCTCGACGCGCCATGCTCGGCCACCGGCACGATCCGCCGCCATCCTGACATTCCCTATCTCAAGTCCGACGCCGACATCGCCAAGCTGACGGAACTGCAGACGCGCCTGCTCGACCGCGCGGTGACGCTGACGCGACCGGGCGGCACGCTGATCTATTGTGTCTGCTCGCTGGAGCACGAAGAGGGTGAAGCGCAGATCGCCGCGCTGCTGGCTCGCAATCCCGGCGTGACACGGCGTCCGCTGCAACCGGACGAGGTCGCCGGTCACGCGGCGTGGATCAGTCCGGATGGCGACCTGCGGACCCTGCCGCATCATTTGCCCGCACCCCCGTCTGGCGACACGCCTGACACTGATTCGCGCTGGGGCGGTCTCGACGGCTTTTTCTGCGCGCGGCTCACCCTCCTCTGAGGCGTTTTCCACCCCCTCCGCTGCGAAAACCGGCAAAGATTGGCCGGGCGGCGGGCGTTCCGGTATCTTGGCAGCGGACTTCTCCTCTCGCCGGGGCGGCGAAGCGGCGGCAACGGGGGCATCTTGGAACGACGATCGGTGGCGGAACGGATCAGGCTCTCCGCGCTGGTCGCGACGCGCATGCTGCGCGCGGGAGCGAGCCGGCTCGCGACGCATCCGCTGCTGCGCTGGCGCTTCACGCCGAGCAAGACCGACCGCCTCGTCATCGCCCCGCAGGATCTGCGCACCGCCGACGCGACGCGCGCCACGGAAATCTACGCCGGCCGCTTCGCCTTCGCCGGCAAGGTCGTGATCTGTGACCAGCGCTCGCCGTTCGAGATGGCCGCGCCGTCGGAGGAATGGGCAGCGATGCTGCACGGCTTCGGCTGGCTCCGGCATCTGCGCGCCGGCGACAGCGCCATCACCCGCGCCAATGCGCGTGCGCTGATCGACGACTGGATCGCGCTGCAAGGCTCCGGCAACGGCATCGCCTGGCGGCCCGACGTGCTGTCGCGTCGCGCCATCTCGTGGATGTCGCAGGCACCGCTGGTACTCACCGAGACCGACGCGCGGTTCTATCGCCGCTTCCTGCGCAGCCTGACGCGGCAGGTGCGCTACCTGCGCGCGGTGTTCAAGGAGACGCGCGACGGCCAGCCCCGCTTGCAGGCCGCGATCGCACTCGCTTATGCGGCACTGTGCATGCAGGGCGAGATGAAGCAGCTGCGCAACGCCGCGCGCCGCCTCTCCGACGAACTCGACCGCCAGATTCTCCCGGACGGCGGCCATGTCAGCCGCAATCCCGGCGCGCTGGTCGATATCATGCTCGACCTGTTGCCACTGCGGCAGGCGTTCTACGCGCGGCAATTACCGGTGCCGAAATCGCTGAGCAATGCCATCGACCGGATGATGCCGATGTTACGCTTCTTCCGGCACGGCGACGGCAACACCGCGCTGTTCAACGGCATGGGACCGACCGCCGCCGACCTCAACGCCACGGTGCTCGCTTATGACGATGCGCGCGGCAATCCGGTGTCGAGCGCGCCGCATTCCGGTTATCAGCGGCTCGAAGCCGGCGACGCCGTGGTGCTGGCCGATGTCGGCAAGCCGCCACCGGCGGCGTTGAGCCAGGAAGCGCATGCCGGCACACTGTCGTTCGAACTGTCGTGGCGGCAACACCGGCTGATCGTCAACTGCGGCGTCCCCGCTGTCGGCCGCGAGACCTGGCGGCAGGTGACGCGCGCCACCGCGGCGCATTCCACCGTGACGCTCAACGACACTTCGTCATCGAGCTTCGGCGAGTCCGGACCGTTCCGTAATCTGCTGTTCGGCGTGCCGATCATCGGCGGTCCGCATAACGTGCAATCGCACCGCGACGACACCGATGCCGGTATCCGCCTGCAGATGCTGCACGACGGCTACGCCAAGGATTTCGGCATCGTGCACACCCGCGTGCTGACGCTCTCGCCCGACGGCGAGCGGCTCAACGGCGAGGACACGTTCACGCCGCCCTATGGCGACGCGATTGCGCCGAACACGCCGGACGAATATGCGGTGCGCTTCCATCTGCACCCGTCCGCCAAGGCCAACCGCCTCAGCGACGGCAAGAGCGTGATCCTGGTGATGCCGGACCGCGAGGGCTGGACCTTCAGCGCCGATCACCACGCGGTGGACATCGAGGAAAGCGTGTTCCTCGCCGGCGCCGACCGGCCGCGACGCACGGTGCAGATCGTCATTTACGGCCATGCGCGGGAGAACCCGCAGGTCCGCTGGCAGATTTCGCATCTGCCGCGCACGCCCTCCGGCGCCGCGCCCAACCCGGATGAGCCGGAACTGCCGCTGTAATAACCGCGAAATACGGGGATCGGTCGTTTGGCTGGTTTTATCGGTCCGCGCGGCTGTGCTACCCCGCTGCCCAACAACAGCGATGATACAACCATGAGCACAGACCTCCGCCGCATCGGCCGCGCCCTTCTCTCGGTTTCCGATAAAACGGGACTGATCGATCTCGCCAAGGCGCTCGCCGCGCGTGGCGTCGAACTGGTCTCCACCGGCGGCACCGCCAAGGCGATCAAGGACGCGGGGCTCAACGTCATCGACGTCGCCGAACTGACAGGCTCGCCGGAGATGATGGACGGCCGGGTGAAGACGCTGCATCCCAAGGTGCATGGCGGGCTCCTCGGCATCCGCGACAACACCGAGCATCAGGCGGCCATGCAGAGGCACGGCATCCGTGCCATCGACCTGCTGGTGGTCAATCTCTACCCGTTCGAGGCGACGGTGGAGCGCGGCGCGGGCTACGACGACTGCATCGAGAACATCGACATCGGCGGTCCGGCAATGATCCGCGCCGCGGCGAAGAACCATGCCGACGTCGCCGTGGTGGTCGATGCCGACGACTATGCCGCCGTGCTGGCCGATCTCGACGCCCATGACGGCGCGACGACACTAACGCTGCGGCAGAAGCTCGCCGCCAAGGCCTATGCGCGCACCGCCGCCTACGACGCCGCGATCTCCAACTGGTTCGCGGCGACGCTCAAGGACGACGCGCCGACATATCGTGCTTTTGGGGGACGCCTCGCGGAAGCGTTGCGCTACGGCGAGAACCCGCACCAGAGCGCGGCGTTCTACCGGACGCCGAACCAGCGCTTCGGCGTCGCCACCGCGACGCAGCTTCAGGGCAAGCAGCTCTCCTACAACAACATCAACGACACCGACGCGGCCTATGAGTGCATCGCCGAATTCGATCCGGCGCGCACCGCCGCCTGCGTCATCGTCAAGCACGCCAATCCGTGCGGCGTGGCCGAAGGCACATCACTGGTGGAAGCTTATCGCCGCGCGCTCGCCTGCGACACCACCTCGGCATTCGGCGGCATTGTCGCGTTCAACCGGCCGCTCGACGCCGAGACCGCGCGCGCGGTGGTCGAGATTTTCACCGAGGTCATCATCGCGCCGGCGGCCTCCGACGATGCGGTGTCGATCGTCGCCGCGAAGAAGAATTTGCGGTTGCTCATCGCCGGTGGCACGCCGGACCCACGCGAGCGCGGCCTCACGGTGAAGTCGGTCGCCGGCGGATTGCTGGTGCAAACGCGCGACAACGCGGTGGTCGACGACATGACGCTCCGCACCGTGACGAAGCGCGCGCCGACCGACGCGGAGCTGCGCGATTTGCGCTTCGCCTTCCGCGTCGCCAAGCATGTGAAGTCGAACACCATCATCTATGCAAAAGACCTCGCCACCGTCGGCATCGGCGCCGGGCAGATGAGCCGGGTCGATTCCGCGCGCATCGCCGCGCGCAAGGCGCAGGACGCGGCAGCCGAAGCGAAACTCGCCACGCCGATGACCAAGGGCTCGGTGGTGGCGTCCGACGCCTTCTTCCCGTTCGCGGATGGTCTCCTGGTGGCGATCGAGGCCGGCGCGACGGCGGTGATCCAGCCCGGCGGCTCGATGCGCGACGACGAGGTGATCAGGGCCGCTGACCACCATGGCATCGCCATGGTGATGACCGGCACACGGCATTTCCGGCATTAGCTATCAGCCTCATGGTGAGGAGCGATCCCAACAGCGCGTTTACGCGCGTCTTTGACGCGCTATGGGATCGCGTCTCGAACCATGAGGCGGATCAGGTCTTCGCCAGATCGGCGAGCAGGCTCGCCGCCACCGATAGTTTCGACAACGTGAGGCCCGAGCCGGCGATCTGATCGATCGACGACCGCACGCGATCGACGTTCTCGCGATGCGCCTCGACCCAGGCCGCGACCGCGGCGGCGCCACTGCCAGCACCTGAGCCTTGCCCGAGCATTGCGGCGGTGAGACGCCGGATCGCTTCGCCGATCGTGTCGAGCGCACGGTCGAGCGCCAGCCGATCGAAATAATCGCCGACCGGCACGTTGCGCGCCGCCTGCTCGATCTGGTCGATGCGGAAGAATGCCTGCGCCGCGAAATAGGTCGCGGCGACATCGGCCAGCGGCTGCTGTGCGCGCTCCGCCACCAGCACGATATCCGGCGCGGCCTTGAGCAACGGCAGGCTGGCGAAGCGAAGCGCCAGCGCATCGGGAACGCCGGCCTTGCGATAGGCTTCGACTTGCGTCGAGACCTCACGCAACGCCGCCTCCGGCAGCGCGTGACCGAGCGCGCCCGCCACGCCGGCAATCCCGTCGTGATAGTGGGTGACGATCTCGGCAAGGCCCCGCGACAGATCGACATTGCGCAGGAACCAGACCAGCCGGTCCAGCAGCAGATCCTCGATCGCCGCGTAGAGCGAGAGTTGCACCCCGCCCTTGACCTTGTTGTCGAGCGCATTCACCTCGTCGTTCAACTCCGGCATCTCGTAGCTGTCGCGCACCGCGGCAAACGCCGCCGCAATGCGCGCCGCATCGGCGCCCGTCTGGTCGGCGATGCGCACGATCAGCGACGGACCACCACGGTTGATCATCGAGTTCGCCAGTTGCGTGGCGATGATCTCGCGCCGCAGCCGGTGATGTTCGAGCGCGTCGGGGTAACGCTCCGTCACCTCGCGCGGGAAGTAACGTCCGAGTTCGCGGCCGAGATAAGGGTCGTCCGGCACCGGCGAATCGATCAGCTCCTCGTAAAGCGTCAGCTTGGCGTAAGCGAGCAGCACCGCCAGCTCCGGCCGCGTGAACGCGACGCCACGCGCGAAACGGTCGGCCAGCTCCACGTCGTCGGGCAGGAATTCCACCGCGCGGTCGAGATGACCCGCGGTCTCCAGCGTCTGCATCAACCGCTGCAGGAAACCGGCGTCCTCCATGCCGCGCCGCGCTGCGAGCGAAAGCGCGAGCGTCTGCAAGTAGTTGTTGCGCAACACGACGCGGGCGACCTCGTCGGTCATCTCCGTGAGCAGCGCATTGCGGGACTCCATCGTCAGCCGCCCGTCATGCACCGGCCGGGTCAGCGCGATCTTGATGTTGACCTCGACGTCGGAGGTGTTGACGCCGGCGGAGTTGTCGATGGCGTCGGTGTTGAGCCGCCGGCCAGCGAACGCCGCCTCGATACGGCCACGCTGGGTCATACCCAGATTGGCGCCCTCGCCCACCACCTTGCAGCGCAGTTCCTTGCCGGCGATGCGGATCGCATCGTTGGCGCGATCGCCCACCGCATCGTCGCTCTCCGACGATGCGCGGATATAGGTGCCGATCCCGCCGAAGAACAACAGATCGACGGGCGCTTTCAGAATTGCGCTCATCACCTGCTGTGGCGTAGCGCGGGCCTGTGCGAAGCCGAGCACCGCTTGCGCTTCCGGCGACAGTTCGATCTCCTTGAGCGAGCGCGAATAGATGCCGCCGCCCTTGGAAATCAGCCCCTTGTCGTAGTCCTGCCAGCTCGAGCGCGGCAGATCGAACAGGCGCTTGCGCTCGGCGAAACTCGCCTGCGGGTCCGGCGACGGATCGATGAAGATGTCGCGATGGTCGAACGCGGCGACGAGCTTGGTCGTATTCTCGCGCAGCATGCCGTTGCCGAACACGTCACCCGACATGTCACCGACGCCGACGCAGGTGAACGGCGTTACATGGATGTTGACGTCCATCTCGCGGAAATGCCGCTTCACCGATTCCCACGCGCCGCGCGCGGTGATGCCCATCACCTTGTGGTCGTAGCCGGCCGAGCCGCCGGAGGCGAACGCATCGTCGAGCCAGAAGTGATGCTCGCGCGAGATCGCATTCGCCGTGTCAGAGAACGTCGCGGTGCCCTTGTCGGCGGCGACCACCAGATAGGGATCGTCGCCATCATGCCGCACCACATTGTCCGGCGGCACGATGGTGCCGTCGATGGCGATATTGTCGGTGATGTCGAGCAGCGCGTCGATGAACAGCTTGTAGGCGGCCGTGCCTTCGGCCTGGACCTCCTCACGCTTGCCCTTGGCGGCAATCGCCGGCAGCAGGCGCGGCACGAAGCCACCCTTGGAGCCGACCGGCACGATCACCGCGTTCTTCACCTGCTGCGCCTTGACGAGACCCAGCACCTCGGTGCGGAAATCCTGCGGCCGGTCCGACCAGCGGATGCCGCCGCGCGCGACCTTGCCGAACCGCAGGTGATCGCCCTCGACCCGGCTCGACGTGACGAAAATCTCGTAGAGCGGCCGCGGCTTCGGCAACCCGTCGAGCTTGCGGCTTTCGAACTTGATGGCGATCAGCGGCTTCGGCCCGCCGTTCTCGTCCGGCTGATAGAAATTGGTGCGCAGCGCAGCGCGTACCGCGTTGAGGAAGCGGCGCAGGATGCGATCCTCGTCGAGACTTTGCACCTTGTCGAGCGCCGCCTCGATCCGCTTGACGATCTCGTCCTCCTGCCTGTCGCGATTCTGCGTGCGCGGATCGAACCGCGCGTGAAACAGCGCGACGATATCGGCGGCAACACCGTGATGCTTGCGCAACGTCGTCCACATATAGTCCTGGGAGAACGGCACTTGCGCTTGCTGCAGAAAGCGAGAGATAGCGCGGATCAGCGCCACGTCGCGCCACATCAATCCGCCGGTGAGCACCAGCGCGTTGTAGCCGTCATTGTCGCCGTGACCGCCCATGACGACGAGGAATGTCGCCTCCAGCCGCTGCTTGAGCCGCGCGGTCTCATCGTCGAGATCGACTTCGCTGCCATCGGCGCATTGCAGGAGCATGTCGTGGAACCAGGCCGGCTCCGCGTCCTGGGGCGTGAACTGATAGGTGCGCTCGTCGACGACGCGGAAGCCCATATTCTCCAGCACCGGCACCCGCTCCGACAGCGGCAGCGGCCGGCCGCGGCTCCAGATGCGCAGTCCGACGCTGCTGTGCCCTTCGCCATCGCGATGATGGAAATCGACACCGAGCGGCCGGTCAGCCGACAATCCTTCCAGCACGCGGATGGCGGCGAGGCCATCGGCCGGTTGATAGTCGTCGCGATAGCCGGCGGGAAACGCCTCGCGGTAGCGCTCGTACAAGGTGCGCGCCGCGTCGGTCGGATGCTGGCTGGCGAGTGATTCGCCAAGGCCGTCGCTCCAGCTTCGCACGATCGAGCGGATCGCCTTTTCCAGCGTCGCGCGCGGCACGTCCGGTGTCGCGCCGCCGCGCCGGCCGATGATGAAGTGAGCACGCACCAGCGGCCCTTCGGTGTAGTGCGGGTAGAACGCGGAGAGATGCCCGTCGAATACCGAGGCGAGGTAGCTGCCGATCGCCGTCCGTAACCGGTTGTCGGCCCGCTCGCGCGGGATGAACACCAGCACCGACACAAACCGGTCGAACCGGTCGCGCCGCGCCAGCACCCGCACGCGCGGCCGCTCGTCGAGTTGCAGCATCGTCGCCGCGAACGCGAACAGCGTGTCCTCGTCGATCTGGAACAATTCGTCGCGCGGATAGGTGTCGAGGATATTCGCCAGCGCCTTGCCGGAATGGCTGTCCGGCAGCAGGCCAGCGCGCGCCTCGATCGCCGCGATCTTGTGGCGCAGATACGGGATCGACCGTGGCGAGCGCGTATAGGCGGTCGATGTGAACAGGCCGACGATGCGCAATTCGCCGGCGAGTTGCCCCTGCGCGTTGAAGCGCTTGAAGCCAATGTAATCGAGATGCACGCGGCGGTGCACGCGCGAACGCGCATTCGCCTTGGTGACGATCAGCAGCTTCGGTTCCTTGAGGAACGCCATGATCTCCGGCGTGATTTCCAGCTTCTGGTCGCCACGGCGCAGCACATCCATGCTCTCGTCGCGCAGAATGCCAAGCCCGGTGCCGGGAATGCGCTCCAGCCTGTCGCCATTGCCGGCGAGCGCATAGTCACGCGCGCCGAGAAACGTGAAGTTGTCGGCCAGCAGCCATTCGACGAACTGGATCGCCTCGGAGATTTCCGCGACCGGCAGCGGCGGCGGCTTGTCCTTGAGTTGCGTCACCGCCTCCCCGACGCGCGCCTGCATCGCGCGCCAGTCGGCGACCGCCACGCGCACCTCGCCGAGCACGACTTCAAGCGCCGCGGCAATGGCCGCACGCCGCGGCGCATCGGCCACCGGATCGACGTGGATATAAATGAAGCTCTCGCGTGCCGCGCCATTGACCGCGCCGGCACCGCGAAACGCGATCAGCTTGCCGCTGCCGTCGCGATCGACGGAGAACACCGGATGCGCGACGAGGCGCACCGACAGACCTTGCGTCGCCAGTTCGGCCATCACCGAGTCGACCAGGAACGGCATGTCGTCGTTCACGATCTCGATGATGCCGACCGCCCGGCGCTCGCCCGACGCCGACGCAGGCAGTGCCAGTTCATCGAACCGGACCGCTGCGTGGCCCGGCGCGCGTTGCGCGAGGAACGACCACGCCTGCTGCGCGAACTGCGCAAGCTCCTGCGGCTGATAGCGCAATAAATCTTCCGGCGCCGCGCGGCCGAACAATGTTGTGGTGAAATCGACCGGGACGTTTTGCGTCTGCGGTGCGGCTTGAGCGATGAGAGAGCGAGCGGCCCGACTCTCGTCGGCGCCTGCAAGATTGTCAGTCATGATTGCCTTATCTCGGCATGTCCTTGCGCCCGGCGGCGCATGAGGTGGGACTCGATGCCGGCGGAGTCTCGACGATTCTCACCGACGGCGTCGAGAGAACAGCATAGTTTCGACCACACTGTGACACAGCTGGCAACAGATGGCTGGCACTCACTTAACCGGCTGATCTTGCTGCCGGATCGGCCGAGATGGGAATATCTCTCCATTTGCAAAGCGTGTACAATCGCGGCAAACAGCAGGGGATAAACAGGAGACACCCGATGGCAACCGCGACGGCGTCCGCGAAGCGCGCGCCTGGCAAACGTTTGCTTGGCAAAACAACGACGCCGCCCGCCAAAAGCAAATCCAAGGACGGCGCCAGAGACAGCGCAAAACGTATCGCCAATACGGCGAAGCCGCAGGCTGACGACACACCGATCATTGCGCTCGATCTGCCGCGCGGCACCTTGTCGCCGGCAATGCTCGCTTATTTCCGCAAATGCGAGGAAAAACTCGGTTTTATACCAAATGTGCTGCTGGCTTACGCGTTCGACAACGCCAAGCTCGAAGCCTTCGTTGCCATGTACAACGATTTGATGCTCGGCCCCTCTGGCCTCAGCAAGCTCGAGCGGGAAATGATCGCGGTCGCGGTCTCCTCGCAAAATCGCTGCTACTACTGTCTCACCGCGCACGGAGCAGCCGTGCGGCAATATGCCGGCAATCCGATCCTCGGCGAACAGATGGTGATGAATTACCGCGCGGCGCGGCTCGACAAGCGGCAGCGCGCCATGCTCGATTTCGCCGTCCGGCTGACGATGCAGCCCTGGGCGATCGAAGAACCCGATCGCGAGCGATTGCGCCGCGCGGGGTTCAATGATCGCGATATCTGGGATATCTCTGCCGTCGTCGGCTTCTTCAACATGTCGAATCGCGTGGCCAGCGCGACCGATATGCGGCCCAACACCGTTTATCATCAGCAAGCGCGCTAAGGCTTCGATCGTTTTCCAATGACACTTCCTCCCGTTCCCGACTTTTCCGGCCCGATCGAAACTGATCTTTCGGGCGGCAACCTTATCCGTCATCACCTGTTCAACAAGGGAACAGCGTTCACCGAAGCGGAGCGCGACACGTTCCGCCTGCACGGTCTGCTGCCGCCCAATGTCGGTTCGCTGGAAGGTCAGGTGTCGCGGCGGCTCAAGGTGCTGCGCAATTTCGCGACCAACTTCGAGCGTTACGCCTTCATCCGCGACCTGCAGGACACCAACGAAACGGTGTTCTACGCGCTGCTCACCTCGCACATGGAAGAGCTTTTGCCGATCGTCTACACGCCGACGGTGGGCGAGGGCTGCCAGCGGTTCAGCGAAATCTGGCGCAAGCCGCGCGGCTTGTTCATCAGCTATCCGAACCGGCACCGGATGACCGAGATCCTCAACCGGCCGAACCTCAACGACGTGCGTGTGATCGTCGTCAGCGACGGCGAGCGCATCCTTGGCCTTGGCGATCAGGGTGCCGGCGGCATGGGCATTCCGATCGGCAAGCTGTCGCTCTACACCGCCTGCGCCGGCATTCATCCGACACAGACGCTGCCGATCCTGCTCGATGTCGGCACCGACAATCAGGAGCGGCTGCTCGACCCGCTGTATATCGGCTGGCGCCACAATCGCGTGCGCGGTCAGGAGTACGACGATTTCATCGAGGAGTTCGTTCAGGCGGTGATGAAACGCTGGCCGAACGTGCTGCTGCAGTGGGAAGATTTCGCCGGCGCCAATTCCGGCCGGCTGATCGATCGTTATCGCGACCGGCTGTGCACCTTCAACGATGATATCCAGGGCACGGCGGCGATCGCCGCCGGCACGCTGCTTGCCGCGGTCAACGTCACCGGCGTACCACTGACCGAGCAACGCATCGCGCTGTTCGGCGCCGGCTCCGCCGGCACCGGCATCTGTTCGCTGATCATGCAGGCGATGATCGACGACGGCCTCTCCGAGGCGGAAGCCCGCCGCCGCTTCTATGCGGTCGACCGCGACGGCCTGCTGATCGAAGGCATGAACAACATCCACGACGGACAGCGATTCCTGCTGCGCGCCCGCGAGGATGTCGCCGGCTGGACCCTGCGCGACGCCAACCGCATCAACCTGATCGACGTGATCGAAAACGCGAAGCCCACCGTGCTGATCGGTGTCTCCGGTCAACCCGGCGCGTTCACCGAGGAGATCGCGCGCGCCATGGCGAAGAACGTCGCGCGGCCGGTGATCTTCCCGCTGTCGAACCCGACCTCGCGCAGCGAGGCGATCCCGCAGAAGCTGATCGAATGGACCGAGGGCCGCGCGCTGGTCGGCACTGGCAGTCCCTATCCGGCCGCGACCTATCAAGGTCGCACCATTCCGATCGACCAGACCAACAATTCCTACATCTTCCCCGGCGTCGGCCTTGGCGTGCTCGCTGCCGCCGCGACCCGCATCACCGACACCATGTTCATGGCCTCGGCGAAGGCGCTCGCCGCGCTGTCGCCGGCACGCACCGACCGCACCGCGCGGCTGCTGCCGCCGGTGAAGGATCTGCGCGAGGTGTCGGCCAAGGTTGCGCTCGCGGTCGGCAAGCAGGCGCAAGCCGACGGCGTTGCGCCCGCTTGCAGCGCCGAAGAGTTGGAGGCCCGCATCCGCGGCTTCATGTGGGTGCCGCTCTACCGCGAATACATCCGCAAACCGCGCCGGCCGCGTTAAAGCGTGATCCGGAAAAGTGGGAACCGGTTTTCCGAAAAGATCACCCTCAACAGAAAAATCGGGCCACGGATGATTCGATATCAACGAATCCTGCCTAGCCCGGTGCGATTGCTGCGCTCAGGTTTCGGTGTCGCGCTTTCAGCCCTGCTGGCGCTGACTGCGCCGACACTCGCGCAAAATCTCGGCACACCGTCGCTCGACTCGAGCTTGCAAACGGTGCCGCCGGTCGTGCCAGTGCACGCCGCGCATGGCATGGTGGTGGCGCAGGAAGGCCGCGCCGCGCAGGTCGGCGTGGAGATTCTCAAACAGGGTGGCAATGCGGTGGATGCCGCGGTCGCGACCGGCTTCGCGCTCGCCGTGACCTATCCGCGCGCCGGCAATATCGGCGGCGGCGGCTTCATGGTGATCCATCGCAAGGATAGCGCGCCGGCGACGATTGATTATCGCGAAACCGCCCCGGCGGCGGCGACGCCGGCGATGTTCCTCGACGCCGAGGGGAATCCCGATCCGCGCAAATCACGCGACAGCGCGCTTGCCATCGGCATCCCCGGCACCGTTGCCGGTCTGGTCATGGCCCACGAAAAATTCGGCTCCGGCCGCTTCACGCTGGCGCAACTCATCGCACCAGCGATCGCGCTCGCGCGTGATGGCCTTCCCGTTGATGGCGATCTCGCAGACTCGCTGCCGCGCCTCGCCGCGCGGCTGGCGCGCTGGCCGTCGAGCGCCGCGATCTTCCTCAATCCGGACGGCAGCGGGCTGCGCGCCGGACAGACCCTGGTGCAGCGCGATCTTGCCGACACGCTGTCCGCCATCGCGCGTGACGGCGAGCGTGGCTTTTACGACGGCGCGGTCGCGGAAAAACTTGCCGCCGGCGTGCAGAATGCCGGCGGGCTGATCACCGTCGACGATCTGAAATCCTATCGCGCGATCCTGCGCGAACCGGTGCGCGGCACGTATCGAGGCTATGACATTCTCTCGATGCCACCGCCCTCCTCCGGCGGCGTGCACCTGATCGAGATGCTCAACATCCTCGAAGGCTTCACGCTGAAGGACGACGCGGCCTCGCGGCATCTGATGATCGAGGCGATGAAGCGCGCTTACGCCGACCGCGCCGCCTATCTCGGCGACCCGGATCGCATCAGCGTGCCGATCAAGGGCCTCACGTCGAAACGCTATGCGGCGACGTTACGCGCCACCATTGATCCTCAGCGCGCGACGCCGGCGACACCCGGCGCGTTTCCGGTGCCGCGCGAAGGCGACAATACCACACATTTCTCGGTGGTCGACGGCGACGGCAACGCGGTATCGAACACCTATACGCTCAACTTCAGCTACGGCGTCGGCCTCGTCGCTCACGGCACCGGCGTGCTGCTGAACAACGAGCTTGACGATTTCACCGCGCGGCCCGGCGCCGCCAATGCGTTCGGTCTCGTCGGCTATGAACCGAATCTCCCCGGCCCCGGCAAGCGGCCGCTGTCGTCGATGACGCCGACGATCCTGCTGAAAGACGGCAAGGTCGCGCTCGTCACCGGCTCGCCGGGCGGCAGCCGCATCATCACCGCCGTCTTGCAGCAGATCGTCGGCATGATCGACTTCGGCAAGGACGTTGCAGCGTCGGTGACGATGCCGCGGCTGCATCATCAATGGATGCCGGACGAAACGCTGGCCGAGCCGGCGATGCCGCCGGAGATCATCGATGGTTTAAGACAGCGCGGCCATCAGGTCGTGGTGCGGCGGCCCGCGACCGCGATCAATGCCATCGCGTCCGATGAACAGGGCGGTTGGATCGGCGCCGCCGACACACGCACGCGCGGTGCGCGCGCGGCGGGGTACTGACCAGATTACTGCGTCAGCGGCCAGTCGAACGGGCTCGTGACCTCCTGCAAACCCGTCACGTTGTTCACGGATTCGGCGGGCAGGCACAGCATGTTGATCGAGACGATGCCGGGAAACACGTTGACGCCGTTGCCGTAGATATTGGCGATGTTGAACAGCGGCGGCAGGTGCCAGAACAGCCGGTAGTTCAGATCCTGCAAACGCCGGATCAGCGATTCCGATTTCTCCCGGCGATCGTTCTCGACATAGAGCGCCGGCCGGTCGCGCCGGATCACGCCGGCGGCGCCATCAATCACCGCTTCCTCCATGCCTTCGACGTCGATCTTGATGAAATGGCACTGGTCGAGACCGATGCCGTCGATCGGCACCACCGCGACCGTTTCGCCCTTGGCACCGTTGTCGTCCCCGAGCGACACACCGCCGAAATTGCCGGCGGCGCCATAATCGACGGCGGGAATGAACGCCTGACCCGGCGCCTTGCCGACCCCCATCTGCAGCGCGCGGCAGTTGCTCACATCGTTGAGCGCGAGATTCGCCACCAGGATCTGATGCACGGCCCGCTGCGGCTCGAACGCGATCACCGATCCCGTCGATCCGGCGACTTCCGCGAAATAAAGCGTGTGCGCGCCGATATTGGCGCCGACATCGAGGATGGTCATGCCCGGCTTGAGCATCTGCGCGAACAGCTCGATCTCGCCGTAGGAGAACTCGCCATAGAGCTCGAGCGAGCGGCCGACATAGGCATCGTGCGTATTGTAAAGCATGAAGCCGTGGCGCGTGTGCTTGACACGGCTATGCGTGCCGTTGACCAGCGCCAGCGATGTCGTGACCTGCATGCGTGAAAATCCCCCGCCCGAATCGGCGCGGCGATCTTATCGCAATCAATACAGAGTGATCGGTCTGGCGATCAGCCGAGCTGACGGCGGCGAACCAGAAGGTCGCGGCGGGCACCCTGGGCCTGCTGCTGCTGGCCGGCACGGCGAACGCCGAGCCGGATCAGCGAGGCGGACGGCGCCGGCGGCAGGAACGCCGCAGCCACAGCGGACGTGCCACCCCGATGCGCGGGCCGGGTCATGTCGTCCAAAAGCTTCGCCGCCAGAACGTGCCGCATGATCGCCGCCGGAGATGGAGAGAGAACCGGTCCCGCCACGCGGGGCCGCTGTTGCGCGGCAAAGACACCAGCTTCCGGCAAACGTCAATGACGAAAATCAACGCTCCGCTAGCCCCTTGATTCTCCTTGGGAATACATCACACCGCCGAGAGGTGCCGCGGCGGAGGCCACCCGGCCGAAGCGCACGATCAGCGCCGGCAGCACCACCAGCGTCAGCACGGTTGCGCTGATCAGCCCGCCGATCACCACCGTCGCCAGCGGCTTCTGCACTTCGGCACCGGTCCCGGTCGCCAACGCCATCGGCACGAAGCCAAGCGACGCCACCAGCGCCGTCATCACCACCGGCCGCAACCGGCCCATGGCGCCCGCGAGCACCGCATCCCGCGTAGTCATGCCGCCGCGTGCCGTCTGCCGGATCGCGCTCATCATCACCAGCCCGTTCAGAACGGCGATACCGGACAGCGCGATGAAGCCGACACCGGCCGAGATCGAGAACGGCATGCCGCGCAGAACCAGCGCCAGCACGCCGCCGGACAACGCGAGCGGCACCGCGCTGAACACCAGTGCCGCGTCGCGCGCCGAGCCGAGCGCGCTCGCGAGCAGCAGGAAGATCAGCAGAAACACCGCCGGCACGACGACCATCAATCGCTGCCGCGCGGCGGCGAGGTTCTCGAACTGCCCGCCCCAGGCAATCCATGATCCCGGCGGCAATGTCACCGCTGCAGCGATCCGCATCCGCGCGTCTTCGACCACCGAGGCGATGTCGCGCCCGCGGACATTGGCGGTGACGACGACGCGGCGCTTGCCGTTCTCACGGCTGATCTGGTTCGGGCCTTCGACCACGCGCAGCGACGCGATGCGGCTGAGTGGCACGGTCTGCGGCACCGTGCTCGCCGTCCCCAACGGCAACGCCACCGGCAGGTTGCGCAGCACCTCGAAATCGGCGCGCGTACGGTCCGGCAAGCGCACCACCACCGCGAAGCGACGATCGCCCTCAAACACAACACCGGCATCCTGTCCGCCGATCGCCGCGCCGATGGTCGCCTGCACCGTGGCGATACTCAGACCGAGCCGGCCGATCTCGCGGCGGTCGATATCGATCTCCAACGTCGGCAGACCGCCAGCCTGCTCCACCTTCACATCGACAGCGCCGGGCACCGTGCGCAGCACGCCGGCAACCTGGTTCGCGGCACGCAGCATCGGCTCGAACTCGTCGCCGAACACCTTGACGGCGATGTCGCCGCGGACACCCGCCAGCAGTTCGTTGAACCGCATCTGGATCGGCTGGGTGAACTCGTAAACATTCCCTGGCAGATCAGACACCGCGTGCGAAATCTTGCGCACCAGTGCATCCTTCGCCAATGCCGGATCGGGCCATTCCGCCTGTGATTTGAGGATGATGAACGTATCCGACGCATTTGGCGGCATCGGATCGGAGGCCACTTCCGCCGTGCCGGTTTTCGAGAACACCAGTTGCACCTCCGGCAGCGCCGCCACCGCGCGCTCGACCTGAAGCTGCATCGCCTGCGACTGCGACAGCGAGGCACTTGGAATGCGCAATGCGTGCATGGCGAGGTTCTTCTCGTCGAGTGACGGGATGAACTCCTGACCGAGCCGCAGGAACAGCATCAGCGCCAGCACGAATAGCAGCGCAGCGCTGCCGATGACCGCGAGCGGCCGCAACAAGGCACGCTCCAGCACCGGCCGGTAACGCCGCTTTAGACTCACAATTAGCCGGCTTTCCTTCTCCTGCACCGGTCGCGTCACCCAGAGCGCGATCAGCGCCGGCACCAGGGTCAGCGACAGGATGAAAGCGCCGATCAGTGCGAACATCACCGTCAGCGCCATCGGATGGAACATCTTGCCTTCGACGCCGGTGAAGGCGAGCAGCGGCAGATAGACAAGGATGATGATCGCCTGCCCGAACACCGTCGGCCGGATCATCTCCTCAGCGGCGCGCTGAACCACGGACAGCCGTTCATCGGCGGCAAGCGGCCGGCCCAGCTCATGCTGGCGCTGCGCCAGCAGCCGCAGACAGTTCTCGGTGACGATGACGGCACCATCGACCAGCAGACCGAAATCGAGCGCGCCGAGACTCATCAGATTGGCGCTGATCCGGCCCTGGAACATGCCGATGGCGGTCAGTAGCATCGACAGCGGGATCACCAGCGCGGTAATCATCGCCGCGCGCAGGTTGCCGAGCAGCAGGAACAGCACAGCAATCACCAGCAGCGCGCCCTCGGCAAGGTTCTTCGCCACGGTGGCGACCGTGGCGTCGACGAGCAGCGTCCGGTTCAGCACCGGCGTCACGCGAACGCCCGACGGAAGGATGCGCATGATCTCGGCCATGCGCTTGTCCACCGCCTGCGACACTGTCCGGCTGTTGGCACCGATCAACATCAACGCCGTGCCGACAACCACCTCCTCACCATTCGCGCTGGCACTGCCGGTGCGCGTCTCGCCGCCGATCGATACGGTTCCGAGTTCACCGACGCGGATCGGTGTCCCGCCGCGCGTGACGACCACCGCATTGGCGATATCGTCGATGCGCTGCATACGGCCACTGGACCGCACGACGATGCCCTCGCCATTGTGCTCGATATAGCGCGCGCCACGGCTCGCATTGTTCTCCTGCAGCGCACGCACGACGTCCGCATAGCTCAGGCCAAGCGCCGCCAGCTTCGCCGGGTCCGGCTCGACCTGATACTGCTTGACGAAGCCGCCGATGGAATCGACGCCGGCAACGCCGGTCACGGTCTTGATCTGCGGCCGGACGATCCAGTCCTGCACGGTACGCAGATAGCCGCCGCGCTCGACCGGCGTCACCAGCCGCTGGCCTTCCGGCGTGAGAAAACTGCCATCCGGCTGCGGCCCCGGCTCGCCCACGCGCGCCGGCGTTCCGGCGTCGAAGCTTACGGTCCACATATAGATTTCACCGAGTCCGGTCGACACCGGGCCCATGCGCGGCTCGATCTCCGGCGGCAACAATTCGCGCGCTTCCGACAGCCGTTCGCTCACCTGCTGGCGGGCAAAATAGATATTCGTGCTTTCATCGAACACCGCGGTGATCTGCGAAAAGCCGTTTCGCGACAGCGAGCGCGTGCTCTCCAGCCCCGCCATGCCGGCCAGCGCGGTTTCCAGCGGCACCGTGACCTGTTTCTCGATCTCCGTCGGCGATAGGGACGGTGCGAGCGTGTTGATCTGCACCTGATTGTTGGTGATATCGGGAACCGCGTCGATCGGCAGCCGCCACAGCGCCCAGGCGCCGAGCGCCGCCACGACTAGCGATACGACGACCACGGTCCAGCGATGCGTGATGGATAGCGCGAGAATTTGCCTGATCATGGCGGTCAGTGCTCGTGTGCGGCGTTACGCTTGCCGAGTTCAGCTTTCAGCGTGAAAGTGTTGGTGACGGCAATGATCTCGCCCGGTTTGACACCGGCAACGATCTCGACCTGATCGTCGTCCTCGCGGCCAAGACGAACCGGACGTGCCTCGAACCGCTCGCCGGCGCGCACGAACACGACAGTCTTGCCTTCGATGGTTTGCAGCGCAGGCTTCGGCACCACCACGGTGGGCGTACTGTCTCCGGTGAAGATTTCCGCCGTCACGAATGTGCCAGGGCGCCAGCCGTGATCGGGGTTGGGCAGAGCCGCAATTACCCGCGCGGCACGCGTGTCCTTGTCGATCAGCGGGCTGACGAAGACGATGGTTGCCGCCGTCAGCCCCGGATTTTTCTCAAGTTCCTTGCCAATCAGCCGGACGGCCGCGCCTTCACGCACCTTCGCCGCGTCGGACGGCGACAACGCGAGATCGATCCAGACCCGATCGAGATCGACCACGACAAAGATTTCGCTTTCCTGCCCTTCGCGACCGACCAGCGCGCCGAGATCGGCCCGCCGTTCGGCGATCCGCCCACGGATTGGCGAGCGCAGCGCCTGCTTGCGCAGGCTCTCCACTGATTGTTCCGGCAGCTTCTCGATCTCCTCGACCGGCAGGCCGAGCGCGAGCAGTTTCTGGCGCGCGGAATCGAGCCGGATCTGCGCATCCTGCGCGGTGAGCCGTGCGCGCAGATAATCATTTTCCGGAACGGCTTTCTGCTCCAAAAGTTTCTGCTGCCGCGCCAGCAATGTCTGCTGCAGATCGCTGGTCAGCCGTGCGGCGAGATACTCGCTCTTGGCATCGGACAATTCGCGGCTCTCGATCACCGCGACCACTTCGCCTTTCTCAACCGGATCGCCGAGGCGTTTGCGCAACTCCGATACCGTGCCGGTGAGACTGACGGCGACGCGGGCGACACGGTCCGCATCCGGCGCGATCGCCCCGGAGACGAGGATGTGTTCGCGTAGCGGGTTGGTTGCCACCGGCTGCAGCGTGATCGCGGCGGCCTTGATCTGCCGATCGGTCAGTGTCAGCGTGTCCTCGGCGTGCTCTCCGCCTGACTCGCCACCATCGTTATGAGCATCGGTCTTGCTGTGACTGTGCCCATCATCGTCGCTATGCGGCTTTACTTCGGCGAGCGCCGGCGGATGATCGGAATGCGAGAGCCGACCGATCCAAAGCCCGCCACCGAAGGCAGCAGCTACCGTACAGAGAGCCACGAGCGCGGCGATAACAGTCCTGTTCATGCGCACCATCCCGCGCGCGGGCGAACGATGCCACACGAGCGATCAAATCAAAGGATGAGGAAATGCCTCCGCTCCGGGAGACACAAGGTTCGCAGACGGGACTTACGCCTTTGGCGGCTTGAACGGCGACAGCATCACGACGTGCATCAGCGGACGATCCTGACACAAGCCGAACGCGCGGCTTCCGAACAATGCAGGCACCGTGACAACGTCGCGAACGAGATCACCCGCAACGTGCAACAGGCAATGATCGGCATGGGCCGGCACGGGCGAGCTGTGGTCGTCGGCGGTACCGCCATCGCTTATCAGACTGACCATCGCAGCCGGCGCATGGGCAGCGCTGGCGGCTTCGCTCCAGCAGTGAAAGAACGAAGCCAACATGCACACCGACAGGACAAGCGCGAGCGCGGCTCGCAGCCGCGGCCCGCGCAGGATCGATCCTTGTCGGTCAAAAGCACTTTGCACGATGCGGGTTCTAGTCGAGCCGGCCAGCCAAGTCACGTCACGAGATCATGAAGATCTGTGGCATAACGGAACAATCTCCGGATTACCGGCATTCCTCCAAAGGACTGACTTCACTGGAAATTTTCGGTGGTAAGGCCCATAACTAAGCGATGGCCAAGCGTTCGATTCCGCCCTCCGCCCTGACCGGGTTGCTTGAGCAATGCGCCCGCATGATGCATTCGCTCGGCTTCGATCAGGGGCTTTTCCCGGCCCAGTGGAGCGCGCTCCGCTATTTTGCGCACGCGGAACCATCCCATTGCACCGCCATCCATCTGGCCCGGTTTCAAGGTCTGGCGTTCGGACCCGTCAGCCGCACGGTGCGCACGCTGATCACCAAGGGCCTGCTGGCGAAAGCAGGCTCGGCCGGCCGGGGACGCGCGGAATTGATCAAGGTCACCGCACGCGGCCAGACGCTGCTCAAGCACGATCCGCTCAACCTTGTCGCCGCGGCGGTCACGCCGATCAGCGAAAAGGAAAAGGAGGTTCTCGCCAGCGCGCTGGAAGCCGTTCTGCGCGCTCTGCACGCGCGGCATGAGCCGAACCAGGAGAAGGCCGGCAAACGATCGCCGGCCGATTAGCCCGCGTGCGGTGGTGCCTTCAGGGCATCGATCAGCTTGGCTTCATCGAACGGCTTGATGAAGACGCGTTCCGCACCCCAGACCGATGCCAGCGAGCCGGCGGTTTCAATCGACAGCCTGGGACCACCGCCGGTCACGGCGAAGATTCGCAGTTCCGGCTGGCGCTCACGGATTTCCTTGATGAGATTGAGGCCGTCCATTTCCGGCATCCAGATGTCGGTGACAACGGCATCGAAGTTGTCCTGCTCGAGAACGGTCAGCCCCTCACGGCCGTTCGATAGCGCCGTCACAGCGAAGCCCGCCGCCGTCAATGCAATCGACAGCGATTCCCGCACTCCCGAGATGTCGTCGATCACCAGAACCTTGCGGCCCTCCCGAGTATTGTCCCTGCTCATGACGCCGCCTCCCCCCTTGGCAACCTGATGATGATATGCGTGCCGTATCCGGGCCGCGACTCGATTTCGATCGTCCCGCGCCAGTTGCGGACCAGCCCGTAGACGATGGAAAGTCCGAGACCGGTGCCGCGGCCCGGCTCCTTGGTCGTGAAGAACGGTTCAAGCGCGCGCTCGCGCGTCACGTCGTCCATTCCGCTACCGTCATCGGCGACAACGAGCCTATAGGGCTTGTCGTCATCGCCGGACACCGCAAACGACACGGTAATCGCCCCGGCTCCGCCCGTTGCATAAACCGCGTTGGCGACGAGATTGCTGAGCACCTGAAGAACTTCGCCGGCAGCGACGAAGGGGCCATCCTCCGTATCGATCTCCACCTTGTAGCGAATGGATTCGCCGATAATCGGACGAATAGCATCCGAAGCACGGCGAACCGCGTCGGGGAACGGCATCCGGCTTCCGTCACCGATATCAGGCCTGACGTAAGCGAGAATCCCTGCGACGATCTCGCTCGCGCGCACGCCGGCATCGACAACGATGTCCAACTGCTTGCGCTTCTCGTCGCCGCTGGCGAACTGCGCCGCGACACGCCGCGACAGGTTCAGGATCGGATGCAGCAGATTGTTGATTTCGTGGGCGATGCCGCCGGCGAGTTGCCCGATCGCGGCCATTTTCTGCTGCTGCAAATCGCGATTGCGCCGCGCGATATCCTCGGTCAGATCCGTCGCGATCCCGCGAAATCCGATGAACCCCCCGCCGGGGTGAAACACCGGCGCGCCGCTGAGGCCGATGTGCCGGGTCCGGCCGGCCGCATCCGCGATATCGACAACCATCGAGCGGAAGGCATGCCGTTCCTTCAACGCTGTGCCGATCGCATCCTGCCCTCCGCCTTGCTTCAAGGTATCGAGCATACCGACGCCGAGACGCAGCCCGAGCGCCTCGCTGGCCGGGCCGATCCGGTGGACGACGGTACCGTCCGCATCCGTCTCCCAGAAACTGTCGGATGCGCTGTCGGCAAAACTCCGGAAGCGCGCTTCACTGATCTGCACCGAGCTGCGCAACCGGCGCTCACGATATTGCAGGTCGAGCGAAGCGAAAATGCTGAACATCAGCAGCGACAGACCGATCAGCAGATACGTCCCGTTCAGCACCAGCGGGTGCGCGTCAATGCCGGGATAGGCATCGAACACCGCACGGATCGTGCCGGCCGCCAGCGCCGGCAGCCAGCACAGA
>MKWA01000005.1:183600-187813 GCA_001899285.1 Rhizobiales bacterium 64-17
AGCACGCGACGCCATTCCCGCCGCAGCATGACCAGAAGAAGAGCGGCGGTGACAGCAGTGACGAGAATGCCCGCATAGGGCAGAACGCGGCGCGCCCAATAGACCTCGTCGACGGCGACCTCCCAGATCGCGCGCAACGCGCCAAGCGCCATCAAACCGACAAGGCCCCACAGTGCCAGCGCAATCCTCGGATAATGCTGCGGCACGCGCAGATAATAGAGCGAGAACGCAAGCCGCGCGCCATGGATGACGAACGTCCCTGGAAACGACAACATGCGCGCAAGCAGCGTCGCGTCCGGCAGGATCGCGGTGTCGAGAAAGCCGCGATCCGACACCGCATAGCCGACATATGCAAGCATGAAGACGGCAAGGCTGATCAATGCGGGATCACGCATGATCATGCCAAACACCGCGATATAGACGAACAGCGCCAGCAGCATCCCGAACAGGGCGCCAAACAGCAGCGCCTCATGGGAATAGGCATTAAAGAACGATGCTTCCGGATGCAGCCAGAGAATGCCACGCAACGAGGACGGCGATTCAATCCGGAGATAGATGACCCGGCCGGAAATCAGATCACCCGGTACGACGAAGACGGGATAACGCATGACCGCCTGATCAACAGCGGCGGGCCGCAGCGCCTGCCAGGCCAGCGCCCGCCACTGGTCTCCCGACTTTACGTAGAGTGATACCTGCCGCGCGCGCGGCTCGTTCAGCGAGATCGTCCATTGCGGCAGTGATCGCGCAGCGAGCGCGGGAATGCGGACGCGAAGCCACAGCGCGCTCGTCAATGTCGGTCGGGTGCCGTAGTTGGCCACCTTGCCATCGGCCTTGACGAACCGGTCGTTGTCCGGCGCCGCGACGGCGTCGATGCCGAGGACGCCGTCGCGATCGAGCCAATGGTCAGCCTGCGTGCCAAGGAAGAGGCTATCCTTGACACCGGTCTCGCGGAAATTCTGCGGCCAGACGGGCGAGGCGAAGCATCCAACCCCTGCGACAATGAGCACCACCCAGATCGCAACGGCCCTGATATCGCACACCGCTGGCCGCGCTATCGTCCGGGTCAGGCTCCAGTTCATCGAAATCGCTTTGTCACTCAAGGCTCAGTGAGCTTATACTATCGTCAATGCAGCGCCAACAGAACACATCGGACATCGCGCGACGACAATCGCGACAGCCGGCCGACCTTGCGCGCAAGCAAGTTAAGCGAACGGCTTTTCGAGCCGGGGATGGATTTTCCAAAGCTGGCGTGCGACGCCTCATCGGAATGTCGAGGCGTAAGTCCGCAGCATGTTTGTTCAGCTCAGCCGATCACCGCTGATCGCGCTCTTTCTGTTGCTTGACGCATCCGGATCATCGGAGGCCGAGTCATTCCGCATCGGTGCGGCCGATGCGACGCTCGATGGGCTTGTCAGTGTTGGGACGACCATTCGCACCGGCGACCCGGACCCCGCGCTGATTTCCACGACGAACGGCGCCGCGGCTGGGATCGCCGGCACATCGCCGAGCGGTCGCAATCAGGACGACGGCAACCTGAACTATCGCAAGGGCGATGCGGTCTCGACCGTTTTCAAGACCCTGATCAACTTCGAGATGAAGTATGCGTCTTATGGTTTGCAGGTGCGGGGCTCTGCCTGGCACGATGCTGTCCTGGCCGGCGGCGGCAAGCCCTGGGGCGATGTGACCAACGGCTATGTCCCGGGCGCTTCCACCAACACCAGCGGTGCCAGCGGCGCGCGATTGCTTGACGCAAATATCTACGGCACGGTTTCTTTCGGCGAACGTCCGCTTTTTCTCAAGGTCGGAAATCAAACCCTGCCGTGGGGTGCCCCGGCCAGTATCGCCGGCGGCCTTAGCAGTCTGAACCCGGTGAGCTTGCCAGCGGCGCGACGGCCCGGTGCCGTTGCTGATGAAACGCGCATTCCATTCCCAGCGATCTTCGCACGTTTCGGCCTGACGCAGCAGATCGGCCTCGAAGCGTTCTATCAATTTCGCTTTCAGCCCTCCGAGATGTTCGGTTGCGGCACATTCTATTCGACGCTCGATTATCTCGGCGACGGCTGCAACAATCTGGTGCTCGGTGGCGCCCTGAACGACCGGCAATCCATGGCGGCTCGCAATTTTTCCAAGCGCGCGCCCGATCTCGATACTTCGGATCAAGGGCAGTTCGGCCTCGGCCTCACCTATACTCCGGCGGGAAATATCCGTCTCGGCGCATATTACGCGCAGTATCATAGCCGAACGCCATTTGTCAGCGCAAAGAAAGCGCAACGCGCGATCCCTTATATCGTCGGAGACCCGGACGGCCTCAACCCCCAGTATCTCGTGCAGTATCCCGAACGTATCTCCATGTTCGGCTTCAACGTGCAGGCGCAATTCCCAGGAATGAGCGGCTTTGCCGAGATCGTGCATCGGCCGAACCAGCCGGTGCAGTTGAACAGCACCGACATCCTCAATGCGGCAGCATCAAACGTTGCGCCGACCCTGCTGAGACAGGACTATGCGGCAATTCCCCTCGGCGGCATTTACAATGCGTATGACCGGCTGGCCGTCACCGACATCCTGGTCGGCCTGCGCGCGATCAGACCGGGAATTCTCGGCGCGACATCGAGCAGCATCGGCGGCGAATTCGGCTTGAAGCATGTTCACGATCTCCCCGACTTCAACCAGCGGCGCTACGGCCGTTCGGACGTGTTCGGCAATGTGCCGTTCAATGGTCAATGCACCGGCGCCGGATATACCAACATCTCATGCACCAATGATGGTTTCGTCAGTCGCGATGCGTATGGCGCGCGAGCGCGCGCCTCGTTGACCTATGCCGATATTTTCGACGACACGACGATGACGCCCTCGGTTACCTACGGCTACGACATCAGCGGCTGGTCCTATGACGGGGTCATCAACGAGGGACGCCAGTTCGCCGTGCTCGATCTGCGATTCGAGACCGCGAAACGTTACACGACCGTGATTTCGTTCAATCCGACCTGGGGTGGCCGTTACAACAATGCCCGCGACCGGAGCACGATCAGCCTGTCGTTTGCAGCGCGTTTCTAGCAACGGTGCAGCCTCGCCCGCGACGTGAAAGTTCGCCGCATTACCGAAGACAACGACCCGAAAATGAAAAGAGGCAGCCCGAGGCCGCCTCTTTCCTGTCGAAGCCGATTTCGGATCGTCAGAATTTGTAGTTGAGGCCGGCGCGTACCGTCGTCACCGACATTCCGATTCCGACCGGGACATTGCCGCCACCGATGGCGTATTTTCTTTCGGTAAGGTCGATGTAAAGAACCTCTGCCTTCGCGGTCCAGTTCGGCGCGAGCATCATTTCCGCGCCGCCGCCGATCACCCAGCCACGGTGGGTCTGGCTATCGCCGAACGAGAGGGCCGCACCGAGAATATTGGCATCGAGTTGGCCCGATGCCTTGCCGGTTGCAAAGCCGCCGGTGACGTACAGCAACGTCGTGTCGAACGCATATCCGAGCCGTCCGCGCAACGTAGCGATATACGTCAGATCCGCTTTCATGTTCGCGGCAATGTTGCCGAGCGCGTTGTTGTAGTTGATGGTCAGGGGCATCGATCTCTTGATGCCCGACCAGGAATAATCACCTTCTACGCCGAAGACCGCGCTTCCCACCTGCCAGTTGTAACCGACGTTGAAGCCGATCAGGCCGCCGCGCGGATTGATGTCGGATGGCGTGAGACCACCGACATTGTTCTGACGCAGATCGCCGGCGTTGATATTGGTCCTGGTCCAGCCATAGCCGCCGACAACGCCCAGATAGAAGCCTGTCCAGCTTGGCGCCGGCGACGACACCGGCAACGCCTTGGTCGGCATCGGCGTCCGCGACATATCCGCGGCAAAAGCCGACGACATCATCAGCCCCGCAACCGCAGTCCCACAAGCAATCGAACGAAACAACATTCTGCCCCCGATTTTCATTTTTAATGGCAACCATCTAATGGCTCAGTGAGCTAATAAAGTCCAGCATCGGGAGGACGGTTGTCCCGGCCGGGTGCGGGGAGCCGGGGATACCAGCGTTGCCGGCGAGGCAAGGGTTCGGGGGAAGGAGGATAGGGGTGGTGCCGTTGCGGGTGGCCACCACAGCAAAAAGGCGCTCGCGGGTTCGCGGCGCCTTTGTCTAACCGTCTGATATCAAGAGCCAAATTGGAGCGGGCGAAGGGATTCGAACCCTCGACCCCGACCTTGGCAAGGTCG
>MKWA01000005.1:187869-218878 GCA_001899285.1 Rhizobiales bacterium 64-17
CTGCACCTCACCGAGCCTCCCTCAACCGATGCCCGCCACGCCGCAAGACCTGTTTGCCGCCCTCGACCGGCTCGGCATTTCGCACACGACCGTCTCTCACCCGCCGCTGTTCACGGTCGCCGAATCCCGCGATCTGCGCGGAAAAATCCCCGGCGGCCATACCAAGAACCTGTTTTTGCGCGACAAAAAAGCGGCGGTCTATCTGGTGGTGGCCTCGGAGGACGCGCTGATCGACCTCAAGGGCCTGCATCGGCGACTCGGTGCCAACGGCCGGTTCTCCTTCGGCTCGGCGGAGCTGATGATGGAACTCCTCGGGGTTCGACCCGGCTCGGTGACACCTTTTGGCGTCATCAACGATACCGAGCACCGGGTGAGCGTGGTGCTCGACGCGGCGATGATGGAGCATTCCGTGCTCAACTATCATCCGCTCGACAACACCATGACCACCACCATCGGCCGGGACGACCTCGTCCGGTTCCTGGAAGCGACCGGGCACCCGCCACGGATTGAGACGGTCTCCGGCAGCGAATCATCGCCGCACCCGGACGATTGAATTTAGGTTCCACATGCCCATGTTTCCGGCATACACAGACGGCCCACCGGCGGCATGTCAGCCGGGTTCGGATTGAGTGCGACAGAGCGCAGGACGGCGAGGATCAATGCTGCAGAATGGCGGAGACACACCGGGATCGTTGACGGGTCTGGCAGGAGCAGCCGCGCCCGCAGACGACGTGATCAAGGACACCACGACGCAGACCTTCATGAAGGACGTGATGGAAGAATCACGTCGTCAGCCGGTGCTGGTCGACTTCTGGGCGCCGTGGTGCGGCCCGTGCAAGCAGCTCACGCCGGTTCTGGAAAAGAGCGTGCGCGCCGCCAAGGGCAAGGTGAAGCTCGTCAAGATGAACATCGACGAGCACCCGCAGGTGGCGGGGCAACTCGGCATCCAGTCGATCCCCGCGGTGATCGCGTTCGTCAACGGCCAGCCGGCGGACGGTTTCATGGGCGCGCTGCCGGAAAAGCAGGTGCTCGAATTCCTGCAACGGCTCACCAAAGGCGCGGTCGGCGCGGAAGAACGCGACGGCCTCAAGGCTGCGGAGGAAGCGCTCGCCGCCGGTGACGCGGCTGGTGCTGCGGACATCTATGCCGCGCTGCTCGCCGAAGATGCGAACAACGTCACGGCGATCGCCGGTCTCGCGCGCTGCCAGCTCGAACTCGGCTCGGTTGAGCAGGCGAAGCAGACGCTGGCTTTGGTGCCCGCCGCGAAACACAACGATCCCGCCTATGCCGCCGCGCATGCGGCGATCGAACTTGCCGAACAGGCGCAGTCACTCGGACCAGTCACCGAACTCGAACAGAAGATCGCCGCAAATCCGGCCGATCATCAGGCCCGTTTCGATCTCGCGGCGGCGCTCAATGCCGCCGGCAAGCGCGAAGAGGCGACCACGCATCTGCTGGAAATCTTCAAGCGTGACCGCAAATGGAATGACGATGCGGCACGCAAGCAGCTCGTGCAGTTCTTCGAGGCATGGGGCTCGGCCGATCCGGCGACAGTCGACGGCCGCCGCCGGCTATCGACGCTGATGTTCGCCTGAGCGTGAAGCGCAAGACGCACCGTCTCCTCCGTATGAGGTGCAAGCTGAGAGACAAGTTGGGATTGTTGCGATGCCGATGAATGCAAATTATCGCGGCCCCGCCGATCTGCCGCATGTCATTCCGGTGTTCCCGCTGCCGGGCGCGCTGCTGCTGCCGCGTGGCCAGATGCCGCTCAATATCTTCGAGCCGCGCTATCTGGCAATGATTGACGATGCGCTGCGCGACGGGCATCGGCTGATCGGCATGATCCAGCCCGACCCGGCGCAATCCGGACCAAGCGATGCACCGCCGCTGTACAAGGTCGGATGTGTCGGCCGTATCACCCAGCTCGCCGAAAGCGGCGACGGCCGCTATCTGATAGAGCTGACCGGCATCGCCCGTTTTGCGATCGAAGAGGAGTTGACCGTCTCCACCGCCTATCGGCAATGCCGCGTCGCCTATACGTTTTCCGACGACTTCGAACCGCGCAAGGGCGAGGACGCCGTCGATCGCGACGCGCTGCTCAAGGCGCTGCGCGAATTCCTGGAGGCCAATAATCTCAAGGCCGACTGGGACGGTATCGAGAAGGCGCCCAACGAAGCACTGGTCAATGCGCTTGCGATGATGTCTCCTTATGGCGCACCGGAGAAGCAGGCTCTGCTCGAAGCGAAAGACCTCAAGACACGGGCGGAGATTCTGGTGGCCGTCACCGAAATCGAGCTTGCCAAGAAGAACACCGACGGCGAAACCAAGCTGCAATAAAACAGTATCAGACGAGGGCGGCCGATGACCGAGACCAGCGACTTGAAGACCAGATCGGTCGATCCGAAGCTGCTCGAAATTCTCGTCTGTCCGCTCACCAAAGCCACGCTTGAATACGACGCGGCGCGGCAGGAGTTGATCTCGCGCAGCGCCAAGCTCGCCTATCCGATCCGCGACGGCATTCCGATCATGCTGCCGGAAGAAGCCCGTAAGCTCGACTGACAGCGGATGACAACGATGCTCAAAGTGTGGGGCCGCAAGAACTCGATGAACGTGCAGAAGGTGATGTGGGCGCTGGCCGAACTCGGGCTGCCGAACGAACGCATCGATGCCGGCGGCGCCTTCGGACAGACCAAAGACCCGCAGTATCTCGCCATCAATCCCAATGCACTGGTGCCGACGCTGGTCGACGGCGATTTCACGCTGTGGGAATCCAATTCGATTGTCCGTTATCTCGCCGCGCGTCACGATGACAATCGCCGGCTGGAGCCGGCCGACCTGCAAGTGCGCGCACGCGCGCAAATGTGGATGGACTGGCAACTATCGGTGCTCCAGCCCTCGCAACGTGACCTGTTCTGGGGTCTGATCCGCACCGCACCGGATAAGCGCGTTGCCGCCGCCATCGATGCGTCGCGCGCGAAGAACACCAACGCGATGGCGATGCTCGACGCGCAGCTTGCCAGGACCACCTATGTCGCCGGCGATGCTTTCACCTACGGCGATATTCCGGTGGCGATCAATGCGTACCGCTACTGGGCGCTGGTGCCGGACCATCCACCGCTCCCGCATGCGCGCCGCTGGTATGACACGATCGCGGCGCGGCCGGCTTTCGCCGCGCATGTGAGCGCGGTGCCGTTGTCGTAAGCGATCTCCCTCTCGAAGCCTCATGGTGAGACGGCTCGCACTTGCGAGCCTCTCACCATGGGCGGGCACAATGCTGTGGCCGCGTTCGACGACCTAGATCGGTTCGCCGCGCAATAGCTTCGGTACTTCGCCGGTGATGCCGGCGGCCTCGCGAATGAAGAACGACTTCACCGCCGGCATGCGCTCGACCAGACCAAGCCCGACGTCACGGATGATCCGCAACGCATCGGAGTGATTGGAGAACAACCGGTTCAGCCCATCGGTGGCGACGCCCATGGTCGCGGTGTCGAAGCGGCGCCAGCGCTGATACCGCTCCAGCACATCATAAGTACCGGGATCGAGGCCGAGCCGCGCCGCATCGGCGATCACTTCAGCCAGCGCCGCCACATCGCGAAGGCCCATGTTAAGGCCCTGCCCGGCAATCGGATGGATCACATGCGCCGCGTCGCCGATCAGCGCGATGCGATCGGCGATGAACGCGCGCGCGGTGTAAAGCCCGAGTGGAAACGCGCGGCGCGGGCCGGTCGCGGCGATGTCGCCGAGCTTGAGGCCGAACCGTCGCTCCAGCTCCGCATGAAATTCATCATCGGACAGCGCGACGATGCGCTCCGCTTCTTTCGTCTCCTCCGTCCACACCAGCGACGAGCGGCGTCCGGTGAGCGGCAGGATCGCGAATGGGCCGGACGGCAGGAAATGCTCCTCGGCGCGACCATTGTGATCGCGCTCATGCGTGACCGTGGTGACGATGCCGGACTGCTTGTAGTCCCAACCGTGGAAGGCGATGCCGGCATGTTCGCGCACCCGCGAGCGAGCGCCGTCGGCGCCGACGAGAAGACGCGCGGTCATGCGCCCGCCGTCGGCGAAGGTCACATCGGCCGTCGCAGAATCGACAGTGAAATCGCTGACCGCCGTCGCGCGCAGCGTCACGCCGACCTCTTTGGCGCGCGCGACCAGCACGTCGATCAGGTCGCGGTTCTCGACCATATGCGCGAACGGCTCGCCCGGCGTCACCTCGCCGCCGAAGGTGAGCAGCACCGGACGCACCACGTCCTGCAACTTGCTGTCGGTCACCACCATGTCGAGGATCGGCTGCGCCTTGTCCGCCATCGGTGCCCAGGCGCCGATGGTCTCGAACAGGCGGCGCGCGGCGGCCGCGATCGCCGAGGCGCGGCCATCGCGCGATGCGCCACCGAGCGTCGGGTCGGCCACCGTTACCGCGAACGAGCGGCCCAGCGCCTGACGCAACGCGATGGCAAGACCAAGCCCGGCAAAGCCGGCACCGGCGATCACCACATCGCACCGTGCCGCATGAGACGCGGCCGATTCCGCTTTCTGCGTCTGTTGCCTTGATTCCGCCACGCCAACGCTCCGTTGTGTCGTCCAGCTTTAGCACTTCGTCTCCACAAACAGAACATGCCAAACCGCACCGGCGATCCCCCGAAGAAACGGACCCGGCGTCACCTTTTCGGCACTATCGTTGCGACGCTGGTTGCGGCGTTCGTCGCCGGCGTGATCGGCTTCGTGTTCGCCTATCCGCTCGCCGGCGCGCTGGTCTGTCCGCGCTGCTTCGGTTTCGCGCCGATCGCCGGCAACACTTATGTGGAGGCCGCCATGCCGGCCGCGGACCGGGCACGCGCGGCAGCGACACTGCGGCAGGCGCGCGCGATGGTCCTGCAATTCTATGGATCGCTCGACGCCGATCCGGCGGTCTTCATCTGCGCTACGCCGGAGTGCTATCGCCGGTTCGGCGGCGGCGGTTCGCGCGGCATGGCGATGCTGGACCGGATGCTGGTCCTCGCGCCCGACGGCACGACGCCGGTGATCGCCGCGCATGAATTGTCGCATGTGGAATTGCATGCCCGCGCCGGCGCCTGGCGGGTCTGGTTCGGCGCGATCCCGCGCTGGTTCGACGAAGGTCTGGCGATCAACGTTTCCGACGATCCGCGCTATCTGCTGCCGGGCACCGGCGCTGCACGCTGCCGCGCGCGCACGCGCGATCCACTGCCGGAGACACGGCGTGACTGGATGGCGCAGGCCGACGATGGGCTTTATGCGGTGTCCGCCTGTCGCGTCAGCGAGTGGCTGGCGGATCATGACGGGCGCAAGGGCGTACTCGCGCTCGCGGCGCGGATCGCCGGCGGCGGCAGCTTCGACGCGCCGGAGCGCTGATTTTGCTTTCATCCGGCCGGGAGCCATGACTACATGCACAAACGCGCCGGCCGGTTCCATGGCCATATCCATGGTCGTGTCCGCGTTTCCCGCAGGGCGAACGATGGCTACTCCCGTTCAAGATTTGTTGTCGATCCTCGATATCGAGCAGCTCGATCTCAACCTGTTTCGCGGCCGCTCGCCGAAGTCGAGCTGGCAGCGGGTGTTCGGCGGACAGGTGATCGCGCAGGCGCTGGTCGCCGCGATCCGGACCGTCGACGGGCCGCAACCACATTCGTTGCACGCCTACTTCATCCTGCCGGGCGACCCCAACGTACCAATCATCTATGACGTCGACCGCCTGCGCGACGGCCGCAGCTTCACCACCCGCCGCGTCACCGCGCGCCAGCACGGCCACGCCATCTTCTCGATGCTGACCTCGTTCCATGTGGAGGAACCGAGCCTCACGCATCAGGCCGACATGCCGAATGTCGCGACGCCGGAAGAACTCACCGGCGATGCCGCCATGCGCAAGGCGCTGCTGCCGTCGATGCCCGGTCCGGTGCGCAGCTATTTCGAGAAAGAGCGGCCGATCGAGCTGTGTCCGGTCGACGACCGCTACAGCGGCAAGAAAATCGCCGACGGCCATTTCAACATGTGGATCCGCACCACCGAGAAGCTGCCCGACGATCCAGCGATCCATCAGGCGATCCTCGCCTATGCCTCTGACATGACGCTGCTCGACACCGCGCTGGCGCGGCACGGCCGCAGCCTGTTCGAGCCGGATTTCATGGGCGCGAGCCTCGACCATGCGCTGTGGTTTCACCGGCCGTTCCGCGCCGACGAATGGCTGCTCTACGCGCAGGACAGCCCTAGCCTGCAGAACGCGCGCGGCTTTTCGCGCGGGCTGATCTTCCAGCGCGACGGCACGCTCGTCGCATCCGTCTCGCAGGAAGGGCTTGTGCGCCAGAAGCGCACGTCATGATGAAAATCCTTACCGTCGCTCTCGTCACCATCTTCGGTCTTTGCGCCACCGCCGCTTATGCGGCGAGCGATCGGCGTCCGGCGCCGCCGGGGGCGCCTGAAGACGCGCCGCCGGAATACACCCGGTTCACGCCGGCGGAACTGGAAAAGGGATTTCTCGCGCTCGCCTTCGGCTCCGATCTGCGGGTCGGCGGCAAGCCGAAGGGCATCCGCAAATTCACCGGGACGGCGAAGATCGCCGTGCTCGATCAGGGCAGCGTGTCGCGCGGCGACCGCTACAAGGCGGTGGTGCGCGAATTCGCCCGCGTGATCCCGCATCTCGACGCGAAGCTCACCGACACGGAAGACGACGCCAATGTCACGGTGCGGCTGATCGACGAAAAGAATTTCCTCGGCGCAATGGAACAGGCCTTCGGCAAGCAGGTGGCGCGCGATTTCGTGGCCAAGACCGACCCGCAGTGCATGACCAGCCTGAAGTCGCGGCCGGACGGCACCATCGTGCGCGCGGACGTGTTCATCATCGTCGATCAGGGCGACGACGTGTTCTTCGACTGCGCTTATCACGAGACGCTGCATGCGTTCGGCCTGTCGAACCACGCCGACAGCAATCCGTTCACGACGCTGAACCAGACCCGCACCGTCGGCTATCTCAGTGTCTACGACCGCGCGATGTTGACGATCCTGTACGATCCGCGCATGCAGCCGGGCTTTTCCGCGAAGGAAGCGAGCGGGGTGCTGCCGGCGATCCTGAAAGACCTCGGCAACGTGGTGCGCTAGCGTATTTTACCGCGCAAGTTACCGCGCAGGCCGCTCCGTCGCCGGCACGCCGAGAACAGGCTCGCTGTCGGTGGCGATCTTCGGCAGTTCGCCGGCCGCCTCCAGCACCGGATAAGCCACCGACACGATGTGCGAATGAATGCGGCGCAGATCGCGCAGCACATCGAGATGCAGCGACGTGGTTTCCAGCGTTTCCGGGCGCCCCTCGCGCAAGCGCTCCAGATGCCGCTCCGCCGCCAGCAGTTCGGCGGCGCGCATCTCGGTCTTCTGGTCGAGCAGGCGGCGCGCATCGGCCGGCGCACCGGACATGAAGACGGCAAAGGCGAGTTTCAGGCTGTCGAGAATCTGCCGGTGGATGGCTTCCAGCTCGGCCGCGCCGGCGGGCGAGAATTGCGTCTGCCGCTTGATCTTCTTGGCCGCAAGCTCGCTCAGATTCTTCTCGATGATGTCGCCGATGTGCTCGAGATTGATCGCGAAGGAGATGATCTCCATGGCGCGATGCCCTTCGGCCTCGGCCAGCGCGCCGCGCGTGAGCCGGGTAACATAAAGCTTGATCGCCTCGTCGAGCCGGTCGACCGCGTTATCCATCCGCGCCACCGCGGCGACCAGCCGGCGGTCGTTGGTCATCAACGCGGTCATCACCTGCCGCAACATCGCCTCGACCAGATCGCCCATGCGCAGCGTCTCACGCGCCGCATCGGCCAGAGCAAGCGACGGCGTGTCGAGCACGCTGTCGTCGAGATAGCGCGGCGCGCCAGGATCGTCGGTCTGAACGCGCGCGGGCAGCAGCCATTCCAGGAGCCGCGCCAGCGGATCGAGCAGGCCGATGAACAGCAGGGCCGTTCCGACATTGAACGCGATGTGGAACGCCGCCGTCAGCTTGGCGAGATCGGGGATGAGGCCAGGAAGCAATGCCGCCAGCGGCTTGAGAAACGGAACGACGAGGACGATACCGACCACGCGATTGATCAGATTGCCGAGCGGCAGGCGGCGGCTGGCGGGATCGCCGGCGCGCACGCCCTCGAACACCGGATTGATGGCGCTGCCGAGATTGGCGCCGAGCACCAGCGCGAGCGCCGCTTCCGGCGCGACGAAGTTCGAGTAGGCGAGCGACATGATCAGCAGCACCACGGCGACGCTGGAATGCGCCGCCCAGGTCAGCAAGGCCGCGACGAGGATGCAGAACACCGGATCGCTGGTGATGGCGCGCAGCAACGTCCGTACAACGGGGGCATTCTCCGCCGGCGCAAGCGTGTTGAGAAGAATGTGTAGCGCCAGCAGCATCAGCCCGAGGCCGATGGCGACACGGCCAAGGTCGCGCGCGCGGCCGCCGCTGCTGCTCTTGAACGCGATCACGCCCGCCAGGACGAACACCGGCGCGATCGCGGAGATGTTGAATGACAGCACCTGCACGATCAGCGTCGTGCCGATATTGGCGCCGAGCATGATCGCCAGTGCGGGGACGAGCGCGACGATGCCTTCGGCGGCGAACGAAGCCGTCATCAGGCCGGTCGCGGTACTGCTTTGCAGGAGCGCTGTGAGGCCGAGCCCGGCGGCGAAAGCGGACAGGCGGTTGCCGAGCGCCACCTGGAGAAAGCGGCGCAACTGCGTGCCGTAGGCGCGCAGGATGCCGCTGTTGACCATGTGCAGACCCCACAGCAGCAGCGCGACGCCGCCCATGAGGTCGAGAATGACGATCGTACCCATCGGACCTGACAACCTTTTAGCGGAACTTTTGCTCCCGGCGAACGAAACATCAGGCCCGCGAGGCTGCCTGAATATTAGGCAAATCTGGCGCGCGTTTGCGCGGCGCGTCTGTGACGTACGGCCCCCGACGCCGCGATCGAAAAATTATCCAACGAAATCAGCTCGATAGACACCTCCCCCGCGGTTGGCACGGCAATTGATTCTGTTGCTCCGGCTTGGCGCGCAAAACGCACATGTCGTGAGTTTTGCCGCGCCAAACCCAGTGAAACCGCCCGCACTGCGTCACCAAAACACCGGGCTCAAGCGGGGATCGAATCCATGAAGATCGTCATGGCCATCATCAAGCCGTTCAAGCTCGACGAGGTGCGCGACGCCTTGACCGGCGTCGGCGTGCAGGGCCTCACCGTCACCGAAGTGAAGGGCTACGGCCGCCAGAAGGGTCACACCGAGATCTATCGCGGCGCGGAGTACGCCGTGAGCTTCCTGCCGAAGCTGAAGATAGAGCTGGCGGTCGCCAGCGAGCAGGTCGACCGCGTAATCGCCGCTATCACCGGTGCCGCCAAGACCGGCCAGATCGGCGACGGCAAGATTTTCGTGTTCGGACTCGATCACGCCGTGCGCATCCGCACCGGCGAAACCGATTCCGCGGCGCTGTGAGCGCAAACCTCTTCACAAGGAGTGAGATCATGACGTTCAAGCTTTCATCGCGCGCGATGTGGGGCATCGCCGCGTGTGGCGCGGGCCTGGTGTTGTCGGACTGGGCTCTTGCCCAGACCGCGGCGCCAGCCGCTGCAACTGCAGCGCCGGCCGCGGCAGCCGCCGCGCCGAAACTCGACACCGGCGACACCGCATGGATGCTGACATCCACCGCGCTGGTGCTGATGATGACCATCCCCGGCCTCGCGCTGTTCTACGGCGGCATGGTCCGCCGCAAGAACGTGCTGGCGACCATCACGCAGAGCTTCGCCATCACCTGTCTGGTGAGCGTGCTGTGGATGATCTTCGGCTATTCGCTCGCCTTCACCGAAGGCAGCATGAACGCCTATATCGGCAGCCTGTCGAAGGCGATGCTGAGCGGCGTCACCAACACCACCGTGAACTCGCTCGCCGCGACAATCCCGGAGTGGGTGTTCATCATGTTCCAGATGACATTCGCCATCATCACGCCCGCCTTGATCACCGGCGCATTCGCCGAGCGCATGAAGTTCTCCGCGATGATGTGGTTCATGGGCCTGTGGCTGGTGCTGGTCTATCTGCCGATCGCGCACTGGGTCTGGGGCGGCGGCTTCCTCGGCTCGGCCGGCGTGCTCGACTTCGCCGGCGGCACCGTGGTGCACATCAACGCTGGTATCGCCGGTCTTGTCGCCGCGCTGATCATCGGCAAGCGCAAGGGTTACGGCACGGTCAACACCGCGCCGCATAACCTCACGTGGTCGCTGATCGGCGCCTCCCTCCTCTGGGTCGGCTGGTTCGGCTTCAACGCCGGCTCCGCGGTGGGCTCCAACGCGCTCGCGGGCGTGGCGATGCTCAACACGCAGGTCGCCACCGCCGCGGCGGCGCTCGCCTGGATGGTCTGCGAATGGATCGTGCTGAAGAAGCCGAGCCTGCTCGGCATCATCTCCGGCGCGGTCGCGGGCCTTGTCGCCATCACGCCGGCGGCTGGCTTCGTCAATCCGACCGGCGGTCTGATCATCGGCATCGTCGCCGGCATCGGCTGCTACATCGCAGCGGTGCATGTGAAGAAGGCGCTCGGTTACGACGACTCGCTCGACGTGTTCGGCGTGCACGGCGTCGGCGGCATCATCGGCGCGATCCTCACCGGCGCGTTCGCGGACACCGCGATCAACGAACTCGGCAAGGACGCGAGCGTGATGACGCAGGTATACGGCGTCGCCATCACCATCGTCTACACGGCGGTGGTCAGCGCGATCCTGCTCTTCATCATCAAGGCGGTGATCGGCCTGCGGCCGACGGCACAGGAAGAAGAGGAAGGTCTCGACATCACCCAGCACGGCGAGACCGTGCAGTAAGGGCTCGGTCGGGACGGATACCCGGCACCATCCCGGCCGTCGAGGGGCTCCGGTTCGCAAGGACCGGGGCCTCTCTCTTTTTTGGTGTGTGGTACGCACCCCATCCGTTCGCCCCCGCGAAAGCGGGGGCCCACGCCTGGCCACATCACGGGGTGCCGCAAAGTGTGGATTCCCGCTTTCGCGGGAATGAGCGGAGAAATCGATTTAACGCGGCGCTTTCAATCGTCTCGCCATGAAATCGGCAAGATGATGCTTCCACTGCTTCGCCTGCAACGCCGTGTAGTGCCCGCGCGAGTCAGGCCCGGCCGGAACGATCCGCGTCTCGGCACTCGGAACGCGCGCGGAGAGGCCATCGAGCGAGCCGAGCGCGGCCGGATTTAATTCGTCGTCGGCGAAATTGATCGCAAGCAGCGGCGCCGTGATACGGTTCAACCCCGGCGCGGGATCGTAGTCCATCGACGATTCGAGCTGATACAGACGATCATTGGCGTCGCCCTTGCGCGCGCGCTCGACCATCTGCCGGTACAGCGCATCGGCCTCCGCCCGCGTCGGCGCACGCTCCTGCAGACGCACGACGCTCTGCGTCATCAGCGCACCGAACGGCGTCAGCGTATAGCGCGTCGGCTGCTGTTCGTAGTTGCCGCCGTTCCAGCCCGGATCGCTGCGGATCGATTCGATCTGCATGCGCCGCTGCATCCAGTTGCGGCCGCTCATGGCCGCCGGCTGGCTGGCGAGCGGCACCAGCGCATCCATGAAATCCGGGAATGTCTGGCCCCAGAGCCAGGTGAGCATGCCGCCCATGGACAGGCCGAGCACCAGCCGCACATGCTGGATGCCGAGTCCTTCCGTCAGCAGCCGGTGTTGTGCCACGACCATGTCGGCATATCGGTACTGCGGAAATCGTGCGCGCAGGCCGTTGCTCGGCTTGCTCGATCCGCCGAAGCCGATGGCATCCGGCATGACGAGATAGAACTGCGATGCGTCGAGCGGCTGGCCGGGACCGAATAGTTCGTCGGCCAGTTCCGGCACGAGCCATCCCTTGGCGCTGCCCGTCGTGTTGTGCAGCAGCAGCACCGCGTTGACGATCGCGCCCTGTGCATCGCGGCGCGGCGCACCCAGCGTCAGATAGTGCTGGCGCAATTCCGGCAGGCGCTCGCCGCTCTGGAAGAGAAAATCGCGGATCGTGAAATCGGCTTCGCGCGGTTCGAGCATGGACATCGGCGGCTCACCTTGGGCGGCTTAGTGTTGCTGCAGGATCGAAGGCATGACCATCGCCATCGAAATTGGCAAGGGGGGTTTAGGCGCCGGCCGCGCATGTCCTGCCGCTTGCAACCCGAAACACCCCCTGCCAGAACGGCGCATGGCCAGCCGTCAGGAGGATCGGGTGACAACAGCGTCGGTGACCGCGGTGCGTAGCGTCGATCTCGCGGTGCAGGATCTCGAGGCCGCCAAGGCGTTCTTCACCCGCGCCTGGCATCTGCAGCCGGTTGCGGACGAAGGCGGTATCGCTTTTTTCCGGGCGAGCGGCCCGTGCTTTCACGTCCTCAGCCTGCGCGCTTCCGCGAGCGGCCCGGCGCTGCTGCGGATCAACCTGCAAGCCGCCGACCGATCGGACGTGACGGCCTTGTATGACCGGGTTTGCGCGCTCGGCCAGCCGACCGACGGTACGCCGCGCGCGCTGCACGGCCCGGGCGGCGGCTTCGGATTCGGCTTTCGCGATCCGGAAGGGCGCAACTTCGCGGTGGTGTGCGACGTTGCCGATCATCGCGACAGCGCTGTCGCCGCCGACCGACCGACCAAGATCTCGCACGTCAACCTCAACTGCCGCGACAACGACGCCTCCTTTGCGGTGCTGTCGGCGCTCGGTTTCAAATTGTCGGACCAGACCAGGCAATTCCGTTTCATCCGCTGCAACAGCGACCACCACAGCCTGGTGCTCGGCTTCAACGACAACACCAATCTCAATCACATCGCCTTCGAGATGCCGAATCTCGAGGCGGTAATGCGCGGCATCGGCCGCATGCGCGACCACGGCCACGGCGTCGAATGGGGTCCGGGCCGGCACGGGCCGGGCAACAACGTGTTCGCCTATTTCTGCGGACCGGAGGAAATGCCGCTCGAATACACCGGCGAGATGCAGCAGGTGGACGACAGCTATCAGATCCGCAAACCGGAGGACTGGCGCTGGCCGCCCGGACGGCTCGATCACTGGGGCATCACGCCCGGACCGAGCGCGCGGGTGAAGAAGGCACAGGCGCTGTATCAGTTCACCGACGACGGCTACCGGCTAGAAGGTTAGTTCGCCGGAATATTCGCGGCCTTGATCATGTCGCCCCATTTCTTGCGCTCGTCGACGATCAGCCTAGCGAACTCGTCCGGCGTATTGCTGACGAGCTTGATCCCCGACTGGGTGACGAACCGCTGCATCGACGGCTGACGCAGCGCCTTGACGACTTCCGCCTGCAACCGCGCGACGATCTGCGGCGACGTGCCGGCGGGCGCCATCAGGCCGAACCAGGATGACGCCTGCCAGTCCGGCAACCCTGCTTCGATCGAGGTCGGCACGTCGGGCAGCACCGATAGCCGCTCCTTGCCGGCAACGGCGAGCGGCGTCAGCGCGCCGGACTTGATATGCGCGATCACGATCGGCGGATTGTCGACCACGCCGTCGATATGGCCGGCGAGCAGATCGTTCACCGCCGGCGCCGCGCCCTTGTACGGCACATGCGTCACCGTCACGCCGGCGACATGCACCAAGAGCGCCTGCCCGAGATGTCCGGTGGTGCCGATGCCGGCGGAGCCGAACGTCAGCTTGCCGGGATTGGCTTTCGCCGTCGCGATGAAGTCCTTCAGCGTCTTGATGCCGGTCTTGGGATGGACCAGCACCAGCATCGGCATGTCGGCGACCAGCGAGATTGGCGTGAACGCCTTGTCCGGATCGTAAGGCATCGACTTGTAGAGGAACTGGTTGATGCTCTGGATGCCCGGCGAGGTCATCATCAGCGTGTAGCCGTCCGGCTCCGCCTTCGACACCAATTCGGCACCGATATTGCCGCCTGCGCCGGGTTTGTTCTCGACGATCACCGGCTGGCCGAGGCCTTTCGACATTTCCTCGCCCACCGCGCGCGCGAGCACGTCGACCAAACCGCCGGCCGGAAACGGCGCGACGATGCGGATCGTCCTGTCAGGATAGGTCTGCGCGGCCGCCGGCGACACGCCAAGCGATAGCAGGCCGGCCGCGGCAACAACCGCGAACCACCTTGACACGAACACCGCGAATGACGGTTGCATCCCGATCCCTCCCTGCAGGGTTTTGTGTGCTGTTATTTTTTGGCGCAAAAGCAAACATGCGATCCTGAACCGGTCAAGTGTGACCCGTTGTAGCGACCGCGGGAGCCGGCGGGCGTTATTGGCTTCCCACGGCCGCGGCGATACAAGACCGCGACAACGGGCACCGCTGAAAAGATGCCCCGAAAGGACGCTCATGACGACCAAGACATTCATCCAGCCGCGCGGCATGGCCGAGGCCGTCGGCCCGTTCTCGCGCGCGGTGCTGATCGGCGAATATCTGCACATCGCCGGTACCACCGCGTTGAGCCACATCACCGGCGACTATTACGAACGCTACGTTCCGCCCGGCATCGAGGAGCAGACCCGGCTGACGCTCGACAACATCAAGATGTGCGTCGAGGATGCCGGCGGCACCATGGATGACATCTTCAAGGTCGTCATCATGCTTAAAAATCCGGAAGACTACAGGAAGATGAACGCGGTGCGCGGCGAGTATTTCCGGAACGCGCCGCCGATCAGCACCTGCTTCCGCGCCGAGGTGATGCGCCCGGATATTCTGGTGGAGATCGAGGCGGTCGCCTGGCTGCCGAACGCTGGCAAGCGCTGACGAGGCCGGCGGGGCCTCACGCGCACCCGCGATTTCGTCGCCAGCGTCTTTACCGCCGCCGGCTAGCGATCAGCAATGCGATAGCCGATGCCTGGCTCGGTCAGGATCACGCGCGGATCGTCGGGGCGCTCCTCGATCTTCTGCCGCAGTTGCCCAACATAGACGCGGAGATATTGCGTATCCTCGGTGTGCGCCGGACCCCAGACGGCGGCGAGAATTTGCCGGTGCGTGACGACCCGTCCGGCGTGCTTGGCCAGAAACGCCAGAAGCTCGAACTCTTTCGGCGTCAACTTCAGCTCGACACCACCGCGCATGACGCGATGACGAACCGCGTCTACCTCCAGCCCCCCCACTTTCAGGACAGGCACCTCGGCGTTGCGCTGCATCCGGTGGCGGAGCGCCGTGCGCATCCGCGCCAGCAACTCGCCGACATTGAACGGCTTGTTGACGTAATCGTCGGCGCCGAGATCGAGCGCCTCGATTTTTTCCATCTCGCGCTCGCGCGCCGACAGGACCACGATCGGCACATCCGAAAATTGCCGGACCTGGCGGATAACATCCTTGCCGTCGCCATCGGGCAGACCGAGATCGAGCAGCACGATATCCGGCGTTTCCGCGGCAATACGCTTGACGCCCTCCGCCGCGGTCGCCGCGCTGGCAACCTGATAGCTGTTGGCCTCCAGCGCCGGCTTGAGGAAGCGCAGGATCGCCGCTTCGTCATCCACCACCAGAACCTGGTATTTCGCGGTCATGCCGGCATCGCCTCGCGTGGGAATGTGAGCACAAAGCGCGCGCCGCGGCCATCCGCAACCGGACTTTGCGCCGCGATCCGGCCGCCGTGCGCTTCCAAAATTCCCTTGGCGATGGCAAGGCCGAGCCCGGTGCCCTGTCCGCCGTCGGCAAGTGTGGTCGCACCCTGATCCATCACTTGCGGCGAACGCTCTGGCCCGCGCACGAATTTATCGAACAGATGCGGCAACGTTTCCGATGGAATTCCCGGTCCATTGTCGGTCACACGAATGACAACCGTATTTGTATCGGCCTGCGCGTCGATCTCGATCCGCGTCTCGTCTCCTGTATGAGCGACCGCATTGCGCACCACATTGCCGATCGCCTGCTCGGCCAGCGTCGCATCGGCGCGGACCAAGGGCACCTCATCCGGCCACAGCACCGTGACGGTCTGCCGCGCGCCATGACGGCGCGCCGCTGAGACGACGCGATTGACCACGTCCCTGAGATCGAGCCAGTCGCGCCGCAACTCCAGCGCGCCGGCATCGATCCGGGCAATCGCCAAAAGATTGCGCACCATCTCGTCGAGACCTTCCGCCTCCTGCCGGATCTGCCCGAGCAAATCGCGCTGCGCCGCCGGCGCGAGCTTGTCGCCATAATCGATCAGGCCGGTGGCGGCACCGAGAATCGACGACAGCGGCGTGCGGAAATCATGCGAGACGGATGCCAGCAAGGTGTTGCGCATGCGCTCGGTCTCCGTCGCGGTTTTCGCGTCGATCATATCGCGCGCCAGCAGAGCGCGATCGAACGCCGCCGCCGCCTGTTCAACGAGCGTATCGAACAGCGCCCGGCTTTCGGAATCGAGCGGCTCGCCGTTCTTGCCACGCCCAAGCCCGACCACGCCGAGAACCTTGTCGCCGATCCGCAGCGGCACGAAAAACCACGGGATGATCGGCAGCGTCGCACTCCCCGTCCCCGCCGGCTCGTTGTGCGTCGAAGCCCAGCGCGCCGCCGTCATCGCCGCCGCGTCAAGCTCATCATCGGGCGGCCACGCCGCCACCAATGTCAGCTCGCCATCGCGTGGCACCAGCACGACGACACCACGATTGAGACTGGTGTGGATTTCACTGGCCGCGCCTTCGGCGATGGCATCGGGTGTCGCGAGACCGGAGAGCCGCCGCGTGAACTCATAGAGCCGGCGCATGGCCCGCATCCGGTTCGCGGCGATCCGGGCCTGATCCTTGACGCGGCCGGCCAGAACCGAGCTGACCACCGCGACGACCAGAAAGATCAGCAGCGCCAGAAACTCATACGGCTCGGCGATGGTGAAGGTATGGAGCGGCGGGATGAAGAAGAAATTATAGGTGAGGAACGACAGCACCGACGCATAGATCGCCGCCCAGAAACCCCAGCTCACGGCCGAGACCAGTACCGCGAGCATGAACACCATCGACAGATTGGGGATCGGCGTCAGCTCGGTCAGACCCTTGCCAATGCCGAGCGCGGCGGCGACCGCGACCGTGGCGTAGACCAAAGACCACAGCTTCGGCCGCGTCACCGTTTCGCGGCGCGAACGCCGCCCGCGATCATCGGCATCCCGTGTCACCAGATGAATGGCGATGTCCTGCGTGCGGCGTACCAGCTCATGCGGCAGCGAGCGGCGCAGCAACTCGTTGACGAACCCACCGCGCGAACGGCCGACGACGATCTGCGTGACGTTCTCGAATCGCGAGAAGCGCAGCAGCTCGCCGGGAATGTCGGTGCCGGTCAGCGTCTGCGTCTCCGCGCCGAGGCTTTGCGCCAGCGCCATCGACTCATCGATCTGCCGGCGCGACGCGGTATCGAGCACCGCACCGGACCGCTCGACCGTCACCGCGATCCACGGCGCATCCATCAGATCGGCGAGCCGCTTGGCGGCGCGAACCACGATCGGCGAAACCGGGTCCGGCCCGATGCAGGCGAGGATGCGTTCGCCGGCAGCCCACGGCCCCTCGATCGCCTGCGCCTGCATCCGCTCCAGCAACGCCGCGTCGACACGCTCGGCCGCGCGGCGCAGGGCAAGCTCCCGCAGCGCCGTCAGATTCTGCGGCCGGAAGAAATTGTCGGCGGCGCGCGCCGCCGTTTCCTGAACGTAGACTTTTCCTTCCGCCAGACGCTTGAGCAATTCGTCCGGCGGAAAATCGACCAGCACGACCTCGTCTGCCTTATCGAACACGGTATCCGGCACGGTTTCCCGCACGCGGATGCGCGTGATCTTCTGCACCACGTCGTTGAGGCTTTCGAGATGCTGGATGTTCAGCGTCGTCCAGACATCGATGCCGGCGGCCAGCAATTCGTCCACATCCTGCCAGCGCTTCGGATGGCGGCTGCCCGGCACATTGGTGTGAGCATATTCATCGACCAGCAGCAGACCCGGACGCCGCGCCAGTGCTGCGTCGAGATCGAACTCGCGCATCATCTGGTTGCGATAGACCATGGACTGGCGCGGCAGCACCTCGAAACCGTCGACAAGCTGTTCGGTTTCGTGCCGGCCATGGGTTTCGATCAGCCCGGCGACGACATCGCGACCACCGACCTTCTCGGCGCGCGCCGCCGTCAGCATCGCATAGGTCTTGCCGACACCCGGCGCGGCGCCGAGAAAAATCTTCAGCCGCCCGCGCCCTTCCTTATTGGCGAAGTTCAGCAGCGCGTCGGGTGATGCTCTCAATCCGTCCGGCTCGGCCATCGTCGACCCGCGCCGCCGTCATCGGCGCCTTTGCAATCCCTGCCACAATTCAGCGCGGCTGCTGATTCTACCAAATCCCGGATATGTCTTCTCCCGCACATCGAGATGGCAGGCCAGCATAAACATTTGCTCGAGCCGAGGCTCGCCGATCCGGCGCACATGCGCCAGGAGGATCTGACGACGGCCCGGCGTATCCGGCGCCGCGATGGCGGCACACACGGTCTCGCTGTGGCTCCGAAAGAACCGGAACGCCCCTCGATCCTTATGACGATCCAGGGTATCCATCGTCGCTGCCTGTTCCAGGACTGCCTGCCGGTCGCATATCGCACGCGACACTGCATAGCGCAGCAGGAGAAACAGCCAGTCCCGCACCATGTCGTCGAGCGCGTCTCGCGCGGCGACCGCATCCGGATCTATCGCCACCGGCCGTGACACGGATCACGCTAACGCCCGCCGCCCTGGTCGAGCGCGAGATTGAGCCGCAGCACATTGACCCGCGGCTCGCCGAGCCACCCCATCAGGCGCGCCTCGGTGTGCGTGGCGACCAGCGCGCGCACGCCATCCTCCGGCAGCCCGCGCGCCTTGGCGACGCGCGGTACCTGGAAGAGGGCGGCCTCGGGTGACATATTGGGGTCAAGACCGCTGCCCGATGCAGTGACCAGATCGACCGGCACAGGCTGCGCCGGATTTTCCGTTTTCAGCTTATCGACATCGGCTTTGATACGGTCCGCCAGTGCCTTGCTGGTGGGGCCGAGATTCGAGCCCATCGAGTTCGCCGCGTTGTACGGCGCATCGATGGTCTTGGTGGAATCCTTCGGGTCCGGCGCGGTGGTCGCCGATGGGCGACCGTGAAAGTAACGATCCTGCGTGAAGTTCTGTCCGATCAAGGCAGAGCCGACGATCTGCCCGTTGCGCTCAATCAGGCTGCCGTTCGCCTGCTCGGGAAAAAGCACGCCGGCAATGCCGGTGATCGCCAACGGGTAGAGCAGACCGGTGATCAGCGTCAGACCGATCAGCACGGTCAGCGCGGGACGGATATGCTTGAGCATGGCACCTCTCCTCAGGCCAGATGCAGGGCAGTGATGGCGAGGTCGATCGCCTTGATGCCGATGAACGGCAGGACGAGGCCGCCCAGCCCGTAGATCAGCAGATTGCGCCGCAGCAGCGCCGCCGCGCCGATCGGCCGGTATTTGACGCCCTTCAATGCGAGCGGGATCAGCGCGATGATGATCAGCGCATTGAAGATGATCGCCGACAGAATGGCGCTTTGCGGCGTCGACAGATTCATCACATTGAGAATCTGCAGTTGCGGATAGAACGCCACGAACATCGCCGGGATGATCGCGAAATATTTGGCGACGTCGTTGGCGATGGAGAACGTCGTCAAGGCGCCGCGCGTCATCAAGAGCTGCTTGCCGATCTCGACGATTTCGATCAGCTTGGTCGGATTGGAATCGAGGTCGACCATGTTGCCGGCCTCGCGCGCGGCCTGCGTACCGCTCTGCATGGCGACGCCGACATCAGCTTGCGCCAGTGCGGGTGCATCGTTGGTGCCGTCGCCGCACATGGCGATCAACCGGCCGTTGCCTTGCTCGCCACGGATATAACGCAGCTTGTCCTCGGGCGTGGCCTCGGCGATGAAATCGTCGACGCCGGCTTCCGATGCGATGGAGGCGGCCGTCACCGGATTGTCGCCGGTGATCATCACCGTCTTGATTCCCATGCGGCGCAGCGCGGCGAACCGATCCTTGACGTCGGGCTTCACCACATCCTTGAGATGGATGACGCCGAGCAGCCGGCCACCCTCCGCCAGAGCGAGCGGCGTGCCGCCAGACTGCGCGATCCGATCCACCGCGGCGCGGAAATTCGGCGGCTCCACAACCGTCTGGCCCGACTGATCGCGCACGAATTTGAGCACCGAGTCGATCGCGCCCTTGCGCAATTTGCGACCGGCGGCATCGATGCCCGACAGCCGTGTCATCGCCGAGAACGGAATGAATGTCGCGCCTTCCGGGACGGGCTGGCGTGTCAGGCCGTACTTTTCATGGGTCAGCGCAACCAGCGAGCGGCCTTCGGCGGTCTCGTCGGCAAGGCTCGCCAGCAACGCCGCTTCGGCCGCCTCGTGTTCGCTGACACCCGGCACCGGGACGATTTCCGTCGCCATGCGATCGCCGAAGGTGATGGTGCCGGTCTTGTCGAGCAGCAGCGTATCCACGTCGCCGGCGGCCTCGACCGCCCGGCCCGACATGGCGAGCACATTGAAACGCACCAGCCGGTCCATACCGGCGATGCCGATCGCCGACAGCAGCGCGCCGATGGTGGTCGGAATGAGCGTGACGAACAACGCAACCAGGATGACGACGGAGATCGCTCCGCCGGCATAGGCCGCATAGCTCGGGATCGTTGCCGTCGCGAAGATGAAAATGATGGTCAGACCGACCAGCAAAATATTCAGCGCAATCTCATTCGGCGTCTTCTGCCGCTCGGCGCCTTCGACCAGCTTGATCATGCGGTCGAGGAACGACGAGCCGGGCGACGAGGTGATGCGCACGACGATGCGGTCGGAGATGACCGTGGTGCCGCCTGTCACCGCCGACCGGTCACCGCCGGATTCGCGGATCACCGGCGCGGATTCGCCCGTCACCGCCGCTTCATTGACCGAGGCGATACCCTCGATCACCTCGCCGTCGCCTGGGATGATGTCGCCGGGCTCGCACACAACGAGATCGCCGGCGGCAAGATCATCGGCCGCGACATTTTCATAGGTCTCATGATTGTCGGGCAACAGCAGCCGCTTCGCCCGCGTTTCGCTGCGGGTCCGGCGCAGCGCGTCCGCTTGCGCCTTGCCGCGCCCTTCCGCGACCGCCTCGGCGAAATTCGCGAACAGCACCGTGAACCAGAGCCACAGGACGATCTGGGCTTCGAACAGCCCTCCACCTGTGCCAACGGTGATATCGCGGATCAGCAGCACCGTCGTCAGGGCGCTGACGACCTCAAGCACGAACATCACCGGATTCTTCATCAGCGTGATCGGATTGAGCTTGACGAAAGCCTGACCGATCGCGGGGACGACAATGCGGGTGTCGAGAAGCGTCGCGGCGCTGCTGTGCTTGCGCAGTTTCGAGGTTTCCATGACCATTGCTCCGAAGGCTCAGAACACGCTGCCGGCCTGCATCGCCAGATGTTCGACGATGGGTCCGAGCGCGAGCGCCGGGAAGAAGGTGAGACCGCCCACGATCAGGATCACGCCGACGAGAAGGCCGACGAACAGCCCGCCGGTGGTCGGGAATGTGCCGAGCGACGGCGGCACGATCCTCTTGGCGGCTAACGATCCGGCGATCGCCATCATCGGCACAATGACCCAGAAGCGGCCGACAAACATCGCGATCGCGCCGCTCACATTGTAGAATGGGGTATTGCCCGTCAGACCACCGAACGCGGAGCCGTTGTTGGCGGCCTGCGAGGTATAGGCATAAAGCACCTCGCTGAAACCGTGCGGTCCGGCATTGGCGATCGATGCCACCGCGGGCGGATAGACCACCGCGATCGCGGTCCAGCCGAGCATCATCAGCGGCAGGATGAGAATGGCGAGCATCGCCATCTTCACATCCTTGGCCTCGATCTTCTTGCCGACATATTCGGGGGTACGCCCCACCATCAGACCGGCGACGAACACGGTGATGACGACGAACATCAGCATGCCGTAGAGACCCGCGCCGACACCGCCAACGACGATCTCGCCAAGCTGCATGTTGATCATCGGAATCATGCCGCCGAGCGCGGTGAAGGAATCGTGCATCGCGTTGACCGCGCCGCAGGACGCAGCAGTCGTCACCACCGCGAACAATGCCGAGGCGACGATGCCGAAACGGACCTCCTTGCCTTCCATATTGCCGCCCGCGAGGCCGAGCACGTTCAGCGTCGCGGTGCCATTGGCCTCAGCCCAGTAGCAAACGGCGACACCGGCGATGAACAGCACGCCCATGGCGGCGAGAATCGCCCAGCCCTGGCGCTGATTGCCGACCATTCGGCCGAACACATTGGTCATGGCCGCGCCGAGAACCAGAATCGACAGCATCTGTACGAAGTTCGTCAGCGCCGTGGGATTCTCGAACGGATGCGCCGCATTGGCGTTGAAGAAGCCGCCGCCATTGGTGCCGAGCATCTTGATCGCCACCTGCGAGGCGACCGGACCGACCGCAATGGTCTGCTTCGCGCCTTCGAGCGTCGTCGCATCGACATAGGCGCCAAGGGTCTGCGGCATGCCCTGCCAGATCAGGAACAGCGCATAAGGCACGCAGATCGGCAGCAGGATGTAGAGCGTGCAGCGGGTGATATCGACCCAGAAATTGCCGATGGTTTTCGCCGACGCACGCGCGAAGCCACGGATCAACGCAACCGCAAGAACGATGCCGGTGACGGCTGAGAGAAAATTCTGGTGCGTCAGCCCCAGCATCTGCACAAGATAGGACAGCGTGCTTTCACCGCCATAGTTCTGCCAGTTGGTATTGGTGATGAAGCTGATCGCCGTATTGAACGACAGCTCCGGCGGCACAGGGGACTGGCCTGCCGGATTGAACGGCAGAAACTCCTGCCACCGCATCAGCAGATAGATGATGAAAAAGCCGCCGACATGAAACAGCAGCATGGCGATCGTATAGGTCAGCCAGTGCTGCTCGGTGCTCTCATCCACACCGGCGAGACGATAGAGGCCGGCCTCGACCGGCTTGAGCACGGGCGACAGGAATGTCCGCTCGCCGTTGAACACGCGGGTCATATAACCGCCGACCGGCGCCGCGAGCGCGACGATGATCAGGCAAAACAACGCGATCTGAATCCAGCCGATCAAGGTCATGGCACCGCCTCAGAACCGTTCGGGGCGCAGCAGCGCATAGACGAGGTAGATGGTGAGGCCGGCGGTCACGAGCGCGGCCAGCGAGTAATCAAGGGTCATGGAAAGCCCCCTACAGCCGTTCGCACGCCGCCGCATAAGCGACCGTCGCGGCGAACAGAGCCAGGGCCAAGGCTGTCAGGATGATATCGGTCATGTCGCCCTCCTCGTATTGCCGTTGTCTTGGGCAACACGCGATCTAGGCGTCAGCGCATAAGGAAACGATCCGAAAAGCCACCTCGCGGTATAAAGAAGCCATAAAGAGACCACGCGGCACAGCCGAAAGCCCTCTGATGCGGCCGCGCGTGGCCTTACGGCCAATCGGCATAGGAATAATGCTGCTGCCGCGCCTTGGTGTGGGCTGCTGAATGCGTCACCTCGCGGCGAAACGCGCCCGGTGTGAAACCTGTGTTGCTTTTGAAGAACCGGTTGAAGTGGCTCGGGTCGCGAAATTTCAGGTGATTGGAGATCTGCTCGATGGTCAAAATCGAGCGTTCGAGCAGCACCGTCGCCTCGCGTGTCACGCGTTCGTGCACCAGCTTGAGCGGTGGCCGCTCCAGCTCGCGCACGCACATCGCATGCAAGCGATCCGGCGAGACGGCGAGCGCATCGGCATATTTCCGGATCGGCCAATGGTCGCGGTAATGCACCTCGACCAGATGGCGGAATTTCTGCAGCACCGATGACGACGTGCCGCGCGACCGGCTGGCGATTTCTTCCACGCCCGATGCGCGCCAGAGGCTGACCATGATCAGCACCACATGGGCGGCGACGACGGTCGATGAGCCGTGCGCGGCACGCGCGATCTCGCGCTCGATGGCTTTGAACGAATGGTCGAGATCGTACCGCAGGTGCTCGGCTTCGATCGGCGTCACCAGCATGCGCTGGCTGATGGCGGCGAGCGCCAGCGATTCTGCGCCGCTGTTGCGCGTATCGGCGAGAATGTCGTCGGTGACCGACAACAGATAACCCGAGCAGCCGGCCTTGACGTGCAGGCGTTGCGCGCTGCGCGCCGGAAGCCACAGCAGGACCGGACCGTCGAAGTCGATCTGATCGCCGGCGAGCGCCAGATGGCCTTGCCCGGTTTTCAGAAAAATCGCGTGGGTTGCCGTCCGGTTCGGCTCGGTATCCAGCGTCCACTCCCGCGCCGTGAGCGCGCTGGCGATGGCCTGAAACTGGACCTTCTGCCGCGAGAGCTGGAAGGCGAGCGAAGAGGCTGGCGCCGGCATGGGCGTCGTCATGAGGGAGCCTCGTGAACAGGTCTGCGACGTTTCACCACCGTCGTCAGCCAGAAATCGGCAATAAAGCACCGGAAATATACATTACTGCCCTCCGCGGCTTGAGGCCAACTGCCTCGGTCGGCCGCCTTCTCGGAAGAAGAAGCAGCGCCGGCAGGGAACGTCCAAGGCCGCAAGCTGCCCCGAACCGGATTCCGGCAGCGCCGGCATCGGTTGCAGCGATGCGCTGCGGACCTCCCTTGAACCGCGGATTAGCGATCGCGGCGCTGCCTTGGCGCAGGCCGCAACAGGGAGGACGCCATGACAACGACCCTTTCGGGATTTGCCGCTTCTGCGTTTGTCGCCTCGATGATCGGCGCGTTCGCCATCGCCGGGCCGGCTCAGGCCCAGACGGCGCCAGCGTCGGTGAAGATCGGCTACGCGATTTCCAAGACCGGTCCCTATGCCGGCGGCGCCAGCATCACCACGCTGCCCAACTATCAGGTGTGGGTGAAGGACGTGAACGAGGCCGGCGGCATCATGCTCGGCGGCAAACGCGTGCCGGTCGAGGTGGTGGAATACGACGACCGTAGCAATTCGGAAGAAGCCGTGAAGGCGATCGAGCGGCTGGCGACTCAGGACAAGGTCGACTTCATCCTGCCGCCGTGGGGCACCGGGCTCAATCTCGCCGTCGGCCCGACCTTCAACCGGCTCGGCTATCCGCAGCTCGCCGTCACCTCTGTCACCGACCGCGCGCCGGAACTGGCGAAGCGCTGGCAGAATGCGTCATTCTGGCTCGGCACGTCGGCGCAGATTTCGCACGCACTCGTTGACTTGCTCGCCAAGCTGCGCACCGAAGGCAAGATCGGCAACAAGGTCGCGGTGGTTAGCGTCGCGGACCAGTTCGGCGTTGAGTTAATCAATGCCGGTCGCGCCGCACTGAAGAAGGCGAATTTTGAGCTGGTCTATGACAAGACCTATCCGCTCGGCACGCAGGACATGCAGCCGATCCTCACCGAGGCGATGCGCGCCGCGCCGGATACGTTCATCGCCTTCAGCTATCCGCCGGACACGATGGCGATCACCGATCAATCCCGCGTGCTTGGCTTCAATCCCAAGGTGTTCTTCACCGGCGTCGGCGCGGCATTCCCGCTCTACAAGCAGCGCTTCGGCGCTAACGCCAATGGCGTGATGGGCATCGGCGGCTGGAACGCCGACGCGCCGGCGCTGAAAGCCTATCTCAAGCGCCATACCGAAGTGACTGGCCGTGAACCGGACCGCTGGGCGAGCCCGATCACCTACGCCAGTCTGCAGGTACTGCAGCAGGCGATCGAGCGGGTCGGCAAGCTGGATCGTGCCGCCGTCATCAAGGAAATCCACAACGGCACGTTCAAGACCATCATCGGCGACGTAAAGCTCAAGGACGGTCTGCTGCAGGAGGTGTGGGCAGTTGGTCAGTGGCAGGACGGCGAGTTCTACGGCCTCGCGCCAATGAACTATGCGGGCGCGCGGCAAGCCGTGACGCCGAAGTCGGCCTGGAAAGCTCAATAACCGTCAGCATCGGCCGGCGCGGACGCCCGTTCCGCTCCGGCCGATTTCAGTTCTGCTCGTGGCGTCGCAAGCGGCGGCACGGCATCTGCGAGAGTTGCAGCGTGGTCCTGATCGACATCCTCATCTCCGGCCTGATCCTCGGCGGCATGTATGCGCTGGTGGCGATGGGATTGACGCTGCAATACGGCGTCGCGCGCATTCTCAACCTGGCGTACGGCGAGGTGCTGATCGCATCGGCCTTCGCCACCTACGTGCTCTACACCGGCTTCGCGATCAGTCCGTTGCTGGGCTTGCTGATCGTGTTACCGCTCGCTTTCGCCGCGAACTGGCTGATCTATCGCGTGATGCTGACGCCGCTGGTGAAGCGCGCGCGCAACCGTGTGACGCTCGAGATCGACTCGATCCTCGCCACCTTCGGCTTGCTGTTCGTGTTGCAGGGCATCGCCTTCGTCGTCTTCGGCGGACAATATTACAGCTACTCCTATCTCTCCGTGCCACTGCATCTCGGCGGCTCGATCGTCTCCGTCAACCGGTTGCTGGCGCTCGGCTTTGCCGCGGCGCTCGGCATCGCGCTCTATCTCGCGTTGACGCGCACCCGCAGCGGCACCGCGATCCGCGCGGTCGCCGTCGATCCGACTTCGGCGCAACTGGTGGCGATCAATGTACGGCGCGTGGCGGGCTTCGCCTTCGCGCTCGGCGGCGCGATGTGCGCGGCCGGCGGCGTACTGACCAGCATGTTTCTCACCTTCAACGCGGCGATGGGCGTGGTCTTCACCATGAAGGCGCTGATCGTCGTCATCATGGGCGGCGTCGGCAATCTGCTCGGCGCGCTGCTGGCGGGGCTGCTGCTCGGGCTGATCGAGACGTTCGTAGCGCGTCTGGTCGATCCGGGACTGACGCTGGCCGCGAATTTCGCGCTGTTCCTCGCGGTGCTGCTGATCCGACCGCAGGGCCTGCTCGGCAGGCGCGCGTCATGAGCGCGCTGCGATACGACTGGTCGACACTGCTGATCGCCGGCACGCTGGCCCTGCTCGCGCTCGTCCCGTTCTCCGGCGACGGCTATCACCTCTCGCTGGGCATCGGCATTCTCAATTATCTTGTCCTGGCGACGGCCTGGGCGCTGTTTTCCGGCACCACCGGTTACATCTCGCTGGCGACGTCGGCATTCTTCGGCATCGGCGCTTATGCCGCGGCTGCGCTCGGCGAAGTGCTGCCTTGGCCGGTCGTGCTGCTGGTCGCGGCACTGGTCGGCGCAGCGGTGGCCTTCATCGTCGGGCTGTCGACATTGCGGCTGTCCGGCATTTATTTCGTGATCTTCAGCTTCGGCCTCGCCGAGCTGATCCGGCAACTGGTGACGTGGTATGAGGTCAACGTGGCCGGCTCCGTTGGCCGCTATGTGTTCCTCGACATCTCGCACACCGCGATCTTCTGGCAGCTATTCGCGCTCGCCGTCGCCGTCTTCGTGATCGGTTTCCTAATCTATCGCTCGCGCCTCGGGCTGGCGCTGCGCGTGATCGGCGAGGACGAGGTCGTCGCGCAGCACTGCGGCATCAACACCGCGCGCGCCAAGCTGATGCTGTTCGTCCTCTCGGCGGTGTTCATGACGCTGACCGGCACAATCATGGCGCCGCGCTGGACCTATATCGATCCGGCGATCGCCTTCAATCCGCTGATCTCGTTCCAGGTCGTGATCATGGCGCTGCTCGGCGGCGCGGGGCTGCTTTACGGCCCGCTGCTCGGCGTCGTGCCGCTGGTGCTGCTGTTCGATCTGATCGGCGCGCACTTCCCGAACTATTTCAGCATCCTGCTCGGGCTGATCTTCATCGTCATCGTCTACGGCATCCCGAAGGGGATCGCCGGTCTGTTGCCGCTAGAGCAACCGCCGGCGGCGATGCTGGCGGCGAAAGCCGATCCCGGTGTGCTCGATATCGGCTATGCGAACGCGCCCAAAGCTGACAGCCATCCGCTGCTGGCGGTCTCCGGCCTGTCGCGCGCCTTCGGCGGTCTGCGCGCGGTTGACGATCTAAGTTTCGCCGTCGATCGCGGCGCGATCGTCGGTCTGATCGGCCCCAACGGCTCGGGCAAGACCTCGGCGCTGAACCTGATCTCCGGCCTGCTGAAACCAGACCGTGGCGATGTTCGGTTCGACGGCGCGCCGATCTCCGGCTTGCGCTCCGACCACATTGTCAAGAGCGGCATCGCTCGCACCTTCCAGCTTGTCCGCGTGATCGACGATCTGAGCTGCGCGCAGAATATCCTCGCGGCGATTGCCTGGCGGGCGCAGCCGCAATGGGGTGCGGCGGCGTGGCGTGAGGCGCTGGTGTGGCTCGACCGCGTCGGCCTGAAAGAGCAGGCCGATCTGCCGGCGGCGAAGCTGACCTATATCGACCGTAAGCGGCTCGAACTGGCGCGAGCACTGGCGTTGCAACCGAAACTGCTGCTGCTCGACGAGTGGCTGGCGGGCCTCAATCCCACGGAATTGCAAAGCGGCATCGCGCTGATCGCCTCGCTACGCCGTGACGGCGTCACCATCGTCATGGTCGAGCATGTGATGGATGCGATCCGCTCGCTGTGCGACCGCTGTGTGGTGATGAATGCCGGCCGCAAGATCGCCGACGGGACCACGACCGAAGCCCTGGCGTCGCCCGAGGTGATCCGCGCTTATCTCGGAGAGGACGATGCTTGAGATCCGTCATCTCTCCGTGTCCTACGGCCAGCATCGGGCGCTGGCCGACATCGTGCTGACCGCCAATCGCGGCGAGATCGTCGTCATTCTCGGCGCCAACGGCGCCGGCAAATCGACCTTGCTCAAGGCCGTCGCCGGACTGGTATCCGCGGCGGCCGGCGCATCGGTCCGCATCCGGGATCGCGAGCTTGCCGGCGATGAGCCGCATCGCATCGTCGAGGCCGGCATCGCGCTGGTGCCGGAAGGGCGCGGCATCTTCGGTGATCTCACGGTGCGGGAAAATCTGCAGCTTGGCGCCTATGCGGCGCGCGCGCGTGATGATGAGGCGCGCAACCATGCGCGCGTGCTCGCGCTGTTTCCGCGTCTCGCCGAGCGGATGAGCCAGACCGCCCGCACCATGAGCGGCGGCGAACAGCAAATGCTGGCGATCGGCCGCGCGCTGATGTCGTCACCGGAATTTCTCCTGCTCGATGAGCCTTCGCTTGGCTTGTCGCCGCTGGTGTGCCGCGAACTGTTCGCCGCTCTGAAAGAGATCGGTGCATCCGGCATCGGCGTGCTGCTGGTCGAGCAGAACGCCAAGCAGAGTTTGGCCATCGCCCAACGCGGCTATGTCATCGAGACCGGCCGCATCACGCTCGCCGGCAAATCCGAGATGCTGCGCGCCGACCCGGCCGTGCAGCGGGCCTATCTCGGCGCTGCCGGAGCCGCATCATCCACCGACACGCCTTCCACCGATTGAACAAGGAGCCACCATGCTCGACACCTCCATGCTGATCAACAACCGCGATGTCGGCGCCACCGGCGGCAAGACCTTCGAGCGGCTCAATCCGATTTCCGGCAAGGCCGCGAGCCGCGCCGCCGCCGCGACCGTGGACGATGCGATCTCCGCCGCCGATGCCGCCGCCGCCGCGTTCCCGGCGTGGTCGGAGATGGGACCGGGCGAGCGCCGGGCGCTGCTGTTCAAAGCCGCCGACCTGATGGAATCCCGCGCCGCCGAATTCATCGCGGCGATGACCGCCGAAATCGGTGCCGCCGCCGGCTGGGCCCATTTCAACATGCACCTCGCGGCCGGCATGCTGCGCGAGGCCGGCGCGATGACCACGCAGATTTCCGGCGAGGTCATCCCGTCCGACGTGCCGGGACTGATGGCGATGGGCTATCGCCAGCCGGTCGGCGTCGTGCTCGGTATCGCGCCGTGGAATGCGCCGATCATCCTCGGCGTGCGCGCCATCGCGATGCCGCTTGCCTGCGGCAACACCGTGATCCTCAAGGCATCGGAAATCTGTCCGGTGACGCATCGTCTGATTGGTGACGTGCTGCGCGACGCCGGCTTCCCGCCGGGCGTGGTCAATGTGGTGACCAATGCGCCGCAGGATGCGGCGGCGGTGGTCGAGGCACTGATCGGCCATGCAGCGGTGCGGCGCGTGAACTTCACCGGCTCGACCCGCGTCGGCCGGATCGTCGCCGCCGCCGGCGCGCGACATCTCAAGCCCGTGCTACTCGAGCTTGGCGGCAAGGCGCCCTGCGTCGTGCTCGATGACGCCGACATCGACGCGGCGGTGCAAGGTGCAGCCTTCGGCGCCTTCGCCAATCAGGGCCAGATCTGCATGTCGACCGAACGCGTGGTCGTGATGGATGCGGTCGCGGACGCATTCGCCAAGAAGATCGCGACCAAGGCAGCGTCACTGCCGGCCGGCGATCCGAGCAAGGGCAATGTAGTGCTGGGCTCACTGGTTACGCGCGAGGCGGCGGAACGCATTGGCACGCTGGTGCAGGACGCCATCGCCAAGGGCGCGGTGCTGCTCGCCGGCGGCGATGCGGACGGGACCATCATGAAGGCGACGGTGCTTGACCGCGTGACGCCGGCGATGCGGATTTATGCCGAGGAGTCGTTCGGGCCGATCGTCACCATCGTACGCGTCAGCAGCGTCGACGAGGCTGTGCGCGTCGCCAACGATACCGAGTACGGATTGTCGTCCGCCGTGTTCGGCAAGGACATCGCGCGGGCGATGACGGTGGCCAAGCGCATCGAGGCGGGCATCTGCCACATCAACGGCCCGACCGTACATGACGAGCCGCAGATGCCGTTCGGCGGCGTCAAGGCGAGCGGCTATGGTCGGTTCGGCGGCAAGGCGGCGGTGGCCGAGTTCACCGAACTGCGCTGGATCACCATCGCGACGACGCCGCGACATTATCCGTTCTGATCGCCAGCGACGGGATTGCCGCACGATTGAAACTTCGCTCTTCGCTCATCGCCGCGCCGATCAGCACCATCAACGGCCCCTCCGACGGCAATGTCGTGATGACGGTAGGCAGCATCCGAACCGTGGTGACGATACTGCGGCGGTTCTCGCGCGTCGCGTTGACGATAGCGGCGGCCGGCGTGTCGGGCGGCAGGCCGGCGGCGATGATCTTCTCCACCAGCGCGGCGAGGTGGCCGCGCGGCATGTAGATCGCCGTGGTCG
>MKWA01000006.1:0-17362 GCA_001899285.1 Rhizobiales bacterium 64-17
GGAGCGCCGCAAGGCGCGCGTGTCTCTCTTTCGCAGGAGAGATGCGCTCCGGTGCTGCCGCGAGGCGGCATCGGTGGCTAAGACGTTGCGCTTCGCGGCGCTCCGTCCCCCTCATTCATGGAATGAGGGGCGAAAGAGGCTTCCGGCGCCCCCGCGCCGCAAACAACAGGGGTGATGGCGCTTGTCCGAAAACAAGCGGGCTGTTTGACAATCGCATCGGGACAAGATGAAGCATCACTCGCTCTCACCCCGCCTTGCAGAATTCCTCGCGCAACGCCGTGTAATCCGCGCGCAGCCGGGCGACGATGTCCGCTACCGGTTCGGACGCCGTCACGGCACCGACCGCCTGTCCCGCGCCCCAGATGTTCTTCCACGGCTTCGCTTTGTCGGTCGAGGTGAAATCCATCTTGCGTTCGGCGCGCAGCATCTCCGGCGTGAAGCCGGCGGCGGTGAGGCTTGGTAGCATCCAGTTGGCTGGTACGCCGGTGACGGCGGCGCTGGTGACGATATCCTCCATCGTCACGGCGATGGTCATCGCCTTGCGCTCCGGCTCGCCGAGGCTTTCCCGCGCGGCGAGGAACCGCGTGCCCATGTAAGCGAAGTCGGCGCCGAGCGCCTGCGCCGCGAGGACGCTGCGCGCATCGGAGATCGCGCCCGACAGCACGATCGGCCCGGACCAGAACCGCCGCACCTCGGCGACGAACGCGAACGGGCTGTAGGAGCCGGTATGGCCGCCGGCACCGGCGCTGACCAGAACCAGGCCATCCGCGCCGGCCTCGACCGCCTTGCGCGCATGCACCGGTCGCGACACATCGGCGAACACCAGCCCGCCATAACCATGCACCGTGTCCAGCACCCGCGCCGGCGAGCCGAGCGCGGTGATCACCAGCGGCGGCTTGTGGCGTTTGACGATCTCGATTTCAGCGTCGAAGCGCGCATAGCTGCTGTGGGCGATCAGGTTGAGCGCCCATGGTGCTCCATCTCGTGTTTCGCTCGAAATCCGCGCGCACCAGGCGTCGAGCGTGTCGAGTTCGCGCGCATTGGGCGCGGGAAAGCAGCCGATCACGCCGGATCGGCAGGCGGCGATCACCATGTCCGGCCCCGAGATCAGAAACATCGGCGCGACGATCACCGGCAGCGTCATCCGTGATCGCAAAGCCTGGAGTTTATCCGCCACCGTCACCCGGTCCTCCCCGGCGCCGCGCGGGAGAGTTGACGTGGCGCCCTTAAAACCATACACATATGTATGGTTTTAAGGGCTGGCCGGCGATTGTCAAATCGGCGGCCCGGCCGCACCCTCGTTCACCATCGCCCCTCGACTTTGCCTCGTTGAACAATGGCCGAGCTTCATCCGCCCTGGCTGCGTGCCAGCCCCGACGATCCGGCGCTGACGGCGCTGCCGCAGATCTTGCGCCGCCATGCGCAGACGCGGCCGCACGCGCCGTGCGTGACGTTCGATGACGGCCGCGCGGTCGATTACGGCGCGGCGTGGCAGCAGGCTTGCGTCGCCGCCTCGGCGTTGAAGCGGCTCGGCGTGAAGCGCGGCGACCCGGTGCTGGTATGGCTGCCGAATGGCCCGTTGATGATGCGGATGTGGTTCGCGCTCAACATCCTTGGCGCCATCTATATTCCCATCAATGTCGCGCTGCGCGGCGGTGTGCTGCAGCACGTGCTCGACAACAGCGGCGCGGCACTGATGGTCTGTCACCCCGATCTCGTCAGCCGGCTCGATGGGGTTGAACCGAAAAGTCTGCAGCGCCTGATCGTGTCCGGCAATGTCTTGCCGGAAGCGCGCTGGCCGGTGTCGCCGGAGCGCGTGCTCGATGACGGCGATGCCGAGGAAGTTTTTCCCGATGCCGCGCCGAGCGATCTGTGCACGGTGCTCTATACATCGGGGACGACAGGGCAATCCAAGGGCGTGTTGATCCCATATACGCAGATGTACGCCTCCGGCTCCGCCGCGCACGGCTACATCACCGCAAACGATCGCATCTATGTGTTCACGCCATTGTTCCACACGGTCGGCATGTCGGCGGTTTATGCGACGCTCACCGCCGGCGGCTGCGTGCATCTCGCCGAAAGCTTTCATGCGCAAACGTTCTGGGATGACGTCAAGCGTGCCGGCTGCAACCGCATCCTCGGGCTGATCAGTTCGATGACGCTGTTTCTGGCGAAGTCGGTGCAGGACAATGCTCGCTCGCCGTTCGACTTCGCGATGATGTCACCGATCACCGAAGGGACGGCCACCTTTGCACGGCGGCATGGCTTTCAATATTTCTCGGCCTTCAGCATGACTGAGGCGTCGGTCCCCATTCTCTCCGCGGTCGACAGCACCGTGTGGGGTAGTTGCGGGCGCGCGCGCACCGGCATCACCTGCCGCATCGTCGATGCCGACGACAACGACGTGCCGGACGGCGAGGTCGGCGAACTGGTCCTGTACAGTGATGCGCCCGGCATGCTGTCGCCGGGTTACTGGAACGACAAAGAGGCGACCGAGAAGGCCTGGCGCAACGGCTGGTTTCACACCGGCGATGCGTTCCGCCGCGATGCCGGCGGCAACTTCTACTTCGTCGATCGGCTCAAGGATGCCATCCGCCGCCGTGGCGAAAACATCTCGACCGTTGAGGTGGAAAAGGAAATCCTCGCTTTCCCCGGCGTGATGGAAGTGGCTGTCGTCGGCGCCGAGACCGGCAACAACGATCAAGAGGTGCTGGCGGTAATCGCGCCGGTACCGGGACAGGTGATCGAACCGCTCGCGCTGATCGAGTTTCTGTCGGCCCGTCTCGCGCATTTCATGATGCCGCGCTATGTGCGGATCATGCCGACCTTGCCGAAGACGCCGACCAACAAAGTGCGCAAGGCGGAGTTGCGTGCCGCGGGCGTGACGGCGGACACTTGGGACGGCGAACAGCACGGCGTGCGCATCCGCCGGCAGAAGCTCGCCTGACGATCGCTTGGGTTATGCGGTTTGCTTGCGGCGGGCCTGCGCGCCGGTGCCGAACACGCTGGACTGCGCTTTCAGCAGGCGTGCGCGGCATTCGCTGATCTGCTTGTCGGTCATGCCTTCGCGCAGCAGGGATTCGCCGAGCGTGTAGGCATAGCCGATCATCGACCAGTAATCGGCTTCGTTCTTGTCGGCGCCCGTATCGGCGATCAGGCTGCGGGTGAAGTCGATCCGCTCGGCATCGACCGCGTCCACAACGCGCCGCGCCAAAGGATCGCGCCGCGCCCAGGCGCGGATCGCCAGTTCAAGCGCCGCCGCTTCGCGCGTGCTCTTAGTGCGTGGCGGCAGCTTGCGCAGGCGTTCGAGCTGTTCGGCAGGCGACATCAGCCGGTCCTGGCGGATGCGCTCGACGATGCGCCGGGTCTGGCGCTCCTGCCACGTTGTCAGGATCGCCTCCAGCAGTTCCGAGCGTGACTTGAAGTGCCAGTAGAAGCTGCCGCGGCTGACCTTGAGATCGTCCGCCAGCGGCTCGACCCGCACCGCATCGATGCTGCGCTTCACCAGCCGGTGGGTCGCGGCCTCGATCCAGTCCTCGCGCGTCAGCCGGCGCTTCTTCTCGGTGTCCTGAAGGCTCATTTCGCGTCGCCGATCCTTGTTGCGATCACCATGTCCGATTTGGGCGCGGTTGAGAAGCGGCTCCGTGCCGTCGCGATCCTGCCATCCGGAGGCTGCGGCGGCTTTGCGCCAAATCATTGACGTTGCCTTTGCCTCGTTATTGCAAACATACACAAGTGTATGTTATTCTGGCGGCTGCCGATACGGCCCAGTCAGGCCGTGGGGAATGACAGACCGGCTTCGAGCCGGCCCATCAATCAGGGGAGGACCGGAATGCGGATCGCCGCCGTCGTCATCGCTTTGCTTGCGTCGCTGGGATGGGCCGGGCAAGGGTCCGCGCAAGGCAGCGGTGGAAGCAGCAAGGTGCTCCGCATCGTCGTGCCGTTTGCGCCCGGCGGGTCGAACGATGTGGTTGCGCGCATGCTGGCGCAGACCTGGACCGGCAAGGTCGATTCCAGCATCGTCGTCGAGAACAAGACTGGGGCGGGCGGGAACATCGGCACCGAGTTCGTCGCCAAGGCGGAGCCGGACGGTCAGACGCTGCTGCTGGTCGCGAACCAGCTCACCATGGCGCCGGTGTTCAAGACCAAGATCAACTACGACCCGAAAAGCCTCGTGCCGGTGGCCAAGATCGGTTCGCAGCCGGTGGTCATGGTGGTGCGCAAGGATTTGCCGGCGTCGAACCTCCAGGAATTTGTCGAGCTGGCGAAAAAGCGCAGCAACACCGAGCCTTTGACGTTCGGTTCGCCGGGCTTCGGCTCGCCGCATCAGGTGTTCTTCGAGCAGATGCAGCGCGACCTCGGCGTCAAGATGGTGCATGTGCCGTTCCGTGGTATCGCGCCGGCGGTGACCGAGGTGTTGAGCGGCCGCATCGACATGACCTTCGCCACGGAAAATTCCGCCGCCGGTCTCGTTGCCGACAACAAGGTGAAGGCGCTCGCCGTGCTCGGACCCGCGCGCGTGAAGATGCTGCCGCAGCTGCAGACGTCCGCCGAGGCCGGCTATCCGAAGCTGCGCGCCGGCTTCTGGTATGCGCTGGTCGCGCCGCCGCACACGCCGAAGGCGATCGTCGATCGCTACAACGCACTGGCGGAAGAAGACCTGAAGAATCCGCAATTCGTCTCGGACCTTGCCAAGCGCGGTATCAACCCCGAAGGCGGTTCGGCCGATGTCTTCGCAAAGGAGGTTGCGGGCGAGTTCGCGCAATGGCAGCAACTGGCCGATCAGGGCCTGGCGATCGACAGCCAGTAGCGCGGAGACAATTCAATGCAGGGGTGTCTGGACGGATTGCGCGTCCTCGATCTCACGCGCGTGCTGGCGGGACCGTGGTGCACGCAGAATCTCGCCGATCTCGGCGCCGAGGTGATCAAGATCGAGCGGCCCGGCGTCGGCGACGAGACACGGCTCGCCGGTCCGCCGTTTCTCAAGGACCGCAACGGCGAGGACACCGCCGACGCCGCTTATTACCTCAGCGCCAATCGCGGCAAGAAATCCGTGGCGGTGAACATCGCGACGCCGGAAGGGCAGGCGATCATCCGCAAGCTCGCGGCGGTGAGCGATATCCTTGTCGAGAACTACAAGGTCGGCGATCTCGCCAAATACGGTCTCGGCTATGACGATCTCAAGGCGATCAATCCGCGGCTGATCTACTGCGCGATCACCGGTTACGGGCAGACCGGGCCTTATCGCGCGCGCGCGGGTTACGACTTCGTGTTTCAGGCCATGGGCGGCCTGATGAGCATCACCGGTGAACGCGAGGGCACGCCGCAGAAAGTCGGCGTTGCGTTCTCCGATCTGATGACCGGCATGTATGCGACCGTCGCCATTCTCGCCGCGCTCCAGCAGCGCGAGCGTACCGGCGAAGGCCAGTTCATCGACCTTGCTTTGCTCGACGTGCAGGTGGCTTCGCTCGCCAACATGAACCTCAATTATTTCTGCTCCGGCAAGACGCCGCCGCGCATGGGCAACGCGCATGCGAATCTGGTGCCGTATCAGGTATTTGCCTGCCGGGACGGGCATATCGTCGTCGCTGCCGGCAATAGCAATCACTTCCGGCAGCTCTGTGTTGCGCTCGGCATGCCGGCGCTGGCGGACGATCCGCGCTTTGCCGCCAATCCCGGCCGCGTCCGCAACCGTGATGCGCTGATCGCCATTCTCGAAGCGGCGTTTCTCAGTCGCACGGTCAAGGACTGGATGGTGGTGCTCGACGGCAGCGATGTGCCGTGCGCGCCGATCAATACGATCCCGCAGGTGTTTGAAGATCCGCAAGTCAAGGCGCGCGGACTGGAGATCAAGGTCGAGCATCCGCTCGCCGGTCCGATCTCGCTGGTGGCAAGCCCGATGCGCTTTACCAACGCGGCGACGAACTATGTCGCGCCGCCACTTCTGGCGCAGCACACCGATGCGGTGCTCGGCGATCTGCTCGGCTACAGCGCCGCCGATCTCGCGGCACTGTCGGACAAGGGCGTCATCGCCCGGCGTTCTTAACCCAGCGGCGTCGTCATCAACTCCAGCCAGCGGCGATAGAACGCGCGCTGGTTGGCATCGTTGTATTTGCGCAGATGGATCTCGCCCTTGAGATCGTCGTGCTCGATCTTGCTGGTGAGGCCGAGGCCGTAATGCAGCTTCTGCCGGCGGGTGACGACGCCGGTGTTGATCTGCGTCGCGTGCTCCCAGTTCTCGCCGTCGTCCATTTCCAGCGTGCCGGACGGTGAGAAGGTGCGCATCACACCCTTGCGGTACTTTTCCTTCAACTCGAACGGGATGTTCTTGTTGACCAGAACCCAGGTATGGACCTCGGTGAGATGCGGGCCTTTTGGCAGCCAGGTGCGGAACGCATTGTGGCCGGCGAGGAACGAGAAGTTCGGGAATGTGGTCGTCGACGACACCGAGCCGATCATGCGCGAGCGAATCTTGCCGAGCCGTTCCGCGACTTCTTCCTCGCGTGCGCGCAGATAATCGACCACGTCCTGTTCGCCGAGCGTCATGGCATTGCCGACCATGTCGAGGCCGAACTGCCAGCCGTGGCCGTTCGTATTCGCGTGATACGAGCGTTCCTGATTGATCTTGCCGACCGACTGGCCGAGCATCGCCACCGCGCCGGAATTGTGCGTCCAGGCGGCGTGATAGGAATCGCCGATGAAGTTTTCCGCCGGGAATTTCCAGTTGCACTTGATGTGCGACTTGATGTTGCCGTCGATGAACTCGGTGCCGTCTGCATCATTGTCGAGCAGGATGTCGAGATACCATCGGAAATCTCCGAGATAGTCGTCGAGCGACGGCGCCTGTTCGTCGAAGGTCGCAAACACGAGGCCCTTGTAGGTGCCGACGCGCGCCGGATGCAGGCCGAGATCCTGACTGTTGAAGTTCGGACAGGTCTCTTCGTACAGCTCCTCGGCAGGCATGCCGAGCAGGCGGCCGTCATTACCGAACGACCAGCCGTGATAGTTGCAGGTGAACCGCCGCGCGTTGCCGGCCTCGGCGAAACAGACGCGGTTGCCGCGATGCGGGCAGGAATTGAGGAACACACCGATCTTGTTGTTACGACCGCGCGACACGATCACCGCATCCTCGCCCATATAGGTGGTGAGGAAGTCGCCGGGATTTTGAATCTGGCTCTCATGTGCGACGAACAACCAGCAGCGCGCGAAGATACGCTCCAGCTCCATCTGATAGATGCCGTCGTCCCAGAAGATGCGGCGGTCGATTGCGCCGTTGTCGAGGTCGACCATGGCGCGCAACTCCGCGTCGTCGGGAAACGCCGGGGCGCGGGATCGGCTGCGAGTGACATGGTTCATGGCAATACTCCTGCGCGAGCGTTCAGCTTTGAGCGGGTTGCGGTGACGGTCTGCGGGCGGCGGCGATATCCGGTGGGATATGGAACACCGCCGTCGCGGTCGCGACCTTGCGATCGCCGACCCGCAGATGACCGGATGCGAAGGCCAGCGACCGGGTGATCCGGCTGATCTCGGATTCGCCGATCAGCGTTTCGCCGATGCGCGCGCCAGCCACCAGATTGCAGTTGAGCTGTACCGTTGGGCAGATCGCCCGTGTGCCGACATTGGCGCTGACATGGGTGCCGAGCGCGATGTCGAGCAGCGTCATCAGCAGGCCGCCGGCGGCGAAGCCCGCAGCGTTGGTGTGCTCGCCGCCCAGCGTCATCATTAGCGTCGAACCAGCGTCGGTATATTTGATGAAAACCGGACCGTTGCGATAGACGAAACCGCCGGGCTGGCCATGCAGGACATAGCCTTCGGGAATGGCGATGGCGGGTGTTTCACTCATGCGGAGACCTTGAGGGACGAGGTGGACAGCGTGCGATGAGCTTGCCGCAGATCGCGCGCGCGATTGACGCCGATCACGGCGCGGGTTTCGCCGCCGGTGCTGTAGCGCCATAGCGGATGCGGTTCGGTCTCGGCCGCGAGCAGCGTCAGGCTCGGACGCGGCAAACCGGCGACCTGGATCAGCTTGTCGTATTGTTCCGACCAGAACCATGGGGCTTCCGGCGCGGATACCGGCGCGCCGCAGATGGCTTGCGCTGCGCGGTGTCCTTGCGCGATCGCGTGCTTCCAGCTCTCCAGACGCTGCGTGTCATTGCCGATGCGGATACGCGCCACATCGCCGATGGCGAAGATGGCGGGATCGTCGGTGCGGCCGAGATCGTCGGTGAGGACGCCGTCCTGACAGGCGAGGCCGGCGCGACGCGCCAGCGCGTCATCCGGTGTCAAGCCGATGGCGACAACCGCCATATCGAACATCGCGGATGTGCCATTCCACTGTGCGGTGATGCCGTCCGGCGAGGCCGTGATGCTGGCGGCGGTCCCGGTGATGATCCGGACGCCGTGGCTGTTGTGGAGATCGTGCAGATACGCGCTGATCTCGGCCGGCACCGAGCGCGCGCACAGACGCTCTGCCGCTTCGAGCAGCGTGACCTCGCAGCCACGGCCGCGCAGCGCCGCGGCGGTTTCAAGGCCGAGCCAGCCGCCGCCCAGCACCAGCGCATTGCGCGCCACTTGCGATGCGCGGTCGATGGCGCGGGCGTCGTCGAGCGTGCGCAGCACGAAGACGCGGCGGCCATCGGGTGGGAGCGACGGCAATACGCGCGCGCCGCCGCCGGTCGCCAGCACCAGGGTGTCGTAGGGCAGGGTTGTGCCGTCGTTTAACGTCAGTGTCTTGCTGGCGCGATCAATGGCGGACGCCGCTGTGCCGAGGCGAAGCACGATGGACTTCTCTGTCAGCTCTTCGCGCTTGACGATGGGACTCGGTGCGCCACCCAGCTCCTTCGACAGTGGCGGCCGATCATAAGGCTCGTGCGGTTCGTCAGACAGCAGCGTCACATCGCCGGCAAGGCCGTATTCGCGCAGCGCCAGCGCGCAGTTCACGCCCGCCTGTCCCGCTCCGACGATGATGACCCTGCCATCGCGCATGGTGTGTGCCGGCGTCCGCTACAGCGGGCGGATGCCGATGCCTCCGTCGCTCATCAGGATTTCGCCGGTCACGGCGCGCGCGTTGGCGCGGCTTGCCAGCAGCACATAAAGCCCGGCGTGATCCTCCGGCTCCTGCGCGAAGCGCAGTGGCACGGCGTTGCCGATGCGCTCGGCCGCCTCGGCGCGCTTGTCGGACATGTGGCGGTTGTCGTGGCCGAGGGATGCGGTGCCGCTCAGATTGGTGAGCGTGCCGCCGGGTCCGACGCCATTGACGCGCACATCGGGCGCGAATTCCGCCGCAAGCTGCCGGATCAGACCCGCGACCGCGTGCTTGCTTGCGGTATAGAGCGGGCCGCCGCCGCCCGCGTGCAGCGAGGCGACCGAAGCGGTGAAGATCATGCAGCCCTGCGAGGCGATCAGTGCCTCATGCGCCGCGTGCGCCGCATAGAGATAACCGCGCAGATTGATCGCGAAGATTTCCTCGAACGTCGCCGCCAGCATCTCCGGCGTGTAGCCCTTCAGCGGGCGATGGAAATCGAACACGCCGGCATTGCCGACCAGTGTGTCGAGCTTGCCGAAGGTCTTGAGCGCAAGGGCGACCGCTTGTGCGTGCGTGGCGTAGTCGCGCACATCGCCGGCGACGGTCGCAATCTTTTTCGGGTGTTTCGCCTTGAGCGCGGCAAGGCCGTCAGCGTTGCGGTCGACCACCACGACACCGGCCGCGCCCTCGTCGAGATAGCGCAACACGACGGCGCGGCCGATGCCGCTTTCTCCGCCGGTGACGATCGCGACATTGCCGTCGAGCCAGCCCATTTGCCCGCTCACAGGAAGATGTTGAGGTTCTTCGCCAGCATCACCGTCTGGGTGATGTAAATCTCGCGTTTCGACAGGCGGAAGTGGCCTTCGCCGATGCGGCGCAGCCGATCCTTGCGCCGCGCGATCAGCCAGTCTTCCTCGGTCTCGTTGCGGCCGCGCACCGCGAGGATCACCGAATGCACCACATATTCGTCGGTCCGCTCGATCGGCTCGACCTCGATGTTGGAGACCATGTAGCAGGTGCGGGTCGGCGGATCCTCGGCCCAGGCGGTCTCGTGCAGCGAGCGGGTGACGCGGCGACGCAGGTTGAGCAGATCGTCGTCGAAATGCGCCATGCGCGTATGCGAGTAACGCGGCGCCTTGTCCTTTCGGTAGCGGGCCTGCACGCCTGGCATCCAGTAATGGATATCCTCGGTCATGGTGCCGAGCCATTCCTCGTAACGTTCTTCCTCCAGCAGCCGCGCCTCGCGGTAGAGAAACTGTTCGATTTCGAACACGATTTCCCGTGGGGCCAGCGGCATCGGGCCCTGAACCTTGGGGTTGCGCAGGATCGGGTTGTCACCGAGGATTACAGCCATCGGATCAGTCCTTTGCTGGGCGGCCCGGCCGCGCCGTCGAGATGTCGGCCCAGACCGCGCCGTCCTGGACCTGCGCGGTGAAGGTCTGGATCGGATCGGTGGCCGGGAAACACAGAGCCTTGCCGCTGCAGAGATCGAAACGCCCGTCATGAACCGGACAGCAGACCTCGTGCCCTTCGAGCCACCCTTCGGTCAACGATGCCTTGGCGTGGCTGCAGGTGTCTTGGGTGACGAAGAAGGTGCCGCCGACATTGAACACGGCGATCGGCTCGATGCCGTCGAGGGCGACGGCACGGCCTTCGCCGTCCGGCACGGCGGCGGTGTCGATCAGCCGGGTCATGCCCATGGCGTCATCCCTAAAACATACACTACTGTACTGTCGTATGACGTCGGACGAAAGCTGTCAATGCGGCTACGATCCGGGCAGGTCCGGATACCCGATAAAAGCCTCGTAAACACCAATTTTCGCTGGAAATATTGGTTTCTGCTGGAGGACGGCGGCGTTTTGGACGGCGCTCCTGGCGGAAATGAAACTATACAGACCTGTATTGAAATGCTAGACGACCCAACCGAGGAGCGAACGCCTTGCTGACACCCGACCAGATCGACACCATCGCCCGGCAACTGGACGCGGCGGAACGCACCAAGGTGCAGATCGGCCATCTGTCGTCCGCCTATCCGGGGATGACGATTGAAGACGGCTATGCCGTGCAGCGAGCCTGGGTCGCGCTCAAGCTGAAAGCCGGCCGCACGCTGAAGGGCCACAAGATCGGCTTGACTTCGCGGGCGATGCAGCAGGCGTCGCAGATCAACGAGCCGGACTATGGCGCGTTGCTCGACGACATGTTCTTTCCCGAAGGGTCCGACATTCCGATGGCGCGGTTCATCGAGCCGCGCGTCGAGGTCGAACTCGCCTTCATCCTGCGCAAGCCGTTGAAGGGGCCGGGCTGCACGCTGTTCGACGTGCTGGAGGCGACCGATTATGTGACGCCGGCGGTGGAGATCATCGACGCACGCATCCAGCGCATCGATCCCAAGACCAAGGCGATGCGGCGGGTGATGGACACCATCTCCGACAACGCGGCCAATGCCGGCATCGTCCTCGGCGGCCGGCCGGTGAAACCGAACGACGTCGACCTGCGCTGGGTGTCGGCGCTCTGCTACCAGAACGGCGTGATCGAGGAGACCGGCGTCGCCGCCGGCGTGCTCAATCATCCCGCCAACGGCATCGCCTGGCTCGCCAATCGGCTCGGGCCGCACGGCATCACGCTGGAGCCGGGACAGGTGGTGCTGGCCGGTTCGTTCACGCGGCCGGTGTTCGTCAAGGCCGGCGACACGTTCCATGTCGATTACGGCCCGCTCGGCGGCATTGCGTTCCGGTTCGTCTGAACATGGCCGATACGCTCGACAACGCCTTCAAGAAACGTCTCGCCGCGGGCGAGAGCCTGATCGGTTTGTGGGTCGCGCTGGCGGAAAGCTACACCACGGAAATCTGCGCCGGCGCGGGCTTCGACTGGCTGCTGCTTGACGGCGAGCACGGGCCGAACGATGTGCGCTCGCTGCTGCGACAGTTGCAGGCGATGGCACCATATCCGGCACATCCGGTGGTGCGGCCGCCAGTCGCCGATGTCGGCCTGATCAAGCAGTATCTCGACATCGGCGTGCAGACGCTGCTGCTGCCGATGATCGATGACGCGGAGCAGGCGGCCGAGATGGTGCGCGCGACGCGTTATCCGCCGGACGGCGTGCGTGGCGTCGGCGCCGGTCTCGCGCGGGCGGCGCGCTGGGGCCGTACAGCGGATTATCTCAAGCGCGCCGGCAACGAGATTTGCCTGTTGTTGCAAGTTGAATCCCGCGCCGGCATCGCCAATGCCGAAGCGATCGCGGCGGTGCCGGGCGTCGATGGCGTGTTTATCGGCCCGTCCGATCTCGCGGCCGCGTTTGGCCATATCGGCCAGACGACGCACCCGGACGTGGTGAGCGCGATCGAGCATGGCATCGCCGCCATTCGCCGTCAGGGCAAGGCCGCCGGCATCCTCGCGGTCGATGAGCCGGTGGCGCGCCGATATCTCGAACTCGGCTGCGGCTTCGTCGCGGTCGGCACCGATGTCAGCCTGCTCGCTCGCAACGCCGAGCGGCTGGCGAAAATCTACAAGAAGTAAACACAAGCCGGGAGACGCCGATGGCACGGATCGAAGGCTTTGTCGCCATGTCCCACTCGCCGTTCTGGGACACGAACGCTCCCGTCAGCGGTCCCGGCGAAACGTTCGTGCGCGGTGTCGCCGAGGCGCGCGCCGCCGTCGCGCGGATCAAGCCCGATGCGGTGGTGATCTTCGGGCCGGATCATTTCCGCAACTTCTTCTATGACGTGCTGCCGCCTTTCTGCATCGGGCTCGAAAGCGTTGTCGGGTTTGGCGACTACGGTACGCCGAAGGGCGAACTGCCGCTCGACCGCGCGCTGGCGCGGGCGATCCAGGCAGGCGTCACCGAAGCCGGTTTCGATCCGGCGGTCTCGCTGAAGATGGGCATCGACCACGGACTGTCACAAGCCTATGCGGTGCTCGAGCCGTCGTTGAAAACGCCGATGGTGCCGATCATGGTCAATGCCAGCGGCTCGCCGCGGCCGACGATGCGCCGCTGCCACGCTTTCGGCAAAGCGGTCGGCGACGCGATCCGCGCCATGCCGGATAACAAGCGCGTGCTGATCCTCGCCTCCGGCGGGCTGTCGCACTGGATTCGTCCGGTGTCGGAGGAAGACCCGGCGACCACGGCGGAGACGCGTGACTACGTGATCAACGGCCGCGAGCGCGTGGTCGAATATTCGGCCGCACGCGATGCATCGCTGCAGGAGCGCATCAAGCAGGGCGTCGATGGCCGCGTGAATGCGGAATGGGACCGCTGGTTCCTCGATACGCTGTCGTCTGGCGATCTGTCGCCGATCCTCTCGCTCACCGACGACGTGTTGCAGGAGAATGCCGGAAACGGCTCGCACGAATTGCGCGCCTGGGTGGCGGCGATGGGTGCGTGGGGCGGTCCGGTCGCGCCGATTGCTTATGAGCCGGTGCGGAGTTGGGTCACCGGTATGGGCTGTCTCGGCGGCTTCGCCGGCGATATGGCGAAGGGACGGGCGGCGTGACCATGAATGTGCCGATGGCTCTGACCGATCATCGTAGCGTGTGGACGCATCTGCTGCGCACGCCGTTCACGCAAGGGTTCGTCGATGCGGGCGGCATCCGCACACGTTATGTGCAGGCGGGTGATCGCAATGCGCCGGCGGTGGTCATGATCCCCGGCACCGCGAGCAGCTGGGAATCATTCTGCGCCAACATCGAAGCACATGCGCTGCACTTCAACGTGCTGGCGCTCGATCTGGTCGGTAGCGGCTTCAGCGACAAACCCGACCGGGACTACGAGATACCCGTCTACGTGAAGCATATTCTCGCCTTCATGGACGCCATGGGCGTGCGCAAGGCGTCGCTGATCGGTGTCTCGCTCGGCGCCTGGATCGCCTCGCGGATCGCCGTCGATCATCCTGATCGCGTCGAGAAGCTCGTTCTGCTTGCCGCCTCCGGCATGATTTCGCATACGCAGACCATGGGTCGCATTCGCGGCACGCGCACCAAGGCGGTGGACGATCCGAGCTGGCCGAACATGCAGTCGGTGTTCGAGCCGCTGATTTATCGTCCGGAGGACCGGATCGACGACATCATCGCGGTGCGTCAGGCGGCCTATCGCCAGCCGGAGATGCGCCGGGCGATGGAGCACATTCTCTGCCTGCAGGACCCGGAGATCCGTGCCCGCAACCTGATCGCCGAGGACGAGTGGCGCGGCATTCAGGCCTCGGCGTTGATCGTCGTGGCGCCGGACGATTCAGAGATGTTCTTCCAGACGGCGACGCGCGCGGCGCAACTCATGCCAAAAGCGCAGACTCTGGAAATCCGGCAGGTGAAGCACTGGCCGCATTTCGAGCGGCCGGACCTGTTCAATCCGGCCAGCGTCGCGTTCCTGCGCGGCGCGTGATCTGCCCGCATTGACGGGCCGGCTTCGATGCGGTTTGTCTCGGGACAAATTGCTCAGGAGCTTTACCCGTGTCCGACGCATTCCCCGTCGTCATCCATCACAACCCGGTCTGCGGCACGTCGCGCAAGGTGATCGCCGCCGTCGAGGCGGCCGGTTATACGCCGCAGATCATCCGCTACATAGAGACGGGCTGGACGCGTCCGCAACTACTGGCGCTGTTCGCCGCCGCCGGGCTGACGCCGCGCATGGCGCTCCGCGAGAAGGAAGCGAAAGCGCAGGAACTCGGTTTGCTGAAAGACGGTGTCAGCGACGAGGCGATCATCGAGGCGATGATCGCACATCCGGTTCTGGTGAACCGGCCGCTGGTGGCGACGCCGAAGGGTGTGCGTCTCTGCCGGCCGTCGGAAATGGTCTTCGAATTATTGGAAAATCCGTCAGCCTGATCGCGGATGCGACAGGCTGACGGGCAGCAGGCGCTACGTCTTCTTGTTACTTTTTGCCGATGCCGGCTTTGGTGATCACTTCGGACAGCATTTTGTATTCGTCCCGGATTTCCTGGGCGAATTCCTCCGGTGTGGTCAGCACCGGTTCGACGCCGGCTTTCTGAAGCCGCTCGACGAAGGCGGGGTCTTTCAGCATCTTCATGATTTCCCGCGACAGCGTATCGACAATATTGCGCGGCATGTTGGCCGGACCGATCATGCCGTTCCACGTCACGGAGTCGAAGCCCGGATAGAATTGGGAGATGGCCGGCACATTCGGCAATTGACTGATCGGCTTGAGCGACGAAATGGCGAGCAGACGGACGCGATCGCTGTTGATCAGGCCGATGACTTCCGAGGGGCTTGCGGCATACATCTGCACCTGGCCGGCGATCGTGTCGGTCAGAGCCGGTGCGCCGCCTTTGTACGGCACATGGGTCATGTCGATGCCGACACGTTGCACGAACAGCGCCGCCGCAAGATGCGTGAGGCTGCCCATGCCGCCCGAGCCGTAATTGAGCTTACCTGGATGAGCCTTCGCGTAAGCAATGAACTCGGGCAGGGTCTTTGCCGGGACTGACGTGTTGACAGTGATGACGAAGCCGTTGGCGCCGATATTGGAGATTGGCGTGAAGTCCTTCAGCGGATCATAGGCGACCTGCTGCGTCAACGGCACCGGCACGAGTTGCGACAGCGCGCAGACGCAGAGCGTGTAGCCGTCCGGTGCGGACTTGGCGACGAAGTCGGCGGCAATGGCGCCGCCGGCGCCGCCGCGGTTCTCGACGATGAATTGCTGGCCGAGTGCTTCCGACAGACGCTGCGCCGTCAGCCGGGCGATAGTGTCAGTGTTGCCGCCGGCGGCGTAGGGCACGACGATCTTCACTGGCCGTTGCGGCCATTGCTGTGCGGTCGCCGACAACGGAGCCAGCAGCAGGACCGAAAGCGATGCGATCAGGTATCGAAACAGCGGCTTCATGTTCCCCCTCCTCGAAAAGATTGACGTTTGATGGAATGAGCCTCCTGTGGCGGAGGTCTTTGTCGTTATGGTTTGCCGGCCGGCGCACTCGCTGCGCGCGGCACATAGCCAAGTTGGGCCTGACGCAGGAAATCCGGCGTCGGCGGCAGGCCCCAGCCTTCGCGTTGCTTGGTGCCGTCCCAGACCTTCGGGAATTGCGGCCGGTCTTCGTGCCACGGACGCGGCTCGAAGAAGCCGCGCTCCTCGTCGAGCACGCGATCGAGCTCGGCGAAGAATTCAGTGATGTTGTCGTCCGGATCGCGATGATAGGTCGCGAGGTTGTGGCCCGGACCGTGGCGCACCGGTCCCCAGATCAGCGGCACGCGCTGACGGCCCAGCAATTCGCAACTGCGGTGCAGATGCGCGGCGTCCTTCAGCTCGAACGCGATATGGTGCATGCAGGCCGCGTTGCCGCGGATGAAATTCACCGCGTGGTGGTCGGCGTTGCAGCGCAGGAACACGAAGAACTCGCTGATCCAGTCGGAGACACGGAAGCCCAGCACCTTCTGATAGAACTCCGCCATCGCCGCTGGGTCCGGCACGACGAAAGCGAGATGGCCGAGCTTGAGCGCGGCGGAATCGTTGCGTGCCGCCGCTGGCATGTCGAGGAACTGCGACTGCGTGAACAGTTCGAGCAGCGTCCCTTTGGGGTCGGTGAAAGCGACGGTCTGTCCGACGCCCGGCAGCGAGTCATTGCGCAGATCGCTTTTCAAGCCCATCGCGGCGAGCTGTTTCTGCGCATCCTTCAAGTCGAGCGATGGCGAGGCCTCGAACGCGATGCGCTTGCAGCCCTGCTCGCTGCCTTTTTTCAGTACGATCGCCAACTGGCCGACGCCGGTGGCGAGATAGGCCGCGTCGCCGTCGCGCGCCACGGGCGTCAGTCCGACCACCTCGTGGTAGTAGTCGATCTGCCGGTCGAGATCCGGCGTTTCAAACGTCGCGTGTCCGATCCGTTTGGCCTGGATCATGTCCGGGCTCCTGTCTTGGGAATCAGGATGGATTTCAAATCGCTCTGCGGCGACGCCACGACCGGATTGGTCAGCGTACCGATGTGTTCGATGCTGGCGCTGACGGTGTCGCCGGCTTTCAGGAAGATTCCGTAGCCGAGACCGACGCCGTTCGGCGTGCCGGTGGCGATCACATCGCCGGGATTGAGCGCGAGGATCGACGACAAATAGGAAATCTGTTCGGCGACATTGAAGATCATGTTGCCGGCGGTGTCATCCTGCATGGTCTTGCCGTTCAGCGTCAGGTTGAGCTGCAGTTTCTGCGGGTCGCCGACGACGGAGGCGGGGACGATCCATGGGCCGAGCGGACCGAAGGTGTCGAAGCTCTTGCCCTGAAACCAGTCGAATTTGAACGGGAAGTCGTTCCGGCGGGTCAGGTCGCGCGCGCTGATATCGTTGAACACCGTGTAGCCGGCGACGTGCTCGAGCGCCTGCGCCACCGGAATATGGCGGCCGCCG
>MKWA01000006.1:17377-108314 GCA_001899285.1 Rhizobiales bacterium 64-17
GCAAGCTCTACTTCCCAGTCGATGCGCTCGGCCATCGGCGGCAGCACGATGGCTTCGCCGGGGCCGATCACGCTGCTCGACGCCTTGATGAACATATAGGGCGCGCTGTCGGCCTTGCCGGCGAGCACCGTCCCCATCTCATTGGCATGCTCGATGTAATTCGACGCCGCCGCGAAGATGCGCGCGGGCCGGTAGGGCGCGGCGAAGCGGCTGGCGTCCGGCGTCGGCGCGAGGCCATCGCGTTCGGTCTCGGCGCGCTTGGCCAAAGCCACGATATCGGCCTCGAGCGCGGGCCAGGATTCCATCACCCGCGCGAGACCGGCGGCAGCCGCTGTCGCGACGGCGGGACGGGAGGCCAGTTGCGCAAGCTGCTGCAGGTCGAACATGCCGGGTTCGACCAGCAGCACCGGCCGATCGCTGGTCCCCGAGCGGTAACTGCCAAGCGCAAACCAGGACACCGTGACCTCACTGCGTCGAAAGGAGTATGTGCATACACAAATAGATTTTGCGTATACCTGTCAACACCAAACGGAATGGAGGCAGGAAAGGCCCGTTTTATCGGCAAAAATCCAGAATATGTCATGGGTCCGGTTCCGCCCGGATCGCCGTTGGCGCGTCTCTCGGTTGCGTCTCTCGGGAGATTTCGCTATTTATGTATGCACGGATCGCTATTGTGCATTCCAAATGCGCCGCGCCGGCGCTGAAACCCACCCGTGCCGTCGCGGCGCGGCAACCGGAGAGTCCCATGGCAAAGATGCGTCATATCGCCATCTCGGTGAAAGACCCCGAAGCGGCCGCCCGCTTCTTCGAGCAGGCGTTCGGCATGACCCGCGCTGGCAAAGCGATGCGCGGCGTCTACATGACCGATGGTGTCATCAATATCGCGCTGCTGAATTTTGGCGACGAGCCGGTGCCGGGCTTCGAGACCCAGAAGGGCTATGAGGGTCTGATCCATTTCGGCATGTGGGTCGATGACGTCGAGGAAGCGGACCGCAAGGTAAAGGAAGCCGGCGGCTCCTACATGGCCGGCCGTCATGAGAAAGATCCGAACGTTTTCTACGAGGTGAAATACAAGACGCCGGAAGGCATCGTCTTCGACATCACCCAGAACGGCTGGAAGGGCGCGGTGAAGGATGTCGTTCCGGCGAAATCCGGGCGCGCGGCCTGATCTGACGCACAGGCGCCCGAATATGCGGTCCGGAAAGGTCCTCGTTCTCATTCCGCTGTCGGCGGATTGCATCGCGTCGTTGCAGGATACCTACGACACGCTGGTCTCGCCGAAAAGCTGGCCGGAGGTCGACGTGGCCCGCGACGGCGCGGCGATCCGCGCGGTGGTGACCAACGGCTCGCGCGGCTTGTCGGCGGTGGAAATGGCGGCCCTGCCGGCGCTGGAACTGATCGCCTGCTATGGCGCCGGTCATGAGAATGTCGACCTCGCCGCCGCACGACAACGCGGCGTTGCCGTCACCAGCGCACCGGGCGCCAACAGCGACACTGTCGCCGACCATGCGCTCGGCCTGATGTTGGCAGTGGCGCGCGACATTCCCGCACGCGACCGCGCGGTGCGGGCGGGCGGCTGGGATGCGATCCGGGGCGCGCGGCCGACGCTCACCGGCGCGACACTGGGCTTGCTTGGCCTCGGGCAGATCGGTGCGCGAATCGCCAGGCGGGCGGCAGCCTTCGACATGCGCGTCGTCTATCACACGCCCAAGGCGAAGCCGGATGTTCCCTGGGCCTATGCGGCGACGCCGGCGTCGCTGGCGGAACAGAGTGACTTTCTGGTGCTGGCCTGTCCGGGCGGCCCGGCGACACGGCATGTGGTCGATGCCGGGGTTCTGGCGGCGCTGGGGCGCGGTGGATTCCTGATCAATGTGGCACGCGGCAGCGTCGTCGACAGCGCGGCGCTGCTTGCGGCGCTCTCGGCGCGAACCATCGCCGGGGCCGGACTGGACGTGTGGGATGGAGAGCCGGATTTCCCGCCAGCGTTGCTGCAATCGCCGCTGGTGGTGCTCACCCCGCATATGTCCGGCCGGTCGCCGGAGGCATTCCGCTATCAGAACAAGCTTCTGTTGAGTAATCTCGCGGCGGTCTTTACCCAAAAGCCGTTGCAGGCTCTCGTCGGCTGACGGCCTCCGTGTCTGGCCTGGTCACGGGAGTGCTTCGGCAGATCGCGGTCCGCGGAGACGAGATGACGACAACCACCAGCGTCAATCGCATCTACAAGTCGATTGCCGAACAGATTATCACTGGCAACCTTCAGCCCGGCGAGAAGCTGGAAGAGAAGGTGCTGGCGAGCCGCTTCGGCGTGTCGCGGACGCCGATCCGCGAGGCATTGCGGGAACTCAGTGCGCGCGGGCTGATCAACCTCATTCCCCGCCGTGGCGGCATGGTCGCCGAGATCGGGCTCGAGCGGCTGTCCGATATGCTTGACGCCGAATGCGAACTGGAGGGCCTGTGCGCGCGGCTTGCCGCCATGCGCATGACCGCGCTGGAGAAGGGCCAGTTGCGCGATCTGCACGACCGCTCGCGTCCAGTGGCGGAGCAGCAGGACGGTGCCGCCTATCTGATCATGAACCAGGAATTTCATGATCTGATCTGCGCCGGCGCGCACAATGAAACGCTCTCGGATACGACGCGCGCGCTGCGCGAGCGGCTGAGCCCGTTCCGTCAGTCACAGGCTGAGGAACAGGGGCGTCGTCTGCTGCGCTCGGTCGAGGAGCACGATGCCATTGTCGAGGCGATCGCTCGCGGCGACGGCAATGCCGCCTATGAAGCGATGCGCGCGCACAATGCGCGGCTTGGGACGGGCGTGCTGAAACTATTGCGTCGCTGATGCAACACGATCATTCCGGCTGCTGGACCTTCGGCGATACGTCGCTGACCCGCATCGTCGAATCCGAGGAGCCGCTGCTGTCGCCGTTCGAGATCTATCCCGACTGCACGCAGGCGCATCTCGACGCGAACCGGAATCTCCTGACGCCGCATTTCTTCGATGCGCAGCGTCAACTTCTGACGATCACCATCCAGAGCTTCCTGATCGCTGTCGATGTCTCCGGGGCGCTCCGCCATGGTTCGCGATCCTCATGCGTTTCGATTGGGTCTCTCGCCCTGTAGCGCAGGGGTGTCGCCGCGTCTTGCCCGTGAGTGCAAGCCGGATTGCCCGATGGCGCAGGGAAAAAAGGGACGCCGGGCCGCTTTTGTCCTCATCCGCGATTTATAGGTCTGGACTATATATAAATAAGGACGGGCCGGGTTGCTGTGGCCTCGCTGCCGCGATGTGGTGACGGCAGGGAAGCAGGGGCATGATCGTGCCGGATATCGACAACATCAATCATGTGGGCATGGCGGTTCGCGATCTGCGCGACACCACGTCGCGTTACGAACGTCTTGGATTTCAACTCACGCCGTTTTCGCCGCATTCGGGCGCGTGGAAACCGGGCGAAGCTGTGCAGAAGCTGAACTCCGGCAACCGCTGCGTGATGTTCGCCACTAACTATCTCGAAATTCTCGCCAGCGAGGATCCGGCCACGCCCGCGCCGCGCATCGAGAATTTCCTCAAGCATCATCAGGGCGGCTGCATCATCTGTTTTAATTCGGAGGCTGTGCAGGTCGCGGACCAGCGGCTGGTGGCGAACGGGATCAAGACCTCGGGCGTGATTCCCTTGCAGCGCGACATCGACACCCCGGAGGGTGTGCGGACCGCCAAGTTCGAACGGATGCAGTTCGCGCCGGACGATTCGCCGGAAGGCTATATCCAGGTGGCGCGGCATCTGACGCCGCAATACATCTACCAGCCGCGCTACATCGTGCATCCCAACGGCTGCAACCGGCTGAACGATACGTTTGTCGCCACCGATGACCTTGCGCATTTCGTCGAGAAATACGCGCGCTATGTCGGCACCGCGGCGCAATGGGACGGAGACGACTGCGCGGTGTTCAGTTTTGAACTTGGCACGCGGCTGCTGATCGGCACCAGCCGCCGCATGGCCAAGATGCTGCCCGGCACGCTGTTCCCGCCGGTGCCGGGTATTGTCGCGGTATCATTCAACACTCCGGAGCTGGCAGCGCAGCGCCAGCGTCTGGTGCAGGCGAGGGTGCCATTAAACGAGGCCGAGGGGCGGATTGTCGTGCCAGCGGAAGAGGCGAGCGGCATCGCCGTCGTGTTCGACAATCGATCATAAGCACGCGCGGTCATCGGTGCTCGCGGCCACAAGCGATCGCGTACAGAGAGGGAGGATGCGATGAACAGACGTAAGATGATGAGCGCCGTCGCAGCGGTGTTCGCGGTTGTCGCCGTGCAGCCGGCGATGGCGCAGGATTTTCCGGCTCGACAGGTCAAGATTGTCGTGCCGTATCCGGCCGGCGGCGGTGTCGACGGGCTGGCGCGCGCGTTGACCGACCGTCTCGGCAAGATCTGGAATCAGACCGTCATCGTCGAGAACAAGGGCGGCGCCGCCACCATGATCGGCGGCGAATCCGTCGCGCGTTCGGCACCGGATGGCTACACGCTGTTCCTGACCAGCGACTCGTCGATCACCAGCAATCCGTTCTTGTTCAAGAAGATGACCTATGATCCGATCAAGGAGCTGGCGCCGGTGACGCAGCTTATCGATCTGCATCAGATGGTGGTGGTCAATCCGTCGGTGCCGGCGAATTCGCTGCAGGAACTGGTGGCGTATGCCAAGGCCAACCCCGACAAGCTGAACTACGGCTCCTACGGCAACGGCAGCCAGCCGCATCTGCTGTTCGCGACGATCCAGGCCAAGACCGGGGCGCGCATCCAGCAGGTGCCGTTCCGCGGCATCGCGCCGGCGATCACCGCGACGCTCGCCAACGATGTGCAGATGACGCTCGGCGGCGCCGCGACCACCGGCGCACACACGCAGTCTGGCAAGCTGAAGGCACTGGCGATCGGCCGTAAGCAACGGCTAGCGTCGTTCCCCAACGTGCCGACCCTGGCGGAAGCGGGCTTCGGCGATGCGGACCCGCGCTCGTGGTTCGGCGTGTTCGCGCCGGCCGGAACGCCGCCGGCGATCCTCAACAAGATTTCCGCCGATATCAAAAAGGTCTTGAACGAACCGGAGTTCAAGCAGCGGTTCATCGACAGCGTCGGTTACACCGGTGTCGGCAATACGCCGGCCGAGTTTGCCGCCTTCATCAAGGACGATCTCGCCTACAAGAAAAACATGATCGCGAAGGCCGGCATTCAGGCCGAATAAGCTCTTCGGTAGAACGCACATAAAAACGGCCGGCGCGATGCGCCGGCCGTTTCGTTGTGAAGTCGATTTCGTTGGTCAGGTCAGTGTTACCCAGCCCTCCGGCGGTTTCTTGCCGGGGTGGATGGTCTTGCAGTGTGGGCAGGTGCGCGCCTTCTCGTCCGCATAGAACGCGTTGTAGAGCGGCGGCAGGTCGCGGACGATGCTTTCCAGTTGCACCTCGACACGATGCACCAGCGTGTTACACGCGAAGCAGTACCACTCGAAGCCATCCTTCTTGCCGGCCGGCCGCTTCGGCTCGACGACGAGGCCGACCGACCCTTCCTGCGGCCGCTGCGGCGAGTGGCGCACATGCGGCGGCAGCATGAAGATATCGCCGGCGCGGATCGGCACATCGTAGAAGTTGCCGTTGTCGCAGACCTTGAGCACCATATCGCCCTTGAGCTGATAGAAGAATTCTTCCATCGGGTCGTCGTGGTAATCGGTGCGCTGGTTCGGCCCGCCGACGACGGTCACCATCAGGTCCGCGTCTTCCCACACCTGCTGATTGCCGACCGGCGGCTTGAGCAGATGCTGGTGCTCGTCGATCCACTTGCTGAAGTTGAACGCTTGCAACCGTCCGAGTTTCATCGCGGTTCTCCTGGTTAAGTGATGGGGCGTGGAAACGTCGAATTCTGCAACGCGCGCCAGATCGTTTCCGGGTTGAGCGGCATGTCGAGCTGGGTGACGCCATAGGGCGCCAGCGCATCGATGGCGGCATTGACCACGGCGGCGGGAATGCCGATGCAGCCGGATTCGCCGACACCCTTGGCGCCGAGCGGATTGGCACGCGCCGGTGTCTGCATCTCGCCGCGCCGCAGCGGCGGAATCATCGTTGCTTTCGGAAGGCCGTAGTCCATCAGCGAGCCGGTGATGAGCTGGCCTTCGCCGTCATAAATGATGCGCTCCAGCAGCGCCTCGCCGAGGCCCTGCGCCATGCCGCCGATCAACTGGCCTTCGGCCAGCGTCGGATTGATGACGAGGCCGGCATCGTCGACCCAGTCGATGTGCTCGACGGTCAGTACGCCGGTGTCGGGATCGATCGAGACGCGGGCGAGACAGCAGCCGTAGCTCCAGGCTTCGCCATCGGCATGAAAGACGACGTGGTTCGCGAGGGCGAGGCCGGTTCGGTCGCGGTCATCGGCGGCATCGGCCAGCGCCTTCCAGTTCACCCGCACGCCCGGATCGTCGAGCCGCGCGAAACCCGTGTCAGTCGCGGCAATCTCGTCGGTCGCGCATTGCAGCAGACGGGCCGCGAGATCGTGGGCCTTGGTGGCGAAGCCGCGGGTCGCGAGCAGCAGCGCGCTGCCGCCGATCGGCGTGCTGCGGCTTGCCAGCGCGCCGATACCGGCCGGCGTGCGGGCGGTATCGCCGTGACGCACCACGATCTGCGCGAGCGGAATGCGCAATGTGTCCGCGACGATCTGCGCATAGCTGGTTTCGCGGCCCTGGCCCTGCGCGCTGGTGCCGGTGGCGGCAACGATGTGCCCATCGCCGTCGAGGCCGACGGTGGCGCTTTCCCAGCCGTGACCGCACGGCTCGACATAGAATGCGACGCCGATGCCGGTGAGCGCGCCGTGGCGGCGCTCCCTGGTCTGCTGCTTGCGCAACTGCTGATAGTCAGATTGCGCGACGGTTTTCGCGAGTAGCGTCGGATAGTCGCCGGAATCGAGCACTTCGCCGGTCGGTGTCGTGTAGGGAAATTTCGCCGGGACAATGAGATTGCGCTTGCGGATGGCGATCGGATCGAGGCCGAGACGGCGTGCGCCGTCATCCATCAGCCGCTCCATCAGCATCGCGGCTTCCGGACGGCCCGCGCCGCGATAAATGTTCATCGCCGCGGTGTTGCTGCGCTGCGCGGCGATGCCGATCGCGACGGTCTCGATGCGATACGGACCGGGCAGAATGCGGCCGCCGTTACGCGCCGGCATGAAGGCACTGTAGGGCAGCCAGTGTCCAAGCGGGAACGCCAGCCGCGCGCGTAGCGCCAATGCGCGGCCGGAGGCGTCGAAAGCGAGCTGGCCGGTGCTGGTGGCGCCGCGGCCATGGGTCGCCGCCAGCATGTCCTCGCTGCGCGTCGCGCACCATTTGACCGGCTGTTGCAGCGTGTAGGCGGCGTAAGCGACCATTGCTTCTTCCGGATAGATCGATGCCTTGCCGCCGAACGCGCCGCCGACATCCGGCGCGATGACGCGGATATGCTCCTCGGTCAGATCGAGGATGCGCGCGAGATCCTGCCGCGCGCGGTGCGGCGTCTGGGTCGAGAGCCAGACCGTCAGGGTGCGGGTCCGATGATCCCAGTCGGCGAGGGCGGCGCGCGGTTCGAGCGTGAACGGCGCGACGCGCGCATGCCGCACGGTGACATCGGCGATGGCTGCGGCATTCTTGAACGCGGCTTCGACATCGCCCTGCGTCCACTGATGGGCGATAGCCGGTTCGTCGATCGGCTGTGTGGTATCCGGATCGATGTCGAGGGCGATGAAGTTCACCGCGTCGGCGGCCTGCGGCGCGGTTTTCGCGATCACCGCCGCGAGCGGCTGGCCAACGGCCTCGACCGCACCGGTCGCCAGCGGACGGAAATAAGACTGGGAGACGCCGGGCAGCACGGCATTGACGGCCGCCGCACCGAGCGATGCCAGATCGTCGCCGCTGAAGGCCGCGACCACGCCGGGTGCCTCCAGCGCCGGAGCAAGCGACAGGGTCGCGATGCGCCCGTGCGCATAGGCACTGCGTAGAAAGCTCAGATGCAGGCAGCCGGGCGGGTTGAGGTCGTCCACGAACTGACCTCGGCCGGTGACAAGCCGCGCATCCTCGAAGCGTGCGATCGGCTGCCCGATGCCTCCCGGATGCGAGGCGGACGGGCGCTCAAGTTTGGACATGGCTGACTCGGCCCCGGCACCGCACAGCAGATTGCATGGGCATTATTTCTGGCCGGGGCATCTATAAGGCAATCAGGTTTCTTGCTATGAATTTATCCGCTTGCCGTATGAATATGGCCGGCGACGGAGAACCATGGCGGGCCGCAACGAGACACCGATAAATATGACGATCCGCCAGATTCAGGCGTTTCTGGCAGTGGCGGAGCTTGGCAGCTTCACGCGGGCGGCGGAGCGTCTGCATGCGGCACAGCCGGCACTGTCCTTGCTGCTGCGCCAGCTCGAGGAAGAACTCGGCACCCGACTCTTAGATCGCACGACGCGGCGCGTCGAACTGACCGAGGCCGGTCGCGAATTCAAGAATTCCGCCGACCGCATTCTCGACGAGCTGCACCACGCCGCGCGTAGCGCGCGCGATCATGCCGCGCGCCGGCGCGGCCGCATCAGCATCGTCGCGCCGCCTTTGCTCGCCGCCGTGCTGATGCCTCACGCGATCGCCGAATTCGGGCAGGCGCACCCCGGCATCGAGATCAAGCTGATCGAGGCGCGCACCGACCAGATCGTCGATCTGGTGCGCTCCGGCGGCGCCGATTGCGGTGTTGGCACCTTCGCGGTCGATGAAAGCGGGATCGACCGGACTCGGCTGACGCGCGACAATCTGATGCTGTTCTGCGTGCCCGGTTGCGAACTGGCGGACCGGCCGAAAGTGACATGGGATGACGTGGCGCGGTCCGGCCTGCCGCTGATCACGCTGACGCGCGACAGCGGCATCCGGTTGCTGGTCGAGGTCGGCTTCGAATCCGCGCGCAAGCCATTGCAGCCGGCGTTCGAGGTGACGCAGATCACCACGGCGCTGGCTTTGACGGCGGCCAATCTCGGCGTCGCGGTGCTGCCCGCCTACGCCTGGAACGCAGCGCGGCATGACCAACTGGTCGTGCGCGAAATGACAAAGCCGTCGATCGTGCGCGATATTGTCATGATCAGCGCCCAGGGGCGCACCCGGACACCGGCGGTGATCGCGTTCGAAGCGGTGCTGCGTCGCCACGCGCAGCAGCATGTTCCCGGCGAAATCGTCGCGCGCGGCGGCGCCTCGGCTATGCCTCGCCAGCGCGGCTGATCCGTTTCCGCACAATGCGCGTGCGTCGCAAACGCGCGCACCCTCCGCGGTTATCCCGCCGTCGACAAATTGATTTTGCGCTCACGGGGGAAATGACGTTAGAATTATTCTCATCACGTCGAGCCGGATGGAATACTCTTGCCGAAATCCAGCAATTTTGCCTTCGGCGATCCTCCGGTTCCGACCCAGGCGCCCGTCGCCGATGAGGTGAAATACACCACCTGCTACATGTGCGCGTGCCGCTGCGGCATCAAAGTCAGCCTCCGCGACGGCAGGATCCGCTACATCGAAGGTAATCGCGACCATCCGGTCAATCGCGGCGTGCTGTGCGGCAAAGGCTCGGCCGGGATCATGCAGCATTATTCGCCCGCACGGCTGCGCAAGCCGTTGCTGCGCACCGGCGCGCGCGGCAGCGGCGAATTCCGCGAGATCGAATGGGACGAGGCGCTGTCGATCGCGACCGGCTGGCTCGGCACGATCCGCGCCAACGATCCGAAGAAGCTCGCCTTCTTCACCGGGCGCGACCAGTCGCAGGCGCTGACCGGCTGGTGGGCGCAGCAGTTCGGCACGCTCAACTATGCGGCGCACGGTGGCTTCTGTTCCGTCAATATGGCGGCGGGCGGCCTCTACACCATCGGCGGATCGTTCTGGGAGTTCGGCGAGCCGGACTGGGAGAACACGCGCTATTTCATGCTGTTCGGTGTCGCGGAGGATCATGATTCCAATCCGATCAAGATCGGGCTGGGTCATCTGAAGACGCGCGGCGCCAAGGTGGTCTCGGTCAATCCGATCCGTACCGGCTATTCCGCCATCGCCGACGAATGGCTCGGCATCCAGCCCGGCACCGATGGTCTGTTCATCCTCGCGGTGGCGCATGAACTGCTCAAGGCGGGGAAGATCGACGCTGATTATCTCGCCCGCTACACCAATGCCGCGTGGCTGGTGATCGATGATCCCGCCAGCGCCGACGACGGCCTGTTCGCGCGCATCGACGGTGCGCCGCTGGCGTTCGACCGCAAGCGCAACGCCCTCGTCAGTTTTCACGATCCCGATCTCGCGCCGTCGCTGACCGGTGAGTACACGCTTGCCGACGGGCGCAAGGCGGTGCCGGCCTTCGTGCATCTGGCGAAGCGTTATCTTGACGAGCGCTATGCGCCGGACACGGTGGCGGTTGAGACCGGCATCCCGGCCGAGACCATCAAGCGGATCGCCGCCGAACTCGCGCATGTGGCATTCGAGCAGGCGGTGACCATCGAGCAGCCATGGACCGACTGGACCGGCCGGCGGCACGAACGCATGGTCGGACGGCCGATCAGCATCCATGCGATGCGTGGCATCTCCGCGCATTCCAATGGCTTTCACACCTGTCGCGCGCTGCACCTGTTGCAGGTGTTGCTTGGCGCCGTCGATACGCCCGGTGCGTTCCGTTATGAGCCGCCGTATCCAAAACCGATCCCGCCCGGCATCAAACCGGCCGGCCCCGCTGCGCCGAACACGCCGCTCGCCGGTCCGCCGCTCGGTTTCCCGCAGGGGCCGGGCGATCTGCTGGTGGATGCGGCCGGAGAGCCGCTGCGCATCGACAAGGCGTTCTCATGGGAGGCGCCGCTCGCCGCGCACGGCATGCTGCATACGGTGATCGCCAACGCGCATGCCGGCGATCCGTATCCGGTCGATACGCTGTTCATGTACATGGCGAATATGAGCTGGAATTCCGCGATGAATACCGCGGAGACCATGCGGATGCTCGCCGACAAGAATCCCGAGACTGGCGACTACAAGATTCCGCGCATCATCTATTCCGATGCCTACTATTCGGAGATGGTCGCGTTCGCCGATCTGGTGCTGCCCGATACCACTTATCTTGAGCGGCATGACTGCATCTCATTGCTCGACCGGCCGATCAGCAATGCGGACGGCGCGGCCGACGCGATCCGCCAGCCGGTGGTGCAGCCCGATCGCGACGTACGCCCGTTCCAGGACGTGCTGATCGATCTTGGCGCGCGGTTGAAGCTGCCGGGGTTTGTCGATGACGCGGGCAAGCCGAAATATCCGGGCTTCTTTCCCGACTATATGGTCAATCACCAGCGTAAGCCCGGCGTCGGCATGCTGGCCGGGTGGCGCGGCGCGGACGGCGAGGATGCCGGCATCGGCGCGGTCAATCCGCAGCAGCTTGAGCGCTATATCGAGAACCAGTGCTTCTGGCAGAGCCGCATGCCGGCGGAAGCGCATTACTTCAAGCCGTGGAACAAGGCTTACCTCGCGTGGGCCGTGGCGATGGGCTTCCTCGACAAGCCGGAGCCGGTGTTCATCCAGCTTTACAGCGAGACGTTGCAGAAATTCCGGCTCGCGGCGCGCGGCCATGGCGATGTGCCGGTGCCGGACAAACATCGCGCGCGCGTCGAGACCTATTTCGATCCGCTGCCGTTCTGGTACCCGCCGTTCACCAGCGAAGCGGATGGTTATGCGCTGCACGCCATCACCCAGCGGCCGATGGCGATGTATCATTCCTGGGGTTCGCAGAATGCCTGGCTGCGGCAGATCCATGGCGAGAACCGCCTGCACATCCATCGCGAGACGGCGCGGACGCTCGGCATTGCCGACGAGGACTGGGTGAAGGTCACGAGCGCGCACAGCAGCATCACCGTCAAGGCGAAGCTGATGGACGGCGTCAACACCGATACGGTGTGGACCTGGAACGCCATCGGCAAGCGGTCCGGTGCCTGGAATCTCGCGCCTGATGCGAACGAAAGCCGTGGCGGCTTCCTGCTCAATCATCTGATCCGCGATCTGCTGCCGCCGCGCGAAGGCGGCTACCGCTACAGCAATTCCGATCCGGTGACCGGACAGGCGGCGTGGTACGATCTGCGGGTGCGGATCGAGAAGGCCGCCGGACAACACGATCGCAGCGAACCGGCATTCCGTACGGTGGAGAGGGCCGATCTGCCGCCACGGCCGGACGTGTTGCGCTACGGTCAGATATTCCGGCCGAAGGCGGAAGCATCATGACCTCGCTCCCGCACACGCGCGGCACGGCGCGCCTCGGTCTGGTGATCGATCTCGATATCTGCGTCGGCTGTCATGCCTGCGCGGTGAACTGCAAGGAATGGAACACCGGCGGCGTCGCCGCCCCGCTCACCGATCTCAAACCCTATGATGCCGATCCGGATGGTGTCTGGTTCAACCGCATCCACAGCTACGAAGTGAACGGCGAGGATGCGCGCACGGTGCACTTCCCGCGCTCGTGCCTGCATTGCGAGGAGCCGGCCTGCGTCACGGTGTGTCCGACCGGCGCCAGCTACAAGCGCGCCGAGGATGGCATCGTCCTCGTCAACGAGGATCTGTGCATCGGCTGCAAGCTATGCTCGTGGGCGTGTCCCTATGGTGCACGCGAATATGATCTCGATGCCGGTGTGATGAAGAAATGCACGTTGTGCATCGACCGCATCTACAACGAGCATCTCGACGAGGCGGCGCGGGTGCCTGCCTGTGTCGCGACGTGCCCGACCTCGGCGCGGCATTTCGGCGATCTTGGTGATCCTGACTCGAAAGTGTCGCAACTCGTGCGCGAGCGAGAAGGTTACGACCTGATGCCGGAGATGGGCTACAAGCCGACCAACAAATATCTGCCGCCGCGTCCGCGCCAGCGCGATGCCGCTTCGATCGGCGCGCCGGCGCTGGAACCGCTGCCGCAGGCCGGCGGTCTGCTCGGCCTGATCGATCGTCTGCTGTCCGGTTGAGCGCGTCGTGCATCCCGCATCGTCCGTCATCGTTTTCACCACCTTGTCCGGCGTCGGTTACGGTCTGCTCGGCTGGCTTGGGCTTTATGCCGCCGCCGGCCTGCTGCCGATGCAACCGCTGTTCGCGCTCGTTGCGATGCTGGTGGGCCTCGGCTCGGTGACGGTCGGGCTGCTGTCGTCCACGCTACATCTCGGCCATCCGGAGCGGGCGTGGCGCGCGCTATCGCAATGGCGCACCTCATGGTTGTCGCGTGAGGGCGTCGCGTCGATCGTCACTTATGTTCCAGCTCTGTTGTTCGGCATCGGCTGGGTGATCGGTGGGGCGTTGCGCGATTGGCTGATGCTGATAGGACCGGTGTTGACGCTCTGCGCGATCGTCACCGTGATCTGCACCGCCTATATCTATCGCTCGCTCAAGCCGATCCCGCGCTGGAGCAACGGCTGGGTGGTGCCGAACTATCTCGCTTTGGCGGCAATGACTGGTGCGCTGCTGTTGGCCGGGCTTGCGCGCGTGTTCGTTGTGCCGCTGTCGGGGATCGATATCCTGGCCGGCGTGGCGGTGATCGTCGCGCTGGTGCTCAAGCTCGGCTATTGGTGGTCGACCGATCGTGCCAAAGCGATCAGCACGCCGGAAAGCGCGACCGGTCTCGGTGCGATCGGCGCGGTCCGTCTGCTGGAAGCGCCACACACCTCGGAAAACTATCTCCTGAAGGAAATGGGTTATCGCGTCGCCCGCAAACATGCAACGAAGCTGCGCATTATCGCGGTGATGCTGGCGTTTCTTGTGCCGCTAGCGTTGCTGATCGCGGCCTGGCAATGGCCGATGCTGGCGCTGCCGTTCACCGTGGTCGCGCCGCTGATCGCGCTCGTGGGTGTGTTGACCGAACGTTGGCTGTTCTTCGCCGAGGCTCGCCACGTCGTGACGCTGTATTACGGCCGCCGACTCGATCCGGCGGCCTGACTTGGTCGTCAGCTCAACGTGTCCCAGCCCGCGTCGGGTTTGAAGCGCGGGCCGTATTTCCCTTCGAGCCGCGCCAGCGTGTCGCGCACATCGGCGATGCCGCGTGTGCGGGCATAGTGCAGCGGTCCGCCGCGGAACGGTGCGAAGCCGGTAGCGAAGATCATTGCGCCGTCGACGATCTCCTCGTTCTCGACCACGCCTTCGCGCAGGCAGGCGACGCAGACATTGAGCATCGGCAGGATCATCCGGTCGGTGGCGTCCGGGGGCGGTGAGGCCGGCTGGCCCTGCTTCTCCGCCTTGCCGTCGCTCCAGCGGTAGAAGCCCTGTCCGGTCTTCTTGCCGAGTTCGCCGCGCGCCACCTTGTCCTTGAGCCATTGCGGTGCCGGCGGCATGTCGTTGCCGAGACTGTTGCGCAGCATCTCCGCGACGTGCAGGCAGATATCGAGGCCGACCTGATCGGCCAGTTCGATCGGCCCCATCGGCATGCCGAAATCTTCCGCCGCCTTGTCGATGGTTTCCTTGGTGACGCCCTCGTCGAGCATGACCATCGCTTCGAGCAGATACGGCGTCAGGGCGCGGTTGACGAGGAAGCCCGGTGCGCTCTTCACCGGCGCGGGCAGGCGGTCGATCTTGCCGAGGAAGGCGCGCATGGCGGCGAGCACGTCCGGCGCGACACCGTCGTGGCTGACCACCTCGACCAGCTGCATCCGCGACACCGGATTGAAGAAATGCACGCCGACGAGGCGTTCCGGATGGGCCAGACCCTCGCGCAACTGTTCGAGCGGAATGCTCGACGTGTTGGTGGCGAGGATCGCGCCCGGCTTCATCTTCGGCTCGGTCGCCGCATAGACCTTGCGCTTCAACTCCAGCGTCTCCGGCACGGCCTCAATGATGAGGTCGGCGGAACGCACGCCATCGCCATGCAGATCGGGGATCAGCCGGTCCATGGCGTCGCGCAGCTTGCGCCGGTCGCCGCGTCCGATCTTTTTGTAAAGATCGGCGGCCCGTTTGATGGCCGCGCCGAGCGGCTCCGCTTTCATGTCGGCGAGGCTGACGGTGAAGCCGTGCCACGCGCACCAGGCGGCGATGTCGCCACCCATGGCGCCGGCACCGATCACATGCACGCGCTGGCCGTCCCATTTGCCGGAGGCGAGGCTTTTCAGCGCGTTGCGCAGGAAGAACACGCGCACGAGGTTCTGTGCGGTGTCGCCGACCAGCAGCCGCGCGAACGACGGGATTTCGGCGCGGCGCATCGCAGCGTTGTCGCCACCATTGCGCTCCCACAGGTCGATCATCGCGTACGGCGCGGGATAAAAGCGCTTTGGTGCCTGTTTCGCCGTTTCGCTGCGCATGCGCCGCGCGAGGAGTGGTCGCGCAAGGCTCGAATTCATCGCACGGACGAGGAAGCCCGGCGGCTTGATCCGCAGCTCGCCGCTGACGGCGCCGCGCACCGCGGCGCGGACATGCCGCTCCGGCACCACGGCATCGACGAGGCCGAGCGATTTTGCCTTGCGGGCGCGCTCGGTCTTGCCGGTGAGCATCATGGTCATCGCCTGCAGCGGATTGATCAGATGCGCGAGCCGTCCGGTGCCGCCGAAGCCGGGGTGCAGGCCGAGCAGCACCTCGGGGAAGCCGAAGCTCGCATTGTCCATCGCGATGCGCCGATCGCAAGCCAAAGCGAGTTCGAGCCCGCCGCCGAGACAGAAGCCGTGGATCACGGCAATGGTCTTGACCGGCAGCGCGTCGAGCTTGTCGAGTACGGCCTGGCCTTGCGCGATCGCGCTTTCGATGCCGGCAACGTCGGTCGCGCCGCGGAATTCGGCGATGTCGGCACCGGCGATGAAGCCGGATTTCTTCGCGGAGCGGATCACCAGCGCGCGCGGCCGTTCCTTCTCGACGACGGTGAGCACCGCATCGAGCTCGGTCAGTACCTCGCGCGACAGGATGTTGGTGCTGCTGCCCTGTTTGTCGAACAGCAGCCACGCGACGCCATCCTCGTCCCGGCGCATCCGCCAGTTCGTCCAGGTCTTGTCGTCCAAAGTCTGGTCGTTGTCGCTGCGGCCGTTGCGGAACGGACCAAGCTCGAGGTCGCGCGGACCAAGCACTTTGAGCACCGGTTGTCGCGTATGGTTCATGCTCGTATCCATCACACCGTCTCCAGCAGCATGGCGCCGCCCTGGCCGCCGCCGACGCACTGGCTGGCGATGCCGCGCTTGAGGCCACGCTGCCGCATGGCGTTGATGAGATGCAGCACAATGCGGTTGCCGCTGGCGCCGACCGGATGGCCGATGCCGATGGCGCCGCCGTCGACATTCAGCCGGTCGCGCGGAATGCTGCCGGCCGGGCGGGGAAGGCCCAGCACCTCGCGGCAGAATGTGTCGTCCTCCCACGCGGCGAGGCAGCCGAGCACCTGCGCGGCGAAGGCTTCGTTGAGTTCCCAGAGATCGATGTGGGACAGATCGAGCCCGTGCCGCTGCATCAGCACCATCGAGCAGATCGCCGGGCCGAGACCCATCACGGCGGGATCGAGCGCCGACCACTCGCAATCGACAATCACCGCCTTTGGCGTGAGGTTGTGTTCGCGCACGGCATCTTCCGACGCGACGATGACCCAGGACGCGCCATCGGTGATCTGCGAGCTGTTGCCCGGCGTGACCTTGCCCCACGGCCGCTCGAACGCGGGTTTCAGCTTGGCGAGCTGATCGGCCGTGCTGTCCGGTCGCACGCCGTCGTCGTGATCGTAGACCGTGCCGTCCGCAGCGAACATCGGTGCGACTTCGTTCGCGAACGTACCGTCTTTTTGCGCGCGCGCGAGCCGGTTCTGGCTCTCGGCGGCGTACTCGTCGGCGTCGCGGCGCGAGATGTTGAACAGATGCGCCACCAGCTCGGCGGTCTGGCCCATATTGAGTTCGGTGATCGGATCGGTGAGCCCGCGCTCAAGCCCGATGATCGGCTTGAAGAAGCCGGGACGCAGGCCGAGCAGCGTCTGCAGTTTCGCGCCGGTCGAACGCGCGCCATTGAGCCGTGCGAACCAGTTGACGGCGCTGCGGCTGAACACCAGCGGCGAATGACTGAGCGCATCGGTGCCGCCGGCCAGCACCAGATTCGATTTACCCTCGCGGATCGCACGAAACGCCTGATCGATCGACAGCATGCCGGAGCCGCAGTTGATCTGCACCGTATAGGCCGGCATCTGGTCGCCCATACCGAGCCGCAGCGCGGCGACGCGGGCGGGATTCATCTCGTCGGCGATGACGCTGACGCAGCCGAGGACCACTTCGTCAAAGGCGTCTGGCGCGAACGGCTGGCGCATCAGCAGCGGCCGACCGCACTGCACGGCGAGATCGACCGGTGTGAACGGGCCGGGCTTGCCGCGCGCCTTGATGAACGGCGTCCGTGCGCCGTCGACGATATAGACCGGACGGTGGCTCATTGCGCCGCCACGTCCGGTTGTGCTGTCGCTGGCGATGACACGCCTCCCTGGTTGCGGGCGCCGCGCCCCACGAGATCCTCCGGCGCAAAGTCGTCGACGGCGATTACCGCCGCGACGGCTTTTGCCGTAGCGTGAAGCGCTTCGGCATCGGCCGCCGAAATGGTCCCCTGCCGCTGCGCCTGATCGATATCGCGCGTATGCGCCGCGCGCATCCTATCACGGATCGGCTGGACTTGCGCGACCATCGCGAAGGCGCGGTGCAGCAGCGCGACGCCATCGTTGTCGGCGGTCTCGTCGGCGTGACGGTAAAGTCCGGTCAGCAGCCGGTCGCGCGTGGCGCTCGGCTCGGTGATGATGGCGGCGCAGTCCTGCGTCACGCGATCACTCGGACCGCGGCGACGCGGGCCGAACGGGAGGATCATCGGCCGCAGCAGCCAGGCCACCGGCCGGCTCGGGAAATTGGCGATGATCTCGTTGAACCGCGCCTCGATGGTGGCGAAGCTCGATTCCAGACAGAACGTCAGCAACGGCAGATCGGCGGCGAGCCGCCCTTCGTCGTTCCAGCGCTTCAGCGCGGCGCTGGACAGATACAGTTCGGAGAGAATATCGCCGAACCGCGCCGATACCATCTCCTGCCGTTTCAAGCCGCCGCCGAGACTGAGCAGCGCGAGATCGACCGCGAGCGCGAAGGCGGATGTATAGCGGCCAAGCTGGCGATAGAAACGTGTCACCGCGCCGGCGGCCGGTGCGGGCGAGAATATGCCACCGGTCCAGGCACGGCCGATAGCGCGGCCGGCATTCGCGAGGCTGTGGCCGACATGCCCCCAGAACGCCTTGTCGAACGCATCGAGGCCGCGCGCGCGATCGTCGTCCTGCAGCGCCAGCATCTCCTTCAGGAGATAGGGATGGCTGCGGATCGCGCCCTGGCCGAACTGGATCAGGCTGCGGGTGACGATGTTGGCGCCTTCCACGGTGATGCCGATCGGCACCGCGCGATAGAGGCTTCCGAGATAGTTGAGCGGACCGTCGATGATGCCCTTGCCGCCGTGTACATCCATGGCGTCGTTGACGCTGATGCGCATGCGGTCAGTGGCCTGCGACTTCATCACCGCGGTGACGACCGCCGGGTGGTGCCCGTCATCGATCGCCGCGCAGGTCATGCGCCGTGCGGCGTCGAGCAGATAGGCGGCGGCCGCCATGCGGCCGAGACGCTCCTGGATCGCCTCGAACTTGGCGATCGGCACATGGAATTGCTCGCGAATGCGCGCATAGGCGCCGGTGACGTCGGCGGTGAACGCCGTGCCGGCAGCGGACAGCGACGGCAGCGAAATACCACGCCCGGCCGCAAGCGCGCTCATCAGCATCTTCCAGCCCTTGCCGCATTGCTCGCGCCCGCCGATCACATGGTCGAGCGGGATGAAGACGTCGCGGCCCCAGTTCGGGCCGTTCTGGAAGAACTGCATCGCCGGCAGATGCCGGCGACCGATCTCGACACCGGGCAGGTTGGTCGGCACCAGCGCGAGCGTGATGCCGATCTCGTCCTGATCGCCGATCAGATGATCCGGGTCGGACAATTTGAACGCGAGGCCGAGCACGGTCGCGATCGGACCGAGCGTGATGTAGCGCTTGTGCCAGTTGAGCCGGATGCCCAGCACCTCTTTCCCGTCGAATGTGCCGCGGCAGACCACGCCGGTGTCGGTCATGGATGCGGCGTCCGAACCGGCCTCCGGACTGGTCAGACCGAAGCAGGGGATTTCCTCGCCACGCGCCAGCCGTGGAAGCCAATAGTCGCGCTGCGGCTGCGTGCCGAACTGCAACAGCAACTCGCCGGGGCCGAGCGAATTGGGCACCATCGCTGTCACCGCGGTGGTGAGCGAGCGTGACGACAGTTTGCGGATCACTTCCGAGTGAGCAAAAGCGGAGAAGCCAAGTCCGCCATATTGTTTCGGGATGATCATCGCGAAGAAGCGATGCGCCTTGAGAAAATCCCACACCTGCGGTGGCAGGTCACGCCATTCCCAGTTGATGCGCCAGTCGTCGGCCATGGCGCACAGTTCTTCGACCGGCCCGGCGAGGAATGCCTTTTCCTCATCGGATAATCGCGCCGGCGCGAAGGCGAGAAGCTTCGCCCAGTCCGGATTGCCGGTGAACAGGTCGGCGTCCCACCACACGTCGCCGGCCTCGATCGCCTCGCGCTCGGTCTCCGACAGGCTTGGCAGCGCATGGCGCGCCAGACCGAAAATCGGCTTGGTCAGAAAGTCGCGCCGGAACGAGGACGACTTGGGGTGCGGTGATGCAGGAGGCAGGGACGTGGGTTGCAGGGACATGGGGCTGCCGGAATCCTTGGAGCTACCAACAAGCCGTGGCGGGGGATATGGTTCCTCACAACATTATCGCCGGCAAGTATTGATCCCGTATTGATATTTATCCGGTCATCGACGGGTAGCCGGCGTGTTCGATCGTGTGAAAGCTTACATCAGCGAGGCCATCCTGCGCTATCTGTCAAAGCCGACAGTGCGCTATGCCCCGTTTTTTGCACCGGAACCGCATGTCCTGCGGGATGCGCTGCAGCCGGGCGATATCCTCCTGGTCGAAGGCAATACCCGCCTGAGCGCGATCATCAAATTCCTGACCCAGTCCACCTGGTCGCATGCGGCGCTTTATGTCGGCGACCGAAGGCCGCAGGGCCGCTCCGCCAACGACGATCTGGTGCTGCTGGAAGCTGATGCGGAGGTCGGCGTCACGCTCGTGCCGCTGACCAAATACGCGCATTTCAACCTGCGCATTTGCCGGCCGGTCGGCATTCCGCTGGAGCAGCGGTATGCGGTGATCGACTACGCGCTGGAGCGGATCGGCCGTGCCTATGATTCCAAGCAGATCATCGACCTTGCGCGGTATCTGTTTCCTTACCCGCCCGTGCCGGTCTGGTTTCGCCGCCGGATGCTGGCGATCGGCGCCGGCGATCCGACCAAGGCGATCTGTTCGGTGCTGATCGCGGAAGCGTTCGCCTCGATCCGTTATCCGATCTTGCCGGAGCAGATCACCCATAACGGCAAGATCATCGGCATCGCGCCGTTCGTGGAGCGGGAAATCGCGCATATCCGCAAGCATGGACTCTATACGCCGCGCGATTTCGACGTGTCGCCGTATTTCCAGATCGTCAAGCCGGTGCTGGAGTCCGGTTTTGATTTCAGCACGCTGCCGTGGATGCCGCCGGAGCAATAACCCTCGACGGAGCATGCTTCGTCCCGCCCGGATCGACGCTTCGCGTGCCGCGAATTGATCTCGCCGAAAGTCGTTGATGGCGTTGCGTGCGCGACATCCTAGAATGGCCCGTCCAGGAGAGATGATGATGGCCAACACGATGTCGGCGCGACAGCGCGCGAAAGCATTCTGCGACCGGTTTGCGTTGCAGATTCCCATTCTGCAGGCGCCGATGGCGGGTGCATGCCCGGCGTCGCTGGCGATCGCGGTGGCCAAGGCTGGCGGCATGGGTGGCATGGGCGGCTTGATGACGTCACCGGACGGCATTCGCGCCTGGGCAATCGAAGTGCGCGCCAGCACCAATGGCGCGTTCCAGATCAATCTCTGGGTGCCCGATCCGCCGCCGGTGCGCGACGCGGCGGCCGAAGCGCGTGTGCGCGATTTCCTTGGTCAGTTCGGCCCGGCGGTACCGGAAGAGGCTGGCAATGCCGCGTTGCAGGACTTCGCGCGGCAATGCGAAGCGATGCTCGATGCCGGCGCACCCGTCGTGTCGTCGATCATGGGTGTGTTTCCGGATGCATTCGTCGCGCGGCTGAAGGAGCGCGGCGTCGCCTGGTTCGCCACGGTGACGACGCTGGCCGAAGCGCAGGCAGCGCAGCGTGCCGGCGCCGATGCGCTGATCGTGCAGGGGACGGAAGCCGGCGGTCATCGCGGCGCGTTCGACAATGCCGCGGCAGAGCGGCAGGGCGGCACGCTGCTCGCGTTGTTGCCGCGCATCGCCGACAAAATCGATCTGCCGCTGATCGCCACCGGCGGCATCGGTGACGGCCGCGCCATCGCCGCGGTGCTGACGCTTGGCGCCAGCGCGGTGCAGATCGGCACGGCGCTGTTGCGCTCGCCGGACGCGAAGATGCCGGCGGCCTATGCCGATGCGCTGGTCGAACTCGAGCCGGAAGGAACGGTGCCGACCCGCGCCTTCAGTGGCCGGCTCGGTCGCGCGGTGTTGAATGATTACGTGAAAGCGACGATGGCGCCCGACGCGCCGAAACCGGCGCCCTATCCGGTCCAGCGTGGCCTTGCCACCCCGATGCGGGATGCGGCCGGGCGCGCTGGCGATGCGCAGCACATGCAGATCTGGGCCGGGCAGGCGGCGGCGATGGCGCGCGCCGAACCGGCGGCGGATTTCGTCCGGCGTGTCTGGCAGGACGCGGAGCGGCTGCTGCCTTGAGTGCGTGAGCCGGCGAGGTGGCGGTTCGCCGCCACAGCGGCTACAAGGCGCGGATTCATGCGATCTGCTCCCTGAAAGCCCATATCTGAAGCCACATGGCCCCGCCGCTCCTGCAACTTAAATCCATCGCGCTCACCTTTGGCGGCACGCCGCTGCTGGAGGATGCCGAGCTATCGGTGGCGGCCGGCGAGCGCGTCTGTCTGGTCGGTCGCAACGGGTCCGGTAAATCGACGCTGCTGAAGATCGCCGCCGGCACGGTGGCGCCGGACAGGGGCAGCGTGTTCGTGCAGCCCGGCGCGAGCCTGCGCTACCTGTCGCAGGAGCCGGATTTCGGCGATGCGCCGACGACCCTGGCTTATGTGGAAGCCGGTCTCAACGACGACGGCCTGCACCGCGCGCGGATGATGCTCGATGCGGTCGGTCTGCGCGGCGATGAAAATCCGGCGGCGTTGTCCGGCGGCGAGGCGCGCCGCGCGGCGCTGGCGAAGGTGCTGGCGCCCGAGCCGGATATCCTGCTGCTCGACGAGCCGACTAACCATCTCGATCTATCCACTATCGAATGGCTGGAGCGCGAACTGGACGGCCTGCGCACCGCGCTTGTCCTGATCAGCCACGACCGGCGCTTCCTCTCCAATCTGTCGCGCAGCACCGTGTGGCTCGACCGCGGGCGGACCAAACGGGTCGAGCGCGGCTTTGCCGATTTTGAAAGCTGGCGCGACGAGGTGCTGGCGGAGGAGGAGCGCGACCTGCACAAGCTCGGCCGCAAGATCGTCGCCGAGGAGCACTGGCTGCGCTACGGCGTCTCCGGCCGCCGCAAGCGCAATGTCCGCCGGCTCGCGGCGCTGCAGGATTTGCGGCAGGCGCGGCGCACCCATCGCGGGCCGGAAGGCCGCGTCACCATGGCGTCGAGCGAGGCGGATGCCTCCGGCGCGCTGGTGATCGAGGCGCGCGACATCGCCAAGAGCTATGGCGACCGCGCCATCGTCGGAAAATTCTCGACGCGCACCTTGCGCGGAGACCGCGTCGGCATTGTCGGCCCGAACGGCAGCGGCAAGACCACGCTGGTGTCGATGCTCATCGGTGCGCTGGCGCCGGACAGCGGTACGGTCAAGATCGGTGCGACGGTGGAGATGGCGACGCTGACGCAGCATCGCGACAGTCTCGATCCGACGACCACGGTGGCCGACGCGCTCACCGGCGGTTCCGGCGACAGCGTGCTGATCGGCGGCGAGCGCCGCCATGTGGTCGGCTATCTCAAGGACTTCCTGTTTGCACCGGAGCAGGCGCGTACGCCGCTCGGCAAGCTCTCAGGCGGCGAGCGCGGGCGGCTGATGCTGGCGCAGGTGCTGGCCAAGCCGTCGAATCTCCTCGTGCTCGACGAGCCGACCAACGATCTCGATATGGAAACGCTCGACGTGCTTGAGGGCATGCTCGGCGATTACGCCGGCACCGTGCTGCTGATCAGTCACGACCGCGATTTCCTCGACCGGCTGGTGACCAGCGTGATCGTGCCGGAAGGCGATGGCCGCTGGACCGAATATGCCGGCGGTTACACCGACATGCTGGCGCAGCGTGGCGAGGATTTGACGCGCACCAAGCCGGCCAAAGAGCCAAACAAGGCGAAGGCTGAAAAGGTTGTCACGGAACCGGTGCCGGCTGCCATGCGCAAACGCAAGCTCAGCTTCAACGAGAAGCACGCACTGGAAACGCTGCCGAAAACCATCGCTGATCTGGAAAAGCAGGCGCAGACCTTGCAGCAGCAGCTCGACGACCCGTCGCTGTTCACCCGCGACCGCGCGGCGTTCGACAAGGCGACGCAGGCGCTGGGCGAGGTGCAGACGAAACTCGCGGAGGCGGAAGAGCGCTGGCTCGAACTAGAAATCCTGCGCGAAGAGATCGACAGTCAGTAACTCAGGCAATCGGCTTGTCGTTCTCGTCGAACAGGATGCGTTCGGCGGCGCCGTCGAGGTCGTCGTACTGGCCGTTGCGCAGCGTCCACATGAAGGCGCCGAGCCCGGCGAGACCGAGTGCCAGCGCGATCGGGACTAGATACAGGAAATCGCTCATGGTGCGGCCTCCGCAAGGACAGGGCGGACAGAGCTGGTAGCCTGCGGCCGCGGCGCGTCCGGCGCGCGCACGCGCAACGCATTGGCGACCACCAGCAGCGACGAGCCCGACATGGCGATGGCCGCGACCAGCGGCGTGACGTGGCCGAGCACGGCGATCGGCACGGCGATCGTGTTGTAGGCAATGGCGAGCGCGAGGTTCTGCCGGATCAGCCGCGCCGCATCGCGTGCCACGGCGATGGCTTGCGGGACCGCGCGCAGATCGTCGCGCAGGAACACGAGATCGGCGGCGTTGCGGCCGACATCGGCGGCAGAGGCCGTCGCCATCGACGCATGTGCCGCTGCGAGCGCCGGCGCATCATTGAGGCCGTCGCCGACCATCAGCACGCGATGGCCTTGTTCGGCGAGCGCCGCGAGATGCAAGGCTTTGCCAGCGGGTGTGACTTCGGCGCTGTGCCGCACGCCGAGCGTTTCCGCGAGCGCGCTGACGCGGCTGTCGCGGTCGCCGGACAGGATTTCGACCGGCAATCCGCTGGTGGTGAGTGCGCGCATGGTTTCGTGCGCGCCCGGCCGCAGCCGGTCGTCGAACCGGAACGCGGCGAGGAGTATGCCGTCGCGGGTCAGCGCCACGCCATCGTCGCCGGTGTCAGCGCCGGCCCAGCCCGGCCGACCGAGCCGGATGACGGACGATCCGTCGCGCGCTTCGAGGCCGAAGCCGGGATGCTCGGTGACGTCGTGCAGTGCCGGTGCAGTCGTGTGGTCGGCGGCAGCGGTCAGCGCGCGTGAATAAGGATGCCGCGAATGCGCGGCGAGCGCGCCGGCCAGCACCAGCGTCTGCGGCGTCATGTCATGGCCGTTGACGAGCCGCGGCTCGCCGAATGTCAGCGTGCCGGTCTTGTCGAAGACCACGGTGTCGACGGTGGCGAGCCGCTCCAGCGCGCTGCCGTCCTTCACCATGATGCCACGGTCGAACAGCCGCCGCGCGGCGACCACCTGCACCATCGGCACGGCGAGGCCGAGCGCGCAGGGGCAGGTGATGATCAGGACAGCAATGGCGATAGTCAGCGCGCGATGTACATCGCCCGAGACCATCATCCAGCCGACGAAGGTGAGGAACGCCGCCGTGTGCACGACCGGCGCATAAAGCTGCGCGGCTCGGTCGGCGATGCGGCGATAGCGCGAGCGGCCGGATTCGGCGGCTTCCATCATCCGCATCATTTCGGCGAGGAAGGAATCCTTTGCGGCCGCCGTCGCCGTGAGAGTCAGCGGCCCGGTGAGGTTGAGCATGCCGGCCTGCAGCGTCGCGCCCGCTGCGGCGCGCTGCGGCACGCTCTCGCCGGTGACCAGCGATCCGTCAATGTCGGACGTGCCACTGGCAACGATGCCATCGATCGGAACGCGCTCGCCGGCAGCAACGAGCAGCATCATGCCGGGCACGATCTCGGTGATCGGGCGATAAATGCGGCGGCCGTCTGCCTCCAGCACCATGGCGCCGCGCGCGGCGAGGCGGGCAAGCCCTTTCACGGCCGCGCGGGCGCGGTCGCGCATCATGTGATCGAGGGTGCGGCCGATCAGCAGGAAGAACAGCAGCGTGATTGCCGCGTCAAAATAAGCGTGCGGCCCGCGCGTCGCGGTTTCGTACAGGCTCAACCCGAAAGCGAGCAACACGCCGATCGAGATCGGCACATCCATGTTGGTGCGGCCGTGGCGCAGCGCCTGCCACGCCGAGCGGAAGAAGATGCGGCCGGAATAGGCGAGTGCCGGCAAAGCGAGTGCGGCGGAAATCCAGTGGAACAGATCACGCGTCTCGCCGTCGGCGCCGGACCAGACCGAAACCGAGAGGAGCATGATGTTCATGGCGGCGAAGCCTGCCACCGCCAAGGCGCGGATCAGTTCGCTGCGCGCGGTGTCCTCGTCGCGCGCCACCGGATCGGCGAGGTGCGCCGCATAGCCGAGCCGACCAAGGGTTTCGAGAAACGGCGGCGGTGTCTCGCCGGTGGCCCAGCGGACGGTGACGCGCCGGGTCGAGAGGTTGACGCGCGCATGACTGATGCCCGGCATTGTCCCGAGCGCGCTCTCGATGGTGCGGATGCAGGCGCCACAATGGATGCCGGGCACAGAGAGTTCGGTTTGCCGTTCGCCATTGCCGGCGTCGTGGCTCGCGAGCTGCACCTCCTCCGCCGCCGGCAAAGCCGGCGTGATGCTGTCAACGGAGGGGGCGCAGCAGCTCATCTCAATCCTTCTGAACGATGTCGCCGCGCAGCGCGCGGTAGGCGTGCCAGGTGCCGTGGCCGAGCACCGGGAAGACGACGATCAGGCCGACCAGACCGGTGGCGAGGCAGAACAGGAACAGCGCCAGCACGATCGCGCCCCAGGTGAACAGGGCCGGCAGGTTGTGCCACACGAGCGCGACGCTGGTCCCCATGGCTGTGAGTGCGTCGACGCGCTCGTTCAGCAGCATCGGGATCGAGAACGCGCTGATGGCGAACGAGAAGGCAGCAAACAGCGCGCCGACCACGCCGCCGACCAGCAGCATCGCCCAGCCTTCCGGCGTGGTGAACAGCATTGGCGCGATGTGATCGAGGCCGGGGAACGGTCGCAGCCCGAAGAACAGCGCGTAGATGATCACCGCGGCGCGCATCCACAGCAGCATGAGGAGGCACAGCAGCACGCCGGTGAACAGGATCTGTCCGCCGGAAGCCGGCCTGACGAAGATCATGCGCATCAGGCTGACCGGCTCGCCGGCGGCAAGCCGCCGGCTCTTTTCATAGAGGCCGATCGCCACCACCGGGCCGACCACCATGAAGCCGGCGAACGCCGGAAACAGGATGTAGTCCCAGCCGAACCAGATCAGGCTGGCGACAGTGGTGAGCGACACCACGAATACGATCAGACCGTAGGTAAGGCTTGCATTCGCACGCGTGCAGGTGTCGTGCCAGCCCTGGGCCAGCCAGCGGAAGGCCACGCCGGCGGGAAGATTACGCTTCCAGCGCTCGGGATGCGGCGCGGGCGGGAAGACTGCGGGGATCGTGGTCATCGTTAGTCTCTTCTCTGCAGCTTGAGAACGACGGATTAGCGGCTGGTGCAGGCGGAACGTGCGGCGGCGAACTGACCGGCCGCGGCGCTGCCGCTGCGGACATGGTCGACGCAGTCGGGCTGCGACTGCGTCGCGACGTAGACGAGATGAGCGTTGGCGCCGAGCACCAGCAGCAGTGCGGCGCCGATGCCAAACCAGAACGCGAGTCGGTAAGGCGAAATGCCGAGAGTCGTGTTGCTGGTCATTGCTTCGCCTCCTGAGAGTTTTTCTTGCGCAGATCGACGAGATAGAGCGTCAGGATCTTGCGATCGAGTAGCGACAACCGGCCTTCCCAGGACGGCATGTGGCCCTGCCGGCCACCCCAGACGGTGGTGAAGATCGATTGCGCGTCGCCGCCATAGATCCAGAACGGATCGGTGAGATCGGGTGCGCCGGCTTCGGTGCTGCCCTTGCCGCTCTCGCCGTGGCAGGAGACGCAGTTGGCGGCGAATAAGGTTTTGCCGGCGGCAATCTCCTGCGGTGTTGCGTCCTTCGCTGTGGCCGGGTTCGACAGCGTGCGTACATAGGCGACGACGTTGTCGATCTCGTTGCGCTTGAGCACGCCGTCGCGGCCGAACGCCAGCATCTGCGAGACACGGGTCTTGGGATGCGTGGCATTGATGCCGACGCTGATGGTTTCGGCGATGGCGTTGGTATCGCCGCCCCACAGCCAGCTATTGCCGACAAGGCTCGGGAAGCCTTTGCCGCCCTTGTTGCCGTCGGCGCGCAGGCCGTGACACACGGCGCAATTATCGCCGAACAATGTATGCCCGGTCTGCCGCACGATCTGCATCAGTTGTGGGTCGGCTTCGACCTGCTGGTGGGATTCGGTTTCGATCCGCTTGCTCCAGGTCGCGCGGTCGAGCGCGGCTTCCTGCAATTTTTCCGCGACGGTGGCGCGCTGATCGATGCCGAGCAGCCCCCTGGTGTAGCTCACGCCGAGCGGCCAGGCCGGCATCAACACCCAGTAGCCGAGCGAGAACAGCGCGGTGACGATCAGGAAGAAGTACACCACGCGCGGCACCGGCGTGTTCAGCTCGGTGATGCCGTTCCATTCGTGGCCGGTGGTCAAATAACCGGTATGCGGATCGCGTTGCTCGACGCTCATGGTTTATCCTTTGCCGTCGTCTCCGGCCTGTCGTCGTCCTCAAGAATCGATGTGGCCGCGTGCTGGAATCGCGCGCGATTGGCAGGCCAGAACGTGTAGACGAGCACCGCGATGGAGAGTGCGATCAGGTAGAAAAGCCCGAATGACTTCGCGAGCCAGACAGTGAAGTTGTGATCAAGGTCCATGATTACTTCCCGCTGGTTGTCTTGACCGGCACCTGCGCCGGCGCAGTCAGCGCCGCGACCGGTTTGCTGGCGACAGGGGTCAGGCGGCCGAGTACCTGCAGATAGGCGACGACCGCATCCATCTCGGTCAGCCGGCCCGGACGGCTATCGAAGGCGCGGACGGTGGTGTCCTTGCCGTAACGCTTGCTGACGCCTTCCGCCTGCGGCGTGTCCGGCGCGGCCTGGCCATAGGCGTCCGCCGGCGCGTTGGCGATCATCTCGTCGGTATAGGGCACGCCGACCTTGCGCAGCGCCTTGAGATGCAGGCCGAGGTCCGCCGTCTCCAGTTCGTTCCGCAGCAACCAGCGATAGGCCGGCATCACCGATTCCGGCACCACGTCGCGTGGATTGTTAAGATGCGCGACGTGCCAGTCGTCGGAATATTTCTCGCCGATACGGGCAAGGTCCGGGCCGGTGCGCTTCGAGCCCCACAGCATTGGATGGTCGTATTTGGATTCGACCGCCAGCGAGTAGGGGCCGTAACGTTCCACTTCGTCGCGCAGGGTGCGGATCATCTGCGAGTGGCAGGCATAGCAACCCTCGCGGATATAGATGTTGCGGCCGGCGAGTTCGAGCGGCGTATAGACCCGCATGTCCGGCGCATCCTCCACCGTCTGGTGGATGGTGAACAACGGCGCGATCTCGACGAGGCCGCCGATCGAGGCGACGGCAACGATGGCGAGCACCAGTCCGATCGCCTTGCGTTCGAGTTTGTAGTGAAATCCGAAAACCGACATGATCTTACTCCCCCGGCTGCAAGGCTGGGATATTGGCAGGGACATCGGCCGGCAGGCCGCCGGCGAGAACGGGATCGGGCCGTTCGCTGACCTTGGCCGCTGCGCCTTCCGGGGCCGTGCGGATCGTCATCCAGATGTTGTAGGCGCCGATCACTGCGCCGATCAGGAAGAACAGGCCGCCGATCGCGCGGGCGATGTAGTAGGGGTGCATCGCCACCAGCGAGTCGATGAACGAGTAGGCGAGCCTGCCGCTCTCGTTATAGGTCCGCCACATCAGCCCCTGGATGATGCCGGAGTTCCACATCGCGAAGACGTAGATGAGCGTGCCGGCGAGCGCGAGCCAGAAATGCGCCTCGACCAGACGTGCGGAGTACATCGCCTCGCGCTTCCACAGCCAAGGCACCGCGGCGTAGATCGAGCCGAAGGTGATCATCGCCACCCAGCCGAGCGCGCCGGCATGGACGTGGCCGACAGTCCAGTCGGTGTAATGCGAGAGCGAGTTGACCGAGCGGATTGCCATGAACGATCCCTCGAAGGTCGACAATCCGTAAAATACGGCGGCGACCATCATGAAGCGCAGCGTCGCGTCGTCGCGCACCTTGTGCCAGGCGCCATTGAGCGTCATCAGCGCGTTGCCGGCGGAGGCCCAGGACGGCACCAGCAACATCACCGAGAAGGTCATGCCCAGCGTCTGCACCCAGTGCGGTAGCGCGGTGTAATGCAGGTGGTGCGAGCCCGCCCACATGTAGAAGAAGGTGATGCCCCAGAAGCTGATGATCGACAGCCGGTAGGAATAGATCGGCCGGCCGGCGCGCTTCGGCATGAAGTAATACATCATGCCGAGGAAGCCCGCGGTGAGGAAGAACGCCACCGCGTTGTGGCCGTACCACCATTGCGTCATCGCATCCTGCACGCCGGAGAAGGCTGAATAGCTCTTGGCGGAGCCGAACGAGATCGGCATCGCCAGGTTGTTGACGATGTGCAGGATCGCCACCACCAGGATAAACGCCATGTAGTACCAGTTGGCGACGTAGATATGCGGTTCCTTACGCCGCATCAGCACGCGCAGATACAGCACGAAGTAAGTGACCCAGACGATCACCAGCCAGATGTCGGCGTACCATTCCGGCTCGGCATATTCCTTCGACTGGGTGATGCCCATCAGGTAGCCGGAGGCGGCGAGCAAGCAGAACAGGTTGTAGCCGAGCAGCACGAACCATGGCGTGAGCTGGTCCGGCAGTCGCGTGCGGCAGGTGCGCTGCATCACATAGAACGAGGTAGCGATCAGCGCGTTGCCGCCGAAGCCGAAGATCACGCCGGAGGTGTGCACCGGGCGGAGCCGTCCGAAGCTGGCCCAGCCGGCGTCGAAGGTGAGATCGGGATAGGCGAGCAGGGTCGCCACCCAGACGCCGACGAACATACCGATCACGGCCCAGATCATCGCCAGGATGATGCCGACCTTGCTCGGATCGTCGTAGTAGCGGGTCAGGCGGTCGGCGCCCGGCTCCGGCGCGTAATAGCCCGACATCACGCCGAACAGGCCGAGCACGCCGGCGAGGAGCACGATCCATCCCTGCGGGCCGAGCAGATCGCCGTGACCGGCGATCGCCATCGACAGCCCCCACAGGACGATGAACAGCAGGATGATGAGCGCGGATTGGCGCTCGCTGACGGTCAGTTGGCCGATCATCGGCTTTTTCCTCGACTTGGTTCGGAACCGGGTGCCATCTTCTGCATGGATATCGATCTCTGGTAACCGGTTGCGGGCCGACATGTAGCGTGCCGACCGGCAAAAACCTTGCGCCAGCGCAAACCGCCACCGGCGCGACCGTGGCAGGATTGCGCGAGCAGCCGATCGGCGCAAGTTCGTGCGGCGGCTGGAAGTCCGATCACGCAGGAGCTTCGTGCGGTGATGTCAGTTCAACAGGACGCCGTCGACCCGGATCAGGGCGGATGCGCCAATATGGCGCTGCTGGCTTTGGTGATGCTGTGGATTGGCACGTTGCTCGGCGTCTCGTTCCTGGCGACACCGGCGAAATTCCTGGCGCCCAGCCTGACGCTGCCCGTCGCGCTCGACGTTGGTCGCCAGACCTTTGCGGTCTTCAATAAAATTGAATGGGTTTACATCGTGGTCTGCGCTCTGCTGATCGCAATCGGACCGCGCAACCGGCTTGGTTCGGCGGGACTGGTGGCCGTCGCGATACTGTCTGCGCTGCAGATGGGATGGTTGCTGCCGGAGCTGGACGTGCGCGTCGGCACCATCATCGCGGGAGGCCAGCCGCCGGCTTCGCCGCTGCATCATCTCTATATCGTCGCCGAGGTCGCCAAGCTGGTCGCGCTTGGCATGGTGGCGGTAACGGCGGCGCGCCGCCTTCTCGCCGGTCAGCGGCTGGCGCCCGCACCCGCGTGATGCGGCCTACTCAGCCATCGGCAATTTCAGCAACGCCTGACGGTCGATCTTGCCGGTTCCGGTTTTCGGCAGATCGGCGAGGAAAGTGACGATGCGCGGATATTTGTAAGGCAGCAGCGTCGTCTTGACGTGATCCTGCAACCGGCGCGTCGCCGTCCCGGCATCGAAATTCGCATCGTTCATGCTGACGAAGGCGCGCAACGTCATGCGCCGGTCGGCCATCTCGATCGCCATCACCGCGCATTCGCGCACGGCCGGATGATCGGCGAGGCAGCGCTCGACCTCCAGCGGGTAGACCCACTGGCCCGACACCTTGACGAGATCGTCGGCACGGCCGCGGAAGAAATAGAAGCCGTCATCATCGCGCTCGAAGCGGTCGCCGGTATAGATCCAGCCGTCGGCGCGCATGGTTTCGGCGGTCTTGTCCGGCCGATTCCAGTAGCACGGCGCATTGCTGTCGCCGCGCACCCACAGCACGCCTTCCTCGGCGCCAGTGATGGTCTCGCCGGCGGGGTTGCACAGCTTCACCTCGTAGCCGGGCACGCGCTGTCCGGCGGCGCCGAGCTTTTTCGCCTGCGGCGTGTTGGAGAGATAGATGTGCAGCACTTCGGTCGAGCCGAGCCCCTCAACGATCTCCAGTCCCGACAGCGCCTTCCAGCCGTTGAACACATCGGCGGACAAGACTTCTGCCGCCGAGATCGACAGCCGCAGCGACGAAAGATCGGCGTTCGCGGCCTCGGGCGCTTTGGTCAGCGCGGTGTAGAGCGTCGGCAGGCCGAAGAACACGGTCGGGCGATGGTGGGCGATGGCGTCGAAGATCGCGCTGGGCTTCGGCTGACCGGGCATCAGCAGGCTCGCCGCGCCGGCCGCGTAAGGGAAGGTGATGGAATTGCCGACGCCATAGGCGAAGAAGATTTTCGGCGCCGAGAAGCAGATGTCGTTCTCGGTGAGCTTGAGGATCGAATCCGAATAGCTCTTCACCGTGTAGAGCATGTCGTGATGCAGATGCACGATGCCCTTCGGCCGCCCGGTCGAGCCGGACGAATACATCCAGAACGCCATGTCGTCGCGGCCGGTGTCGGCGGCGGGCAGGTCGGTCGGCTGGCTCGCGATCAGCGATGCGGCCGCGCGCACCGGCACCGGGGCTGATGCTTCGCCGTCGATCACGATCAGCGTCTCGAGTTTTGTCCCGGCGCAGGCGGCGGCGGTGAACTTGTCGATGAAGGCTGTTTCGGTGATCGCAATACGGGCGCCGGAATCCTGCAGATAGAATTGCAGCAGATCGGGCGGCGTCAGCGTGTTGATGAACAGCGGCACGAAGCCCGTACGCATCGCGCCGAACAAAGCCGCCGGATAGGCCGGGCCGTCGTCGAGGAACAGCAGAACGCGATCGCCCGGCGTCAGCCCGAGTGAACGCAGCGCATGGCCGTAACGCGCCGCATCGACGCAAAGATCGGCATAGGTTTTGTGCCCGGCGGGGCCGAGTACGGCGGGCCGCGCGCCGCGTCCGGCGGCGAGATTGTCGAACAGGATCGCGCTGGCATTGTAACGCGCCGGCACCGCGAAACCGATCTCGCGTGTGCCGGGCGCGTCATGCGGCACATGGTCGGCGAGCGGAACGGACGACGTTTCGGTCACGGAACTGTCTCTCCCGGCGTGCGGCGTCAACGTTTGCGGATCGTGAACGTGAGTACGCCGCCGTCCTTGGCGCTGCTGTCCAGCGTGTCGCCAGTTTCCCGCAGCAGGTTGGGAATGTCGATTGCCGCCAGCGGATCGGTGCATTCGATGGTCAGAGTGTCGCCGGCGGCGAGGCCGGCCAGCAGCTTGCGGGTCTTCAGCGCGGGAAGCGGGCATTTGAGGCCGCGCAGGCTCACGGATTTCTCGGTCATCGGCGCGTCGTCAACCATCGGTTCGGCCCGGCAGGAGGCGCCGGGCGGCGAGACTGGACATTTCGCTGCGGCCCACGTCAAGGTCGCCGCCATGACAGGGATACCACAGCAGAGCCCGGCGCCGGCCGCGGTTCCGGCGCGCCAGCGCATCGGCCGGCTGACGCCGCTCGCCGATGTGGCGGCGGCGTTTGCGGTGGTGCCGCCGGTTGCGCCGCGCGCGACGCCGGTGGCGCGGGTGGCCGGATTGGTGCTTGCCGAAGCGGTGACCGGCCAGCGGCGTCCGGAGGCCGCGCGTGCGCTGATCGACGGCTACGCGGTGTACGCGGACGATACGCGCGATGCCGGCGGTTATGCGCCGGCGCTGCTGCCGCAGCCGCCTGCGTGGGTCGAGGCCGGCGCGCTGTTGCCGCAGGGAACCGACGCGGTCGCGCCGCCGGCCACGGTGACGATTGGAGATATGGGCGCCGAGGTGTTGTCGCCGCTCGCGCCGGGCGATGGCGTGCGTGCAGCGGGAGCCGATTGCGCGGATGGCGCCTTGCTGATCGGCGCAGGGTGCCGCCTCCGTCACGGCGACGGCATAGCGCTACGGCTCGCCGGCGTGGACGAGGTACGTGTCCGCGCGCCGCGCATCGTCATCGCGATGCTGCGCGACGACGAGATCATAAGGGCGGTCGCGGACACCATCGCCGGTCATGTTGCGGTCGCGGGCGGGACATCCTCTGTTGTGTTGGCTGTGACTGCGGAATCCGCGTTCGAGACTGACGCCGATGCGATCCTGACCATCGGCAAGACCGGCGAGGGCCACGACGACGATGCGGTGCTGGCGCTCGCCCGCATGGGCAAGGTGATCGCGCACGGTCTCGCCCTGTCGCCCGGTGAAACCGCCGCGGCCGGATTTATCGGGACGCGCCCGGTGCTGATGCTGCCGGGACGGCTCGATGCTGCGCTGGCGGTCTGGCTGACGCTTGGCGGACCGCTGCTCGCGCGCCTGACGGGTTTTATCGAACCGCCGCACATGCGCGCGATGCCGCTGATGCAGAAAATCGTTTCGACCATCGGCCTGTGCGATGTGGTGCCGGTGGCTGTTACTGCCGACGGCGCGATGCCGCTCGCCACACGGTTCTGGCCGCTGCCGGCCATGACGCGGGCGGACGGGTTTGTGCTGGTGCCGGCGGAGAGCGAAGGATTTCCGCCCGGTGCAACGGTGACGGTGGCGGATTGGCGATGAACGACAATCTCAAACCGACGATGCTGTTGATCGACGCCGTGCGTCAGGCCGCGCGTCAGGAGCAATTCCTCGACGTCGTGTCGCCGGAGATCGCACGCGAGCGCTTCCATCGTCATTTGAAATTGTCTCCGCTCGCGGCGGAAAGCGTGCCGCTGGCCGAGGTGTTGCAGCGTGTCCTGGCGCACGATCTCACTGCGCCAGTCGATGCGCCGCCGTTCGACCGCTCGGCGGTCGATGGTTTTGCGCTGCGCGCCGCCGATACCACCGCGGCGAGCGAAGCCGCGCCGGCGCGGTTCCTGCTCAATGCGGAAGTGATCGCCTGCGGCCATCCACCGACGGTCCCGGTCGCACCCGGCACCGCGACGGCGATCGCCACCGGCGGCGTCATTCCGCGCGGCGCCGACGCGGTGGTGATGGTCGAGCACACCGATCTGCTCGACGACGACCGGCCGGCCATTGCGCTGTATCGGCCGGCCGCGCCGGGACAGTTCATTGCTTATGCCGGGTCCGACATCGCGCGTGGCGAAACCCTGCTGCGCAAGGGCGCGCGGATCGGTTCGCGCGAGATCGGCATCGTCGCTGCCTGCGGTCTCGACCGGCTCGACGTGGTGCGTCGACCGCGTGTCGCGGTGCTGTCCACCGGCGACGAACTGGTACCGCCGGGAGAGCCGCTGCGGCCTGCCGGCGTCTATGACAGCAACGGTGCGATCGTCGCCGCTACCGTCGCCGAAGCCGGCGGCGAGCCGGTCTTGTTCGGCGCGTTTCCCGACGACGAGGCGGCGCTGGGCGACGCTGTGCGTGCTGCGCTCGCGACCTGCGACATGGTGGTCCTCTCTGGCGGCACGTCGAAAGGCGCGGGCGATCTGTCACATCGCATCGTCTCGACACTCGGCGCGCCTGGCATCCTCGTGCACGGTGTCGCGCTCAAGCCCGGCAAGCCGCTGTGTCTCGCGGTGATCGGCGAGAAGCCGGTGATCGTGCTCCCCGGTTTTCCGACCTCGGCGATCTTCACCTTCCATACGTTTGTCGCGCCGGTCATCCGCGCTTATGCCGGCCTGCCGCCGGAAGCGGCGCGCACCGTCGCAGCACGCGTGCCGGTGCGCGTGCCGTCCGAGCTTGGCCGTCAGGAATTCGTGCTGGTCGCGCTGGCCGACAGCGACCGCGGACCGGTGGCGTTCCCGACCGGCAAGGGCTCCGGTTCGGTGACGAGCTTCTCGCAGGCGGACGGTTTCATTGCCGTCGATGCGCTGGCGCAAGCGGTGGAACCCGATACGGTCGAGCCGGTGACGTTGATCGGCGGTGCCGCGCGTGCGCCCGATCTCGTCATCATGGGCAGCCACGACGTCGCGCTCGATGCGTTGATCGGTGCGCTGGCGGATCGCGGCTTCACCGCGCGGGTGCTCGCCATCGGCAGTCAGGGTGGCGTCGCCGCCGTGCGCCGTGGCGAATGCGACATCGCGCCGGTGCATCTGGTCGATCCGAAGACCGGCCAATACAACACGCATCTGGTCGCGCCCGGCTACGCGCTGGTGCCGGGCTGGCGGCGCATGCAGGGCGTCCTCTTCCGTCCCGGCGATGCGAGATTTGAAGGACGCACGGTGGAACAGGCGATTGCCGTGGCGCTCGCCGATCCAGCGTGTCTGATGGTCAATCGCAATGCCGGCTCCGGCACGCGCGTGCTGGTGGATGGTTTGCTGAAAGGCGCGCGGCCGCCAGGCTATGCCAACCAGCCGAAGTCACACAACGCGGTGGCGGCGGCGATCGCGCAGCATCGCGCCGACTGGGGTCTCGCCATCGAACCGGTGGCGACGCTTTATGGGCTGGGTTTCCTGCCGGTGACGCCGGAGCACTACGATTTCATCGTGCCGGATGCGCGGCGCGAGCGGCCGGCGGTCAAGGCGTTGCTCGACGCGCTCGCCGATCCGCAAGTGCAGGAGGCGATCCGCGCCCGCGGCATGCAGATCGGCAGCGCGTAACTTTAGCGAACCGCGCCGAGCGTCGAGCCCTTCATCTTTTCCATCAGTTCGAGCGACGGATAGGAATCCGCCGGCAGACCGAATTTGAGCTGCGCCTGGCGCACCGCGGCGCGGGTCATGAGGCCGAGCTTGCCATCCGGCTTGCCGACATCGTAGCCGTTGCGCGCCAGCATCAACTGCAGTTCGAGCATCTGCTGGGTGTTGAGCACGGTCACCGGCGCGTTGCCGCGATGGACCGGCGGCGCGCCCTGGATGCGCGTGGCGAAATAGGCGACGGTGGTCGAGTAGACGAGCGCCGAATTCCAGCCGAGGAACGACTTGAAGTTGTTGTAGGCGAGGAACGCCGGGCCATTGCGGCCCATGGGCAGCACCAGCGAAGCCTCCATCGTGTCGGCCGGCAGCGCGCCGTTGGCGCCGGTCACGCCCCACTTCGCCCATTGCGCGCGCGGATGCACGATCTTCAGATCGGATTGCTCCCACGGCATGTTCGCGGGGACGCGCACTTCCTGGAGCCACGGTTCGCCGCGCTTCCAGCCGAAGCTCGACAGGAAGTTCGCGGCGGAGGCGAGCGTGTCCGGCACGCTCTTGACCAGATCGCGGCGGCCGTCGCCGTCATAGTCGACGGCGCTGCGATAATAGTCGGAGGCGGTGAACTGCATCGCGCCCAATTCGCCGGCCCAGTCGCCGCCGTTCATTTCGGCGACGGTGAGATCGCCGCGCTGCAGGATGCGCAAGGCGTCGACAAGCTGCTCGCGGAAATATTCGGTGCGGCGGCAGTCATAGGCGAGCGTCGCGATGGCGCGGAGGATGTTGTGCTTGCCGGTATTGGTGCCGAAGTCGCTTTCGAGGCCCCAGAACGCGACGAGAACCGGCGCCGGAATGCCGTATTGCTTCTCGACCTTGGCGAGAATCGCCGCATGACGCTGCATCATGATCTGCGCGTTCTTCATGCGATGACCGGCGATCATACGGTCGGAGAACTGCAGGAAGCTCTGCTGAAACACCTGCTGATTGCGGTCGCGCTGGATGATCTCGGGCGCGAACTCCATGTAGGGAACGGCCGAATCCACCACGGCGGGGCTGATGCCCTGCGCGATCGCGTCCTTGCGGAAGTCCTGCACCCAGCGTTCGAAGCTGGCGCTGTTGCGACAGCCGTCATGCACCTTGACCGCACCCGGCGCCGGATTGGCCGCCGCCGGACCTGACGGGATGGCCGCAAGCGTCAAAGCCGCGAGGGCAGCGAGGGTGGGCGTGGTTAACCGCATGGACGGCAGCATGACATTCACCTGATGAACCTGTCCGGCGACCCTGCCTGCCGTGTCCGGTGCGTTCAACCGCGATCGGTTGGAAACCTTAAGAACGGGCGTGGCGACGAACGCCGTGCTTTTCAACCGCGGCTGGCGATGGTTAAGAAGGTGGTGGATTGGGTGGAATCAAATCGCAATGCAGGTCTTGGTAGCGGGGGCAGGGGTTGTCGGGTTGGCGGTGGCGCGTGCCGCCGCGTTGCGTGGCCATGAGGTGATCGTCGCCGAGGCGGCGAATGCCATCGGCACGGTGACCTCCTCGCGCAACAGCGAGGTGATCCATGCCGGCATGTACTATCCGACCGATACGCTGCGCGCGGTGCTGTGCGTGCGCGGGCGGCGGATGCTGTACGAGTTTCTGGTGTCGCACGGCGTGCCGCACCGCAAATGCGGCAAGCTGATCGTCGCCACCAACGACGCCGAACTGGCCAAGATCGAAACCATCTACCAGCAGGGCGGCATCAACGGCGTCGAAGGTCTCACCTTCATCGATGCAAAGACCGCGATGGCGATGGAGCCGGAACTGTTCTGCACCGCGGCGCTGTTGTCGCCGGAAACCGGCGTCATCGACAGCCACGGCTATATGCTCGCGCTGCGTGGCGACATCGAGGATCACGGCGGTGCCATTGCGCTGAACACGCCGGTTGTCGGCATGACCCGCAAGGACGGCCAGTGGCAGGTACGGTTCGGCGGTGCAGAGGCCGGCACTTTTTCTTTCGATGCGGTGATCAATGCCGCCGGCCTTGGCGCGCAGGTGCTGGCGCGCGGCATCGACGACTACCCGAAGGAACGGGTGCCGCGCCTCGTCTACGGCAAGGGCAATTATTTCTCTTATGCCGGTCGGCCGGCGTTCAAGCGGCTCATTTATCCGATGCCGATCGACGGCGGGCTCGGCGTGCACGTCACGCTCGATCTCGCCGGGCGGATGCGGTTCGGTCCCGACGTGGAATGGATCGAGACCGAGAACTACGACGTCGATCCGCGCCGCGCCGATTCATTCTACGCGCGCGTACGCACCTACTGGCCGAAACTGCCGGACGGATCGCTGACGCCGGACTACGCCGGCATCCGGCCGAAGCTGCGCGGCCAGGGCGAGGGACAGGCGGATTTCCTGCTCGAAGGCCCCGCTGAGCACGGTCTCGCCGGTCTCGTGCAACTGTTCGGGATCGAGTCGCCCGGCCTGACGTCGTCGCTAGCGTTGGGTGATGAGGTCGCGCGCCGGCTCGATCTTTGAGCGCAGGCTCACGCGCGCGTCGGCGTCGTTGCCGATGCTGGCGGTGGTGTCGCCGTCCTCGACCGCGGGCTCGGTATGATTGGGCGCGATCTTGGTGCTCGCCAGCGTCTCGCGCACGGACTTGTTCACCCTGGCCAGATCGACCGGCGTGAACTCCGCCTGCGCGTGGCGGTTTGGGGTGAAGGCTTTGAATCCTTCGGCGGTGGCGACGATGTCGCCGGGGCGCAAGGTCGGATCGGTCTGCGCCGGGATCGCGGCGAGACCGCCGGTGCGCTTGCCGTTGCAGGTGCAGCCGTCCACCAGCTTCTGCCGATAGACGAACGCATTCTGCAGGTCGGTGTAGCGCTGGCCGTCGCGGGCCACCGCGTAATCGATATTGCTACCGGAGAAGACCTTGGTCTCGCTCGCGGGGCAGAATGACGAACAGGCTTCGGCGGCGCTCATGCCGGGACGGCTCTGCACCGGGAAGTAGGACCCATCGCAGGTGCGCACGCAGAAGCCGCGGGACGGGCCGCTGGGCGCGGCAGCGACACGTTGACCGCTGCGCTGTCCCGTCAGGTCGTCAAAGAACCGCGTCACCGGATCGCGGTCATAGCCGCGCTCGGGCGCATAGGCCTGTGGAGCAGACACCGGTCTTGCTTCGCCGCGGATCGCGCGGCTGATGCCGCCGAACAGCGCCTCGAACAGGCCCTGCGCGTTGGCGGGGCCGGTCATCGCGCCCGTCATTGCAGCGCTGCCGATCGCCACGGCGGTGATGAAGGCACAGGCTGATCGGGACGGACGACGCATCACGAACCTCGCAAAACTCCCGGCAGAATTCCCGCTGTATCAACGTCCGCCGGATGCAAAGGTTGCACCCTTTGCTTTCCTTGCACCGCCCGGCCGGAGGCGGCCGCGAGCGCAATCTGGCGAAAATGCGTAAAGGACCGGTCAACAACCCCCGTTTCGGGGCGATTTCCGGCGATATCAGCGGAAAAACAGGACTGTGATCAGAACGAACAGCGGCAGCAGGATCAGTCCCGACCAGATCATGTAGCCGAAGAACGACGGCATCGCGACGCCGCCGCGCCGGGCGATGGCGTAGACCATGAAGTTCGGCGCATTGCCGATATAGGTGTTGGCGCCCATGAACACGGCGCCGGCGGAGATCGCCGCGAGCGTCGAGGCGAAGGTCGTCATCAGCACTTTCGGATCGCCGCCGGCAAGCTCGAAGAACACCAGATAGGTCGGCGCATTGTCGAGGAACGACGACAGCGCGCCGGTCACCCAGAAATAGGCGATGTTGTTGGCGTGGTCGCCTTTGCCGACCAGCGACACCAGTGGCGCCAATGCGCCGTCGAGACCGGCGTGCAGGATGGCGATCACCGGCACGATGCAGATGAAGATCGCGACGAACAGCTTGGCGACCTCGACGATCGGTCCCCATTCGAAGCCGTTGCCCTCGCGGCAGGTCTTCGGCGTCAGCCAGAGCGACAGCAGCGTGGCGATGACGAACACGGCGTCACGGACGAGATCCTGCAGCGGCAATTCGACCGTGTAGAGCGTGAACGTGATGCCCGGTTTCCAGTAGGCGCTCATCAGGATCGCGGCGATCACCAGCGCGATCAGCAGCAGGTTGATCTTGCCGTGCAAAGCGAGCGGGGAATCCGGCGTGAAATCGAACGGATGCTCCTCCCGTTCCTCACGGTGGTGCAGATACCAGTCCATCAGGAAAAATAAGACCAGCAGGATCCCGACACAGACCAGCATCTCCGGGAACAGGTGCTGCGGCGTCCAGAAGAAATCGACACCTTTGAGGAAGCCGACGAACAGCGGCGGATCGCCGAGTGGGGTCAGCACGCCGCCGATATTCGAGACGAGGAAAATGAAAAAGACGATGACGTGGACGTTGTGATTGCGATCGTCATTGGCGCGCAGCACCGGGCGGATCAGCACCATCGACGCGCCGGTGGTGCCGATGAAGCTCGCCAGCACGGTGCCGATGCCGAGCAGGATCGTGTTGGTCGCGGGCGTGCCGCGCAGATTGCCCTCGAGCCAGATGCCGCCGGCGATGGTGAACAGCGCCAGCAGTAGCAGGATGAACGGCATGTATTCGTGCAGCAGCGCGTGCAGGAGCGCGTCGGTCGCCGGCCCCGTGCCGGCGAACAGATAGAGCGGGATGATGGTGCATGCCGCCCAGAACGCGGCGAACTTGCCGTAGTGGTGTTCCCACAGATGCGGATAGAGCAGCGGCCCGGTGGCGATCGACAGCAGCATGCCGGCGAACGGCAGTGCCCACAGGATCGACATGCCGGCGCCGTTGAGCCCTTCGGCAGCGAACGCCGGCTGCGGCAGAAATACGCTGCCGGTCAGGATCGCCAGTGCCAGTCGCAGTCGCATCGTGTGTCCCCTCAACATCGAGGCGCAAAATCGGACGGAGATGCGGTGCGAGTCAAGTTGCGACGTTCTGCCAGCGTTGCAGAGAATCACGCCGGCTCGTGTTCGGCGCAAAGGCGCGTCCTGTCGCTGTCCTGCAGCGTTTGTTCCAGCAGCGTGCACCAGTGGGTGCGTTCGCCTTTGGCGCCGGCGCGGAAATGCCGGCAGGTGTGGCAGACGCCGAACGGGCGATCGCCGCGGCCACGCTGAAGCTGCGTCAGCATGGCAGCGAGACCTTGCAGCATCGCCTCGCGCTGCGTTGCCGGGAGCGTGGCGGCGGCGGCGGTCAGCTCCTGCATCGGGTCGCGTGCCGCGAGCGTTTCTCCGCGCGGCGTGAGGAACAATCGGACGACACGGCCGGACTCCGGATCGGGACGGCGCTGGAGGAGGTGCTTGCGTTCCAGCGCATTCAGGGTCTGCGAAGCGGTGCCTTTGGTGGCGTTGAGAAATCGCGCCACCGCGCCCGGCGTGTTGGAATAGCGGTTGCAGCGCGCGAGGTAGGTGAGCGCGTCCCACTGCGCCGGGTTGAGCCCGGCCGCGTGACGCTCGGCACGGACGAGCCGGGCCAGCCGCTCGATCAGTTCGGCGATCAGCGGGGCGTCGGCGGGTGTGGCCGGAGTTCTTGCGATCATCAGCCCAAAGTATCGACTCGCTAGCATCTTGCAAGGTTGCCCAATCTTGATAGTATCGAGTCGATACAATAAAGGAGGGCTCCCCATGCGGATCATCAGTTGCGTGGCTTTTGCCGGAATGCTCGCCGTGGCGCCGGCGACGGCCCACGATCTCAAGTCGGAACGCAAGGCCGGCATCGCGCCAGCCTTCGACATCCTGTCGGCCGACGCCAAGGCCAAGGGCCGAATCGTCACCTTTCACATGACAGTGGCCGGACAGGCGGGCAGCGAGCGCCCCGTACCAACCGGCAAGCTGCCGGGATCGGAGGTCTACGCTTATGCGTGGCCGACGACGCTCGATCCGTCAGTCGCGGGTTTCAAGAAGAAATCCGGCATTCTCGCCCTGGTGGTCACCGCGCATCCGGATTTCGACGACACGCCGCTCTACGACGAGGATGGTGACGGCGATCCGAATAATGACGGCAAGCAATGGCACAGCCACTGGGTGGTGCTGGCCAAGGACAAGACCTGCGGCCCGTCCGGCCTCAAGGTGCGCGACATTTCGCCGGGCGAAGCGCTCCCTGCGAGCGCGCCGGGTCTGCCGCTGGCGCTCGACAGTCCGGGCTACACGCCGCTGATCAAGGGCGACGGGTTGACGGTCAACGGCACCACCCACAAGCCGAAGGCCGCAATCGGCGCCGGCTTCGACGCCGTCACCGCCAAATTGCGAGTCCACCCGCAGGGCAAGACGCCGCTATTGTGCATCACCGAGGTGATGGACGTCGTCTCCGGCAAGCTCGATCTGTCGGGGCGCATCGTCGAGCAGAAATGACGGACGGAAGCCGCATGCAGAACACGACACAAGACATGACGCAGATGACGCAAGCCCCGGAACTGATCGTCGACAGCTGGTTCAACGCCGATCAGCCGCTGACGCTGGCGGCGCTGCGCGGGCGTGTCGTGTTCCTGCATGCGTTCCAGATGCTATGCCCCGGATGTGTCAGCCACGGCACACCGCAGGCGCAGAAGGCGCATCGGGTGTTTCACGCGAGCGGCTTGCAGGTGATCGGTCTGCACACCGTGTTCGAGCATCACGCAGCAATGACGCCGGTGTCGCTCGAAGCGTTCATCCACGAATACAAGCTGAGCTTTCCGATCGCGGTGGATCGTCCCGGCGACCCCGGCCCGTTGCCGCAGACCATGCAGGCTTACGCGTTTCAGGGAACGCCGAGCGCCGTGATCATCGGCCGCGACGGGCGCATCCGCCATCGCGCGTTCGGTGCCGAGGACGACATGGTGATGGGCGCGCGCCTCGCTGCGGCGTTGAGCGAGGCTTAGCGCGGCACGCTAGTGCGCCTCGTCCCAGTTGTCGGCGGCGCGCGCCTCGACCTGTAGGGGCACCTGGAGTTGCACCGCCGGCAGCGGCGCTTTTTCCATCACCCGCGTGACGATCGGCAGTGTCTTTTCAACCTCGCGGTCCGGTACCTCGAAGATCAGTTCGTCGTGCACCTGCAGCAGCATCTGCGCGGTGAGCTTCGCCGCCGTCAGCTCGCTCTCCATGCGGATCATGGCGCGGCGGATGATGTCGGCGGCGCTGCCCTGCAAGCGCGCATTGATCGCGGCGCGTTCATTGAAGGCGCGCACCGAGGCGTTGGAATGCTTGATGTCCGGGTAATGGCATTTGCGCCCGAACAGGGTGAGCACATAGCCGTTCTCGCGGCAGAACGCCTTGGTCTCTTCCATGTAGTCGCGAATGCCGGGGAACCGCTCGAAATATCTTTTGATATAGGCGCCCGCTTCCTCGCGCTCGATGCCGAGCTGATTGGCGAGGCCGAACGCGGAGATGCCGTAGATGATGCCGAAATTGATCGCCTTGGCGCGGCGGCGAATGTCGGGCGGCATGCCTTTGACCGGCACGCCGAACATCTCCGATGCCGTCATCGCATGAATGTCGGTGCCGTCCTTGAACGCCGCGCGGAGCGTCGGCACGTCGGCGACTTCGGCCAGCAGCCGCAATTCGATCTGCGAATAGTCGGCGGAGACGAGCTTGTGACCCGGGGTCGCGACGAAGGCGCGGCGAATCTTGCGGCCTTCCTCGGTGCGGATCGGAATGTTCTGCAGGTTCGGCTCGGACGACGACAGTCGCCCGGTGCTGGTCGCCGCCAGCGCGTAGCTGGTGTGGACGCGGTTGGTCTCGGGGTTGAGATAGGTCGGCAGCGCGTCGGTATAGGTCGAGCGCAGCTTCGACACCTGTCGCCATTCGAGGATCTTCGCCGGCAGCTTGTGGCCCTGCTCGGCGAGGTCTTCCAGCGCCTTGGCGCCGGTCGCCCACTGTCCGGTCTTGGTCTTGGTGCCGCCCGGCAACTGCATCTGGCCGAACAGCACGTCGCCCAGTTGCTTCGGACTGCCGGGATTGAGCGGCGCGCCGGCGAGCGCGTTGATCTCCTGCTCGACCGACGCTTGCGTCTTGGCGAATTCGTTGGAGAGCTTCGCCAGCAGCGGCTTGTCGATGGCGATGCCGCGCTGCTCCATCCGCGCCAGCACGCGCGGCAGCGCGCGTTCCAGCGTCTGATAGACGGTGGTGACGGTTTCGTTGGCTAGTCTCGGCTTGAGCGCCAGCCACAGCCGCAAGGTCACGTCGGCGTCCTCGGCGGCGTATTGCGTCGCCTTGTCGATCGCGACGCAGTCGAACGTTACCTGCGATTTCGACTTGCCGGCGATCTTGCCGGTGACGTCGTCGTATTTGATCGTCGTATGCGCGAGATGGCGCAAGGCGAGATCGTCCATGCCGTGGCCGTTGCGCCCGGCATCGAGCACGTAGGACATCAGCATCGTGTCGTCATAGGTGTTGATGTCGATGCCGCGCCTGGCAAAGATCAGCCAGTCGTATTTCAGGTTCTGGCCGATCTTGAGGACGGCCATGTCCTCGAGCATCGGCTTCACCGCGGCGAGCGCGTCCGCTTCCGGAATCTGGCCGTCGCACGGCTTGCCGGCGAACAGGCCGCTGCCGTCGCCGCCCTCGCGATGGCCGATCGGCACATAGCAGGCTTCATTCGGCGCCACGGCCATGGAGAAGCCGCACAGATGCGCCTGCATCGGATCGAGGCTGGTGGTCTCGGTGTCGACCGCCACATGGCCGGTCTCGTAGGCGCGGGCGATCCAGTGCTTCAATCGCTCCAGCGTGCCGACGGTTTCATAGCGGCTGTGGTCGATCTTCTGGTTACGCAATTCCTCCGCGCGCGCGATGACCAGACCTGCTGGACTCATGCCACCCGGGCTCATGCCGCCGGTGACGGCCTCGCCGTTCGTTGTGCCGCCCGCGCCGGGCGGAGGCGGATTGGTGATCGCGATCTCGTGCGCGGCGAGCTTTGGGTCGCGCTCGACGGCGCTCGCGTCGATCTCACCTTTCTCGGCGACGCGGCGCGTCAGCGTTGAGAATTCCATCGCCTTCAGGAACGCGATCAGGTTGCGGTAGTCCGGCTCATGGACCGCGAGGTCGTCGACCGGTACGTCGAGCGGCACATTCTGGTCGAGGGTGACGAGCTTCTTCGACAGCCGCGCCGCGTCGGCGTGGTCGATCAAAGACTGCCGCCGCTTCTCCTGCTTAATCTCGCCGGCGCGCGCCAACACGGTCTCGAGGTCGCCATAGTCGCCGATGAGCTGTGCCGCGGTCTTCGGACCGATGCCAGGCACACCTGGCACGTTGTCGGTGGAATCGCCGATCAGCGACTGCACCTCGATCACCTTCTCCGGCGGCACGCCGAATTTCTCGATCACCTCGGGGATGCCGATGCGCTTGTCCTTCATCGTGTCGTACATGACGACCGTATCGCCGACGAGCTGCATCAGATCCTTGTCGGACGAGACGATGGTGGTGGTCGCCTTCGCCTCGCAGGCGATCCGCGCATAGGTGGCGATCAGGTCGTCTGCCTCGTAGCCGGCCTGTTCGAGGCACGGGATCTCGAACGCCTGCACGGCCTCGCGGATCAGCGGGAATTGGGGAATGAGATCGTCCGGCGGCGCCGAGCGGTTGGCCTTGTACTCGGCATACATCGCCGTGCGGAAAGTGACTTCCGACTTGTCGAACACCACCGCGAGGTGGGTCGGCTTGTCCTCCGGCTTCATCTCGCAGATGAGCTTCCACAGCATGTTGCAGAAGCCGAGCACGGCATTGACCTGCAGTCCGTCGGACTTGCGGGTCAGCGGCGGCAGCGCGTGGTAGGCGCGGAAAATGTAGCCGGAGCCGTCCACCAGGAAGAGATGGTCGCCCTTCTTCAGCGGGCGGGCAAAGGAAGGTGGGGCTGCCGCCGGTTTTGCAGCGGATTTGGCAGGTGCGGCTTTGGCGGGTGCGGCAGGGGCTTTGGCGGCCGTTTTGGCGCCGGAAGGCTTGCCGGTGGTCTTGGATTTGCTGGCTGGCATGGCCCGAATGTGGGCCGCCAGCCAGGCTTTATCAATGCGGGCGAAGCGCCCGTCCGCGTAACTTGTGGATCATTCCGCCGGCTGCAGGACGGGGGCGGTTTCGGCGGGCTTTTTCTCCGCTTTCGGTTCCAGCCAGAACCGGCGCGGTCGCTCGTACAGGAACACCAGTGGCGTGCGCCGCAGCGCCCAGTACATCAGCAGCGAGCCGAGAACGCCGCTGATCGTCACCAGCACCGAGATGGTGCCGATATCATGGATCACGCCGGTCTTGAGCAGCACGGCGCGGCTCAGCGCCATCGGCAGGAAGAAGGCGAGGTAGATGACGATCGAGTTCTCGCCGCAATAGCGCAACGCATCGAGCCGCGGCACCAGCGATAGCAGCGCGGCGAGGCGGATCACCGCGGCGGCGCCGAGGAGGCCAAGCGCCAGCGACACGAACGGCAGTTCGGAATAGCCGGCGAACACCATATAGCCGTTGACGATGCCCCAGGCGATCAGGACCAGCAGGCCCTTGAGCGGATTGAGTTGCACGCCGCGCGCGACCGCGAAGATGTGCGGCGCGAGGATGTAACCGGTGTAGAAATAGACGAAACGCGAGGCGAATTCGTCGATCGCAGTCCAGCCGGTCTCGATCGGCAGGATCTCCAGCGCGGCCGCCAGGCCCCACATCACCGCAACGGGAATCTTCGCGTTGCGCGCGAGCTTGGTGATCACGAAGAAGATCGGCAGCAGATAGATGAACCACAGCGTGCCGAACGGCTCGATGAAGCTTTCCAGATAGAGCAGCACGGTTTTCGCGGCGCCGACGTCGGCGGCGATGCCCGGCGCCTTGAACGCGAACTGGATCGTCACCCACAGCGCGTAGAAATAAGCGAAGTGGACGACCTTGCGATCGAGATAGGTGCGCCAGTTGCGGTCGATCACGTTGGCCAGGAACAGGCCGGAGATCATGAAGAAGTCGGGCATGCGGAACGGCTTGGCGAACGCGACCACATAATGCATCCAGCCTTCATGCCCGTCGGCCAGCTCGACCCCGAGCGTCGAATGCATCATCACCACGAAGATAATGCAGAAGCCCTTGGCGTAATCGACCCAGTCGACCCGCCCGTGAGCGTTGAGTTGGGCAATTGGCTGAGGGTTGGATGGTGCGGTCGATGTTGACGCTGCGCTGGTCATGATGCCTGTCCCTGATCGGACCCGTGTAGCAAAGTGAGGTTTCCGCCCTGTTGACGCGATCGCAGAAAGTCGGGGTATCCCGAATGGGCGCGGAAGGCTCGCCAGCTTGAAATCGCTCTGTTATTGAGACGAGGTGCAGCATCCCGGCTGCAAAGGGTTAACCCTAACGTCAACGGATTGAGCTTTTTCTGTCATGCGCGTCGCCATGATCGGCACTGGCTATGTCGGCCTCGTCTCCGGAGCGTGTTTCGCCGACTTCGGCCACGATGTCGTTTGCGTCGACAAGGACGCGGGCAAGATCGCGGCGCTCAAGCGCGGTGAAATCCCGATCTACGAACCGGGCCTCGACGACCTAGTGAAGATCAATGTCGCGGCCGGGCGGTTGTCGTTCACCACGTCGCTGCCGGCCTCGGTCGCGGAGGCCGATGCGGTGTTCATCGCGGTCGGCACGCCGTCGCGGCGCGGCGACGGCCATGCCGATCTCTCCTTCGTTCACGCGGCGGCACGCGAGATCGCCGCGGCGATCGGCAAGTTCACGGTGGTCGTTACCAAGTCGACCGTGCCGGTCGGCACCGGCGACGCGGTTGAGCGCATCCTGCAGGAAACCAGACCCGGCATCGATGCACCGGTGGTCTCCAATCCGGAATTCCTGCGCGAGGGCGCGGCGATCCGCGACTTCAAGCATCCGGACCGGATCGTCATCGGCACCGGCGACGAGCGCGCGCGCGAGGTGATGACGCAACTCTACCGGCCGCTCTATCTCAACCGCGCGCCGTTGATGTTCACCGACCGGCGCACCGCCGAACTGATCAAATACGCGGCCAATGCGTTTCTCGCGACCAAGATCACCTTCATCAACGAGATCGCCGATCTCGCCGAGAAGGTCGGCGCCGACGTGCAGGACATCGCCCGCGGCATCGGTCTTGATAACCGGATCGGCTCGAAGTTTTTGCACGCCGGACCTGGTTATGGCGGCTCGTGCTTCCCCAAGGATACGCTCGCGCTGCTCAAGACCGGGCAGGATCACGACACGCCGATGCGCATCGTCGAGGCGGTGCAGACGGTCAACGACACGCGCAAGCGGGCGATGGCGCGCAAGGTGCAGAACGCGCTCGGCGGCGACGTGCGCGGCAAGACCGTCGCCGTGCTCGGTTTGACGTTCAAGCCGAACACCGACGACATGCGCGAAGCGCCGTCGATCCCGATCATCCGCGCGCTGCAGGACATGGGCGCGACGGTGCGGGTCTACGATCCGGCCGGCATGGAGCAGGCCAAGACCGAGATCTGCGACGTTGCCTATTGCCGCGATGCCTATGACTGCGCGCAGGGCGCTGCCGCGCTCGTCATCGTCACTGAGTGGGAACAGTTCCGCGCGCTCGACTTCGCACGATTGAAGGCGGTGATGGCGCAGCCGGTGCTGATCGACCTGCGCAATATCTATCGCGCGGCGGATGTGGCGAAGCACGGCTTCGTCTACGAAAGCGTGGGCCGCCCACGCGGGTGAGCCGCATGAAGTCGTTTCCGACGTCTCTTCCCATCGACGCGGTGCTGCCCGACATCGCGGCGGCGCTGCGCGCGCGCAACGCCATGGTGCTGGTAGCGCCGCCGGGCGCCGGCAAGACCACGCGCGTGCCGCTGGCGCTGCTGGATGAGCCGTGGCTCGATGGCCGCAAGATCCTTATTTTGGAGCCGCGCCGGCTCGCCGCCCGCGCCGCCGCCGCGCGCATGGCATCGACGCTCGGTGAAGAGGTCGGTCGCACGGTCGGCTTGCGCGTGCGGTTCGGCTCGAAAGTCTCGGCGGCGACGCGCATCGAGGTGATCACCGAGGGCATTTTCACGCGGCTGATCCTCGACGATCCGGAATTGACCGGCGTCGGCGCGGTGCTGTTCGACGAATTTCACGAACGCTCGCTCGACGCCGATCTCGGTCTCGCGCTGGCGCGCGATGCGCAGCAGGGCTTGCGCGAGGATCTGCGGATCGTCGCCATGTCGGCGACGCTCGACGGCGCGCGCGTCGCCGCGCTGCTTGGCGATACAAAATTTGGCGATGCGCCGGTGGTCGAGAGCGAGGGCCGCGCGTTCCCGGTAGAGACGCGTTATCTCGGCCGCGACGCGCGCGAGCGGATCGAGCCGCAGGTGGCGGATGCAGTGCTGCGCGCGCTGCGCGCCGATACCGGTTCTGTTCTCGTGTTTCTGCCCGGTGCCGCCGAAATCCGCCGTGCCCAAACCTTGCTGCGCGAGCGTGTGACTGATCCGGCGGTCGATATCGTCGCGCTCTATGGTGCACTCGACGCGCGCGATCAGGACCGCGCCATCGATCCGGCGCCGCCCGGCAAGCGCAAGGTGGTGCTGGCAACCTCGATCGCCGAAACCTCGCTGACCATCGAGGGCGTGCGCGTCGTCATCGACAGTGGCCTTGCGCGCGTGCCGCGCTACGAACCGGATGTGGCGCTGACGCGGCTCGAAACCGTGAGGGTGTCGCGCGCTGCCGCCGACCAGCGGCGCGGCCGTGCCGGCCGTACCGAGCCCGGCGTCTGCTACCGTTTATGGGACGAGCCGCAGACCGGCGCGCTCGAAGCGTTCACCCGGCCGGAAATCCTTGCGGCCGATCTGTCGCCGCTGCTGCTCGATCTCGCGCAGTGGGGCGTCACCGATCCGGCGACGCTGCCGTTTCTTGATCCGCCGCCGGTCGCGGCACTCACGGAAGCGCGTGCGTTGCTGACGACGCTCGGCGCGCTCGACGCCGATGGCCGCATCACCGGGGAGGGCCAGCGGCTGCGCCGTCTGCCGCTGCCGCCACGGCTGGCGCGCATGGTGGTCGATGCCGCCGCGCGCGGGGCCGGCCGCGATGCCGCCGACATCGCCGCGATCCTCACCGAGCGCGGCCTTGGCGGCGACGATATCGATCTCGCGCACCGGCTCGACCGTTTCCGGTCCGACAAGTCTGCCCGCGCGCGCGATGCACGGGCGATGGCGGCGCGGTGGGCCGACAGCAGTCGCGTATCAGGGCAGAGCGGGGGCCACGTTTCACCCGGCGCGCTGCTCGCGCTCGCTTACCCCGATCGCGTGGCGAAGAATCGCGGCGGCGGCAATGGTGCGTTCCTGCTCGCCAACGGTCGTGGCGGCATCGTCGATCCGGCGTCGCCGCTGGCGCGTGAGCCGTTCGTCGTCGCCGCCGATCTCACCGGCACGGCGGCGCAGTCGCGCATCCGGCTTGCCGCGGCGATCACGGCGGCGGAGATCGAAGCGGATTTCGCCGGTCAGATCGTGAGCCGTGACGACGTGACGTTCGACGCCGGCGCCATGGCGTTGCGCGCTCGCTCCGGGCGAAGGCTCGGCGCGCTGGCGTTGACCGACCGGCAGATGCCAGTGACGCCCTCGGCCGACACCGCGCGCGTTTTCGCTGACGGTCTGATCGCGGTTGGTATCGATCGCCTGCCGTGGAGCAAGGCGCTGCTGCAATGGCGGCACCGCGCCATGTTTCTCCGTCAGGCGGAGGGCGACGAATGGCCCGATCTGTCCGATCAGGGTTTGGCCGCGGCGCGCGTCGACTGGCTCGAACCGCTGCTGATGGACAAGACCTCGCTCGGTCAGATCGGCGGCGACGATCTCGCGAACGCGGTGATGGCGTTGCTGTCGTGGCAACTGCGCCGCCGCCTCGATGCCGAAGCGCCGACGCATTTTGATGCGCCGTCGGGATCGAGCGTGCCGATCGACTACGAGACCTCCGAAGGTCCGAAGCTGTCGATCCGCGTGCAGGAACTGTTCGGCCTGACGCGGCATCCGGCGGTCGCCGGTGGCCGCGTGCCGCTCCTGGTGGAGTTGCTGTCGCCGGCGCATCGCCCGGTGCAGATGACGCGCGACCTGCCGGGCTTCTGGCGCGGCAGCTACGCCGATGTGAAGACCGAAATGCGCGGCCGTTACCCGCGCCATCCCTGGCCGGACGATCCGACCACGGCCCCGGCGACCCGCCGAGCGAAACCGCGCGGGACATGATCGCACTGCTTTCATTTGAAAGGATCACTTTAACCTGGCGGTAGCCATCCCGGCCGATCCAGTCCGGGCGTTAATCGCGCATTTGTCGTGGCTATGGTTGATCAAGCCAAACCCGGACCACCGGATCACGCTGATGCGCCAGATCGTGCTGTTCGCTGCTGTCGTGCTCGTCCTGTCGGGCGTGCTGGTCGGCAAGTTCTCAGACAGGTTCATGAATCCGAAGGCGGCCATGGCCAATGTGGCCCCATCCGCCAAACCGGCGTCATCGGGCGCGGCTGCCTATTACGGCGAGACGGTTCTCGCCCGCGGTGACGGCGGCCATTTCCATGCCGACGGCCGGGTCGATGGCCGCGCCGGCATCCCGTTTGTGGTCGACACCGGCGCCTCGGTCGTAGCGTTGCGGGAAAGCGATGCCGCGCGCATCGGCCACCGCCCGGCGAAGGGCGATTACACCGCGCGCATCTCCACCGCGAATGGCATCATCCTCGGCGCGCGGGTGCAACTCGACAGCGTCGAGATCGGCTCGATCAAGGCGCGCGACGTGGCGGCGATCGTGCTGCCGGACGCGGCGTTGTCGACCAACCTGCTCGGCATGAGCTATCTGTCGAAGCTCAAGCGGTTCGAGGTGGCGGGCGGCAAGCTCATCCTTACCCAGTAGCGCCGCGCCCCGGCCTGCCATAATCCCGGCTGTTTTTCCGGGCATCCGGGCCTAAGCTGTGTCCTGTTGATCCATCCGAGCATTTCCCGAGGTCATTGATGTTTCCGAAGCCGCGGCACGCGCTGTCGCCCAATACCTATGCCTATGAGTCGACGCCGCTGGTGAAGCCGACCGGCTTCCGCGAATACGACGCGCGCTGGCTCCTGGAAAAAGAAATCAACCTGATGGGTATTCAGGCGCTTGGCATGGGGCTCGGCACCTTGATCCGCGAACTCGGCGTCAAGCCAGAGATCGTCACCGGGCATGATTTTCGCGGTTATTCCGCGTCGGTGAAGATGGCCCTGATTTCCGGGCTGATGGCGGCGGGCTGCAAGGTGCACGACATCGGCCTGGCGATGACGCCGATGGCCTATTTCGCGCAGTTCGACCTCGACGTGCCGTGCGTCGCCATGGTCACCGCCTCGCATAACGACAATGGCTGGACCGGCGTGAAGATGGGCGCCAACCGCCCGCTCACCTTCGGTCCCGACGAGATGACGCGGCTGAAGGACATCGTGCTCAACGCGCGCTTCGATCTGAAAGGCGGCGGATCGTATCAATTCCACGAGAATTTCCCGGATCGCTACATCGCCGATCTGACCAACCGGCCGAAGCTCAGGCGCCGCATCAAGGTCGTGTGCGCCTGTGGCAACGGCACGGCCGGTGCGTTCGCGCCGAAGGTGCTGGAGGCGATCGGTTGCGAGGTGGTGCCGCTCGACACCGAGCTTGACCACACGTTCCCGCGCTACAATCCGAATCCGGAAGACATGGAAATGCTGCATGCGATGCGCGACGCTGTGCTCGCCAGCAAGGCTGATGTCGGACTTGGGTTTGATGGCGACGGCGACCGCTGCGGCGTGGTCGATAATCACGGCGAGGAGATTTTCGCCGACAAGATCGGCGTGATGCTGGCGCGGGATATCTCCGCGCTGCATCCGGGCGCGCAGTTCGTGGTCGACGTGAAATCGACCGGCCTCTTCGTGACCGATCCGGTGTTGCAGAAGAACGGCGCCAAGGTCGAGTACTGGAAGACCGGTCATTCCTACATGAAGCGGCGCACCAACGAACTGGGCGCGCTGGTCGGCTTCGAGAAGTCGGGTCACTTCTTTTTCCGCGCGCCGTTCGGGCGCGGCTATGACGACGGCCTCGTCTCGGCGCTGGCGGTCTGCGACATGCTCGACCGCAATCCCGGGAAGAGCATGGCCGATCTCAAGGATGCGTTGCCGAAGACCTGGGGGTCGCCGACCATGTCGCCGCACTGCGACGACGAGAAGAAGTACGGCATCGTCGAACAGGTGACGAAGCACTTTGAAGCGGCGAAGGCGAACGGCGAGAAGGTCGGCGGTCAGGCGATCCGCGATCTCGTCACCGTCAACGGCGTGCGCGTCACCGTCGAGGACGGAAGCTGGGGCCTGGTGCGCGCTTCGTCCAACAAGCCGGAACTGGTGGTGGTGGTCGAAAGCCCGGTGTCGGAAGGGCGCATGCGCGACATGTTCAAGGCGATCGATGGCGTGCTGCGCACCCACCCGGAAGTCGGCAAGTACAATCAGACGATCTAGCGCTGTCCCGACATCAACATGCAAAAGGCGCGGCGATCATCGCCACGCCTTTTGTGTATCGGTTGATGGCGGTTGCCTACTCCGGTGGCGGCAGGAACATGATCTCGTATTTGGCCGAGAGCGCGACCACGTCCGGCGGGTTCTGCTCCTTCATGGAGTGGATCGCCCAGAACAGGTCATAGAGCTTGCGGGTCGGCGTCACCCAGAAGAAGCATTTGATGACCTGATCCGACTTGTTGAACAGGCCATGCGGGATGTTCATCGGCAGCTTGATGACGTCGCCGGCGGTGGCGATGAATTCCTTGCCGTCGATCACCGCGTCCATCTTGCCTTCCAGCATGTAGATGAACTCGTCCTGGGTCGGATGAATGTGCGGCGGCACGAAGGTGCCGGGCGGGAATGTCGCGTGCCAGGCGAACGAGTTCTCGCTCAACTGCTTCGGCACATAGGTCTGGCCGAGAATATTCCAGGAAATCCCATCGAGGCCGGTGTTGGCCTTGGTGACGCCGGCGTTCATTGGCTGCATCGCGCTCGCACTCCCTCGTTCATCCCCGTCATTCAATCACGAAAGCCGCATCCTGACGCTGCTGCGCGGTATGGCGATGGGGCTTTTTTCACGTCAACGTAAATGCCGCGCCGCGAGGCCGAAAAAGAGGCTTCACAGCGGCTTTACTTTAAACCTAAAATAACCCCATGGCGGCGGTTTGACAAAGCCCGTCCTGCGGACGGGTTTGGCAATGGCGCGCGGCATAGGCCAGAGGAGGGGAAATCATGAAGGGGCTTTCGACGGTATTTTTCGCGACGGCAGTTGCGGTTGGCGGCATCGCCGCGGCGACGTCCGGCGTGATGGCACAGGATAAGTTGAAGGTCGGCGTGCTGGTCACGCTGTCCGGTCCGCCGGCCGTGCTCGGCCAGCAGGCGCGCAACGGCTTCCAGCTCGGCGTGAAGCAGCTCGGCGGCAAGCTCGGCGGCCGCGAGACCGAAGTGATCGTACAGGACGACGAGCTTAAGCCCGACGTCGCCGTGACCAAGGCGAAGGCGCTGGTCGATCGCGACAAGGTCGATTTCGTCGTCGGTCCGATCTTCTCCAACATCCTCGTGGCGATGATGAAGCCGGTGACCGAGAGCGGCACCATCCTGATCTCGCCCAACGCCGGCACTTCCAACTTCGCCGGCAAGGACTGCAACGCCAACTTCTTCGTCACCTCGTACCAGAACGACCAAAACCACGAGGTGATGGGCAAATACGCGCAGGACAAGGGCTTCAAGAAGGCGTTCATCATGGCGCCGAACTACCCGGCGGGTAAGGATTCGCTCGCCGGTTTCAAGCGCTACTTCAAGGGCGAGGTGGTCGACGAGATCTATGTCCCGCTCGGGCAGCTCGATTATTCGGCCGAACTGTCGAAGATCGCCGCCGCCAAGCCGGACGCGGTGTTCGTGTTCCTGCCGGGCGGCATGGGCGTGAATTTCGTCAAGCAGTTCCGTCAGGCCGGTCTCGCCGACAAGATGGCGTTCCTGTCCGCCTTCACCGTCGACGAATCGACGCTGCCGGCGCAGCAGGATGCCGCGCTTGGCTTCTTCGGCGGCGCGAACTGGGCGCCCAATCTCGACAATCCGCAGAACAAGGCGTTCGTCGCGGCTTACGAGAAGGAATATGGCGCGGTCCCCGGCGGCTACGCCATGCAGGGCTATGACGCGGCGCTCCTGATCGACAGCGCGCTGAAGCAGACCAAGGGCGACACCAAGAACAAGGAGGCGCTGCGCGCCGCGCTGATGAAGGCGGACTTCAAGTCGCCGCGCGGCCCGTTCAAGTTCAACACCAACCACTACCCGATCCAGGACTTCTACCAGGTGAAGGTGGCGAAGCGCGCCGACGGCAAGTACCAGACCGAGATCGTGCAGAAGGTGTTCTCGAACTACGCTGATCCGCACGTCAAGGATTGCAAGATGAAGTGAGGCATCGCTCTCTGCTGTCATCCTGAGGGTGCGAGGCGCATCGCGCCGAGCCTCGCAGGATGACGGGCAAGAGCAGGACCGTCGCCCATTGAAAGCCCGCCAGCGAGTGGCGGGTCTTTCCGGGTGATGGCGCAGCTTCCGATATGTCCCTTTCTCTCTTTGTCGTTCAGCTTCTCAACGGGCTGCAGCTCGGCGTCCTGCTGTTTCTGATCGCGGCGGGGCTGACGCTGGTGTTCGGGGTGATGGATTTCATCAACCTCGCGCACGGCGTGCAGTACATGCTCGGCGCCTATCTCGCCGTGATGTTCTACGCCATGACCGGCAGTTTCGTCGCCGCGCTGCTGCTCGCGCTCGTCGTCGCGCTCGCGTTCGGCCTGGTGCTGGAATTCGCGATCTTCCGGCATTTGTATCAGCGCAATCACCTTGATCATGTGATCGCGACTTTCGGCATCATTCTGTTCCTCAACAGCGGTGTGAAGCTCTTGTGGGGCGCGGCGCCGCTGACGCTGCCGATGCCGGAGGCGCTGTCCGGCATGCTGGCGCTGCCCACCGGCCAACTTTATCCGATGTGGCGCGTCGTCATCATCGCGACCGGTCTCGCGGTCGCCGGACTGCTCTATGTCCTCGTCACCTACACCCGCACCGGCATGCTGGTGCGCGCGGGCGCCACCAATGCGGCGATGGTGTCGGCGCTCGGCGTCAATATCCGCCGGCTGTTCATGGTGGTGTTCGGCTTCGGCGCGATGCTCGCCGGCTTCGCCGGCATCATGATCGCACCGATCCTGTCGGTCGAGCCGGGCATGGGCGATACCGTGCTGATCCTCGCCTTCGTGGTGATCGTGATCGGTGGCATCGGCTCGATCCGCGGCGCGTTCGTCGCTGCCTTGCTGATCGGTCTGGTCGATACGCTCGGCCGCTCGTTCGCGGTCGATATCCTGCGGCTGTTCATGGGGCCGTCGCCGGCGCGCACGGTCGGCCCGGCGCTCGCCTCGATGCTGATCTATCTGTTGATGGCGGTAGTGCTCTATGCGCGGCCGGCCGGCCTGTTCCCGGCCAAGGGGCGCCGCGATGGCGCGTCCGCGAGCAACGCGGCGACGACCCTTGCTGAAGTCGCGGACTGGCGTTCGTTCGCCGGCTTTGTCATCCCGGCGGCGATTTTCCTCGGCTTCGCCGTGGTGCCGTTCGCCGGTCTCGGCACCGAGAGCTACATCCTCAGCATCGCCACGCGGGTGATGATCATGGCGATCGCCGTGATCGCGCTCGATCTCCTGGTCGGCTACGGCGCGATGATCTCGTTCGGCCATGCCGCTTTCATCGGTCTCGGCGCTTACGCGGCCGGCATTCTCGCCTCGCACGGCATCGGCGATACGCTGATCGCATTGCCGGCGGCGCTGGCGGTGTCGGCGTTGTTCGCGTGGCTGACCGGTCTCGTGATCCTGCGCACGCGCGGCGTCTATTTCATCATGATCACGCTGGCGTTCAGCCAGATGGTCTATTTCACCGCAAGCTCGCTCGCGCCCTATGGCGGCGACGACGGGCTGACGCTGTCGTCGCGCAGCACCGTCTTTGGGTTCGATGCGTTCCGCAGCGACCTCGTTTTCTATTATGTCGTGCTGGCGGCGCTGATCGGCGTGTTCGTTCTGTGTCGCGCCATCGTCGGCTCGCGGTTCGGCCGCGTGCTGCGCGGTGCCAAGGACAATCCGGTGCGCATGGAGACGCTCGGTTATCCCGTCTTTCGTTACCAGCTGATGGCCTATGTGATCGCCGGCATGCTCGGCGGCCTGTCCGGTTTCCTGCTCGCCAACGCGACCGAGTTCGTCAGCCCGGCCTATATGTCGTGGCAACGGTCCGGCGAGTTGATCATCATGCTGGTGATGGGCGGCATGGGTTCGCTCTACGGCGCGATCCTCGGCACGGTCGTGTTCCTCGTCGGCGAGGAATGGCTGTCGAACCTCACCGAGCACTGGAAGGTGATCTTCGGCCCGCTGCTCGTTCTGCTGATCCTGTTCTTCCCGCGCGGTCTTGGTGGCCTGATCGCGCAGCTTCGCGACATGACACGCAGGAGCATATCAAACGAGAGCGGGCGTCATGAGTGAGGCAACCATGACGCCGGCGCTGCAACTCGAAGGGTTGTGCAAGAATTTCGGCGGTCTGCGCGTCACCGACAATGTCGATCTGACGGTGATGCCGGGCGAACTGCATGCGGTGATCGGCCCGAACGGCGCCGGCAAGACCACGCTGATCAACCAGATTTCCGGTCTGCTGGCGCCTGACGCCGGCCGCATCCTGTTCGCCGGCGAGGACGTCACCGCGCTGCCGGTCTATGAGCGCGCCGCGCGCGGTCTGGCCCGCTCGTTCCAGATCAACTCGATCCTGCCGGGCTTCTCGGTGCTGGAGAATGTCGCGCTGGCGGCGCAGGCCCGCCACGGGTCGAGCTTCCGATTCACCGGCGATGCGGCGGGTGAAACCGCGCTCAACGAGCAGGCGATGGCCGCGCTGGCCGAAGTCGGACTTGAGCCGCGCGCCAGGGTGCTGGCCGGCTATCTGTCGCACGGCGAGAAGCGTGCGCTCGAACTCGCCATCGCGCTGGCGATGCAGCCGAAGCTGCTCTTGCTCGACGAGCCGATGGCGGGCACCGGCCGCGACGAATCCGAGCGGCTGATCGCGCTGATGCAGCGGCTCAAGGGCCGCTTCCCGATGGTGCTGGTCGAGCACGACATGAATGCCGTGTTCGCGCTGGCGGACCGCATTTCCGTGCTGATCTATGGCCGCGTGCTCGCCTGCGGCACGCCCGATGAGGTACGCGGCAATCCGCAGGTCGTGGCGGCCTATCTCGGCGACGAGATGGCGTGAGGGACAGGCCATGCTGACCATCGAGACATTGCAGGCAGGCTACGGTCCCGCGCAGGTGCTGTTCGACATCTCCTTCACCGTGGGCGATGGCGAGATCGTGACGATGCTCGGCCGCAACGGCATGGGCAAGACGACAACGATCAGCACGCTGATGGGCCTGCTGCCGGCGCGCGGCGGCCGCGCGGTGTTCGACGGCGTCGCGCTCACCGGCCTGCCGCCGTATCGCGTCGCGCAGGCCGGCATCGGCCTGGTGCCGGAAGGGCGGCAGATTTTCCCGACGCTGACGGTCGAGGAAAATCTCATCGCCACCGCGGCAGCGCGTCGAAAACCGGCGCGCTGGACCCGCGAGGCGGTCTACAAACTGTTCCCGAAGCTGGCCGAGCGCCGCGCCAGCCTCGGCGGGCAACTCTCCGGCGGCGAGCAGCAGATGCTCGCGGTCGGCCGTGCGCTGATGACCAATCCGAAGCTGTTGATCCTCGACGAAGCGACCGAAGGTCTGGCGCCGCTGATCCGCAACGAGATCTGGAACTGTCTCGCGCAACTCAAGGCGGAGGGGCAATCGATCCTGCTGGTGGATAAGCATCTCGACGCATTGCTCAAGCTCGCCGACCGCCATGTGGTGATCGAGAAGGGTTATGTGGTGTGGTCCGGCGCCTCGGCCGCGCTCACTGCCGACGACAGCATCCGCCAGCGTTATCTGCAGGTGTGAACGGCGCGCTATCTCGTCGCAGCCGGCTGGGGTAAAGTGCGCCCCGCCCGCAACGACGAGATTTCGCGATGAGTGCCGACAAGAGCAAAAAGCAGAAGGCTTCAACGCGCAAAGCCGCGCCGCGCCGTGGCCGCGCGGCAGCGAAGCGGGTGGGCTGGCAGCGCGATCCCGAGGGCATGCGCAAGCGCATCCTCGAGGCGGCGACGGCGGAGTTCGCCAATCACGGCTTGAGCGGCGCGCGCATCGACCGCATCGCGCGGGTCGCCGGTGCCAACAAGCGCATGCTGTACTATCACGTCGGCAACAAGGACGATCTTTATCTCGAAGTACTGGTCGGCACTTACGAAAGTATCCGCGCCGCCGAGCGGGAATTGAACCTGGAGGCGCTGGCGCCGATCGACGCGCTGGTGCGACTGCTCGAGTTCACCTGGCAGTATTATCTCGATCATCCGGAATTTCTGGCGCTGCTCTCCACGGAGAATTTGCACCGTGGCGCATTCCTGCGCCGCTCGCGCCACATCAAGGATCTGCACTCGCCGTTCGTCGGCATGATCCGCGCGATCCTGCGGCGCGGGGAGGCCGACGGCACGCTGCGCAAGGGCATCGACCCGGTGCAGTTGTATATTTCGATCGCCAGCCTGTGCTGGTTCTACGTTTCGAACAGCCACACCCTGACGGTGATTTTCGGCGCGGATATGCTTGATTCCGCTGCGAAATCCGCCCGGCTCGCGCACATCAAGGAACTGTTCCGGGCTTCCCTTGCGCCGCGCGACGATGCGCTTGACGCGGGGGTGGCGAAGCTCCTAGAATTTAACCAGTGAGTTAAAACGCCGCGCAGACGGCGGAGTGCGATAGGCGCCGGTCGCGAATGACGGCGCAGAGGACGACGACATCGCGGGCGTGCGCCGGACCGGCCAGCGCGTCTTCGATCATCGTCGCAAAATCGCATGTCGCTCGGAGGAAACGTCAATGGCTGTGAACCCGCCCGCACGACCATCCGCTCTGTCGCGTTTGGGAACGCTGCTGAACGCAGCGTGGCTGCGCCCGGTTCTGTTCCTGGTGTTCCTGGTGGTGTTGTGGGACGTGACGATCCGCGTGTTCCGCATTCCGCCGTATCAGATTCCGAAGCCAGAAGATGTGCTGGTGACGCTGTGGAACGACTGGCCCACATTGCTGCGGCAGGCGATCCCGACCACCATCGCCACCGTCGAGGGCTTTTTGCTCTCCGCCGTGTTCGGCGTCGCCGCAGCGGTGCTGATCGCCGGCTCGCGCACCATCGAGAGCTATGTCTATCCGCTGCTGGTGTTCTCGCAGTCGATCCCGAAGATCGCGATCGCGCCGCTGTTCGTCGTCTGGTTCGGCTTCGGCATGTTGCCGAAGGTGTTGTCGGCGTTTCTGCTCGGCTTCTTCCCGGTGGTCGTCTCGGCGGTGCAGGGCTTCAAATCGGTCGAGCCGGACATGCTCGATCTCGCCCGTGCGATGGAAGCAAAACGCCTGCAAATTTTCCGTATGGTCGCGTTCCCGCACGCGATGCCGGCGATTTTCGCCGGGCTGAAAGTGTCGATCACGCTCGCCGTCGTCGGCGCGGTGGTCGGCGAGTTCGTCGGCTCCAACGATGGTCTGGGTTTCGTGCTGCAACGTTCGATCGGTAACTTCGAGCTGCCGACGATGTTCGCCGCGCTGGTAGTGCTGTCGCTGATCGGTGTGGTGCTGTTCTGGGTGCTCGATCTGATCGAGCGGATGATGATCCCCTGGCACGCCAGCCAGCGCCACGATCTCGTTATTGCGGCCTGATATTCGACAACAGTGAAAAACGGGAGGAGGAAACAATGAAAGGCTTTTTGGCGGCTCTGTTTGCCGTTCTGCTCGCCGGTCCGGCCTTTGCGGCGGACAAGGTGACGCTGATGCTCAACTGGTACGTCTACGGTGAGCACGCGCCGTTCTACTACGGCAAGGAAAAGGGCTACTTCAAGGATGCGGGCATCGATCTCGAAATCCAGGAAGGCCGCGGCTCCGGCACGGTGACGCAGGTCGTCGCCGCCAAGACCGTGCAGTTCGGTTACGTCGACGTGCCGACGATGATGCGCGCCGCGGTGAAGGGCGCGCCGGTGGAAGCGGTCGGCGTCGCGCTGCAGACCAATCCGATGTCGGCGATGGGCTTTGCCGACAAGAACATCAAGAAGCCGGCCGACATCAAGGGCAAGACCGTCGCCACCACGCCTGGCGATTCGATGTCGCAGATCTGGCCGCTGTTCCTGAAGAAGACCGGCCTCAAGGAATCCGACTTCAAGACCGTGTCGGGCGACGCGACCACCAAACTCAACGCGGTGATCAACGGCCAGGCCGATCTGCTGCTCGGCTACGTCATGGACCAGTCGATGAAGATCAAGGACGCGACCGGCAAGGACGTGTTCCCGATCAAATTCGCCGACTACGGCGTCAACCTGGTGTCGTCCGGCGTCATCGTCAACAAGGACTGGCTCAAGGACAACGCCGACCTGACCAAGCGTTTCATGGCGGCGGCGACCAAGTCGCTCGAGGAGGCATCGAAGCATCCGAAGGAAGCGGCGCAGGCGATCCTCAATGCCAATCCGAAGGGCGGCAAGATCGACACGCTGACTCAAGGCTTCCAGCTGACGATCCCGCTCTACAAGGATCCAGCCGGCAAGAAGAACCGCCCGTTCAACGTCTCCGACGCCAACATGAAGGACACGGTTGACGTGATGGTCGAATACGGCGGTCTCGATGCCAAGGCGAAGGCCGACTACAAGACCTACTACACCAACCAGTATCTGCCCGCGGGCAGCGGTAGCTGAGAGGTGACGATGGCCGCGCGGACATTGAAGCTCGTGGACACAGCCGCAGACCAGCGACGCCCCGTGATCGAGATGCGGGGCGTCTCCAAGACCTACCGGACGCGCGACGGCGACGTGCCGTCGCTCAAGCCGATCGATTTCACGGTCGCCGAAGGCGAATTCGTGGTGATCGTCGGCCCGTCCGGCTGCGGCAAGACCACGCTGCTGAAGATGCTCGCCGGCCTGTTGCAGCCGAGTGACGGCGAGGTGGTGGTCGAAGGCAAGGCCATCACCAAGCCGCACCGCGATGTCGGCATCGTGTTCCAAACTGCGCTGCTGCTGCCGTGGCGCAACGTGCTCTCCAACGTGATGATGCCGGTCGAAGTGAAGGGCCTGCCGCGCGCCGAATACGAGCAGCGCGCGCTCGACCTGTTGAAGATGACCGGGCTCGAGGGCTTCGAGCGCAAATATCCCTGGCAGTTGTCGGGCGGCATGCAGCAGCGCGTGTCGATCTGCCGCGCGCTGGTGCACGATCCGAAGATCGTGCTGATGGACGAGCCGTTCGGCGCGCTCGACGCCATGACCCGCGAGAAGATGAATGTCGAGCTGCAGCGCATCCAGCGCGAGACAGGCAAGACCGTGTTGCTGATCACGCACTCGATCCCGGAAGCGGTGTTCCTCGCCGATCGGGTGATGGTGATGAGCGCGCGTCCCGGCGCGATCGCCGCCGTCTACGAGATTCCGATGCCGCGCCCGCGCACGCTCGACGTGCTCGCGGACCCGCGCTTCGTCGAGATGACCCAGAAGATCCGCGCGCACTTCTCCGACGCGCATATCGACTAGGAAAATGGGGCGCGAGGCGGCGTGACCGCCGAGGCCCGAGTTCGCAAGCTATCGTCGCAAGCATATTCGCAAACATGACACCGACCCTGACCGTCAAGGATATCCGCCTGACCGAGCGGCATGCGCAGTTCGCGCATCCGTTCCGGTTCGGCGACGTGACGGTCACCGGCACGGCGCAGGCGTTCGTCCATGTCGATATCGAGGTGGACGGCGAGCGGGTCGAGGGTGCCGCCGCCGAGCTGATGGTGCCCAAGTGGTTTGACAAGAATCCGGCGCTGACCATCGAGGGGGCCGTCGAGCAGTTGCGCACGTCGCTGCTGCTGGCGCGCGACATCTATCTTGACCAGAAGAAGCCGATGTCGGCCTTTGCGCTACATGCGGCCGTCTATCCGAAGCAGATCCGCGCCGGCGCCGCGGCCGGTCTGCCGCAACTCGCGGCGGTGTTCGGCCCGGCGGAGATCGACAAGGCGATCCTCGATGCGTTGCTGCGCGCGCTCGGCATGGACGTGTTCGAGGGGCTCGCCCGCAACGTCATGGGGCTCGACGCCCGGCTGACGCCCGATCTCGATCAGGACGCGATCCGCAAGGTGCTCGCGGGCGGTCAGCGACCGGATCGCATCGCCGTGCGCCACACCGTCGGCATGGTCGATCCGGCGGAAACGCTGGAAGCGGTGGTGCGCGAGCAGGGCTGCCGCTATTTCAAGATCAAGCTGCGCGGCGATCCGGAGCGCGATATTGCCCGGCTTGAGGAACTGGCCGCCGTGCTCGATCCGCTCGGCGTCGATTATCGCGCGACGCTCGACGCCAACGAGCAATATGCCGATCCGGCGCAGCTTCTGAAACTGGTCGAGATGTTGCAGGCCGCGCCCCGGCTGGCGGCGTTCCAGCAGCGCATGCTCTATATCGAGCAGCCGCTGCCGCGCGAATTGACCTGGAAGACCCCGCTCGGCGCGGTCGGCGAGCGTGTCAACGTCATCATCGACGAGGCCGACGATGGCTACGATACGTTCCCGCGCGCTCTCGCGCTCGGCTATCGCGGCATTTCCTCGAAATGCTGCAAGGGCCTCTACAAGTCGATCCTGAACACCGCGAGGGCCAAAGCGCGCCCCGGCTGTTTCATCTCGGCCGAAGACCTCACATCGCAGGCGGGGCTCGCCGTGCAACAGGACACCGCGCTGGTCGCGTTCCTCGGCTGCACCCATGTGGAGCGTAACGGCCATCATTACGGCGATGGTTTCGACGGCGCGCCGCGCGCCGAGGGCGAGGCGTTCCTTGCCGCGCATCCGGATTTCTATCGCGAGCACAACGGGTCGATCCGTCTGCATATCGAGGACGGCATGCTGGCGATCGGTTCGCTGGCCGTGCCGGGCTTCGCCTGCGGCGTTCCGCCCGAAGAGATTGCGCAGACTTCAATCACCGACATCAAAACGCAGGAGTTCACGACGTGAGTACCCGCCGCCTCGGCATCATCATGAACGGCGTCACCGGGCGCATGGGCATGAACCAGCATCTGATCCGCTCGATCGTCGCCATCCGCAACGCCGGCGGCACCGTTCTGTCCGATGGCTCGCGCGTCATGCCCGATCCGATCCTGATCGGCCGCAACGCCGAGAAGGTCGAGGCGCTGGCGAAGAAGTACGGCGTCACCCGCTGGGCGACCGATCTCGACAAGGCGCTCGACAACAAGGACGACGAGGTGTTCTTCGATGCGGCGACGACGCAGATGCGCCCGACGCTGCTGGAAAAGGCGATCAGCAAGGGCAAGCACATCTATTGCGAGAAGCCCATCGCCACCGGTCTCGTTGAGGCGATGAAGGTGGTGAAGCTCGCCGATCAGAAGGGCGTCAAGACCGGCGTGGTGCAGGACAAGCTGTTCCTGCCCGGTCTGCTCAAGCTCAAGATGCTGCGCGACTCGGGTTTCTTCGGCCGCATGCTCTCGGTGCGCGGCGAGTTCGGTTACTGGGTGTTTGAGGGCGACTGGCAGGAAGCGCAGCGTCCGTCGTGGAATTACCGTGACGAGGACGGCGGCGGCATCATTCTCGACATGATCTGCCACTGGCGCTACGTGCTCGACAACCTGTTCGGCGAAGTCCAGAGCGTCACCTGCCTCGGCGCGACACATATTCCTGATCGCTGGGACGAGAACGGCAAGAAATACAAGGCGACGGCGGACGACGCTGCCTATGCCACGTTCCAGCTCGAAGGCGGCGTCATCGCCCACATCAATTCGTCGTGGTGCACGCGCGTCTATCGCGACGACCTCGTCACCTTCCAGGTCGACGGCACCCATGGTTCGGCGGTGGCGACGCTCACCGACTGCTTCATCCAGCCGCGCCAGGGCACGCCGCGCCCGGTGTGGAATCCGGACGAGCGCCGCACCGAGGATTTCTTCGCCGAATGGCAGACCGTGCCGGACAATCAGCCGTCCGACAACGGCTTCAAGATCCAGTGGGAGATGTTCATCCGCCATCTGATGGAGAACGCGCCCTACAAGCATACGCTGATCGAGGGCGCCAAAGGCGTGCAGCTCGTCGAATGCGCGTTGCAGAGCTGGAAAGAGCGCCGCTGGATCGACATTCCCGCGCTCAAGGTCTGAAACGGAGGCTCGTCATGAACCGCCACGTTACGTCGCCGCAAAGCCTGTCGCTGCGCCTGCCGCGCGCCGACAGGAGCCTGGAGAGCTTCACGCTGTCGCAGCCGAAGGATTTTCCGGCGCGCCAGTCGGGCAAGCTCAACCGCGTCGCTTATGCGGCGGCGCATGTGGTGGCCGATCCGCTGGCGGATATCGATCCATGGCTCGGCATCGCCGTCGACTGGGACCGCACGCTGGCGTTCCGCGAGCATCTCTGGGATCTCGGCCTCGGCATCGCCGAGGCGATGGACACCGCGCAGCGCGGCATGGGCGTTGACTGGAAGCATTCGCTGGAGTTGATCCAGCGGTCGGTCGCGGCCGGCAAGGCGCGCGGTCCGGGGCAGGGCGTCATCGCCTCTGGCGCCGGCACCGATCATCTCGCGCCGGAGGATGCGACATCGATCGATGACGTGATCCGCGCCTACGAGGAGCAGGTCGAGGCGATCGAGGCGGCGGGGGGGCGCATCATCCTGATGGCGTCGCGCGCGCTCGCGCAGGTCGCCAAGGGGCCGGACGACTATGTGAAGGTCTATGGCCGCATCCTGTCGCAACTGCGCGAGCCGACCATCATCCACTGGCTCGGCGACATGTTTGATCCGGCGCTCAAGGGCTACTGGGGTTCGGCCGATCTCGGCCAGGCGATGGATACCGCGGTCGCGATCATCAACGACCACGCCGCCAAGGTCGATGGCGTGAAAATCTCACTTCTCGACAAGGACAAGGAAATCGCCATGCGCCGCCGCCTCGCCAAGGGCGTGCGGATGTATACCGGCGACGACTTCAACTATGCGGAACTGATCGCCGGCGATGCGCAAGGCCATTCCGATGCGCTGCTCGGCATCTTCGACGTGATCGCGCCGGCGGCCTCCGCCGCGCTGGCGAAGCTCGCGGCCGGCGACCGCGCAGGCTTCGATGCGATTCTCGAACCGACCGTGCCGCTGTCGCGGCAGATCTTTCGTGCGCCGACCCGCTTCTACAAGACCGGCGTGGTGTTCATGGCCTATCTCAACGGCCATCAGGACCACTTCACCATGGTCGGCGGGCAGGAGAGCACGCGCTCGGCGGTGCATCTCGCGGAAATTTTCCGGCTGGCTGACAAGGCAGGTTTGCTGCGCGATCCTTCACTCGCCGTCGCGCGCATGCGCGCGGTGCTCGCCACGCGAGGCATCGACGCCTGATGCGCGACTTCTCGGCCGATCACCGCTGGCTCTCGCTCAACACCGCGACGGTCCGCAAGCAGGGCAATTTTGTCGAGATCGTCGAAGCCTGCGTGCGCCATGGCGTGCGCGCGGTGTCGCCGTGGCGCGATCAGGTCGCCGATGTCGGGCTCGACCGTGCGGTCAAGGCGGTGAAGGACGCCGGGCTCGATCTTTCCGGTTATTGCCGCGGCGGCATGTTCGTTGCCGACGCCACGCACCGGCAGGAATCACGCGACGACAATCGCCGCGCGGTGGATGAAGCCAAGGCGCTCGGCGCGCCGTGTCTGGTTCTGGTAGTCGGCGGCCTGCCGCAGTTCTCGCGGCCGGGCAGCGCGCCGTCGAAGAACCTCGCCGACGCCCACACGATGGTCGAGGAGGAGATCGCTTGTCTCCTCGATTACGCCCGCAAGGCCGGCATGCCGCTCGCCCTTGAGCCGTTGCATCCGATGTATGCGGCCGATCGCGCCTGCGTGAACACCATGCGTCAGGCGCTCGATATCTGCGACCGGCTCGACCCGGCCAAAAGCGGCGCGCTTGGCCTCGCCGTCGATGTCTATCACGTCTACTGGGATTTCGAGCTGAAGGCGCAGATCGCTCGCGCCGGGGGCGAGCGCATCCTCGCCTTCCATGTCTGCGACTGGCTGGTCCCGACCCGTGATTTGCTGCTGGACCGCGGCATGATGGGGGATGGCGTCGCCGATATTCCGGCCATTCGCGCCCTGGTTGAAGCGCAGGGCTTTAACGGCTATGTCGAGGTCGAACTCCTGTCCAACGACTGGTGGTCGCGGCCGATGGACGATGTCATCACGACCTGCCTAGAGCGCTTCCGCTCCGCCGTATGACGTGAAACGGTTTTTCTCTTTCTTCGACAACGCCTATCTGATGGCGGCGTTCGCCACCCTGAGCTGGTCCGGCAATCATATTGTCGGCCGGGCGGTGGCCGGCCATGTGCCGCCCTATTGGCTGTCGATGATGCGCTGGCTGCTGCCGACGGTGCTGCTGGTTGTGTTCAGCCGCGAGATCATCCGGCGCGACTGGCCGGTGATCCGCTCGCACTGGAAGTCGCTGCTGTTTCTGGCGTTCACCGGCGGCACGATGTTCTCGCTGCTGCAGTATGTCGGTCTGCAACTCACCTCCGCGCTCAACGTCTCGGTGCTCAACTCGCTGACGCCGGTGGCGATGGTGGCGGCGGCAGGGCTGATCTTCCGCGACTATATCGTGCCGCGGCAGATGATCGGCCTCGCGATATCGCTGATCGGCGTGCTGACGATCCTGTCGCACGGCGACTGGCACGCGCTGACCCAACTCGAATTCAACACCGGCGACGTGCTGATTGTCTTCAACATGGTGCTGTTCGGCGTCTATGCCGCGTGCCTGCGGCTGCGGCCGGACATGCACTGGCTATCGTTTGCTTTCGTCATCGCCTCGATCTCGGCGTTGAGCACCATGCCGTTCGTGGCGTGGGAATATCAGATCGGCTATCGGCCGGCGTTCGATCTCGCCACCGTCGGTGCGGCGCTCTATGTCGCGCTGTTTCCCGGCTTCCTCTCGGTCGCCGCCTGGAATCGCGCTACCGACCTGATCGGCAGCAACCGCGCCGGCCCGTTCATGCACCTGATCCCGCTTTACAGCGCGATCCTGGCATCGGTGTTGCTCGGCGAGCAGATCGGTCTCTTCCACGTCGCCGGGCTCGCTTTGATCCTGGTCGGCGTCTGGCTGGCGTCCGGGAGGGGCCGCGCGGCCGCGCCGGAGGCGGCGAGTTCCTGACGCTCAAGTCTCCGCGTTCTCCCTGTCGAACATTCCGATGCGCTCGAGCCCGGCCCGTTGACGGACGAACCGGCGGTGCCGAAGCCAGCCGCTGCGCCAGCGATAGCTTGTCGTTACTTCACGAAACTCTCGTCCACGATCTTGTTCCAGTCGGCCTTGCCGTCCATCTCGCCGATGATCTGCAGGCCCTTCGCCATGTTGTCCATGCCGTCGTATTCGAAATCGCCGGCGCTCCAGTATTTCAGGTCGATCAGGCTCTTGATCGAGGAGAGGGTGATCGCCGGATCGAGATTGTACTGTTTGGCGACGATCGCCGCGGCCTCGTCGGGATGCGCATAGATGAAGTCGACGCCCTTGCGACGCGCGGCGACCAGCTTGCGCAGTTTGTCCTTGTTGGCGGCGGCATATTCGGTGGTGGTCACGCCGACGGTCTGCACCATCGGCGGCAGTTCGTCCTTGACCATGAACACCGGCGTGAACTTCGCCTTCACCTTCGACCACACCGGGTCCATCACCGGCGCGGCGACGACGCCCTTGTGCTCGACCATGGTCAGGCCGCCGCCGATGCCGCCGCCGACCACCGGCTGCGGCTTGATGCCGTTCTTGGCCGCGACCATGATCAACAGCATGTCGGTCACCGATTTCGGCGCGGTGATCGCCACCTTCTTGCCGTCGAGATCCTTCACCGACTTGATGCCGCTGTCCGGCGCGGCGACCCACAGGATCTCGCCGGCGGTGCGCACGCCGGTGTGGATGATCTTGAGATTGATGCCCTGCTTGATGGCGGCGATCGCCGCCGACAGGGCGACCTCGCCATAGGGCAGTTCCGATGCCATGACATTCCGCATGGTGGTACCGCCGCCTTGCGAGGTCAGCACACCGTCGATGGTCAGGCCTGTTCCTTGTAGAAGCCCTTGTCGATCGCGACAGCATAAGGCGCGCCATACATCAGCACACCCCAATGCGTCACCGTCACGCGTTCGGCGCGGGCGGTGGGCAGCGTCAGGACAACGAGTGCGGTGGCGAAAAGGAGAGCGGCGAAAGAACGGCGCATGATGATAGCCCCGGAATGCTGAATGCGGCTTATCGCAGCGTGACCGCGGTTTCGGCGAATGTCCAGAAAGCCTGATCTTGCGGCGCAACCTTCGGATTGCGAAAATTTCTACGCATCAGGCGGACAGACCTGCAAATTTGCGGATGCCCGTGGCGCGGCGACGCTGCTAGTCTTGCGCCGTCGCGATCAGGAACATGCCATGGCTCAGACGATGTCCAGAAAACCTTCCATCGCTATCGTCGGCGCCGGCATGGGCGGCCTTGCCGTCGCGGCGACGCTGCGCCGCGCGGGTTTCGAGCCGCAGGTCTACGAGCAGACGCAGCGGTTCGGCCGCATCGGCGCCGGCATCCAGATGATGCCGAATTCGATGAAGGTTCTGCGTGGCATCGGCGTCGAGGACCGTCTGCGCGCCGTGGCGTTCCAGCCCTATTCGCATCTCAACCGCGACGGCTATACCGGCGAACTGAAACGCGAGCTGCCGATGCCGGATGCGCTCTACGGCGCGCCGTATCTGTGTATGCACCGCGCTGAACTGCATGACGCGCTCGCCTCCGCGCTGCCGCCGGAGATCATCCATCTCGGCAAGCAGCTCACCGGTCTCGACCAGAAGAGCGGGCAGGTGACGCTGTCGTTCGCCGATGGCACGAAGGTCACGGCCGACGCGGTGATCGGCGCCGACGGCGTGCATTCGCTGGTGCGCGACATCGTCGTCGGCCCCGATGCGCCGATCCACCGGGGCCGCATCGCCTACCGCGCGGTGTTTCCGGCATCGCTGATGGATCGCGACCTCGGGCCGTCGCGCGTCAAATGGTGGGGGCGCGACCGTCACATCGTCATCTATTACACGACGAAAGCGAAGAGCGAGGTCTACTTCGTCACCAGTGTGCCGGAATCCGCCGAGTGGATGACGAAGGAGTCATGGTCCGCCAAGGGCGACGTGAAGGAATTGCGCGCCGCCTACAGCGAATTTCATCCGGACGTGCGCGCGACGCTCGACGCCTGCCCGGATTGCCACAAATGGGCGATCCTCGAGCGCGAGCCGCTGCCGCGCTGGAGCGAAGGCCGTGTCGTGCTGCTCGGCGATTCCGCGCATCCGATGACGCCGTATATGGCGCAGGGCGCGGCGACCTCCATCGAGGACGCGGCGATCCTGGCGCGCTGCGTCGCCGACGTGAACGGCGAGGACATCGAAGGCGCGTTCCGCCGCTACGAGGCGCATCGCAAGCCGCGCACGTCGCTCATTCAGGCGATCTCCAGCGCCAATACCTGGATGCAGGGTGGCGACGCCGACACGAGCTGGCTGTACGGCTACGACGCCTGGAACGTGTCGCTCGACGCGCCGCCGCGCCAGCCGGCCTCCGCGGGCGTGGCGGCTTAGAGATTTTCTCTCGTCACATGGCGACCTTAACCCTCTCCCGTTCACGGGAGAGGGTGGATCGCGCTGAGTGCAACGAAGCGCGAGCCGGGTGAGGGGTCTGAGGCAGATGCGGTGCTGTTCCACTCACCCGCCTCGCATCCTGCGAATGCTCGGCACCCTCTCCCGCAAGCGGGAGAGGGAAGAAAGTGAGCGGCCCAGAAAATTCTCACGGCCGCACGGCCGGCGTTTCCACCAGCATCCCCGCCGCGCGTTGGCGTAGATAGAGTTCGAGCGCGACATAGTCCGGCGCGTTGTAGGCGTATGGCTCGGCGCGGATGCCGGTCAGGCAGTTGCGCAGCCGCCGCTGCAGGGTGCCGACGCTTTGCCATTCGAGGCGATACAGCGGATAGCCGTTGGGATGGCCCTGTGGCACGATGTTGCCGGCGAGATTGCGGCCCCAGTTGTCGTCGTGGCATTGCGCGCAGGAGAGATTGATCTGTCCCTGCCGCTGCGTGTAGAGCGCCTTGCCTCGCGCGAGGAATGGCTTGAGCCGGGGATCGTCCGGCGTGGCGATCGGCAGGCCGCGCGACTGCCGACCGATGAAGGCGGACAGCGCAACGAGGTCGCGGCTTTCCGGCGGCAGCGGCGTTGCGTTCTGGTGCCGCGTGCGGCACAGATTGATGCGCTGCTCGATATCGACCGGCGCGCGGCTGGCGTCATCAAAAGCCGGATAGCGCGCGCTGACGCCCTTCATGCTGACGGCTGCGTCGCCATGACAACCGGCGCAGGATTGATTGGCGGCCCCGGCCTTCGCGCTCCACAGCGCCTCGCCGTCGAGCACCCATAGCGTCGCCGGGTTGATCGTGTCGTCGTCCTGCATCGCGCGGTTCTCGGCGCTCATGCCGGTGTAGCCGGACTTGCGGTCCTGCGGCGCGATCTCGCCGGCCAACGCCGGCACGGCAAGCGCCGTCACCAGCATCGCGGCGAGAATAGCGGCCTTACGCATCATGCGACCGTCAGCATCGCCTGATGCGTCGTGGCAAAACCGTTATCGCCGGTCCAGGAGAACTCCAGCGGCCCCGACACGGTCGCCACCGTAAAGAAAGTGAGGAACGGATTGGCGGCAATCGCCGGCGAGAAGTCCGCCGCGAAGATGACGGCGCCGTCGTAACGGCACTCGAACCGGGTGATGATGTTGCGCGGTACCAGATTGCCGGACGTGTCGTGGCGGAACCCGGTTTCCATGATGTGCGACACCAGCGTCTTGATCTCGATCACGTCGCCGCGTTTCGCCGTCTTCGGCGCATTGACCAGAACGCGGGCAGGTGTTTGCGCGGTCTCCGTCATGGTCATTCCTCCAGACAGGCGCCGAGCGTGATCACCACATCGGCGCTGTCCGACCAGAAACTGCCGTCCGACAGTTGCGCGATGGCGATCACTTTCTGCGTGTCGGCGAGCCGGATGCGCGTCGAGAACCGCGCCCGGCCAGCGCGCGGGCCGAGCGCGACGCTGATCACGTTCGGCTGCGGGTTCTTTTCATTGACGATGTGGATCGCCTTGACGTGGTCGGCCTGCGTCATCGGGCTGTCCACCGAAACGCTGCACGACACCGTGTTGCCGTTCTCCACCAGCGGCGGGATTTCCAGATGCACGCGGCCCTTTTTCGGTTCGGCGTCGCCGACGATCTGGCGGATCGCCGCGCGCATCGTCTCCGGCGTGGCACTGGCCGGGCGCAAGGTCAGCGCGGTGACGGTGAGCGCGCAGCCGCTGGCGAGCACAGCGCGGCGCGAGAAGGTGAAACGTGGAGCGTCCATGATGCTCATCGCGCTATTCCTTCAAGGTTTTCAGATACGCCACCACATCCTCGATCTGTCCGGCGTCGAGCAGCGGCTTGCCGCGCAGCGCCGGCGTCACACGGGTCAGCCCATCGACGCGATAATAGGACGGCATGATGGTTTGCGGATTGGCGTGGCTGGCATCGACCACGCGCAGTCGCAACTCGCCCTCGCTCATCCGGTTGCCGATGCCGGTGAGATCGGGCGCGAGATCGCTGTGAAAGCGCAGTTCCGGAAACGGGCCGCTGTGACACAGCACGCACAGTCCGATCTGCCGGTTGGCGACGATGGCGCGACCGCGCGTCGCGTCGCCGGGTTGACCGGTGAGGGAAGCGGGGATCGCCGCATCGACGATGCGATAGGCGACAAGGCCGTCCGCGCGCGCCGGCATCGCGGCGGCCGCCGTCAGCACGGCGAGCGCCGCCGCGGCGATCGGTTCAGCCGAACGTCTCGCCGGTGAGCGTGTTGAACAGGCCGTGGGCATATTTCGCCTCCAGCGCGCGGGTCGCCTGCGGGGCATCGACCGGACTGTTGCCGCCGGCGCCTTCCACTTCGAGATAATCGTTGCCGACCGGCTGATACACGCCGGCGACCGACATGCCGTAGTCCGGCGCGGCTACGCTGTAGCAGGTGTTGATCAGCTTCGGCCGGTCCGGCGTGGCATTGGCGAACAGTTTGGCGATGGCGGCGGCACAGATCTGCGCCTGCGAGAACGCGCCGAACGCGGATTTCGGCATGGTGCCGACCAGTGTCGCGTCGCCGAGCACATGCACGTTCGGCGCGATCTTGGATTCGAAGGTGATCGGATCGACCGGACACCAGCCGGTGCGGTCGGTCACGCCGGCGACCTGGGCGATGGTGCCGGCCCTCTGCGGCGGGATCACATTGACGACGGTGCCTTTGTAGGTTTCAAAGTCGCCGGCCAGCGAGCGGGTCTTGGGGTCGACCGAATTGATCTTGCCGCCGTTCGACAGGCCCACCCATTCGATCTGCCCCGGATACAGCGCCTTCCAGGCATTCTGGAACAGCCGCTGCATCGAGAACTGGTCCTTGGCGTCGAGCACGATGATCTTCGAGCGTGGCTTCTTGGCCTTGAGATACCACGCGATCAGGCTGGCGCGTTCGTAGGCGCCGGGCGGGCAGCGCATTGGATTGTCCGGCACCGACATCAGCACCGTGCCGCCGTCCTCCATCGCCTCGAGCTGGCGGCGCAACAGTTCGGTCTGCTCGCCCGCATGCCACGCATGCGGCATGATCTTGGCCGCCGCCTCGTCGTAACCGGGGAGCGCACTCCAGTTGAAGCTGATGCCGGGTGCGATCACCAGCCGGTCGTACATGAGTGGCGTGCCGCTGCGCAGCGTCACGGTGCGCGAGCCGGCATCGACCGCGATCGCCGGCTCGAACGCCATGGTCACGCCATCGGCCGCGACCTTCTCATAGGTGAACTGCTGGGCGCTGAGATCGCGCAATCCGGCGATCACGTGGTTGCTGAACGGACAGGCGGTGAAGGTGCGGTGCGTCTCCACCAGCGTCACGTTGACGTTGTTGGCGATGTGCTTCAGCGCGCGGGCAAATCCCGCTCCGGCAAAGCCGCCGCCGATGACGACGACGCGCGGCGCGTTCTGCGCGATCGCCGGCGCGCACACCGGCGAGGCCATCGCGCCTGAGGCCAGGGCGCCGGCGAGCACGGAGCGGCGGGTGAGGCGCACGGTCATGGTTGCTGCTCCGCGAACCAGTCGGCGATCGCGGCGATTTCCGCGTCGGAAAAACCCTTGGCGATCCGGTTCATCACCGTCGCCGGCTTGCGGTCTTGCCGGAACGCCAGCATCGCCTCCGTGACCTCGCTCGCCTTGCGGCCTTTCAACGAGGGTAACGCATCCTCGATGCCGGGGCGGGCGGCGTGGCAGCCAATGCAGGAACTCGCGCCGCGGGGCGCGTCGGCGGCGGAAGCGCCGCCGACCGCTGCGAGAACGAACGAAACGATAAACAGCGCGCGCGAACGGACCATTGTGTCCTTGTAGGAGAGAAACCGGTCGGCCGGAAGGTGGCCGAAAGCATGACAGCATCAAGAAAAAGCGGCGGCCTTGCGACAGGCCGCCGCTTGATGTCGGATCAGGCGAAGCCGATGCCGTGGTTCTTCAGCGGGAACGTGCGAATGCGCTTGCCCGTCGCGTTGAAGTAGGCGTTGAGCACCGCCGGCGCCGCCACGCAGATGGTCGGCTCGCCGACGCCGCCCCACGGCGTGTGGCCGGTCGGCATCAGGATCGCTTCCACCTTCGGCATCTGCGCGATGCGCATGGAGTCGTAGGTGTCGAAATTCTCCTGCTCCATACGGCCGCCCTTCACCGTGCATTCGCCGAAGAACAGCGCCGAGAGGCCGTAGACGAAGGAGCCCGCCACCTGCCGCTCGATCTGCGCCGGATTGACGGCGTAGCCCGGATCGGTCGCGGCGACGATGCGGTGGATCTTGATCTTCTTGCCGTCGTCGAGCACGGAGATTTCCACCGCGCCGGCGACGTAGCTGCCGAAGCCCATGTGATGGCACAGGCCGCGATAGACGCCCTGCGGCGCCGGCGTCGACCAGCCGATCTTCTCGGCCACCGCATTGAGCACGCCGAGATGCTTCGGCTTGTCCGCCATCAGCTTGCGGCGGAATTCCAGCGCGTCCATGCCCGCCGACTTCGCCAGCTCGTCCATGAAGCATTCGACATAGATGGCGTTGTGGTTGACGTTGACGCCGCGCCAGAAGCCCGGCGGCACCGGCGGATTGCGCATGGAGTGGTCGATCAGCAGGTTCGGCACGGAGTAGCCGAACGCCGCTTCGCCGCGCGGATTGAGACCCTGGAACGCGACCGGATCCTTGCCGTTCTCCATGCGCGCCGGCAGTACCGACGCGAGGATCGACTGGCCGGACAGCCGCATGCGGAAGCCGGTCAGGTTGTTCTTGTCGTCGAAGCTGCCGACCATCCGGCATTGCGTGACCGGATGGAATTTGCCGTGCAGCATGTCCTCTTCGCGCGACCACATCATCTTGATCGGCGTGCCGGGCATCTGCTTGGCGATAGCAACCGCCTGGCGCACATAGTCGGTCATGCCGCGACGGCCGAAGCCGCCGCCGAGCATCACCTTGTGCACGTCGCACTTGTCCGGCGTCAGGCCGGATTCGGCGAGCACACCGGCGAACGCCGCTTCGCCGTTCTGCGTGCCGGTCCATACCTCGCAACGGTCGCCGGTGAACAGCGCGGTAGCGTTCATCGGCTCCATCGGCGCATGGTTCTGGTACGGATAGGCGTAGACCGCCTCGACCGTGCGCGAAGCCTTGGCTATGGCGTCCTTGATGTCGCCGTTCTGGTTGCCGACGAACGCCGGCTGATCGTCGGCGAGTCCTTCCTTGAGCCACGCGGCGATGGTCTCGCTGGAGACCTTCACGTTCTCGCCGTCGTCCCAGACGATGGGCAGGGCGTCGAGCGCGGTCTTGGCGTGCCAGTAGGTGTCGGCGACGACGGCGACGGTGCTGTCGTTGACGCGCAGCACCTTCTTGACGCCCTTCATGCCGGCGACCTTGGCCTCGTCGTAGCTCTTGAGCTTGCCGCCGAACACCGGGCAGTCCTTGATCGCGGCGATCAGCATGTTCGGCAGCTTGACGTCGATGCCGTAGATCATCTGCCCGTTGGTCTTCTCCACCGTGTCGAGCCGCTTCAGCGGCTTGCCGGCGATGGTCCAGTCCTTCGGGTCTTTGAGCTTGATGTCTGTCGGCGGCGTCACCTTGGCGGCGGCGTCGGCAACCTTGCCGTAAGTGGTGCTGCGGCTGCTGGCGCCGTGCGAGATGACGCCCTTGCTCACCGTGCATTCCGACGCCGGCACCTTCCACTGGTCGGCCGCGGCCTGCACCAGCATCATGCGCGCGGCGGCGCCGCCTTTGCGCACATATTCATGCGACTCGCGGATGCCGCGGCTGCCGCCGGTGGAGAAGTCGCCCCATGCGCGTTTGCGCGCGACGCTCTGGCCCGGCGTCGGATATTCGGTTGTCACCTTCGACCAGTCGCATTCCAGTTCCTCGGCGACGAGCTGGGCGAGGCCGGTGAGGGTGCCCTGACCCATCTCCGAGCGGGCGATGCGGATGACAACCGTCTCGTCCGGCTTGATGACGACCCAGGCGTTGACTTCCGGCGATGCGGTCTGCGCCAGCGCATTTCCGAACGGCAGGGTGAGGCCGAGCGCGAGGCCGCCACCCGCGGCGGCGGTACCGACGACGAACGAACGGCGATCGAGTTTGGGAATGAAATTCATCTGTCCCTCCCTCACGCGTTCGAGCCGGCGGCGGTGTGGATCGCGGCGCGCACCTGCTGGAACGTGCCGCAGCGGCAGATATTGGTAATCGCCTCGTCGATCTCCTGATCGGTCGGCTTCGGTTTGTCCTTGAGCAGCGCCGCGACGGCCATGATCATGCCGCTCTGGCAATAGCCGCATTGCGGCACGTCGTGCTCGATCCAGGCTTTCTGCACCCGGTGCATCGTGCCGTTGACCGCGAGCCCTTCGACGGTGGTGATCTTCTTGCCGACCGCGTCGCTCGCCTGCATGCCGCAGGAGCGTACCGCCTCGCCGTCCACATGCACGGTGCAGGCGCCGCACTGGGCGATGCCGCAGCCATATTTCGTGCCGGTCAGCCCGGCGTTCTCGCGGATCGCCCAGAGCAGGGGCGTATCGTTCTCGACGTCGACCTCGTAATCCTTGCCGTTGATATTGAGCCGGATCATGGCATTGCACTCCCTGCCGGGCCGTCGCCCGGACTGTTCCAGCCGGGTCATCACCCGGCTGGTCGAAGGCTGAAACGAAACTGGAATCGTTTCAATCAACATTCTGGTGTGCGGTTTTCGTCCATCCTGTGACAGCGCGCGGCAAAAAATGGCCGGGTGAAAGAGTGCGGGGACCGCGGATGGGCACAAGGATGGAACAGGGCGTGGGCGCGCCATGCTGCGGTGCGCCAAGCCACGCGCTATTCAATCGCTGGTGGGCGCTTTTGGTCGCTCTTTTGGTCGCTCTTGCGGTCGCAAAAATTTTAACATTAAAATAATTGCAGATGTGCCGGGCCGGCGTGGCCGGGGGGAGAAAAACGATGAAACGTTGGATCATGCTCGCGGCATTCGCCGCTGTCTTGCCGCAGGCCGCCACGGCGCAGGAGGTCACGCTGAAGGCCGTGTCGGCCTTCGCCGAGAAGACCACCTATGCCCGTGGGTTCGAGACCTTCATCGAGCGGGTCAACGCCGCCGGCAAGGGCGTTCTCCAGATCAATTATATCGGTGGGCCGAAGGCGATGCCGCCGTTCGAGGTGGGCAACGCGCTCAAGAGCGGCGTGGTCGATATCGCCAACAATACCGGCGCTTTCTACACCAACGTGATGCCGGAGGCCGATGCCTGGAAGCTGACCCAGCTGCCGATGTCGGAACTGCGCAAGAACGGCGGCTATGACTACATGGCCAAGCTCTATGCCGAGAAGATGAACGCGATCTTCCTGGCCCGCCATGCGGACATGAATCCGTTCCAGCTTTATCTCAACAAGCCGATCACCAAGCCGGACCTTACCGGCCTCAAGCTGCGCATCACGCCGGTCTACCGCGACTTCTTCCAGGCGCTTGGCGCCACCGTGGTGCAGACCGCGCCGGGCGAAGTCTATACCGCGCTCGAGCGCGGCGTGGTTGATGGCTACGGCTGGCCGATCACCGGCATCTTCGATCTCGGCTGGCAGGAAAAGACCAAGTATCGCGTCGATCCGGGCTTCTACACCTCGGAAGTGTCGATCCTGGTCAACAAGACCACCTGGGACAAACTCAACGACGCCCAGCGCGCCATTCTGCTCAAGGCCGGTGCGCAGGCCGAGGAGGAAGGCCCAAAGATTTTCGCCGCGGAGAACGCGAAAGACACCAAGCGGCAGGCCGACGCCGGCATCCAGACGATCAAGTTCGAGGGCGAAAATGCCAAGCTGTTCCTCGACAAAGCCTATGAAGCCGGCTGGGCCGGCATCATCCGCCAGAGCCCGGAGCATGGGCCGAAGCTGCGGCAGTTCTTCTCCAAGCCGAAGTAATCTGGCGTGACGTCACGGGCAGGGCAGCCGCGTGATCTTCGTCGCCGCGTCAGGGTCGTGAGGCGTTTTTCATGACGACCCTGTCGCTGTGGTACGGCCGGCTGCTGGAGGCGATGCTCACCGTCGCCTGCCTGCTGCTGCTGGCGATGACGCTCCTGATCGGCGGCGATGTCCTGCTGCGCAATATCGGCGCCGGGGGCATCCCGCCGAGCAACGAACTCTCCGAAGACCTGTTGTATCTGGTGACGCTGCTTGCCGCGCCCGCCCTGCTGCGGCACGGCCAGCACATCCGCGTCGATATCATCCTGCGGGTGCTACCGGAAAAGCTCGGCTGGACGCTGGAATGGATCGCCGATGTGATCGGTCTGGTCTGCTGCCTGTATTTCGTCTGGTACGGCGCCGGCGTGGTGGCCGCGAGCTATGGGAGCGGCGCGCTGTCGATCAAGACACTGATCATGCCGGAATGGTGGATTCTCGCGCCCATGCCGGTGGTGTTCGTTCTGCTCGCCATCGAGTTCATCTTCCGCATGCACCGGCTGGCGCTGTCCGAGCGCAAGATCCGCGACGAAGCGGTTTCGGCCTCTTAAGGGAGCAGCACGCATGTCGTGGCAAATGGCATCGCTGCTGCTGCTCGGCGGCTCCACCGTGCTGCTGTTCATCGGCCTGCCGGTGGCATTCTCGTTCGTCGCCATCAACATCGTCGGTGCCATCGTGTTTCTCGGCGGCGATGCCGGCCTCAACCAGATGGTGCGCAACAGCGCCGCCTCGGTGCTCAACTTCTCGCTGACGCCGATCCCGCTGTTCGTGCTGATGGGCGAGGTGCTGTTCCATACCGGCCTTGCCATCAAGGTGATCGACGGCATCGAGCGGCTGGTGCGGCAGGTGCCGGGCCGGCTCGCGGTGGTGGCTGTGGTCGCCGGCACGGTGTTCTCGGCGATCTCCGGCTCGACCATCGCCACCACGGCGATGCTCGGCTCGCTGATGCTGCCGGTGATGCTATCGCGCGGCTACAATCCGAAAATGGCGGTCGGCCCGATCATGGCGATCGGCGCGGTCGATATGCTGATCCCGCCGTCGGCGCTCACCGTGCTGCTCGGCAGCCTGTCTGGCATCTCGATCTCCAAGCTGCTGATCGGCGGCGTCGTGCCGGGTCTGATCCTCAGCGTCGCGTTCGTCGGCTACATCGTGCTGCGCGCCAAAATGAATCCGGCGCTGGCGCCGCCGACACCGATCGCGGAAGAACACGGCTGGAAGAAGTACGAGCTGCTGTTCAAATACGTGCTGCCGCTGGTGTCGATCTTCGTCGTCGTGGTTGGCGCCATGTCCGGCGGCATCGCCACCCCGACCGAATCCGCGGCGCTCGGCGCCATCGCCACCATGGCGCTGGCGATCGCCTATCGCGCGCTCACCTGGGATGCGCTGATGAAGTCGCTGCGGGGCACGGTGGTGATCTCGGCGATGATTCTGTTCATCATCCTCGGCGCGACGACGTTCTCGCAGATCCTCAGCTTCTCAGGCGCGACCAGCGGCATCGTCTCGGCGATCTTCAACCAGGGTTTGACGCCGTTCCAGATCCTGCTCGGCATGCTGCTGATCCTGATTTTCCTCGGCGTGTTCGTCGATCAGGTATCGATGATGCTGATCACGCTGCCGGTGTTCATGCCGATCGTCGACCGGCTGCAGATCGACTTGATCTGGTTCGGCGTTCTGTATCTCATCTGCATGCAGCTCGGCCTGTTGCTGCCGCCGCACGGCCTCTTACTGATGACCATGAAGGGCGTCGCGCCGCCGCAGGTGACGTGGGCGCATATCTTCATGGGCGTGGTGCCCTATATCGCCATGAGCGTGCTGCTGCTCGGCCTGATCCTCGGCGTGCCGGCCATCGCGACGTGGCTGCCGCACGTGCTGGGGTGAGGAAAAGCCTCATGGTGAGGAGCATCGCGTCAGCGATGCGTCTCGAACCATGAGGCGAGGGACGTCATCGGGCCACCTCGTCCGCCCATCTCGGGTTTAGCCGAGATGGGATTGTTTGATGCGCAAGTCGGCCACGGCCGACTTGCGGTGACGGCCGCTGCGCGGCCTCCTCAGGATGAGGTGGAGTGAGACTGGAAATCACCGCCTACGGCACCACAGCGGTCGCTTCGATCTCCAGCCGCGCGTCGGGCTCGACCAGCCGCGTCACCGCGACCAGCGCCATGGTCGGGAAGTTGTAGCCGAGCGTGCCGAGATAGACCGGGCCAAGCTCCTTGCGCGCATCGAGATATTCGTTGATGTCGCAGACATACCAGGTCATGCGGACCAGATGCTCGGGGCCGGCGCCACCTTCCTTGAGCACCGCGACGATGTTCTCCAGCGCCTGCTTCGTCTGCGCGACGAAACCCTTGGGGAATTTCTCGTTGGCGTCCCAGCCGACGATGCCGCCGGTGAACACGAACGTGCCGCGCGCACGGATGCCGTTGGCGTAGCCTTTCGGCTTCGGCCAGCCCGCCGGATTCAGCACGTCATGCACGGTCTTTTTCTCGGCCACGAAATATCTCCTGGTGTCAGGTCAATGCGAGATTGCTTGGGTTGAACCGGCATCTAACCCCGTTCGTCCCCGCGAAAGCGGGGACCCACGCTTAAGAGTGGATTCCCAGCATAGCGCGTCGAAGACGCGCGTTAACGCGCTAATGCGCAGGAATGAATGGAGAAGAGAGCCGTTCAACCCCATGATTGTTAATGCGCCACTTCGGTCGCGGCGCGCTTGCGCAGCTCGAACCGTTGCAGCTTGCCGGTCTGGGTCTTCGGCAGTTCGGTGACGAATTCGATGGCGCGCGGATATTTGTACGGCGCCACCGTCGCCTTGACATGATCCTGCAGCAGCCGGGCGGTGTCGGCGTCGGGCGCATGGCCGGGCCGCAGCACGATATAGGCTTTGACGATCTGGCCGCGTTCCGGGCAGGGCTGTCCGACGACGCCGCATTCCGCGACGGCCGGATGCGTCATCAGCGCCGATTCCACTTCGGGCCCGGCGATGTTGTAGCCGGCGGAGATGATCATGTCGTCGGAGCGCGCCTGATAGAAGAAGTAGCGGTCCTTATCCATGAGGTAAGTGTCGCCGGTGACGTTCCAGCCGCTCTGCACATAGACGGTCTGGCGCGTGTCGGCGAGATAGCGGCAGCCGGTCGGGCCGCGCACGGCGAGACGGCCGGGAATGCCGGGCGGCATTTCCTTGCCGGCGTCGTCGATCACCATGGCCTGATAGCCGGGGACCGCGCGACCGGTCGCGCCGGGGCGGATCTCGTCTTCCGGCGAGCCGATGAAGATGTGCAGCATCTCGGTCGCGCCGATGCCGTCCATGATCTTGATGCCGGTGGCCTCGAGCCAGGCATCGAACGTCCCGCGCGGCAACGCCTCGCCGGCTGAGATGCATTTGCGCAGCGAGGAGATGTCGTAGTCGCCGAGCTTGCCGAGCATGGCGCGATAGGCGGTCGGCGCGGTGAAGCAGATGGTGGCCTTGTGCTCGCTGATCGCCTTCAGGAGATCGTCGGGCGAGGCGCGCTCGACCAGAATCGTCGCCGCGCCGGCGCGCAGCGGGAACAGCACCAGCCCGCCGAGACCGAAGGTGAAGGCGAGCGGCGGCGAGCCGATGAAACGGTCGGTGTCCTGCGCGCGTAGCACATGGCGGCCGTAGCTGTCGCAGGTGGCGATGATGTCGCGGTGGAAGTGCATGGTGCCTTTCGGCTCGCCGGTGGTGCCGGAGGTGAAGCCGATCAGGCAGACGTCGTCGTTGGCGGTGTCGCAGGCGGTGAACTGTCCGTAGCCCGGCTTCGCCATCCGCTTTTCCAGCGTGTCGTCGCCGGTGCCGCCCCAATAGACCACATGCTTGAGGTCGCTGGTGATCGCGCGGGTCTTCTCCATCTCGTCGGCGAGCTTGTGGTCGCACAGTGCGATCGTGACCTTGGCCTTGGTGACGACGTAGGACAATTCCTTGGCGCGCAGGAGCGGCATGGTGCCGATGACGACGCCGCCGGCCTTCATCACCGCGAGATAGCACGCCGCCATCATCGGGTTGTTCGGCGCGCGCAGCATCACGCGGTTGCCGGGGACGAGGCCAAGGTCGCGGGTCAGCACATTGGCGATGCGGTTCACGCGCTCGGCGAACTGCGCGTAGGAGAGGGATTCGGTCGGCGAGATCACGCAGGCATGGTTGCCGCGGCCGTTGGCGATCCAGCGGTCGAGCAGTTCGGTGACGCAGTTCATCCGGTCCGGATAGTGCAGCTCCGGCAGATCGAACAGGAATTGCGGCCACTGCGACGGCGGCGGCAGGTTGTCCCGCGTGAAGGTGTCCTGATGAGCCGAAGGAATCATGACTGCATCCCCTTTGCTGCCCTTTACTGTGCCGCGGCCGTCGGTTGACGTTTAAGCGCCTCGCGCCCGATGACGATCTTCTGCACCTCGGTCGCGCCTTCGTAGATGCGCAGGGCGCGGATTTCGCGATACAGCTCCTCGACCTTGACGCCCTTGGTGACGCCAAGCCCGCCGTAAAGCTGCACCGCGCGGTCGATCACCCGCTGCGCCGCTTCGGTTGCGAACATCTTGGCGATGGCGGCTTCGCGGGTGACGCGCGGCGCACCGTTATCCTTGGTCCAGGCAGCGCGATAAACCAGCAGTGCCGATGCATCGACCTCGGTCTCGCTGTCGGCGATCGCCGCCTGCGTCAGTTGCAGGTCGCCGAGCGGTGCGCCGAACAGTTTGCGGGTGTTGGCGCGCGCGATCATGTCGGTGAGCGCGCGGCGGGCGAAGCCGAGCGCGGCGGCGCCGACGGTCGAGCGGAAGATGTCGAGGGTGGCCATCGCCACCTTGAAGCCTTCGCCGCCCTTGCCGAGCCGGTTCGCCGCCGGAATGCGCACATTGTCGAAGTTGAGCGTCGCCAGCGGATGCGGCGCGATCACGTCGATGCGTTCCGCGACGGTGAGGCCCGGCGTGTCGGCGTCGACCACGTAAGCGGACAGCCCCTTGGCGCCGGGCGCCTCGCCGGAGCGCGCGAACAGCACGTAGAAATCGGCGATGCCGCCGTTGGAGATCCAGGTCTTGCGGCCGTCGATGCGCACATGCTCGTTGCCGTCCGGCGTCGCCGTGGTCGCCATCGCCGCGACGTCGGAGCCGGCCTCCGGTTCGGACAACGCGAACGCGGCGATCTTCTTACCCTCGCGCACGGAGGGCAGATAGCGCTGCTTCAAGTCGTCGGAGCCGAACACGGTGATCGAGCCGGTGCCGAGGCCCTGCATGGCGAAGGCGAAGTCGGCGAGGCCGTCATGGAAGCCGAGAATTTCGCGCGCGAGGCATAGCGTGCGCACATCCAGTGTCTGATTGCGCCCGCCATAGGCGGCCGGCACTACGGCGTCGAGGAAGCCGGCGCGGCCCAATGCCGCCACGCGGGCGCGGCAGGCTTCGTCCACATCGTCGTGCGGCAGGCCGGGCAGCGTCGCTGCCGCCCAGCGCGACAGCCGCGCCGCGAAATCGCGATGCGCGTCGGTGAAGAACGGCCAGGTGAGCGTTTCGGACAGAAGGCTCATCCTCAATTTCCCTCGAACACCGGCTTCTGCTTGGCGGCGAAGGCGCGATAGGCGCGGGCGAAGTCTTCGGTCTCCATGCACAGCGCCTGCGCGACGGCTTCCGCTTCGATCGACTGCTCGACCGACATCGCCCATTCCATCTCCAACATGCGCTTCGTCATGGCATTGGCGAATGTGGGGCCGCTGGCGAGATCGGCGGCAAAGTCGGCGGCAACCTGCGCGAGCTTGTCCGGCTCCACAAGGCGGTTGAAGAAGCCGACGCGCTCGCCTTCCTCGGCGCCGAGCCCGCGGCCGGTGTAGAGCAGTTCGGCGGCGCGGCCCTGGCCGATGATGCGCGGCAGGATCGCGCACGCGCCCATGTCGCAGCCGGCGAGCCCAACGCGGTTGAACAGGAAGAACACTTTCGCGGCCGGCGTGCCGATGCGGATATCGGAGGCCATGGCGAGGATCGCGCCGGCGCCGGCGGCGATGCCGTCGATAGCGGCGATGATCGGCTGCGGCGCGGCGCGCATCGCCTTCACCGCCTCGCCGGTCATGCGGGTGAAGTCGAGCAGGCCGTCGGTATCCATGTCCTCGACCAGCGGCTTGATGATCTCGAACACGTCGCCGCCGGAGCAGAAATTGCCGCCGGCGCCGGTGATGACAAACACCTTGACCTGCTTGTCGCGGTTGGCCGCGCGGAAGATGTCGGCGATCTCGGCGTAGCTCTCGAAGGTCAGCGGGTTCTTGCGGTCCGGCCGGTTGAGCGTCAGCGTCGCCACCTTGCCGGAGACCTCGAAGCGGACATGCTGCGCCTTGTAATCGGCGAGCGGCAACGTGACGGGATTGGCAACACGCATCAGGACGCTCCAGCGATGGATTTGCGGACGGACGCCTTGGCGCGTCCGAGGATTTGCATCAGCGTTTCCGTTTCCTCCGGCGTCATGCCGGCGAACAGATCGGCGATCCAGTTTTCGTGGGTGCGCGCCATGGCGCGGAAGGTCTTGCGGCCCTCGGCGGTGAGGTTGACCAGTTGCGCGCGGCGGTCGTTCGGCGCCGGGCGGCGCTCGACCAGCCCCTGCGATTGCAGCCGCTCGACCAGGCCGGTGACGTTGCCGTTCGACACCATCATCCGCTGCGACAGTTCGCCCAGCGTCATGCCGTTCACCGATTTGTCGAGCTGCGCCATCAGGTCGAAGCGCGGCAGCGTCACGTCGAAGCTCTCGCGCAACCGGCGGCGGATCTCGCCCTCGATCAGCGTGGTGCAGGTCAAGAGCCGCAGCCACAGCCGCAGTTCGGTTTCGTGGTCGGCGGGGCGTTCCGCGACTTTGGTTTCCGCGTCGAGCGGCATGGTGAGTTCTGAGGCAGCGAGGTCGGGCATCATACTTCTCCGCCGGCGACCGCGAGCGTGGTCCCGGTGATGGCGGCGGCTTCGGTTGAGCACAGGAACAGCACGGAGGCGGCGACCTCGGCGGGCTTGATCAGCCGGCCGATCGGAATGCTGCGCACCATGCCTTTGAGAATGTCGTCCGCCGGCTTGCCGGATTTTTCGGCGGCGCGGGCGATATCCTCGTGGATCATTTCGGTTTCGGTGTAGCTCGGGCAGATGGCGTTGACGGTGATGCCGTGCCGCGCCGTCTCCAAGGCGAGCGAGCGCACGAGGCCGATCACGCCGTGCTTTGCGGCGGTGTAGCCGGAAATCGCCGGATAGCCTTTCAGCCCCGCGGTCGAGGCGACGGCGATGACGCGGCCGGACTTGCGCTCGGCCATGCCGTCGATCACCGCGTGGATCGCGTGCACGACACTCATCAGGTTGAGGTCGATCATGCGGCGGAAATGCGCGGCGTCGGCCTTGCGGAACGGCACGCTCTCGGCGCCGCCGGCATTCGCCACCAGAATGTCGATCGGGCCGTGCTGTTTCGCGGCCGCGGCCGCGCCGTCGGCCACCGCTTGCGGGTCGGTGGCGTCGGCGGCGAACCAGTGCGCCGCGTCGCCGGCCGCGACGGTGTCCTTCAAGCCGCCGGCCTGCCGCGCGGTGACGGTGACGGTGGCGCCGGCGCGGGTCAGCGCCGCGGCGATCGCCCGGCCAATGCCGCGGCTGCCGCCTGTCACCAGCGCATGCCGTCCCTCAAGCCGGGTCATGGTCTGCTTCGCCCTCTTTGTCCGCGGCGCTGTTGGGCCGCGTCTGGTCCGGCCGCCTGATCGGCACCAGCCGGAAATATTTTAAGCTTGAAATTAGCCCCCGCAAGCTTGTGGTCAAGATATTTTAAGCTTAAAATAATTGCCTGACCCGACCAAGCCTGTTTCAATCTTGGGGATATGCCTGCGGGCGACGGTTCCCCAAGAGCTACGGTTTCCAGGACAAGCGCGAGCGGACCCTATGAAAATCAATGTGATCGGCGGCGGACCTGCTGGCCTCTATGCGTCCATCCTGTTGAAAAAGGCGTGGCCGCAGCACCAGATCACGGTGTTCGAGCGCAACCGGCCCGACGACACGTTCGGCTTCGGCGTGGTGTTCTCCGACCAGACGCTCGACACCTTCGCCAAATACGATCAGGAGAGCTACCGGGCGATCACCGACAATTTCGCCTATTGGGACGACATCGAAATCCACTTCAAGGGCTCGACCTTCCGCATCGGCGGCAACGGTTTCTGCGGTTGCGCGCGGGTCACGCTGCTGCAACTCCTCACGCAACGGGCGCAGGCGCTCGGCGTCGAAACCAAATTCCAGACCGAAGTGACGGACCTCGAGGCGCTGCGCCGCGACGCCGATCTGGTGATCGCCTCCGACGGCATCAATTCGCGCGTGCGCGAAACCTATGCCGACATCTTCAAGCCGTCGGTCGATCTGCGGCCCAACAAGTTCTGCTGGATGGGTTCGACCAAGCCGCTCGACAGCTTCACCTTCTATTTCAAGGAAACCGAGCACGGCATCTTCATCGTCCATGCCTATCAGTACGAGCCCGGCCGCTCGACCTGGATCTTCGAGACCGACCCCGAGACCTTCGCCAAGGCCGGTCTCGACGGAAAGGACGAGCCGGCGACGGCCGCCTATTTCGAAAAGATGTTCGCCAAGGAACTCGATGGCCACAAGCTGATCATCAACCGCTCGGCGTGGCGCAACTTCCCGGCGATCCGCTGCGAGAAGTGGACCCACGACAACACCGTGATCGTCGGCGACGCCAAGGCGACGGCGCATTTTTCCATCGGTTCGGGCACCAAGCTTGCGATGGAGGACGCGGTCGGCCTGTACGAAGCGTTCCGCGCCACCGGCGGCAATGACGTCAAGGCGGCGCTGGCGCATTACGAAAGCCACCGCCGCGAGGAAGTGGAAAAGACGCAGCACTCCGCCGACGTGTCACTCGTGTGGTTCGAGCACGTCAAGCGGTTCTGGGACATGGAGCCGACGCGCTTCGCCTTCGGCCTGATGACGCGCTCCAAGGCGATCACCTACGACAACCTCGCGCTGCGCGCGCCGGAATTCGTCGCCGATGTCGATCGTCTCGTCTCCGAGGAGGTGCGCGACAAGGGCTATACCGCCGGCAACGCCGTGCCGGCCGCGCCGATGTTCCAGCCGTTCAGGCTGCGCGACATGGCGCTTGCCAACCGCGTCGTCGTTTCGCCCATGTGCCAGTATTCGGCCAAGGATGGCCTGCCGAACGACTGGCATCTGGTGCATTACGGCGCGCGCGCGACCGGCGGCGCCGGCCTCGTGTTCACGGAAATGACCGACGTGTCGGAGGAAGGGCGCATCACGCTCGGCTGCGTCGGCATGTACAACGACGCGCAGGAAGCGGCGTGGAAACGCATCGTCGATTACGTGCACACGCATTCCGGCTCGAAATTCTGCCTGCAGCTCGGCCACGCCGGACGCAAGGGCGCGACCAAGCTGATGTGGGACGGCATCGACGAGCCGCTGGAGCACGGCGCGTGGCCGATCATCTCGGCGTCGCCGATCCCGTACTATCCGAACAGCCAGGTGCCGCGCGAGGCGACGCGCGCCGACATGGACAAGGTGCGTGACGATTTCGTCGCGGCGACGAAGCGCGCCGCGCGCGCCGGCTTCGACATGGTCGAGATGCACGCGGCGCACGGTTATCTCTTGGCGAGCTTCATCTCGCCGTTGACCAACCAGCGCAAGGACGACTACGGCGGCTCGCTGGAAAACCGCATGCGCTTCCCGCTGGAAGTGTTCAAGGCGATGCGCGCGGTCTGGCCGAAGGAGAAGCCGATGTCGGTGCGCATCTCCGCCACCGACTGGCAGAGCGGCGGCGTTACCGGCGAGGAGTCGGTGCTGATCGCCGACATGTTCAAGGCGGCGGGTTGCGATCTGATCGACGTCTCGACCGGCCAGACCACGGCGGATTCCGCGCCGGTGTTCGGCCGCATGTTCCAGACGCCGTTCTCGGATCAAATTCGCAACGAGGGCGAGATCGCCACCATGTGCGTCGGCGCCATCACCACGGCGGATCAGGTGAACACCATCGTCGCCGCCGGCCGCGCCGATCTGGTGGCGCTGGCACGGCCGCATCTGGTCGATCCGGGCTTCACCATGCAGGCGGCAGGCTGGTACGGCGCTGCCGACATCTTCTGTCCGCCGCAATATCTCGCCGGCAAGGAGCAGATCCTGCGCAACAGCCGCCGCGACCGCGAGGAATTGACCGAGCTGAAGCGCAAGGCGCGGCCGAAGGCGCACGCCGATACGTGGAAGCAGGGGTAGGCGTAACTGCGATCCTTCGACATGGTATGACTAGCGCGTGATGTGGAAAAGGAGTGCAGCTCTCACCACGTCATGCCCGCGCTTGTCGCGGGCATCCACGTCTTTAGATCAACAACTCATAAAGGTCGTTCCAATCCGGGTTTAGAGCGCGGATTTGGCGAACCTTCCAAGCACGCGACCAGTGTTTCATGACTTTCTCACGCTGAATCGCCGCGCGAATGTCGTCGTGTCGTTCGTACCAAACCAGTCGTTCTAATCCGTACCGCTTGCTGAAACCGTCGATGAGTCCGGCTCTGTGCTCATAAGCGCGACGCGGCAAATTGCTCGTTACGCCGATATAAAGAATTCCATTCGGCTGGTTGGTGACGATGTAAACAAAACCGCCTGCCATAGTGCGATCAAACAAGACGTGGATGGCCGGGACAAGCCCGGCCATGACGGGCGAGAGGTGGGCTCAATCCGCCTCTTGACTTTCTTCCTATATGCCTATAATCCTATCCCCGCCCTGCTCACGAGGGGCGTCATCATGAGGCGTCTTGATGGTGGAGCAGGAATTGCGGCGCCCGCGCGCAGGTCTCGCACCCTGCGTCCGGGACGCCCTGGGTTTGCCGTCCGCCCCAACTAAGTGGGGCCGCCCGCAAGGGCTGGACGGGGTAGGACGAACGCGAGCCAAAGCCCGCGGGAACCGGTGGGGTCCGATCCCGCAAGGATCGGTCGCTCCATCTGTCCGCGCCCCGGAAGCACGGTCCCAGGGAGCGAAATCGCCGCTGATGGGGCGCCGCAAGGCGCGCGTGTCTCTCTCTGGCGGGGGAGATGCGCTCCGTTCACGCGGTGACGTGTGAGCGGTGGCTACGACGTTGCGCTTCGCGGCGCTCCGTCCCCCTCACTATTGAAGAGGGGCTAGGGACTACGGGCGCACCCGGCGCCGGCCAAACAATACGGGCGATGATGCACGCCTTCATGTCATCGGCTGTTTGACAACTGCATCTGATGACAAGCTGCAAATTCAATGCACGATAAAGCGCGTGCTTTCTCAGCCGTCATGGCCGCGCTTGTCGCGGCCATCCACGTCTTTGTCTCCACGTAAAGAGAGCAAGCCGTGGATGCGCGGGGCATCAGGGCGTTTACGCCCGTCTTCGACGGGCTATGCCCGCGCATGACGTGGGGAGAGCAGCGCAAGTAACATCAACTCCACAAACAAAACGGCCGGGCGTTGGCCCGGCCGTTGGTCACGTAACGTGAGACGATCTCAGTAGCGGTAATGGTCGGCCTTGTACGGGCCTTCCTGCTTCACGCCGATATAGTCGGCCTGGTCCTTGCGCAGTTCGGTGAGCTTCACGCCGATCTTGGCGAGATGCAGCCGCGCGACCTTTTCGTCGAGCGACTTCGGCAGCACGTAGACTTCCTTCTTGTACTTGCCGTTCTTGTTGTTGGCGAACAACTCGATCTGCGCCAGTGTCTGGTTGGTGAACGACGCCGACATCACGAACGACGGATGGCCCATGGCGTTGCCGAGGTTCACCAGACGGCCTTCCGACAGCATGATGATGCGGTGGCCGTCCGCAAATTCGATCTCGTCAACCTGCGGCTTGATGTTGGTCCACTTCAGGTTCTTCAGCGAGGCGATCTGGATCTCGTTGTCGAAGTGGCCGATGTTGCAGA
>MKWA01000007.1:0-14154 GCA_001899285.1 Rhizobiales bacterium 64-17
TCGGGTCAGATCAGATCAGATCAGATCAGATCAGATCAGATCAGATCAGATCAGATCAGATCAGATCAGATCAGATCAGATCAGATCCCTGCACGCGGGCGGCCAGCACTGGCCTTGGGCACGCTCAGGCATAACCGTGCCGCGAGATAAAATGTTGGCCAGGAAGTTTACGGCGGAAATCTCATGTCGACACTCGCTTTCGCCATCGCTTCCCGAATCAACGCGCTGTCTTTTGCCAAGTTGCCGCCGCAAGCGGTGCACTGGGCGCGGCTGGCCATCGCCGACAATATCGCAGCCGGGCTCGGCGGATGCCGGGAGCCAAGCGTCGGCATCCTGTTGTCGCTGGCGGAGATGAACGGTGCGCGCGGGTCGTGCACGGTGCTGGGCCGCACGGAGACGCTTCCGGCACTCGAGGCGGCGTTTGTGAATGGCGCGGCTTCCCACGCGCTTGATTTCGATGACTGCAGTCCGACCATGGACGGACATCCATCGGTGCCGATGGTGCCTGCGCTGCTGGCGCTGGCGGAAGAACTCGACCGCTCGGGCGGCGATGTGATCGCGGCCTATGTCGCCGGTTACGAGACCGAAACTGCGATCGCATCCGCCATCAATCCGGATCACGGTCAGCGCGGCTGGCACCCGACCGCAACCATCGGCATTTTCGGCGCCGCGGCCGCATGCGCAAAGCTACTCAACCTGGATGACAAAGCATTCGCTGGGGCATTGTCGATTGCCGCGTCGAGTGCAGCGGGCCTGCGCGCCAATTCCGGCACCATGACGAAGCATCTGCATGCCGCACAGAGTAATCGGAACGGACTGCAGGCGGCGTTGCTGGCACAAAAGGGTTTCACTGCTAACCTTGATGCGCTGGAGCATGAGCTTGGCTATTTCAGCGCTTATGCAGGGCGGCCGGTTGATCCGCAGGTGGTGCTGGCGCGTCTTGATCACGGTTTCGATATTTTGAACCCGGGTATTGCGATCAAGCAATATCCGTGTTGCGCGTTCACTCATCCGGCGATTGATGCGGTTCTGAAGCTTCGCGCGCATGATGATGTTTCCTGTGACAACGTTGCTTCGATCAAGGTCGAGTTGTCACCGAAGCGCATGCGTAACGTGAATCGTCCCGATCCGCGCACCGATACCGACGCAAAATTCAGTACGCATTATGTCGTGGCGCTGGCCCTCAAAAACGGTGGTGTCCGGCTTTCGGATTTTGAAGGAAGCGCATTTCTTGATCCGAATCTGCGTGAATTAATGCAGCGTGTCGAGCTGCGGCCACATGATGGCGCGCTCGCCGAAGCGACCGTTTCGATCACCGGGAAGGATGGCAGGACACACCGTGAGGTGGCGTTGCGCGACATGGGTCGCGGGCCTGATGATCCGATGAGTGACGCAGAATTTCGCGACAAGTTCCTGGATTGTGCGGCGGCGTCCCTGACCGGCCATGAAGCATCGGCGCTGTTCGATCGGTTGATGAGTCTTGAGCGGGCGCGCTCGATCCGGCCAGTGCTCGCTGCCGCAAGGGGTCAGCAGGCACACGCGCCCACGTTCGTGCAAGCGACAGCATGAATACACGACAACAAATTTCGACAATAACGGTGTCAAGAGAACGATGAGTATCGCCCTCCAGATCGCGCAGCGGATCAATGCCCTGCAAACCGAGCAATTCCCCACGGAAGCCCTGGATTGGGCGAAGACCGCGATCATCGACATGATCGGTTGCGCGTTGGCCGGCGCGCCGGAAGATACGACCGAGATCGTGCTGAAGGCGGCCGCGACGCCGGTCAGCGACGGTTGTGTCGTGATTGGCCGTGGCGAGAAATTGCGTGCGCTCGATGCTGCGCTCATCAACGGGACGGCGGGCCACGCGCTCGATTTCGATGATACCAGCAAGTCCATGGCTGGCCATCCCACGGTCGTGATCGTCCCGGCGCTTCTGGCGTTGGCAGAGCAGCAGCAAGTGTCCGGCCGCGATTTTCTCAATGCCTATATCGTTGGTGTCGAAACCGCGACACGTATCGCGCGTGGCGTCAATTTCCATCACTATGAAAAAGGCTGGCATCCGACCGCGACGCTCGGGATTTTTGGCGCTGCCTCTGCCTGCGGTTGGTTGTTGCGGCTGACCGACGAGGAGATGATGTCGGCTCTGGCGCTGTGCATTTCACATGCCGCCGGCGTGAAGTCGAACTTTGGCAGCCAGACCAAGCCGCTGCATGCGGGCGTCGCGGCGCGGCACGGTCTGTTCGCGGCGCAACTGGCCAAGGGCGGTTTTACCGCGAGTGCCGATGCGTTCGAGCACCCGCAAGGTTTTTTTGAGGTGTTCAATGGCAAGGGAAATTTCCACCCCGAGCGCATGCTGAAAAATTGGGCCGAGCCGCTCGACCTGCTGAATCCCGGCATTTCGATCAAGAAATATCCGTGCGTCTACAGTGTTCATGGCGGGATCGATGCGGCGATCGCGCTGGCGCAGCAGCACAAATTGAAGGCGGATGATATCGCTGCCGTGACGGTGATTATGCACCGTCGCCGCTTGCTGCCGCACGTGCAGCGACAGGCCACCAGCCCGCTCGATGCAAAATTCAGCTTGCCATATGCGGTCGCCCGCGCGCTGGTCGATGGCCGCGTGTTGATGGAGCATTTTGAGGGCGAGCGCTTCCGTGATCCCGAGGTGCGTCGGGTGATGGAGGTTGTGGCGACCAAAGGCCACGACGACGATAGCAATGATTACGGTGCGACCGTCGAAGTCCGCCTTCGCGATGGGACGACGTTCAGCCATTCCGTGCCGGCGCCGCTCGGACGTGGTCCGGAAATCCCGCTGCCAATGTCGATGCTGCGCGAGAAATTCATGGATTGCGCGTCGCGCACGCTCGATGAGATTCAGAGCGCGAAGCTTTTTTCCGTGCTCGAGGCACTACAAGACGCCGCAAATATGAAGGACGTTGCGGCCTTGCTCGCCGTGCAGCCGTCCGTCTCTCGCTCCAGAACAATTCACTAAGGACAGATGGGTTATGAGCTTCGCCCTTGATCTCGCCCGGCGCGTCAACCGTCTCGCCATCGGCACGATGCCGGAAGAGGCGATTCATGTCGCCAAATTCTGCATTGCCGATACGCTCGGCGTGTCGCTTGCCGGGCAGGATGAGCCTGTCGTGCAGATCGCCACGCATACGCTGGAGATCGAGCGCGCACCGGGCCCGTGTTTCATTTTTGGCAGCAAGGTTCGTGGTACGGCGCTTGATGCGGCGCTGATCAACGGCGCTGCCGCCCATGCACTCGACTATGACGATTGCAGCACGATCATGGGCGGGCATCCGTCGGCGCCGGTCGTCCCCGCGCTTCTTGCCCTCGCTGAGGAAATGGGGGCTTCGGGCAAAGTTGTGCTGGAAGCCTTCATTTGCGGTATCGAAGCTGAGATCCGCCTGGCGCGCGGTCTGCTGCCTCATCATTACGAGAAGGGCTGGCATCCGACGTCGACGCTTGGCGTGTTTGGTGCCGCAGCAGCTTGCGCGCGCCTGTTGAACCTGAATGACGAGCAGCTTGCTCGCGCGCTTGCCATCGCCGTCTCATTGTCCAACGGCGTGAAGGCGAATTTCGGCACGCCGACCAAGCCGTTGCATGTCGGCACTGCCGCGCGCGGCGGGCTGATGGCGGCGCTGCTTGCGCGCGACGGTCTGTCTGCGAACCCCAATGCTTTTGAACAGGAGCAGGGCTTTTTCGACGTGTTCAACGGTCAGGGCAATTTCAACATTAATGCCATGCTGGCCGATCGCGATGGCGCGCTCGAACTGCTCAGTCCGGGCGTGGCCATCAAGCAGCATCCGTGTTGCGGCAGCGCGCATTCGGCGATCGATGCGGCGATCAAACTGCGGAAGACCAATGGCGCGCTGAAAGCCGCCGATATCGAGTCCATCGAGACGCAAACCCATGCGCGACGGCTGGCGCATACCAACCGTCCGGATCCTCGCACCGGTCTCGATGCCAAGTTCAGCGTGCAATACACGACGGCTCGGGCATTGATGGAAGGAACGATCCGCTTCGATCATTTCGAAGGGGATGCCTTCATGGACCCGACCATTCGCGGGCTGCTGTCGCGCACCGTGTCGCGCCCGCACAACGAGACCAACGAATATCTCGGCCGGGTCATGGTGACGCTGCGCAACGGAACGACGCTGCGCTCGGAAGCGGTCACGCCGTTCGGCCGGGGGCAGGACAATCCGATGTCGACTGACGAGTTGAAGGACAAGTTCATGGACTGCGCGATCCGCACCAGACCGGCGACGGTAGGCGGCCGGGCGTTCGACGAAGTCATGATGTTCGACCGGTTACCGGATGTCCGGCGCCTGACCGCGATCCTGGCGGAATCGGCGGCCTAAGCCTCGCAAGCGTTTTGACGGGATTGAGTCTGGTTTAGCTTTCTCTTGTGATAACAAGGAGATATTCGTTCCCGACACTCTGACCAAGGAGAACAGCGTGCCGAAAAGCGTGTCCGAGCCGCGGGCCTTGCCTCGCAAGGCGGTGGCTGACCGGAAGTCGCGCGCGGACGATGTTTCGCGAACAGACTATGTTTTCCAGTACGTCCGGGATGCGATCCAGAAAGGCGAATTGCGCCAGGGCATGCGGTTGCGCGAGGAAGATCTCGCCGACCTGCTCGGGGTCAGCCGGACGCCGGTGCGCGAAGCGCTGGGACGGCTGGTCGCTCGTGGCCTAGTCGAACTGGCCCCCGGGCGCGGGCTGATGATCGCCCAGCTCACGTCGACAAAGATTATCGAGCTTTACAGCCTGCGCGCCATTCTCGAAGGCGCTGCGGCGCGCTTTGCCGCCGAGCACGTCTCGCCAACCGAAATCAAGATTCTGCGGCAGATGGTCGAGCAGTGCTTCGATGCCGCCACTCCCGCTGAAGCGGCTGCCTGGAATCTCCAGTTCCACCGGATGATCTTCGAGGTTGCCCGCAACCGCTACCTGCTTCCGGCGGTACTGGATCTCCACGATTCCGTGTCACTGCTGCCGGGGACTGTCTTTGACACGCCCGGTCGCAAAGACACTGTGTTGCGGGAGCATACAGCCATCGTCGATGCCCTTGAGCGCCGCGACCCGCAGGCGGCCGAGATTGCCGGCCGTGATCACGTGCTGGCCAGCAAAGACATCCGAATGATGCAGCTTTTCAGCCGTTCTCCCGAGGGGATGAAATAAGCGGATACGGATCCTGGGCGGGGGCTGCCCAGGTGGTCACCAGGGCCTACTTCTTGCATTCGAGTCCTGCATTCCGACCCTTGGATTAGGCTTGAGAATCCATGGTGTCCATGTTTGGATACAGGATACAGGCCGGCCAAGAGCGGCCATGCAAGGTGAATTTCCCTGATGACGAGTGCGCCAGCCGCGCCGGCGGCTTCTGACGTCCAGTACATCTCCCCTGTCACCGGCCAGCGTTTTGCTGTCGATACGCCGATGTGGCGTGATCAGGGTGGCTCGCATCTCAACCTGACGCTTGGCCACGGATTGGCTCCCGCCGATATCGTCGGGCACGAGCGTTCGCTGTGGCGCTATGCGTCGGCCATCCGTGTCGATGCGAAGTCCCGCATCAGCCTCGGCGAGGGCTGGACGCCGTTGGTGGCGCGGCCGTGGGATGGTCGCGAGGTCCAGGTGAAACTGGAATATCTGGCGCCGACCGGCTCGTTCAAGGATCGCGGCACCAGCGTGCTGTTCAGCTATCTCCGCTCGGTCGGTGTGAAGCACATCCTCGAAGACTCCTCGGGCAATGCCGGCGCGTCGATGGCTGCCTATGCGGCCGCCGCCGGGATGAAAGCCCGCATCCTTGCGCCGGCGTCCGCGCCGGCCGGCAAGATTTCGCAGATGACGGCGATGGGCGCTGATGTCGGTCTCATTCCCGGCGACCGTCAGGCTGTAGCCGACATGGCGCTACGGGAAGCCGAGAAGATTTTTTACACCAGCCATAACTGGCAGCCGTTCTTCATCGAAGGCACCAAGACGCTGGCATTCGAACTGTGGGAGCAGACCGGCTTCCGCGGGCCCGACGCCGTCGTCGTTCCGTGCGGCTACGGCAGCAATGTGCTCGGTCTCTGGATCGGTTTCAACGAACTGCTCGCGCGCGGTCAGATTTCGCGCATGCCCCGCATCTATGCGGTGCAGGCAGCAGCGAGCGCGCCGTTCCATGCCGTGTGGGAATCCGGTGGTGATCAGTGGGTGCCGATCAAACCGTCGCCGACCATGGCGGACGGCATCGCGTCGGTGAAGCCGGTCCGCATCCGCGAGGTGATGGAAGCCGTGCGCGGCTCCAAGGGCGCGGTGGTGGCGGTGAGCGAGGATGAGATCCTCAAATCGCTGCGCCAGTGTCTCGGCCAGGGATTGTTCGTCGAGCCGACATCGGCGTCGTCCGGTGCGGCGCTGACGCGCCTGATCAGTTCCGGCGACATCGCCGCCGGCGAAACGGTGGCTATGGTGCTGACGGGTTCGGGTTTGAAGGCTACCGACAAGATCGCTTCGCTGGTCGGATAACCGCCGGGCAAGTGGTTGGTTGTCATTACGTGTTTGCAGGGAGAAACGGATCATGGCTCAGACGGTCGCCGCGCAGAAGCAAATGGAAAACATCGAGGGCATCAGCCGCCGTCTGTGCGAGGCGGTGGAGCACTGGACCTATGACGACATCCCGGCGGATGTGGTGCAGACCCTGCGGCTGCTGGTCATCGACACGCTCGGCGTGATCGGCGGCGCGGCGCGTGCGCCCGGCATCGCAGAGATCAACAGCCGGCTGGCGAAGTGGGAAAACGGAGGGTCCGCGACGGCGCTGATTGGCAAGCACCGGTTCTCTCCGCCGAATGCGGCAATGTCGAATGGTGCGGCCGCGCATGCGCTCGATTTCGACGACATGCACGACCCGGCGCGCATTCACGCTTTCTGCGTGCTGCTGCCGATCATGATCGCGGTTGCCGAGGACATCGGCAATGTCGACGGCAAGCGCTTCCTGCTCGCGCTGGCGGTCGCCGCAGAGGTGCACGCGCGGCTCGGCTTCACCTGTTACAATTCGCTCGGCAAGGGTTGGCATCCGACAACGACGCTCGGCAGCATGGCCGGCGCGATTGGCGCGGGCCGCATGCTGGGTCTGACGGGCGACAAGCTGGTCAATGCGCTCGGCATCGCGTTCCATCAGGCGCAGGGTACCGCGCAGAGCATGCATGACGGCGTGCTGACCAAGCGGCTCGGTCCGGGGTTTGCGGCTCGCAACGCAGTGACGGCCGCCTTCTTCGCGCAGGACGGCATCACCGGCCCGTTCCGTTCGCTGGAAGGCGCGGCCGGCTTGTTCCGTCTGTTCGAGCGCGATGAAGTCAAGCCTGAGGTGTTGCTGGAGGATATCGGCAAGGAGTGGCGGACCCGAGGATTCTCGTTCAAGCCTTATCCGTGCTGCCGCTGCAACCATACGACGATTGATCTCGCTTTTGATCTTCGCAAACGCGGCATCGGCGCCGACGACATCAAGTCGGTCGAGGTCCGGCTGCCGCAGGTCAATTTCCAGACCGTCGGCCAGCCCTATGATGTGACGCGAGACTCCGTTGTCCATGCCCAGTTCAATATCGGCTATACCTTCGCGCGCGCGCTGATCGACGGGAAGGTGACGTTGCCGACCTACACCAAGCCGAACATCGCCGATCCGAAGGTGGTGGCGCTGGCGAGCCGGGTAAAAGCGATGCCCGACCCGACCGAATCCCCGACGGCCATGGAGCCGTCGAAGGTGCGGGTCGAGCTCAACGACAACACCACGGTGCTGCTCGAAGGCCGCAAGACCAAGGGCGCCCCCGATGCCCCGATGTCGGTCGACGAGTTGCTCGGCAAATTCGCCGACTGTCTCGACTTCGGCATGAGCGTGCCGCGCGCCAGCGCGCAGCAATATGCGGAACGCGTTCTCAAGCTCGAGCAGATGTCCAACGTCTCCGATCTGATCCGGGATTTCCCGAGCAAGGCCGGCTGACGCCACAAGCAGTAGCCGTTCCCGGCGTCCGCCGGCGAACGTTCAATAGCAACGCGACAGGGAGAGGAGATTTAAAATGTACGGGTGGAGAGGGCGGATCGGCCTGCTGGTTCCTTCGATCAACACCGTGATGGAAACCGAGTTCTGGCGCATCGCGCCGGAGGGTGTTGCCATCAGCACGGCGCGCATCGCCGGCGGCCGCCACGGCACGCCCGACGAGTTGCGGAACATGGAAAAGGAAGCCTGCGGCGCGGCGACCCGCGTCGCCAATACCGAGCCGGACGTTGTCGTGTATGGCTGCACCTCGGGCTCGTTCTTCGAGGGCCCGGAGTGGAGCAAGAAGATCTGCCAGCAGATTTCCGACATCGCCAAGGCGCCGGCGATCACCACGGCTGCCGCGATGGCGGAAGCGCTCACCCGCACCGGTCGCCGCAAGGTCGCGGTGGTGACGCCCTATGTAGAAGTCACCAACGAGCGGCTGCGGCAGTTTTTGCGCGCCTACAACATCGAAACGACGAAGCTGGGCACCTTCGACATGCTCGACATGTTCGACCACGCCAAGATCCAGCCTTCCGAGATTTACGCGAAGGTCAAGGAAGTCGCCGCTTCGGATTGCGAGGCGGTGTTCGTGGCGTGTACCCAGCTCCGTGCGCTCGAAGTGCTGGATGCGCTCGAGCGCGATCTTGGCAAGCCGGTCTATTCGGCTGTGCAGGTGTCGGCGTGGATGGCCTATCAGCTGATGGGCGTCGATCCGCAGATCATGAATTGCGGCAGCTTGCTTGCTTCGCTCTCCGACGGTCACAAGGCTCCGGCGTCGCGACCGCAGCTCAAGACAGCCTGATCCGTCGAGACTTATGCAACCGAAGCCGGGGCAGGGCGATCCTGTCCCGGCTTTTTATATGCGGTGTGCTCGAGTGCTGCGTCGAATTTGTCGTCGCCACGCGCTTCGCTGTAAAACGGCACGGGAAGAGCAACGAGCGGAATCAGCGAGATCAAGGCTCGCAGGAGGAAACCGAGAGTGCAGATCGTCGATACGCATGCGCATATATTCGAGCCGGGGCTGAATCTCGCGGCGGTGCGCCGCTATGCGCCTGACTATGCCGTCACCGTGCACGACTATCTGTCTGTGCTCGACAGACACGGCGTGTCTTGTGGTGTTTTGATTCAGCCAAGCTTTCTCGGCACCGACAACACTTACATGATCGAGGCGCTGAAGCAGTTTCCCCGGCGTCTGCGCGGTGTCGCGGTTGTCGATCCGACGATCGATGGTGTCGCGCTGGAGACGATGGATGCCGTTGGCGTCGTCGGAGTCCGGCTCAATCTGACCGGTCTTTCGCTGCCACGGCTGTGGGAGCCGGAATGGCAGACGCTATTTGGTCATCTGCGGCGCCTCGATTGGCAGGTCGAGGTGCTGCGTGACAGTGTCGGTCTGCCCTTTGTGATCGATCCGCTGTTGAACGCGGGGCTCACCGTCGTGATCGATCACATGGGTCGGCCGACGGAAGCCGGTGTCGACGATCCCGGATTTCGTTATCTCCTGCAATCCGCGCGGTCGCGTCGTGTCTGGGTGAAGATATCGGGGCTTTATCGGAATTGGCCCGATCTCTCCGACCTTTCACGTGCCAAAGACTGCGCGGTGCGATTGCTCGATGCTTTCGGTCCCGAGCGTCTGCTTTGGGGAAGCGATTGGCCGCATACCCAGAATGAAAAGAACATCCGATACGCGATGACGCAGCAGCAGTTTGAAGCGTGTGTTCCCGATCCGGCGGACCGAAAGATTATCCTTCAGGATGCGCCGGCGCGTCTGTTCCGCTTCAATCAAGCGATCTGAGTGCTTCACCTCAGGTATCCGACCAGGTGGTCATCAGGATGTCGAAGAAGCGCTGCGCTGCCGGCGACAGGGGGCGGCCGCGGCGTCGTACGACGCCGATGGTGCGCGATACCTGCGGATTGCCGATCGGCCGCGTGACGATGATCGGGTGTTCTCCCTGCGGCGTCGCAAGCTGGGGCAGGACGGAAATGCCGAGCCCCGCCTCGACGAGACCGAGTGAAGTCGACAGATGTGTCACTTCGTAAAACCAATGCAGATGCACGCGTGCGCGCACCAGTGCGGCCTCCAGCAGCGTGCGGTTGCCGCTGGCTCGGCTGACGGTGACGAGGCGGTAGGGTTCGATGTCTGCCCAGTCGACGGAATCCTGCTCGGCCAGCGGATGGTCGCGGCGGCACGCGAGCACGAACGGGTCTTCGATCAGCGGGTCGAAGCTCAGATCGGGTTCGGCCGAACCCAGGAGGTTGATGCCGAACTCGACCTCGCCGTGCGCGACGCTACGAAGCCCGTCGTTGGCAGACAGGTCAAGAATGCTGAAGCGCACATTGGGATATTGCTCGTTGAACCGCGCGATGACGCGCGGCAGGAAATAGAACGCCGCCGTTGGCACACAGGCGATGGTGACTTGTCCGGCCTGTCGCTGGCCAAGTTGACGCATCGCGAATAGCGAATTGTCGAACTCGTCCAGCATCCGCCGTACCAGCGGCAGAAATTCGCGGCCCATGGCCGTCAACGCCACGCGGCGCGTGGTTCGCTCCAGCAGCGGTGCGCCGATCTCGGCTTCGAGTTTCTGGATGCGGCGGCTGAGCGCCGGCTGCGACAGGTTCAAGGTCGCCGCCGCCCGGTGGAAGCTTTCCTGCTCGACCACGGTCAGGAAAGCTCGCAGGTCCAGGGATTCAAAATTGATGCTCATTACGCATCAATAGCTCAGATTTTTGCATTTTACATGCATAAATCTCGCATTAAAAGCTGCTGCCACAACCAGCAGCACGGTGATGCCTTGACCCACAGCCTGTCCGGCGAATCTCAGCGTATTCCCTGTGTGCTGATGCGCGGAGGTACCTCGCGGGGCCCTTATTTCCTGGAAACAGACTTGCCCGCAGACGCCGCAGCCCGCGACAGGGTTCTGCTATCCGTCATGGGATCGCCACATCCGCTTCAACTGGACGGCATTGGCGGTTCGCACACCGTGACCAGCAAGGTCGCGATCATTTCGAAGGCCACTCATCCCGATGCCGATGTCGATTACCTGTTCGCGCAGGTTTCGATCGAGGCAGCCATCGTCGACACCAGCCCGAACTGCGGCAACATGCTGTCGGGCGTCGGGCCTTTCGCCATTGAGGCCGGCTTGGTGGCGCCACAGGTCGGTGAAACCACGGTGCGCATCTATAACCGCAACACGCGCAGTCTGATCGATGCGATCATCCAGACGCCGAATGGCCGCGTCACTTACGACGGTAGCGCTGCTATCGACGGTGTTGCCGGCACCGGTGCGCCGATCAAACTCTCGTTCCTCGATGCGAAGGGCGGTAAGACCGGCAAGTTGCTGCCGACTGGCCAGACGCGCGAGGTGATCCAGGGTCTGCCGGTGACGCTGATCGATTACGCGATGCCGATGATGCTCGTGGCTGCCTTGGATTTCGATCTGCGCGGCGACGAAACTGCCGAAGAGCTTGACGAGAACACGGCGATGCTTGCCCGCATGGAGGAAATCCGGCGCGAGGCTGGTCACCGCATGGGGCTTGGCGATGTGTCAAAACTCGTTATTCCCAAAGTTGGTCTGCTTTCGCCGCCGCGCCATGGCGGCACCATCACGTCGCGCTACTTTGTACCGCACAGATGCCATCGCAGCCATGCGGTCACCGGCGCACTCTGTGTCGCGGTCGCGAGCCGCTTGCCGGGAACAGTCGCGTATGATCTCGCTCAGGCCGAACCGGTATCGCCTGTGACGATCGAGCATCCGAGCGGACGCATTCAGATCGACCTGACGTTCAAAGCCGACGGCAGCGTCGATCGCGCAAGCGTGATTCGTACCGCGCGCAGGATTTTCGAAGGCAGCGTCATCGTTGGCGCCGACGCTTTCGCATCGTAACGTCCACCACAAGAAACGGTCACAACTCCGGGAGTCGGATATATGATTTCGCGTCGTCTGTTCTGCGCCAGCATTCTCGCCGCATCTGCCATTGCTTCGTCCTCGCCGCTGTTGGCTCAGGACTATCCGAACCGCCCGGTCAAGTTGATCGTGCCGTATGCAGCGGGCGGCGGTACCGATGCGATCGCGCGATTGGTGGCACAGACCGCCGGTGAAAAGCTTGGCCAGACCATCGTGATTGAAAACATCGCGACGGCCGGCGGCAACGTCGCCACCCAGACCGCGGCCAAGGCGCCGCCGGACGGTTATACGATCTTGATGGCCAATCAGGGGCCGATGGCGGTGAACCCGCACATGTTCAAGAGCCTCAAGGTCGATACGCTCACCGCTTTCACGCCGATCACGCTGATCGCCGCCGCCCCGCTGGTCGTCATCGTGCCACAAAAATCGGAATTCCAGACCTTCAAGCAGCTCATGGATTACGCCAAGGCGCATCCGGGCAAGCTCACCTACGGCTCGGCTGGCAACGGTTCGGCAAGCCATCTGGCAACGTTGCTGCTCAATTACGTTGCCAAGACCGACACCGTGCATGTGCCTTATCGCGGCGCCGGTCCTGCGATCACCGACGTGCTGAGTGGCCAGACGCAATTCATGATCACCACGATCCCGTCGGTCGCGGGCATGATTCAGACAAAGCAGATGCGGGCGCTTGCCGTCACCAGTAAAGAACGCGTGCCGACACTGCCGGACGTGCCGACCATCGCTGAGAACGGCTGGCCGGATTACGAATCCGCCGCCTGGTACGGCTTTGTCGCGCCGGCCGGTACGCCGGCAGAGATCGTCGACAAGCTGAACAAGGCCACTGTTGCGGCGCTCAAAGACCCGACGGTCGGCAAGCGCCTCGCCCAGGAAGGCGCGAAGCCGATCGGCGATACGGCAGCAGAGTTTGGCAAGTTCATCGCCGCCGAACACAAGCGTTGGGGCGAGATCATCAAGGCCGCCAATCTGTCGCTGAACTGATGGCGTCAGCGAGATCCATCTTTCAACTGCGGCGATTGGCCGGTCTATAGCGCAAGCAGCGCTATCACACGTTGCGCTGCTATCGCGTGATGTTGAGCAGATCAAGGCCGTTGCGGCGCGCGCAGTCGATGGCGATCTCGTAGCCAGCATCGGCGTGGCGCATCACGCCGGTCGCCGGATCGTTCCACAACACGCGGCCGATCTTCTCGGCCGCTTCCGGCGTGCCGTCGGCGATCAGCGCGATGCCGGAATGCTGCGAATAGCCCATGCCGACGCCGCCGCCGTGATGGAATGAGACCCAGGTTGCGCCGCAGGCGGAGTTGAGCAGCGCATTGAGGATCGGCCAGTCCGACACCGCGTCGGAGCCGTCGAGCATCGCCTCCGTTTCGCGCATCGGCGAAGCGACGGAGCCGGAATCCATATGGTCGCGGCCGATCACCACCGGCGCCTTGAGCTCGCCGTGCGCCACCATCTCGTTGAAGGCAAGGCCGACACGGTGCCGGTCGCCGAGACCGAGCCAGCAGATACGCGCCGGCAGGCCCTGGAATTTGATATGTGCGCGCGCCTGATCGAGCCAGTTGCCGAGGAATGCATCATCGGGAACGAGTTCGCGCACCTTGGCGTCGGTCTTGTAGATGTCCTCCGGATCGCCGGACAGCGCGACCCAGCGGAACGGACCCTTGCCGAGACAGAACAGCGGCCGCACATAGGCTTCGACGAAACCCGGATAATCGAACGCGTTGGTGACGCCCTTTTCCTTCGCCATCGCGCGGAGATTGTTGCCGTAGTCGAGGGTGATCGCGCCCTTCTCCTTGAACGCCAGCATCGACTTGACCTGTTCGGCCATGGTCGCCTTGGCGGTGTCCGCGGTGCCGTTCGGATCGCGTTCCTGCCGCTCGCGCCATTGCTCGACGGTCCAGCCGGAGGGGAGATAGCCGTTCACCGGATCATGCGCCGAGGTCTGGTCGGTGACCACATCCGGCACGATGCCGCGCTTGAGGATCTCGCGATAGACGTCAGCGGCGTTGCCGACGAGGCCGATCGACACGGCCTTCTTGTTCTTGGTCGCGTCGGCGATCATCGCCAGCGCCTGATCGAGATTGTCGCACGACGTTTGCAGATAGCCAGTGCGCTTGCGGAATTCGATGCGGCTCGGCTGGCACTCGACCACCAGGATCGATGCGCCCGCCATGGTCGCGGCCAGCGGCTGCGCGCCGCCCATGCCGCCGAGGCCGG
>MKWA01000007.1:14187-154276 GCA_001899285.1 Rhizobiales bacterium 64-17
CGAAATGCCGGCGGCCGATTTCCGAGAATGTCTCGTAGGTGCCCTGAACGATGCCCTGCGAGCCGATATAGATCCACGAGCCGGCCGTCATCTGGCCGTACATCATCAGGCCCTTGCGATCGAGCTCGTTGAAGTGCTCCCAGTTCGCCCATTGCGGCACGAGATTGCCGTTGGCGATGATGACGCGCGGCGCGCCCGGATGCGTCGGGAACACACCGACCGGCTTGCCGGATTGCACCAGCAGCGTTTGATTGTCGTCGAGCCGCTTGAGCGTCGCGACGATCCGCTCGAATGCTTCCCAGTTGCGCGCGGCGCGGCCGATGCCGCCATAGACGACAAGATCCTGCGGCCGCTCGGCCACGTCCGGATCGAGATTGTTCATCAGTAGCCGCAGCGGCGCCTCGGTGCTCCACGACTTGGTGTTGAGGGTGTTGCCGCGCGGCGCGCGAATGATCCGTTCGTTCGATTGCAACATGATCCGTCCCCTAGATGGCTTTGGCCGCGCGCAGGCGGGCGATGGCGGCATCGTCGAGCCCAAGCTCCTCGCGCAGTACGCTGTCGGTGTCTTCGCCTAATGTCGGCGCGCGCATCGGCGTCACCGCGTCGCTGTCGGAGAAGCGGACCGGCTGTGGCGCAAGCCTGATGTCGCCAAGCTTGGCGTTGGTGCCGGGCTGCAGCAGTTGCCGCGCGGCGATGTGCGGACTCGCCAGGAGATCGTCGAGCGACCAGATCGGCGCCGCCGGCACGTCCACTTCCTGCAGCTTCGCCAGCGCTTCCTTTTGCGTCAGCGCTGCGGCCCAGTCGCCGATGATCTTGCGCAGATCGGCTTCGTGAGCATTGCGGTCGGCATTGGTCTTGAAGCGCGGATCGTCGGCCAGTTCCGGTTTGCCGATCGCCTGATAGATGCGCTTGACGATCGCTTCGGAGAAACCGACCAGCACGACCTCGCCGTCACGGGTGGCGAAACTGTCCACTGGATAGGTTTCCGGATGCCGGTTGCCGACGCGGCCGACCGGCTTGTCGGTGTAGAGCCGCCGCGACAGATTGGTCAGCAGCATCGAGAAGATCGAATCGAGCATGGCGACTTCGAGCCGCCGGCCGGTGCCGGTGCGCTCGCGATCATAGAGCGCAGACGCGATACCCCAGGCGGCAAACATGCCGGTGGTGATGTCGGCGACGCTTTCACCCACGGCGGTGGCGCGTCCGTCGCGCTCACCGGTGACGCTCATCAAGCCGCTCATCGCCTGGATGACGAGATCGAACGCCGGCCAGTCCGCGAACGGCCCTTCCTGGCCGAAGCCGGAGATCGACGCATAGATCAAGCGCGGATTGGCGGCCTGCAGCGCTTCGTAGCCGAGCCCAAGCCGCTCCGTCACGCCGGGGCGGAAATTCTCGACGAGGATATCGGCGCGCTTGGCGAGATCGCGGATCAGCGCGATGCCGTCCGGCGACTTCATGTTGACGGTGACGCTGCGCTTGCCGCGATTGAGCATGGCGAAATAGGTGCTTTCGCCGTTCACATGCGGGGCGAAGTGGCGGCCTTCCTCGCCGAAGCCTGGCATCTCGATCTTGATCACCTCGGCGCCAAGATCGGCGAGCATTGCCGTGCAGAACGGCCCCGACATCACGCGGGTGAGGTCGAGCACCCGGAGGCCCTGAAACAGATGACGGGGAAGCTGCGTCATGACGCGCGGTCCTTCTCACTCACAGTCAACACCACTTTGCCGGAGGTCCGGCGCTGGCCGAGCGCATCGAGCGCTTTCGGCAAATCGTCGAACGCGAATGTGCCGCCGATATGCGGGCGGATCGCGCCGTCGCGCGCCATCGCCGTCAGCTTGGCGGAGATGCGCGCCAGCATGTCGCCGTCGTGATCGTGATTCCAGTAGACGCCGATGGCGGAAGCGCGCTTGAGCAGCAGGCGGTTCGCGGGAATTTGCGGAATCTCGCCCGACGCGAATCCGACGATCAGCAGCCGGCCCTGCCAGCCGAGCACGCGCATCGCGTCCTTGCTGGCGCCGCCGCCGACGGGATCGAGAATGACGTCGACGCCTTTGCCGCCGGTCAGCGTCTTGACGGTCTCGTGCCAGCCGGCGGTGCGGTAATCGACTGCTTCATGCGCGCCGTGCGCGCGGGCAAGGGCGCATTTGTCCTCGCCGCCGGCGGCCGCGATCACCCGCGCGCCGAGATGCCGCGCAATCTCGACAGCGGCAAGGCCGACCCCGCCGCTTGCCGCCAGCACCAGCACGGTTTCGCCCGCTTTGACGGTGGTACTTTCGGTCAGCGCCACCATCGAGGTGGTATAGACGACCGGCAGCGCGGACGCCTCCGCGCTCGCGATATTGTCCGGAATCTTGATCGCCATGTCGCTGCGCACCAGCGTGTGCGTGGCGAAGCCGCCCCAGTCGACCTTACTGGCAATACGGTCGCCAGTTTTGAAGCCGCTACGCGCTCCGGCCTCCAGCACCGTGCCGGCGATTTCCTGGCCCGGCACGAACGGGCGTGGCGGCTTGATCTGGTAGCGGTCGTCGATCATCAGCAGATCGGAGAAGTTGAGCGCTGCGGTCTCCACGCGAACCAGTATCTGGTGCGCCGCGGGCGCACCGATCTCGATTTCCGTGAGAGCGAGGTCGCCGGCACCGGGCGATGTCGAAAGCCATGCGCGTGTCTGCATAATGTTGGTGCCCCTGCCTGTTGCCGGTTGCGTCAGGATTCGCCGGCAATGCGCGCGGTCACGCGATGGCCGACGTCGAGAAGGACCGCCACGCACTCCGCTGCTGTCGTCTTGTCGATGCGCTGCGCCGGCCCCGCGATCGCGATAGAGCCGAGCGGCTGTCCGCGCGGCGTCAGAACCGGAACGGCGATGCCGGTGACGCCCGGATAGGTTTCCTCGTAGGTGACGACGTAACCGTCTTCGCGAATCCTGGCGATGTCCTTGCGCAGGCTCGCGGCGCTCAATCGGGTCGCCGGATTGACCGGTGTCAGATCGCCGGTCAGCACCGCGTGGATGGCGCGCTCGGGAAGAAACGCGAGCACGGCTTTGGCCGTCGCGCCGGAATGCAGCGGATACGTGTTGCCGAGATTCTCGAACAGGCGCAGGCCGCCCTGGCGGCTCGGAATCTGCGCGAGGCAGACCACGCGCGCCTGCGCTTCGTCATAGCCGGTGAGGATCACGGTCTCGGCGGTGGCCTGCGCGATCTTCTCCAGGAGGTCGTAACAGAGATCGACCAGATTGAACTGGAGTTGCGCGCGGCGGCCGAGATCGACCGCGGCAAAACCAAGCGTGTAGCGCCCGCGTTGCTCCAGCAGATAGCCGCGCGCGCACAGGAAACGGACCAGCCGGCCCAGCGTCGAGCGCGACAATCCGGTCTCCCGGACCAATTCTGCCTGGGTCCAGCTCGGGTGCTCCTCGATGAAAAGATCGAGGATTTGAAAGGTTTTTTTGAGCAGCCCGACGCCGGCCTGGTTGGCCGGGGCGGGATTCTCGTCGGAAAGGGCGTTGACAGGGGGCGTGTTCATTGCTCCTATTGTGGACCATATGCTCACAATATGGCAAGGGCCGGAAGAGTCAGACCTGTGAGCATTGCGAAACGTCCCGTTCCCGATCGGGGGAAAGGGCAACGCGGGAGACGTCGAATGAAGTGGTTACGTTGCAATCAGGTGTTGTTGACCGTCGCGGGAGCTGCCTTCGCGCTTAATACCGCGCACGCCGCCGACATGAAGCGGGTTGGAATCTCAACCATCGTCGAGGTGCCGCAACTCGTTGAGACCAAGGAAGGCGTGATCCAGGGGCTCGCCGAGAAAGGCTTCGTCGCCGGCAAAAATCTGACGATCGAATACCAGACGGCGAACGGTAACATGCCGACGCAACAGCAGATCGCCCGGAAATTTGTCGGCGACCGCGTCGACGTGATCGTTCCCATCACCACGCCAACCTCGCAGGCAATGGTGACGGCAACCAAGGATATCCCGATCGTGTTCGCGACCGTGGCCGACCCGGTGAAGGCGAAGCTGGTCGCCGGCTTCAAGCCGACCGGCACGAACATCACCGGCGTTTCCGATCAGCCGCCGATCGAGGCCCAGCTCAAGCTGTTCCACGAACTGGTGCCAAATCTGAAGAAGATCGGCTTCATCTATAATCCGGGTCTCGACAGCTCGCTCGCGACGCTGGAGTGGGTCCGCGCCGCCGCCAAGCCGCTCGGCGTCGAGGTTGTTGAGGCGCCGTCGCCGACCACCAACGAAGTGATCCCGGCCGCGCGCAAGCTGATCGGCAATGTCCAGGCGATCTACGTGCCGAACGACACCACCATCACGGCGGCGCTCGAAACGGTCGTCAAGGTCGGCCAGGAAACCAAGACGCCGGTGTTCACCGGTGAGCCGCGCGGTGTTGAGCGCGGCGCGGTTGCCACGATCGGCGTCGATTACATCCACGTCGGCAAGCTCGCCGGTCACATGGTCGCGGAAATCCTCAACGGCAAGAAGCCGGGCGACATCGCCCCGGTGCTGGCTTACGAGTCGATGCCGAAGCCGCTGATCGTCGTCAACAAGCGTGCGGCCGCTGCGGTGGGCGTCACCATCCCGCAGTCCGTGCTCGCGCGCGCGACCAAGATCGTCGAGTGAATTCATCTGGTGTGCCGGTGCTACGCATCGGCACACCACTTGCATTGATCCGGATTCGATCGGTCCGGCCGTTTTTTCTCACTCGCGCACAGGTGTCGCTCCGCCATGTCTCTCTATGAGCTGCTCGGAACCGTGGAGGTCGGACTGGTCTTCGGATTGGTGGCGTTCGGCGCGTATCTGAGCTTCAAGGTTCTCGATTTCCCCGACCTGACGGTCGAAGGCAGCTTCCCGCTCGGCGGCGCCGTCTGCGCGACGCTCATTGCTGCGTTCGGCTGGAATCCGTGGCTCGCGACATTGGGCGCGGCGGCGGCCGGTTTCGCCGCCGGATGGATCACCGCTTATCTCAATGTGCGGTTCAACATCCTGCACATTCTGGCCGGCATCCTCGTCGCGATCGCGCTGTATTCGGTCAATCTGCGCATCATGGACGGCCCCAACAAGCCGCTGCTCAACGCCTCCACGGTGTTCAGTGGTCTCGAAGGGTGGGGCGTTCCGACTTACATGCTCAGTCCGGCGCTGTTGCTGATCATGGTGATCGTCATCAAGATCGCGCTCGGCCTGTTCCTGCACACCGGCGTGGGCCTTGGCATGCGCGCCGCCGGCGCCAATCCGGCAATGGCGGAAGCGAACGGCGTCAATGTTGGCCGCATGAAGCTGATGGGCATCGGCCTTGCGAACGCGCTGACCGGTATGGCTGGCGGATTGTTCGCGCAGATTTTCGGCGCCGCTGACGCCTATATGGGCATTGGCGTCATCATCATCGGTCTGGCTTCGGTGATCGTCGGCATGTCATTGATGCCGACGCGCACGGTGGCGCAGGCGATCTTTGCCTGTCTCATCGGCGCGCTGCTCTACCGGTTCGCGGTCGCGCTGTCTCTCAACGCCGATTTCCTCGGGCTGAAAGCATCCGACGTGCAACTCGTGACCGCGATCCTGGTCGTCGTCACGCTCGTGAGCCAGTCGTCGCGGTCCGGTTTCGGTAAACTCCTGAAGCGGAAGCCGCGATGATCGAAGCGAGCAATATCTGCGTCACCTTCAACAAAGGTACGCCTTTGCAGGCGACCGCGTTGCGCGACGTGTCGCTGTCGGTGCCGGATGGGCAATTCCTGACGGTGATCGGCTCCAATGGCGCCGGCAAATCGACGTCGCTCAATGTCATTGCCGGGTTAGTGCGGCCGGAATCCGGCAAGGTGATGGTCGCGGGCTCCGATGTCACCGACTGGCCGGTGTATCGGCGCGCGAAGCTGATTTCCCGCGTGTTCCAGGATCCGAAGATGGGAACCTGCGAGGATCTGACGATCCTCGAGAATTTCGCGCTGGCTTATGGTCGGACCACGCCGCGTGGTTTCTCGTTCGCGATCGACAAGACGCTGCGCGAGCGCGCGGCGGAGCGGTTGAAGCTGCTTGGCCTCGGCCTCGAGAACCGGCTCAACGACAAGGTTGGTCTTTTGTCCGGCGGTCAGCGGCAGGCGGTGAGCCTGCTGATGGCGACCAGCGGCGAGACGCGCGTGCTGCTGCTCGACGAGCATACAGCCGCGCTCGACCCGAAGACCGCCGAATTCGTCATGGAGCTGACGCGCACCATCGTCGCCGAGCTGAAGCTGACCTCGGTGATGGTGACACACTCGATGGCGCAGGCGCTGCATTACGGCGATCGCACCGTGATGTTCCATCGCGGCAAGATCATCTTCGACGTCTCGGGCGAAAAACGCGCCGCGCTGACGGTGCCGGACATGCTGGATCTGTTCAAACGCGATCAGGGAGAGGAACTCTCTGATGACGCGTTGTTGCTGGGGTGATGGGAAGGGCTTTCCGTGTCGGACAACAAGAAGACTGCGTCGTCGGCTGAAACGTTGGAAATTCATCCTGGTGCGGTGTCGCTTGCAGCCTGGCGCCGGATTCTGCGGCAGGGGCCGAAGGTTCGTCTCGCTGCCGGTGCCCGCGAGGCTGTGGTCGCCTGTCATGATGCGGTCAAGCAGTTGATCGGCACCGGGCGGCCGATCTATGCGGTCAACACCGGCTTCGGCAAGCTTGCCAGCGTGCGGATCGAGGACGCGGACCTGACCCAGTTGCAGCGCAACCTGATCCTGTCGCACGCCGCCGGCACCGGCGAGCTTCTCAGCGACGATTTAGTGCGTCTCATCATGGTGATGAAGGCTAGCGCGTTGGGACAGGGTTTCTCCGGTGTGAGCTGGGCGCTGGTCGAGATGTTGCTCGCGCTGGTCAATGCCGGTGTTTATCCGTGCATTCCCGCCAAGGGTTCGGTCGGGGCCTCGGGCGATCTCGCACCGTTGTCGCACATGGCCGCGGCGCTGATGGGTGAGGGGACGGTGCGGCACAATGGTCGCGTCATGCCCGCGCAGGAAGGTCTTGCGCTTGCGGGCCTCAAGCCGATGGCGTTCGGTCCGAAGGAAGGCGTCGCGCTCATCAACGGCACCCAGGTATCGACCGCACTGGCGTTGCACGGCTTGTTTCTGGTCGAGGACGTGCTGCGCGCGGCGCTCGTCACCGGCGCGCTGTCCGTGGAAGCCTGCCGCGGCAACGACGTGCCGTTCGATGTCCGCATTCAGGCGGTGCGCCGTCACAAGGGGCAGCAGGACGTGGCGGCGATCTTCCGCACGCTGCTCGCCGGCAGTCCGATCCGCGAAACCCATCGCGCGACCCTGAAGGTGCAGGATCCGTATTGCCTGCGCTGCCAGCCACAGGTGATGGGCGCGTGTCTCGACAATCTGCGGCATGCCGGCTCCGTGCTTGAGACCGAAGCCAACGCTGTGTCCGACAATCCGCTGGTGTTCCCGGAGGATCACGACGTGCTGTCCGGCGGCAACTTCCATGCCGAGCCGGTGGCGTTCGCGGCCGATATCATCGCGCTCGTGGTGTGCGAGATCGGATCAATGTCGGAGCGCCGTCAGGCGATGCTGGTCGATTCGTCGCTGTCCGGATTGCCGGCCTTTCTGATCAAGAATTCCGGCCTCAACTCCGGTTTCATGATTGCGCAGGTGACGGCGGCCGCGCTGACCAGCGAGAACAAGATGCTGGCGCATCCGGCCTCGGTCGATTCGATCCCGACCTCGGCCAATCAGGAAGATCATGTGTCGATGGCGTGCCACGGTGCGTACCGGCTCGGGCAGATGGCGGACAATGCCGCGACCATCATCGCGCTGGAGTGGCTCGCGGCAGCGCAGGGCGTCGACTTCCATCAGCCGTTGACGGCGTCTCCGCCGCTGCACGAAGCGGTGACGCGGCTGCGGCGCGACGTGCCGACTCTCGATCGCGACCGCTATTTTGCGACCGATATCGCTGCTGCCAAGCGCCTTGTTCTTGAGGGTACGCTGGCGGACATCAACGTTGCGCCATTGCTGGACGACGCGGCGTAACGCGCCCGTAACAGGACGACCCATCCATGTGGATCAGTCACGTTCCCTATGCCGAGGCCGATGGTCGCCTGAAGACATTGTATGACCGGATCAAGGGTCCAGACGACAATGTCGACAACATCATGCTGGCCCACAGCCTGCGTCCGCATACGATGGAAGGCCACATGGCCATCTACAAGTATGTGCTGCATCACGCCTCGAATACGTCGCCGAAGTGGTTTCTCGAGGCGATCGGCGTTTATGTGAGCCTGCTCAATAATTGTCATTACTGCGTCGATCATCACTTCGCGGGCCTGATGCGCCTCGTTGGCGCAGATCGCGCGAAGCCGATGCGTGCGGCGATCGAGAGCGGTCGGCTTGCTGATGCGTTCAACGCGGACCAGGTCGCGGCGCTGCGCTATGCGCAGGTGCTCACGCGCGCGCCGCAGGACGCCGCAGCGCTGCGCCAGCATGTGGACGCCATGCGCGTCGCCGGCCTCGATGACGGCCGTATCCTCGAAGTGAATCAGGTGACAGCTTACTTCAATTACGCCAACCGAACGGTGCTCGGCCTTGGCGTGACCACGGACGGCGACATCCTCGGTCTTTCTCCCGGCAATTCGGACAATCCTGATGACTGGTCCCACCGCTGATCGGATCGTGACCCCGCGCATTCAGCGGCTCAAGGTTGTTCCGCCGCAGGTGAAGCCGCCGGATCTCGGTCCGGAGCGGCCGGTGCGCAGCCTGCATCTCAACGAGTCGCCGTTTGCACCGGCGCCGTCGGTGGTGGCGGCGATGCAGCGCGCCGCCGCCGAATTGAACCGCTATCCCGACCACGAGGGGAACGATCTGGTGAGCGCGCTGTCGGCGCGCAGCGGTATTCCAGCGGAGCGCATCGTCATCGGCGCGGGCACCAACGAACTGCTCTATGCCAGCGCCGACATTGCGCTCGATCCGGGCGACGAGGCGGTCGCGCCCGATCCCGGCTTCCCGACCTATGCCAAGACCATCACCTTGCGCGGTGGCGCCTATGTCGGCGTGCCGGTTCGCGCCGATGGCGTGGTCGATATTCCGGCGATGTTGAAGGCGGTGACGCCGCGGACGCGGCTTATCTTCGTGGCGACGCCGCACAATCCGACCGGCGGGATGCTGTCGCAGGCCGACGTGGAATTGCTGATCCGCGACTTGCCGGATCATGTGCTGCTGCACTTCGATGAAGCCTATTACGAGTTCGGCCGCCATGCCGGCGCGCCGGAGGCGCTGCCGATCCTGGCGCAACGTCAGGGGCCGTGGATCGCGACGCGCAGCTTCTCCAAGGCTTTTGGTCTTGCCGGTGTTCGTGTCGGTTATGGTCTCACCAACTCGCGCGAGCTTGCCGACGCCTATCGCAAGATCCGGGTGAATTTCAGCGTCAATGCGGTGGCCCTGGCGGGTGCTCGCGCAGCGCTCGATGCGACCGACCACATGAACGCGCTGCTCGATCATACCGCGAAAGAGCGGCAACGGCTGGCGCAGGCTCTGGCCGGCATCGGATTCGAGCCGCTGCCGAGCGCGGCGAATTTCCTCACGGTGAAGACGCCGAAGTCCGCGCCGGCGATTGCCGAAGCGCTGGCGGCCGAAAACATCTTCGTGTTGCCGTTTCTGTGGCCTGGCACGCCGGGCGCGTTGCGCATCACCATCGGCTCCAGCGCCGATACCGATGCGGTGGTGGCCGCCATCCCGCGTGTCCTGAAGGCTCTATGAGCGACATCGCCGCAATCCTGCGGGAGATCGTCGGTGATGGCGGCGTTCTCTCATCGCGCGAGGACTGTGCGGCTTATGACAACGATCTGACGAAATCGCCGGGCGGCGCTGTTGCCTGCGTGGTGCGCCCGCGCAGCACCGCCGAGGTCTCGGCCGTGCTGGCCGCCTGTTCCACGATCGACAATGTTGCGGTGATCCCGCGCGGCGGCGGCACCGGGCTTGCCGGTGGGGCCACGCCACCGCTCGGGCGCGTCAATGTCGTGCTGTCGCTGGAGCGCATGCGCGCGGTTCGGGCAATCGATCCGGTCGGCAATGTCATGACCGTCGAGGCCGGCTGCTCGCTGCACGATGCGCAGGCGGCCGCCGTGGCGGAGGGGCGTTTGCTCGGTCTCGATCATGGCGGGGCGTCGAGCCAGATCGGCGGCAATCTCGCGACCAATGCCGGCGGCAACAATGTGCTGCGCTATGGCATGGCGCGCGATCAGGTGCTTGGCCTCGAAGTGGTGCTCGCGGATGGGCAGGTGCTCACGCAACTGTCGCCGTTGCGCAAGAACAATGCAGGCTACGACCTCAAGCAGGTGTTCCTCGGCTCGGAGGGAACGCTGGGCATCATCACCGCTGCTGCGTTGCGGTTGCGGCCGGCGCCGCGCAAGCGTGTCACCGCCTGCGTCGGCCTGACCTCGCTCGATGCGGTGCTGACGCTGTTCGCCCGCGCACAAGCGGAACTGGGCGAGTCGATCAGCGCATTCGAGGTGATGTCGCGCGCGGCGCTCGATCTGTGCTTCGCGCACAGCGGCCAGCGTGCGCCGTTCGACACAGTGACATCGTGGACGGTGTTGCTCGAAGCCGATAGCGCGAGCGAGCACTTCGATCTGTCCGGGGCGGTCGATACGCTGGTCGCGGAAGCGATGGAAGCCGGGCTCGTGGCCGACGGCACCATCGCCGCCAGCGAGGCACAGCGGCAGGCTTTGTGGGCACTGCGCGAAGGCATTCCGAGCGCGATGATCGAAACGCCCGGCAGCCTGAAAAGCGATACGGCGGTGCCGATCCCGGCCATCGCCGCCTTCGATGCTGCCGCGCGGCACGCCGTCGCGGCGGTGGTGCCGGACTGTGTGCCGGCGCCGTTCGGTCATGTTGGCGACGGTAATATCCATTTCAATGTGTTGCCGCCGCCCGGTATGCCGGGTGACACATTCTCTCGACAATGGCCGGCGCTTGCCCGCGCGATCGAGGATGTGGCGCTGTCGTTTGGCGGTACCGTCAGCGCCGAGCACGGCATCGGACTGGTCAAGCGCGATGCGCTCAGCCGCATGCGTTCCGCGACGGAGCTTGCCGTCATGCGGTCGCTGAAGCAGGCGCTCGATCCGCGCGGTCTGCTGAATCCCGGAAAAATTCTCTAGCGCGTGACTCTCAGCGCCAGATCGTCTCGGCGGCCTTCACCACCAGCGACAGCTTCGCGCGCTCGTCCGCCTCCGTCACCGGATTGCCGGCCACGGTCGAAGCGAAGCCGCATTGCGGACTGATGGCGAGATGGTCAAGGCCGATATGGCTCGTCGCTTCACGGGTGCGCGTGGCCAGATCGTCGAGCTTTTCCAGCGCCGGCGTCTTGCTGCTGATGAGACCGAGCACGACGCCCTTGTCCTTGACGAAGCGCAGCGGCTTGAAGTCGCCGGCGCGCTGTGTGTCGTATTCCAGCAGGAAGTGATTGACCTTGGTGCGGGTGAAAAACCGCTCGGCGACGGATTCGTAGCCGCCGGCGGCGAGATAGTGGCCCTTGAAGTTGCCGCGGCACATATGCACGCCGAACGCCACGCCAGCGGGCGCGCCGGCAACCGCGTCGTTCAGGCTGTCGATATAAAGGTCGACGAGATGATCCGGCTTCTGGCCGGCGTCCTCCACCTTCTTGCGGATCGCCGGATCGCACAGCAGCGCGACGGCAACTTCATCGAGCTGGATATAGCGGCATCCGGCCTTGGCCAGTTCGGTGATTTCCTCGCGGAAGATGCGGCCGAGATCGGCGAAGAATCCCTCGACGGTTGGATACGCTGCCTTGTCGGCGAAATCCGTACAGCGATAGAAGTGCATCGTCGACGGCGAGGGCAGGGTGATTTTCGGCGTCACCTTGGTCACGCTCTTGAGGAAGCTGAACTCGTCGAGCGCCAGCGGCTGCCGGCGGGTCAGCTTGCTTGCCGCATAAGGCGCGGTGAACTCGACCTCATGGCCGTGGTCGTCGCGGAATTTGAACACCGCCGGTTTGATCACGAAGCCGTCGATCCGTTCCACGAACCGGCCCCAATAGGAGCCGCGGCGAAACTCGCCGTCGGTGACCACCTGCAGCCCCGCCTCTTCCTGCAATTTGACGACATCGCGGATGCAGCGGTCCTGAATTTGCGCAAAAACGGTATCGTCGATACGTTTCGCCGCATGATCCTTGAACGCCTGTCGCAGTTCCGCCGGACGCAGCAGACTGCCGACATGGTCGGCGCGGAACGGTGGCTGACCTTTGGTGTTCATGGCCGTGGCGTTCATGACCTTCTCCCGGCTCAAAATTCTATAGGCCTATAGATGAAGTCTAAGGCGGCACAGGTGGTGACGGCAAGAGGGGGCAAAAAGCCGGGAAAATCCGGTCTGCGCGGTAGGCCGCCGGTCGTGGCGACCAAGCGCTCCACCCATCGCCGCGCCGGGGAAATCACCGATGCCGCGGCGCAGGTGTTCGCGGAACTCGGCTATCACGGTGCGACGACGCAGAAGATCGCCGATCGGCTGCAGATCCGGCAGGCCAGTCTTTATTATTATTTTCCCTCGAAAGAGGTGGCGCTTGAGCGCGTCTGTCTGCAGGGCGTCGCCGGCTTTTTCGAGACCGCGCAGGCCATTGCGTCGGGGCCGGGGCGACCCCCGGAACGGCTGGCGGGGCTGATGCGCGCGCATATTTCGCCGATTCTCGACCGTGGCAATTACGTGCGGGTGTTCCTCACGCAGCGCCAGTTCCTGCCCAATGCCAGTCGCCGCCGGGTCGGCAAATGGTCGCGGGGCCTCGAGCAGATTTTCGAGACAGTGATCCGGGAGGGCATGCGAAGCGGCGATTTCCGCTGCGACCTCGATCCGCGCCTGACTGCGCTGGCCATTCTGGGCATGACCAACGCGGTCGCCTCCTGGTACGGCAAGGAAAATGCGTCGATCGAGCGCATCGGCGGCGAATTCGCTGCGCTGGTCCTCGATGGGCTGAAAGGCCCAGGCCGGAAGGCGCGCCGCTGAATTTGATTGAGCTATAGAATTCTGTGGTGGGATCACGCTAGACTGACCGCGAGGAAACGTTCACGGGCCAGACAAGATGACCGGATCACGGACGGTCACGGCGGATGCTCTGCGCGACACGACGGCGCCGGCGTTGTTGTGCGCGATGGCGCACCATGAGCCGCGCCGCGTGGCGTTCCGCACCAAGCATCTCGGCCTCTATCGCGAACGCAGCTTTCACGACTACGCGCTGATGGTCGCAAGCGCCGCGATGGCGTTCGACCGGCTCGGCCTCGCCAGAGGCGAGCGCGTCGCGATCATGGGCGACGCCTGCGAGGAATGGCTGATTTGCGATCAGGCGGCGCAGGCGCTGGGCGCGATTGTCTACGGAATCTATCCGACCGCGTCGGCGGCCGAGGTCGAATATCAGATGCGCGATGGCGGCGCGGCGATCTTCATTGCCGAAGATCAGGAATATGTCGACAAGCTGCTGCCGCTGATAGACCGGTTGCCGGACGTGCGCGCGGTGATCGTCATCGACGATTCCGCGATGTTCGCGTACGACCATCCGAAATTGATGCGTTACGCCGATCTGCTCGCCGGCATCGATGGCGATCTTGGATGGCTCGAACAGAAGGCCGCGCAGGTCGCGCCCACCGATCCGGCCTTCATCATCTATACGTCCGGCACCACTGGCGCGCCGAAAGGTGCGCTGGTCAGCCATGGCCGGCACCTGGCGGCGGCGGCGAATGTCATCACCCATTACCCGACTTTGGCCGATAAGCCGCATCGTACCGTTGCCTATCTGCCGTTGTGCCATATTCTCGGCCGTGACATCGCGGTGACGTTTCCGCTGATCTCACAGGTGGTGCCGCACTTTGGCGAGGACGTCGAGGATCTCACCACGACGATCTTCGAGGTGGCGCCGACCGTGCTGTTCACGGTGCCGCGTTATCTGCAGAAATTCGCGGCGCAGATCCTGGTCGGCATTTCCACCTCGTCGCCGCTCAAGCGCGCGAGCTACGATTTCGCCATGCGGCTGGCGCGCCGGCATGTGCAGAAACTATGGGATGGCACCGCGACCGGCGCAGAAACGGCAGCTTACTGCGCCTGCCAGGCGGCCGTGTTCAAGCCGATCCTCAACAAGCTCGGGTTCGATCGGCTCGAACTCGTCATCTCCGGTGGCGCGCCGCTGCCGCCGGAAACCATGGCGCTTTGGCAGATGTACGGTGTCAACGTGTTGCAGATGTACGGCCAGACCGAGGAGGCGGGCGGCATCGTCACCGGCCAGCAAGGGACGTTCCCGCGGCCCGGTGATGTCGGCGTCGCGCCGGTGGGCTGGGACGTAAAGCTCGCGGAGACAGGCGAGGTGCTGGTCCGCAGTGCCGACGTGTTCGACGGTTATTGGCGTAATGACGCCGCGACCGACGAGGTGAAAGGCACGGACGGCTGGCTGCGCACCGGCGACATCGGCGAATGGAAGGACGGCAAGCTGCGGCTGATCGACCGCGCTCGCGATTTCATCGTCACCTCGGGCGGCAAGACCATCTCGCCGTCGTTCATCGAGAACATCCTGCGCGCCAGCCCTTATGTGGCCGAAGCGGTGGTGTTCGGCCAGGAACGCAAATATCTCGCGGCGTTGATCGAAATCGACCTCGACACGGTGTCGGAGTGGGCGCGCAGCAACGACGTGACCTATACCGGTTTCACCAGCCTCGCCACCCATGCGCGGGTGACGCAACTGATCGCGCAGGAAATCAACAAGGCCAATGCCGAACTGGCCCGCGTGGAGCAGATCAAGGCGTTCCGCATTCTGCCGAAGGCGCTCGATCCTGAAGAGGAGGGCGAGCCGGTGACGCCGACGCGCAAGGTCAAGCGCGGGCTGATGTACGAACGATTCAAAACGCTGGTCGAGGACATGTATGACGATCAGGAGGCAGCAATCCTTGCCAAAGAAGTCGGCGATGCGCTGCGTGCCTGAGCAAAAAGAAATCGGACACTGAAACGGGGAGGCAATGAACATGCGATCTTCGATGATACTGGCGGCAGGACTGGCCACCGCTCTCGTGACGCCGGCTTTGGCGCAGGACGCTTATGTGGTCGGCATCACCGCGGCGCTGACCGGGCCACCGGCCAGCACCTATGCGCCGGCGATCGATGCGTTACGCATCTATATTGACCGGGTGAACAAGGCCGGCGGTGTTAACGGCAAGAAGATCAATCTGGTCATTCAGGACGATTCCGCCGAGCCGTCCAAGGCGGCGGCGAACGCGAAAAAGCTGCTCACGCAGGACAATGCCGTCCTGATGATCAATGCCAGCCTGTCGTCGACCTATGCGCCTGTCGTCGCGGAGGCGCGCAATGCCGGCGTGCCGCTGCTGTTCGCCAGCTCCGTCTGTCCGAAGGATGTCTATCCGCCGGCCAAGGAAGGGCAGTTCTGCACCACGGCGTTTGCCGCGACTTATGACAGCCGTGCGTCGCTCGCCTTCATCAAGGAAACGGCCAAGGAGCCGGTGAAGATCGGCTTCTCGGCCATGGCGATCCCGCTGTCGCGCGGCGAGATCGACTTCGCTGAAAGTCAGGCCGGCCCGCTTGGCATGACCGCGGTGGACAAGGAGATCATCCCGCCGCCGACGGCCGACTACACGCCGTTCGCCACCAAGATCAAGGATGCGGGCGCCAACTGGGTGTTCTCCTGGGCGCCGTGGGTGACGCAGGTGCGCACCTTCGAGGCGCTGCGCCGTCTCGGCTGGACCGGCGACTATGTGACCTGGGCGCATCTCGAAGCCGAGGGCGAACTCAAGCGCATCAAGGACAGCAAGCTCTATGTTGTCGGCGCCAATGCGCTGTTCGAGGACAATCTGCCAGTGCAGAAGGAGATCGCGGCGGCGGTAAAGGAAGCCGGCGGCAAATATCCGGCCGAGCAGATGACCGAGGGCTGGATCGCCGGCATGGTGATCGAGGCGGCGATCAAGGGTGCGGGCAAGGATGCCAATGCGGCCAAGATCCAGGCGTCGATGCAGAACCTGAAGGTCGATCTCAAGGGGTTGCGTGGCGGTCCGATCGAGTGGACTAAGGACAACCACTTCCGCACCAAGCAGTTCTACCGCGTCTATCGCTGGGACGGATCGAAGATCGCGCTGGTCAAGGACTGGTTCGCCTACGACGTGAAATAGCGTCGTTCCATGAGCGGGCGTCCGGCGCTATGCCGGCCGCCCGCTGTTTCATCCCGTCCGGATCGCTCACGCCGTGCAACTTGCCGTCAACATTGTCGTCCTCTCGGCGATCTATGCGCTGATCGCCTGCGGCTATGTGCTGATCTATCGCGTCAGCCGGGTGCTGAATCTCGCCCATGGCGAGTTGATGATGCTCGGCGCTTATCTGCTGCTGACGACGGCGTCGCTGTTCGGCGGCAATCCCTGGATGGCGATCGGCGCGGCGCTGGTTCTAAGTCTCGTCGTCGGCGTGCTCGTCTATGTGCTGCTGATGCGGAAGATGACCGGCGAGATGGTGCTCGCCGCCGTGCTCACCACGGTGGCCCTCGGCATTCTGCTACGCGGCGTGATGGTGCTGATCTGGTCGGCGCAGCAGCAATATCCGGGGCAGGCGCTCGGTTTTTCCAACCCGGCATTGGTGCTGCCGGGCGGCGCGCGCATTTCTCTGATGGCGGCGCTCCTGGTCGGCGTCACCGCCGCGACCTATCTTGGCCTCTTCATCTTTTTGCGGTTCGGCCGCTGGGGCGTGCGCATGCGCGCGGCCGGTCAGAATCCGCTGCTGGCGGCGCAGCGCGGCATCAATCTGCACGCGATCTACGCGCTGGCTTGGGGGCTCTCGACGTTCACCGGTTCGATTGCCGGCATGCTGATGGCGCTCGATTCCGGCCTCACCAGTTCCATGATGATCATCGGGTTGAAGGCGTTTCCGGCGGCGCTGGTCGGCGGTCTCGACAGTCTGGTCGGTGCGCTGATCGGCGCGGCGATCATCGGCGCCAGTGAGGTGCTGTCGATCCAGTATATCGATCCGCTGCTGTCCGACGTCATCCCATTCCTCGTCCTGATTGTCATGCTGGTGCTGCGGCCGTGGGGCCTCTTTGGCACGCGCGAGGAGCTCGACCGTGTCTAGCCGCACGCCGCGCGCCAGCGGCTATTTCCGCACCGGCTACGCGCAGCAGTTCGCGCTGCTGCAGACGCGGCTGGAAACGCGCAGCCTTGTTCTGTTCGTCATTGCCTTGTTTGCTTTCCCGTTCTTCGCGAGTGCGTTCTATATCGACCTCGCCAGTCAGGTCTTCCTCGCCGCGATCGGCGCGCTCGCCTTGATGCTGCTGACCGGTTATGCGGGACAAATCTCGCTCGGTCACGCCGGACTGCTGTGCGCCGGCGCATTCACTACCGGTATTCTCGCGCAGGAACTCCATGCGCCGTTCTGGATCACGGTGCCGGCCGCGACGCTGGTGGGCGCGCTGCTCGGCGTCGTATTCGGCCTGCCGTCGCTGCGGCTGCGCGGACTTTATCTCGCGGTGTCGACGCTCGCCTTACACTTTGTCGTTGTCTATCTCGGCGGCGAATATGAATCGAAGCGCGGCTTCTCCACCGGCATCACGCTGGATGCGCCGACCATCGGCGGATGGACGATCTATGGCGGCAAGGTCTGGTATTTCATCCTGCTCGCCGGTGCGGCGCTGACGTTGTGGATCTGCCTCAATCTGCTGCGCGGGCGCACCGGCCGGGCCTGGCGCGCCGTGCACGCGCACGAGACGGTGGCGGCGGCGCTCGGCATCAACGTCGCCGCGCAGAAGCTGCTCGCCTTCGTCATTTCGTCGGCGCTCACCGCGATGTCCGGTGCGCTGTTTGCTTATTATCGCGGCTTTGTTTCGGTCGAGGCGTTTTCGCTGTTCCTGTCGATCCAGTATGTGGCGATGATCATCATCGGCGGCATGGGCTCCCTCTTGGGCGCGATTCTCGGCGCGGCGTTCGTCACGATCTTTCCCTATGCGATCGAAGCGGCGCTGATGCGTCTGCCCGACGCGCAGAGCTACGCCGGCGTGCTGTTCGCCGTGAATTATGCCGCGTTCGGCGTGGTGATGATCCTGTTCCTGCTGTTCGAGCCGCTCGGCCTCGTCGGCGTCTGGCGCCGGTTGCAGACCTACTTCCTGCTGTGGCCGTTCAAGCACCGGCCGCTGGAGCGGGGCCGCAAATGAGCGAGGCAAATCTTCTCACGGTCGACAAGCTCGAAGTCGTTTATCACCGCGCGGTGACGGCGGTTCAGGGCATCAGCCTGAAGGTTGCGCGCGGGCAGATCGTTGCCGTGCTCGGCACCAATGGCGCGGGGAAATCGACCACGCTGCGGGCAATCTCCGGATTCCTCGGCATCGACGATGCACGAGTGACAGATGGCACGATTGTTTTCGATGGGCGGCGGATTGAGAACCGGTCGCCGAACGAAATCACACGGCTCGGCATCGCGCTGGTGCCGGAGCGTGACAAGGTTTTTCCCAATCTGACCGTGGCTGAAAACCTCGCGGCGCCGTTCGCCCGCGGTGGCCCCGGCGAGGATGCGATCTACGGCATTTTCCCGCGGCTCGCGGATCTGCGCGGCCGCACGGCGGGGCTTCTCTCCGGCGGAGAGCGGCAGATGCTGGCGATCGCCAGCGCGCTGATGTGTGGCCCGCAACTCCTGCTGGTCGATGAATTGTCGCTCGGCCTCGCGCCGGTGGCGGTCGAGGACCTGATGCAGCGGCTATTACAAATCCGCAACGATCTCGGCATCACCATCCTGATCGTCGAGCAGAGTGCAGCGGCGGCGCTGCAGATCGCCGAATACGGCTATGTGCTGGAAAACGGACGCGTCGTGCTCGACGGCGACGCCGAGCGGCTGCGCAACCATGACGACATCCGCGAATTCTATCTCGGGCAGTCGGTCAATCGCGAACGCCGGAGCTATCGCGATGTGAAGCAATATCGCCGCAGCCGGAGGTGGTATGGCTGAACTATCCGTCGATAATCTGCGGCTGCGGTTCGGCGGTCTGGTCGTGCTCGACGGCGTGTCGCTCGCGGTCGAGAGGGCCGAACTGCTCGCGCTGATCGGGCCGAACGGCGCCGGCAAGACCAGCGTGTTCAACTGCATCAGCGGGATTTATCGCGGGGAGGGCGCAGTGCGCCTGCGCGGCGAGGACATCGCTGGCAAGGCGCCGCACCGCATCGCCCGCCTGGGCATTGCCCGCACGTTCCAGCACGGCGAGCTATTCCCACAGATGAGCGTGATCGACAATCTGCTGGTCGGCCGTCATGCCCGTATCGGATATGGGCCGCTCGCCGAGATGTTGTTCCTGTCGCGCGTGCGGCGCGACGAGGTGCGCCAGCGCGAGAAGATCGAGCAGATCATTGAATTGACGGAGCTGGAGCGCTATCGTAACGCGCCGGTCGGCGGCCTGCCGTTCGGCATCCAGAAAATCGTTGGCTTCGCACGGGCGCTGGCGCTGGATTCATCGGTATTGTTGCTGGATGAGCCGTCCGCCGGTCTGAACCGTGAGGAGCGTGAAGACCTGGCGCGCTTCATCCTGCGCATCAAGCACGATCTCGGCGTGGCGATGATCTGGATTGAGCACGACATGCAGATGGTGGCCGACCTCGCCGATCGCATTCATGTCCTCAATTATGGAAAGACCATCGCCGAAGGCGCGCCATCGGCGGTGTTGAACGACCCTCAGGTGATCGAGGCTTACGTCGGCCGCGGTTGATCGCCGGCCAATGCCAGCCGGTCGAGCACATGCTCCGGCGTGAACGGTTGTTCGGTCACCGTGGCGCCGAGCGGCACAAGCGCATCGTTGACCGCGGTCCAGATCGCGGCAGCCGCGCCGACGGTACCGGCTTCGCCGACGCCGCGTGCGCCGAGTGTGGTCATCGCGGTTGGCGTTTCCACATGGGCGATGCGGATATCTGGCATTTCGCCCGCCATCGGCACGAGATAGTCGGCAAGGCTTCCGTTCTCGAGCTGGCCATCGGCGCCGTAAATACATTGTTCGTAGAGTGCCGCGCCGATCCCTTGCACGACACCGCCACGAATCTGTTCGTCCACCAGCATCGGATTGATGACGCGGCCGCAGTCATCGACTACCCAGAAATCGAGCACACGGATCGTGCCGAGTTCGGGGTCGACCTCCACATGCGCAGCCTGGATACCGTTGGCGGCGATATAGGGTGTGTTGCGCGGGGCGAAGCTCTCGACCACTTCCAGATCGGGAATATCGTCGAGCGGGATGAGGTGCGACCGGAAGCCGACGGTGGTGGCAATATCCGCCAGACTCATTTGCGCAAGCCCGGCGGCGTTGCATACCACGCCGCCCTGAAGCTGCAGCGAGGCCGGGTCGGCCTGCAGCAGCGAGCCGGCGATGGTCAGGACATTGCTCTTGAGCCGACGCGCGGCACGTAATGTCGCTTCGCCGCCGAGCGCCACCCCGCGTGATGCCCAAGCGCCGCCGCCGAGCGGCGTCACTTGCGTGTCGCCGGTGACGATCTCGATCGTGTCCGGCGCGACGCCCAGTTCCTGCGCGAGAATTTGCAGCAATCCGGTGCGCGTACCCTGGCCCTGATCGGTAACGCTGGTGGCGCAGCGCACCCGGCCATCGGCCTCGACCGTCAGGCGGCAGGCTTCCTGCGCCGAAACGCGGACGTTCTGCGGACCGTAAAGCTGCGGTCCCACGCCGGTCTGCTCAATGAATGCGGCGAAGCCGATGCCGCGATAGCATTTCTCTTTGCGTAGCTCCGTTTGCCGGCGGCGCAGGCCGTCATAGTTCATCAACGCCAGCAGGCGGTCGTGACACCGCCGCAGCGAGAGTTGCGATAGCACAATGCCGGCGGCGGAGCGCGCCGGTTTGTCGTCGGCATCGGTATAGTTGCGGCGGCGGAAGTCGGCCGGATCGAGGCCGATTTTGCGCGCGGCGAGGTCGAGCAACTGCTCGGTGACGGTGCAGGCCAGCGGCTGGCCGACTGCGCGCAGAATGCCGCTCGGCACCTTGTTCTGGAAATAGCCACGAACCCGGCCGCGATAATGCGCGAGCTGATAGGGTGCCGCGATCATGTGCACGGCCTGCAATCCTTCGCCGGCGCTGCCACGCGGGTGTGACGCATAGGCTCCGAATCCGGACAGCACGGCAACATCCATGGCGAGCAGCTTGCCATCCGTGTCGACGGCCAGCCGCCCGCGCACCCGTGCCTCGCGGGCATGATTATCGCTGACGAAGGATTCCAGCCGGTCAGCGCAGAACTTCACCGGCCGCCCAAGCAGCACGGCAATGGCGGCGACCGCCATCTCGTCGGGATAGGCGCAGAGCTTCATCCCGAACGCGCCGCCCACGTCCGGCGCGACGACGCGCACCGCCGAGAGCGGCAGGCCGAGTTGCGCGGAAAACACCTCGCGCATCTGGTGTGGCGCCTGATGAGAATGCTGTACCACCAGCTCCCGCACGCGCGGATCGAAGCTGGCGAGGATGGTGCGCGGCTCCAGTGTCACGCCGGTCTGCCGCGAGAATGTGAAATCATGCTCGACGACGGCGGCTGCGTCGCGAAATGCGGCATCGGGGTCGCCGGTGCTGATGCCATGATCGAGACCGAGATTGTTCGGCATGCCGGATTTCACCGGCGGCGCATCCTCCGCGGCGGCGCTGTCCAGGTCGGCTATGGCAGGCAGTTCGGTCCAGTCGATTTCCACCCGTTCGCAGGCGTCTTCGGCCTGGGCGCGTGTTTTGGCGACGATGGCGACAACAGCTTCGCCCTGCCAGCAGGCTTCGTCGCGGGCAAGCGGGATTTGCTCCGGTGAGAGATGCGTCGGCAGCAGGGCGAGTCGTGTCTCCCAGGGCTTGCAGACGGCTGAGAGATCGTCGGCGGTGATGACCGCGATGACGCCAGGCGCTACCCGTGCGGCATCGCAATTCATCCTGTCGATGCGCGCATGCGGATAGGGGCTGCGCACGAAAGCGATATGGCCGACGTCGCCCGCGTCAATGTCGTCAGTGTAGCGGCCTTTGCCGGCCACCAGACGGGCCGCCTCGCGGCGGGGGACATTGCGCGGGTCGCCGGAATTCACGATGCGGCCTCGGCACGGCGGGTGGCGATCGCCTCAATGGCGTCGACAATGGCGTGATAGCCGGTGCAGCGGCAGTAGTTGCCGGAGAGCGCGTCACGGATTTCCGCGCGGTTGGGTTGCGTGCGCGACAGCAATTCTGTCGCGGTCATGAGGATACCCGGCGTGCAGTAACCGCACTGCAGTGCGTTCCGGGCGACGAATTCCTGCTGCAGATCGGCGATGATGCCGGAGGCAGTCAAGCCCTCCACGGTCTCGATCACTGCGCCGTCGGCCTGCACGGCGAGCATCAGGCAACTGCGGGCCGAGCGGCCGTCGAGCATCACATTGCAGGCGCCGCACACGCCGTGCTCGCAGCCGATATGGGTGCCAGTCAGCCTCAGGTGTTGACGCAGGAAATCGGCAAGATGCGTACGTGCGTCGACCTTGGCCGATATGACCGTGCCATTCAACGTTAGAGTGATGGAATGACGCTCAGACATCTGATGATCGGATACGGGCCCGCCCGAGCATGTCGCGCAACGTGCGCTGCAGCAGCACGGCCGCTTGTTTGCGTTTGGTTTCGCCGCGACCCTGCTGGTTATCCATCGGCTCCATGTCGGCGGTCATGGCGCGGGCGGCGTCTGCGAGGGTTGTGTCGGTGCAATCCGCAGCAAGGATAATATCCCGCGCGCCTGGACTGAGGAGCGGAGCCGGTTCGGAGCCGAAAAACACCACGGACAGATCGTCGAGCGCGCCCACTATGTGCCGCGCGCGAACCGCGACGCCGACCGTGGCGAAGTCACCGTGGCGTCGGCTGAGTTCGGCAAAGCCGAATATTTGGTTTTTTCGGGCCACAGGGAACAGGATTTCGGTGATCATCTCGTCGTCGTCGCGCGCTGTCTGATACAGCCCCTGAAAGAAAGCGCGGGCGGACACGGTGCGCGTCGCGCCGCGCTTGTTGAGGACAATTCGCGCATCGAGCGCCACGGCGACCGCGGGCATCTCCGCGGAGGGGTCGGCGAGGGCGAGGCTGCCGCAGGTGGTGCCGCGGTTGCGAACCGCCATATGCGCGACGTGCGGCATCGCCAGCGCGATCAGTGGGATGCGCGCCGCCATTAGCGATGATTCCGCAACCTCGGCGTGACGCACCAGTGCGCCGACGCGGATCGCCTCGCCACGATCGGCGATGCCGCGCAATGACGCGATCCGGTTGATGTCGACCAGCATACCGGGCGACGACAGCCGCATGTTGAGCGTCGGCATCAGGCTCTGTCCGCCGGCCAGTACCTGCGCCTCGCCGGCATGGTCGGCGAGCAGGGCCAGCGCCCCGTCGAGATCGTCGGGCCGGCGATAGGTGAAAATCGGCGCCTTCATCGCGGCATGCCTCGGATTGTCACGCCGTCAGTTTGTCACGAAAGCGGTGACGATGCTCGGAAAGATGAAGATCAGCGCCATCATCAGCATCGTCAGCCAGACATAGGGAATGGCGGCGCGGTAGATCATGCCGACCGTAATGCCGGGCGGTGCAACCCCCTTGAGCACGAACAGCAACAGGCCGAACGGTGGCGTCAGCAGGCCGATTTGCATGCACAGCAGATAGAGGATACCGAACCAGACCAGATCGACGCCCATGCTGCGCAACAGCGGCATGTAGAACGGCAGCGTGATCATCATGATGCTGGTCTGGTCGATGAAGAAACCGAGGATCAGCAGGATCGCCAGCATCCCGATCAGCACGGCGGTCGGAGGCAGGCCCGAACTTTCGATCACCGCGACGAGGCCGGCGGTCGCGCCGGAGAAGCTCAGAAGCTGTGCGAAGGTGGTGGCGCCGACGATGATGAACAGCAGCGAGCCGGAAATCGAGATCGTCCCCATCAGGGACTTCCACAGATTTTCGCGGGTCAGGCTGCCGTAGCAGCCAGCAAGGATCACGGTCGCAAGCGCGCCGAGTGCGCTCGATTCGGTCGGCGTCGCCCACCCGCTGGTCATGCTGACGACGACGATGGCGAATACGCCGATCAGCGGCACCACGGTGATGATCAGATTGACCCACGGATGTCTCTTCGGCGCATTCTCGTCCTCATAGACCGGCGCGAGCGCCGGGTTGAGCCAGCAGCGCAGCACCACGTAGCCGATGAACAAGGCCGACAGGATCAGGCCGGGGACGATACCGCCGACCAGCAGGCCGGAGATCGAAATGCCGGCGAGACTGCCAAGCAACACCGCAAGCCCCGAGGGTGGAATCAGGATGTCGACGCCGCCGATCGCCAGGATCGGCCCCATCGCGGTTTTCGGCTCGTAGTTCCGCTTGAGCATCTGCGGCAGCAGGAGCGAACCGAGCATCGCCGTGGTGGCGATGGTTGAGCCGGAAATCGCCGAGAAGATGGTGCCGGCCACCAGCGCGACGACCGCGAGACGGCCCGGTACGCGACGGATCACTGCATCGACCGCGTCCACCGATTTCATGGCGAGGCCGGTATGGAACAGCACCTCGCCCATGAGCACGAACAGTGGGATCGGCACCAGCGAGAATTGCGCCACCGATAACTGTTCGTTGCGAACCATCTGTTCGAGGCCGGCCCATCCGCCGAAGATGAGATAGGAGCCGACGATATTGATGATGAAAAAGACGAAGGCGACCGGCAGCGCAGTCAACAGCAGGCCGACCTTCGAGGCGAACATAACCGAGAGGATGGAAGCCCAGCTCACGGCATTTCCTCCGGCCGGATGCCCGGCACATGCTCGCTCGGCTCATGCGAAACCGGATGTGTGCTGTTCCACAGTGTCACGAACAATTCGAGGGCCTGCAGCATCATGGCGAGCGAGGTCAGCGGGATGATCCAGTCCAGCCACCATTGCGGGAAGATCAGATCCTTGAAGATCAGCGTACCGTTGCGCGCATTGTCGAGCATGATCGCCGTGCCGACGACGCCGGTGATGATCGAGATCAGCATGATCACGGCCAGCACGCCGAGTTCGACCCGGCGTGCCGTTTCCGGTGTCGTGCGCGACATGGCGATATCGACGCGGATATGCTCGTTGGTCCGCAGCAGATAGGGCGCGACGAAGAAGGTGGAGATGAACAGCCCGTATTCCGTCAGCTCGATCGAGCCGACGATCGACGGGAACGAAAACATCCGCAGGATCACCTCGGCGCTGATGCCTAGCGTCATCGCGGCAATCACCGCGACGGCCAGCACGCTGAGAATCCGCACCAGCCAACCGTTGAGCCAGAAGATGATCTGCATGCTGCGGATGTCTCGCGCCTGCTGTTTTCGGCTGATTTACTTGGTGAGCATGCTCTTGAGCTTGTCGATATTGGCCGGGCTCAGTTTCTTCAGGTCATCCCAGTAGACATCGACCGCGACCTTCTTGAATTCGGGACCGAAGTTCACGCTCTTGATGCCGGCCTTGGCCTGCATGTCGAGCGTCTCCTTGGTCTTGTCGGCGGTGTATTGCTCGTTGGCTTTCTCGAACCAGACAACAGCGTCGTCGAGCACCTTGCGCTGCGCCGCGGAGAGCGAGTCGTACTTGCTCTTGTTCATGAGGATATTGACGATCACGTTGTAGAAGCCGGGATCGACGCGGACCTTGGTGAGCTTTTGCCAGCCGAAGTCGTCGATGCCCCACAGCGGCCAGCCGTAGCCCTGCACCGTGCCGCGCTCCAGCGCGGTGTAGACTTCCGGCGCGGCAATGTTCGCGCTGGTGATGCCGTAGTGCTTGAACAGCGCGTTATAGTTCGGCTGGCCCCGGAATCGCTGCCCCCGCAGATCGTCAATCTTCGCGACCGGCATGTCCTTGGTCACGTAGAGATGGAACGGCACGCCCACGCCGTAAGTCGTGAGATAGAACGCGCCAAATCGCTCGGCCGCGAGCTTGCTGAGATAGTCGTAAGCACCGGATTTGCGCTGCTCAGCCACTGACAGGTCGGAAAGGATTTGCGCGTCGCCCTCGACCATCAGACTTTTGTAATAGGCCGGCGGGATCGAGGCGATGTCGAGCACGCCGGTCTTCAAAGCTTGGGCTTGGCCATCGGCCGGCACCGCTTCGGGGCCGCCGACGATGCGGATCTGCAACGTGCCCTTGCCGGTTTCGTTGACGTGATCAACGAAGCGCTTGAACGGAACGCCATAAGTGGTGGAGGGCGGCACGAACACCGCCGCCTTCAGAGTCACTTCCTGCGCCGTCGCGGCGAGGCCGGACACCAGCAGCGCGCCGATTGCGGCAGCGGCTGTGAGCCGAAGGGACTGGAGGGGGATCCGACGCGAAGCCAGCATAATCAAATCTCCTTCGGTTTAGAAAAAATACAGGCTCGCTACCATCTTATTAGTCTAAAATACCGTCAAGATACTTCGTGCGCCAAAAGCGAATTTAATTTCGGCAAATATTTGCGGCGCTGCAACAAAATGCTGCACATGCGCCCGCACCGGCGATAATGGAAGCGCGCGTATTTTGCTGCTGCAGCATCGTTGTCAAAAACAACTGCTGTATCGTTGTTTTTCGCTTCATCAGGGCGAATTTCGCCGGGCGAAGTCATTGTCGCGAGAGGGAAATTGCCGAATGGACCGGCACGGCGCAGCCCGTCGTTCGATTTTATTTGTTCAAAACCGAAGAAGATTATATCGTGCGGATACTGTTATCGTCTTTCGATCGCTGTTTCCCGTTCCCAGTATTGGGTCATTGCCAGCCACAACGGAGACCGTCATGGGCAAGATCAGGCATATCGCCATCCAGGTACCCGATCTCGAAAAGGCCGCGGCCTTCTATGAGAACGTATTCGATCTTCAGCGCGTCAGTGCCACCGAGAGCCCGATCGGCAATGCCGTGTCGCTGTCCGACGGTGTCGTCAATCTGACCTTGCTGCATTTCCCCGAAGGTACCAAGGGCGGCAAGGGCGGCCCCGATTGGGCCGGGCTGCATCATATCGGTTTCCTCGTCGAGGACGAGGACAAGATCGCCGACAAGATCAAGCAGAATGGCGGCGAATTCTTCATGCAGTTGCCGAAGTATCCCGGCGTGGATGCCGAGAAGAAATACAAGGACGTCAACGGCGTCGTGTTCGATGTCTCGCCGCACGACTGGCGTCAGACGAAAGAAGGATGATGCGCATCACCGTCGTCAGGGAGCGCACGGTGCAACTCGCGGCCGCCACTCGCAATGCCAGCATCGGATTTGGTGCGATGACGGCGAGCGCGCTTTGCATCGAGACTGACGGCATGCGTAACGGCCGACCGCTGATTGGCCTTGCCTTCGATTCCATCGGACGCTACGGCCACGGCGGATTGTTGCGGGAGCGTTTCATTCCGCGGCTGCTGGCGGCCGATCCGTCGCGCTATGACGACGGTAACGGCGGCATCGACCCGCACCGCGCCTGGGACGTGGTGATGACCGACGAAAAAGCCGGCGGTCATGGTGAGCGCTGCGGAGCGGTCGGCCTGATCGATGCCGCGTTATGGGATCTGGTGGCGAAACATCGGGATGAGCCGCTGTGGCGTACGCTCGCGCGCCATGACGATGACGATGTATCGGCGTCGGCCAGGATCTCGCTCTATGCCAGCGGTGGACACTATCGCGATGCCGACGATGTTCCGGCACTGTGCGACGATGTGAGACGCGCGATCGGCAAGGGCCACCGCCGTTTCAAGATCAAGATCGGCGGTGCCTCGCTCAAGGACGACATGGTGCGCATCGATGCCGTACTCGCGCTTCTGTCGTCGGGAATGACGCTCGCGGTCGACGGCAACGGCATGTTCAGCCGCGACCAGACCGTGGATTATCTCGACGCGCTCAAGGACCGGCCGCTGGCCTGGATTGAGGAGCCGGTGCATCCGCTCGATTTCGATCTGCATCGCGAGATCGCAGCGTTGTCGCCGTTGCCGCTGGCGACCGGCGAGAATCTGTTCTCGCGCGACGATGCCCGTAACCTGTTGCGCCATGGTGGTCTGCGCGCGGACCGCGACCTGCTGCAGTTCGACATTTCGCTGAGTTACGGCATCGTCGAATATCGCCGCATCCTCGATGAAATGCGCGCGCAGGGCTGGGATCGTGCGCGTTGCGCGCCGCATGCCGGGCATCTGTTCGCGGTGCACGGCGTCGCCGGTCTGGGTCTCGGCCTCGCCGAAGTGGCGATGGACGATACGAGCCTGTTCGGCCGGATTACGGCGGGTCTGCCGTTGCACGACGGCATGGCGACCCTGCCGGATGCGCCGGGCACGGGATTTGAGATTTGCCCTGCTTATGCGGACATTTTTGGCGAGCTTCTGAACTGATCTGTGGATGCGCGCGAGAGAGCGCGGAAGTGAGGCGACCATGATGAACGGCAAGGATAAAGCAACGGTCACAGCACCCACAGCGGAGGATATTCGCGCCCTGGTGCAGCCCAACCGCGTGCACCGCCGTGCTTACGCCGATCCGGCCGTTTTCGAACTGGAGATGGAGCGGATTTTCAGCCGTCTCTGGATCTATGTGGCGCACGAAAGCCAGCTCAAGAAGTCCGGCGATTTTGTCCGCACGCGGCTAGCCCATCATGAAGTGCTGGTAACCCGCAGTGATGATGGCCGCATCAACGTGCTGCGCAATCGCTGTCCGCATCGCGGCGCGCGACTGTGCATGTCCGAGCGCGGCACCAGCCGCCTGTTCAGTTGTCCGTACCACGCCTGGGTGTTTCGCCCGGACGGTTCGCTGTCGTCGGTGCCGCATCGCAAGAGCTATCCGGCCGAATTCGATCTCAATGACCCGCTCAATCAGATGCAGCGGTTCGAGCAGATCGCCGTCTATCGCGGCTTCGTGTTCGCGACACTCAATCCGAATCCCGAGCCGCTAACGACGCATCTCGGCGAAATGACCGATGTGATTGACAATCTGGTCGATCGCGCGCCCGACGGCGAGATCGAGATGGCGGATTCCAGCTTCTCCATGGAGTATCGCGGCAACTGGAAGCTGCATATGGAGAACGCCAACGACATTTTCCATCCGAGCTTCGTGCACTCCTCGTCGGTCATGCCGGCGCGCCGCGCCCCCGCCAATGCCTCGATCCTCGATCAGGATCAGACGCGGGAAATGCTGATGGCCAACGGCTTCGGCTACGAGGAATGGGAGGGCATCCAGCTCAACGGCCTCGCCGCCGGCCACACCTATATGACGAACTTCTACAACAAGGGCGTGCTGTCGAACCAGCAGACCGATCCGGTGATCGCGCGTTATCGCGCGGCGCTGGCGGCTCGGCTCGGCGAGGACAAGGCCAACGCCGTTCTCGGCATGAACCGCTTCAACAACATCATCTACCCGAACCTGATCATTAACGCGCAATATCAGCAGATGCGCGTGGTGACGCCGCTCGGCGTCGATCGCTCGCTGGTGCGCATCTTCTGCTTCCGGCTCAAGGGCGCGCCCGACGAGATGTTCCATCGGTCGATCCGCTTCCTCACCACGCTGGGCTCGCCAGCATCGATGATCCTCTCCGATGACGTCGAGATGCTGGAGCGTTGTCAGCAGGGGCTGGAACGCGACGATGGTCCGTGGGTCGATTTCTCGCGCGGCCTCGGTGGTGATCGTGCGGAAGCGGCCGGCGCGGTGTCCGGCCTCGCCAGTGAGATGCCGATGCGGGTGCAGTTCCAGGCCTGGGTCAACTATCTCACGGCCGAGGCGGCATGATGCTCGACTATCAGACCCAGCGCCGGATCGAGTCGTTTTTGCACGACGAGGCGAAGCTGCTCGACGGCGGCGACTTCGAGGGATGGCTGAAACTCTACGAGCCGCAGGGCATCTACTGGATGCCAAGTCAGCCTGGCCAGACCGATCCGCTCAACGTCGCGTCGATCGTCTACGAGGATCACGGCATCCTGTCGATCCGGGTACAGCGGCTGCTGGAGGAGCGGGCGCTGGTGCTGACGCCGATGCCGCGCACCACCCATCTGGTCAGCAACATCGAAGCGCAGTCCGGGGAGGACGGCGATTATACGGTCCAGGCTGCATTCGTGTGCATCGAGCATCAGGCCGACAAACAGAGGATTTACTCCGGCCGCCACACCTATCATCTTGCTCTCGCCGACGATTCGTTCCGGATCAGGCTGAAGCGGGTCGATCTGGTGAATTGCGACGGAACGCACGTGCCGATGGCGATCCCGCTCTAACAGTCCGGTTCTCTCGTGGTTCAGGTCAAAAAGAAATTCGTCCAGCAGGCGATCCTCGACAGCGCCCACGACCTGTTTTCGCAGAAGGGCTATCACGACACGACCTTGCAGGAGATCGCCGATCTCGCCGGCGTCGGAGTCAGCAGCCTCTATTCTTATTTCCCCTCGAAGCTGCACCTGCTCTATGCGGTGGAAGAGCCCTGGTACAAGGAATCCTTCACCCGGCTGGAGCAGCGCGTCGCCAGGCTGAAAACGCCGCGCGATAAATTGCGGGCGATCCTGCTCGGCGTCTGGCGCGATATTCCGATGGAAAATATCGGCATGGCCAACAGTCTGATCGAGGCGCTGGCGTCCGCCGATCCCAAGCAGAAAAAGCCGGCGCAACTGCTGCAATGGGCCGAAGAACGGCTGATGATCATGCTGCGCGAGGCGCTGCCCGGCAAAAGCGGTGACGATGCCTACGCAGTTCTGTCGAACCTGTTCCTGATGGCCTATGACGGCTTCGTCATCAACCGACGGCTCAACGATCTGCGCGACATCGAGCGGATGTCGGACACGCTGTGCGATATCCTGCTCCGCGCCGAAAAAGCTTGAGCCTGTATCGGCTCAGCTGTTGAAGGCGGCAATCGCGTCAGCGACGGTGACGATCTTTGCCACCGGCCGCAATCCGTCGATTGCCGCGCGGTGCAATTCCTCGGTGAAGGCGGCGCAGCCATCCTCGATCACCGTGCAATGGAATTCCCGCACATGCGCGTCGCGCACCGATGACGCCACGCCACCATTGGTGACGATGCCGGTGAAATAGAGATCCTCGATGCCGCATTTGCGCAGCACCCATTCCAGTCGCGAGGCGTGGAAGGCGGAGTAGGCGATCTTCTCGACCGCGGTATCGATCGGCGTGAGTTCGTCGATCACCTGCTGGCCCCACGAGCCGGGCATGAAATCGCCTTCCGCCAAAAACGGCCGCAGCGCCTTGAGATGCGGCGAGATGATCGGCTCGCCGCCGCGGCCGGGAACCAGCGTGAATAACGTAGCGACGATCAGCACGCCGTTGTCGCGCGCGGTGGCCACCAGCGGCGCGAGCCGCGCGGGGAGCGCGGCGATCGCCGGCGCGCTTTGCCCGGCACGGCCGTAGGCGCCGTTCGGATGCAGGAAATCGTTTTGCAGATCGCCAAGGATCAATGCGGTGCGGGCTTTGTCGGTCATGGGCGCTCCACGATCAGATTGCCGAGATCGTCCAGCCGCCCGGTGAAGCCGGGCTCGATCACGGTGGTGGCGTCCGGCTGTTCGAGGATCGCCGGGCCTTCGATCACGCTTCCGGCCGGAAGATCGAGCCGGGACCAGATTTGGGTCTCGCGCACACCGCCGTCGAACCACACCGGGCGGGACGGCCGCCGCGCGGCTTCGAGCGATGCGGCCGCCGGTGGCGCGAAGATCGAGAAATCGAACGACGGTCTGCGCCCGATGGCCGCCACGCGCATCGCCGCGATCCGCACCGGCAGACCTGTCAGCAGCCGGCTGAACGACGCGCGATAGGAGGTCTCGAACGCGGCCCGGATCGCCTCGCGCGTGACATCGCCTGAAGCCGGCAGCGCGACCGGTGCGCGAACGGTGTGTGTCTGGCCGAGATAGTGGACGTCGAATTCGTGCACCACGTCGACGCGTTCGACCGGAATGCCGGAGGTTTCGACGACGCTAGCGGCTTCCGATGCGGCGTCGCGCATGCGTGTGGTCAACGCTGCCGTATCGAGCGTATCGAGCATCAGGTTCAATGTTTGCACGCTATCGTGGCGGACATCGGCGAGCACGCAGCCGATCGCGGAGGTGTTGCCGGGGAAGCGTGGCACCAGCGCGCATTTCAGCCCGACCTGCCGGATCAGTGCGCAGACATGCAGTGCGCCGCCGCCGCCGAACGGCATGGCGATGAACTTCGCCGGATCGTGGCCGCGTTCGATGGAGACGAGCCGGATCGCGCCGGCCATCCGCGCCTCCGCCACCTGCAGGATCGCAGCGGCGGCCGCTTCGGCGTCGATCCCAAGCGGCGTGCCGACATGTGTCACAATCGCCGCGCGTGCGGCGGCGACATCGAGCGATTTCAGTTCGCCGCCGATCGGCCGCGTCGCATTGATGCGGCCGAGCACGACCTGCGCGTCGGTCAAGGTCGGGCGCGTGTTGCCCTGGCCGTAGCAGACCGGGCCGGGGACTGAGCCCGCGCTTTCAGGCCCGACCTGCAGCAGACCGCTGCGGTCCACCGAAGCGATCGAGCCGCCGCCGGCGCCGATGGTGGTGATCTCGATCATCGGCGTGCGGATCACCATGCCGAAATCGATGGTGGTCTGCGCCGCCACCGACGCCGTGCCGTTAACGATCACGGAGACGTCGAACGACGTGCCGCCGAGATCGCAGGTGATGACATTGTCGAAGCCGGCGGATCGCGCAATCGCCATGCCGGCGACGACGCCGGCGGCCGGCCCGGACAGCGCGGTGCGGATCGGCAGCCGCCGCGCGGTGTCAGTCGACATGATGCCGCCGTTCGACTGCACGATCTGCAACTGGCCGGGGAAATTCTGGGCAACCAGCGTGCCTTCGAGCTTGCCGAGATAGGACGCGACGACCGGCTGCAGATAGGCGTTCAGCGCCGCCGTCGAGGTGCGTTCGAATTCGCGGATCTCCGACAGCACCGCGTGCGAGGCCGTGACGAAATCATTGGGCCAGACGCTGCGGACGGCGTCGAGCGCGCGCTTCTCGTTTTCCGCATTGGCGTAGGCGTTGATGAACACGACCGCGACGCTCTGTGCGCCCCTCGCGAGCAACTGCTGCGCGGCGGCTTTCACCTCGGCCGGATCGACGGCGACGCGGATACTGCCGTCGGCGAGCGTCCGCTCGTTCACCTCGAGCCGCAAATCGCGCTCCGCGACCGGCACGAAATCGCCCCACAATCCCCAGGTCTGGCGCCGGTCACGTCGGCGCATCTCCAGCGCATCGCGGAAGCCCTTGGTGGTGATGACACCGACCTTCGGCCCGCGCCGCTCCAGCAGTGTATTCGTGCCGACGGTGGTGCCGTGCACGATCGAGCCGATGGCGGCGATGCCACCGAGCGCGTTCAGCCCGTTGAGGAAGCCGCGCGATTCATCGCCGCGTTGCGACGGCACTTTGGCGGTGCGGAAGCCACGCGCTGCCGCGTCGAACATGAAGAGGTCGGTGAAGGTGCCGCCGACATCGACGCCGACGATGGAGGTGGGCCTGCTCATGTGCGGTGCTCCTTGCGGAGCACGGCTGTTGCAGCGTCATCCACCGTTCCGTCGTTCCTGATCGATACCTTGTAGTCGCGCGCTGCGGCCACCGGAGAGACATACCCGAGCCGTACGTCGCGGGCGACGCGTTGCGGATCGCGCGCCGCCGGATCGCCGAAGCCGCCACCGCCCGGCGTTTCCAGCCGCGCCTTCTGGCCGCGCTTGAGACGAATATCGGTGGCCTTCGAAATGAGCGGCGGTGTTTTCTCACCCGCGTCTGTTTCATAGATAAAGCGGTTGAGCGCCGCCGGTCCGCCGCCGTTGACACCGAATGGCGGATATTTGCCGCGCTCGCCGAGGATGAACACCTCCGCGCCGCTGTCGGCCAGCGCTTCGACTTCATAGATCGCGCCAAGCCCGCCGCGATGCTGGCCGGGGCCTGCGGAATCGGGCCGCAGCGCCCATTGCGTGAACATCACCGGATAAAGCGATTCAAGAATTTCCACCGGCGGGATCGTTGCGGTCGAGATCGGGTTGTTGCCATGGTTGAGGCCATCGCCTTCCGGATTGCCGCCAAGGCCGCCGCCGAAGAAACAGAACATCACCCAGCGGCGGCCGTGCTCGCGCCAGCCGGCGAGCGACAGCGCGTTGATGGTGGCGAATGGGCTGCCGTTGGCGCGCTCTGGCGCGGCTTGCGCGAACGCACCGAAAATCACGTCGATGACGCGAAGGATGGTTTCGGTGTAACCGCCGACCGGCTTCGGCGCCGACGCGCCGAGCAGGGTGGTGTCCGGCACCACGAAGTCGATCGGCGCGAGGCATCCGGCATTGGCCGGCACTTCGGTGAACAGATGCTTCAGCGCCACATAGCAGCAGGCGATGGTGGTGGCACGGGAGATGTTGAGTGGCCCTTCGCACGGCGCAGCTGAACGCGAGAAGTCGAGCGCCATCCGGTCGCCGGCGATGGTGAGATCGAGCGCGATCGGCAGCGGCGTGTCGGTGACGCCGTCATTGTCGAGGAAATCGTCGTAGCGGTAATGGCCATCCGGCAGCGCGGCGATATTGGCGCGCATCAGCGTCTCGGCGCGTGCGCTCAACGCCGCGAAGGCGGAGAGCACCGTGTCGTCGCCATATTCGTCGAGCAGGGCGTTGAGCCGCTGTTCGCCAAGATCGAGCGCGTTGAGCTGACCGTTGAGGTCGCCCCAATTGGACTGCGGCACGCGCGTATTGGCCGCGAGGATATCGACCACGTCCTGTTGCAGTACGCCGGCACGCACCAGCTTCACCGGCGGAATGCGGAAACCTTCCTGGAAGCTCTCTGTCGCCTTGGCGTTGAAGTTGCCCGGCACGTTGCCGCCCACATCGAGCCAGTGGCCGACCGAGGCGAGCCAGGCGAATACGCGGCCGCCGCGCATCAGCGGCCGGATCAACCGGAAGTCGTTGAGATGCGTGCCACCGTCATAGGGATCGTTGAACAGGAACGTGTCGCCGGCGTCCAAACCGCCGTCGCGCGCTACTTTGTCGATCACGGCCTTCACCGCGAAGGCCATGGCGCCGACGAAGATCGGCAGGCCGGACGTGCCCTGCACCAGCGTCGCGCCGGTCTCGGCATGATAGAGGCCGTGGCAGGCGTCGTGCGCCTCGGCGATGATCGGATTGAACGCGGAGCGGAACAGCGTCGCGTCCATCTCGTCGGCGATCTGGACGAGGCGGCCGTTGAGCACGGCAAGGGTTACGGGATCGAGCGTCACGGGATCAAGGGTGATGGGGTCGAGCGTGGTCACGGACTGCTTCACCCCTTTTGGGTCGGATCGTAGCTCTGGCCGAGCGCGACCATGTCCGGCGTGCCGAGCAGAGCGTTGAGGCCATCGAAATCCAGCATGCGGTCGCGGAACGGCTCGGTCGTGCCGTTCTTCGCCAGCGAGCCGTAATAGTCGGTCGCCATCTTTCCAAGCGCGCGGGCGATGCCGCCGGGGAAGATCACCAGCGAGAAGCCGATGGCTTCAAGCTCGGACGCGGCGAGTGGCGGCGTCTTGCCGCCTTCCACCATATTGGCGAGCAGCGGCGTCTTGCTGCCGAGCGCCTTGGCGATGCGTGCGAGATCGTCGCGCTGCTTCGGCGCCTCGACGAACAGCACATCGGCGCCGGCCTCGCGATAACGTTCCGCACGCTCCAGCGCGCGATCGACGCCTTCGACGGCGACGGCGTCGGTACGGCCGATGATCAGCGTGTAGCGGGAGTGCCGCGCATCGACCGCGGCGCGGATCTTGCCGCACATCTCGTCGGCGGGGATCAGCACCTTGCCGTCGAGATGGCCGCAGCGTTTCGGAAAATCCTGATCCTCGAGCTGGATTGCCGATGCGCCGGCGCGCTCGAACAGCCGCACCGTACGCATGACGTTGAGCGCGTTGCCGTAGCCGGTGTCGGCATCGACAATGATATGGCTTTTGATCCGGTCGCGGATTAGGGCCAGCGTTTCCGCGACTTCGCTCATGCCGACGAGACCGATGTCGGGTCGGCCGAGGCGGGTATAGGCGATGCCGGCGCCGGTGAGATAGACGCAGCCGAAGCCCACGGCCTCCGCCACATGCGCGGTGAAGGCGTCATAGACGCCGGGCGCGACGGTGATGGGCTTGCGCGCGAGGCGTTCTCGCAGGGTTTTGTCGGTCATCTCACATTCCCAGATAGGTTCGCTTGAGATCGGGATTGTCGCGCAGCGTGGCGACGTCGCCTTGCAGCACGAACTGGCCGTTGTCGAGCACGTAGGCGCGTTGCGCCACGTCGAGGCTCTGCACCACGTTCTGCTCCACCAGCAGGATGGCGATGCCTTCCGCGTTGATGGTCTGGATCAGCGCGAACAATTCTTCCACCAGCAGCGGCGACAGGCCGAGCGACGGTTCGTCGAGGATCAGCAGTTGCGGGTCGGCCATCAGCCCGCGGCCAATGGCCAGCATCTGCTGCTCGCCGCCGGAGAGCGTACCAGCGCGCTGGTTCTGCCGTTCGGATAGGCGCGGGAAAATCGAGAACACGCGGGCGAGTGTGTCGCGGCTACGGCCGCCGCCGCGCCGATAAGCGCCAAGGTCGAGGTTTTCCCGCACCGACAGGTTTGGGAATACGCGACGGCCTTCCGGTACATGGATCAGCCCGCGGGCGACAATGCGGGCTGGACTGTCGCGCTCGATCGCTGTGCCGGCAAAGCGGATGCTGCCGCTCCAAGCGCGGTTGATGCCGGACAGCGTGCGGTTGAGTGTGGATTTTCCGGCGCCGTTGGAGCCGAGTACGGCGATAATCTCGCCACGGTGGATGGTGAGATCGACGCCACGCAACACTTCGGTGATGCCGTAGCCGGAGCGCAGGTTTTCGACGGCAAGGATCGGATCAGGCACAGGCTCAACCATAGGCTGCTCCCGCTTGCAGCATCCGCTGCGCCGCACCGCGGCCGAGATAGGCCTCGACAACATGCGGATTGCCGGCGATCTCGCTCGGCGTGCCGCCGGCGATGATCCTGCCTTCGGACAGCACGAGGACGTGCTGCGCGAGGTTCATCACGGCGTGCATGATGTGCTCGATCATGATCACGGTGATGCCCTGATCGACCAGACCACGGATGACCGGCACCATGTCGCGCACTTCCGACGGATTAAGACCGGCGAGCACCTCGTCGAGCAACAGCAGACGCGGTTTGAGCGCCAGTGCGCGGGCGAGTTCAAGCCGTTTGCGGCCGGCGACTGTGAGACCGGCGGCGGGCTTGTCGAGCTGGTCGGCGAGGCCGACGCGGGCAGCGATCTCGTCGGCGGCGGCCAGCGCATCGGCGCGGCGCGGTTGCGACAGATGTGCGCCCACCGCGATGTTCTCGCGCACGGTGAGCCCGGCGAACGGCTGCACGATCTGAAAGGTGCGGGCGATGCCGCGTTGCGCGAGGCGATGTGGCGGCACGCCGACGATATTCTCGCCCTCGAACAGAACGCGCCCGGAGGTCGGCGGCTGGAAGCCAGAGATGATCGAGAACAGCGTGGTCTTGCCGGCTCCGTTGGGCCCGATCAGGGCGGTGATGCGTCCGGCCTGCGCGTCGAAGCTCGCGCCGTCGACGGCGAGCAGCCCGCCAAAGCGCTTGCTGATCGTCTCCACGCGCAGCATCACGGGATCAGACATGATGCCCCGCCGTGGGTTGTTCCGGTTTTGCCTCCGGTTTGCGCCGGACGATACGGGCGCGCAGGTCGGCGACCACGCCGGCGATGCCGCGCGGCGCCAGCGCGATCACCAGCACCAGCACGCCGCCATAGATCATCAGATCGAGACCCGGCGCATCGCCGGTGACGAGCTTTGCCGCTTCGCCCAGCACCTTGACGACCAGCGCGCCGAGCAGCGGTCCGAATACGGTGCCGACGCCGCCGATGATCGGCGCCAGCAGTGCTTCGATGGAGATCCACGGGCCGTAGGCGATGCCGGCGTCGATGAACAGGAAATACTGTACATAGAAGCCGCCGGCCGCGGCGACGATGGCGGCGGAGATAACCATCGCCCCGAGTTTCACCGCGATGACATTGACGCCGAGCGCCTTCGCCGCTTCCTCGTTCTCGCGCACGGCGACGAGATAGGCGCCGAACCGGCTGTTCTCGATCGCGCGCACGATCAGCAGCGAGACGGTGACGAGCGCAAGGATGATCCAGTAGAACGGCACGCGGCTCTGGAACTGAAACGCTTCCGGCCGCAGATCGAGTTTCACCAGCAGGCCGACACCGGCACCGGTGATCGGCGTGACGCTGGCGAGGATGCGCAGAACCTCGGCGAAGGCGAGCGTCACCAGCGCGAAATAGGAGCCGCGCAGGCCGGAGCGGAAGCTCAAGCCACCGATGATCGCGCCGGCCAGCGCGCCCGCGCCGATGCCGGCGGCGAATGCGATCCAGGCATTGACGCCGTAACGCAGTTGCAGGATCGCCGAGACATAAGCGCCGGTGCCGAAGAAGGCGGCATGGCCGAATGAATACTGCCCGCCGTAGCCGCCGAGCACGTTCCAGCCCTGGCCGGCGAGCGCGATGATCAGCGCGGTGACGAGGAAGTTCAGCGTCACATTGGATACGCCGAATAGCGGCACCGCGGCGAGCAGCGCGGCCACGACGAGGATGGTGCCGACGCCCTTCACGTCGCCTCTCCGAATAGGCCATGCGGGCGCAGCAGCAACACCAGAATGAAGATCGTGAAGATCCCGATCTGCCCGAGCGATTCACCGAGGAAGAAGCCGCACAGGCTTTCGACAACACCGATCAGCAAGCCGCCGAGCAGCGCGCCGACGAGCGAGCCCATGCCGCCGAGGACGACGATGGTGAAGGCGACCAGCACGAAGGCGTTGCCAGCGCCGGGATTGACGTAATAGGTCGGCAGCAGCAGGCAGGCGGCGACAGCGAGGCAGGCGGTACCAAGGCCGAACGTCACCGCATAAATATGTGCGACGTCGATGCCGGCGAGCTGGGCGCCGAGTTTTTCCTTCGCCACGGCGCGGATCGCGCGCCCCGTGCTGGTGTAGCGCATGATCGCCCACAGGATCAGCGTCGTCACCGCGACCGCGCCGAGTGCCGCCAGCCGCGGCAGCGCGACGACGGCGGGACCGATCTCGAACACCTCGAACGCATAGGGCAGGTTGATGGTCCGCGTGTCGGCGCGGAACACATAAAGAAGTGCGTTCTCGATCAGCACCGCGAGACCGAGCGTGACCAGCAGAATGTTGCGGTCCTCGCCGCGTGCGGCCGGTCCGATCACCAGCCGTTGCAGCAGATAGCCGAGGCCGAAGAACAGCGGCGCGAGCAGGAAAGCGGCGAGATACGGGTCGATGCCGAAGGTCTGGTAGGCGATCAGCGCCGCGAACAACGCGACAGTCAGCAGCGCCCCGTGCGCGAAGTTGATGATGTGCAGCACGCCATAGATCAGCGTCAGGCCGAGCGCGACCAGCGCATAGATCGCGCCGGTCATCAGCCCGTTGAGGACGGCGGTAAAGAGAATGGCCGGCGACAGCATACGCAAACTCGAAAGGGCGGGCGGCCGATCGGGCCGCCCGTGAGAGAGATCAGGCGCGCGGCATCGGGAACACCGCTTTCGCCGAAGCGAACGCAGCCGGCAGGATCACCTCGATGTCCTTCTTGAGCACCTGGGTGTTGACCGGCGCGGCGCCCTGGTTCTGGCCATTGACGAATTTGGTCGGGCCATAAGGCATGACGTGGCCGCTGAAGGTCGAGCTTTCCAGCGCGCCGATGATCTTGGCGCGGTCGGTACTCGCCGCCCGTTCGATGGCATCGGCCAGCAGCAGCACGCAGGAATAGTTCATATAGACTTCGTAAGTGTAGAACTGCCCCTTGGCTTCCACCTGCTTCTTCAGTTCCTGCGCCTTCGGGTTTTTCGGATCGAACCAGTGGTTGCAGTCCATGATGTATTCGGCGGCGTCCGGGAATTCCTTGACGAACTTGTACGACGAGGCCGCGCCGCCGAGCACCGAATAGATGCCCTTCGGGCGAATGCGCTGCTGCTGCATGGTGCGGGCCAGCAGCACATATTCATTGTAGTAGTTCGCCGGGATGACGATATCCGGGTTCTGTGCCTTGATCTTCAGCGCGACGTTGTTGAAGTCGCGGGTCGGCGTCGGATGCGCGATGGTTTCGAGAATCTGGAAGCCGCGTTCGGGCAGCTGCGCGTTGAGGAGCTTGGCGAGGCCGGCGCCGAACGCGGAATCCTCGTGGACGATCATCACGGTCTTCGCCGGCTTGCCGGCGGCCTCGTTGATCGCGACGAGGTTGTCGAGCGCGGTTTTGGCGATGACGCCGAAACCGGGGCCGAAGCGGAAGGTGTTCTTCAGCCCGCGGGTGACGATGCTGTCGACCACGCCGACATCGACCACATAGGGAAGGTCGTAGCGTGCCGCGGTCTGGCTCGCCGAGAGGCAGATCGACGAGGCGTAGCCGCCAACGATGGCGCTGACACCGGCGCTGTTCATCTTCTCGACTTCGGCGTTGCCGCCTTCCGGTGTCGATTGCGCGTCGCCGAGGATTGCTTCGATTTTAGCGCCGCCCAGCGCCTTGATCCCGCCGGCGGCGTTGATGGCGTCGACTGCCATCTGCGCGCCGAGCCGGCCCTGTTGGCCGGAATAGGACAGCGCGCCCGACACCGGGTGCAGGATGCCGACCTTCACCGGCGCGCCTTGCGCGCGCAGCACCGACGGGGCGGCGATGACAGCCGCGCCGAGCGCGGTCGATTGCAGGAATGTGCGACGATTGAGCCTGTTCAGCGACATGAGCGTTTCTCCCCTCTGTTCACGATCGTTTGCTATTCAGCGTGATGTTGTGTGGCGCGGCTTCTGCGTCCGCGAACTCTTATTGCTTGAAGCCTTTTTGCCGGGCGTCTTGCTCCGCGCGCGCTTGGCCACCGGCGTCCAGCGCCGTGCGCCGCTGGAGCCGGCGCGCTCCATCTCCATTTCGAAGGTGTAGCGGTCGGGCCGGTAGAGCGCGTGCAGATGCTCGACCCCACGTCCGTCTTTATCAAAGACGATGCGGGTCAATTCGATCAGCGGCGATCCGGTGCGCACGTCGAGCGCGTGCGCGATCTCGGGCGTGGCCAGCGCCGCGCCGAGGCGCTGTGTGGCGCGCTCGATCCGCACGCCGGAGCGCTCCAGCAGGGTCAGCAACGGGCCGCTCGCCAGTTCGGTTCTGGAATAGGTCTTGCCGATATGTTCCGGCACATGGGTCGTCAGATAGGAGAAGGCGACGCCCTTGAACTGTCGCACGCGCACGGAGCGTTGCAGTTTTTCTTCCGGCGGCAGGCCGAGCGCGGTGCCGACCGGTCCGGCCGACGGCACATAATCGAATGCCAGCAGCTTGATCGTCGTGCGCTTGCCCATCTCCGCGCGGGTCGCCAGCGCACCGGTGATGTCGGCGGTGAGCGGCCCGGATTCCGGCTTGTAGATGACGCGGGTGCCGCTGGCGCGCCGGCGCTCGATCAGCCGCTCGCGCGCCAGTTCCTCCAGCGCGCGGCGCACCGTGACGCGCGACACGCGATGAAAGCGCGCGAGGTCGTTCTCGGTCGGCAGGCGGGTGCCGTGCGCGAAACTGTTGCTGAGAATGCGGTCGCGCAGGATCAGATAGATCCGCCGCGCTTTCGCTTCGCCCAGTTGCTCCGCCACGACGCGTCTCCCAAGGCCGGGTTGTCTGTCCGGGTTGCGTGTTGACGTCTCCCGTTATTAGTATCATTTATCATACCAAGTTCGGCGTCAACTGCCGGGAACCCGGCCCGGTTTTCGATGTGACATGGCTTTCGATGTGACAAGCGGCCTGACTTTGTTCGACAAGCTGTGGAGCGCGCACGAGATCGTGCGCCGCGACGATGGCGAGGCGCTGCTGTTCGTCGACCGCCACTATGTGCATGAAGGCTCGTTTCACGCGTTCGACCAGATCGCGCGGCGCGGCGCCGCGGTGGCGCATCCGGAACTGACCTTCGGCGTCGCCGACCATTATGTGCCGACGCGCGGCTCGCGCGCGACCATCGCCAATCCCGAGATCGCGCGGATGGTACGGCAGCTCGACGACAACACCGCGAAGCACGGCATCCGCCTGTTCGGATTGAGCGATCCACGGCAGGGCATCGTCCATGTGGTCGGTCCGGAGCAGGGGCTGACGCTTCCCGGCCTGCTGATCGTCTGCGGCGACAGTCATACATCGACCCATGGCGCACTCGGGGCCTATGCATTCGGCATCGGTGCGTCGGAAGTGGCGCATGTGTTGGCGACGCAGACCATCTGGCAGCGCAAGCCGAAGCGGATGCGCGTCACCGTCGACGGCAAGCTCGGCTCCGGCATTGCCGCCAAGGACATGGCGCTGGCGATCATTGCCCGGATCGGAGCGGACGGCGCGACGGGTCACGCCATCGAATACGCCGGTTCGGCCGTGCGCGGCCTGAGCATCGAGGGCCGCCTGACGCTGTGCAATCTGTCGATCGAGGCCGGCGCGCGCCTCGGCCTCGTCGCGCCGGATGAGACGACATTTGCCTATCTCAAGGGCCGTCCGTTCGCGCCAGTCGGTGAGGCGTTCGCGCGTGCGGTCGAAGATTGGTCCGCGCTGCGCAGCGACGATGATGCCAGCTTCGATGCGGAGGTTTCGCTCGCGGCCGCCGACATTGCGCCGATCGTGACCTGGGGCACGAGTCCGGAGGATGCGCTGCCGATCGATGGCCGCGTTCCCGATCCGGCGCGCGAACCGAACGAGGCGCGGGCACAATATTTGCGCGAGGCGCTCGATTACATGGGCATCGCGCCCGGCGCACGGCTCACCGACATTGCGGTGGACCGGGTGTTCATCGGCTCCTGCACCAATTCGCGGATCGAGGATTTGCGCGCCGCCGCGGCGGTGCTCGCCGGCCGCACCAGCAAGGTGGCGGGGCTCGTCTCCGCCGGTTCGTCGCTGGTGAAGCAGCAGGCCGAACAGGAAGGGCTCGACGCCATTTTCCGCGACGCGGGGCTGGAGTGGGCGGAGTCCGGTTGCTCCATGTGCGTCGGCATCAATGGCGATCTGGTCGCGTCCGGCGAGCGTTGCGCCTCGACGACCAACCGCAATTTCCGCGGCCGGCAGGGGCCGGGCGCGCGCACGCATCTGATGTCGCCGGCGATGGTGGCGGCCGCCGCCGTCACCGGCCATCTCGCCGATGTGCGTCCGCTGCTGGCGGGGCGCAAGCCATGACCACGATCGAGGAGAGCAGGCAATGATGTTTCCCAGCCGCATCCTGATGCTGGCCGCGATCCTGCTGCTGGCACCGCAGGCGGTTCGCGCCGATGACTATCCCGCGCGCCCGGTGAAGCTCCTGGTCGGCGCGCCGCCCGGCGGCACCACCGACACGATCGCGCGGGCCATCGCCACGCCGATGGCGGCGGCGCTGAAGCAGAGCGTGATCGTCGAAAACAGACCCGGCGCCGGCGGCAATCTCGCCGCTGATACGGTCGCGAAAGCGGCGCCTGACGGCTACACCCTGCTGGTGAGCTTCAGCAGCCACACCATCAATGCCTCGCTTTATCCGAAGCTGCCGTTCGATCCGGCGGCGGATTTCACTGCGATCACCAAGGTCGCGACGGTGCCGAGCCTGCTGGTCGGCAATCCGAAAGTCCCCGCGCAAGACCTCAAGGCGCTGATCGATCTGGCCAAGGCCCAGCCGGACAAGTTGACCATCGGCCTCGGCGGCATCGGTTCGTCGCTGCATCTCGCCGGCGAGAAGTTCAAGCTGATGACCGGCGTGCGCATGCTCAATGTGCCGTACAAGGGGACGGCACCGGCGCTGACCGATGTGCTCGGCGGGCAACTCGATCTCATGTTCATCAGTCTGGTGACGGGCGCCGAGCATGTGCGCGCCGGCACATTACGTGCCTATGGCGTGACCAGCGCGCAGCGGCTTCCGGCATTCCCGGATGTGCCGGCGATCGGCGAGGCCGTCCCCGGCTTTGAATCGACTGCATGGTTCGGCGTGTTCGGGCCGGCGAAGCTGCCGCCCGCGATCACTGAAAAGCTGAACGCCGTCATCGTCGGCGCGCTGGCCGATCCGGATTTGCGCGCGCGCCTGCAAACCGAAGGCGCGACGCCGGTGGGCGACACGCCGGCCGCGTTCGCCGCTTTCGTCCGGGAGGACATCGCGCGCTGGGCGCCGATCGTGAAGGCGTCGGGTGCGACGGTGAATTGATGTCACAAGAAATCGGCGCGGATGGAGAATTGATGGCAGAGACGTATCATGGATAAGTTCGTCCGGCTGACGGCCGCGGCCTGCCCGATCGACATCATCAATCTGAACACCGACCAGTTGTTGCCGGCGCGGTTCCTGAAGCGGCCGCGCGCCGAGGGGATCGGCGATGCGCTGCTGCGCGACCTGCGGTTCGATTCTGCGGGCCATGAAGTCGCGGATTTCCCGCTCAATCGTCCGGCGTGGCGCGATGCGAAGATCATCGTCGGCGCGCGCAATTTCGGCTGCGGTTCGTCGCGCGAGGCGGCGGTCTATGCGCTGGTCGATTACGGTATTCGCTGCGTCATCGCGCCGTCGTTCGGCGACATCTTTTCCGGCAACGCCGTGCAGAACGGGCTGCTGACGGCCATCGTCACCGACGCCGAAGCGGCGGACATCTCCGCGATGCTGGCGCACGCGCCGGACCTGCCGCTGACCGTCGATCTCGAAACCCAGACCATCCTCTGCGGCAACCACACTTATGCGTTCATCGTCGATCCGGTGCGTCGTGCCAAGCTGATCAATGGTCTGGATGACATCGGTCTGACCGAAACCTATCGCGACAGGATCGCGACATTCGCCGCCGAGGATCGCATTCGCCGTCCGTGGGCCATCCCCGGAGGGGTGCCATGAGCAAGGCTTCGCCTCATGTCGTCATCGTCGGTGCCGGTCCGGTGGGGCTGACGGCGGCGCTGCTGCTCGGACACAAGGGCATCAAGGTCACGGTGTTCGAGGCCGGCGACGATATTTCGCATGAGCTGCGTGCCTCGACGTTCCATCCACCGACGCTCGACATGATGTCGCCGTTCGGTATCACCGCGCAGATGCTGGCGGCGGGGCTGACATGCCCGACCTGGCAGATCCGGATGCACCCCTCCGGCGATCGCGCGGTGTTCGACCTGTCGGTGCTGCGGGACGACACCGATTATCCGTATCGCCTGCAATGCGAGCAATCGAAATATTGCGAGTTCGTCCTGGCGGCGGTGCAGGCTCTGCCGAATGTCATGGTGGCGTTTTCGTCGCCGGTCACTGGCGTCACCCAGACGACGGACGCGGCGACCGTTCATGTTGCTGCGGAAGACGGCGAGCGTGACGTGACGGCGGATTACGTCATCGGTTGCGACGGCGCGCACAGCGTGGTGCGCAAGTCGCTCGGCATCGAACTCTCCGGCGACATTTATCCGGAGACGACGATTCTGGCGACCACGCATTTCCCGTTCCATGAACGGCTCGAAGGCCTGTCCAACGTTTCCTATTGCTGGAAGCCGGGCGGCACCTTCAGTCTGTTGCGCCTGCCGGATGTCTGGCGCGTCAGTCTCTATCCGCGTCAGGGACAGACGGTGGAACAGGCGCTCGAGCCCGAGATGCAGCAGGAACTGTTGCACGAAATCGTGCCGGATACGGGCCGCATCGACGTGTTGCAGACACGGCCCTATCGTATCCATCGTCGGCTCGCGTCGTCTTACGGGCACGGCCGGGTGTATCTCGCCGGCGATGCGGCGCATCTCAACAGCCCGTCCGGCGGCATGGGCATGAACGGCGGCATCCACGACGCCTTCAACCTGTGCGAGAAACTCGTCGCGGTGATCGAAGGCGCGGACGCCGCGCTGCTGCAACGTTATGAGCGGCAGCGCCGGCCGATCGCGGAAGAGGAGATCATCGCGCAGGCGCACCGCAACCGCACGCGGATGCTGGAACGCGACGACGGCAAGCGCCAAGCTATGCTCGACGATCTCAAGCGAACCACCGACGATCCGGTGAAACTTAAGACCTACTTGCTCAAGTCATCGATGTTCGAGGGGCTGCGCCGCGCGGCCGCCGTGACATAATCCTCTCCCGTCGCAACGAAACGGAGCTTTCCATGCATCCCAATCGCCGTTCCTTCACCCGTTTCGTTGTCGCGGCTGTTTTCGCCGCAACGGCATCCGTGGCGCATGCGGCGGATGATTTTCCGACGCGGCCGATCACCATCATCGTGCCGTTCCCGCCGGGCGGCAGTTCCGACATCGTCATGCGCGTGATCGCGCAGAAGGCGGCGGAAAAGCTCGGCCAGTCGATCATCATCGAGAACCGGCCCGGTGGCGCCGGCAATGTCGCCGCGGTGGCGATCAAGCACGCGTCGCCGGATGGCTATCTCATGATGATGGGCCATGCCGGTACGCACGCCATCAACGCCACGCTCTACACCAATCTGCCGTTCGATCCGGTCAAGGATTTTACGCCGGTCGCGCCGCTGACCTCGTTCAGCAATATTCTGATGGTGCCGAAGAACAGCCCGGCGAAGACCATGGCCGACCTGGCCGCCTTGGCGAAATCGAAGCCGGAGGGTCTGAGCTACGGCTCGCAAGGCGTCGGCACCAGTGGCCATCTGCTCGGCGTGCTGTTCGCCAAGGAGGCAGGCATCAAGCTCCTGCATGTGCCGTATCGCGGCATCGCGCCGGCGGTGACCGACGCAGTCGCCGGCCGTGTCGATTTCCTGTTCTCGTCCTACATTTCCGCCGCCGGCCATGTGCAGTCCGGCGATTTGCGCATGCTGGCGAATGCCGGCGAGAAGCGTCATCCGCGCATCCCCGATGTGCCAACCACGGCGGAAGCGGGTTTCCCCAATGTGCAAATGACGCAATGGTTTGGTCTGTTCGCGCCGGCCGGGCTGCCGCAGCCCATTTTGAAGAAGCTCAACGACGCCTTCGTCGCTGCGATGCAGACCGATGACGTGAAGCAAAAGATCGTACCGCAGGTGTCGGAACTGATCCCCGGCCCGCCGGAGGCGCTGGCGGCACTGGTGAAGCGCGACCTCGTGCGTCTCGGTCAGGTGGTGCGCGAGTCGGGCGCCAAGGTCTCGCAGTAAAGGCATCGCGGGAGCCATGTCGCTCGAATACGCATCGCGCGGTCTGGTCGGCATGCTGACGCCGCAGGCCAATACGACGGTGGAGCCGGAGTTCAACCTGCTCTGGCCGTCCGGCGTGGCGATGATCAATGCGAGGCTTCTGAGCGACAAGCCGACCATCGCCGCGCGACTGGTCGATTATTTCGCGCATTACGGTTCGGCGCTCGATCAGTTCGCCAATGCGCCGATCCGTGTGGCCGGCGCGGCCTGCACCGGTGCGTCCTATCTCGCCGGGCGCGAGCGTGAGGCGGCGCTGCTGGCGGAGGTGTCGGCACGACGCGGCTATCCGTTCATCACCGCGGCGGTGGCGGTGGTTGATGCACTCAACGTCATGCAGGCGCGGCGCATCGCGCTGGTCTCGCCTTATCCTGACGATCTGAACGCCGCGAGCATCGCCTATTGGCAGAGCCACGGCTTTGCCGTCGATCGGGTCGCGCGTGCGTTCAACACGGCCGCGGCGTTTCATCCGATCTACAGTCTCGAAGGCGAGGCGGCGGCGCAGGCGTTGCGTGAGCTGGAGAATGCGCCGGTCGACGCCATCGTCATGCTCGGCACCGGCATGCCGACCCTGCGTCCGTTGCGCGACGTGCGCGGCTGGCGCGGCGCGCCCGCGATGTCGTGCAATCTCTGTCTGGCGTGGCGGATGGTGGAGGTACTGGACGGCGCGACCCCGCGTGCCGAGACCTTGCGCCGCTGGATCGCCGGTGAGCCGTGGGCGGCTCGGCTCGACGGCTAGTTAAACCGCGCGGTCAGCACTCGACCACGGTGACGGCAAGGCCGCCGAGGCTGGTTTCCTTGTATTTCGACTGCATGTCGATACCGGTCTGGCGCATGGTCTCGATCACCGCGTCGAGCGCGACGCGGTGCTGGCCGTCGCCGTGCAGCGCCAGCCGTGCGGCGTTGATCGCCTTCACCGCGCCCATCGTGTTGCGCTCGATGCAAGGCACCTGCACCAGTCCCTTCACCGGATCGCAGGTGAGGCCGAGATTGTGTTCCATGCCGATCTCGGCGGCATTCTCGATCTGCTCGTTGCTGCCGCCGAGCACAGCGGCAAGACCCGCCGCTGCCATGGAGCAGGCGACGCCGATCTCGCCCTGGCAGCCCATCTGCGCCGCCGAAATCGACGCGCGCTTCTTGTAGAGCGTGCCGATCGCCGCGGCCGTCAGCAGAAACCGCCGCGTGCCGTCGTCGGACGCGCCGGCGCAAAACGTCTGATAATATTTCAGCACGGCGGGGATGACGCCGGCCGCGCCATTGGTCGGCGCGGTGACGACGCGGCCGCCGGCGGCATTCTCCTCGTTCACTGCGAGCGCATAGAGGCTCACCCAGTCGAGCGTGCGCAGCGAATCGGCGGAACCGTCGGTGCTGCGCAATTTCTCGTGCATCGCCTTGGCGCGCCGGCGGACATTCAGTCCGCCCGGCAGGATGCCGTCCTGCCGGCAGCCGCGGTCGATGCTGGCCAGCATCGCCTCGCGCACCCGGTCGAGAAATCGTTCGGTGTCGCCGCGCTCGCGCCAGGCGTCTTCGTTGGCGAGCATGATGTCGGCGATCGGCAGACCGGTGCGCTGTCCGATTTCGAGGAGTTCGGCGCCGGACGAGAATGGATAAGGCAGGCGAAGATTGGTGCCGGCAAGCGAGGCGGGCGGTTCGCCGTCGCGCACGATCGAGCCGCCGCCGACCGAATAATAAGTGTCGGTCACGCTGCTGCCGTCCCCCATGCGGGCGGTGAACCGCACCGCATTGGGATGGCCGGGCAGGAACTGGCCCATCTGAAACAGCAGATGCTCGGTCTCGCGAAAACCGAGCGGCGCCGCGCCGCCGAGCATCAGCGTCCCGGTGCGGCGAATCTCCGCCACCAGTATCTCAATCTGATCCGGATCGACCGTCTCCGGTTGCCAGCCCGACAGGCCGAGCAGCACGGCGGTATCGGTCGCGTGGCCGTGTCCGGTCAAGGCGAGCGAGCCGAACAGCTCGACAGTCACGCTGCCGATCGTGCCGAGCCGCTCGCGCAGCCGTTGCGCAAACCGGAACGCGGCGCGCATCGGTCCGACCGTGTGCGAACTCGACGGACCGATGCCGATGGTGAACAGCTCGAACACGCTGATCGGCACCGCCAACGCGTCCGGATGCAAGCCGGCGGGCGGCGCTGATGAGGTCTCCCGAGGTGCGGTAAGCGTCGCCGTCACTTCGCTGCCTGCAGCATCGGCGCGTCCGCGACAGTGTCGCTGTAGCTCTCGAGCGGCGGGCACGAGCAGATCAGGTTGCGATCGCCATGGACGCCGTCGATACGGTTCACCGGGCTCCAGTATTTGTCCGCTGCCACCACATGACCCGGCAGGCACGCCACCTCGCGCGAGTAGCCGTGCGACCAGGAAGCCTCGACCAGATCGGCGAGCGTGTGCGGCGCGTTGCGCAGCGGGTTGTCGTCGCGCGAATAGGTGCCGCTCTCGATGCTGCGGATCTCGTCGCGGATCGCGATCATCGCATCGCAGAAGCGGTCGATCTCCGCGAGCGATTCGGATTCGGTCGGTTCGATCATCAGCGTCCCGGCCACCGGGAAGCTCATGGTCGGCGCATGGAAGCCGTAGTCGATTAGCCGCTTGGCGACATCGTCGACGGTGACGCCACTTGTCTCCTTGAAGCCGCGGATATCGATGATGCACTCATGTGCGACGCGTCCGTTCTCGCCACGGAACAGCAGCGGATAATGGCCCTGCAGCCGCTGCGCGATGTAGTTGGCGTTGAGGATTGCGATCTTGGTGGCGTCGGTCAGGCCCTTGCCGCCCATCATCAGGATATAGGCCCAGGCGATGGTGAGGATCGACGCCGAGCCGAATGGCGCGGCCGACACCGGGCCTGCGGGTGTGCTGCCGTCATGCACGCGCGGATCGCCCGGCAGGAACGGCGCCAGATGCTTCTTCACGCCGATCGGTCCCATGCCGGGGCCGCCGCCGCCATGCGGAATGCAGAACGTCTTGTGCAGGTTGAAGTGGCTGACATCGGCACCGCAATCGCCGGGCCGTGCCAGCCCAACCAGTGCGTTGAGATTGGCGCCGTCGAGATAGACCTGTCCGCCATGGGCGTGGATGATCTCGCAGATATTGGTGATCGCGGTTTCGAACACACCGTGGGTCGAGGGATAGGTGATCATCAGCGCGGCGAGACGGTCACCGCTCTGCGCCGCCTTGCGCTCCAGATCGGCGACATCGACATTGCCGGCACTGTCGCAGGCGACGGTGACGACGGTCATTCCGACCATCTGCGCCGAGGCGGGATTGGTGCCGTGCGCCGAGGTGGGAATGAGGCAGATGGTACGTTGCGCGTCGCCGCGGCTGCGGTGATAGGCGCGGATCGCGAGCAAGCCCGCATACTCGCCCTGCGCGCCGGAATTCGGCTGCAGCGACACCGCGTCATAACCGGAGACGGCGACGAGTTTCGCTTTCAGATCGTCGAACAGTTCGGCATAGCCCTGCGCCTGATCGTCCGGCGCGAACGGATGCATCTGCGCGAAGCCGGCCCAGGTGAGCGGCATCATCTCCGCTGTGGCGTTGAGCTTCATGGTGCAGGAGCCGAGCGGGATCATGGTGCGGTCGAGCGCCAGATCGCGGTCCGATAGCCGGCGCAGATAGCGCAGCATCTCGGTCTCCGACCGGTATTTGTGGAACACCGGATGCGCCATGAACGCGGAGGTGCGGTGCAGCGCCTGCGGCAGCGCCGGCTGCGTGTCCTTGGCGAGTGCGTCGTAGCGCGGCATCGCGGCCTTGCTGCCGGGCGCTGCGCCGAAGGCTTCCCAGATGCGGGCGACGATCTCCGGCGTCGTCGTCTCGTCGCAACTGATGCCGAGGGCATCGGAGTCGCGGCGCAGATTGAGCCCGGCGGCGACGGCGCGGGCGAGCACCGCGTCCTGACCCGCCGGCACGCGGACGGTGACGGTGTCGAAGAATTGCGTCTGCGTCAGCGGCCAGCCGAGCGCCACGAGGCCCTTGGCCAGTACAGCCGTGTGGGTCGCGACGCGGCGCGCGATGTGCCGCAGCCCTTCGGGGCCATGATAGACGCCGTACATCGAGGCGATGATCGCCAGCAGCGCCTGCGCGGTGCAGATGTTCGAGGTCGCCTTGTCACGGCGGATATGCTGCTCGCGCGTCTGCAGCGCGAGGCGATAGGCGAGGCGGCCGCGCTTGTCGATGGTCGCGCCGACGAGGCGCCCCGGCAGGCTGCGCTGATGCTGCGTTTTCGTGGCGATATAGGCGGCATGCGGGCCGCCGTAACCCATCGGCACGCCGAACCGCTGCATCGAGCCGATGGCGATATCGGCGCCGAGTTCGCCGGGCGGTGTCAGCAAGGTCAGCGCCAGCGGATCGGCGGCCATCACCGCGACGGCGCCCTTGTCCTTGAGAGCGGCGATGATCTTCCGATCGTCGCGCAGCGCGCCGGTCGTGCCGGGATATTGCAGCAGCGCGCCGAACACGGCCGCCGGATCGAGGTCGCGCGCCGGATCGCCGACCGTGACCGTCCAGCCGAGCGGCTCGGCGCGCGTGCGCACCACGGCGATGGTCTGCGGATGGCATTCGTGATCGACGAAGAACGTCGCCGGCTTGCCGGCCGCGATACGATGCGCCATCGCCATCGCTTCCGCCGCCGCGGTCGCTTCGTCCAGCAACGAGGCATTGGCGATCGGCAGGCCGGTGAGGTCGATCACCATGGTCTGGAAGTTCAGCAGCGCCTCGAGCCGGCCCTGGCTGATCTCCGGCTGGTATGGCGTATAGGACGTGTACCAGGCCGGGTTCTCCAGCACGTTACGCTGGATCACCGGCGGCAGCAGCGTGTCGTAGTAACCTTGGCCGATCAGCGACACCATGGTGCGGTTGCGCGATGCGACCTGCTGCATCTTGTCGAGCAGTTGCGCTTCCGACAGCGCCGCGCCGAGCGCGAGCGGTTCGTGCCGGCGGATATTCGCCGGCATCGCCTGATCGATCAGCACATCGACCGACGGCACGCCGACGATCCGCGTCATCCGGGCGATATCGTCAGCCGAGGGGCCGATGTGGCGGTCCTGGAAGGTGACTTCGGGGCGCGAAGCGTTGGTCATGGTGCGATCCATCGATGCTGCTGTGCGTTCGTTTCTTTTTGCGGTCTCAGCCGAGCGTGGCCTTGTAGGCGGCTTCGTCCATCAGCGCCTCGAGTTCGGACGGCTGCGTGACGGTCATCTTGAACAGCCAGCCTTTCGATTCCGGGTCGGAGTTCACCAGCGTCGGATCGGCGACAACCGCCTCGTTGACCTCGGTCACGGTGCCGGTGATCGGCGCGTAGACCTCGGACGCGGCCTTCACGGATTCCACCACGGCGGCGACGGCGCCGGGCTCGACCGATTTATTGAGCGACGCCAGTTCGACGAACACCAGATCGCCGAGCTGTTCCTGCGCGTGCTGCGTGATGCCGACCGTCGCGGTGTTGCCCTCGACGCGGAGCCATTCGTGATCCTTGGTGAATTTGAGCATCCGGAAAAATCCTTGTGGTTAGCGTTTGTAACGATGAGGAACGAAAATCGGGTCGACCACCTGCATCGGCAGGCGCTTGCCACGCACGTCGGCATGCACGGTGGTGCCGGGTGCGGCGGCGTTGCGGTCGACATAGCCCATGGCCACCGGCCAATCGGCGGTCGGGCCGAAGCCGCCGGAGGTGACGGTGCCGATGACGACTTGCGAGTCCGGGCTGCTGTAAATCACGGCGCCGCCGCGCACGGGATTGCGTGCCTCCGCCTTGAGGCCGACGCGCACGCGCGGTGCGCCGCTGTCGAATTGTTTTTGAATGATGGCGGCGCCGGGATAACCGCCGGCGCGCGCGCCGCCGGTGCGGCGCACCTTTTGGATCGCCCAGGTCAGTGCGGCTTCCACCGGCGTCGTTTGCTCGTCGATATCGGAGCCGTAGAGGCACAGCCCGGCTTCCAGCCGCAGGCTGTCGCGCGCGCCGAGGCCGGCGAGCATGACGTCGGAATTTTCCAGGAGCTTGCGGACGAAGCTCTCGACCTTGTCGACCGGAACGCTGATCTCGAAACCGTCCTCGCCAGTATAGCCCGAGCGCGCGGCGACGCAGGCGATGCCGGCGATGGTCAGCGCGCGGATATCCATGAACTTCATCGCGTCGGCATCGCTGCCGAGCGCGGTCAGCACCGCCTCCGCTTTCGGTCCTTGCAGCGCGACCAGCGCCAAGTCGTCGCGCAGCGTGACGGTGGCGACATCGGACAGCGCGGCGGTGAGCAGCGCCGTGTCGTTATCCTTGCAGCCGGCGTTGACCACCAGCAGCAGATGATCGCCGCGATGGCTGATCATCAGGTCGTCGAGGATGCCGCCCTTGGCGTTGGTGAAGAAGGCATAACGCTGCCGGCCCGGCGCGATGCCCTGCACATCGACCGGCACCAGCCGTTCCAGCGCGGCCGCCACTGCCTTCACGTCGCCGTTCTTCGGCGTGACGATCACCTGGCCCATATGCGAGACGTCGAACAGGCCGGTGGCCGCGCGCGTATGCAGGTGCTCCTTGAGCACGCCGGCCTTGTACTGGATCGGCATGTCGTAGCCGGCGAACGGCGCCATGCGTGCGCCGTGCTCCAGATGCAAAGCATGGAGCGGCGTACGTTTCAGTGCCGCGGCAGGCGCGGTCGTCGATTCAACAGGATTGGTCGCGGGCAAAGGGCACCTCCGATCAGCGACATTGCTGAAGTCAGGTGCCCCATCTGTCTCTTTGCCTGAGAGTGTTATCCCTACGGCGGACGCTCGCGTGCGTCACTTTCCAGATTGTATTCCGTCGCGGGTCCTTTTGCCTGAGAGTTTCCGGGGCGGTTGCTCCTTCGGCGCCGTCGCGTGTCGCGACGATCTCTTCCCTGCGATGGTCAGCTCGGTGTTGTGTGCTCTCGTGTTGGCAAGACCGTAACGCGCGCGAAACTAGCTTGGGTTTCGCCGATCCGCAAGCGCGAACCGGCCGAACGGCATATCGAAAGCGTTAAGCATCGAGACTTTGCATGAACAAAGCCCGTTGTTCCGCCTGCGCCAGTGGTCCCGGCGCTTCGGACGGCGATTTGTCGCGCGCCACATGTACGGCGACGAAACCAAGGCTTTTGCCATCGAAGAGCTGGTCGAGCGCCTTGCGCGTTTCGTCCTCGGTGCGCGCCTCGATCACCGTCTTGAAACCGGCGCCGCGGGCGATGGTTGCGAACGACAACGTTTCTGCGCCGCCGAGAATTTGTCCGCCGGACGAGGCATAGGAGCCGTTCTGGAACAGGACGATGCGCAGATTCGCCGGCGCCACCGCGGCGATGGTGGCAAGCACCTGCAAATTCATCAGCAGGTCGCCGTCGCCGGCGAGGAATACGACGCGGCGGTCGGGTCGCGCCAGCGCAAGCCCGAGTGCGACCGACGCCCACAGCCCCATCGGGTCCGAGGCGAAATAGGTCGGACCGACGGGGCCGACCTGTTTGTAAGCGGCTTCGACCGAACCGAGGCCGCACACGACAATGTCTTTCGGCGTGAGCTTTTGCTTGATCAGGCCGGCGCAGGTGATGCGATCCATCATCAACCCTCCCGTTTTGCCACGAGGGCATTTCGCCGCAGCAGCAGCGTCAGCGGCAGCCGGCTGAGAAAGGCCTGCCGCGCGCCCTGTTCGACCAAGTGCAAGTGTTCCGGTCCGTCGATGACGTAATGCGGGAGGCCGGCGGCCTTGAGCACCGGCTCGGTCAGTCGGCCCTTGTACATCTGGTAGTAGTAGCCGTCGTCGAATGCACCGCGTTGCGCGGCGATCACCAGAAACGGAATCTGATGATGAAACGCCATGCCGCCGAGCGCGTTGATCGCCAGCAGTACGCCGGCGTTCTGGCAGATCAGCGCGGCCTTGCGTCCGCCGAGAAATGCGCCGGCGCAAATGCCGACGCCGTCATCCTCGCGCGCGAGTTTCACATGCGTGATCGCGGGATCGGCGTCGCATTGCTCGATCAGATCGCCAAGCCATTGATCGGGAAGGCTGGCGACGAGATCGATTCCGGCGCGTTTCAATCCGGCAATGATCAGATGGGCCGGCGTTTCGCCTTGCGGCATCCGGACTCTCCTCGCTTGTTGCTGCGCAATAACGGCAAGAGATGTGAAACAGAACCGGTCGGACCACTCTGGAATCGAGCTTATCAGCTTTATGCGGCCTGTCATCGGATCATTTGCAAGAGTCCCGTTGACGGGATTTTTCCTGCATGACAGGATCGCAACTGGTTAGACCAGTTGATCCGACACGACTCTTCAGGGTGCCATGATGTCGAGACCGCGCATCGCGCATTTTTCCGGTCCTAACGCGACAATCCAGAACAGCCCGCCGCTCGTCACCAGCAACAAGGCGCGCGCGAAATATGGTTTGCCGCCCAGGAACAACGCCGACGGCTCGCCGCAGCGGTTTGACGTGCTGCGCGCGCAGCGCATCGCCGCGCCGGTGACGGTGTATGTCGAGCAGTTCAGCGCGCATCCGATGGAGAAGGACGCGTCCGATCTCTATTCCGCTCCGGACGGCTATGTCGACAAGAGCGGGAAATTCCACAAGCAGCGCCAAAACCCCGACGACAAGCCGGTGTTCGAGGTGCAGCTCACGCCAGAGGACGGCGTGTTTCCGCTGCCGTATATGGCGCGGCAGGCCGATGGCCGGCCGTGGGAAGAAGAATGTGCCGATCCGCTCGCGCCGGTCGAGCGCGCGCGTCAGGCGTTCTATCCGGACGGCTCGCGGCCGTTCGAGGAGATCGACCGTCTCGGTGTCGACGAGAAGGGTCTCGGCAACCTGATCTCGTCGCGCGCGGACATTGACTTCTATCGCGTTGTGCCGCCGGCCGGCTACACCAAGGGCCTGCCGGCCGCCGAGCGCAAGGACGTCGGCGAGGGCGATATCGCGCCGGAAACGCGCGGTTACGACTTCTTCCCGTACAAGCCGTATCACATCGGCGCGGTGCCGCCGCGTCCGGCGCTCGCGCGCATCGTCAATACGGTGCAGCGCGTGCTCGACAGCGGAAAGTATATCGGCGCGGTGTGGACGCAGGGCTCGCCGCGCATCGAGGAAACGATCTACTGGTTCAATCTGCTGCTCGATACCACGCTGCCGATCGCCGGCAATGCGGCGCAGCGGCCGCACGGTCAGATCAGCAATGACGGACCCAAGAACATCGTCGACTCGGTCGATTACATCGAATCCCGCATCTGGGACGACGGCAGCGGCAAGAACCGCGCCGGCATGGTGCTGATCCAGGAGCAGCAGATTTTCGCGGCGCGCGATGTGCAGAAGGCCGACGCGCGGCCGGGCGGCTATGTCGCCACCGGCGGACACGGCGGCATCATCGGCTCGGCCGGTCATGACGGCAATCCGGTGCTGACTTATCTGCCGGTGGCGAAGCACACCTATCTGTCTGACGTGAACGTCTCGCGCATGCCGGCCAAGGTACCGGGCGTGCAGAAGGTGGGCGGCGCGCTGAAACAGGTCGAGGTGGGGATCAAGAGCAGTGACAAAGAGTTGCTGGAATCGGCGATTCCGAAGGTCACCATCGTCAAGGACGGTAGCTACACCGCCGACGATTTCGCCGAAGACCCGGCGCGCGAGGTCGATCTGATCGCGCAGATCGAGGACAATCTCACCCACAATCCGCTCGCCGGTTTCGTTGTCGAGGGCCTGTCGCCTTACGGCATGATGACCTCCACGGCGCGCAACAAGATGATGCTCAAGGCGGTGCATTGCGGCATGCCGGTGGTGCGCGTTGGCCGCGGCAACAACGAAGGCTTCACGCCGGTGCGCGACCGCTTCATCGGCGGCCGAAATCTCACCTCAACCAAGGCGCGTCTGCTGCTGATGGCCTGCCTGATGAAGTTCGGCGCGCTGCCGCCGGCGGCCAATCCCGACAAGCCGACCGAGGCCGAGCTGAACGCGATCCGCAAGAAACTCGCCGACTATCAAAAAGTCTTCGACACGCACTAGGGCGTGATCTGGAAAAGTGGGCACCGGTTTTCCGAAAAGAGCACGCCAAAAGAAATCTGAGTAAACGGGACGCGGCGATGGGCCACAAGACACTGTTCCTGACGAATCGCGGCGAGGTGCATCAGGGCGTGGCGCTCGAAGCGGCGCCGCGCGAGCTTGATGTCATCATGCGTCGCGCGCCGAGCAAGGACGAGGTGCTGGCGCTGCTGCCGGACGTCGAGTTTCTCATCAGCGAGCGGACCGGCGTGATCGATGCCGATCTCATCGCGGCGGCTAAGAAGCTGCGGCTGATCCAGCGGCTCGGCTCGCAGACCTGGGACATCGATCTCGCGGCGGCGAAGAAAGCGGGCATTCCGGTCTCGGCGATGCCGGTGCGCACTTGCGTGCTGGTGGCCGAGCACATGCTGTTGCAGATGCTTGGCCTCGGCAAACATCTCCGCGAACTGGTCGACATCACCGACAAGGCCGGCGACTGGGGCATGCCGCCGAAGCGCTGCAACGAGAACTATTTCGCCTTCAACTGGTCGAAGCGCGCACGGGTCGACGGTCTCTATCAGAGCACGGTCGGCATTCTCGGCTTCGGCGAGATCGGCACGGAGCTGGCGCGCCGGCTCAAGGGGTTCGGCTGCGAGGTGCTGTATGCCAAGCGTCGGCCGCTGCCGCGCACGGTGGAGGAAGACCTCGGCCTCACCCATGTCTCGCGCGAGGAACTGGCGCGGCGCAGTGATTATATCGGCTGCCTGCTGCCGAACCTGCCGGAGAACAACCAGACCATCGGCCGCGAATTCTTTGCGCAGATGAAGCGCGGCGCTTATTTCGCCCATTGCGGTGCGCCGGGCGTCGTCGTCGAGGACGACATGCTGCGCGCGCTGGCCGACGGCCAGCTCGGCGGCGGCGCGATCGATTGCTACACCTACGAGCCGCTGCGCCCCGACGATCCCATGGTGCCGGTGGCGCGGGTGCCGGCCAACAATCTGATCCTCACGCCGCATGTGGCGGCCGGCACGGTCGCTGTCAGCCGCGAGGAGCGGATCCCGGATTTTGCGAATATCGTGCGGATGCTGAAAGGCGAGGCCATCAGCCATCGTCTGGTCTGACGTGTAGTCCGCTGACGGCGGGCAAGGATAACGGAATGGTCGCGACGGCACGAAAGAAGCGGCGGGCGTCCGAGCCGCAGGATTATCCGGCAGCGGCCGCCGGTACGCTGCGGCGCGACAATGCGGTCGCGCATATCCGCAAGCTGATCGTCAGCATGAAGCTCGGCGTCGGCGACCGGCTGCCGGGCGAGCGCCAGCTCGCCGCCAAGTTCAATCTCAGCCGCGGCACCGTGCGCGAGGCGTTGCAGTTCCTGGCCGCGCTCAACCTGGTGGAAATCCGCCACGGTGGCGGCTGCTTCCTGCGTGCCTCGTCCGGCGAGAACAAGGAAGTGCGCGCCGAGTGGCGTGACTGGGTGGCGCGGCATCGCGGCCGCGTGCTCGAGACGCTGGAGGTCCGCCTCGGCTGCGAGACGTTCGCGGCGCGGCTGGCGGCGCGCCGCGCCGGGCCGAACGATCTGGAGAAATTGGTCGAGGCGTTGCGGGTGATGAAGGCAGCGGCCGAGGCGCGCGATGTGCCGGCCTTCGTGCAAAGCGACGTGGATTTTCACGGCGCGCTGCTGCTCGCGACCGGCAACAAGGCGCTGCAGGATCTGGTCGGCGCGCTCGGCAAGGAACTGATTCCGGAACGCGCGGCGACGCTCGATATCGTCGGCCGCCTGCCGCGCAGCTTTGCCGAACATACGGCGATCTATGACGCGATCCGGCAGGGCGACTCGCGCGCCGCCGAACTCGCCATGCACCGCCATCTCGAAGGCGTGCGCCGCGACGTGTTCGAGCATCTGCTCGGCGATGCCGCCATCGATCCGAAATCGCACGTATCCGACGAACCGCCTTCCGTTGCGGAGCAATCATGAACAAGATCGTCAAGAATCCCGTTCCGGCCTCGATCGCCGACTACGGCCTGCGGCTCGATCCAAAGACTTTCGAGATCCTGCGGCACCGGCTCTGGTACATCAACGACGAGGGTGCGCGTACCATCAGCCGCCTGTCGGGTTCGCCGGTGGCGACCGAGGTGTTCGACATGAACACCGGCCTGATGACCACCGAAGGCGATCTCGTCTATATCGACACCTTCATTTGCGCGCAGGCGACGACGCTGACGCCGTTCGTGAAGACGCTAATCGCCGAATATTCCGACAATCCGGGCATCGGCGTGAACGACACCTTCCTCACCAACGATCCGTATGTCTCGGTGGCGCACCAAACCTGCGTGATGGTCGCCGGCCCGGTGCACTGGAAGGGCAAGCTTGCCGGCTGGACCGGCGCGTCGTTGCACGTCATCGACGTCGGTGGCTCCACCGCCGGCCAGGCGCAGATCAATGCCGACAGCATCTTCGCCGAACAGCCGCTGATCTCGCCGGTGAAGCTGGTTGAGAACGGCAAGTTCCGCCGCGACATCGAGCGCGTCTATCTGCGCAATTCGCGGCTGCCGCATCTGCTCGCGCTCGATCTGCGCGCCAAGGTCGCGGCCTCGCAGGTGGTGCGCAACCGTCTGGTCGAAACCTTCAACGAATTCGGTTTCGATACCGTGCAGGCGGCGATGGCCGACGTGATCGACTATACTGAAAAGCGCATCCGCGCGCGCCTGCGCGAACTGCCGGACGGCGTGTGGAAGCATCGCGGCTATATCGAGTGGGGCGACCGCATCTTCCGTTGCTGCCTGACGATGACGAAGAAGGGCGAGAACCTCGTCTTCGACTTCAGCGAGACCGACGATCAGGCGCCCGCGATCATCAACTGCACCATCCATGGTTTGATCGGCGCGGTGCTCGCCTCGATCATGGTCTATCTGTGCTGGGACATTCCGTGGTCGCCGGCCGGTGTCCGCCGCGTCATCGAGGTGAAGTCGCGCAAGGGCAGCGTGTTCGACGCCGCCTGGCCGGCGGGTGTGTCGAAGTCGACCACCACGGCGATCTGGGAGGCGCGCAATCTCGCCTCGATCACCATCGCCAAGATGCTCGGCGCGTCGGCGGGTCATCGCGACCGCGCCATGGCCGGCTGGCAGGGCGTCAAGGCGCTGGAGGAATTGTTCGGCCGCGACGAGTCGGGCGAGCCGTTCGGCGGGCCGCTGCTCGACGGCATGGCCGGCGGCACCGGCGCGCTGTGCTGCGCCGACGGCATCGACACCGGCGGTCACACCAGTTCGGTACGCGCTACCATCGCCAATGTCGAAAGCTACGAATTCCGTTATCCGATCATGTATCTCTACCGCCGCCAGACACGCGACTCCGGCGGGCCGGGCATGTTCCGCGGCGGCGCCGGCGTCAGCATGATGTATGTGCCGAACGGCGTCGACGAGATCCCGACCAAGGTGCTGCATACCTTCGGCGTCGAGCAGCCGGAATCGCCCGGCATGTTCGGTGGCCATCCGTCCTGCACCAACCAGTTCGCGATCATGCGCGACAGCGACGTGCTGAAGCGTTTCGCGTCCGGCGAGATGCCGGGTGAGATCGAGGAACTGAACGGCGATCTCGAAGTCTATCCGGGCTACAAGGCCACCTCGATGACGCGCAGCGACGTCTATCGCACCGCCTCGCAGGGCGGCGGCGGTTACGGCGATCCGATCGACCGCGATCCGCATCGCGTCGCCGACGACGTCACCAATGGTCTCGTCTCGCGGGAATGGGCGCGCCGCTCCTATGGCGTGATCCTCGACGACACCGGCGCGGTCGATCAGGCCGAGACGACGCGTGCGCGCGACACCATCCGCGCCGAGCGCCGCCGTGCGTCCGGCGCCAAGGAGCCGGCCAACGTCAAGCCATGGAAGCCGGCGACGACGGATACGATGCGGGTCTCGGAATCGGTCTATGCCGAGCGCGCCTCCGGCAAGCTGCAGCTGCGCTGCCGCTGCGGTTGCGTGCTCGGCCCGGCCGACAAGTCGCCGAAGATGTATGCGGCGATGGCGAAGCTGCCGGTGCAGACCATCGGCCCCGAGGTCAATCCGCACGAGATCAACGGCGCGCGCTTCGAGCTGCGCGAGTTCTACTGCCCGTCCTGCATGACGCGGCTGGAGGTAGAGATCGCGCGGCCCGACGATCCGGTGCTTGATGATTCCTGCGTGTCCGCCGACTGGCTGGCAAAACAGGCGTGAGCGGCAAATGGATAACAGGCTGATACGGCAAGGCAGGAAAGGTCGTCGATGAGCTACATTATCGCGGTCGACAGCGGTGGCACCTTCGCAGACTGCGTCGCATTCGATGGCAACGGAACGGTGACGCGCGCCAAGGCGCCGTCCACGCCGCCGAATTTCGATCAAGGCGTGCTCGATTCCGTCACCGAGGTGGCGAAGCGCATCGGCCGCCCGCTCAAGGACGTGCTCGGCGAAACCATCCTGTTCGCGCACGGCACCACGGTCGCGACCAATGTGCTGATCACCCGCACGGGGGCCAAGACCGCGCTGGTCACGACCAAGGGCCACGAGGACGTGATGCTGATCGGCCGCACCGCGCAGAAGGTCGCCGGCCTGACCGAGACCGAAATCATCAACGTGGCGCGGTTGAGCAAGGCCGTTCCGCTGGTGCCGCGTCCGCGCATTCATGGCGTCGACGAGCGTGTCGATCGTGGCGGCCGCGTTGTCGTGCCGCTCGATCTCGAACGCGCCAAGCCGATCCTGCAGAAGCTCAAGGACGAGGGTGTCGAGTCGGTGGCGATCAGCTTCCTCTGGTCGTTCCTCAACACGGCGCACGAGAAGGCCGTCAAGGAATGGATCGAGCGGGAAATCCCCGGCATGATCGTCTCGGCGTCGCATGAACTGGCGCCGCTGATCCGCGAATACGAGCGCACCGCGACCACGGTGATGAACGCCTATCTCACGCCGGCGGTGGCGCGCTATCTCAATATGATGCGGCAGAAGCTGATCGACTCCGGGTTGAAAGGCCCGGTGGCTGTGATGCACTCGTCCGGTGGCTTGAGTTCGGTCGAGGAGGCGAGCAGTCGTGGTGCGGCGTTGCTGGTGTCCGGTCCCGCGGGCGGCGCGCTCGGCGCGCAGTCGCTCGGCGACAAGCTCGGGATCGACAAAATCCTCACGGCGGACGTGGGCGGCACCAGCTTCGACGTCGGCATCCTGATCGACGGCAAGCCGGGCTACTCCGACGGCCCGATCATCGACAAATATCCGCTCGCTCTGCCGGTGATCGACGTGACGTCGATCGGCGCCGGCGGCGGCAGCATCGGCTGGGTGGAGCCGGAGACGGGCGTGCTGCGCGTCGGCCCGCAGAGCGCGGGCGCGCGGCCGGGTCCGGCCTGTTACGAGAACGGCGGCAGCGAACCGACCGTGACCGACGCCAATCTCGTGCTCGGCCGGCTCAATCCCGACTTCTTCCTCGGCGGCCGCATGCGGCTTTACCCGGAGAAGGCGCGCCACGCGATCAAGACGCGGGTTGCCGATCCGCTCGGCATGACGGTGGAGGACGCTGCTGCGGCGATGATCGAGATCGTCGACGCGCAGATGTCCGACATCATCCGCAAGGTCACGGTCGAGCGCGGCCAGGATCCGGAACACTTCTCCATCTTCTCGTATGGTGGCGCCGGCGGCCTGCATTGCGACGCCTATTCGTCGGTGCTCGGCTGCCCGGAAGTGGTGGTGCCGTCGGTCGCGTCGGTGTTCTCGGCCTATGGCATTGCCGGCAGCGACGCCAAGCGCGTCATGGAAATGTCGGACCCGATGCGCTTCCCGTTCGATCTGGCGCGCATCCGCGACCACTTCAAGACGCTGGAATCCAGCATCGTCACGCAGATGAAGGAGCAGCGCCTGCCGATCGGCAAGGTGCATCTCACCCGCTACGTGCATCTCTTGTTCAAGGGGCAGGTACACACGGTGCGCGTGCCGGTGACGGATTTCGATCTGAAGGCGCCGGATCGCGGCCAGGGCATTGTCTGGCGGTTCGTCGATCTCTACGAACTGCGTTACGGCAAGGGCACCGCCTACACCGAAGCCGGCGTCGAGGCGGTGGCGATGTCGGTGGAGGCGATTGCCGATCTGCCGAAGCCGAAGCTCGCCGAGGCGCGCATGGGCAGCGCCAATGCGGCTGGCGCGATCAAGGAACGGCGCAAGGTCTATCTGCACGAGCGCAAGGCGTTCGTGCCGATCCCGATCTATGCCGGTGACAAGCTGCGTCCGGGTCATCGCTTCAAGGGCCCGGCCATCGTCGAGGGCGAGGACATGACGGTGCTGGTGCGCACCGGCCATGATCTGTGGATCGACCGCTACCAGAACCTGCGCATTGACATGCGGCAGGGCCAGAAAGCGAAATCGTCTGCGAAGCCCGAGGCGGCGAAGGCATCGAAGAAGAAAGTCGTAAAGAGGTCGGTCAAGAAAACGACCAAGAAAACGACCAAGAAAGCTGTCAAGAAAACGGCGAAAAAGCCCGCCAAGAAAGCAGCCCGGAAAGGATCGCGCTAGATGGCATCGCAACCCCTCCTGTTGCGCGGCGGCCGCGTGTTGCGGACCGGTGGCGCGCGTCCGGAGCGGATCGATGTGGCGATCGGTGCTGACGGGCGGATCGAACGCCTCGGTCCAAACCTTCAGGCATCGGCCGGCGCCAAGGTCTTCGATCTCGGCGACAAGCTGGTCTCGCCGGGCCTCGTCGATTGCCATCAGCATCTCGACAAGACCCGCACACTGCGCGACGTGCCGAACCCGGCGGGAACGCTGCTCGGCGCGGTGGCAGCGTTCAATGATTATGCGGCGCGGATCACGCCGGAGAGCTTGCGCAAGCGCGCCGACCGCACGGTGTCCGCGTGCCTCGCGCGCGGCACCGTCGCCATTCGCACCCACGCCAATGTCGATCCGGTGCTGCGCGGTCGCGCGGTGGACATGCTGGTCGATCTTCGCGAACGCTGGCGTGACCGGATGCGCATCCAGGTGGTGGCCTTTGTCACCGCGGGTGCTACGCGTCTTGGCGATACCGCGAAAGAATGGCTGGACAGCGCCATTGCTGCCGGTGCCGATGTGATTGGTGGCACGCCGGCGATTTCCGACCAGCCGGAAGCCTTCATGGACATGCTGTTCGATGCGGCGGAGCGCCACGGCATGCCGGTCGATCTGCATCTCGACGAACATCTCGATGCCGGACGGCAATTATTCGATGCGGTGATCGCCCGCACCAAGGCGCGTGGCATGGCAGGCCGTGTTGCCGTCGGCCATTGCTCGGCGTTGAGCGCCATGGCGCCGGACGATGCGAAGCGCGTGATCGCCGGTTTCGCCGAGGCGGGCATCGCCGTCATCACGCTGCCGGCGGCCAATCTGTTTCTGCAGGGGCGCGAGGCGCCAGCCTTGCCGCCGCGTGGCCTGACGCGTGTGCGCGAACTGATTGAGGCGGGCGTCTGCGTCGCCGCCGCCAGCGACAACATCCAGGATCCGTTCGTGCCGACCGGCACCGGCGACATGCTGGAAATCGCGCGCTGGACCTTGCTGGCGGGACATCTGACCACGGCGGAGCTTGATCGCGCATATGCGATGGTCACGCAGGCGCCGGCCGCAACCATGGGTTTCGGCCGCGAGTACGGCATTCATGAGGGTGCGCGCGCGGACCTCATGGTCAGCGACGCGGACGATGTGGAAGATTTGGTGGCGAGCGGTCCGCCGGTTCAGGCCGTTCTGCTGGAGGGGCGCCTGACTTTCGGGAGCATGTGAGCGACAGATGGCCCTGGTGATTTCCGATCTCGAGACTGTCGAGAACCTCTGCTGGGGGCTGGCCTTCTTTGGCACCGGCGGCGGTGGCCGCGTCGAGGCCGGTCTCGACATGCTCGCGCCGGCGATCCGCGCGGGGCGCAAGCTAACGCTGGTGTCGCCCGACGAACTCTCGGCGCAGGACTGGACTTGCTGGGCCATCATCCTCGGCGGCAAGGATCCCGACGAGCCGCCGCCGGCGGCCGATCTGGCGCGGCTCGGTCTCGACAAGGAAGAATTCCCGACGTTGGTGCCGCGCCTTGTGGAATCCGTGCGCGAGCTGACCGGCTATGCCGGCGTATCGCTCGGCGCGCTGGTGTCGATGGAGCTGTCCAGCGCCGCGACCTCCGCGACGATCATGACCGGGCTCGAACTCGGCATTCCGACCATCGACGGCGACTATGTCGGCCGCGCCATTCCCGAGCTCGAACTCAGCAAGATGGAATTGCTCGGCAAGCCGCCGACGCCGCTGGCAATGGTCGATCGCTGGGGCAATCGCATTCTGGTGAAGTCGGCGGTCAACGCCACCATGGCCGACTGGATCGGCCGCATGGTGAGCCGTGCCGCCTATGGCCGCGGCATCGCCACCACCGGCCATCTGGTGCAGGTGAGCGAGGCGAAACCGGCGCTGGTGAAGGGCAGTCTCAGCTGCGCCATCGCCGCCGGCGCCGCGCTGCGTCAAGGCGGTGCGTTGAAAGACGACACGCTCGCGCCGCTCAAGGCGGCGACCGGCGGCCGTGTGCTGTTTCACGGCGAGGCGACATCGGTCGATTGGCTCAGCAACGAGCCGTATATGTGGCGCGAGCTGGTCTACACCATCGAAGGGCGCGGCGCGTGGGCCGGCGCAACCTACAAGGTCTGGGTCAAGAACGAGCACCACGCGATCTGGCGCGACGACACGGTGATCGCGACCAGCCCGGATATCTTTGCGGTGCTCGATCCGCAAACCAACAAGCCGCTGACGACGCTTGGCGACGTCACGCCTGGCCGTCCGGTGACGGTGTTCGGCATGAAGGCGCTCGATGCCGCCTGGCACACCGCCGCGGGGCGCGCGCTGCTCGGCCCGCGCCACTTCGGTCTTGGATTCGATTATGTCGATTTCGAAAAAGGGTCACGATGATGGCACTTGTTTTGCATGATCCATTTGGCACGATTGCCATGGAGCTTTGGTTTTGATGAAGGCCATCGGATTGCGCGGGCCATTGCGGCAAGCGCGATCCGACAAGAACAAAAAAGGCAAGAACAAAGGAAGGCAACGGGCACAACAGGAAGGGTTTCGTCATGAAACGCGATATGACACGCAATCGGAATGCTTCATCGGGCTTGCTGACACGTCGTACGTTCGTTGCCACCGCCGGCGCGGTGACGGCCACCGGCATTCTGCGCGTTCCGGCGTCGGCGCAGACGCTGGAAAAGGTGACGATCGGCACGAGCTGGAAGGCGCAGGGCGAGCACGGCGGCTATTATCAGGCGCTCGCGACCGGCATCTACAAGAAGTACGGTCTCGACGTGAATATCCGCATGGGCGGTCCGCAGGTCCGCTACAACCAGCTCCTCGCGGCCAAGCAGATCGAATTCAGTCAGGGCGAAAGCTTCACCGCGCTCGGCTACGTCAAGGACAACATCCCGTTGTGCTGCATCGCCTCGCCGTTCCAGAAGGACGTGCGGGTGCTGATCTCGCATCCGGGGCAGGGCAACGACACGCTGGCGGCGCTCAAGGGCAAACCGATCCTGATCGCCGGTTCGTCCCGCGTCACCTACTGGAATTATCTGAAAGCGAAGTACGGCTACGCGGAGGAGCAGGCGCGGCCTTACAGCTTCAGCCTCGCGCCGTTCCTCGCCGACAAGTCGCTCTCTGTGCAGGGCTATGTCACGTCGGAACCGTTTCAGATCATCAAGGCCGGCGTTGCCAACCCGGTCGTGCATATGCTCGCCAATGACGGCTACGCCAATTATGCCAATACGCTCGAGGCGCACTGGGATCTGGTCAAGCAGAAGCCGGACATGATCCAGCGCTTCGTCAATGCAACGATCGAGGGCTGGTACAGCTTCATCTACAAAGATCCGTCGCCGGCGAACGAGTTGATCAAGCAGGCCAATCCGGAACAGTCCGACGATCTGCTCGCCTACGCGCACAAGACGATGAAGGATCAGCAAATCATCGATTCCGGCGATTCATTGAAGCTCGGCATCGGCGCCATGACCGACGCGCGCTGGAAGGCGTTTTACGACGCGTTGCAGCCGACCGGCATGTATCCCGCCAATCTCGATCTCTCGAAGGCCTATACGTTGCAGTTCGTCAACAAAGGCCATGGCATCAATCTGAAGAGCTGATAGGCCAATCGATGACCCTCGGCGACAATGCCCGGCGGAGCGCTTCCGTGCTCCGCCCCGTGTCAGGATCGCAGCCGGCTTTGCTGACGCTGAAAGGCGTCAGCAAGGCTTACTCGACTGGCGTGGTCGCTCTGAAGAATGTCGATCTGACAATTCATCAGGGCGAATTCATCAGCCTGCTCGGACCGTCCGGCTGCGGCAAAAGCACGGTGCTGCGGCTGATCGCCGGTCTGGGAGAACTGACCCAGGGCAGCATCGCCTGGCAGGACGGCCGCAATCCGCTGGCGCAGAAGACCGATATCGGCTTCGTGTTCCAGGAACCCACGCTGATGCCGTGGGCGACGGTGTTCAAGAACGTCTACCTGCCGCTCAAGCTGCGCGGCCTCTCGAAATCGGAAGCGCGCGACCGTGTCAATCAGGCGATCGAGCAGGTCGGTCTGGCCGGCTTCGGCGATTCCTATCCGCGCGAACTCTCGGGCGGCATGAAGATGCGCGTCTCCATCGCCCGCGCGCTGGTGGCGCAGCCGAAGATTCTGCTGATGGACGAGCCGTTCGCGGCGCTCGACGAGATCACCCGGTTCCGGCTCAACGACGATCTGCTGCGGCTGTGGGCCGAGCAGCAATGGACCGTGGTATTCGTCACCCACAGCGTCTACGAGTCGGTCTATCTGTCGAACCGCATCGTCGTGATGTCGGCGCGGCCGGGTCGCGTCCATGCCGACATGGTCGTCGACGCGCCTTATCCGCGCAACGAGGAATACCGCACCTCGGTCGTCTACAATGACTATTGCCGTACGGCTTCGACCTATCTCGAACAGGCGATGACATCATGAGTGCGCACGCCGAGAGCCACGATGAGCCGATCGTCCTTCCGCCGACGTCGCTGTCGAGTATCGTCCTCACGCGGATCGTGCCGCCGGTTCTGTTCGGCCTGTTCGTCCTGCTGCTGTGGGAGGTGGTGGTCCGGGTCAATCAGATCCCCTTCTACATCCTGCCGGGTCCGCTGCTGGTCGGCGAGACGCTGATCAAGGACTGGGGTTCGCTCTATCCCTCGCTGCTGGTGACGGTGAGCATCACCTTGTCGGCGCTGATCGCCGCCACGGTCGCCGGCGTCGCGTTGTCGGTGCTGTTCGCGCAGTCGAAATGGATCGAGAATTGCTTGTTCCCCTACGCGGTGATCCTGCAGGTGACACCGATCGTGGCGATCGCGCCGCTGATCATCATCTGGGTCAAGGACATTCGTGCCGCACTTTTGATCTGCGCCTGGATCGTCGCGTTCTTCCCGATCGTGTCGAACACCACGCTCGGCCTCAACAGTACCGACCATAACCTCTTGTCGCTGATGCAGCTTTACGGCGCGTCGCGCCGGCAGGTGTTCTGGAACGTGCGCCTGCCGAGCGCGCTGCCATATTTCCTCGGCGGTCTGCGCATCAGCGGCGGTCTTGCGCTGATCGGCGCGGTGGTGGCGGAATTCGTCGCCGGCACCGGCGGCGTGTCCTCGGGGCTGGCGTTTCGCATCCTGGAGTCGAGCTATACGCTGCAGATCCCGCGCATGTTCGCGGCGTTGCTGCTGATCACCGGGACCGGCATCCTGATCTTTCTGGTGCTGACCTTCGTGTCGCACATGATCCTGCGGCGCTGGCATGAAAGCGCGATCCGAAGAGAGGGTTAGAGCATGGTCCCGCCTGCGGCGCAGCCGGGCGTGCGCTTCGCCGAGATCGATACCCCGGCGCTGATCGTCGATCTCGATGCGTTCGAGCGCAACCTCAAGCGGATGGCGGAGGCCGCCGCGCGCGCCGGGGTGCGGCTGCGGCCGCATGCCAAGACCCACAAGTGCAGCATCATCGCGCAGCAGCAGATCGCGCTCGGCGCGGTCGGTGTCTGCTGTCAGAAAGTCTCGGAAGCGGAAATCCTGGTGCGCGACGGCATCGGCGATGTGCTGATTTCCAACGAGGTCGTCGGTGCGCGCAAGATCGAGCGGCTGGTGGCGCTCGCGAAACGTGCGCGCATCGCCGTCTGCGTCGACGACGCGGGCGTCGCGCGAGACCTGGCCTCCGCGGCCGAGCGCGCTGACGTGACGCTATCAGTGCTGGTGGAGATCGATGTCGGCGGCAACCGCTGCGGCGTCGCGCCCGGCGCGCCGGCGCTGCGGTTGGCGCAGGAGATCGCGCGGTCCAACGCGCTGCGGTTCGGCGGGTTGCAGGCCTATCACGGCTCGGCGCAGCACAAGCGCACGCTGGCCGAGCGGCAGGTGGCCATTGCGCAGGTCGCGGCGCAGGCGCGCGAGACGGTGGCGCTGCTCGCGCAGAACGGGCTTCGCTGCGAGACCATCGGCGGCGCCGGCACCGGCACGTTCGAGCTGGAAGCGGCGGGCGGCGTGATCAACGAATTGCAGGCCGGCTCCTACGTCTTCATGGATGTCGATTATGGCCGCAACAAAAAAGCCGATGGCGCCCCGTTCGACACGTTCGAGAACGCGTTGTTCGTGCTCGCCACGGTGATGAGCCGGCCCGACGACACCCGCGCGGTGGTTGATGCCGGTCACAAGACGCTGCCGATTGATTCCGGCATGCCGGAGCCGTATCGCCGTCCGGGCATCCACTACGGCCGCCCGAGCGACGAGCATGGTGTGCTGACCACCGACGGGCCGCCGCTGCCGCACCTGGGCGAGAGAATCCTGCTGGTGCCGGCGCACTGTGACCCGACCGTGAACCTGCACGACTGGTTGATCGGCGTGCGCGGTTTGCACGGCGCATCGCCGGTGGTGGAGACGGTGTGGCCGGTCTCCGCGCGCGGCGCGGTGTTCTAGGCGCCGCCGCCGTTCTTCGGCTTCGCCTCCTGCAGCGCCTGCCAGATGCGCGCCGAAGTCAGCGGCATGTCGAGTTGCGTGACGCCGGCGGGGCGGAGCGCGTCGATCGCGGCGTTCATCACGCCGACCAGCGAGCCGACGGTGCCGGCTTCGCCCGCGCCCTTGACGCCGAGCGGGTTCTTTTGCGTCGGCACTTCGTTGGCCGCGACCTGGATATACGGCATGATCTTCGCGCGCGGCATCGCATAATCCATGAACGAGCCGCTCAGCATCTGCCCGGCGCTGTCATAGACGACGCTCTCTTGCAGCGTCTGACCGAGACCTTGCGCGATGCCGCCATGGATCTGGCCCTTCACCAGCAGCGGGTTGATGACGGTGCCGACGTCATCCACCACCACGTATTTCACCACGTCGAGCGTACCGGTGTCCGGATCGATTTCGACCTCGCAGATGTGGCAGCCGTTCGGGAACGTCGCCTCGTCCGGCGTGGTGATCGCGGACGCGCCGAGCCCATAACCGATGTCGTGCGGCAGCGTGCCGGTGCGGAACGCGAGCTTGGCCACGTCCTCGATGCGGATGTTGCGGTCGGTGCCGGCCACGGTGAGCGTGCCGTCGGCGAATTCGATGTCGCCCTTGTCCGCCTCCAGCGCCACGGCGGCGAGGAGCTTGGCGCGCTCGATCACCAGATCGGCGGCGCGACGCAGCGCCGTGCCGCCCGCCATCAGCGAGCGCGAGCCGAACGTGCCACGGCCATGGCGCACCTGATCGGTATCGCCGAACACGTAGCGCACCCGGTTCGGATCGACGCCGAGGAAATCGACGATCACCTGCCGGAACGCGGTCTCGTGGCCCTGGCCGTGATTGTGCGAGCCGAGCAGCACGGTGACGTCGCCGTTCGGGTCGAACTGGATTTCCGCGCCTTCGTCGCCGGGATTGCGGAACGGCCCGCCGGAAATTTCGATCGGATGCACGATGCTGATGCCGCGCAGCTTGCCGCGGCGGCGCGCTTCGGCGCGGCGCTTCTCGAAGCCGTCCCAGTCGGCGTCCTTCAGCGCCATGGTGATGTTGCCGGCGAAGTCGCCGGAATCGTAGGCGAACACCAGTCCGGTCTTGAACGGCAGTTGCTCGTTGCCGATCACATTGCGCCGGCGCAGCGTCACGCGGTCGATCCCCATGTCGAGCGCGGCCTGATCGATCACCCGCTCGATGGCGAAGGTCGCCTCCGGCCGCCCCGCGCCGCGATAGGGCGCCGTCGGCTGCGTATGGGTGTGGATGCCCTGCACCTCGACGTGGATATGCGGCGTGCGATAGACGCCGGCGAGCCCGCCGAGATTGTTGGTCATCGGATGCGGCGTGTTGAACGATAGATAAGCGCCGAGATTGGCGAGTGTGCGGACGCGCAGGCCGAGGAATTCTCCGTCCTTCGCCACAGCAAGCTCGACCGTGGAGACATTGTCGCGCGCGTGAAAATCCGACAGCAGCGACTCGCTGCGCGTCGCGACCCAGCGCACCGGCCGGCCGACACGGCGCGCCGCCCACAGCACCATCGCGTGTTCGGGATAGGGGCTGCCCTTCATGCCGAACGCGCCGCCGATATCCGGCGAGACAACGCGCAGCCGCGTTTCCGGAATGCGCAGCGTGTGGGTGATCAGTTCGCTGCGCAGCTTATGCGGCGACTGCGTGCCGGTGTAGAGCGTGTAGCGTCCGTCGGCCGGATCGAAGAGGCCGATGGCGTTGCGCGGCTCGAGCGAATTGGCGGAGACGCGGGTGATGCGGAAGTCGACCTTGGCCACGTGCGCGGCCTGCGCGAAGGCGGCGTCGGTCGCGGCGCGGTCGCCCAACTCGAAGAAGAAGGATTCGTTGTTCGGCACCTCGGGCCACACCGCCGGCGCGCCGGGCTTCACTGCCTCGACGATGTCGGTCACGGCGTCGGTCGCTTCGTAATCGACCGCCACGGCGTCGGCGGCCTCGATCGCCGCGGCGCGGGTCTCCGCGACGACGATCGCTACCGCGTCGCCGGCGAAGTGCACGGTGTCGAGGCACAGGATGCGGTAGGGCGGCTCGACCATCGGCGCGCCGCTGCGTTGCTTGCGCATGACGCTGGTGCGCAACGGGCCGAGATTATCGGCTTGCGCATCCGCGCCGGTCAGCACCGCGAGCACGCCCTCCATCGCCCGCGCGGCGGACGCGTCGATGCCGGCGATCCGCGCGGCGGCGTGCGGCGAGCGCACCACGCACAGATAGGTCTCGCCGGGGAAGTGGAAATCGTCGACATAGCGGCCGAGCCCGCGCAGGAACCGCTGATCCTCGACCCGTGGCAAAGCGGCACCGATCTTGAACGCGTCGCGCGGCAGGGCGGTGGTCGACAGAGCGGTCAGAGGCATCGTCATGGACGCACGATCCGGGGCAGGTGGAAAATTCACGCGGCGGATTTATCGCAACCGCGGGCGTGTTGCGCAATCGCTGTGGGATTGTGGGGACGGCAGGTCGGCCAGACGCGGCGTGTGGTTCCGCGATGCGGGCTGCCTCTAGATCACTTCCTCGGTCTTGTCGTCGGTCTCGCCGTAGCGGCGCAGCGTCGCCGGCTTCGTGCCGGCATAGAGCTTGTCGATGCCGGGCGCGATCTTGGCGTTCTCGCGCTCGAACAGCGAATTGCCGGCGAGGTCGCTCTCAACCAGGAACGGGCCGAAATGCTCGACGTCGAGCACCCACACCGCCTGTGCGAGACCCAGTTCGTCGCGCCAGTACACGCCCGGCACGTCGCGGATGCCGCGGCCGAGCAGCGCGCCGGTGCCGTAGCCGACGGTGGTGAGATAGATCGCGTTGTGCGGCACGAACACGTTGCGATAGATCTCCGATGTCATCCCGCCCTTGCCGATGATGATGTTCGAGCCGGAAATATCGAACCAGCCGTCGAGCCACTTGGCGAAGCGGAACGAGGCAGTGGCGGTGACTGCGCCGACCTTGTAGGTGCCGTCGGGATTGATCACCGCCGCCGGCGAGCAATGGAAATTGGCGCTGCCGAGATCGACATTCGCGGCCGGCATGCCGGCGCCATCCTCGACCGCGCGCTTGTAGACGCCTTCGCGCGCGGTATAGAGCCGCCCGGTGAGATAGACCACGGTGCCGATCTCCAGCGCGCGCAGGTCGTCGGTCGTGGCCGGCAGTTTCAGTTCGACGGTTTTCAGTTTGGTGGCCATCGTCGTCACTCCGCCGCTTCCGCGACCGGCTTGCCCCATTCGACGGTGCTGCGCCGGCTGTAGTCGGTGAACCAGTCCGGATCGGTGCGGAACGTCGCGCGCCCGTCGGCATAAACCCGCGCGGTGGCGCGGCGCGACGACAGGCAGAACATGTGCACCGACATCGGCATGCCGCCGGTGTGGCAGTAGCCGACCTCGATATGGCAATCGACCACCATGGACGAGCCCATGAAGCCCATGGCGCCCATGCCGATGGAATTGCCGATCTCTTTCAGTTCTTCTTCCAGCGCCGCGATTTTCGGGTCGGGATTCCGCGAGCCGACCACGCGCAGACACGACGCCTGCTTGCCGAGCGTCATCGACGTATCCTTGGAGCCGCCGAGCCCGACGCCGACGATGGCCGGCTGACAAGCAAGCCCGCGCTTGCCGAAGCCGATCAGCGTGTCGAGATAGAACCGCTTGATGCCCTCGATGCCGTCGCCGGGAAACAGCATCCGGTAGTCAGAGCCGAACAACCCGCCTTTATGCACGGTGGTCAGATCGACCCAGTCCGCGTCGGGATGGAACGCGTATTCGATCTCCGGCGCGTTGATGCCGACATTGTTGTCATGGTCGGTGCGCCAGAGCGGATGCACGCGGTTCGGTCGCAATGGCACCTCGCGCGTCGCGCGGGCGGTGGCGCTGCGCAGCGCGCGCTCCAGCGCGACCGGGCCGCCCTCGACGCGCGCCTCGTTGCCGAACTTGACGTACCAGCGCGGCACGCCGGTGTCGCCGCACATGGCGCGGCGGTCTTCCTTGGCGGCCTCGTAGTTTTCCAGCATCGCCTGGATGACGAAGGCGGAGAGGTCGCCTTTCTCGGTGTCGGCGCAGCGGCGCAGGCCGGCGAGATAGTCGTCGGGAATTTCGATGGCGGCCTTCGCCATCAGGTCGAAGGCGGTGCGCTCCAGCGATGCGATCGGGATCATGACCGGCCTCTTATTCTGCTGCGTCGGCGAGCAGCGATTGGCCCGGACGGACGATGGTGAACTCAACGGGCTCGTTGGTCATTTCAATTTTGCCGCCGCGCTGCCGCGCTACGGTATAGGTCGAACTGTCGAGGTCGCCCGGCTCCGGAAAGTCCTCGCGGAAATGCGCGCCGCGGCTGTTCTCGCGCTGGATCGCGGCGAGGGTGATGACGCGGCTGGTCTCGATCAGCGAGCGCAGGTTCAGCCAGTCGTGCCAGGTGAGATTGAACGCGCGGTTGCCGTCGGCGACGCCGGTCGCCAGCAGTTCCGCCTCGATAGTGTCGAGCGCGGCGAGGCCGCGATCGAGCCCAGCCCGGTCGCGCAGCACACCCACATCGTTCCACATCGTATCCATCAGCTTTTCCCGCAACGCGTTGACGTCGCCGGGCTTCGCCGCGAACGGCACCAGCGCCCGTGCCACCTCAGCGTCGAGCACGCCTTCGTCGGGCGGCCGGTGGCCGCGGTTGGCGGCGATCCAGCGCGGCATGGTGTCTCCGGCGATGCCGCCAAACACGGTCGAATTGGCAACGCCGTTGCCGCCGAGGCGGTTCGCGCCGTGCATGCCGCTGGCGTCCTCGCCGGCCACGAACAGGCCCGGCCGTTCCGTCGCGGTGTCGACGCCGCAGACGACACCTCCCATGAAATAGTGTGCCGTGGGCACGACTTCCACCAGCCCGCCGGCAAGATCGAAGCCGCAATCGTCGCAGCGTTCCACCATGCCCTTGAACATCTTGCGCACCTTGTCGGGGCCGAGGTGGCTCATGGCGATGTAAAGCCCGCCGTTTTTCGTGGTACGCCCGGCGCGCATCTCCGCATACATGGAGCGGCTCACCACGTCGCGGGTGGCGCGTTCCAGCTTCGGGTCGTAATCGCCCATGAAGCGGCGCATCTCGCCGTTGAGCAGATAGCCGCCCGCGCCACGCAGCCCTTCCTCCAGCACGGTTCCGGTCATGCGTGTTTCCGCGCCGCCGTAGAGACCGGTCGGATGGAACTGAACCATCTCCATGTCGCGCAGCGGCAGGCCGAAGCGCAGCGCCATGGCGAGGCCGTCCATGCTCTTGTCGCCGGACGGCGTGTGATAGCGATACATGGTCGGGCCACCGCCGGTGGCGAGCAGCACCGCCTGCGCCTCGATGAACTTGAGCGCGCCGGTGCGCACGTCGATCATCAGCAGGCCGGAGAGGGACGCGCCGTCCTTCGACGGGATCATCGCCACCGCGCGATGTTCTTCGAGTTGCCGGATGCCAGGGCGCGCCCAGACCTGCTCCATCAAGCGGCTGATGATCTCGATGCCGGTGAGGTCGCCCTTGTGCACGGTGCGGTCAAACGTTTGTCCGGCGAACGCCTTGCCGTGCAGGCTGCCGTCGGCGTTGCGGTCGAAAAAGCAGCCGATCTCGTTTTCCAGTTCGCGCACGCGCTCCACCGCGCGCGTCACCAGCGTCCACGCCAGTTCCTGATGCGGCAGCCATTTGCCGCCTTCGATCGTGTCCATGAAATGGCGTTCGATCGAATCGCCCTTGTGCAGCGAGACGTTGTAGCCGCCCTGCACCATGCGGGTGCAGCCGCATTTGCCGAGCAGGCCCTTGGTGGCGACGGTGATGTCGAGCTTGGGATCGGCGGCGTGCGCATGCAGCGCCGCGAACAGGCCGGCGCCGCCGCTGCCGAGGATCAGGATATCGGTGCGGACACGTTCGATCGGCATGGCTCAGAACACCCGCACGAGGAAATAAACGGCGACCAGCGCGGCGATCGCGATCAGCCCGAGCGCGCGCACGGCCTGGCCGCCGCGCCACGACATGTTTTCCAGCGCCAGCAATCGCAGCCCGCCGAGCATATGCACGGCGAGCAGGCCGACCAACGCGCTCTCGGAGAATTTCACCAAAGGCTGGTCGGTCCAGCGCAGGAAAGTGTCGAGCTGCGCTTCGCCGCGGATGGCGAGGCCAAGCACCAGAAAATGAAACGGCAGGAAGATCGCGAGCCCAAGCCCGGACAGGCGATGGATCATCGCCGCGAACCACAGCGGCCGCGTGCGGTTGGCGAGCATGCTCATTGTTGTGTTCTCATGGCAGCACCACGGCGGCGACGGCGCGCAGCCCAAGCACGGCGAGCACGAGGCCGAACAGGATCGCGAACCCGTCGATGGCGCGGCGCGGCAGCGGTGTCCATTCGATCAGGATGGTGCGCACGCCGATGGCGGCATGCACCGACACGGCGGCGACGAACACCCCATAGAACAGCCCCCACGCAATGCTTCCGCGCGTGCGCGCCAGCATCTGCGCGGCGGAGAGGCCGGCGCCCATGGCGTAGAAGATGACGACGAGATGCACCAGCACGAGCGGCGCCATCAGCGCCGCGGTGGCCCGCTGCCAGGCATAGAGCGCGACGTTCATGGCTTCAGCTCGCCCTTGAGATACGCGGCGAGGCTCTTGCGCTTCAGCCCGGCGATGGAGCGCGTCGGGTTCAGCCCCACCGGGCAGAACTCCTGGCACGACTGATGCGAATGGCAGGAGTGGCAGCCGCTGCCTTCGGACACGGCGACCAGCCGCTCGCGGTTGCCGGCGTCGCGCACGTCGTTGACCAGCGTCCACGCGCGGTTAAGCTGCGCCGGGCCGAGATAGTCCTTGTCCCACTTCACCGTGTCGCAGGAGGCATAGCAGACGCCGCAGTTGATGCACTCGATGGCGGCATCGGCGGCGCGGCGCTGCGGCGTCGCCGGATCGATCGGCTCCACCGGATCGTTGCGCGTTTTCGACGGCGCGAAGCGGCCCTTGGCGCGCTGCCACTTGCCGAAGAATTCGCGCATGTCGGCGGCGAGATCCTTGATCACCGGCATGTTCTCGAGCGGCGCGACGGTGAGCTTGCCGCCCTCGGCGACCTTCGACACATGCGTGCGGCAGGTCCAGCGCGCGCGGCCGTTCACCTGCATCGCGCAGGAGCCGCACATGCCGACGCGGCAGGCGAAGCGGTACGACAAGGTCGCGTCGAGGTGCCGCTGCACATAGGTGACGACGTCGAGCACCGTCTGGCTCTCGCGCGCCGGCACGGCATAATCGACATAGCGGCCGTCGCTGCCGCCGCGCCACAACGAGACCTGTAAAGTGTCAGCCATTCCTCATCTCACAGTCTCATCTCACAGTGACCGGCACGCGCTGCGCCGCATTGTTGCCCATGCCGGCATTGTCCCAGGGCGGGTCGAACGGCTGGGTACTGCCGTTCGCGTCGGTCGCCCGGCAGGTCAGAATGTGCTCGCCCGGCGTCGCGGTCCAGCGATAACGCCAGCCGCGCCACGCATAGAGCCCCTGCGGCGGATCGAGCGTCGCCGGGTTCCAGACGCCATCGACGCCGACCTCGACCGACGCAATCGGTACGCCGCCGCCGGACCAGGCGCGGCCGGTCAGTTCGTGCACGCCGGCCTCGACGATGCGGTGGCGCGTGTACCAGTCGGGCATGCCCGGCGGCGTCATCAGCGATTTCACGCGCAGATGCGTCACCGGCGTGCCGGCGTCGCCCTTCTTCTGCCGGTAGACGTAATTGCCGACCTGCTGATAGCCGTCGAACGGCTTGTCCAAAACCTCGATACGGTCGAGCCATTTGACGCTGGCCATGCCGAACCAGCCGGGCACGATCAGCCGCAGCGGAAAGCCGTGCTGCGGCAGCAGCGGCGCGCCGTTCATGGCCCAGACCAGCAGCACGTCGTCCTGCATCGCCAGCGCCGGCGTCAGGCTGCGGCCGAAATCGTGCTCGCGGCCCGCATCAATGCCGCGGTCGCGGCCGAGGAACGCTACGTCGCGCGCCGCCTCGGTGAGCCCGGCGCGTTCCAGTACATGCCGCAGCGGCGTGCCGGTCCATTCGGCGGTGCCGACCGCGCCGTATTCCCACGGCTGCGTCTGCCAGCGCGGATTGACATGGGCGCGGCCGTTGCCGGCGCATTCCAGCGTGACGCGGAGTGTGCGCTGCGGCATTTCACGCAGCGCAGCAACGCCGAGATCGAGCGGCTGCCGCACGCAGCCGCTGACGGAGAGCCGCCACGCGGCCTCGTCGGCGACGAACGGCACGTCGAAATGGATCAGTAGGAAATGCAGGCCCGCGGGCGTGACATCGTAGCGCAGCGTCTCCAGCGGCAGGCCCGAATTGCGGTTCGCCAGCCCCACTTCCTCGCGCGCGAAATCGCCCGCCGTGTGCACGCGCGGGGCGCTGGCCGCGCGAGAAGAGGAAACCGAGGTCATCGCTGCGATCCGCAAAATCAGTTTAGACCCTAGCAAGCTTGGCTGTTGCTGCAAGCTGCGTTTTCGGTGTCAACTCGCATCCCCGCCATTTCCATTTCTCACACATCGTCAGGGCAGGCGCGAATGCCGTATTCCGACTATCGTCCCGATCTCATGGGTTCTGCGACGCTGGAGCCATCCGGCCGGATCGAAGCCGGCTCGATGCAGAGCTTCACGCTGACCTACACCGCCGGGCGGTTCGGCCTCGACGACACCGGCTCGCTGAAGATCGGCTTTCGCTTCGCGACGGATTTCGGGCCGGTGCAGTTCGCCGATCCGAAGGCCGCGGGCTACACCACGGTGGAGGCGTCGAACGGCGCGACGCTCGACGTCAAATGGGAGTTCAAGCGCAACATCCGGCCGTGGAGCCGCTCGCTCTATATCGGCGTGGTCAAGGAATTCCTCGCGCCCGGCGACACCATCACCATCCGCTTCGGCGACCGCCGCCAGGGCTCGCCCGGCATCCGCGTGCAGACCTATTGCGAATCCGAGTTTGAATTCCGCGTGCTCACCGACGCCATCGCCACCTACGACTATGTGGCACTGCCGGTCAGCCCGCAGATCGACATCGTGCCGGGGCCGGGCGTGCGCTGGACCGCGCTGCTGCCGAGCGCGGTGCGCGCCGGCACGCCGTTTTCGCTCGCGCTGAAGATCGACGACAAATGGGGCAATCCGTCCGATCAGGTGGAGCGCACAGTGCATCTCGTCGCCGAGGGCGCGATCGAGGGTTTGCCGGAGACGGTGACGATCCGGCGCGGCGAGTTCGGCGCGATGGTGAAAAATTTGCGCGTCGCCACGCCCGGCCTGGTGAGCATCAGCGTGCGCGACGACAACGGCGCGGACATCTGCCGCGCCAATCCGCTCGCGGTGCTCGCCGCCGACGCGCCGCTCGTGCATTTCTGGGGCGACACTCACGGACAATCCAACGAAACGCTCGGCACCAATTCGGCGCGCGATTATTTTGCGTTCGGTCGCGACAAGGCGCATCTCGACGTGATGGGCCATCAGGGCAACGATTTCCAGATCACCGGTGCGTTCTGGCGGGAATTGAATGTGCTGACTAAGGAGTTCGACCGGCCGGGAGAATTCGTCTGCATTCCCGGCTACGAATGGTCGGCCAACACCGCAGTCGGCGGCGACCGCAACGTGCACTATCGGCACGAGGGCGAGAAAATCCATCGCTCCTCACATGCGCAGATCGCCGACGCCATCGACATCGTCGACGAGAACAGTGACGCGCACACCGCGCACGAACTGTTCGAGAAACTGAAGGGCAAGGATTGCGTCGTGCTCGCCCATGTGGGCGGCCGCTATGCCGACGTGAAATTCGCCCATGACGGCACGCTGGAGACGGCCGTGGAGGTCCATTCCGCCTGGGGTACGTTTGAATGGATCCTGCATGACGCGTTCGAGAAGAACTATCGCGTCGGCGTCATGGGCAATTCCGACGGCCATAAAGGCCGCCCCGGTGCGTGCTATCCGGGCGCCTCGTTCTTCGGCAGCATGGGCGGACTGACCTGCTTCCTCGCTGACAAGCTCGACCGCAACGGCATTTTCGACGCGATGCGGCGGCGGCATCACTACGGCACCACCGGCAACCGTGCCCTCGCCGATGTCTCGGTGGTGCTTGCGAGCGACGGTGCGGTGTTCGACCGCGACCCGGCGTTACAAAAGACGACATCACAGACCACGCGGCGGCTGATTATGGGCGATATCGCCCATGTGACGGACGACACGGTGGAGTGGCACATCGACGTCGCCGGCTCGGCGCCGATCGAGCGGCTCGATCTGTATGACGGCCTTGAACCGCTGGAGACGATCCGGCCGTATGAGGCGAAGCAGCTCGGTCGCCGCGTGCGTCTCGTCTATGAGGGCGCGGAATATCGCGGCCGCGCGCGCACCACCGTGTGGGACGGTTCGATCGAGATCGCCGGCAACCGGATTCTGCGCGCCGCGGTCATAAACAACTGGAATCTCGACCGCGGCATTCAGGAGCAGACCGACAGCACGGTGCGTTTCAAGGCGGTCACGACCGGCAACTACGGCGCCATCGACCTGTGGCTGGCGGAGGAGGGCGGCACGCTGCGCTTCAAGACCGCGCCGGTGTCGGGCGAGGTGGAGATCAAGTCGCTCGGCGTCGAGCCGCGTGTGTTCAAGGCGGGCGGTCTCGACCGCGCGGTCAGCATGCAGCGCCTGCCGGAAACCATGACCACGTCACGGCTGACGCTCAAGCGGCCGATCAAGCTGCGGCGCGAGGGCGACACGCGGCTTTACATCCGCATGCAGCAGGAAGACGGCCACCGGCTGTGGACCAGCCCGGTCTATCTGTTCCGGGCGTGAAATGTCGACGGGCCGGCGTCGCGCCGGCCCGTCACATCTCGCTGATCGCTGCCTTGCCTACTTGGCCGACGCGCCCGACGCCTTGATGATCGGCGTGATGCGCGCCATCTCGCTGTCCACCAGCTTCTGCAGGCCGGCGGGACCGCGGTCCGCGCCCTGTGGCGCGGTGCTGCCCAGCTCGTTGTAGCGTTTCTTCACTGACGGATCGTCCAGCGCCTTGTTGAGCGCCATCACCAGCTTGTCGATGATCGGCTTCGGCGTGCCTTTCGGCGCCACCATCGCGTTCCAGGCATTGAACAGGAAGTCGACCCCGGCCTCCTTGGTGGTCGGCACGTCCGGCAGGCTTTCCAGCCGCGCCGGCGCGGCGACCGCGTAAGCCTTCACGGTGCCGGCCTTGATCTGCGGGATCACGTTCAGCGACTGGTCGACGATATAGTCGATCTGCCCGGCGACGATGTCGGCCAGCGCCGGCCCGGTGCCGCGATAGGGCACCATGGTCGGCTTGATGCCGAACTGCGCGTTGAACACGAGGCCGGCCACATGCGAGATCGAGCCGACGCCGGCGTGGCCATAACTGACCTTGGCTTCGTTCTTCTTGAGATAGGCGATCAGCTCTTTCAGGTTCTTCGACGGATTGTCCTTCTTGGAGACGACGGTCTGCGGCGTGTAGTTGCAGATGCCGATCTGTTCGAAGCCCTTGGCGGGGTCATACTTCAGATTTGGATAGAGCGACGGCGCCGCCGTCTGGGTTCCCATATTGCCGACAGCAATGGTGTAGCCGTCCGGGGTGGCCTGGGCCGCGCGGGTCATGCCGATGGTGCCGCCGGCGCCGCCGACATTCTCGATCACGAAGGTGGTGTTGAGCGTCCGGCCCATATGCTCGCCGAGCAGGCGTGCCACCACGTCGGTCGGGCCGCCGGCCGCGAACGGCACGATCACGGTGATCGGCTTGGTCGGGTAATCGGATTGGGCATAGGCAGGTCCGGCCAGAACGGCCGTAACGGCGATCGCAACAGGCGCAAGCACGCGAGCAATTCTGGACGCATCGATCGAGAGCATTCTCGTCTCCTCCCCACGGAATTGTTTTTATGGCTTGGTGTCTTCGTTTGGTGCCTTGGTCTTGATGTTTTCGGTCTTGATGTCCTTGGTCTCGATATCTTGAGGTCTTGCCGTCATCTCCTGCCGTTATGATGGAGAAGCAATGCGAGGCACGCAAGCCTTCCCGTCGCGAGCCGTGGATGTGCTGCAGCGCGGTGCGGCGAGAGAAGGGTCGTTCTTGATTTCGGGGTATTTCTGGTGAAACGTGCCGCCCGCGTGCGGACCGCGCGACGTGGCCCGGCGAATCACATGACAGGATGAGTGGAGCGGCCCGGATGGCGCAGACGGTGGTGATCGCGGGCGCGGGACATGGTGGTGTGCAGACGGCGGCCTCGCTGCGCCACAATGGGTTCGACGGCCGGATCGTCATGATCGGCGACGAGGCCGGGCTCCCTTATCAGCGGCCGCCGCTGTCGAAAGCCTATCTGCAAGGCAAGATGCCGCTGGAGACGCTGTGGCTGCGGCCGGAATCGTTTTATCTGGATAATCGCATCGAACTGATGCCGCAGGCGCGCGTCGCCGCGATTGATCCCGCCGCGAAAAATGTCACCCTCGGAACAGGCGAGCAACTCGCTTACGACCATCTCGTGCTCGCCGTCGGCGCGCGCAACCGGCTGTTGCCGCTGCCGGGCGCCGACCTCGATGGCGTTCTGTATATTCGCACCCTGGCCGAGACCGACGCGCTCAAGCCGCGGCTGGCGCAGGCGCGGAATATCGTCGTCATCGGTGCCGGCTTCATCGGACTGGAATTCGCCGCGGTCGCCGCCGCGCAGGGCAAATCCGTCACCGTGCTGGAGATGACCGAACGGGTGATGAGCCGCGTCGTCTCACCCGGCATGTCGCAACATTTCTCGTCATGGCATGAGAAGGGCGGCACGCAGTTTCGTTTCGCCGCGCGCGCGGCGGCGGTGATCGGCGAGAACGGCCGCGCGGTGGCGGTCGAGACCGCGGACGGCGCGCGCATTCAAGCCGACATGGTGATCGTCTCGATCGGTGTGGTGCCGAACATCGAGATCGCCAAGGCGGCGGGCCTCGCCACCGGTGATGGCATCGTCGTCAATGAGCAACTGCTGACCTCGGACTCGAACATCTCCGCTATCGGCGACTGCGCGCAGTTTCCAAGCGTGCATGGTCGCAGATTGATGCGGCTCGAATCGGTGCAGAACGCCAACGATCAGGGCAAGGCGGTGGCGGATCGCATCACCGGCAAGAGCGCCGCGCCTTACGCGGCGGTGCCGTGGTTCTGGAGCGATCAGGGCGATCAGAAATTGCAGATCGTCGGCATCGCCGACGGTCACGATACGGTCGTGGTGCGCGGCGACGCGGCGTCCGGCGCGTTCTCGATCTTCTGCTATGGCGGCGGCACGCTGCTGGCGATCGAGTCCGTCAACAAGCCGGGCGATCACATGTTCGGTCGCCGCAGCATGGGCGAGGGCAAGCTGTTGTCGGCAGCGCAGGCCGGCGATCCCGCTTTCGACCTGAAGAAATTTCTGCAGGGTTGAGTCGTCGACCGGCGATTGCCGATCGTGCTTCATCTGACCAAACGTTCATGATCTCTGCGCACGCTGCGTCAGTTCGGTACAGGACGATGGAGAAACATTAATCTTTGTGCCGCAGGGTTTGGCAACGCGGGACGTTTAACGAGACAGCGCACGACAAACGAGGATTACAGCACATTATGAAAACGCTCATCGCCATCGCTTCCGCCGCTTTCATCGCGCTCGCCGCCGCGCCCGCAAGCGCCGCACCGGCGACGTCCCCCTTCGCTCAGTCGGTCGACGGACTGCTGACGCAGATTCAATATGCGCCGCACCGTCACGACGGCCGCCGCGGCCCGCCGCAGCGCATGCGCCATGCGCCGCCGCCGCGTCCTCACTATCGCGCGGGTGGCCGCTATCGCTCGGCGCCGCACGGCTGGCATCGCTACGACCGGCGTCCGGGTGACTGGAGCCGGCGCGGCTGCATCACCGTCGGCGCGCTCTGGTTCTGCCCGTAACGGATGGCCGGCGACACCGATCCGCGCCACGTGCGTCGCGCGGGCCGGTTCGCCACCAGCGAGAAAAAGCCCCGGGTTTCCGGGGCTTTTTTGTGCGTCAACCACGAGCATGGTTAACGGTTGCCCCGCGGCGCCGCATTTCCGATGATGCTGGTTGAGGTTGCGGCAGAGTGATGAAGGCAGTGCGATGAAGGCGATTATTGTCGGTGGCGGCATCGGTGGGTTGACCACCGCGTTGATGCTGCATGCGCGCGGGATCGAATGCGAGATTTTCGAGCAGGCCGATCAGGTCCGCGAGCTTGGCGTCGGCATCAACACGCTGCCCCATGCGATCAAGGAACTGGCCGACCTCGGCCTGCTGCCGCGGCTCGATGCCGTCGGCATCCGCACCCACGAACTGTTCTACACCAACCGCATGGGCCAGGAGATCTGGCGCGAGCCGCGCGGCACCGACGCCGGCTTCGACTATCCGCAGTTCTCGATCCATCGCGGCCGGTTGCAGGCGGTGATCTATCAGGCGGTGCGCACGCGGCTCGGTGAATCGCGCATCCACACCGGTCACCGGCTCGGCGCGTTCACGCAGGACGAAGCCGGCGTCACCGCGTATTTCTTCGGCCGCGACGGCTCGCATCGTTTGAGCGTGCGCGGCGACGTGCTGATCGGCGCCGACGGCATCCATTCGGTGGTGCGCGAGACGCTCTATCCCAATGAAGGCCCGGCGCGCTGGAACGGATCGATGCTGTGGCGCGGCGCGATCGACTGGCCGAAATTTCTCACCGGCCGCTCGATGGTGATCGCCGGCGGCATGGCCGGCAAGCTTGTCATCTATCCGATCGGCGAGGGCGCGCGCGAGGATCGTCCGCTCACCAACTGGGCGGTGCTGGTGAGAGTCGGCGAGGGCGGTGCGCCGCCGAAGAAGGAAGACTGGTCGCGGCTCGGACGGTTCGAGGATCTGATGCCGCATGTGCAGCGTTTCAGCATTCCCTATGTGGATGCCAAGGCCTTGATCGAGGCGACGCCGGAGTTCTGGGAATATCCGATGTGCGACCGCGATCCGCTGCCGCACTGGTCGTATGGCCGCGTCACGCTGCTCGGCGACGCCGCGCATCCGATGTATCCGGTTGGCTCCAACGGTGCGTCGCAGGCGATCCTCGACGCGCGCTGTCTCGCGGATCGGCTGCGCGACGCCGATCATGTGTTCCAGGCGCTGTGGGCCTACGAGCAGGAGCGCCTGCCGATGACCGCGCAGATCGTGAAATCGAATCGCGGCGGCGGGCCGGAAGGCGTGATCGACGCGGTCGAGGAGCGCGCGCCGGACGGCTTCAACAATATCGACGACGTGCTGTCCTACGAAGACCGCAAGGCGATCGTGCGCGGCTACGCGGCCAAGGCCGGCTTCGCCAAGGAGCAGGTCAACGCGGGCAAGGCGGCCTAATCGGCCGCCGGCGGCGCGGACAGTTGCCACAGCCATCGTGCCAGCGCGAGGGCAGCCAGAGCGCCGGCTAGTTGCGCGACAATGAAAGCCAGCACATTGCCGGGTGCGATGCCCGCAAAGGTATCGGATGCGGCGCGCGCGATAGTCACGGCCGGATTGGCGAACGATGTCGATGCGGTGAACCAGTAAGCGGCACTGATGTAGAGACCGACCGCCGCGGCTGTCGCTGCCGGCGCACGCACGCAGCAGCCGATGATCGTCAGGATCAGTCCGAACGTGGCGACGAATTCCGCGACCCATTGCCCCGAGCCGCTGCGCAGTTTGGTCGCCAGCTGCAGCACCGGAAGATCAAACATGATGTGCGCCACCCAGACGCCGATCAGCGCGCCGGCAATTTGCACCGCAATATAACCACGGGCCGTTTGCCAGCTTATCCGGCCGATGATGGCCTCGGTGAGGGTGACGGCCGGATTGAAATGCGCACCGGAGATCGGCCCCAGAACCGTGATGAGGACGGTGAGGATCGCGCCGGTTGCGAGCGTGTTGCCGAGCAGCGCCAGCGCGATATTGCCGTCCGAGAGGCGCTCGCCCATCACGCCTGATCCAATCACGGTCGCGAGCAGCAGGGCTGTGCCCAGCGCTTCGGCCGCAAGCGCGCGCGAGCGGGTGGCGGAAGTCACCCGGCAGCCGCCTTGTCGGTCGTGCCCTCCATGGCGCCGATGCTGTGGAGCTTCTGCTGCAAGCTCATGGCCGACAATTTGTCGAGCGGAAGCGCCACGAAAATCGAAATGCGCTGCAACAGCCGTCGATAGGCTTCGGCGAAGGCTAGGGCGACCTCCGCGTCGTTGCCCTGCGCGGCGGCGGGGTCGGGAATGCCCCAATGCGCGGTAGCGGGTTTGCCGGGCCAGACCGGACAGGTCTCGCCGGCGGCGGCGTCGCAGACCGTGATGATGAAATCGAGAGCCGGTGCATCGGGCTGCGCGAATTCAAGCCACGATTTCGAGCGAAGCGCGGACGTGTCGTAGCCGAGCTTCAGCAACAGCGCATGGGTCTGCGGGTGCGGCGCGCCCTTCGGCTTGCTCCCGGCGCTATAGGCGCGAAAACGGTCCTTGCCGAGCTTGTTGAGGATCGCTTCTGCGATCATCGACCGGGCCGAATTGCCGGTGCAGAGGAACAGGACGCGGAGGGGCTGGTCAGCCACAGGTCTTGGCCTTTCTGCTGCGCCGACGGGCGGGGCGGGTGATCTCGCAGATCTCGGGCCGTCCGCCGCAGCAATCGTCGGTCAGGAAGCCGAGCAGATCCTTCATCGCGTCGAAGCGTGCCGCATAGATCATCGAGCGTCCGTCTCGCTGGACCGTGACCAGCGCGGCGTGGCGCAGACGGTCGAGATGGAAGGTCAGTGTGTTCGGCGCGAGGCCGAGCCGGTTGGCGATGTCGCCCGCGCTCAGGCCGTCCGGGCCGGACGCCACCAACAGACGAAACACCGCGAGGCGATGATTTTGCGCAAGCGCGGCAAGCGCGTTGACAGCATCTATTATTTCCATAGTTCAACGAATATAGAAGTATGGTCTTGCCGTCAATCGGCGGGTTTGGGGCCGGCCGAGGGGTTTGACTTTTTCCCATATGCCTATAATCCTATTCTTGTCCTGCTCGTCGAGGGGCGTCATCATGAGGCGTCTTGATGGTGGAGCAGGAATTGCGGCGCCCGCGCGCAGGTCTCGCACCCTGCGTCCGGGACGCCCTGGGTTTGCCGTCCGCCCCAACTAAGTGGGGCCGCCTGCAAGGGCTGGACGGGGTAGGACGAACGCGGGCCAAAGCCCGCGGGAACCGATGGGGTCCGATCCCGCAAGGATCGACAACTCCATCTGTCCGCGCCCCGGAAGCACGGTCCCGGGGAGCGAAATCGCCGCCCATGACAAGCCCAGCCGGCGCAAGCTTGGCTGGGTGGAGCGCCGCAAGGCGCGCGTGTCTCTCTCTGGCGGGAGAGATGCGCTCCGTTCACGCGGTGACGCGTGAGCGGTGGCTAAGACGTTGCGCTTCGCGGCGCTCCGTCCCCCTCGATCGGTTGTCGAGGGACGAAACAGAACTCCGGCGTCCCCGCGCCGCAAACAACAGGGGCGCATCCGCATGCCTGCATGCGGGCCAGAAAAGATGACGGCGGCTCTGTGTCATCGGCTGTTTGACAATGACATCGGGCGAGAAAGTGAGCTTTCACCCCACTTCATCCGGAGGACGCTCCGCTGCCCGTCATGAACTGCGCCTTGGCCAGTTCCGCGAACAAGCCGCCCTGCGCCACCAGTTCGTCGAACGTGCCGCGCTCGACGATCCGGCCCTGATCGAACACCAGGATGCAGGTGGCGTCGCGCACGGTGGCGAGGCGGTGCGCGATGACGAAACTGGTGCGGCCCTTCATCACCTCGTCGAGCGCGGCGTTGACCTTGGTCTCGGTCGCGGCGTCGAGCGCGCTGGTCGCCTCGTCGAGGATCAGGATCGGCGGATCTTTCAACAAAGCGCGCGCAATCGACAGCCGCTGCCGCTCGCCGCCGGACAGCGCGCGGCCGCGCTCGCCGACATTGGCGTTGAGGCCGCCCGCGTGCCGCTCGATGAAGTCCAGCGCCTGCGCGCGGCGGCACGCCTCGCGGATCTGTTCGTCGGTGGCGTCGGGATTGCCGACCCGCAGGTTCTCCGCGATCGAGCGGTTGAACAGCAGCGGCTCCTGGAACACCACGCCGATCTTGCGGCGCAGGCTGGCGAGCGTGATGTCGCGGATGTCGGTGCCGTCGATGGTGACGCGGCCGGATTGCGGATCGTAGACGCGATGCAGGATGGCTAGCGCCGTCGATTTGCCGGCGCCGGTGCCGCCGACCAGCGCGATGGTATCGCCGGGCTTGGCGGTGAACGACAGATCCTCGACCGCGGGCTTGGCGCCGTCATAACCAAAGGTGACGTGCTCGAACGCCACGTCGCCGCGCACATGATCGAGCGCCATCGCGCCCTTGCGCTCGACGACGCCGGAAGTGGCGTCGAGCACCGCGAAGAATTCCGTCAACCGTGGCCCATCCATGAAGATGCGGTTGACGAAGCCGGCCATCTGTTCGAGCCGCTGGATCAGCATGCCGGCGAAGCTCATGAACATCACGATTTCGCCGATCGTCGTTTGCCCGCGCGCGAACAGCCACAGGCCGAGCAGCAGGATCGCGAGCATGGTCAGCGTGGTCGAAGCGCGGGTCAGCGTGCCGACCAGCGCCCACCACGACAGCACCGGCATCTGCGCGCCGAGCAGCCGGTCGATCACGCTGCGCAGCCCCAGCACCTCGACCTCGACGCGGGTGAAACTCTGCACCAGCGCGACATTGCCGAGCGTGTCGGAGGCGCGTTCGGCAAGATCGGAATAGTAGCGCTCCACCGCGCTCTGCAGCGTCTCGGTCTTGCGCAGCACCAGGGTCGTCAGGACGACGAAGACGAGGCACAGCGCGAACAGCAGCAAAGCCAGCCGCCAGTTCATGTACAGCGCCATCGGCAGCAGGATCACGGTTGCTGCGAAAGCGGCGAGATGCTCGCGGAAGAAGCCGAGCCACAGCGCCCACAGCGTGTCGGTGCCGGCGAGCATCACTTTCATCAGCCGCCCGGAATGTGTGGCGCTGTGAAAGCTCAACGGCAACTGGATCACATGCTCGAAATAGTTGCTGAGCACCGCGTGTCGGCGGCTATGCGCGAGCCGGTCGGCATAGAGCGACACGAGCGCGCCGCAGACGATCGTGAACAGGCCGAAGCCGACCCACGCTGCAACCAAGGGGAGCAGCACCGGCAGCCAGACGTCGCTCTCGCCGGCTTTCGCGCCGGCCAGCGCGTCGATGATTCGACCGAACAGCACCGGTTCGGCGAATTGCGCGAGCGCGAGCGCGACATTGGCCGCGGCCAGAATCCAGCCGAGCAGGGCCTGTTCGCCGAGCAGACCGAGCACGCGAGCGTAAAGGTGAAGCATTTTCATGATGATGCGCGAATTTCCGTCGCATATGCGCCGAGTTGCATACCACGACGCATGACAGGGTTCACGTGCGAAAAAAACACTTCGCTGCGGTGGTGGTGCTTGGTTACACTCGGGGTCCGGTGCCGCGAGGCTTGGGGCAAGAGAGACTTGCGGTCAACGGCTCAGGCGCGAGCGCCGTGAGGCGCGGGGACGAGGGAGGTGTGCTGCATTGAATATTCCGACCGACCTTTTGCGCACTCTTCTCGCTGTCGTCGATGTCCGCAGCTTCACTCAGGCCGCCAGGATGTTGGGTATCACCCAGCCGGCCGTGAGCGCGCAGATGAAGCGATTGCAGGGCATGCTTGCCGGCGATCTGTTCGATCGCAGCGCGCCGGGCATCGTGCTGACGCGCAAGGGCGAGGCGGTGGTAAGCCATGCGCGGCGGATGATCGCGCTCAACGACCAGATCATCGGTCTGACTCAGCCCACGCCGCAGGTGCAGACCATTCGCGTCGGCTTGCCGGGCGATCTTTCCGGCCCGCTGCTGCCGTGGACCATCGCCAAGTTCCGCAAGCGCTGGCCGGACTACAATTTTCAGGTACGCAGCGGCGTTGCCGGGCCGCTGATCGCGGAATTGCGCGAAGGCAATGTCGATATCGTCGTCGCGCTGTCGCATGATGAACCGACCGACGCGCGGCACTACTGGACCGACGAACTGATCTGGGCACGCAGCGACGCGACAACGGTTGACTCGAACCTGCCGGTTCCGATGCTTGCGTTCAGCGGCGAGTGCATGTGCTATCGCGCCGGGGTGAAGGCGCTGCAGGATGCCGGGCGGACCTCGCGGCTGGTCTATACCGCATCGACGGTGCTCTCGCTCGCGGCGGGGGTCGATGCCGGCCTTGGCGTGCTGGTGATGACGCGCAGCCGTATCCGCATGACGCAACTGATCCGCTGGGATGACGCCCCGCTGCCGGCGTTGCCGAAGCTTTATGTCGGCGTCTATGTCCGCGACGGCGTCGACAGCGCGGCATTGAATGATCTCGCCGACGAACTGGCGCCGATGCTGCGGCCGAAGCCGGACGACATTCTGCTGAACCGGCGCGAATATCAGGCGGTCAGTCACGCCTTCGATAAGGCAGCGACGCTGCGCAGCGTGCCGCGCAGCGGCGAGGGCTGATGTTGTAGGGACCGGCCGGCCGACGGTTCAGTTCTGGCCGAAGCCGGAGCGTTGCGCCCAGCGGGTCATGCGCCGCTCCAGGAGCGCCATCGCCAGATACATCAGGATGCCTTCGATCGCGAGCACGATTAGCCCGGCGAAGATCAGCGGCACCTGGAATTGCGCCTGCGCCTGCAGCATCAGGTTGCCGATGCCGTAATTGGACGCGACGCTTTCGGAGATCACCGTGCCGACGAAGGCGAGCGTGATCGCGATCTTCAGCGAGCCGAAGAAATACGGCAGCGTGCGCGGAATGCCGACCTTGCGCATGATGTCGAGCTTGGAGGCACCGAGTGCCTTGAGCACGTCCTCCATCTCCGGCTCGATGGTGGCAAGCCCGGTTGCGACGTTGACGACGATCGGGAAGAACGAGATCAGGAACGCGGTGAGCACCGCCGGGATGAAGCCGATGCCGAACCACAGGACGAGAATCGGCACCACCGCGACCTTGGGGATTGCGTTGAAGCCGATCATCAGCGGATAAAGCCCGGCATAGATCGCGCGCGACCAGCCGACCACGAGGCCGAGCAGCAGGCCGAAACCCACCGCCATCGCGAAGCCGATCATGGTCGCATAGAAGGTGATCCAGGAATTGCGCAGGATCGGGCCGGAATAGTCGACGAACGCCTGGGCGATCGCGGTGGGCGGCGGCAGGAAGAACGGCGGGATCTTGAAGATCAGGACCACCGCTTCCCACAGCGCGAACAGCGCGATGGTGAAAACCCACGGGGATGCCTTGATCCAGATGTCGTTGAGGCGTGTGTCGTTGCCGGTCATTGCCGCGCCTTGACGATATGGCCGCGCAGTTCGTGGACGATGTCCTGGAACTCCGGGGTGAAGGTGACGTCGAGATCGCGCGGGCGCGGCAGTTCGATGCGGCGCTCGACGATGATGCGGCCGGGCCGCGCCGACATGACGAACACGCGGTCGGCGAGGAACACCGCTTCGCGCAGGTCGTGCGTGACCAGCACCACGGTGATCTTGCGCATGGCGTGCAGGTCGCGGATCACGCACCACAGCTCCTCGCGCGTGAAGGCATCGAGCGCGCCGAACGGTTCGTCGAGCATCAGCAGTTGCGGCTCGTGGATCAGCGCGCGGCACAGCGAGGTGCGCTGTTGCATACCGCCCGACAGCTCCCACGGATATTTGTCGCCTTGGTCGCGCAATCCGACCGAGGTGAGCAGGTTCTTGGCCCTGGCCTCGTACTCGGCGCGCTTGCGCGGTAATTCGCGGCGATGCGGCTGGACGATTTCCAGCGGCAGCAGCAGGTTCTCCAGCGTCGTGCGCCACGGCAACAGGGTGGGCGCCTGGAATGCCATGCCGGCGATCTTGACCGGCGCGGCGACTTTTGCGCCTGCTACCGTCACCGTCCCCTTGAACGGGAATTGCAGGCCGGTGGCGAGCTTCATCAGCGTGGACTTGCCGCAGCCGGACGGGCCGACCACGGCGGCGAACTCGCCGGGCTCGACCGACATGGTGAGCCCTTCAACAGCCAGCGTGCCGGTGCCGCCGCCATAAGCGTGGCTGACGCCATCGAGCGACACGAAACCTGTCATGGCCGATCGCCCCGCACGGTGCTGCTGCGCCTGAAGTCGCTCAAGGCTTTTCGCGAGTCGTGATGACAGAGGGCGTCGGAGCCGGATTTGCGAGGGGAACGGAATCGATGACCGCGGGATCGCATTGTCGCCCTTTAGAAATGTCTGCTGCGCCGGCTCGTGTGTCTCAACCTCATCCGATGGGCCAAATTATCAGCACATCGGCGGAAGCTGTCCATTCTGAGTTCCCTATGAAGCCATCGGGCCGACTTATAGCCTTGTCCGTGGCGGCAGCTTTTCAGCCGCCGCCACACGCGCGGTCGCCAGACAACGTTCGTTGTCGAAAGGCTGTCCCGACGCGGCGATCACTCGAACTTGCGATCGGCGGCTGACGGCAGGTACGAGGCGTCGAAGATGTCGTCGGTCTTCGGCACGGCCTTGAACTTGTAGGTCAGGCCGATCTGCTCGATCGCCTTCTCGAACCGGGCCTTGTCGATGCCGCCGTAGCCATTGGCCTTCACCTCGGGCGTGACGAAGTTGTCGCGCAGCGCCATCTGCAGACGTTCGAGTTCGACCGGCTTCTTGGCGACGTCGTTGCGCTTGAGCACCGAGTCGACCGCTGTTGCCGGCGACTTCACGGTGTCCTTGAGCCCCTTCACGAAGGCGCGCAGGAATGCCTTCACTGCATCCGGATGCTCGGCGGCGAACTTCGGATTGACGATGATGGCGTTGCCGTAAAGGTTCACGCCGTAGTCGGCCATCAGCAGCACGGTGATGTCGTCGGCCGGCACGCCGCGGTCCTTCAGGTTGATGAAGGACGAGAACGAGAAGCCGGTGATGGCATCCACCTGGCCGGCGGCGAGCATCGGCTCGCGCACCGGGAAGCCGACGTTTTCGATCGTCACCTTGCTGGCGTCGATATTGTTGGCCTTCACGAAGATGGGCCATTGCGCATAGGCGCCGTCCGGCGCGGGCGCGCCGAGCTTGTGGCCTTCAAGATCCTTCGGCTTGTTGATGCCGCGGCTCTTGCGGCCGACCACCGAGAACGGCGGCTTGTTGTAGACCATGAACACGGCCTTGATCGGCGTGCCCGGATTGGCGTCGCGGAACTTGATCAGCGAGTTGATGTCGCCGAAACCCATATCGTAGGTGCCGGAGGCGACGCGGTTGATCGGCTCCAGCGATCCGGCGGCGGTGTCGACCGTGACGTTCAGGTTCTCGGCCTTGTAGTAGCCCTTGTCGATCGGCACCACGAACGGCGCGGCCGGGCCTTCGAATTTGAAGTCGAGGCTGAATTTGATGTTGGTCTCGGCGGCGAAAGCCGGAGCGGTCGCCGAACCTGTGGCAACGGCCAGAGCCACAACCAATCCTGCCGGGCGGAGCATTGTCAGCGTACTGCGGTAACGAGCCATCGTGACGAATCCTGTTTGCGGTTGTGGCCGAAGCGGCCGCCGGGTCTGGATTGGGATCGGGGTCGCGAATTGATGTCAGCAACACTTGGAATGAGTGTTAGCAAAGAGCATGCCGTATTAAAGAGCAAGCTGGTGTGGTGGCGCGGTGAGGGGTGTTCACAACATCGGTGTTCGCACCGGGGCACCGTTGTCGCGCCGCGGCATAAATCCGAGGGATCGCCAGATGGCGGAAACGGGGACGACGGCGGACGCGGCGGGACCGGGCTTTCAGGCGGCCTTTGCGCCTCCCGATGAAGCGTTGGCCGCGGTCTTTCTGGCGGCGGCGCCACGTCCGCCCGGCGCGGAAATGCGGATCGACGCGCGGGCCCGCCGGCTGATCGAGGCGATCCGGGCCAGAACCGGCGGCCTCGGCGGGGTCGAGGACTTCCTCCATGCCTATTCCTTGTCCACCCGCGAGGGGCTGGCGCTCATGGTTTTGGCAGAGGCGCTGCTGCGGGTTCCCGATGCAGCGACCGCCGACCGGCTGATCGAGGACAAGCTCCAGTCCGGCAACTGGTCGCAGCACGACAGCCGGTCTTCGGCGTTCCTGGTGTCGGCCTCGGCCTGGACCCTTGGCATGACGGCCCGGATCATCCAGCCTGGCGAAACCCCGGACGGCATCGTCGGCTCGCTGGTGAAGCGGCTCGGTATGCCGGCGGTGCGGGCGGCGACCCGTCAGGCGATGCGCCTGCTTGGCTCGCATTTCGTGCTCGGCGAGACCATCGGCGATGCGCTCGACCGCGCCGCGGGCCATCACGAGTTACGCTACTCGTTCGACATGCTGGGCGAAGGCGCGCGGACCGCGGCCGACGCTGCGCGCTATCTCGCCTCCTATTCCGATGCGATCGAGGCGATCGGCGCATCGGCGGCGCCGGGTAGCGTGTTGCCGGGGCGGCCGGGCATTTCCGTGAAGCTGTCGGCGCTGCATCCGCGTTACGAGGCGCTGTCGCGCGAGCGGGTGATGCGTGAACTGGTGCCGAACGTGATTGATCTCGCCCGGCAGGCACGCGACCACGATCTCAATTTTACCGTCGACGCCGAGGAGGCGGACCGGCTGGAACTGTCACTGGCGGTGATCGCGGCCGTGCTGGCCGACCGCTCGCTCGCCGGCTGGGATGGCTTCGGCCTCGCGGTGCAGGCCTATCAGAAGCGCGCCCGCGACGTGATCGCTTATGTCGAAAGCCTCGCCGACAGCCTGAACCGGCGGCTGATGGTTCGGCTGGTCAAGGGCGCCTACTGGGACACCGAGATCAAGCGCGCGCAGGAGCGGGGCCTTGCGGATTATCCGGTGTTCACCCGCAAGCCGATGACCGACCTGTCCTATCTCGTCTGCGCGCGGCAACTGCTGGCAGCGCGCGCGCGGCTCTATCCGCAGTTCGCGACGCATAACGCGCTCACCGTCGCGAGCGTGATCGAGGATGCCGGTGGCGTCGACGGCTACGAATTCCAGCGCCTGCACGGCATGGGTGAGGCGCTCTACGAGACACTGCTGGAGGAGTGTCCGGATGCGGCATGCCGCGTCTATGCGCCGGTCGGCGGCTATCGCGACCTGCTCGCCTATCTGGTGCGGCGGTTGCTGGAGAACGGCGCCAATTCGTCGTTCGTGTCGGTGGCGGCCGATCCGGCAGTGCCGATCGCCTCGATCCTGAAACGGCCACAACTGGCGATCGCCAATGCGACGGCGGCACGGCACACGGCGATCCCGTTGCCGCGCGATCTGTATCAGCCCGAGCGCGTCAACTCGGCCGGTATTGAGTTCGGCGACGAGGCGGCGCTGATCGGATTACTCAATGAGATCGAGGAAGCGTCGCCGCCGACCTTGGCGGCGCCGCTGATCGATGGCGTGGCGGTCGCCGGGCGCGAGCGGCCGGTGCTCTCGCCGGACGATGGCCGCGTCATCGGCACGGTGCGCGAGGGCGACGAGGCGCTGGCGGCCACGGCGATCGCTGCAGCAACGGCTGGTTTTCCGGTCTGGGATGCGACCGACGTGACGGACCGCGCTGCCGCGCTCGATCATGTCGCCGATGCGCTTGAGGCGGAGCGCGGCACGCTGATCGCGCTGTTGCAGGCCGAAGGCGGCCGGACGCTCGACGATTGTCTGTCGGAGGTGCGCGAAGCGGCGGATTTCTGCCGCTACTATGCCGCGCAAGCGCGCCGCGTGCTGGCGCCGCAGCTGTTGCCGGGGCCGACCGGCGAGAGCAACGAATTGCAGAGCCGCGGCCGTGGCGTGTTTATCTGCATCAGCCCGTGGAATTTCCCGCTGGCGATCTTCACCGGGCAGATCGCCGCGGCACTCGCCGCTGGCAATGCGGTGGTGGCGAAGCCCGCCGAACAGACGCCGCTGATCGCCGCCTGTACGGTCGGTTTGATGCACCGCGCCGGTATTCCGCCGCAGGCGTTGCACCTGATGCCGGGCGCCGGCGATGTCGGCGCGGCGCTGGTGCGCGATCCGCGCGTGGCCGGCGTTGCCTTCACCGGCTCGACCGAGGTCGCGCGCACCATCAACCGCACGCTGGCGCGCAAGGAAGGTCCGATCGTGCCGCTGATCGCCGAGACCGGCGGCATCAACGCGATGATCGTCGATGCGACGGCCTTGCTCGAACAGGTGACAGACGACGTGGTGATGTCGGCGTTCCGTTCCGCCGGACAGCGCTGCTCGGCGTTGCGGCTTCTCTGCGTCCAGGACGACATCGCCGACCGGCTGATCGAGATGATCGCTGGCGCGGTGGCCGAGCTGAAGCTCGGCGATCCGCGCGACGTGTCGGTGCAGGTCGGTCCGGTGATCGACGGCGAGGCGCAGGATCGGCTCGACCAGTGGATCGCCGAGATGGCGCAGGACGATGCGATCCGCTTCCGCTGGGATGCGGAACGCGCGCTGCCGGATACGGGCACCTTCGTGCCGCCGGTGATCGTCGAACTGCCGGAGGTGCGGGCGCTGCGCGACGAGGTGTTCGGCCCGGTGCTGCACGTGGTGCGCTGGCGCGCCGACGAGTTTGAAGACCTGCTCGACGATATCGCCGCGAGCGGCTATGCGCTGACGCTCGGCATCGCCACGCGCATTGACGACACCGCCGAGCGCGCCATCGCGCGGCTGCGCAACGGCAATGTCTATGTGAACCGCAGCATGATCGGCGCGGTGGTCGGCACGCAGCCGTTCGGCGGCAGCGGCCTGTCCGGCACCGGCCCGAAAGCCGGCGGGCCGCATTACTTGTCGCGTTTCGCGCTGGAGCAGACGCTCACCGTCAACACGGCGGCGATGGGCGGTAACGCCGCGCTGCTGGCCCAGGAAAGCTAGGGCGTGATCCGGAAAAGTGAACGCCGGTTTTCCGAAAACGCCTGCCCTCGGGCTTGACCCGAGGGATCACGCCCAAAAGAAAAAAGCCAGTTCCACCACCCGTTCCCGTGTCCGTTCCGTGCCTGCGGCGGAACGCCGCTGGTTCCATGACAAAAATGTAAGCCGGGATTCCGCGTCGGGAACGCAGGAAGCCCGTCGCCCAGGCGTTGAATCTGTAAACGCCGGGACTGCGCACGGGTGTGCGCGGGGGCCGGTGAAGGAGGATGTCATGCGACACATTGCTTCCCGACGCGTCTCGGGTTTTCTGGCCGTTGCGCTCGCAGGCGCGATGGCGCTTCCCGCGCTGCCGGCGGCGGCTGCCTCGGCGGCGAAGGCTCCCGGCATCAGTGCTGATCCGGTCGCAACCACGACCACTGACTTCAGCGCGCGTCGCCGCCACTATCGCGGCAACAATGGTGCGGCCGCGCTCGCGGCGTTCGGCATGATCGCCGGCACCATCGCGACCATTGCCGCCAACGAGCGCCGGCGCGACTACTATGAGCGTGGCTACGGCTATTACGGCGGTGGCTATGGCTATGCCCCGCGGCCTTACTACGGTCCGCGTTATGGCTATCCGGGCTACCGCTACTGGTAAGCGATCGGACCAGAGGGGTTTGATGACGGGGCGGGAGCAATCCCGCCCCGTTTATCGTTAACAATTTGTGATCATCTGGGGTGTATCGTCGGAACATGCCCGATTCGATTGCCCGCCTTTATCAAGCGGTGGAAGCCGCCAGCCAGCGCGATCCGGCGACCTCTCGCACCGCGCGGCTGATCCGGGCCGGCGTCCCCAAAGCTGCCAAAAAGATGGCCGAGGAAGCGGTCGAGGTGGTGATCGACGCCATGACCGGCCAAAGCGAGGCTGTGGTCAGGGAGAGTGCTGATCTGATCTACAACCTCGTCGTGCTGTGGTCGGTCTCCGGCGTGCGGCCGGAACAGGTCTGGGCCGAGATGGAGCGCCGCGAGCGAATGATGGGCATCGCTGAGAAACTGCCGAAAAAAGACGCTTCCGCGGCACCCGCCCGCCGCAAGGTTGTCGCGCTCGCCGCGCACGGCTATGGCAAACGTCCGCGCTGACCGCGCTCTCCTTTAAGCCAGGCCATCTGATGACGGAACAGACTCTGACGACGCGCTCGCCGCTCCGGCGGATTTATGACTGGTGCGTCGAAACCGCCGGCAAGCGCTACGCGGTCTGGGTCATGGGCGGGATCTCGTTCGCGGAAAGCTCGTTCTTCCCGGTTCCGCCCGATGTCATGCTGATCCCGATGTCGCTGGCGCGGCCGGACCGCGCCTATCTGTTCGCGCTGTGGTGCACGATCACCTCGGTGCTCGGCGGCATCGTCGGCTATGCGATCGGCTATCTGCTGTACGACACCGTCGGGCAGTGGGTGATCCACATTTATGGCTATGCCGACAAGGTGGATGCGTTCCGCGCGGCTTACGCGGAGTGGGGCGCATGGATCATCCTGCTCAAAGGCTTGACGCCGATCCCCTACAAGCTCGTCACCATCACCTCGGGCTTTGCCGCCTACAGCCTGCCGCTGTTCATCCTGTTCTCGGTGATCACGCGCGGCGCGCGGTTCTTCCTGCTGGCGTTCCTGCTGCATCGCTATGGGCCGACGGCGCGGCAGATGCTGGAGGAGCGGCTCGGGTTCTGGGTCACCATCGGCGCGGTGGTGCTGATCGGCGGAATCATCGCGGCGTTCTACCTGTTCTGATGCGGCTTTCTGCCGATTCACCAGGCCGCCGGCTTCTGCTATCCTGACCGTATCCGATCCGACTCACACAGCAGCGGTTCCGCGCGGATCATGAGCATCGACATGCACAGGTTTGGTCTCGCGACAGGCTGCTTCAGCCTGATCGTGCTGTCAGCTCTGTGCCTGCCCTTGGCGCTGCGCGCCGCTTCGGCGCAACCGACGCACCCGCCCGCGCAGTCGAAGCCGGATGTGTTCGACGATATCGGCGACTGGTTCAGCCGGCAGTGGTCGAATTTCCAGCGCGATACACGGCGCTCGGTCGATGTTGCCAAGGACGCCGCCGACGGCGTGGCGAAGTTCTCCGAGCAACGCACGGTGCGCGGCCACGAGGTCTGCGGCGTGGCGCCGAACGGCGCGCCGGATTGCCAAACCGCCGCGGTGCGGCTGTGCCGTGGCGCCGGTTATGCGTCCGGCAAGAGCATCGACTCGACCACGGCCGAGAATTGCCCGGCGGCGCGGATGCTGCTGACCGGTCCCGCGCGGGAGGCGGCCGGTCAATGCCGGACCGAAACCTTCATCAGCCGCGCGCTGTGCACGCCGTAACAGGTTGCTGATCTAGTCGCGGAACTCGGCGATCTCCGGCTTCGCGCCCCACTCGCAAAAGCCTTTCGGCTCGAACGGCAGTTGCCGCTCGCGATAGAGCAGTTCGTCGGCGATCGAGCGCACGCCGGATGAATATTCGAACACCATGCCGTCCGGTCCGCGGAAGTAGAGGAACTTCGCCGACGAGGTCGGATGCCGTCCGGGGCCGAACACCATCGGTACCTGCCGCTCGGTGAGGAAGCGGAACGAGCGCATCACGTCGTCGCCGCTTTCGACCTGATGGTTGACGTGCTGGATGCCCGCCGTGGTCGACGGAAACAGCGCAATCGAATGATGCACCTCGTCGATGCGCAGCAGCGGCGCATCGCCGATCCGGTCGCTGACGCGGGCGTTGCAGACCGTAGTCCAGAACGCTTCGTCGCGCGCCGCGTCGGTGGTGCACAGACCGATATGCGAGAAGCCGGTGATGCCGGCGTCGCGCATGCCGTGATAGCGTTTGCCGCTATAGGCCGGCCGCCACACCAGCTCGATTGGATTGCCGCTCGGATCGCGGAAGGCGATGAAGGCGCGTACCTTGCGCGCATCGGCTTCTTCCGGCGTACCGAACCGCACCGCATGGCCAAGTTTCTCGAGCTGTGCTGCCGCGGCATCGAGATCTTCGCGCCGGTCGATCTCGAACGCGGCCGCCTGTTCCTTCGGGTCGCCCTCGAAGTAGCACAGCGTGTGCTCCTTCTCGTCCGACTTGAAATAGACCGCGCCCTTTACCCGCTCGCTGATCTCCAGCCCGAGATAATCGGTGGCGAACAGCGTCGCGCCTTCGAGGTCGCGCGTGCCGAGCCGCACATAGGAGACGTCCTTGAGTTCGATCATGCGTCCACTCCGGCTGCGAATTCGGGGATCTCGCTGACGCTGCCCCAGGAGCAGAACGACAGCGGCTGGAACGGGAACTGTCGCGCGCGATGGGTCGCCTCGTCCACCGGCGTGCCTTCGGCGACATAGCTAAACAGCACGCCGTCCGGCCCGGCAAAGGTAATGAACATCTGGCCGGATGTGGGGCGGCGGCCGGGCCCGTGGACAATCCTGACCTGCGCCTGCTGCAAAAAGTAATGCGCTTGCATCAGTTGGTTGACGCTCTCGACGGCGTATTCGACGGCAAGGACGCCGCTTTTTTTCGACGGGTGCAGCGCGAGGCGGTGATGCGCGCTGTCGAAGCGGAGATAGGCGGTATCACCGGCCCAGTCGCTGACGCGGCCGTTGAACAGCGTGGTCCACAATGCCTCGTCAGCGGTCGCGGCGGGGCCGCGCAGGGCCACGGCTTCCAGCCCGGTGACGCCGGCGTCGCGCGACGGGAAATAGCGCCAGCCGGAATTGAGCGGCCGGACCACCAGTTCGATCTGATGCCCGCTCTTGTCGCGGAAGCTGATGAACTGGCGCACCTTGCGCGCCGCGGCCGCATCGGCGTCGCCACGCGTGACCCTGTAACCGGCCTTGGTCAGCGCGGCTTCCGCATCGTCGAGCGCCTGCGGTGTCCGTACCTCGAACGCCACGGTCTGATCGGACGGATCGCCCGTCACGTAAACAAGGGTGTGGTCGCGGAAGTCGGAGCGGAAGCGCGCGGTGTCGTCGGTTTTTTCAATGAGTTGCAGCCCGAGCACGCGGGTTGCGAAATCGATGGCGGCGGGCAGGTCGCGGGTGCCGAGACGGACGTAGCGAAGTTGTTCGATATCGATCATCAGGCATTCATTCAGGGCATGGACCATCAGTGTACGGGAAGCGAAAGCCCGGCGCCACCGCGCCTCCGCTTGCTCCGACCTGTGGGCTATGGTTCGGTCAGCGAACGGATCGGGGAACGGATCAGGGCGGCGCGGCGATGAATCTGCATGCGAAGCTGGCGGAGCGGGCGGCGGCCGGACGGCCAGTGACCGTGGCGGTGATCGGCGCCGGCAAATTCGGCACCATGTTCTTGAGCCAGGCACGGTTGACCACCGGTCTGCATGTGGTGGCGGTGGCCGATCTCGATGTGGCGCGGGCGCGCGCGCAACTCGCCACCGCCGGTTGGCCGCAGCCGCAATATGCCGCTGCCTCGCTCGGCGATGCCTTGCGCGGACGCGCGACGCTGGTGACCGACGACGCGGCGGCGGCGATCACCTGCCCGGAGATCGAGGTGATCGTCGAGGCGACCGGCGTTCCGGCGGCCGGCATCGCCCATGCGCTCACGGCGATTGGTCACGGCAAGCACATCGTCATGGTCAATGTGGAGGCCGACGCGCTCGCTGGTCCGCTGCTGGCGCGCCGCGCCAAGGCGGCGGGGGTCGTTTACAGCCTGGCCTGGGGCGATCAGCCGGCGCTGATCTGCGAGCATGTGGACTGGGCGCGCGCCTGTGGCTTCAAGGTGATCGCGGCGGGCAAAGGCACGCGCTACGAGCCGCACTATCACCAATCCAATCCCGACAATGTCTGGGACATTCTCGACAAGTATTTGAAGATCACCGACCGGAAGTCGATCAATCCGAAGATGTTCAACAGCTTCGTCGACGGCACCAAGTCCGGCATCGAGATGACCGCGGTGTGCAACGCCACAGGCCTCATGCCGCAGTCGGATGGCTTGTCGTTTCCGCCGGCGACACGGTTCGAACTGGCGCAGGTGTGCAAGCCGAAGGCGGACGGCGGCGTGCTGGAGCAGGCCGGCGTGACCGAAGTGACGTCATCGGTGTACCGCGACGGTCGCGACGTGCCGCACCATCTCGCGCTCGGCACTTACGTCGTGTTCGAGGGCGAGACCGACTATGCGCGGCGCTGCTTTGGCGAATATGCGATGCTGCCCGATGATAGCGGCAAGTACGCCGCGTTATACCGGCCGATCCATATGATCGGCCTCGAACTCGGCATCTCGGTCGCGTCGGCGGCGTTGCGCGGCGAGGCGACTGGCGCACCGACTGGTTTCCGCTCCGATGTGGTGGCGACAGCCAAGCGCGCGCTGAAAGCCGGCGAAGTACTCGATGGCGAGGGCGGTTTCTGTGTTTGGGGCAAACAGGTTCCCGCCGCGCGCTCATTGCGCGACGGGCTGCTGCCGCTCGGGCTTGCGCATCACGTCACGCTCCAGCGCGGCCTCGCCGAAGGTGAGGCGGTGCGCTGGAGCGATGTGATCTATGACCCGAACGACAGCGCCGTTCGATTTCGTCGTGAGATGGAGGCCGCGTTCGCGCGACCTAACATGTCAGACGTAAGCTAGCGGCAACGGCGCACCGCCCGCCACACAGGCCGGCCGGACGGCGTGTAAACCCGATAGCGCTGCGTCCAGCAATGACGGTGGCGGCGCCAGTGGTGCCCGCGCCAATGATGGCGGTGATGCCGGTAGTGCCGGCGATGACGATATTGCACCTGCTCGATGGCGCTGCCGCTTTGCGCGACGCCGGCTGCGATTCCGGCGGCTGGCGCAGCCAGTACGGTAGCGTGGGCCGGTGCCGGCATGGCCCAGGCAGCGAGGGCTGCAAGCGCCAGAGCCGGTACGGTCAAACGAAATGTCATTGTTGCATCCTCCACATGTCGCCCTTGAAAAGGACAACGTAGGCGAGCAGTTCGAGTTCCCTGTTGTGTCGGTTTGTCGCGCGTGTGAACGGGCGCTTATCGTAAACGCGCGTTAGCGGTTTGAGCGCGATCGGTTTGAGGCTCGGGTAACGCGGGTTTTCTAGGCTCGGCTCTCCTGCGGTCTCACCGAGCGCCGCGCACTGACTGTCGCAAGGACCAGGGCCACCCATGTACACCGTGGAACGCCGCAAGACGCAGCGTCGTCGTGTCCTCAAGGGCGCGACCATCGCTTTCAATCATGCCGGGGGGATTCGTTGCATGGTCCGCAACCTGTCCGCCGGCGGTGCGTGTCTCGAACTCGAATATCCGGTCGGGATACCGCGCGAATTCGTGCTGGTGATGGATTCGGATCGCGTGAGCTTCGACAGCCGCGTCGTCTGGACCGGCCCGCACCATATCGGCGTCGCGTTTCAGTAAGCGGACGATCCTTACGCCATGCGAGGCGCCACGACGGTATCTGTGGCCTGCTGATGTGATCCTCGCGGAACTGACTGCCATTCGCAGTCATTCAAATCATCATTTCAAACATCGTTGCTCAATGCAGCGCCCGCTCTGGCTTCAGGCCGCGCGGACTTTCCATGAGCAGGAACAGGCGCCGATCGAGTGGTGTTTGCGGCTGTGATCAAGAACCGATTTCGATCAGAACGATCGGTTTTATCGCTGCATGTCTCAAATTTGGTCCTCTCCACACAGAAAATACGTATTGCACTCAATAGAAATGATTTGCATACAATATCGACCATCTCAGTGCGCCACGTTTCGGAGAAGCGATATGAAACGCCTGCGGTCGATGAGGCTCTCTGTTTTTTCGTTTGCGATGACCTTGGTTGGAGTCGTTGGGTTTGCGCAAGCTCAAACCGCTTTCCCGACGAAGCCCATCACGGTCGTGATTCCGTATCCGGCGGGTGGCTCTCCCGATATCGGGATGCGTTTTCTGCAGCAGAAGTTTTCGGAAGCCATCGGCGCGCCGGTCGTGCTTCTCAATAAGCCCGGGGCGAGCGGCATGGTTGGCATGGCGTTTGTCGCGAATGCGGAGCCGGACGGCTACACGCTTGCCGCAACCACGTCTTCTTCGATCACGGTTGTGCAGATCGGCAGCGCCAAGGTTCCCTACAATACAACCGACTTCGTGCCCTTGGGTAACTACGCTGTCGATGTGAGCACTCTGATCGTCGCAAAAGACTCTCCGTTTGCGAATTTCGATGCGTTGGTCGCTGCGGCAAAATCGCGACCGGGCGCACTTAACTTCGGAACGCCGGGTGCGGGCACGCTGTCATCGCTCAATCTCAGCTCGGTCAAGGATGGATTGGGCTTGGACATCATGGAGGTGCCATTTCCCGGTACGCCGCAAGTGATGACGAACATTCTTGGGAAGCAGATTGACGGCGGCGCGGCGGCATTCAGCAGTTTTGCCGGCGCCGTCGAGGATGGGAGGCTTCGATCGCTGGTTGTCGCCGGTCATAAGCGGCTCGCTAAATTTCCCGACATTCCGACCTTGGCCGAAAAGGGTTTGAAGGACGGGGGCTTGAATCTCAATCTTGGGCTTTTTGCCCCGAAGGGTACGCCGGAAGCCGTCGTCCAAAAACTTCAGCAGGCAATAAAGAAAGCGGCGGCCGATCCGACCGTGGTCGCCTCAATCGAGAAAGCGGGAATGGTCGCCGAATTTGAAGAGCCCGATGATGTCGTCAAAAGCCTCGAGCGCGAACACGCCGGCGTGGTCGTTCTTGGACAGAAATTGAAGCGTGTGAAGTAAGGAGGAACGATCCATGATCATCGATATGCATACGCACCCGTTTGGAAATCCCACTTTTTCCTATGGAGATGCGGTCAAGACCCGCCGCGACGTCATCAATCTTCGTCGTCAGCGGCCGGAGCTGTTTCGGCAACGTTATGTCAATGCGCGCGAGCTGACGGATCTTCTCGTTGAAGACATGAATATCGGTGGCATCGACAAAACGGTGATCCAGCCCGGATTCCGAGAAGACCCGATCGAGGTTTATGACGCGGTGAAGAAGCACCCTGATCGCCTCGTGGGTCTTTTCAATATCGGTCACGAAGGGTCGAAGCACCCGGGCGACAGCGACATCTATCAGGATATCGACTGGAAGAAGACGCGGGAAGAGATCGACCACTATGTGAAGAAGCTGGATTTGCGCGGGTGTGGTGAGGTCATGCTGACCCGTTTCACGCGTGAATCCGCACCCGAGAAGATCGCTCGCGACCTGCGGCCGCTCATGGAGGCATTGAGCGACCATAAGGCGCCCGTCATGTTCTTGACGGGATGGACGCAATTCTCGACGCCGCTTTATCACGGAATGCCGCTGTTTGTTGATCTTCTCGCGGAGTGGTTCCCGGAGGTGCCGATCGTCATCACCAAGATGGGGCGGAGCTACTCCTTCATTTTCGAGATGGCGTTGGCGGTAGCCTATAAGCATTACAACGTCTTTATCGATGTCGTGCAGGCAGATCCGAGCCATATCGAACGCGCGGTATCGGAACTGGGGCCCGACCGGATCATGTTCGGCACCGATTGGTCGCCGACGTGGCGCGCCGAGGCCGGTGACATCTATAAAAAGAATCTGAAGAAGATGGGTGATCTGAAGCTCACGCCGGAAGCCCGCGAATGGATCATGTGGAAGACATCGGCGGGCTTGTTCAAGATCAAGTAAGGCGCTCGAATAGCTTGTGTCGCTAGGATGCGGCTTCGGATCTCTAAGGTCGCGCCGGTATTTAGCTGGCGCGACCGTTCTTTTTGTTGGAAATGATCCGGCGAAGAAGCACGAGAAAAGAGTCCGGTGCGAGCAATCCCGTGTCGGGCCTCTCGCTTATGCCTGGGTCGGCATCGACGACCTGCGCGATGCCATGGCATCGCTGCGTCCGATATTTCGACACATCTTGAGAAGCGGCCGCTCGACAATGATGTTGAGTACGAGGCCAGCCAGCACCACGATTCCGCTGGTGGCCGCCACCAGCAGCAGCGGATGAAGCGCCGGAACGATGTAGGCCACGGCCTGTGCGGCGAAGATCACGGTGTTCACCTGCACCAGATAGATCGAGAACGAAGCGTCGCCCAGCCGCTCCAGCGCGCGCTCGATCGAGGTTGAGGTGGTGCGTTTGCGGCTGATCCAGGCCGCGGTCGCGACGAGGGCGGCCGACGGCAGTCCGAACGCCAAGGCGCGGTTTGCGGGATCGCTGACGATGAGCGTCGCGACCGCCGCGGTGGCGGCGAGCAGCATGATTCTGCCGTCGGCATCGTTCGCATTTCGGCCGCGCACGAACACGACGCCGGTCATCACGCCGAAGATGAATTCCAGGATCAGGGCATCGGTGAAGAAGCCGTAATTGCCGAGCGCCGTGGCGACGCCCGGGATCTGGCCGATGATCGTCAGCGCCGAAAACAACAGCACGATGTTGCGCCAGACATGCCGCGTCAGCGCCATCAGCAGCGCAACCACCAGATAGAAATACATCTCGTATTCGAGCGACCAGCCGAGGAACACCACCGGCATCTCGCCATCGGTGAAGGAGATGAACGCCAGCGATTTCAGGACATGGTGTGGCGTGTACCAGCCCGGTGTGTCGAAAATGTCCGGCAGCAGCATCGCCAGCAGCGTCACGGCGGCAATCGTGAAGAAGTAGAGCGGTACGATGCGTTCCACCCGGCGGCGCAGGAACGTCGCCGGTGCCAACGGTGTGCCGCGCGCGGCATGCGCCGCGGTGGCGTAGTAGATGATGAAACCGGAGATGACGAAAAACAGATCGACGCCATGGCCGGCCTGCCACAAGCCGAGGGTCGGCGTGTCCGCAGGAACGGTGATAAAGCGCGGCGCGATACCCCAGGCGTGAAACGCCGCAACCGCCAAGGCGGCGGCAAAGCGGAGGATCTGGATGTAAACCAGCATGGCCCTGGTTAAGCCCGAAGCCCGCGAAAGTTCAAATCATGAACGGGGGGAGAAGCGGCATGGGAGGGTCGCAAACCAAGCATTGCTGGTGCTGACGATGCGCTGATACATCAACGCGCCGGTTTCGCCGGAATCGAACCCAGGGATATGCGCCATTGCCAAATGGGCTGGATAGCAACCAGAAGCCAGCCTGTTCCGAAGGTGCACCGCCGCCGCATTTCCTGAGCGTCTTTCCATCCCTGATGCTGCCGATGTTTCTGGCGGTGGTGGACCAGACCATCATTGCCACGGCGCTGCCGGCGATCGCCGCCGCGACGGGTGAGGTCGAGCGCGCCTCCTGGGTCGTGGTGTCCTATCTGATCGCCGCGACGGTGGCTGCGCCGATCTATGGGCGCCTCGGCGACTCGTTCGGCCGGCGCCGGATGATGTATGTCGCGCTCGCCGTCTTCATCGTCGCCTCGCTCCTGTGTGCGATGTCGTCGACCATTCTGTGGCTCACCGCGGCCCGCGTGCTGCAAGGTCTGGGCGGCGGCGGGCTGATGACGCTGTCACAGGCGCTCATCGGCGAGGCCATTCCGCCGCGCGAGCGGGCGCGCTACCAGGGCTATATCGCGACCATCGCGGTGTCCGCTAATTCGTTCGGGCCGGTCGCCGGCGGTTATCTCACCGAGCATTTCGGCTGGCAGTCGATTTTCCTGGTCAACGTGCCGATCGGTCTCCTCGCGCTTGCACTGACGATGCGGCTGCCGCAAGCGCGCGGCGAGCGGCTGCCGTGGCGCGCCGATCCGGCCGGCTTTGTTCTGTTCACCATCTTTGTCGGCACGACGCTGCTCGCGCTCGAACAAGCGCAGCATGCCGACCTGAGTGCGCTGCCGCTCGGCGGCGCGTTGCTCGCGGTCGGCATCATCTCGGTGGTGCTGCTGGTGCGGCAGGAAACCCGCACGCCGTCGCCGCTGATTCCGGTTCACCTTCTGCGGCAGTCGGCGATCTGGCACTCGGACGCGCTCGCCGCATGCCATGGCGCCGCGCTGGTTTCGCTTATCACTTTTCTGCCGGTCTATCTTCAGGTCGTGCGCGACATCTCGCCGTCCGAAACCGGTCTGCTGCTGGTGCCGCTCACCGTCGGGATCGGCACCGGCTCGCTCATCACCGGCCGGTTCGTCAGCCGTACCGGCCGCACGATGATTTTTCCGGTCTTCGGCCTGGTGCTGCTGACCATCAGCCTTGTGGGTTTGGCGTTCACGGCCGGAACCCTGAGCATGACGGCTTTCGCCGTCATGCTGCTGTGGATCGGCCTGCTCATGGGGACGGTCATGGCGGTGGTGCAGGTGACGGTGCAGAGCGCCGCCGGCAGCCAGAGATTGGGTGAAGCGGCGGCCTCTGTGCAGTTCTCGCGCTCGATCGGGGCGGCCTTCGGCACGGCGCTCGTCGCCACCGTGCTGTTCGCTTATCTGGCGCTGAAGAATCCGGACGCGGCGCGCGCTTTCGCGGTGATGGTCGAAGGCGGCATGGCGGCGGTGTCGAAACTCCCAGCCATTGATTTTGCAACCGTGCAGGCGGACATCGCCGAGGCTTTCCGCGCCGCGTTCCTGCTGATCGCGGGTTTCACGGCCGGCGGCTTCTTCCTGGCGCTGACTAATCCGATGCGTCGGATTTGACGGGATTTTCCAGCGTTGCGCTCACCCGGTGTTGCGCAGCCCGGCGGCGATGCCGTTGATGGTGATGAGGATGCCGCGCTTGGTCTTGTCGTCCTGCTGACCCTGGCGCCAGCGTTGCAGCAATTCGATCTGCAGGTGGTTGAGCGCGGCGATGTAGGGGAAGCGGTTGCGGATCGAGCGCGCGAGGCTCGCATTGTCCGGCAATCGGTCGCTGGAATTGGTGATCTGGTTGACGAACCCGACGGTGCGCAGCCATTCCGCTTCGATGGCGCCGAAGATGTGTCTCGCCTTGTCCTGATCCTTCGCCAGCCGCGAATAGCGCCGCGCGATCGCGATATCCGCCTTCGCCAGCACCATGTCCATGTTGGACATCAGGGCGCGGAAAAACGGCCATGTCCGGTACATGGCGCGCAGCGTCGCCATAGCGCGGTCGGGATCGGCATCGACGAACGCCTGAATGCCGGCGCCCATGCCGAACCAGCCGGGCAGGTTCAGCCGCGCCTGACCCCACGAGAAACTCCACGGGATCGCGCGCAGATCCTCGATCTTGCGCGTCAGCTTCCGCGAACTAGGCCGCGAGCCGATATTGAGCTGCGCGATTTCGCTGATCGGTGTCGTGTCGAAGAAGAAATCCTCAAACGCAGGGTCGCCGTAAACGAGATCGCGGTAGGCGCGGCGGCTTTCCGCCGCGATCGTCTGCGCGGCGTCGAGAAATTCATCGGCCACCGTCTGCTGTTCCGACGGCAGCAGGCTCGCTTCGATCACCGCCGCGACCAGGGCTTCGAGGTTGCGCCGGCCGATCAGCGGATTGCTGTATTTCGAGGCGATCACTTCGCCTTGCTCGGTGAAGCGGATTCGCCCGTTCACGGTCCCTGGCGGCTGTGCGAGGATCGCCTGATAACTCGGGCCGCCGCCGCGCGCCACCGTGCCGCCGCGCCCGTGAAAGAGTTGCAGCGTCAGCCCATCCATCTGCGCGAACAGTTTTGCGAGCGCCAATGAGGTGATCCGGAGCTGCCAGGTGCTGGCGAAATAGCCGCCATCCTTGTTGCTGTCGGAATAGCCGAGCATGACTTCCTGCCGGCCGCCGGCGGCGCGCAGCAAATCCAGAATGCCGGGCGTGCCGAGGAAGTCGCGCATGATCGCTTCGGCATTCATCAGGTCGGCGATCGTCTCGAACAGCGGGATGACGAGGAGGTGAGCCTGTGCGCCCGGATCGCCGAGCGCGCCGGACATCAGCCCGCATTCTTTCTGCAGCAACAGCACTTCGAGCAGGTCGCTGACGGTTTCGGTGTGGCTGATGATGTAGTTCTGGACCGACTTGGCTCCGAGTTTTTCCCGCAGGTGCCGCGCCGTCTCGAAGGTTTCGAGTTCGGATCGCGTGGTCTCGGAATACTCGCGGCCCGGCACCCGCAAGGGGCGCGGGTCGCGCAGCAGCGCGACCAGCAGACGTCGCCGCTCGGTTTCGTCGAGCGACCGGTAATCAGGCGCGATCCGCGCCACCTGCAGAAGCTCCGCGATGCTGGCTTCGTGCCGATCGGAATTTTGCCGCAGATCGACCGTCGCCAGATGAAAGCCGAAGACCGAGACGGCGCGGCGCAGCGGGGCGAGACGGTCGGCGATCAGAAGAGATGCGCGATGGTCGCGCAGCGATTGCTCGATCGCCGTCAGATCGGCTTCCAGCTCGGCCGCGCCGGCGTAAGGTTGTCCGTGGCCGGACGGCAGGCGCGGCGCCGTCTGTCCGGTCAGATATTCGAGCGTGGCGGCAAGTCGCGCATAGATGCCGATCAGGGCCCGGCGATAGGGCTGATCGCCGCGATGCGGGTCGTTGTCGCCGGTTTTTTCAGCGAGCGCCTTGACGGCATCGTTGCAGGCGACCAGCGCGTCCGACATCGATAACTCGAAGCCGAGTTCGTGCACTTCCGCGAGGTAGTGCGAAAGCGCCGTCTCGCTTTGCCGGTGCAACGCCTCCTTTAGCGTCGTCGCGTTGACGTTCGGATTGCCGTCGCGGTCGCCGCCGATCCATGATCCCATCTGGATGAAGGTCGCGACGGTATCGAGACCGAGCTGCTTTTCCAGCGTGCCGAACAAGGTCGGCACCTCGCGCAGGAATGTCGTCTGGTAATAGTTGAGGACGTTCTCGATCTCGTCTTCGACCGTCAGCCGGGAGACGCGCAGCAGGCGCGTCTGCCACATCTGCACGACCCGCGCCTTGATCTGTTGCCGGTTGTCGTCGAGGTCGCGCGGTACGGTCAGCGTATCCCGCTCGATCAGCAGCGCGGTGATGCGACGCTCCGCTTCCTGCAGGCTGCGGCGCTGAACCTCGGTCGGATGCGCGGTGAGCACCGGCGAAACCAGACTGCGCGAGAGATAGTCGGTGATGTCGGCGGGTGTCTTGCCGCGCTCCTGCAGCCGCGCATGGGTGGCGGCGAGCGTGCCGGGCCGCTCCGGCGACCGGTCCGCGCGTTCGTGCGCATCGCGGCGCCGGATGAAGTGCAGATCCTCGGCGACATTGGCCAGATGCGAGAAGTAGCTGAACGCGCGCGCGACCAGAACCGCGTCCGCAACCGATAGCTGTCGCAACGCCTGCCGCAGCTCGTTTTCGGCGTCCACGTTACCGTCGGACTGAAAAGCGACGCTCCAGCGCCGGATCGCTTCGATCCGGTCGAAGATCTCGGCGCCTTCTTGCTCGCGCACCACCTCGCCGAGGATTTGTCCGAGCAGGCGGATGCCCTCGATCAGTGGGCGATCCTTCTCGATGTCGTCCGCGGCGGGGCGCTGGCCGGCCGGTTGCGTCATCGGGTTCTCCGCGGCGCTGTTGGGGAGGGTGTCGCGGAAGCGGCGCGGACGGACGGTTATGGTGCCCCTGGCCGGACTCGAACCAGCACGTATTGCTACACCTGATTTTGAGTCAGGCGCGTCTACCAATTCCGCCACAGGGGCTTGACCGGCGCGGATCATAGTGGCGCATTGCCTGAGGTCAATCTGCCGATCCGGGAAATTTTCATGTCCGATCTCCGCGCCGCCGGCGCTCTTTCGCCGCCCGAGAATGCCGCGCTGGCGGTGGCTGCCGGGGCGGCGCTGACGCTGATCGGCGCCTGGGTCTTTCAGTACGGGTTCGGCTATCCACCGTGTCCGCTGTGTCTGGAACAGCGGTACGCCTATTATTTTGCCGTGCCGCTCGGCGTGATGCTGTGGCTCGGCCTGAATTATGGCGCGCGACGGCGGGTGCTGGTGGCGGGCTTCGCCGCGCTGGCAGTGGCCTTCCTCTGGAACGCCGGGCTCGGCGCCTATCATTCCGGGGTCGAATGGCGGTTCTGGCCGGGGCCGTCGGATTGCTCCGGCTCGCTCGGACAGCTCGGCGGGCCGGGCGGCTTGCTGGAGCAACTGCAGAACACCCGCGTTGTCCGCTGCGACGAAGCGGCCTGGCGCTTTCTCGGTTTGTCGTTGGCGGGATATAATGTCCTGATCTCGCTTGCGCTCGCGGCGCTTGCGCTCATCGGCGTTCGGGGCGTGTGGCACCGGTCCGACGAGACGGCGTGAGCAGCCAAGCCACCGGGTGGCGAGTCACCGGCGAGATGTGTTGAACAGCGTTTAGGCCATCACCAGCGATCAGGAGGACGCCATGGCGTCGAAGGAACAGAAGTCCAACAAAGAGAAAAAGAAACCGAAGGCCGACAAGAACAAGCAGAAGGGCAACCTCGCCCCGCATCAGCAGCGCCAGCAGGGCGGCGCGCGCTAAGACAGCAATCGGGCGAAGTCGCTGACTTCGCCCGATTGCTTTTAACGTGAGGTTGTTGCCTCAAAACGATCACGGCCACGAAAGACAGGGCGCGGGTACATCCGCCGTCGCCGCAATCTCGTGGCCGTTCTCACAGGTCGGTTGGTAAACGACCCGCCAGCGGAGCCGGGGGGAAGCTCAACGCCGTTAGAGCCCATATGGGGACGATCCGGCGGAACGCAAGGGCGGTGCGGCTGGTGCCTCTGCGAGCGGAAATCACGCAAATGGCCCGAAATCAGGGCTCGAGTTCGCTGTCCCAGTACAGATAATCGACCCAGCTTTCGTGCAGATAGTTGGGCGGAAACAGCCGGCCGTTGCGGTGCAGGTGGTGCACCGTCGGCTGGAACGGCTGCTGCGACGGCCACATCTTCGCTTCGTCGACGGTCTTGCTGCCCTTGCGCAGATTGCAGGGCGAGCAGGCGGCGATGACATTGTGCCAGGTGGTGGTGCCGCCGCGCGAGCGCGGGATCAGGTGGTCGAAGGTCAGGTCGTCCGGCGAGCCGCAGAACTGGCACGAGAACTTGTCGCGCAGGAAGACATTGAAGCGGGTGAAGGCCGGATAGAGCGACGGCTTCACATAGGTCTTGAGCGAGACCACGCTCGGCAGCTTCATCGCCGTGGTCGGGCTGCGCACCGCCGTCTCGTATTCGGCGACGATGTTCACGCGATCAAGGAACACTGCCTTGATCGTGTCTTGCCAGGACCACAGCGACAGCGGGTAGTAGCTGAGGGGGCGAAAGTCGGCATTCAGGACAAGGGCCGGGAAGCCGTTTGTCGCAACACCGCTGGTCGAAACAGCGTTCATCGAAACATGGGCGTTCAAGCAAACCCCATCCGTACGGGCCGGCCCGGTCGCCGACCGATTCCCGCAACAGTCTACAGTCAGCATGACCGGGGTGTGAAGGCGGTTGCTCCGGCTCCTCCCAGGGCGTTGGATGGGACCAGGGTTGCGGTCAAAAAGCCGGGAACCTCTGCCGTCCGGCTGCATCCAAGCTTCGAGCAGAACAACAGGGCTTGAGCGACCCCATGCCGTCTCCCCAGACACAACCGAATTCCACCGCCGATGCCGCGCTGGTCGCCCGGATCCGGGCCGGCGACGAGGATGCCGTCCGCGCTCTGGTCCGCCGCAATAACCAGCGGCTGTTCCGCATCGCCCGCAGCATTCTGCGCGACGATGCCGAGGCTGAGGATGCCGTGCAGGAGGCCTATGTCCGCGCCTTCACCCATCTCGACGGCTTCCGTGGGGAGGCCCTGTTGTCCACCTGGTTGACGCGCATCGTCGTCAACGAGGCGCTCGGCCGCTTGCGGTCGCGGCGGCCGACCACGCCGTGGGTGGAAGATGTCGCCACCGATGGTGATGGCCAGGTGGTGCCGTTTCCCCTGATCTCGCCGCAGCCCGATCCGGAGCGTTCCATGGCCCAGCACGAAATCCAGAGCCTTCTCGAACGCGCCATCGATGCGCTGCCCGATCCGTTCCGCGTGGTGCTGGTCGCGCGGGTGCTCGAAGAGATGAGCATCGAGGAAACCGCCGCGCTGTTCGGCCTGCGGCCGGAAACGGTGAAGACGCGGCTGCATCGCGCGCGCGACATGCTTCGACGCGATCTCGAACAGCAGCTTGGGCCGATGCTGGCGCAGAGCTTTCCATTCGCCGGCGCGCGCTGCGAGCGCATGGCTGAAAAAGTTGTCATGCGTCTGCGCGAATTACGCTGATCGCCGGGAACCTGTCGCGCGCTGTTGCATCCAAGTCTCCGTGAGCAGGCCGCGTCCGACCATCGGGGTCGCCGGGCCGATCAGGGAGCGATGCGATGTTGAAGATCGTGAGTGGCGCGTGCGCCGTGATGTTGCTGGGTGCAGGCGCAGCGTGGGCGCAGAGCGCCAAGCCGAATGATGCGCAGATCGCGCATATCGCCTACACGGCCGGCGAACTCGATGCCAAGGCGGGCGAGCTTGCCTTGCAAAAATCCAAGAACAAAGAGGTGCGCGACTTCGCCACCAGCATGGTCAAGGACCATCGCGCGGTGAACGAGAAGGCGCTCGCCTTGGTCAAGAAGCTCAAGGTCACGCCGCAGGACAACGACACCAGCAAAGCGCTGACCAAGCAGGCGGCCGACAAGCAGGCCGAACTCAAGAAACTATCCGGCGCGGCCTTCGACAAGGCCTATGTCGCCAACGAGGTCGCCTATCACAAGACCGTCAACGGAGCGCTGGAGCAGACGCTGATTCCGTCCGCCTCCAATGCGGAACTGAAAGAGCTGCTGCAGACCGGATTGAAGATTTTCCAGGGCCATCTGGCGCATGCCGAGCATGTCGCCGCGACGGTGAAGTAACGCAAATCCGGGAGGAAGCAGAGATGCGGACGGATATCGTGCTGCCGGTCGTGCTCGGCCTGTCGCTGGGGTTCGCCACGGCGGCGTTTGCCGCGGAGACCATCGCGATCACCATGGACAAGGTTGCGTTCGCGCCGACCGCCGTGTCCGCCCGCGTCGGCGACACCATCGAATGGCGCAACGCCGATATCGTCGCGCACACGGCGACGGCGCGCGACAAGAGCTTCGATGTCAATGTGTTGCCGAACAAGACCGGCAAGCTGGTGCTGAAGAAGGCAGGAAAATTCGATTATTACTGCCGCTATCACCCGACCATGACCGGCACCATCACGGTGACGGAGTAGGTCTCGTCAAAACGGTCTAGCGCAGGCGGCGGGCCAGAAACTCGCCGCCGTGGCGCAGACCTTCCTGATCGATCCCGTGGCCGACGCCGGGCGAGACGTGCCATTCCACCGGTACGTCGAGCGCGGACAGCGCCTGTGCCGCCATGAACAGCGCTTGCACCGGGATCAGCTCGTCGCGGTCGCCATGCACCAGCAGGACCGGCGGCCGCGAGCGAATGTCGAGGGTGATGTCCGTCTCCTCGTCAGGCGGTAGCACCAGCAGACCGGAATAGCCGACGATCGCAGCCGGTGCGACGGCGCGGCGCAATCCGACATGCAGCGCCATCATCGTGCCTTGCGAGAAGCCGACCAGCGCAAGCGCCGACGGCGGCAGGTTGTGCCGCGCCAGTTCGGCATCGAGGAATGCTTCGAGCGCCGGCGCCGCGGCATGCACGCCGTCCCAGCGTTCGTTCGGATCGCGGAACGTCAGCGGAAACCATTCGCGGCCCGTGGGCGACTGGCCGCACGGGCGCGGCGCGTGCGGCGAGACGAAGGCGGTGTCGGGCAGCAGTTGCTGCCAGGCGCGGCCGATATCGATCAGGTCGTTGCCGTCGGCGCCGTAGCCATGCAGGAACACGATGAGGTTCTTGGCGCGGCCGGAGGCAGGTGCGAGGCGCGGACCATCGAGGCGGGGAACGTTGGTCGTGGACTGATCAGCCATTTGAAACTCCTGCAGGCGAGGTCGGCCCCACAGGCACGCCGTCGCGCTGTTTCACCGCCTTGTAATAAGCCCATAGCAGATGGGCCGCGACGCCGCGCCAGGGTCGCCACGCTTCGGCGAGCCTCGTCAGTGCCTTTGCATCGGGCCGCCGCCGCAGGTTGAAGGCCATGCGGGCCGCTTCCTGCAAGGCGAGGTCGCCGGCGGGCCACGCATCCGCGTGCCCGAGGCAGAACAGGAGATAGATGTCCGCGGTCCAGGGCCCGACGCCGTGCAGCTTGACGAGTGCCGCATGCGCGTCGTCGGCCGGCATCTCTCCCAGTGCATCGAGATTGATCTCGCCGCGCGCTACGGCATGGCCGAGCGCCTTCACGGTCTTGATCTTTGGCGACGACAGGCCGAGCCGTGCGAGCTTGTCGCGGCGGGCGAGACGAACCGCATCGTGGTGAAACGGATCGAAGGCGGCGGCGAAGCGGCCCCAGATGGCGGCGGCGCTGGCGACCGAGAGTTGCTGGCCCATAACGATGTGGCACAGCCCGGCGAAACCGGCGGGGCGCCGCCGCAGCGCAAAGCTCCCGGCCCTGCTCGCGACCGGGTCCAATCGCGGATCGGCCTTGAGCAGGGCGTCGAGACCCGCGCGCAAATCCGCCTCGCTGTGCAAGTATTGCGTCATTTAAGACTTGTCAGGACCCTGTCGAACCCGCATCCATCCGCGAAGTCATGCCCACCGGTCAAGCCGGTCGCTGAAGACTGAGGTTAGCCGAGCCGTTCATGAGTGTGTTCCGCTTCGCCCCGTCGCCGAACGGCTATCTGCACCTCGGCCACGCCTATTCGGCGCTGCTGAATGCGCAGGCGGCCGAGGCCGTCGGCGGACGGCTGCTGCTGCGGATCGAGGATATCGATCCGGCACGCTGCCGTCCGGAATTCGAGCGGGCAATCTACGACGATCTCGACTGGCTCGGGCTGCGCTTCGCGCCGCCGATCCGCCGCCAGTCGGAGCATCTCGCCGAACATCGCGCCGCGCTCGAGCGGCTGCAGCAGATGGGACTGATCTATCCGAGCTTCGAGAGCCGCGCCGACATCGCGCGGCTCGTCACCGAGCGCGAGGAGGAGGGCGAGTCGTGGCCGCGCGATCCCGACGGTGCGCCGCTCTATCCGGGCACCGACAAAATGCTGTCGCCGCCGGCGCGGCAGCGCCGCATTGAGGAAGGGCGACCCTACGCGCTGCGGCTCGACATGAGCGCGGCGCTGGCGCGTGTGCCGCAACTGACCTGGCGCGAGGCGGGGCGCGAGGCTCTCGCCGATCCGGCCGCGTGGGGCGATGTGGTGCTGGCGCGCAAGGATGCGCCGGTCGGCTATCATCTGGCGGTGACGATGGACGACGCTGCGCAGGGCGTCACCCATGTGGTGCGCGGCCTCGATCTCTACCATGCGACCTCGATCCACCGGCTGCTACAGGCGCTGCTCGGCCTGCCGGAACCCGCTTACCACCACCATCGGCTGATCCTCGATGAAGCGGGCGACAAACTGTCGAAATCGACGCAGGCCACTGGGTTGCGGGAACTGCGTGCTGCCGGCAAGACGCGGGCTGGTATCTACGCGATGATTGGTCTGTAACCGTAATATCGCCTCGCGCTCGCCTGAGCATGAGTTCCGTGCCATGGTGCTGAGGGGTTTGGGGCAGCATGGCCAAGCGCAAAACACGATCCGGATCGACCGCGCGCCGTGGTGCGTCTGTGCGTCGCAAGGCGAAGCAGGCCAAGCGAGGCAAGCCACACGGGACACCCGCGCGGGCTCCGGCACGCCGCGCGCCCGCTGCCATCGAGGCCTCGCTCGCGGCGATCGCTCATGACGTACGCACGCCACTGACCGGCATTCTGGCCCTGGCCGAATTGCTGGCGACGTCGGACATCGGCGAGCGCGAGCGGCAATGGGCGGCGGCGATCAAGAGTGGCGCCGAGCATCTCGCCGCCATCACGTCGCTGATCATCGACGCGGTGCGCGCCGACGCGGACAAACTCGTTCTGCAAACCGACAGCTTCTCGCCGCGCCGGGTCGCGGAAGCGGCCGGGCACGCCCTCGTTGCGCGCGCCGAGACTAAGGGCGTAACCGCCTCGGTCGAGATCGCGCGCGATCTGCCGGCGATGGTCGCCGGCGATCCGTTGCGGCTGCGCGCAGCGCTGGAAAATCTCGCCGACAACGCGGTGAAATTCACGGCCGATGGCGCGGTGGCGATGCGCGTGCGCGCCGAGCCGGTGGCGCGTCAGCGCGTTCGTCTTGTCTTCGAGGTGAGCGACAACGGCATCGGCCTGTCGCCGGCGGAGATCAAGCGCCTGTTCCGGCCATTCGCACAGGCCAGCGCACAAGTCTCGCGCGATTATGGCGGGGCCGGTCTCGGCCTCGTCTTCGTGCGCCGTATCGCGCGGGCGATGCACGGCGATCTCACGATCGACAGCAAGCCGGGCGCGGGCAGCACGTTCCGTCTCACCGTCACGCTGCCGCGCGCCGATGTCAGACCCGATCCGGCGACGGTGCGCCGCGCTGGCGCACGCGGCGAGGGGATGCGGGTGCTGTGCGTCGAGGACAATCCCTATGGCCGCGTCGTCATCAATACCATCCTCTCCGAACTCGGACACAGAGCCGATTTCGTCGAGACCGGCGAGGCGGCGGTGGTCGCGGTCGCGCGGGGTGCCTACGACGCCGTGCTGATGGACGTGACCCTTGGCGGGATCGACGGGCTCGAGGCGACGCGGAATATCCGCGCTCTGCCGGGCGCGGCGGCGCGCATTCCGGTAATCGGCATTTCCGGCCGCAGTGAAACAGGTGCTGACGTTGCTGCCCGCGCGGCCGGGATGAACGATTATCTGGCCAAGCCGGTCAGCCCCGCGCGGCTCGCGCAAGCCTTGTCCGATCTCTCGACGACCGATCGCTGATCAGCGCAGAGAATACATCAGGTGCCCGGTCCACCAGCTTGCGTTGCTGGTGAGACGGATCGCGAACAGGCCAACCCCGGCGATCACCGCGATCCAGAACAGCGCCGTCGGTCCCTTGGTGCGCTGGCCGATCAGGCCGAGGATCACGGCGCCATCGACCACCATGTCGAGGATCATGGCGTGGCGGCTCGGATATTCGTGCGCCGGCACAAACAGCCGCCACAGCAAGGTGAGAATGAGGTACGCGCACAGCAGCTTGAACATCAGGCCGCCGTGGTCTTTCTGGGCCGGTGCCGGCTGGTCAGTCATGGTCGCCCCCAATGAGTGATCAGTGGGGGCGAGCTTATGCCAGGCGGTGGGGCGGACGCTAGCGAGCGCTACGCCGCTTGCAGCGCGGTCAGCAGATCCTCGATGATATCGTCCGGGTGTTCGAGACCGGCGGAGAACCGGATCAATCCGTCGCTGATGCCCAACTCGGCGCGCGCTTCCGGCGTCAGACGCTGATGCGTCGTCGTCGCCGGATGCGTCACCAGTGTGCGGGCATCGCCGAGATTGTTGGTGATCTTCGCCAGCGACAGCGCGTTGAGGAAACGGAACGCTCCAGCCTTGCCGCCCTTCACCTCGAACGCGATCATGGTCGAACCGGCGCGCATCTGCTTGCGCACGATGTCGGCCTGCGGGTGATCCGGCCGGCCCGGATAGACGAGCCGGCTGATCTTCGGATGGCCGTCGAGAGCGACCGACACGGCGGCCGCGTTCTCGGTCTGCTTCTGCACGCGCAGCGCCAGAGTCTCCAGACCCTTGAGCATGACCCACGCATTGAACGGCGACATCGCCGGACCGCTCTGGCGGAGCACGTTGTGGATGTTGTCCTGGATGAATTGCTCCGAGCCGAGGATCGCGCCGCCAAGACAGCGGCCCTGGCCGTCGATGTGCTTGGTGGTGGAATAGACGACGCAGTCCGCGCCGAGCGCCAGTGGGCTCTGCCACAGCGGCGTCGCGAACACGTTGTCGATCGTCAGCTTGGCGCCGGCGGCATGCGCGATCTTGGCGATCTCGGCGATGTCGTAGACTTCCAGTGTCGGATTGGTCGGCGTTTCCATGAAGAACACCTTGGTGGTGTCACGCACGGCGTTCCGCCACTGGGCGAGATCCCCGCCGTCCACCAGCGTCGAGGTGACGCCGAAGCGCGGCAGCCAGTCCTCCACCACCCAGCGGCAGCCGCCGAACAGCGCCTTCGCAGCGACCACATGATCGCCGGCGCGCACCTGACCCATCAGCGCGGCGGTGACGGCGGCCATGCCGCTGGCGGTCGCGCGCGCGCTTTCCGCGCCTTCGAGCGCAGCGATCCGCTGCTCGAACATGTTGACCGTGGGATTGGAGAACCGCGAATAGAGGTAGCCCGGCTCCTCGCCGGTGAAGCGCCCGGCGCATTGCTCGGCGCTGTCGTAGACGAAGCCCTGGGTCAGGAAGATCGCTTCCGAGGTCTCGCCGAATTGCGAGCGCTGCGTGCCGGCGTGGATCAGCCGCGTCTCGGGCCGATAGTCCCGCATCGCCTTGCGCGGTTGTTTTGCAGTGGAGGATTTGACGGACGGATCGGTAGACGCGGACATGCGACGCTCCTGACACTTCTCTGCCGCCCCGTGGGGCAACAAAAAACCGGCCGGAGACAAATGCCTCGGCCGGGTCCAAGATCGGACTTGATGTCCGGAGCCTTGCGTCCTCGGCCTTTTAGCGACTTATTTAACGTGGCTGCAAGCCGGCCGGCTCAAAGGACCACGGGATAAGCCCGCTCTTACGCCTCGTCTCCCTTTCCGTCAAGGCGCCCTTCGGGTTAGATCGGCCCTGGTTTCCATCGTTTTTGATCGTGATGACACTCGCTTTTGCCGACGACGACAAAGGCATCCTGCCGGACCGCGCCATCGCCGCGCTCGCGTCGCAAGGTGTGGTCGTCACCGCACGGCCTTTTGCGTCCGACCAGATCCAGCCGGCGAGCCTCGATCTGCGGCTCGGCAACGTGGCCTATCGGGTCCGCGCGAGCTTCCTGCCGGGGCCGCACGGCGCGGTTGCGCGCCGCATCGCCGACCTGCGGCTGCACGAGATTTCGCTGTCGAACGGCGCGGTGCTCGAAACCGGCTGCGTCTACATCGTGCCGCTGCAGGAAAGCCTGATGCTGCCGCCGGACATCTCGGCGACCACCAATCCGAAAAGCTCGACCGGCCGGCTCGATATCTTCACGCGGGTGATTTCGGATTCGATGCGCGGCTTCGACCGGATCGAGGCCGGCTATCGCGGTCCGCTCTATGTCGAGATCAGCCCGCGCACGTTCCCGGTACTGGTGCGCGAAGGCTCACGCCTGTCGCAGATCCGCTTTCGCCGTGGCCATACCACCCTGGATGCAACGGCGCTGCGCGCGCTGCATGCGGCGGAACGGCTGGTCGATAACACCGACGCCGATGTGGGCGAGGGCGTCGCGGTCGGCGTCGATCTCGCCGGCTTCGGCGCCAACGGTCTCGTCGGCTATCGCGCCAAGCGCCACACGGGCCTCATTGATGTGGAGCGGCGCGACGGTTATGCCGTCGCGGACTTCTGGGAGCCGATCCCGGTGCGAAGCGACCGCACGCTGATCCTCGATCCGGACGAGTTCTATATCCTCGCATCGAAAGAGGCGGTGCAGGTGCCGCCGGACTACGCCGCCGAGATGGTGCCATTCGATCCGCTGGTCGGCGAATTCCGCGTGCACTATGCCGGTTTCTTCGATCCGGGCTTCGGCTATGCCGGCGCCGGTGGTACGGGCTCGCGCGCGGTGCTCGAAGTGCGTTCGCGCGAAGTGCCGTTCATCCTCGAGCACGGGCAGATCGTCGGCCGCCTCGTCTACGAAAAGATGATGACACGGCCGCAGTCGTTGTACGGGCAGGGTATCGGCTCCAACTATCAGGCGCAGGGCCTGAAGTTGTCGAAGCATTTCAAGGCGTAAGGTCCGTCCGAACCTGCGCCGCCGTCAGTCTGCGGGCGGCGGTGGCGCATATTCCGCGCGCATGGGCGTAAAGACATCGAGATTGAGCACCGGCTCGTCGCCGATCGTTTCGGCCCAGTGCTCCACATTCGGCGGAATCAGCAGCAGGCCGCCGGTGCCGACGATGACGGACTCGTTGCCGAGGTGGAAGCGGGCGGTGCCACCGACGATATAGACGATCTGTTCGTAGTGATGGCTGTGCGGGCGCGGTTCGTGGCCTGGCATCAGCCGGTGCAGGGCGAGCGTCGCGCCGTTGCCGGAGAACGACTTGCGATCCACACCCGGCCGCACCGGGCTCCACGGAATTTTGCTCCAGTCGACCTGATGGATCATCGCGCTGCGCCTCGCTTACTTGTCTTGCGGGATGGTCGGCGCTTCGCCGCCCATGAAAATCGGGATCAGCCGGTGCGAGACGAAACGCCAGCGGCCATCGGTTCCATATTCACATTCAGCAATAATGTCGGCGATCATGATGGCTGGACGTGACTCCAGTACCGGTTTCCCGTCCGCGGCATAGAGCAACATGATGCACTGAAATGTTGCGCGGTTGTCGTTGCGCGCATCCACGCGAAAATTTGTGACTACATGACGGGCTTCGCGATCGCCGCGGCCCTCGCGCCAGCGATAGAATCCAGCGATCGCATCCTGGCCTGCCATCACCTTGTCGCCGATCGCGAACACTCCGTCGGGGACATAGAGGTTGCTCGCGGTCCGGCCCCAGTTGTGGTCGACGTCGTACCAGTAATCGACCTCGAGTGCGGTCAATTCTTGCAAGACGGTCGCATTCGATGAGGCCGGATCGCGTGTCATGAAGGGAATCCTCGCCGGTATTGCTTTGCTCAGTCAGGAATCTGGATTTTAGACTTCTCGATCACCTGTTTGCTGACCGTGAGCTGTTGATCGACAAACTTGTCGAGTTCTGCCGGCGTCGAGCCGACGGTGTCGACCACCAATTCCTTGTAGCGTTTCGCTGCGGCAGGATCCTTGAGCGCCGCCGCGATCGCCGCCGACATCTTGTCGACGATGGCTTTCGGCGTGTTGGCCGGTGCAAAAATCGCCACCCACATCGGGAAATAGAAGCCGGGCAGCGTTTCGCTGATGGTCGGCAGTTCCTTCATGAAGGCGGAGCGTTCGCGCGTCGAGACGCCGAGCGGGATGACGCGGCCGCCCTGGATGTTGCCGATCTGTGGCGCGAGGCCGTCGATGACGAGATCGATCTGCTCGGCGAGCAGAGCCGCCGTCGCCGGGCCGCTGCCGCGATAAGGCACGTGCACCATCTGGATGCCGGCCTGATCGGTGAACGCCGCCAGCGGAATATGCGACGCGCCGCCGACACCGCTCGAGCCGTAGGTCAGTTTGCCCGGCTCTTTCTTGGCCAGTGCGATGAAATCCGCCAGCGTCTTCACACCGAGCGACGGGCGCGTCACCAGCACCAGCGGATAAGTCGCGACCAGCGAGACGCTGGCGAAATCCTTGCGCACGTCGTAGCCGGGATCCTTGCGGATATAGGGCAGGTAGGCGTGGCCCGGTCCCTGGAACAGGAATGAGTATCCGTCCGGGTCGGCCTTGGCGATGGCGCGCTCAGCGATCAATCCGCCGGCGGCGCCATTGTTTTCCACGATCACGCGTTGCGGCAGATGCCGGCTCATCGCATCGGCGAGGACGCGCGCCATCAGGTCGATGCCACCGCCGGCTGCGGAGGTGACCAGCAGCTTGATCGGTCGATCCGGCCAGGCGGACTGGGCAGAGGCTGTGCCGGACACGACCGGCATGGCCAATGAAGTGGCCACCAGCAAAAGGGCGCGCAAGGTGAGACGCATGGGCATTCCTCCGGTGTCTTTTAGCCGGTGTAGCCCCCGGCTGGCGCGGCCCCGGCATGGGTCCGCTTTCTTGACGAGCATATTATTAATAATTAATCATTGGGCAAGGCAAGCCCTTTTCCCCGAGGGCCCCGAACCGGCCGGTGGTGGCGAATGAGCGCACCCCTGCGAGACAGTGAGGATACGATGGCGAATTCCAAGGAACTGATCTGGCCCAACGGCAAGCGCATCGCAGTTGCCGTGACGGTGATGTACGAAACGTGGGCGGAGGGCAAAGCGCCGAACTATTCGGTGCAGACGACGCATCTCAAGCCCGGCACCGTCGACCTCGCCGGCCGCGCCTGGTCGACCTATGGCGGCCGTGTCGGCGTGTGGCGCGTGATCCGCACGCTGGACCGGCTGCAGATTCCCGGCACGTTCTTCACCAATGCGCGTTGTGCCGAGCTTTATCCGGATACGGTGAAGCAGATCGTCAAGTCGGGCCACGATGTCGGCGGCCACAACTACACGCAGGATGCGCTGCTCGCCTATATGGAGCCCGACGAGGAGCAGAAGACCATCAAGAAGTGCCTCGACATTCTCGGCGACAAGGCCGGCAAGCGCCCGGCCGGCTGGTTGTCCTCCGTGCTCGCCTTCACCGAGCACACCGTTGATTTCCTCGCGGCGGAAAAGCTCACCTATCAGGCGGACGTGACTTATACCGATCTGCCGATCGCGCTCGACACCAAGAACGGCCGCATCGCCGCCGTGCCGAACAGCGACTTCACCGACAACCGCGTGCTGCGCTCCAGCCCGCGCGATCTGTGGGACGTGTACAAGGGTACGTTCGATTATCTGCGCGAGAACGAGCCGATGTCGATGCTGTGCCTGACGCTGCATTGCCATTTCGGCGGGCGTCCGATGATCACCTCGGTGTTCGAGGAGGTCATCAAGTACATGCAGCAGTTCCCCGATGTCTGGTTCGCCCGACACGAGGAATTGGGCAAATGGGCGCTCGCGCAGAAGGATAGCCACAGCTATCAGAGCCGTTTCTTCTGACGTGCATTGATGAAGCGGCGGTGTCTGTGCTGATATCGCCGCTCCTCATTTCAAGACACAGGCCGGCGTCGGTTCGATGACATCGCAAAAATCCGTGCGGCGGTCTGCGTCCCGATCCCCGGCATCGCATCCTTCGTCCAGTCGTGGCAAGGTGTCCGGCAAACCGCCCGGAACACCTCCGTCGGCGGATGCCGCGCGATTTTCACGCACCGAATGGCTCGCCGATATTCTGCGGGAGCGGATTCTCAATGGCACCTACGCGCCGGGCGAGCGCATCCGCGAGATCCAGCTTCGCAACGAATTCGGATTCTCCAACGGTCCGATCCGCGAGGCGCTGCAGGCGATCGTCGCCGAAGGATTGGCGGAGCGCGCGCCGTGGCACGGTGTCAGCATCAAGCAACTCGATGAAGGCCAGCTACTGGAACTGTTTCAGTTGCGGCTGGCATTGCTCGAATATGCGGCGGAGCTTGCCGCGCGTAACCGCTCCAAGGATGCTCTGGACAAGGCGGCGGTGCTGAAAACGGAGATGGATGCAGGCTTCTCCGAGATCGACCGGGGCGGGCAGCATCCCTCGTTCAACGGCAAGCTGTCGCAATGGCTGCTGACGGCAGCCGGCAACCGGATGATGCGGGAAGTCTGGGACAAGACCATGCACCAGACGCTGATCTACGTGAACGCGTCGCTGCTGCGCAGTCACGGACGCAAGAGCCGGGCGCTGATCCATGCCCTGATCGACACGATCTGCAAGGGCGACGTGATGGCGGCGCGCCAGGCGGCGCGCGATCTCACCCAGCAGACGCTGGTCGATCTCGGCATCAAGGGGACGCTGTAACTCCGCGTGAAATCCGGGGAACCGCTATTCCATGCCGGCGTTGTCCTGCGCATCACGTCAGGAGTTCGCCATGTTGTCCGCCTCGCGCTACGTCCTTGCCGGCCATCCCCGCAATTGCGCGTTCTGCCGCGAGCCGCTGACGACGCAGGCGCATCGCCGCGATAGCGCCTATTTCTGCAACGAGCTTTGCGCCGATGCGGCGATCGAGGTGATCGATGCGCCGCGGCTGCCGGGACGCGATCTTGCGCCGTCGCAGCCACGGGCTGCGCCGGCGTTGCGGTTGCTGGATGCGGTGGCCTGACCCGCGTCACTCTTAATCGACCAAAAGAACGACTGGTGCTGGACAGCGTTTGCCCTGTGTGGATCGATTGTTGCAAAGGGCTTTGCGGGAAATAGGTCGATAAAAAAGCCTACTGATAGAAAGCCGATAGAGAAAAACCCTCGCCTGATCTTCCATCAGGCGAGGGTTCGCTAATTCAATAGGCCGCCCAGGGCGCGCCGTAATAGTCATTCACCGCGCGTGCGCGCGTGCGGTCTTCCCAATCCCAGTTGCTGCCGGAATATTTCGGCGCACCTTCGAGCCGGTCCTTGGTCAGATTGACCAGGTATCCGCCGAGGTCGGTGTCGTAAGTCAACTGGTTCCAGGGCAAAGGATAATGATCGTCGCCCATGCCGAGGAAGCCGCCGAAGCTTAATACGGCATAAGCCACTCTGCCGTCGCGCTTGCCGAGCATGACGCGCTCGATCGAGCCGATCTTCTTGCGGTCGGCGCCGTAGACATTGGTGCCTTCGACCTTGTCGCTGCCGATCAAACCCGTTGTTTCTTTTGTTTCTGTTGCCATCGCAAAACTCCTTGTGATGGATGGCAACACATCATCGGGTCGGAACGTTCCGGCACTGATGCCGCAGTGTCTTTCGACATAGAATTGCTGGCGCATTGACTTCCGCGGCGGTGTGAACACCGCGTTGCTTCCTATTCGCCGTGTCGTTTTATACGCGACCACCTCATCAACAGACAGGTTGGTGCCGCGGTTGGTCGGATTGAAGCCTCAGGACAGGTCGGTAAGTGGCGGCTATTGGGGCGCCCCTCAGAGCACTGAGCGAGCAACCTGCGGGACTTTCAACGGGCTTTTGCTCCGGAAATCTCCGTTTGAGGCGGGTTCGTTTTAGGCTCGCAAATCGCCCTTGCGCTTAAGCGCCAATAATGACAATTAAATCAGCGCGCTAGAGGCGCAGCGCGGGTGTAGTTCAATGGTAGAACGGCAGCTTCCCAAGCTGCATACGAGGGTTCGATTCCCTTCACCCGCTCCAGTTTTCCCTGATTGCGATCCAGGCCGTTATCGTGGCGGGTTGAGCCCCGCGCGGCGCAGCGCGTCGGCCAGTGCGCCGCCGGCGGCGGGTTTGCCGCTGTTTTTGTCCGGCTTGCTGCTGCGCTGGCTCTGATGGCCCGCGTTGCTGCGCACACCGGTAGCCTGCCGGGCTAATGCGGCCCCGGCCTCATCATCGAGCCGCAGCGTCAGACTGATGCGTTTACGCGGCTTGTCGACGTCGAGCACCTTCACCCGGACAATATCGCCGGGCTTCACCACCTCACGAGGGTCTTTGATGAAGGTTTTGGACATGGCGGAGACGTGGACCAAGCCGTCCTGATGCACGCCGATATCGACGAACGCGCCGAATGCCGCGACATTGGTGACGACGCCTTCGAGGATCGTGCCCGGCTTGAGGTCGTTGAGCGTCTCGACGCCTTCCTTGAACTCCGCGGTCTTGAACGCCGGGCGCGGATCGCGGCCGGGCTTTTCCAGTTCGCGCAGGATGTCGGTGACGGTCGGCAGACCGAATGTCTCGTCGGCGAATGATTTGGGCGAGAGGCCACGCAGCACGGTGGTGTTGCCGATCAGCGCGTGGATGTCGCTCTTGGTCGCCGCGATGATCCGCCGCACCAGCGGATAGGATTCCGGATGCACCGCCGAGGCGTCGAGCGGGTCTTCGCCGCCGGTGATGCGCAGGAAGCCGGCGCATTGCTCGAACGCCTTGGGGCCGAGCCGTGGCACCTTCAGCAGCGCCTGGCGTGAGGCGAACGGGCCGTTGGCATTACGATGTGAGACGATGCTTTGCGCCAGTCCCGCGCCGATGCCGGACACGCGCGCGAGCAACGGCGCGGACGCGGTGTTGAGATCGACGCCAACGCCGTTGACGCAGTCCTCGACCACGGCGCCGAGCGAACGCGACAGCTTGAATTCGCTGATGTCGTGTTGATACTGGCCGACGCCGATCGACTTCGGATCGATCTTCACCAGTTCGGCGAGCGGGTCCTGCAGCCGTCGCGCGATCGACACCGCGCCGCGCAAGGTCACGTCGAGGTCCGGTAGTTCTTCAGACGCATAGGCGGAGGCGGAATAGACCGACGCGCCGGCCTCCGACACCACGATCTTGTTGAGCTTGGGGTCAGCGAGACCTTTCACCAATTCAATGGCGAGCTTGTCGGTCTCGCGCGAGGCGGTGCCGTTGCCGATGGCGATCAGCTCGACCTTGTGCTCGCGCACCAGCCTCGCAAGCACCGCCAGCGCCTCGTCCCAGCGCCGCTGCGGCTCGTGCGGATAGATGGTGCTGGTGGCGACCACCTTGCCGGTTGCGTCGACCACAGCGACCTTGACGCCGGTGCGGTATCCCGGATCGAGGCCGAGCGTCGGTCGGGTGCCGGCTGGCGCGGCGAGCAGCAGATCGCGCAGGTTCTCCGCAAACACGCGCACCGCCTCGTCTTCTGCGGCGCTGCGCAGACGCATCCGCAGATCGATCGACAGCGTCACAAAAATCTTGGTGCGCCACGCCCAGCGCGCGGTATCGACCAGCCACTTGTCGCCGGGGCGGCCGTGATCGGCGATGCCGTAAGCGCGCATGATCCGCAGCTCGTAGCCGCTGATCGGCGGCCGAGTCGCCGGATCGTCCTGCTCGATGGAGAGGTCGAGGACTTCCTCGCGCTCGCCGCGGAACAGCGCCATCACCCGGTGCGACGGCATCTTGGCGAACGGCTCGGTGAAGTCGAAATAATCCTTGAACTTCGCGCCGGCCTCCTGCTTGCCGTCGCGCACGGCGGACTTCAGCCGGCCATAGGTCCACAGTTCCTCGCGCAGCGCGCCGATCAGGTCCGCGTTCTCGGCGAAACGTTCGACCAGGATCGCGCGGGCGCCGTCGAGCGCCGCGGCGGCGTCAGCAACATTTTTCTCGGCATTGACGAACGGCGCGGCGCTTGCGGCTGGCTCATGCTGCGGCTGCGCAAGCAGCCGGTCGGCGAGGGGTTCGAGGCCCGCTTCCTTGGCGATCTCCGCCTTGGTGCGGCGCTTCGGCTTGAACGGCAGATAGATGTCTTCCAGCCGTCCCTTGCTGTCGGCGGCCATGATCGTCGCTTCCAGCGCGGCGTCGAGTTTGCCCTGCTCGCGCACGGAATCGAGGATCACCTTGCGGCGGTCTTCCAGTTCGCGCAGATAGCGCAGCCGTTCCTCCAGCGTGCGCAGTTGCGCATCGTCGAGCGAGCCGGTGGCCTCCTTCCGATAGCGGGCGATGAACGGCACGGTGGCGCCGCCGTCGAGCAGGTCGACCGCGGCGGCGACCTGCTGTTCGCGGACGCCAAGTTCTGTGGAAATGCGCGACTGAATGGAAGGAAGCAAAGTGAAGTCCTCGTCGTCAGACTGAATCGAAGAGGCGATATGGGCCGCGCAGGTTTGATTCTTCAAGCGCGGATCGCGCGGAGCGACAACGTGGGGGATGGCCCTCGCTGCGTGGTTGACAGTGTGGATTTCGTGCGGCTGGTTTTCGCGCGTTGATCGCCATGTGGCCGGACAGTGCGGGATCGATTATGAGTTGGATCGCGCGGGTGTCCGCAGCTTTTGATAACGAGATGACCCAGAACTTGAATCAAAATCTCTCCGGCGCGCTGCCCGATCTGCCGTTGCCGGAGCCGTCGGCGGTTGTGCCATTGACCATGAGCGACGGCGCGGTGGTCGTGTTGCGTCGGCACGGCAAGGCGGGTGGGCCGCGGCTCGCGCTCAGTCATGGCAATGGCCTCGCCATCGATGCCTATGCGCCGTTCTGGCGCCTGCTGGCAGAGTGCCACGAATTGATCCTGTTCGACGTGCGCAACCACGGCGTCAATCCGTTGCACACGCGCGAGGGCCACACCTGGCCGCGCATCTTCCTCGACTTCGAGGAAATCTATCAGGGCATCCAGCGTGCGTTCGGCGCCGCGCCGACGGTCGGCGTGTTTCATTCGCTGTCGGCCATCGCCTCGCTGCAGCATACGCTCGCGCAAAACGAACAAGGGCAGGGGCCGCGCTGGGCGGCGCTTGCGTTGTTCGATCCGCCGATCTGCCCGCGACTCGGCCATCCGCTCTATGACGAGCATTTCGCCGATATGCGGATCATGACCAATCGCGCCAGCCGCCGGCCGGAAAGCTATGCCGCGCCGCAGGAGTTTGCGATGCAGATCGCGACGCGGCGGCAGTTCTCGCGGCTGGTGCCGGAGGCGCCGATGGCGCTGGCGCGCGCGACGCTGCGTGAGGCGAGCGATGGCCGCTGGCATCTTTGCAATCCGCGGGACTTCGAGGCGAGCCTCTATCTCTCGCAGGACGACGCCACACTGTGGCCACGCATGCGCGGTTTGCCGGTGCCGACGATCCTGATCGGCGGCGATCCGGCGGTGTCCGATACGCCGGCGGCCAAGGTCAGCGCGGCGCTGCATGAGGAACTCGGCATCGCCTATCGCGCGGTGCCGGACACGACGCATTTCCTGCAGACGGAACGGCCGCAGGCGTGTGCCGATGTGTTGCAGCAGTTCCTGATGCAGCACCGGCTGACATAGGCCGGCACAGTGTCCATCACAGAATGATGCTGGGATTGCGCAGCGACTGGTCGCAGTTGATCAGGTTGACCTGCTTACATTGAATCAGCCAGTGGCCGTCCTGCTGCATCAGGCGGTGGCCGGCCCAGCCGGTCAGCATCCGCGTCTCGTTGTCCCAGAATTCGCTGGTGATGAAGTTCGAACGCACCATCAGTTCGGTCGGGCTCGCGGTGCGGAACACCTCGACATTGCCGATCAGCCGCACGGTGCGCGACGGCGGCGCCTGCGACCAGGCATAGCCGGTGCGGAAGCGGAAGATGCGGTCCTCGGTGCGGCGCCGATCGTCGAAGGTGACGGCGACCTGCACGCGCGGGTCGCCCCCGTCCGGCGTTGCCGGAACCCAGTAGACGAAGTTCGGCAGATAGAGCGTCAGCCATTCCTCGTAGCGATATTGGTCGAGCAGCCGCGCCTCGCGTTCCAGCAGCAGGCGGACGCGTTCGCGCACGGCGATGTCGTCGACCACGCGGTCGTCGCGCTGCCAGTCGGTATAGGCGGCGACGAGATCGGCATAGAACGCGTCGGTGACGTAATAGGAAAACCGCGAAGGATCGTGGTTCGGCATTCCGGGTGCGTTCATCTCACGGCTCCCGCTGCACAGTGAGCTGCGGTTCCGACTGCATGAGGCGTTTCCACTTCATGATGTATTCGCGCATGAACACCTCGTCGGTCGCGGGGCCGTAGATCACGCCCTCATCGTCGGTGCGGAAACGCTCGGGCATATCCATGCCGCGATTCATGTAGATCCACTCGTCCTCAAGGCAGGCAAGGCCGCGCTGGATCTGCTCGAAATTGGTGATGTCGTCGACTTCGCCGAGATTGGGGAAGCCTTCCTGCGTGCGCATGCGCAAGGTATTGATCTCGCGCAGTACGTCGTCGCCGATGGTGCCGTCCACGTCCTCGATCTTGGTGCCGTACCAGACCGCGTTGGTCTCATCGACCGACACAGGCTCGATCACCTGGATATGGTTGCCGAGCAGCGACAGGTTCGGAAACACATTGATGTTCATCGGTTCGGAGCCGGCATAGTCGAGCACGGCCTCGGCACGCGCGCCGAGCTGGGCGCGCAATTTCTCGGCCACATGCTCCATGCCGGGATGGAACGACTCGATCGCCCACAGCCCGCCGTCGCGCTTCTGCAGGTTCGGCCGCTTGTCCTTGTAGTGATGGCCGTTGCCGGTATAGGCGACATACATCGCGAGCTTGTCCGGCGAGTTCTTGTAGTAGGACATGCCTTTTTCGCCGTCGTTGAAGCGCGCCTCGGTCTCGATCAGCGAGCGGTGCGAATAGATGACGTGATAGCCATCGGCCGAATTGTCGTAGGCGAGCTTCCAGTTTCCCTTGAACTTCAGCCGGTTCGCCTCACAGACGACGATCTTGCCGCCGGGATTGCGATCGATCCACTCGTCCATCGGTTTGCGGATCGGGCCGAGATAATTGGCGAGCGAAGGCGCGTCCATGTTCAGCGTGCCGAAGATGAAGCCGCGATAGCTCTCGACGCGCGGCACCTGCGCCAGGTTGAATTTCGGATCGCGGAAATCGACCGCATAGCCGTCCGGCCACGGCACGCCGCGGATGCGGCCGTTGTTGAGATAGCTCCAGCCGTGATACGGGCACTGGAACGAGCGACTGTTGCCCTTCTCCCAGCGGCACAGGGTCGTGCCGCGATGGGTGCAGCGGTTGTACAGCGCGCGGACCTTGCCGTCGTTGTCGCGGCAGATGATGATCGGCCGTAGCCCGAGCTTGCCGGTGATGAAGTCGTTGTTGTTCGGAATCTGGCTCTCATGCGCCAGATAGACCCACACCGCGCCGAACACATGCGTCAGCTCGCGCTGGAAGATCTCCGGGTCGGCATAGATCAGCCGGTGCACGCGATCCGGCTGCACCAGTTCATCCCAGTCGTAGCCGCCGCCATTCCCTGATCGTTGCAGCATGTCGGCACCTCGTCGCGTTCAGAAAAACTCGAAATATTCGTCCTGCTCCCACGCGGTCGGCTCGTCGCCTGCGGTGAGCTTGTTGTCCTCGAGCCAGCGGGCGAAACGGCCGGCTTCGGTGCGCTTGATCTTGAGGAAGTAATCCATGAACAACGGACCGAACTGCGTCTTGAACACATCATCGCCTTCGAGCGCGGTCAGCGCATTGGGGAGATTGGTCGGCAGCCGCGGCTTGTCGGCGGAATAGGGCTCGTCGTTGGCCGGGCCGGGATCGCGCTTCTGCTCGATGCCGTCGAGACCGCTGACGAGCTGCGAAGCGATGAACAGGTAAGGATTGGCGCTCGGCTCGCCGACACGGTTCTCGATCCGCGTCGCACTGCTGCCGTAGCCGCCGAGCACGCGCAGCATCACGCCGCGATGATCGAACGCCCAGGTGCAGCGGTCCGGCGCCAGCGAGTTCGGGCGGAAGCGGCGATAGCCATTGACGGTCGGCGTGGTGAAAGGCGTCGCGGCAACGCCGTGCTCCAGCAGACCGCCGAGATAGTGCGACGCAAGCGGCGAGATCAGATCGCTCTTGTTGTCAGCAGTGAACAGATTGCGGCCGTCATCCTTGGCGACCAGCGACTGGTGCAGATGCCAGCCGCTCGAATAGTAGCCGGCCAGCGCGGGACGCGGCATGAAGGTGGCGAAATAGCCGAGCCGCCGCGCCATCTGCCGCGTCGCCGTGCGGAACAGGATGAGATTGTCGGCGGCGCGCAGCGCATCCTCCGGCGCGAAGGTGCATTCCACCTGGCCCGGACCCCATTCCTTCTCGATCGAGGTGAGCGGCAGGTCGAGCGCGGTGTAGCAATCCGCCAGCGCCGACATGGCGCCCTGGATCAGATCGAAATTGGTTTCCGAATGCAGCGAGAAGCCGGGCTCGGCCGGATAAGTGCGCAACGCGCGGCCGCGCTTGCCCGGAAAACCGACATGCTCCAGCGTGAGATGCTCTTCCGCCGGGCGCAGCAGATACCATTCGACTTCGAGGCCGACGCGGCAGCCCATGCCGCGCTCGGCGAGGCGGCGGAGCTGTTTCTTGAGGAGATGCCGCGTCGAGAAATGGAACGGCGTGCCGTCAGTGAAATATTCGTCGCAGAGGATCCAGCCGATATCCGGCGCCCATGGCAGCACACGGAACGTCGCCGGATCGGGAACGATGATGAGATTGGGCGAGCCGGTCATCTCCGGCAGGCCCATGCCGCCGCCGCGCGTGAACGAGCCGAACACCCGTGCGCCCGACGCATCGAGCGTCGTCGTCGCAACATTGATGTTGTAGCCGTTCTCCAGCGCGCCGAGGAATGCCGGCATAGTCAGGAGTTTCGCGCGCGAGATGCCGTGCGGATCGGGCCACGCGACGCGAATAAGCTTGATGTCGCCCTGCGCCAGCCGCGCGCGGATCGCTGCCGCCTGGCTGTGCTGCTCGTCGGACCACAGGCCGTGTTTGTCGATGAAGCTGTCGGATCGGGGCATGCCGCGTCGGGACATTGAGGTCATTCCAGGGCTGGAGTGTGGGCCGGGCCATCCAGTATATTCAAATGAATTGTCTGCTCTCATTCATGTCGATTTTGACATATGTCAAAAACCCGCTCCCGTGCGCGCATCGTTCCCGGCAAAGGCCCGAGGCAGCCGAAGCTTCCGGTTCGAACGCCGTCACCGCCGCAGACGCCGATGCTGCGCCGCCGGGTGCGGCTGCGCCAGCTCGAATTGCTGGCGGCTCTGGCGCGGGCGCCGACCTTGAGCGCGGCCGCCCGCGCCGTGAACCTGTCGCAACCGGCGGCCTCGAAACTGCTCAACCGTCTCGCCGCCGATCTCGACGTTGTGCTGTTCGAGCGCGCCGGGCGGACCCTGCGGCCGACCGCCGCCGGACAGGCACTGCTGCGCCGCGCTGCCGCGCTGATCGGCGATCTCGACCGGGCGCAGGACGAGTTGGGCGCGATCGGCGAGGGGCTTGTCGGTTCGGCGCGGCTCGGCGCCGGCGTCGGCTCCTGTTACGTGCTGGTGCCGCATGCGTTGGTCGATCTGCTAGAGGCGGCGCCGGACATTTCGGTGACGGTGCGCGAAGGCACGATTGGTGAGTTGCTTGGCGGCTTGCGTGCCGGACACTTCGATCTGGTGGTCGGCCGGCTCGACGCGCCGCTCACCGACCGTACACTGGTGGTTGAAGAGCTTTACGATCCGCCGATGCGGGTGGTGTGCGGACCGCGGCATCCGCTCATTGGTCGGCGTGATCTGCGCTGGAGCGATGTCGTCGACGCGGAGTGGGTGCTGCCGGAAGAGGGCACGCCGATGCGGCGTGGACTCGATACGCTGTTCCGCCGCGTGCGGCGTTTGCCGCGCCGGGCGTTGATCGAATCCTCGTCGATCCAGACCAACGTGGCCTTGCTGTCGCAGCGCGATCTGCTGTGGGTGTTGTCGGCGGATATCGCCGATTATTTCGCGCGGTTGGGCGCGCTGCATGTGTTGCGGCTCCCGCAACGACAGGGGCCATCGCCGCTGGTGCTCGCTTATTTGCGCGACCGCAGCCTGTCGCCGGCAGCGGCGCGGCTGCGCGATAGTTTCAAGCGAGCCGCCTCGGCGATCCACCGCGCCGGCAACGAGGCATGAAAAAGCCGGCCACACAATGCATGGCCGGCTTTTTATGATGCAATGATCGCCTTTATTCGCTGATCGTCTTGATCACGCTCGACATCGGTCGGGCATTCTCGACGCCGCCACCGATTTCCTTCTTGGCGATTTCGTCGAACTCCGGCAGCGACTTCAACGCTTCCTTGCCCTTGATCTGCACGACCTTGTAACCGCCCGCATGCAGACGATCGAGCAGCGGACCGATCGCCAAAGCGGTCGAACCCTGGAAGTCGTGCATCAGGATGATGCCCTTGCCGCGCTTGTCGAGCTTCTTCATCACCGTCTCGATGACCGGCTCCGGCTTGCGCGCCTTGAAGTCGAACGAGTCGATGTCGGTCGAGAACATCGCGATGTTGCGCGAGCCGACATACTTCACCATCTCCGGCGGATGACGCAGCGCCGGGAAACGGATGAACGGCGCGATCGGCTTGCCGCCGAGCGCCACGCTGACGGCGCTGATGCCCTTTTCGATTTCCGCCTTCGCGTCTTCCTCGGTCAGCTTCTTGTTCGAGAGATCCTTGTGCGACCAGGTATGCGAGCCGATCGTGTGACCGGCGGCGGCGACCTGCTTGAGGATTTCCGGATGCCAGCCGGCGTGCTTGCCGATCGGGAAGAACAGCGCCTTGGTGCAATGATCGGCGAGCGCCTTCAGCACCATCGGGGTGTGACCCGGCCACGGGCCGTCGTCGAATGTCAGAACCACTTCCTTGTCGCGCAGGAAGTCATAGGCTTTGAAGTGCTCGAAGCCGAAGCCGGGGCCGCCGGTGGTGTCGATCTCGACCACTCGCGCGACGCCGAGCGCGTTCGGATGTCCGGCGCATTCGGTGATGACCTTCGCGCCTTCGGCATTCTGGGCCGACGCGGAGCCGGCCACGAGTGCTGCCGAAACCGCCACGATGAACGCAAAACTCGTCCGCATTGTCGTATTCCTCCGGCTCGAGCGAGCCATGTTTTCGCCTCGTCTGTGTCGCGCTTTACATGCGCGGCTTTAACCATGCGAGTCAACGAAACGGCCGGGAATGCTTAAAATGCTGCTTTTTTATCGACCGTTATGGTTAACGGCACGACCGGATGGCCGGTTGTGGGGCGACCGCGAGAGGCTTATGTCATTGGTCCTGCCGGCGATTGCCGGTTCCGGGAACTCGGTCATGCCCGTTCTTGTCTCGCCAGCGCGCTCGCCGGTCTTGTGGATAGCCATCGCCGTCGGTGTCAGCCTGTTCGCTGCAGCCGCGCTGCTGTGGGGGTATTATGGCACCGCCCTGTTCTTTGAAACCTTGCGGGCTGGCCTCGCTGCCTGCTTCTAGCCCTGCGCGTCCCTTTCAATCCTGATCATCGACATGAATCCCAAGACCACCCGCATCATTCTTGCCGCCTCAGCGTTCCTGCTCGGCCTCGTCCTTTTTTTCGTCACCGCCATGCTGATGGGCGGGCGCAGCGCAACGCCGGTCGCCGCGATCGGTGGGTCGTTCACGCTGACCAATCAGAATGGCGCCGCCGTCACCGACACCGATTTCAAGGGCAAGCCCTATCTGGTGTTCTTCGGCTTCACCCATTGCCCCGATGTCTGCCCGACAACGCTGTTCGAGATTTCCGAAGTGATGCGCGCGCTCGGCAACGATGCCGGTCGCGTCAACGCGTTGTTCGTGACCGTCGATCCGGAGCGCGACACGCCGGCGGCGATGAAGGATTATCTCAGCAGTTTCGATCCGCATATCAGCGGCCTGACCGGCGACACCGCAGCGATCGCTGCCGTCGAGAAATCCTATCGCGTCTACGCCAAGAAGGTGCCGACCACCGGCGGCGATTACACGATGGATCACACGGCCATTGTTTATCTGATGGACAAGACCGGAAAGTTTGTCCGGCCGTTCGACACGAAGCGCAAGCCGGACGAAGCTGCGGCGGAGTTGCGCCGCTATCTTTGAGTGTTGGCTCGCTCGACGCCGGCGCGCGCGTTCGCGGCGTGCCGTGCGAGGCGCGAGGTGCGCGCGAGGCCGTGTTCGGTCTTTTCCCAGTGATGCGGTGCGCGGACAAGCTGCAACAGCGCGCGCCAGGCGGCATAAGACAACAGCAGCCAGTGCCACGGTGTCAGCAGCAGCACCCACAGGGTTGACGGCAGGCCCTGACGCAGCAGCCCGACACAGCCGAGCAGGATCGAGGTGAGATAGCCCGCGGCTGCGGTGATCGAGAACAACGCGAAGGCGAATGGCACCACTTGCGCGTCCGTGAGGTCCGGCGTCTGGACCACGAGCGTCGCGATCAGCCCGATCAGGAAGAACGGGTGCACCAGTGCCGCCAGCACGTTGCCGCCGACTACGAGTTGAAACACCAGAAACGAGAACGGACCGAGATCGCGCAGCAGCCGGCCCGGACGGCGCATATGCACCAGCCAGGTTTGCATCCAGCCTTTGAACCAGCGGGTTCGCTGCCGCAGCCAGATGCCGAGTTGGTTGGGCGCTTCCTCGTAGGTCGCCGAGGCGATCACATCGGCCTGATAGCCGAACCGGGCGAGCCGCATGCCGAGGTCGGCATCCTCGGTGACGTTGTAACTGTCCCAGGCGCCGGCGCGGCGCAGGACATGAGTGCGGAAGTGGTTCGATGTGCCGCCGAGCGGCAACGGCGCGCGTAGCGCCGCCAGCGTTGGCAAGATCAGGTCGAACTGAGCCGCATATTCGGCCGTGTAGAAACCCGCGAGCCATCCGTCGCGGGTGTTGTCGATGGCGAGCCGCGCCTGCACGCAGGCCAGCTCCGGCCCGGCCCGGCGGAAAGCGGCGACTGCGCGCCGCAACTGGCTCGGCTCGGGACGATCTTCGGCGTCGTAGACGACGACAAAACGGCCGGTGATGAAGGGCAGCGCGATGTTCAAAGCCTTCGGCTTGGTGCGGGGCGCCATGTCGGGCGCAATCAGCACATCGACATAAGGCGGCAGGCCGATGCGCCGCAGTTCCGCCAGCGTTTCGGTGTCGTCGCGCTCCAGCACCAGTTTGATATCGAGCCGCTCCTTCGGATAATCGAGCTGACGCAGCGCGCCGATCAGTCGCTCGACGCAGGGCGCTTCGCGATACAGCGCAACGATGATCGAATAGTCCGGCAATCCCTTGTCGGCGGGCAGCGCCGCGCGCGGGCTGCGCATGGTCAATCCGGCGATCATCCCGGTCAGGCGCAGCACGATCCAGGCCACGAACAGGGCCGCGAGCAGAATATTCATCGTGAAGGTGATATCGAACGGCAGCGCGGTAAGGGCCGCGATCGCGATCATGATGACCAGGGCGAGCGTCGTCACGATCTGGTGGCGTGGACCGGGCGCCGCGGACAGATCGGGCCGCGTCGTGGTAACAGTGCTGGCCGCCTGCTCGCCCAGCGCCATCGTCGCGTGGCGCAGGATGTATTTCTTGATGCGGGCCGGTGAGGTCAGCCGGAACTGCTGTCGCAGCGATGGCTGCACGCGCAGCGCGCCGATGAAGCGTCGGACATCCTGCGGCGCTAAAACAAAAACGCGTTCGATGCCGATCTGCAGCGGCAACATCCCGCCGGCCACCGCGTCGATGAACTGTGTATCGTCGAGCGGGCAATGACGGCGTTGCATCGTCTCCAGTGGCTCAAACATGAGATCGAGGTCGGCGGCCAGTGCGCGGTAATAGTCGTCTTCGCTGATGATGCCATGGGCGATGAGAACGCGGTGGGCGTTAACGTCGAGAGCGTCCGCGCGCGCCGCCGCCGCTGCCAGGAGAGCTGGCGCCAGATGCGGACGCAGGCAGTCGAGCTCCGGCGCGTCCGGTGCCGCCGCGTTCTGCGCTGCCGTCCCCGCGATGCCAGAGAGCATGGACGCTCCTGCTGGCTGACCGCGGCGCGGAATACGCCGTGGCCCCCGGTTCAGGCTAACATGGTTGCGCGACCGCGCGTCAATGTCGTCATAACGCCGGCCCTCACGATTGCATGGGACGCATTGGTATCGGTCTGCGACAGTGCTAGAGAAGAAGGATGGAAACCGTGTTTAGCTGGCTGGTCCCGGTCGCGATCGGCGTCGTTGCCGTCATTCTCCTGCTCGGTCTGTTCAACATGATGCGCGGCGGTTCGCCCAACACGTCGCAGAAGCTTATGCGGCTGCGCGTACTGGCTCAGTTCATCGCCATCATCGTGATCATGGCGGCGATCTATTTCATGCAGCACTGAGAGCCCCGATGGTCGTCCTCAATCGCATCTACACCCGCACCGGCGATGACGGCACCACCGCGCTCGGCAGCGGCGCGCGGCGCAAGAAATATGATCTGCGCGTGGACGCCTATGGCACACTCGATGAAGTCAACGCGGTGATCGGCCTCGCGCGTTTGCACACAGCGGACGACAAGACGCTCGACGCCGCGCTGTCGCGGATCCAGAACGATCTGTTCGACGTGGAGGCCGATCTCTGCCTCGCCGAGAAAGGGCCGGGCGGTGCGCGGCTCACCGTGACCGACGCGCAGGTCGCCTGGATCGAACAGCAGATCGACACTTTCAACGCCGATCTCGCGCCGCTGCGCTCGTTCATCCTGCCGGGCGGCAGCGCCGCGTCCGCCTATCTGCATCTCGCCCGCACCGTGTGCCGCAGAGCGGAACGGATCATGGTCGCCTTGCGCGACCAGCCGGGCGAGCATGTGGACGCGCCCGCGCTGAAATACGTCAACCGCCTGTCGGACTTCCTGTTCGTCGCCGGCCGCCATGCCAACGGCAAAGGAACCGGTGACGTTTTGTGGGCTCCGGGCCAGAACCGCTAGGATTTCCGGGGCTGAAAACGTGTGTTTGCAAGGCTTTGGCGGCGTTGACACCGAAACGGCGCCACCATTAGGTTGCTCTGCACAAAAATTGGCCCACAGCCCACAATCGGCCTGCTCCCGGCGGCCGGCTTAAGGATCGTCCGACGATGAAAATCCTCGTCCCCGTGAAGCGGGTGGTCGACTACAACGTCAAAATCCGCGTCAAGCCGGACGGTTCTGGTGTCGACCTCGCCAACGTGAAGATGTCGATGAATCCGTTTGACGAGATCGCCGTCGAGGAAGCCTTGCGGTTGAAGGAGGCGGGGAAGGCGGCGGAGATCGTCGTGGTGTCGATCGGTCCGCAGCAGGCGTCGGAAACGATCCGCACCGCGCTCGCCATGGGCGCCGACCGCGGCATCCTGGTGAAGGTGGACGGCACGGTCGAGCCGCTCGCGGTGGCGAAGATTCTCAAGGCGATCGTCGAGGCCGAGCAACCCGGCCTCGTCATCCTCGGCAAGCAGGCAATCGACGACGACAGCAACCAGACTGGCCAGATGCTGGCGGCGCTGCTCGGCTGGCCGCAGGGGACGTTCGCGTCCAAGCTTGCGCTCGACGGCGACGGCATCGCCGTGACGCGTGAAGTCGACGGCGGGTTGCAGACGGTGAAGCTCAAGGGCTCCGCCATCGTCACCACCGATCTGCGGCTCAACGAGCCGCGTTACGCGTCGCTGCCGAACATCATGAAGGCGAAGAAGAAGCCGATCGACGAGAAGGCGCCGGGCGATTATGGCGTCGATGTCACGCCGCGCCTCAAGGTGGTGAAGACCAGCGAGCCGCCGGGCCGTCAGGCCGGCGCCAAGGTTGGATCGGTCGCCGAACTGGTCGGCAAAC
>MKWA01000008.1 GCA_001899285.1 Rhizobiales bacterium 64-17
GGCGGCGGCAGATCATGCTCGACGATTCCGACGTGCATCACCATCGTCATTCCAAGGCGGCGGTGGGCGGTGTCGCCGCAGCGGCGATCGGCGACCCGGCGGTGTTCGTCTCGGTCGACGCCATGCACCAGGGACCGCATGGCGGTGGCCCGGTTATTGCTATCATCGACGCGGGTGAGTGACGTCCGGGTTGGAACAATTCGGGTGGGACGCCGCCTCGCATAGCGGGGCGGCGTGACGGCCAACGGAGGGCGGTTATGGATTTCCAGTGGGATATTTTCGTTGAAGCGATCCCCGCGCTCCTTGGCGGCGCCTGGCTGACCATTCAACTCACCATCATCTCGGTGGCGATCGGTCTGGCGCTCGGCCTCTTCGTGGCGCTTGGCCGCGTCTCGGCCAATCCGGTGACCAGCAAACTGGCGGCGGCTTACACCACCGCGATGCGCGGCATCCCGCTGCTGGTCACGCTGATGTTCCTTTATTACGGCTTGCCGTCCGCCGGTCTCCAGTTGTCCGCGTTCACCGTCGCGGTGATCGCGCTGGCGGTGACGAACGCAGCCTATGTGGCCGAGATCATCCGCGCCGGTATCCAGTCGATTGACCGGGGACAGATGCGCGCGGCGCGCTCGCTCGGCATGTCCTACGGACTGGCGATGCGCCGAATCATCCTGCCGCAGGTGGTGCGCCGTGTATTGCCGCCGATCACCAATGAATCGATCACGCTGCTCAAGAATACGGCGCTGGTCTCGACCATCGCGCTCAGCGAACTGCTCCGGTCCGGCCTCGAGGTCATGACCTGGAAGGCCAACACGTTCAGCCCGTTTGCCGGTGTCGCTCTCATGTATCTGATGATGACGCTGCCGATGATCTGGTTCGTCTCCCGCCTCGAAAAGCGGTTCGCCATCCCGTGACCTCGGTAACTCGCAACATGCCGCTGACCGTAGCCAATGGCATCGTTGCGACGCTCGATGCGTCGGCGCGGGTGTTGATGCGGGAGAATGTGGTGGTCGAGGGTGGGCTGATCGCCTCGGCCGGCGGCCACGATGTCAGAGGCGAAACCCTCAACGCATCCGGCGGCATCGTCATGCCGGGCCTGTTGAACTCGCACTGTCATTCGCCGGAGACGCTGGCGCGCGGCGTCGTCGATCGCATCATCTATGAGGACTGGATCGGCGCGGTCTGGCCGCCGCTCGATCAACTTACCCCGGAGCAGATTCGCGTCGCGGTGCTGCTGGGCTGTGCCGAGATGCTGCATTCGGGAACGACGGCGGTGGTCGATCACTTCCGGCAGACGCCGATGCGGCTTGAGGCTGTCGAAGCGGCTGTGGCAGCCTATCGCGAGGCGGGGATGCGGTGCGCGATCGCGATCATGGTGCGCGACCGGTCCGTTCCCGCATGGGTCACGGACAAGGGCGGCGATATTTCCGAACTCCTCGGTGCCGCGATCGACACGTGGCATGATCCGGACAGCCTGATCACCGTTATGCTGGCGCCCTCGGCGCCGCACCGCTGCACTGACGCGCTACTCCGGCGGGTGGGGGAGATTGCGGCCGACCGTGATCTGTTCATGCAGATGCACGTCGACGAAAATCAATCGCAGCGCCATGAGGCGAATGGAATCTACGGTCATTCGAGCATCAGGCATCTCGATTCCCTGGGGCTGCTCGACCGGCGGTTAAGCCTGGCGCACTGCGTCTGGGTCGATGACGTGGATCTCAGCCTGCTGGCCGGACACGACGTCACGGTGGTGCACAACCCCGTGAGTAATCTGCGGCTTGGCAGTGGTGTCGCGCCGATTCCGGAGATGCTGGAGCGTGGCATTGCCGTGACGCTCGGCGCCGATGGCGCCGCCAGCAACGACAGCCAGAGCATGCTGGAGGTGATGAAGCTGGCGAGCCTGCTGCCCGGAACGTCCGGGGTCAGTCCGCGGCCGACCGCCCCCGACATCCTCGCCATGACCACCGGCACGGCAGCGGCACGGTTCGGCATGGAAGATGTCGGCAGGATCGCTCCCGGCCAGAAAGCCGACCTCGTCGTGTTCGAGGGAAACGATCCGCGCCTGCACCCGCTCAACGATGTGCATCAGCAGATCGTGTTCGCCGGCGCTGGAATTCGCGCTCGACATGTCGTCATTGACGGCCGCGTGGTGGTGCGAAACGGGAAAATACAGACGTTCGACGAAGAGGCGTTGCTGCGCGAAGCGGATGAATTCCGTGCCTTCCAACAGAAAAAATATATGTGAGGACGCATGCCGACGACAGGGTCACTGAACAAGATTGGATTGGCGGTCGCGCTGCTGGGAGCCATTGTTTTGTCCAGCCTTCCGATCGCCGGCGCGCGTGCCGATGCCCTTGAGCAGATCAAGAAGGCCGGCGAGGTGAAGATCGCCAATTCAGGCGTCTATCCGCCGTTCGAGTTTAAGGAAGGAGCGACGCTGGTCGGGTTCGATATCGATCTGTCGAATCTCGTCGCACGCGAAATGGGCGTGAAGGCCAATATCTCGGTGGTGGATTTCAAGGGGCTGATCCCGGCGCTGAAAAGCGGGAAAGCGGATCTGCTGATTTCGGCGATGACGCATACGCCTGCGCGCGCCGAGCAGGTGGCTTTCTCCAATTCCTATTACGATACGGCGGTGGCCATCGCTGTCCGCGACGACAGGACCAATCTCAAGGCCAAGGATCAACTGGCCGGCCTGACACTGGGCGCCGAACTCGGCACCACTGGCGAACGGGAGGCGCGGAGCGTCAATGGCGTCAAGGAAGTGAAAACCTACGACACGCTGATGCTTGCTTTGCGCGACCTTGAAATCGGCCGGATCGATGCGATCATCAGCAATCTGCCGCCGCTGCAATATCTCATTCACAAGAACTTCAAGCGGGTGCGGGTCACGGGCACATACGACGCCGGCTGGGTCGGGATCAACGTGAATCCGAGCGAGACGGCCTTGCTGGCGGAGGTCAATCGCATCCTCGCCAAGCTGAAGGCCAGCGGCGAGCTGGATGCGCTCAAGGTCAAGTGGTTCGGCGAGGCGGGAAAGTAGACATGTCGCATCTCATTCGCGTCTCCGGACTGCACAAATCATACGGTCCGCTCCACGTTCTCAAGGGCATCGACATGACCGTCGAGCCCGGCGAGGTGGTGTGCGTCATCGGCCCGAGCGGGTCGGGTAAGAGCACGTTGTTGAACTGTCTGAACTTTCTCGAACCCTATGGTCCCGGCGAAGTCTGGATCGACGGCATGCTGGTCGGTTACGAGAAGAGGTCGGACGGCTCGATGGTCAAGGTCGCCGATCACAAACTCAACGCGACGCGCACCGCGATCGGCATCGTCTTCCAGCAGTTCAACCTGTTCCCGCATCTCAAGGTGATCGAGAATATCATCGAGGCGCCGGTGCGCGTGCGCAAGATTCCCGCGCAGCAGGCGCGCGACAAGGCGTGTGAACTGCTGACAAAGGTCGGTCTGGCTGACAAGGCCGAAGCCTACCCCTCGCAACTTTCGGGCGGTCAGCAGCAGCGCGTCGCCATCGCCCGCGCGCTGGCGATGGAGCCGAAGGTCATGCTGTTCGATGAAGTCACCTCGGCGCTCGATCCGGAGCTGGTCGGCGAGGTGCTCGGAGTGATGAAGGGCCTTGCCCGCGACGGGATGACCATGTTCGTCGTCACGCACGAAATGGCGTTCGCGCGCGAGGTGGCGGATCGCGTGGTGTTCATGGCCGATGGCGAAATCGTCGAGCAGGGTCCGCCGTCGGAGATTTTCGGCAATCCGCGCAGCGAGCGGTTGCGCAATTTCCTCGGCCGGTTTCGTGGGTGATAGCGATGACTGAACAGGCTCCCGTCGATCTCATCGTCAAGAATGCGCGCCCGTGGGGCAAGGACAAGCCGCAGGATTTCGCCTTCGCGGGTGGCCGCTATGTCGATGCCAGCACGGCGAAGGCGGCGGACGGCGCGCACGTGATCGATGCCAAGGGCAAGATGGCGATACCGGGTTTTGTCGAGCCGCATATTCATCTCGACAAGGCGCTCATCAATGAGGACGTTCGCGTCAACGTCTCCGGGACGCTGTCGGAGGCGATCGAGATCATCTGGGAGCGCAAGAAGCGCTACACCGTCGAGGATATTGTCGGGCGGGCCGGGCGTGTCATCCGCTCCGCGGTCTCCAACGGCGTTACCCGCATGCGCTCGCATGTGGACGTGGACAATATCGGCGGGTTGAAGCCGCTGGAGGGCGTGCTGGAGGCGCGGCGGCGTTACGCCGGCCTGATCGATCTGGAGATCGTCGCATTCCCACAGGAGGGCATCCTCAAGAATCCGGGAACCGAGAAGCTGCTGTATGAGGCGATGGAAATGGGCGCCGACGTAGTCGGCGGCATGCCGTTCAACGAGGCGTCACCGGAGGACAGCCGCGAGCATATCCGCATCGCCTTCGATATCGCGCAGAAATACGATGCGGACGTCGACATGCACGTCGACGAAACCGACAACCCGCAGGCGCGGACCCTGGAAATGTTCGCGCGGATGACGATCGACCGCGGTTGGCACGGGCGAGTTACCTCCGGCCACACCTGTGCGCTCGCCGCCTATCCGGATGATTATGCCGCCCGCGTGATCGCGCTCGTCAAAGAGGCGGGTATGAACATGATCACAAATCCAGCCACCAACCTGATGCTCCAAGGTCGCACCGACAAACAGCCGATCCGGCGTGGGATCACGCGGGTGAAGGAGTTGCTCGCGGCAGGCGTGAACGTGTCGTTCGGGCAGGATTGCGTGAAGGATACGTTCTATCCATTCGGCCGCGCGGATTCGCTGGAAGTGGTGCTCATCACCGCGCACGCCGCGCACCTCAGTCAACCGGCCGAGATTGAGGAAGCCTTCGCCATGCCGACGCGCAACGCGGCGAAGCTCCTGCGGCTCGATGATTACGGCATGGCGCCCGGCTGCCCCGGCGATCTGGTGATCCTGGACGCGACGTCGGCGGCCGACGCGATCACGCAGCAGGCCGATCGGCTTTTCGTCGTCAAGAATGGACGTGTCGTCGCCGAAACGATCACCGAGCGCAAGTTGCACTGGCAGGACAACTGATACTGGCGGCGCTCGGCCGTCTGCAGAACCAACAACAAAAACGATCTGGAGTTTGATCAATGTCTCATATCGATGGATTGCGCATCGTCGGTTACTTCGACTGCCCCGGTGGCGGGCAGATCGTGGTCAACAAGAACACCGCTTATGTCGGCCACATCAAGCCGCCGAACGGAACGTCGATTGTCGATGTCAGCGATCCTTCCAAGCCACGCCTCATTGCCGAAGTCAAAACCCCGGAACAAACGCTGTCGCATAAGGTTCGCGTCGAGAACGACGTGATGCTGGTCAACCGGGAGGTTTACCCGATCGGCCGCAAGGATCCGGATTTCAAGGGCGGCCTCGAAGTCTTCGACGTCTCAACACCGTCGAAACCGCGGCATATCGCGACGTGGCAGACGCGGGGTATGCACCGCTTCACGTTCGACGGGCGCTATGTCTACGGCTCTCCGGAAATGGACGGGTATCTCGGCAACATCGTCCAAATCATCGACTTCGCGAAGCCCGACAAGCCGGAAGAAGTCGGCCGGTGGTGGATGCCGGGCCAATGGGCGGCGGGCGGTGAAATGCCGACCTGGAAGGGGACGGACCATCGTTGCCATCATCCGATGCGCGTCGGCAACCGCCTTTACACCAGCTACTGGCACGGCGGTTTTGTCATTCTCAACATCGACGACATGACCAAGCCGAAGTTCGTCTCCGGTCTCGACTGGAGTCCGCCGTTTCCGTGGCCGACGCACACGGCGCTGCCGGTGCCGTTCCTGCTGCGCGGCCGCCGCGTCATGCTGGTCGCGGACGAGGATGTGGGTCGGTTGGCCGGACCGACATCGCCGTCGTTCCTGTGGCTGGTCGATATCACCGATGAAACCCGGCCGATGCCGTTCGCGAGTTTCCAGGTCGAGGATGAAGACGGTTTGCCGAAAGAGGACTACACCGGTCTGCATCAGTTCTGCGAGGATATTCGCAGCACCGAGATTCCGATCGCCTGGTTCGCGCGCGGCTTGCGGATCGTCGATATTGCCAACCCGCATGCACCGAAGCAGGTCGCGTCGTTCATGCCGCCGGTGCCGGAAGGGGCCACGCGCGTGCAGAGCAACGACGTCTGCTACGATTCGCGCGGACTGATCTATCTGATCGACCGGTCGCGCGGCTTCTATATCCTCGAGCGGATCTAGCGAGCAGTTGTTGGTGAGCGGGCGGCGATAGCGCCGCTCGCCGCCGGCGCGGATTGAAGAAGAGCTGCGGCGCCAGCGCTCAAGCTTTGCCCGCCGGCTGCAGCAGCCAGTTGATCAGGGTCTTCTTGCGGCGGGACAGCGCCTGCCGCGAGTGATAGGCGCTGATCGTCATCGTCGCGGCATTGCCGATCGGGCGCTGCTCGATCAAGCCGAGCTTGATGGCGTCGTCGGCCGATCCGGTCGGAATGATCGCGATCCCCGTTCCGGTCTGCACCATCATCTTGATGGTCTCGACATTGTCGACGATGGCGCGGATGCGCGGCTGGATCCCTAGATCGGTGAACATCTTATGGACGATCTGGCCATAGCCGATCGACAGCTCGTTCATGATGATCGGCTCATGCGCGAGCATGGCAATGTCGATGGCGCGGCCTTCTTCGGCCAGCGGATGCGCCTTGGGCAGGATCAAGGTGAAATCCAGCGTCAGCAGTGGCGTTCCGACGAGGCCGGTCGGCACGCGATCCGGTCCGACATCGACCACCAGCCCGAGGTCGATCTTGTCTTCGCACAGCGCATCGAACACCAGCCGGGTCGGCGTGGTGCGGATTTCCAGATGAAGGTTGGACGGGAAGGGCGACCGCGGAAACAGATGTGGGATCAGCGCCGGCGCGAGGCCCGATCCCATGCCGAGCACCAGGGATTCCACATCGGCGCCGCTGAGGCGGCGGGCCACGTCGCCGAGCTTCATCAGGTCGGAAAAGACGTGCTCGGCCTCGTAGAGAAACATCCGGCCGCGCTCGGTCTGCTCGATGCCCCGGCTGGTGCGGCGGAACAGATCGAAGCCGATGCGGGTCTCGAGTAGCTTGATCTGCTCCGACACCGCCGACTGGGTGATGTTGAGCTGATTGGCGGCCTTGGTGAAGCTGCGTTCGCTGGCGACGGCAAGCGCGTAGCGAATCTGCCTGATCTCCATCCAAAGCTCGATCTGGGATGCCATTTCTCGTCCGTTCAAGGGTGGAATCGGGGGCAGCCATCGGGCGGCCCGATAGCCGCATCATCAATTGTTGTTGGACAGGTCCGGCCGGCTACGAAAAGCTTTGTGCCGAAAACCGGAGTGCCGAAGCCTCATGATGAATGTCTCACGCACCTCCGCAGTCGAGTTGGCGACCCGTATCAAGCAGAGAGACGTCTCTCCTGTCGAGGTGCTTGATGCGCATCTGGAGACCATCGCGGTCCAGAATCCGAAATTTAATGCGATTGTCACCCTGGCGGAAGACAAGGCGCGATTAGCCGCAAAGGCCGCCGAGGCCGCCGTTCTAAACAATGAAACGCTTGGGCCGCTGCACGGCCTGCCGGTGGTGATCAAGGATGTCACCCTGACGGCCGGCATCCGGACAACCTACGGTTCGCCGCTCTACAAGGATTTCGTGCCGGATGAGGATGCCGCGGTGGTCGCGCGCCTGCGCCGTGCGGGCGCCATCATCCTCGGAAAGACTAACGTGCCGGAGTTCGCGACCGGCGCCAACACCGTCAACCCGCTGTTCGGCGCCACGCGCAATCCGTGGAATCCGGAATTGAGTCCCGCCGGTTCGTCGGGCGGCTCGGCGGTGGCGGTGGCGAGCGGCATGGTGCCGATCGCGCACGGCACCGACTTCGGATGCTCGGTGCGCATTCCGGCGTCGTTCTGCGGCATCGTCGGGGTCCGCACCACCGGCGATCTCATTCCCAACGAAGGCATGCGCCTGCCGTGGGACACCGGTCAGGTGCACGGACCGTTGGCGCGCTCGGCGGAAGATGCGGCGCTGATGCTCGATGGCATGGTCGGGCTCGATCCGTTGTGGCCGGCATCGGCAATGCCGCCGTGGTCGAGCGCGCTCGCCGAGGTGCAGCGCACCGACAATGCCAAGGGTCTGCGCGTCGCTTATGTCTCGGACATTTCCGGCCTCGGCGTCGACAAAGATGTCGACGATCTCTGCCGCGCGGCGGCGAAGCGTCTCGCGGACGACGGCGCGGCCGTCGAGGAGATCACGTTCAACGTCTCCGAAGGGATCGACGCCTACAAGGTGCTGCGCGGTCAGTGGATGGTTGGGCAGCAGCTCGAGCGCATGGCGATGCTGCCGGAGTTCGGTCCGAACCTGGCCGGCAATATCCGCGATGGTCTCAAGCTGACGGTCGAAGATATCGCCAAGGCGGAAGCGGTTCGCGAGAAGTGCTTGAAGAAATTCCGCGATCTCCTATCGCGTTACGATTTCCTGCTGACGCCGACCGCGCCGGTGACACCTTATCCGGTCGTGAAGAATTTTCCCGACCTGATCGGCGGCAAGCGCCTGGACAATTACATCGACTGGGTTGCATCCAACTTCCTCGTCACGATGGTCGGTTTCCCCGCCGGATCGGTCCCGTGCGGGAAGACCGCTGCGAACCTGCCGGTCGGCTTGCAGATCGTCGGTCCGCGTTTTTCCGAACCGCGCATCCTCGGTCTGTCAAAACTCGTGCAGCGCCGCGCGTCGGTCGGCTGGCCGACATTCGCCGGATAGCGATCGGGGAGATTGGCATGGGGCATCGTCATCGAAGCGCGACGAACGAGCCCTTCGGTTTCATCCTATCGCTTGATCCAGGCGACGTTCGGCGCCGCCTGAGGCGCGCGCAGCAGATACCGGCCATTGGCTTTGTCGACAATCTCGCCGTCGCGCGCGATCACGACACCGTTCTTGATGGTGACGACCGGCCAGCCCTTGAGCGTCTTTCCCTCGAACGGCGAGAAATCCGACATGCCGCGCAGGTTTTCGGCGCGCACGGTTTTCTCCAGATCGAGATCGACCACCACAAGATCGGCATCCGAACCCACGGCAATCGTTCCCTTGCGCGGGTAAAGGCCGAACACCCGCGCCGGCGCACGCGTGGCGCCGTCGATCAGCGTTTCGAGCGGGATATCGTGTTGCTGGCCGAAATGCAGCAGTGCCGGAAGATGCGTTCCGAGCAACGGCAATCCCGGCCGCGAGCCATGCAGGCCGGCCTCCGGTTTCTTGCCGCCGCGGGTGCGCGAGGTGTTGTCCGTGCCGATCGTGTTGATCGAGCCTTCGGCAACGCCCTGCCAGAGCGCCTCCTGATGCGAGGGGGGACGAACCGGCGGCACGGCTTTTGCAAGAAATCCGTTCGGATCGCGATCATTGATGCCAAGAAACGTCGTCGTGGTCTCGACGGTGAAATTCAATCCCTGTCGCCGTGCTTGCCGCACGACCTCAAGGCCATCGCTGCTCGAGAGATGCACGACATAAAGATGAGCACCGGCAACCTGCGCCAAATACAACGCGGTCTGGATTGCGAGGGCTTCCGCTTCCGGCGGGTGGGCCAGTGTCCAGTCGGCCAGCGTGCCGTCGGGCTTCTCCTGCAATGCGGTGCGCGCGGCCGCGATCAGCGAACCGGTCTCGCAATGCACGCAGGTGATCGCGTCCGGGCCGACGGCGGCCACGGCCCGGAAGCCGCGCAGCAGCATGTCGTCGGGGACCGAATTCACGATCCCCGGCAGGCCGGACATGTAGAATTTGAACGAGCGGATGCCGTAATCGCGGACGTAGACGGGGATCTCGGAAATCTGTTCGTCGTTGAAAAGTTGCGGATGGAAGATCGAGTCGACGTAACTCTTTTCATCCATCGCCTTCCGGAAACCCGGCAGATGCTTGAGGTAGGAGTCCTGCAAGCTGCGGATGAAAATGCCGATGGTGGTGACGCCGCCGAGAATGGCAGCGCGCGTTTCGGTCTCGGCTTCCTCGTCGAACGATCGTTCATTGCCGATATGCGTATGCGGATCGAAGATGCCGGGGATGGTCAGCTTTCCGGACGCATCGACAACCGTTTCGCCCGACAGATTCTCGCCAAGCGCGACGATCTTTCCGTTGGCGACAGCGATGTCGGCGCGCATGCGGCCGACGCCGGGTATCAGCGCCGTGCCGCCTTTGACTACAAGATCGGCAGCGATTTTGGATGACATGTTTGCAACCAGTTCTCTGATCTGCTCGCGTTTGATGGATGTGCCGAGGCTGGAATGAGGTGAATGATATACTCGATTGCTTGATGTCTGCATCAATCTTTTCGAGTGATTCTGTAAGTGTCGAACAACCGTGAAAGGGGATCGCGATGTTGACTCTCTCTGCGAAGCTGTCTGCCGGTCTGATTGCCGGATTGCTGCTGGCTGCGACAAGCGCTGTGCAGGCGCAAACGCCGGTGAAATTTTCACTCGATTGGAAATTTGACGGACAGATGGCGCCGTTTCTGGTGCCGTTCGACAAAGGCTATTTCAAAGCGCAAGGACTTGACGTCACCATTGACACGGCTGCGGGGTCGCTCGAGCCGATCAACCGCGTTGCGTCGGGCGTCTATAATATGGCGTCGGGCGACATGAACTCTCTCATCAAGTTCCTCGACGCCAATCCGAGCGCGCCGGTCAAGGCCGTCTTTCTCGTTCACGACAAGCCGCCGTTTGCCATCATCAGTCTGAAATCGCGCGGCGTCGCAAAGCCGGCCGACCTCGTCGGCAAGCGGCTCGGCGCGCCGTCGGCGGACGCCGCTTATGCGCAGTGGAATATTTTCACCAAGGCCAACAACATCGATCCGTCGAAGGTGACGGTGGACAACATCGGATTTCCTGTGCGCGAGCCGATGCTGGCGGCCGGGCAGGTTGATGCGATCGCTGCGTTCTCTTTCAACGCGATCAATCTGAAGGAACGCGGCGTTCCGGCGAACGACATCGTGGTCATGCTGATGTCGGATTACGGCGTGAAGCTCTACGGCAACGTGATCATGGTGAACACGAATTTCGCCAAGGAACATCCGGACGCGGTCCGGAAGTTTCTCGCCGCCTTCGCCAAGGGGTTGAAGGACACGGTCAAGGATCCGGATGCCGCCATCGAGTCGATCATGAAGCGCAATGGAGTCGCCAAGAAGAGCGTCGAGCTGGAGCGGCTTCAGATGGTGCTGAAGGACAACATCGTTACCGATGAGACCCGCAAGAACGGCTTCGGTCGGATCGACAATGCGCGGTTCGATCAGGCGGTCGATCAGATCGCGTTGACCTATACGTTCAAGAACGCGAAGCCGAAAGCCACCGCCATCTTTGATGCGTCGTTCCTGCCGAGCGCGGCGGATCTGAAGTTCAACTGACGGGGTGTCCATTCCCGGATCGCGAGCCTTGTCTCGCGATCCGGAGGGCCGCCTTGGGTGCGGCCGGCCACGGTTGGGCTTTTCGGGCACCAGCCCCATATAAAAAGAGCATCGGCCGGGCATCGGGCCCTGAGATACTCCCGCGGGCCGGAAGGTCAGGGGCTGTGAGCCGTCTGTACGGCCCGGCAGGCTGTCGTTGACGGCAAATCCTTTATGCTTAAAATAATTCGCAGAAGCCCGGCTGCGTGATAAATGTGCTGTGGACCCGTCCGAAAGGCGGGTCGGGCGCGCGTGGAGTTTGACATGGCGGAGCGTTCATTCGCCCGGGAAGTTGAGGATCTCAAGCTCGGCGCCGGCGAGGAATTTCGCGGCGAGGGCATCCTCGCGATCACCAAGGCGCTGTTGCAGTCCGGCGTCGGTTATGTCGGTGGCTATCAGGGCGCGCCGATCTCGCATCTGATGGACGTGTTGTCGGATGCCCAGGGCATCCTGTCCGACCTCGATGTGCATTTCGAGACCTCGGCCTCGGAGGCGGCAGCCGGTGCGATGCTGTCGGCCTCTGTGAACTATCCCATCCGTGGCGCCGTCACCTGGAAATCGACCGTCGGCACCAATGTGGCGTCCGATGCGCTCGCCAATCTCGCCTCGGGCGGAGTCAAGGGTGGCGCGCTGATCATCATCGGCGAGGACTACGGTGAAGGCTCCTCGATCATGCAGGAGCGCTCGCACGCGTTTGCGATGAAGTCGCAGATCTGGCTGCTTGATCCGCGGCCGAATCTCGAAAGCATCGTCAAGGCGGTGGAAGACGGGTTCGAACTTTCCGAAGCATCGAATACCCCGGTGATGCTGGAGGTGCGTATCCGCGCCTGCCATGTGCACGGCCGGTTCATCGCCAAGGACAACAAGCGGCCTACCTATACGCTGAAGCAGGCGCTGGAAAATCCGCAACGCGACACCAGCCGTATCGTGCTGCCGCCGGCGGCCTATGTGCACGAGAAAGAAAAGATCGAGCAGCGCTGGCCCGCCGCCGTGCGATTCATCAAGGAGCGCAAGCTCAACGAGACGATGCCGGGCGATGTGAGTCATCTCGGCATCATCCTGCAGGGCGGCATGTATAACGGCGTGATCCGCGCGCTGCAGGATCTCGGCTTCGCCGATGTGTGGGGCAACTCCCGCATTCCGCTCTACGTGATGAACGTCACCTATCCGCTGATCGACGACGAGATCGTCGCGTTCTGCGAAGGCAAGAGCGCGGTGCTGATGGTCGAGGAAGGTCAGCCCGATTACATCGAGCAGGCGCTGCACAAGATTTTGCGCGTCGCCGATGTGCCGGCGCGCATTCACGGCAAGGACGTGCTGCCGATCGGCGGCGAATATACGGCGGTGGTGCTGGCGACCGGCATGCGCAGCTTCCTGTCGAAAGCCGCGCCGGACCTGCTGCCGGATCAGGTGCGCGCCTCCAACAATCCGTCGATCATGGCGAGCGACGAGATCAAGGCGCTGGCCGAAGTCGTGCCGGCGCGTCCGGCGGGATTCTGCACCGGCTGTCCGGAGCGGCCGATCTTCGCGGCGATGAAGCTGGTCGAGAAGGAACTCGGGCAGCACCATGTCTCGGCCGACATCGGCTGCCACCTGTTCTCGATCCTGCCGCCGTTCAACATCGGCGCGACCACCATGGGTTACGGCCTCGGCCCGGCGTCGGCATCCGCGTTCAATGTGAAGGCGGGCAAACGGTCGATCGCGATGATGGGCGACGGCGGCTTCTGGCACAACGGCCTGACCAGCGGCATCGGCAACGCGGTGTTCAACAAGCACGACGGCGTCGTGATGGTGGTCGACAACTATTATTCGTCGGCGACCGGCGGGCAGGACATCCTGTCCTCGCGCGCCGACAACGGCTCACGCTCGACCAAGCATCCGATCACCGAGGCGGTGAAGGGTATTGGCGCCAAATGGGTGCGGCAGATTGATCGGACCTACGATGTCGCCAAGCTGCGCGACACGCTCAAGGAGGCGCTGACCACGCCCGAGGCGGGGCCGAAGATCATCGTCGCATCGTCGGAATGTATGTTGAACAAGCAGCGGCGCGTGAAGCCGCTGTTCAATAAGGCGGTGAAGGGCGGTGAGCGGGTTGTGCGCGAACGCTTTGGCGTCGATGAAGACGTTTGCACTGGCGACCACGCCTGCATCCGGCTGTCCGGTTGCCCGTCGTTGTCGGTCAAGCACACCGCCGATCCGTTGAAGGACGATCCGGTGGCGGCGATCGACAATACCTGCGTCGGTTGCGGTAACTGTGGCGAGGTGGCGGAAGCGGCGGTGTTGTGTCCGTCGTTCTATCGCGCCGATATCGTTTACAATCCCACCGGTTTCGACCGCTTCATGGCGCGTTTGCGCGCCGGTGTGATCGGTTTCCTGCAGCGTCGCCGTGAACGGCGTCGCCCGGCTCTGGCCTGATCGCATGAACGCACTTACCCCGATCCCCGGCATCTCCACCAAGCCGATCTCCGTCGCCGTGCTGGCCATGGGCGGGCAGGGCGGCGGCGTGTTGATGGACTGGATCGTCGCGCTTGCGGAAAGCCAAGGCTTCATCGCCCAGTCGACCTCGGTCCCCGGCGTGGCGCAGCGCACCGGCGCGACGATCTATTATGTCGAGATGATCAAGGCGCGGCCCGACGGCGTGCAGCCGGTGCTGTCGCTGATGCCGGAGCCCGGCCATGTCGATGTGGTGGTCGGCGCCGAGCTGATGGAAGCCGGCCGCGCGATCTTGCGCGGGCTGGTGACACCGGAGCAGACGACGCTGATCGCCTCGTCGCACCGCTCGTTCGCGGTGCAGGAGAAGATCGCGCCGGGCGACGGCATCGGCGATCCGGACAAGGTGTTTGAGGCGGCGCAGGTCGCGGCACGACGATTCATCGCGTTCGACATGGCGCAGATCGCGGAGCAGACCGGCAGCGCGATTTCCGCCGTGCTGTTCGGCGCGCTCGCGGCGTCGGGCACCTTGCCGTTTGCACGCGGGGCTTACGAGGAAACCATCAAGGCGGCGGGTGTCGGCGTGGCTGGCAGTCTGCGCGCCTTTGCCGCCGGTTTCGATGCGACGGCGGCTGCCACCGCACCGGTGATGCCGCCGCCGGTGACGGATATCAAGATCGCGCCGGCTCTGGCGCCGATCGGCCATCCCGGCTTCGATGCGCTGGTCGCGCGGGCGCAAAACGAATTTACCACGACCGCGCACGGCATGCTGGCCGCCGGCCTGCGCCGCGTCGTCGATTTTCAGGACGTCGCCTATGGTGGCGAGTATCTCGATTTGGTTGCCGCTCTGAAGCCGTTTGCGCGCGATGGCAATCCGGAATTGCTGGATGCGGCGGCGAAATACATCGCCACGGCGATGGCCTATGACGACGTTATCCGCGTCGCCGATCTCAAGACCCGCGCCACGCGATTCGCGCGCGTACGTGCGGAAGTTGCCGTGGCCGACGAACAACTGGTCTATATGACCGAGTTCATGCACCCGCGCATGGACGAGGTCGCCGGCACGCTTCCCGCCGGATTGGGCGAGTGGATCGAGGCGCGGCCGCGCCTATTCCGCGCGCTCGATCGCGTGGTCAACAAGGGCCGGCGCGTGCAGACCGGGACCATCCGCTGGTTCCTGCCGCTTTATATTCTCGGCGGGATGCGCCGTTTCCGGCGCGGCTCGCTGCGCCACAAGCGCGAGGTCGCGCATCGCGATCACTGGCTTGCCGCGGTGTGCGCGGCCGCCGCGCATGATCATGCGCTGGCGGTGGAGATGCTGCAGCTTCGCCGTCTGGTGAAGGGCTATTCCGACACCCACGCGCGTGGCCTGTCCAAATTCGATCGCGCGCTGGCGGCGGCGCAGCGTCTTGCCGGACGCTCCGACGCGGCCGACTGGACGCGCCGGTTGCGGCAGGCGGCGCTGGCCGACGAGGAGGGCACCGCGTTGACCGGGGCGATCGCCACCGTCGACAGTTTCCTCGCGGACGAAGCGACTACGACGTTACGCCACTAGCCGCGCTCGCGGCTTCGTGCCTATCTGCCCCGCGTGATCGCGATCTGCCGGATTTCACCATGACGACCGCCGCCCCTTGGCCGACCGAAATGCGCCTGCACAAGGATCGCAGGACCTTGACGGTGGCCTATGACAACGGCGAGCGGTTCGACCTGCCGGCCGAATATCTGCGGGTGAAAAGCCCGAGCGCGGAAGTGCAGGGGCATTCGCCGGAGGAGCGGCAGACCGTCGGCGGCAAGCGCGACGTGATGATCCTCGAGATTCTGCCGGTCGGCAATTACGCGGTGCGGCTGATGTTCGACGACATGCACTCCACCGGCATCTATAGCTGGGATTATCTGCGCGACCTCGGTGCGAATCACGAGGCGTATTGGCAGGAGTATGTCGGCGAGCTGGCGGCCAAGGGCCTGTCGCGGGAACCCGCCCGCCGGAATTGACGGACGCAGATTGTATTTTCCGTCGCCACAGCCTGAACGTTAGCGTATTGTTAACTGGCTCTTCGCTAGGAATGTTAACTATTCCACGGAGGATGACCGACCATGCGCATGACGACCTACGCCCTTGTAGCAGCGGCGGTACTTGCGTCCCCCTCGGCTTTCGCAGCCGATCTGGCACGTCCGATGCCTGTCAAGGCTGTGCCCTATGCTCCTTATGTCCCAGCGGCCTATGACTGGTCCGGGTTCTACGGTGGTTTGAACGTCGGCTACGGCTGGTCGAGCGGCAGCGGCACCATCTCGATGGGCGCGGCAGGCTCCGGACCTTATTCGGCCAGCGGCAACGGCATCCTCGGCGGCGTCCAGCTCGGCTATAACTGGCAGACCGGCGCGTTCGTGTTCGGCGTCGAAACCGACTTCCAGGCGTCGGGCGGCAAGGGTGACGTGAACGGCTCTGCCGGCGCGACCACCTTCACCGGTTCCGCCAAGAACCCCTGGTTCGGCACGATCCGCGGCCGCATCGGCTATGCGTTCGATCGCTGGATGCTCTATGCCACCGCCGGCGGCGCCTACGGCAAGGCCACGCTCGACGGCACCGTGTCCACCACCGGTCCATTCAGCGCGTCCAGCACCTACTGGACCTACGTGGTCGGCGGCGGTGCGGAATTCGCGCTGTGGGGTAACTGGACCGCCAAGCTCGAATATCTCTATGCGGGCACCCCCGACTCGGTCCCGGTGCCGCCCGGCACGACCGCGATTTCGGGCAGCGGCCGTACCCATGTGCTGCGCACCGGTCTGAACTACCGCTTCTGAGCGTCGCTCGCTCTTTTCCACCGGCCAACGGCCGCTGCTTTGCAGCGGCCGTTTTGCTGTGGGGCGGACGGTCATCCCCAACCCTCGGAAGTTTATGGGGATTTTACTTGCCGAGACAGCTTGTCGCAGCCCTCCTGTCCTGAGGCAAAGGACTGAGGACATTCTTCATGCGACTGATGGTTGTGTATGCGCTGCTCGTGATCGTCGGCGAGATCGCCGCCGTCGAACTGGGGCTCTATCTCGATGCGGTGGTCCCGAGCTTCAGCCTGCCGATCGCACTAGCACTGTTCTTCTCGGTGCTGGTGGTGATGTGGCCAGCCGCGGTGTTCATCACCGAACGCTGGCTGATGGGCAAGGGAGCCGACGCCGCCCGAGCCTGATCGCGGGGCGTGCCGCCGATGGAACGGCGCCGCCGCCGCGAACGTTGGCGGATATGGTCGGCAAGCGCGTTCAAATCCACGACGAGACCTGGGCGGAGCTGCAGATCCTTGGTGAGGATCGCATGCTGACGTTCCAGGAACTCGCCGATGAGGCATTCAACGACCTCTTGAAGAAGCATGGGCGTCCGGCCAATCTCAAGGATGCCTTGCGCAAGAGCGTTCGGGCCGATTCCTCGGCCGACGTGATTCCCCTGCGCCGGCATCCGCGCACGCGCCGCTCCTGACGCGCGCGCTTGAGCAGGCGGCACAGGGTGGAATGGACGATCACGCACACGGTAGTCCCGGCGAGCCGCCGCACGACTCTCCCCACTCGCACTCCCATTCTCATGCGCATGGGCCGGGGCATGTGCATGCGCCAAAGGATTTCGGTCGCGCCTTCGCCATCGGCATTGCGCTCAACACGGCCTTCGTCGCCATCGAGGCCGGTTACGGCCTGTGGAGCAATTCGATGGCGCTGCTCGCCGATGCTGGCCACAACCTGTCCGATGTGCTCGGTCTGCTGGTGGCGTGGGGCGCCGCGACCTTGTCGCGCCGGCAGCCGAGCGACCGTTTCACCTATGGCTGGCGCAATTCGTCGATTCTCGCGGCGCTGTTCAACGCGCTGTTCCTGCTGCTCGCGGTCGGCGTGATTGCGTGGGAAGCGGCGTGGCGGCTGTTCTATCCCGAGCCGGTGGCCGGTGTAACGGTGATCATTGTCGCCGGCGTTGGCATCCTGATCAACGGCTTCACCGCTTATCTGTTCGCTGGCGGCCGCTCCGGCGACATCAATATCGAAGGCGCCTATCTGCACATGTTCGCCGATGCCGCGGTGTCGGGTGGCGTCGTCATTGCCGGGCTCTTGATGATTACCAGCGGGTGGGAATGGGTCGATCCGGCGGTGAGCCTCGTCATCGTCGTCGTGATCGTCTGGCAGACATGGCGCTTGCTGCGCGAGAGCGTGACGATGTCGCTCGCCGGCGTGCCTGCGGCGATCGACGTCGATCAGGTGCGCCGGTTTCTGCTGGCAGAACGCGGCGTCGCCGCCCTGCACGATCTTCACATCTGGCCGATGAGCACCACCGAGATCGCGCTGACCGCGCATCTGGTCATGCCGGACGGACACCCCGGCGACGCGGTGTTGTTCCGCCTCGCCGTGGAGCTGCGCGACCGTTTCGGCATCGTGCATCCGACCCTGCAGATTGAGCGCGGCGAACGGACCTGCCCGCTGGAGCCGGCGCAGGTCGTCTGATCGCTGCGGCCGTTATGCGCTTTCGCGCAGGCCGATGTCATTGCACCAGCAGAATGCTGGCGCTTGCGTTCTGCTGTCGCAGATCGCGTAGCGGCCGATATTCCGGCGAATGGTACCAGGCGCGCGCGCGCTCGCCGTCCGGGAATTCGAGAACCACGACGCGATCGCAGGTCGTATCGCCTTCCAGCGGCTCGACCTGATTGGATCGCACGATGTAGCGGCCGCCATAGGCTTCGACGGTGGCCGGCGCGTCGGCCATGTAGCGCGCCAGCGCCTGCGGCTCCGGGATATCGACGCGTGAGACGATGAAGACCGGCATGGGCAACCCCTCCCTGTTTAATTGTATATACAATTAAACTAGCAGGTTTTGCGTCGGACCGGAATGGGGGCGGACACGCCGCCTTGAGCAGCGCGACAGTGATGCTGCAGCGCCTGCCTCTGGCCTAAAGCAAGGAGGCGGGAGATCGTTTATCCGTCGTGGCCAATGTGGGGCCGCCAGGATCAGTCGCGCAGCGTTCCCGCAAGGGCATAGCCGGACATGGCGCGGATCGTCATGGAGGAGGGCGCATGCTCGTGATTGAGCGAACGCACCACGTCGAGCAGTTCGCGCTCGAACGCTTCGAGGATCGTGAGCTGACGGCGAAAACTGTCGAGGAGCGTTTTTTCCATCGGGAACCCCATTGAGTTCCCGATGCCTAACCCGCGTATGGTTAACGCTTTGTAACTCCCGCGTGTGGGCGGCGGTGGGTCGCTGTCTCCGGCGTGCGGTCATGAAAAAAGCCCGCAAATGCGGGCCATAACGCGGGTTATGTCGTCGAGGATGGTGGGCGTTGTAGGGATTGAACCTACGACCTCTCCCGTGTGAAGGGAACGCTCTCCCGCTGAGCTAAACGCCCCCTCGACGTGCGGCGGCGCGATATACGGATGCCGCGCCAGCGGTGTCAAGCAGCCAAAATCGGTTTTGCCATCAATCAGTTGCGGGTGGTCGGCTCGTTCGATGGCAGGCGCGAGGCGGCATTCTGCAGCGCGCGGATGCGATCGGCGAGGTTGCCGGAGCCCGCCGGCGCCTCGGCGAACACCGGGGTCGCGGTCGCAACGGCAGGTGTTTCGCTGCGCGCGGTTTCCGCCGCCAGGATCGCATCGATGGGCGAGTTCGGCCCTTCGAGCGCGGAGGCGAGGCGGGACACTTCGGCGGCGACGTCGTTGATGCGCTCGCGCAGCAGCGAGTTCTCGACGCGCTCGGACGCCCACGCCTGCTCGGTGTCGCGTTTCATCTGCAGCATGTCGTTTTGCAGGCGGTCGCGTTCGTCGGTGACGCGTTCGAGTTGCGACGCAAGCTGCGCCTTCTCGGTCTTGAGCACGTCGGTCTGCGACGAAGAACGGCCGTCGATTTCAGCGATGGCGCTGCGCAGGTCGATCTCGGTTTTGCGCGCGGTGTCGACCTCGGAGCGCAGATGCTTGAGCTCGGCGTCGCCAGCGGCGAGCAGGCGGCTCTGCTCCTGCAGCTTGGTTTCAAGATCCTGCGCACGACGGCCGAGGATTTCCGCCTCGGTGCTCTGGGCGACAAGCTGGCGCTCCAGTTCGTCGGCGCGGTTGCCGAGATTGGAGGCTCGGTCGCGCTCGGCACCGAGTTCGTCGGTCGCCGCCTTGAGTTCGAGCCGCTCCGCTTCCATGCGGTTTTCGGTGGCCTTGAGCTCGTTGCCGGCGTCGGTCAGACGCTCCTTCATCGCTTCGACCTGCGTGCGCAGCGCGACGATCTCGATCTTCTGCGCATCGGCGAGCGACGAGCGTTCGTCGAGCTGGCCCACCACGCGCGCGAGTTCGCTTTCCTTGTCCTTCAAACCACGCTCGGCATCGAGCACGCCGGCGGTCTTCACCGCGAATTCCTCTTCGGTCGCGCGCAACTGGTCGCGCAGCGCCTTGTCGCGCGCTTCGAGCGCGAAGATGGTCGCTGACTTCTCGCCGATCTCCGCCTTGAGGCGATTGATGGCGTCGGCCTTCTTGCCGAGTTCGGCAAGCTGGCTGGTCGACTTATTTTTGAGCTGCTCGACGCTCATCTCCAGGCGCCGTGTCGACATCGCGAATTCGGCCCGCAACTGGTCCTTGTCGGCCTGGATCTCGGCCATCGACAATGGCGTTGCCGCTTCCAGCCGCTGCATGGTGAGGCGCACCGCGCGGCCGTGCACCAGCGGCACGACGATCAATCCGATCAGGGCGGCCACGAGGAAGCCGATCCCGAAATACATGATCGGTTCAACCATAGGCGACGCCTCCGTTTCACACAGGCAAGGGTGAGCGAGGCTAAAACAATGCACGAACCGCCATCGCAACTCCAGCGATAGCGGTCGTTAACCTAAACCCTTTTGCGACAATACGAGCGATTGGAGCGTTTTCAGCCGACGTGGATACCGGTTTGCGTGAGGAAAACACGACAGATCAAAACCGCCGCCGGCGCCTCCGCCTGCGGATTCAGCCGGCGTCAGAACGGGTTCCAGGTCTTGTCCGGGGTGAATTTGAGATAGCCGAGATTGGCCCCGAGCCGCAGGCCGACGCCGGTCCGGATCGGCACCACCACGATATTGTTGGCCGTCAGCGCGGTCATGCCGAGGCCGCCGACGAAATAGGCGGAGCCGTCGATGCCGCCGAAACGCTGAAACATCGCGTCGGTGGCGGGCAGGTTATAGACCAGCATCATGGTGCGCGCGCCGTCGCCGCCGGCATCGAAGCCGATCGACGGACCTTCCCAGAATACGCGGCGGTCGCCTGCGTTCTTGGTGTAGAGCGTGCCGTCGCCATAGCGCAGGCCGACGATGAAGGCGCCACTGCCTTCCTGGCCGAGGATATAGCCGTTCGGCTGGCCCCAGCGCGACGCGGCCTTTTCGACCAGTTCGGCAAGGCCCTGGCTGACGCCACCGAAGAAGCGGTGGCCGGCGCGGATCACTTCGCCGGGGGAGAATGTGTCGCCGCGATTCTGGCGGGGCGGGCCGTTCTGGGCGGCGGCGATGCCGGTGGTGAGCGCGACGGACAAAACGGTCAGGATTGCCAGTCGAAGAAAGCCGCGCATGCAATGTCCCCCAAAATGCGGTGTAACGAGTTGCGGTGTCACAAGGTGCTGTGTCGCAGCGTCTCGTTTAACCGGTTGCTTAACCGCCGGCATTACGGTCCGGCATCGAATCGAGACATGTCGTGGATGACTATGATGGCAGGACGGCGGCAACGGAAGCGCGTGTGGGCTTTTGCCGCCACTCTCCTGACCATGGCCCTATGTCCCGCAGGCGGGTCGGCCAATGACCGCATCGTCGTTGACGAGCGGTCCGGTCTCGCCATCAGCGGCTATGACCCGGTGGTCTACTTCACCGACAAGATGCCGGTGATGGGTTTGCCGACGCTGGAGCGCAGCTATGACGGCGTCGTCTGGCGCTTCCGCAATACCGGAAACCGGGCGGCGTTTGCCGCCGATCCGACTGTCTATATGCCGCGCTACGGCGGCTACGATCCGGTGGCGCTGGCGCGGGGCACCTCGGTCCCTGGCCATCCGCTGATCTGGCTGGTGCGGGATCAGCATCTCTATCTGTTTTACAGCGCCGCGGCGCGCGACGCGTTTCTGCACGATCCGGCGCGGTTCGTCGCCGATGCGGACCAGCAGTGGCCCGGCGTGCGGCATCAGCTCGCGTACTGAACGTCTGTCAGACGGCCGCGCGAGCCGGATCGCCCCAGGCCAGAAATCCCGGCACGCGCAGCCGTGCCGCAAGATCCCCATAGCGCAACGGCCGACCGCTCGCGTCGGTCATCGCACCGCCGGCGGCGACGAGGATCGCGTGACCCGCGGCGATGTCCCATTCGCAGGTCGGTCCGAAGCGCGGATAGAGATCGGCATCGCCTTGCGCGATGACGCAGAATTTCAGCGCCGAGCCGGACGCCGCGCGCGTGACCGGCAGCTTGGCGAGATAGGCTGTCGTCTCGGGATCAAGATGCGAGCGGCTGACGGTGGCGATCGCTCCTTGCGCCGGCCAGGGCCGGGCGTGGATCGCAGTCACATCGCCGACGCGGCCGTCGCCATGGTCTGTGGCGCGTTCGGCCCGCTGCGCCGCGCCGCGCCAGATCAGGCGGCGGGCGGGGGCGGCGATCACGCCGGCGATCGGGATGCCGTCATGGATCAGGCCGATATTCACGGCGAATTCGTCGCGGCCGGCGAGGAACTCGCGTGTGCCGTCGAGCGGATCGACCAGCAGGAAGGTCGGCGGCAGGCTGGTGGGTGCGGCGCGCTGATAGGCTTCCTCCGAGATCGCCGGGATATCCGGCACGAGGCGCGCAAGCCCGTCGAGGATCACGGCTTCGGCCGCCTCGTCGGCGACGCTGACCGGGGACTGATCGGCCTTGAGCGTGTGCGCGACGGTCGCGGCCGGCCGGGCGCGGATCGCGTCGGCGGCGCGGCTGGCGATGGCGGTCAGGTCGTTGAGCAGCAGGGTCGCTTCGGCGGGGGTCATGGGCGGTCCGGTTTTGCGGAAAACCGGCGGCATTGGCGGCTGTCCGGCTGCGGTGTATCAGGCGGCGATGATGGCCGGATCGATGATTCGGCCGGCGCGTGGCCCTGTTGTCCGGAGATTTTGCCCATGACTGTGCCTGTGTCGGATAAGCCCACGATGCCCGCCCTCGACCTCGCGGCATTGCTGTGCTCGCGGGTTTGCCACGATCTCATCAGTCCGGTCGGCGCCATCGTCAATGGGCTTGAGGTGCTGGAAGAGGAAAAAGACGAGGAAACCAAGCAGTTCGCGCTCGATCTGATCAAGAAGAGCGCGCGGACCGCCTCCGCCAAGCTGCAGTTCTGCCGGATCGCCTTCGGCGCCGCTGGCTCTGCCGGCGCGCAGATCGACACCGGCGATGCGGAGACGATCACCCGCGGCTTCCTCGAGGACGAGAAGACGAAGATCGAATGGTCGGTGCCGCGCGCGCTGCTGCCCAAGAACCGGGTCAAGCTCCTGCTGAACATGATGCTCATTGCAGCGCAGGCTATTCCGCGTGGTGGAAAGATGGTTGTCACCGGGGAGGGCGAGGGGTTTTCGGTCATCTGCACAGGCACCAATGCCAAGGTGCCGGCGGCGATCCCGCCGCTGCTGACCGCCGAACTGAATCCCGAGCAGCCGGTCGATGCCCACAAGATCCAGCCGTTCTATGCCGGTTTGCTGGCCAAGGATTGCGCGCTCGCGCTGTCGATGGCGATGGATGGCGAAGCCGTCCGCGTCGCCGCCGTGTCGACCGGTACGCCTGCCGCTGATGCCGCGCCGAGCGTGCCGTTAACGGCCGGCTGAGGGCAGGCAACTCACCGGTTTCTCCGCACGCGGACGTGAAAAATCCGGCGCATCATCTCGATTGCGATGATCATGCCGGATAACCAGGGAATGACGCATGTATCGTCTCGACGTTCTCGTGCAAGGCTTCCCCGGCAAGGCGGTCTGCCACGGCGGACTCGGCTGGAGCACCATCACGTTGCTGCGGGCGCCATCGCGAGTCATGCTCGTTGATGTCGGCGCGTTCGGCATCCGCAAGCCTCTCGAAAAGCAGCTCAAGACGCACGGCGTCGCGCCCGAAGACGTTACCGACGTCATCCTCACGCACGCTCATTATGATCATGCGGTCAATTTCGTCCTGTTTCCCAAGGCAACAGTCTGGATCGGCGATCACGAACTCGATTGGGCCAGCCGGCAGCCGCCAGGCTTCAATCCTTTGCCGGAGCTGTACGTCAAGGAACTGAAAGCTGATCCGCGCGTGCGAACCATCCGCGCCGGCGAGGAATTTTTGCCGGGCCTCAAAGCCTTCGCGGCTCCCGGACATACGCCCGGCTCGTTGATCTTTCATCTGACGGCAACGCCAAGTCCGGTGGTGTTCACAGGCGATGCCGCGAAAAACCGTGCTGAACTCCTGTCCCGATGTGTTGACGCATCCGAAGATGAAGGCGCGAGCCGGACTTCGATCGACTTGATCTGGCAGCTCTGGCGTGCCGTTCCCGATACGCTTCTCATTCCGGGTCATGATTTGTGCATGAAACTGGATCAAGACGGCTCACCGAAATATATCGGCGAACGTCGCGCGGGAATCAGTGCGTGGTTCGCCGAGACGCTCGAACAAACGACCGAGTTTAATTTCGACGAATGAGTGCCATGAGCAACGTTATTGTTCCGGAACGTCAGTTATTTGATCTCGCCGCGGCGGCTCTCGCTGCGGGTGGAATGCGCGCCGGGGATGCGGAGCTTACTGCGCGCGTCCTTGTGTTGGCCGATATGTTCGGCATCCACACCCACGGCATCAGCCGTGTCTCCCAATACCTCGACCGTGTGCGGTTGGGCGGTATCGACGCGCGTGCCGAAGTCGAAACCACGCGCGTGGCGCCGGGGCTTGCTCTGGTCGATGGGCGCAACGGCATCGGTCCGCTGGTCGGCATGATCGGGCTTCAGGCCGCGATGGAGGGAGCCAAGCAGGTCGGCATCGGTGCCGCGTTCGTTCGGGGAAGCAATCATTTCGGCCCGATCGTTCCTTATGCGTTTCTCGCCGCGCAGGAGGGGTGTGCGTCCATTATCGCCAGCAATGCGACCACGACGATCGCTCCCTGGGGTGGACGGGACACACGTGTCGGCAACAACCCGCTCGGGATCGGCGTGCCGAATCCGGGCGGCGATCCGATCATTCTCGATATGGCGATGAGCGTCGTCGCGCGCGCGAAGATTCGCAATCTTCTGGAAAAGGGCGAGCGGATGCCGGAGGGATGGGCCGCCGATCGCCACGGCAAGCCGACGACCGATCCGCGCGAGGGGTTGGCCGGCTTCCTGTTGCCGGTTGGAGGCCACAAGGGCTACGGGCTGGCCGTGATGGTCGACCTTATGGCCGGACTGCTGTCCGGCGCCGCGTTTCTCACCCAAGTGCAAGCATGGGACAAAAACCCGGGCGTGCCGCAAAATTTAGGGCACTTTTTTATCCTCATCGACACCGGCAAACTGGGTTCGGCGTCGTGGTTGCATGAGCGCATGGAGGCATTTCAGGCGATCTTGCATGAAACCCCCGCGGCCGATCCAGCCGCCCCTGTCATCGCGCCGGGTGAGCGCGAAATGAAGGTCTACGCCCGGAGCGTTCGCGAGGGTGTGACCGTATCCCGGACCGATTATGAGGCGTTGTCCGGCAACGCCTGAAAGACGATTGTCAGGCTGGTTTCGGATCGATCTGATCTTTGAGCCAGGACCATTGCCGCATCATGCGCGTTGGCGCTTTGGTTCGAACTGTCCCGGCAGTCTCGCCATTTACCACTCGTTAACCTGCGCGGCACACGCTCTCGCCGCAACCAAAAGTAAACCCTTCCCCGACACACTGTGACCGCTTCCGGCAGGGAGGCGGCCGGGCGACCTGCGCCTTGCAACAGGTATTTGATTTTTCGCGTTTTCTTCACGCGAGTCCAAGGCGCTCGAAAACGCTCTAGGCAATTCCATGGACGATTTGCTGCGGGAATTTCTGACCGAGACCCACGAGAGTCTCGATGTCGTTGACGTTGAGCTCGTGCGCTTCGAGCAGGAGCCGAACAACGCCAAGATTCTCGCGAACATCTTCCGTCTTGTTCACACCATCAAAGGCACCTGCGGTTTTCTTGGATTGCCGCGGCTTGAAGCCCTGTCGCACGCCGCCGAAACCCTGATGGGCAAGTTTCGCGACGGCGCGCCCGCGACGGCTGCGGCGGTGACGCTGATCCTTGCGACCATTGACCGATTGAAGCTCATTCTCGCTGGGCTCGAACACGATCAGCAGGAGCCGCCCGGTGGCGACGGCGATCTGATCGCAGAGCTGGAGCGGATGGCGGCCGTCGCCGCCGATCCATCGGCCGCCGCGGCGGCCGCGGCCATTCCGCTCGCAGCTGAGCCTGAAACGGCCGGCGCTGGAGCGCACGCTGCCGCGACCGAAGAAGCGACAGATGATGCTTCGTCCGGCCGTGTCGCCAACCATTCGATCCGCGTGACCGTCGATACGCTCGAACATCTCATGACGATGGTGTCCGAACTGGTTCTCACCCGCAACCAGTTGCTCGAGATCGCGCGGCAGAACGACGACAACGCATTCAAGACGCCGTTGCAGCGGCTGTCGAACGTCACCGCCGAGTTGCAGGAAGGCGTCATGAAGACGCGCATGCAGCCGATCGGCAATGCCTGGCAGAAGCTGCCGCGCATCGTGCGCGATCTCGCACACGATCTCGGCAAGGAGATTGAGCTTGATCTGCATGGTGAGCAGACCGAGCTCGATCGGCAGGTGCTCGATCTGGTCAAGGATCCGCTGACGCATATGGTGCGCAATTCGGCGGACCACGGGCTGGAAACGCGCGCCGAGCGCATCGCGGCCGGCAAACCCGCCAAGGGCCATATCCGGCTGTCGGCCTATCAGGAAGGCGGGCAGATCGTCATCGAGGTTGCTGATGACGGACGCGGCCTCAACACCGCACGGATCAAGGCCAAGGCTTTGTCGCTTGGTGTGGCCACCGATGACGCGTTGGCGAAGATGTCGGACGCGCAGGTGCACAAGCTGATCTTCGCACCCGGGTTTTCGACCGCGGATCAGGTTACGGCAATTTCCGGCCGTGGCGTCGGCATGGACGTGGTGCGCGCCAATATCGATCAGATCGGCGGCATGATCGATGTCAAATCCGTGCCGGGTGCTGGCGTGAGTTTCATCATCAAGATTCCGCTCACGCTCGCCATTGTGTCGGCTCTGATCGTCCAGTCCGGCGGTCATCGTTTCGCGATCCCGCAGATCGCGGTGGCGGAGCTTGTGAAGGTGCGCGACGGTTCCGACAACCGGATCGAGCACATCAAGGACACGCCGGTGTTACGCTTGCGTAACAAGCTGCTGCCGCTTGCCGACCTCAGTCGGCTGCTGCGCATCGACGGCACCGATGCGCGTGGCGGCAAGGGCGAATTCATCGTCGTCACGCAGGTCGACGGTCGCAGCTTCGGGATCGCCGTCGACCAGGTGTTCCATACCGAGGAAATCGTTGTGAAGCCGATGTCGTCGCGGCTGCGGCACATCACGGCATTCTGCGGCAATACCATTCTTGGCGACGGCGCAGTGATCATGATCGTCGATCCGAACGGTATCGGCCGGATGATGGGCGCGACGGTCACTGCCGACATGGGAATGATTGACGCGGTCGAGGACGAGCAGGTCGGTCGGACTGACAACATAACCTCACTGCTGGTGTTCCGCGCCGGCTCGGCGCACCCGAAGGCGGTGCCATTATCGCTGGTGACGCGCCTCGAGGAAGTCGATGTCGATACCATCGAAGTCTCGAACGGCCGGCACATGGTGCAATATCGCGGCCATTTGATGCCACTGGTCACACTGACCGCCAATGCTGCAATCAAGCCGGAGGGTACGCAGCCGCTGCTGGTGTTCTCCGATGGTACGCGGTCGATGGCGCTGGTGGTGGATGAGATCGTCGACATCGTCGAGGAGCGGCTCGATATCGAAGTCGCCAGCGAGACGGCCGGTGTTATCGGCTCGGCGGTGGTCAAGGGGCAGGCGACTGAAATTATCGATGTCGGGCATTTCCTGCCGCTCGCCTGCGAAGACTGGTTTCGGGGCAAGAGCGTCGCGGCGAGCGAGCACAAGCGGCGCTCGCTGCTGCTGGTCGACGACTCGCCGTTCTTCCGCAACATGCTGACGCCGGTGCTGCAGGCCGCCGGATATGATGTGATCACCGCAGCGGACGGTAGCGAGGCGCTGGCGCATCTGCGCGACGGCAAGACCGTCGACATCGTCATCACCGACATCGACATGCCGCAGATGGATGGTTTCGCGCTGGCGGAAGCGGTCCGGCAGGAGCCGGCTACGGCCGCGGTGCCGGTGATCGCGCTGTCTTCGCATGTCTCGGTCGCGGCGATCGAGAGGGGTCGCGAGGTCGGGCTGCATGATTACGTGGCGAAGTTCGATCGCGCCGGTCTGATCGCCGCGCTGAAGGAACACGCTGCCGGTTCGGAGGCGGCCTGAGGTCATGACCGGTCCGATGTCCGATACGGTAGCCGACAGCGGTTTCGATGCGCAGCGTGAATTCGTCACGGCGACGATCGGCGGCCAGATGTTCGGCCTGCCGATTCTGCGCGTTCAGGACGTGTTCGTGGTCGATCGTCTGACACGTGTGCCATTGGCGCCGGCTGAGATTGCGGGCGTGCTTAATCTGCGGGGCCGGATCGTCACCATTATCGATATGCGGACGCGGCTCGGCCTCGAACGGACCGATGCGCCGGCACGGCTGATGGCGATCGGCGTCGAAAGCCGCGGCGAATCTTACGGTTTGCTGGTCGATGCGATCGGTGAAGTCATGAAGCTCGACCACGAGATATGCGAGGCGAAGCCCGCCAATCTCGACCCGCGGCTGGCGGTGGCCAGCACGGGAATCTATCGCCTGGATGGATCGCTGCTGATCGCGCTCGATCTCGACAAGATACTTGAGATCGGTGGTATGGCGACGGCGGCATAGGAATGCGTGAAAAAAGGTGCGGGACACCGCATCGGAACATGAGGATAGAGCAATGAAAACGTGTCTCGTGGTCGATGATTCCAGCGTGATCCGCAAGGTCGCGCGCCGGATTCTTGAAGGTTTGGATTTCAGCATCCTTGAAGCCGAGGATGGCGAGCAGGCGTTGTCGAGCTGCCGCACAATGCTGCCCGACGCGATCCTGCTCGACTGGAATATGCCGCGCATGGACGGCTACGAATTCCTGCGGGCCTTGCGCCGTCTGCCGGGCGGCGATCGCCCGAAGGTGGTATTCTGCACCACGGAGAACGATGTGGCGCATATCGCCCGCGCGCTGCATGCGGGCGCCAACGAATACATCATGAAGCCGTTCGACAAGGATATCGTCGAGTCGAAATTCCAGGAGGTCGGTCTGCTGTAAGCGCGGCTGACCGAACTCCGGAATTTTCATCCGATGGTTTTTCCCGTCTCTCGTCCCGCGCTCGCTACCCGGCGGCATATCCGCGTCATGATTGTCGACGACTCGGTCGTCGCGCGCGGCCTGTTCTCGGCCTGGATCGGCGCAGCCGCCGACTGCGAGGTAGTGGGCGCTTTGCGCACCGGTCGCGACGCGGTCGAGCAGATCGGGCGTCTCGATCCGGATGTGGTGATCCTCGACATCGATATGCCGGACATGGACGGGATCACGGCGCTGCCGCTGCTGTTGCAGAAGAAACCCGATCTGTCGGTGATCATGGCGTCGACACTGACACGCCGGAATGCCGAGATCAGCCTCAAGGCACTGGCGCTCGGCGCGGCCGATTACGTGCCGAAGCCCGAGACAGCGCGTGAAACGACGACGTCGCTGCCGTTCCGCCACGAATTGATCGACAAGGTACGCCATCTCGGGGCGCGCTCACGCGCGATCCGGCCTGCGATTCCTCTCCGTCCGCGCGCCGTCGTGCCGCTGCGCGGGCGCGATGAATTGCCGGCAGCATCCGGCGCGGCATCGCCGCCGCCGTTCCGCCTGCGGGGATTTTCCTGCGTGCCGCCACGGGTGGTGCTGATCGGCTGCTCGACCGGAGGGCCGCAAGCCCTGAGCAGACTGATTCCGGCGATCGGCCCGGCGCTGGAGCGTGCGCCGGTGCTGATCACGCAGCATATGCCGGCGACTTTCACGACGATCCTGGCCGAACATCTGCAGCGCAGCAGTGGTCGTCTGGTGCGCGAGGCGACCGACGGCGAGCCGATCAAGCCCGGCATGGTCTATCTTGCGCCGGGCGGACGCCACCTGCGGATCGTACGCGGTGCAGAAGGTCCGATGACGGCGCTCGACGATGGGCCGCCGGTGCATTTCTGCAAGCCGTCGGTCGATCCGATGTTCGCGTCGGGTGCAGCGGTATGGGGTGCTGGCACGCTCGGCCTGGTGTTGACGGGCATGGGTTCAGACGGCGCGCAAGGCAGCGAAGCGATTGCGGCTGCCAACGGCACCATGATCGCCCAGGATGAGGCAACCAGCGTCATTTGGGGCATGCCGGCGCAGGCGATCGCCACGGGAAGCTGCTCGGCGGTTCTCCCGCTCGACGGCATCGCCGAAACGGTTGTGCGGCTGTTCCGGGGGGCGGCCGCATGACGCCCGCGGATTACGATTTTCTGCGCGGGCTGCTCAAGGACCGTTCGGGCCTCGCGCTGTCGAACGACAAACAATATCTGATCGAAAGCCGGCTCGCGCCGCTGATGCGCAAGCACGGCATCGCCGACCTGAGTGAGCTTGTGCGGCGGCTGAAAGAGCCGCGGCCCGATCTGCTGGTGGTCGCGGTGGTCGAGGCGATGACCACCAATGAATCGTTTTTCTTCCGGGACAAGGTTCCGTTCGATCACTTCCGTAATGTGATCATGCCGGGGCTGCTGAAGGCGCGGGTTGGCAGCAAGCGGATCCGGATCTGGTGCGCCGCTTGCGCGGCGGGACAGGAGCCTTACTCGCTCGCCATGAGTTTGCGCGAGATGAGCGCGCAACTGGCGGGGTGGCAGGTGGATATTCTCGCCACCGACTTGTCAGGCGATATTCTCGACAAGGCGAAGGTCGGCATTTACAGCCAGTTCGAGGCACAGCGGGGACTGCCGATCCAGATGCTGGTCAAGTATTTCCGGCAGGTCGGCGACCGCTGGCAGATCGCTTCGGACATCCGCGAGATGGTCCGCTTCCGGCCGATCAACCTGCTGCATGATTTCACCTCGCTCGGCCCGTTCGACGTGGTGTTCTGCCGCAACGTGCTGATCTATTTCGATGCGCCGACCAAGAGCGCGACCCTGGCTCGGCTCGGCCGGGCCGTGGCCTCCGACGGCTATCTGCTGCTCGGAGCGGCGGAAACTGTGGTGGGTCTGACCGACCAGTTCAAGCCGGTGCCGGATCGGCGTGGGCTTTATGCGCCGAATCCCTATGCTTTCCGGGGACCGCGTGCCACCGTCCTGAAATTCGCTGGCGGAGGGGGCCAGTCGCCGCGCGGGGCCGGATGACGCCGGTACCGTCAAAGGCTGCCAGCCGGCCTTGAAAATGCCCTGCCTCTTTCGCAAGAATGATCGCCCCGGAGCCGGTTCCGGGTTTTGCCCAAGGTCTTTGCCATGCGTCGTTCCGCCCGTCTGATCTTTGCCGCCGGTCTTATCGCCTGCCTCGCCGTGCCGTGCCTGAGTGTGGCCGGGCTGGTATCGTCGGCGCAGGCGCAGCAAGGTGAAGACAAGGCGCTGACACGGCGGACCGACGCCGAGAAACGGCGCGACGCGGAAATCGACCAGCAATATCGTGCGGCGACCCGCCGCGGCGATGCGGGGCCGGCGGTCAAAAGCGACCCGTGGGGCAGCGTGCGCAATCAGCCGGCGCAGGGCACCAAGACGACCAAGAAGTAAAGAGTCCGCCCTCAATCGACGGCGAGCTTGCCGCGCTCGATCGTCTGTTTCCAGATCGCCGCTTCGGCCTCTGCGCTTTTGAGGAAGGCGGCGGGCGTGTCGCCGACCGCGACAAAGCCGAGCGTCTCCAGTCGTGCGAGAATGGCGCGATCCTTCAACGCCGTGACGACCGCCGCATGAAGCTGATCGCAGATCGCGGCCGGCGTTCCTTTCGGCGCCGCAAGCCCCCACCAGTTCGAGGCGACGAAACCGGGATAGCCGGCTTCGATCAGGGTCGGTACATCGACGCCCGGCAGCCGCTTCTCCGCGGCGACGGCAATGGCGCGGACCTTGCCGCTCTCCACCTGCGCGCGGCCAACGCCCCAGCCCGCGAGATAAAGCTGTACCTCGTTCGCGAGCAGCGCCTGCATCGCCGGAGGCGCGCCGCGATAGGGAACGTGCACCAGTTCGATGCCGGTGGCCTGCTTGAACCGTTCGACCGCGAGATGCGGCGTGGTGCCGACGCTCGGCGACGCATAGCTAAGCTTGCCGGCCTGCGATTTAGCGTAGGCGACGAACTCGGCCAACGTTTTCACCGGCAGCGCCGCCGGAATGTAGAACACCGACGGCACATCGGCGACTTTGGTGATCAGCGCGAATTCCGTGAGTGGATCGAACTTCACCTTCGGGAACATGAACTGGTTGATGGCGAAGTTGTTGGCGGCGCCGAGCATCAGCGTGTATCCGTCGGCGGTAGAACTCGCGACCGCGCGGGCGCCGATCGTGCCGCCGCCGCCGGCGCGCGCGTCGATGATCAGCGGCTGCCCGAGCGTTTTTTCGAGCGACGGCGCCAGCAGGCGGATGGTGACGTCGCCCGCGCCGCCGGCGGCGTAAGGGACGATCACCGTGATCGGCCGGTTTGGATACTCCGCCGCACGCGACAGGGTCGGTGACAGCGCGGCTGCGGCGGTGAGCAGCAGGGCCTTGCGGCGGGACAGCATGATCATCGGGCGTCCTCCAGGGTCACAGATCGACGCGCATGAGATCATGCGCGATTCGCAGCGGGCCTTTGTAAACGGAGCGGATCTGATCGACGAAAGCGTCGATCTGGTGCGGCCCCATCTTGTCGACGGGCAGATGCTTGCCCGCTGTGCGTTTGAGCACAGGGCTCGTCGAATCGACGTGACCGATATGCGTCGCGATCAGGTTCTTGATGCCAGCGCTGACGGCGAGCCGGCCGAGATCGGACGGGCTCGTATGCGCGAAGGTGCCGACGGCGGATTTGCGCCGGTGCTCGATGAAGTCCTCGGTGAAGGTGCATTCGTGGATCAGGAGGTCGGCGCCTTGCGCCAGCCGCGCGATGCCGTCGCACGGCTTGGTGTCGCCGGAGAACACGACGACCTTGCCTTCCGCTTCGATGCGGAAGCCGAAGCAGGGCGATAGGTCCGGCGGAATGTGATCGACCGCGTCGGCACTGATGGTGACGTCGGCGTCTTGATAGACGACGCCGACATCATATTCGCTCACCTGCGGGCGGACCGCGGCGATGTTCTGCTGCCGCAGCGGATAGGCCGCGCGTGCGCGGATATCGGCGTCGAACGCGCCACCCTCGAACAGATGCCCGACCATGGCTTGGGTACCGCGCGGTCCGTGGATCGGCAGCGTGCCGGGGCGGCTGAGGATCCAGCCGGAGATGACGAAGAACGGCAGCTCGCAGACATGGTCGTGATGCAGATGTGTCAGTAGCACGCGCTCGATCTCCGCCGGATTGACGTCGACCCGCATCAGTTGTCGCGTCGCGCCATGGCCGCAGTCGAGCAGGAAGTGCCGGCCGTTCGCGAGCGTGATCAGGATCGAAGTGTGGCAGCGGTCGGGATCGGGGAGGGCCGCTCCCGTACCGAGCAGGATGACGCGCATGGCTCTCTCCGGTGAAGTCCGCCCCGAGGCTAGCGGAAGCAATCTATAACTTAAAATTGCGTTCTGTTATGTTGTGATAACCAATAGGACTATCAGAATGGCGATCAGCAATCTCCGTGCCCGGCATCTTTCGGTGTTCGCGGCGGTGACGCGCAGCGGCTCAATGCAGCGCGCTGCCGTCGAGGTGCATCTCACCCAGCCGGCGGTGAGCAAACTGATCGCGGAACTGGAGACGATGTTCGGCACGCCACTGTTCGTGCGCAGCAAGCGCGGCGTCAGCCTGACCGAATGCGGTGAGGCGCTGCTCGCCGGTGCGCAGACCATGCTCAACGATCTGGCTGACACGGAAAAGACCATTGCCGCGATTGCGGCGGGGTTGATCGGTCGCATCCGCATCGGCGTCCTGCCGGTGGCCGAGGCACGCGTACTGCCGAGCGCGCTCCTGACGTTGCGGCGGCGCGCGCCCGGCGTCCGGGTGCGGATCGAGGAGGGTAGCCGCACCTTTCTCCTCTCCGCGCTGCTGCGCGGCGAACTCGATTGCGTCATCGGGCGGCTGCACGATCATGCGGCGGAAGACGGGTTTGTGCATGTGCCTCTGCTGGAGTTGCCGATCTGCGTGGTCTGCGCGCCGTCGCACCCGCTGGCCCGCGCCCGCCGCGTCACGTTCCGCGATCTCGCGACCTATCCGTGGATCCTGCCGCAGGAAGGCGCGCCGATCCGTGCGATCATCGAGCGCGAATTTGCCGCAGCAGGGCTGGTGCCGCCGGTCCCGGCGGTGGAGTCGACGTCGATCCGGCTCAATCATGCGCTGACGGCTGATACCGATCTGATCGGCGTGATGACGGCCGATGCGGCGCTGGCCTATGCCAAAGCGGGCGATCTGGTCCGGTTGCCGGTGGCGATCGGTGCGCCGCTGCCGGCCGTCGGCATCATGTTACGGAAAGGAACGCCCTCGCACGCGCTCTCCCTGTTCATGGGGATCCTGCGCGAGGGGTTGTTGCCCAGGACCACCAAAACCTCGCCAGCAAAAAACCCCGCCGTTTCCGGCGGGGTTTGAGGTGGGAGGACGAGCCGACTAGGCTCAATCAAGACGACGCAGACGCAACGAACACGGGGAAGGGAACCCGCTGTGCGAATGCCCGCCGTGTCAGGCGGGAATGCGTGCCTCGTCGTCGGACGGCTCGCGCAGCACATAGCCGCGGCCCCAGACGGTTTCGATGTAGTTCTTGCCGCTCGACGCATTCGCCAGCTTCTTGCGCAGCTTGCAGATGAACACGTCGATGATCTTGAGTTCCGGCTCGTCCATGCCGCCATAGAGATGATTGAGGAACATCTCCTTGGTCAGCGTGGTGCCCTTGCGGAGCGAGAGCAGCTCCAGCATCTGATATTCCTTGCCGGTCAGATGCACGCGGGCGCCGTTCACCTCGACGGTCTTGGTGTCGAGGTTGACGATCAGATCGCCGGTGTTGATGACCGACTGGGCGTGGCCCTTCGACCGCCGCACGATCGCGTGGATGCGGGCGATCAGCTCGTCCTTGTGGAACGGCTTGGTCATGTAGTCGTCGGCGCCGAAGCCGAGACCGCGCACCTTGTCCTCGATGCCGGCGAGGCCGGAGAGGATCAGGATCGGCGTCTTGACCTTGGAAACCCGGAGCGCCCGCAGCACCTCGTAACCCGACATGTCGGGGAGGTTCAGGTCGAGCAGGATGATGTCGTAGTCATAGAGTTTGCCAAGGTCGACGCCTTCCTCACCGAGGTCGGTCGTGTAGACGTTGAAACTCTCGGATTTCAGCATCAGCTCAATGGATTGAGCGGTGGCGCTGTCGTCCTCAATCAGCAAAACGCGCATGCCAGTCCCCTTCCTCGCCGTTCTGGGCTCAAGGTCGGCACGCCGCAGCGGCGGCCTTCAGAAACGCTTTGGGACAAACCGATTCGGACGCTACCGGCGCATGGTTAACAAAACCTGATTCTCCCACGCAAGCATTTCCTGGCGAATTCAAGGCGAATCGCCGTAAGATGTTGCTGGAAGCCGATTTTCTGGCCGCGCTGTAGCTCATGATCCACATTAAGAAACGGCGTCAACCGATTCTCATGACTCGCCCCTTCGGAACAGGCGGGGCGAGCGCAAGCCTGTCGTCCCTCAACGGTGAGCTAATTCTTAACGACGCGGGTAAACATGCGGTTAACGCCGGTGCAGGTCGAGTAACGGTAAGCAAGTGTGAAGATCACGCCGGTTGCGCGGCGATCGTCCCGTCATGAAGGCGCTTTATCCATGAAGGCGCTTGCCGAGCAGATCCGCGATATCGACGACCGCGAAACCTATGGTCGCGTCGCGGCGGTGCGCGGCCTGATGGTTGAGGTCGCCGGGCCGATCCACGCGATGTCGGTCGGCGCGCGGCTGATGATCGAAACCGCGCCCGGCCGCAGCATCCCCGCCGAGGTTGTGGGTTTCACCGGCTCCAATGCCTTGCTGATGCCGTTTGCCGATCTCGATGGCGTGCGCCGGGGCTGCCGCGCCATCGTCTCGGGCGCGGCTGGCACGGTGCGGCCCTCGGAGGGGTGGCTCGGCCGCGTCGTCAATGCCATGGGCGAACCGATCGACGGCAAGGGGCCGTTGCCGCCTGGCCTCGCGCCCTATCCGTTCCGCAACGCGCCGCCGGCGGCGCATAAGCGCGCCCGTGTCGGCGCGCCGCTCGATCTCGGCGTTCGCGCGCTCAATACCTTCCTGACGGTTTGCCGCGGGCAGCGCATGGGCATCTTCGCCGGCTCCGGTGTCGGCAAGTCGGTGCTGATGTCGATGCTGGCACGCAATGTCTCTGCTGACGTGTCGGTCATCGGGCTGATCGGCGAACGCGGCCGCGAGGTGCAGGAGTTCCTGCAGGACGATCTCGGTGACGAGGGCCTGGCACGCTCGGTGGTCGTGGTCTCGACCTCGGACGAACCCGCTTTGATGCGGCGGCAGGCGGCTTATCTCACCTTGTCGATCGGCGAATATTTCCGCGACGTCGGCAAGAACGTGCTGGTGATGATGGACTCGGTCACGCGCTTCGCCATGGCGCAGCGTGAGATCGGCCTGTCCACCGGTGAGCCGCCGACCGCGAAGGGCTATACGCCGACCGTGTTCACCGAACTGCCGCGGCTGCTGGAGCGGGCCGGACCGGGCCCACAGGGCGGCGGCACCATTACCGGCATCTTCAGCGTGCTGGTCGATGGCGACGACCATAATGAGCCGGTCGCCGACGCGGTTCGCGGCATCCTCGACGGTCACATTGTCATGGAACGGGCCATCGCCGAGCGTGGGCGCTATCCGGCGGTGAACATCCTCAAATCCATCTCCCGCACCATGCCGCGGGCCTGCGATCCGGCCTATCTGCCGGTGGTCATGCGGGCCAAACAAGTGATGGCGACCTATTCCGACATGGAAGAACTGATCCGTCTCGGCGCCTACCGGCCGGGGTCCAGCGCCGAGGTGGATGAAGCCATCGGCTTCAACAAGCCGCTGGAGGAGTTCCTGAAGCAGGGGAAGGGCGAGGCGACCACTCTGGCGGAGGCTTATGCCCGTCTGGAGCAGATCATGGCCGCGGGTAGCCCCGCACCGTGACTGGGGTTTGGACGCAAAGCGGCCACTTTTGGAAACCGAAAACTAACGTTAGTGCGCCTAGATTGCCCCTGAGTATGGGACCGGACGGGCGGGTGTTCGCCGCTCAGCCGGTCATTCGGGCATGAGACTTCGGGGGAGTATGAGTCGATGAAGTCACGCGAAACCCTTATCCGGCTGAAGAAATTCGCCGTCGATGAAAAGCGGCGCAAGGCCGCCCAGATCGAATCCATGATCGCCGACTTCGACCGCATGGCCGGCGACCTCGAGCGCGAGATCAAGACCGAGCAGGATCGCGCCAACATCCATGATCCGTCGCATTTCGCCTATCCGACCTATGCCAAGGCGGCGGCGACCCGGCGGGAAAACCTCAAGCGCTCCACCGACGAACTGCGCATTCAGCTCGAGGATGCCAAGTCGGCGCTTGCCGAGGCGTTCGAGGAATTGAAGAAGGTCGAGATGCTGGATCAGCGCGACCAGGCCCGCGAACTGGCGGAAGCCAACAGCCGCGAACAGGCCGAACTCGATTCCATTGGCGCGATGCGTTTCCACGCCGCCCGCGCCTGACCGGCCGTCACCTCCTTGCAAAAAAAGCGCCCGGTCAAAACCGGGCGCATCAAGGAGGGAGGTAAAGACGAAATCAGCCTGTCGAGATCAGCGGATCACGGTGGTTCCGCTGGTCGAATAATTCACCGGCGCACCGGCTTTCAGGGCTGGGCCCTGCGCCTGTTGCGACACCAGCACATCGGTCCCCAGGTCGACATCGCGCGCAGCAATGCCGACGCCGGCCACCATAGTGGCGGCGATCAAAGCAACCACGACGATCTTGAGATGCGTCGTGCGATCCGCGGTGTAGAGCGAAGAGTTCATCGCGACGTCCTCCCGTGTGCCAACTGTTGGTCGCAACAACCGGAGCTTCGGTTCATCTGTCATGAACCCAACGTGGGGACGCGCCTATAGGTTCCCAAGAGGCTTTCAACGAACCGTGAGAGCCGCGCGAGAACCCTAGAATGTTTATATTTTTCAGATACTTGAGAGGGTCTTGAGCCGGGCCCGCGGGTGGATTTCGGCCTGGCCGACGACCGGGGTCTGCGCCCTGAATCGCTCGATGATACTGCGCACGAACGGCCGGATCGCCGACGATGACACCAGAACCGGCGCTTCGCCTTCACGCGCCGCCGCCTCGAATTTCTCACGCACGGCGGTGATGAATTCCGACAGGCGCGAGGGCTGCATCGCCAGATGCCGCTCGTCGCCCTGGCCGACAATGGCGTCGGCGAAGTGCTGCTCCCATTTCGCCGACAGTGCGATCAACGGCAGATAGCCCGAATGGGTCGTATATTGCGCGCAGATCTGGCGCGCGAGCCGCACCCGCACGTGCTCGGCGATCGAGGTCGGATTGCGCGTGACCGCGAGCGCGTCGGCGACGCCTTCAAGGATCGTCGACAGATCGCGGATCGAGACGCGCTCGGCGAGCAGCGTCTGCAGCACGCGCTGGACACCGGACATGGTGATGAGCGAGGGGACGATGTCCTTGAGCAACTCGCCCTGTTCCTTCGGCAGTTCCTTGGTGAGCTTTTGCACCTCGCCGTAGGACAAAAGCTCCGACATGTTCGACTTGAGCAGTTCGGTGAGATGCGTCGACAGGACGGTGGCGGCGTCGACCACGGTGTAGCCCTTGATCGAGGCTTCTTCCTTGTGGTTCGCGTCGATCCAGGTGGCTGGCAGGCCGAAGGTCGGCTCGGTGGTGTGCGTGCCGGGCAGCAGCACCTGACCGCCGGCCGGGTCCATCACCATGAACTGGCCAGGCCAGATCTGGCCGGAGCCGGCTTCGACTTCCTTGATCTTGATCGAATAGGTGTTCGGGTCGAGCTGGACATTGTCGAGGATGCGCACCGCCGGCATCACGAAGCCCATCTCGATGGCGAGCGAGCGGCGCAGCGCCTTGATCTGCTCGGTCAGGCGGTCATTGCCGTCCGGCGCGTTGATCAGCGGCAGCAGGGCGTAGCCGATCTCGATCTTGAGATCGTCGATCTTCAAGGCGGTGGAGATCGGCTCCTCGGCCGGCGCAGTGGCGGTCGCGGACTTGGCGTTGGCGGCAGTGGCCTCGGTCGCCTCGTCCACTTTCACCCGCTTGCTCATGGTGTAGGCGAGGGCGCAGGCGCCGCCGCCGAGGCCGAGAAACGGTAGCATCGGAATGCCGGGCAAGAGCGCCATCACCAGCATCACGCCGCCGGCCATGCCGAGTGCCTGCGGGTAACCGGAGAACTGCTTGAACAGGGCCTTGTCGGCGGCGCCCGAGACGCCGGCCTTGGACACGAGCAGGCCGGCTGCGGTGGAGACCACCAGCGCCGGGATCTGCGTGACGAGGCCGTCACCGACGGTGAGCAGGGTGTAGGAGCGCACGGCATCGCCGAAGCTCAGATTCTGCTGCACGATGCCGATGATCATGCCGCCGATGATGTTGATGAACACGATCAGCAGGCCGGCGATGGCGTCGCCACGCACGAATTTCGAGGCGCCGTCCATGGCGCCGAAGAAGCCGCCTTCGTCCTCGAGGATCTTGCGCCGCCGCCGCGCCTCGGCCTCGTCGATCAGGCCGGCCGACAGGTCGGCGTCGATCGCCATCTGCTTGCCGGGCATGGCGTCGAGGTGGAAGCGCGCCGCCACTTCGGCGATGCGGCCGGAGCCCTTGGTGATGACCACGAAGTTCACGATCACCAGGATCGCGAACACGATCAGGCCGATCACGAAATTGCCGCCCATCACGAAGTTGCCGAACGCCTCGATGACGTGGCCGGCGGCCGAACTGCCCTCGTGGCCGTGCGACAGGATGAGACGGGTCGAGGCCAGGTTGAGTGACAACCGCAGCATCGTTGAGATCAACAGCACGGTCGGGAACGACGAGAATTCCAGCGGCGTGTGGATGAACAGCGCCGTCATCAGGATCAGCACCGACAGGATGATCGAGATCGCCAGCGCGACGTCGAGCAGCAGCGGCGGCAGCGGCAGGATCAGGACCACCAGGATGGTCAGGACGCCGATGGCGAGCGCGAGGTCGCCGCGCTTGAGCAGGGTGCTCAGATCGCCCATTGCCGGGAGCTTGAAGCCCCCGCCTGATTGTCCGGCGGTAACGTCGCTCATTCTGCCTGGAAGCCCCGAACCCCAAATCGTCGATTTGGAGCGCAAATCCGGATCGCGGACGCGAAATAACTAGGTCAGAGGGCACCGGCGGACGCCGGCACCCGGGAATCGACTGAAACACCCCAACCCCAGGCAATTTTTGCCCGGTCCATGGTTAGCGGCTGGTTAATTTTTTAAAGCCGGCGACAGCGGCGGCTTTCCGCGCCAGCGAGCGGGGACAGGCCGTGCGGAAAAACCACCGCTGCCTAAGCCCCGGGAGCATTCCCGGGGCGGCAGGAGAACCGGGTCAGCCCGGCAGCATCACGGTGTCGATCACATGGATGACGCCGTTCGACTGGTTGACGTTGGCGATGGTGACCTTGGCCTTGTCGCCCTTGGCGTCGGTCACCGTCAGCATATTGCCGGACTGGGTGACGGTGAGGTCCTCGCCCTCGACGGTCTTGAGCATCGCCTTGCCACCGCCCTTCTTCACCGCCTCCATCAGATCCTTGGCGCTCATCTTGCCGGCGACGACGTGATAGGTGAGCACCGCCTTGAGCTTGTCCTTGTTCTCGGGCTTGAGCAGCGTGTCGACCGTGCCGGCCGGCAACTTCTTGAACGCCTCGTTGGTCGGGGCGAACACCGTGAAGGGGCCAGGGCCGGACAGCGTATCGACCAGGCCGGCCGCCTTCACCGCCGCCACTAGCGTGGTGTGATCCTTGGAGTTGACGGCGTTCTGCACGATGTTTTTGTTGGAATACATTGGCGCGCCGCCGACCGTGACCGGCTTGGCGCTCTCGCTTTTCATCATGTCGTTTTTCATCGCGTCATTCTTCATCTGCGCGATGGCGGGAGCTGCGGCGAGCGTCATTGCGATGAACGCGCTGCCAGCCAGCAAATGAATCTTCGTCATGAGATATCCTCCGTCACTCGTTTGATGTTGATCTTGCGATCGGGACATCGGAGTTACGAAGCGATGGCCGCGGCAGACGCCGGCGGCGTTCTCACAGGCTCGTGAGTTTGCCCTGCGCGACGACCGGGCCGGTCGGAGCACCCGTGGGCGAACCGCCCGGCGGTTCGATCGATACCGCGAGCGCGGCATCTGTATTGGTGTGCGCGCGCAGATTGCCGGGAATGGTGATTGTCACCGCGCGATCGGCACTCAACAGACCGAGCGCGTGCGGCGCGCTGCCGGGGACGATCAGCCACAGTTCCGGTACGCGATCCGGAACCGCAGCGAACGCCGCCGGAGAGACCACCATCTGACCGCGTGCGGTGTCGATCGTGGCGATGAAGTGGCGATGGCCGCCGCCGTCGATCGACGCCGTAAGCGGCAGCGGCGTGGGCGCGCGCAGCATGATGAACAGCGCAGCGACGCTGGCTGCGGCAAGCGCCGTGGTGCCGGCCGCAAGCCCGCGCCAGAAATTCAGGCCGCTCCACCATCCCGCGCGCATCTCGGGCATGGCGCGCCGCGCCGGAGTGCCCTGAATCGCATCGAGGATGCGCTCCCAGACTTGCGGCGGCGGCGGCACGGATTCCACGGTGTTGGCCCAGGGCAGCAGACGCTTCTCCCAGTCGCCGACGGCGCGCGCGAAGAATGCGTCGCGCACGATGCGGCGCTCGGCGTCGGCGCGCTCGTCCGCGCCCAGCACGCCGAGCACATATTCGGCGGCGAGCATGTCGGAGTCAGGAACTCCGCTATGGGTGTCGACGTCGCTCATCAGCCCAGGCACGCCTTCAGTTTCAACATCGCCCGCCGGATCCAGCTCTTCATGGTCCCAAGCGGCACGCTCATGCGTTGCGCGAGATCGTCATAGGTCACACCGTCGAAGAAGGCGCCGCGCAACGCCTTCTGTTCGTGCTCCGCGAGGCCGTCGAGGCAGTCATGCAGGCGCTGTGTCACCTCGGCCTGTTCCAGCGCGTCGTCGGCGAGCGGGCGTCCGTCAGGCACCTCGGCCGCCAGGTCGACCGGACCACCGGCACGGGCCGCGCTACGGGTGCGCACGCGGTCGATCGCCTTATTGCGGGCAATGGCGATCAGCCAGGTCATCGGGCTGGCTTTTGCCGGATCGAAGCTCGCCGCCTTGCGCCAGACCAACAGGTAAACCTCCTGCAGTACGTCCTCCGCTTCCTCGCGTTGCCTGCAGATACGCAGGCAGACGCCAAAAAGCTTCGCGCAGGTCAGCCGATAGGTGGTCTGCAAGGCGCCGCGGTCGCCGGTTGCGACACGCGCGATAGCGTCCGCCAGCAGTTTGCGGTTGGCCTCAACATCCATGCTGTGACGTATGACGGAAAGTCAGCGCCGGCGCCAGCGTTCCGCGCCGACGCGGGTTCCGCCGGCATAGGTCCAGACGCCGACCCAGTCGTCGCCATCCTCGCCGTAGAGCGCGAGACCGGTCTGATCGCCGGAGCGGTAGGAGACGGAGATGAACTTGTCGTTGCCGATGCCGGTGCCGATGTAACGCGTGTTCCCGACCACCCAGACGACGCGATAGGTCTCGCCGGTTTTTTCCACCGTCACCGAGCCGGTGTAGGCCGACCCGCCGCCGGGATTGGTGCCTTCGACGGCATAGCGCCCGACCGGGTCGTCGGCGCGGGCGAGGCCGGCGGTGAGCAGCAGCAGGGTGGTGGTGGCAAGCGCAAGGCGGCGCAATGGACGGCGCATCAGACGATTCATGACGTGTCTCCGTGTGTCCGGTTCTGTGGCCGGACCCACGGCGCGCGTACCGCTTCGGTTCAGCCCCCCGGAGCCGATTTAGGCACGCCGGATGGGTGCGGACAAATAAACACACGTTGATGCGACGGCGCCGGAGCCTCGCGCGGCCTCAGCCGCACCTGTTCAGCCACATGCGCGGCAGTCGCAGGACGCCGCATCATGCACCTCGCCGCAGCCGAGGCACGATAGTGTGGCCTCTGGCCGCAGCAGGTTGCCGACGCTCATCACGTCGGTGAACAGCATGATGATGCCGTTCTGCGGGCAGGAGGCCTGCACCGCGCGCCGGCGGGCGCTGAGATGCGGCGCATCGTCGCTGATCACGGCGAACCGGGGCGGGCGTTCGCCGCCGCCGGTTGGCTTCTTGAGTGCTCCCATCGGAGGTTCTCCGCTCGTCGCCTTGGTTGAGGGCGGACCGACGGGACTGTCGGTGGCCGCCGACGCACGCACCCGGCACGATCACTCACATCGATTTCATGCGCTGCGCTTAAGCCGCGGCGCGGGGCTCCGTGCCGTTCGGCGGCGGGATCGGCGCGCCATCGGCCGCGTATTCGTTGAGCTTGTTGCGCAGCGTCCGGATCGAGATGCCGAGGATGTTCGACGCGTGGGTCCGGTTGCCGAGGCAATGCTTGAGCGTTTCGAGGATCAGGTCGCGCTCCACCTCGGCGACCGTGCGCCCGACCAGCCCACGCGTGACCTGCTCGGCCGCCTGCGCCGCGTGCGCGACGGCCGGCTGCACCGCGCCGCGTTCCAGCGGCAGGCCGTCCGGCGTCAGGATGCCGTCAACGCCGATCTCGGCGCCGTGCGACAGCAACACCGCGCGATGCAGCGTGTTTTCCAGCTCGCGGACATTGCCCGGCCAGCGGCTGGTGACGAGCGCGTGGCGCGCCTCCTGTGACAGCGGCCGCACCGGCAGGCCGTTGGCATCCGCGTATTTCTTGATGAAGTGCAAAGCGAGTTCGGCGATGTCGGCCGGACGGTCGCGCAGCGGCGGCAGCTTGAGGTTGACGACGTTGAGGCGGAACAGCAGGTCTTCCCGGAACGTTCCGGCGCGCACCGCTTCCGACAGGTTGCGGTTCGACGTGGCGATGATGCGGATATCGACCGGCACCGGCCGCGTGCCGCCAACGCGGTCGATCACACGCTCCTGGATGGCGCGCAGGAGCTTCGCCTGCAGCCGCACATCCATCTCGGAGATTTCGTCAAGCAGCAGCGTGCCGCCGTTGGCTTCCTCGAACTTGCCGATGCGGCGCGCCAGCGCGCCGGTGAACGCGCCCTTCTCATGGCCGAACAATTCGGATTCGAGCAGGTTCTCGGGAATCGCGGCGCAGTTGACCGAGATGAATGCCTTCTTCGCGCGGCTCGAGCGCGAATGCACGTAGCGCGCCAGCACTTCCTTGCCGGTGCCGCTTTCCCCGGTGATCAACACCGACGCCTCGGAGGTCGCGATCTGCTGCGCGAGCTTCATCACCTGCGCCATCGCGTCGTCGCGCCAGACCAGTTCGCGGTGATCGTTGGTGACGGCGGCGAGCACGGCGGCGATCAATTCCGGATCGGGCGGGAGCGGGATGTACTCCTTCGCGCCGGCATGGATCGCCGCGACCGCGGCGCGGGCGTCGTTGGAGATGCCGCAGGCGACGATCGGCACATGGATGCGCTCGGCTTCGAGCCGCTTCACCAGATCGGCGACATTGAGCGCCACATCGACCATCAGCAGGTCGGCGCCGCGGCCGGCGCGCAGCACGGCGAGCGCCTGGTCGATGGTTTCGGCATGGGTGACGGTGGCGCCGCGGTCCATCGCGATCTTGGTCGCGGTGGAGAGCTGTCCCTTCAGCGTTCCGACAATCAGCAGGCGCATGGCAACCTCAATTCCGGTCGTTCTTGATGATTTCCGTCATGGTCACGCCGAGTTTTTCCTCGACGAGCACGACTTCGCCGCGTGCCACCAGACGGTTGTTGACGTAGATGTCGATCGCCTCACCGACCTTGCGGTCGAGCTCCAGCACCGCACCGGGTCCGAGCTTGAGCAGCGCGCCGACATCCATGCGCGCACGGCCGAGCACCGCGGAGACCTGCACCGGCACGTCGAACACCGCTTCGAGGTCGGCGGCGCCACGATGCACGCTGTCGCCATCGGTCGGCGCGATTGAGCCGGCATCGTCGATATTCTGCATCGCCGTACCGTTCTCGAGGTCGGGAAGGGGAACCGGGTGATCGTTGTCAGTCATTTATTGTTGCCTCCCGGCTTAATGGCCGTTTTCGGGGTGAGCGTGGCGCGCGCCGACATAGCGCGCGACCGCGTCACTGATGATGGTTGCGGCGTGCTGGCGGTCGCGGCCAATGCCGCCGTCCGCCCATTCGATCCTGCAATCGCCCGGCGCGATCTCCGGCTCGGCCAGGACCACCAGGCGGCCTTCGAATCCGCGCGCGCGGGCGATCTCGTCGAGTTGCTGCTTGGCGGTTTCATAGACCGCGTCGTTGACGCGGACCACCACATGCGGTTTCGAGACAAGATGCTGGAAGCAATCGGTCGCCAGCGCGGCGATTTCCGCGAACGGCTCGCGTGCGATCAGGTCCGGGGCGAGCTTGCCGCCGATAGCGACCGCGACATCGATCGCTTCGTGCTCCAGCCGCATTTCGAGGGTCTGCAGATTGCGGCCGAGCTGCTCGATGCCGGCGCCGATCGCGCCGAGCGCCGCGGCGATTAGTTGTTGCGCATGTGCCTCGATGCGCGCCTCGGCTGCGGCGACGCCACGCTGATAGGCGGCCGCCTCGCGCTCCGCACAACGCGCTTCATGCTCGCCGAGGCTCATCGCCGGCCGTTTGTCGGCCGCCGGGGCGAAGTCGGTGTCGAACAGGAATTTTGCCTGCGCTGCCATCTCAGTACACCAACTCGTCTTCGCCGTTATTCTTGGCGATCATGATTTCGCCCTTGGCGGCGAGATCCTTGGCGGCGTTGACCAGCAGGCTTTGAGATTCGTCGACGTCGCGCAGCCGTACCGGTCCGAGCGCCTGCATGTCGTCGACCAGCATCTTCGCGGCGCGGCTCGACATGTTGGACAGGAAGAACTGGCGGACCGCCTCGTTGGCGCCCTTGAGCGCGATGCCGAGCTTGTCCTTGTCGATGTGGCGCATCAGCGTCTGCGCCGAAGCATTGTCGAGTTTGATTAGGTCGTCGAACGTGAACATCAGCGCCTTGATGCGCTCGGCCGCCTCGCGGTTGTCGTCTTCCAGCGCGGTCAGGAAGCGCGTCTCGGTCTGCCGGTCGAAATTGTTGAAGATTTCCGCCATCACCTCGTGCGCGTCACGGCGCCGGGTTTGCGACAGGTTCGACATGAATTCGGTGCGTAGCGTCTGCTCGACGCGCTCGATGACTTCCTTCTGCACCGACTCCATGCGCAGCATGCGGTTGACGACGTCAAGCGCAAGGTCTTCCGGCAGGATCGCCAGCACGCGCGCGGCATGTTCCGAGCGCAACTTGGACAGGACCACGGCGACGGTCTGCGGGTATTCGTTCTTGAGATAGTTCGCCAGCACTTCTTCCTGAACGTTGGCGAGCTTTTCCCACATATTGCGGCCGGCGGGGCCGCGGATTTCTTCCATGATGCCGCCGACGCGGTCGGCCGGAAGATATTGTTTCAACAGCCGCTCGGTCGCGTCGTAGTTGCCCATCAGCGCGCCGGACGCCGACATCTGCGAGACGAATTCCAGTAGTAGCTGCTCGACCACGGCGGCATCGATGGTGCCGAGCGTCGACATGACGATGGAAATCTCGCGCAGTTCGTCGTCGTCGAGCTGGCTGAAGATCTTTGAGCCGTATTGCTCGCCGAGCGCGAGCATCAACACGGCGGCGCGCTCCGGGCCGGTCAGGCGGCGATGTTCGACGGCGATCTGCTGGCGGCCGGCGAGCTGCGCGATCAGTTGCGGCACGTCTTCGCGAGAAGACCGCTCGCGCCTGTCGGTGTTGTAGGCGGACGGCATCAGGCAGCGTCCTCATGCAACCAGTTACGGATGATCGAGATCGCTTCTTGCGGGTTCTTGTTGGCGAGCTCGCCGACCTTCTGCACGGATTGCGCGTGCACCTGTCCCTGGACCTGCGCGACGTCGATCATGTTCGAGGTGCGGTTCGAGATCGCCACGGATTCGTCGCTACCGACGATGGCGACGTTGGGTCCGCCGCTGGTGGAAATGCTGCCGCCACCGGAGCCGCCGCTGGTCGTCGTTGTGCCGCCGGCATCGCCTGCGGCGCCCGCGATCATCACGGTCCCGGGCAATGTCGCCTGGCGAGGCGCGGGCAACGCCTTGACGTCGGTGCCGAACGCCTTGCGCATCAGCGGCCGCACCACCATGAACATCACCACGAGGCCGAGCAGCATCATCACGCTCATCTCGATGGCGCGCATGATGTCGTCCTTGGTGAACTGCAGCAGCGACATGACGCCCGAGCTTTCGCCACCGCCGACGGCGGCCGGTTGCTCGGCGAAGCGGAGATTGACGACCTCCACCTGGTCGCCGCGCTTCTGGTCGAAGCCGATCGCGGAGCGCACCAGCGCGGCGATCCGGTCGATCTCCTCCTTGGAGCGCGGCTGATAGACGATCTCGCCCTTGTCGTTCTTGGTATAGGTGCCGTCGACCAGCACTGCCGCCGAGATGCGGTTGATGCGCCCGGCCTCTGTCACTTCCGTCTTCGTGGTGCGCGAGATTTCGTAGTTGACGATTTCCTCGGTCTTCTTGGCCTGATCGCCGCGTGACGACGCAGCGTCGGCCTTCTGGCCATTCGGCAGTTCGTTGCCGACCGAGACCTGGCCTTCCTTGTCCGCCGACTGCGATTGCTCTTCACGAGTCTGGCTGGAGCGCACGACCCGGCCTTCGGGATCGAAACGGTCCGAGGTCTGGGTGATGCGGTTGAAGTCGAACTCGGCGTTGAGTTGGACGCGGGCACGGCCCGGACCGACCACCGAGGTGACAATCTGATCGACCTGCTCGCGCAGCCGGCGCTCGTAGTTGATCTTGCGCTCGTCCGCGGCGGCGCCCATGCCGCCATCCTGCATCGAGCCATCGGCGAGCAGCCGGCCGGCCTCGTCGACGATGGAGATGCGCTCGGGCTTGAGCCCGTTCACCGCTGAGGCGATGAGATGGCGGATCGCGCGGACCTGCGAGGTCTCGAGCTTGCCGCGGCTGGTGATGACGATCGAGGCCGACGGCTCCGCCTTGTCACGCGAGAACAGCGGCCGTTCCGGCATTACCAGATGCACGCGCGCCGCCTGCACCCGGTCGATCGAGCGGATGGTGCGCGCCAGTTCGCCTTCGAGCGCCCGTAAATGATTGATATTCTGGATGAAGCTCGTAGTGCCGAGCGCGTCCGATTTGTCGAAGATTTCGTAGCCGACACCGCCGCCTTTGGGCAGACCGGCTTCGGCGAGCTTCATGCGCAGGCGGCCGACACGATCCTTCGGCACCATGATGATCGCGCCATCGTTCTTGATTTCGTAGGCGATCGCCTGCCGTTCGAGATCCTTGATGATCGCTGACGAGTCTTCGACCGTGAGATCGGTGAACAGCGGCACCATCTGCGGCGCCGTGACGCGCATGATGACGAAGCCGAAGAAGCCGATCATCATCGCTGTGACAGCGGCCATGGCCGCCATTCGCGCTGCGCCGAGGGATTTGAGAAAGTCGAAGAAAGCTTGCACCGATCGGATCCCGTGAGGAATCGGGGCGCGGATGCGCCCGACCGGCAAATTTTGCCCAGCTTATGGTTAGCGACCGGTTAACGACGTTAACGGATGCGCGTTTTCAAAACCGCGACACCCGGCGGAATGTCCGCCGGGTGCCGAGACCAGGACCATGCACGCTCATTCCACGTGCTGTGGATGGGTTTTATTTTTCTTTCTTCAGGCCGCTGTTCTGGCTCGCGGGCGACTTCGTTTTCTCCATCGTCTCCATCTTGGAGTCACGGGAGTTCGGAGCCGATTTCATGCCCGAGCCGGTGGTCATCGGCGTCTTCTGCATCTGCTTGGCGCCCATCGCCGGCGTACCCTTGGTATTGCCGCTCTGACCAGCCGTGCCGGGGTCAGTCGGAGCTGGCGTCGTCGCGCTGATGCCGCCGCCGGACTGATTGGCGGGAGCCGGCGAACTCTGGGCCGCGGCATAGGACACGGCGCCGGTCGCAAGGGCAGTAGCAATCAGAAGAGTGCGTGCGTGCTTAAAAGACATTTGAATCTCCAGGTTACAGGAAAAACCAGACCCGCGACCGCGGGTAGGGAACCGCTACACCGCACATTTCTGCTCATGCGGGGACGCAAAGGTAACGTTCTGCGTGCGGCGATCGTTCCTGTGTCGAAAGATTTTGTTAGGAATTGAAAAGCGGGAACTCAAAACGAAAACGCCGGGCGTTGGCCCGGCGTTTGGAAACTCGATGCGCCTCAGATCAGGCGCGATATTGCTGAATGCGGGTGGTGCGCAGCCCGGCGAGACCATGCTGGTCGATCGAGTACTGCCACGACAGGAATTCCTCGACCGTCAGCGTGTAGCGGCCGCAGGCTTCTTCCAGCGAGAGGAGCCCGCCGCGAACCGCGGCAACGACCTCCGCCTTGCGACGGATTACCCAGCGCTTGGTGCCGGGCGCCGGAAGATCGGCGATCGTCAGCGGACTTCCGTCGGGCCCGATGACATACTTGACCCTCGGGCGGTGGGGCTCGGTCATTGTTACACTCACACACTCGACTGAACGAAACACACGCTGAACCTAATGGTTGCGGCTTAAAATTTGCCTAAGCGTGGCGTGCAACAAGGAAAAGATTGCCGCTGATTTTGCTAACCTTTTGTTGACGGATAGGCGGCGGCCTCGTCGTCGTTTTCAGCAGAAAAGTGCGATTTTTCAGTGTTATCCACGCACCAGCCGCTTCACCTTGTCGAGCGTATAGTTCTGACCGCCAATCGAAAGCAGCGCTGGATCTTGCGTGAGGTCGACGGAATCAACGACGCCCTGCACTTCGGTCGAGACCGTCACCGGCTGCGCATTGGCGTCCTTCGCCGTGACCGTCATCGTGTACTGGCCGTCCGGCCATTGCGCGCCGTTGCTGCCGACGCCGTCCCAGACGAAGTCCTGCCGCCCGGTGCTAAGGGAGAATGTGCCGGTATAGGCCGTCTGGCCGGTGGAGTCCTTGATGGTGACGGTTGCCGAGTTTGGCTTTGCGGAGGTCATCGCCCACGTCGCCTGATTGTTGGCGAGCGTCGCGGTCGATCCGTCCACAGAAACGGTCTGACCGACATAAGCGAGCGCTGTCGTCGCCTGCGCGCTTTTCTCGATCGAGATCAGCGTCGAGAGCTGATCGTTCTGCTTCATCTGCTGCTCGACCTGCGCGAACTGCACGAGCTGTTGCGTGAACTGATTGGTGTCGAGCGGATCGAGCGGGTTCTGGTTCTGCAACTGTGTCGTCAGCAACTGCAGGAACGTCTGGAAATTGTTGGCGATGGTGGTCTGATCGACGCCGGTGCTGCTGGTGCCGGTGGTGGTGACCGGATTGCTGTTGGTGACGGGCGTGGCAGTGATGGCCATGGCGGAATCCTTTTAGACCCGAATGTCGATGCCGCCGCGCGCTGCGGCGAGGCTTGAATAGCTGCGGGCCGCGACATCGGTCGCGGCGGTGTCGTCGGTGACCAGAATCTGCGCCGTCGCGGCGCTGCCGGATGACTGGTCGTCGCGCTGCTGCGACATCTGCTGCTGCAGCGAGAACTGCAACCCGTTGCCGGAGGTCTTGAGGCCGGCATCCTGCAGCGCGCGTTCGAGCTGCGGCGCGTCGCGGCGCAGCAAATCAAGCGTCTCTGCCTTTTCGACGATCAGGCGCGACGTCACCTGGCCGTGCTTGTCGATATCGAGCCGCACATCGATCTTGCCGAGTTCGGGCGGATCGAGACGGATTTCAAACCGGTTCTTGCCGGTGCCGGCGCGCGCGGCGATTTCCACGGCGACGGCATTGAGCGGAATGGGCTGCGTGGTGGCGGCGGTGTTCGCCGCATGCGCCGGGCCGGCCGGTGCCGTCGCGTTCGCCGTTTGCGCGGTATGAAGCGGCGGAGATGCCGGCGTTGCGTCGGTTTTGATCGCAGCCGGATCGTTCGCCGCGGCATCGGCGGTGCGATGCGTGGAAGCGGGATGGTCGTCGGGCGTCGCGGCAGCGGGGGCATGAGCCGCTGGCTTCGCCTCGGCGGTGTCTGCAGGTTTGCCTGATGCCGCGGCCGGCGCTGTTGCCGGTTTGCCGGCATCCGCATCGGCGCTGGCGTCGGTGACCGCAGGGTCGGTGGCCGCCGGGGTCTGCTGGGTCTTGCCAGCTTCGCCGGTCGCCTGCTGCGGCTTGAGGATCGGCGCTGCAATCTGACCGGCTGCCGGGCTTGCCGCGAGCACGGTGTCGGCGGTCGCGGGATCGGCGACCGAGACGATGCCGGCCGGTGCCGCCGGAATGGCCGCTACGATGGTGGGGACGACAACAGCGGCTGTTGCAACTGCTGGATCGGTCTTGGCGTCCGTGGGCGTGCCATCGGTTGTGGTGGCCGCGTCGGCTGCCGCTTGTTCGGCGGCGCCATCGATTGCCGTTTTCGCATCCGATGCGGCATCGGTCTTGGCATCCGGCGTGTTGCCGGCGCTTGCATCGGATTTGGCGTCCGGCGCGGACTCGGTTTTCGGGGTGTCGCCGGCTTGATCGGCTGCTGCGGACTTGTCGTCGGCGGGTTTGGTGTTCCGGTCGCGCGTCGGGGCACTGTCCCGCGCGGGGGCGTCGGTTCGGGAATTGTTGTCACGGGACGGCGGTGCGGCTCGCTGCTCCGAGGCCGCGGAGTCATCAACCAGCGCGGAAAACACGTCTCCGCCATCGGACGCGCGGCCGGACGTCCGGGGCGTGGATGCGGGGGTGAACGGGGCGACTTTAGTCTCGGACGCAACGGCGGGCACGGCAACCTCTGGGCGTGATCGGTTCATCGGTGCTGTAGCAAGGGCTGGGCCAAACACTTTCAAAAATTATCCATATATTTCAATGGTTTAAATTGGAGCCAAGAACCGCAGGACATTTGCGAAGCGTCAAGGCGGCAATTCTTGCCGCTGGTCATGGTCAAAATGTCTCGGTCGGCCACTGGAATGGCCGGACCATCCCGCGTTTGCCTTTGCACAGACCGTGCGGCGCTATAGATAGAACCCATGCTCAACTCCCTCGATTGCCCCGGCCGTCCGCAGGACACGCGCGTCGTGGTCGCCATGTCCGGCGGCGTCGACAGCTCGGTGACGGCCGCGCTGTTGAAGGAGGAGGGCTATGACGTCGTCGGCGTCACCCTTCAGCTTTACGACCATGGCGCGGCGGTGCATCGCAAGGGCGCCTGTTGTGCCGGGCAGGATATCCATGATGCCCGCGAGGTCGCGGCGCGGATCGGCATCCCCCATTACGTCCTCGATTACGAAAGCCGCTTCAAGGAAGCAGTGATCGACGCCTTCGCCGACAGCTATGTGGCGGGTGAGACGCCGGTGCCGTGCATCGCCTGCAACCAGTCGGTCAAATTCCACGATCTGCTCGCGACGGCGCGCGATCTCGGCGCGCAGGCCATGGCGACGGGCCATTATGTCGCCTCGCGCCGGCTGCCGGATGGCAGCCGTGGCCTGTTCCGCGCCCGCGACGAGGATCGCGACCAGAGCTATTTCCTGTTCGCGACCACCCGCGAGCAACTGGACTTCGTCCGTTTTCCGCTCGGCGACTTGACCAAGTCGCAGACGCGCGATCTGGCGCGGCGCTTCGGCCTGTCGGTCGCCGAGAAGCACGATAGCCAGGACATCTGCTTCGTGCCGTCCGGCCGCTACACCGAAGTGATCGAACGGCTGAAGCCGGGCGCCGCCGAGCCGGGCGACATCGTCGACATGGCCGGCAAGGTCCTCGGCCATCACAACGGCATCATTCATTTCACGGTCGGCCAGCGGAAGGGTCTCGGCATCGCCGCCGGCGCGCCGCTCTATGTGGTCGCGCTCGATGCCACGCAGCGGCGCGTCGTGGTCGGCCCGCGCGATGCATTGCGCACGCGCCGGATGCTGCTGCGCGACGTGAACTGGATCGGCGATGCGGCGATCGATCGCGCATTCGATCAGGGCCGGTTCGACGTGTTCGTGAAGGTGCGCTCGACGCGCGCGCCGCAGCCGGCGTGGTTGCGCCGCGCCGGCGATACGATCGAGGTCGAACTGGTCGACGGCGAAGACGGTGTTTCGCCGGGACAGGCTTGTGTGTTTTACGACGCGCCGGACGGACAGGCGCGGGTTCTCGGGGGCGGGTTCATCAGAAGTGCGGTCGCGGCGGCGGAAGCCGCTCGCCCGCGCGACGACGCGACCATGCCCGCGATGTCGCGCGGGTAGATCGTGACCGCGACCGATCTGAGCCGCACCACCATCGAAAAGGCTTACGCGCGCTGGGCGCCGGTCTACGATCTTGTCTTCGGCAAGGTGTTCGATCGTGGCCGCCGCGCGTCCATCGAAGCTGCGGAACGGATTGGCGGTCGCATTCTCGAAGTCGGCGTCGGCACCGGCATTTCACTGCCGGACTATTCCCGCGGCAACCGGCTGGTTGGGATCGACATCTCCGCGCCGATGCTGCGCAAGGCGCAGGAGCGGGTGCGCGAGCAGAACCTCACCAATGTCGATGCGCTGGCGGTGATGGATGCCGCGCATCTGGCGTTGCCCGATGCTGTGTTCGATGTGGTGGTCGCGCAATATGTGATTACCGCCGTTCCCGATCCGGAAGGCACGCTCAACGAATTTGCGCGGGTGCTCCGTCCCGGCGGCGAGATCGTTCTGGTCAATCACATCGGCGCGGAGCAGGGGCCGCGCGCGGTGTTCGAGCGTTGCTTTGCGCCGATCGCGCGCCGGCTCGGCTGGCGGCCGGAATTCCGGTTCGGACGGCTGTCGCGCTGGGCGGACAACCATGGCGGCGTAACGATTGTCGAAAGCCGGCCGGTGACGCCGCTTGGGCATTTCTCCCTGATCCGCTTCGCCAAAGCTGCCGGTTGACGCAACGCGCGTGTGGCGCGCCGTCGCGGCGGCGGAACCGGAACCGGTTCATCGCCGTTTCTTCCATCCCGGACGTTCACAGGACGTGGATGGAGGCGACCATGGGCAGCATCTTGCGTCACGGTATTGCGGGCTGGGCGCTGGCAGCGGGCGTATTTCTGATCGCGCCGGCGGCCGCGCAGATGTCGTCGCCCAAAGCTCCACCGGAAGTCCCGGCGGACAAGGCTCCCCAAAAGGTCCCTTCTGCGGAGCACCGCGACCCGAAAGCTTGCGCGCCGCGGGCCGAGACGACCGGCCAGGACAAAGCGTTAAGTGACAAGCTGGCGCAAACCGATGGCGTCATTTGCCCGCCGGGCGGGATCGATCCCGACATCAAGATGCCGGCGCCGGAATCCGGCAAAACGCCGGTCATCCCGCCGCCGGGTTCGCCGGGTGGCGATCCCACCATCCGGCCGAAATAAGCCGGCAAACAAGATGGAATGAGCCGGCCAGCGCGGGAACCCGCAAACCATCGCTTGACAGGTTTTGGCTGCGGTTCCTATATCCCGCGCGTTCTGCCGCTTTCGGGCGGGCAGAACCCCGTGGCGGGGTAGCTCAGTTGGTTAGAGCAGCGGAATCATAATCCGGAGGTCGGTGGTTCAAGTCCACTCCCCGCTACCACTTCCTTCCCTCAAAATGGGAGGATTCCATCAAAGCAGGGATTGGTTACCTGACGGCCGGGCCCGGTAGGGTGCGTAATCGCGCATCCGGACGCTGCCCTTTCCGGTGACGTCATACCTGATACCGCGCCAGACGATAGTTTTGGCGCACATCGATGCGCAGAGAGCGGCAATCGCGATGGCGAGCGCTGGAATTACCGAAGCAAGCTGACGGTGCAAACGCATTGGCCAGTCGGTATCCAGCGCTGCGGAAGGGCGGGGTAAATTTCGCTCGATGCAGCGAACCCCCAGGATCATTCCAGCAATATAGAGCGTGGCAATCAGTCCGCCGCCCGCGGCGAGCCATGGCTGGCCGAGCAGCGGCCCGAGCGGAACGGCCAGACAGGCGAGGGTAAGCCCTGCGAAAGCAATCGTGTTGAGCAGGAAAATTCGCCGTCGACCGGTCTGATGCAGCCGCACCGACAAAAACTGGCGGACAAAGAAGCGGAAACAGTCGCGCAGACTGATGGTTTCGCGATTGAACAGCGTCGCGGCGGGCACCGTTTCCATCCGCAGCCCTAGCGCTGCAATCGGACCGTAGCAACTCGTGTCTTCGCCAAAGCAATATCGCCAAAGCGCCGGCAGCTTCGCCGCATCAAGTGCGGACCTGCGGACGGCCATCGAGCCGCCCCACGGAATATTGAAGCGGTGCATGATCGGAAAGGCGCACGCGTTGATAGCGTGCCGCGCGAGATCACCGAGGGTCGGGTCTTTCGGCCAATACCAGCGAATTCCGCTGACGAGACCTATTGCGGGGTTGGAAAACGGCTCGGTCATGATCCGCAGCCAATGAGGCTCCGGCTTTGCGTCCGCGTCGACAAACACCACGATCTCGAATCGGGGATCGAGCGATCTCAGCGCCTGAAGCTGAGCGCTCAATTTGAGGCTGCATGTCGGCCGGTGCAGCCGCAATGTCTGTGCGACGATCTTCGTGCCGCCGTGCGATGATGCCAGATGGTCGCGCACAATGGACCAGGCGGGGTCGTCGTCGTTGTCGATGACGATGTGAACGATGTAATCCTGATAATTTTGGACCGACAGCGCCGCCAATGTGTGTTGCAAGGTCGCTTCGGCGCCGCGCAACGGCAGAATAACGGCAGCAGGCGCGCTCGCACTGGTGCCGGCGGCGGCCGCCTTTGATCGCCGTAAAAATCTATTGGCTTGTGCCATCCAGGCCAGCGGCAGAAGCCCGGCGATCCCGACGATCAAGACCAAAGTGACCGTCGCAAGCATCATCGTTGGTCAGATGCCGATGGGGTCCGGCGAACCCCAGAGGGTACCGCCGTCGATGACGAAATCCGAGCCGGTCACAAACGCGGATTCGTCCGATGCGAGATAGAGAGCCATTTGCGCCACATCGATGACGCGACCGGCCTGACGCAGGGCCTGACGCGATATTACCTTCATCACCAGGTCGAGCCCGAACATCGCATCTGCTGGCTGCTGACCTTTCTTGGTCATGGCAATCAATCCTGGCGAAATCGAATTCACGCGAATCTTGTCTTTACCCAGTTCGGTCGCAGCATACCGCGTCAGGTGCAGAACGGCTGCCTTGCTGATCGCATAGGGAAGCGAGCTGACGCAGACGCGGTGCCCGGCGATCGAGCTGATATTGACGATGCTGCCGCCGCCGCTCTTGCGCATGAGTGGCACACACAGGCTCATGAACTGCCACGGCGAGCGCAGGTGAACCGCGATCCCGTCGTCAAACGGAGCGATGGAAAAGTTTTCGATGCCCAGTGGCGGCCCGTGGGTGCCGGCGTTGTTGACCAGAATGTCGATCGTGCCAAGCGCGTCGGCGGCAGCGGTGACGACCCTCGCCGGATCATCGAGCGCCGCAGCGTCTGCATTCACGAATATTGCGCCGGTTTTGTCCGTCACTGCTCGCCCGCGGTCGAGGTCGCGGCCGGTAAAGACGACCCGAGCGCCTTCAGCGCAGAACGTCTCGACGATCTGGCGACCAATGCCGCTGGTGCCACCGGTCACGATGGCAGTTTTGTTCGCGAGACGAGAAATGGAAGCCCCCATGTGGCGCATAGAAAAGCACCTTTGCAAATTGCTTTGCAAAGGTGCGTATTGACCCGGCGGTTAGCCGCCCTGTGGTTCGCGAAAACCTTAGGGGTTCTGCCGGAAATTCAAGGCAATGGAGAAGTTGTGCGAACGCTCACCCCAATTGGCGGGGAATCCTGCAACGAACTCGTAACGCTTCTGACCGAGGTCGATGTAGGAGTAACGGAAGTCGAGCGAAATGTGCGGGGCGATCGAGTATTCGAGGCCTGCACCGAGCGTATAGCCAGTGTGGTTCTGGGTTACGGTGACGTTGTTGAAATTAAACGTCGAAGAAACCCGCGCGTGGGCAACGCCGGCGAACACATAAGGAAGCACGCGATCCCAGGCGTAGCCGACCCGAGCGCCGCCGAGCATCATGAACTCGGTCTTGGTGGGAGCATCGAAGCCTGGAACCGTGCCAGACAACGTGTTGCTGAGCCGCGTGAGCGGCAGGACCGCAAACAGGCCTGCGACCACGCCGTTGGCGAACTGGTAATCGTAGCCGGCATGAATGCCGGCCATCCAGCCCTTCAGTTTCGGATCGCTCGGGCAAGTAGCGCCCACGCATCCGTTACCGTCGATCTTGCCTGCATGATAGTTGGCGAAGACGCCACCGTAGAATCCGGTCCAGTTATAGACCGGTACCGGTTGAACCACGGCCTTGACCGGCATCTTAGCCGGCATATCGGCCGCCATGGCATGGCTGCCCAAGGCCAGCAATGCCACCAAGCTTGTCATTAGACGCATAAAAAGCCCCCACCGAATAACGTCAAAATCCTCAAAAGGAGCCATCAGCGACGGCCGAATATGGCACGCAACCGGGCGCCTTTCGTCGATCTGGATATACAGGGGCGGATAAATGCCGGCTATGGGACGATAAATTTGACATAACGGAGCTTTTTGGCATCCAAGGTCAGCTCGGATTCGTGCCCGATCACGACAAAGTTCCCTTTTTTCTGTTCCTTCAAGAGGGTAGGTCGTCTCGCTCGACGCGGCCCCATGGTTAATTTTCAGTAATGGATGGTGTCGCGTCGGGTGCGACATTTTGCCCATCTCTGGCGGTCGGGGTTAAGTCTGGAATCAGGGCCAGATCGGGCGTCTCCGATGAGGACTTGGCGTTTTCATTGTGCCGCCGCCGGCGGTTCGATAGAGCAGCCATGGTTCCTGCCGGGTTGGTCCGGCGTTATTTCCGTATCGGGTTCTGATATGTCGCGTTCTTCTCAGGCCCTGACCATCGGCACCCGCGGCAGCGCGCTCGCACTTTATCAAGCGCATGCGGTGCGCGATCGGCTGGCGCAGAGACATGGTCTCGTCCCCGAGACGATCGCGATCCACATCATCCGCACCACCGGCGATGCGGTGCAGGACCGGCCGCTTGCCGAGATCGGCGGCAAGGGGCTGTTCACCAAGGAGATCGAGGAGGCGTTGCTCGCCGGCACCATCGATCTCGCTGTGCATTCCGCCAAAGACGTGCCGACCTGGCTGCCGGACGGGCTGGTGCTCACCGCCTGCCTGCCGCGCGAGGACGTGCGCGACGTTTTCATCAGCCATCAGGCAGACAGCCTTGCGACATTGCCGGCCGGCGCGCGCGTCGGAACCACGTCGCCGCGCCGTCAGGCGCTGATCAAGCGGATGCGGCCCGATCTCGCGATCGTGCCGTTGCGCGGCAATGTCGATACGCGCTTGCGCAAGCTGGAGGAAGGTGTCGCCGACGCCACCATCCTCGCTCTCGCGGGATTGAAGCGACTGGAGCTGACGCGGCACATCACGCGCATCATGAGCATCGAGGAGTTTCTGCCGGCGGCGGGACAGGGCGCGATTGCCATCGAGACCCGTGCCGGCGATGGACGTGTCAATGCGATGGTCGCCGCCATCGACGATGCCGATACCTCGGTGGCGCTCGCCGCCGAGCGGGCGCTACTCGATGTGCTCGACGGCACGTGCAAGACGCCGATCGCGGCACATGCGTCGGTGACGGCGGCAGCGATCGAGCTTCGCGGCCTGATCGCGCGGCCGGACGGCAGCGCCGCGCACGATGTGTTCGCCACCGGCGCGCGGGCGGACGCCGCGCGCATCGGCGGCGAGGCGGGACGGGAGTTGAAACGGCGTGCCGGCCCCGATTTTCTGGTCTGAGACGGCCGATTGTTCACGAAATTTGATGGGTCCCGACCCTTTCCATTTCGTCTTGCGTGATTAAGTTGCGCAAACCCACGCATGACACAGCCATCAACCTCTTCCGCCATCACCGTTTCTGGCCTGACCAAAACCTACGCCACGGGTTTTGAGGCTTTGAAGAAGGTCGACCTCGACATCCGTCGTGGCGAGATTTTCGCGCTGCTCGGGCCGAACGGTGCGGGCAAGACCACGCTGATCAGCATCGTCTGCGGGATCGTGCGGCCCTCGACCGGCACCGTGTTGGTCGAAGGCCATGATATCGGCCGCGACTATCGCGTCACTCGTTCTCTGATCGGTCTTGTGCCGCAGGAACTGACCACCGACGCCTTCGAGACCGTCTGGGCGACGGTGAGCTTCAGCCGCGGCCTGTTCAACAAGCCGGCTGATCCCGCTTATGTCGAGAAGGTGCTGCGCGACCTGTCGCTGTGGGACAAGAAAGACAACAAGATCATGACGCTGTCCGGCGGCATGAAGCGGCGCGTGCTGATTGCCAAGGCGCTGGCGCACGAGCCGCGTATCCTGTTCCTCGATGAGCCGACCGCAGGCGTCGACGTCGAGCTGCGCAAGGATATGTGGGCGATCGTACGGACGCTGCGCGAGTCCGGCGTCACCATCATTCTCACCACGCATTACATCGAGGAAGCCGAGGAGATGGCCGACCGGATCGGCGTCATGTCCAAGGGCGAAATCATCCTGGTCGAGGAAAAAGCCGAGCTGATGCGCAAGCTCGGCAAGAAGCAGTTGACGCTGCAACTGCGCGAGCCGCTTGCAGCGGTGCCGCCGGCACTCGCGGCCTATAACCTCGCGCTCGCGGACGACCGGCTGCATCTGACCTACAGCTACGATTCCAAGGCGGACCGCACTGGCATCACCCGATTGATCGACGGACTCGCCGAGAGCGGCATTGCTTTCAAGGACCTGTCGACGACGCAAAGTTCGCTCGAAGACATTTTCGTCGATCTGGTGCATCGCCAATGAATCTGCGTGCCGTCAAAGCGATCTATCGGTTCGAAATGGCGCGAACCGCCCGCACGCTGATGCAAAGCATCGTGTCGCCGGTGATTTCCACTTCGCTGTATTTCGTGGTGTTCGGTTCGGCGATCGGCTCGCGCATCACCGAGATCGAGGGCGTGAGCTACGGTGCGTTCATCGTGCCGGGTCTGATCATGCTGACGCTTTTGACCCAGAGCGTGATGAACGCCTCGTTCGGCATCTATTTCCCGCGCTTTGTCGGCACGATCTACGAACTCTTGTCGGCCCCGATCTCGTTCTTCGAGATCGTGCTCGGTTATGTGGGCGCCGCGGCGACCAAATCGATCATTCTTGGCGTGATCATCCTCGCGACGGCCGGATTCTTCGTGCCGCTGGAGATTCAGCATCCGGTCTGGATGGTGACGTTCCTGATCCTGACCGCGGTGACGTTCAGCCTGCTCGGCTTCATCATCGGCATCTGGGCCGACGGTTTCGAGAAGCTGCAGATCATCCCGCTGCTGATTATCACGCCGCTGACATTCCTCGGTGGCAGCTTCTACGCGATCAACGTGCTGCCACCGGTGTGGCAGACGATTTCGCTGTTCAATCCTGTTGTTTATCTGGTCAGCGGCTTCCGCTGGAGTTTCTATGGCGTCTCCGACGTGCCGATCGGTATCAGCATTACCGCGACCATGGCATTTCTCGCGATCTGTCTGGTCGTGATCTGGTGGATCTTCCGCACCGGATATCGGCTCAAGAACTGAAGCGTTGGTTCTCGCCCACCGCGGCACGGTCGAAAAAATCTGACACGCGCCGGAAAAATATGGAACAATTCCCTCTTTCCGGGGATTGGCGGGGAGAGTCATCCTTTCTCTCCGGCCACGTATTGCGTGCAGGTTGAATGGCAGAACAGCTCGCAGCTCGCGCTGGCATCGATCGAGTCTTTTGGCTGAATTCCTTTCGCGCGGTCCGGGCGGAAACGGAGCGCCGTGCCGCACGTCTGTCGCCGGAAGACCAGATCGTGCAGTCGATGCCGGATGCCAGTCCGACCAAGTGGCACCGCGCGCACACCACATGGTTCTTCGAGCAGTTCCTGCTGAAGCCGCATGTGTCGGATGACGTGCCCTTCGATGATGACTTCGCGTTTCTGTTCAATTCCTATTATGTCGCCGCCGGCCCGCGTCACGCGCGGCCGCAGCGCGGTTTGATCACGCGCCCGGATGCGCAACGCGTCGCCGACTATCGCGCGCATGTCGATGCGGCAGTGGAGAAGCTGATCGGCATGGTGCCCGAGCGCTCCTTTGCCGAGTTTGCGCGCGTGCTCGAGATCGGCCTCCATCATGAGCAGCAGCATCAGGAACTGTTGCTCACCGATATCCTGCATGCCTTCGCGCAAAATCCGATCTATCCGGCCTACGATAAGGACTGGATACCGCCGCGCGCCGCGCAGAACGGCGGTGCGAGCGTTGACCTGCCGGCCGGCATCCAGACGGTGGGGCATGACGGTCGCGGCTATTCGTTCGACAACGAGCATCCGCGCCATGATGTGCTGCTCCAGCCCGCGCGCATCGATCGCGAACTGATCACAAACGCGCAATGGCTCGATTTCATGCAGGACGGTGGCTACCGCACGCCAGCGCTGTGGCTGTCCGACGGCTGGGCGGTGCGCGAGGCCGAGGACTGGCAGGCGCCGGGCTACTGGCGCATGCAGGACGGCACCTGGATGTCGATGACGCTTGGCGGCTTGCGAGCGGTCGATCCCGACGCGCCGGTGTGCCATGTCAGCTATTACGAAGCTGATGCGTTCGCGCGCTGGGCTGGGAAGCATCTGCCGAGCGAATTCGAATGGGAGGTCGCGGCGCGGCACGGATTGCTGGCCGACGCCTTCGGCATCGTCTGGCAATGGACCCGCAGCGCCTATCTGCCTTATCCGGGCTATCGTGCCGCCGACGGCGCACTCGGCGAATACAACGGCAAATTCATGATCAACCAGATGGTGTTGCGCGGTGCGTCGCTGGCGACGCCGCGGGGTCATGAGCGGGCGAGCTATCGCAATTTCTTCCCGCCGCATGCGCGCTGGCAGTTCAGCGGGCTGCGGCTCGTCGATTTTCCGTAAGCGAGGGTGTCATGGTGGCTGTTGCGCGACAGAAGGATTTCTCCACGGCCGACTCGGCGGAGTTTGCAGCCGACGCCCTGGCCGGATTGCGCGCGACGCCGAAGCGGATGTCGCCGAAATATTTCTATGACGCCGAAGGCTCGCAACTGTTCGAGAAGATCACGGAGACGCCGGAATACTATCCGACGCGCGCGGAAATGGAGGCATTGCGGCTCCATGCCAAGGATCTGGCGGCGCTGATCCCGGAAGGTGCGGCGCTGGTCGAGTTCGGCAGCGGGTCGAGCCGCAAGGCGCGCGTGCTGCTTGCCGCCGCGCCGCCGCTCGCCTGCTATGTGCCGGTCGATATCTCGCCGGAGATGCTGGAGCAGGAGGCAGCCGCGCTGCGCCGCGATGTGTCTGGCCTCAAGGTGTTACCGGTGGTGGCGGATTTCACCAAGCCGTTCGCTTTGCCGAAGGAAGCGGTGGAAGCGCCGGCGCGGGTTGGGTTCTTTCCTGGATCGACCATCGGCAATTTCGAACCGCACGAGGCGGCGACTTTCCTGCGTCACGCCGCAGAGCAACTTGGCTCAAACGCGGTGATGATCATCGGAGTCGATCTGGTGAAGGACGCGGGGACGCTGACGGCGGCTTACAATGATCGGCAGGGCGTCACCGCCGCCTTCAACCTCAATCTGCTGAAGCGGATGAATCGCGAGCTTGGTTCCAATTTCCAGCTCGACCAGTTCGAGCATCATGCGGTGTTCAACCGCGAGCGCAGCCGCATCGAGATGCATCTGGCGAGTCTCGTTCGCCAGAAAGTTCGGATCGCGGGCGAGATCGTCGATTTTCGTGCCGGCGAGACCATCCACACCGAGAACAGCTACAAGTACAGCGTCGCCTCGTTCGGCGCCCTGGCGCGCGGCACAGGGTGGGCGCCGGTGGCGGCGTTTACCGATGGGGACGGCCTGTTCTCGATCCAGACCTTTCGCCGCATACCGGCACTGCGCCAAGATGCCTGATTAAGACGCCTGATCCGGCGCGCCTGACCGTTGCCTCGCCAGCCGAGGCGTTTATAACGTCCCGCGCCCATCCGGGCAGGTGAGGATCAATGCCTGAACAAGACGTCGTTTCGACCGGCGCGCATGTCCGCAGGCCGGGCCATCAATTTGCATGGCCGGGCGGGCGCAAGGTTGCTGTCGTGTTCAATCTCGCCTTCGAGCGGTGGTCGGATGGCAAGGCGCCGCCGCTGGGCCCGATGGGGAATCCGCTACCGGCCGGGACGTTCGACACCAATGCGCTGTCGTGGGGCGCGTTCGGGTCGGTGCGCGGCATCGATCGTTTATTGCGGATTCTCGACCGTCAGGCGGTGCGCGCCAGTGTGATGACCAGCGGCGCTTTCGCCGAGAGCGCGCCCGCAACGGTGCGCCGCATCGCCGAGGAGGGCCACGAGATCGTCGCTCATGCCTGGGCGCAGGACGTGATTCCGGCGCGGCTCAGCGTCGAGGACGTGCGGCTCGACATCCAGAAGACCACCGACGCGCTCGTCGGCGCTTCCGGAAAGCCGGTTCGCGGCTGGATCAGTCCGCGCGGCACGCCGCATGCCGAGAGTGCGCGGTTTTTGCTCGAAGCTGGCTATCAATGGCAGGGCGACGTGTTCGACGACGACCGGCCCTACATTCAGGATTTTGATAAAGGTTCGCTCGCGGCGATCCCGCTCACCATGGAAGTGAACGATCTGCCGCATGCGATGCGCTACGGCCGCTCGCCGCGGCAGTTCGTCGAACTGTTCGACGACACGTTGCGCGCCGCGCTGGCGATCGATGAGCCGATGGTGCTCGACGTCACGGTGCACTGTCATTGCTATGGCCATGCCGGTGGCGCTTACGCCTTTGAAACCATCGCGCGCCTCGCCAAGGATCGCGATGACATCTGGATCGCGCGGCGCGACGACATCGCAACGCATCTTCTCGAAACACTGGGTTCACGGAAATAGGATCTCAAAAAATGAAAATCGTCGGTTTTCAATCGGACAAGGGCCTGCGTCTCGGCGTCGTCGAGGGCGATCAGGTGATCGACCTGCAGGAAGTCGATTCCCGCATTCCGGGTGATCTCGCCGAAGTGCTGCAGAAGGACGGCCTGTCCTCGCTCGCTGACGCGGTGAAGAAAGCTCCCGCGAGCGCGCGCCGCCCGCTCAAGGGTTTGAAATACGCGCTGCCGGTGGCGCGTCCGGGCAAGATCCTCTGCCTCGGCCTCAACTACATGGATCACGTCAAGGAAGGCAACTACAAGGACAACATCCCGAAATGGCCGTCGCTGTTCCTGCGCGTGCTGTCGTCGTTTGTGCCGCATGAAGCGGCGCTGATCCGCCCGCAGGCGTCGATCCAGTTCGATTATGAAGCCGAAATGGTCGCGGTGGTCGGCAAGCATGCCCGCCATCTCACCATGGACAACGCGCTCGACTGCATCGTCGGCTATTCGGCGTCGAACGAAGGTTCGATCCGCGAATTCCAGCGCCATACCTCGCAGTGGACCGCCGGCAAGAACTTCGACAAATCGGGCAGCATCGGCCCGTGGATGATCACCGCCGACGAACTGCCGAAGGGCGGCAAGGGCCTCAAGATCGGCACGCGCCTCAACGGCAAGGTGCTGCAGGACGACAACACCGACAACATGATGTTCCCGCTGGCGGAAACGCTGGTCTATGCGACCAAGGGCATCGCGCTGGAGCCGGGCGACGTGATCCTGACTGGGACGCCGTCTGGCGTCGGTCATGCGCGCAAGCCCGATCCGATCTGGATGAAGGCCGGCGACGTCTGCGAGATCGAGATCGAAGGCATCGGCGTACTGCGCAATCCGATCGAAGACGAGCGCGTCTGAGCCGCGCGAAAAACAGGATCAAAGAGGGGCACATGGCACTCAACATTCTCACCATCTGCGGCAGCCTGCGGAAGAAGTCGTACAACCGCGCGCTGATGAACGTATTGCCGTCGCTGGCGCCGGCTGGCATGACCTTCAAGGAATCGCCGTCGATCGCGGCGATTCCGCATTACGATGCCGACGACCAGAACAGCACTGGCTTTCCGACATCGGTGACGGCGCTGGCAGATGCGATCCGTCAGGCCGACGGCATCATCATTGTGACGCCGGAATACAACTGGACGATCCCCGGCACCCTCAAGAACGCGCTCGACTGGGTGTCGCGGATGAAGGATCAGCCGTTCGCCGGCAAGCCGGTGGCTTTGCAGTCCGCGACGCAGGGGCCCCTTGGTGGCGCGCGTCTGCAGTATCATCTGCGGATGACGTTCACCTATCTCAACTGCTTCATCTTCGGCACGCCGGAGGTGTTCGTCGGCTTCGCGCAGAACAAGTTCGATCCGGAGACGCTGGAGCTCAAGGACGAAGCGACGAAGAAGGTGATCGCGCAGCAGCTCGAGGGCTTCGCCAAGTTCATCGAGCGCGCGAAGGCTTGATCGGTACGGCAGTAGAAGAGGTGAACATGTTGAAACGGACGCTGGCCGCCGCGGCGGGTCTCGCTGCTCTCGCGTTGTCGGCCGCGGCCACATCGGCCGTGGCGCAGACCTATCCGGATCGGCCAATCAAGCTTGTCATTCCGCTGGCGCCCGGCGGCGGCACGGACATCACCGGCCGCACGCTGGCCGATGCCGTTGCGACGGAGTGGAAGGCGACGATCGTTCCGGAAAACAAGACGGGCGGCGGCACGACCATCGCTTCGGCGGCGGTGGCGAGCGCGCCCGCCGACGGTTACACGGTCTATGTCAACACCGCGAGCTTCATCATCTCGGCGCGGATGATGCCGAACCTGTCCTATGATCCGCAGAAGGACTTCGTGCCGGTCTCGCTCGCCGCGTCGTCGGATCACGTCCTTGTCGTCAGCGCCAAGCTGCCGGTGAAGACCTTTGCCGAGTTCGTCGCCTGGGTGAAATCGAAGAACGGCGATGCCACCTTTGCATCGTTCGGCGCCGGTTCGTCGTCGCATCTCGGTTTCGAATTGTTCCTGCACCGGCTCGGCGTGAAGATGGTGCACGTCCCTTACAAGGGTAATGCGCCGGCGATGACCGACCTGCTTGGCGGCCACGTTGATGCGATGTTCGCCGATCATGTCGACGAGAGCCTCAAGTCGGACAAGCTGCGCATCCTGGCAATCGCCGGGTCGAAGCGTTCGCCGGAAGTGCCGAACGTGCCGACCCTGCAGGAACTGGGCATGAAGGATTTCACTTCGCGCTCGTTCTACGGTGTGATGGTGCGCTCCGGCACGCCACAGCCGATCATCGACAAGTGGAATGCGGCGATCCGCGCGGCGCTGCAAAAGCCCGAGGTACAGGCCAAGCTGCGCCAGCAGGGGATCGATCCGATTGGCTCGACGCAGGCTGAATATGTCGCCTATCTCAAGGCGGAAGACGCTAAATATGCGGAAGCGGCGGCGCTGCCATCGGTCAAGGGCGGCGCGAAGTAGGGCGTCGACGAAACCGCGATCCTGAAAATGCCCGGCCTGTGCCGGGCATTTTTATGCGAGCTTTTTGCCGGCGAGCCATCGCTCGCCCTTGCGATAGAGCGCCGAGAGTTCGGGGCCGTCGAGGCCCGGCATGTCCTTCTTCACGGTGAAGCCCGCCCGCGTCTGCAGATAAGCGAGGTGGCGGTAGCCGACCGGGAAGCCGCCGAGCAGGGTCTTGTTGAGTTTCAGTTTGGCCGACGGATCGACCGGGTCGATCCGGTCGCGCTCATAGATCGGCTGCAGCAGCACGAGGCCCCATTTGCCTCTCCGCTTTTCCAGGAAGGTATAGAAGCGGCCGGTGCAGATCACGTCGCACAGCACATTCTCGACCATGCCCCGCTGGGTGATGGTCATCTTCGATTGGGCGATGGCGCGTTTGCCTTGTACGTCGACGTTGTGGCCGGCGAAAGCGTGCCAGATCCGTGCACCGTTGTCGTAGCCCTGCTGGCTGACCTTGATGAAGGTGTCGGCGTTGCCCTGGAACCAGGTCGCCATCATCATCCCGTCCGCATGCCAGAGCGTCCGGAAACGCGCCCAGTCACGGGCATCGCGATAGATACCCCAGTTCTCGATCAAGGTTCGGATCGCCAGCGCATCGCTCTGGTTTGTCATCAGGCCACATGCCCATGCTACGGTGTCGGGAGTTGCAGCGGACATTGTGCGAAGGGCGGATGCAGATGGCAAGGTTGAGCGGGCGTGTGGCGATCGTGACCGGTGGTGCGCGTGGGATCGGACGGCACTATTCGGAGGCGCTGGCGGCGGCCGGCGCCCGCGTCATGGTCGCGGATATCGCCGATGGCCGCGATCTCGCGGATTCGCTTAACGCGCATCTCAGCAGCGACTGCGCGGCGAGTATGGCCTTCGACGTCAGCGACGAGGATTCGGTGCGCGATCTGGTGGCGACCACCCTCGACCGGTTCGGTCAGATTGACATCCTGGTCAACAATGCAGCGCTCTATTCGACGCTGCCGCCGGTGAAGATCACGGAGATCGATACCGCGCTATGGGACAAGGTGATGGCGGTCAATGTCCGCGGCCCGTTCCTGATGGTGAAGCATGTCGCCCCGCACATGATCGCGTGCAAAAGCGGCAAGATCATCAACATCGCCTCCGGCACGGCCTATAAGGGCCTGCCCAACTTCTCCCATTACGTCACCTCGAAAGGGGCGATTGTTGCCTTCACGCGGGCACTGTCGCGCGAACTGGGGCCGCACAATATCGGGGTCAACACACTGGCGCCGGGCCTGATCCTCAGCGATACCGGCATCGAGAATACCGCCCATATCGACGAGGCCCGCGACAAGGTGCTGCAGAGTCGGGCCTTCAAACGCGACGGCTATCCGCCGGATCTCACCGGCGCGCTGGTATTCCTGGCCTCGTCCGAAAGCGATTTCATGACCGGCCAGACGCTGGCGGTCGATGGTGGGTCCATCAATACCTGACCGTGTCCCTGTCCGCATGGCGGGCCTGCGCTTGATCTGGAACAGTTTCAGCCGCAACCGGTCTGCGCTATATAAGGCGACATAATCTGTCCCCGGAGGTTCCGCCATGGCGGTCGCAACCGCAGCCAATCCCGATGCCAAGCACAACGTTACGGGTGCGCGGCAGGCCTATTACGACAAGATCGCCAAGGACAGCCTTGCGCCGCTGTGGGAAGTGCTCAAGGGCCTGGTCACGCCCGAGCCGAAGTCCACGGTGCAGCCGAAGGTCTGGAAATTCGACCGCATCAAGCAGTTGATGATGGAAGCGGGCGAGGTGATCACCGCCGAGGAGGCGGAGCGCCGCGTTCTGGTGCTGGAAAATCCGGGCATGCCCGGCAAGTCCCGCGTCACCAATTCGCTGTTCGCCGGCATCCAGTTGATCCTGCCGGGCGAGATCGCCGACGTGCATCGTCATGTCGCCTCAGCGATCCGTTTCGTGCTGGACGGCGACGGCGCCTATACCGCCGTCGAAGGCGAGAAGACGATGATGGCGCATGGCGACTTCATCATCACCGCCAACTGGGCGCCGCACGACCACGGCAATCCCGGCAAGCAGCCGGTGATGTGGCTCGACGTGCTCGATATGCCGACCATCAATCACTTTGAAGCCTCATTCGCCGAGCACTTCGACGAGAAGATGCAGAAGGCGAATTTCGAGGACGGCGACTCGTTCGAGCGTTACGCCACCGGCGTGCTGCCGGACGGCATGCCGGCGGTCACCAACCGCAGCCCGGTCATCAACTATCCGTATGCCAAGATGCGGCCGATCCTCGAACGGCTGAAGAAGACCGGCGACATCGACAAGCGCCATGGCGCGCGCGTCCGCTACGCCAACCCGATCAATGGCGGGCCGGTGTTGCCGACCATGGGCGCGAACCTCGCGCTGTTCCCCAAGGGGTTCAACGGCGAGCCGTACCGCTCGACCGACGGCACGGTGTTCGTCTGCGCCGAGGGCAAGGGCCGCACCACCATTGACGGCAAGGATTACGAGTGGGGCGTCAACGACGTGTTCGTGGTGCCGCCGTGGAAACGCTATCAGCACCATGCCGCCGAGGAGGCCGTGCTGTTCTCGATCTCCGACAAGCCGGCGCAGCAGGCGCTCGGTATCTGGCGCGAAGGCAACTGAGCGCTTCTGGAGCAATGTTGAAATGGCCGGGCTTGCCCGGCCATTTTTTATGCCGCTGCTCTTTTGCTCGCGCGTGCCCGCATCATGTCGATGCCGAGCAGGGCGATCGCGGCGACGATGCCGACGAAGTTGACGTAGATCGCGGTCGAGAACGCCGCGGGCGGCAGACACACCATGAGGGCCAGCGCGCCATAGGCGAACCGCCAGGGCTTCGTCAGCGGCGTCAGCGCGAACCCGACCACGGCGGCGGTGCCGAGCCAGATGCCGTAGAGCACGCGGCTGAAGTTGAGCACAATCTCGGCCCAGCTTCCGTCCATCAGCAGGCTCGGCGTCAGCACGAACAGGAATGGCAGCAGGAAGGTCGACCAGCCGACCATGCAGGCGATCCAGCCGGTCTTCCATCCCGACACGCCGGCGATATTGGCGGCGGCATAGGCCGCGAACGCCACCGGTGGGGTGATCATCGACAGGATGCCATTGTACATGACGAACATATGTGCGGCCATCGGCGTGACGCCGAGCTTCACCAGCGCGGGCGCCAGCAGCGTCGCGGTGAGAATGTAGACGCTCACCGTCGGTAGGCCGATGCCGAGCACAAAGGCGAGGATGGCCACCAGCAGCAGCAGCAAGAATACATTGTCGCCCGACAGCGTTAGCAGTTGCGCCGTCATCGAGAAGGCGAGGCCGGAGATGCTCATGATTCCGACCATGATGCCGGCGGCGGCACCGATCAGGATGATGTCGAGCGAGACGCGGCCGGTGTCGATCATCGCCTTGAGCATATCGAGGAACGACACGCGCTTGCCGCGATAGCCGCGCAGCAGCGCGAACACGATCAACATCAGCGTGGCGATGACGGCGGCCTTTTCCGGCGTCAGTACCAGCGTTTCCGGATACATCAGCGCGACGACGAGGAAGGCGATGGGCACCAGGAAGTGCCAGCCGGCCATGAGGATTTCACTGAGCGGCGGCGTCTCCTCGCGCACCGCGCCGATCTTCTCCTTGGCGGCTTCGAGATCGACGTGAAAGAAAAGACAGGCGTAGTAGAGGATCGCCGGGATCGCGGCGGCGATGCAGACCGCGCCGTACGACACCTGCAGGAATTCCGCCATGATGAAGGCGGATGCGCCCATCACCGGCGGCATTAGCTGCCCGCCGGTCGAGCCGACGGATTCGATCGCGGCGGCGCGATATTTGGAAAAGCCGGAGCGCGCCATGCTCGGGATCGTGACGATGCCGACGGCCAGCACGTTCGACACGGCGCTGCCGGAGATCATGCCGAACAGCGCGGAGCCGACCACCGCGATCTTGGCGGCGCCGCCGCGGAACCGCGCCATGGCCGCCATCGACAGATCGGCGAAGAAATCCGCGCCACCGGTGCGCGCCAACACCTGGCCGAGAATGGTGAAGGGGATGACGATCAGCACCGAGACCTGCAGGATCGGGCCGATGGCGCCGTTAAGGTCGAGGCCGAGATAGATTGTCAGACGTTCCGGCGAGACGTAGCGGGTCTGGAACGCGCCGGACAGATGCGGGCTGATGAAGATATAGATGGCCATCGCCAGGATGATGCCGACGAAGCCCCAGCCGGAGATGCGGCGGCTGCCTTCCAGCACCAGCAACACGAGGAGGGCGCTGACGATCAGCCCGTCCCAGGGCAGCATCGGGGCGTCCTGCGTCAGCCGCTCGTAGTAGACGGCGATATAGCCGCACAGCACGAGCGAAAGCGCGACCGCGACCCAGTCGCTCCAGTGCCGCTTGCGGCCGCTTTCGGCGATGAAGGCGAGCGCCAGCGTTAGACCGAGGCTGACGGTGAGCATCTGCTCGACATAGAACGACGCGCCGAACACGACGCGCGGAATGTCGAGCACCCACAGCACCACGATCGCCACCAGCAGGGCCTGGAAGATCGTGGTTCCCAGCAATGTGGCGCGCGACGCGGTGGCCGCGAAGGCCGCCGCGTCGGGGACGATTCGTTCTTCACTCACGGATGGATAGCCCGCTGATCGGCGTCAGTTGACGGGTTTGGCGTCGATCTTGTGCTCGCTGAAATATTTCAGCGCGCCGGGGTGATACGGAATGTCGTACTTTTTGTAGAGCCCGGCCGCCGTGAACTCGCGCAGCGCCGGCTGGATGGTGAGCATGTCGTCCTTGTTCTTCACCATCGTGTCGATCAGCTTGTAGACGACGTCATCCGACACCTTGCTGTTGGTGAACAGCATGTTGTCCCAGGTGTAGACGTTCATCGCCTTCGGCACGCCGACAAAGAACGGGTTCGGCTGGACCATGGTGAGGTAGCCGCCGGCGAGAATCTTCTTGGCCTCCGGCATGCCGCTTTCCGGCACTTCGAGGGCGAGGATGCCGCCGACCGTGGCATCGACCTCGCGTACCTTCGGCGCGCCGAAGGCGAAGAAGAACATGTCGGCATTGCCGGCGGCGAATTCGTCGGCACCGCGGATCACGTTCGGCACCAGAACCGGCTTGATGTCTTTCTCGGTGAGGCCGCCGGTCATCAGCATCGCCTTGGCGAGCGGATCGATGGTCTTCATCGCCGAATAGCCGAACACGACGCGCTTGCCCTTGAGGTCGGCCATGGTCTTCATGCCCGAGTCCTTGCGCACGAAGTAGGCGCCGCGCAGCGCCTGGATCGAACCGATCAGCCGCAGGTCCTTGTTGGCGGCCTTGGCGCCTTCCACCTCGAAGATGTTGGCGATGCCGAATTCCGCCTCGCCGCGCCCGACCAGCGGGATCAGCACGGATTCGCCGGCGGTCGGCTGGATGACCGCGTTGATGTTGACTTTATCCTTCAGCACCTTGGCGATGGCGGAACCGGTGGTGTGGTTGAGCGTTCCCGGCTGCATGGTGGCGAAGCCGAAAGTTTGCGCCGACGCCGCGCCCGCGCTGAGCAGCAGCGCGGCGCAACCGATGGCCACCGATTGGAGTTGACGTCGGGTGATAGTCATCTCGCGGTTCTCCCCCTATTGTTCTCTTTTCAGGCCGGATCGTGTGTCCGGTCCGTCGTTTGTCCGGAATCGATCTTTGCACAGGCCATCGCGTCTGGCGAGCCGGGGCGGCGTCCCAACAACCCTGTCGAGCGGCACCGATTGGTGAAGATGATGATGAAATTCGTTCAGGACACGCCATCGCAGCGCGTGGTGTTCGGGTCCGGCAGCCTGGCGCAGCTCGCCGAAGAGGTGGCGAGACTCGGCCTCAGCCGCGTGCTCGTGGTCGCGACGCCGGGGCATGGCGCGCGACTCGCGGCGCTGGCTTCCGATCTTCTCGGTTCGTCCTGCGCCGGGGTCCACGCACAGGCGGTCGTGCATGTTCCGCGCGCGGTGGCGGAAGCGGGGATCGCGGAGGCGGCCCGTGCCGGAGCGGATGGTGTCGTCGCCATGGGTGGCGGCGCCGCAATCGGTCTCGCCAAGGCGATCGCGATTGCCAGCAATCTGCCGATCGTCGCGGTGCCGACGACATATTCGGGTTCCGAAGCTTCACCGATCGCCGGTACCACCGATGGCGAGCGCAAGATCACCGTGCGCGACCCGAAGGCATTGCCGAAGACGATCATCTACGATCCCGATCTGACGCTTGGTCTGCCGCCGGCGGTGAGTGCCGCCAGCGGCCTCAACGCCATCGCCCATGCGGTCGAAGGCTTGTGGATCGCCGAGCGCACGCCGATCAGTTGCGCCATGGCGACGGAGGCGATGCGGCTGTTCGCCGATGCGCTGCCGAAAGTGGTGGCGGACGGCAACGATCGCGACGCGCGCGCGGCATGCCTGTCGGCATCGTGGCTGTGCGGCATTGTGCTGACCAGCGGCACGGCGCTGCATCACAAGCTCGCGCATGTGCTGGGTGGTCTTGGCATGCCGCACGCGGAAACCCATTCGATCATCCTGCCGCATGTGACGCGCTTCAATCTCGACGCCGCGCCCGACGCGCACGAACGGCTTTGCGACACGCTCGAAACCAACGATCCGGCGCATGCGCTTGGCGTGATGCTGTCATTGTTCCCGATCCCGCAGGCGCTGCGGGAGGTCGGGCTGCCACGCGACAAGATTGGTTTTGTCGCGGCGGAAGCCGCGAAACTCAATATCGCCGCTCCGCGTTCTGCCAGTGAGGCGGAGATTCGCGGGATTCTCGAAGCAGCGTATTGACAGGGAATGGGAGGCGAGAATGGAGCAACTGACGGCCGGACACGGCGCGCTGACCGCGATGCGAACCGGCCGGGGTCGCGACCTTGTGCTGTTTCATCCGTTGTTCGCGGACCGAACCGTGTTCGACCCGCTGTTGCCGCTGCTTGCCGATCACTTCCGCGTCACGTTGTTCAACCTGCCGGGTTTCCACGATTCCGAGCCCGCGATGCTGCCGCTGATGGATGCTTACCTGGCGCGGCTCGAAGATGGTTATCAGGAGTTCGACATCGCGCCGGATGCGGTGCTGCTCGGCGCGGGGTTCGGCGGCTTGCTGGCGCTCGCCTTCGCGCTCGACCATCCCGAGCGTGTCGGCAAGCTGATCGTCAGCGGCACGACCGCGCGTCTTGGCGACGATGATCGCGCGCGGCTGCCGCAGCTTGCGGAAGCTGTCGCCGCTGCGAAGGTCGATCCGGTGGCAGATCAACTGGCCGAGCGGCTTTATTCGTCGTCGTTCCGCGCCAAGGGCGACGTCACGGAGACCTGCCGCCGCACCTTGCTCGCCATCGATCCGAAGGCGATGGGCGCGGCCTGCAAGGTGCTGGAGGAAGCCGACCTGACGCCGCTGCTCGGCCGGCTCGACGTGCCGACACTGGTCGTTGCCGGCGCTGACGATGCGATGGTGCCGGCCGCTGCGCAGAAAGTGCTGGCCGGACAGATCGCCGGCGGCAGTTATCACGCGATTGACAGCAGCGGGCATTTCCCGATGCTGGAGCAGCCGCAGGCGTTCCGCGCCGCGATCGCGCGCTTCGTCGGACTGTAGACCGGCTTTTTAGCCGAGCGCGGTCAGCACCGCGCGCGTAATCGCGTCGGTGCCATCCGGCCCGCCGAACTCCATCGGTTTGATGCCGCTGCGGAACGCGTCGTCGACCGCGCGCTCGATCCGCTGTGCCGCGTCCGCCGCCGGTTCGTGATCGTGCTTGTCGGCGAGCCAGTCGAGCATCATCGCGGCCGAGAGGATCATCGCGGTGGGATTGGCCTTGCCCTGGCCCATGATGTCCGGCGCGGTACCATGACAGGGCTGGAACACCGCATGGGTGTCGCCGACATCGGCGGACGGGGCCATGCCGAGCCCGCCCACCAGACCGGCGGCGAGATCCGAGAGGATGTCGCCGAACATGTTCTCCATCACCATGACGTCGAAATCCCACGGCCGGCGCACGAGCTGCGCTGCCGCGGCATCGACATACATGTGCGAGGTGGAGACGCCCGGCATCGCTTTCGCGCGCTCGTCGAAGATGTCGCGAAACCAGGCGAATGCCTTGAACACATTGGCCTTGTCGACGCAGGTGAGGTGGCCCGGCCGGCCCCGCTTCTTGCGACGCTCGGCGAGCCGCAGCGAGAAGTCGAACAGACGGGTGCAGGTCTTGCGCGTCATGACCAGCGTCTCGCGCGCCTCGTCATGGGTGACGACGCCTTTGCCCATCGACGAGAACAGACCCTCTGTGGATTCGCGGATCACCACGAAATCCATGCCTCTTTCGTGGGCACCGACGATCGGGCTCGGCGCGCCCGGCACCAGCCGGGCGGGCCGCACGCCGGCATAGAGGTCGAAGATGAAACGGAGTTCCACCTGCGGCATGATCTCGGTGTTGTCCGGATAGCGGATCGACGGCATGCCGCAGGCGCCGAGCAGGATGGCGTCGGCTTCGTCGCACAGGCGGACGGTGCTTTCCGGCATCGACTTGCCGGTTTCCTTGTAGTGATAGGCGCCGGCCGGCGCCTCGGTGAAACGGAAGCCGAGATTGGGCGTGGTCGCCGCGATCCGCTCCAGCACCGCCAGCGCCGGTTTCGTCACCTCGGGTCCAATCCCGTCACCGGGCAACACCGCAATATGGAATGCGTCATTCGCGCGCATGGCCGTTTTCTCCCGCCCCATAAGACCAACGGATCAAGCGCCACTCTGGCGTTGCGCCGTAACGTCGGATTATCCTCCGCGCCGCGCCGTGGCAACGCGGCGCCAAAGATAAACGGGAGGGCGACATGAGGACATCTATTTCCAAACTGCTATCCATCGGCGCCGTTGCGGTGCTGGCGCAGGTTTCGGGCGCGCTGGCCGCGTGGCCGGAGCGTGCGATTACCCTGGTCGTGCCGTTCTCGGCCGGTGGTCCGACCGACATCATTTCGCGGCTGCTCGGAGAGCCGATGAGCCGCGCGCTCGGCCAGCAAGTGGTGGTCGAGAACGTCGTCGGCGCCGGCGGCACCATCGCGGTGACCCGCGTGAAAAATTCCGCGCCGGACGGCTACACGATCCTGATGGGCAATCTCGGAACGCAGGCGGCGAGCGTCGGGCTCTACCCGAAGCTCGCTTACGATCCGCGCACGGACTTCGAGCCGATCATCAACACGGCCGGCACGCCGATGATCGTCGCGGCGAAGAAGGACACGCCGTTCAAGGACTTCAAGGAGTTCGTCGCTTTCGCCAAGGCCAATCCGGGCAAGCTGAATTACGGGACCGGTGGCGTCGGTGCGACCTCGCATCTCACCTGCCTGTTCTTGGATTCGATCCTGAACTCGCAGCAGCAGCATGTGCCGTTCCGCGGCTCCGGCCCGGCGCTCAATGCGCTGGTGGCGCAGCAGGTCGACTATGTCTGCGACCAGACCGTCGGCATCGTGCCGAGCATCCAGGGCGGCACCGTCAAGGGTCTCGTCGTCGCGATCCCGGAACGCCTGCCGCAACTGCCGGACATGCCCACCGCCAAGGAACAGGGCCTGCCGGAGTTCAACGCGGTCGGCTGGAACGCGCTGTTCGCGCCGAAGAACACGCCGCGTGAGATCGTCATGAAGCTCAACGAGGTGGTCCGCGCCGCACTCAAGGACGAGAAGGTGCGCACGCGTCTGAAGGAGCTTGCGGCCAATGTGCCGGCCGAGAACGAGCAGACGCCGGAATGGCTCGGCGCCTTCGTCAAATCGGAAGTCGACAAGTGGACGCCGATCATCAAGAAAGCCGGCGTGACCGCGCAGTAACGGTCATCCGAGGGAGTTCTGCCGATGCCGCGGTTTGCCGCCAATATCGCTTATATGTTCACGGAGCGGCCGACGCTCCTCGAACGGGTGGGAGCCGCGGCACGCGCAGGATTCAAGGCGATCGAGCTGCAGTTTCCCTATGACGTACCGCCTGCGACACTCAAGGCTGAGGCCGACAAGCACGGGCTCACCATTCTCGGTCTCAACACCGAGCGTGGCGCGCCCGATTTGTTCGGTCTGACGGCGCAGCCGGGGCGGGAGCGGGATTTCGACGCGGCGTTTGCGCAGGCGTTCGACTATGCGCAGGCGATCGGCGGCAACGCGGTGCATTGCCTCGCCGGCAAGGTAGCACCGGAGCAGCGCGCGGCGGCGGAGCGGACCTATATCGCCAATCTGCAGCGCGCCGCCGACCGGGCTCGCGGCACCGGCGTCAAGCTGTTGATCGAACCGATCAACACCATGGAGCGGCCGGACTATTTCCTGAACTACGTCGAGCACGCGGCCGACATTCTCACCAAGGTCGACCGGCCGAACGTGAAGATGCAGTTCGATTTCTACCATGTGCAGATCATGCAGGGCGACCTGATCCGGCGGTTCGAGAAGCATCTGCCGTTCGTCGGCCATGTGCAGATCGCGGCGGTGCCGTCACGGCATGAGCCCGACGAGGGCGAAGTGAACTATCCGGCGATCTTCGATGCGCTCGACCGGCTCGGCTATGACGGTTGGGTGTCGTGCGAATATCGCAACCGCGCGCGTACCGAGGACGGCCTCGGCTGGGGCAAGGCTTACGGTCTGCGAACGGATACGTGAGTGACGTTCGCGCCGTTCTCACGCATATGTGTGAAAACGTGTCAGCCGCGCTTCGACCGGATCATTATATTGGCGGCAACCAAGCCCCTTGAGGAGCCATCCCGATGATCCCGTCGAATCCGTTTCGTTCCTTGTTGGCCGTCGCGGCCTTTGCCGGCGCACTGTCGCTGACCCCCGCGCTGGCCGAAGTCGCGGTCAAGGTTCCGGCACCGGCCGTCGATAACCACGGCGGCGAGGGATTGCAGAAGGTCGTGCTCGCCGGCGGCTGCTTCTGGGGCATCCAGGCGGTCTACCAGCACACCGACGGCGTGACCAAAGCCGTGTCCGGCTATTCCGGCGGCACGAAAGACACCGCTAGTTACGATGTCGTCAGCTCCGGCCGCACTGGCCACGCCGAAGCGGTCGAGGTGACGTACGATCCGAAGAAAGTGTCCTACGGCAAGATTCTGCAGATCTTCTTCTCGGTCGCGCACGACCCGACGCAGCTCGACCGGCAGGGGCCGGACACCGGCCCGCAGTACCGCTCCGAGATCTTCTACAGTACGCCGGAGCAGAAGAAGATTACCGAAGCCTATGTCGCGCAGCTTGGCGGCGCGAAGGTTTACAAGCGGCCGATCGTCACGAAACTGTCGTCGCTCAGTGCCTTCTATCCGGCGGAAGATTATCACCAGGACTACGCTTACCTGCACCCGATGCAGCCCTATATCTATATCAACGACCGTCCGAAGGTGGAGAACCTGAAGCGGCTGTTCAGCGACGTGTATCGCGACAAGCCGGCGTTGGTGCGGGCCGCGACGAACTGATCGGAGGATTTGGGTGAGCGACAAAGTCGAGAAGACCGAGAAGGAATGGCGCGCGCAACTGACGCCGATGCAATATGCGGTGCTGCGCGAGAAGGCGACCGAGCGGCCGTTCACCGGCGAATATGAAGGGACCACTGATCCGGGCACTTATGTCTGCGCCGGCTGCGGCACGCCGCTGTTTGAATCCGATACCAAGTTCCAGTCGCATTGCGGCTGGCCGAGCTTCACCGCGCCGGTCGGGGACCATGTGGCCGAGGAGCGCGACACCAGCCACGGCATGGTCCGCACCGAGGTGCTGTGCGCGGCCTGCGGCGGCCATCTCGGCCATGTGTTCGACGACGGGCCGGGGCCGACGGGTTTGCGCTACTGCATCAATTCGGCGGCGCTCAAGCACGAGCCGGAATAGAGCGTTTTCGAGCGAAGGGAACGGCGGTTCGCGTCAAGAAACCGCGACAAATCAAAAGCCGCTGGTTCCAAACTCTTGCCGGTTGATGACCGGAACGGCGACAATTTGAATCAAATTGCCGCCACAGTTGCCGCGAAAAGATCGAGAAATCAGACACTTCCGCCTTGCACGGCGGAGGTGTCTTGTTATGGTTAACTAACCCTTACTCACGCAGGCAACGTCCATGGCGGCGCAAGACCCGACCTCAAACGCCAAGACACCCGATGGCAAGCTGCCTCCGGCCCAGCCGGCGGCGCCGAAGCCGTTGAAGGAAGCGATCCGCGACGCCCGCATCGAGGCGGCGGAGCGCTCCGGCGTGGTGGTCGATCTGCGCGACGCCGAGGTGGCTAGGCTCGAACTGCTCGACGAGGCGCTCAATCCGCTGTTCGCCGACGTGCCGGCCGGCGTCGAGATTTTCGATCGTGGCATCAGCCGTGGCGATGTGCCGAAGCTCTGGATCGACGTGATCGCCCATGTGGAGATGGGCCGCGACAAGCGCATCTATCGTTTTGTGCAAGACACCAGATTTGGCCGCAAGGTACTGGCCGAATCCTACGAAGTGCGCGATCTCGTTGATGCCGTGACCCGTTATGTCGCCCGCCGGCTGGTGGAGCGGGAGCGGGCGCTCGCCGACGACAGCGCGGCGCAGCCGACGGCAGCCGAGACCGCGAAGCCCGTGCGCCGCCGTCGCGGTGGAGCGTGGTTCGCGTTCCTGCTCGGTCTGCTGTGCGGCGTCGGCGCGCTGTTCGCGCTTGCCTGGCTGAACATGCCGCACTGACGGTTGAGAGAGTCGCGCTGCTCTCAATCTCTCTCTCCAAGCCTCATGGTGAGGAGCGATGCGTCAGCGTCGCGTCTCGAACCATGAGGCGTGTGCGCTGTTGTGGCCGCCTCGTCCTTCGAGACGGCCGCTACGCGGCCTCCTCAGGATGAGTCGAAATGAGAGCGGGGTATCCGTTCACCCCTTCATCAAATCCATCGTTCCGAGTTCGACGATCTCGCCGTTCTCATTGAGACCGCGCGAGACCGCCTCGCAGGTCCACGCGCCGGGTCCGCCGCCGATGCGATAGAGATTATAGGCGGCCGGCGTCCAGTGTCCGCCGGGCGCGGCGGACGCCGACGGCACGCCCATTGCCGGCACCGGACCGTTCGGACCCTTGATCTGCACAAACGCATGGACATGATCGTGGCCGTGCAAGATAAGCTCCGCGCCGGCTTCCGCGATCACCCGCAGGAACACCGGCGCGTCGAGCAGGCGCTTGTGGTTCGCCGCCTGCGTGATCGGCGGATGGTGGATCAGCACCACGCGAAACAGGCCTTCGTCGCGCAGCGCCTCGAGCCGTGCGCGCAACGTGATCAACTGTTCGGCGCCGACCCAGCCGGTGGCGAGGAACGGCGCGGTCGGCACGCCGCTCGACACGCCGACGATGGCCAGCGGTGCGCGCCGACGAACATAAGGTAGCGGCACCCCCGGCATGTCGCTGGTCATGAAGGTGCCGAATGCGCTGGGCATCAGCCGCGCGGCATCCTTCACATACATGTCGTGGTTGCCCGGCACGAAGCTTACGTCGGCGCCGGAGCCAAGCTGCTGCAGCCACGCGCGGCCGCGCACGAATTCCTCCGGCAGCGCGATGTTGGCGATGTCGCCGGTGACGGCGATGTGATCCGGTGCCTGCGCTTCAAGATCGGCGACGATGCGCGCGAGCACGTCGGGATCATGGACGAAGCGGCGTTTGCGCCGCCAATTCACATAGCCGGTGATGCGTTTGTTCAAAAGATCGAGCCATTGCGGCTGCGGCAAGGGCGCGAGATGCGGGTCGGAGAGATGCGCGAGCGTGAAGGTCATAAGGCGATGAGACTCAGGAACTGCCGATCAGGATGCCGGCGAGGAACACCAGTACGCCGCCGACGATGATCTGGAATGCCGCCGCGAGGAACGGCGTGTCCATGTAGCGATAGCGGATATAGGAGATCGCGCCGAGTTCAAGGATCACCACCAGCACGGAGACGATGGTGGCGGTCCAGAAATCCGGGATCAGATAGGGCAGGGTATGGCCGAGGCCGCCGACCGCGGTCATCACGCCGCAGGCGGTGCCACGCAGCCATGGCGAGCCACGGCCGGTAAGCGAGCCGTCATCGGACAGCGCTTCGGCGAAGCCCATGGAAATGCCGGCGCCGACCGAGGCGGCAAGACCGACCAGAAACGTCTCCCAGGTATTGTGGGTGGCGAACGCGGCAGCGAACAGTGGCGCCAGCGTCGACACCGAGCCGTCCATCAGGCCGGCGAGGCCGGGCTGCACATATTGCAGCACGAACATGCGCCGCGCGGTTTCTGCTTCCTTGCGCTTGGCGTCGGTGGTCAGCAGCGTCTTGTCGAGTTTTTGCGCGAGATGCTCGTGGTCGAGTTCGGCTTCCGCCAGTTCGATCAGCAGTTGCCGGGTCGAGGCGTCGCGGGTCTGCTCGGCCGCCTTGCGGTAAAACCGCTCGGCCTCGTACTCCATCGTCTCGGCATATTTGTGCGTCTCTTCCGGTGCCAGTTCCGGCGAGAGCCACAGCGGCGGCTTGGCGATGAAGCCGCGCACGTCCTGCCGCCGGACCAGCGGCAGATAGTCGCCGAACTTCGCACGGTAGAGATCGAACAGGCGGGTACGGTGGGTGACTTCCTCGGCCGCCATCTTGCGGAACAGCTCGGCGGTGGCCGGGAAGGTGTTGGCCAGCCGCTCGGCGAAACCGAGATAGATGCGGCTGTCCTCTTCCTCGTTGGAGATGGCGAGCGCCAGCACTTCCTGTTCGGTCAGGTCGGCGAAGCGTTTCATGAGCAGGCGTTCCGGTGGATGGTTGGACAGGCTTCCGACGCGGTTATATGAGAGCGCGGCTGCCTGTATGCCATCCGTCCGACGCCGGGACAAACGCGACATGACCATGAGCCGTCTGCGCCGCAAGGCCGAGCCGCTGATCCGGCGCGGCATGCACCTCTACTGGCGCTTCGCCCGACCGATGACGCTCGGTGTGCGCGGCGCGGTGTTCGACGGCGAGGGACGGGTGTTCCTGATCAAGCACAGCTATGTGGATGGCTGGCATTTCCCCGGCGGCGGCGTCGAGAGCGGCGAAAGCTTGGTGTCGTCGCTGGCGCGCGAACTGTCCGAGGAGGGCAACCTCACCTTGACGAGTGCGCCGCAGTTGTTCGGCGTGTATTTCAATCGCGCGGCATCGCGGCGCGACCATGTGGCGCTCTATGTGGTGCGCGATTTCCGGCAGGACAGCGCGCCGCAGCCGAACCACGAGATCGTCGCGCACGGCTTCTTTCCGGTCGATGCGTTGCCGCCGGACACGACGCGCGGCACCCGCGCACGGCTGGCGGAGATTCTCGGCGGGCAGGAGCCGGCAGCGGAGTGGTGAGGTTCGCCTGAGGCGTAGCGGGAGATTGCGCACCGCTCGCTCCGTCGTCATGCCCGCACATAGCCCGTCGAAGACGGGCGTAAACGCCCTGATGTTGCGGGCATCCACGTCTTTAATCTTCGCGCGAAATAGTAAGACGTGGATGGCCGGGACGAGCCCGGCCATGACGAATGGATAGATCCGTGTGAATTCTACCCAAATCTCCCGCGATCATGCGGCGCGTCGAAATCGAGTAGCGGGCCGAGCGGCACGATGCCGGTCGGGTTTACCGTCGGGTGGCTGCCGTAATAATGGCGCTTGATGTGCGTCATGTTGACCGTCCCGGCGACGCCGGGGTGCTGGTAGAGATCGCGCAGATAGTTCGACAGGTTCGAGAAGTCGGCGATCCGCTGCCGGTTGCACTTGAAATGCCCGACATAAACGGCGTCGAACCGGATCAGCGTGGTGAACAGTCGCCAGTCGGCTTCCGTCAGCGTCTTGCCGACGAGATAGCGCTGCGTCGAAAGCCGCGTCTCGACCTGATCGAGCGCGGCGAAGAGCGCGCGATAGGCTTCTTCGTAAGCCTCCTGCGTCGTTGCGAAGCCAGCGCGATACACGCCGTTGTTGATGTTTGGATAGACGAGGTCGTTGATGCGGTCGATCTCGCCGCGCAGCGCCGCCGGATAGTAGTCGGTGCGTACGTCGGTCAACGCGTCGAACGCGCTGTTGAACATGCGGATGATGTCGGACGACTCGTTATTGACGATGGTGCTGCGCTCCTTGTCCCACAGCACTGGCACGGTAACGCGGCCGGTGAACTTCGGATCGGCCTTGAGATAGATGTCGGACAGGCGCTTGGCGCCGTTGATGGCATCGCCGGTCGAGCCGGTAGCTTCGTCGAAGGTCCAGCCCTCGCGGCCCATGTGATACGAAACCAGCGAGACGGAGACCGCGTCCTCCAGCCGCTTGAGCGCGCGGAAGATCAGCGTGCGGTGTGCCCACGGGCACGCGAGGCAGACATAAAGATGATAGCGTCCCCGCGCCGCGGGAAAGCCGCCTTCGCCGGTTGGGCCGGGGGCGCCGTCCGGCGTCACCCAGTTGCGGAAGGTCGACGGCTGGCGCTCGAACCGGCCCTTGGTTTTGGCGGTGTCGTACCACTGGTCGCGCCAGACGCCGTCGATCAGCATGCCCATCTGAAATGCTCCTGAAACGCTACGATATGGCCTGAGGTCGGGACGATGGCCGGAATCGCAAGGGGTGTATCAAGGGGCGAGACTTGTCGGCGCGCCCCGCCTCTTCTATGCCGTGGGGTGAAACGGAACGCGGCCCCCGGTCAGAGATCGATGTCCGACCTATCACCGACTATCACCACCGAGAAGCCCGGCGACGCCGAGGCGATCGAGCGGCTCAACGAGCGCACCTTCGGCCCCGGCCGCTATGCGCGCTCGGCCTACCGGATCCGCGAAAAGGTCAAGCACGCGCTCGACCTGTCGTTCACCGCGCGCATCGGCACGCTGCTGGTCGGCTCGGTGCGGCTCACCCCGGTGACGATCGGCGGCGCGCCCGCGCTGCTGCTCGGCCCGCTCACGGTCGAGCCGCCGTTCCGGTCGCACGGCATCGGCCGCGCGTTGATGGAGCGCTCGCTCGCGGAGGCAAAGGCGAAGGGGCACCGTCTGGTCGTGCTGGTCGGCGACGAGCCGTTCTATGGCCGCATCGGTTTCAAGCGCGTGCCGCCGAACAGCGTGCGCATGCCGGGGCCGGTGGATAAGGCGCGGCTGCTTGTTCACGAACTCACGCCCGGCGCGTTCGCCGGTGTCAGCGGCGACGTGATGCCCGACTGGGATCGCGCCGAGCCGGTATAGAAGACCGGTGTGATGACGCAACGCCGTCTTCGGATGGATGACAGACTTTTTGACACGCGCCGTGCGCGCGCAAATTTGCTAGAGCACTTGGCGGTGCACGACTTGCCGGTGCAGGAGAAGTGATGATGACCAACAGCAGCGCAGCCGCCGTCCAGACGATCCCGAACGATCTCGAACCATACTGGATGCCGTTCACCGCGAACCGCGCGTTCAAGAAAGCACCGCGGCTCGTCACGCGCGCCAAGGATATGCACTACTTCACCGCGGACGGGCGCAAGGTGCTCGACGGCTCCGCCGGCCTGTGGTGCACCAATGCCGGCCACAACCGTGATCCGATCGTCAAGGCGATCCAGCAGCAGGCAGCAGAATTGGATTACGCCTCGGCGTTCCAGTTCTCGCATCCCAAGGCGTTCGAGCTTGCGTCGCGCATCGCCGCGCTGGCGCCGGGCGATCTCGACCATGTGTTCTTCGCCAATTCCGGTTCGGAGGCGGTCGACACCGCGCTCAAGGTCGCGCTCGCTTATTTCAACATCCACGGGCAAGGCTCGCGCACGCGCCTGATCGGCCGCGAGCGCGGCTATCACGGTGTCGGCTTCGGCGGCATCTCGGTCGGCGGCATCGTCTCGAACCGCAAGTTCTTCGGTGCGCTGCTGGCCGGCGTCGATCACCTGCCGAACACTTATAATCGCGAGCAGCAGGCGTTCAGCCGCGGTGAACCGGAATGGGGCGCGCATCTGGCCGACGACCTCGAGCGCATCGTCGCGCTGCACGATGCCTCGACCATCGCTGCGGTGATCGTCGAGCCGATGGCGGGCTCGACCGGCGTGCTCGCCTCGCCGAAGGGTTATCTCAAGCGGCTGCGCGAGATTTGCGACAAATACGGCATCCTGCTGATTTTCGACGAAGTGATTACTGGCTTCGGTCGTCTCGGTTATGCGTTCGCGGCGGAGCGCTACGGCGTCATTCCAGACATGATCACCTTCGCCAAGGGCGTCACCTCGGGCAGCGTGCCGATGGGCGGTGTCGTCGTGCGCAAGGGCCTTTACGATGCGTTCATGCAAGGCCCTGAGCACGCCATCGAGTTCTTCCACGGCTACACCTATTCGGCGCATCCGCTCGCTTGTGCCGCCGGTCTTGCGACGCTCGATCTCTATCGCGAGGAAGATCTGTTCGCCCGCGCGCGCAAGCTCGAGTCGAAATGGTACGACGCGGCGCTGTCGCTCAAGGGTCTGCCGAACGTGCTCGATATCCGCATGGTCGGGTTGACCTGCGGCATCGATCTCGCCTCGCGCCCCGACGCGGTCGGTCGTCGCGGCTTCGATGCGATGACGCGCGCGTTCCACGAGCAAGACATGATGATGCGCAGCGTCGGCGACACGCTCGCGCTGTCGCCGCCGCTGATTGTCACAGAGGCGCAGATCGACGAGATCTTCGGCAAGGTCGCGGCGATCATCCGCGCGGTGGCGTAATCGCTGCCACCGCCGGGCGCGGGCGAAGCACCGCCCAGCCGACATGCACGCTGCCCTCGCCACGGCGATAGGGCAAGACGAGCGGCGGCTGGATTTCCGCATCGGCGGCTACGGTGCGGAACTGCACCGGCAGCACGGCAGGATCGCCGTCGGTCCAGACGATCACCGCGCCCTTGCTGCGCAGATCGGCGAGATCGATCCACGGTGCGCGCGCCGGCTTGCCGTCGATCAGCACGCGCGGCTGCGGGCGCTCCGGCGAGTAATGCGCGGCATTGCCGCCGTCCCACATCGAGCCGACGATATAGGCGAGCGGCTTTCCGGTGAGCGTGCGGAAGCGCACGGTGAGTTCGCGGCCGAGTTCGCCGCCGGGGAAGAACACCGCGCGGTAGCGATGGTCGAACGCCGGCATCACCGCATAGGAGACGATAAACACGGATGCGAGGCCGATGAACACCACGGCCCAGGCGGTGAAGGCGCGCGCGAAGCGCAATTCGGTGAGCAGCGACCGCGACATCAGCACCAGCCACAGGCCGAGGAACATCCACAGCGGATAGCCCCACATGGCGATGGTGCCGCGCCCGCTGATCGCGGCGAGCGCCGCCGTCGCGGCGGCGGGTCCGAACGCGAGCAGCGAGACGATGCGGCGATCGAACGCATCGCCGCTGGGCGGCGCCTCGCGCGCGCGTGGATAATAGAGCGTCGCGGCAATGCCGAGCGCCGGAATCATGAAGAACCACTGGCCGAGGATGAATTGCAGCGGATGCCAGATGTGATCGATCATGCCGCGCGAAGGCTTGGCCCGCGCCTCCGCATACGCAAATGGCAGAAAATCGTTCTGCACCAGCCAGACCAGATGCGGCGCCATGACGACAAGCGCGACCAGGATCGCCAGATACGGCCCCGGCGTGCGCCAGTGTACGCGCGCGTCGCGGTCGAAGATCATGAACAGCGCCATCGGGGCCGCCAGCATCACCACGAAATATTTGGCCCATAGCGCGGCGCCGATGGTGAACCCGAGCAGCAACCAGTAACGGATGTCCCGCTTACGCAGCGCATGGTGGAACGCATAGCCAGCGAGCGCCCACAGCGGCAGTTGCACCACGTCGTGATTGAACTTGGCCGCGGTGAAGTTGAGGTAGTGCAGGCCGTCGACGATGAAGAGAGCGGTCAATGCGCCGGCGGCGCCGACCATCGGCCGCGCCACCGCCCACACCGCGATGAAGGCGATGGCCACCACCACCTGCGCCATCAGGTAATAGGCGAAATCGGCGTGGAGGTTCTGGCCGAGGAGCCGCCAGACGATCTCCACCATCCACCATGGCAGCGGCGGCAGCTTGTCGTAGCCGAGTTGCCATTCCCGGCCATAGGTCATGGCCTCAATCAGATCGAGCGGCAGGTTCGGGTAGAGGATCGTCGGCAGGACGGTCCAGACTGTGACGTGCAGCAGCAGGAACCAGGCCAGCGCGCGGCCGGGCGCGCGCTCCACGGCGGCTTTCAGGCTCATCAGGAATGGGGTCGGGGCGGGCGGCATCAGGGTTGCGTTACCATAGCAGGAGTTTCCCCGTTGCACCGGGCGGCGGGGTCATGGACAGTGGCGCGGGGGCTGCGAATCACTCGCCGCGCCAGGGGTTCACGCGCGAGAATAGGCCGATAGGCCGGGGAACGGATCATGCGACGCCTGACCGCCACTTTCGTGGCCGTCTGCATGGTGCTGATGGCGAGTTCGCTGGGCGCCGTCCTGTTTCTGGCCGCCGGCCTGCCGGTGATCCAGTCGGCGATCGTCGCGCTCGCGGCGCTGATCTGCCTCGTTCTCTATAATGCGGTGAGCACCCGCCTGCGCGATCGGATGGATCTGGGCGACCAGATCGGCGACCTGTCGCGGGGAACTTCCGACCTCGCGCGCCAGGTGGCCGAACTGGGCCGCCGTCTGACGGCGATGGAGGAGCGGGTCGATTCCACCGTCAACCGCGCGCGCGGCGCGGTCGATCCGATCGCCGCCGAAATGGGTGAGCTCGGCGCGCTGGTGAAGCAACTGGCCGAGACGGTGGCGCTGCATGACACGCGGTTGCGCGGCCATGCTTTGACGAGCGCCGCTCCGGCAAGCTCATCCGCAGCGGCCCTGGCGACGCACAGCCTCGCGGCACTTGAGCCGATGCCGCCGCCGGTCATGCTCGGCGATCCGTCGCCGCTGCTGCTGACCACGGACGACATTGCACCGGAGGATGCGGCGCCCGAACCGGTCGCGGTGGCGATGCCGGCCCCGGCACCCGCTGTGCCGTCTGCTAGGCCCGAGACTGGCCGCTTCAAGGGCATGAGCCGCGACGGCATCATCGCCACCATCGCTGGCGCGATCGACAGCCATCGCGTCGATCTCTATCTGCAGCCGATCGTCACGCTGCCGCAGCGCAAGGTGCGCTACTACGAGGCGATGAGCCGGCTGCGCACGCAGGACGGCGACGTGGTGCCGGCGGACGAGTTCATCGATTACGCCGAAGCCGGCGGCATCATGCCGAAGATCGACAACCTGCTGCTGTTCCGCTGCGTGCAGGTGGTGCGGCGTCTGCTGTTGAAGAACCGCGATGTCGGTCTGTTCTGCAACATCAGCATGTCGACGCTGACCGATCCGGCTTATTTCCGGCAGTTGCACGATTTCATGCAGGCGAACCGCGCGCTGGCGCCGTCGTTGGTGTTCGAATTCCGCCAGAACGCCTATCGTTCGTTCGGCGCGATCGAGCATGAAGGGCTCGCCGCGCTTGCTGATCTCGGTTTCCGCTTCTCGCTCGATCACGTCACCGATCTGCGGATGGAGCCGAAGGAGTTGTTCGACCGCGGTTTCCGCTTCCTCAAGGCACCGGCGAAGCTGCTGCTGAACAAGGCCGCGGCCGGGCAGAGCGACATTGACGCAGCCGATCTCTCCAATCTGCTGGCCCGGTTCGGCATCGAACTGATCGCCGAACGGATCGAAAGCGAGACCATGGTGGTCGATCTGCTCGACTACGATGTGAAGTTCGGCCAGGGCTTCCTGTTCTCGCCGCCGCGCCCGGTACGCCCGGAAGCGTTGCACGGCCAGACGTTGGCCGGCGATCTGTCCGCCAATCCAACCGCCCATTCAACCGCGATGCCTGCCGCGCCGCCGGCCATGCCGCAGGCCACCGCGCTCGATGCGAAAACCTTTGGCGGTACGCCGGCGCAGCAGCTCACGCCGGACGATCCCGCCTCTGTGCTTGCCGCGCCCGATTTCGTGCCGCAGCAGAACATGCCGGCGTGAGTCGTGGCGACGTGCTCTTGACGCCGTGATGCCGCTGCGTCGATACCGGTCCGCATGACCGTTTCTCTCGATAGCCGATTGTCGGTTCTGGCCGGACGCTATGACGCGCTGCTGTGCGACGTCTGGGGCGTGATCCACAACGGCGTCGCCGCGTTTCCCGATGCTGTGAAAGCGCTTTCGCATTATCGCGCCGGCGGCGGCCGGGTGATCCTCATCACCAATGCGCCGCGCGCCAATGCTGATGTCTACACCCAACTCGATCGCCTGAATGTGCCGCGCACCGCCTACGACACCATCGTCACCTCGGGCGACCTGACGCGCGGCGCGATCCGCGCGCGCGCCGGTCAGTCGGTGTTTCATCTCGGGCCGGAGCGCGACCGCTCGGTGTTCGCCGGCATCGATGTGCGCTTCGCCGGCGTGGATGACGCCGATTTCATCGTCTGCACCGGGTTGTTCAACGACGACACTGAGACGCCGGAGAATTATCGCGACATGCTCGGGCGTGCCCGGTCCCGATCGCTGTTCATGGCCTGCGCCAATCCGGACGTAATCGTGGAGAAGGGCGGCCGCATCATCTATTGCGCCGGCGCGCTCGCCGATCTCTATCGTGATCTCGGTGGCGACGTGCTCTATGCCGGCAAGCCCTATGCGCCGATCTATGAAGCGGCATTCGCGGCAGCGGAAAAATTCGCCGGCGCGCCGGTCGCGCGCTCACGCATGCTGGCGATCGGCGATTCGGTGCGGACCGATTTCACCGGCGCGCGCAATCTCGGGCTCGATTTCCTGTTTGTGACGTCCGGCATTCATGCCGAGGAGTTGGGCGCGCGCGATGCGCCCGACGCGACGATGCTGGCGAAGATGTTCGCGGGCGTTGGCGCGCTGCCGATGGCGGCGACGGCGCGGCTGCGCTGGTAGTGGCTCAGGCCGGGGTCGGCTCTTTCTGCTCCGCGAACACCGCGTCGATCTTGCTCTTGAGCGTTTGTGCGTTGAACGGCTTGACGATGTAGTTCGACACGCCGGCGCGCTTGGCGGCGAGCACGTTGTCGGTCTTGGATTCGGCCGTGATCATGATGAACGGCGTTTCGGCGAGCGTTTCGTCGGCGCGCACGGTCTGCAGCAGGTCGTAGCCGGTCATCGGCTCCATGTTCCAGTCGGAGATGACGAGGCCGTATTGGCGCTCCCGCATCTTGGCGAGTGCGGCGCTGCCGTCGGTGGCGTCGTCCACATGTTCGAAGCCGAGCTGGCGCAGCAGGTTACGGATGATGCGGATCATCGTGGTGTAGTCGTCGACCACGAGCACCGGCATCGACAGATTGACGGCCATGAGCCTTATCCCCCACGCTGAACCAGAGGCCATCCCCTATCAGCCGCGATTGAACAAGCGGTTAAGCGGGTTTGACAGGGTTAACGGCTGCTAACGGATGGCTTGACGGAACCGCGGCGAAACCACAGTTTCCGCCCCGTGCAACGAGCCCGCCAACTTTGACCGGATCCCCTGACAATCCAGCCCCGTCGTTTGCCGTCATGCGCGGCGGCGCGGCCGATATCGCCGCCGGGCCGCTCCACGGCGCGGTAGTGGCGATCGGCAATTTCGACGGCGTGCATCGCGGCCATCGGTCGGTGATCGACGCGGCGCTGCGGCAGGCGCGGGCGCTCGGCCGCCCGGCCGCGGCGCTGACCTTCGAGCCGCATCCGCGCAGTTTTTTCCGCCCGCAGGAGCCGCTGTTCCGGCTCAGTGACGAGCGGCAGAAGCTGCAGCTGTTGGCCGCGACCGGGCTCGACGGGGCCTTTGTGATGCGGTTCGACGCGGCATTGTCGGGCCTGTCCGCCGAGGCTTTCATCGACGAGATCCTGACCGGCCGTTTCAGCATCGGCGGCGCGGCGATCGGCTTCGATTTCCATTTCGGCAAGGCGCGGGGCGGCTCGCCGGACAAGCTGGCGGAGGCGGGGCGGCGTCTCGGATTCGCGGTGGATATCGTGCCGCCGCTGCAGGACGAGGGCCGGCCGGTGTCGTCCGGGGCAGTCCGCGTCGCGCTCACCAACGGCCAGGTGGTGGAGGCCGCCGAACTCCTGGGGTCGCCATGGTTCGTGAGCGGACCGGTGATCCACGGCGAGAAACGCGGGCGCGACCTCGGTTTTCCCACCGCCAATCTCAAGCTCGATCCAGCCTGCGGATTGAAGCACGGCATCTATGCGGTGCGCTGCGGCCTCGATGGCCGGCGTTACGACGGCGTGGCCAGCTTCGGCCGCCGACCCACCTTCGATAACGGTGCACCGCTGCTGGAAGTGTTCCTGTTCGATTTTGCCGGCGATCTCTACGGCCGCGTGCTTGATGTGGCCTTCATCGGCTGGCTGCGCGGCGAGGCGCGTTTCGACGGCATCGAGCCGCTGAAGCGGCAGATGCGCGACGACGCCGCGCAGGCGCGCGCGGTGCTGGCGCGCTCGCCGGATGCGTTTCCGCGGTTGGGGACAGTCTGACGCGCCGCTTAGCGGCGACGCTGGACCGGCTTGTCCGTCACCTGCGCGCCGTGGGTCGGGGCGCGGGCATTGCCCCAGGGATCGACCGGCTTGCCGGCGGGCTGCGAATCCGTCGCCGCCTTGTAGGCGCGATCGAGGCGGTCCTGCTTTTCCTGCTGCTCGGGGGTCAGCTTCGGCTTGTTGCTGCCGCCGAGCGAGATGCCGGGCATGAGCGCGCTTTGCTGCGCCAGCGCGGGGGCGGCCGTCAGGCTGAAACCGACAGTCAGGGTCAGAACCGCGAGGAAAATGCGACGTCTCATGGCAGAGGGCCTCCAATCCGCCCCGAACCTAGAGCGGTAAAAAGTGGCTGACAATGTGGCGGCTGGCCATGTGGAATGCCCCGGTCGGCGATCCGGCCTCTGGTCTACTTTCACAAACCGGCACCTGTGGTAGTAACCCGGCCAAGGAAGGCCCCAGAATGACCGCAGACAAGACCCCACCGTCCGACAAGACCAGCTCTATGGCTGGTTCCGCCGCCGGACGCGACTACTCCGAGACCCTGTTCCTGCCGCAGACGGATTTCCCGATGCGCGCCGGCCTGCCGCAGAAGGAGCCGGAACTGCTGGCCCGCTGGCAGAAGACCGATCTCTATCGGCAGTTGCGCGAGGAGGCCAAGGGCCGCCCGAAATTCGTGCTGCACGACGGCCCGCCCTACGCCAACGGCAACATCCATATCGGCCACGCCCTCAACAAGATCCTCAAGGACGTGGTGACCCGCAGCCAGCAGATGCTCGGCCATGACTCGAACTATGTGCCGGGCTGGGACTGTCACGGCCTGCCGATCGAATGGAAGATCGAGGAAGAGAACTACCGCTCCAAGAACAAGAAGAAGCCCGACCTGAGCGACCCGGCGGCGATGATCGCGTTCCGCAAGGAGTGCCGTGCCTATGCCGACAAGTGGCTCAACGTGCAGCGCGAGGAGTTCAAGCGCCTCGGCGTCGAGGGCGACTGGGATCATCCCTACACGACCATGAGCTTCCCGGCCGAGGCGCAGATCGCCCGCGAGATCATGAAGTTCGCGGCGAACGGCACGCTCTATCGCGGCTCGAAGCCGGTGATGTGGTCGGTGGTCGAGAAGACCGCGCTCGCCGAAGCCGAAGTGGAATACGAGGACTACACCTCCGACACGGTGTGGGTGAAATTTCCGGTGGCCGACGTTTCGCTTGATGAAAACGCGGCTGCGAAGGACATCGCCGCTGCGTTTAATGCGGTGTCGAACGCGAATGTCGTGATCTGGACGACGACGCCGTGGACGCTGCCCGGCAACCGCGCGGTCTCGTTCTCGTCGAAGATCAACTACGGCCTCTACAAGGTCACCGACGCGCCGGCGGACAACTGGGCCAAGACCGGCGAGCTGTTTATCCTCGCCGATAAACTGGCGGCGGACGTGTTCAAGCAGGCGCGCGTCACGGCGTTCGAGAAAATTGCCGATGTGCCGCCGGCGGTGCTCGCCGGCATGACGCTGAAGCATCCGTTCGCCGGGAAAGGCTATGACTTCCAGGTGCCGCTGCTCGACGGCGATCACGTCACCGATGATACCGGCACCGGTTTCGTCCACACCGCGCCGGGCCACGGCCGCGAGGACTTCGATATCTGGATGGCGAATGCGCGCGCGCTCGAGGCGCGCGGCATCGCAAGTGCGATCCCGTACACTGTCGACGAGAATGGCGCGCTGACTGCGGCTGCTCCTGGCTTCGAGGGCAAGCGCGTCATCAACGACAAGGGCGAGAAGGGCGACGCCAACGAGGCGGTGATCAAAGCGCTGGCGGAAGCCGGCAACATCATCGCGCGAGGGCGGCTGAAGCATCAGTATCCGCATTCGTGGCGCTCGAAGAAGCCGGTGATCTTCCGCAACACGCCGCAATGGTTCATCGCCATGGACAAGGAGTTCACCTTGTCGCCGGCATCGTCCGCGGCCAACGATCATCGCACCCTGCGCGAGCGCGCGCTCGACTCCATCGCCAAAACGCGCTGGGTGCCGGCAGCAGGTGAGAACCGCATCAACGGCATGATCTCCGGCCGTCCCGACTGGGTGATCTCGCGCCAACGCGCCTGGGGCGTGCCGATCGCGGTGTTCATCAAGGAGAATGCCGACGGCACCACGACCATCCTGCAGGATGCCGAAGTCAATGCGCGCATCGCCAAGGCGTTCGAGGAAGAAGGCGCCGATGCCTGGTATGCGGCCGGCGCGACGGAGCGTTTCCTTGGGAGCCGTGCGTCGGACGGCTGGAAGAAGGTCGACGACATTCTCGACGTGTGGTTCGATTCCGGCTCGACGCACGCTTTCGTGCTGGAAGACCTGAAGCATTTCCCGTCGCTCGCCGGCATCCGCCGCATCAAGGACGGCGGCGACGACACGGTGATGTATCTCGAAGGATCGGACCAGCACCGCGGCTGGTTCCATTCCTCTCTGCTGGAAAGCTGCGGGACGCGCGGCCGCGCGCCTTACGACGTCGTGCTGACGCACGGCTTCGTGCTCGACGAGCACGGCCGCAAGATGTCGAAGTCGCTCGGCAACGTCACCGCGCCGCAGGACGTGATCAAGAATTCCGGCGCCGATATCCTGCGCATGTGGGTGTGTGCGTCGGATTATGCCGACGATCTGCGCATCGGTCCGGAAATCCTCAAGACCACGGTCGAAACCTATCGCAAGCTGCGCAACACGTTCCGCTGGATGCTCGGCTCGCTCGCGCATTTCCACGACGACGATCGCGTGCCGCTCTCGAAAATGCCGGAGCTCGAACGTTATATGCTGCATCGGTTGACCGAGATTGATCAGACGGTGCGCAAGGCGTATGCCGATTTCGACTACAAGCGCATCTTCGCGGTGGTGTCGGCGTTCATGACCGCCGATCTCTCGGCATTCTATTTCGACGTGCGCAAGGATTCGCTTTATTGCGATCCGATCTCGGAGATGCGCCGCAAGGCGTGTCTCACTGTGCTCGATGATCTGTTCCGCGCCACGGTGACCTGGCTCGCGCCGATGCTGTGCTTCACCTGCGAGGAAGTGTGGCTGTCGCGGTTCGGCGCCGACGCGCCGTCGGTGCATCGTCAGTTGTTCCATCCGGTGTCGGCGGAGTGGCGTGACGATGCGTTGGCGGAGAAATGGCGCAAGGTGCGTCAGGTCCGTCGTGTCGTCACCGGCGCGCTGGAGATCGAGCGCGCGGCCAAGAAGATCGGCTCCTCGCTCGAGGCCGATCCGATGATCCATGTCGCTGACGCTGATCTGTTCGCCGCGGTGGTCGATGTCGATCTCGCGGAGGTCTGTATCACCTCGGCGGCGACGCTGATCGAGGGCGAGGGACCGGCCGACGCGTTCCGCATTCCCGAGGTGAAGGGCGTCGCGGTGGTGGTGAAGGAGGCGCGGGGCCGCAAATGCGCCCGCTCGTGGAAGATCCTGCCCGATGTCGGCAGTGATCAGCGCTATCCGGATGTTTCGCCGCGCGATGCCAGGGCGCTGGCCGAATGGGACGCCACGCGGAAGGCGGCGGAATGAGTTCCATCCGTCAATGGCTCTACGGCCCGCTGACACGGTTCGGGCTGATTGTCGCGGTTCTGTCGCTGGTTGCCGACCAGGCAAGCAAATTCTGGGTGCTGGAAGGTCTCGACCTCGAGAACCGGGGGCGGGTGGTGGTGACCCCGTTCATGGACTTCGTCCTGACCTGGAACCGGGGCATCAGCTATGGCTGGCTGCAACAGGATACCATCGCCGGGATGTGGCTGCTGCTGGCGTTCAAGATCGCGGCGGTGGCGGCGCTCTGGATCTGGCTGGCGCGGGTGGAGACCCGCTGGTCCGGGCTGGGCATCGGACTGATCATCGGCGGGGCGGTCGGGAACGCCATCGACCGCATGGTCCATGGGGCGGTGGTGGACTTTATCCTCCTGCACCTCGATACGGTTAACGGCCGATTCAACTGGTACGTGTTTAACATTGCCGATGTGGCGATCGTTGCCGGGGTCATCGCCCTCCTGTATGAATCCCTGATCGGGCCACGCGCCGTAAAAGCGCCCTGATCGGACGCAAAATCCAGGTGGCCGATGGATGGCCGATTCAGGTGCCGATCGTCGGTTATTTGACGGGTTTCGGGCTGATTCCTGTAGTTTCTGAGTGCGAGGACGGACAACCGATGCGCGACACACTCCCGGTTTGGCGCCTTTCCCTGCGGGCCGTGCTGCTGGCCACCGCGACTTTGGCCGTTTTGCTGCCGACCATGGCGGCCTATGCGGCCGATGGCGACGATGACGAGGACTTCGACAACAAGATTTTCCGCAACGTGCTGGAAGGGCTTGGGCTTCGGTCTTCCGATAAAGGCATCAATTATCGCGAGCGCTCGCCGCTGGTGGTGCCGCCGAACCTGACTGCGCTGCCCGCGCCGGAGGCGGCTGCCGCCAATGCACCGGCCAACTGGCCGGTGGACCAGGACGTGAAGCGCGCCAAGGCCGAGAAAGCCGCCAAGCGCAGCGCCCGATACCTGCAGAACGATTCAGTGATGGAAGACGGCCGCCCGCTGCGTCCCGACGAAATGGCGCGCAGCGGACGCTCGCGCGGCACGCGCGACGAGTCGCAGATCACCACCAAGGAAGAATCCGAGCGCCCCTCGAAGCCCTCGGCGCTCGGCTACGTCGGCAACATCTTCTCCGACGCCTTCAAGAGCGGCGGCGAGCAGGACGTGGCGGTGTTCCGTGGCGAGCCGGCGCGCGAAAGCCTGACCGAACCGCCGGTCGGCTACCAGACGCCGTCGCCGACGCAGCCTTATGGCCTCACCGGTATCCAGAACCTGCCCAAAGCCGAAGGCAAGAATCTGGAATTGCAGCGCTAACTGCGTGATGCGAGTTGGCCTGTCGTGGATCGCGGCGGGCGTCGTGATCCCAAACGCCTTTCCGACCTTCTCTCTCGTCAGAGATACATGATGACAACCTGGATCGTCCGCCTTCTCGCACCGGCGGCCGCGGCGCTGGCCGTTACCCTGAGTTTTGTGTCGAGCCCCGCCGTCGCGGCGGCAACGGTGACGAATTTCACGCTCGCCAACGGCCTTGAGGTCGTGGTGATCCCCGACCATCGCGCGCCGGTGGTCACGCATATGGTGTGGTACCGCGTCGGCTCCGCCGACGAGACGCCGGGCAAGTCCGGCCTCGCGCACTTCCTCGAACACCTGATGTTCAAGGGCACCAAGGCCGCTCCGGCCGGGCGCTTCTCGCAGGTGGTGGCCGAGATCGGCGGCCAGGAGAACGCCTTCACCTCGTCCGACTACACCGGCTACTACCAGCGCGTCGCGCGCCAGCATCTCAAGCAGATGATGACGATGGAGGCCGACCGGATGACTGGCCTCGTTCTCACCGATGCGGTCGTGCTGCCGGAGCGCGACGTGATCCTCGAAGAACAGAACCAGCGCATCGGCAACAACCCGGCCGCGCAACTGTCGGAGCAAATGGACGCGGCGCTGTTCCTCAATTCGCCCTACCATCACCCGGTAATCGGCTGGCGGCATGAGATGGAGAAGCTGACGCGAGACGACGCGATCGGCTTCTACCGGCGCTTCTATGCCCCGAACAATGCGATCCTGGTGGTCGCCGGCGACGTCGAACCGGCGGAAGTGCGCAAGCTCGCGGAAGAAACCTATGGCAAGGTGGCGAAGCGCAACGATATCGCGCCACGCCAGCGCCCGCAGGAGCCGCCGCCGGTGTCGCCACGCACAGTCTCGCTCGCCGACGCGCGCGTGCAGCAGCCGAGCGTGCAACGCTATTATCTCGTGCCGTCGTTCAAGACCGCCGCAAAAGGCGAGTCGGAAGCGCTGGAAGTGCTGGCGCATATTCTCGGCTCCGGCTCCAACAGCCGGCTCTATCGCACGCTGGTGATGGAGCAGAACCTCGCCACTAATGCCGGGGCCTGGTACCAGTCGAGTGCGCTCGACATGAACAAGTTCGGCTTCAGCGGTTCGCCGCGTCCCGGCGTGACACTGGCGCAGCTCGAGGCCGCGATCGACGCGGTGATTGCCGGGATTGTCGACAAGGGCGTCACGGCGCAGGAGATCGAGCGCTCGAAGACGCGACTGATCGCCGACGCGGCTTACGCGCAGGACAGTCAGGCGTCGCTGGCGCGCTGGTACGGCGCATCGCTGACGACCGGTTCGACCGTCGAGGACGTGAAGTCGTGGCCGGAGCGCATTCGCGCTGTCACCGCGACGCAGGTGCAGGATGCCGCGCGCAAGTGGCTCGATCTGCGCCGCTCCGTCACCGGCTATCTCGTCAAGGATGCGGGCGCGCTCGCGGCGGAGAAAAAGTCATGATGAAGCGTCTTGTCTCTGCCGTTGTTGCCGTCGCATTTCTCGCGCTGATGCCCGCCGCCGCGCAAGCGGTGGCGATCGAGCGGGTGGTTAGCCCGGCCGGTATCGAAGCGTGGCTGGTGCGCGAATCCGCGGTGCCGCTGGTGGCGATGAACTTCTCGTTCCGCGGAGGCTCGTCGCAGGACACCGACGACAAGGCCGGCGCCGGCAGCCTGATGACCAACATGCTCGACGAAGGTGCGGGCGAACTCGATTCCCGCACGTTTCACGAACGGCTGGAGAGCCGCGCCATCGAGATGAATTTTTCGATCAGCCGCGACTATACCTACGGCTCGCTGCGCGTGCTTAACGAGAACCGGGCCGAGGCCGTGGATTTGCTGCGACTCGCGCTGAATCAGCCCCGTTTCGATGCCGAGCCGCTGGAGCGGGTGCGCGGGCAAGTGATGGCGATCCTGCGCCGCGAGAGCACTAATCCGAACACCATCGCCGGCCTGCAGTGGTGGAAGACGGCGTTTCCCGGTCATCCTTACGGCCGCGAGAGCAAAGGCACGCTCGAGACCGTGCCGACGCTGACCGCCGACGATCTGCGCGGCTTCGCCAAGCGCGTGTTCGCGCGTGACGGCTTGAAGATCGCCATCGTCGGCGACATCGACGCCAAGGCGGCGGGCGAGATGATCGACAAGGTATTCGGCGCGTTGCCGGCCAAGGCCGACCTGCGCCCGGTGCCGGACGTGACGATCGGCGGGCTGGGCAAGCGGCTGATCACCGACGTGAATGTGCCGCAGGCGGTGGTGATCTTCGGCGGGCCGGGTCTGGCGCGCAAGGACAAGGATTTCATGGCGGGGTATGTCGCCAACCATATTCTCGGCGGCGGCTCGTTCTCGTCGCGGCTTTATCGCGAGGTGCGCGAGAAGCGGGGCCTCGCTTATGGCGTGAACACGAGCCTCGCGTGGTTCGCGCATGCGGCGGTGCTGATCGGCTCGACCCAGGTGCGCGCCGACCGCACCGGTGATGCGCTGACGATCATCACCGAGGAAGTGAAGAAGATGGCCGAGGGCGGACCGACCGCGGACGAACTGGCCAAAGCCAAGTCCTATCTCAAGGGCTCGTATGTGCTCGGCCTCGACACGTCGAGCAAGATCGCGGCGCAACTGTTGCAGATCCAGAACGATGACCTCGGCATGGACTACATGACCCGCCGCGATGCGATGATCGACGCCGTTACGCTCGACGACGTCAAGCGGGTGTCGAAGCGGTTGCTCAGCCAGGGCCTGCTGGTCACCATCGCCGGCCGGCCGGCCGGCGTCACCGCGATCGGGCAGTAGCGACAAAATCGTGGCGCATCGCTAGATTGCGCCGATGATCCGCGTCACCGACGATATTGCGCTCGACGAGTCCGAGCTGGAGGAGAGCTTTGTGCGCTCCTCCGGGCCGGGTGGTCAGAACGTCAACAAGGTGTCGTCGGCGGTCCAGTTGCGCTTTAACGTGCGCCGTTCGCCGTCGCTGCCCAACGACGTGGCGATCCGGTTGATGCAGCTCGCCGGCAAGCGCATGACCAAGGACGGCGTGCTGGTGATCATCGCCCAGCAGCACCGCACCCAGGAGCGCAACCGCGCCGATGCGCAGGATCGCCTGCTGGCCTTGATCCGCGAGGCGGCGGTGCGGCCGCAGGTCCGCCGCGCCACCAAGCCGACCAAGGCGTCACAGAAACGCCGCGTCGAGGGCAAGAAAATCCGCTCCTCGGTGAAATCCATGCGCGGCAAGGTGTCGTTCGACTGAGCGGAACAAGCCCCGTTGAATAGCGGGCATGGCTGGATGGAGCGGGTCGCCCCCGCCGGGTCGGCGCCCTAAACTCGGCCCGATCCCGAATCAGGCCCGTTCAAGTCCGCTCATGCCCGTCCGCCAGCTCTCCGAAGCCATCGTCAACCGCATCGCCGCCGGCGAGGTGGTCGAGCGTCCCGCCAGCGCCGTCAAGGAACTGGTGGAGAACGCGCTCGACGCCGGCGCGCGGCGCATCGAGGTGGCGACCGAGGCCGGCGGCCGGCGGCTGATCCGCGTGACCGACGACGGCGCCGGCATGACGCGCGACGACCTCGCTTTGGCGGTGGAGCGCCACGCCACCTCGAAGCTCGACGGCGACGATCTGCTCGCCATCGATACGCTCGGGTTTCGCGGCGAGGCGCTGCCGTCGATCGGCTCTGTGGCGCGGCTCACCATCACCACGCGGCATGCGAGTGAGCCGCACGGCTGGGCGCTTACCGTCGATGCCGGCGACAAGGGCGAGTTGAAGCCGGCGGCGCTGCCGCAGGGCACGCGCGTCGAGGTGCATGATCTCTTTTACGCGACGCCGGCGCGGCTGAAATTCTTGAAGACCGACCGCACCGAGGCCGAAGCGGTGCGTGAGGTGGTACGCCGTCTCGCCATGAGCCGGCCGGGCGTCGCGTTCACGCTCGCCGGCGAGGACCGCCTGCCGGTGACCTGGGCGGCGGCGCTGCCGGGCGGGCCGGGGCAACTGGCGCGGCTCTCCGACATTCTCGGCGCGGAATTTCGTGCCAACGCGGTGGATGTGCAGGGCGCGATTCATGGCGCGATGGTGGAAGGCTTTGCCGCGCTGCCGACGCTCTCGCGCGCCAACGCGCTCGGGCAATATCTGTTCGTCAACGGCCGGCCGGTGCGCGACAAGCTTTTGCTCGGCGTCGTTCGCGCCGCTTACGCCGACTATCTACCGCGCGACCGTCATCCACAGGTCGCGCTGTTCGTCACGCTCGATCCGCGCGAGGTCGACGTCAACGTGCACCCGGCGAAAACGGAAGTGCGCTTCCGCGATCCGGGGTTGATCCGCTCGCTGCTGATCAATGCGCTGAAAACCGCGCTGGCGCGCGACGGCCAACGCACGGCGACGACCGGTGGCAGCGCCACCATCGCCGCATTCCGTCCGGCGGTGACGCCGCCAAGGGGCGTTCCTGTTGGAGGATACGACTGGCGGCAGTCGCCGGCGCGGCCGCTCGGCGATGTGGTGCCGCTGCGTGGTGGCTTGGCCGAGGCGGCACAAGCGGTGTTCGACACCGGCGGGCCGGTTGCCGACATTCGCGCCGAGCAGATGGCAGCGCCGGCACCTGACCTGATGGCGAAGCCGCTCGGGGCGGCGCGGGCGCAGTTGCATGACACTTACATTGTCGCGCAGACGCAGGATGGACTGGTGATCGTCGACCAGCATGCGGCGCATGAGCGGCTCGTCTACGAACGGATGAAGAACTCGCTCGCCGATCATGGCGTGGCACGGCAGATGCTGCTGATTCCGGAAATCGTCGAACTCGACGAGGCCGATGTGGAGCGGCTGATCGCGCTTGCCGAGGAATTGGCGCGGTTCGGCCTCGCCATCGAGCCGTTCGGGCCAGGCGCGATCGCGGTGCGCGAGACGCCGTCGATGCTGGGGGAGGTCGATGCGCGCGCGCTGGTGCGCGATCTCGCCGAGCACATGGCGGAATGGGATGAGGCGCTGCCGCTGGAGCGCCGTTTGCTGCACGTCGCCGCGACCATGGCGTGTCATGGTTCGGTGCGCGCCGGACGCCGGCTCAAGCCCGAGGAGATGAACGCGCTGCTGCGCGAGATGGAAGCGGTGCCCAATTCCGGCCAGTGCAACCACGGCCGCCCCACTTATGTGGAATTGAAGCTCACCGACATCGAAAGATTGTTCGGACGGCGCTAACTCGCCACCTGCTGCATGATCACGAACTCGGTGTCATCGTAGCGCCGGCGCTCCAGCTCGGTGAAACCCTCCGGCGCGGCGACCGCCGCGCTCGTCGCTTCTTCCAGCACGATCAGCGCGCCGGGCGCGAGCCAGCCGCCGTCGCGCGCTGAGAGAATGGCGCGGGTGCCCAGATCCTTGCCGTAGGGCGGATCGGCGAACACCAGCGAGAACGGCTCGATCGGATGCGCGGGGCCGAGCGTCGCGGCATCGCGGCGAAAGATCCGCGTGACGCCGGCAAGGCCGAGCGTCTCGACATTCTGCCGCAGCAGCGCGCGCGCCTCGGCGCCGTCGTCGACGAACAGGCAATAAGCTGCGCCGCGCGAGATCGCCTCGATGCCGAGCGCGCCGGTGCCAGCGAAGAGATCAAGCACGCGCGCGCCGCTGACCGGATCGCCATAGGCGTGCATCAGCGTGTTGAACAGGCTTTCGCGCAGCCGGTCGGCGGTCGGGCGAATGCTCTGCGACTTCGGCGCGGCGAGATTGCGCCCGCGCAGCCGGCCGGCGATGACGCGCATCAGCGGGGCCTCGACGGGCGCGGGCCGCCGGTGCGGTCGCGGCGGTTCTTACGGTTGCGCGGCGGCGCGGCGGGTTTGGCATCCCGCTTGGCGTCACTGTGCTGATCAGCGCGCTGATTGCCGCGTTTGGTATCGTTGCGTGTGTCGTCGTGCCGTTTTCGGTCGCCGCGACCGGAGCCGGATTCGAATTTCTTCCGTGAAGATTTTGTCGGAGCTTGACGCGCATCGCGCGGGTGGCGTTCGCCACGCTCGCCGCGCTCGGCTTTCCGTTCCGGCTTCTGTTCGCGCCGGTCGTTCTTCCGATCTCTCTGACGCTCTTTCCGCTCGCGCGCCGGCAGCGCATCGCTGTCGTGATGGTCGAACACCGGGGCGGTGAAGTCGCATTGCGCCGCCTTGACGATCTCTGGGCCGAGTGTCGTTTTCAGGACTGGCGTATCGACCTCGCGCACCGCGCCCTCCGGCAGGTCGTCGAGCGCGAACGGGCCGTAGGAAACGCGAATGAGCCGGTTCACATGCAGATCGAGCGAGCGCAGCACGTTGCGCACCTCGCGGTTCTTGCCCTCGCGGATCGCGAACGACAGCCACACATTGGCCCCTTGCTGTCGCTCCAGCGTCGCCTCGATCGCGCCGTAGCGGATGCCGTCGACGGTGATGCCGTCGCGCAACCCGTCGAGCTGCTGCTGCGTCAGGCCGCGGCCGAACGCGCGCACGCGATAGCGCCGCAGCCATCCGGTGGACGGCAGTTCCAGCGCACGCGCGAGCCCGCCGTCGTTGGTCAGCAGCAGCAGGCCCTCGGTGGTGAGATCGAGCCGCCCGACGCTGATCACGCGCGGCAGATCCTTTGGCAGCGCGCCGAAGATCGTCGGCCGGCCTTCGGGATCGAAATGGGTTGTCACCAGCCCGGCCGGCTTGTTGTAGAGGAACAGCCGGGTGCGCTCGCGCGTGCGCATCGGCTCGCCGTCGACGGCGATCACGTCGCGCGCCGAGACATTGAGCGCCGGCGAGGTAATCACCGCGCCGTTGACGCTGACGCGGCCGGCGGCGATCCAAGCTTCCGCCTCGCGCCGCGAGGCGAGCCCGGCGCGCGCCATCACCTTGGCGATGCGCTCGCCGGATTTGTCGTTGCGCGGGGCGTCGGGCATAGCGGACCTTGCGGGCAGGGCCATTCCTGCGGTTCTGGCGACGTGTATAAGGGCGTACCGGGCGGCACAAGGTGTGTCGTCGGGTCCGCGGAATGAGGCTGCACGTCCGATGCCGGGTTTCATGGATATCGCCCTCGATGAGGCTCGCGCCGCGGCGGCGCGCGGCGAGGTGCCCGTGGGCGCGGTAGTGGTCAGGGACGGCGCCGTGATCGCCCGCGCCGGCAACCGCACGCTCGCGGACCGCGATCCGACCGCGCATGCGGAGATGCTGGCGCTGCGGCAGGCGGCGGCCGCGCTCGGTTCCGAGCGGCTGATCGACTGCGATCTCTATGTCTCGCTGGAGCCGTGTCCGATGTGCGCGGCGGCGATCTCGTTCGCGCGCATCCGTCGGCTTTATTACGGCGCGGGCGACCCCAAGGGTGGGGCGGTGGACCACGGCGTGCGGCTTTATGGGTCGCCGACCTGCCATCACCGGCCGGAGGTCTATGGCGGCATCGGCGAGACCGACGCGGCGGTGCTGCTCAGGGATTTCTTCGCGGCGCGCCGGTAAAAGCGGTTACACCAGTTTGTCGACGTGCTGGCCCGGCCGGTCCGAGGGCGGCTGTTCGTCCTGCCGGCGATGATGCGGGTCCGGATCAATGTCGCGCACGGGCGGCGCGTCGGCAACCCGTGGCAGCTTGCGCAGGGTACCGAGCGTCGATGAGGTCCGCGTTGTTCTGCTGACCGTGGACATGAGGCGAGCCTAGCGGCGGCGCCTGAATGAACCACGATGGAAATCCGTAAAATTTGAGAGGCCGCCGAAACGCTTACGCGCTCACGCTCCGGCGCGCTGTGCGAACCGCCACGCCGTGACGGCGAGCGGACGGATCATCGCCGCTTTGGCCGGCGCGTGCGCGCTGGTGGCGGTGCCGTCGCGAACGCGGCCGATGATGCCCTGCAGGATCGCGGCGATGCGGAAGAAGTTGTAGGCGAGATAGGTGTCGAGGTGCGGGCGCGGATCGAAGCCGGTACGCGCGGCATAAAGCGCGACGTAGTCGTCCATCGCCGGAATGCCGAGCGCCGCGAGATCGTGGCCGATGAGCGATGCTGTACCGGCCGCGCTCTCGGAATACGGCATGTGCCATGCCATCAGGTGATAGGCGAAGTCGGCGAGCGGATCGCCCAGCGTCGATAACTCCCAATCGAGCACCGCAACAACGCGCGGTGCGCCGGTAGCGATGATCAGATTGTCGAGCCGGTAATCGCCGTGGATCAAGCGCGTCGCGATCTGCGGCGGCACATGCTGCGGCAGCCAGGCGATCAGCTTCTCCATCTCGTCGATGGCTTCGGTTTCCGACGCGCGATATTGCTGCGACCAGCGTACGATCTGCCGGCCGACATAGTTCTCGCTCTTGCCGAAGTCGGCGAGGCCGATCGCCGCCGGGTCAAAACCGTGCAGCCGCGCGATCGTCTCGTTCATGGAATCATAGACTGCTCCGCGCTCGGCTACGGTCGCCGGCGGCATGAATGGTTCCCAGAACACGCGGCCGGCGACGTAATCCATCACATAGAATGGTGTGCCGACGATGGAGGCGTCATCGCTGGCGACGACCGGTCTCGCGACCGGGAAATCCTGCGCGGCGAGCGCAGCGATGACGCGATATTCGCGATCCACCGCGTGCGCCGACGGCAGTAGCGCACCCGGCGGCTTGCGGCGAAGCACGTAACGCCGTGCCGGTGTCTCCAGCAGATAAGTCGGATTCGATTGGCCGCCCTTGAACTGCGTGACCGTTAGCTGGCCGACGAAGCCTTCGACCCGCGTGGCCATGAAATCAGCGAGCCGCTGTGCGTCGAAGCGCAACGCATCGGGCACCGGTTTGGTGCCGCTGAACGCTGCGTCGCGGTCGAGAGGCATAGCGGCACTCACGCCTTGAAGAAATCGAGCAGCGCCTGCGCCGTCGCCTGCGGATTTTCCTCGGGCGGGAAATGCCCGCTGTCGATCGGCTGGCCACGCACGTCGCGCGCCCATGTTTTCCAGATCGGCAACGGCCCACCGGTTTCGTTGGGGATTCCGGCCGAGCCCCACAGCGCCAGCATGGGGCATTCGATCATCTTGCCGGCAGTACGGTCTGCTTCGTCATTGGCGTAATCCTGGTAGCAGCCGGCGCGATAATCCTCGCACTGGGCATGGATGCGCAGCGGATCGGAGATCGCCGCGCGATAATGCGCGAGTGCGCGCGGGTCGAACGCGGAGAGGTCCTTGCTCTTGGTCCAGCTCGCCATCTTCCAGTCGCAATAGGCGACCGGCGCTTTCTCGATCAGCATTTCCGGCAGCGGGTGCGCCTGCGCCAGGAACGGCCAGTGCCACACCTTGATGGCCATGTTGCGGTTCATGTTTTGCCACATGTCATAGGTCGGCACGATGTCGAGGGTGGCGAGCTTTTCCAGCCGGTGCGGATGGTCGAGCGCGAGACGATACGAGACCCGGCCGCCGCGATCGTGTCCGGCGAGGCGGAAGCGGATATGGCCGAGCTTCTCCATCAGCTCAACCATGGCCTTCGCCATCGATCGCTTGTCATAGGGGGCGTGGTTGGCGTCGGCCTCCGGAACCTCGGACCAGCCGTAGCCCGGCAGATCGGCGATGATCAATGAGAACGATTGGGCCAGCGCCGGCGCCACGCGATGCCACATCACGTTGGATTGCGGATAGCCGTGCAGCAGCAGCAGCGGCGGACCACTGCCGCCGGTGCGGGCGAACAATTTGCCCGCGGATGTGGTGATCCAGTGGGACTCGTATCCGGGAAACAGGTCGGCGAGATCGGACATCACCACACTCGGCGCGTTCGTTGCTGGTCGCCCAGCCTACGACGCGCGTGGCGCGCTCGTCACCTTGTTCCTGAAAAAATGGAGCCCGATCCGAATCGGGCTCCATGGTTTGGGTCAGTCGGCCTGCAGCCCGTGATCGCGCTCGATCATGGTGCGGATGAACGGGTCCGGGTCGGCGCCCACCACCTGACCGTTGTCGACCACGAGGTTGGAGCGGCTGGTATAGGCGGTATCCGCCGCGCTGGCGCGGGCGTAAGCGGCCTCGGCGTCGGCACGGGCCGCGGCGCGGTGATGCGTCGCCGCGAGGGCGGGAGACGCGGCAGCGATTGCAGCAAGCGTCATCACGGTGAAAACAGTTTTGATCATGGTTGAGCTCCACGTTGAGTCGGGAAGGGTCGCCCTCGACGCGAAAGCTAGGAGACGAATGCGGCGGCGCATCATCGGAGGCACGCATGCGAGCCATGCGAACGATGCGCGATTTTATCTGACGGTTATGCGCCGCGCGAAATTTTCACGGCAGCGATGCGTGATGCTCATTCGCTATGCAAGTTTACGGCGCGAGTCACGCAAGCGTGAAAGTGCTTTGACGCTGTCAGAACATGACGAAAATTTAACGGCCGCCACGTTCGCGTTCGATCGCACGCCAGCCGATATCGCGGCGGCAGAATCCGCCCGGCCATCTGATGGCATCGACGGCGGCGTAAGCGCGCGCCTGCGCTTCGCCGACACCCTTGCCGATGCCGCAGACATTGAGCACGCGGCCGCCGGTCGCCACAATCTGGCCGTCGCGGGCGGCGGTGCCAGCGTGGAAAATCTCGACCCCCTCAAGCTGCGCGGCAGCGTCGAGGCCGTCGACCACCGTGTTCTTCTCGTAGGTGCCCGGATAACCCTTCGCCGCCATCACCACGGTCAGCGCCGCGTCGGGATACCAGCGCAGATCGAAATTGCGCAACTGTCCGTCGCAGGCCGCGATCATCGCCGGCACGATGTCGGACATCATGCGCAGCATCAGCACCTGCGTCTCCGGATCGCCGAAGCGGACATTGTATTCGATCAGCTTCGGGCCATCGCGGGTGATCATCAGCCCGGCGAACAGCACGCCCTTGTAGGGCGCTCCCATCGCCGCCATGGCGCGCACGGTCGGCAGCACGATCTCGTCCATGGTGCGCGCCGTCATCTCCGGCGTCATCACCGGCGCCGGCGAATAGGCTCCCATGCCGCCGGTGTTCGGCCCCTTGTCGCCGTCGAGCACGCGCTTGTGATCCTGCGCCGAGGCGAGCGCGATCGCGGTCTCGCCATCGCACAGCGCGAAGAACGAGGCTTCCTCGCCCTCGAGGAACTCCTCGACCACGACCTCGCTGCCGGCGGCGCCGACACCGCCGCCGAAGATCATGTCGACGGCGTCGAGCGCCTGATCGAGCATTTCGGCGACGACGACGCCTTTGCCGGCGGCAAGCCCGTCCGCCTTGACGACGATGGGCGCGCCCATCTTGCGGATGTAATCCTTAGCCGCGCCGGCCTCGCGGAAGCGCTCATAGGCAGCGGTGGGAATGTTGTTCGCGCGGCACAGGTCCTTGGTGAAGCCCTTGGAGCCTTCGAGCTGCGCGGCCACTTTTGTCGGGCCGAAGGCCTTGATGCCGGCGGCGGTGAGGTCGTCGACGATGCCGGCGACCAGCGGCGCCTCGGGGCCGACCACGACAAGCTCGATCGCGTTGGCGCGGCAGAAAGCGATCACCGCGGCATGGTCGGTGACGTCGAGCGCCACCAGCTCCGCCTCCTGGGCGATGCCGGCATTGCCGGGCGCGCAGGTGAGTTTATCGGCAAGAGGGCTGCCCGCGATCTTCCAGGCGAGGGCGTGTTCGCGACCGCCGGAACCGAGCAGGAGGATGTTCATCGTCGGGAATCCGCCAAAAGTGCCATGAATTGTGTTGAGTTCGAATTCTTGTTGACTGTCAACGTTTTGCCGGGGTGGTGTACCATGACACACCTCCCCCGCAAGAGATTCGGCCCGAATGGACGCTGCCGCACGCCTCAATGTTGTGGAATTGACCGTCAGCGAACTGTCGCTGTCGCTGAAACGGACCGTCGAGGACGCGTTCGGCCATGTGCGGCTGCGCGGCGAGATTTCCGGCTATCGCGGGCCGCATTCCTCCGGCCACTGCTATTTCGCGCTCAAGGACGAAAGCGCCCGGATCGATGCCGTGATCTGGAAGGGCGTGTTCGGCAAGATGCGGGTCAAGCCCGAGGAGGGGCTGGAAGTGGTGGTCACCGGGCGGGTGACGACCTATCCCGGCCGCTCCAACTACCAGATCGTGGTCGAGACGCTGGAGCCGGCCGGCATCGGCGCGCTGATGGCGCTGCTCGAGGAGCGCAAGAAGAAGCTCGCCAAGGAAGGTTTGTTCGACGAGGCCCGCAAGCAGCTCATCCCGTTCCTGCCGCAGGTGATCGGCGTCATCACCTCGCCGACCGGCGCGGTGATCCGCGATATCCTGCACCGGCTCAATGACCGCTTCGCGCGCCATGTGATTGTCTGGCCGGTGCGGGTGCAGGGCGAGACCTCGGCCGCCGAAGTGGCGGCGGCGATCGAGGGCTTCAACGCGCTCCCGGTCGAGGGGCCGATGCGCCGGCCTGATCTGTTGATCGTCGCGCGGGGCGGCGGTTCGCTGGAAGACCTGTGGTCGTTCAACGAGGAGATCGTCGTGCGTGCCGCGGCGGGGAGCATGATCCCGCTGATTTCCGCGGTCGGCCACGAGACCGACATCACGCTGATTGATTTCGCCTCCGATCGCCGCGCGCCGACGCCGACGGCGGCGGCGGAAATGGCGGTGCCGGTGCGCGCCGATCTGCTGACGCAGGTCGCGGCGCTGCATGCGCGCCGCGTCGCCTGCTGGCAGCGTGGTATCGAATTGCGGCGCAAGGAACTGCGGGCACTGGAGCGCGCACTGCCGCGCCGCGAACGGCTGTTCGAGCAGCAGCGGCAGCGGCTCGATGGCCTGGCGGAGCGCCTGCCGCGTGCGCTCGCCGCGAACGCGCAGGTACATCACCGCCAGCTCGACCGGCTCAAGGCGCAACTGTCGCCGCAGATGCTACGTCGCCGCATCGATCTCAATCGCGAGCGGGTCGGCGTGCTTGGCGATCGTGGCCGGCGTTCGATCAGCGTACTGGTCGGCCGTCGTCGCGAACTGATGACGCGCACGAACTTCTCGCCACGCGCCGCGCGTGCGTTTTTTGTGTGTCAGGAGCGGCGCGGCGCGCGGCTCGGCCATCTGGGCGAATTGTTGAAGGCGTTTTCCTATCGCGGTGTGCTGGAGCGCGGCTTTGCTCTCGTGCGCGGCGCGGACGGGCATCCGCTGCGTGGCGCGGCGCAAGTCGAAAGCGGCGCGCGGCTCGCGATCGAATTCGCCGACGGCACGGTGAACGCGGTCGCCAATGGCGCTGCGGTGGCGCGCACGGTGGCGCCGAAGCCTGCTGCGAAAGCACCGATCAAGACCGTCGCCTCGAAAGCCAAACCGCCCGGCCCGACCGGGCAGGGCGATTTGTTCTAGCCATCAATACTTCACGCTGGCGAACACCCGCACGGTGCGTCCGGGCATCAGCACCTCGTTCTTGGTGTAGGACACCGCATTGCGCATCGCCTGATCCAGCAGGTTGTCGCCGCTGATGCCGACCGTGAACTGCTTGATGCCGCTCGGGTCGTTCTTCAGCTTTTCGGTGTAGCTGATCTGCGCGCGCAGATTGTCGTAGCCCGGCGTCCCGGTTTCATTCGCCGAGACGTCGTTCTGCGAGAATGCGTGCAGCAGGTTGACGCGCGCCAGCCAGTTGGCATTGCGCCAGTACACGCCGCCGCCAAGCCGCTGCGGCGGGATGCGCGGCACGTTGCTGCCGTCGGTGAAAGTGGCGCGGACAAAGTCGTATTGCCCGTCGATACCGAACAGCCCGCTGCCCATCGGCGCCACGTCCCACTGGAACTGGAATTCGCCGCCGCGGAAGATCGCGTCGCGCTGCGAGTAGATCGCTTGATTCAGCTCGGTGCCCGCGCCGCCCGGTGTGCAGGAGGCGAAATCGTCATCGCACATTTCGCCGGTGAGACGGCGGAAGATGAAGCCGTCGAACCGCGTGTAATAGGCGTTGGCCTCGAACCGGAACGGCCCCTTGGCGCGCTTGAGGCCGATTTCCAGCGACTTCGCCACTTCCACATTGAGGTTGGGATTGCCGATGTCGAAGGTGCCGGTGGCGTCATGCCCGCCGCGCGAGAACAGTTCGGGCGCGCGCGGCGCGCGCTCGACATATTGCGCGGTGACGCTGCCGACCATGTCCCACGGCAGATCGTGGAGCAGGCCGATGCTGCCGCTCTTCGGCAGGAAGTTGCGTGTGCGGTCGGAGGTCGCGAGGTCGCCGGACGGAATGTCCGGGGACGAGCCGGTGACGCGATTGCTTTCGATGCGTCCGGCAAGCTGCGCGCGCCAGGTCTCCGAAAACTTGAACTCGTTGAACGCATAGGCAGCGAGGCTCTGTGTTCGGTTCGGATCGAACAGGCCGGCGCCATCAGGGGATGGCGCGGTCAGTTCCTGATGGAAGCCCTGCACGCCGATGGCTGTGGTCATCGACGCGAAGCGCAGGTCGAACGGCGCGAGTTGCATCTCGACGCGCGCTTCCTGCTCCTTGTTGGTGAAAGTCTGCCGCACGCCGTCGCTCGTCGGGTCGTTGGCGTTGAGGTAGCCGATCTCGTTGTGCTTGTAGTCGGACGCGCCGAGCCAGAAGCGGATCGCGTCGATCGCCGCCGACTGCGGGCGGAATTCACCCTTGCCGGTGACTTTCGTCTGCCGCATGTCGATGCGGGTGCCATGGTCTTCGCCGTCGATGCCGGGGATATGATAGAGGCTGTTGATCTGCGACACGGCGAGGCCGGCATAGCCGCCGTCGAAGAAATAAGAGCCGCCGAGCGATTCTCCGTAAGAGCGTGCCGCCGAGTTCGGTTGCCGTCCGCCGAAGGCGCGGGTCGGATCGTTGAGATAGGGATAGGCGGGGATGTTGTAGCTGGCGCTGTTGCGACCGAACGCATCGGCATGAATCGCCACATTGTCCTTGCCGGCGTCGAGCAGCACCGCGCCATCGAGGCCGCGATCGCCGCTGCTCGCTCCGCCGCGCAGTTCGGCGCTGAAGCCGTCCTTCGGCACGGTGTCGGGAATGCGGTTGTTGGTGGCGTTGACGACGCCGCCGATCGCCTGCGAGCCGTAGCGCAAGGTCGCCGGGCCGCGGATCACCTCGATGCGGTCGGCCGCGAGCGGATCGATCGGCGTGCCGTGATCCTCGCCGAGATCGGAGACGCCATTGCTGCCGAGACCGTTCTCCTGAATGCGCACGCGGTTGTTGTCGAGACCGCGAATAACCGGCCGGCTCGACGCGCCGGGCGCGAAGCTCGATCCGGTGATGCCGGGCTTACTCATGAGCAGATCGCCGAGCGGGCCGGAACCGTTACGCTCGAGTTCTTCTTTCGGCACCACGGTGACGGTGGCGAACTGGTCGGTGACGATGGGCAATGTGCCTTGTGCGGGATCTTGCGGTGTGCCGTCGCCGGTGTCGGGCGCGGGCCGTGCGATCGGACTTGGTGCATTGACGACGATTTGCGGCAGCGTCACCTGCGCGGCGACGGGTTGGGACAGCAGCAGCGGTGCGGCGGACACGCCAGCCAGCAAGGCGAGGCGCGAGACAGGATAGGTGAAAGGCATCGGAGAGGATTCCGGAACTGACAGCGGACAGGCGGCATCTCCGGAAACGATCCGGCGCGCCGACGGAAGATCAGGCTGTCAGGCGGAGGGCGGCGCGCGCGCGCGGAAGGCGCGGGCGACAAGCGCGACGTGCTGCGTCGCCGGGGGCAACGCCCAGGCGACCGGCAGGGGCGCCGGCACCGGCAGCACCACCGGTGGTGGCAGGGTCAGCGACCCGGCGAGATGGATCACGGCGCAGATGGCGCAATGATCCTCGTCGGGCTGGCCGGGGAGGTCGGTGCCGGAGGGCAGGGCGACCGTCTGCGCCGCCGCCAGGGCTGCGGCAGGGGCGATCGGCAGCGGATGGTGGTGGCCGAACGACAGAACGAGCTGCAGGGCCAGCGCCAGCAGCGCCAGTCGCCCCGCCCAGATCCGGTTGGTCCGGAACCAGCCCATCATCCGTCAGCACCCATCCACAAATGTAACAATATTACATCTGCTCCGGGCCGCCTTGTCAACGCCCTGGCGTCAGGCGCGGGGATAAAGCGATCAGCGCGCCAAATTATCGCCCTAAGAACTCGCGCACGCGGCGGATCGCGTCGTCGCGCGCGGCGGCCTGGGTGCCGACATGGACGCGGCCATTGCCGCTCGCGGTGTTGGCGATCCCGGTCAGTTCGTGCAGCGGTTCGTTGGCGCGATCGAAGTTATGATAGGCGCCGGGATAGACGATGATCTGCACCGCGGCACTGCGGCCACGCGCACCGGCCACCATCTGCTCGCAGGCACTGGCGGCGCTCCAGTCGTCGGCCCGGCCGATGAGGATCAGTGTTGGCACGCGGCCGCTCCAGGCGGTGAGGCCGAGTCGCCCGCAAGTTGGATAGAACGCGATGGCGGAGCGGAAATCCGGCGTGCCGTCGCGCACCTCGGCACGGCGGCGGATGCTATAGAGCGCGGCGGTGGCGCCATGCGACCAACCCATCAGCGACACGCGCTCCGCATTGGTCCAGCTCTGCACCTGCAGCCAGCGCCGTGCCGCATTGGCATCGGCAATGCGCGTGCGCGAGGCGCGCGCCGCGCGCATCCGCTGCCGGCATTGCGAGCCATGGCCACGCGAACCGAAGCTGTCGGGAAAGATCACCGCATAGCCGAGCGACACCAGCCGGTCGCCCCAGTCGCGATATTGCGGCAGCAAGGCGCCGGCGGCATCGACCAGACCGTCGCAGGCGTGCAGCGCGACGACGGCGGGGAATGGGCCGGGTCCATCCGGGTGCGCGGTGAACGCCTGCAGCTTGATGTCGGCGAGCGGAATCTCGATCCGGTCATAAGCGGCTCTGGCCATGTCCGGCATCAGAGCCATCAGAGCGATCACGGTGACGATCAGGCGGAGCAGGCGCATCGATCCTCGTCGGGTGGTTCGCGGCGAAACTAGCATGATCGGCGCGTACGCCGTGCTCACACCCCCGTTATCCGAGGGTTTCGCAACCACGCGCAAGGCTTTATGGTGGCGGCGACAACCTTCCACGGTTCTGATGAGGTTCAACGTGCTCAATCGTTCGGGTCGTTTCAATCCGGCGGACGGCGAAGCCGAAGTGAAATATCTCGACGGCGATTTCCGGGTGATCCGGCCCGGTGCCTTCGTGCGCTGCGTCGTCACCGGCACGCCGATCCCGCTCGAAGAACTCAAATACTGGGACGTTGACCGGCAGGAAGCCTATGTCTCGCCGGAGGCGGTGATGCAGCGCCGCGCGGCGGGCTGATCAGCGGTTCAGCGCCGCGCGTAACAGCCGCGCGACGGCGTCGGGTTCCGCGACAGTGAGCCGCACCGGCAGCGCGACCGCTTCGCGCGCGAGCCGCGCCAGCGCCGGAGTGGTGGCTCCCGCGAGCCGCGCCTGATCCTTCTCCGTGGTGACGAGTTGCAGCGCATCGGCCTTTGCCAGCGCCAGTAACTGATCTGCGTCGCGTTCGGTGAAGCGGTGATGATCGGCGAAGGCGATGAGCCGCTGTGGGGGTGCGCCGGCGTTCGTGAGTGTCGCGGCGAATTTTGTCGGATCGCCGATCCCGGCGAAGGCGAGCAACGGTCGGCCACGCAACGCGGCGATTACATCCTCGTCCGGCGTCAGCGTTGTGTTGAGTATGGGAATGTCGCGCGCGCGGGCGGCGGCGACCATCGGTTCGCAGGCCGGTCCCGGCGTGCCGACGATCAGCACGGCGGAGACGAATGGGATCTGTGCCGCGAGCGGTGCGCGCAGCGGACCCGCAGGAAACACCCGGCCGTTGCCGAGACCGCGCCGGCCATCGACCACGGCGATCACGAGATCCTTGCGCAGTGATGGGTTCTGCAGGCCATCGTCCATGACGATGACGGTAGCGTTCTGCGCCGCCGCCAGCGCCGCACCGGCGGCGCGGTCGCGCGCGACCACGGTGGGCGCGGCGCGCGCCAGCAGCAGCGGCTCGTCGCCGACCGCATCGGCGCCGGCATGACCATCGACCAGCAGCGGACCTGCGTCGCGGCCCCCGTAGCCACGCGTCAACATCACCGGTCGTTCGCCGTTCGCGACAAGATGTCGAGCAATCGCGATGGCGGTCGGCGTCTTCCCGGTGCCGCCCAAGGTGAGATTGCCGACGCAGATCACCGGTACCGTGGCGTGCGCGCCATCCTGCCGCATGCGCGCGGCGGTGATCGCGCCGTACAGCGCGCCGAGCGGCGACAGCAGCGCACCGAGCGCGCTATCGCTCCACCAGAAGTCCGGCTCACGCATGACGGGTCATCCGCGTGTCATCTCATACATCGGCGTTGCGGTATTCCTGACGCAACTGCCGCAGATAAGGGTCGAGCGCGGCGGCAGTCCGCTCCAGCGCGCCGGCAAGGGTGGCGATGGCGCCCGCGCCGGCGTTCGCCACGCTTTCGCGCTCCGCCGGATCGCCGAGCCAGGCGCCTGCGCGCAGCGCGAGCTTGCCGGCATCGGTGACGCGGGCCGCGCCGCGTGCCTTGTCGAGCGAGGCATAGATATCGGCGAAATTGCCGACATGCGATCCGTGCAGGATCGCCGCGCCGAGCTTGATCGCCTCGATCGGGTTCTGTCCGCCGTGCGGGATCAGCGAGCCGCCCATGAACACCACTGGCGCAAGCCGGTAGAGCAGGCCGAGTTCGCCGAGCGTATCGGCGACATAGATGTCGGTCGTGATGTCCGGCAGTGCGTCGCCGCTGCGGCGCGTCGCGCGCAGCCCGGCGGCGATTGCAAGCGCGGCGATGTCGCCGCCACGTTGCGGGTGGCGCGGTGCGATGATGGTGAGCAAATCAGGAAAGCTCTGCCGTAGCAGCTTGTGGGCTTCAATGATCACCTCGTCCTCGCCCGGATGGGTCGAGGCGGCTGCCAGCAGCGGTCGGCCGGCGACCGCCGCTGTCAGCGCCGCCAGCGCCGCCGGATCGGCAGAAGGGGCGGGCACGTCGAGCTTGAGATTGCCGGTGGTCATGATGCGCGGCGCGCCGAGTGCGCCGTAGCGGTCCGCGTCGACCGGCGTGCGGACGAGACACAGGCTGAAACGTCCGAGCAGGCCGGCGATGGTGCCGGGCGCAAGCCGCCAGCGTTCGAACGAGCGTTCCGACAACCGGCCGTTGACAAGGATCAGCGGCACGCCACGTTCCGACGTCTCCATGATCATGTTTGGCCACAGGTCGGATTCGACGAACATGCCGAGATCGGGCCGCCAGTGATCGAGGAACCGGCCGACGAAACGCGGCGCGTCGAGCGGCACGAATTGATGCACCACTTGCGGATGCAGCCGGTCGCGCGCGAGCTTGGCCGCCGTCACCGTGCCGGTGGTGACCAGCACGCTGATGGTCTGCTTGCGGATATGCTCGATCAGCGGCAGCACGGTGTTGAATTCGCCGACGCTGGCACCATGCACCCAGACGAGCGGTCCACGCGGGCGCGGGATGCGGGTTTCGCCGAACCGTTCCGGCAGGCGCGCCGCATCTTCCTTGCCGCGGCGCAGCCGGTAGTTCAGCAGGACCGGCGCCAGCGGGCCGAGCGCCGCCGAGATGCCGCGATACATGCGCAGCGTCACCGGCGTCGTGTCGGCATTGTCGTTGGCGGCGCTCATGAACCTTTCCCGGCCGCCAGCAGTTTGGCGCGCGCGCTCGCGGCGTTCAATTCCTGTTCGAGCTTGAGGCGCGCAGCTTCGAGCGCCGCGTCATCCGCGTCGCGCGGCACGCGGATCGGTTCGCCGATCACGCCGCACATGCGGCCGAACGGCAGGTTGATCGCGGTGAGGTCCCAGTTGTTGAGTTCCTTGCGACGGCTCGTCGTCAGCGACAGCGGATAGATCGCCCGGCCGGAATGCTGCGCCAGCTTGACGATGCCGAGCCCGGCGCGGCGCGAGACCTTCGGCACGTCGGCGGTGAGCACGACGTTATAGCCTTCGGCGAGCGCCTCCAGCATGTCCTTGAACGCTGGCACGCCGCCCTTGCGGCGGAAGTCGCCGTGATGCGCGCCGGAGCCGCGAATGAGGCCGATGCCGAGCTTGCGCGCGGCGACCGCGTTGATCTCGCCGTCGGCGTGGCGTGAGATCAGCACCTTGGTCTGATGGCCAGGCCGGTCGGGATTGCGGAAGAACGCGCTGATCAGATGCTCGCCGTGCCACAGCGCGATGATGACAGGTAGGTCCGGCGCGATGCGATCATAGATGTCGTGCGGCTCGAGCGTCATCGGATTGGTCCGGCGCACGAACCGCAGATAGGCGGCGGCTACGGAGCCGGCCGCGGCGAGCATCGCCGGCTGCCGCAGAAGTCGCTTCGACCACCGCATGCGGGTTTTCCGATCAAGCCTTGGGATTGGCTTCTGCGGGATCGAGCAGACGATGGAGATGCACGATGAAATAGCGCATCAGCGCATTGTCGACGGTCTGCTGCGCCTTGGCCTTCCATGCCACATAGGCGGTCGCGTAGTTCGGATAGACGCCGACGATATCGACGGCGTCGAGATCTTTGAATTCGTGGCTGCCGAGTTTGGTCAGCTCGCCGCCGATCACCAGATGAAGAAGCTGTTTTCCGGATGGGTCTTCGGCCATGGTCTCCTCCGAGCGGGTCGTCCGCCGCGGGTCAGCGGGGTTGACCGGTGTCGCGGGCGAGTTCGATCAGTTCGCCGTGGCAGTGCAGGCCCGCCGCAATCAGTGGTTCGTGCACTGGCTCCGCATTGTTGTAAATCAGCCTCCGGCCGCTGAAATCGGTCAATGCGCCGCCGGCTTCGTGCACCAAAAGGTCTGCCGCCGCAAGGTCCCAGTCGTGGCTGTGGCCGGAGGTGAAGGCGGCGTCCAAGCTACCGTCTGCGACCCGCGCCAGCCGCAGCGCCAGCGAATGGATTTTCGGCACGGTAACGGCGTCGGGATGGCTGCGGCTGATCCAGTCGAGATAGCGCTTCGGCCCGGCGAAGCGCGCGCCGGAGAGGGCGCCGCTGGCGCTGACCGCGAGACGGCGGCCGTTGAGCGTTGCGCCGGTGGCGGCGCCGGCCAGGAACATCTCGTCGGTTGCCGGCGCATAGAGCGCCGCCAGCACCGGCCGTCCGCCGCGCGCCAGCGCGACCGAGATCGTCCAGTCCGGCTTGCCGGCGATATAGCCGCGGGTGCCGTCGATCGGATCGACGATCCACACGGCCTCGGCGGCGAGCCGAGCCGGATCATCCTCGGATTCCTCCGACAGCCACGCGGCGCGGGGCGCGAGCGCGCCGAGCCGTTCGCGCAGCAGCGCATCGACGGCGAGATCGGTCTCGCTCACCGGAGATGTCTTGTCCTTGAGCCAGCTTTTCAGTGTCGCGGAGCGGAAGCCTTTGAGCGCGAGCGCGCCGGCCTCGCGCATCGTCTGCGCGAGCGGATCGCGCAGCGCCGCGAGTTCACGGTCGGGCCGCTCACTGTCCGGCAAGCGTCAGGCCCTCCACGCGCACGGTCGGCGCATTGGTGCCGTAGCGGAATTCCAGATTGTTCGCGGGCGTCAGCGTGCGGAAGATGTCGAACAGATGCCCGGCGATGGTCACTTCGCTCACCGCGAAGGTGAGCTGGCCGTTCTCGATCCAGAATCCCGACGCGCCGCGGCTGTAGTCGCCGGTGACACCGTTGACGCCGGAGCCGATCAGGTCGGTGATGTAGAATCCGTCCTTGATGTCCGCCATCAGCTCGGCAGGCGTCAGCGTGCCCGGCTCGAGATGCAGATTGGTCGGCGACGGCGAGGGCGGCGACGAGGTGCCGCGGCTGGCGTGACCGGTGGTCACGAGGCCCAGTTCGCGCGCGGTGGTGCTGTCGAGCACCCACGAGCGCAACTCGCCGTTGTCGACCAGCGCGCGCGGCGTGCCGGCGATGCCTTCGCCGTCGAATGGCCGCGAGCGTTGCCCGCGTTTCCGCAACGGATCGTCGATGATGCGGATGCCCGGCTGGAACAGCGCCGCGCCCATCTTGTCCTTGAGGAACGACGACTTGCGCGCGATCGCCGCGCCGTTTGCGGCGTTGGCCAGATGCGATACCAGCGTGCCGGACACGCGCGGATCGAACACCACCGGCACCTTGCGTGTGCTCATCTTGCGCGGATTGAGCCGCGCCACCGCGCGTTCGCCGGCGGAGCGGCCGAGCTTGTCCGGTGCGTCGAGGTCAGCGCGGTGCGCGGCAGACGAGAAATCGTAGTCGCGCTCCATGCCGGTGCCGGTGCCGGCAATCGCGGTCATCGACACGCCATAGCGCGAGCCGAGATAGGCGCCGTGGAACCCGTCGCTGGTCATCAGCACCATGCCGCCGATCCCGGCCGAGGCCGAGGCGCCGCCAGACTTGCTGACGCCCTTGACCGCAAGCCCTGCCTGTTCGGCCGTGCGCGCCATGGTTTCCAGGGTGTTGACGTCCGGCAGATGGGGATCGAGCAGGTCGAGATCGGGGATGACCCGCGCCAGCCGGTCCGGATCGGCCAGCCCGGCGAAACGATCCTCCGGCGCGGCGCGCGCCATGGCAACCGCGCGGGCCGCGAGATCGGCGGGCGAGACGCCGGCGATATCGTTGGTGGAAACGACCGCCTGCTTGCGGCCGACCAGCACGCGCAGCCCGACATCGTCGCTCTCGGCGCGCTCGGATTCCTCCACCGCGCCGTCGCGGATTTCAATCGACTGCGACATGGAGCGCACCGCGACCGCGTCGGCCTGATCGGCGCCGGCCTTGCGGGCGGCGTCCACCAGACGTTCGGCGAGACGGGTGAGGGCGGACTGGTCGAGGAGGGAGGCTGGATCTGACATGTGGTCTTTCAGATGGCGTGGAACAGCGCGCGGTTCAACCGGGTTCGCGCATTTTTCCGCATCCGCGCAAGGTCTCGTCAATCATGTCCGGCAAGGTCGCATCAAGCATCCGCGCGGGTGACACCTGATTAACCGCGCTTCTTAAGCGGTTTTCGCCTTGGCTCTGCCATGATCGCCTCACGACCGGGAATACCCGGCGTGGGAGAGTTTGAGGCGTCAAATGCGAAGTGGCGGCATGTCCGCCGGGTCGAGCCGCGCGCTGCGGCTCGACCCGCACGCCCTGCCGGTGCGCTATGCAGCGGCCGATGCCAGGGCGGACGGACAGGAACGGGACATCGAAATCAATCGCGACCGGGTGGTCGTCCGCCGTGCGGTTTCCGGCGTGCGGATGGCCGTGAACATGCCGGTGTCGGAGTTCCTCGGCGTCGCGCTGCACATGCTGCCGCCGGATGGCGAGCGGCAGGCGGCGGTGGCGCTGGTGCTCGAACACAAGGATCCGTCACTGCGGTTGCCGCTCTATGTGTCGCCAGATACCGAAGACCTGATGGCGCAATGGCAGTCGTGGTCGAATGTGCTCGGCGTGCCGCAACTGATCGGCGAGATCGATGGCGAAGTCCGTGAGGCGTTCGACCGGCTCGGCTCGGTGGCGACCGCACGTCCGTGCGCCCGCCGCCGGCGACGCGCGACGCTGCGCCAGCGCCGGCCGTCGATCCTGATGCGCCGCAAGCCCGGTCGGGCGCTCACCGGCGAGCGCCTCGTGCATCGCGAGCGCGAGATCATCGCCCGCAATTAAGACTGGCGCGCGCCATCAAGACTCTGGCGCGCTCGATCAAGACGGAGCCGAAAATGCCGGATAGGGTCGCCGATCCCTTGTGATCGTGTGACCTGTTCATGGCCGTCTCGAACCCGACTTCCACTGCAGCCTTCCTCGCCGCCGTCACCGCCGCGCTCGGCGCCGACGCCGTCAACAACTCCGCGTCCGAGCGGGCCGATGTCGGCCGGCACACGCTGCCGGCGCCTGATCATCTGCCGGCGGCGGTACTCTATCCGGCGTCGACCGCCGATGTGGAAACCATCGTCAAGCTCGCCAACGAACATCGCGTGGCTCTATTTCCCATCAGCACCGGCCGCAATCTCGGCCTCGGCTCGCGCGCGCCGATGGCGGCGGGGCAGGTGGTGGTCGAACTCGGCAAGCGGATGAACAGGATTGTCGAGATCAACGACGATCTCGGTTACGCGGTGGTCGAGCCCGGCGTCACCTTCAACGCGATGTACGACGAACTGACGCGGCGCGGCAGCGCGCTGATGATGTCGCCGACTGCCGGTCCGCCGGACGGAAGCCTCCTCGGCAACGCCGTCGATAAGGGCGGCGGCGCCGGTCCGCTCGGCAGCCATTTCGACAATGTCTGCGGCATGGAGATCGTGCTCGGCAATGGCGACATCGTGCGCACCGGCGACGGCGGCATCGATTCCGAGGCGCATCCGAACTGGCACGTCACCAAATACAGCTTCGGGCCGGCGCTCGATGGCCTGTTCACGCAATCGAACTACGGCATCGTCACCCGTGTCGGGTTGTGGATGATGCAGCGCCCGGCGCATATCCGCATGTTCTTCTTCGCGTTCCCCGACGACGAGGATCTGGGCGAGATCGTCGACCTGATCCGGCCGCTGAAAGCGGCGCAGGTGGTGCCGACCATGATCCGTGCCACCAACGATCTTTATCTGATCTCGTCGCAGCAGAAGCATCCGCGCCACGACGCGGCGGGCAAGCTCGCGCCGCTGACCGATGCGGAGCGGCGCGAGCTGCAGAAGAAGCACGGCGTCGGTTCGTGGATGGTGTCGGGCGCGCTCTACGGCGCGAGCGCGGCGGCGGTCGAACCGGCGCTGGAACGGGTGAAGGCGCATTTCCTGCGCTCCGGCAAGGCGCGCTATATCCCGGTGGAAGAGGCTGAACCGCGCGCGATCTTCCAGGCGGCGATCAATTCCAATTCCGGCAGGCCCGCCGGCGGCGAATTGCAGATGTTGAAGTGGCGGCCCGGCGACGGCGCGATCTGGATGACGCCGGGCGCGCGGATGGACGGTGCGGCCGTCAACGCCTTCCAGCGCGGCTGCCGCGCGGCGGCAGCCGAGTTCGGGCTCGAATATATGGCGTCGTTCGTGTGCGGGCAGCGGTTCGCGCGCGGCATCCACGCGATCCTCTACAATCGTGACGATCCGGAGGAGGCGGCCCGCGCCGACCGCTGCTATCGCAAGATGTGCGACGTGTTTCGCAGCGCCGGCGTGTTCGTCGGCCGCGCGCCGACGATCTATCAGGATTACCACCAGAACCAGCGCACACCGGAGATCGTGCGTGCCTGCAACGCCATCAAGCAGGCGCTCGATCCGAACGGCGTGATCGCGCCCGGCCGCTATGGCATCCATTGATCCAGAAGGAAACCGACCGATGTTCAAACGTCTGCTCGTCGCTGCGTTGTTCGCCGCTGCCGCGCTTGCCGGGAGCCAGTCGCCCGCGGTGGCTCAATATCCATCAGGGCCGGCGAAGCTCATCGTTGGTTTCGCGCCCGGCGGTGGCAACGACATTCTCGCGCGCATCGTCGCTGATAAGTTGCAGGCGCATTTCGGCAAGCCGTTCGTGGTCGAAAACCGGCCGGGCGCCAATGGCGTGATCGCCATCGACGCCGTGAAGCGTTCGACACCCGATGGATTGACGCTGCTGGTTGGGCCGAGCAGCGGTATGTCGGTCAATCCGGTCGTGCTCAAGACCATCCCCTACGACCCAGTGAAGGACTTCGAACCGATCGCTCTGGTCGGCTCGTTCCCGCTCATCGTCGTGGTCAAGGCGGATTCGCCGATCAAGTCGCTGCAGGATCTGGTGGCCAAGGCCAAGGCCGTGCCCGGCACCATCAACTATTCATCGGCGGCGACCTCGTTCCAGGTCGCGACCGAAGCCTTCGCGCAGAAGGCCGGCATCAAGATGATGAATATTCCCTATCGCGGCAGCGCGCCGGCGGCGACTGCGGTGGTGACGAACGATGTCGCGGTGAATTTCGGCGATAGCTCGGCGGTGCTGCCATTGATCCAGGGTGGGCAGATGCGTGCGCTGGCGGTGACGACGGCAAAGCGCATTCCGAGCCTGCCGGATGTGCCGACGATTGCCGAATCCGGCTATCCGGGATTCGAGATGGTGTTCTGGTCCGGGCTGTTCCTGCCGGCCGGCACGCCGGAGGACATTCGCAAGGCGCTGGAAACCGAAGTCGGCAAGATTGTCGCGATGCCGGATATCCTCGCGCGCATGAAGACGCTCGGCGTCGAGCCGACTTTCGCGCCCGGTGCGGCGCTCGGTGCGCGAATCAAATCCGAAATCGAACTGTTCCGTACCGTAGCGGACAGCGCCGGGATCAAGCCGCAGTAGTCTTGACGCGGGCGCGGGTCTCGCGCGGGCTTTCGCCGAACTGAACGCGATAGGCGCGCGAGAAATGCGCGGCGTCGTTGAAGCCGCAGGCCAGCGCGATCTCAATCAGCGAGCGTGCGCTCGCCGTGTCCGCCTCGATTGATTTGCGCGCGCGGGCGAGCCGTTCGCTCGCGAGGTAGCGCGCGACGGTGAGGCCGTTGGCGGCGAACAGCCGATGCAGGCTACGCACCGACAGATCCGCGGCACGGGCGATGGCCGCCGGCGTCAGGTCGGGCCGATGCAGGCGGCTGCGGATGTCCCGCTGGATCGCGGCGAGGCCCGGTGGGTCAGCGTTGTCATGAAACGCGCCGCGCATCAGGGTCGCGAGTGCGTCGAGCATCGCCGCACATTCGTCCTCGCGCCAGTTTTGCGCCGGATCGGTGAGCCGCGCGATGGTCTCGCGCGCCAGATATGTGCACGGCCGGTCCGCCGGCAGCGCGACGGGCTGTCGGCTGATGCGCGGCAGCCACGGCTCGATCGCCGCGCGCGGCATCAGCACCAGACGCCGCTCGACCTCATGCGGAAACTCGATCTCGAACGGCGTGCTGCTGTCGATGACGGCGATGCCGCTGGGCGCAAGACCGAGTTCGTGACCGGACTGGCGGATCTGCGAGGTGCCGCGGCATTGCAGGCTGACCATGAACAGACCTTCGCCGCGTCGCGCCTGCATCGCGTTGCGGCTGACGCTATGTGTGGCGGTAGCGAACGAGACGAGCCGCGCGCCAGCGACCGTGCGGCTGGCGAGATGGCCCTGAAACGCATTGCGGCGCGCGGTGCGCATGTCGGCGTCGAGCACGCCGCGCACCACCACGTCGGACCAGAAGTCTACGCGATTATGCGCCGTCTCGGCGGTCGTCCAGGATTGCCACATCGCCACTATCCCATCCCAAGGAAGCGGCCAAGGTGAGAGACCGGTGCGGCGCGGTCAAGCCGGAGTTATGAGCACGGGCCTATTTGCACTTGCGCAGGCGGATACTCGCGCCTTTGGCGGGATCGATTTCGATGCGATCGGGATCGGTCTTGACCCGGATCGTGACGTGGTTGCGGGCGTTGACCTGCCCCGTGCGGAACTCTTCGACGACACGGAACGCTGAGGAACCCTCCGGCTGGACAGAGATCGCGCGGAAGTCGCGCACGCTGCCGCCCGAGTCGAACCGCCGCTCGCCCTGGAAGTCGACTGTGCGCAGCCGCGCGCAATCGACCGGGTTCTTGTCGGTGCTGGCACTTTCGCCCCAGCGGCCCTGTACCGGATAGGACGCGGCCTGCGCGGCGGACACGAGCAGGAGTGTCGCGAGTGCGCCGGCGGCGAGTTTGATCGTAGCCGTCATGGTCGTGCTCCCAGAGGAAAGCTTTGCAGCGCGTTCAGCCTTAAAAGTGGAGCCGGGGCAGGGCCGCCGCCACCGGCATCCCCGGCTATGGTTAGCGGCCCGACAACGCGTCAGCGGCCTTCTCTAGCCCATGTCATCGCCAAGGCGCCGATCAGCAGCAGCAGGCCGAGCATGCCGGCGAAGATCGGCAGCACGCCGATGCCGCGCACCACCGTAACCTGCCGCATCTTCAGGCCGAGCCAGTCGTCGCCCTTGTAGCTCGACCCGGAACGCACCGGCACGATGCGCGGTGTGCCGTCGGCGAGCCGCAACACGCCGCCGCCGGTAGCGTCGGCGATGCGCTTCATCACCTCGGTGGTGGAGGTGACTTCCGCGAATTCACGCGGATTGGCCGGGCCGACATTGATCAGCGCGGTGAGCTTGCCGTCGGTCGCGCGCCACAGGCCGAGTTCGCTGGCATCGACGGTGGCACGCCACACGCCGTTGCCGGCGGACGCCAGCGTGAGTTTGCGCTCGCGGCCGGACGGCGAGGTTACTGTCACTTCGTCGACGGTGTCGGCCATGGTCTGGCGCTGCACGGTCAGTTCGCGCCCCTGCGCGAGCAGGCGCAAGGCTTCTTCCTCGAGATCGGGCTGCTTCATCAGCCAGTGCGAGAGCCGCCGCAGCAGATCGAGATGCGGCCCGCCGCCTTCATAGCCGCGCGCCCACAGCCAGATGTGGTCGGAGAGCAGCAGCGCGACGCGGCCTTCGTCCTGGCGCTGTAATACGAGTAGCGGCTTGTCGCCCTGACCCTGCATCAGGCTGACGCCGGTGACGGCGCGGGTATCGACGAGGCGGAACCAGCGGCTCCAGTGCGGCGGCGTCGCATCGGCGCCTTCCAGCCCGCGCGTGACCGGGTGGCGTTTACCGAGTTCGGTCAGCGCCGCGCGGAACGGGCTTTCGCTGACGGTGCCGCTCGGCTCCGCCGGCAGGATCTGGTCGAGCGGCGTGCGCCAGATGCTGGTCTGGCTGGCATAATCCGGGCCGGCCGCGATCAGCACCGCGCCGCCATCGCGCACATATTTGGCGATGTTGTCGAAATAGGCGATCGGCAGCACGCCCTGGCGCGCATAGCGGTCGAAGATGATCAACTGGAATTCGTTAATCTTCTGTTGGAACAACTCGCGGGTCGGAAACGCGATCAGCGACAGTTCGTTGATCGGCGTGCCGTCCTGCTTCTCCGGGGGCCGCAGAATGGTGAAATGCACGAGGTCGATCGACGCGTCGGACTTCAGCAGGTTGCGCCAGGTGCGCTCGCCGGCATGCGGTTCGCCGGAGACGAGCAGCACGCGCAACTTGTCGCGCACGCCGTCGATCGAGACCACCGCGCGGTTGTTGACCGGCGTGAGTTCGCCTTCGAGCGGCGATGCCTCGATCTCGACGATGTTCTGACCCGCGTGCGGGATCTGCACGTCGGCGCGCAGCGTCTGGCCGGGGACGACCACGCGGGTTTCCAACTGCTCGCCATCGCGGCGCACGGTGACGCGCGCCGGGCCGGTGCCGCCCTGATCTTCGACCTTGTAGGTGATCGTCTGCATCTGCCCGACGATGCCGAAGCGGGGCGTGGTCATCAGCACGACGCGGCGGTCGCGTTCGTTGCGCTGGCCGGTGACGAGCGCATGCACCGGTGCGTCGAAGCCGAGCGCGCCGGCATCGGCCGGCACGTCGTGCACGCGGCCGTCGGTGATGAACACCGCGCCGGCAACGCGATCCGGCGGCACGTCGGCGAGCGTCGAGGACAGCGCCGAGAACAGTTTGGTGCCGTCGTTCTCGCCATCGGCCTTGCCGGCCTCGGCGACGCGTACGTCGAGACCGGGGATGGCTTTCAGTTTCTCGACGATCTCGTCGCGCGCCGCTTCCGTCTGTTGCTCGCGCTGGCCAAATCCTTGACTTGGACTCTTGTCGACGATCACGGCGGCGACCGACGGCACCGGATCGCGATCCTCGCGCGTGAACGACGGATTGGTCAGCGCTAACAGCAGCAAAGCGAGCGCGACGATGCGGATCAGTGCGCCGCGGCGGCGCGAGGCGATCAGCAGCGCGGCGATCAGCAGCACTGCGGCGGCAGCGGCCCACAGCGCATAGGACGGCAGCAGCGGCGCGAAGGAGAGGCCGAGATTGAACATCTGCTATTGCCCCAGCCGTTCGAGCAATGCGGGGACGTGCACCTGATCGGCCTTGTAGTTGCCGGTCAGCGCATACATCACGATGTTGGCGCCGGCGCGGAACGCGAATTCGCGCTGGCGCGGCTCGCCCGGCATCAGCGGCAGCATCGGCTGGCCGTCCGGGCGGATCGCCCAGGCGCCGGCGAAGTCGTTGGACGTGATCAGGATCGAGGACACGCCGTCGCCGCCGCGCGCGGGCCGCGCCGCCTGTTCTTCGTCGGGTGTTGCGGGCAGGGCTTCGACCCAGAGCTGGCCTTCGGTGTAGCGGCCGGGAAAGTCCTTCATCAGAAAGAACGTCTTGGTCAGCACATGGTCACGCGGCACCGGCTCCAGTTCCGGAATGTCGAGGCCGGAGAGAATGTCGCGCAGCGCCTGCGCGCCGGGCGCGTTGGGATCGTTCGGCGTGGTCGTGCCGGCGTCGCGGGTGTCGAAGATCACCGTGCCGCCTTGCTTCATATAAGCGTCGACGCGCGCCAGCGTCTGCTGCGAGGGCTTCGCCACGCCCGGCACGATCGGCCAGTAGACCACAGGGAAGAACGCCATCTCGTCGCGCGACGGATCAATGCCGATCGGGTCGCCGGGTTCGAGCGCGGTGCGCTGGCCAAGGAATAATGTGAGCCCTTGCAGGCCGGCCTTGCTGATCTCGTCGGTGTCGCGGTCGCCGGTGACGATGTAGGCAAGCCGCGTTTTCAGAGTCGCTTTCATCGCGAAATCGTCGGCGGCATTATCGGTGGAGGCTTGCGGTGCTGCTTGCGTCTGCCGTTGTGCCTGGGCATGCGCCCGCGTCATCGCGCCATCGGTCATCAGTGTGCCTGTCAGCGCTGCGATGAGGAGTGCGGCGGTGACGCCACGACTTTTCGAAGTATGCCGCGGTGCGCGGCGCAAACGCGTGACGCCGCCGGACAGCCAGAACACGATCAGCGCATCGAGCATCAGCATCAGCAGCGCCGCGAACAGGATCGGGCCGCGCAGATCCTGCGGTTCGGTGGCCCGATAGGGTTCGAGCCGCGCGCCGATGCCCGACACGTCGAGCGGCGTCAGCCGGTCGGCGGGCGCCAGCGCATTGACGGCGACCAGACCCTCCGGCGGGCCATAGAAGCCCGGCGGATTGTCGGCGGTGCCGCGCCCCGAAAAGCCGGAGCGGACCGGGCGTGCGGTGGCCGGCGGCGGCCCAAACGCGCCGTAGCCGTCGAGGATGCGGGTCGGCGGCACGGCTTCCGTCGCGCGGCCGGCTTCGGTGTCTGCGGCCGGCGTGCTGCCGGCAAGCGAGACGATGCGCTTGAGCATCTCGACGAACGTGCCGGACAGCGGCAGATCGGACCAGCGCGTGTCCGATGTCACATGAAACAGCACGATCATTCCCTTGCCGCGCTTGCGCGCAGTCACGAGCGGCGTGCCGTCGCCGAGGGTCGCCCAGGTGCGTTCGGTGAGTTCAGCATCAGGTTCAGCCAGCACCTGTCGCGTCACGGTGACGTCGTTCGGCACGGTCATGCCGTTAAACGGGCTTTCGCGCGCGAACGCCGTGAGGCTCTGCGGCTGCTCCCAGCTCAACGCGCCGCCGAGCGTGCGGCCACCGCGGCGCAGTTTCACCGGAATGAGGTCGTCGTCGCTCGCCGCCGCCAGCCGCGGCCCGGCGAAGCGGATCAGCACGCCGCCGTCCTCGATCCAGCGCGTCAGCTTGTCGTGCGCGTCGCCGGTGACCTTGCCGACGTCGGCGAGCACCAGCAGTGGCAGCCGTTGATCCAGGAAGCGCGTCACCGCGTCGGCGGGCGCGGCATTGTCGATGATCCGCACATCGGCGAACGGGTTGAGCGCGCGGCCGATATAGAAGGTCGAGCCGAGCAGCGGCTGCGCGGTGTCGGTCGAGGCGCCGGAGATGACGCCGACCGTGCGCCGCCGCCAGCGCTTGTCGAGCAGTTGCACCGCGCCGGCGGAACGTTCGCCGACGATCTCGATGCGCGCGGTGTCGTTGCGGATTTCGACCGGCAGGTCGAACGTCGCATCGGTCTCGCGTTCGCCGCTCTTGAACTGATAGGCGGCATCGCCGAGCGGTAACCCTTTCAGATCGACCGCGCGCACCATGCCGGTGTCCGCGCTGCCGACCGCGCCGCGCAGCACTTTCACCGACAGGCCGGATGCCGTGTTCTCGGCGGCGGTGAGCGCCAGCGGCGGCACGATGCCGCCGGCGACCACGGTGAGGCTGCGCTCGCCGGCGACGCGTTTCAGCGCCGTCGCGAACTCCGCGCCTTTGCCGTCATCGAGACTGTCCGACAGCCAGATCATCTCCACGGCGGGCGTGCGCGCGAGGAAGCGTTCCAGCGGCGCGATCGCCGCCATCCGGTCGGGCGTATAGGGCTGCGGCCTGATCTGGCGCAGTTGCACGCGCGCCGCGCCGGGCGGCTGCAACGAGATATCCCGTGCGGTCTGCGAGACCGGGACGATGGCGACGCCGCGGCCGTCGGCCTCGGCGCGGCCGATCAATTCGTCGGCGGTGCGGATGCGCGCATCCCAGGTCGCGGCGGCGGCCCAGCCGTCGTCGATCAGGATCGCCAGCGGCGCCGAGCGCTCCGAGGTGGCGAGGGACGGATTCCACAGCGGGCCGGCGGCGGCGATGATGACGAGCGCGGCGAGCAACAGCCGCAGCAGGGTCAGCCACCACGGCGTGCGGGCCGGCTGCTGCTCCTTCGGCGCGATGTCGAACAGGAGCCGCGTCGGCGGAAAGGCGATACGCTGTGGGCGCGGCGGCACCAGCCGCAGCAGCCACCACAGGACCGGCAGGCTGATCAGTCCGAGCAGGATCAGCGGTTGCGCGAAAGCAAGTGGCAGGCTGCCGATCATGCGGCGCCTCGCTCGTCGGTTGCGGGCAATGCGGCCGGCGCGAAATCACGTCCCATCCGGGTATGCAGCGCGAGCAGCAATTCGTTCGGGCTGCGGTCGGTGCGATGCACGACGAAGCTCCAGCCGCGTCGTTCCGCTTGCGCGCGCAGCCCCGCGCGATGCGCATCGAGCCGTGCGCGGTAATCGTCGCGCCAGGTTTCGGCGCGGCCGGCGGTGATCGCGCCGGCGCCCTCCGGTTCGACGAATTCGACGCGGCCGGAATAGGGGAACGTCTCTTCCGCGGGATCGACCACTTGCACGAGGTGACCGTGCGCGCCGGTCGCCGACAGCATGGCGATGGTCTGCGCGATCTCGGCAAGCGGCGACCACAGGTCCGAGAACACGACGATTTCCGACAACGGCGATGGCGCGAATTGCGGCGGCAGACTCGGCCGTGCTGTCGAATCGTGCAGGATCGCTTCCGCCATTTTCTCGATCACGTTGCGGCTGGCGCTCGGCCGCAGCAAGCCGGGAATGCCGGCGCGCTCGCCGCCTTGCACCAGGATTTCCGCGAGCGCGAAGCTCAACACCAGCGTGCGTTCGAGCTTGCTCACCGGCGCGAGCTTCGACTGGAATGCCATCGACGGCGAACGGTCCGGCCACAGCCACACGGTGTGCGAGGCTTCCCATTCGCGCTCGCGCACATAGAGGTGATCGTCGCGCGCGGAGCGCCGCCAATCGACGCGGTGCGCGGCCTCGCCGGAGACGAAGCGGCGGAATTGCCAGAAATTCTCGCCGACGCCGGCGCGCCGCCGTCCGTGCGTGCCGTGGATGATGGTCGCGGCGACGCGATGTGCGTCGAGGATCAGGCGCGGCATCGTGTCCGCCAGCGCGCGGCCGCTTCCGGTCGCGCGGGTGACGGCGGTGTTTTCGAGGTCGGTGCCGGCGCGGGCCGTGGCCATTTCCGTGGTCTTGTCCGTAGTCTTGCCTGTCCCTAGCCGAGTCGCGCCGCCAGCCGGCCGATCACCGCGGCGACGCTCTCGCCCTCGGCGCGCGCCGAGAAGGTGAGCGCCATGCGGTGCTTCAGCACCGGTTCAGCCAGCGCGACGACATCGTCAACCGATGGAGCAAGACGTCCTTGCAGCAGCGCGCGGGCGCGGCAGGCGAGCATCAGCGCCTGGCTGGCGCGCGGACCCGGACCCCAGGAGATTGATTTGCTCAGATCGCCGGCGTCCGGTCCCGGACGTGCCGAGCGCACCAGCTTGAGGATCGCATCGACCACGCTGTCGCCGACCGGCAGGCGGCGCACCAGGCGCTGCGCGGCGAGCAGGTCGTCGGCGGTCATCGCTGTTTTCACCATGCTCTCTTCGGCGCCGGTGGTGTCGAACAGGATGCGGCGTTCTGCCGCTTCGTCCGGATAGTCGACGTCGATCTCCATCAGGAAGCGGTCGAGCTGCGCTTCCGGCAATGGGTAAGTGCCTTCCTGCTCCAGCGGGTTCTGCGTCGCCAGCACATGGAACGGCTTCGGCAGGTTGTGGCGGTTGCCGGCGACGGTGATGTGCTGCTCCTGCATCGCCTGCAGCAGTGCCGACTGGGTGCGCGGCGAGGCGCGGTTGATCTCGTCGGCCATCAGCAGTTGCGCGAACACCGGGCCGGAGATGAAGCGAAAGCCGCGTTGCCCGCCGGCGCTTTCCTCCAGCACTTCGGTGCCGAGAATGTCGGACGGCATCAGGTCCGGCGTGAACTGGATGCGGCGGGCGTCGAGCCCGAGCGCGCCGCCCATGGTTTCAACGAGCTTGGTCTTGGCGAGACCCGGCACGCCGACCAGCAGCGCGTGGCCGCCGGAGAGCACGGTGATCAGCGCGCGCTCGACCACGGTCTCCTGGCCGAAAATCACTGCGCCGATCGCGTCGCGTGCGGCGCGGACATGGGCGGAGGTCGCCTCCGCCTGGCGCACGATCATGTCTTCGAGTTTCTCAGGGGTCGCCGTCATGCTGGCTCCGTCTCGCTCACATCCATTCGGTATTCGCGTTGCGTTGTCGCGTGCGTTCTTTGCACACCGCCTGCCAGCGAAAGGGCGATCCCGGATATCGACCGGCGCTGATAGAGTGGCTTTGTCGAAGGACAGCTTACGCTATCTTCCGGCCGTCCGGTGCTGAATCACGAAAATGCGAACAGGCATCTAGGACGTTGAACTGCATAGGCAAACCATGGCGAAGACAGGGCAGAGCGGGCTGGATGCGCTGGTGGCAGGGGTGCCGCGCGGCGAGCGCGGGCCGCCGCCCGTGCATCTGTGGAATCCGCCGTTCTGCGGCGACATTGATATGCGGATCGCCGGCGATGGAACCTGGTTCTATATGAAGACGCCGATCGGCCGGCCGGCGCTGGTCAAGCTGTTCGCCTCGGTACTCAAGCGGGAGGGCGACCGCTATTTCCTGGTCACGCCTGTGGAGAAAGTCGGCATCACCGTCGATGACGCGCCGTTCCTGGCGGTGGAGATGCGGCAGGAAGAGGGCGGCGAACACCCGATCTTGCGATTCCGCACCAATGTCGATGACTGGGTAGACTGCGGCGCCGGGCACGGCTTGCGGTTCGAGGCGGAATCGGCGACCGGCGGGCTCAAGCCCTATCTGCATGTCCGGCGCGATCTGTGGGCGAAGGTGACGCGGGCGCTGTTTTATGACCTTGTCGCGCTGGGCGAGGAGCGCGACGTGGACGGACGGCGCATGTTCGGCGTCGCCTCGGCCGGGGTCTTCTTCCCCATGGCCGAGGCCGACAGCCTCAGGGAGTTCGCATGAGCGTTGAGGCGGCGCGTGCCGCGATCTTTTCCTCGGACGATTTCTTCGCGCGCGCGGCGGAACGGCTGACGCTCGATGTCCCCGCGGGCTTGCGCGATCCCAAAATCGTGCCGAAGCGCGGCGACCATGACATCGATCCGGTGATGACCGAGATCGCCATGGTGCGGCCGATTCGCCCGGCGGCGGTGCTGGTGCCGATCGTCGAGCGCGACGAGCCGACCGTGCTGTTCACCCAGCGCGCCGCGCATCTGCCCGACCATCCGGGGCAGATTTCCTTTCCTGGGGGCAAGATCGATCCGGGCGACGCCGATCCGCTGGCGGCGGCGTTGCGCGAGGCGGAGGAGGAGATCGGCCTCGACCGGGCTTTCGTGACGCCGATCGGGTATCTCGATCTCTATATGACCACGCTCGGCTATCGCATCGTGCCGACGGTGGCGCGGGTGTCGCCCGATTTCGCGCTGACGCTCAACACCGCCGAGGTCGATCATGTGTTCGAGGTGCCGCTTCCGTTTCTGCTGGAGCCGGGCAACCGCAAGACGACCACGCGCGAATGGAAGGGCCTGCCGCGCACCGTCTATGCGGTGCCGTTCGGCGAGCGCAATATCTGGGGTGTGACCGCCGGCATCCTGAAGAATCTCCACGACCGGATTCTCGGCCCATGACGTTTCCTGGCCCATGATGATGAGCATGATCCGATCATGATCCGTCCCGTGCTCACCGAGGTGGCGCTGTTTCTGGTGCCGTTCGTGTTGTACGCCGTATTCCTGGTGGCGACGCGGCGCGGACTGCTGCATCCGGACAACTGGCCGTGGGCGCGGCTCGCGTGGCTGACCATCGCCGCGCTGATCCTGATGCTGTCGAGCTTCATCTATCTCGCCAATCATTCCGGCGCGCCGGTCGGCCGTGAATACGTGCCGGCGCATGTGGACGAGAGCGGTCAGTTCGTGCCGGGGCGGATCCGATGAGCGAGCGCGTGACCATCACCGATGCGCCGTGGCTCGTCTCCGGGCCGCTGTCGCAACTGATGCTCGCGCTCAACAGTGGCGGTGAGGAAGCGCGCGTGGTCGGCGGCGCGGTGCGCAATGCGCTGCTCGGCGAGCCGATCGGCGACATCGACATCGCCACCACGGCGCTGCCGGACGAGGTGCTGGCCCGCGCCGATCGCGCCGGCTTCAAGGCGGTGCCGACCGGCATCGCCCACGGCACCGTGACGGTGGTGATCGAGAGCAGGCCGTTCGAGGTCACGACCTTGCGGCAGGATGTCGAGACCTTCGGCCGGCATGCGACGGTGGCATTCGGGCGCGACTGGACGGTGGATGCGCAGCGCCGCGACTTCACCATGAACGCGTTGAGCGCCGGTCTCGACGGCCGTGTCCACGATCCGGTCGGCGGGTTGCCGGACCTGCGCGCGCGGCATGTGCGTTTCATCGGCGAGCCGTCGCGGCGGATCGAGGAGGATTATCTGCGCATCCTGCGCTTCTTCCGCTTTCATGCCGCCTACGGCCGCGGCGATCTCGACCATGACGGATTGCTCGCCTGCATCCGCGGCCGCGAGGGGCTCGACCGGCTGTCGCGCGAGCGCGTGCGCGCCGAGCTGGTCAAGCTTCTGGTCGCGCCGGGCGCGGTCGCGACGCTGACGGCGATGAATGATTCAGGATTGTTGACGCGCGTGCTCGCCGGCGTCGCCAATCTTGTGCACCTCGAGCGGCTCGTCGCCATCGAGCAGGCGCTCCCATTGCCGGGCGCGGCGATGCGCCGGCTCGGCGTCATGGCGGTGACGATCGTCGAGGATGCCGAGCGGCTGCGCGACCGGTTGCGGCTGACCAACTCCGAGTTTGACCGGCTGATCTCCATCGCCGAGGACTGGTGGCGCGGTCCGCCGCCGATCCCGAACCGCGCGCGGGTGATGCTGTACGAAGCCGGGCCGGAGAATTTCACCGATCACGCGCTGGTCGGCTGGTCGCGCTCGCACGCGGCGGTGAACGATCCGGCGTGGGCCGCCTATACGACGCTGCCGCAGCGCTGGTCGGTGCCGGTGTTTCCGCTGCGCGCCGCCGACTTCATGACGCGCGGCGTCGCCAAGGGCCCGGCGCTCGGCGCAGCTCTTGCGACGGCCGAACATGCCTGGATCGCCGCCGGCTTCCCGACCGATCCGGCGACGGTCGCGCAGATCGCCGATCAGGCCGCGCGAACGGACTAGGCGCGATCACGTCCCGCGACCGAACTCGTTTTCGATGTTGGCCCAGTCGTTGAAGCCGACGATGGTCTTGTATTCCTCGAAGCCGACGCCGTGGCCGATGAAGCTGGTGTCGCCGCGCGCGAGCTTCGCCAGCACGTCCTGCATCGTCTTGACCGCGTGCATCAGCAACGAGATGCCGTAGATCGCGATCCGGAAGCCCATGTCCGACAATTCCTTCGGCGTCAGGATCGGCGTGCGGCCGCCTTCCAGCATGTTGGCCATCTGCGGCACGTCGAACTTGCGGGCGATCTGCTCCAGTTCGGCAACGTCGTGCGGCGACTCGATGAACAAGCCGTCTGCGCCGGCGGCGAGATAGGCTTCCGCGCGGCGATAGGCTTCGTCGAGACCGGCGACGTCGCGCGCGTCGGTGCGCGCGAGGATGAAGGTGTCGGGATTGATGCGGTTCTGCGCCGCTGCGCGGATCTTGGCCACCATTTCCGCCGCCGGCACGATGTCCTTGCCGGCGATGTGGCCGCAGCGCTTCGGCGCCACCTGATCCTCCAGCATGATCGCGCCGGCGCCGAGCCGTTCGTAGGTGTGCAGCGTATGCACCACGTTCTTGACGTCGCCATAGCCGTTGTCGCCGTCGACCATGAACGGCAACGACGACGCCATTGTCACGTCGCGCACCGCAAGCGACAGTTCGCCGAGTTGCGCCAGCCCGATGTCGGGCAGGCCCCAGCGCGCGCCGATCATCGGAAAGCCGCCGGTGAAATAGGCTTTGAAGCCGGCGCGCTCGATCAGACGCGCGCTGATGGCGTCGTAGGCGCCGGGAATGACCAGCGGCCGTTCGGAGGCAACGAGAGAGCGGAAACTCATTTCAGTTTGATCTTTCCTTCGTCGAAGACGGCTTTCCAGCGGGCGATGTCTTCCGACAGCAGCGCCCGATAGCCGTCGGGACCGAATGCGGTCGGCGGTTCGGCGCCGGCGGACGCCATTTTCCGGACCGTGTCGGGATCCTTGATCACCGCCGCGACTTCGGCGTTGAGCCGCGCGATGGCGTTGTCCGGGGTCTTGGCCGGTGCGACCAGGGCGAGCCAGGTGATGCCCTCGAAGCCGGGCAGTCCCGATTCGGCGACTGTCGGAATGTCGGGCGCGAGTTGCGAGCGCTCCCGCGAGGTGATGGCAAGCCCGCGAAGCTGGCCCGAGCGCACCATCGGCAGCGTCCAGATGATGTTGTCGAACTGATAGTGGACGCGCCCCTCCATCGTGTCGGGCGCGGCCTGCGCGCCGGTGCGATAGGGTACGTGCACGGCTTCGATCCCGGCGCGGGCGTTGAACAGTTCGCCGATCAGATGCGTGATCGTGCCGTTGCCGCTCGACGCGAACGACATGTGGCCCGGTCTTGCTTTGGCATAGGCGATGAATTCGGCGACGTTACCGGCCGGCACTTTCGGGCTGACGACCAGCAGATTGGGCAGCGTGGCCGTGAGGGTGATCGGCCGGAAGTCGCGGACCGGATCGTAGTTGAGCGAACCCGCCGGCTGCGTTAGCGGCAGGATCACCTGCGCGCTGCTCGTGGTCATCAGCAGCGTGTAGCCGTCAGGAGCGGCCTTGGCGACATAGGCGGTGCCGATTGCGCTGGCGGCGCCAGCCTTGTTCTCGACCACCACCGGCTGCCCGAGCCGCGTCGCCAGCTTCTCGGCGATGACGCGGGCGATGGCATCGGTCCCGCCGCCGGCCGCGAATGGCACCACCAGGGTAATGCCGCGTGTCGGCCAGTCCTGCTGCGCCGCAGAGGTGTGCGGCATCAGAATTGCTGCGATTGCTAAGAGTAATCCGGCTTTCAGTCGCACGCCGCGCCCCCGTGGCAGTTTCTGAATGTGTCGTTGCGGATTTGATCGGGCGCCCGCGGTGCGGTCAATGCGACAGCGACGTCCGTGGTCTGCGCCGGAAGCGGGCCGCTCATGCAGTGTTGCGACGGCAGCGGGGATACGCGGGCAGATCTGCGCGAGACGGGCTGGGCAGTGCCAGCGAACCCGACTACACGTCGCGCTGTGGCCGACGCACTCGCCGATATTTCGCTCCTGCAACTCGTGCTGGTCGCTGTTACCGCGCTGTTCGCCTCCGTGGTCGGCGGCGTCGCGGGTTGCGGCACCGGCGCGCTGATGCCGCTCGTTCTGGTGCCGATGGTCGGCGCTGCGCCGGTGGTGCCGATCATCGCCATCTCGGCGCTGTTCACGAATGTCAGCCGCGCCATCGCGTTCTATCGCTTCGTCGACGGACGCCGCGCGCTGCTCGTCACCTTTATCGCCGGCTTCACCTGCGTGGTCGGCGCTTACGGCTATACGCTCCTGAACAATCGCGGCGCGCTGATCGTCATCGGCGCGATGCTTGCCTTGAGCGTGCCGCTGCGACGCATCCTCAAGGCGCGCAGCGCCACGCTCGGCGACACCGGGCTAGGCGTGAGCGCGGCCGGTTATGGTCTGCTGACCGGGGGAACGACCGGCTCCGGCGTCATCCTGGTGTCGCTGCTGCTGGCGGCGGGGCTTGAAGGCGCGGCGGTGGTGGCGACCGACGCAGTGATCTCCATCGCCATGGCGGTGGTGAAGATTTCGATGTTCGGGTTCTCCGGCATTATCACGCCGCAGGTGATCGCGCTCGCCTTGCTGATCGGCGTGATCGCCTTTCCCGGCGCGTTCCTTGCCAAGCTGCTGGTCGAACATCTGCCGGTAAAGGTGCACACGGCGATGCTCGACGCCGTGGTCGTCATCGGCGCGCTGGCGATGATCGCGCAGGCGGTGAGAAGCTAGAGCGCTTTCAAGCGAAGTGGAGACCGGTTCGCGTCAAGAAAACGCGATAAGATAAATTGAAAGACTCTACGGCCACTTCACCACGGGCGGCATCGACGACAGGATCGAGTCGACATTGCCGCCGGTGCGCAGGCCGAAGATCGTGCCGCGGTCGTAGAGCAGGTTGTACTCCACATAGCGCCCGCGCCGGATCAACTGCTCCTCGCGCTGCGCATCCGTGAACGGCGTCGCGTAATTGCGCCGCACCAACTCCGGATAGATCGCGCGGAACGCGCGGCCGACATCCTGCGTGTAGGCGAAGTCGGCCTCGCGCGAGCCGCTGTCGAGCCAGTCGTAGAAGATGCCGCCGATGCCGCGCGGCTCGTTGCGGTGCTTGAGCCAGAAATACTCGTCGCACCAGGTCTTGAACTTCTCGTAGGGCGCGACCTCGGCGTGCCGGTCGCAGACGTCGCGCAGCGCCGCGTGGAAGGCGAGGGTGTCCTTGTCGTCCTGTGTGCGCCGCGCATTGAGCACCGGCGTGAGATCGGCGCCGCCGCCGAACCAGGCTTTGCTGGTGACGACAAATCGCGTGTTCATGTGCACCGCCGGCACATTCGGGTTCTGCGGATGCGCGATCAGAGAAATGCCCGACGCCCAGAACCGCGGATCGGCGTCGGCGCCGGGAATCTCTTTGCGGAATTCCGGCGAGAACTCGCCGTGTACGGTGGAGCAATGCACGCCGACCTTCTCGAACACGCGGCCGTGCATCATCGACATGACGCCGCCGCCACCCGGATTTCCGGTGTGGTCCTTGCGCTGCCATGGCGTGCGCACGAACCGTCCCGGCGCGCGGTCGGTGAGCGGCGCGCCCTGCGGCAGGTCGTCCTCCAGCGCCTCGAACGCCGAGCAGATGTCGTCGCGCAGGGCCTCGAACCACTGGCGGGCGGTGGTTTTGAGCCGGTCGAGGGCGGCGGGATCGGGGAGTGGGGAGGTCATGCTGGCGAGTTTAGACATTTTGCGAGCTGCCGGTCGGGATTCCTCAAATCGGAAACGCTCAAGTCGGGAATCCATGGGTCTGTCGAAGCGCCTCTCCTAGTGCCATGGCGGCGGCCACCGCTACATTGAGCGAGCGCAAGCCGGACTGCATCGGGATCGTAAGCCGGGCGTCGGCGGCGGCGTGGACGTTCTCCGGGACGCCGGCGGATTCCCGGCCGAGCAGCAGGATATCGTCGGCGCGGTAGACGAAGTCCGCATAAGGCACCGCGCCGGCCGTGGTCAGCAGCAGCAGGCGATGACCTTGAGCCTGCCGCCAGGTCTCGAACGCGGCGAAGGTCACATGCCGGTTGATCGTCACCCGATCGAGATAGTCCATTCCGGCGCGGCGGAAAGCAGCGTCGGTGATCGGGAAGCCGGCCGGCTCGATGATATGCGCAGTCACCCCAAGACAGGCGGCCAGCCGCAGAATCGTTCCGGTGTTTTGCGGAATGTCCGGCTGGTAGAGCGCGATCTGCATGGGTTTGGACAATCCGGCCGCCTGACACGGCTGCGGCGAAACGGCCCAAAAACCGCGCGTTGGGGGCAGTTATGCAACTTTTGGGCAAAGTTAGGGAATGGGGCGGATAACCGGCTTGCTCTTGCACCGCAAGGGTGCCAATAGAACCGTTATCAACTACCGCACCCGCTCCGAGCGGGGTTGTGGCGTTGATCCATTCGTCGCTCCGTGGGGTCCAGGCTCTGCGGACCTTGGGCTCCCAGCCCAGGGTTCTTCCGGTTTCCGAGCCGCGGATGGCCTCAAAACAGCAGGGGGTCAAACCTGTGACGACCGTGTCTTCCGCGGGCCACTCACGCCGCGACTTTCTTTACATCGCCACCGGCGCGGTCGCCGCGGTCGGCGGCGCGGCCACTTTGGTGCCGCTCATCTCGCAAATGAATCCTGACGCCTCGACGATCGCCGCCGGTGCGCCGATCGAGGTCGATCTGAGCCCGATCGCCGAGGGCCAGGTGATCAAGGTGTTCTGGCGCGGCAAGCCGATCTTCGTCGAGCATCGGACCAAGAAAGAGATCGACGAGGCGCGCAGCGTCGACCTCGCCTCGCTGCCGGACCCGCAAACCGACCAGTCCCGCGTCAAGGAAGGCCACGACCAGTGGCTCGTCCTGATCGGCATCTGCACCCATCTCGGCTGTATTCCGCTTGCTCACCAGGGCAACTACGACGGGTTCTTCTGCCCGTGCCATGGCTCGCAATACGATACCTCCGGCCGTATCCGTCAGGGCCCCGCGCCGCTCAATCTCGCTGTGCCGCCTTACGCATTCCTCACCGACACCAAGATCCGGATCGGCTGATCCGCGAATAACATTTCTGAAGGTTCGAGCATGAGCGGACATTCGACCTACCAGCCGCAGAGCGGCTTCATGAAATGGATGGAGAGCCGGCTGCCGATCGCCGGTCTGGTCCATTCCTCTTTCATTGCCTATCCGACCCCCCGTAACCTGAATTACTGGTGGACGTTCGGCGGCATTCTCTCGTTCATGCTCGGTGTGCAGATCATCACCGGCATCGTGCTGGCGATGCACTACACGCCGCATGCGACGCTCGCCTTCAATTCCGTCGAAAGCATCATGCGCGACGTGAATTACGGCTGGCTCTTGCGCTATCTGCACTCCAACGGCGCGTCGATGTTCTTCATTGCCGTCTACATCCACATGTTCCGCGGCATGTATTACGGCTCCTACAAGGCGCCGCGCGAAGTGCTTTGGATCCTCGGCGTCATTCTCTATCTCCTGATGATGGCGACCGGCTTCCTCGGTTACACGCTGCCGTGGGGCCAGATGAGCTTCTGGGGCGCGACCGTCATCACCAACTTCTTCTCGGCCTTCCCCGGCATCGGCGAGGCGCTGGTGACGTTCCTGTGGGGCGGCTACTCGGTCGGCAATCCGACGCTGAACCGCTTCTTCTCGCTGCACTATCTGCTGCCGTTCGTGATCGCCGGCGTGGTCGTGCTGCACGTCTGGGCGCTGCACGTCGTCGGTCAGAACAACCCGACCGGCATCGAGCCGAAGGGTGATCGCGACACGGTGCCGTTCACGCCCTATGCGACCTTGAAGGACGGCTTCTTCATCTCGCTGTTCTGCATCATGTTCGCGTGGTTCGTGTTCTACACGCCGAACTTCCTCGGCCACGCCGACAACTACATCCCGGCGAACCCGGCCGTGACGCCGCAGCACATCGTGCCGGAATGGTATTACCTGCCGTTCTACGCGATCCTGCGCGCGATCCCGAACAAGCTCCTCGGCGTGTTGGCGCTGTTCGGCTCGATCATCATCCTCGCGTTCCTGCCGTGGCTCGACACCTCGCGGGTGCGCTCGGCGCGCTACCGGCCGCTGTACAAGCAGTTCTTCTGGCTGTTCTTCGCGGTCTGCATCGGGCTCGGCTGGCTTGGCTCGAAGCCGGCGGAAGGCGGCTACGTGCTCGCGGCGCGGGTGCTGACGTTCTACTACTTCGCCCACTTCATCATCGTCCTGCCGCTGCTCGGTATCTTCGAGAAGACCAAGCCGCTGCCGAATTCGATCTCGGAATCGGTGCTCAAGGAGGGCGTGCCGCTCGGCGCGCCTGCCCCGGCACCGACGGCTAAGGTTTGAGGAGCGCATCATGATTGTCTCGCGAACGCTTCTCGCTCTCGTCGCCACCGCATTTCTGGCCGCGCCCGCAGCGGCGCAGGAACACGGCGCGCCGCAGCCGCCGGCACAGAAGTGGTCGTTCGCCGGCCCGTTCGGCAAGTTCGATCAGGCGCAGCTGCAGCGCGGCTTCAAGGTCTACAAGGAAGTCTGCGCATCCTGCCATTCGTTGAGCCTCATCTCGTTCCGCAACCTCGCGGAGCCGGGTGGGCCGGGCTATTCCGCGGCGCAGGCCGCGGCGGTCGCCGCAGAATACAAGGTGCAGGACGGCCCGAACGACGCCGGCGAGATGTTCGAGCGCGCCGGCCGCCCGGCCGACATGTTCCCGCATCCGTTCCCGAACGATAACGCGGCCCGCGCGGCCAACGGTGGCGCGCTGCCGCCGGACATGTCGGTGCTGGCCAAGGCGCGCACCTATGAGCGCGGCTTCCCGTGGTTCGTGTTCGACATCTTCACCCAGTATCAGGAGCAGGGGCCGGATTACATCCACGCCATCCTGATGGGCTACGAGGAAGCGCCGAAGGGCTTCACGCTGCCGCCGGGCGCGCACTACAACAAGTATTTCCCCGGCCATGCCATCGGCATGCCGCCGCCGATCAGCGATGGTCAGGTGACCTATGACGATGGCTCGCCGCAGACCATCGACCAGTACGGCAAGGACGTGTCCGCGTTCCTGATGTGGACCGCCGAACCGCACATGATGGCGCGCAAGCGCCTTGGCCTGCAGGTGATGATCTTCCTGCTGGTGCTCACCGGTCTGCTGTACTTCACCAAGAAGAAGGTGTGGAAGCAGGTCGAGCACGCCTGATCGTGCGGCCTGTTTGCATGGTTTGGGTCGTGCACCGCATCGTGCGATAACGCGATAAAGCAAAGGGCCCTGCGGGGCCCTTTCATTTGTTGAGAGAGCGGGGCGAACGATGACGAAAGCGGTCCTGGGGATCATCGGCGGCTCCGGCATCTACGATCTGCCGGGCCTGGAAAACGTGCGCGAGGAGCGCGTCGCCAGCCCGTGGGGCGAGCCGTCCGGTGCGCTTAAGCGCGGCGACATCGACGGTCTGCCGGTGGTGTTCCTGCCGCGGCACGACAAGGGTCATCGCCTGTCGCCGTCCGACATCAACTATCGCGCCAATATCGACGTGCTCAAGCGCGCGGGGGTCACTGATCTGGTGTCGCTGTCGGCCTGCGGGTCGTTCAAGGAAGAATTGCCGCCCGGCACGTTCGTTCTGGTCGATCAGTTCGTCGACCGCACCTACAAGCGGGAAAGCTCGTTCTTCGGCAAGGGACTGGTCGCGCATGTGTCGATGGCGCATCCGGTGTCGCCGTTGCTGCGCCAGCGCATCGACGAGGCGGCGGGCGCGGAGAACATTCCGCTCGCGCGCGGCGGCACTTACGTCTGCATGGAAGGCCCGCAGTTCTCGACTTATGCGGAGAGCATCACGTACAAGACGCTCGGCTATTCGGTGATCGGCATGACCAACATGCCGGAGGCGAAGCTCGCCCGCGAGGCGGAGATTTGCTACGCGACCGTGGCGATGGTCACCGATTTCGACTGCTGGCATCCGGGCCACGATGCCGTGACCGTGCAGGACGTCATCAAGGTGCTCGGCGGCAATGTCGAGAAGGCGAAACGGCTGGTGGCGCGGCTGGCGCGAGATTTCCCGCGCGAGCACGAGCCGTGTCCGATCGGCTCGGACCGCGCGCTCGACACCGCGCTGATCACCGCGCCGGAGGCGCGCGATCCCGATCTGCTGCGCAAGCTCGACGCGGTTGCCGGCAGGGTCTTGAACGCCTGACGGGCACGCGAAACCGGGCCTTGCAAGCCCGCGCGCGCTCGCGTCTGATAGGATTTCATCAAGGAGAGAAAAGATGCCCGAGATTCATGTCTACCTGGCGGCCGGCCGCAGCGACGAGGTGAAGAAGAACCTGATGCTCGACATCACCCATGCCGTGACCAAGAACTGCGACGTGTCGGCTGACGTTGTCACCGTGCAGATCATGGAATCGCCGCTGACCGAGAAGATGAAGGGCGGGCTCACCTTCCTTGAGCGCAAGAACCAGGCCGCTCAGAAAAAGTAACGCTCACCCGCGCCAGCCGATGATCACGACCACGCTCGAAAACGATCTGCGCGCCGCGATTCGCACGATCCCCGACTATCCGAAGCCGGGGATCATGTTCCGCGATATCACCACGCTGCTCGGCAACGCCCGTGCGTTCCGCCGCGCGGTGGATGAACTGGTGCAGCCGTGGGCGGGCTCGAAGATCGACAAGGTCGCCGGCATGGAAGCGCGCGGCTTCATTCTCGGCGGCGCGGTCGCGCATCAGGTCTCGGCCGGGTTCATTCCGATCCGCAAGAAGGGCAAGCTGCCGCACAAGCGCGTCAGCATCGCCTATTCGCTGGAATACGGTCTCGACGAGATGGAGATGCACGAGGATGCGGTGGCGCGGGGCGAGAAGGTCATTCTGGTGGATGACCTGATCGCGACCGGTGGCACCGCGGAGGGCGCGGTCAAGCTGTTGCGCCAGCAGGGGGCGGAGGTGCTCGCCGCCTGTTTCGTCATCGACCTGCCGGAACTGGGCGGCGCCGACAAGCTGCGCGCCATGGACGTGCCGGTGCGCACGCTGATTTCGTTTTCCGGACATTGATCGCCGCGTCACGCGGCTGACGCATCAGCCCCAGGGGCCGCGGCCGCCGAGTGGCGGCAGGCCTGGGATGAACGGCTTGTCGCCGCCGGTCTGCTGGCCTGGTCCTTGTCCGCTTTGGCCCTGCGAAGGCTCCGGTGCGCCCCAAGGCCCGGCATTGGGATCAGGGCCGCCTGCATCCGGCTGATCGGGACTGTCCTCGGGCGGCGGCAGCGCGAGCGGGCCGGGGTCGTGACCGCCGGCGAATTTGACCAGCGCAGCCACACGGGCATCGACCGACGGATGCGTCGCGAACAGGTCCGAGAAACCCGTGCGCGGATTGTCGATGCACATCTCCATCACCGCGGAGTTGGCGGCGGGAATCTCGCTGCGGCCCTCGATCTTGCGCAGCGCCGAGATCATCGCATCGGGATTTTTCGTCAGTTCCACCGAGCCGGAATCGGCGAGATATTCGCGTTGCCGCGACAGCGCAAAACGGATGACGATCGACAGCACCCAGGCGACGACGATCAAAACAACCGCGATCAGGATCGCGATCACGGCGCCGCCGGAGCCCTTGCGGTCGCCGTCGGAGGACGAGCGGCCGCCGCCGAAGCGGATGCCGCCCTGAAAGAAGATGCGGAACACCATCTCGCCGAAGAACGAGATCACGCCGGCGATCACCACGGCAATCACCAGGAGCCGCACGTCGCCGTTGCGGATATGCGTCAGCTCATGGCCGAGCACGGCTTCGATCTCGGCGGGATCGAGCGCGTTCATCAGTCCGCGCGTGACGGTGATTGCGTACTGCTTCTCGTTGAGACCGGTGGCATAGGCGTTGAGCGCGTCGTCCTCGGCGATCTTCAGCTTCGGCATCGGAATACCGCGCGAGATGCAGAGGTTTTCGAGCAGGTTGTAGAGTTGCGGCTCCTCGGCGCGGGTCACGTCATGACCGCCGGTCATGGCGTCGATCATCTTCTGGTGGAATTTGTAGGCGATCCAGACCCACAGCAGCGTGCCGATGGTGGCGAACGGCGCCGCTTTCAGGAAATCCACGAACGCCGCGCGCATCAGCCAGTCGAGCGAGGCGTCGCCGAGCATCGCCTCGGCGATCAGCGCGCCGGCGAACACCAGCAAATAGACCAGGAAGAACAGGCCGACCAGCAGGATCACCGACCGGCGCCGGTTCGACTGGATGTGCGTGTAGAGGCCGTAGGCGGCCATCGCTCAGGTTCCTGTCACGTGCAGTCTGTCGTCCTCATGGGGAGGAGCGGTCCGCGAGGATCGCGTCTCGAGCCATGAGGAGCACAGTGTCATCAGAATTTCACGTTCGGAGCCTGATCGAGCTGCGCACGCGTTTCGCCGAGATCGAAGAAGGTCTGCGGATGGAAGCCGAGCGCGCCGGCGAAGAACGCCGCCGGAATCTGCTGGATGCCGGTGTTGTATTCCTGCACGGCGTTGTTGAAGAACCGCCGCGACGCCGCGAGCTTGTTCTCGATATCCGACAGTTCGGTCTGGAGCTGCTGGAAGTTCTGGTTGGCCTTGAGGTCGGGATAGGCTTCCGACAGCGCGAACAGGTTTTTCAGCGCGCCGGAGAGCATGTTTTCGGCAGCGACCTTCTGTTCCACGCCGGGCGCGGCGATGGCGGCGTTGCGCGCCTGCACCACGGCTTCGAGCGTGCCGCGCTCGTGCGCCGCATAGCCCTTCACGGTTTCGACCAGGTTCGGAATGAGGTCGTGGCGCAGCTTGAGCTGGACGTCGATGTCCGCGAACGCCTGGCTGACGCGCTGCCGCAAACCGACGAGGCCGTTGTAGATCGAGAAAATCCACAACGCGACGACGACGATGACGCCAAGAATGACCCAGCCGGTGGTGGACATCCTGTCTCTCCTGTGAAGCCCCTGATTGAGAAGCCTAATCTAGCCGAGATGGGTGCCGTGGGGCAGGCGCATCGCGGCCGTGTCTCGGCTTTGTCGTGGACAGACGGGGGCGGGTTCAAAAGGGCGGCGCCGATGGTGCCTCAAAAGAAAAACCCCAGGCGCTGGGCCTGGGGTTGAGCCGTTCGGCTATCGGGGGGATTGGGGGGGGAAGCCGCCCGGCTGATAACGGGCGGATAACGCGCCGGTCCGGTGGTGGTTCCGGGGTTCGGGCGATTTTCGACGAATTATTTTTGGAAGCCGTTCGGGGTCAAACCGGCGGTTGTCGTGTCACCCCAGCGCAGCCTGCGGGCGGCGGCATAGGCCGGTTTGTCCCGGCGAGGAACCGCGACTTCGGCGAGCTGGCCGGCCGGAGTGCAGAGCCGCAGTGCCACGGCGGCCTTGGACAGCCGCGGCGTCGCCACCACCCAGCTGTCGCGGGTCACCGCCGGCTGCCGGCTGACCGCCAGATAGCTGAATTTCTCGTCCTCGTAGGGCACGTCCGCCTGCTTGATCCGCAGGTGGTCGCGCGACCGGGCCAGTCGCTGGGCGAAATGGCACCAGGCCGGCTCCGCCATCGGGCACGGCGCGGCGTGCGGGCAGGGCGCAAGGACATGCGCCCCGGCGGCGATCAGGTGCGCGCGGGCGGCGAGAACGCGGCGCGTGCCGTCCGGCGTGCCGGGCTCGACCAGCAGCAGCACGCCGGCGGTCTTCTCCCACAGCCGTTCGACGAGCCGGGCGGCGGCGGGTGCATCCAGTTCGGCGATCACATAGCTGGCGACGGTGAGGTCGGCGGCGGCGAGCGCCCCGAGGCCGGTCGCGGCGTCGCCGAGGCGGTAGGTGGCGTCACGCATTACCGGTGACGCGGCGGCGAGCCGTTGCGCCAGATCGCGCAGCGCCGGATTGGCGTCGAGCATCGACAGGGTTTGCAGCGTGGAAAACGCGGCGCGCGCGGCCCAGGTCGCGGTGCCGGGTCCGGCGCCGGCGTCGATCAGGCTTTGCGGCGCGAAATCCGGCCGCGCGGCGGCGACCGCGTCGAGACAGGCGGCAACGGCGGCAAAGGTCGCGGGCATGCGCACCAGCGCATAGGCGAGCGCGTCGCGCGGATCGGCGATGACCGCCGAGCCGCCGCCACCGCGATAGGTCTGCGACATGACATCGGCGCGGCGCGCGGCGTCGCTGCGCGACAGGCCGTGGCTTTCGCGCGCGAGGGCGGCGGTCAATTCAGCGGGAAGATCCGCGCGCATGACGACAGCCTAAGATGACGAGCGAAGCGGCGGCACGTGCGCCGCCCGCCGCATCTTACGCCACGTCGCGGAACTTGGCGGCGGTTTCGAGGTCGACCGACACGAGCTGCGACACGCCACGCTCCGCCATGGTGACGCCGAACAAGCGGTTCATGCGCGCCATGGTGATCGGATTGTGGGTGATGATGACGAAGCGGGTGTCCGTCATCTTGGTCATCTCGGTGAGCAGATCGCAGAACCGTTCGACGTTATGGTCGTCGAGCGGCGCATCGACTTCGTCCAGCACGCAGATCGGTGCCGGATTGGTGAGGAACACCGCGAAGATCAGCGCCATCGCGGTCAGCGCCTGCTCGCCGCCGGACAGGAGCGACAGCGTGGCCGGCTTCTTGCCGGGCGGCTTCGCCAGGATTTCGAGGCCGGCTTCCAGCGGATCGTCGCTCTCGATCAACTGCAATTCCGCGCTGCCGCCGCCGAACAGTTGCGTGAACAGCTTCTGGAAGTGCGCGTTGACCGTCTCGAACGAGGCGAGCAGGCGCTCGCGCGCCTCGCGGTTCAGGCTCTGGATGCCGAGCCGCAGTTTCTTGATCGCCTCGACCAGATCGTCGCGCTCGGTGGTCAGCTTGGTGTGCTGCTCCTCGACCTCGCGCAGCTCTTCCTCGGCACGCAGGTTGACGGCGCCGAGCCGCTCGCGCTCGCGGCGCAGGCGGTCGAGCGTGGCCTCGACCTCGGTGACGTCCGGCAGCACGTCGCCCTCGGCCAGTTCCGCCAGCGGCGCGACACCGTCCGGCTCGACTTCGAGTACTTCGTGGATTTCGCGCGCCACGTCGGTGAGGCGGCGGCGGGCGCCCTCGAAACGCTCCTCGGCGCGGGCAAGAGCCTCGCGCGCCGAACCCATGGCTTCGAGCGCGGCGCGGGCGTCGCGGTCGGCTTGTGCCAAGGCTTCCTCGGCGGCGGCGAGCTTGTCGGCTTCGGCGCGGCGCTCGCTTTCGGCGATCTCGATCTCGCTGATCAGCGCGACGCGCTTCTCCTCGAACGCCTCGGGGGCATTCGCCAGCGTGGTGCGCTCGGCGGTCGCCTCGGCGATACGAGTCTCCAGCGTCGCGATCTGGCCCGACGCGCCATTCTTGCGCGTGGTCCATTCGGTCTGGTCGGCGCCGATCGCCTGCAGGCGCCGGTCGGCGAGTTCGGCCTCGCGCGCGATCGCCTGCGCTTCCGCGCGGACTTCAGCCAACGTCGAGCGGCGCACGGCGATTTCGTCGCGCACTTCGGCCAGCCGGGTTTCGAGATCGGCGGCCGGCGGCAGCTCGGCCAGCCCGGTTTCGGTTTCGCTGCGCGCGGCGACGGCTTCGTCGCGGGTCGCGGTGAGGCGGGCGCTGGCTTCGGTCAGCGCCGACAGCCGCGCGGCGTGACGGTTAAGTTCGCGCTCGGCCGCGTCGTGGCGATCGCGCGCCGCATTGGCGTCGTGCTGGCGGTCGCGGTTGGCGGAGCGCGCGGCGCTTTCCGCCGCGGCGGCATCCTGCACCGCCTGACGCGCGGCTTCGACGGCGTTACGCTTCTCGTCGAGATCGAGGCGCGCGTCGTCCAGTTCGGTTTCGATCTCGGAGAGGCGGTTGCGCTCGGCGAGGCGGCGGGCCGCACCGGTCGGCGCGTGCGCGGCGGCGGCAAAGCCGTCCCAGCGCCACAGGTCGCCTTCGACCGAGACGAGCCGCTGGCCGGTCTTGAGGTGCTTCGCAAGCTGCGCGCCCTGCGCGCGCTCGACGATGCCGATCTGCGCGAGGCGGCGCGCCAGTTCCTGCGGCGCGACCACGAACGACGACAGCGGCTTGACGCCCTCGGGGAGCGCCGGATCAGTCGGATCGACCGCCGCGCCGCCCCAGTGGATCGGTGAGGAGGTGTCGACCGGCGCATCGAGTTCGTCGCCGAGCGCGGCGCCGATGGCCTTTTCATAACCCTTCTCGACCGAGACGCCGTCGATCACCGGCGGCCACATGTTCTTGGTCTCGACCGCGAGCACCTTGGCGAGCGTCTTTGCCTCGGTTTCGAGCCGCTGCGCGTGGCGCTCGGCCTCGGCGAACGGCTGGCGGGCGGCGTCGAGGTTCTCGCGGGCGACGAGATGCGCGGTCTCGGCTGCCTGCGCGGCTTCTTCCGCCTCGGCGACCGCCTGCTGCGTCGCCTCGACTTCGGCGTTGAGCGCCATCAGATCGGGGCCGCCGGCTTCCGCCGCTTTCATCTCGTCGAGTTCGCGCGCGACGTCAGCGAGTTCGGATTCATGCCGGGCGATGCGGTCGGCGTGGTTCCGCGCCGCCGCTTCGAGCTGGTTGCGCCGCGCGGTCAGCGCCGCGAGTTCGGAGGTGATGTCGCTGAACACCTTTTCGACGGTGTTGAGCGCGTCGCCGGCCTCGTGCACCTGCGCGTCGATGCCGCTGCGCCGCGTCGCATTGTTCTGCGCCTCGACCCGCAGCATTTCCGCTTCGGCTTCGAGCCGCGCCAGGGCCGCTTCGGCGTCGGCGATCAGCCGCTGCTCGCGCTCGGCGTCGGCGGTGAACTGCACCAGCCGGGTTTCCAGTTCGAGGATCCGGTCCTTGGCGCGCTGTTCCTCGCGCTCCAGGTCGTTGCGGGCGACGTTGAGCCGCTGCAGGGTCGCGGCGGCGCGCGCTTCCGCGTCGCGCAACGCCGGCAGCGAGGCTTGCGCCTCGACCTGACGGGTGGAAGCTTCCGCCTGCGCACCGGTGCGCTCGGCGACGACGCGCACGGCCTCGTCCTTGGCGTGCTCGGAATCGATCACTTCCTGCTGCGCCGCCATCCAGCGCAGATGGAACAGGGTGGCTTCCGCCTTGCGCACCTGCGCCGAGACGGTGCGATAGCGGATCGCCTGCTTGGCCTGCTTCTTCAGGCTCTCCATCTGGCCAGCGAGCTGGCCGATCACATCCTCAAGGCGGGTAAGGTTTGTTTCCGCGGCCTTGAGGCGCAACTCCGCCTCGTGGCGGCGCGCATGCAGGCCGGCGATGCCAGCGGCTTCTTCCAGCACGCGACGGCGCTGCTCCGGCTTCGCCTGAATGATCTCGCCGATGCGGCCCTGATGCACGAGGGCCGGCGAGCGCGCGCCGGTCGAGGCGTCGGCGAACACCATCTGCACGTCGCGGGCGCGCACGTCGCGGCCGTTGATGCGATAGCTCGAGCCTTCCTCGCGCTCGATGCGGCGGGTGATGTCGAGGTTGTCGTCGTCGTTGAACTGCGCGGGCGCGGAGCGCTCGCTGTTGTCGATCGAGATCATCACCTCGGCCATGTTGCGGGCCGGGCGGTTGTTGGTGCCGGAGAAGATCACATCGTCCATGCTGGCGGCGCGCATCGACTTGTGCGAGCTCTCGCCCATCACCCAGCGCAGCGCCTCGACCAGATTGGACTTGCCGCAGCCGTTCGGGCCGACCACGCCGGTCAGACCGGGCTCGATCAGGAAGTCGGTCGGCTCGACAAAGGACTTGAATCCGAGCAGGCGCAGCTTGGTCAGCTTCATAACGCAACCTTCAGGCCCGTCGGGCGAGCCTCTTGTGAAAGCGAAGTCGATTCCGGGCCTTAGCCGGGTCACAACCGGTCTTATCGGCGGCGAGAATGGGTGTCCGCGTGCGGCGGAGCAACAGCCGGGCCGGTCTTTTCCAGACCTTTCGCCGGTGGAAAAGGCAAAAATGAGTCGGGGCGCAGTATTGCGCCCCGACCGATTATGAAAAACAGCAATTTAGACCTGAAAAATCAGGCTAAATCTTAGCCCTTGATCTGGGCGTCGATTACCTTGGCCAGTTCGTCGATCGGCATGTCGCCGGCCTGACGCTTGCCGTTGATGAAGAAAGTCGGGGTCGAATCGACCTTGAAGGTATCCACGCCGCGCCGGCGCACCTTTTCGATCGAATCGAGCACCGGCTGATTCTTCAGGCAGGCGTCGAAGCTCTCGTCGGTGAAGCCGATCTGCTTGGCGACCTTCTTCATGTTCGGCAGCACGTCGCTCGGCTTCGGCACGAACGCCCAGGTCGACTGGGTTTCGAAGAAGGTGTCGACCACCATGTAGTATTTGGCGGGGTCGCGCTTGTCGCCGGTCTGCGCCGAGCAGCGCGCCAGCATGAAGGCGGCGGCGGCGACCGGATCGAGCGGGAATTCCCGCAGGATGTAGCGGACCTTGCCGGTGTCGATGTAGCGCTTCTTGAGTTCCGGGAAGGTGGTCTTCTGGAAGTGGGCGCAGTGGCTGCAGGTCATCGACGCGTATTCGATGATCGTGACCGGCGCCTTCTCGTCGCCCAGCACCATGTCGCCCATCGGACCGGCGACGCCGAGTTCGACCAGCGAGACGTCCTGCGCCTGTGCGGGCAGGGCATCGAACAGCGGGGCGATCGTGGTCAGGGCCGTACCGGCCAGCATCAGGGCGGCGGTGCGCTCGCAGAAGGCACGACGGGTGATGGTCAAGGGACGCTCCGTAAAAAAGCGGCCGTCAGGCCGCGCCATTCGCTTGGGAATATTGGGCTATAAGGAAACAGCCGGTGTGGCAATGGTGAGGCATTCCCGGCGTCCGTCACTTTCCTTTGATGGTTGGGGCGCGTTTCACGCTGGCACCGAGCCGCGCCAGCGCCTGCCGCAGGCCGTCGTCGGTGTCGGGCGGCAGGCTCGCGGCGATGCGCGCGGTGTCGGCTGGGTCGGGCGGCGGCGGGCGGCGTTTGACCGGACGCCGCACCAGCGGCGCCTGACGCAACACGATGCGGCCGATCGCCTGCCAGCCGAGGAAGCGGTTAACCCGGTCGATGATCACGTCCGAGAGATGCTGGATCTCCAGCGCGGCCGGGCCTTCCACCCGCAGCACCAGCGTTGCCGGATCGGGTGGCGCGTCGCCGACCGGCCGCTGCCACTGGATTTTCACCGGCTGGGCATGGGCAGCGACCTCGAGGCCGGCAATGTCGCTCCAGCGTGCGATCAGTTCCGTCGAGGCGAAGCCCTGCCGCGCGAAGCTGTCGGTCAGCGTCTTGCGCAGCAGATCGGACAACGGCTTCCCAACAGGAAGCGCAGACTTGGGCTTGCCGACGGGGGGAGAAGGCTTGTTCACGCGCGCGGGCTCTGCCAGCAATCGGTCATGACGACGACCGCATTTCCATGGAGATGATGTGGCGACCCTAGCAACCGCGACCGCCCGGCGGAAGCAGCCGCGTCCGGATCCCGCCGCGCTGCTGGCCTGGTATGACCGGCATCGCCGCGTGCTGCCGTGGCGCGCGCTGCCGGGCGCGGCGAGCGATCCCTATGCGGTGTGGCTGTCGGAGATCATGCTGCAGCAGACGACGGTGGTGGCGGTCGCGCCGTATTACGCGAAGTTCCTGACGCGCTGGCCGACGGTCGCGGCGCTCGCCGCCGCGCCGCTCGACGATGTTCTCAAGATGTGGGCCGGGCTCGGCTACTACGCCCGCGCGCGCAATCTGCATGCCTGCGCGCGCGCCGTGGTCGAACATCATGATGGCCGGTTTCCGTCATCCGTCGAGGGGTTGCAGTCGCTTCCGGGGATCGGCGCCTATACCTCGGCCGCGATCGCGTCGATCGCGTTCGATCAGCCGGCGGTGCCGGTCGACGGCAATGTCGAGCGGGTGGTGACGCGGCTGTTTGCGCTCGACGAGGCATTGCCGGGCGCGAAGCCGGCGATCAAGGCGCTGGCGGAGGCGATCGCGCCAGCCGCGCGTCACGGTGATTTCGCGCAGGCGCTGATGGACCTCGGCGCGACCATCTGCACGCCGAAGAAACCGGCCTGCGTGCTGTGTCCGTGGCAGGAGCCGTGCGTGGCGCGGCGCGATGGCACGCAAGAGCTGTTTCCGCGCAAGGCTCCCAAGCGCGAAGGCCAACAGCGCCGCGGCGCGGCGTTCGTCGTGCTGCGCGGCGATGATCTGCTGGTGCGGACGCGCCCGGCCAAGGGATTGCTCGGCGGCATGACCGAAGTGCCGACCACCGAGTGGTCGGCGACGTTCAAGGATGATGACTCGTTGTCATTCGCGCCGCTCAAGGCGGAGTGGCGGCGATGCAGCGAACGCGTCACGCATGTGTTCACGCATTTTCCGTTGGAGCTTGTCGTCCATGTCGCGCGGGTGCCGGCGCGCACGAAAGTGCCGAACGGGATGCGGTTCATTTCGCTGCGCGATGTGCCGGGCGAAGCGTTTCCGAACGTGATGCGGAAAGTTCTGCGCGTCGCGGGCGTGCATCCTGAATGAATATTTATCTTATTTTTTCAAGGTGTTATCGGGAACCAGGATGTTGTGGCGCCGTTAAACGCGGTATCATCCCGATGGGGTGGCATCGGATTGGTATGACCATGACACGATCGACACTGACGGCTCTCGTGGTTCTCGCAGCGGCGGCGGTGACGCTTCCGCATACGCCCGTGCATGCGCAAAGCACGATGAAGGAATGCGCCGCCGAATGGCAGAAGATGAAGTCTGCCAATCAGACCGGCGGCAAGACCTATCGCGATTTCAGCAAGGAGTGCATGTCGAAGTCGAGCGCGGCGCCTGCGGCGGCACCGGCTGCTCCCGCTGCTGCGGCGAAGCCTGCCGCCGCGCCTGCGGCGACCGCGAGCAAGCCCGCGGCCGCGCCGGCACCGACCACCTCGGCGGCAAAGCCTGCCGACGGACGGCAGGCGATGTATGCGCGCGAGCGCGCCTGCGCCGCCGACTGGAAGGCCGACAAGGCCGCCGGCAAAACCGGCAACCAGAAGTGGCCGCAGTACTGGAGCGACTGCAACAAGCGCAAGAAAGCGGCCGGCATGTGAGTGCCGGCGTGCATCCTCGGATGCGCATCGTGAGACACGGGCACAATCGCCCGCGTAGGACGTCAACAGGGAGAGAGCGATGAAGAAGCTGGCTTTGATTGTTGTGGCGGGCGCGTTCCTCGGCGGCATCGGCGCTGCCAATGCGCAGGCGACCTGCAAGACCAATGCGGCGGACAAGAAGCTCGCCGGCGCGGCGATGAATAGCTTCATGAAGAAGTGCGAGAGCGACGCGCAGAAGTCCTGCGACGCGCAGGCCAAGGAGAAGAAGCTCAACGGCGCCGCCAAGACGAGCTTCACCAAGAAGTGCGTCACCGACTCGGTCGGAACCTGATCCTTCGTTCCTGATCACAAGAAAAGACGCGCGGCGTGTCGAGCGCCGCGCGTTTTGTTTTGTGCGGATCGCCTCAGATCGCCGGGATGCCGGCTTGCGCGGCGAGGATCGCGTCCTGTGTGCGTTTGTCGAGCTTGCGCGGTTTGCGCAGCATCGCCTTCTTGTTGATCCTGGTGCGGGCGATGGTGTTGAGCTTTTTGTCGGTCGCCTTCTCTTCCTTGAGATTGGCGGCGAACAGCCGTGCCACGTCGGCATGGCCGAGCAGCTTCGCCCATGCCGTGAGCGTGCCGTAACGCGTGATCTCGTAGTGTTCGACGGCCTGCGCGGCGGCGATAAGCGCCGCGTTGAGCACCATCTTGTCGGTGATCTCGCCGGCGATCTCGTTGGTCTCGTCGATGATGCCGTCGATCGCCGGGCACTTGGTGCCCTGCGGCTTCAGTTTCAATTTCTTGAACGCCTGATCGAGCCGCTTGATCTGGCCGCGCGTCTGTTTGAGATGCGTCTGGAAGCCCTTCTTCAACTCGCGGTCGGACGCCTTCGCCGCCATGTCCGGCAGCGCCTTCGCGATCTGGTGTTCGGCGTAATAGATGTCCTGCAGCGTATGGACGAACAGATCGTTCATCGTCGTGATGTCGGGTGAAAACCAGCCCATGATGCTCCTCCTGTCGCAACGCGCTGTTGCCTGCTGACCTGATAAGCCGCGCCCGGCCGCCCAGGTTCCGCGATACTGCCGCGACAGACACGGGCGCGTCGGGTCCGGTTGCAGGACCGGCCGCGTTTGCTTAGAAGCGGCGTCGATTTTCCCTTCCGTTTGCAGAGGATCGAACCATGAGCATCGAACGTCTTGAGACCGGGCCGCGCATGAGCCAGGCCGTGGTGCACGGCAACACCGTCTATCTCGCCGGCACCGTCTCCGAGAGCCCGAAGGGCAAGTCGGTCACCGAGCAGACCAAGAGCGTGCTGTCGCAGATTGACGCGCTGCTGAAGAAGGCCGGCACCGACAAGAGCAAGCTCATCTCGGCCAATATCTGGATCACCGACATGGCGAATTTCGCTGAAATGAACGCGGTGTGGGACGCCTGGGTCTCGCCCGGCAACACGCCGGCGCGCGCCACGGTCGAGGCGAAGCTGGCGACGCCCGACTACAAGGTCGAGATCATGGTGGTCGCGGCGAAATAAATGCATGACCACGCAGCCGGGCATTCTGGCGATCTGGAATGACTGCCGGCCCGGCGGCGAGGCCGCGTTCGAGCATTGGTTTCAGAGCGAACATCTGTTCGAGCGGCTCGACGTGCCGGGCTTTCTCTACGGACGCCGCCATCAGGCGGTGTCCGGCTCGCCCGGCTTCTTCAATTTCTATCTGACCGACAGTCCCGCGGTGCTGGTCTCGCCAGCCTATCGCGCGCGGCTCGACGATCCGACGCCGATGACGCGGATGATCATGTCGGACGTGTTCGCCAACATGCACCGCACGGTGTGCACCCGCAGCGTCCGCCACGGGCGCTTCCGGGGCGCCTATGCGGTGACCGCGCGCGCCGCCGCCATCGCCGAGTTGCCGGGCGCGGAAGACCTGATCGCCGAGATGACGACGCGTGACGCGGTGGCGAGCGGCGAACTCTGGGTCAGCGCCGAGGCCCCCGGCCAAGCGGCCTCGGTCGAGGAGACCCTGCGCGGCGGCGATCAAAAGATCGGTGCCTGTCTGATGCTGGAAACGCTGCGAGAGGTTGATGCGACCGCGCTCGCCGCCACGGTGGCCGCGCGCTATCCGCGCGCGGCGGTCGGTGTCTATCGGGTGTTGTGCCAGATCGGCCGCGGCGATCTCTAAATCGTCGCGCGTTGGCGTTTAAGCCGTCGCCATCTCCGCGCGCACCTTGGCGCGCAATTCGTCGATCAGCATCAGGCCCTTGGCTGTTTCCACATGCCAGAAGGTCCAGCCGTTGCAGGCGTCGAGCCCCTGCGCCGCCGCGCCCATGCGGTGGATCGAGCCGACCTGCTCGCCGAACGTGATCGCGCCGTCGGCGCGGACCAAAGCCTTGTGGCGCTTCTTGGCGTCGGTCAGCTTCGCGCCGGCCGAGATCAGTCCGCGCTCGATCAGCGAGGCGAACGCGACGCGCGGCGCTTCGCGCGGCGTCATGAACGGCACCAAAGTCGGCGCGTCGAGCGGCTCGATCGAGAGGATGCGCTGCTCCGCCTCGCGGGCGTAGGTCGGGTCGCGCTCGATGCCGATGTAGCGGCGGCCGAGGCGTTTTGCCACGGCGCCGGTGGTGCCGGTGCCGTTGAACGGGTCGAGGATCAGATCGTCGGGGCGGGAGGCGGCGAGGATCACCCGCGCCAGCAGCGCCTCCGGCTTCTGGGTGGGATGCAGCTTCTTGCCATCGCTACCCTTGAGGCGCTCCTCGCCGGTGCACAGCGGCAGCGTCCAGTCGGAGCGCATCTGCACGTCTTCGTTGCCGGCCTTCAGCGCCTCGTAGTTGAAGGTGTAGCCCTTCGCCTTGGCGTCGCGCGCCGCCCAGATCAGCGTCTCGTGCGCGTTGGTGAAGCGCCGGCCGCGGAAGTTCGGCATCGGATTGGTCTTGCGCCACACCACATCGTTGAGGATCCAGTAGCCGAGGTCCTGCAGCGTGGTGCCGACGCGGAAAATGTTGTGATAGGAGCCGATCACCCACAGCGTGCCGGTGGGTTTGAGCACCCGGCGGCAGGCGGTGAGCCAGTCGCGGGTGAAATCGTCATAGGCGCGGAAGCTCTCGAACTGGTCCCAGTCGTCGTCGACGGCGTCGACCTGGGAATCGTCCGGGCGACGCAGGTCGCCGCGCAACTGTAGATTGTACGGAGGGTCCGCGAACACCAGATCGACGGACGCGGCCGGCAACTTGTTCAATTCGGCGACACAATCGCCGAGCAGAACACGGTGACGGGGTTCGGAGCTTTCCGAAAAACGACGGGGCGCCCGTGAGGACGCCCCGCGACGCATTACTACCATGACTCAGTACTCTGACTCAGGCGACGCAGCCGGTGACGCGGGACCAACAAACCGACTGGCCGCATCCTGATCCGGCAAGGTAAAGATCGCGTTAGCGATAACTAGGCAAAAAGTTCCGTTTGCTGAGGAAAAGCAAAGAGTTACGAGGAAGTAAACAATCGCCGTTGGACCTTGAAACCTCCTTCGGCGATGATCGTTGGAACAAGCCGGAATCGCGTGCCACCGTGGCAACCATGCGATTGCGGACGGAATGGGCACGAGGGACTGACCGATGCGCTGGGATGATTTCCGCCGGAGCGACAATGTCGAGGATTATCGCGACAGCAGCGGCGGCGGAGGCGGTTTCAATCTTCCCGGCGGCATCAATGTCGGCGGTGGCGGTGGGCTCGGCATCGGCACCGTGGTGGTGCTCGGCCTGCTTGGCTGGGCGTTCGGCATTGATCCGTCGATCCTGATCGGCGGCGCAGAAGTCCTCACCGGCGGGCAGCAGCGTTACGAACGCCAGATCGAACAGCAGGCGCCGTCGCAGACCGGCAAGCCGAAGGATGCAAGCGGCGATTTCGTCGCCGCCGTGCTTGGCGACACCGAAGACACCTGGAACGCGATCTTCAAGGAGAACGGTCAGCAATACCGTCCGCCCAAGCTGCGGCTGTTCCGCGGCGCGATCCAGGGCGGTTGCGGCTTCGCGCAGGCGGCGATGGGACCGTTCTATTGCCCGACCGATCGCCGCGTCTATATCGACACCTCGTTCTTTCAGGAGATCGAGCAGCGCTTCCGCGGCTGCTCCGGTCCGGCCTGTAAATTCGCGCAAGCCTATGTGCTGGCGCATGAGGTCGGCCATCACGTGCAGAACCTGCTCGGCATTCTGCCGAAGGCGCAGGAAGCGCAGCAGGCGTCGGGCAACCGCGCGGCCGCGAACCGCATTCAGGTGCGTGTCGAACTGCAGGCCGACTGCTTCGCCGGCGTGTGGGCCGCGCGCTCCAACCAGCGCCGCAACTTCATCGATCCGGGCGACATCGACGCCGCGTTGCAGACCGCGAACGCGATCGGCGACGACACCCTGCAGCGCAAGGCGCAGGGCAGGGTGGTGCCGGACAGCTTCACCCACGGCTCGGCCGAGCAGCGCAAGCGCTGGTTCATGACCGGCTTCCAGAGCGGCAAGGTCTCCGCCTGCAACACGTTCGGCGCGTCGTCGATCTGATCTGTCGGGAGGAAAGCCATGCCCGGCGTCGATACGGCGCGCCCGTTCATCCCGCTGCGGATCGCGGTGCTGACGGTGTCCGACACCCGCGAATTCGCGGATGACAAATCCGGCATGGTGTTCGTCGAGCGGATCGCGGCGGCGGGGCATCAGCTTGCCGACCGTGCCATCGTCCGCGATGACGTCGAGGCGATCCGCGCCAAGGTGAAAGCCTGGATCGCCGACCACGCCATCGACGTGGTGATCACCACCGGCGGCACCGGCTTCACCGGCCGCGACGTGACGCCGGAGGCGGTCGAGCCGCTGTTCGAGAAGCGAATGGACGGTTTCTCCACCGCGTTTCACATGGTCAGCTTTCCGAAGATCGGCACCTCGACGATCCAGACGCGGGCGACGGCGGGGACCGCGCAGTCCACCTTCATCTTCTGCGTGCCGGGCTCGCCCGGCGCCTGCAAGGATGCGTGGGACGGCATCCTCGTGCATCAGCTCGACTACCGCTATCGCCCCTGCAACTTCGTCGAGATCCTGCCGCGGCTCGACGAACATCTGCGCCGCGAGAAAGCAAAAGGCGCGACGGCGTAACGCAAGAGGACGCTCTCGATGGCGACCGCCGCGCAGCTTCGCAAGATCGCCCTGTCGCTCGACGGCACGACCGAAGCGCCGCATTTCGATCGCGCCGCGTTCAAGGTGAAGCGGATCTACGTAACGCTCGCCGCCGACAGGAAGACCGCGAATTTCAAGTTCAGCCCCGACGAGCAGGAGCTGAAATGTCTGGTCGCGCCGGATGCGTTCGCCGCGATCCCCAATGCGTGGGGCAAGCAGGGCTGGACCTGCGGCACGCTCGCGGCGCTGTCGGAGGCCGAACTGCGCGCCGCGCTGGAGATGGCGTGGCGGCACGCGCAGCCGCCGGCGAAGAAAACGAAGCGCAAAGCAGCGCGGTGAGGTCTTCGCGCCACTCTATGATCTTTGCTCCGCCTCATCCTGAGGAGCGCGCCGGAGCCGCAGGCGAAGGTGCGCGTCTCGAAGGAGAGGCGGCCGGTGAAACCCTCGCCCCGTTGACGGGGAGAGGGTGGCGAGCATGAAATGCGAGCCGGGTGAGGGGGTAAAATCCGAAGAAAGTTGCCCCTCACCCGACCTCGCAAGCTCGGTCGACCTCTCCCCGCATGCGGGGAGAGGTTCAGAAAGCGCACGGTCCCGTATCGGACCCTTGACTTTCTTCCTATATGCCTATAATCCTATCTGTGTCCTGTTCACGAGGGGCGTCATCTAGAGGCGTCTTGATGGTGGAGCAGGATGCGGCGCCCGCGCGCAGGTCTCGCACCCTGCGTCCGGGACGCCCTGGGTTTGCCGTCCGCCCCAACTAAGTGGGGCCGCCCGCAAGGGCTGGACGGGGTAGGACGAATGCGGGCCAAAGCCCGCAGGAACAAGGCTGGCCTCGATCTCGCAAGGATCGAAAGCCGTCTGTCCGCGCCCCGGAAGCACGGTCCCAGGGAGCGAAATCGCCGCGATGATGGAGCGCCGCAAGGCGCGCGTGTCTCCGCTCGCACGGAGACGCGCTCCGGTGTCGTCGCGAGGTGGCATCGGAAACCGAGACGTTGCGCTTCGCGGCGCTCCGTCCCCCTCGATCAATGATCGAGGGATGAAAAAACTCCGGCGCCCCCGCGCCGTAAAGAACAGGGGCGGTGATGCTTGTCCGAAAACAGGCGGGCTGTTTGACAATCTATCGGATGACAAGAGCCAGGCACGGCTTTCACTCCACCTCACCCTGAGGGCCGCGCAAAGCGCGGCGTCTCGAAGGACGAGGTGGCCCCGGCACCGCGCCCGCCTCATGGTTCGAGACGGCCCGCCTTCGCTCTAACGAGCGAAGGCAAGCCTCCTCACCATGAGGCTCAGAGAGAGAGAGAGACGCGCAACGAACTACAACTTCAAATCCCACGTCTCGCCGACGATCTCCGGGCCCCAGTCGCTGTGCGGCTTGGTCGCGGTCAGCGTGAAGCCGGCGCGCTGGTAGATGCGCCGCGCGCTGGTGAGGATGCTGTGGGTCCACAACGTCACATGGCGATAGCCGGCGGCGCGGGCGAACGCGATGCATTCCTGCGTCAATCGTTCGCCGATGCCGTGGCCGCGCGCCCACGGCTCGACCAGCAGTAGGCGGATGCGCGCCGTCTCGTCGGAATCTTTCATCAAAAAGATCGAGCCTGCGCGTGCGCCGTCACGTTCGGCGATCCAGCAGCGTTCGCGCCGCGGATCGTGCTTCTCGACGAAATCGGCGGCGATGCGCGCGCACAGGCCCTCGAACGGGCCAAGCCAGCCGTAGTCGCGCCCGTAGATTTCGCCGTGCCGCGCGACGATCCAGCCGAAATCGCCGGGCGCGGGCGCGCGGAGAATGAACGGCACAGCCGGTGTGTCGTCCGAGAGCGCGCGGCGGATCGTGTCCATCGCCGCGGCCACATCCTGCTGCGCGGAATCCGGCAGCGCGGCGAGCATCTCGCCGATGCCGCGGCGGGTCGCGGCCTCCAGCGTCTCATACTGGCGGCGGCCGCGCGCGGTGGCTGACAGCAGCGTCTGCCGGCCGTCGGTCTTCGAGACTTCGCGGCGGATCAGCCCGTCCTTCTCGAACCGCGACAGGATGCGGCTGAGATAGCCGTTGTCGAGGCCGAGATCGCGGGCGATCTCGCCGGCGGCAGGGTGGTCGCGATGGATGATCTCATAGAGTGCGCGCGCTTCCGTGAGCGAGAACGGGCTCGCCTGGTAATGCGCTTCGAGCACGCCGATGCGCTGGGTGTAGAAGCGGTTGAAGGCGCGGACCGCATCGATGCGGTCGGCAGGCGGGAAAGCAGGGGTGGGGGCGTCGGTGTCCGGCATCGGTGTTTTTCCTGATGCCTGACACAGTCAAATAATTATTTGACTAAGTCAACGATCTGGCCGTGGCCCCCAGCAGCAGGATCTTGCGCCGGCCGATGCGCCGCAGGAACTCCGCTTCCGGGTTGCCGGCGTTCGGCCGGTGGCCGCCGAGGCTGCGGTAGAGTTGCTTGGAAATGATCAGGCCCTGATCCGGCCGCACCCCGCCGAACAGCGCGGCGCCGAGCGCGCTGAAAGCCTGCGCCAGCGGCGCCTGCGCGCGCGGGGCGGGGCGGAACGCGGCCGAACGGCGCGGGCCGGCCATCGGCGCTTCCTCCATGAAGCGGCCGACCTCGTCGACCCAGTTCACATCCGGAACGCTGCCGGCGCGCAGGAACATCAACCATGGCGACCGGGCCGTGGTCGCGGCATCCTTGAGCCGGGTGCCGAGCGGTTCGGCCGAGACCACGAACTGGCAACCGGCGTGATCGGCGACCTGCGCGGTCGCATCCACCGAGCCGCCGTCGGTGACGATGACGTCACTGATCAGCCCGGCGGTGGCGCCAGGCACCAGCGCGGCGAGCGTCGGCACGAGGCTGCGCTCCGACTCGCGGGTGTGGATGATGACTGTCAGCATGGAACCGGTCGCATCGCGGCGGCATTGATACCACATCAGGTATGCCCGTCTGCGTATCTAAAGGCTGTAAGCGACCGGTGGATGGTCGCACGGGCGCTCTTGCGACAATGTTCACGTTATGTTCTTATCGTTGCATTCAGGGTGCACCGATGTCCCGTTCGTCTGCCGTTCGCAAAGTCGATCCTTCCACCGAGAGCCGGGGGCCGCAGCGGCCAAGCCCGGACACGACCGGCCTGCTCGACGTCAATATCGAGCGGCAGCGCCGCCGGGGCCGGGGAACGCTGTCCAACGCCTCGGGGCGCTACGAGCCGCTGGCGCGCATCGCCTTCGACGACGGCTGGCAGAGCCTCGAGGAACTGCCGCCGTTCAAGACCGAGGTGAGCGTCGACACGACGCGCAAGATCATCACCCGCAACGATTCGCCGGATATCTCGTTCGACCGCTCGATCAATCCGTATCGCGGCTGCGAGCACGGCTGCGTCTACTGCTTCGCGCGGCCGACGCATGCCTATCTCGGCCTGTCGCCGGGGCTCGATTTCGAATCCAAGCTGTTCGTGAAGCCGGACGCGGCCGAATTGCTGGAAAAGGAACTGGCTTCGCCGAACTATCAGCCGAAGGTGATGGCGATCGGCACCAACACCGATCCTTACCAGCCGATCGAGCGGCGCTATCAGGTGATGCGCCGCATTCTCGAAGTGCTCGACAAGGCCGGCCACCCGGTCGGCATCGTCACCAAGTCGGCGCTGGTGCTGCGCGATCTCGACATTCTCGCGCGCATGGCGGAGCGCAATCTTGCCAAAGTGGCTTTGTCGGTAACGACGCTCGACAGTGAGCTGGCGCGCAAGATGGAGCCGCGCGCCTCGACGCCGGTACGGCGGCTCGAGGCGCTGCGGCGGCTGTCGCAGGCCGGTATCCCGACCACGGTGATGGTCGCGCCGATCATCCCGGCGCTCAACGACAACGAGATCGAGCGCATCCTCGACGCGGCGGCGGCGGCCGGCGTCAAGGAAGCAGGCTACGTGCTGCTGCGTCTGCCGCTCGAAGTGCGCGACCTGTTCCGTGAATGGCTGCTGGCCAATTACCCGGACCGCTACCGCCATGTGATGAAGCTCATCCGCGACATGCGCGGCGGCCGCGACTACGACTCAACGTGGGGCACGCGGATGAAGGGCACCGGCCCCTATGCTTGGCTGATCGGCCGGCGTTTTGAAGTGGCGTGTGAAAAATACGGCTTCAATCAGAAGAAGCGCAAGCTGACGACCGAGCATTTCCAGCCGGGCAAATCCGGTGCGGAGCAGTTGAGCCTGTTTGCGTGATTTTGTTGGCATGGATGTATTGGTATGAGTGCGCCGAAGGCTGTTCTCTCTCTGGTGACGCTCGGTGTCGGCGATCTCGCGCGCAGCATCGCGTTCTACGAACGGCTCGGCTTTCGCCGCCGTGCGGTGTCGGCCGAGGGCGTCGGCTTCTTTGAAGCAGGCGCGGTAACGCTTGCGGTTTATCCCGCGGCCGAGCTGGCGAAAGATGCGGGGCTTGCGGCGGGACGTGCCACGACGGCCGTGTCGCTCGCGTGGAATTGCGCGTCGCCGGACGAGGTCGATGCCGCGCTCGCTCTTGCGGCGGAGGCGGGTGCCGTGATCCGCAAGCGCGGGCACAAGACCTCGTGGGGCGGCTATATCGCCTACTTCACCGATCCTGACGGTCATCTCTGGGAGATCGCGCACAATCCCGGCTTTCCGCTGGACGGTGAGGGGCGCCTCACGGTGCCGGACTGAGCGGTCGGTTTGTCCCCGGCGTTCACACACCTGGCTGATTTCGCGGGTTCCGGTCACTCGCGGTCTTGCTGCCGCCACCGCTTCGCGGCAAGGCTGCGGACATGCCACGCCCGAATCGCAGCCCATCGAACAGCAAGGACGCGGAACCGCGTCTGCCGATCGCGGAGACGGTCCTGCGGCCGACCTTCCGCCGCGAGCGCCGCGCGCTGGCAAAAGGCATCTGGCCGGTCGCCGGCTGCGACGAGGCCGGGCGTGGCCCGCTCGCCGGTCCGGTGGTGGCGGCGGCGGTGGTGCTCGATCCGCAGCGCATTCCGCGCGGCCTCAACGATTCCAAGAAGCTCGACGCGCAGGAGCGCGAGAAGCTCTATGACAAGATTTGCGCGACCGCCGATGTCGCGGTGGCGTTCGGTTCGACCGAGCGGATCGACCGCGACAATATTCTGCGCGCGTCGCTGTGGGCGCTCGCGCGCGCGGTCGGCTCGCTCTCGGTGCGGCCGAGGCTCGTCTATGTCGACGGTCGCGACCGCATCGACGTATCGTGCGATTGCGAGGCGGTCATCGGTGGCGATGCGCTGGTGCTGTCGATCGCGGCGGCCTCGATCGTCGCCAAGGTGACGCGCGACCGGCTGATGCGCCGGATCGGCGCGATGCACCCCGGCTACGGCTTCGAGCGGCATATGGGCTACGGCGTGCCGGAGCATGTGGCGGCGCTGCGTGCGCTTGGCCCGACGATCCATCACCGGCGGTCGTTCGCGCCGGTGCGGCTGCGGCTCGCGCAGGATCAGACCGGCCTCCAGACCGCGACCGAAGCGGCCGTCGAAGCGACCGTGTTGCCTCTCTAGCGCGGTTTCTCTATGTCTGCGGGATACCATCGTCTCCTGCAAGCATCGCCATGCACTACGTCTCGCTGATCGTCGAGTTTCTGCGCGGCCGGCCGGCGGTGGTGTTCTGGGCCGCGGCGCTCGGCCAGGCGGCGCTCTGGTTCGCGATGCCGGCGCTGTTCTACAGCGCCCCGCCGAACGGTCTCGCCCAGGTGCTCACCGTCGGTCAGCAATTCATGCTCGGCAGCTATCTCGGCCCGCCGCTGGCGTTCTGGCTGGCCGAGCTTGCGTTCCGCGCGGCCGGCAGCGCCGGCGTCTATCTGCTGGCGCAACTGTGCGTCGTCGTCGCGCTGTGGGCGTTATTCAAACTCGGCAGCGCCATCGTCGGCGTGCGCCATGCAGTGCTCGCCGTGCTGCTGATGATCGGCGTCTCGGCGCTCACATTGCAGACAATCGATTTCGGGCCGGCGATTTTGGCGCTGCCGTTCTGGGCGCTCGCGCTACTGCATTACTGGCGCGCAGCATGCGAAGGGCGACGTGGCGTCTGGTTGCTGCTGGCGCTCGATCTCGGCCTGTTGCTGCTGACCAGCGCCAGCGGATTGATCCTGCTGGCATTGATCGTGATCTATACGCTGGTTGATCCGCGTGCGCGCGCGTCGCTGCGCAATGTCGAGCCGTGGCTGGCGGTGGCGCTGCTGTTGTTCATCGTTGCGCCCTATATTGGCTGGCTTGCGCAGCGCTCCGATCTCGCCTGGACGCAGATCGCGGCGTTCTGGCAGACGGCGGCGCCGACCGCCGCGCTGCGTTTCGTCGGTCTGCTGATTGTCGCGCATATCGGCCTGATGGTGCTGATCGGTCTTGCCGGCGGCTGGCCGCGCGACCGGCGCGAGCGCCCGCCGGTGATCGAGGATCGCACGCGGGCGATGCGCGGCCGCTGGTTCGTCCTTGTTTTCTCGCTCGGGCCGATCCTCACGGCGCTCGCGCTCGCGGCGCTGATCGGCAGCACCAAGCCGCTGGAGCCGGTCGGCCCGTTCGTCCTTCTGTCCGGCTTGCTGGTGATCGCTATCGCCGGCACGCGGATCAGGCTTTATCGCGAGCGGCTTGTCAGCTTCGCGTGGCTTGGCCTGCTGGTGCTGCCGCCGGTGATTATCGTCATCGTGCTCGGCATGGGGCCGTGGGTCGCGGCGTCCGAATTCCGCGTGGCGCAGCCGGCCGATGCGATGGGCAAATTCTTCGCCGAGAGTTTCCAGCGCCGTACCGGGCAGCCGTTGCGCTATGTGGCCGGCGACGAGCGGCTCGCGGCGGTGGTGGCGATCGGCGCGCCGGGCCGGCCTTCCGTCTACACGGTGACCGAGCCGGCGCATTCGCCGTGGGTCACGCCGGAGCGTTTCCGCGTGACCGGTGGCGTTGTCGTGTGGCCGGTCACCGACACGGTCGGCACACCGCCTGCGGCGATCCGCGATGCGTTCCCTGGTCTCGTTGTGGAAGTGCCGCGCGTGTTCGACCGGCCGATCGAGGGGCGTCTGCCGCTGCTGCGGATCGGCTGGGCGGTGGTGCGCCCGGCCGCGACCGCATCGGCTCAGTGATAGCTTTCGCCTTCCTTCACCTTACCGCGGAACAGCCAGTAGATCATCACCGTGTAGCCGAGGATGATCGGCAGCATCACCAGCGTGCCGATTAGCATGAAGATCTGGCTCGCCGGCACGGCGGCCGTATCCCACACGGTGAGAGAGGGCGGCACGAGATACGGGAAGTTGGAAATCACCAGGCCGAGATAGCCGAGGAAGAACAGCACGATCGAGGAAACGAACGGCAGTATCTCGCGGCCTTTCTCGATCCAGCGCCACAGCAGCAGCGCGACGACGCCGGTGACGACCGGCACCGGCCATAGATAGTAGAAATTCGGCAGCGAGAACCAGCGCGCGTAAATCCGCTCCGACATCAGCGGTGTCCACAGGCTGACGATGCCCATGCACACCAGCACCGCGAGCAGCAGCGCCTTTGCCTGCGTGCGGCCGCGCTGGCCGACCGGACCTTCGGCCTTCATCATCAGCCACGTGGCGCCAAGGAGCCCGTAGCCGGCGACGAGCGACAGGCCGCACAGCGCGCTGAATGGGGTCGCCCAGTCGAACGAACCACCGGCGAACGCACCGTTCGCAACCGGAATGCCCTGGATCAGTCCGCCGAGGATCACGCCCTGCGAGAACGCCGCGACGATCGAGCCGGCGGTGAAGGCGAAGCTCCAGCGCTTCTGTGAGTCCGACACGCTGCGGAATTCAAACGCCACACCGCGGAAGATCAGGCCGAGGAGCATGACGATCACCGGCAGATACAGCGCCGGCATGATCACCGCATAGGCTTGCGGGAAGGCGACGAACAGACCGCCGCCGCCGAGCACCAGCCAGGTTTCGTTGCCGTCCCAGAACGGTTTGACCGTCGCCATCATCTGATCGCGCTCGCGCTCGTCGCGTGCGAACGGAAATAGGATGCCAATGCCGAGATCGAAACCGTCGAGGATCACGTAAAACGACACGGCGGTGCCAATCACCGCGGCCCAGATCATCGGGAGATACCATTCCATGGCGTACCCCTTTACGGCTTCGAGATGGCTTCGCGCGCGGCCGCGCGCGCCGCGCCGAGCGGCGTGTTGGCCATGCCGCCGCCGTCGTCGCTGATCGCGCTGCCTTCAGGCCCGCGATTGATCAGTCGGTTGATATAGTAGATGCCCATCGAGAAGATGATGCCGTAGGTGACGACGAACAAAGCAAGTGTGCCGGCGATGGTTGCGGCGGGGACGGGCGAGGTCGCGTCGGCGGTGCGCAGGATGCCGTAAGCGACCCAGGGCTGGCGGCCGGTTTCGGTGACGACCCAGCCAGCGATCACAGCGACGAAGCCGATCCACCAGCAGTGCGACATGATCCAGAGATACCAGCGCGTTTCGACCAGCGTGCCGCGCCACCACAGAAACGCGCCATAAAGCGCCGCGGCGATCATGAAGAAGCCGATGCCGATCATGATGCGGAATGCGAAGAACACCGGCACGACCGGCGGGCGATCCTGCGGCGGCACGCTGGTCAAACCGGGAAACAGGCCGTCGATCTTGTGCGTCAGGATCAGCGACGAACCGCGCGGGATCGCGATGCCGAAGCGGTTGGTCTCCGCTTTCTCGTCCGGCCAGGCGAAGATGTAGAAGTCGCCGGGCTTGCTGCCGTCCCAGTGGCCTTCCATCGCCGCGACCTTGATCGGCTGGTGTTCGAGCGTGTTGAGGCCGTGCTGGTCGCCGATCAGCAGTTGCAGCGGCGCCAGCACCGCCATCAGACCGATCGCCATGCGGACCATGGTGCGGCCCTGTTCGGCATGGATGCCCGCGAGCAGATAGCGCGCGCCGACCGCCAGCACCACGAAGCCGGTGGTGAGATAGGCGGCGTTGAGCATGTGCGCGAAGCGATAAGGGAAGCTCGGATTGAACACCACCGCGAACCAGTCGACCGGATAGGCGATGCCGTTGCGCACCTCATGCCCGGCCGGCGTCTGCATCCATGAATTGGCCGAGAGAATCCAGAACGCCGAGATCGCGGTGCCGACCGCGACGACCGCGGACGACAGCACATAAAGCCACGGCGGTACGCGGTTGAAGCCGAACAGCATGATGCCGAGGAAGGTCGCCTCCAGAAAGAAGGCGGTGAGCACCTCGTAACCGATCAGCGGGCCGATCACATTGCCGACCACCACCGAGAAGCGGCTCCAGTTGGTGCCGAACTGATAGGACAGCACGATGCCGGAGACGACACCCATCGCGAACGACACGGCGAAGATCTTGGTCCAGAACCGCATCAGCAGGTGGTAGCGCTCGGTCCCGGTGCGCAGCCACATCGCCCCGAGCGTGGCGATATAGGCCGACAGGCCGATCGTGAAGCTCGGGAAGATGATGTGGAATATGATCGTGAAAGCGAACTGCAACCGGGCCAGCAGAACGGGATCCATATCCATCGGCGTGCTCCGCAGCGATCCGCCGGGGCCGCATCGCGGCTCCGGTCGGTCGGGACTCGCGGCATGTTCGCGCCGGGCGCGGCGGAAGGAAAGCTGCTTGTGGGTTACGCGCTGCTGCTATGTCGGCGGCTTGCGGGGGGCGCTATTGTGCCGCAGGGGCGGATCAAGGGGGCCGGGCATGGCACAGACATCGGACCAATCAGGGAACCAGTCTTCAGGCGGCGCGGACAACACCGCGTCGGGTGGCGCGCTCGATCGCTATTTCGGCCTGCGCGCGCAAGGCACCAATGTGCAGACCGAGATCGTCGCCGGTCTCACCACCTTCCTGACGATGGTCTACATCGTGTTCGTCAATCCGCAGATTCTCGGCAAAGCCGGAATGGATCCGGGCGCTGTGTTCGTCGCCACCTGTCTCGCCGCGGCGGCGAGCACGCTGGTGATGGGGCTCTATGCCAATTATCCGATCGCGCTGGCGCCCGGCATGGGGCTCAACGCGTTCTTCGCCTTCACGGTGGTGCTCACCTACAAGTTCACCTGGCAGCAGGCGCTGGCCGCCGTGTTCTGTTCCGGCGTGCTGTTCTTTCTGATCTCGGTGTTCAAGCTACGGCAATATGTGATCGAGTCGATCCCGACCAATCTCAAACTTGCCGTCTCTGCCGGTGTCGGGCTGTTCCTCGCCATCATTGCGTTGGAGGAGGCGAAGCTCGTGGTCGCGCATCCGGCGACGCTGGTGACGCTCGGCGACATGAAAAATCCGGCGACCCTTTTGGCGCTCTTGGGGTTCGTTCTGATCGTCGCGCTCAACTACCGGCGGGTGATCGGCGGCACGCTGCTCGGTATTCTGATCGTGACCTTTGCCGGCCTGCCGTTCGGTCTCGCGAAATTTACCGGCGTCGTGTCGATGCCGCCGTCGCTGGCGCCAACTTTCCTGCAACTCGATTTCTCGCGGCTGTTCGACCTGACGTTCCTGATCGTGATTTTCGCGATTCTGTTCGTCGATGTGTTCGACAACGCCGGAACGCTGATCGGCGTCACCCACCGCACCGGGCTGATGCAGAACGGTACCCTGCCGCGGATGAAGCAGGCGCTGATCTCCGACAGCTTCGCGGCGATGTTTGGCTCGCTGATCGGTACCTCGACGACGACGAGTTACATTGAAAGCGCGGCAGGCATTCAGGCGGGTGGCCGGACCGGGTTGACGGCTGTTGTCGTCGCGATCCTGTTCCTGCTCGCGCTGTTCTTCTCGCCGCTCGCCGGCATGGTGCCGGCCTATGCCACGGCGGCTGCGCTCCTCTACGTCGCCTGTGTGATGGCGCGCGGTCTCGCCGAAGTCGACTGGGATGACATCACCGAATATGCGCCGGCGGTGGTGACGGCGATCGCCATGCCGCTGACCTATTCGATCGCGACCGGCATCGGTCTCGGCTTCATCACTTATGCGGTGATCAAGATCATTGCCGGCAAGGCGCGCGAAGCCGCGCCGGCGGTGCTGGTGCTGGCGGTGCTGTTCGCGATCAAGTTCGCGGTGGCGGGATGAGCGGCGGGGCGCTCCAGTCCTGGCAGGGGCACTGGCAGTTCTGGGCGCTGCTGTCGGCCATGTTCGCGGCACTGACCGCGATCTTCGCCAAGGTCGGAGTCGAGGCGGTCAACGCCGATCTCGCGACGCTGATCCGCACCTGCGTCATCCTGGTGACGTTGGCCCTGATCGTCGTCATCAGCGGACAATGGCAAGCGCCGGCATCGATCTCCGGACGTACCTGGCTGTTCCTCGTTCTGTCCGGACTTGCGACCGGCGCGTCGTGGCTGTGCTATTTCCGCGCGCTGAAAGCCGGGCAGGCGGCGCAGGTCGCGCCGGTCGACAAGCTCAGTGTCGTGCTGGTCGCGATCTTCGGGGTGGTGTTTCTCGGCGAGACGCTGAGTGCACGCGGCTGGATCGGCGTGACGCTGGTCGGCGCCGGCGCGGTGCTGCTGGCGTGGTAGTTAGTTGTTTGGCCGGCTGAACGTGAAGCCGACATAGGGCGGCGTGCCGCTCTTCTGCGCCGGCGCCAGTTGCCGGAACGTACTCGAACCCGGCGACTGGTCGAAGCCGGTGACGTCGTGCGCGAGATCGCGCGACTTGCGGCCGCCATCGAGCCGCAACTCGCCGTCGCCGAGGTCCATCGTACCGAGGCCCGGCTTCTTCATCGCCGCGTCATAGGATCGTTGCGTCGCGCCGTGGGTGACGACGCGGCGCTGCGGGACATTCGGGGTCGACAGGTCGAGCGTGGCCGGCGCGCGTTTGGCGGCGGGCTTCTTGTCCGCACGGCTGGTGTCGGGTGTTTGTGCCAGCGCGGGAGAAGCGACGAGCAGAACCGCGCCGACAAGCGGCATCAGCACAGGCGACAAGCACGAACGCGACACGGCACCACCATCAGAACGAACCAATATGCGGACAAGATAGTCAGCCACACCGGTGAAGCAAACCCTAACGCACCTCGATGTTGCGTGGTTTACGCCTGTGTGGATGCGAGTTCCCGCTGGATTGCGAGGAAATCGCGCCATGCCAGCCGCTTCTGGTTCGGCTGTCGCAGCAGATAGGCCGGATGCAGCGTCACCATCGCGCGGATTTGCCGTGCCGGCATCGCATAGCTGTACCAGCGGCCGCGCGACTTCAGGATACCGTCCTTGATGTTGAGCAGCGTCTGCGATGACGGCTTGCCGAGGCATACCAGGATGTCGGGATTTACCAGTTCAATGTGTCGCTGGATGAACGGCAGGCAGATCACCGATTCCTGTGGGGTCGGATCGCGGTTGCCGGGCGGTCGCCACGGAATGATGTTGGTGATGTAGGTGTCGGCGCGTGCGAGGCCGATCGCCTTGATCATGAGGTTGAGCAGCTTGCCGGAGCGTCCGACGAAGGGGACGCCCTCAATGTCCTCATCGCGGCCAGGGGCCTCGCCGACGAACATGATCCGCGCTTGCGGATTGCCGTCGCCGAACACCATCTGCTTCGCAGTGGTCTTGAGCGCGCAGCCATCGAACTTGTCGAGGATCGCCCGCAACTCCTCGAGCGTCGCGGCGCTGCGGGCGGCAGCGCGGGCGGCCATGGCGGCCTCGTCGGGCGCGACAACCGGTGTTCCCGGACGGACCGCCGGCGCGGAGACGGGACGGCGCGGTTCGCCGGCGGGTGCGGGAGCGGGGGTTGTTGGCGCGGGATCGGCGGCGGCGAACCGATCGACGGGAACTTCGCCGACGAGCGCATCGACCCCGGCCTCGGCATAGAAGGCGAGGAGATCGTGCGCGGCCTGTTCGGAGGGAGGGGGCATGGCGTCAGTCTAGCACGGCTGCGTCCGGGCGATGCCAGCGCACGAGGCCGATTGCCCACTTTAGACAAAAATGAAACAAGGTGGCGTCCACAGGAGGGAACCGATGGCCGAATTGCCGGCGCGCGAGGCGATGGAGTTTGACGTTGTGGTGGTCGGCGCTGGACCGGCCGGCCTTGCCGCGGCGATCCGCCTGAAACAGGTCAATCCGGATATTTCCGTCGTGGTGGTGGAGAAGGGCTCGGAGGTCGGCGCGCATATCCTCTCCGGCGCGGTGATCGACCCGGTTGGGCTCGACAAGCTGATCCCCGACTGGCGCGACGATGACTCGAGCCCGATCAAGACTGCGGTGACCGACGACCGGTTCTATTATCTGACCGAGCCCGGCGCGGTGCGGCTGCCGAATATCCTGATGCCGCCGCTGATGAGCAATCACGGCAATTACATCGTCTCGCTCGGCAATGTGTGCCGTTGGCTTGCCACCAAGGCCGAGGCGCTGGGCGTCGAGATCTATCCGGGCTTCGCCGCGGCGGAAGTGCTGTACGACGACAACGGCGCGGTGCGCGGCGTCGCGACCGGCGACATGGGCATCGGCAAGGACGGCGAGCCCAAGGACAGCTTCACCCGCGGCATGGAACTGCACGCCAAGTACACGCTGTTCGCGGAAGGCGCGCGCGGCAATCTCGGCAAGCAGTTGATCGCGCGCTTCAAGCTCGACGAAGGCAAGGAGCCGCAGAAATTCGGCATCGGTCTCAAGGAACTGTGGGAGGTGGCGCCGGAGCGCAGCCGTCCCGGTCTGGTGCAGCACACGATGGGCTGGCCGCTCGACAATGCGACCGGCGGCGGCTCGTTCCTCTATCATCTCGACGGCAATCTGGTGTCGGTCGGCTTCGTCGTCCACCTCAACTACCAGAACCCGTATCTCTCGCCGTTCGAGGAATTCCAGCGGTTCAAGACGCATCCGCTGGTGCGCGACACCTTCGCCGGAGGCAAGCGGCTCGCTTATGGCGCGCGCGCAATCACCGAGGGCGGTTATCAGTCGGTGCCGAAACTAACGTTCCCCGGCGGGGCGCTGATCGGCTGCGACGCCGGTTTCGTCAACGTGCCGCGCATCAAGGGCAGCCACAACGCGATGCTGTCCGGCATGCTGGCGGCTGAACAGGCAGCGGCGGCGCTGGGCGCCGGCCGCGCCAACGACGAGTTGCAAGGCTATGAGGATGCGTGGCGCGGTTCCGAGATCGGCAAGGATCTCTATCGCGTGCGCAACGCCAAGCCGCTGTGGTCGCGCTTTGGAACCGCGCTCGGCGTCGCGCTCGGCGGTCTCGACATGTGGACCAATACGTTCGGCTTCTCGCTGTTCGGCACCCGCCAGCACGGCAAGCCGGACTCCGCGACATTACGGCCGGCGGCCGAGTGCAAGCGGATCGCCTATCCGAGACCCGACGGCAAGCTGACCTTCGACCGGCTGTCCTCGGTGTTCCTGTCGAACACCAATCACGAGGAAGACCAGCCCTCGCATCTCGTGCTCAAGGATCCGGCGCTGCAGAAGCGGTCCGAGCACGACGTCTTCGCCGGTCCGTCGACCCGCTATTGCCCGGCCGGCGTCTATGAATGGGTTGAAGAGGGTGGGGATGCCCGTTTTGTGATCAACGCGCAGAACTGCGTCCACTGCAAGACATGCGACATCAAGGACCCCAACCAGAATATCGTCTGGGTGACGCCGGAAGGCGGTGGCGGGCCGAACTATCCCAATATGTGACCTTGAACCGGGGAGGCGCGGTGTTTATGCCGCGCTTTTGCCGCGTTTGATTGCGAGGCAAGTTGCCTTGCGGGGAACCTGCAAACCGGCCATTGTTTGCGGGAATCACTCGTTTCGGTGGCGTTGCGCGTTCATCCCACACCGATGGCGGACCGGCTTACATGTCAGGGTCCGCCGCTTTTGGAGATCAAGCTGGTGACTGTCTCTGGTCTGTTCCGGTGCGCCTCGGCTGGTGCGCTTGGTCTGCTGATCGCAACCATTCCGCTCACCCTCGCGGCCCAGGCGCCGAGCCCGCAGGATTTGCAGGGGATCACGGCCTCCGGCAGCTACCTCGCCGCGCGTCACGCCGGCCAGCAACGGGATGCTGCTGCGGCCGCCGCTTATTACCGATCGGCGCTGCGCACCGACCCGAAGAACACCGAACTGCTCAACCGCGCCTTCCTCGCGTTCCTGATCGACGGCGAGGTCGATGAATCGCTCAAGCTCGCCGACCGCGTGCTGCAAGCCGACAAGAACGACCGCGTCGCGCGGCTGGTCATCGGCGTGCGGGCGATCAAGCACAAGCAGTATGGCACAGCACGCACGCATCTCACCCAGTCGGTGCGCGGCCCGATCACCGATCTCACCGCGACGCTGCTGAACGCCTGGTCCTATGCCGGCGCCGGCGACACCAAGAACGCGGTGGCCGTCCTCGACCGTCTTGCGGGGCCGGAGTGGTACGCGATCTTCAAGGATCTGCATGCCGGCATGATCCTCGATGCGGCCGGCAACAAGAAGGATGCCGGCAAGCGGTTCGAGCGCGCCTACAAGGCGGACGGCTCGGCGCTGCGCGTGGTCGAGGCTTACGGAAGCTGGCTGTCGCGCAACGGCCAGACCGATGAAGCGATGACGGTGTTCGAGACGTTCGACAAGCTGCTGCCGCGCCATCCCCTGATTGTTGCGGCGATGGACAAGCTCAAGAAGGGCGAGAAACTGCCGCCGATCGTCGGCAATGCGCAGGCCGGTGCGGCCGAAGCCTTGTATGGTCTCGGCGCCTCGCTCGGTCGTCGCGGTGGCGAGGATCTCGCGATCGTTTATCTGCAGCTTGCACTGTTCCTGACGCCGCAGCACCCGCTTGCCTTGCTGTCGCTCGCGGACCTCTACGAGTCGTTGAAGAAGCCGGAACTCGCCATCAAGGTCTATCAGCGCGTGCCGCAGGCATCGCCATTGCACCGGAACGCGGCGATCCAGATGGCGACGAATCTCGATTCCGTCGACAAGCCGGAAGAGGCGAAGAAGGCCCTGATGGGATTGATCGCGGAAAATCCCAAGGATCTGGAAGCTTTGGTGGCGCTCGGCAATATCCAGCGCAGTCGCAAGGAATTCGCCGCCTGTGCCGATACCTACGGCAAGGGGATCGAGCAGATCGCCAACCCGCAGAAGTCGAACTGGCTGATCTTCTATTTCCGCGGCATCTGCTACGAGCGCTCGAAACAGTGGCCGAAGGCGGAAGCCGATCTGAAGAAGGCGCTGGAGCTTTATCCCGAGCAGGCCAATGTCCTGAACTATCTCGGCTATTCGTGGGTTGATCAGGGCCTCAACCTCGACGAGGGCATGGCGATGATCAAGCGCGCTGTGCAGCAGCGTCCGGATGACGGCTACATCGTCGACTCGCTCGGCTGGGCTTACTACCGCATCGGCAATTTCGAGGAAGCAGTGAAGAACCTCGAACGTGCGGTCGATCTCAAGCCGGAAGACCCGACCATCAACGATCATCTCGGTGATGCCTATTGGCGCGTCGGGCGCGTGCTGGAAGCGAAATTCCAGTGGGCGCATGCACGCGATCTCAAGCCCGAGCCGGAAGAACTGCCGAAGATCGAGGCGAAGCTCGCCAATGGTCTGACCGAAGAAACCTCGTCGCAGGCGAAGGCGGTCGAAAAGCCGAAAAAGGATGGCGGCGGCTGATCGCGCTGCCGATCCGAAGCGTGACCGAGACGCTGACCGAACTTGCACCGGCGAAGATCAATCTGACCTTGCGCGTGCTGCGCCGCCGCGCGGACGGCTATCACGATCTCGACAGTCTCGTGGCGTTCGCCGATCTGGCGGACACGGTCCGGTTTACACCCGGCGATGTTTTCAGTTTGCGCGTCAGCGGTCCTGGTGCGGCCGAGTGCGGCGATCTCTCCGCCAATCTGATCCTGCGCGCCGCCGAGGCGCTGGCGATAAAGGTGCCGGGCCTGACGCGCGGTGTGTTCGACCTCGACAAGCGGCTTCCCGTGGCGGCCGGTCTCGGTGGTGGTTCGTCCGATGCGGCGGCGGCGCTGCGGCTCCTGGCGCGCGCCAACGGGATCGCGGCGAACGATCCGCGCATCGTCGCGGCGGCCGAGAACGTCGGCGCCGACGTGCCGGTCTGCCTCGATCCGGTGGCGCGGGTAATGCGCGGCATCGGCCATGATCTCGGGCCGCCCGTCGGTCTGCCGCCGTTGCCGGCGCTGCTGGTCAATCCACGGGTCGCGGTGCCGACCGCTGCGGTGTTCCGCGCGTTAGCTGTAACTCCCCAAGGAAATCCTGCACCTGCAAATCCGCCAACGGCGTCAGGGGCACTCACCGATTGGCTGCAAACACAGGGCAACGACCTCGAAACACCGGCGCGCACCATCGCTCCTGTGATCGGTGACGTGCTCGATGCGCTGCGGGCGTTGCCGGGTGCAGACGTGGTGCGCATGTCCGGCTCGGGCGCGACCTGTTTCGCGTTGTTCCCGAGCCTCGCGGCGGCGAAAGCCGCGGAGGCCGCGTTATCGGCCGCGCAGCCGCATTGGTGGGTGAGGGGGACGACGCTGCACTGAGAGACGTTATCTGTCAGTGCGTGCGCGAGATGCAGAAATCGACGGTTTCTTCCAGCGCGCGCTTCATCTCGCAGGCCGGGATCAGCGCCAGCGCATCCTTCGCCATATTGCCGTAGTGATGCGCGCGGCCGATCGTATCCTCGATGGCGCGATGCCGCGTCATCAGCGCGATGGCATGGTCGAGATCGTCGTCCTTGATTTCGCCTTGCGTCAGCGTCCGGTTCCAGAACTCCCGGTCGGTCTCCGAGCCGCGGCGGAACGACAGCAGCACCGGCAGCGTGATCTTGCCCTCGCGGAAATCGTCACCGACATTCTTGCCGAGCTTCTGCGCCTTGCCGGAATAATCCAGCGCATCGTCGATGAGTTGGAAGGCGATGCCGAGATTGACGCCGTAGGAGCGGCACGCCGTCTGTTCCGGCTTTGGCCGGCTGGCGAGCACGGGGCCGACCTCGCAGGCGGCGCCGAACAGTTCCGCGGTCTTGGCGCGGATCACGGCGAGATATTCGTCCTCGGTGGTGGCGGTATTCTTGGCCGCCGCAAGCTGCATCACTTCGCCTTCGGCGATCACGGCGGCGGCGGTCGACAGGATGTCGAGCGCGCGCAGGCTGCCGACCTCGACCATCATCTTGAACGCCTGGCCGAGCAGGAAATCGCCGACCAGAACGCTCGCCTCGTTGCCCCAGACCATCCGCGCGGCGAGCTTGCCGCGGCGCATCTCGCTTTCGTCAACCACGTCGTCGTGCAGCAGGGTGGCGGTGTGCATGAACTCGACGGCGGCGGCGAGCTTCACATGGCCGTCGCCGGTCGCGCCGGTAAGCTGTGCCATTGCCAGCGTCAGCATCGGCCGCAGACGCTTGCCGCCCGAAGAAATCAGGTGGTTCGCAACCTCCGGGATCATCGTCACCTCGGAGCCGGTCCGCGACAGGATGGTCGCGTTGACCCGTTCCATATCAGGTGCGACCAGATCGACCAGACGGTTGATCGAGGCCTGCTGCTGGCTTTCAAATGGAACGATAACGGCCAAAACGGTTCTCCGGATCAAAGGACGCGCGAGCATAGAAACGCTATGCTGTCGCGGCAAGCCCGCGACGCAACCTTGTCGGCGGGAAAGCGTTGGGAATTTCGACCTCCGGCACAATGCCGCAGGCGTGGCGCGGGAGAACGGTTTTGGCGGACAGGCGGGAGGCGATCGCGGGGCTCCGCAGCAACGATCTCGGCAGCTACCGCGTTGCCGTTCTCGTGCCCTGTTACAACGAAGCGGTCGCCATCGCCAAGGTGGTGGCGGATTTCCGCTCGGCGCTGCCTGAAGCGTCGATCTTTGTTTATGACAACAATTCGAGCGACGGGACGGCGGCTGCGGCGCGCGCGGCCGGTGCCAGCGTCCATCGTGAGGAACATCAGGGCAAGGGCCACGTCGTCAAGCGCATGTTCGCGGACGTCGAGGCCGATATTTACGTGCTGGTCGATGGCGACGCGACCTATGACGCGCCGAGCGCGCGGCCGATGATCCAGAAGCTGCTTGCCGAGCGGCTGGACATGGTGGTCGGCACCCGCGTGCATCGCGAGCAGGAGGCGTACCGGGCCGGGCACGTCACGGGCAACAAGGTGCTCACCGGGTTCGTCGCACAGGTATTCGGGCAGCGCTTCACCGACATCCTATCCGGCTATCGGGTGTTCTCGCGGCGCTTCGTCAAATCCTTCCCCGTGCTGTCGGGCGGATTCGAGATCGAGACGGAACTGACGGTGCATGCGCTCAATCTCGGGCTGCCTGTCGGCGAATACGACACGCCGTACTACGCGCGGCCGGAAGGCTCCGCCTCCAAGCTCAACACCTGGCGCGATGGGTTCCGCATCCTGTGGATGATCGGCAAGCTCTACCGCGCGGAGCGGCCGCTCGCCTGTTTCGGTCTGATCGGTCTGCTTCTCGCGCTGATGTCGATCGTCCTCGCCATTCCGATCGCGATCACTTATGTCGAGACCGGACTGGTGCCGCGCCTGCCGACCGCGGTGTTGTCGACCGGGTTGATGCTGCTGGCGTTCCTGTCGCTCGCCAGCGGACTGATCCTCGATACGGTGACGCGCGGCCGGCGCGAGCTGAAGCTGATGGCCTATCTCGCGCATCGTGCGCCGGGTGAGGAACGGCAGCGCGGACAGAGCGGATAGGAAGAGGCCGGGGGCGGCGTTGCGAGAGCTGGTGCGGACAAACGACACGGTGCTGGTCTCGGCGATCGGCGCGCTGCTCACCGCTGCGGATATCCATCATCTGGTGTTCGACCAGAACATGAGCGTGCTGGAAGGCTCGCTCGGCGTGCTGCCGCGGCGTGTGCTGGTGGCGGACGACGATCTCGTAGCGGCGCGGCGGATTCTGCGCGACGCGGGGCTGGTGCATGAACTGCGCGCCGATGCGCGCGCGAGCGCCGGCCTTGCGGTGACGCAGGACAAGGTGCTTGGCGGCCGGCTGACCTTGCGCCAGCCGAAGCGCGGTCATCGTGTCGGCCACGACGCGATGTTGCTGGCGGCGGCGGTGGACGCGAAGCCGGGCCAGCGCGCTGTCGATTTCGGCGCGGGTGTCGGCTCGGCCGGGCTCGCTTTGGCGCGGCGCGTCGATGGCGTGACCGTGACGCTGGCGGAGATCGACGAGGCGCTCTGCGAGCTTGCCGCCGACAATATCGCTCTCAACGGCTTTCAGGGGCATGGCTTTCAGGGGCATGGCTTTCAGGGTCAGGTCCGCGCGGTGCATGTCGATGTGACCGACCCCGCCGCGCTCGCGCATGAGGGGCTTGATCCCGGCAGCCTCGATCATGTGCTGATGAATCCACCGTTCAACGATCCGCAGCGTCAGCAATCCTCGCCCGATGCGTTGCGCCGGCTCGCTCACGTCGCGCCCACCGATCTGTTGCCGCGCTGGGCCGAGGCGGCGCGCGATCTGCTGCGACCGGACGGTTGTCTGACCCTGATCTGGCGTGCCGACGAGGACGAGGTGTTGACGGCGCTGCGCGACTTTCCCGCGGTCGCGCTGCTGCCGATCCTGCCGATGCCGGGCAAGCCGCCGATCCGCCTGATTGCGCGGGCGCAACAGGGAGCCGCGCCGCTGCGGCGGGCATGCAAACCCTTGGTGCTCAATTCGGAGGCGGGGCACCCGTCTTCCGCAGCGGAGGCGATTTTGCGGGCGGCCCAACCTCTGGTGTTTGCGGCAGACGGGGCCTAACGGCGGCGGCTGCGCCAGCGACCGAATTTTGCCTGGAGCGTGTGCCAGTGCTGCTCGTGATAGCTCGACAGGCCGATGATCGCACTCAGCGTCACGAACAAAGCGGTCAGCTTGAGGTCCATGATCTTGTCCTCGATAGGATGCCCGCGGATTTGCGCAGCCGGGATCTGTTGGCTTGACCATCGTGGCCGGCGAAGGGTTATGCAATTCACGGGGCTGTGAGTCTGGTCACAGCCTCGCGAGCACGTCCACCGGTGTGTTCCTGGCGCGGCTTGGCGGCAGCGGGAAGGTCGTCTATCCAAGGATCGACATGACGACACAACCTGCGGTGAGGCTCGGTGCGTGACACCCTGAAAAATCTGATCCCGGCGCGCTGGCGTCGCGATGGCGCCGTGGTGCCGGTGGTGCGCCTGCAAGGCGTGATCGGCTTTTCCACGCCGCTGCGGCCGGGCATGACGCTCGCCTCGGTGGCGCGACCGCTCGACCGCGCCTTTGCCGTGAAGGGCGCCAAGGCAGTGGCGCTGTCGATCAATTCGCCCGGCGGCTCGCCGGCGCAATCGCATCTGATCTGCCGCCGCATTCGCCAGCTCGCGGCGGAGAAGAACCTCCCGGTGATCGCCTTTATCGAGGACGTCGCGGCTTCGGGCGGCTACATGATCGCCTGCGCCGCCGACGAGATCATCGGCGACACCTATTCGATCGCCGGATCGATCGGCGTGGTCGGCGGCTCGTTCGGCTTCCATAAACTGATCGAGAAGGTCGGTATTGAGCGTCGGCTTTATACGTCGGGCGAGCACAAGGCGATGCTCGATCCGTTTCTGCCGGAGAAGCCGGATGACGTGGAGCGCATCAAGGCGGTGCAGCGCGAAATCCATCATCACTTCATCGCGCTGGTGAAGGAGCGTCGCGCCGGCAAGCTGAAAGGCGACGATGCGGAGTTGTTCTCCGGCGAATACTGGATGGCAGAGCGTGCGCAGGAACTGGGTCTCGTCGACTCCATCGGCGATCTGCGCGGCGTGCTGCGCGCGCGCTACGGCGACAAGGTCAAGACGCCGCTGATCGTGGAGAAGAAAGGGTTGCTCGGCCGCCTGGTGCCGTCGGTGTCGCGCGATGCGCTCGGCGCGCTCGCGGGCATGCCCGATGAATGGGTGTCGAGCCTCGAGGCTCGCGCGCTCTGGTCGCGTTACGGGTTCTGATCATGCCGATCCTCAATGCCGGCGGTGCCCGGTTCGGTTACGATCTTGCCGGCGAGGGCGACACGCTCGTCCTGCTGCACGAGATCGGCGGCACGCGGCAGAGCTGGGCGCCGGCGATCCCGGCGCTGGCCAAACGGTTCCGCGTGCTCGCCTACGATCAGCGCGGCTGCGGCCAGTCCGATCCGATCACCGGCGAGTTCTCCCTCTCCACCCATATTGCCGATCTGCGCACGCTGCTTGCCGCGCTCGGTTTGCGCGGTCCGCTGCATCTTGCCGGCGACGCGATCGGCACGGCGCTGGCGGTGCGTTATGCGACCAGTTTTCCGGGCACCGTGTCATCGCTGGTGCTGGCGTGTCCGGCGCTGAATGTGAGCGAGGATCGCAAGGACTATCTCGCCAAGCGCGCCGCGCTGGTGGTGGAGGAGGGAATGGCCGCGACGGTGGACGGCACGCTCGCCAATTCCTATCCGCCGGTGGTCCAGCGCAATGCGGAGGCTTATGCGGCCTATCGCGAGCGCTTCCTCGCCAACGATCCGAAAAGCTACGCCGCGATCAATCTGGCCTTCGCGAATTTCGACGCGACGCCGGATCTGGCGCGGCTGCGCTGCCCGACGCTGGTGCTGGCCGGGCACCACGACAAGCTGCGGCCGCCGGTGCAGGTGCGCGGGATCGCGGAGGCCATTCCGGGCGTTGTCTACAAGGAGATCGACGCCGGCCACATCATGCCGATGCAGGCTCCGGCGGAGATGACCGCGGCGATGCTGGCCTTTTACGAGCGGATCGCGCCCAAAAGCGGCCTTTAACCCCGGATGACGGAAGTGTCATGCGGGTCGCCCCGAAATCGCCTTGATTGGCCCGAGACTCGGGGGCTCCGGTTCACCACAGGGATAGGCCGATGCCGCCGTTTATCATTCCGCCGCTGGTCAAGTGGACGCTGGTCGCGCTCGGCGGCGCGGCGATGGTGCATTGGGTGGTGCGCGAGGTGAAGCGCGCCAACGAGGAGTTGGAGCGGGCGAAGGTGCGCGCTCGCGTCACTGATCGCGAACGCCGGCCCTATTTGCGGCTCGACCCGGCGACCGGCGAATACCGGCCGCAATAAGCGGCCAGCCGATCGTTAGACTTTTAGGGAATGCGTGGCCGCGTCAGCGGCGCGCCCGGACTTCCTTGAAGCTGCCGGACAGCATGGGTGCGAAAAACAGCACCAGGAATGCGCAACCAATCATCAAAACCATTGTCAGCCCCTGTCTCTTCGATCCTTTTGGATCGTCTTTTGTTGGTCTCTCCCATAGGCCAACAGGTTCAACGCTCCGTTAAATAAGGCGCTGCTTGACCCTTGCTAGGGGGCGCCTCTAGGGTCCGCGCGATTCCGTCCTTAAGGAACGGTCACCGCGCGGGGCCCATTTGCTCGTATCTCAGTCCAATCCCACCGATAACCTCGACCCGGCGCGTTCGTTCCAGGGCCTGATCCTGACCCTCCAGCGGTTCTGGGCCGATCAGGGCTGCGTCATCCTGCAGCCCTACGACATGGAAGTGGGCGCGGGGACGTTCCACCCGGCGACAACCTTGCGCGCGCTCGGCCCGAAAGCCTGGAACGCCGCTTACGTGCAGCCCTCGCGCCGGCCGAAGGACGGCCGCTATGGCGAGAACCCGAACCGGCTGCAGCACTACTACCAGTTTCAGGTGATCCTGAAGCCGTCGCCGCCGGACATTCAGGACCTCTATCTGCGTTCGCTTGCCGCCATCGGCATTGATGCCGGCGTGCATGACATTCGCTTCGTCGAGGACGACTGGGAAAGCCCGACGCTCGGCGCCTGGGGGCTCGGCTGGGAATGCTGGTGCGACGGCATGGAAGTGTCGCAGTTCACTTACTTCCAGCAGGTCGCCGGTTTCGAATGCGCGCCGGTCGCGGGCGAGCTCACTTACGGTCTCGAACGGCTGGCGATGTATGTGCAGGGCGTCGACCGCGTCTACGATCTCAACTTCAACGGCCGCGACGACGACAAGAAGGTCACTTACGGCGACGTGTTCCTGCAGGCCGAGCAGGAATATTCGCGGCACAACTTCGAACACTCGGATACGGCGATGCTGTTCGAGCAGTTCAAGATGGCCGAAGGCGCGTGCCGGAAATATCTCGATGCCGGCTGGCAGGACAGCAAGAAAGAGCGCCACCTGATGGCACTGCCGGCTTACGACCAGTGCATTAAGGCGTCGCATGTGTTCAATCTGCTCGACGCGCGCGGCGTGATCTCCGTGACCGAGCGGCAAAGCTACATCCTGCGGGTGCGCGAACTGGCGAAAGCCTGCGGTGCGGCGTGGCTCGCGACGGAAGCCGGCGGGGCGCAAGCGTTCGCGGCACAAGGCAACTGACATGCCCGATCTTCTGCTTGAACTGTTCTCCGAGGAAATCCCCGCGCGCATGCAGGGGAAGGCCGCTGACGATCTCAAGAAGCTCGTCACCGACGCGCTGGTCGAGGCGGGGCTTGTCTATGAAGGCGCGCGCGCGTTCGTGACGCCGCGCCGTCTTGCGTTGACGGTGCAGGGCGTGCCGGCGAAGCAGCCGGACGTGAAGGACGAGAAGAAAGGCCCGCGTGTTGGCGCGCCGGAGCAGGCGATCGCCGGGTTCCTGAAAGCCGCCGGGTTTACGTCCATCGACGAAGCCAAGGTGCAGCCCGACAAGAAGGGCGACTTCTACGTCGCCGTCATCGACAAGCCCGGCCGCGACGCCATCGCGGTGATCTCGGAGATCATTCCGCACGTGGTGCGGCAGTTTCCCTGGCCGAAGGCGATGCGCTGGGGCGCGGCTTCGGCGAAACCCGGCGCGCTGCAATGGGTACGGCCGCTGCACGCCATCGTCGCGACCTTCGGTCCGGAGACCGAAGACCCCGAGGTGCTATCGTTCGAGGTCGAGGGCGTTTCCGTCGGCAACACCACCTACGGCCACCGCTTCATGGCGCCCGGCGCCATCACGGTGAAGCATATTCATGACTATGAGGCGAAGCTCGCCAAGGCGAAGGTGGTGATCGATCCGCAACGGCGACAGGAAATCATCCTGGCCGATGCGAAGAACCTCGCGTTCGCGCAGGGCTACGAGCTGGTCGAGGATCAGGGCCTGTTGGCCGAGGTCGCTGGCCTCGTCGAATGGCCGGTGGTGCTGATGGGCTCATTCGACACGGACTTCCTGTCGATCCCGGACGAGGTGATCCGCGCGACGATCCGCAACAACCAGAAATGCTTTGTTGTCCGCGACCCGAAAACCGGCAAGCTCGCCAATAAGTTTATCCTGACAGCAAACATCGAGGCGACCGACGGCGGCAAGGCGATTATCGCCGGCAACGAGCGCGTGATCCGCGCGCGGCTGTCGGACGCCAAGTTCTTCTACGACACCGACCTCAAGACCAAGCTGGAGGACCGGCTGCCGAAATTCGAGCAGATCGTGTTCCACGAAAAGCTCGGCACGCAGGCGGAGCGGATCGCGCGCATCGAGCGGCTCGCCGCCGAACTCGCGCCGCTGGTCGGTGCCAATGTGGAGAAAACGAAGCGTGCTGCGCGGCTCGCCAAAGCCGACCTGCTCACCGAAGTGGTCGGCGAATTCCCCGAAGTTCAGGGCCTGATGGGTCGCTACTACGCGCAGGCGCAAGGTGAGGATGCCGCCGTCGTGCAAGCGATCGAGGATCACTACAAGCCGGCCGGGCCGAACGACCGCGTTCCGTCCGATCCGGTGTCGATCGCGGTCGCGCTGGCGGACAAGATCGACATGCTGGTGAGCTTCTGGTCGATCGACGAGAAGCCGACCGGATCGAAAGACCCCTATGCGCTCCGCCGCGCGGCGCTCGGCGTCATTCGCATCGTTCTCGACAACAAGCTGCGTCTGCCGCTCAACAAAATCTCCAAGGGCGATCTACTCTCCTTCTTCGCTGACCGTCTCAAAGTGCAGCTACGCGAGCAGGGCGCGCGGCATGATCTCGTCGATGCGGTCTTCGCTCTCGAAGGTCAGGATGACCTGCTGCTGATCGTGCGCCGCGTTGAGGCTTTGGCGGCGTTCCTCGACACTGACGACGGCAAGAACCTGCTGGCCGGCGTCAAGCGCGCATCGAACATCCTGCGCATCGAGGAGAAGAAGGACGGCAAGACCTTTGCCGGCGCGCCGGATGCGGCGCTGCTGAAGGAGCCGGAGGAAAAGGCGCTGGCGTCGGCGGTGTTGGCTGCCAAGGCGGAGGCTTCCACCGCCCTGGCCAGGGAAGATTTCGCCGCTGCCATGTCGGCCATGGCGAAGCTGCGCGGTCCGGTCGATGCGTTCTTCGACAAAGTGACGGTGAACGCCGACGACAAGGCGCTGCGCGAGAATCGTCTTAAGCTGCTCAACGAAATCCGCGAGGCGACGCGCGCGGTGGCGGACTTCTCGCAGATCCAAGGGTAGCGCGGGGCTCTCTCCACGTCATGCCCGCGCTTGTCGCGGGCATCCACGACTTGCTTTGCCTCGCGAAAGAAAGACGTGGATGCGCGGACCAAGTCCGCGCATGACGACTGAGAGAGTCGTGCTTCTATCCCGAAGCATGGTGGCGAGGCGATATCGTCGGTCACATCGTCGCGCCCCGGAACTAATCCGGCCGTGGGTCATTCACCCGCCGCATGATGGATTTCGCCGACATCGAGGATATCGCGCTGCGGCTGCTGGTCGCGGTGCTCGCCGGCGCGGCGCTCGGCTTCAACCGTGAACTGCGCGGCAAGTCGATCGGCGTGCGCACGCTCGCCATCGTCTCGCTCGGTTCGGCGCTGTCGGTGATGGCGGTCGGCAGCGCGGAGAATATCGACGCCGCGAGCCGCGTCATTCAGGGGCTACTCACTGGCATCGGGTTTCTCGGCGCCGGCGTCATCATCCGCCCGCGCGGCAAGGGGGAGGTGGAGGGGCTCACCACAGCCGCCTGCACCTGGACCACGGCGGCGATCGGCGCGCTGTGCGGCGTCGGCGCCTGGACCGTGATTCTGATCGGCATCGCGCTCATTCTGCTGGTGCTGGTTGGCGGCGAATGGATCAAGCGCCGCTGGCCGTCGCTGATTGGCGATTAGGACCACGAATCGCGGGAACCAGCGAGCGGTTCGGCTGTTTCCCTGTCGCCTCGCAACAGGACACCCCGCCCAAGGACAACCCGCCCATGGTCATTTCCATCGCTCATCTCACGCCGATCGTTTCCATCATCGCCGGCATCCTGATTCTCATCATGCCGCGCCTGCTGAACATCATTGTGGCGCTTTATCTGATCTTTGTCGGCATCATGGGGCTCGGGCTCTTCCGCTAGCGCCGAATCCGCCACGAAATGCTGGATTTCGCCCTGGCGGTCTTCCCCAAAGAGGGCAGGCCGACGGGGTTGCCAGGAAGGGGCCTGCCGTGGTTTGAACGGCCCCGTCCCCCTCACGTTTCAGACCTGTGAGTCATGGCCAAAAAATCCAAGCGTCCCGTCGCGAAAGCGAAGTCGTCCGCCGTTGCCAAATCCGCGAAAAAGGCTGCCTCCAAGGCTTCTGCCAAGGGTAAGGCGCCCGCCAAAGTTGCGTCAAAGGCTGCGCCCAAAAGCGCTGTGAAGGCCGGCGGCAAACACAAGTGGGTTTACTCCTTCGGCGGCGGCAAGGCCGAAGGCCGCGCCGGCATGAAGAACCTGCTCGGTGGCAAGGGCGCGAACCTCGCCGAGATGGCCAATCTGGGATTGCCGGTGCCGCCCGGCTTCACCATCACCACCGAAGTCTGCACCGCCTATTACGAGAACGACCGCAACTATCCCAAAGAACTGCGCGGCCAGGTCGAAACGGCGCTGGCGCAGGTCGGCAAGATCACCGGCAAGCTGTTCGGCGATTCCAAGAATCCGCTGCTCGTGTCGGTCCGTTCCGGCGCGCGCGCGTCGATGCCGGGCATGATGGACACGGTGCTCAATCTCGGCCTCAACGACGTGACGGTCGAGGCGCTGGCGGCGAAGTCCGGGGACAAGCGCTTCGCCTATGACAGCTATCGCCGCTTCATCACGATGTATTCGGACGTGGTGCTCGGCATCGGTCACGACCGCTTCGAGGAAATCCTCGACCTGCACAAGGAGAAGCAGGGCTACACGCTCGACACCGAGCTGACCGCCGAAGACTGGGCGCAACTGATCGAGCGCTACAAGAAGCGCGTGCAGGAAGAGCAGGGCAAGCCGTTCCCGCAGGATCCGCACGAGCAGCTCTGGGGCGCGATCGGCGCCGTGTTCGGCTCGTGGATGAACCAGCGCGCGATCACCTATCGCCGGCTGCACGACATTCCGTCGAGTTGGGGCACCGCCGTCAACGTGCAGGCCATGGTGTTCGGCAATATGGGCGACACGTCCGCCACCGGCGTTGCGTTCACGCGCAATCCCTCGACCGGCGAGAAGAAGCTCTACGGCGAATTCCTGATCAACGCGCAGGGCGAGGACGTCGTTGCCGGTATCCGCACGCCGCAGGAGATCAGCGAGGCCGCGCGCAAGGAAGCCAACTCCGACAAGCCGTCGATGGAGACGGCGATGCCGAAGGCCTATGCCGAACTGACCCGTATCTACAACAAGCTCGAGCGGCATTACCGCGACATGCAGGACCTGGAGTTCACGGTCGAGCAGGGCAAGCTGTGGATGCTGCAGACGCGCTCCGGCAAGCGCACGGCCAAGGCCGCGCTGCGCATCGCCGTCGAGCTTGCCAGCGAAGGACTGATCACCAAGCAGGAGGCGATCACCCGCGTCGATCCCGCCTCGCTCGATCAGCTTCTGCATCCGACCATCGATCCGAACGCGAAGCGCGACGTGATCGCGACCGGCCTGCCGGCCTCGCCCGGCGCGGCCGGCGGCGAGATCGTGTTCTCGCCGGATGAAGCGGCACATCAGAAGTCCGACGGCCGGAAGGTCATCCTGGTGCGCGCGGAAACGAGCCCGGAAGACATTCACGGCATGCACGCCGCCGAGGGCATTCTGACGACGCGCGGCGGCATGACCTCGCACGCGGCGGTGGTCGCGCGCGGCATGGGCAAGCCTTGCGTCTCCGGTGCCGGTTCGATCCGCATCGACTACGTGGCGCAGACCATGACGGTCGGCGGCCGCACCTTCAAGAAGGGCGATTACATCACCGTCGATGGCTCGACTGGTCAGGTGCTGGCCGGCCGCGTGGCGATGATCGAGCCGGAACTGTCCGGCGAGTTCGCGACGTTGATCGGCTGGGCCGACGCGGTACGCAAGCTCGGCGTGCGCTCCAATGCCGACACGCCGGCGGATGCGCGCGCATCGATCCGCTTCGGCGCGGAAGGCATCGGCCTGTGCCGCACCGAGCACATGTTCTTCGACGATGCGCGCATCCAGGCGGTGCGCGAGATGATCCTGTCGGACGACGAAACGCAGCGCCGCGCCGCCTTGGCGAAGCTGCTGCCGTTCCAGCGCGCCGACTTCGTCGAGTTGTTCGAGATCATGGAAGGGCGGCCGGTGACGATCCGTCTGCTCGATCCGCCGCTGCACGAATTCCTGCCGCATACCGACAAGGAATTGCAGGCGGTCGCGACGGCGATGGGCGCCGATCCGAAGAAGCTCGCCGATCGCGCGCTGTCGCTGTCGGAGTTCAATCCGATGCTCGGCTTCCGTGGCTGCCGTCTGGCGATCGCGTATCCCGAGATCGCGGAGATGCAGGCGCGGGCGATCTTCGAGGCCGCGGCCGAGGTGCAGAAGAAGACCGGCAAGCCGGTAATGCCGGAAGTGATGGTGCCGCTGATCGCCACCAAGGCCGAGTTCGATCTGGTGAAGGATCGCATCGACGCCATGGCCGAGGCGGTGAAGAAGGAGAAGGGCGCCAAGCTCACCTATCAGGTCGGCACCATGATCGAGCTGCCGCGCGCGGCGCTTAAGGCCGGCGAGATCGCCGAGACGGCGGAGTTCTTCTCGTTCGGCACCAACGATCTGACGCAGACTGCGTTCGGTATTTCGCGTGATGATGCCGCAAGCTTCCTCGGCATCTACACCGCGCGCGGCATCATCCCGAGTGACCCCTTCATCTCGATCGACCAGGACGGCGTCGGCGAACTGGTGCAGATCGGCGTCGAGCGGGGTCGCGCGGTGCGCAAGAAGCTCAAGGTCGGCATCTGCGGCGAGCACGGCGGCGACCCGGCTTCGGTCGCGTTCTGCCACCGGGTCGGGCTCGATTATGTCTCATGCTCCCCGTTCCGCGTGCCGATCGCGCGACTCGCGGCGGCGCAGGCGGCGCTCGGCAAGGATGCTGCCAGTCAGGCGTAACCGGCAGGCATCGTGAATAGAAAAAGGCCCGGAGTGATCCGGGCCTTTTTATGCGATCCTGGTCGGATGGCGTTAGGCGGCAACCTTCTTGAGGAAGGTTTCGACATTGTCGCGCAGCTTCGCCACCGCGGCTTCGACCGCGGTCGAGGTGCCGAGCACGGTCTCGGCCGAGCTGCGGGTCTCGCTGACTGCGCCCGAGACTTCGTTGAGCACCGTGACGACAAGGCTCGTGCTCTTTGCTGCATTGGTGACGTTGTGGGAGATTTCGCCGGTGGCCGCGCTCTGCTGCTCGACCGAGGCGGAAATCGCCGAGGTGTATTGATCGATCTCCTGCATGCGCGAGGCGATGCCGCGGATCGCATCGACCGCGCTGCCGGTGGAGGTCTGCACGCCGGCGATGTGGCTTGCGATCTCTTCCGTCGCCTTGGCGGTCTGCACCGCGAGTGATTTCACTTCCGCCGCGACCACGGCGAAGCCGCGCCCGGCTTCGCCGGCGCGCGCGGCCTCGATGGTGGCGTTGAGCGCCAGCAGGTTGGTCTGTTCAGCGATGGCGCGGATCAGCTTGACCACATCGCCAATCTTCTGCGCGCCGTCGGTCAGCCCGCCGATATCGGAATCCGTTGCATTGGCCTGGCTGGTGGCAAGCCGCGCCACATCGGAAGCATGGACGAGCTGGCGGCTGATCTCGGCGATCGAGTGCGATAGCTCGTCGGACGCCGCGGCGGCACTGTCGACATTGGAGGAGGCTTCGTTGAACGCCTGTACCGCATCGGCGGTACGCTCGGAGGTTTGCTGCGAGGCGCTGAACAAGGTCGCTGCCGTCAGCCGCATGCTGCCGGCATTCTCCGTGAGACCGTCGACGAGCTGTTCGATCTGCGGACGGAATTCGGCGATCGCCTGGTCGAGGATTTGTCGTCGCTGCTCCTGCTCGCGCGCGGCGGTTCGCTCGCGTTCGACTGCGCTCAGCTCGGTCGCGTCCTCGTGAGTGGCGATCCAGCCGCCATCCACCGGACGTTCGTTCACGGTGATGGTGCGATCGTCCACCTTGACGATCTGTGTGCTCGGTTTTCCGGCCTGGTTGCGTGCGATCACATCGTCAACGTAGGCATTAACGTCGCCGGCGAAGTGTCCGGCATTTTTTCGATGACTGACGATGTCGTGCAACGACGCGCCGGGTTTCACCACGGCGTCCGACATGCCGTACATGTCGATGTAGCGCCGATTGCAGAACAGCAGCACGCCCTTGCTACTCCACAGGCACAGGCCCTGCGACATGGAATCGAGCATGCCGGCGAGGCGGCGACGCTCGCGGCGCCATTTCAGGGCGAAGCCGGCAAGGATGCAGCAGACAGCCAGAAGTCCGATGGCGGCGCCTTGATCGATGATAATGCTCACGGCGGAAACCTCGGGAAGGATGACGGTCCGGGATTCCCGGATATTCGGGCGGGACGCTTTATTTAAAGTTAAAGGAGGATGAATCGGGAACCCGAGTGCGGCCGTGCCGGCGTGCTGCAACGCGGGATGCGTCCGGGTAGACGGGCGGATTTCCCATGCTAGCTTTCGCGCGGGGCGCGCGGACGGACCGGGGGATCCATGACGGACGCAGAGAGGCCGGTGGCGGAGGAGCAGGTCGTCACCGAGGAGGGGCTGCGCAAGGCTGAAGAATACGTCCAGCAGGAAGAAGGTGCCGCCAACCGGCTGTCCGGCTGGGCCGGCATGATCGTGACCGGCATCGCCGTGGCGATGTCGCTGTTTCATCTCTACGCGGCCTACGAGATCGTCCCGACCCAGCCGCTACGCTACATCCACGTCGCCTTTGTCCTGGTCCTGAGCTTCCTGCTGTTTCCGCTGGCGCAGCGGTTCCGCAACCGCATCCAGTGGTTCGATCTGATCCCCTGCGTGCTGGCGATCGCCGCGCTTGGCTATGCCTTGTGGGGCGGCGACGATTTCACCGACCGCGCCGCGGTGCCGGACCGGCTCGATGTCGTGTTCGGCGTGATCCTGATCGTGTTGGTGCTGGAAGCGGCGCGCCGCACCACCGGCCCGATCATGCCGATCGTATCGATCCTGTTCATCGTCTACGCGATGCTCGGCCCTTATCTGCCGCCGCCGTGGACGCATCGCGGCTTCGAGGTCGCGCGGCTGGTCGGCCATCTCTACATCACGCTCGAGGGGATATTCGGCGTAGCCGTCGACGTCTCCGCGACACTGATCATCATGTTCACGATCTACGGCGCGATCCTGCTCTATTCCGGCGCCGGCAAGTTCTTCATCGATTTCTCGCTGGCGGTGATGGGCGGCAAGCCGTCAAGCGCGGGTCGCGCGGTGGTCGCCTCGTCGTTCCTGCTCGGCGGACCGTCCGGCTCCGGCGTCGCGACCACGGTGATGATCGGCACGGTGGCCTATCCGATGCTCGCGAAAGCCGGTTTCGAGAAGAACGCCGCCGGCGGTCTGCTCGCGGCCGGCGGCCTCGGCGCTATCATTTCGCCGCCGGTGCTCGGCGCGGCCGCGTTCCTGATCGCCGAGTTTCTCAAGATCAGCTATCTCGACGTGATCTGGATGGCGATCATTCCGACGCTGCTCTATTACGCGTCGCTGCTGTTCATGGTCGAACTCGACGCGTTCCGCTTCGGCGCGCGCAACGTCGTGCTCAAGGCGGAATTGCCGCTCTGGGAGATGACGAAGCGTTACGGCTTCCATTTCATTTCGCTGATCGCCGTCGTCGTCTTCATGGTGATCGGCTTCTCGCCCATGCTCTCGGTGTTCTATTCGACGCTGCTTGCGTTTGCGCTATCGTTCCTCAATCGTGACACCGCGCTGGTGCCGCGGAAGCTGGTCAAGGCGCTCGCGGAAGGCTCGATTGGCGTTCTCAGCGCCGCGACCACCTGCGCCGCTGCCGGTATCATCGTCGGCATCGTCACGCTCACCGGCCTCGGCCTGAAATTCTCCTCGATCGTCATCGGCTACGCCGGCGGTAGCCTGCTACTGACGGCGATCTATACAGCGTTGATCGTCTGGATCATCGGCCTCGCCGTGCCGGTGACCGCGTCCTACATCATCTGCGCGGTGATCGCAGCGCCGGCACTGATCAAGCTCGGCGTGCCGGATTATGCCGCGCATATGTTCATCTTCTACTACGCGGTATTGTCGGAGGTATCGCCGCCGACCGCGTTGTCGCCGTTCGCCGCAGCCGCGATCACTGGCGGCGATCCATACCGGACCACGATGCAGGCATGGAAATATACCATCCCGGCCTTTCTGGTGCCGTTCGTTTTCGTCTGCGATCCGCAGGGCGTCGGACTGCTGATGAAGATTCCAAAGGATGGCTCGATCTACACGATCATCTGGATCACCGCGATCACTGGTGCGGGGCTCGCCGCGCTCGCCGCCGGTGCGCAGGGCTGGGCATTACGCCGCACCATGCGTGTGGAGCGGGTGCTGTTCGTCCTCGCCGGTCTGCTGCTGGTGTTTCCAAGCCTGATCGAGGGGTTGATGGAAACGTTGACCGGGGCGGATATCCCTTATCCGGCGCCGCTCGGTCTGGCTCTCGGTGCGGCTTTGCTGCTATGGCAATGGAAAACTGCGGCGCAGGCGGCGTCGCGTATGACAAGCTGACAACAGCGAAAATGGAAACGCGAAAGGGAGGATCGACAATGCGACTGTTGAAACATCTGGCTGCGGCGGCCACCGTCGCGGTGGTTGCTCTGCTCGCCGGCGGGGCGGACGCGCAGCAGCGGACCATCGCCATCGGCACCGGCGGTACCGGCGGTGTCTATTATCCGATCGGCGGCGGCCTCGCCAATCTGCTGTCGAAGAACCTGCCGGGTGTGCAGGCGACCGCCGAAGTGACTGGCGGTTCGGTCGACAACATCAAGCTGCTCGGCACCGGCCAGAGCGAGATCGGCTTCTCCATGGCCGACGCGGCGCTCGACGCGGTCAAGGGCCAGGACAAGTTCAAGAGCGGCAAGGTCGAGTTGCGCACCTTGATGGTGCTCTATCCGAATGTGATGCACGTCGTCACGGTGGACGGCACCGGCATCAATTCGGTTGCCGACCTGAAAGGCAAGCGCGTCTCGACCGGCTCGGGCGGCAGCGCCACCGAGGTAATGGCGTTCCGCGTGATCGAGGCCGCCGGTCTCGACAAGGACAAGGACATGAAGCGCGAGCGGCTCGGCGTCGCCGAATCCGTGAACGCGATCAAGGACCGCAAAATCGATGCGTTCTTCTGGGTCGGGGGCCTGCCGACCTCGGCGGTGACCGATCTTGGCGCAACGCCGGGCGTCAAGCTCAAGCTGATCGATCATTCCGATCTGGTCGCGAAGATGAATCAGAAATACGGCAACCTGTATTCGGAGAACGTCATCAAGGCCGGCGTCTATCCGGGCCAGGATAAGCCGAACAAGGCGACGGCGGTGTGGAACATCCTCGTCACCAACGACAAGATGAGCGACAAGGACGCTTATGACATCGTCAAGCTGATAGTGGAGAAGAAAGCCGACCTCGTCGCGGTTCACAAGGAAGCCAACAGCTTCTCGCTCGAGAATCAGGTGAAGGCGAATTCGCCGGTGCCGTGGCATCCGGGTGCGCTGAAGTACTACGCCGAAAAAGGCGTGAAGATGTAATCCGGATCAGGCCCGGACCACACGTGGTCCGGGCCGTTTTATCGCTTGCGAGACCAACACAGTCCCATGATTTTGACCCTCACGCATTACTTTCTGGCTTTCACGCTCGCGGTTGGCGTCGCCGTCGGTGCGGCGATCGTCGAGTTCCCGGCGCTGCGCGACAGCAACCTGCCATCCTATCTGCTGATCCTGATCGGCCTCGCGGCGTTCGACGTGCTTTGCTACTGGCGCAGCGGCGGCGCTCCGGGCGGCATGGTCTCAATGCCCGTGCGGTTTGCCGGCTTCGGCCTTGCTTTGCTCGCCATGCTGGCTGTGACGTCATGGGCCGGTGTCGATGCCAAGCTGATGTGAGGTCGTCCGCGAGACAATGGAACTTGACCTGGTGCCACCGAGCGCTCGCGATTAACCGGTTCGCAAGGTTAATCAGGCCATAACAACATGGTTCGCCTTGTCGCCATTCCGGCCGGGCGCTTGTTGTTGGTGGCGTTGCGTTGGTCCGCGTTCGCTCGCGAAAACCTGTCAGACATTGGCGGCGACCGGGCGGCCGGACCTCTGCGCTTGCGGCGGCGGTGTTCTTCCTGCTGCCAAGCCAGGTTCATCAGGCCGACATCGCCTCGCTGATCGCCAGCCAGCCCGCCGTGCTCGCGCGTGCGCACAAGCACATCATCGCGTCACCGTTTGGCACCATTCATGCGGCGACGTTCAGTTTTCCGCGCCCGCTTGGCACGGCGATGCCGCGCCCGCTGGTCGCCGAACTGGTCGCGCTAAATACCGGCAATCCGCTCGGCGATCCCGTTGGTCCGCCGCCGCTGACGTTTCCGACCATCAACCGCACCAACAAGGGCGACGTGCTGATCCCGCGCCCGCGGCCTGATAATCCGGATGTGAAGATGCCGGAGGCGCTGGCGCCGTTCCCGGTCGAGGAATTCTCCGAGACGCCAGCGGAAACTGCCGACACCGTCGAACTGCCGTACAAGGATTTGCCGCCGCTCGACCTGCAGGCCGCGGCGCGCGCCGAGCGTGCCAGCGCCCCCGCCGGATCGTCGAGCATGCTGTTCGGAATCGATCCGACCGCGGCAGTGGAATCGATCGTGCCATGGTCACCGGGCGAGGCGCCGGTTTTCGTCGAGCCTTCGCTTGACCCCGATCTCAAGCCGTCGGTGGTGCTGGCTTCAAAGGGGACGGCCGATGAACGCGAAAGGGGTGGCGTCAGTGTCGCGGTGAAGGGCGAGGTGACCGGCGCCGGTCATCGCCCGAAGACGCCAGCCGAGCGGCTCAGCCTGCTACCGAATTCCAAGAGCCGCGCCAAGGCCGAGAAGTGTCTCGCCAACGCCGTCTATTTCGAATCGCGCGGCGAACCCGTGCGCGGCCAGATGGCGGTGGCGCAGGTGGTGATGAACCGCGTGTTCTCCGGCTTCTATCCGGGCGACGTCTGCGGCGTCGTCTATCAGAACGCGCACCGGCACCTGGCTTGCCAGTTCACCTTCGCTTGCGACGGTATTCCCGATGTCGTCACCGAGCCGGACGCCTGGGAGATCGCCAAGCGGATCGCTGCGGACACGCTCGACGGCAAGCTGTGGGTGCCGGAGGTGGCGCGCTCGACGCACTACCACGCTTATTGGGTGCGCCCGAGCTGGATCAACGAGATGCGGCGCATCCTCAAGCTCGGCGTCCACACCTTCTATCGGCCGCGCCTGTGGGGCGATGGCGCGGAATTGCCGACCTGGGGTGATGCCGCCGCCACCCGGGAAGAAGCGGCACGACTCGAAGCCGGGCGGAAAAGCTAGTCTTTCTGTGAGGTTAGCTCGTGGACCGGTCGCCAGCCATGCGGTCCGGCGATCGGAGCCATCAGCATTATTCGTTATCGCCGCCTCCGCGAAGCGCTTATACCGTGCTGCCTCAACCGCGGAACATTCCCATGGCTTCGACCGGCGCTCCCTCGACATTATCCTGGCGGACGCCCGCCGTCGTCATTCTTTGCGGTTGTCTCGTCGCCCTGATCGGCTTTGGTCCGCGCTCGGCGCTGGGCCTGTTTCTCTCGCCGATGTCCCAGGCGAACAACTGGAGTCGTGAAGTCTTCGCACTCGCGCTGGCGATCCAGAACCTGCTGTGGGGCGCGGGCCAGCCGTTCGCGGGCGCGATTGCGGATAAATATGGCACCAATTACGTGCTGACGGTCGGCGCGGTGCTGTATGCGCTCGGCATCGGATTGATGGCCTATTCGACCACGCCGGGCATGCTCGACATTACTGCGGGCGTGCTGATCGGCTTCGGTCTGTCGGCCTGTTCGTTCACGATCGTGATCGGCGCGTTCGCCAAGCTGCTGCCGGAGAGTTCACGCCCGATGGCGTTCGGTCTCGGCACCGCCGCCGGTTCGTTCGGCCAGTTCCTGTTCTCGCCGTTCGGCGTTGCGGTGATGGATGCGTATGGCTGGCAAACGGCACTGCTGGTGTTTGCCGCCGTACTGATGCTGATCATCCCGTTGGCGACGGCTTTGGCGACGCCGCGCAACACCAGCGTCGCGGCAGCGGCTGCGCCGACGCAATCGGCGCGGCAAGCGCTGGTCGAAGCATTTGGCCATCGTTCCTATGTGTTCCTGGTGCTCGGCTTCTTCACCTGCGGTTTCCAGCTCGCCTTCGTCACCGTGCATCTGCCGGCCTATCTGATCGACCGGGGCCTCTCGGTGCAGGTCGGTGGCTGGACGCTGGCCACGATCGGCCTGTTCAATATCATCGGCTCGATTCTCGCCGGCTATCTGATCGGCCGGATGCCGAAGCGTTATATCCTGTCGATCATTTATGCGTTGCGCGCGGCGTCGATCGTCGCCTTCATGCTCGCGCCGACCTCGACGGTGAACACGCTGATCTTCGGTGCGGTCACCGGTCTCCTTTGGCTCTCGACGGTGCCGCCGACCTCGGCGCTGGTTGCGGTGATGTTCGGCACGCGCTGGATGACGATGTTGTTCGGCTTCGCCTTCTTCAGCCATCAGGTCGGCGGCTTTCTCGGCGTGCTGCTCGGCGGCATCGCCTTCGAGCGCACCGGCTCCTACGATCTGGTGTGGTGGCTCTCCGTGCTGTTCGGTGTGCTGTCGGCGCTGATCAATCTGCCGATCATCGAGCGGCCGGTGGCGCGTCCGGCCGCGGCAGCGGCCTGATCCTTCTATCGTCGGCTTGATTTCTCGGCGTGCCCGCTTCTAGGCTCTCGCTCGTCTAATCCGGCGAGTTTCGGATTCGGGACACTAGCGTGCGAGCGGGAGAGCCGGCGTGTCGACATTCAAGGCCATCGTTATCGAGAAGGCGGAAGAGGGCGCGAAACCGGCGACCCGTGCGGCGCTGACCAGTTTCGATGACGCCAATCTGATGGACGGCGACGTTACCGTTCGCATTGGCTACTCCACCATCAACTACAAAGACGGACTCGCCGTCACCGGCAAGGCACCGGTGGTGCGCCGTTTCCCGATGATCGCCGGCATCGACTTCGCCGGCACGGTGGAAAGCTCCACTCATCCGGACTGGAAAGCGGGCGACGCCGTGGTGCTCAACGGCTTTGGCCTCGGCGAGACGCATCTCGGTGCCTATGCCGAAAAAGCGCGCGTGAAGGGCGACTGGCTGGTGCGTCTGCCGGCGACGCTCTCGCCGCACGACGCCATGGCGATCGGCACCGCCGGCTACACCGCGATGCTGTGCGTGATGGCGCTGGAGCGGCACGGCGTGAAGCCTGCCGACGGACCGGTGGTCGTCACCGGCGCCACCGGCGGCGTGGGTTCGGTCGCCATCGCCATCCTCGCCAAGCTCGGCTTCACCGTGCACGCTGTGACCGGCCGGCCGCAGGAAGCGAATTACCTCAAATTGCTCGGCGCCGCCGAGATCGTTGCGCGGGAGGAACTCACTGGCGCGGTCCGTCCGCTCGCCAAGGAGCGCTGGGCGGCGGGCGTCGATACGGTCGGTTCCACGGTCCTGGCCAACCTGCTGTCGATGACGCGCTATGGCGGGGCGGTCGCCGCTTGCGGGCTTGCCGGCGGCATGGACCTCCCGACCTCGGTCGCTCCCTTCATTTTGCGCGGTGTGTGTCTTCTGGGCATCGACTCGGTGATGGCCCCCATCGCGCTGCGCCGGGACGCCTGGAAACGGCTGGAAACCGACCTTGACCGGGCCAAACTGGCCGCGATGACCACCGAAATCCCGCTTTCCGAGGTGCCGGACGCCGCGCGGCGGCTGCTGGCGGGGGAGGCAAAGGGTCGAATCGTGGTCAAGATCGGGTAAACATGTTCAGGATTTGTCGACGATCTTGCGCCATAGTGCGCTAGATTCGCCGGGTCGGTTCCCGGCTCGTGTGTGCCTTGTGGTGTGACGGAGTGGGTGATGTTGCGTGGTGTCGTGGCGGCCAGTCTGTTGTTGTCCGCTGTTCCGGCCTTTGCCGGTGATATGTCCGCCGAAGATGCCCGGCGCTTCGTGATCGGAAAATATTTCACCTACAACTGCTTTGAAGGCACGCGCGGTGGCGGCCGTGTCCATGCGGACGGTTCGGTCGTCGGTACCATCCAGATCCGCGGCGACGGACCGGTGCGCTATGCGCATATGCCGCCCGGCACCTTGCAGGTGAAGGGAGAGCGCGTCTGCGCCTCGGTGCGCGGCCTGCCGATCGAGCCGTGCTTCAACCTGCAGCAGACCAGCGAGCACTCTTTCCGCGGCGCGATCTCGGGTCTCGGTTTCGCCTATTGCGAGTTCACGCGGCGCGGCGGCGACAAGCGCATCAATGTCGCGCACGGCAACAAGCCGGTGTCGTTGAAGCCGACCACGACCGCCGACGCCGACTGACGTTCTGCTTTAATCTTTCGCCGGAAAGATCATGCACGTCGTCGTGGCGTGCGCGTAGAGTTTGCCGTCTTTATCTTTGATGTCGCCTTCCGAGGTGGCAATGCTGCGGCCGCGATGAACGACGCGGCCTTCCGCGCGTACCGGGCCGGTGGTGCCGGTCATGCCACGCACATAGTTGATCTTCAATTCCAGCGTCGTCCATGCCTCGCCGGCCTTGAGCGCCGAATAGATCGCGCAGCCGAGCGCGGAATCGAGCAGCGTTGCGGCAAAGCCGCCATGCACCGAGCCGATCGGATTGTAATGGCGCAGCTCCGGCAGACCCTCGAACACCGCGCGGTTCGGCGAAGCCTCGACCAGATGGAAACCCATCACCGCGCTGATTGGCGGTTGCGGATACGTACCGTCGACGATGCCGCGCAGGATGTCGATGCCGTCTTGCGAGCGCATCGCATCGCGCGGCAGAAGGTCGTAGCGATACGCGCTCATGCCTTGTCCTGTGGAGATGAGGTCGCGGCGGCGAGATCGAGCCGGAACGGAACGCCTTCATAAGCGCCGTTGCCGGGGCCGATGGCGCGGATCGCCTCGATCATGCGACCGCGCCGGCCGAGCGCCTTGTCAGCGAGCGCAATGAAGCGAGAGTTCGGCTGCGCGATCGGTGTTGCCGCGCGGATGGCGCGCGCGATCTCGTATTCGTCGCGGCCGGGATTGAGCGCGCAGACAGTCGTATAAGCGGCCGCCGTCGAACGGCTGATCCCGGCATAGCAGTGGAACACGATCGGCGTGGCACGATCCCAGCGCCCGACGAACCGCACGAGCTGATCGACATGGTCGTCGAGCGGAGCGGCATATCCGTCAAGCGGATCGATGATGTCGTCGATACGCAACACCAGATGGTCGGTGCGGGCAATGCCGGGCGGGCGGGGCACGACGATGTCGCGCAGCAGCGTCACGACATGGCGCGCGCCGGTCGCGGCGACGGTTTCGTTCAGACGGGCGAGCGAGCAGATATGGATCATGGTTCCTGCAGCGCCTTGACGAGCCGTTCGCGGAACCGCCGCTCCGCGGTGCCGGCCGGCCATGGCGCAAGATAGTCGCGTACCAGGGCTTCGGAAAAGGCCGGTGCGCGCCCAAAAAAACGGACCGCCTCCGCCGGCGCAAAGCCGGCGAGCCGTGTCGCCTCGAGAAATGCCGCGCCGCGGTCGGCGCGCTTGATCATTGTCTCGACGCTCTCCGGCAGCCTCGGCGGCAGGCCGAACCGCACATGGATCGCCGCCAGTAGCCGGCGTTCGACGACTTTGTAGCTACCGCCGATCACCGCCTTGAACGGCGAGATCATATCGCCGATCACATATTCCGGCGCGTCGTGCAGCAGCAGCGCGAGGCGGCCGCGCCGGTCGAGACCGGGCGCGCCGTGCCGCGCGATCGCTTCGACCAGCAGCGAATGCTGCGCAACCGAGAAGATATGCGCGCCGGCCGTTTGTCCGTTCCAGCGCGCGACACGGGCGAGGCCGTGCGCGATATCGTCCGGCTCGATGTCGAGCGGCGAGGGGTCAAGCAGATCGAGCCTTCGCCCGGACAACATCCGCTGCCACGCACGCAGCGGCTTCGTGCCGCCGGTCGAATGTTTCGGAACGGCTTTCCGCGTCATTGTCGCTTGAAGGTGCGCGCGGCCTTGGCGCCGATTTTCTCGCACGCCTCATGGCGATGACACGTCACCATGTGATCGTTGACCATGCCGACCGCCTGCATGAAGGCATAGACGATGGTGGGGCCGACGAACTTGAAGCCGCGTGATGCGAGGTCTTTGGAAACTTTCTGCGACAGCGGCGTCTCGGCCGGCACCTGGCTCTTGCTGCGGAACCGGTTCACCTTCGGTGCACCGTCGAGATAACCCCACAACAGGTTGGCGAAGCCCGGTCCCTTCTCCATGATGTCGAGATAGACTTTTGCCGATTTGACCGCGCCCTCGATCTTGGCGCGGTTGCGCACGATGCCGGCATCCTGCATCAGGGCCTCGATCTTCTTGTCGGAGAAGCGCGCAATCTTCTCCGGCTCGAAGCCGACAAAGGCTTTACGGAAATTCTCGCGCTTGCGCAGGATTGTGATCCACGACAATCCGGCCTGGAATCCGTCGAGCATCAGCTTTTCATAGAGCGCACGATCGTCGTATTCGGCCACGCCCCATTCTTCATCGTGATAAGCGACGTAGAGCGGGTCGATACCCGGCCAGGCGCAGCGGTTCTTGCCATCGGCGTGGACTGGCGTGCTCATGCGGGGGTGTTCTGCTCGCCGGGAAAGCGGAAGCGCGCCCAGCGCGGCTTCTCCAGCCAGATTTCGACGCCGCCGGCGCTGATCGGCGTGCCTTGCGCCATGGCGTCGCCGACGCGATCGAGCCGCAGCAGCGCGAGGCCGCGCCCTTTGGCAGTCGAGCCAAGCGCGCCGACATTTTTCTCGCCGGCCACCACGGGCAATCCGGGTAGCGGCGAGGCATCGGCATAACGGATCGGCACGATGCGCGTGCGCGCGGTGCCGCGATGCTCCATCCGCGACACGACCTCCTGGCCGATGAAGCAACCCTTGGCGAAGTCGACGCCGCCGAGCTGGTCCATGTCGGTCTCGTGCGGAAACACGTCGCCGTAGATGAAGTCGTGGCCGCCGCGCGGAATGCCGAGCGCGATGCGGTGGGCATCGTAACTGTCGTCGTCCAGTGCCAGCGCCGCGCCGAGATCGGCGGCGGCCTCCGTCGCGGTGTCGGGCGGCAGGATCACCCGCAGGCCAAGCGCGGGCAGACGCGGGTCGGGATAGCACAGGCCATGTTCGGTCGTCGTCGTGTCATCGCCCCACACGGCCATGACGCCAAGCCGGTCCGACAGGTCTTCGATCGTCACCTTGGCGCGCAGTTTGTAGAAGGTAAGGCGCTTGGTCAGCTCCGGCGCCAGCGCACGCGGCACGTCGATGTAGAATCCGCCGCCGTCGTCCGTCGCCGCCTCAGTGACGATGAAATCGACGATGATCTTTCCCTGCGGGGTCAGCAGGGCGCAAAAGCGCGCGGCGCCGGGTTGCAGCGTGTCGACGCTTGACGTCACCAGCCGGTCGAGGAAGGCGCGGGCTTCGTCGCCGGATACCCGGATGACCCCACGGTCGGAAAGAAGAGCTGCCTGCATGGTCGTTCGGCTGTTACTCGCGGTCGATTGTCGATTCGCCGGCGGTGGCCGGAACCTGTGCCGAAGATAGGGGGTCTGGAACGATCCTGCCGCCCGGAACGTCTTTGATACGAGGAATAGTTGTGGTGCTTCAGGGGTTCTCCCCAAGCAAAATCACGGAAAATCCCGAATTTACGTCTGTGGAATTGCAAACCCGATACGGGTTGTTATGACCGATAATCAGGGAACCTCAACCGGTGCTTCGGGCCGGCTGGGATTGGGGCATGATCGACGATCTGATGCTTCTGAAGGTCTTGGTCGCGGCCGATGGCGCGGCCGAGCGTAATTTGTGGCGTCAGGCTGCCGGACAAGCCTCGGTTCCGGTCGAGGTTCTCGAAGCCGGTTCGACCTCCGAGGCAGGCACGCTGCTCAAGCGAGGCGGTGCCGACATCGTCCTGATCTGCGCGGAACTGACCGGCGCACGGGATCTGGCGACCGCCGCTCAAGCTCATGGCTCTGCACCGCTGGTAGTGGTCGTGCTGCCACGCGACTATCCGATCAAGGTCGATGACCACACCGGCACGGTGCGGCGGCCAACCAGTCCCGAGCAGGCGCGAGACATCCTCAACAATGCGATCCGCGCCCGGATGCCGCTGCGGGCGATGATCGTCGATGATTCCGCGACCATGCGCTCCTTGGTGCGCAAAATTCTCGACGCCACGCATTTCAAGCTGACGGTCGAGGACGCGGCGGAAGGGATTGACGCGCTCACGCGCATGAAGAGCGGGTCGGTCGATCTCGTCTTTCTCGACCACAACATGCCAGGGTTGAGCGGCATCGAGACGCTGACCGAGATCAAGCGCGAGATGCCGCATGTGGCGGTGGTGATGATGACGTCACAGATGGAGCCGGCGGTGATCGCCAAAGCCAAGGCGGCAGGGGTGGCCGGCTTTCTGAAGAAGCCGTTCTATCCGCGCGACGTCAACGAGGTGTTGACGCGCCACTACGGGCTGCGCGTCTAAAACCTGTTATTGGCGCGGGCGCTCGAGAGTGAACTCGCCATTGCGGATGCGGTCGCTCAAGCCCGAGGCGAAATGCGCGGTCGCGTCCTCGCCATAGGTGGAGACGAATTCCAGGAACGCGGTGAACAGGCTGGCCTGCGCCAGGCAGTCGCCGTCGATGCCGTCGAGGCGCGCTTCGGCCCAGGCTTCCTGCAGATAGCCGAGCGCCATGCGCTTCTGATCGTGATCGGAGGCCAGTTCGGCCGCGGTCGTCTGCATTCCTGATTCCGTTCTCAATTTGTCGCGCATAAGTCCGCGGCCCTGTGACGCAACGGACGTTATCACGGCGCCCCGGAGCGGCGAGGTGCACCTTACCGAAAGGTTAATACCCACAGGGGGTTAGTCGGAAAGCACCGGCCAGGCGGCTAATTCGCGTAGCGGGCGGTGATATCGCGGGCGATCTTGGCGCCCTCGTCGAGATAGCGGCGGATGGCGAAATTGGCCTGTGGGGTGCAGGTCCGATAAGTCTGCTGGAACCCGCGATAGCCGTGGTTGAAGCTCTCGACGATCCGGGCCCGGCGGGGGCCATTGGGGGCCTCGGCGTCGACCAGCGCCTGCATCTCGTTACGCCATTTGCCGCCGTCATTGCTGCCGCACAGCGGCCGCAGATAGTGCAGCGCGCCGAGGATTTCCGACAGCCGGGCCAGATCGTTGTCGAACGGCGCGGGAGCGCCTTCGGCCGCCCGCACGGGCGCCGCGGCGAGGGTCGTCAGCAGGCAGGCAGCAAGGGCGAGATAGCGGAGCATGACGGTCATATGCGCCCAGCCGATAGCCGCCGCAAGCTCATCAAGCTCCGGCGAGACGGAGGGCGGCGGCGGCGATCTCGGCCAGCCCATCGGTGGTTTTCAGTCCGGCGAGCGCATCCACACCGAGCCAGTCCCCGGCATCGTGCTCCTCGTTCAGCACGAATTCCCCGCCGGTCCAGCGGGCGAGGAACGGCAGAACCACGAAATGCCGCGCCACCCGTCCGCCGGGATCGCGGATGATCACGTCGCGATGGCCGATCAGCGCACCGACGGACACATCGAGACCGGTCTCTTCCTTCACCTCGCGGGCGACGGCTGCTTCCAGCGTCTCGCCGAGCTCGACCCCGCCGCCGGGGAACGTATGCCAACCCTTGCCGGGCTGCCGCGCGCGGCGCACGACCAGCAGCTTGCCGTCGCGCACGATCGCGGCGCTGACGGCGAGAAAAGGCCGGGTGGGATAGGTGCGTTCGTCCGTCACGGACGTCAGGAGGCGCGGTTGAGCAGGCTATCGACGGCGCTCTGCGAATTGGGATTGGCCGCCGTGTCGCCGTTGATGACGGCGCCGGCGCGCGCCACCAGCGGCTTGAGGCCGCTGACCACACTGCCGGCGAGCGCCTTGGCCTCATCCTCGGCGAGATTGGCGCGCATCGCCGTGCAGGTTGCCTGCAACACGACCGACATCATGTCGCTGATCTGTTCGAGATCCTTGCGCGCCACCGGATCGGCGGCGTCGTAAGCCGCGAGCGCGACCTGCCGGTCCTTGAACCGCGAGGTGGCGAAATGCTCGCGATAGGTCTTCGGGTGCCAGGCCAGCAGATCCTCGCGGCAGCTCGGGTCGCTCACGAACAACTCGAGCAGCATGATCGCTTCGTTGAAGTGGTTGAGATAGTCGGTCGCGAGCCAGGTCTTCGGATTGATGTTGGCGGCCGACAAGGATTCCGCGCGCAGCGGCGTCGCGGCATCGGCGTCAGGGTCGAGCGGAGGGGTAGGGACGCGCATGGTGGCACGGGCTCGGCTGGGGATAAGGCGGCCGCCAGTGTCCGGCGCTACGGTTAATTCGGTATTAAGCACATCATGTGCGGCCGTTTCGTCATCACCTCGCCCCCCGACGCGATGCGCCGGCTGTTCGGCTATCGCGAGCAGCCGAATTTCCCGGCGCGGTACAATGTGGCGCCGACGCAGCCGATCCCCGTGGTGCGGCTGATCAACGGCGCACGCGCGTTCACGCTGATGCGCTGGGGCCTGCTGCCGGGATGGGTGAAAGACCCGAAGGGCTTCACGCTGCTGATCAATGCGCGCGCAGAGACCGCCGCGGAGAAGCCGGCGTTCCGCAACGCGCTCAAGCGCCGCCGCTGCCTGCTGCCGGCCGACGGCTTTTACGAGTGGAAGCGTGAGGGGGCTCTGAAGCAGCCTTATTTCATCCGTCGGCGCGACCGCATGCCGTTCGCCTTTGCCGGTCTGTGGGAGACGTGGAGCGGGCCGGGTGGCGAGGAGATCGACACCGCGGCGATCGTCACCACCGAGGCCAGCGCCGACGTGGCGTCGCTGCATCACCGCATGCCGGTGACGATCGATCCCGACGATTTCGATGCCTGGCTCGACGGCGCCAGTGATGCGGAGGCCGTGCATCGACTGATGCGGCCCGCGCCGGAAGGACAGTTCGAGTTGTTTCCGGTGTCGGACGCGGTCAACAAAGTGATCAATGATGATCCGCGCAATGTGGAAGAAGTCGCGGCCCGCGCGATGCCGGCAAAGCCGGAGCCTGACAAAAAGTCCGATGTCGCGCGCCCGGATGATGGGCAGATGTCGTTGTTCTAGCCGCTACGGCGTCATCGGCCGGCCGTCGAGCCAGCGCGCGAACACGACGCGCGGCTGCTCGTCGTAGCCGGCGGCACGGTAGAAGGCGCGCACGCGGTCGTTCTCCGGCCGCACCATCAGCATGATCTTCTCGATACCGCGCTGACGCAGCCAGTCTTCCGCGGCGCGCATCATCGTCCGGCCATAGCCGCTGTGCTGTCGTTCGGGATCGACGGCGACGTAATAGACCCAGCCGCGATGGCCGTCATGACCGACCATCACGGTCGCGGTGACGACATTGTCGAGGCAGCCAACCAATATGTCGGAGTTTGTCTGGCCGCGCGCGCGGGCGATGTCGCCGATGGCGTCGTTCCACGGCCGCGTCAGGTCGCAACGCTGCCACAATTTAACGACGGCATCGACTTCGGCGTCGATGATCGAGGCAATGTTGAGTTCGTTGGTGAAGCTCACAGCACCTTGCCGGGATTGAGGATGCCGTTCGGATCGAGCGTGCGCTTGATCGCACGCATCACCTCGATTGCGGTCTTGTCCTTGATCGACGGCAGCAGGTCGCGCTTCATCACGCCGACGCCGTGCTCGGCCGAGATCGAGCCGTTAAGCGACAGCACGATGTCGAACACCACCTTGTTGACGTCGTGCCAGCGCGCCAGCCACGTTTCCTTGTCCATGCCTTCCGGCTGGATCACGTTGTAGTGCAGGTTACCGTCGCCGAGATGGCCGAAGGCGAGGGGGCGCGAGCCGGGAAACGCCTTCTGCGTATCCGCATGGGCGCGGGCGATGAATTCCGGAACCTTCGCGACCGGCACGGAAATGTCGTGCTTGATCGAGACGCCGATGCGGCGCTGTACCTCGGCGAACATCTCGCGCATGTGCCAGAACGCCTTGCTTTGCGCCCCGCTCTCGGAAATGGTCGCATCCTCGACGATGCCGCGTTCCAGGCCTTCGCTCAGGATCGCTTCCATCGTGTCGCGCAGGCCACTTTCCCCCTGCGATGACAGTTCGATCAGCACGTACCAGTTGTGGCGGCCGGCGAGCGGATCACGGCTGCCTTCCACATGCTTGAGCACGCCGTCGATGCCGATCCGCTCGATCAGTTCGTAGCTCGTCACGTCGCCGCCGGCGCGGCCGAGCGCGATGCCGAGCAGTTTGAGCGCGTCGTCCGGCGTGGCGAGGCCGACGAACGCGGTTTCGGTCGAACGTGGACGCGGCAGCAGGCGCAGCACCGCGCCGGTGATGACGCCGAGCGTGCCCTCCGCGCCGACGAACAGATTCTTCAGATCGTAGCCGGTGTTGTCCTTTTTCAGCTTGTTGAGATTGTTGAGCAGCCGCCCGTCGGCGAGCACCACCTCGACGCCGACCACCTGCTGGCGGGCGATGCCCCACGCCACCGCGGTGACGCCGCCGGCATTGGTGGAGAGATTGCCGCCAACCGTGCACGAGCCTTCCGACGGCAGCAGCAGCGGATAAAGCCGGTCGACCGCGGCGGCAGCCTCGCGCACCTGCTGCAAGGTCACGCCGGCGTCGGCGGTGAGGGTGTTCGACACCGGATCGACGTCGCGGATGGTCGTCAGGCGGTTGAGCGATAGCACCACCTCGCCGTGATGCGGGATCTGCCCGCCGACCAGGCCGGTGTTGCCGCCCTGCGGCACGATCGCGGTCTTGGTCTCGTTGGCGAGCGTGAGAATCTTGCGCACCTCATCGACCGAGCCCGGCCGCAATACCACCGGCGTGTGACCGTGATAAAGGTCGCGCATCTCGATCAGATAGGGATGCTGCGTGTCCGGATCGGTGATCGCGTATTTCTCGCCGACGATGGCGGTAAAGCGCGCCAGCAACTCCGGCGATAGTTTTTTGACGTCGGCCTTCGCCTGGATGTTCATGACGTTGTCCTGTGAGTGCTTACGGCCGTGGCGCGGCGGCGCGCGCCAGCCGGTCGTTGATGGCTTCGCCGAGTCCTTCCTGGGGAATCGGCATCACCGCGATGGTGGTCGCGCCCGCGTCGTCGAGCGCGCGCAGATGCGAGAACAGATTGGCGGCGGCTTCCGCGAGATCACCGCGCGGGGAGAGATTGAGTGTCGCCTTCGCCCCCGCTGGCGCCTGCGGGCCGAAGGCGAGCAGCGCCTCGTCGGCCGTGACGCTCACGGCATCGAGTCGGATGCCGGCGCGCGGCGCGTAGTGGGATTCGAGCATGCCGGGCGCGAGCGGCGCGTCGCTGCCATGGTGCGCGGCCTGCGGCCGATCGGCGAGCGGCACGCCGAGCACGGCTTCGACCGCTTCGCGCGGCGCGCCGCCGGGGCGCAGCCATTGCGGTGGCCCCAGACAAGACACGATGCTCGACTCAACGCCGACCGGCGTCACGCCGCCGTCGAGGATCGCGTCAATGCGGCCGTCGAGATCGGCGAACACATGCGCGGCGCTGGTCGGCGAGACATGGCCGGACCGATTGGCGGATGGCGCGACCACGGGGCGGCCGAGCGCGGCGATGAGCGCGCGGGCCACGGGGTGCGCCGGCACGCGGATTGCGACGCTGTCGAGCCCGGCGCAGGCGAGGTCGGACAGGCCGGCGTCGGGGCGGCGCGGCAAAACGAGGGTGAGCGGGCCGGGCCAGAACGCGGCGGCGAGTTTCTCCGCGGCCGGGTTGAAAAAGGCGAGCTTCCGGGCGGCGGCAAGATCGCTTACATGGGCGATCAGCGGATTGAATTGCGGCCGACCCTTGGCGGCGTAGAGGCGGGCGACCGCCTCGCCGTTGCCAGCGTCGGCGCCCAGCCCGTAGACGGTTTCGGTCGGGAACGCGACCAGGCCCCCGGCGGCGAGGGTCCGGGCGGCAGCCGGAACAGCCCCCGGATCGGCGGCGGACAGAAGGGTTGTGCGACCTTCGAAGATCGCCGGACGGACTGCTTGCGGCTCCATAATCAGGCGGTTATAAGCCCGCCCACAGTCGGAGTGTAGCGCAGTCTGGTAGCGCACCTCGTTCGGGACGAGGGGGTCGCAGGTTCAAATCCTGCCACTCCGACCATGATTTGAGCGGAAATTCCCGGTTTCCGCCCCTTTCCAAGGATTTTGGCGATTAGCCGGCCGCGAAGCTGCCCGATGTGGCTCGCGTAGGGGGCGGCGGCGATAGATTGAATTCACCGATGGTTTCGTCCTCCCGGGGCTGTAAGGCGCCCCTGCACGGCCTGACCCTAGGGGGGCGCTCGCCGCCGAAACCCACCCGCATCTTCGTCGTCGGTTCAATACTCCCATTCCATCCCGGCGCCGACGCCGGTATTGCCGCTGGCGTCCGCGTCGCCCTTGAGGCGCAGGTGGCGCGTCACATCGAAATCCACCGTCACGCCGCTGTCGGTTGCAGCGGTTCCGGTTTTCACGCCGACGCTCAGCCGGCGGTTGATCGAGCGCGATAATCCGACCGTCGGGTTGCCGTTGGCGCCGACCGACACGTCAAGACTGTCAACGCCGAGCGATTTGCGAATGCGCTCGAATGCGTCGTTGCCACCGCCGCCCGAGAATTGCGCGGCGACCTGGGCGAGTTGCAGCGCCTGTCCGGCCGAGAGGCCGCCGCTGGCTTTGGAGAACAGGATGCGCGACAGGACTTCGTCCTGCGGCAGATCGGGTTCCGAGGAAAACGTGAAGCTGGGTTCGCGAGCATTGCCGCCGACCGTGATGATCGCAGTGACTTCGCTGACGCTGGTCTGCGCCACGAAATCAAGCGACGGCATGAGGTCGCCGGTGAATACGACGCGGCCACGGGTGAAATCCAGCCGCGTGCCGGCAACTGAAATCCGCCCGCGACGCAGCTCGAATGCACCGTCGGTGACCGGATCGGAAAGCTTGCCGCGCAGCCGCAGATCGCCGCCGAGTTCGGCATCGACACCGCGCCCGCGCACGAACACCCGGTTCGGCGCGCCGACGGTAAGATCGAGCGCCGCGTCGAACGCCGGCTGCCGGCCGGCGCGTGCCTTGTCACGCGCGGCGGCGGCAAGGCGGGCCCGCGCCGCGGGCGGCGGGGCCACATGAACCGTGCCGGGGAGGGGACTCAGCGTCGTCGGCAGCTTTTCCGGAATGGTGACGTCGAGCGATACAACGTCGACTTTTCCAGCGATCCTTGGATCGCGTGCCAGCGGACCGGACAGCGTCAGACCGAGATTGGCCACGAGGCTGTAAACGTCGTTCTCGATCAGTTTGGCATTGTTGCTGGTGATCGCGATATTGCCCGGGAAGCCCGCCGCTGCATCATTTTCGACAGTGCCTTGAGCGGTGATGGCGCCGCCGTTCGGCGTTTGCGCCGACAGACGTTCGATCGCGATCCGGTTGCCGTGAGCGACGATGCGTCCGGAGATATTCGTGTAGCGGAGCCCGAGCACGACGTCGCTATAGCTGCCCCCGGCGATCATTGCGGTGCCGCTAATCTCAGGACGCGCGAGAGCGCCACTGGCCTTGACGTCGATGTCGAGTGCGCCAGTCGCGCGCCGTCCGGCCTGCGCCAGAAAGCGATCCGTCACGCCGAGATTGATCCGGCCTTTGGCGGTAAGCGCGAGCCCATCACCTTGCAGTGGCACGGTACCATTGATGCGGATCGAGCCGGCGGCCTTGCTACCGACCGTGCCGTCGATGGTGGTGCGGCCGTCGGCGAGCCGCCCCGCAGCATTGATGTCGATCGGCGGCAGGCCGGCATCGCGTGTCTGCGGCGCAGTAAGGTTGTCGATGGTCAGTTTCCAGGCGCCGCTCGGCGCTTCGGCTGTGCCGGCGATCGTCGCTTCGGCGTTCAGGGTGCCGGCCAGGCCGAGCTTCGGCATGACAATATCGGCGATCGAGAGCGGCACGGCTTTGGCATTGATGGCGATGTCATAAGTCTTGCCGGCATGACCATTGACGGTGAGGCGGCCGGTATTAAGCGTCAGCGCGAGATTACGGATATCGACGCCGCCGTCGCGCAGCGCCAGCGTTGCCCGATTCAGGAGGGCCAGCCGGTTCCTGGCGCGCTGTGCCGTGAAGGTGGAAAGATCAAGACGAATTGCATCGGTCGCGATCAGGCGTCCGCGTGCGTCGAGCGCGAAGCCGCGTGCCTGTGCGGTGACGGTGATGTCGCTCGCAGTGGTTGCACCCTCCGCCACCAGCCGGACTTGCGAAATCTGCTCGCCGGCGATGACGGCGCGGTCGATGCTGACGGTGCCGTCGATGGTGGGCTTGCGATACGCATCCGTCGCGTTCAGCTTGGCGTCGAGGCGGTCAATGCTGGCGCTTGCGGCTTTCACGCCGCGCGCCTGCGCGGTGAGCGTGGCATTCTGGCCGCCATCGGCGATGGTCATTGCCAGGTCGGCCTGCATCTGTCCCGCGAGCTTGGTCAGGGCGAGGGGTGAGAGATCGTCGAGATTGCCGGCATTGATCATCATGCGGCCATCGGCCAGCCAATCGGCGCTGACCGACCCCGCGCCATTGACGGTGACGGAGCCGACGCGAATGTCGCCCTCGCTCACGCGCCAGCCACCATCGTCCCGCCTGACCACATGCACGACACCCTGCGCCGGCTTGTTGTCGACGGTGCCGGACAAGGTGGTCCGCGCGTCGATCTGGCCGATGATGTCGGTTGCTATCGTCTCCAGCACAAGGCGCGGGATCGAACGGCCGAGCGCCTTGGCATCCGCCACTGTCAGGGTGGCCTTGGCGTCGGGGCGTTCGAGCGTCCCAGTCAATTTTGCTGTCAGGTCGGCGTGGCCGGTCAGACGGCTGTCTGCACGTCTCAGATCGGGGATGTCGGCTTGAATGTCGATATTGACTTGATCGACCGTCGCTTGTCCGTCGAGCCGCGCGGAGGCGTGGGCGCCATTCAGGCGCAGATCGCCGAACCCGAAGCCGCCGGCGGGCATCGCGCTTGCGCGGCCCTTGAGCGCGAGACGACCGCCGGCGAGACCATCGATGGCAGCGATGCCGGTGCCGAAGCGCGTGGCCTGACCATCGAGATCGGCGTTGATCTGGCTGTTCTTCGGCACGCCGGTGAGGTCGGCCTTGAGGCCGAGCGCGCCGCGCAGCTGCAGGCCCGACAGGCCGCTGAACCGCGCAAGATCTGGAACGTCGGCTGTCAGCCGGCCTTTCAGTTCCTTGCTGCCGATCCACCCGTTGAAATGTCCCTTCGCTGTTGCGGTTTCGATCTGCGCAGTCTCGACATCGGCGCCATCATCGCGCCAGCGCCCCGCGAGCGTGAGCGACAAAGAAGAGCCGAGCGCGCTGGCGAGCGCAGTGTCACGGGCGGACAGCCCGCTGGCTTGCAGGCGGCCGTTGAACGGAACGGCTGTCGTCTTTTCGGTGACGTCACCGCTCGGTGTGGCTTCGAAGGTTGCGGCGATGGTCTGCGCCTTGCCTTGCGGCGTGGCGATATCGCGCGCATCGAGTTTGGCTGTGATACGCGGCCCCATCAGCGGGCCAGTGACCGCCGCGTCGAAGTTGAACGTGCCAACCTCGGCGCCGCCTGCCGCAGTTTTGTTGCCAGCATTCGGAAGTGCGCGGGCAGTGATCTTGAGATCGGCAACTTGATCGGCGCTGAGATCGCCGGTCACGTCGAGCCGCGCGGTCTGCGACATCACGGTGAGTGGCGCGATGGTGATGGCACCGCCATCGGCAAATCCCACGCTGGCGTTCAGTTGGGTCGTGCCGGCGAAGATCGGCGCGGCCATCGGCGGCAGCAATCCCTCAATCCGCGCCTTCATGTCTGCATTCAGCTGCCGTGTCGCTCCGGTGCGGCGCAGCCAGGCCGATCCGTCGGCGCCAATGCCGTCGCCGGCATCGAAAGAAAGTTGTGCGTTGAAGTTGTCCAGCGTGCCGGACCCGTCGAGATTGAGTTTCACCGGCGGCTGATTGGGAATGTTGAGCACATGCGCGGCGATGCCGTTCGCCGGCTCGTCGACGGCGAGTTTGAGCGTCAGCCGCTCCGTGCGCGGCACCAGTTCGAGCCGCGCGGTCAACGTGCCTGCGGCGTCGAGCCGCCGCGCATCGAATGTCAGGTTCAAGCCTTCGGACGGTTTGCCGAGCGACAGCGCGCCGGTCGCGCCGATCTGCGCCGCGGTGCCGATCACCGCTTCGCCCAGCGTCATGTTCTTGAGGCTGAAATCGGCGATCTGAACGTTCACCGGGAGTTCCGGCAGGATCGGCTCGTCCGATACGGCTGCCGGCTGTTCGTTCGGCAGGGGCCGCCGCAGAATGGTGATTGTGCCGATCTCGAGCTTGTTGACCTGAAGCTTGCGCAACAGAAGCGCGGATCGGGTCCAGTCGAGTGTGATTTTGTCGATCTGCAGCCAGACACCCTTGCGGTCGGCGACACTGACATCGCTGATGGTGGAACTGGAAAACAGCGCGCCGTCCACCGATCCGATCGACACGCGTGCCGCCGGCGTCGACAGCGCGCGCGACAGCAGGCTTGCCAGAATCCCCTTGTCGTCGTCCGCGCTGCGGCTGATCAGGGTCGAACCCGCCAGCAGGGCGCCGGCTATCAGCAAGCCCAGCAATCCGACAAGAATGGTTGTCCAGTACCTGCGCATCAGAATGCCTGCCCAATGCCGATATAGAGCCCCCAGCGGCTGTCGCCGGGGCGGGGGTTGAGCGGTGTGGCGATGTCGAGCCGGATCGGCCCGACTGCGGTGTAATAGCGAAGGCCGATCCCGGCGGCGTAGCGCAGACGCTCCTTGAAGTCGGGGTATGGCGAATCGAATGCGCCGCCCATGTCGACGAACGGAACGACGCCGATCGTGTCGGTGACTTTGATCCGCGCTTCCAGCGAGGCTTCGAGCAGGCTGCGTCCGCCAATCACTTCACCGGTCGGGCCGAGCGGACTGAGACTTCGATAGCGATAGCCGCGGACCGAGCCGCCGCCGCCGGCATAGAACCGATGGGTCGAGGGAATATCGGCGAGTGACGCGCCGCTGACCGAGCCAAGGCCAATGCGGCCTGCCAGCACGTAGCGCGCTTCATCATCGATGGCGTAATAAGTGGAAGCCTGTGCCTTGGTTTCGAACAGGCCCACGGATGACCCGAGCCATTTCGGATAGGCCGTGGCCATGGCGGTCGCCCGGAATCCGGTCGTCGGGTCGAGCAGGTTGTCCGTTGAATCGTAGGTGACTGAAACCGGAATGCCAATCAGGCGATAATCGACGGTGCCGAGCGTGTCGCTGGTCGTGCCGAATTCGCCGGTGATGCCGAATTGAGCGGAGAACGTATCGGAAAAGCGATGGCGGATCGCGGCCGAGGCGACGGAGCGCCGGCTGGTGTATCCGCCGTATTGGTCGCCGCCGGTGATTTCGCGTTCGACCATGCCGTCGAGCAGCAGATCGTTGCGTGAACCGCCCAGACCCGGTTTGACGAAGCTGGCCTTGAGGCGGCCGCCCAGGTCCGACAGGTTGAAGCTCTTGAGATTGTCGAACACGGAACTGGTCGTCTGCCGCAAGGCGAACAGATCGCCTTCCAGCCGCAGGCTCTCGGCGCCGCCGAACAGGTTGCGATGCTGCCAGTAGGCACGTAGCGCCGGCCCGTCGAGCGTCGAATATCGCGCCGAAAATCCGACCACGCGTGGCTTGCGGTCGGTGACATCGGCGGTCAGCGGCAACTGTCCGTTGGCATCCAGCTGTTCCGCTTCGCGCATCCGTATGGAGCTGATCGCCGGCAGCTTGAGAACCGATTTGCGGGATGCTGCGACGGCTTTTGCAGAATAGGGGTCGCCTTGCTCGATATAGATCATCGAGCGCACCACTTTCGGGTCGACGTCCGATTGTCCGGATACGGTCACCGGGCCGAAAGTCGCGCTTGGTCCGGTCGCGACCTGGATATCGACGTCCATCGCCGTGTGTGGATGATCGACGCGTGGACGCAAGCGCGTCACTTTGGCCAGGGGATAAGAGCGGTTGCGGAAATGATCGATCAAGGCCGCCTGTGCCGCACGGATGCTGGCGGCACGCGCCGGATCGCCGGGTCTGATCTTGACGGTGCTCGAAGGAAGTTCGGCTTCGGTGAAAGCGCGCCCGGTGTGTGCATCGCTGACCACAATGGTGCGCAGACGGAACAGCGGACCAGGCTCCGCGCGAACCGTGATCGGTACGGCTTCGCGCGCACGAAAGCTCTCGGCCGCGCGCGCCACGCGTGGCCCCGCGGTCTGCCCCAGCCTGAGCGGCAGCGCGGCGATCTCGATGGTCAGCTTGGCGTTGTAATAGCCCGCGCCCCAGAGCGCGTCGAGCAACGGCGCGAGGTCTGCTTCAGCACGCCGGACCAGTGTGTCGCCATCGGGCGGCGGATCCTGCCGGGTGCGGTAAAGTGTGGATGCCTGCTCGAGCGCATCCTTCACGTCTGATGGCGCATCTCCGGTGTCAAATTTCAGAAGATAAGGGAGCGCTTTTCGGGATGGTTCGGGGGATTTCTCGCCGAATAGCCCAAACAGATCGAACGCAAACGCGCTCACCGGCGCCAGACTAACCCCGGAGAAGATGATGGCGGCAATCAACCACCTCAGACTTGGCCATCCATCGACCCGTAACACATCGCCCCACGCACTTAACTCAATGATACAACTCAACAAAAATGGCCATACAGTGTCAACTGCGAGGCGGCGACACGCCGTCAGGTTGCTTGTGACCGTCTCACCGGCCGGGATCGATCTTTAGCGCAGCGCGATGGGGATGCTTTTCAGGTGCTACGGCTGATCAGGTGGCGCTCCAAACCTGGTCAAAGCGCGCGGTTGTAGATGTCCTCGACACGAACGATGTCATCCTCGCCCAGATATGCGCCGGACTGTACTTCGATCAGGTTGAGCGGAACTTTGCCGGGGTTTTCCAGGCGGTGCATGGCGCCAAGCGGAATGAAAAGCGATTCGTTTTCGCGCAGCAAAATCTGCTCGTTATCGCGGGTCACCAGCGCCGTGCCATTGACCACGACCCAGTGTTCGGCACGGTGAAAATGTTTCTGCAATGAGAGCTTGCTGCCCGGATTGACGGTGATGCGCTTCACCTGAAATCGCTCGCCGAGGTGGATTTGCTGATAGTAACCCCACGGCCGGTAGACGCACGGCGTCTCCGTCGCAGATCGGTGTCCATTGATTTTGAGGCGATCGACGATCTTGCCGATAGCCTGGGAGTGAGCGCGCGTCGTCACCAGAACCACATCCGGCGTTGCCGTTACGATCAGATCGCGGACTCCCAGCGCGGCGACCAATGGCCCATCGCTGCGAAGATAACAGTCGTTGGCATTTTCCGAGACGATATCGCCGATCTCAACATTGCCGCAGTCATCCTTGGATCCGACATCCCATAATGCGGAAAAACTGCCGATATCGTTCCAGTCGAATCGCGCTGGTACGATCGCGGCGCGATCTGTCTTTTCGAGCACCGCATAATCGATTGAGATCGATGGCGATGCTGAAAATTCCTGCTCGGGTAGACGAAGAAAATCGAGGTCTGGCTTTGCATATTCGAGCGATGCCCTGCATGCCTTTAGAACATCGGGCGCAAATTGCTCCATCTCCTCTAGAAAAGTGCGAACCGGAAGCAGGAAAATACCGCTGTTCCAAACATAGGAGCCTTCCTTGACGAGACGGTCCGCTACCTCGCGTGCCGGCTTCTCAATGAACCGGTCAACCTTGCTGACGCCTTCGATAATCGGTTCGCCAATCTTGATGTAACCATAGCCGGTAGCGGCCGTGGTCGGCCTGATACCAAACAGGACCAGTTGGCCGTCTGCCGCTGCCGGGATCGCGGTGTTCACAGCCTCGTTGAAGCCGTCGATATCCTCGACCAGATGGTCGACGGGCATGACCAGCAGCATTGCGTCCGAATGGCTCTTGCGCGCGAGCAGGGCGGCGATTGTCGCCGCCGGCGCAGTGTTGCGGCGCGCCGGCTCAAGAACGATGGTCGGATCGTTGACACCCAGTGCGCGCAACTGCTCGGCAATGAGGAACCGATGCTCCTGGTTCGCAACGACGATCGGCGCAGTGAACCGGCTGCGGTCGGCGGTGCGCGTGATGGTCTGTTGCAGGAGCGTCTTGTCGCCGAGCAGGGACAGAAACTGCTTGGGATAGGTTTCGCGTGACAATGGCCAGAGCCGCGTCCCGGCGCCGCCTGACAGTAAAACGGGGATGATCGGCCCTGATTTTGTCCCTGTCGAAGAACGTGAGGCTGCGAGATCGAGAACGGACATCGGTTTTCCTTTCGCCAGACAGGGGAAGATCAGTCAGCAATTGAGCGATGTTTTGCGGCAGCGGAGCTGGCGGTGCCGTGCCGGAACAAGGCCGCGCGCAGCTTTCGTTCAAAGGGTTTCGATTTCAGCTTCAGGGCGGGGCGTTCGATCGCGAGATAAGTCGCGGTCGAGAGTGCTGCGGTAATCGCCAGGGCCAAGACGAAGCTCAGCGCGATGTCCTCGAATGTGTCAGGGCGGCGTCCCTGCCAATACCATCGGAACAGGCCCCAGATCACCGGGAGATGCCAGAGATAGAAGCTGTACGAGATGGTTCCGAGCCAGCGGATCGGTCCCCATTCCAGCACAGCCGCAAGCCGGTTTGTTCGTCCGTCTATGGTCGCCGCCGTAACGATCAGCATCAGGGCAGCGAAGAAAACAGCAAAGCCGAAATCACGGTCGAGCCGGGTCAGGATGAGACCCGCGGCCATGGCGCACCAGAGGCCGATCTGCAGCGAGCGCGGGGAGATGCTGTCGACCAGTGTTGCGGTCGTATGGAAGACGATTGCGGCCAGCATGCCGACGCCGAACAGATCTGCCTGGCACAGGATGCTGCGCAAATAAACCGCGAGCCAGTTTCCGCCCCATTGCAGATAGAACTGAGCCGCGGGGTCGCCGTGGACCTGCGCAAGGCCGGTGGTGCGGCAGGCAAGTCCCAGCACAATCATTCCGAACGACACCGCGATGGCGGCCCTTTGCAGGCCCATCCGCCGACTGAGATGGACCGTGCCAAACGCCAGCAGCGGTAACACAAGATAGAAGCAGACCTCAGTCGTCAGCGACCACGATACACCGAGCCCGGTTTTGATGGTCCAGGGCGTAAGCGTATGCGCCAGCAGCAGATTGGCGGCAATGATACCTGGGTCGCTGATCCGGCCGAGGATGTCCGCCGTTCCTTCGACGCCAGCGCCGCCGAGCAAAGCAGGGTGGGTGTAGGCGAGCCCCAGACCGAAAGTGACAACGATGAAGATCACCACATAGGCCGGATAGATGCGCAGGATTCGGTTCGTGAAGTACTGGGGGATATTGAAGGGTGCGCGACGCGCAGCCGCGGTGAGAAACGGCCCAAACAACAGAAAGCCGGAGAGCACGAAAAACAGTGTCAGCCCCTGGCCAGCAGCATTTAAGACGCGATGCAGAGCCGGCGAGAGAACGTGATCCGGAACGAGATGAAGATTGAAGTGGCCGATCATGACCGAGAGTGCGGCTACTGCCCGCAGACCTTCGATGCCGGCGAGACGCCGGCCCGAAGTCGGTGTGGCTGTGAATGTGGAATCCTGCTCGCACGAGCGCATCTACAGTAGCGGCATCTTCTGTATCAGAGGAAAGCGTGCCGATTAATCGGCGCGCGCGGACAGCAACTCGTGCCTGATGGTCCACCAGATGATCTTGACGTCGAGCCACAATGACCAGCGCTCGATATAATCGAGGTCGTAGTCGACGCGGGAGATCGCCTGATCGGCACTGGCTGTACTGCCGCGGCAACCGCTGACCTGCGCAAGGCCCGTGATGCCCGGCTTGATGGTGTGCCGTTGAAAGTAATACGGAACAAGATTTTCATAGAGCGTGCTGGCCGCCTGCATGCCGGGTACATGCGGGCGCGGCCCTACCAGCGACATGTCGCCGGTCACCACGTTGATCAATTGGGGCAGTTCGTCGAGGCTGGTCCGGCGAAGAAAGCGCCCAATGGACGTGACGCGCGGATCATTGGCGATCGTTTGCTTGACGCCGAACGCGTCGCCGAGATGGACATGCATCGTCCGAAATTTGTAGATGCGAAATCGCTGATTGAGATGCCCATAGCGGTTCTGTGTGAAGAATATCGGTCCTGGCGATGTCAGCTTGATGGCGATACCGATCGCGGCGAGCAGCGGGGACAGAATGATCAACGCGCATGTTGCGCTGGTGACATCGAACAAGCGTTTTGTTCGCGAGCGGGGCGGTTCGCTCAATGTTCCGCGATGTGACACATAATAGAGAGGCCGACGAGGAACGCGTCGATGCTGCTTGTATTGGACCGGTGGTGAAAAAAGCCGCCGCCGGCTTCGCCAGATCGATATAGCATCTTCGGATTGCGAGAGCAGCGTAGCAGGTGAAGTCATAAAAATGCTCCGTTGCATTGTTCGGCGGCGCATAGTTTGTCGGAATTCATCACAATCGCGATCAATCGCATCGCGCGTCTTGATTGTCCGCTGTCGTCTGAATCTTCCTCACGATTTTCAAATTCCGATTCACGCGGCGCGTGGACAAAGCTCGATCAGGTTCTTGGAAAAAATGTGGCGCTGCAGCGAAACTAATGAGATTAGGTGTGGCTCGTATTTCAATCGCTGGATGTCTTTCGCTTTTTGATTTTCTGAAAATATATCGATGGGCGTGTTGCGAATTTCGTGTTCATCAAAATGGAGATTGCACTATTTTTGTGCGCGAAAGAGAAAATGAAGTTCCGATCGCGACGTTGCAGGGGATGCTCGCTTCGACGAGTGCATGTTCTGATTGCAATTTTTCTATCATCGCGAGTTTGTCGATAGCGAGTTTGAGATCGTGATATTCAATCGCTCATCTTCGATGGCTTATGACTCATTTTGAGCGAGAATATTCAATACGGAACGGCTGGATGTTTTTCAGAAATCTTTGGAACGTTCCTGATCATCATACGTTTGGGGTCGAGGGCGTGGAGATGCGAAAGCGAGCATCTGTTTCATTCTAAGGCACGTACTCAGCCAGCCACTCCTGCTCTTTGCTCAAATGTTTGAGGTAGAGAAAGATGATTTTGCGAACGATCGCAGTCGTCATTTTTGCTATTTATACGGCGGGTTGTTCCGCATCACCTCCGATCGTTGAGACAGGCTATGGGTCTGCCCGGGCAGAATCTTCGCGGGTTCCTGCAGGAATCTACGCTTTGGGCCCGAATGATCAGGTGAAGGTTCAGGTCTACAATGAGCCGACCATCAGTGGCGATTACACAGTCGACGGTGCGGGCTTTCTGGCAATTCCGGTTGCGGGTCGTGTTCGTGCGCTTGGGCTGACGACGACGCAACTGGAACGTCGGATCACTGCCAAGCTCAACGGTGGAATCCTCAAGGACGCCCGAGTCACGGTGCAAGTGAGTGGTTACGCTCCGTTTTATATCCGTGGCGAAGTGAAGAAGCCGGGTGAGTTTCCGTACAAGCCGGGTTTGACGCTGGGCGACGCGGTTGCACTCGCGGGCGGGTACACTTATCGCGCCGACGAGAACAAGGCTTATGTGCGTTCAGCGGGGTCGGCTGTAGAGATCGCGCGTCCGCTTGATGTTGATCGTCCGGTTTCGCCCGGCGAAAACATTCGAATTCCCGAGCGCTTCTTCTGATCGCCGATTGAATGCACTCTGCTGAAAAGAGTGGCAGCAGGTCGCTGTTGGCACCCGCGTTCACGGATGATCGTTCGGTGGGAACTCGCCATCCTCAGAAATGTCGCATTGCAAATAAATGATTCCGCAATGCCGAATGACGCTGCGCGAATGATCGACGATGGATGATGTTGTTTTCGAAAGTGCCTCCAAGGTTGCGCTGGCATGTATGTGCGCTTCCGCGGATCGAATTGTCTGCCGCCATCTAGCGCAGATGTGTATCGCAACGCAGAGGCGAGTTTCCGTTCGACATGCGTGCCTGCTGCAAGCAGATCATCCGGTATGTTCCGGCGTGGATTGTAACCGTGATCGGGATGGTGGCGATGTCACCATGTGCCTCGGCACAGGTTTCCACGCCCATCACTCCGCTGTCGTCTCCACCGTGGAGTTCGCTCGACGTGTTTGATCCCGTTCCCTTCGCCGATCTGCTCTCACGCAATCCGGAGGGTGCCGAAGCTCCGGAGGATACGCCTGTGAAGACGCGCGAGCATCCCGGCTACGAGCGGATCGGTGTTCGCGCCGGCCCGTGGATGATCATGCCGTCCGTGACTGGTGGCGTTTCATACGACAACAACGTTTTTGCGAGCGGCGCAGACAAGCAGGGCGATTTGGCGGCGACGGTCAAGTCATCGCTCGGGATGCAGTCGCTGTGGGAGCGGCACGGTATCGATATTCAGGGCGACGTCCGTTCGATGCGTTATCGCCGTTTCAGTCAACTCGATCAAACAGACGCGAGCCTACGTGTCCGCGGGCGAATCGATCTCTGGCATGATGCGGCGATCCTCTCCAGCTTGCGCGTGGCGAGGCAGCACGAGGGTGTTGGGTCGCTGACATCGCCGACGGCAGCTGCCGCGCCAACGCCTTATGACCTCGCATCCGGCGATATCACTTACTGGCAGCGATTCAATCGGCTGGCGGCTTCCATCGGCGTTCGGACCGATTATTACAATTATGGATCGACGCGTGCGCGCGACGGTTCAATCATCAATCAGGATAGCCGCGATGGGCGGATCGCGGTGGCCCATGGCCGTTTCGACTATGCGCTCACCCCAGCGCTGGGATTGTTTACCGCGCTTGAAATCAATCGGCGCGACCTGCGCGGAACACTGACGCAGGCACTGGGTTCGCAGGGCTATCGCTCCCTATCCGGTATCAACGTTCGGTTTGGGCATTTGGTCTGGGGCGAATTCGGTGCCGGCTATGCGAGTCAACGGTTTAATGACTCGACCATCGGTACCATCGCCGGACCGGCATTCCGCGGCATGCTCACCTGGAGTCCGACGCGGATGCTCGATCTGCATTTCAAGGCAGAACAGATCGTTACTGAAGCAAGCGATACGGTGGTGGGCGGCATCAAGGCGAATACATTTCAGCTCGGAGCTGATTACGAACTTCGTCGCAATCTCGTTCTGTCCGTGGCGGCGGTATATGAGCGCGATCAGTTCTACGGCCAATCACGCAACGATGAGGTTCGCTCCATTCAGACCGAGCTCAAATATATCCTCAATCGCCATAGCTCGATCTCGCTGCAGCACCGTTATTTCCGCAGGGACAGTAGCGTCTCGTCGGCGAGCTACGATAAACACGAGGTAGGGGTGAATGTTACGGCGCGTTACTGACGATCGGTTGGAACCTCAAGCTTATTATGAATCGACCGTGTCGCCAAAGACGGCCGCGTGGGATGGAATAAGCGTATCGGAAATCGTGCGGATCCTGCGTCGCCGTGTGGCGGTGATCGGTTTCACAGTGGCGGTGTTTGTTGTCGCTGCGGTACTCGTCATCATCCTTGTAAAACCGACTTATACGGCGACGTCGACGGTATTGATCGACCCGCGCCGTCCGAATGTTGTCAATCTTGACAGCAAAAATCAGCCCGCAATCCAAAGTCCGCAGACCGACGATGCCGCGATCGAGAGCCAGGTGCTTTTGGCTCAGTCGATCGCGGTGCTGCGTCGAGTCGTGGAATCGATGAAGCTGACCGATGATCCGGAATTCACGCCGAAGCCCGGCATCATGGGAAGCCTCCTGGCCCTGCTCCCCGCAACACGACGTCCGGTCGGCGACACGCAGGATGTCAAGACGAAGTCCGCCGTCGCAATATTGCAGAACAAGCTTAAGGTTGTGCGTCAGAAGAATACATTTCTGGTCGACATCAATGTCGGATTGCACGATCCCTATCGTGCAGCTGAGATCTCCAACGCGATTGCCAACGCCTATTTCGAGGAACTGATCCGATCAAAATCGGATGCAAACAAGAGTGCCGCAGGCTGGCTGAACGAGCAGATGAGCGAATTGAAATCGCGCGTTGAGGCTTCTGATCGCGCGGTCGAGCAATATCGTGGTGAACACAATCTTACGCTCGCGAAAGGTGAAACGATCAATAGCCAGCAGGTCTCAGACCTGAATAGCAAACTGGTGCAAGCGCGCGCCGATGCTGCGGAAGCTCGCGCAAAATATGATCAAGTTGCCGAGATTGCACGGAACAAGGCCGATCCGGGCTCTCTCACGGAAGCGTTGTCGTCGGACACGATTGCTCGATTGCGGGGGCAGTATGCGCAGTTGCGGGTCAATGAGTCGGATCTGTCGAGTCGCTACGGCGCCCATCATCCGCAAGTAGCTGCGGTACGCGCCCAATTGCGTGATACGCAGAAGCTGATCACGGACGAAGTCGCTCGCATTTTGCAGAGCCGGCGTCACGGCTATGAAGTTGCGGCGGCGCGTGAGCAGTCTCTCTCGAACAGTCTCAAATCTCTGCAAGAGGTGTCCAGCACGTCAGGGCAGGCGGAGGTACGATTGCGCGAATTGCAACGCGAAGCGGATGCCGATCGTTCGCTCTACGAAGCATTTCTCGGAAATTACAAAGAGGCTACGGCGCGTGAGAGTTTCCAGTTGCCGGAGGCCCGTATTGTTTCCCTGGCAACTGCTCCAATTCAACCCTCATTTCCGAAGCCGCTGTTGTTTCTGGGAATCTTCATTCCACTGGGTGTCGCTTTTGGTTCTCTGATCGCCATCGGGATCGATCGTTTCGATCGGCGCGTGAAAACGTTGGATCAAGTAGAGGCAATTTCGGGCATGGTGGGAATTGCGACATTGCCGCTGATCGGCTTACGCGAGCTATCACATATGGCCAAGCGCGGGAAAAGCGCGCTATCCGAATATCAGGCGCAAGCGCCTCAGATTCTGCCGTTGGCGCTACAACCTCCATTGATGCGTTACATCGCCGAAGAGCCGAACTCGGTGTTTGCCGAAGCAATCCGCGCGGTGCGTTTGAGTGTGCAGCGTGCCGCGCATGCGCGGCGGATGCAGGTGATCATGCTGACGTCGGCCATCGACGGCGAAGGCAAGACGACGTTGGCAGCCAATCTGGCATTATCGTACGCAATGATGGGCGTGCGCACTCTGTTGATCGAAGGAGATATGCGCAATCCGGAAGTATCTCGATCGCTCTGCCCCCACGCGGAGGTCGGGCTGTTTGATGTTGCGCGCGGCGAGGCGTCGCTCCAGCAGGCCGTTTTGATGGAGAAGACAACGGGTCTGTCGGTGTTGCCGTCGCCACTATCGGAAGATTCGGCGGTAATGACCGAGTTCGCTTATTCCGAAGCCATGAACATCATCGTGAGTGAGTTGCGTCGCCATTTCGACATGATCATTGTCGATTCACCGCCATTGGTTCCGCTTGTCGAGAGTCGTGCTCTCAGTGAGCATGCCGACGGGATTGTATTAGCGGTCGGATGGGATCGCACACCGGAAGATTTGGTGGTGCGAGCGGTCGATTTGTTGAGCCCGGTCCGTGATCGTATTCTGGGAGCTGTATTGACATCCGCTGATCTGCGACGGCTGCGCGGTTACGACTATTATCAGAGTACCGCCTACGTCAAACCCTATCACCCCGGCCGGGCCAAGCAGGTTGCCGAGTCGTAGCGATCGTTTGCATTGAAAAGGACTGTCAATGCCGTCTGTTTTGATGGTTAGCGGGTCGTGGCCGCCGGACGCTTGCGGCGTTGGCGATTACACGGAGAGGCTTTGCCGCGAACTCGAGGCCAGTGGGATCGTCGTAGTACGCTTTTCCGACCAGCGTCTGTCGCAGCTCTATTCGCGTGGTGCGATCGAGGATCTGGCGAAAGTCGATTGCGATCTCGTTCATGTCCAGTATCCGACCGCGGGCTATGGCAGGTCTTATACGCCGGCCGCGCTACCGTTTGCCTTGCCCGGTAAACCCGTGGTCGTCACGTTGCACGAGTATGCCATCTTTCGCTGGTATCGACGATCTTGGTTTTCTCCTTATGCTCGACGTGGTGCAGCGCGAATTTTCACCACCGATGAGGAGAGGCGGCTGTTCGAGCAAAACTTTCCACGTCGCGTTGGTCTCGACGAGACGATCGAGATTGCGAGCAATATCCCGATAGCGGTTCCGAGACCCGAACACGACCGAACTCGCATTGTCTCGTTCGGGTTGATTGCACCAAACAAGGGTATTGAGGATTTTCTGACCCTGGCGGAACAGGCTCGGGCTGCCCAAAGCCCCTTTTCCTTCGAGGTGATTGGCGCGATGCAGGAGCGGCATCGCGCATATGCTGATGCGATCAAACGGCGAGGCATGCTGGCGGATGTCGCCTTTTCTATCAATTTGCCGGATGGCGCGGTTGCACAGCGTCTGGCCGGTGCCGGCTATGCTTACCTTCCATTTCCGGATGGTGCCTCGGCAAAACGGGGAACGCTCGCAGCAGCGTTGATCAACAAGCTCGTCGTTCTCACCCGGCATTCCGCGATCACGCCGCCATGGATGGTCGCGGCAACATTTCATGCGCCGGGGGCAAGGGAAGCCCTTTCGTTGCTGAATACGCTGTCGGTGGATCAAAAATCCCGGGAAGTCGCGATCAGAAAAGGTGCTGATGCAGAGGCGCACTATAGCTGGAACGGAATAGCGCGAAGACACGCTGCTCTTTACGACAGGCTTCTCAGCGTCCGGCAAACGTCCCCCAGCCGCAGGCTGAATAACTCCTCACAATTAATCTCCGATATCAGCCTGAAGGAAGGTGCACGATGACGATCGCATTGGAGAATTATGCCAAGCGCTATCTGCCGCAGCCAGCAGTCGATGTCCTTCGGCTGATGAAATACCGGATGGACCTGGCGACGTTTCCGAAGAAAGTTGTACAGCATATGTACGGCGCTCACACACTGAAAATGAATATCAGCGATCGCGTCGCGTCGGAGTGGTACAACAAGAACTGGACTCTGCCGCCGGAGATCGAATTCTTTTCACACGGGCAGATTTCGAAGAGTGGTCGCATTTTTGATCTCGGCGCGCATCAATGTTTGATCGCGATGTTGCTGGCGCACGATATCGTTCCCGACGGGGAGGTGGTGGCTATCGAGGCAAATCGGCATAATGCTGCTATCGCGCGCGACAATATTTTGCTCAATCAGGTCGATAATATTGATGTCATTCATGCCCTTGTGTCGCGAACGAGCGGGCGAGGGCATGCCGATTTCAGTTTTAATTCCAGGGCCAGGCAAGGGCTTGGCGCTTTGATCGGCGAGACAATTGCGGGGATCAGCATTGATGATCTGGCTCAACAGAAGGGATGGCCGGACCTCGTTTATCTCGATATCGAGGGCTTCGAGATCGAGGCTCTGAAAGGTGCTGCCGCGACGCTGGAACGCTGGTGCTATTGGTTTGTCGAATTGCACGGCGACGAGATGCTGTCCCGCTACGGCGCCCGCAATGCCGATATCCTTCAGTTTTTTGATCGCGATAAATTCGCGCGATACGTCTGCATGCCTGAGGGGGACAGTTTCCGGCTGGTGACCGAGAATGAGCCGGTGCCGGTCGAACGATGCTATCTCATCTTTGCGCCGCGTTCGGCTCGTCTACTTAATGACAGGTCGGATTATTGAGCAACGCCATGGAGGTGATCTACTACCGAAGTCCCAATGGGAATTTTGGCGACGATCTTAATTCGGTGCTGTGGAAGGCGCTTCTGCGACCTGCATGCTTCGAAGCAGATGACGCGGTGTTGCTTGGGATCGGCTCGATATTTCGCGAGGATTATCTGTCGGCAAAATCGACTGATCGCAAGCGGGTTTTCGTTCTTGGCAGCGGCGCTGGAACAGGGCCGCTGCCGAGCCGCTGGCCAAATGCGGATTGGGCTGTTCTCGGCGTGCGCGGGCCGTTAACAGCCCGCCTCATCGGCCGGCCGGCGGCAGCAATGACTGATAGTGCTGCGCTGTTGGCGGCGGCGCCAAAGCTGGCGCCGGCGGGGCCGAAGCGCAACGATATCGTTTTTATGCCGCATTACAATTCAGTGGAGCATAGTCGATGGCCGGAACTCTGTCGGCGGCTCGGCATGACATTCGTCGATGCGCGTTGGCCGGTTGGTCGGACACTTGATCGAATTGCGCGTGCGCGGCTGGTGCTTACTGAAGCCATGCATGGGGCCATCGTTGCCGACACGTTGCGAGTGCCGTGGATTCCGGTGCATTGTTCGCCGGCGATCCTGCCTTTCAAATGGATCGACTGGACGCGATCCCTTGAGCTGAAGTTCCGGCCGATCGCGCTGCCGCCCAGTTCGGCCTGGGAAGCGCTCAAGCACATCAAGATCCGGACCGTCGATGGTGCCAACGGGATGCACCGGTTGTCGGATTCGGATGACGATCTGATCAACGATTTCTTTCGTCGTTACGGTCAGATGGCGACAGACGATCTTGCTCCGAAGAAGATCGTCGGCGGTGAACCGGCCAAGATTTTGCAGAGAACCCTGTCATCGTTCGACCGGGTATTCACCGACCGTGCAGAACGCGCGCTGCTTGCTGCGAGCAAGGGGCAGCCTTTCCTGAGCGCGGAGGCGATCTTCGCGCAGCGCGTTGATCGCCTCTATGCTGCGGCGATGAAGCTGGAGCAGACGATCACTGGAACGCTCCATTAGAGCGTTGAACCGGCGGGCCGTCTCATGGCGGCGGTCATCACGATGGCGGTGTTGATGGCGGTACCGAATGCGTTGGCCCAGAGAATGCCCGACGCGCCCATGTGGTGTCCGAGTGCGATCCCGGCCGATGCGAATGCAACAAGGCCCACGACGCGAGCCGTGAACACGATGCGCGTCCGATGGGTTGCCAACAACGAAATGGACGAGGCATTGCGCGCCGCATCGCAGATGATGGCCAGTGATAGTGGCCACAGTAGGGATGCAGAAGCAGCGATTTCCGATTTTCGGTAGATCATTGGTAGCAGCGTGGGTGCTGCGACGATGACGATGATGCAATACGTCAAGGCGCTGCCGGCGAAGACTGCGGTTCCATTTCGGGCAAACCGCCGCGCATACTCATTGTTGCGATCTGCGACATTGTCGGCGATGCGAGGCAGGATCGTAAGGTTGAGAGCAGCATTGAACTGGACGATCGGCGTCAACAGATTCTGCAGCGCGCGCACGATGCCGGCGATGGCTGGGCCACTGAGTGCTGCTATGAGCGGGAAGATGCCCCACGTAACGAACCAGGACATCACCGCCGCGGGAGTGAGCCAGCGGCTGGCGCTCCAGATTTTTGCTGCGAGCCAGATGACATGGGATGGGCGGCTGCGGATAGAGCGACCGATACCCAGACAAAGAACCACGATGATGGCGGCAATCGCGCCGAATCCGGAAATAGCGATGGCGGCAGGAACTGTCAGAACCTGCAGGCTTGTCAAAGCCGAGGCGGCGCCAATCGAGGCGGCGGCATAAGCCGTTGCAGCAGCCGCAGCAACCGATTGCCGGTCTCTGATGTAGCAAAGGCGGCGGAAGAACAGATAGAAGCGCTGCAGTGGGTTGGTAAGCGCCAGGATCGCAACCGGCCACACATAGGCTGGAAATGTTTGTGCCAGAATGAGGGCGGCGATGGCGAGCAAGGCACTGCTCCCCAGGCTGAATCCAGCCACGATCCAGATCGCCGCGCGGTCGACGCGATGACGATTGCGACGGCTGTAGCGGCTGACGATTGCCGGCAAGGCGTCGATGATCAGGGAACTCTGAACAGCTTCGATGAACAAGGCCGCAGTCCAGACAACGACATAGCGACCAAAATCGTCGATCGGCAGCCAGACGGCGTAAAGAATGGTCAGCGCGAAATTGCTTGCGCTGTAAAGCCCCTGATCGGCAAATGCGAACAGGAGGCGCGCTTTCCAGCGCTGCATGATTGTCCATACGGCGAAGATCCGTCCCGACGGTGTGCCGAGTGCGGTCGCGGAAGATCGCGGGTTATCATTCACCGCGGGATCACATTGGGCACACGAACGCCCGTGAGCCATTGTTGTGAGACACGCAGCAGAAACAGCGGCATCTGGATCAGATAACGTCGCCACAGCCGGGCTGGCTCATGCAGCAGGCGATAGGCCCATTCAAGCCGCGCTTTCTGAACCCAGTTCGGAGCGCGCGGTACCACGCCGGCCATGAAATCGAAAAGGCCGCCGACGCCGAAGCCGAGGTGGCAGCCGGTCTGCTCGAGATGTTCGTTCAGCCACGCCTCCTGTCTTGGGTTGCCCATGGCGACAAGCAGGATATCGGCGCCGCTATGCCTGATCTGTGCGAGGACGCGCGGCAGATCGCGTTGCTGATAATAGCCATGACTGGTTCCGACGAAGTCGTGTTGTGGGCTCAGTCGTGCCAGTCGTTGCGCGGCCTTGGCCGCGACGCCAGGCCGGCCGCCCAGCAGGAACACACGATGACGATATCGGCTGGATTGTAGATAGTGCGGGATGAAATCGGTTCCGTTCAGGTTTTCCGGAAACTTTTTGCCGAAGAGGAGGCGGCTGGCGAAATCAACGCCGATCCCGTCATTGAAGACGATGGCGCGGTCGAGTGCCGTTTGCAGCCCGTGATGGGAGGCCGTCGAATTCAGCGTATGGGCGTTGGCGAAAGCGACAACGGTCGGAGCCTGGTGTTCGTATTGCTGATCGAGAAGAGTGACAGCTTGTTCTGCGGTTTTGACGAGAATGGGAATATTGAGAATGGTTCGGACGTGCTGCCCACGGACGGTTCGATAAAATCGTTCGTATCGTGCATTGGCGGCTGGCCAGTTGAATGCAGTAGCCGCTTCCATCGTTCTCCTGCGGTGATCCGCATGAGTGCTCGACACAGTTGCCCAATCTGACAGGAACTGCCGAGCCGCTGTATCGACGTCCGCAAAATTCACCAAGGTTCCAACCCCGGTATGCTGGGCAAGGTGAACATAGGGCGGGATCGAGCTCAGCACGGGCCAGAGGCCGGCCGACATTCCCTCAATCGCTACAAGGCCGAACCCTTCGTAGTCGGATGCACTCAGGAAGACGGAGGCTTGCGCCATCGCTTCGCGTACGGAGGCATCTGATGGACTCGCGATGATTCGAACCCTGTCGCCGACACCGAGTTCGCTGGCAAGATGCTGCATGTTTTCGGGCGAGACATCCCAGGGACGTCCGGCAATGATCAATGACCAGTCCGGATCATTGCGATTGACGGCGGCAAGAAAACGAATGGCATGATCGATACGTTTGTTGCTGGAAAAACGACCAACCGCGATCATTGTTTTCGTCGGCGTCGACGATGAGGCGTCAGCATATTTTTCGATATCAACGCCGTTCTCGATCACGCATAAGCCACGAAAACGAATGGCCTTAAACAAGTTCTCGTCCGATACGCTGACGGCGGCGATCCCGGAATATCCGCGGAGCGACAACCGAGTCACGGTGTTGAAATAAAGCTTTTTCAGTCTGGCGGCGAACCCGGTGTGAAAAAATCCGCCATGGGTCGACAAGACAAGTTTTCGCCGGTGCAGCGGCGCAGTCCAGGCAAGATAGTCGCAAAAGAAATCGACACCATGCACATGAACGATGTCGGCATCGCGAATATGACGGATAACGGAGAATGCGATTGGATAGCGTTTTGAGCCGAAAAACGGAACTCTGACAACGTCGATTCCATTGCGCTGTTCGCGTCGACGCAAGCGAGGAGCATCAGGTGCATTGAACAGGCGATCGAGCGTTACGACGCGGACACGATGACCGTTGGCAATTTGTTCGGCGGACAGCGAAGCAACGACACCCTCAAGGCCCCCCACCGAGGGATGGAACTGACGCACAACGTGAACGATATACATTATGTGATGATGTCCAGATATTTCTGTGGGAAGAAGCGATGTGCCTTGTGTCCTGTCTGCAGCAGCGGCGGAACCCTCTCCGGATACAGCCGCGCCATCAAAACGTCGCATAATTCTCAATGCTGCATGATCGCGATAGGCGAACTGTGATGTCTAATCTTGGCGTCAATGTGCTCGGCCGTCTGCACATCAAATGTGCAGTAGGTGCAGATGATTGATGGAGTGGTGCACTGTCAGTTTGTTTTCGGCAACATCATCGAAATATCGCTCAACATCATCGTCGTGGAATACATCGCGGGGTTGTTGAGAATCTGCAGCCCATCCTTGTAGCTGTGATGGCGACTATCGTCTGCGCCCTCATGCTGTTGATGTCAGCATCGGGTTCATTCGCGCAGACCGGTCTGCCGTATCTGACAGGCGTCAACATCGCCGGCGCGGAATTCAACGGACGCAAGATCCCCGGAGTTCCCAATCGGGATTATTTCTACCCGGCAAAAGCAACAATTGATTATGTCGCATCAAAGAGAATGACCAGTATCCGTGTTCCTTTCCTGTGGGAACGGATGCAGCCTCAGTTAAATGGTCCGTTGGAATCGGAAGAGTTGCGTCGCCTCGACGAGGTTGTTCGTTATGCCATCGGCAAGCGGCTGTATGTGGTTCTCGACCTGCACAATTATGCTTATTACCGACAAAAGGTGATCGGCAGCCCCGATGTTCCAGTGACTGCACTTGCTGATATCTGGAAGCGTTTGGCTATTCATTTCAGGGACAGTCCGCTCGTCGGGTTTGGCTTGATGAATGAGCCTAAGGGATTGCTGACGGAAACGTGGCTTTCTGCTGCCAATGCCGCGATAGCGGCAATCCGCAATACAGGCGCAAGCAATACGATTTTTGTTCCTGGTAACGGCTGGACCGGTGCACATAGCTGGCTCAGTACTCGCTATGGCGCGCCGAACGGCGATGTAATGCTCGGTGTGGTCGATCCGGCAAACAATTACGTCTACGAGGTGCATCAGTATCTGGATTCGAATTATTCCGGGACGCATGCGGCTTGCCGCAGTGAAACCGTGGGCGTCGATACTCTGCAGCTTTTTACGCAATGGGCGCGTCAGAATGGGAAGCGCGCTTATCTCGGTGAGTTTGGAGTTGGCGCAGATCCCGTCTGCCTCGGCGCGCTGAATGCGATGCTGACGTTCATCGATGAAAATAGGGACGTATGGGTCGGCTGGAGCTATTGGGCGGCGGGCGCCTGGCCACCGAGCTATTTCACCAGCGTTCAGCCGGTGAATGGCGTCGATCGGCCGCAGATGTCGGTCTTGCTGAACCATCTCGGTCGTCCGCAGGAGCGGGCGAACAAGGGAGCGGCGCAATGAGTGCCGCTGGCTTTCTCGGTGGCCGTCGGATAACGGTTCGGCGATCGTTCTGGTTGCGACCGCAGACTCTCGCAATATTAATCGCGACACTCTTTAATGCCGGGCTTTGTTTCGTGAACACCGTGGCCGGCGGTGTCGGCAACAGTGCAGTGATCGGATGCGAAGTCATTATCATCTTCGCGGTGCTGATCTATGTATTCCCGACGGTAACCTATCCGCGGCTTTTGGCGATTGGGACAGCTATTCTTTTCCTGGCGGCATTGGCAGGCGCGCGCGCAGTGTTCAGCGGTGCTCTGGATGTCAAGCCGATACGCGATCTTCTGATTCCCATTGCATTCTTCCTGCTGGGGGCTGCTGCGCCCGATCTCCGTCTAGCGGATCGGATCGTCAGGGTAATCGTCGTGATCGTCATCGTGGTTGGAGTATTCGAGTATTTATTTCCGGAATTGTTCACGCGCATTTTCAATGTCGCCGGATTTTATATCGAGCGCGGCACGATGGCGCTGACGCAAGCTCAGCAGTCGTCCGATTTGTTTGTCAGCGGCATGCGGCCGGAAGGCGCGTCCGGGGGGCGTGGTCTGTTTCCTGTTCTCGGAAATCACCGTGTGTCATCGATTTTTCTTGAGCCGATATCGGCGGGGAATTTCGGGATTGTGGTGTTTATCTGGGCTTTGACGCGCTCGCTGATGGAGCGACGAGTTTTCTGGGGGCTGTTCCTCTGCGCCGGGCTGATCATCGTGATGGCTGACAGTCGGTTCGGAGCCAATTTTTGTGCCGTGATCCTTGTTTTGGCGCTTCTCCCGCTGGCGATCAGGAAGATGGTCGTTGCCGTGTTGCCGGTGCTGGCGATTCTTGGCTTGCTGGTCCTGCCGGACCTGTTGTCGACTTCCTTCAGAATTGACAATGGCTTTATCGGCCGGATCATCTTGTCCGGAAGTATCCTCGACAAGTTCACGACGCTTCAGTGGCTGGGGCTCAGCACGCCGGAATTCGTTACTTCGGATTCCGGCTACGCTTATACCTTGGGCGGTTTCGGCGTTGTCGGCATCGCGTTGTTCTGGATGGCGCTGATGCTTCTCCGGGGGAAAAACAATTCATTTTATTTGATCCGCGACCTCAGCGCGGCCTATTTCGCGATTTTGCTTTGTATTAGCAATTCGCCGTTCACGATCAAGACAGGTGCGCTGTTGTGGTTTCTGATCGGCGCGGTATCGCAAAATCGTCTCAGTCCGATGAAGGCGGTCCATTTGCCAAGTGGCAAAAATAACGCAAACCTGCGCAGCTCACGCATCGACGGGATGGCTCGGCACAGCAAGAACAGCTCTCGAGCCCATTACACTGAGTTGTCCAGGCTCGCGAATGGCGGCGCGGTTAGATAGCATCGTAGCGCGCCACGCATCGTAGGCCGGCGGACATGGCCGTCGGGCTGGGCCGGAACTCACGAGGTTGGAAGTGATTGCGGCCTCGTTTCACGCGGCGCTGATCGCCGGCAGCAGATTCGCGCCTGCGGCGGTGGCGACGGCGCCGCTGCGGACAAGATCGGTGGCGCTCTGCAGGTACGGATAGATGTACTGGTCGTCCTCGATATAAGGCACTTTGGCGCGCACGCAGGCGCGCACCGCCTGCAGCGGCGCGCTTGAAACAAGTGGCCGGTGGAAGTCGCAGCCCTGCGCGGCGGTGAGCAGTTCGATGCCGACCACAGCGGCGGCGTTCTCGGCCATGCCGAGCAACCGGCGCGCGCCATGCGCTGCCATCGACACATGGTCTTCCTGGTTGGCCGAAGTCGGGATCGAATCGACGCTCGCCGGGAATGCCTTTTGCTTGTTTTCCGACACCAGCGCGGCGGCGGTGACTTGCGGGATCATGAATCCGGAATTGAGGCCGGGCTTGGCGGTGAGGAACGCCGGCAGGCCGGACAATGCAGGATCGACCAGCATGGCGATCCGTCGCTCGGAAAGCGAGCCGATCTCGCAGATCGCCATCGCGATCATGTCGGCGGCGAATGCCACCGGCTCGGCGTGGAAGTTGCCGCCGGAGAGCGCCTCGCCGGTGTCGGCGAACACCAGCGGATTGTCGGTGACGCTGTTGGCCTCGGTCGCGAGCACGCCGGCGGCGTTGCGCAGCACGTCGTAGCACGCGCCCATCACCTGCGGCTGGCAGCGCAGGCAGTAAGGGTCCTGTACGCGCTCGTCATTGACGAGATGCGAGGCGCGGATCGCGCTGCCGGCGAGCAGGGCGCGCAGCGCCGCCGCGGTTTTCACCTGGCCCTGATGCGGACGCAGCGCGTGGATGCGCGGATCGAACGGTGTATCGGAACCGCGTGCCGCGTCGGTCGCAAGTGCGCCGGTCACCAGCGCCGACTGCATCAGCAATTCGGCCTCGAACAGGCCGGCGAGCGCATAGGCGGTGGAGAACTGCGTGCCGTTGAGCAGCGCCAGACCCTCCTTGGGGCCGAGCACGAGTGGCGCGAGGCCCGCTTTGGCCAGCGCCTCGCCGGCCGGCAGGCGGCCCTGCGGTGTGAGGATGTGGCCGACGCCGAGCAGCGCGGCCGTCATGTGCGACAGCGGCGCGAGGTCGCCCGATGCGCCGACCGATCCTTGCGCGGGAATTTCGGGGATCAGATCCTTGGCAAGCAGTGCCTCCAGCATGCGGATTGTTGCAACGCGCGCGCCGGAAGCGCCCTGCGCGAGGCTGGTCAGCTTAAGTGCCAGCATCAGTCGCACGACCTCGCGCGGCATCGGGGGGCCCATGCCGGCCGCATGCGACAGCACGATGTTGCGCTGGAGCGTGGCGAGATCCTCGGTCTTGATGCGCACATGCGCGAGTTTGCCGAACCCGGTATTGATCCCGTAGACCGGCTCGTCGCGGGCGATGATCTTTTCGACCGCCTTGGCACTGGCCTCGATTGTGGCGAAGCAATCTGCGCTGAGCTTCGCGCCCGCGCCGCGATAGATCGCGCGCCAATCCTCGAGCGGCACCCGGCCGGGGTTCAAAACGATCTCTGTCATCGGTCTCTCCGGTAGTGCGCGCCAGCAACCGCGGCGCCGTGTCCGAACCAGTTAAACCGAGCCGGATTATTTTGTCTATACAAAATAGTTCTTTAAAAAGAACCACAGACGGTGCCGCCAGGTTTGTGTGGAATTTCTCCAAGGCTCCGGTGACGCCGTCGCGCTTGTTGCGGACGGGCAAACTGCGCATAGTCGGTTCTGGGTTCGGCGACAGTTGCAAAAGGTTTCCATGCCACCAAAGACGCGCGCCAGGCGGGCTGTGGCCGTGACGCTCAACGACCGGATTCGGTCGGACATCGAAACCAGGATTTTCTCCGGCCGCTGGCCGCCTGGGCATCGTATTCCCAACGAACATGAATTGGCCGAGAAATACGCCTGCTCACGGATGACCGTGAACAAGGTGCTGTCCGATCTCGCGGCGAAGGGCATCATCGAACGCCGCCGCAAGGCCGGCACTTTCGTTGCCAAACCGACGGTGCAGTCGGCAGTGCTGCGCATTCCCGACATCAAGGCCGAGGTCGAGGCGCTCGGTTATCTGTACCGCTACGAACTGCTATTTCTGAAGCGTCGCCATGCCACGAGGGCGGACCAGGATTTGATGCAGCTCAGTCCGCAGCACGACGTGATCGAATTCCGCTGTTTGCATTGGGCCAACCAGCAGCCCTTCGCTCACGAGCACCGGTTTCTCAACGTCACCGCTGTGCCGCAGGCTCTGGAGCAGGACTTCGGTGTCGAGCCGCCGGGCACCTGGCTGCGCAATCATGTGCCGTGGAGTGAGGCCGAACACAGCATCTTTGCCGAAGAGGCCGACCCGGAGGCTGCGCAGGCGCTCCATGTGACAAAAAGCGCCGCATGTCTGGTAGTCCAGCGGCGCACCTGGCGCGGCGGAGAGATGATCACCCACGTCCGCACCATCTTTCATGGTGCGCTTTATCGCCTCAATGCTCACTTCACTCCGACCAACGACTGAGTCGTCGAGGCAGCCGCCTTGCTGTCCATGCTTTCGAACAGCAGCTTGTTGGTGTTGAGCACCGACATCTGCACGATGTCATCTTCCTTGATGCCGCGCTTCTGGAATTCGCTGAAGAATTCGCGCAGAGCGTCGCCAACATTCGGCGAGAAGATCTGACCGACATCGGATGATAGAATGACGCCTTGCGAGCCGACCGCTTCGATCACCTCGATATATTGCTCATAGGTGAGGTGGTCCATGGCGAGGTTGACGAAGGCGAGTTCGCTGTAGGCGCCGTACTGTTCCCACATGCGCTTCATTGTCTCCGGGTCGAGTTCGGTCGCCTGAAATAGCGGATGCGTCATGATGATGCGCCGGATGCCCATCTCATAGGCCATCTTCACCAGCGTCAGCGTTTCTTTGCGGTCGAAATGTCCGGTTGCCAGAATCAGGTCATGCTCGCGGATCAGTTCGAGCGCCCGGCGCATCGCCGCCATCTTGTCGTTGTCGGCAGTGTCGAAGGTGTAGCCGGTGCCTTCCGCATAGAAGCGGGTGTATTCGCGTTTGATGCCCCACGCTTCCGACAGGTCGCGGCGGTTATAGAGACGCAGATGCGCCTCGCAGCACACCGTCGGCATCCACACCACGAAACGCTGTGCATCGGGATCGGCGGCGGTCACGTCGCTCTTCCAGCCGGAGAGCGCCGAGCGCACGCCGTGATCGTCGACGCCGCCGCAGCCGAAGTTCAGCGCCACCGAGCCGATCAGCGCGACCTTGTCGTCCGGCCGGCGCACCTGGCTCACCTGGGCGGTGGTCGGAATGAAATGGTTCTTCATCACCACGCCGAAGCCTTCGCGCCGCGCTTCGGCGGCGAGGGCTTCCGCGGAGTATTTGCGGCGCAGCAGTTCCGGGCCGATATGCACGTGCATGTCGATGACGCGTTTGTCGCCGACGTGAGGGAGCGCCTTCATGATCGTGCCTCCTGCCTTGATGCGTCAAAGAATTTTGTCTATACAAAATGTGTTGTCAAGCTGGAACCGCGGCGCGGAACACTGGCACACGTCTTGCTCACGCTATTCCGGTGTCTTTGGTTTAAAGCGATCCAGAAACGGGGGAAGAGCTGATGTCAATCCAATCATCAACCACGCACGAACAGGTTGCCGGCGGCGCCGATGCGTCGGCCGACCGCTACGCACGCAAAGCGTTGATCGCATCCAATGTCGGTTATGCGATGGACGGCTTCGATCTGATGATTCTGAGCTTCATGCTGCCCGCGGTTGTGGCGGGATTGCATCTCACCGGATCGGAAGCGGGTTCCCTGATCACCTGGACACTGATCGGCGCTGTGATTGGCGGCCTCATTGTCGGAACCTTGAGCGACAAGTTCGGTCGGATCCGTGTGCTGTCGTGGACCATCTTGCTGTTTGCCGTGTTCACTGGCCTGTGCGCGTTCGCGCAGGGCTATTGGGATCTTCTGATCTACCGCACCATCGCTGGCATCGGGCTTGGCGGCGAATTCGGTATCGGCATGGCGCTGGTGGCGGAAGCGTGGCCGGCGCACAAACGGGCGCGTGCCTCGTCCTATGTGGCGCTCGGCTGGCAGGCCGGCGTGCTCAGTGCCGCGCTGCTTACGCCGCTGCTGCTGCCGCTGATCGGATGGCGCGGCATGTTCCTCGTCGGCTTGGTTCCAGCGGTCATCGCTTTCGGGCTGCGCCGGTATTTGCACGAGCCGGAGCTGTTCGTGAAGGCGGCCAAGAAGGAAGAGGGGCGCGGCACCAATCCCTACAGCTATCTGTTCGCCAATCGCGAGGCGACGCGCTCCACCATCGGCATCGGCATCATGACGTCGATCCAGAACTTCGGCTATTACGGCATGATGATCTGGCTGCCGTCCTATCTGTCGACGCAACTAGGCTTTTCGCTCACGCGCTCGGCGTTGTGGACTTCGGTGACGGTGATTGGCGGCGCCTTCGGCATGTGGCTGTTCGGCCAGCTTGCCGACCGCATCGGCCGCAAGCCGCTGTTCGTCGCGTTCCAGGTCGGCGCCATGGTGATGGCTTTCGTCTATCCACAGATCAAGGATCCGACCTTGCTGCTGATCGCCGGCGGCATCACCGGTATCTTCCTGAGCGGCATGATCGGCGGTTACGGTGCGCTGATCTCGGAGAGCTATCCGACCCAGGCCCGAGCGACGGCACAGAACGCGCTGTTCAATATCGGCCGCGGCGTTGGCGGGTTTGGTCCGCTGGTGATCGGCTTGCTGGCGACACAGTATTCGCTGTCGGTCGCGCTGTCGTTCCTGGTTTTTGTCTGGGCGCTCGACATCGTCGCCACCGTGTTCCTGATCAAGGAACGCAAGGGCGAACAACTCGTCTGATCGGCTAAAAACGCGCCGCTTGCGTTGCCGACGCAAGCGGCGCGTTTTGATTGTGGGAGATAAGCGAAGGCTGGTCGCTCATCCGCCTCGGCTCACTTAATCGATCAGGACTTCTCCTTCGATCTCGACCGGGATGTCGAACGGCAGTTCCGCGACACCGACGGCCGAACGCGCATGCTGTCCGCGCTCCTGTCCGAATATTTCAATGATCAGATCGGAAAATCCGTTGATGACGCTCGGCATCTCGCGAAATCCGGGTGCGCAGTTCACCATGCCGAAGGCCCGGACCCAGGTGATATGGTCGAGGTGGCCGAGTTCGCGCTGGAGGCTGGCGAGCATCGCCAGCCCGGTAAGGCGCGCGGCGCGATAGGCATCCTCCTTCGTGACCTCGCTGCCGACGCGGCCGAACGGCTTGGCGAAACTGCCGTCCGGATTGATCGGGCCGTGCCCTGAAATCAGCGCGCGCTTGCCGCAGACGCGCACGCTGGCGAACGGGAGCACAACGCCGGGTGGAATGCGGGCCGGTTGCGGTAGCACAATGCTGAGTTGTTTCAGACGGTCGGAGATGAGCATTCAGATTCGATCCTGGGCCATAACGAGAAGTTTTGTCGGCAAGTCGTGCCGTCGAGCGATGGAGCAGCGGCTTTTCATTCGGGCAGCGATGCCCGCACCACCTTATAATGTTGGTACCATGATCGTCAGGTGCATCCGGAACCTCGGATTGGATTTCGCTCAATCTCGAATTAGTAGGATTAAGAGGCGTTTGGATTTGTGAATATGCCGGCGATTGTCAGCTTGGTAACGCTGCCAGTGTGAAGCTGCCGCCATGCAACGCTATTATTTCGAGATCAAAATCGACGACGCCGTCATCGCCGATGACCGGGGCCGGGATTGCCACGATCTGGCCGACGCTCACGCGCATGCCGCGAAGATCGTCGCCGATTGCGTGCGCTTCTGTCCGCCGGAGCCGATGGGCAGCCGCGGGCGCATCGCGGTCATGGACGCCACCGGCCACCGCCTGCTGACCGTCTTATTCCCGGCGATAGGACGGCGGCCACGGCGGGCGATGGATCGGGTGAAGCGGCGCGCCAACCCGCGCGTCAAGAGTGGGACGGGTTCGTGATCGGCCGATAGCCGACCTTTCGGGCCGTTCGTGGTCTGATCGGCGATCCTGATGTCCTTTGGAGGACCAGCGTAGGGTCCAGGTCAGTGGGTCACGGAGTGCACCGCGGCGATATCGGAGTAGGGGATTTCAACCCAGCTTCCGTCCTCGGCGGTGGCCTGCACCGTGGTCTCATAGCAGATCAGGTCGAGCTCGATCGTGACGCTGCCGCCATCGGTCTTGTCGATGGCAATGGCGCCACGGACGCTCCGGGCCTGTTCCAGCGCATTCTGTAGTTTCTGTCGGATCGCGAGGTTCATGACGGCTCAACCGTCCTGGCCCCCATTCGTTCCCGTGGGGCGCCGATCCGGTGGGCCGGTTGCGCGCTTTGGCCGCAAACCCGGTTGTGCCGGGGCGGTCGCGCCGCGTAACGTGTCCGTCCGATCCGGCCACAAAGGCCGGACGATACAAGCGCCGGAACGTCAATCGGCGAACCACGGGGAAACGCTCATGACACGTTGGCTTGGTCTGTTCCTGTCCCTTTTCATAGCGGCGGCTGCGGGTGGCAGTGCCGGCGCGGCGGATTATCCGAACCGGCCGGTTCGCTTCATCGTCGGCTATCCGGCGGGCGGCGCGACCGATATTCTCGCGCGACTGTTCGGCGACTACTATTCGCGCAAGACGGGACAGCAGTTCATCATCGAAAACCGGCCGGGCGCCGGCAACAATATCGGCACCGAGGCTGTACTGCGCTCGCCGCCGGATGGCTACACGGTGCTGCTGGTCAATCCGGCGAACGGCATCAACGCTTCGCTGTACAAGAAACTCAACTTCAACTTCGTCAAGGAGGTCGAGCCGATTGCCGGCTATATCCGCGTGCCGAACGTGATGGAGGTGCATCCGTCGGTACCGGCCAAGACCGTGGCAGAATTCATCGCCTACGCCAAAGCCAATCCCGGCAAGATCAACATGGCGTCGTCCGGCAACGGCACGTCGATCCATCTCTCGGGCGAACTGTTCATGCTGATGACCGGCGTGAAGATGACGCATGTGCCGTATCGCGGCTCGGCGCCGGCGCTGACCGATCTGCTCGCCGGGCAGACACAAGTGATGTTCGACAACCTGCCGCCCTCGGTGCCGCACATCAAGGCGGGCAAGCTGCGCGCGCTTGGCGTCACCACCGCCGTGCGCTCGGAGGCATTCCCCGACGTGCCGGCGATCGGCGACACCGTGAAGGGCTACGAGGCGAGCGCGTGGTTCGGCATCGCCGGACCGAAGGGCATGCCGAAAGAGGCGGTGAACCTGATCAACAAGCTCACCAACGAAGCGTTAAAAGACCCGGAGATCGTCGCCCGGCTAAAGCAACTTGGCGGCATCAATATGGGTGGCACGCCGGCAGATTTCGGCAAGGTGATCGCCGAGGAAACCGACAAATGGGCCAAGGTGGTGAAAGCGGCCAATCTGTCGGTGGAGTAGGAGAAACCTGTCTGACCTCATCCTTCGAGACGCGACGCTACGCTACGCATCGCTCCTCAGGATGAGGTCAATTCAGGATCGCTCGATACAAATTGCCGGGAACGATGATATCTCTCTGTCCTCATCCTGAGGAGCCTCCGCAGGAGGCGTCTCGAAGGATCGAGGGCAGCCACTGACGCACCGCTGGGACCATTTCGGTCCTACAGCCAAAAATAGACAATGACTCAATCCAGGAAACGCCCCGAAGACCTGCGCAGCCATCGCTGGCTCGGCGTCAGTGACCTGCGCTCGTTCGGGCATCGTTCGCGATTGCGCCAGTTCGGCTATGACGCCGACGACTGGTCCGGCAAGCCGGTGATCGGCATCATCAACACCTGGAGCGAGATCAATGCCTGCCACGCGCATCTGCGCGATCGCGCCGAGAGCGTGAAGCGTGGCGTGCTGCAGGCCGGCGGATTTCCGGTCGAGATTCCGGCGATGTCGCTGTCGGAGCCGTTCGTGAAGCCGACGACCATGCTTTACCGCAACTTCCTCGCCATGGAGACCGAGGAGAGCCTGCGTTCGCTGCCGCTCGACGGCGCGGTGCTGCTCGGCGGCTGCGACAAGACCACGCCGGGGCTCGTCATGGGCGCGATCTCCATGGGTATTCCGGCGATCTATGTGCCGGCCGGTCCCGCGTTGCGCGGCAACTGGCGCGGACAGACGCTCGGCTCCGGCTCCGACGCGTGGAAATATTGGATGGAGAAGCAGGCCGGCAATATCACCGAGCAGGAATGGGGCGAGATCGAGGGCGGCGTGTCGCGCTCGTTCGGCACCTGCATGGTGATGGGCACGGCGGCGACGATGATGGCGATCGTCGAGGCGCTCGGCCTCGCGCTGCCGGGTTCGTCGTCGATCCCGGCGGCGGATTCGAGCCATCCGCGCATGGCGATGGTCGCCGGCCGCCGCATCGTCGAGATGGTGTGGGACGATCTCACGCCCGACAAGATTTTGACGCCGGCGGCGTTCGACAACGCGATCAAGGTGCATATGGCGCTCGGCGGCTCGACCAATGCGATCATCCATGTGATCGCCATGGCACTCCGGGCCGGCATTCCGCTCGACATGCAGCGGTTCGACGACCTGTCGCGCGAAATCCCGGTGATTGCCAATATCCGCCCGTCAGGGACATATCTGATGGAGGATTTCTACTATGCCGGTGGCCTGCGCGCGCTGATGAACGCCATGCGCGACAGGCTCGATCTCTCCTGCATGACCGTGACGGGCCGCCCGCTCGCCGACAGTTTCGAGGGCGTGGAAATCTATCAGCCGGACGTGATTCATCCGCTGTCCGATCCGATCTATGCGGAAGGGGCGACGGCGGTGCTCACTGGCAATCTCGCGCCGAACGGTTGTGTGATGAAGCCCGCGGCAGCGGAGCCGCGGCTGACGCAGCATCGCGGCAAGGTGATTGCGTTCGAGGATTACAACCACATGGCGCGCGAGATCGACCGTGACGATCTCGACGTGACGCCGGACCACATCCTCGTGCTCAAAAACGCCGGGCCGAAGGGCGGCCCCGGCATGCCGGAATGGGGTATGCTGCCGATCCCGAAGAAGCTGGTGAAGCAGGGCGTGCGGGACATGTTGCGCATTTCCGACGCGCGCATGAGCGGCACCAGCTATGGCGCGTGCATCCTGCATGTGGCGCCGGAAAGCTATGTCGGCGGGCCGCTCGCGCTGGTCGAGACCGGCGACGAGATCGAGGTCGATGTGGCGCGCCGCCGCATCCATCTGCATGTGCCAGACGCGGAACTTGCACGCCGCCGCGCCGCGTGGACGCCGCCGTCGCCGCGCTATCTGCGCGGCTACGGCGCGATGTTCGCCGAGCATATCGGTCAGGCCGACGAGGGCTGCGACTTCGATTTCCTCAAGGCCGGCCCGGCGATCCCCGAGCCGGAGATTCATTGATGTCTGCAGTCATGGCCGGCAAGTCCGGCCATGACGGGGATAGAGTTTAGCCCGGCTTGCGCACGCTCATGACAGTGAGCGAGCGCGTCGCGCCGGTTGGCGTCTCGAACTCGATCGACTGGTTGACCGAGAGCCCGATCAGCGCCGCGCCGATCGGCGTCAGCACGGAAATCTTGCCGTCGTCGAGATTGGCTTCGTCGGGATAGACGACGATGACCGACCGGGTCTTGCCGGTGTCGTCGTCGCGGTAGACGACCTGTGCGCCCATGGTGACGAGATTGGACGACGCGCCGCCATCGTCGATCACGGTGGCGCGGTCGACCTCGCGGGCGAGGAACTCGGCGGTGCGCGGGAATTTCTCCGATGCGGCATCGGCGAGGCGGCGCAGCCGCTCGCTGTCATCGGTGGTGAGCGTGATATTCGGCAGATGGTTCATGTCAGCCTCCCATGATCGTGCGTGCTGCACGGAACGGATCAAGACGCAGCAAAGCCGCGCTTGGGGTGAATGTTGGATTGTGAGGGTTCAGGTCAGCCCGGACGGGCGGTCGAAAAAAGATGCACGTCCGGGCTAGACGCCGGCGTGCAGGCGTCCCGCGCGAAAAAAGATCTGCTGCTGGTGCGACGGACGGAACATGACAGAAAAGCTAGGCACTCGCAGGCAAATGTCAATATGGCTTGAATCGGCTCGAAGCACGGCTAGTCGAGCTTGAATCCCTTTTCGCGCACGAATGCGCCGAAATCGGCGCGCTGCGGGATGGCATATTGTCGCGCCTTGTCGTCGGACCAGCCATAATCCGCGCGCTCGCCGAAGTCGGCGACGGCGCGCTGCTTGGCATAGGGCAGGACGGTTTCGCGGTAACGGTCGTAAGTGTCGATCGCTTCGGCGCTGCGGCTGTCGTCGAACCTGTTTTCGTGAACGGTGACCGAGAGCGGCAGCCGTGGCGTGATCCGGTTCGGGAAATGCGGCCAGCCGACGCACAAACCGGCGACCGGAATGACGCGCTTCGGCAATCCGAGAAGCGTGCTCACGGTTGCCGCGTGGTCGCGGATCACGCTGATCGGGCAACAGCCGAGGCCGATCGCTTCCGCCGCGCGGATGAAGGTCGCGAGCACGATGCCGGCATCGACCGCGGTGTTGAAGAACTGGTCGAGATGATCGTTGGGGAACGGCGTGCCCTTGCGCGCGGCGAGTTGCGTCAGCCGACGCCCGTTGGCGAGCACGACGACGAACACTGGCGCCTCGCGCGTCCATGGCATGTCGGCGAGCAGCGGCGTGATCGCGTCGCGCAATGTGCCGTCGCTGACGATCATCAGGTCGGCCTGCTGTAGATCGCTTTTCGACGGCGCCGACAGCGCGCAGGCGCACAGCGTCCGCAACAGGTCGGGCGCAACCGGTTCGTCGCGGAACTTGCGGTGCGAGCTGTGCCCTGCAATGCGCGCCAGCTCGTCGAGACCCTGCCAGGCGGCATCGATCCGGACCGGTTCGTTGAAGCGACGCTGCAACCGGCTGGCGACGGTATCGTGAAGGGGCTCATCCGGCATCGTCTTCGCTCCGTGCAGGGCTGCCCGGCGTTGGGGCAGGCGGAATTGAACCATCGGCGGCACTGGTTTAAGACGCGCCGTTCAGCATCAGGCAACGACCATGGCCGAGGATATTCCGTTTAACAAGAAACTCGATCTCGCCCCGGAAACGGTGGACGAGCCGGTCCCCGGCGTGCGCCGCGTGATGTGCGACAATCCCGGTCCGTTCACCTTCAAGGGGACGATGAGTTACATCATCGGCCGCGGCAAGGTGGCGATCATCGATCCGGGGCCGGACGATGAACGTCACGTCAAGGCGCTGCTCGATGCGGTACGCGGCGAGACGGTGACGCATATTGTCGTCACCCACACACATCGTGACCATTCGCCGGCGGTGCCCGCGATCAAGGCGGCAACTGGCGCTACCGTCTACGCGGAGGGTCCGCACCGCGCGGCGCGCCCGCTGCATATCGGCGAGATTCACCCGCTCGACTCGTCCGGCGACCGGGATTTCCGGCCGGACATCGCGGTGGCCGACGGCGACGTGATTGAGGGTGATGGCTGGGCGCTCGAATCCGTGGCGACGCCGGGCCACACCGCCAACCACATGGCGTTCGCGTTGAAGGAACGCGACATCCTGTTCGCCGGCGACCATGTGATGGGCTGGTCGACCTCGATCGTCGCGCCGCCGGACGGGGCCATGAGCGATTATATGGGCTCGCTGTCCAAACTCTCGGAGCGGCCGGAGCAGCTTTATTTTCCCGGTCACGGTCCGGCCATTCCCGACGCGGTGCGGTTCGTCGCCTATTACCGGCTGCACCGCAGGGCGCGCGAGGATTCGATCCTGCACTGGCTGGCGAAAGGCGAGACCGACATTCCGACCATCGCACGGGCGAGCTATATCGGCATCGATCCACGGCTTCTGAAAGCCGCCGGCTTGTCGGTGCTCGCGCATCTGGAGGATCTGGTGGCGCGCGGCATTGTCGTCACCGCTGATGGCGGCCCGCCGTCGATCGACGCGCGTTACCGCTTGCGCTGAGCGGGTTTCTGCGCCGGGGCGTTCTTCTCGGCGGCGCGCTCCGCATTGCGCTCGGCCTCACGGTCGAGCCGCGCCTGCGCTGTGGTGGTGGCCTCGTCGATATCCTCGAGCAGCACACGCACGCGCGTCGCGTTCTCTCCGCCGAGATCGAGGAACGGATAGCGCGCAGCAGAGCGCGCATCGACGCGGCTGTCCTTGCCGCTGGCGCGTACACGGATCACCACATAATCGCGGAAGCCCATCACCGGCGAGCGTGCCACCGCTTCGACGATGCCGTCGCGGCGGCCGGCGACCGGTGCCCGTGCGTCGACCACGCGCCACTTGCGCTTGGTGACGACATCGAGCGCAGCGTTGTAGGCCACCGCTGGCGGTGAGGAGACCTGCAACGGTGCGAGATCAGGGAACGAGGCTTTCTGCGCCTGTACCTTGGCCGCGGAGAAATCGTTGCTACCGCGTTCGCGCAGGCGCGCGATCACGTCATAGCGTGGCGGATCGGCCGTATCGGTGGTGATATCAGGGACACTTGGCTGCTTATAGTTACGATAGGCAAGATACGCTGGATAGGGTAGCAGCGCCGCCGCCAGCACAATGCCGAGCAGCGCCGAGCCGAGGCCGTTCAACCCCTGGCGCCAGATCGCGATCAGTGCGACGAGGCCGAGCAGGATCGCGAACACCGCGAATGCGAGCGCAGCGGCGAAGGTCGCGAGCGACGGGCCGATCTCCAGCAGTTCGGAGCGGATCACCACGACCGACAGCGCGGCGACGATCAGCGCGAATACGGCGATCCGCCGCGACCACACCGCGGCGGCGGACTGCATCTGATCGGAGAAACGCCGGCGTACCATGACTATCCGCACACTTTCTTGAGTGCCGCCCATTCCGCCGGATCGAGCAGCGGCGTGCCGTTGCTCGCGCGGGCGCGAGCATTGATCACGGACACGCGCAGCCTCGTGTCAGGATGATCCATCAGGATCTTCATGCCCGGTTCGGTGGCACCGCCGATCCGCGTCAGCAGCGTGCCGAGCGCGCGGGCATTGCCGCCGATCTGGTTCATCAGATCGACGGCATAGGCATCCGCTGCCGTCTCGACATCGCGGGTGTAGGAGGATTGCAGCACGGTGCGCGCGGCGACCACCACCGCGCCGCCGCCGACGAAGTCGCCAAGCAGCATGCCGAACAGGAACGACAGGCCGGCGCCCTGCAGCACTGAACGGGTGCCGTCGCGATGCGCGAGATGGCCCATCTCGTGGGCAATGACGCCGGCGAGTTCGTCGGGATTTTCTGCCTTGGCGATCAACCCCTGGAACACATAGACGGTGCCGCCCGGCAGCGCGATGGCGTTGGCTTCCTTGCGCCGGACGACCGACGCCTTCACCGTGACCGGTAGACCGGCATCCTGATTGAGCCGCGCGATCAGCTTGGCGAAGGGGGCGAGGCCGGCGGCTTCGCCCCGGCCGGTGCCGCATTCGAACGGCACGCCGCTGGCGCTGGCGGTGTCGAGCATGGCGCGGGTCTGCATCTCGACGGCGGCGCCAAGCTTGCGCTCCAGCGACACCGGGATGATCGGCGCGAGCTTCTCCGCGATCAACGGCACGCCGAACCACGCGACGGCGAGCAGCGATGCGGTCGCCGCCATCGTCCAGACGATGACGTGGCCGCGCTGGCGTTTCGCCAGCTTGCCGGTGCGGTCGATCCCTTCAGCATAGTCGTCGATGGCGGCGATCAGCGCCGGGTCTGCCACCTCGAGCCGCGCCGGCACCGGATTGTGCTTGCGCGCGAGCCGCATGATCCGGTCCGGCGTCGCGACGCTTTCCAGTTCGTCATAACGCCATTCGGCGAGGACGCGGCTTTGCGCGTCGGTGACGCGCAACACCTTGTCGGTCAGTTCCACCGCCACGTCGTGGCGGGCGCTGGTCTTGCCGTCGTAGAACAGTCCGGCGCCGATGGTCATCGATCAAATCCCGCCGACATGCAGAGCATCCGCCAATCCTTCACCGACCGGTGAGCCGGGCTCCCCGGCGGCTTCGACATGATCGAGGCCGGCGAGACCCGAGAGTTCAGTCGATTCGACGGTGAGACGCCACTGCGGCATCACCACGGCCCCACGATACAGGGTGGAGAGCCCCAGCATGGCGACCACATAGAAGCCAAGTCCGATCAGCGAGGCGGCAAGCTCACGCAGGATCGAGACGTCACCGTTGCCGAGCAGCGCGCCATAGATCATCACCAGCGGAATGGCGGCAAGTCCGAGCGCCAGCAGGAACAGCAGCGCAAGCCCGGCGAAGCGCAGATAAAGACCGTACATCGGCAGCGTACGCAGATGCGAGCGGGCAGTGATCGCGCCGATCCGCAGTCCCGATACCCACCAGCGGGTGCGGATCGCCTGGAACGCCGGATAAAGCAGGAGACCCAGCACGAGCGTCACGCCGGCCGACAGCAGGGCGAAGACGATGGCGCCGGCAAAGTCCGGATTGTCACGGGCGATCCGCTCGAGGAAGTCGTTGCTGCTTTCGGCGAAGGCGCGGTCCAGCAGATCCGGATCGAAGCTCTGGCCGAGCGCGGTGAGGCCGGCGGCGAGCGGCAGCGCCACCAGCAGCCACAGCGGCAGGCCGCGCAGGAAGAGCGAAAAACCATAGCCGTCGAACCGGCCGGGCAGGGTGCCGTAGAACGTATGCCGCATCTTGAACCGTTCGAGCCGCGATTCCTTCCACGGGAACGCGAGGCCGAGGGTCAGGGCCGTGAGGCTCCACCATATCGTGGCGCAGATGGCATAGCGCACCGCCGAGCCTTCCTGATGGAAGCGCAGGCCGCGATAGATGGTGCGGGAGGCGCGGTAACGGCGGGCGCGGAACACGGCATATTGGCCGAGCACGAACAACAGCGCGATGCCAAGCGAGCCGGACATCTGCCCGAAGGCGCCGACGTCGAGCGCGGCGAGGAAGAAGGCGGCATAAACCGGCACCAGCAAGGCGAGCGCGATCAGGAAGCCGATCAGCAGTTCGGCGGCGGTGCCCGAATATTCGATGCTCTCGCCATTGACCTCGGTGCTCGACCACAGGAACCGGCGGACGTCAGTGGTCAGCCAGAACCGGTAGATGCCGAGCGTGACCATCAGCAGCAGCGCGCCGCGGGTCAGCAGGCGCCAATAGGCGCGCGCGTCGCCGGTGAACCGGATCGGGAACGGCGAGGCCGCCGGCGCGGGTGGGCTGGTCATCCCGGCAGGGATAGTCGAGCCGCGCCGGGCAGGCAATGCCAGCTACTCCGCCGCCTCCACGGTCGGCAGGACATGGCTTTTGAACTGCTCGCGCAGGGTCGTTTTCTGGATCTTGCCGGTGGCGGTGTGGGGGATTTCCGTCACGAACGCCACGTCATCCGGCAACCACCATTTGGCGACCTTGTCGCGCATGAAGTCGAGCAGTTCCTCGCGGGTGGCGCGCTCGCCCTCCTTGAGCACGACGATCAGCAGCGGCCGTTCGTCCCATTTCGGATGCGGCGCGCCGATCACCGCCGCCTCCGCGACCTTGGGATGGCCGACCGCCAGGTTTTCCAGCTCGATGGTGGAAATCCATTCGCCGCCGGACTTGATCACGTCCTTGGCGCGGTCGGTGACGTGCATGTAGCCGTGCGGATCGATGGTGGCGACGTCGCCGGTGTCGAAGAAGCCGTCGTCGTCGAGAATGTCGCCGCCGTCACCCTTGAAATATTCGCGCGCCACAGCAGGGCCGCGCACCTTGAGCCGGCCGAAGGTCTTGCCGTCCCACGGCAGCACGCGGCCGTTGTCGTCGGTGATCTTCATCTCGACGCCGAACGGCGGATGGCCTTGCGTCTGCTGCAGATCGAGCCGCGCCGTGCCGGTCAGGCCCGCATAGTCCGGCTTCATGGTGCAGAGCGAGCCGAGCGGCGACATCTCGGTCATGCCCCAGGCGTGGATGACCTCGACGCCGTAATTCTTCTCAAACTTCTCGGTCATCGCGCGCGGGCAGGCGGAACCGCCGATCACCACACGCTTGAGATAAGGGAGCTTGAGGTTGTTGGCCTCCATGTGTTGCAGCAGCATCAGCCACACGGTCGGCACCGCGGCCGTGAACGTCACTTTGTAAGTGTCGAGCAGTTCGTAGATCGACGGTCCGTCCATCTTCGCGCCGGGCAGCACGAAGGTGGAGCCGACCATCGGCGTCGAGAACGCGAGCGACCAGCCGTTGGCATGGAACAGCGGCACCACCGGCATGCAGACATCGTTGGAGCGCAGCCCCTTGGAATCCGGCAGCGCCGCCATGAAAGCGTGCAGCACGTTGGAGCGGTGCGAATACAGCACGCCCTTGGGATGCCCGGTGGTACCGGAGGTGTAGCACATGCCGGCGGCGGTATTCTCGTCGAACGAGGCCCAGGCGAAATCGCCGTCGACCTCGGCGATCCAGTCCTCGTAGGCGACGGCATTTTTCAATGTCGTCTTCGGCATATGCGCGCCGTCGGTGAAGACGATATAGCGTTCGATGGTCGGCAGCTTGTCGGCGAGTTTTTCCAGCAGCGGCACGAAGGTGAGGTCGGTCATCATCACGCGGTCCTCGGCGTGGTTGATGATCCAGATCTGCTGATCCGGAAACAGCCGCGGATTGACGGTGTGATAGACCGCGCCGATCCCGGTGATGCCGTACCATGCTTCGAGATGCCGCCAGGTATTCCACGCCAGCGTCGCGACGCGATCGCCGTCGCGGATGCCGTCGCGGGCGAGACGTTGCGCGACTTTCAAAGCGCGGCGGCGGATGCTTGCATAGTCGGTGGTGTGGATTGGCCCCTCGATCGAGCGGCTGATCACCTTGCGGCCACCGTGCTGGATCGCGGCATGATCGATGATGCGATGGATCAGCAGCGGCCAGTCTTGCATCAGACCCTGCATGGGCCTCTCCCTGTTTGTTCCGCCCCTCGCCGTCCTTGTTTGCCCGCGGCTTATGCCAAGGTTAGCGCGCGGGCCGCCGCTTGCAACCGATGGTCGTTCTGAAGGTGCGGGGTTCCATTCGCTTTCGAGCGGCGAACCGCTTAAACCTTTCGGGGTGAAGTGGTGGATCGCGATAGCGCAGGGCCGGCGTAAACGGTGTTTCCTGCTGTCCCTGGTACTGATGCTGGCTTCGCCGGTTCTGGCGGCGGCACAGGATGTCCCGCTGCCGCGCCAGCGCCCGAAGATCGTCGTGCCGGTCGAGCCGCATTCGTTCGCGGAAGCAGTCGCCGGGCTCGATTTCGACCCGGCTTCCGTCACCGATCAGCCGACGCCGTGTCTCGTCGATCTCGATGCCGTGGCGCTGATCGAGCCGCTGCCGCGGCTGATCGGCCCTGGCCAGTGCGGCGGCCCCGACATGGTACGGATGCGCACCATCTTCCTGCGCGACAAGCATCCGGTCACGATCAATCCGCCGTTGACGCTGCGCTGCCGGATGGCCGGCACCTTCGCGCATTTCGTGCGCGACGAACTGACGACGATCCTGAAAGCCGGCGGCCGGACGCTGCGGAGCATCGACGGCACCGGCTCCTACGAATGCCGCGGCCGCAACCGGATCGTCGGCGCAAAGGTGAGCGAGCACGGCAAGGGCAATGCCATCGACATCCATTCGGTGAGCTTCACCGACGGCTCGGAGCTGTTCCCGACCGACCTGCTGGCAAACAGAGAATTGCGCGAAACGCTGAAAGCGGCAGCGTGCGAAAAATTCGCGACCGTGCTCGGCCCCGGCTCGGATGGTTATCACGAGGAGCACGTCCACATCGATCTCGCCGAGCGGCGCAACAACTACAAGATGTGTCAGTGGAACGTATTGACCGCGGCAGCGTCCGGGGTCGTCACCGGCGTGGTGCCGCTGCCGCGTCCGCGCCCGGTGGAAGGCGAAGCTGCCGATGAGGCCGACGAGCGGCCGGACGAATAGGTGCTTAACCAAGAGTGGCGGCCGCTCCCAGGCTTGTCATGGTTTGGCCATGACGGCGGGGTTTGCCTTGTCTCCCTGACGCCCTCCCTTAGACGTCTCCTTCAGGTTTGGCCGCTACAACACCCCGATGGTTCTGACACGAGACACGATGGCGCCGCGCCCAGCGATGAGCCGCGGCATCACCCGGCGGCGGCTGCTGACAGCGGGATTCGGCGTTGCCGGCTTCACCGGTCTGATGGGCGCCGGGACCACCGCCTATGCCGCTAACGAGGCGGCCAACGACCTGGTGCTCACCCGCTACCAACTGACGCCGCCCGGCTGGCCGGCCGGCCGGAAGCTCTCGATCGGGGTGATCGCCGACATCCATGCCGCCGGGCCGAACATGGCGTTGCCGCGCGTCGAGGAGATTGTCGCGCAGACCAATGCGCTCGGCTGCGATCTGATCCTGCTGCTCGGCGATTACGTCGCGCATCACCGCTTTATCACCGAGACGGTGCCGGACGCTGCCTGGGCCGGCGTGCTCGCCAAATTGAAGGCGCCGCTCGGCGTCTATGCGATCTACGGCAATCACGACTGGTGGCACGGCATCGAGAGCGTGCGCGCGGCGCTCAAGCTGGCGCATATCCCGGCGCTAGAGAACGATGCGCTGCTGCTTGGACCTCCGGGCGCGCGGTTCTGGCTGGCCGGGCTCGGCTGCACCATCGCCCACCGGCTCGGCCGCGGCCGGTTTCGCGGTGTCGACGATCTGCCCGGAACAATGGCACTGATCACCACCGACGATCCGGTGATCCTGATGGTGCACGAGCCGGATGCCTTCGTGAACATGCCGCCGCGCGTCAGCCTCACGCTCGCCGGCCACACTCATGGCGGGCAGATCCGCGTGCCGGGCCTGTGGTCGCATTGGGTGCCGTCGGCATACGGCAAGCGCTTCGCCTATGGACACATTATCGAGGACAACCGGCACATGATCGTGTCGGGCGGGCTCGGCACCAGCGCGGTGCCGTTGCGGCTCGGCGTGCCGCCGGAAATCCTCCGCATCGATCTCGGCTGACTGTCGCCTCAAATAAAAACGGCGCCGGATCGCTCCGGCGCCGTCCAGCCCCCTCGAAACGAGGGATCAGTTGGTAGACATGCCACCGAACAGCGCGACGCGCGAGTTGCCAGGCGAGTCACCCTGCTTCGGCGCGAGCACGACGACCATCGTCCCGCTCTTCACCCGGTTGTAGAGGTCGATCACGTCCTCGTTGGTCATGCGGATGCAGCCCGAGGAAATCGCTTCGCCGATATATTCCGGCTGGTTGGTGCCGTGGATGCGATACAGCGTGTCGTGGTTGCCCTGATAGAGATACAGCGCGCGCGCGCCCATCGGGTTGTGCGGGCCGGGACCGACGAAGTTCGGCACATCCAGGCGCTTCTTGATGTCGGCGGTGGGGGTCCAGGTCGGCCATTCGGCCATGCGCTGGATCTTGGCGACGCCGGAGAAGGCGAGAGCTTCTTCGCCGACGGCTACGCCGTAGCGGATCGCTTTGCCGTTATCGAGCACGTAGTAGAGGTAGCGCGCATCGCTATCGACGACGATCGTGCCCGGCGCTTCCTTGCGGTGGTAGGACACGATGTGGCGCTTGAAGTTATCGGGAATGTTGACCTTCTCGTAGGGCGCCTTGGCCAGCAGCGCCTTGTCGCGCGGCTTCAGGTTCGCCTCAGACGACGGTTCCAGGGTGGACTGCATGCAGCCCCCCAGCATCAACCCAACGCCTACCAGGATGATACCGAGCCCACGTGCTTTCATTTTCATATTCCTCTGGCAGCCGCTGGCCGGACTGTGCCCGGATTCGGCCATCTCGCGGATGCAATTAACCTAAAAGACGCCGCCACTACCACAACTCTTGCGCCATTTTGCCTCAGTCGGTGTGAATCTGTGGCAGGAATACCGCAGTTGCGAACCGCTCCAGATCCACCCGGCCCTTCGGTCGCGTGGCGTCTCGGACGGGAGCTTGGCGCGCAACGGTTAACGGCCAGTTTACCATAACGCGCGATCACCGATGGACCGGCGCCGAAGGTGGCGGGCGCGGCGCGAAAGTCACGATACTTCACGATTTGTCGCCCATTTCCGCCGCCTTTGACGCAGAACATTTCGGTGTCGGCGGCCTCAAATGGGCCGGTCGGCCAAGAGCGTCACAAAAGGACGCCCGAAGGAAACGCCAGCGAAACGCATAGGAAAGGGGGTCCAGAAATGCCGGACCGCAATACCTCTCATCATTCTCACGACCCCGGTCGCGCGACTGGCCGGACTGCCTCGGATCGCGGTTGGGCCGGAACCGGCCTGCATGACCAGTATCGCCCCATTGGGATTTCCGCGGTGGCCGCGGCGATGCGTTGGCCGGACCCGGTCCCCGACGCGGACCATCATCGTCGGGATGGCCGCGCGGATGAGTTGCCGCTGCGACTGCGCGATCTCGACTGACGGTTGAATGATCCGGCCGCTGGTCGGAAGCGGCCTTGGTTCAATCCGGCCTCGACTGGGCCTGACGCTGTGGTGAAAGCCGCGACGGTGCGCGTTGGCCTCGTGCTGTTGCGTTTTTTGTGACCGGCTTTCCGTGTGGGCTCTTGTCACACGACTGTGGCCGAGACACTTTAACGGACATCTCCTCTGGTGGCCGAGACCGTTCGCTGTCCGGCGATCGTCGATATGGATCGTTGAAGGGCGCGGATGCTTACGGCCTATGTCCTGAAAAGCGGGATGCTGGAACGTCACCTCGTCGAGGTCGGCGACCGGATTCCCGATACCGCGGTCTGGATCGATATCGTCTCGCCGACGCCGGGCGAGGACAAGGTGGTGGAGAAGCTGCTCGGCATCGCCGTCCCGACCCGCGAGGAGATGCAGGAGATCGAGGTCTCGAGCCGCCTCTATATCGAGAACGGCGCGCGCTACATGACCGCGACGCTGATGTGCCAATCTGACACCGCGACGCCGAAACATACAGCAGTGACGTTCATCCTTGCCGGTCAGCGGCTGGTCACGGTGCGTTACGACGAGCCACGGCCGTTCACCATCGTCGATCACAAGCTCGGCCGCGCTTGTCAGCCGAACGTGTCGGGCGAGACGGTGCTCACCGATCTGCTCGATGCGGTGGTCGATCGCGCCGCCGACATCCTCGAGCGCGCCGGTGCCGAGGTCGATCAGGTCTCGCATGCGATTTTCGAGCCGGAGGATGCCGCAAGCCCGCGCATGTCGCAGAACGAGATCCTGCGCTCGCTCGGTCGCAAGGGCGACCTGGCATCGAAGGTGCGCGAAAGCCTCGTCTCGGTCGGGCGTGTGCTGATCTTCCTGCTCAACGAAGCGGAGGGCATGCGCTGGTCCAAGGACACGCGCACCCAGTTGAAGTCGATGCAGCGCGACGTCAGCGGTCTGACCGACCACGCGACTTACCTGACCAACAAGATCACGTTCCAGCTCGACGCCATGCTTGGCATGGTGTCGATCCAGCAGAACGACATCATCAAGATCTTCTCGGTGGCGGCCGTGGTGTTCATGCCGCCGACCTTGATCGCGTCAATCTACGGCATGAACTTCAAACACATGCCGGAACTGGAATGGTTGCAGGGCTATCCGTTCGCGGTCGGCCTGATGGTGCTCGCCGCGGTCATCCCGGTGATCTACTTCAAATGGAAGAAGTGGCTGTAGCGATTGAGCGCTGCTGCAACCTTGCCGCGAAATCTTTGCATTGCTGCGCGATTTTCCTGCCCGCACAGCTTCGTCCGCACATGCAGCGAGTCATGTCCTTGATCTGACTCCGGAAATTTCGCCCAAAAAAACAGAATCTTTTTCTTAAAGAATCAGCGACGGTACGCACGGCGCCGACATGTCTGGCGTTCGGCCAAATGGAATCTGTCGCACCGGTTCGCGAAGCGAGAACAGGCTTCCGCTGGCGAGGCAGGAAATGTCGCAATGCAGGAGCCGTGCACCATGACTGATGAAACGTCACCGTCTGCCCGTATCATTGTCGTCGCCAATGAGAAGGGCGGATCGGGCAAATCGACCGTTGCCGTCAACCTCGCGATCGGCCTCATCCGCGCCGGCAATTCGGTCGCGACCATCGACCTCGACACGCGGCAGCGCAGTCTGACGCATTTCATCGATAATCGCCTGATGTGGGCGCGGGAGACGAATCTCGATTTGCCGGTGCCGACGCATCTGTGTTTCGACGAAGAGGGCGAATTTCAGACCGGCAATGAAGTCGCAGGCCGCGAGGCGTTCGGCTCTGCGGTCGAGACCTTCGCCTCCGACCATCGCTACGTCATCATCGATACGCCCGGCCACATGCACTATCTCGGCGCGATGGCGCATTCGCTCGGGGACACGCTGGTGACGCCGCTCAACGACAGCTTTGTCGACCTCGAAGTGCTTGGCAGCGTCGATCCGAAGACCTTCGCGATTGCCGCGCCGGGGCATTATGTGGACGTGGTCGAGGCCGGTCGCCGCACGCGCATCACCGGCGAACTCGACTGGATCGTGCTGCGCAACCGGCTCTCCACCACGAAGAACCGCAACAAGGAACTGGTTGGCACCGCGCTCGCTCATCTTGCCGAAGCCAACGGTTTCCGCGTCGTCGACGGGCTCGCCGAGCGGACGATCTTCCGCGAATTCTATCCGCGCGGCCTCACGGCGATGGACGAACTGACCAAGGCGACACTTGGCGTGCGGCCGACCATGTCGCATCTCACCGCGGCCCTGGAGATGCAGAGCCTGCTGCGCGCGGTGATGCGGCTGCCGGCGAGCGCTCCGGAACGTGACGAGGAAACCAGCGTCGAGGATACGGCTGGGCAGCACGTCGCGGCCGCCTGATCGCGGTTCGTATCCAACGCAAACAAAGCAGACCCCCGGTCCGCCGGGGCTTTTGCTTTTCGGAGGTGGCGCTATGCCCGCTCACCGCGTGCCGGCTTGATCAGCCCGGTTTCGACGGCGATGGCGACGGCATGCACGCGGTTGCGCCCGCCGAGCTTGCGGGTCGCGACCCGCAGATGGTGCTGCACCATGCTTTTGCTGAGGGAGAGCGTCTGCGCAATCTCGTCGGCCGAGCGGCCGTTGGCGAACAGCGTGAGTGCCGTCAGCTCGGTCGCGTCCAATGGTCGGGTCATTCAGATGGTTCGTCTGGCCTGCCGGTCGATACCCATCATGCACGACATTCACGGCAGAACTGCGAATGCCATGTGGTTCGCGTGCGGTGATTTTGGGAAATCGCCGGAGCGGTTCGTGCCGGTCGATTTCAGACGTGCTGGCCGCCGTTGATGTGAATTTCGGCACCGTTCACATAGGACGATGTCTCGGTGCATAGCACATAGATGATCTTCGCCACTTCGTCCGGTGTGCCGAGGCGGTGCATCGGAATTTGCTCGGCGACGATCTTGTCGGTTCCCGGCGACAGGATCGCGGTGTCGATCTCGCCCGGCGCGATGGCGTTGACGCGCACGCCGAGCTTGCCGAAGTCGGCGGCCATCTCGCGGGTCAGGGAGGCGAGGGCGGCCTTCGAGGTGGCGTAGGCGGCGCCGGCGAACGGATGCACGCGCGAGCCGGCGATCGAGGTGACGTTGACCACCGATCCTTTCGCCGCCTGCAATTCATCGAGCAGGCCGCGCGCCAGCATGATCGGCGCGAAAAAGTTCACCTGGAACACATGGTGCCAGTCGTCGCGCGTGGTGGCGATGGCACTCAACCGGCCGCCGCCGTCACCCTTGGGGGAAATGGCGGCGTTGTTCACCAGTGCGTCGAGCAGATGATCAGGCAGCCGCCGCTTGATCTCGGCGATCGCCGCGTCGGTCGAGGCCGGATCGGCGAGGTCGACCTGGATATGGTCTTCCGGCCCCATCTCCCACGGGCAGTTTTCTGGGAAGCCGTGCCGGGAGCAGGTGATGACCCGCCAGCCGGCGGCGGAGAACCGCTTCACGGTGGCGTGGCCGATGCCACGGCTCGCGCCGGTGAGCAGCAGAACCCGGCGGCGTTGGTTGTCTGAGGGGGAGGGCATGGGGGCGATGTTAGCTCACGGGTAAAGGCGCGTCTTGTCCCACCCGCCGCTGGCGGCGGGGGTGAAGACCACGCGGTCATGCAGGCGGAACGGCCGGTCCTGCCAGAATTCCAGGCTCTGCGGGCGGATGCGGTAGCCCTGCCAGTGCGGCGGGCGCGGCACGGTTCCGATCGCGTATTTGGCGGTGTAGACGGCGATCGCCTTCTCGAAGGCAAGGCGGCTTTCCAGCGGTTCGGACTGGTTGCTGGCCCAGGCTCCGATCTGCGCCGGCTTGGCGCGGGTGGCGAAATAGGCGTCGGACTCGGCCGGCGATACCACCTCGACCGGGCCGCGGATGCGGATCTGCTTGTTCAGCGACTTCCAGTGGAACACGGCGGCGGCCTTGGGATGGGCGGCAAGCTCGCGGCCCTTCTGGCTGGTGGCGTGGGTGTAGAACACGAAACCCCGATCATCGACGCCCTTGAGCAGCACCATCCGGACGTCGGGAAGCCCGTCGGCATCGACCGTGGCCAGTGCCATGGCGTTCGGATCACGCGGCTCGGACCGGCTCGCCTCCTCGAACCAGGCATGAAATAGCGCCATCGGCTCCTCGGCGGCGGTGAAATCACCACTCGTTAACCAGGCCGGGTGTTTGATCGACGACGTGTCTGACATGACTGACCAACAGGATTCGCGGGCCGGGACCATCCGGCGCGGCGGTTATAAAGGAAGCGGACGGGTGCGCCTATGGCTGCGCCGGCTGCCGCCGCTGATCGCCGCCGGGATGCTGGGCCTCGCCTGCGCCGGCTGCAGCATGTCCTACCAGCTCGACAACCTGTTCTCGAAATCCGGCAGTTCGGCGAAGGGCGATCCGGAGACCACCGGCTCGATCCCGAAGGCGGAACAGATGCCGCCCGACGCCGATCTCGTCTTTGCGCGCCGCGCCGCCGCCGAGGTGCTGCGCGGCGGGCGCAAGGACATCAGCCTGTCGTGGGAAAATCCGGCGACCGGCGCCTATGGCACGGTGACGCCGCTCGGCACCGACTACCGCTCCGAGGGGCTGGTGTGCCGCGATTTTCTGGCGAGCCACGTCAAAGCGAGCAAGGAAGCCTGGATGCAGGGCGAGGCCTGCCGCAAGAGCGGCGACCGCACGGCGGCCTGGGACATCCGCTCGCTGAAACTGTGGCGGCGGACCTGATCGCCGGCGCGGTCTCCGGTGTTCGTATTTGTCCTGCGCGCGTTGCAACAGTCGTCCGGACACCCCACATTTTAGGCACAATCGATCCCTGACCCGGCCGCGCCATCGAGGTGCGTGCGGGAATGGGCTAATATGAGTTTCAGACAGGAGACGACGTGAATGCGCGACCCCTATCAGGTTCTGGGGGTGTCCAAGGGTGCGAGCGCGAGCGAGATCAAGAGCGCGTTCCGCAAGCTTGCCAAGAAGCTGCACCCTGATGCCAACAAGCAGGACAAGAACGCGGCGTCGCGCTTTGCCGAGCTGAATTCCGCGTACGAGATTCTCGGCGACGAGAAGAAGCGCAAGCAGTTCGACAACGGCGAGATCGATGCCGAGGGCAAGCCGCGCTTCCAGGGATTTGAAGGCTTCGGCGGGCAGGGCGGTGCCGGTGGATTCGATCCGCGCCACTTCCAGCAAGGCGGGTTCAATCCGGGCGGCGGCGCCGGCTTTGAGAGCTTTTCGTTCGGCCCCGAAGGCTTCCAGCGCCAGGCCGGTGGACGCGGCGCCGGCGGTGCAGGTGGTGCCGGCGGTTTCGAGGACATCCTGCGCGACATGTTTGGCGGCCGTGCGCAGCGTGCGCGCTCCGATCCGGATTTCGCCGAAGCCGATCACGGCGGCGTCAGCGCCGACATCAAGGCGGCGCTGACCATCACGCTGGAAGAAGCCGCGAACGGTGCGACCGAGCGCGTGCGCCTGCCGAACGGCAAGGATGTTGAGGTCAAGATTCCCGCGGGTCTGACCAGCGGCCAGACCATTCGCCTGAAAGGTCAGGGGCAGAAGGGTCCGTGGGGCGCGGGCGATCTCCTGATCGAGGTGACGGTCGCGCCGCATGCGCAGTTCACCGTTGAGGGGCAGAACCTGCGCATCACCGTGCCGATCACGCTCGACGAAGCGGTGCTCGGCGGCAAGGTGCGCGTGCCGACGCTGACCGGCGCGGTGGAATTGTCGATCCCGGCGAACACCAGTTCGGGCCGCACGTTCCGTTTGCGCGGCAAGGGGCTGAAGACCAAGAGCGGCACAGGCGATCTGCTCGCCGCCGTCAGCATCGTGCTGCCGGACGCGGCCGATCCGGCGTTGCAGGAGTTGATGACCAAGTGGCGCGCGGAGAAGCCGTATGATCCGCGCAAGGAGACGGCGTAAGCGCGCGTCGCGCATGACGCGCTGAGGCATGCACTTCTCTCTCTCTCTCTCTCTCTCCCTCTCTGAGCCTCATGGTGAGGAGCCGCGCCGAAGCTCGTAGAGCGACGGCGGGCGGCTCGAACCAGAAGCGATCCGTCAGGATCGTGTCAAAGAAAGATGAGTGGGTGCGCAACTGTGGCCGCCTCGTCCACCCATCTCGGGTTTACCCGAGATGGGAATCTTTGATGCGTAAGTCGGCCAAGGCCGACTTGCGATGACGCATCGCCATAGCGCGTCGAAGGCGCGCGTAAACGCGCTGATGGCGATGCTCCTCAGAATGAGGCGGAGCGAGAGTGACGCTTCTCTCTCCCCGTTCATTCCCGCGAAAGCGGGAATCCACACTTTGCTTCTTGCACAACTGCCGATGTGGCCAAGCGTGGGTCCCCGCTTTCGCGGGGACGAACGGGTTGAAATATCCCGCCGTTATCGGCTGTCCCTTGTCGTCCGATGCGATTGTCAAACAGCCGATGACATGAAGGCGTGCGTCATCACCCGTATTGTTTGGCCGGCGCCGGGTGCGCCCGTATTTCCTCAGACCCT
>MKWA01000009.1:0-90378 GCA_001899285.1 Rhizobiales bacterium 64-17
ACCATCAAGACGCCTCATGATGACGCCCCTCGTGAGCAGGACAGGGATAGGATTATAGGCATATAGGAAGAAAGTCAATAGGCTTGGGTCGCGACCAACGCAGCCGCATAAAGCCCCGCGCCGAATACCAGATGCGTGATGAGGCTCCGCAACCGCGCGACGTTCGGACGCGGCGTCTTGGACGCGGCGATGCCGAGTCCCATGCCGGGCTGCATCAGCAGAAACGGCGCGGCGAGCGTCGCCAGTCCCGTCACCAGCGCCGGCAACACGGTCGGCCGGTGCGCCCAGTCCGCACCGCAGATGGCGAGCAGCAGCCCGGCAAAGACGATGCCGGTCGCATAATGCGCGATCCAGCCGAGCGCACGCTCGCCGCGCACCGGAGCGGCGGCCGCGATGCTGGCATGCGCGAAGCGGGCCGCCGGCATATGGCCGAGCCAGCGGCCGACCATCGCATAATCGAGCCCGCGCACGCCAAAGCCGCGCTTCAGCAGCAATCCCCACAGGTCCATCACCGCTGTGGCGCCGACCCCGATCACAACGGCTCGAATGACGGTTTCCATGATCCTCTCCACGCGCACTCCGGGGCCCTTGCGCCCGGCGGTGCCATAGCGCACCTTCTGCCACTTCAAGTTCACTTGAGGTCAAGCGATGAGCATGCTCGATATCGCAGAGGTGGCCCGCCATTCCGGCGTACCGGCCTCGACGCTGCGCTTCTACGAGGAGCGGCGACTGATCCGATCCGTCGGGCGCCGCGGCCTGCGCCGACTGTTCGAGCCGAGCGTGCTGCAACAACTGTCGCTGATCGCTCTGGCACGCGCCGGCGGCTTCAGCCTCGATGATATCGCCGCGATGTTTGCGCCCGATGGTCGGCCGAAGATCGACCGCAAGCAGATGTTGAAAAAAGCCGACCAACTCGACACCGCCATCCGCCGCCTGAAGGCGATGCAGAACGGCTTGCGCCATGTGGCGGCCTGCCTGGCGCCGGATCATCTGGACTGTCCGCAGTTCCGACGCATGCTGCGATTGGCAGGCGCCGGGCGTCTCTCTCCCCCCGAAGCAGCCGGGCGGCGCAGGGAGAAAGAGCGATCCGCGCGGCGCTGACGGAACAACGCTCGTCGCTGCTATCGGGATCGGGAACCCGCGGCGCGCCGGTTACATGACACCGCAAGCCGCTGTAAGCTGCCGGCCGGCGCACCATCGACATCCGTTTCGAGAGGAACACCCATGCCCGGTACCGTTCGACTGCACCGCGTTCTCACCACCAAGCCCGAGAAGGTCTATCGCGCCTTCCTCGAGCCCGATGCGGTGGCGAAATGGCTGCCGCCGAATGGTTTCACCTGCACGGTGCATCATCTCGAGGCGAAAGTCGGCGGCACGCACAAGATGTCGTTTCGCAATTTCACCACCGGCCACAGCCATTCGTTCGGCGGGCAGTATCAGGAACTCGTGCCGGGCGAAAAGCTGCGCTACACGGACAAATTCGACGACGCGAACATGCCCGGTGAGATGCAGGTCACGGTGACGCTCAAGAAAGTGTCGGTCGGCACCGAGGTGAGCATCGTGCAGGAGGGCATCCCCGACATGATCCCGACCGAAGCCTGCTATCTCGGCTGGCAGGAATCGCTGCGCAACCTCGCCAAACTGGTCGAGCCGGAAATCAACCAGTAACGCTGCTGAGGCGCAGGCGCCCTACTCTTCCTTGTAGCCGAGCATCTGCTCGTTGCCCTGCGCGCCATAATATTTGAACGGCAGGAATTTGCCGGTCATGCCCATCTTCACGCGGTCGCCCTTCGGGTCCGGCAGCCGCTCGATGGTCATGTCGAAGTCGATCGCCGACATGATGCCGTCGCCGAATTCCTCCTCGATCAGCGCCTTCCATGCCGGACCGTTGATCATCACCAGTTCGTAGAACCGGTAGATCAGCGGATCGGTCGGCGGCATCGCCGTGCCGGCGCCGCGCATCGGCACCTCGTTGAGCATGCGCTCCTCCGCCTTGCTAAGGCCGAACAGCTTGGCCGCCTGCGCCGCCATCGGCTTGGTCATCTTCTGATGACCGAGGATCGCGCCCGTCACCATCACCGGCGACATGCCGCCGATCTGCCCGCAGATGGAGGCCCAGCTCCAGCCGTTCTCGCGCTTGATGTCGAGCAGTTTCTCGGTGAGGTCAGCACGTTTCATGGGTTGCTCCCGGCTTGCATCAGGTCAAACGATGGCATCGGACGGCGATTTTCCGTGACGCCGCATCAGCGAACACGGACGCCGTGCGCTCCCCGACACGTTGCACCACGCCGACGGGGTTGACCGGGATTTGCAATCAGCGTGCCAAGGTCCGCTCGCTTGAAAACCGGCAGAGCGGACGTTGCCGCCACGGAGAACCTGCCTTCGACCAACAGCTAACGCCGCCGGACACAGCACCCGCTGACGCCGCGCTCACATTTTGGCATCATCCCTGCCTATCGATTGGGCATGAGGGAGCCTCCCGTCTTGCGGACATCACATCCTCATGCGACCACCGGTGCACGGGGGCGGACATGAGCGCGCATAGGGGCGCAGACGTATCGATCGGCGAAGGCGGACGTCATCTGGCGGCGCATCCGTTGCGCGCGGCGATCCTCGGCGAAGTCCACGCCCGGCCGTTCACCGCCATCGAGACGCCGCGACGCATCCTGCATTTCGCGTTCGACACGTCTGGCGGGCGCGCGACGGCGGATCAGGCGGCACTCACCGCGTTCTGCGAACGGCGTGGCCTCGCCGCACCCAAACCGAGCGATCGGCAGCATCGCGTCACCTTCGGCGGCACGGTGATGCGCTGGGAACAGCATTCCGAATTCACCACCTATACCTGGGAGTTGCCCTCCGCCGCGCAGCCGCCGTTCCATCCCCCGGCCGCGACACTCGCCACACCGATGGCGGAGTTGCCGCAGCCCGGTCCGCTGCTGGTCGCGCTCGATGTCGATCTCCTTCCCGAGAGCGCGTTGAAGACGCCGCCGGAAAAGCTGTTCGACCGCGCCAGCCTTGCGGTCGCGGAGAACTCGGACGGCCTGGCACTGTTTGCCACCGACTTCCAGACCGATCCCGGCGGGTTCGTCCGCGTGCTGATTGTCGACCGTGGCCTCGGCGCGGAGCGCGCCGGCGCGCTGGCGCAGCGCGTGATCGAACTGGAAACCTACCGCACCCTCGCGCTGCTCGGTCTGCCGGAAGCGCAACGGCTTTCACCCTCGATCAACACCATCGAGCGCCGGCTCGCGGAAATCACCGAGGAGATGCGCGGCACCTCGGTCCTCACCGACAATCATCGCCTGCTCGACGAACTCACTGCGCTCGCCGCCGAACTGGAAGCCGGCGCCACCGCGAGCCTGTTCCGCTTCGGCGCCAGCCGCGCCTACAACGAGATCGTGCATCTGCGGCTGCAGACCATCGGCGAGCGCAAGGTCGGCGGCCTGCCGACCTGGTCGTCGTTCCTCGCACGGCGCATGGCACCGGCAATGCGCACCTGCATCACGATTGAAGAGCGGCAGGCCAATCTGTCGCGCAAGCTCGCCCGCACCGCGAACCTGCTGCGCACCCGCGTCGATGTCGAACTGGAGCAACAGAACCGCGATCTGCTCACCTCGATGAACGAACGCACGCGGCTGCAGCTTCGCCTGCAGGCGACAGTCGAAGGATTATCCGTCGCCGCGATCACGTATTACGTGGTCGGGCTGTTCGGCTACATCGTCAAGGGCGCACACGACGCCGGCCTGATCCATGTCGAGCCGGCGTTCGTGATTGCCGGGTTCGTGCCACTCGCGGCGCTGACGATCTGGAGCCTGGTGCGCCATATCCGCCGCTCGCATTTTTCCGGCGAGCATTGAACGCCGACATCACATCGGCGGCGTCACGCCGCGACCGACATTGATGCGGTTGGCTTCGAGCGAGCCGTCCGGCTTCTTCGTCGCCGCCATCACGATCACCTGCGCACCGGGCTTGATCTCCGCGCGATCACCCTTGGCGTAGGAAACGATCGGCGTCTGCGGCGGCACCACGACTTTCTTCTCGCCGTCCTTGTATTTCACCACCAGCGTCTGCCCATCGACGCTCGACACGGTCGAGTCGACGGCGGCATTGGTCATGGTGCTGTTGGGCCGAAGATCCCACGGCCGATGTCCTTCGCCGACGCCGCGCATCGCCTCCGGGAAAATGTGGATCGCCAGCGCGCGCTGCGAGCCGTCCGGCTCCGGCATCGCGGTCACGCCGACATAGGAGCCGGCCTTCACATCGCCGATGGTGGCCGGCACGAACGCCATCACATTGGCGTCCGCCGTCAGCGCCACCTTGGTATCGGCGCCGCTGCGCGTCTTGATGGTCAGCAGATTGCCATCGACCGCCGTGACCTGACCACGGATACGGGTGGATTGCGGCGCCTGCGCCAGAGCGGGGATCGCGACACCGAGCGCGACACACAGCGCGGCGGCCTTGACGACGATGGATATGGACATGGGAACATGCCTCCGGGAACCGGCGGCACCGCGGCGGCACCGCGCATTCCCCAACAAACCCCGGCCAGCTCCGGCTATTCCCGGCGTCAGGCCACAGGCTTGCGCAGATCAGCTTCGACCAGCGCGCGCAGCTCGGGCGTCACCTCCGGCTTCACCCCGAACCAGAGTTCAAAACCGCGCACCGCCTGATGCAGCAGCATGCCGAGCCCATCGGCCGTGCGCAGCCCGCGCTCGCGTGCCAGTTTCAGCAGGCCCGTTTCCAGCGGGTCGTAAACCAGCTCGGCGATGACGGTGGAATCGGCGCAGCGCAGATTGACCTCGAGCGGCGGCTGCCCGCTCATCCCAGCCGCTGTCGTGTTGACCAATATGCCGGCCGCGCCGAGCAGCCCGGTCATCTCCTCCCACCGCGCCGCCCGCACCGATTTGCCGTACCGCTTGGCGAGCACCTGTGCACGCTCGACGTTGCGATTGACCACGTGGATGCGCCCCGCGCCGCGCGACCGCAGCGCATAGACCACCGCGCGCGCCGCCCCACCCGCGCCGAGCACGACCGCGGAGTCGAGACCGCGATCCCAGCCGGACACGGTGGCATCGAGATTGGCGAGGAAGCCCTCGACGTCGGTGTTGGTCGAGCGCAGCACGTCGCCGTCGTAATAAAGTGTGTTGGCGGCGCCGACTCCGGTGGCACGATCGTCGGGCTTGCTCAGTTTCAATGCCGCTTCCTTGTGCGGCAGCGTGACATTGGCGCCGACATAGCCGCGCGCGCGCAATGACTGCACGAACGCCGCGAACTCCTCCGGCGGCACCGGCTCCTTGCGGTATTCCGCATTCAACTGATGCTGCTTGATCCAGTAGTTATGGATCAGCGGCGACCGCGAGTGACCGGCGGGCCAGCCGATCACACAGGCGGCGCGTTTTTCATCTGTCGTCATGAGGCGACGTTGAACTCTATCGTTTCGACCGCGCACTCCTAGCGCGACTGGCGACTTTGGCAACCCGTGTTTTTCGCGGCCTCATTTTTCGATTGACAATCGCCGGTTGTTCGAGTGTCGCGATCAGCGCATCGAGCATGGCATAGAGTTGTGACAGCCGTGCCGCACCGATATCGCGCGCCAACGCGGCATAGATCGCCTCGGATTCCGGCCCCATCTCGCGGAACAAGCGGCGGCCACGGACCGTCAGCGACATGACGCTGCGACGCTGATCGCGCGCATGATTGTGCCGTTTCACCAGCCCCTCCTGCTCGAGAGCCGGCAACATGCGTGACAACGACGCCGGATGGATGCAGCAGCGTCCGGACAATTCCACAATCTCCAGCGCATCCGTCTCGCTCAGGGCGCGGATGATGCGCCATTGCTGGTCCGAGAGGTTGCGCGCGTTGAGATGCGGGCGGAACCGCGCCATCACCGCCTCGCGCGCACGCATCAACTGCATCGGCAGCGACCGCTCGAACGGACGGATCGGACCGCTCATCGTTCCGCCGCAACCGTGTTACGCAACACTCCGATCTCCGGCACGGAAATTTCCAGCACATCGCCGGATTTGAGCCAGACCGGCGTCTCGCTCTTGTTGCGCTTGACCGGCGTGCCGGTTGAGATGATGTCGCCCGGCTTCAACGTCATGAAGGTGCTGACGTAGCGGATCAGCTCGGCGAACGGGAAGATCATGTTGGAGGTGGTGTCGTCCTGGGTGACGGCGCCGTTCAGCGACACGGTGAGGTGCAGCGGCTTCGCCAGATCGATCTCGTCGGCGGTAACGATCCATGGGCCGATGCTGCCGGTCGCGTCCCAGTTCTTGCCTTGCGTCACGTTGAACTTGCCGTGGCGGATCCAGTCGCGGATCGTGCCTTCGTTGCACAAGGTGAAGCCCGCGATATGCTCGTGCGCATTGGCGCGGGCGATGCGCCGCCCGCCCTTGCCGATCACCAGCGCGACCTCGCCTTCATAGTCGAGCTGTTCGGATTCCACCGGGATCAGCAGGTTCTGGCCGCTGCCGACCAGCGAGGCTGGCGCGCGATAGAACATGCTCGGATAGGTCGGCACCTCGGCGATGTCGTAATCCTTGTTGCGGTTGGCGTAATTGATGCCGATGCACAGGATTTTCTCCGGCGCGTGCAGCGGCGGCAGCAGTTCGACCTCAGCCAGCGGCGCATCGGGACGGACGTTGTGCATGCAGGCCGCCGCCTCCGCCAGCGCGCCGCCACGCAACACGTCGAGCAAGGTCGGATATTTCGGCATCCGCGATTTCAGTTCGACAATACCGTCGCCGCTCACCGCGCCGTAGCTGTCCCGTCCGCGAAACCGATAGCTTGCGAGCTTCATGATCGTCCCTTTTATCCCCGTCCCGGCCGCTTGACGGCGTCCGCCAGACCTTTAACATGTTAAGCATCTGCCGCGGGGCGTCAATCGCCGCGGCATGGCGAGACGACCGGGAGCAGCATCATGCCGCATGTGATCGTGGAATATTCCGCCAACCTCGAAGACACTCTCGACGTTTCCGGTCTGATCGACGACGTGCATCGCTGCGCGATCGACAGCAAGGTAGCGGACATCGCCGCGATCCGCACCCGCGCCGAGCGGCGCTCCAACGCCCGCGTCGGAGACGGCAATCCGGCCAATGCCTTCGTCCACGTCACCGCGCGGCTGCGGATCGGCCGCAGCGAGGAGATACGCACCGCGCTGGCGGAGGCATTGCTCGCCGTCATCGACAAGCGCATGACGCGCGCATTCGAGAAACACCCGACCGCGATCACCGTCGAGATCGAGGAAATCGACAACATCACCGCGCGCAAGAACACCGTCCGGTCCGCCGCCGGCCGCGCCGCCTAAAAGGGCTTCTCCCATGCCGATCAAGCCGCCGGTCTTCGATCCGCCGTTCAACATCGTCCGCGCCAGCCATGTCTCGTTCGGCTCGCGCGACATCGGCCGCACCCGCGCCTTCTATGTGGATTGCCTCGGCTATATCGTCACCGCCGAAACGCCGGACGCTCTCTATCTGCGCGCCGTCGAGGAGCGCGGGCACCATTCGATCCGGCTCCTGAAATCCGGCGAGCCATGCGTGCATCGGCTCGGCTTCAAGGTGGCGAGCGAGGAGGACCTCGACCGCGCCGCCCGCTGGTTCAACCAGCGCGGGCTGCCGGCCGCGTTCGAGACGGTGCCCTATCAGGGCCGCACCTTGCGCGCGTCCGACCCGCTCGGCATGCCGCTCGAATTCTATGCCAGCATGGACAAGGCCGAGTGCCTGATCCGCCGTTACGCCGAATATCGCGGCGCGCGCATCCAGCGCATCGACCACATCAACTGCTTCACACCGGACGTGCAGGCGTCCTACGACTTCTATACCTCGCTCGGCTTCCGCCTGACCGAATACACGGAGACCGACGGCGACGACCCGAAACTCTGGGCGGTGTGGATGCACCGCAAGGGCAATGTCCACGACCTTGCGTTCACCAACGGGCGCGGCCCGCGCCTGCACCATATCGGCGTCTGGACCGCCTCCGCGCTCGACATCCTGCACATCTGCGACGTGATGGCGTCGTCCGGCTTCCTTGCCAATATGGAGCGCGGACCGGGACGGCACGGCATTTCCAATGCATTCTTCCTCTACTGCCGCGATCCCGACAATCACCGTGTGGAGCTGTTCACCTCGGACTACCTCACGGTCGATCCCGATCTCGAACCGCTGCGCTGGTCGCTGCGCGATCCGCAGCGCCAGACCTTGTGGGGCCAGCCGGCGCCCAAGACCTGGTTCGAGGAAGGCTCGCAGTTCGTCGACGTCCCCCTGCGCGAGCCGGTACTGGAGGCGCAGCCGATCGTCGCGCGTTGATATCGCGTGGGCTTGACCGTCAACGTCCCGAACGCTCTTAGTGCGGCGACCGCTCCAGGGATAGCCAGGCCGCCATGAAATCCATCTTCATCGATTGCAATCAGCAACTCGCGCCGCTGTGGCCGCGCGTGCATGGCGCCGGCGACCCGCCGATCCATGTCAACACCGCGCCCTATGTCACCGCCGAGTTGCCGCAACTGATCGCCGGCTACGATGTCGCGCTCGACGATCACTCCTATATGCCGACCGAACTGGTGGCCCAGTGCCCGCAACTCAAGCACATCGTGTTCCTCGGCACCGGCGCGGCGAGCTACATGAACATCGCCGAGCTGAAGGAGCGCGGCGTCACGGTGCACATCATCAAGGGCTATGGTGATACGGCCGTCGCCGAGCACACCATCGCGCTGATATTCGCCTGCGCGCGCGACATCGCCCGGATGGACCGCGATTTGCGCCGCGGCCACTGGCAGCCGCTCGAAGGCGCGCAACTCCTTGGCAAGACCTTGGGCGTGATCGGCCTCGGCGGGATCGGCGCCGAGGTGGCGCGCATCGGAGCCGGCATTGGCATGAAGGTCATCGGCTGGAACCGGACGCCGCGGCCGGACATCCCCGTTGAGCAAGTCGCGCTCGACGATCTGCTCGCCCGCGCCGATGTGATCTCGATCAACCTCGTCCTCGGCGACGAGACGCGGGGCTTCCTTGGCCGCGAACGGATCGCGAAAATGAAGCCCGGCGTGATCATCGTGAACACCGCCCGCGGCGCGCTGATCGACGAAGCCGCGCTGCTCGATGGGCTACGCACTGGGCCGATCCGCCATGCGGGCCTCGACGTGTTTCATCAGGAGCCGCTCGCCGCGGACCATCCCCTCACCCGCATGGACAATGTGACGCTGTCGGCCCACGCCGCGTTCCGCACGCCGGAAGCGTCGATGACGCTGCTGCGCCGCGCCATCGATATCGTCAAAAGTCTGCCACGCTGATCGATTCGCCGCAGTTGCGGCACGCCGCGATCCTCGCCAGAATATCGGCTATAAAAATACACACGTCCTGGGGAGGACGCTGCAGTGAAGCCGGCGCGGTTCGCCTATGTGAGGGCGGCTTCGGTTGATGATGCTATCGCGTTGCTCGGCACGCATGGCGACGGCGCGCGGCTCCTGGCCGGCGGGCAGAGCCTCGTCGCCACGCTCAACATGCGGCTGTCGGCGCCGGACCTGCTGATCGACATCAACGGCATTGCCGGCCTCAGCGACATTCGTCTCAACGGCAATACCGTCGAAATCGGCGCGCTGGCGCGTCACGCGCAGGTCGAGCGCTCCGAGGTGGTCGCGCGGCACGCGCCGCTGATCGCGCAGGCGATGCCGTTCATTGCCCATCCGGCGATCCGCAACCGCGGCACCGTCGGCGGCTCGATCGCGCTGGCCGATCCCGCCGCGGAATTGCCCGCCTGTGTGCTGGCGCTCGGCGGCATCTTGCAGATCGCCGGGCCGGATGGGCGCCGCAGTGTCGCGGCCGACGACTTCTTCACCGGGCTGTTTGAGACGGCGCTCGGTCCGCAGGACATGCTCACCGGCGTGCATCTGCCGGCGGCGAGCCCCGACCGCCGCTACGGCTTTGCCGAGCTAGCGCGCCGGCACGGCGACTACGCCATTGCCGGACTGGCGGCGGCCGCGCGCGTGCAGCACGACGTCTGGCACGACGTGCGGCTGACGTTCTTCGGTGTCGCCGACCGGCCGCTGCGCGCCACCGCTGCCGAACGGGCGCTGACTGGGCATCTGCTTGATGAACAGCACATCGATGCCGCCGTGGCGGCACTCGATCTGCCCTTCACCAGCGACGTGCAGGCCGACGCCGCGACGCGCCGCCATCTCGCCGGCGTTCTGCTGCGCCGCGTCGTCAGCCAGATGATGGAGAATAAGGCATGAGCGACGACCAGCTCGACATCGTGCTGACCGTCAACGGCGAGCCAGTGAACGAGCGCGTCGCCGCGCGCACCACGCTGGTCGATTTCCTGCGCGAGACATTACACCTCACCGGCAGCCATGTCGGCTGCGAACACGGCGTCTGCGGCGCCTGCACCGTACGGGTCAACGGCGAGATCGTGCGCGGCTGCCTGATGCTCGCCGTGCAGTGCGACAGCGCGACGGTCGAGACCATCGAAGGCGTCTCCGACAGCGGCGCGGTCGCGGATTTGCAGGATGCGTTCGTACGCCGCAACGCGTTGCAATGCGGGTTCTGCACGCCCGGCATGATCCTCACCGCGCAGGAATTGCTGGACAAGGCCACCGCGCCACTCAGCCGCGACGCAATCCGCGAACATCTGTCCGGCAATTACTGCCGCTGCACCGGCTACCATGCCATCGTCGATGCGGTGGAGAGCGTCGCACAAGATCGCGAACGTGCGCGGGGGCGCTCATGAAAATCGTCGCCGACTCTCCGCCGGCCCTGTCCGCGCTCGACCGGCCGAATTCTTATATCGGCCGCGCAGTGCCGCGCCCCAATCTCGGCCGGCTGGTGCAGGGGCGCGGGCACTACGTCAGCGACGTGATGTTGCCGCGCATGGGCTACGCCGCCTTCGCCCGCTCGCCGCATGCGCATGCGCGCATTGTCGGAATCGATACCGCTGCCGCGAAGCGCGCGCCCGGCGTCATCGCCGTGGTCACGGGTGCCGAACTCGCGACCGTCATCACGCCGTGGGTCGGCGTGCTGACGCATCTCAAGGGGCTCAAATCCGCGCCGCAGCACGCCATCGCCATCGACCGCGCCTGCTGGCAGGGCGAAGCGGTGTGCGCGGTGGTCGCCCGCACCCGCGCCGAAGCGGAAGACGCGGTCGAGTTGCTACAGATCGACTACGAGGAATTGCCCGTCGTCGTCGATCCGGAAACCGCGCTCGATCCGACGACGCCCGTGATCCACGAAAGCCTCGGCGACAACCTCACCTTCGAGCGCACGCTCGATGCCGGCGCGGTGGACAAGGCGTTCGCGGAATCCGACGCGGTAGTCGAGACCACCTTCCTGTTCGGCCGCCACACCGGCGTCACCAACGAGCCGCGCGCCATCGTCGCCGACTGGAATCCGGGCGAGCAGCGGCTCACCGTCTATCAGGCGACGCAGGCGCCGCACATGCTGCAGAACCTGATGGCGAAGCATCTCGGCCTTGCCGAGCAACAGGTGCGCGTGCTGACCAAGGATGTCGGTGGATCGTTCGGCATCAAGGTGCACACCTATGCCGACGAGATGGCGATCGCGGCGCTGTCGAAGATGCTCAAGCGGCCGGTGAAGTTCGTCGCCGACCGGATCGAAAGCTTCGTCACCGACATCCATGCGCGCGACCATCGCGTCAGGGCGCGCATCGGCGTCAATACCGACGGCACCATCACCGCGTTCGAGATCGACGATCTCACCGGCATCGGCCCCTACTCCGTCTATCCGCGCACCAGCGGCATCGAGGCCAATCAGGTCGTGAGCCTGGTCGGCGGCCCCTATACCTGTCCGAACTATCGCGCCCGCGCGCGTGTCGTGTTCCAGAATAAAAACGTGATGTGCCAGTACCGCGCCGTCGGCCATCCGATCGCCGTCGCGGTGACGGAGGGGCTGGTCGATCTCGCCGCGGCGAAGATCGGCATGGACCCGCTAGAAATCCGCCGCCGTAACCTGATCGCCGACGACGGCTATCCGACGCAATCGCCGAGCGGCCTGAAATTTGAACTGCTCTCGCATCACGCGGCGCTGGCGCAACTCGACACGCTGATGAACTACGCGGCGTTGCGCGCCGAGCAGCAGGAGATGCGCAAACGCGGCATCTATCGCGGCATCGGCTTTGCGTCCTTCATCGAAGTGACCAATCCGTCCGCGGCGTTCTACGGCGTTGGCGGCGCGCGCATCACCTCGATGGACGGCGCGACGCTCAAGCTCGACGCGCAGGGCAACGTCTCCGTGCATTCCGGCGTCAGCGAACAGGGCCAGGGCACCGACGCCATGCTGGCGCAGGTGGTCGCGTCCGCGTTCGGCGTGCCGATCGAGCGCATCCGCGTCGTCACCGGCGACACCGACAACACGCCTTATGGCGGCGGCACCTGGGCCTCGCGCGCGGCCGGCATCGGCGGCGAAGCCGCATGGCAGGCCGGCAAGGCGCTGCGGCAGAACGTGCTCGCGGTCGCCGGGTCGATCCTGCAAGCGAAGCCGGACGATCTCGACATTGCCAACGGCCTCGTCATCGACAAGGGCACGACCACCGAGCGGCTCACGCTCGAGGAACTGGCGCGCGTCGCCTATTTCCGGCCGGACACGCTGCCGCCCGGCTTTCAAGCGGAGCTGGCGGTGACGCGCCACTACGTGCCGCAGAAGTGGCCGTTCGCCTTCACCAACGGTATCCAGGCGAGCTATCTCGAGGTCGATATCGAGACCGGCTTCGTCACCTTGCTCAAGCATTGGTGCGTCGAGGACTGCGGCACCATCATCAACCCGCAACTGGTCAACGAGCAGATCCGCGGCGGCGTGGTGCAAGGCATCGGTGCAGCGTTGTTCGAGCACTGCATATACGACGAACGCGGGCAACTCGTGAACGGCAACATGGCCGACTATCTGGTGCCGATGGCCGGCGAGATGCCGGACATCGACATCGGCCATGTGGTCTCGCCCACCGCCGACAGCGAACTCGGCGCCAAGGGCGCGGGCGAAGCCGGCACTGCCGGCGCGCCGGCCGCGGTGATGAACGCGATCAACGACGCGCTGCGTCCGCTCGGCGCGGCCCCGCTGACCGACATGCCGTTCACGCCCGGCAAGGTTTTGCGCGCGCTGGGCAGGATTGCGGACACGCCGTAGACGCCGCCCTGCCCCCGCGCCACAATCCGTCTGCGACCAGTCAACAAGAAACGTGGAGGACTCCCGATGGAGATCAAGGTCGGTGCGCAGGCGATCGCCGAGGCCAGCAAAAAACTCAGCAACTGGGGCCGCTGGGGCAAGGACGACCACATCGGCACGCTCAACCATGTGCAGCCGGAGCACATCGTCGCCGCGTCGAAGCTGATCCGCACCGGCCGCGCGTTCGCCATGGGCATTCCACTCGACCGCGAAGGGCCGCAAAACGGCCTGTTCGGCGGCCGCTTCAATCCGATCCATCAAATGCTGGCAACCGGCACAGACGCCGTGGCCGGCCAGCAGGACTGGAACAAGATCCGCTACGCCGACGACACGCTGAACCTCTGCGTGCAGGGCGCGACCCATTGGGACGCGCTCGGCCACGTTTTCTACGAGGACAAGGCCTATAACGGCCACGATGCCAAGCTGATCGACTCGCGCGGCCTCTCGGTGCTCGGCATCGAGCATTCGCGAAGCAAGATGACCGGCCGCGGCGTGCTGCTCGACATCGCCCGCTTCCGCGGCGTGCCGTGGCTCAAGGATGGCGAAGGCATCGGCAACGACGAACTCGACGCCTGCGCCAGGAAACAGGGCGTCAGCATCGGCCGCGGCGATTTCGTCATTATCCGCACCGGGCAGATGGAGCGCTGCCTCGCCGAGAAACAGTGGGGCGGCTATGCCGGCGGCGACGCGCCCGGCGTGAAGTTCGAGAACTGCTACTGGTGCCAGGACAAGGAACTGGCCGCGATCTGCTCCGACACCTGGGGCGTCGAGGTGCGGCCGAACGAGACCACCGAGGCGAACCAGCCGTGGCACTGGGTGGTCATTCCCGCCATGGGCCTGTGCATGGGCGAGATGTTCTATGTGAAGGAGCTGGCGGAAGACTGCGCCAAGGACGGCGTCTACGAGTTTTTCTTCTGCGGCCCGCCGCTGATCATCACCGGCGGCACTGGCTCTCCGATCAATCCGCAAGCCATCAAATAAAGTCAAACAGGCGGCCTTTCGACGCCGCCGGCTTTTCGGCTATGAGGGGTCGCGGGTTCAAGCTCGCGACCCTTTTCATGACGAGTCACCCATGGTTACACCCGCGCTGCCCGCCACACCTTCGTTCCGCCTCGACGGCAAGCGCGCGCTGATCACCGGCGGCGGACGCGGCATCGGCCTCGCTGCCGCCAGCGCGCTTGCGGAAGCCGGCGCGCATGTGACGCTGGCCGGGCGCAATGTCGATGATCTCGAAGATGCGTCGCTGGCGCTCTGCCATCGCGGCGCGGTTTGCGCGACCCTGCCGCTCGACATCCGCGACACCGCCGCGATGCGCGCGGCGCTCGCAGCACTCGCGCCGTTCGACATCCTCGTCAACAATGCCGGCGCCAACCGGCCCGGCCCGTTTCTCGACGCCGGCGAGGACGATTTCGATTTCGTCATGTCGCTGAATGTGCGCGCGGCGTTCTTCATCGCGCAGACGGTGGCACGCCGGATGATCGACACCAGCCGCCGCGGCAGCATCATCAACCTGTCGTCGCAACTCGGGCATATCGGCGCGGCCAACCGCACGATCTACGCCGCCAGCAAGCACGCGGTCGAAGGTCTGACCAAGACCATGGCGATCGACCTCGCGCCACACGGCATCCGCGTCAACGCGCTGGCGCCGACCTTCATCGAAACGCCGATGACGCGGCCCTATCTCGACGACCCCGCCGTGCGCGCGTCGATCGCCAGCCGCATCAAGCTCGGCCGCGTCGGCCAGCCCGAAGACCTCACCGGCGCGATCCTGTTTCTGGCGAGCGACGCGTCGGCGCTGATGACCGGCGCCTCGCTGGTGATCGACGGCGGCTGGACCGCCGGATGAGCGAGCGTCAACGCCGGCCGAGTGCCGCGTTGACCTTCGGCATCACCTTTTCGGCCATCAGGATCATCGAACGGCGGCCAAGCTCGCGGTCGGCCCAGTCCTTGCCGGCATAAAGCAGCGTGCCGAAGTCGCCGACCGTCTGCGCATATTTGATCAGTTCGTCGGCCACCTTGTCCGGCGTGCCGTAAGTGATGAGCTGGTCGCACACGGTGTCGAGCGTCACCTCATCGTCCGGCTGGTCGCGGCGCGTCTTGAACAGCTCGATGCGGCCGTTCATCTTCAGCTTCGTGAATAACTGGCTGTAGTAATAGCGATACGGCCCGTTCGGGTCGGTCGCATAGGCTTTCGCCGTCTTCTCGTCGTCGGCGACGAAGATACTGCGCGCCACCCGCCAGTTGGCCGGATCGGCGCGGCGGCCGACACGTTCGCACCCTTCCTTGTATTTCGGCCAGTGACTCTTGACCCATTGCGGCATCAGGAAGTTGGCCGAGATCGGATCCCAGCCGCGCGCCGCCGCCTCGGTCACGCCCTTGGAGAACGGCGCGACTGCGGTGACGACGATCGGCGGATGCGGACGTTGCAGCGGCCTGGCGACGAAGCCCTGCCCCAGTTCTGGAATGAACTGGCGCGCGACGCTGATGTCCCAGAACTTACCCTTGAGATTGTACGGCGGATCGCCGGACCAGATCGCCAGCACCTGATTGATCGCCTCAAGGGACATCGCGTTGCGGTCGGCGTCGAGATTGCCGAAGATTTCCGCGTCCGACAGCAGGCCGCCGGGACTGATGCCGAACAGGAACCGGCCGTCGAGCATGTGATCGAGCATCGCGATCTGCGCCGCGACCGCGGCCGGATGCGCGTTCGGCAGGTTGACCGTGCCGGTGCCGAGCTTGATGGACTTGGTTGCATCGACAAGGCTGGCGATGAACATCGCGCAGGAGGTGATGTTCTCGGCGCGATCGGTGATGTGCTCGCCGACATAACCCTCGGTGAAGCCGAGTTCGTCGGCGAGGATGAATGCCTCGCGATCCTCGCGCAGCGATTGCCGCCACTCCTTCTCCAGCGGATGGATAGGCATGGTGAAGAAGCCGAGTTTCATTGTCGAACCGTTTCCTCCGTTGGCGCGAGACAACCTAGCGGCCCGTCCGCCATGGCCAAACCATTATCACAGCGACCGCGACAATTTTCCCGCAGCGGCCCGCCATGCGGATCGGCCCGTCGCCTGTCAATGCGCGCCGCCGGGGTCGGCCGTCAGACCCGCCGCCGCGATGCCGGCGACGGCGATGATCTCGTCATTGTCACCGGTATCGCCGGAAATGCCGACGGCGCCAATGATCGCGCCGTCCGCATCACGGATCAGCACGCCGCCTGGGTTGGGCACCAGCCGGCCGCCGCTCGCCACCGCGATGCCGGTCAGAAAGTTCGGATTTTGCGCGGCCCGCTCCATCATGGTGCGCGAACCCCAGCCCATGCCGAGCGCGCCATGGGCTTTGCCGAAGGCGATCTCGAAGCGAACGATGCCGGCACCGTCCTCGCGCTTGGCGCACACCACATGGCCGCCCGCGTCGAGCACCACCACGGTTTGCGGCATGTGCTTGAGCGCGCGCGCCTTGGCGAGCGCGGTGTCGACGATCTGCGTCGCCTGGGCCAGCATCAGGGGCATGGGGTTCTCCTCTTGCAGCAATGAAGACCGGACATTCCGGAACGCCGCTTGCCGACGCTATCGCGATCACGGATGAATGAGCAACGGCGATTCAGCGGGAGACGGTGTGATGGCACGCAGACGCGGCACGGTGGGCATGATCGGCCTCGGCATCATGGGCGGCGCATTCGCGCGTAACCTCGCCGCCGCCGGCTGGCGGGTGATCGGTTTCGATCCCCTTCCCGCGAAACGCCGTGCCGCGGCAAAAGCCGGCGTCGAGATCGCCACCAGCGCCGCCGACGTGGCGCGTCAGGCCCGCGATGTGCTCGTGAGCCTGCCAGGACCGAAGGCGCTCGACATGGTGGTCCGCGAGATCGTCGCGGCGAAACTGCCGCCGCGCGTCATCATCGAGACCTCGACGTTCACCGTCGCCGACAAGGAGCGCGCGGAAAAACGGTTGCGCAAGGCCGGCCACATCATGCTGGACTGCACCGTGAGCGGCACCGGTGCGCAAGCGGCGGCGAAGGATCTGATCTTCTATGCCAGCGGCGACGCCGCGACCATCCGCCGGCTGCGGCCAATGTTCCGGGCGTTCGGCCGCGAGGTCTACTACCTCGGCGCGTTCGGCAACGGCAGCAAGATGAAATATGTCGCGAACCTGCTGGTCGCGATCCATAACGTCGCCGCCGCCGAAGCCATGGTGCTCGGCATCAAGGCCGGCCTTGATCCGCAGCTTGTCTACGAACTCGCCAATGCCGGCGCCGGGCAGAACCGCATGTTCGAGGTGCGCGGGCCGATGATGGTGCGCAGCCAGTACACGCCCGCCACCATGAAGAATGTCGTGTGGAAGAAGGATATGGACGTGATCGGCGCGTTCGCCAATGAGATCGGCGTCAAGGTTCCGGTGTTCCGCGCTACCGAGCCGGTCTATCGCGCGGCGATCAAGGACCATCCGGACGAAGACACCGCCGCAGTCTGCGCCGTGCTCGAACGCATGGGCAGGGTGAAGCGCGGCAAGCCGGCGAAAGCGCGCAAATCTACCAGGCAAAAGCGGCCAGCGAAACGACCGCGGCGATAAGCCCCGCGATCTTGCGCGCCGTCACCCGCTCGCCGAGCAGCACGATGCCGAGCATGGCGGTGACGACGAATCCCATCTGCGAGATCGGCACCAGCACGCTCGCTTCGCCAACCGCGAGGCCACGGACCAGCGTCAGGAAACCGATCAGGAACAGATAGGCGCAGACCACCGGATAACGAAACGCGACACGCGGCGGCGCAATCTTCTTTTCGATGACCAATGTCTGCAACGTCGCGACGCTGACAAACACGCAGGCCTGCGCCGCAACCAAGGTCTCCGGCAAGGCGCCGGCGCGTAGTCCGAATTTGTGCAGCACATTGGCGAGGCCGACAGCGACGGTGGCGACAAGCACCTGCGCCAGCGCGCGGCGGCTGATCGCGCCGCGCGTGTTGCCGAGCAGCAACCACACCGCGAGCAGCGCCAGAGCGAGTGCGACACCTTTCAACGGCGTCAGCGCCTCGCCGAAAAACACGAAACCGACCATCGCGGCGATGATGAAGTTCAGCCGGAAGACCGGCGCCTGGATGCTGACCGGCTCGCCCATCAGGCTGCGCGTAAAAGCGGAGAACCCGACCACCATGCACAATCCCGCCGCCGCGCCCCACAACGCCGCCGGCACCGGCACCAGTTGGCCGCTGAAATACGCATAGAGAATCATCGAGCTGGAGAAGAACCACGCCTGCACCATCACCGAATGGTACGGCTTCACACCCTCGTCGGCCGCGCGCTTGAGGGCGAAGTCAGCAAAGGAGAACAGGAACATGGCCACCACGGCCATCAGGATGGGAGCGGATACGGTCAATAGCTACCTGCCGGACTTCATGCTTGCGGCGCGCCGGAGGATCGGCGGCGCCCGCATCTAGCACTCCCCGGACGATTTGGGCAGCCGCACCGGCGCGTATCTCCTTTGATTTATCGCGTTTTCCTCACGCGAACCGGTACCCGCTTCACTTGAAAACGCCTTAAGCATCGAGGAAATCGACCAATGCCGTTTCCGCCAGCACTGCCGCGTCCGTGCTGTGGCGCTGCGCCCGGCTCTGCTCCTCCTCGGTGCGTGTCGCTTGCAGATAGGCGCCGAGATGCCGCGCCTGCTCGACGGCGCGCAGACCGATCGGATAGCGCTCCGCCGCGAAGTGCCTGAGCCCGGCTTCGACCGGCTGTGTGTCGAGCGCACGCGCCAGCGCCGTTGCGTCGTCGGCCGCCTTCGATACGCCGGCGCCCACATGCGGGCGGATCAGGAACGCGGCGTCACCGATCAGCGCGACGCGGCCGAACGCCATCTGCGGAGCCACGAGGTCATAGATCAGCTGCAAAATCGGCGGGACATTCGGATTGCCGATCAACCGCACCACGGCGCGGAATTGCGGCGCCAGCAACCGCTCCGCCGCGTCCTTCATCGCCGCGATCACCTGCGGACGAATGAGCGGCGGCGGGATCGACAGAGCGTGAGTCTTGCCCTGCATATCGGTGAGAAGCTCGCGCAATACAGTCGCTTCATCCGCCGGCCGATACCAGATCACGTTGAGCCGGCGATGGCCCACCCGCAGATCGTTGTCGTCACCCGCGACGGGATAAGCGAGGAACTGCTCGCCCGGTGGCAGGCCGAATGCCATATACGGAAACACATCGCGCAGCACATCGGCCGGCAGGCTCTCTTCCGGCACCAGCGCGCGCCAGGCGGCATAGCCAGCGTAGCGCAGCGGAACGCCAGGGACACAATGCTCGCGCACCGTCGAGCGAAATCCATCAGCGCCGACCAGAAGATCGGCACGCATCGTCGTGCCATCGGCGAAGTGCGCGGTGACGCCATCCGCGTCCTGCGCGATATCGGCAAGGCCCTGCCCGCGCCGATAGTCGGCGTCACCGAACAGATCACGCAGAATGCGATAGACGCGCTCCCAGGCGGTGAGCACCTGCGCGCAATCGCGCGTCGTCGTGATATTGCCATCGCGATCGAGAATGTGGCGGCTTGCCACCGCGACGCCGAGATCGCGAGCGTCGATGCCAAACAGCTTGAGCGTGGCCAGCAGCGAGGGCTGCGCGACGATGCCGGCGCCACGGCCCGCCAGTTCGGTCTGCGCGCGCTCGCACACCGTCACGGCCCATCCGGCGCGGCGCAGCATCAGCCCGGCAAGCAGCCCGCTCATGGAACCGCCGATGATCAGCGCCGTACGCTGCATGCTGTCCTGCATCGCGGACCCGTCATGTCGCGGCCGATGCCGCTCTGCTATAGTATGCAGCAACACACTGTTGGAGGGAAAGCCGATGGCGATGACCATGTCCGACAAGGCGGCGCTGACGAAGGATCACGCGCCGTGGTCCGCGGAGTTGCAGGCCGAGTTCGCGCGTGAGGCGAGCAATCCCAATCCCTGTGTCGGCTCGATGCTCCTCTCGGAGAACGAAAAGCTGCGCGTGTGGATGATCAAGCTCTCGCCCGGCGAGCGGATCGGCTTCCACCGCCATGTGCTCGATTATTTCTGGACCTCGGTGAATGGCGGCCGCGGCCGTCAACATGTGCATGACGGCAGCACGGTGGAATACACCTATCAGCCCGGCGAGACGCGGCACGAAACCTACGGCCCCGGCGAATACAAGGTGCACGACCTCACCAATATCGGCGACACCGACATGATCTTCATGACGGTGGAGACGAAGCAGAGCGCCAACAAGCCGCTGCCGCTGCCCGCTGGCGTCACCGCGCAGGCGGCGTAGCGCTCGTTCGGCTCTTTCCGCCGTCATGCCCGGGTTCATCCCGGGCATCCATGTCTTATCTGTGTCACGGCGCGAAAGACGGGATGGCCGGAACAAGTCCGGCCATGACGTCGAAAAAGTTGCGCCCCTATGTTGGCTTCAGGATGCGGAAACGCGCATCAGCTCGCGGCCGTTGTCGTAGAAATTCTCCACCATGCGCCGCACCGTGCCGGCGATGTCGCGCGGCGGTTCGACCCGGTACACCGATTTGCGGATGCCGATATAGAAGATGCTGCCGTGCAGGCCCCACATCAATTCGGCCTCCGGTTCGCTCATCGGTTTCCCGGCGACGCCCGGCACGCCGCAGTCGTGCCGCAACTCATCAATGACGCGGGTGAAGATGCTCTGTGTCACATGCGTCGCGAAGCGGCGCGCGATGCTGGAGCCGCCGAGACCGGAATAGAGATAGATGCGGCCCCATTCGTCGTCGTGCAGCATTTCCGAATAATCGCGATAGAAATCGGTGAGCCGGTCGAGCAGCGGCACGCTGCGGTCGGTCAGCAGCGTGTCCCACTCCGGCTTGAACCGCTTCACGAACAGTTCTTCGTAGATCTGCTCGATCAGGGATTCCTTGGTCGGGAAGTAGCGATAGAGCAGCCCCTGGGAAATACCCAGTTGCTGCGCCAGTTCGCGCGTCTGGCCGCCGAAGCCGCGCTCGGCGAAGAACGCGATCGCGCCGCGCAAAATCTGCCCGCTGCGCAATTCGGGATCGAGGCGGATGCGTTTGCGCGCGGGCGCGGCGGCGCGGCGGCGCGCGGTCTTCGCATGCTTTGTCTTTGAGCGTTGCTTTGGCAGCGTCTTTTTCATGGCGTTTGTCTTAAAGGGTTTCATCCGTGCACGGAAACGGAGCGCGGCGTCATCCATCTTGCTTGTCCGCAACTCCAGACCGTCACACCCGGCCATGGGCCGGAGCTTTTGTGCGGCGCACACGATAGTTCCACACCCGCATCGTCAAAAACGCCGCAATGACGGCTCTTGACGCTATTGATCATTTGACCAATAATAATTCTCAACAAGCCATCAGACAAGCAAGGGAGACGCTCCATGGAAACGTTGCCGCGCGCCGGCCTTCCCCGCGCCCAGATGATGAAGCGGGTCGCTTTTTTCAAAGACCTCAAGGGTTCGGACGGCGGCCTGCCCGACAGCAAGATGAAGGGCTGCATCCGCACGCTCTATAACGTGATCGGTTTCCAGCCGCCGGAAGGCGAAGGCGGCGCGATCACCTCCCCGGTCGGTGACGATGCGGCGCGCATGTCGGCGATCCCGGTCTCCGAGGGCTTCAACCTCGGCTATTGCCGCGCCAAGCCCGGCAACGGCCCGATGATGCACAACCACGACACCAACGAGACCTTCATCCCGATGACGGGCAAATGGCGGTGCAGCTGGATCAACGAGAAGGGCGAGGTCGAGTCCGTCGACGCCGGGCCATTCGACGTGGTGTCGTTCCCGCCCGGTTGCGCGCGCCGTTTCGAGAACGTCACGCCCGGCGATCCGAACGAGGAAGCGATCCTGATGTTCGTGATCGGCGGCAACGGTCCGAAGGCGGAATTCACCGATCAGGCGATGGACGAACTGGTCGCCGCCGGCGCGTGGAAGCGCTGATCGCGCGCGCCTGCACCCGTATGTCGCGTAACCCCTCCCCGGTCACGGCCGAACAGCCGTGGCATCTCGACGCCGCGATCCGCAGCGCGCGGATCGGCGCACACGATTGGCCATACATCGACACGGGCGGCAACAGGCCGGCGCTGGTCATGCTGCCGGGTTCGGTCGGCACCTGCGAGATGTTCTTCAAGCAGATCGCATCGCTGCGCGACCGACTGCGCATTATCTCCGTCGGCTATCCCGCCGAACCCGATCCGGCGACGCTCGCCGCCGGCCTCGCCGCATTGATGGATACGCTGAACCTGAGCACGGCCAGCGTGCTCGGTTCCTCGTTCGGCGGCTACTGGGCGCAGTTCTTCGCGTTGCGCCACGCCGAGCGCGTCGAGACGCTGTTTCTCGGCAACATCTTCGTCACGCCGGACGAGCTGTTCGCCAATCCGCTGTTCGCGCCGGATTTCGTGCGCGCCACCGCCGCCGCCGATCTGCAGGCGACCTGGCGCGGCCGCGTCGCGCAGGCGCCCGACAGCGAACTGAAAAGGATTCAGCTCGACATGCTCGACGGCCGCCAGAGCGCGGAGAATCTCCGCGCGCGTTTTCTTGGCGTGATCGGCGCGACGCTGTGCCCGCCGCTGCCGGTGCCGCAGCAGCGCATCGTCATCGTCGATTGCGCCGACGATCCGATCATTCCGCCGGCCTCGCGTCAGGCGGTGCGCGACCGTTATCCGCAAGCCGAGGTCGCGACGCTGCCGACCGGCGGCCACTACCCGCACATCCTCAATCCGGACGCCTACGACGCAGTCATCGTCCGGCGACTGACGAACCGATCGACCGCCTGACGTTCTGCTGCCAACAAAACCCCGCCGGTGTGGGACCGGCTTCAGAGGAGGACACGACAATGAACGGAATGGTTCAAACCTTGGTCCGGCCGACGCGGCGAGCGCTGCTTGCCGCTGCTGCCGCCGTCGCGCTGTTTGCCAGTGGACCCGCGCATGCTGCCGACCCGATCAAGATCGGCTTCAGCATGGCGCTGTCCGGCGGGCTTGCCGCCAACGGCAAGGCGGCGCTGCTGGCGATGCAGATGTGGCAGGAGAAGGTCAACGCCGCCGGCGGCCTGCTCGGCCGACAGGTGCAGCTCGTGCACTACGACGACCAGAGCAACCCGAACACCGTGCCGGGCATCTACACCAAGCTGATCGACGTCGACAAAGTCGACCTGCTTGTCTCGCCATACGGGACGAACCTGATGGCGCCGGCGATGCCGATCGTGATGCAGAAGGGCTTCACCTATATGGGCCTGTTCGGCGTCGGCGTGAACGACCAGTTCAATTACGACCGCTACTTCCAGATCATGCCGATGGGGCCGAAGTCGGCCGAGACCATCCCGGATGCGTTCTTCGCCGTGGCGAAGACGCTCAACCCCGCGCCGAAGAGCGTCGCGATCGTCGGCGCCGATGCCGAATTCGGCAAGGTCAATGCCGATTCCGCACGCAAGATCGCCAAGGCGATGGGCCTCAAGATCGTCTACGACCGCTCCTACCCGCCAAGCACGGTGGACTTCGCGCCGATCGTGCGTGCGGTGCAGGCATCGCAGCCCGATCTCGTGTTCCTCGCCTCCTATCCCACCGACACCGTGGGCATCACCCGCAGCATCCATGAGATCGGCCTGAAGACGCGGCTGATCGGCGGCGGCCCGGTGGGCCTGCAGTTCGCCGCGATCAAGACCCAGCTCGGGCCGCTGATCAACAACATGCTCGGCTACGAGCTTTACGTGCCGGCGCCGACCGTGAAATTCCCCGGCATCGAGGAATTTGTCGCGGCCTATCAGGCCAAGGCCGTGGGCCAGGGCGTCGACCCGCTCGGCCTCTATGTGCCGCCGTTTATCTATGCGGCGATGGAGGTGATGGGCCAGGCCGTGACCAAGACCGGCTCGCTCGACCAGAAGGCGCTGGCGAAGACCCTGCACGACAACACCTTCTCGACGGTGGTCGGCGACGTGAAATTCGCGCCCAACGGCGAGTGGGAAAAGCCGCGCGTGCTGATGGTGCAGTACCGCAACATCACCGGCAACGGTTTGGATCAGTTCCGCAAGCCGGACCCCTATGTGATCCTGTATCCGCCGCAGTTCAAAACCGGCGACGTCAAGGAGCCGTTCCAGTCGAAATAGGGCCCTGTCCAAAACTATTGGACTGTTGTCCGAAACTGCACTGTGAACAACCACGGCGGAGGCGAGACATTGTCGCGCCTCCGCTTTTATGACTAGCCAAGCTCACGGCGTTCCTGCAAAGTACGCCGCAAATACCGGGCTTCCATGGTCGTCCCCGTTGACGGTTTCATGGATGACACCGGCTTTCGACAAGAACCTGAGGGGGGAACAGCCGGCCAAAAGCATTTGTCTGTCACGCATGCAATCGACAACGCATGCCTCAGGCACTGCAAAATCCGCCGGTTGCAATCGCATGGGCGTGACGACCGATCTCTTCATCAACGCGATCATTGCCGGGATTTTGCTTGGCGGGTTTTATGCCGCGGTGACGATCGGCATTTCGATCTCGTTCGGCATTCTCGACATCGTCAACATCGCGCATCCGGCGTTCGTCATCCTCGGCTCCTACATCGCCTATCTGCTCAATGTGAGCCTCGGCATCGATCCGATCCTGGCGAGCGTGGTGGCGCTGCCGGCGTTCTTCGCCCTCGGGATGGCGGTGTACCAGCTCTATTACTCCTCGTTCGAGAAATTCGGACAGGAAGCGCTGCGCGGCCTCGCCTTCTTCTTCGGCCTTCTGTTCATCACCGAGGTGGTGCTGATCCTGGCGTTCGGCGTCGACTATCGTTACGTGCACACGCCCTATATCGACACGACGTTGCACTTCGGCTTCGTCGATATTCCGTTGCGCATGCTAGTGCCGTGCGTGGTGGCGCTGCTGCTCGTCGTGGGCCTGATCATCTATCTCGGCCGCACCTTCACCGGCCGCGCCATCATGGCGGTGGCGCAGGACCAGCACGCGCTGAAATTCGTCTCCGCCGATCCGATCAAGATCAAGCGTATCGCCTTCGGCATCTCGATCGCCACCGCCTCGATCGCGGGCGCGCTGCTGATCGTCATTCAACCGGTCGAGCCGTCGGTCGGCCGTGAATATATCGGCCGCGTCTTCGCGATCTGCGTGCTCGGCGGCATGCAGAGCCTGCCGGGGACGCTGATCGGTGCGATGCTGCTCGGGATCATGGAAAGCCTGACCGCGACTTTCTATGGCCCCTCCTGGGCGCCGGCGGTGGCGTTCGGTTTCCTGTTGCTCACCCTCGCGTTCCGGCCGCAAGGCCTGTTCGGGCGATAGAGCGAGGCAGCCGTGAAATCACCGGTCTTCTTTCTCGTCTGGATCGTCGTCGCCGCGATCGTGTTCGCCTTCGGCCTGTATCTGAAGAACGACTACTTCTTCTTCGCCGGCTACACGGTGCTGCAATATGTCGTGCTCGCCACCGGCTGGAACATCCTCGGCGGCTATACCGGCTATGTGAACTTCGGCTCGGCCGCGTTCTTCGCCATGGGCGCCTACGCCTCGGTGGTGATGCACAAGGTGGCGCCGCTGCCGGTGCCGCTGCTGATCATCATCGGCGGCATCGTCTCCGGCCTGGTCGGTCTCGGCATGGGCTATCTGACGCTGCGGCTGCGCGGCGCGTTCTTCGCCATCGCCACGCTGGCGCTCGCGGTCGTGCTGCAAACGCTGATCGTCAACTGGGATTTCGTCGGCGGCTCGCGCGGCGCCTACATCATCCGGCCGAACACGCTCGATATCGCCGGATTGCAGATTCCCTATATCGAATACTTGTTCGCGCTGATGCTGATCCTCGCCGTCTGCGCGCTCACCGTGGCGCGTATCGTCGAGCGATCGCGGCTCGGCTTCGGCTTTGCCACCATCCGCGACGATGAAGTGGCGGCGGAAGCGTGCGGCGTGCCGACGCTGCGGCTCAAGCTGATGGCGACGACATTATCCGGCGCGCTGATGGGCATGGCCGGCGCGCCGTTCCCCTACTACATCGGCTATCTGCAGCCGTCGTCCGCGTTCGGCCTCGAATACGCGGTGAACTCCATCGCCATGCCGATGATCGGCGGCACCACGAGTTGGGTCGGGCCGCTGATCGGCGCGATCGTGCTCGGCACGCTGCAGCAGGTCGCCACCGTGACGATTTCCTCTGCGGTCAACCTGCTGATCGTCGGCCTGCTGCTGACCGGCTTCGTCATCATCGCGCCGAATGGCATCCTCGGCCTGATCCACAAGTTCCGCGGCCAGTCGGACGCCGACAAGGTCGGCCGCCGCGTCATCCGGGAGACGCCATGATGACGGCCGCGTCCCTTGCTCAATCCCCTGCCAGCAGTTCACTGCTCGAGGTCGAGGGCGTCGGCAAGCGCTTCGGCGGCTTCATCGCGCTCGACGGCATCAACCTGTCGGTCGCTCCGGGCGAGCGCGTCGGCCTGATCGGGCCGAACGGCTCCGGCAAGTCGACCCTCGTGAACTGCATCTGCGGCACGCTGCACAACGAGACCGGAACGGTACGGTTCGACGGCCACAGCCTGAACAAGCTGGAGTCGCACGAACGCACCTATCGCGGCATCGCCCGCTCGTTCCAGCTGCCGCGGCCGTTCGTGACCATGAGCGTCGCCGACAATCTGCGCGTGCCGCTGCTCTACGCGGTGCATACACGGCGCGGCCGTCATCTGACCATCGAGGAGGCCGATGCGCGCTGCATCGAGCTTGCGAACTCCGTCGGGCTCGGCGCCAAGATCAACAAGTCGCCGAAGGATCTGACCCAGATCGAGATGCGCAAGCTCGAACTGGCGCGCGCCATGGCGGCCGATCCGAAACTCTTGATCGCCGACGAGTCGATGGCGGGCCTGTCCGACAGCGAAGTCGGCGAGATCGTCGAGATGCTGATCAAGCTCAACGAGAGCGGCATCACCATCATCATGATCGAGCACATCATGCGCGCGGTGATGACCTTCTCGCAGCGTCTGGTGGTGCTCGTCTCCGGCAAGAAGATCGCCGACGGCAAGCCGGACGACGTCATCCGCAACCCCGAGGTCGAGAGGGCTTACCTTGGGCAATAGTCTCACACTCTCCGGCGTCCATGCCGGCTACGGCGCGGTCCACGTCCTGCACGACGTGTCGATGACGGTGCCATCCGGCGAAACCGCCGTGCTGCTCGGCACCAACGGCAACGGCAAGACCACGCTGATCCGCTGCATCCTCGGCATGATCCGGCCGACTGCGGGCACGCTGACCGCCGAGATCGACGGGCAGACTCATAACCTGATCGGCATGACCACCGAGGAGATCGTCAATCTCGGCATCGGCATCGTGCCGGAAGGCCGCCGCCTGTTCCCGCGCCTGTCGGTCGAGGAGAACCTGCTGCTCGGCGCGTTCCGTCCCAAGGCGCGGCAGGAGCTCAAGCGCAATCTCGACTTCTGCTACGAGTGCTTCCCGCGGCTCGCCGAGCGCAAGTCGCAGCTCGCCGGGTCGATGTCGGGCGGCGAGCAGCAGATGGTGGCGCTCGGCCGCGCGCTGATGACCGCGCCGAAGATCCTGCTGGTGGATGAACCCTCGGTCGGCCTCGCGCCGATCCTGGTCAGCCGCACCATCGACAAGATCAAGGAACTGAAGGACAGCTATCAGCTCACCGTGCTGATGGCCGAGCAGAACTTCAATCAGGCGATCCGTATCGCCGACCGCGGCTATGTGATCGTGCACGGCAAGATCGCCTATTCCGGCGAAAGCGCCGCCGACCTCAACAACAACGACCTGATCAAGAAGTTCTATCTGGGGCTGTGAGCGAAAGCCTCATGGTGAAGAATGATCCCAACGGGTCCGCGCAAAGCGCGGCCCGATGGCAGGCTCCGGATCACGTCTCGAATCGTGGGCGTGCGGACGGGCCACCTCGCCCTTCGAGACGCCTCGCCTCCGTGCTGCACGCGCGTCGGCGCAGCTCCTCAGGGTGAGGTGGGGAGAGATGGGTATCTCTCTCGAAGCCTCATGGTGAGGAGGCTCGCGCTTGCGAGCCGTCTCGAACCATGGAGTGGGCGCCGTGCCCTGCCGGTCAGGCCGGCTCTTTCTTCCGCAGGCCGTCGAACTGCTTGCCGGCCATATATTGCCGCTCCGGCGCGATGTCCGGGCGGGACCGGCCTTCCTGATCGCCGTCAAAGGTGAGTTCGAGCAACAGGCCGCTCGGATCGTTGACGAAGATCTGCCAGAGATTGGTGCCCGGCACGATCTGCTCACGCCACGGACGGCCTGTCTTCTCGATGCGGGCGCGGCAGTCGTCCCAGCCCTTCACCATCAAACTGAGATGGTCGACCGCGCCGGTGCCGTGCGGGAATTTGCCATCCACCATCGCCGGCGAACCGGCATAGACGTGGATGATCGCCGGCCCGTCCTTGACCGCGAGCCAGGCACCGGGAAAGCCGAAGTCGGGGCGCGGCGCCAGCGTCAGGCCAAGCACCTGCGTATAGAACGCGACGGTCGCGTCGAGATCGGCGGTCTTGATCGCCAGATGGAACAGACCCGTGACTTGCATGGGGCACCTCCTCCGCTTGGAAAGCACCGTGCGGGAAACGCCCCGCACGGTGTCGCTGTCGTCAGCAGGATCGCGTCACTTCGCCTTCTCGTAGGGATAGACGAGATTGCCGGAGGCGAATTCGGACGGCGTGATCACCACCTGCGTGTCAGTGGTCTTGAATTGATCGACCGAGTTGCCCTTGATGCCGTGGAACTGGACCTGCAGCACGCGCGAGGTGGCCCACTCGCCGGTCTTGTCGAACTTCACGTCGCCCATCACGGTCTTGAACGTGGAGGCGTGGATGTTCTCCGCGAGCTTCTTGTCGTCGACGCTCTTGGTGTTCTCGATCGCCTGACCGAGCACCTGAAGCTGCGCATAGGCGAGCGTGCCCATGTAATAGCCGAACGGATCGACGCCCTCCGCCTTGGCACGGTCCTGATACTTCTTCAGCATGTCGGCGACGCCGGGGAAATTCAGCTTCGGTGCCGGCAGATAGGTGTCGTAGTTGACGAAGCCGTTGAGCAGCGGCCCAAGTTGCGCCTTCATCGACGTGTTCTGCGGACCGACCATGGCGCCGCCGATCATCTTCGGCTTGAAGCCGATCTCGTTCACCGCGCGCACGATGCCCACCGAATCCGGCGGATACGAACAGACGATGACCAGATCGGGATTGGTCGCGGCGATTGCTCGCACGATCGGCGAGAAATCGGTGGTCGAGGGCGGATAACTCTTGTCGTAGACGATCTTGAGACCGGCCTTCTTCACGTTCTCACGCGCGCCGTCCGAGGCGTTGCGCGAGAACTCCTGGTCGGCGGCGACGATCGCCACCGTGGTCGGCTTCGGATTCTGCTTCATCGCCGCTTCGACGAAGCCCTCGGTGAACGCCGGCTTCGGGTTCGGGCCGGACGGGATCATCGCGAAATATTTGTCGTATTTGAACTCGGTGTTGACGCCGAGGCCGAGCAGACCGATGAACAGCTTGTTCCGCTGCATGATGATCGGCATCGCCGGCGCCAGCATCGCCGTCGCATAACCGCCGATCACCAGATCGACTTTGTCGATGTCCAGCAGCTTGGTGTAGATGCCTGGCACCGTCGACGGATTGCTCTGGTCGTCGTAATAGATCAGCTTCACCGGCCGGCCGAGCAGACCACCCTTGGCGTTGGTGTCTTCTTCCCAGATCTTGTGCGCGAGCAGCGCCGACTTGCCGTTCGGTCCGAGACCGCCGGTCATCGCCATGCTGTAGCCGATCTTGATCGGCTCCTTGCTCTGCGCCGCCGCGGGATCAGCGGACAAAGAAAAAGCCGCGACAGCAGATGCCGCCACGGCCGCGCTCAACAGAAAACTCCGCTTGGTCTTCACCATTCGACGTCCTCCCATATGTGATTTGTTTTTTGGTTATCCTAGGCGAGTTTTGCGGCCGCTTGCCAGAGCGTTTTGCGATGCGTGCGCTGCACACAAAGCGGATATTGGACACGCTCTATTTGGTGAACTCGCCCGCCTCCAGCATCACCGTCTCCACCTCGCCCGCCCCGCCGCGCCGGTGGGCAGCCGCCGCAACGTATTCGGGCGAACGAAAGCAGGCGACGCCCTGCTCGAAGGTGGGAAATTCGATGATGACGAAGCGCTGGAATGTCTCCGGTCCTTCCATGATCTCGTAGCGGCCGCCGCGCGCCAGCACCTGGCCGCCAAATTTGGCGATGATGCCCGGCACCTGATCGGTGTAGCGCTTGTAGGCGACAGGCTCGTTGATCCGGGAACGGGCAATCCAGTAGGCCGGCATGCGGGACACTCCAAAGATGAGGCCGCCCCGGCTTGCTCCGGCACGCGGCCGCTTTAACCTGCCCCGATCATGCGGGCCTCGCGGCCCGGTGCAAGAGCGCCGTCGCGACCATGGGCTGCGTCGCGCTCATGACAGAGGACCAAAGGCCATGCCGCGCCGGATCGTCGATATCTCCGTTCCGCTGGAAAACACCGTGCACGCCGATCCGCCGGGCTATGGGCCGCAGATCGAGTATCGCGACCACCAGCAGACCGCATCGGAGGTCACGTCGTTCTTCCCCGGTCTCAGCGTCGACGATCTGCCCGACCGCGAGGGGTGGGCGATCGAATGGATCAAGCTCTCGACCCATTGCACCACGCATCTCGATGCGCCGTATCACTTCGCTTCGACCATGGACGGCGGCAAGCGCGCCATCACCATCGACGAGGTGCCGCTCGACTGGTGCTTCCAGCCCGGCGTGAAGCTCGACTTCCGGCATTTCGCCGATGGCTATGTGGCGACAGCGAAGGATGTCGAGGCGGAATTGAAGCGGATCGGCCACACGCTGTCACCGCTGGAGATCGTGCTGGTGAACACCCGCGCCGGCGCGCGCTATGGTCAGCCGGACTATGTGGCAAGCGGCTGCGGCATGGGCCGCGAGGCGACGCTTTATCTGCTGGAGCGCGGCGTGCGCGTCACCGGCACCGACGGCTGGAGCTGGGACGCGCCGTTCGTGCACACCAAAGCGCGATATGCGCAGACGCACGACGCGAAACTGATCTGGGAAGGTCACCGCGCCGGCCGCGAGATCGGCTATTGCCACATCGAGAAGCTTAACAATCTCGAAGCGCTGCCGGCGGCCGGCTTTCAGGTGAGCTGTTTTCCGGTGAAGGTGAAAGCCGGCTCGGCCGGCTGGACCCGCGCGGTGGCGATCATTGACGCGTGATCATTTCTCAACGAAGTCCGCGCATTTCTGCACATTGATATCCGCGCCCCACGGCATGATCGGCACGCTCGACGTCGAGTTCTTCGGCGAGCCTTCGATGATACGGTCGGAATAGACCATGTAGACAAGCACGTTGCGCTTCGCGTCGCAGCCGCGCACGATCTGCATCTTCTTGAAGAACAGCGAGCGGCGCTGACGGAACACGTCCTCGCCCTGCTCGAACTTCTGCTTGATCTTGATCGGTCCGATTTGTCTGCATGACAGTGAAATGTCGGAGACTTCCTCGGCGACGCCGATCCAGCCCTTGAAGCCGCCCTTTTCCGGCACGGTGAAATGGCAGGCGACACCCTCGACGTTCGGATCGTCGAGACCGTAAGTGGCGAGCTTGTCGTTCGGCGACAGCCACTTGAACACCGTCGAACGCTTGAAGATGAGGTCGGGCTCATCGGCCGCATGCGCGGGCGCGACGTTGATGGCGAACAGCATCAAAGCGAGCAGCAAGGCGAAACGGCGCACGGCGGGAGCCTCCCAAAGAACCGTCGAGAGCGGGAGACTGACATAGGGAGGGAGACGCGGAATGGAAGGGCTCTCTCCCGTTCGTCCCCGCGAAAGCGGGGACCCACGCTTGGCCGTTCAGGAAGCCGAAAGAGTGGACCCCCGCTTTCGCGGGGGTGAACGGAGAGAGGAAATCCTACGCCGCCGCCTTCCGCGCCGAGACGATCTGATCGGCGGGCCGGCCGCTCAACTCCGCCATGTGCTCGAACCGGGAGTTGAAACTGCCGACACCGGCGGTGGCCGAACGGATCTCGACGATCAAATCGCCGATCTCCGCTTCCGGCATCATCGCCCGCACCACGTCCCAGCCATCCCAGCCCTCGCGCGTGTCGAAGCCGAGGATCTGCGCACGCCGCCCAGACAGGATCGCGTTCATCCGCGCCGCGGCATCGGACGGGCACGCAATCTCGATCAGATGGATCGGTTCGAGCAGCACCGGCTGGCACTGCGGCAGCGCCTCGTTCATTGCCAGACGCCCGGCCATGCGGAACGCCTGATCGGATGAATCGACGCTGTGATAGGAGCCATCGATCAGCGCGATGCTGACATCGACCACCGGGAAACCGAGCGGGCCTTTGGTCAGGCCGTCCTTCACGCCCTCCTCCACCGAGGGGATATAGTTGCGTGGCACCACGCCGCCGGTGATCTTGTCCTCGAACGCGAAACCGGTTCCGCGCGGCATCGGCTTGATCTCGACGACAACATCGCCGTATTGCCCGTGGCCGCCGGACTGCTTCTTGTGCCGGGCGCGCACCGAGGTCGGTTTGCGGATCGTCTCGCGATAGCCGACGCTGGGCCGGCTGCTGTTGACGGCAACCCCAAAACGTCCGGTGAGCCGTTCGGTCGCGACGCGCAACTGCATCTCGCCCTGTCCGCGCAGGATCACCTCGTGCGTTTCGGGATTCTGCACCAGCGTCAGCGACGGGTCTTCCTCAACGAGCTTGTTGAGCGCCTGGCCAAGCTTGACGTCGTCCTTGCGGTCCGCCGCTGCCAGAACGAGGCCAAGCACCGGCAGACACGGCTCGGCGTCAATGAGCGCCTGTGGCGCGACTTTACCGCTCGAGAGCGTATCGCCAGTCTGCGCCGGATCGAGCTTGCCGAATGCCACCGTCTCGCCGGCCTGCGCCGCGCCGCGCTTCTCGGTCTGCTGGCCGAACAGCTTGAACACACCGGAGACGCGGCCGGTGTCGCCCTTCTGGTTGATGAAGGTGGTGCCGTCCCCCGCCTCGCCGGCGAGCACGCGGGCGATCGACATCTTGCCGCCGTGCTGGGTGTGCAGCGTCTTCACCACCACCGCGACGGTGTCGCCGCCGCTGGCGCCAGATTTGACACCAAGACGCTGTGCGGTCTGGGCGACGCCGTTCACCTCGTGGCGGATTGCCTTCATCAGCCGCAGCACGCCATTGGTGCGGCTCGCGGCGCCGATCAGCACCGGGCACACCAGGCCCTCGCGCAACTCCTTCGACAGATCGTCGAACACCTTGTCGCGCGGCGGCTGGATATCTTCCAGCAACTGCTCCATCAGCTCGTCGTCGTGATCGGCGAGCGTTTCCAGCATGGAGAAGCGCGCGGTCTTTTCCGTATCGAGCGCCGCACCTTCGAGCGGCACCACTTCGGACGGCGCAGACTCTTTGTAGACAAAAGCGCGCTCCAGCGCGAGATCGACGAAACCGGTGATGATGTCGCCGTCGAAGGTCGGCAACTGCCGCATCACCAGTTTGACACGCGACGCGGGCTGCAGCGCCGCCAGCGCATCGGCGACGCCGGTGCTCGCCTTGTCGATCTTGTTGAGAAACAGGATGCGCGGAATCTTCTGTTCTTCCAGTTCGCGCAAAATCAGTTGCAGTTGCGGCAGCTTCTTGTCGTCGAGTTCGCAGACGACGACGGCCGCGTCGACCACCGGCAGCACCGCGCGCATGTCCTGCGCGAATTCGATCGAGCCGGGGCAATCGATGAAGGTGTACTGGTCGCCCATGAAATTCGTGGTGGCGACTGACAGCTCCACGCTCATCTTGTGCTGACGCGCTTCCTTGCTGGCGTCGCCGACGGTGGAGCCGGCCTCGACCGTACCCTGGCGCGCAATCGCGCCGGTCCGGGCGAGGATCGCTTCAAGCAGTGTGGTCTTGCCGCTCTGGAACGGGCCCACCAGTGCGATGCACCGTGGACCCCTGCTACCCGTGCCGTTTGCGTCGGGTGTCTGTGCGCCCGGACGAGTTGCCGGACTTGCGCCGTTCGTGGTCATGCGCGCCTCCCTGCGGCGGGCGGCGCATCAGGCCGTGATTGGACCGTTGCCGGCCCGTCGCGCACATCGTCTCAGGAGTTTGGCGCGGTGGTCAAGAGCATCAATGATGGTCATTCCGGGGCGCGCAAAACCGCGGCCCCGGAATAAGCGGGCGTTATTTCAGATTACCGCAGAAGCGCTGGATGCGGCGGCAGGCTTCCTCGAGGTCTTCAGTCTTGGTTGCGTAGGAGATGCGGAACGCCGGGCCGAGGCCAAATGCCGAGCCCTGCACCACCGCGACGCCTTCGGCTTCCAGCAGTTCCGACACGAAGTCCTCGTCGGTGACGAGCTTCTTGCCGGTCGTGGTGGTGCGGCCGATGGTACCGGCGCAGGACGGATAGACGTAGAACGCGCCTTCCGGCGTCGGGCATTTGATGCCGTTCGCCTGATTGAGCATCGACACGACGAGGTCGCGCCGCTCCTTGAAGATCACGTTGTGCTTGGCGATGAAATCCTGCGGACCTTCCAGCGCCTCGACCGCGGCCCATTGCGACACCGCCGACGGATTCGAGGTCGACTGCGACTGGATCATCGCCATCGCATTGATCAGCGGCTCCGGACCGCCGGCGTAGCCGATGCGCCAGCCGGTCATGCAGTAGGCTTTCGACACGCCGTTGATGGTGAGCGTGCGGTCATAGAGCGCCGGCTCGACCTGCGCTGGGGTCGCGAACTTGAAATCGTCGTAGACCAGATGCTCGTACATGTCGTCGGTCATGACATGCACATGCGGATGCTTCACCAGCACGTCGGTCAGCGCCTTCAACTCGGCATGGGAATAGGCCGCGCCGGTCGGGTTCGACGGCGAGTTGAGGATGATCCACTTGGTCTTCGGCGTGATGGCGCGTTCAAGTTGCGCCGGCTGCAGCTTGAAGCCGTGCTCCATGCCGCAGACGATCTCGACGGGCGTGCCGCCGGCCAGCATAACCATGTCAGGATAGCTGACCCAATACGGCGCCGGGATAATCACCTCATCGCCGGGATTCAGCGTCACCATGAGGGCGTTGTAGAGCACCTGCTTGCCGCCGGTGCCGATGGTGATCTGCGACGGCTTGTAGGTGAGGCCGTTCTCGCGCTTGAACTTGCTGACCACCGCAGCCTTCAGCTCCGCGATGCCGTCGACATTGGTGTATTTCGAGGCGCGGCCGCTCTCGATCGCCTTGATCGCCGCCTGCTTGATATTGGCCGGAGTGTCGAAATCCGGCTCGCCGGCGCCGAGCCCGATGACGTTGCGGCCGGCCGCTTTCAGCGCCCGCGCCTTGTCCGTGACGGCGATGGTCGCCGACGGTTTCACGCGCTTGAGGTGCTCTGCAAGGAAGGCCATGTCGCATTCTCCGGGATGATGTGCGGGGGTGGTGTAAAGGCCCCCTTGGGCCGGGGCAAGCCGCCCCGGTGAATGCTTTCATCAAGACTGTTGATGTGAGGATTTTGCCATCTGGCACGGTACGCCCCTCTCCCCGTAAACGGGGCAAGGGAAAGAAAATGCGCAACTCTTCAGGCGAGGTCAGGCAACCCTCCCTTAAGTCCGCTTTGCTAGACCCGCCTGATGGCTGGTCTGGTCACAATCCTGCGCAGCGGCGCCTGGCTGACCCGCGAGCGGGTGCGGCTGATCGCCGGCGGCATCGCCATCGCCTCGCTGGCGGGCCTCATTGTCCTGCTGGCCACCGCCGATGGCCTCAACGATCGGCTCGGTCGTCCGCTCGGCACCGATTTCTCCAATGTTTATGCCGCCGGCACCTACGTGCTGGACGGCGAGCCGGCGAAGCCGTTCGATCCGCCCGCGCAACAGACGCGGGAACAGGCGATCTTCGGCGCCGCCACGCCGTTCTACGGCTGGCACTATCCGCCGTTCTTCCTCGCGCTCGCTGCCCTGCTCGCCACCATGCCCTATCTGCTGGCGCTCGCCGTCTGGCAGGGCGCGACACTCGCGGCGTATCTCTGGGTGATCCGCGGCATCCTGAACCGCCACCCGTTGCCGGCAGAGGGGATGCGTCTGTGGCTCCTGCTCGCCCTCGCCTTTCCTGCCGTGTTCATCAATCTCGGCCACGGCCATAACGGCTTCCTCACCGCGGCGCTGTTTGGCGGCGCCCTGCTCGTGCTCGACCGGCGGCCGATCCTCGCCGGTGTGCTGTTCGGCCTGCTCGCCTACAAGCCGCAGTTCGGCGTGCTGATTCCGCTCGCCTTGATCGCGTCCGGCCGCTGGCGCGCGACGACAAGCGCCGCGCTCACGGTGATTGCCATGACGGTTGCCACGACGCTCGCCTTCGGCGTCGACATCTGGGCGGCATTCCTCGCCTCCGGCCGCTTCACCCGCACCGTGGTGCTCGAAGCCGGTGACACCGGATGGCACAAGATCCAGACCGTATTCGCCTGGGCGCGCATGTGGGGCGCGCCGGTGCCGCTCGCTTATGCGCTGCAGGCGATCGTCGCGATCGGCTCCGCGATCGCCGTCATTCGCGTCTGGCGCAGCGGCGCCTCGTTCGCCGACAAGGCGGCCGTGCTGCTGATCGGCACGCTGCTGGCAACGCCGTACAGCCTCGACTACGACCTGATGCTGCTCGCGCCGGCGCTCGCCTTCCTCGCCACCGACATGATGCGGCGCGGCGCAGAACCGAGTGCCGAACCTTGGGAAGCAAGCCTGCTGGCGGCGTTGTGGCTGATGCCGCTCGTCGCGCGCACGCTGGCGCAGGTCACGCTGGTCCCGCTCGCGGTGCCGATCATGGTGACGACGCTGCTGTTCGTGCTGCGGCGCACCCGGCGCGAACCGCTGCCGCTCGCCGCCGCGCAACGGCCCGCCTGATCCCGCACAATACGCTTCAAACTGTTGCGACGATGACACGCGCATGCTGGCGCGCCATGCCGCCGCGGAATAACCTTCCCCACCGTGGTCCATTCCTGTTTTGAATAAGAACGATCACATCGGCGGCCTTGCATTCGCCCGATTGCATGGCCAAATCGACGCGTGACTCGCGGCGCAACGGCGGGCGCCGAACGATCCTGGGGGACCGATGTACACGCTTTATTCGATGCAGCGGTCCGGCAACAGCTACAAGGCGCGGCTGGCGCTCGCGCAACTGCGCGAACCGTTCAAGCTGGTCGAGGTCGACATCCTCAAGGGCGAAAGCCGCACGCCGGAATTCCTCAAGAAAAACCCGAACGGACAGATCCCGCTGCTCAAGGTTGCGCCGGGCCGTTATCTCGCCGAGTCGAATGCGATCCTCTGGTACGTCGCCGGCCGTTCGCATCTCGCACCGGAAGACCGGCTGGAACGCGCCGAAACCATGCAGTGGATGTATTTCGAGCAGCACTCGATCGCCGCCAATCTCGGACAGGCGTATTTCTGGCTCGCTTTGGTGAAAGGCGGGCGCGAGTTGCAGCAGAACAATCTCGAGGAATGGATGGAGGCTGGTTACCGCTCGTTGCGGATCATGGACCGCCACCTGCAGCAGCATCCATTCTTCGTCGCCGACCGCTACAGCATCGCCGACATCGCGCTTTATGCCTACACGCATATCGCGCATGAGTGCGAATTCGACCTGACGCCGTATCGCGCGATCCAGGATTGGCTGGCGCGCGTCGCTGCGCAAGAGCACCATGTGCGGTTCGACTGGCAACCGCCCGCGCTCGCCGACGGCAGTCTTGCCGTCGCAGCCGAATAGAACGTTTTCAAGCAAAGTGGAGGCCGGGTCGCGTGGAGAAAGCGTGGCAAATCAAAAATTCGCGTTAACGAGCCGTTAACGGTTTGTCACAGATTTGCCGCCAACCTTCTCCGCTGCCGCCGCAGTCCCGCCGAACGGCAGCCTGCATCACAACGCATACTGGCACCATTGACGCGAATCGACCGGCGGGATGTCCGCCGGCACGTGCCGAATGAGTGAGCCGCCATGGTGCGCACGCCGTACGATCAAGGCTTCAACGGATTGGACGTGATACCCGGCAAGCCGCGCTCGCTGGTCGCGGGTCTTTTGACCACGACCGCGCTGCTGGTCGCCACCATCATCGCCGCGACCGCCGTGTCGGCTGGGATCGCGCGGGCCGACGCGCTCGGCGTGCTGATCGACAACGAGGCCGGCGTGTTCGCGATCGCGCTGCTGCTCGGCCTGCTGTTCGTCGCCTCCTGCTTCACCAAGGCAATGATGCCGCGGCGCAATGCCCGGCGCGAGGCGCTGCACGGACAAACAACGCACCCGGATACGACCCATCGCCGCATGCCGGCGCGCTGAAAATCTGGCAAGCTCCTCGAGCCTTTTCTCTCTGCAACCTTGTTGCGCCCCTCGCCGTTGTCGGCGCGGGACGACAGGAGCTTTCCATGCGCAAGCGGACGGTGATCGCAACAACAGGAACGCTGGCTTGCGGAATGCTGGCTTGCGTCACGCCCACCACGACCCATGCGCAGACCTTCCGCAGCGAGGCCGGACCGATCGCGGTCGAGACAATCGCACGCGGGCTCGAACATCCATGGTCCCTCGCTTTCCTGCCCGACGGCCGCATGCTCGTCACCGAACGGCCCGGCCGCATGCGCCTCGTCGCGCGCGACGGAAAGCTATCCGCGCCGCTCGGCAATGTGCCGAAGGTGGTGGCGAGCGGTCAGGCCGGCCTGCTCGATCTCGCGCTCGACCGCGACTTCGCCACCAACCGCACACTCTATATCTGCTACAGCGCAGCCGCCGGCGGGCTCGCCGCCGTGGCGCGCGCCACGCTCGACACCGCCGCCAACACGCTCACCGGCGTGAAGACGATTTTCACCGAACAGAGCCGGGGCGGCAGCAACAATCATGGCTGCCGCATTGCGCAGGCGCGCGACGGCGCTCTGTTCGTGACCATGGGCGATCATTTCGGTCCGCGCGACGAGGCGCAGAACCTTGCGCGCGACAACGGCAAGATCATTCGCATCAAGACCGACGGCGGCATTCCCGCTGACAATCCGTTCGTCGGCCGCGACGGCGCGCGCCACGAGATCTGGAGCTACGGCCATCGCAATCCGCAGGGGCTCGCGTTCCGCCCCGGCACCGACGAATTGTGGGAGCAGGAACACGGTCCGCGCGGCGGCGACGAGGTGAACATTGTCGAGAAAGGCAAGAACTACGGCTGGCCGGTGATCGGTTACGGCGTCGATTACAGCGGCGCGAAAATCCACGAGAGCACGGCGAAGGCCGGCATGGAGCAGCCGGTGAAATACTGGGTGCCGTCGATCGCGCCGTCCGGCATGGCGTTCTACACCGGCGACCTGCTCGCGCGCTGGAAGGGCAACCTGTTCATCGGCGCGCTGAGGGATCAGATGCTGGTGCGGCTGACGCTCGACGGCCGCCGCGTTACCGGCGAGGAACATTTCTTAAAAGAACTCGGCGAGCGCATCCGCGACGTGCGGCAGGGACCGGATGGCGCGCTCTATCTGCTGACCGACAGCTCATCCGGACGCATCCTGCGCGTGACACCTGCGCGCTGACGCTCGCTTTTTCCCCAGGTGATGCAGAATCGTCACGGACGATCTGTCGCATGCCGGTATCCCGTTACGCGATACACGGCCAAAAAATTCTGCCGTCTGAGCAGGTTGAGACGACTTTTCGAGTTAGAAAAATTACAAATAAGAATGACTCAAGTATTTGATATATAACGCTTTTTATTGCCTGACCCGCCGGACTCCTGCTTTTGTCGCGCCACACCAAGACAAAAAACAAAGTGGGGGCTTGTCGTGTTTGGGGCGATTTTTGGTCAGTCGGCGGGGATCAACCGGCAGTGCGTCACGGTCTTGTCCGCGCTGTTGCTCGCGGGCGTCTCGCATGCAGCGCTGGCGCAAAGCGCGGGCGTTCAGTTGGAAACGATCAACGTCGATGCGCAAGGCGGCAACGTGATCGACAATTACGTGGCGCGGCGCTCCACCAGCGCGACCAAGACCGACACGCCACTGATCGAAACGCCGCAAGCCATCAGCGTGGTCGGCGCCGAGCAGATCCGCGATCAGCGGCCGGCGAAGTTCGACGAAGTCGCCCGCTATTCGCCTGGCGTCTTCGGCGCACCCTATGGACCCGACAGCCGCAACGACTGGTTCTTTATCCGCGGGTTCAAGGCCGATAACGACGGCATCTTCCTGGATGGCCAGCAGCTCTATTACTACTCCTACGGCAGCTTCAAGATGCAGACCTTCGGGCTGGAGCGCGTCGACCTGCTGCGCGGCCCTTCGTCCGCTTTGTTCGGCTCCGGCAATCCCGGCGGCATCGTCAACGGCGTCAGCAAGAAGCCGACGGTCGAGCCGCTTCGCTACGTGGAAGTCGGCATCAATAATTTCGGCAACCGCTATCTCGGCTTTGACTTCAGCGGACCGGTCGTCACCACCGGCGACCATGGCAAGATTTATTACCGTCTGACCGGGCAGGCGCAGGCCGGCGCCACACAGATCAAACACATGGAGGATGATAACTATTTCATCCAGCCGTCGGTCACCTGGATTCCGAACATCGACACCAAGCTGACGATCATCGCCCAGGCGGCACATAACAATACCAAGCAGCAAACCTGGGTGCCGTACCAGGGCTCCGTGATCGATGCACCGTTTGGGCGGATCCCCACCGACAAATATCTGGGCGAGCCTGCGTCGGACAAATGGCGCCGCGACCAGCTCATGATCGGCTACCAGTTCGAGCATTCGTTCAACAACGCCACCACGTTCCGGCAGAATGCCCGGGTCGCGCATGTCAGAGTCGATTACAGCTCCTACTATCCGGTCGGCTATCTGAATCCGAACACCGCCGATCTGTTGCGCTCCGGCTTCATGGCCAACGTCAAAGCCACGCAAGCCTCACTCGACAATAACCTGGAATACAAGTTCGAGACCGGACCGCTGCGGCACACCGCGCTGGTCGGCCTCGATCTCAAATATTACGGAATCGACGATTACAACGCTTTCGGTGCGTTCGGCGGTGCGCCGCCGATCAACGCCCTCAACCCGGTCTACTCCCAGCTCGGGGCGTTCACCGGCCCGGCCGCGGCGAACCAATTCATCACGATGAAGCAACTGGGCGTGTATGTGCAGGACCAGATCAAGTTCGACCGCTTCACCCTCGTCCTCAGCGGCCGGCATGACTCGCTGACGACCGATCGCGACAACCGCATTGGCCCGAGCCAGAACCGCAGCGACGGAAAATTCAGCTGGCGCACCGGCCTGATCTACAACTTCGACAACGGCCTTGCGCCCTACGCCTCGTATGCCACGAGCTTCGCTCCGATCGTCGGCGTCAATGCCCTCTCTGGCCAGTTGTTCTTCCCGGAAACGGCGAAGCAGTATGAAGTCGGCTTGAAGTATCAGCCGACCTTCATGAACGCGACCTTCGGCGTCGCGCTGTTCGACCTGACCCGGCAGAACGTGCAGTCGAGCCTCGGCTTCCCGCCGACGGCCGTCACCCAGACCGGCGAAATCAAGTCACGCGGCATCGAACTCGAAGCCGTGCTTAACCCGATGCCCGGCCTCAAGATCACCGGCGCTTACACGTCGTATCGGTTCAAGACCACCAACGACCTCAATCCGCTGCTGATCGACAAGACCTTGACGGCCGTGCCGCAGCAGTTCGGCTCGGCGTGGGCGGACTACACCTTCCAGGACGGCCCGCTGCGCGGGTTCGGTTTCGGCGGCGGTATTCGCTATGTCGGCGCATCCTATGCCGATACGATGAACACGCTGACGGTTCCGTCCTACACAGTGTACGACGCCACCATCCACTACGAGCGCGACGGCTGGCGCTACGCCATCAACGCGCAGAACCTGGCCGACAGGATCTACGTCGCGTCGTGTTCCTATGCCGCAGGCTGTATCTACGGCGACCGGCTTCGCGTCACCGGCAGCGTATCGTATAAGTGGTAAGCAACGACTGACATCGACGCAAAAGGAACAAGACTCTGACAACCCGTTCGCTTCGCCGCTGGTCGTGGGTTCACACGTGGAGCAGCATCGTCAGCATGATTTTTATGCTGCTGCTCTGCGTGACCGGCCTGCCGCTGCTGTTCCACCACGAGATCGACGAACTGCTGCACGACCATGTCGAGGCGGTCGAGGCCGCGCCCGGCACGCCGAAGGCCAATCTCGATCTGGTGGTCAAGAACGGCATGGCGTCGTCGCCGGGCGAGGCGCTGCACTTCCTGGTGTGGGACCGTGACGACCCGAACGTGATCTTCCTCAGCGTCGGCAAGAGCATCACCTCGCCGCCGCAGGACAATCACCTGATCCGGGTCGACGCGCATACCGGCTCGTTCCTCGACAAGCCGGACTTCCGCACCAAGTTCACCTACATCATGCTCAAGCTGCATACGGACATGTATGCGGACCTTCCGGGCAAGCTGTTCCTTGGTCTGATGGGCATCCTGATGGTCGTGGCGATCATCAGCGGCTACGTCCTTTACGCGCCGTCGATGCGCAAGCTCGACTTCGGCACGGTGCGCAACAAGCGATCGCGCGCGATCCTGTGGCTTGACGTGCATAATCTCGTCGGCATCGTCACCGCCGTGTGGCTGCTGGTGGTCGGCTTCACCGGCGTGCTCAACACCTGGGCTGATCTCGTCATCAAGTTCTGGCAGTTTGATCAGCTTTCGGAAATGGTCGGCCCGAGCCGCGACAAGCCGGTGCCGCAGAGCATCGTGCCGGTGCAGTCCGCCGTCGATACCGCCATCGCCAAGCTGCCGGACATGATCCCGTCCTTCGTCGCCTATCCCGGCACGCTGTTCACCAGCAAGACGCATTACGCGATCTTCATGCGCGGCAACACGCCGGTGACATCGCGGCTGCTGCAACCAGTGCTGATCGACGCCGCCAGCGGCACCTTCACCGACACGCGCAAAATGCCGTGGTACGTCTCGACCCTGTTGCTGTCGCAACCGCTGCACTTCGGCGATTACGGTGGACTGCCGCTGCGCATCATCTGGGCGATCCTCGACGTGCTCACCATCGTCGTGCTCGTCACCGGCATCTATCTGTGGGTGGTGCGCCGCCGCGCCTATCGCCGCTATGCGCGGCGCGTCGCCTTGAGCGCGAGCCCGGCGGAATGACCATGACCGCAGAACGCCGCCGCATCCGCTCGCTGGGTGAAGTCTTCGCCATGCCGGCCGTGCTCGGCGTGCTCAGTGCCGTCGGGCTCGTCGTCGCACTGCTTGGCGATGACATCTGGGATGCAATCGGCTGGGTTGGCCTCGGCATCCCGCTGCTGGTCGCGGCCTGGTACATGCTGCGGCCGGTCGGGCGCTGATCCCAGCCCGCGTTAGGCCATCGGCGCACGGAACACGAAGTAGGCACCGGCGGCGATCAACGTGAAGCCGATGACGTGATTCAGCGTGATGCCCTGCTTCAAGTAGACCACCGAGAACACGGCGAACACGACGAGCGTGATCACCTCCTGCATGGTCTTGAGCTGCGCCGCCGAATAGACCTCGCTGCCGATGCGGTTGGCCGGCACCGCCAGGCAATATTCGACCAGCGCGAGACCCCAGCTGATCGCGATCACCTGGATGATCGGCACCTCCTTAAACCGCAGGTGCCAGTACCAGGCGGTCGTCATGAAGATGTTGGAGCCGATCAGCAGGACGATCGGGGCGACGGTCGGCGGCAGGAACGACATGATGGGGTTTCCGTGAGATTCGTCGGCTGACAACGTAGCACTGGCACGCCTGTGCCATCCCGCCGCATAAAAAATGCGTCATCGGGCCATATCCCCTCTGGATCGGGCCGCCGGTTGTGCGAGCTTGCGCGCCAGACGGACGGATCATGCGGATACGATTGATCATCGGAGCGGTACTGCTGACGCTGACGGGGCTCACCCCGCAAGCGGCCGCTGCCGCACGGGCGCGCTATACCGCTATCCCCATCGTCCGGCCTGTGCCGCCCCCCGATGCCGATTTCGCGACGTTCCAGCAGACGCTGGCCGAGGCCGCCGCGCGCAAGGATGCCGCCGCCGTCAGCGCGCTGGTCACGGCGCAGGGCTTTTTCTGGGAGCGCGAGGTCGGCACCCTGCCGCCGGCCGCCGACACGCCGGGCTCCAGCCTGTTGCAGGAGGCGCTGGCGCTGAACGACCAAGCGAGTCACGGCTGGGCCGCGCTCGCCCGCTTCGCCGCCGATCCCGCGCCGGCCCCGGCTCCCGGCCGTGCCGGCGTCGTCTGCACGCCGGCTTACCCGGTGTTCAACGAACCGGCCTTGCGGGCGGCGATGATCGCCACCGGCAGCGACGTCTACGACTGGGCCTATCCGGCGACCGACACCGTGCCGGTCCTGTCGCGGCCGCACGCCGATGCCAAACCTGTCGCCACGCCCGGCGCGGCGCTGGTGCATGTGCTGGCATGGGACAGGCACGGCTTCGCCGAGGTGGCGTTGCCCGACGGTCGCATCGGCTATATCGCCACCGCGCAAGTGACGGCGCTCATCAGCGATCAGCTTTGCTATATCAAGACCGATGCGGGCTGGCGCATCGGCGGTTATATCGGTGGCGGCGAAACACCTTGATGATCAAACGCTGATGTTCGAATCGAAGCACATCGCTCCCACCGCCCGGCGCGTCACCTGCGCCGGTTGCGGCACCGTGTTCGGTTGCGGCCTCACGGGCGAATGCTGGTGCGGCAGCGAGGATTATCGCCTGCCGCTGCCCGACGACGCGGCGGAGGATTGCCTGTGCCCCGACTGCCTGCGCAAGAAAGCTCGCGTGCAACGCATTGCTGCCCGCTGAAGCTTAAGCCACCAGCTCCCGCATCGGCTTCACGGCGGCGCTGCCGGGAAATACGCTCGCCGCCAGCGCCGTCTCCTCGACGCGCAGATGATCGTGCAGCAGACCCTTGAGCACCGCGCGCAGATCGGTGGTCGCCTTCAGATCGCGTTTCTCATAGAGCGCCGTTTCGCCAACTCCGGGCCAGTCGGCGATCACGCGGCCGCCGTTGAGCGCGCCACCGGCGAGCAACGCCACCGTGCCGGTGCCGTGATCGGTGCCGTCGGTGCCATTGACGCGCGCGGTGCGGCCGAATTCGGTGACGACCGCGACCGCGGTGTCCTTCCAGGCCGGTCCCATCCCGGTCTCGACGGCAGCGATTGCGCCATCAAGCGCGCCGAGCAGCGAGAACAACCGGCCCTGCGTCACGCCTTCCGCCGCATGGGTATCCCAGCCGTCGAATGCCAGCGCGCCGACGCGCGGCCCATCCGCCTGCGCCATGAATCGCGCCGCCGCGCCACTCGCTTCCGCGAAGAACGCTGCGACCCGCGCCGCACCGCCCGGCAACGGAGCGGCTTTCTTCATGTCGCTCATCCCGTCGGCCCGCGCGATGGCGGCAAGGCCCATGCGCTCCTCCATCACCCGCGCCAGCGCGGGATCGGTGTGGCGATAAAGATCGAGCAGCCGCATCACCGTGTCGTCGGCGGCAGGCGGCAGGCGCGGCGGCGTCCATGACAGCACCGGCGCCGCGCCGCGCACGACGAGCGGCGTCACCGGGCCGACCGCGAACGCCTGCTGCGGCTTGACGCGAATACCCTTGGCCGGCTCCAGCGCCGCCATGGCGCGGTTGAGCCAGCCGCTGTCGGTCGCGCCCGGCCTGGTGAAGCCGCTTTCCAGCACATCCTGTCCGTCGAAATGCGAGCGCTCGCGATACGGTGTCGCCACCGCATGGACGATAGCCGCCTGCTTCGCCTTGTAGAGACGATGGAGATTCGGCATCGCCGGATTGAGCGCGAACATGTCGTTGAGTGCGAGCGCCGGCGCGGTACCGTCGAGCCGCAGCGCATGATCGCCGCGCAGCCGCACCCAGTCGGGATCGCCGACCGGCGCGACGGTGGCGAGGCCGTCGAGCGCCCCGCGCAGCACGATCACAAGCATCCGCGGATCACGGCCTTCGGCGCGTGCCAATCGTGGCAGGCTCGCCCAGGCGAACAACGCACCCGAGCCGAGCAGCAGATCGCGGCGGGTGGACAGATGACGGGTCATGACACTCATCTCCGCAAAAATTCCGGCGACATGAACAGCAGCGCGAGCGCCTGCGGCCGGCTCTCGGCGCGCTTGAGCGCCTGCCGCGTTTCGGCCGACAGCAACGGGCCGAGCGCCGCCTCCGCCACGTCATCGGGATCGACCAGCCCGCCGACGCGGCGCGATAGCTGATTGGCGATGTCGAGCCGCTGCGTGACGCCGTCGATCCATGACGCGTTGTCGTCGGGAAAACCTTTCGGCGCCGGCGGCCGCCACAGCGGCTCGCCGAGCAGGTTCTGCGCCTGCACGATCGGCCGGATATCCGGCGGCGTCACGCCGCTGGCACGCAACGCGCTCACCATCCATTCGCCGGGACGCTTGAGCTTGCCGCGCGGCGCGAGCCACGCCGCATCGGCACCGACCAGCGCGCGTGTGACGTCCTTGAGATTGCCGTCCGTATCGCGAAACCGCTTCGCGAGCAGATCGACCAGATCGCGCGGCGGATCGTCGGCGACGAAATGCCGGACCAGCTTCGTCGCGATATGTTGCGCCGTCGCCGGATGCCGCGCCAAAGCCAACAGCACGTCACGGCCCTGCTCGATGCCGCGATCCTCGTAAGCGCGGCCAAGCACGGTCTGCGCGCCGGGTTCATGGGTGCGCGGATTGAAATCGAACTCGCCGCCGTGCTCGGGATCGCGCTTGAACCGCACCGTGGTCCAGCCGGTGATGACATTGGCAAACCGGGTCACGTCGTCTTGGGTGTAGCCGCCGTTCACGCCGAGCGTGTGCAGCTCCATGATCTCGCGGGCGAGGTTTTCGTTGAGTCCTTTATTTCGGCGGCGACCGGCGATGGAGTTCGGGCCGATCGAGCGCGCATTGTCGAGATAGACCAGCATCGCCGGATGCGTCTCGACCGCGAACAGCATGTCGGAGAACCTGCCGAGCACATGGGTGCGGATCGCCTCGCGCTCGAACGCGCCGGCGAGCGGCCGCACCTGCCCCTTGTCCACCGACACGCAGAAATGATTCGACCAGAACCAGGTCAGCCGGTCGATCAGACCAACTTCGGCGGCCAGCGCGCTGTCGAACCGCGCTTTCGCCTCTTCGAGAAAAATCTGCTGCGGGATGCCGGGACCGAGCTTGCGCTTGCGCTGTTCATCGTCGGCCGGCGGGGCCTGATCGGCTTGCGCCTCCATGCCTTTGCCATCAGCCATCGCCGTCCCATCGGCTTTGGCCTTGGCTTGAGCCTTGGCTTGCGCGGCGCGTTCCTGATTGCGCTCCTCGCGCTGGGCTAGACGCTGGGCCTTCCGCTCCTGCCGGAAATCGAACGCGGCACGTGCCGCCTCGCCGCCACTCAACAGATCATCGTCGGCGATCCGGCCGGCACCGGGACGCTCGAGTTCCGCCAGCACCGCGCCGCGCGGATCGGCCGCGACCGCGGCGAGCGATCCGGCTCGGGGGCCGAAGCCGAACCGATGCAGCGCCAGCGCCGCCAGCGATTTGGAATCCAGACGGGTGGTCTTCGGGTCGGGGGCCATGAGCGTCTCGCGTGATCGCACGGCGCGTCCGCACGATTGCTGGCGTGCCGTGTTCCATCACCGGGTGCCGCCCCCACGCGACCATCTCATCCGGTAACTCAGCCAATATTGCGGCCCGGACCTGAACCGCGCGTGACTGCGCCGGTCAGACAGCATGGTTACCGAAAAGTAACGGCACCGGCCGCAGGCTCGGCCAGTGATTCCCGCCGGCACTCTCAGCGTTCGCCCCGGTTCCATCGCCTCGCCGCCTGCGGCGAGCGACCGCGACGTGCTGCGCGCGTTGTTCTGGCTCGGCTTATTCTTCCTCGCTGCGGCGGCCATCGCCTATGGCGCGACGGCGCAGGACGGCATCGCAATCCCGCGCGACGGGGCCGGGCTGGTGGTCGGCCGCGATTTCCTGAACGTCTGGATGTACGGCCGCGCCGCCGCGCTGCCCGATCCCGGTCACTGGTACGACATCGCCTCCTATCAGAACGCGCTGACCGCACTGCTCGGTTCCGGCTATCCGGGACAAAGCTGGGCCGCGCCGCCGAGCCTGATGCTGATCGCCGCGCCATTCGGGCAGATGCCATATCTCGCCGCGCTCGCCTGCTGGACATTGATCGGTTTCGTCTGCTTCGCGGGCACGTTGCATCGCGCCGGCTTCGACACGACCAGCCTCGTCGCGCTGCTGGCATCGCCCGCCGCCGCGTTCTGCGTCATTTCCGGGCAGAGCGCGTTGATCACCGCGGCGATGCTGATCGTCATCCTGACACAGCTCGACCGCCGGCCGCTTCTCGTCGGCATCTTGATCGGCTGCCTGACGCTGAAGCCACAACTCGTCGTGTTGTTTCCGGTAATGCTCGCCGCCAGCGGCCGCTGGCGTGTGTTCGCCATCGCCGCCGTCACGGCACTCGCGATCGCCGGCATCACCGCCGCGCTGTTCGGCACGCAGGTCTGGATCGACTTCATCGAACGCGGCCTGCCGACCCAGTGGGTCGTGCTGCAGACCGCGGATCACGTCGCGGCGCCGTTCTATCCCTCACTCTATGTCAATCTGCGCGGGTTCGGCCTTGCCGCACCTGCCGCGCTGACCATTCAGGCGATGGCGGGTCTCGCCGCCGCCATGCTTGTGTGGCGCGTGTTCCGCGGGCATCGCGATGCCGATCCGCGCATTCTCGCTGCGCTGTTCCTCGCGGCGTCCGCCACGGCGGTGCCGGCACTGGCATCGTCCGACACGCTCACCGTGACCGTCGCCGCCCTTGCGCTGCTGCGCGGCGGGCTGCTCGACAATACCGGCCGGCTGCTGACGCAACTGCTCTACTGGCAGCCGCTCTTACAAATCGGCCTTGGCCAAATCCATGTCCCCGGCCCCGGTCTCGTCGCACCGGCGTTCGCGCTCTATCTCGCCGCCCGGCTCCGGCCGCAGGGCAGGCTTGAGCAGGGCAGCTCTGCGTTGCAACCGGTGTAAATCGCTTCGTCCGCCATGCTGCGGACACGAAGCGCCGCTACGAATCCGCCATACTCTTTGACAGCACGGTCTGACCGCAAGCGGATGAACCGCCGGCGGGCGGGCGCGTGCCTTTGTGTGCCACCATGCTCTTCAAGCGCTTTGAAACCTCGCTGCATCCGACTGGCGCGTCGCAACCCGACACGCCGCCGGCCGACCTTGTCGCGTTCTACTGGCACTTCGCCCGGCAGGCGAAGGGGCTGTTCATCGCGCTGTTCGTCGCCGGTCTCGTCGTCGCGCTGCTCGATTCGACGATTCCCGCCTTCATTGGCCGCATCGTCACGCTGGTGACGCAGAACACACCGCAGCAGCTTGTCGCCGGGCACTGGCACCTGCTCGCCGGCATGGCGACGGTCGTGCTGCTGGTGCGCCCGCTCGCCATCACCGCGCAGAACCTCGTCGCCAACCAGGCGATCTCCGCCAACGTCGCCAACATGATCCGCTGGCAGAACCACTGGCATGTGGCGCGACAGTCGTGGGCGTTCTTCCAGAACGATTTCGCCGGCCGCATTGCCAACCGGGTCATGCAGACCGGACCGGCGGTGCGCGAGAGCCTCGTCGCGCTGATCACCGGCGTCTGGTACATCCTGGTCTACGGATCGAGCGCCATCTTCCTGCTCGCGTCAGCCGACTGGCGGCTTGCGCTGCCGATCTATGCGTGGTTCGTGGCCTATCTGGTGCTGCTGCGCATCATGGTGCCGCGCATGCGCGACCGCTCCAAAGATGTGTCGGGGGCGCGCTCGGTGCTCACCGGCCGCATCGTCGATACCTACACCAACATCCTCACCGTCAAGCTGTTCGCCCGCGCGCGGCAGGAAGACGCCTATGTGCGTGAGGCGTTCGACGAGCACACCGGTCTGTTTCATGCCTCGCTGCGGCTCAACACGCTGTTCTCGTTCCTGCTGTCGCTGCTCAACGCCATGCTGGTCACCGCCACCGGCGCGCTGGCGATCTGGCTGTGGACACAGGGCAAGGTCGAGGTCGGCACCGTGGCGATGGCGCTGCCGCTGTCGTGGCAGATCATCTCCATCGCCGGCTGGGTGGCCATGCGCGTCACCGAAATCTTCGAGAACATCGGCGTGGTGCAGGAAGGCATGGTGTCGATCGCGAAGCCGATCGCGCTCGCCGACAGGCCCGGCGCGACCGATCTCGCGGTCAACGAAGGCCGCATCCGCTTCGACGACATCCGCTTCGGCTACGGCCGCGAGAATGGATTGATCGACGGGCTGACGCTCGACATCGCACCGGGCGAGAAAGTCGGTCTGGTCGGCCGCTCCGGCGCCGGCAAATCGACGTTGGTCAACCTGCTGCTGCGCTTCTTCGAACTGGAGGACGGCCGCATTCTGATCGACCATCAGGACATCGCCAATGTCACGCAGGAAAGTCTGCGCTCGCAGATTTCCGTGGTGACGCAGGACACATCGCTGCTGCATCGTTCGATCCGCGACAACATCCGTTACGGCCGCCCCGGCGCGAGCGACGCCGAAATCGAGCGCGCGGCGACGCTTGCGCATGCGCACGAGTTCATCCTCGGGCTGGAGGACTGGAAGCACCGCCACGGCTACGACGCGCAGGTCGGCGAGCGCGGCGTCAAGCTCTCGGGCGGCCAGCGCCAGCGCGTCGCCATCGCCCGCGTGATCCTGAAGAACGCGCCGATCCTCGTGCTCGACGAAGCCACCTCCGCGCTCGACAGCGAGGTCGAAGCGGCGATCCAAGCGAGCCTCGGCACGCTGATGCAGGGCAAGACCGTGATCGCTATCGCGCATCGCCTGTCGACCATCGCGCAGATGGACCGGCTGGTGGTGCTCGACCGCGGCCGCATCGTCGAACAGGGCACGCACGCCGAACTGCTGCGGGCCGGCGGTCACTACGCCACGTTGTGGCGACGGCAGTCCGGCGGCTTTATCGATGTCGCGGAGCAGCAGGCGGCGGAGTAGTGCTTCAAGCAAGGGGCATTCCCTGAGCTTGCCCTTGCTCTCACTGCGTCATGGCCGGGCTTGTCCCGGCCATCCGCGTCTTTGGCGCTACGCAAAGGGAAGCAAGACGTGGATGCCCTCAACAAGTGCGGGCATGACGACGGAGGGACCATCTAAACCGCCTCGCCCGTAATGAGGCGGGACAAATTTTCCCCTCCCTCTCCCTCCCGCAACCGAAACATTCTCCCGCCGCTCACGGCCGGAGGAGATTCATGCAATCGGAGTGAAATATTCCAGAAACGGTTGCGCCGCTGGCACAGATGCTCCAGATGAAAGCCCAAAATCACTGGGGCCGACCGTTTTGTTCTCCGAAAACATCGTTCTGATCGCCGGCTTCGCCATCGGCCTCGTCTATGGCGCGGTCGGCCTCGTCAGCGGCTTTTGCCTGCTGACCAGCCTGCGCCAATGGCTCAACGAGAACAGCGGCGTGCGCATCCGCAGCTATGCACTGGCGATGGCCACGGCGATGATCGGCGCGCAGGTACTGGCCGCTGCCGGCATGGTCGATCTCGGCCAGTCGATCTATCTGCAGGCAGCGTTCTCGGCGCCGCTGATGTTCGCCGGTGGGCTCGTGTTCGGCTACGGCATGGTGTTGGCGAACGGCTGCGGCTCGCGCGCCAGCGTGCTGCTCGGCAAGGGCAATCTCCGTTCCTTCGTCGTCGTCGTCACCCTCGGCATCACCGCGCAGATGACCTTGCGCGGGCTGATCGGCCCGCTGCGCGCCACCGCCGCGCAGGCCAGCACTGTAACCCCGCCGGTCAATTCGCTGCCTGGCCTCATTGGTCTTGCGCTTGACGCCACCACGGCGCGCCTCGTCGCCACGGCGCTCATCGCCGGCGCGCTGATCGTCTTCGCGTTCGCGCATGAACCGCTGCGCCGCGCGACGGTGCAATGGATCTCCGGCATCGCCATCGGCCTGCTGATCGTCGCTGGCTGGTACACGACCGGGCATCTCGGCGGCGAATCCTTCGATCCCGTGCCGGTCACGTCGCTGACCTTCATCGCGCCGATCGCCGACAGCGTGCAGTACATCATGCTGTCCACAGGCATGGCGCTGAACTTCGGCATCGTCACGGTGTTCGGCGTCCTGCTCGGTTCGTTCCTCACCGCCGTCACGACCGGACGCTTCGAGCTGGAAGCCTATCGCTCGCCGCGCCACATGCTGCGCTCCATGAGTGGCGCGGCGATGATGGGCGTCGGCGGCGCCTGCGCACTCGGCTGCTCGATCGGCCAGGGCCTCACCGGCCTGTCGACGCTGGCGTTCGCCTCGATGATCGCGCTCGCTGGCATCGTGCTTGGCATCACCGCCGGCCTGCGCGGCCCGCTCAAGGCCCCGCCGATCGCCTGACGGGAGACAGCCGGCAATGCCGCCGCGAATGCCGCGGCGGCACAGCCGTTCATCTCCAGCGTGATCACATCGACGGCATGATGGCGATATCCGTCACCGTGCCGCTGACGCCGGAAATCTTCGCTGCCTCCGTAGCCTTGCCGCTCGCAAGATCGACGCTGTAAAGCGTATCGCCCGCCATCAGCCATGCTTCATTCTTGCCGTTACCATCGGACCAGATGTCAAAGGCGACGGTATCGGCCTTGATCCCGAGCTTGCCGACGGCGCCGAGCACACCGTCATTCGGCGGTGCCTGTTTGATGAGACCGCCGATCGTGGCATCGATGTTGAACAGCGCCGTTTCCTTCGTGCCCTTGACCGAATTGGTGTAAGCGCCCGCGACGATATTGGGCTTCTCGCCCTTGTGCATGTCGCTATCGGCATATTTGTGATTGCCGTCCTTGACCACCTTCCCGTCATCGACGTTCGCGCGAAGATTGGTTCCGTCGGCAGCCATCACGCGAAGACGATCCGCCACCGGATTGAAGTCGATCGTAATAGGCTGTCCTTTGGCGGCCATGGTTTCGAGCTTTGACTTCTGCGTCGCCTTGCCATCCGCAGCGATGACAACCACGGTTCCATCCTCAACAACACCGTAGAGCATGCCGTCGGCCGGCCGCACGTCGATGCCGACCAGCGCACCGCTGATGCCGGTCACCGTCATGCTTTTCGTCGCTTTCTTCTGCGCCGTATCGACGATCGCGATCGTCTTGCCGCCGATCAGCGCCGCCACTTGCGCGGCCTGCGCCGACAACGTGAAGCCGAATACCGCTGCGGTGGCCAGCAATGTTGCGCGCAATGTCATGGTGTCGCTCCCTGTTGAACGATCCGGGTTCGGATCACGGGAGGGATACGAGGCGCGACTGGATGGCGGATGCGCGCCTGAGGCGCCACGTCGCAGGCCGCGACGGCGCAAAATGCCGCACCGGCATCACGCACGCGTGATGCCGGCCGGAACGGATCGCAATGCTCTTTGCTATTTATTGCGCACTGATGCCGGCACGGCGCGCGACATCGGTCCAGCGCGCGACCTCCGCCTTGAAGAACGCATCGAACGCTTCGGGACTGCTTGACGTCGGCTCGACGCCAACCGCAGCGATGCGTTGGCGGGTGTCCGGCTGCTGCATCGCCTCGACGATCGCCTTGTTCAGGGTGGCGATCACCTCTTTCGGCGTGCCGGTGCGCACCAGAACACCCTGCCAGGCTTGCACGTCGAGGTCGCCGCCCAGACTCATTTCACCGATCGCCGGAACATCCGGCAGCACCGGCTCGCGCTTGCGGCTCATCGCCGCGAGCGCGCGCAGTTTGCCTTGTCCGACCAGCTCGCGCAGCGTGGTGGTCGGCGTATCGAACAGCAGTTGCACCTGTTCCGCCACCAGCGCCTGCATCGCCGGCGCCGCGCCGCGGAACGGCACATGGATCAGCTTGATCCCGGTCTGCCGCGCGAATAATTCCGCCGCCATGTGACCGGCCGAACCGGCGCCCGCCGAGGCAAAGGTGATGGTGTCGGGCGCGGCTTTCGCCGCCGCGATCACATCGGCGACGCTCATGAAACGGGAGTGACCGGTGGTGACGATGAACAACGGCACCGTCGCGATCTGCGCCACCGCGGTGAGGTCGCGCGTCGGATCATAGGACAGCTTCGCCAGCGCTGGCGCGACTGCGGCGGAGAACGTGCCGATCAGCATCGTATAGCCGTCAGCCGGCGCGGCCATGGTCGCATTGCCGGCGATGCTGCCGCTGCCGCCCGGTTTGTTTTCGATGACCACCTGTTGGCCGAGGATCGGCCCCATGCCATTGGCGAGCACGCGCACCACGGAATCGACCGTGCCGCCGGCGGCGAAGCCGGCCAGCATCCGCAACGGCCGGTCCGGAAACGCGGCGCGCGCATGGCGCGGAAACATCATGGCGCCGCCGGCCGCGGCGGCCGAGACGATCAAACTGCGGCGCGAGATCAGATGCGAGGACACGGGGATCACTCCGGCGCACATGGTGGCGGTGCCGGAAGTCCATCATCGGCACGACGGGCGGTCAATCGCGACCCGCGCGGACCGTCCCTGCATTTCTGCGGCGCGCCCCGGTGCAGCCCCTTGTTGCGGCACGAACGTCATGCACAATCGCTACGACAATCAAACCGGACCATCGACATGCGCTTGCATCAGCGTCTCGCCGTCATCACCGCCCTCGTCTGGAGCGCCGTCACCATGGCTGTCCCGGCGTCGGCCGAGGCGCTGCGTGTCGCGCACGACCAGCGGTTTCCGCCGTTCGCGCAGGCTGAGAACGGCCAGTCCACCGGCCTCGCGGTCGACCTGCTGCGCGCCGCCGCGAAACATGCCGGCATTGACATCGCTTTCGTGCCAGTGCCGTTCCAGGAGATCCAGACAACGCTGACCGACGGCCGCGCCGACGCTATTTTCCCGCTCGCCATCACGCCGGAGCGGCGGCAAACGCTGGATTTCAGCGCACCGCTGCTGCCGACCGGCGGCGCACTGTTCGTGCGCGCGCCGGAGAAGACGCCAACGTCGCTCGCGGCAATCGCCGGCAAGACAGTGACGACGCCGCGCACCGGACCGCTCGCCGCCTATCTGCAGAAGAACGCGCCGGACGCGAAGCTGATCGTCACCGCCAATTACGACGAAAGCCTCGCGCAACTCGTCTCCGGCCAGGCCGACGTGGCGGCGCTGAATTTCCAGACCGGCGCGCAACTCGCGGCGCGGCTGCATCCCGGCAGGATCACGCCGCCGGACAGATTGTTCTGGGAGCTGCCGTTCGCCGTCGCCGTGCCGAAGGGCAAATCCGCCGACGCGCTACGCAAGCTCGATGCCGGCATCGCCGCGATCCGCGCCGACGGCACGTTCGAGCGCATCAACACCGATTTCCTGAAACGCTGAGGCCGCGCCGGCTCCGCCGCAATCTTGCCGGGTTACGGGCGTCCCGTTTCCGGCATGATCGCGACATTCGTGATCCGCACATTTATCTGGATCGGCTGCATCGCGGCGCTGCTGTTCGTGCCCGCCGGGACCTGGCGCTGGCCGGCGGCCTGGGTGCTGCTCGCGCTGATGCTGGTGTTCAGCTTCGGCTTCGGCGCGATCCTGCTGAAGCACGATCCGGCTTTGCTCAACGAGCGGATGAAATCGATCATCCAGCCGGAGCAGAAGCGATGGGACAAGATTTTGCTGCTGATCACATTCCCGCTGCTGATCGTCTGGATCGTCGTCATTGCGCTCGACGCCGCGCGCTATCACCTCTCCGCCATGCCGCTGATCTGGCAGATCGCCGGCGCGCTCTGCGTTGCCATCGCCAACGGCGTCGGCTTTCTGGTTATGCTGCAGAACTCGTATGCCGCGCCGGTGGTGAAAATCCAGAAGGAGCGCGGCCAGCGCGCCGTGGATACCGGCCTTTACGCGCATGTGCGGCATCCGATGTATGCCGGCGCGCTGCTGTTCTTCATCGGCCTGCCGCTGCTGCTCGGCTCCTGGTACGGCCTGCTGTTCTTCCCGGTGTTCACCGGTCTGTTCGCGATCCGCGCGGTGCTGGAGGAGCGCACGCTGATCCGTGAACTCGACGGCTATGCCGACTACGCCACACGCGTGCGCTATCGCCTCATTCCCGGCGTCTGGTAATCGGATTACGGCACCGGTGTCACCGTGATGCGCCGGGTCTCGCGCTTCGACATGCTCTGCCCCATCAGGCTGACGCGGGTGGTCGAGGTCTCGTCGATGGCGCGGGTCATGCCGTTCTCCACGTCGATCAGCGTCGTGCTGTCGATGGAGAAATCGGTCTTCTTCAACAGCTCTTGCATCTGCGGCGAGCGGAATTCGGGGCTCGCGGCATTGCCCAGTTGCGCGATGAACGATTGCAGGAAGTCGCGCAGCCCCTGCGGGTCCATCGCGCGCACCTGCGCATAGCGTACCTTTCGGGCTCCGTCGTTCCAGGAGACCATCCGCGTGGTCAGATTGGTCTTGATGGTGCCGCTGCCGACCGGCGCCTTGGTCTGCTCGACGGTCTCGCGCGCGTCGCCAGGTTTCAAGCCGGTATTCTGGCCCATGGCGAGTTGCGGGATGTTTTCCAGATAAGCGGTGGTGGCAGCGACGCCGTCCGCAAGAAACATGCTCTCCATCATTTGCCGCATCACCTGCGCCACCTGCGGCTTCTCCTTGAACCCGTCGGCGATGCCGTCGATCACCTTGCGCATGGTGCCACGCACCTCGTCGAGATTGTCGATCGACACCGGCTTGCCGCCGGCATCGGTCGAGGCGCGCACGACGATGCCGCGCATCGCCTCGAACGCCGACGCGACGATCTTGAGGCCCGGCGCATTGCCGTCCACTTCCAGCGCGCGGTTGACATAAGTGATGCGATAGCCGGACGCGGTCTTCTCATCGATGGTGAGTTCGTAGCGCGACAGCGTCTTGTTCTGCCGCGCGCCATCCGGCCGCTGCTCGTCGCTCACCGATTGCGCGGTGACGATCCAGCGGCTGCCGACCGGCGGATTGTACGGCGCCTCGGTCCAGGGTTGTGACCGGGCCGCGGTCACGAGCGACAGGGCCAGCACACCTGCAACGGCGAGCCGTGTTCCAAGCCTGCGCGAACCGATCGCCACCATGATGCTCTCCCGCGCCGTCGCGGACGGCGTTCCTCTCCGTTGGACGCGCCCGCGCCGGGACCGGTTCAACAAACGAGTCGAACCGCCCTTTTCTCGCCGCGGGACTCGTCCCATATTCCACCTTCCATGGCAAAAAATCCCGACAATTCAGGCCCGAAGCCGGGCCGGCACCCGGCCCGGCATTCCAAGGATCCGGCCAGGCCGACCCGCGCCAAGGCGTCGCGACCGGAGATGGGCGCGCTCGACCCGGCGCTGGCGGACATCCTCAATCCGGCGCTGGGCAAGGGAACCGCCGGCGTCGGCTCGCAGACCGGCGACAGCGGCCTCCAGCCGCCGCCGGACAATTCGTTCGACCGCCGCCGCGATTTCTCCGCCGCGCACACCGCGCGCAAATCGACGCCGAAAGGGTTCGAGGAAGCGCCGCAGGCCGAGTTCAAGGCGGACACGCCGGCGATCAACCGCAAGCTCGCCGAAGTGCTCGGCTATCGCATGCCGGAAGCCGAAGAGGCCGACGCGGCGGAAGAGCGCGACCTGATCCCCTCCGGCGTCACCGCCACCGCGGAATCGCTCGACAGGCTGCTGCGCGAAGGGCGGCCGGAAATCGGCGGCCAGGTGTGGACGCCGCACCGCCCGCCGCGCCCGGAGAAATCCGAAGGCGGCAAGCCGCTTGTCATCAAATCCGCGTTCGAGCCGAAGGGCGACCAGCCGCAGGCGATCCAGGATCTGGTCGAAGGCGTGAAGCGCAACGACCGCACGCAGGTGCTGCTTGGCGTCACCGGAAGCGGCAAGACCTTCACCATGGCCAAGGTGATCGAGGAGACGCAGCGCCCGGCGCTGATCCTCGCGCCGAACAAGACGCTGGCCGCGCAGCTCTACGGCGAGTTCAAGAGCTTCTTCCCCGACAACGCGGTGGAATATTTCGTCTCCTATTACGACTACTACCAGCCGGAAGCCTACGTCCCGCGCACCGACACCTATATCGAGAAGGAATCCTCGATTAACGAACAGATCGACCGCATGCGGCATTCCGCGACACGCGCGCTGCTGGAACGCGACGACGTGATCATCGTCGCCTCCGTGTCGTGCATCTACGGCATCGGCTCGGTCGAGACCTATTCGGCGATGACCTTCACGTTGAAACAGGGCGGCCGCATCGACCAGCGGCAACTGCTCGCCGATCTGGTCGCGTTGCAATACAAGCGCTCCGGCGGCGATTTCTCACGCGGCACGTTCCGTGTGCGCGGCGACACCGTCGACATCTTCCCGGCGCACTATGAAGACCGCGCCTGGCGCGTGCACCTGTTCGGCGACGAGATCGAGAAGATCGAGGAGTTCGATCCGCTCACCGGCCAGCGCACCGACGATCTCGAATTCGTCAAGGTCTATGCCAACTCGCACTATGTGACGCCACGGCCGACGCTCATTCAGGCCATGCACGGCATCAAGGCCGAGCTGAAATGGCGGCTCGACGAGTTGAACAAGTCTGGCCGCCTGCTGGAAGCGCAGCGGCTAGAGCAGCGCACCCGCTACGATCTCGAGATGATGGAAGCGACCGGCTCCTGCGCCGGCATCGAGAACTATTCGCGTTATCTCACCGGCCGCAAACCGGGCGAGCCGCCGCCGACTTTGTTCGAGTACGTGCCGGACAACGCCATCGTGTTCGCCGACGAGAGCCATGTCACCGTGCCGCAACTCGGCGGCATGTATCGCGGCGACTTCCGGCGCAAGGCGACCCTAGCGGAATACGGCTTCCGCCTCCCCTCCTGCATGGACAACCGACCGCTGCGCTTCGAGGAATGGGACGCGATGCGGCCGCAGACGGTCGCCGTCTCCGCCACGCCCGGTCCGTGGGACATGGAAGAGTCCGGCGGCGTGTTCGCCGAACAGGTGATCCGCCCAACCGGACTGATCGACCCGCCTGTGGACGTGCGCCCCGCGCGCACGCAGGTCGACGACGTGATCGGCGAGGTGCGCGAGACCGCGCGCAAGGGCTACCGCTCGCTGGTCACGGTGCTGACCAAACGGATGGCGGAAGACCTCACCGAATATTTGCACGAACAGGGTATCCGCGTGCGCTACATGCACTCGGACATCGACACGCTGGAGCGCATCGAGATCATCCGCGACCTGCGGCTTGGCGCGTTCGACTGCCTGGTCGGCATCAACCTGCTGCGCGAGGGCCTCGACATTCCCGAATGCGCGTTGGTTGCGATTTTGGATGCCGACAAGGAAGGCTTTCTGCGCTCGGAGACCTCGCTGGTGCAGACCATCGGCCGCGCCGCGCGCAACATCGACGGCAAGGTGATCCTCTATGCCGATCACGTCACCGGCTCGATGGAGCGGGCGATGGCGGAGACTAATCGCCGCCGCGAGAAGCAGATGGCCTACAACGCCGCCAACGGCATCACACCCGAGAGCGTGAAGAAGGGAATCGGCGATATTCTCTCCAGCGTCTACGAGCGCGACCACGTCCTCGTCTCCACCGGCAGGAAGGGCGACAGCGGCGAGTTCGAGGATGCGGCGACCATCGGCCACAACTTCGCGGCCGTGCTCGCCGATCTCGAGGAGCGAATGCGCGCCGCCGCCGCCGATCTCGATTTCGAGGAAGCGGCGCGGCTGCGCGACGAGCTGAAGCGTCTGCGGCAGACCGAGATGGCTGTGCTCGACGACCCGACCGCCCGCAATATCGTGCAGGCGCAGAAACCGAAGCTGCGCTCCAAGGGTGGTCCTTCCGCGCGGGCGACTTTGCGCAAGATCGAGGATCGCAACGCCGCGCGCGATCTCGCCGCGCCCGACGCCGACCCCCGCGCACGCCCGCACAAGCCCGATCTCGACGAGATGGGCATTGCCGGCTGGCACGAGGTGAAGCCACATCGGCCGGATGCGACGAAAGGGCGAAGCCCGTCTTCAAGAGAACGTCCGCGCAAACCCACGCTCGATGAGATGGGTCCGGGCGTGGAGTCGATCCCGGCGCGCAAGTCGAGCGACGGCCCGCGCTCGACCATGGGCCGGCCCGGCATGCGCGGCGGCTTCAAGCCGCGCAGTCGCCGCTGATGGTCCGACCAAGCCGCTGGCAACGGCAAGCCGAGCCGCCGCGTGCGCCGCGTCGGCAGGTCCCGTCATGGATCGTGCTGGCCGTGGTCGCGCTCGCCGCGTGGGCGTACAGCCACTGGGACAAAGCGCCGAGCGGCCACATCGCCGGGCCCGTGACCGGCGACGTGACGCCGGGCGAGATGATCAACGGAAGCGTGCGCGTGGTCGACGGCGATTCGCTGGAGATCGGCACGGCGCGCATCCGACTGTTCGGCATCGACGCGCCGGAACTGCGTCAGCTTTGCCGCGCGGCGGACGGCAGCGACGTGACTTGCGGACTGTCGGCGCGCGACACGCTCGGCAGACTAATCGGCGGGCGCGCGGTCGCCTGTGCGCCGGCGGAAAAGACGCCGAGCTACGACCGCACCGTGGCGGTGTGCACCGTCAACGACAATTCGGGCAAGGACCGCGCCATTGATCTGTCGGAGGCGATGATCCGCGCCGGCTACGCCATCGAACTCAAGGCGCATAGCCATGGCCGCTACAGCGCCGCCGAGCGCGAGGCGCGCGATGCCAAGCGCGGGATTTGGGCCGGCACGTTCGAGCGGCCTTCGGAATGGCGGCAGCGGACGATGCGGTGAAGCATCCCACCTGGTTACGCAATTCCCACCCCGTTCGTCCCCGCGAAAGCGGGGACCCACGCTTGGGCACATCGTCGACATTGCTAAGTGTGGATTCCCGCTTTCGCGGGAATGAACGGATGGCGCGATAGCGCGCGTCTCTCTCTGCCGTCATGGCCGAGCATAGCACGTCGAAGACGCGAGTAAACGCGCTTATGTCGCGGCCATCCACGTCTTCGGTGCCGTAGAAAAGAAAAGACATAGACGCGTGGGTCAAGCCCGCGCATGACATGTAGAGAGCGACACCGTCGCTCTACTTCCTTTTCTTCTTCTCATTCAGCGCCACCGCCGCCCGAATGAGCGCCGTCAGTGCCTTCTCGTTGATCTCGTCGCCTTCGTGGATGTCGATGGCGCGGCGGACATTGCCGTCGAGGCTCGCGTTGAACAGCTTCGCCGGATCGTCGAGCGCTGCGCCCTTGGCGAAGGTCAGCTTCACCACGGCCTTGTAGCTCTCACCGGTGCAGATGATGCCGTCGTGTTCCCACACCGGCACGCCGCGCCACTTCCAGGCCTCGACCACATCGGGATCGGCCTTGTGGATGATCGCGCGGATGCGCTTGAGCATCGCCCCGCGCCAGTCGCCCAGCTCCTTGATACGCGCATCGATGTGCGCGGAGGCGTCCTTGCCGTTGTCCGGTTGCGTCGCCTTGCTCATTGCCACACGCCCTTATGCCGCATCGGCTTTCTCCAGAACCTTTTCCATCGAATCGAAGAAGCGCGGCCAGCCGAACTTCGCGCCCTGATAAGCCTGCTTCTGCTCCGGCTTGAAACCCGTCTGCTCCATGCGCAGATGCGTGCCGCGTCCGGTCGGCGTCAACGTCCAGGTCACGACGCTTTCCAGACCAAGACCGTCCCAAGCATACGAGAGCACCTTGTGCGGCTCGATGGCCAGAACCTTGCAGTCCAGAGTGCCCCACTCGGCCCGCAGATTGAAGCGATGACCGAGATCCGGCTTGAAATCGTTCTGCATCAGCCACTCGGCGATCAGATGCGGCTGAGTGAGCGCGCGCCACACCTTTTCCGGCGGATGCGACAGGTCGCGTTCGACGACGACGGTGAGAGCTTCGGCGGCGTTGGTCATTGGTCCATCCTGTTGAGGAGATCTTCGAGATCGTCGATCCGGCTCTGCCAGAAGCCAGCCATTTGACTTGTCCAGTCCATCAGCGGCGCAAGCGCACGCGGCTGTGCGCGGTAATGCGTTTGCCGTCCCTCGTGCCGTTCGCGCACAAGCCTGGCTCTCTTGAGCACGCCGAGATGCTTCGACACCGCCGGCTGCGATACGCCGGACTGGGCCGTTAGCGCCGCCACGGTCTGTTCCCCGTTGCGGCACAGCCGCTCGAAGATCGCGCGCCGTGTCGGATCGGCCAGCGTCCGGAATAAACTGTCATAGAGTTGGGACATATAAACCCATAACCCGTTAGTTATGGATAATCCATAACCAGCAGGCTATGGATGAGTCAACCCTTCGGGATCGAAATCGGCGCAGAAACAAGCCAATTTGTTCTGAGGTTCAAAGCGTCTCCCAAACAATTCCTCTCCTCTTTATTTCCCATCGCGGCGCGGTAAAGTGCGCGCCATCGCCGGGGGCGGCGACGGGAGTTTCTACATGTCGATCGCATCTTCGGCCTGGCGCGTCGCGCCGCTTGCTGCCGCCCTCGCCGCGGCGCTAACGCTCGGCGCCTGCGCCACCGACGGCGACACGGCGGCAACGGCAACAGTCACGCCCGCGTCGTCGGCCTCCGCGGCCGCGCCTGCGGCACGAACTGCCAGCGCCGCCGACGCCAAGGTCGAAGTGCCGCTCGACGAAGCGCAGGCCAGCGCGCGCTGCTGGATGAAATACGACAGCGCGAAGATGTCGCTCGATCAGAAGTCGGCCGTGGTCGACAAGTGCATCGACGAGACGATGCGCAATCAGAAGCGCTGATACTTTTTCCCGACGATGACGCTCATGCTCGCGGCGCGACCACCGCGCCAGTCTGGCCGCTCGCCTTCAGCTCGGCGGCGATCATGCCGGACGCCTTCATCTCCTCGATGAACGGCTTGAGATAGCCGACGCCATCGAGCCGGCCCTTGAGCGTGCCCATCGCCTGCTCGATCGCCATGAAGCGCGGCTCGATCATCCGCAGTTCGGGATGATCGGCGACGAATTTGCTGATGTGCTGGCGCACGCCGGCGCCAGCCTCGAGCTTCTCGCGCAGCGTCATCTGCATTGCTTCCGGACCGGTCGGGGCGCGCTGCAGGGTCGCGTGCTTGAGCGTGCGCGACAGGAACAGGTCGTAAGCCGCGCCTTTCGCCACGCCGATACGGACTCCCGCGCTGTCGACATCTGCCGGCGCGCGCAGCGCGGAATCCTGCGGCACCATGAAAAAGCCCTCGATCAGCACATAGGGCGCGGTGAACTCGATCTCGGCGGCGCGCACCGGCTCGATGGCAAGGAAGGCGACATCCCAGGCTTGCTCCGGGATCGCCGCGAACACCTTGCCGGCCGCGTCATACGGCACGAGATCGACCGGCACGCCGAGCCGTTTGCCGAGTTCGCGCACGAGCGCGACGGTGACGCCGCCGAGCGTGCCGTCGGCATGCTTCTGCGCCAGCACGGTGTTGCCATGGTTGATGGCGGCACGAAGGCGGCCGGTGGGCGCGAGATCTTTCAGCACGGCAGGAGAGACGGTCACGGACAAACCTTTCGCATCAAGCCGTCGTATGCGACGGCGATGCGCGGCTTATACACGATCGCGCCGGCGCGCGCCGCAGCCTGGCTTCACACGGGATATTCGTTCAGCGCGACGCCGGCGGAACGCCGAGCGGATCCTGCCGGTCCTTCGGCAGCGCCCGCACCGATTTCGCCATATCGAGGCAGGTCAGCAGATCGACATAGCTTGCCGGGCCGCCGAGGCTGGAGGCGCGGACGCAACGCGCCCGATCCGCATCGGGATAGTCGCTCCACTGCTTGTCGAGCGTGTCGCGCGCGCTGGTTTCGTCGTTCTCGCAACTCTGGCTAGTGCGGCCGGGCGCGACTGCCGCCGCCGCGGCACCACGACAGGCGCTCTGCACGTCGTAGCGCGGCACGGTATCGGCCCGCGCGGCGGCCGCCGGCGGCAGGCTGACGATCAGGCCGACGCAAATCGCGAGCGTGGCCGAAACGATCCGACGATCAAGGAAAAACGGGATGAAATGACGATAGATCATCGAAGCCATGATCGCCTCCCGCAAGGAGTAATCCCGGAATTATTGGGCCAACGCGAAGCGGGGAACCAGGTTCCCAATCGGTCGTGCTGCCGTCGCCACGCCGTCAGGAAAGACCGGGAATTGCAGCTATGCGCACGGCACCTACCCCACGATGTGGGACAGTGCTAGTTTATATCAAAATATATGGGCGCACTGCGCCTGTTGTGCCGAGCGGCGATACATCCGGCGGGTTGACGCCAGGATCCCAGGGTCGCCCACCAGGGACTTGGAATTTATATCGTGACCGCAGAAATTCTGCGCGGGTTCTCCCGCGCGTTGTGCGACGCTTTGGCGACACGCAACATCCAACCGATTGAGCCGTTCCTGCATCCCGACGTCGAATGGGTGATGTACGGGCCGGTCGACCTGTTTCCTTTCATGGGCCAGCGGCAAGGCAAGGCGGCGGTGCTCGCCGTGATCGGCGAGCTTGCCGCCACAGCCACCCTCACCCGCTACGAACCCGAGCAGGTGCTGTTCGACGGTAGCGAAGCCGCCGCGCTGGTGCGTCTCACCGCGCAGGAACGCCGCAGCGGCCGCATCCTCACCGTGCGGATGGCGCAATTCGCCAGCGCGCAGGACGGTCAGCTCCGCAGCGTCCGCGTGCTGTTCGACACGCTCGACGCGGCCGAACAGGCGCTGGGCCGGGAGTTCGATCTCTCGCGGGTCGCCTGAACTAGCCGCAGACCCGACGCGGTTGCATCACCACGCTGCCGTTCGCCTGCGTCACCGGCACGTTGATGATGCGGCATTGCTGGGCCGGCGCGGCCTTCTTGGGCCGGTCGACGATGGCACGGCCGCGGGTGATCGCCTGTGCCGACGCGAGCACCGGCAGCACCACAGCGCCGATGGCCGCGAGGATGATCGTCGTCGTCAGCAATCGCATGTCTCGGCCTCGTACAGCGAATCGTCGGACATGATCAGCGCATGCAGGACGGCATGCTGTCAAAACCGCGAAACGAAACGGCCCCGCATGCGCGAGGCCGTCCGTAATAAATGCAACTGGCAGAAACGATCAGCGGCAGACGCGGCGCGTCTGGATGATCACGCGGCCGCCCGGCCGATGCACGCGGGTCCGTTCGGTAAAGCAGCGGCGAGCCATGCGATGATGCGGGCGCATGCCCTGCTTCACCACGACCTTTTCACGCACGACGGTTTGCGCATCGGCCTGCTGCACGCTGGCGGGAATGACGATGGCCATGGTGGCAGCGGCCAGGGCGCCCACAATAATCGACTTCATATTGCTCTCCTCGGGAATGGATGTGTCACCCGCCATCAACGTGGCAAACCGCAATCGGTTCAGATACGAGGGCTATCTCCTTGAAAATATTGGTATTATGAACCTCCGTTCATGGAACCCGGCCTTCGGCGCGGAAAATTAAAATCCTCTCGATCGCGAACGCGGAAAGGTCACAGTTCCGTGTCGCCATAGGTGCAAGCGCGACGTCCGCGCTCTAGGCAACAACAAGGAGACCTGTATGGCGACGGTGATCAGAGGTGATCGCAAGGATATCGACCCGGCGGAAGATGCCGCCGCGAAAGTCGAGAGCGATATCCGCGAGTTCGTGCGCCGCGACCAGTTCGCGCCGCGCCGCCTGCGCGAGGAACGCAGCGCGCCGCGTCAGAACAGCCTGCCGGGCGCGACTCCGCTCCCCGGAACACAAGGGGCACCGGTGAATACGCAGCACAGCCACGATATCAACGAACTGATCCGCCGCGTGTCCGGCGGCTCGATGGAAGAGATCGACAAGGTGATCCTCGAACTACAAAGCGTACGCGACATGCTGCGCAGCGAGGGTGAGCGGGTATCGCGCGAGATTTCAGGCTATGCGAGCCTGAACGCGGCGGCGATGACGGCGATGAAGATCATCGCTGAAAGCATGACCCAGTGGAAGGCGCAGCCGACCAACCGCGATCACGACACCTGATCGGCGCGATGCCATGAAAACGGAAACGGCCGGGCTTCACGTCCGGCCGTTGTCGTTTTGAATGCTGTGCTATTCGATGACGAAATCGAAATAGGTGCGCGGGAACGGCTCGTTGGCGAGCGAGAAGTGCCACCATTCCTTGTTGTAGTCGCGAAAGCCACGCCGCGTCATCGCCTCGAACAGAATGCGCCGGTTGAATTGCTGGTCCTGCGTGATCGAGGTGTCCGCGGGCCAGGATTTCGGCGAGAAGAAATCGAACGGCGTCCCCATGTCCAGTTCGACCTGGTTGGAAAGCCGCAACAACGTCAGATCGACGGTCGAGCCGCGCGAATGCCCGGAACGGTGCGCGATATAGCCGTCGCGGAACAGGTGCTGTTTCTCGACCTGCGGATAGTATTGCGCCTTGGTCGCATTCGCCTTGAGATCGCGTGCCCAACGCGCGAAATGCGCGACCGCCCGCTTCGGCCGGTAGCAGTCGAACAGCTTGAGGCCGAGACCACGCTCCGCGAGATCGTTCTGCACAGCGGCGAGCGCCTCCGCTGCCTGCCGCGTCAGGATACAGCGCGCGGCACGATAACCGTCGATCCGGGCGCCGACGAAATTGTTCTCGGTGGCGTAGCGCAGGTCAGTCACGACGCCCGGAACGATGGTCGCGACATCGACGAAACCGCGCGGCAACGGCTTTGCGGCCGTGCGCGGCGACGCTGCATCGCTTTCGGTAGCCAGGGACATCAGCGCAACGGCAAAGCCAGCCAGCCAACACAAAACGGGGCGAATCGTCATCGATCCACCCTATCGGATTGCATGTCGCCGGACATCTGAGGAGAGTTCGGGGCCTGACGGGAAACGAAAGCCGGACCAGCATGGTCCGAACGATGCACCCGCGATGGCCGTTAAAGCGAAAACCCGGCGGCCGGAGCGGCCGCCCGGCCGATCAGCGACGCAGCGTGGTCGCGGATTTCATCGTCCCGTCGAGGTCCATGCGGCCCGACGTGTAGTCCATCACCACCATCGCGCCCATCAGCGTCACAAACACCGTGACGCCGGCCAGCAGATAACCAATTCCGCCCAAAGTGATCTTGTCCGTCATTCTCGTCTTCGTCCGTAGCAATGTCGTTCCCCCACAAACGCGCGCGCCAATCGTTCGTTCCGATGCGCTGCGAAACCGGCACGAAAATGGCCCCGCGCGGGGCCATTCGTCATGCTTAAGAACGGCTGAGGGTTAATTGGCCTGTGTCGTCTGCCGTTGCTGTTCGTCGTTAATTCGACGTCCGGCGCGGCAACGGATATTCGGAGCTTTCGTAAAGCTGCCGGATGCCGTTTCCATCGAAGCGGCGCTCGCCGATTTCCAGATAGGCGCCCAGCAGCGCGTCCGACGGCATTTCCTCGATGGCGAAGCGAATTGCCTCGGCAGCGGTCGGAAACCGCTTGTAGCCAATCGGGCGGCGGGACTTGCGGCTGCGGCTCGGGAACAGTTCCGAAGGGGACTGGTAGTTGATCATGCTCATGTCAAAACCTCCGCTGCACAATATGGCGCTGCACCGCAAAAAAATCTACCGCCCCCGGCGCATGGCCGATCTGACGGTAAACAGGAAGTCGTTGGAATTTCTCCAAAAACGCCGATTTGGGGCGACTTTGGTCTAAGAGCCACCAACGCGCCCGGCTGCCAGTTTATACGGCAGCCGGGCCATCTGGGCAGATTTTACTCGTCAACCTCGGCCACAATCTGGCTGGTGGCGGGGTCGACCAGCCAGACCCGGTTGTTCACGGTCATGTACTTATAGGACCGGACCGCGGGAACCTCGGTGACCACCGTGTCGGGAACGGCTTGCAATTCCACCGTTTCCGGAACCCGCATGCCGACCTGGTAGCGTACCGTTGGCGGCGGCGCCGGCGCCACGCGCTCGCGCGTCACCGTGCGATAGATCACCGTGCGTTGCGCCGGCGACAGTTGCAGCGGCGCGCGCTCGGTCACCACGGTGCGGGTTTCGACCGGTTCGCGGGTGATGACCGTCGTCTGGGCGGATGCCGCCGCCGTTCCTGCCAGCAGCGCGAGCGCGCTTGCGGCGAGGCAAACATGATGGCGGACCTGAGACGTCATGAGGAACTCCTGCTGTGGTGGAAGTCAGCGGCCCAACGCGGGGCACGCGGCCGACGTTCCACGCGCAGCACGGAACCAACTCACAAATTGCGTCATCCGGACACAAATCATGTCCGCCGCATGAGAGAGATGCTTAAGGTTGTTCGGCGAGATAGCGCCGCAACCAGGTGATCAGCGGCAAGGTGAGCAGCGCGAGCGCGGCGATACACAACATCGACACATTGACGTTCATCAGATCGCCGAGCGCGCCGAACACCGCCGGCGAGACCGCGCCGGCGCCGATCGTGCCTGTGTAGAAGATGCCGAACGCACGCACGCGCTTCTCCGGGGCGACCAGATCCGGCACCGAGCCATAGAGCACCGACGAGGTGCCGTTGAGCGCGATCCCGACAATCGGCAGCAGCACCAGCACGCCCTCGAGCGGCAGCGGCAGCAGTGCGGCGATACCGAGCGCGGTGACGATTTCCGTTACCCACACGGTGGCGATGGTGCCGATGCGCGCGCCGAGGAATGCGCAAGCCAATTTGCCGACCGCGCCGCCGGCGAACACCAGCGTCAGCGCCGCGCCGACCGTCGGCAGGGAAGCCCCCTTCTCCGTCAGCACGAACGGCAGGAAGGTGAGAAACGCCATGCGTGTCGCGCTGTCGAGCACGCCCACCGTGGTCAGCACCGGAAACGCGAGACGGCGCGGCGTCCGCACCGCACTTCCTTCGGTATTTTTCGGCGTCGCATGCGCCGGCGAATAGCGCGGCATCAGCAGGAAGATCGCCACCGCCGCGACGACGCCGCAGCCGCCGAGAATGGCGAGCGCCTCGCGCCACGGCAGCACCACCAGCAGTAACGATGCCGCGAGCGGCACCGCCATCTTGCCGATGTCGCCGGCGAAATTGTAGGTGCCGAGCGCCTTGCGTGAGCGCGGGCCGGAAAACGCCTGCGCGATCAGCTCCGAGGCCAGCGGATGTTGTGTGCTCGATCCGGCACCACCGAGGAACAGCGCGACAGCGAGCATCACCAGCCCGCCGCTCCAGCCCGCCAGCAGATAGGCGCAGCCGGTCAGCAGCGTGCCAAGCGCCAGCACCGCCGGCGCGCCGAACCGTTCGGCGACAAAGCCCGCCGGGATTTGCAACCCGGCCATCGTGCCGGAGAACAAGCCACGCAGCAGGCCGAGCGCGGCATAGCCCAGACCGAATTCGGCCTGCCATACCGGCAGCATCACATAGATGAGATCGGTGTAACCGTCATGCAGCGCATGCGCGCCAAAGGCGACGCCAGCGGCGCGGCGCTCGTCGCGTTTGTTATCGAGGCCCGTTTGCGGCATCACGGCTGTCATCGGCCGGCCCCCATCAGACCCGGCGCGAGACGAATGAAATGCTGTCGAACGAGATCACGCGCACGCCGGTCTGGTTGTCGCCGGTGGTGAGCAATGTCGCCAACCCCCAGTCCGGACGGCTTGCCGAAGCGCGCATGGCGGTGATCTCGGTCGCATAGGTCACCGTATCGCCGGCATAGACCGGTTTGAGCCATTTCAGATTGCGAATGCCTGGTGCCGGCCCGGTCACGGCTGGCGTTTCGCCGCGCGCGCGCATCTCATCGGCCATCCGTTTGCGATACGCGACCATCATCGGCATCCAGACGACCGCCGCCTGCCAGCCGGATGCACACAGCGCGCCGAAATGCGACTTCGCCGCCGCCGCCTCATCGAGATGAAACGGCTGCGGGTCGAACCGCGTCGCGAAGGATTTGATGTTCTCGGCGGTGAAATGAAACTGGCCGACCTCGAACCGGTCGCCGACGCGCAGATCATCGAAGAATTTCATGCGGGCGCACTCTCGCGCGTGCCGAACATCATCGTCGAGGTCACGGCCATGATGTGGGTGTCGTGCTGGTCATGCACGTCGTAGCGGAAACTGACCAGTCCCATCTCCGGACGGCTGCGCGAGCGGCGCGCCGCGGTCACGGTCGCCTTGACGGTGATGTCGCTGTCCGGCCGCAGCGGCGCGATCCATCTGATCTCGTCGACGCCGGGGGCGCCCATCGAAGTGGATTGCGCCAGCATCTCGTCCGCGATCAGCCGCATCATCAGGCAGCAGGTGTGCCAGCCGGAGCCGGCGAGACCGCCGAGCATCGAGCGGCGGCCGGCCTCCTCGTCGAGGTGCATCGGCTGCGGGTCGAACTCGGCGGCAAAAGCGACGATCTCGTCGCGCGTGACGTGGCGCGGACCGAGGGTCAATTCGAGACCGGCGGGAAAATCTTCAAAGGCGCGTTTCGGCATCCCCTCAGTTAATACGATTTCAGCATCGAATTGTAGGCACCCTCGGCCTTCACAAACGCATCCCTCGAATTCGCCGAGAGCACGACGATCACGAAAAACGTGTTGCCGTCCTTGTCTGTATCGGTGGTGATCGAGGTGCGCTCGAAGCCCTGCTCCTTCAGGCGCGTCGCCTCGAAGCGATGGCTGACGAATACCGGCTTGCCGTCGGCACGGACGATATCGGCGAGCTTTTCCGGCTTCGCGGTTTTGGCGCGGCGGCGCCAGTCCGCATAGGTGTCCTTGACGATGTCGGCGACCTGCAGCTTGCCGCCGGCATTGTACCGGACCAGCGTATAGATCTTGGCCGGCGCGTCCTCGAAATCCTGGCCCTTGGGCAGCAGCATCTGCACCCGCAGTTCGCGGGTCGCCTCGGCGTCCTCGATCCAGCCGTCCGGCACGGTCGTGGAAGCACGGAAAAAGGCGCAAAGCCCGCTGTCGCAGGGGTTCATGAATTTCTGAACCTCGGCGACGGCCGGATGAGCCGTTCCGATAACGGCAAGCGCGGCGAAGCTCATCAACGACAAGCGGATTTTCATGACGCGTCCCTCCGGTCAAAGCGGGGGTGACAACCACCCGCTTAAGGATAGTCGCGCCGGGAGGGCCGCCGGTTCAAGCCGGCGAACCGTCATGTGCCGTCAGGTCGCGAAACGGAAATGCATCACGTCGCCGTCGGCGACCACATAGTCCTTGCCTTCGAGCCGCAGCCGTCCGGCCTCGCGCGCGCCGGCTTCGCCGCCGAGCCGTACATAATCGTCATAGCCGATGGTCTCGGCGCGGATGAAGCCGCGCTCGAAATCCGTATGGATCACGCCGGCCGCCTGCGGCGCCCTGGTGCCGCCGGTGATGGTCCAGGCGCGCGCTTCCTTCGGACCAACGGTGAAGTAGGTCAGCAGATGCAAGAGGCCGTAGCCGGCGCGGATCAGCCGGTCGAGGCCCGGCTCGGTGAGGCCGACCGCCTCCAGGTAATCCTTGCGCTCGCCCTCGGGCAGCGCGGCGATCTCGGATTCGATCTTCGCCGAGATGACGACACAGACCGCGCCTTCGGCCTTGGCGCGTTCCTCGACGCGCTTGGAGAAATCGTTGCCGCTCGCGGCCGAACCTTCCTCGACGTTGCAGGCGTAAAGCACCGGCGCCGAGGTCAACAGTCCGAGCGCATGGAACAGCCGTTCCTCGTCCGGCTTGCGCTCGACCAACCGCGCCGGCTTGCCGTCGCGCAGCAACGCGAGCGAGCGCTTGACGAGATCGAGCATCTCGCGCGCTTCCTTGGCGTCCTCACCGGAGCCCTTCGCCTTCTTCTCCAGATTGTCGATGCGCTTCTCGAGACTGTCGAGATCGGCGAGCATCAGCTCGGTCTCGATCGTGTCGATGTCGGCGATCGGGTCGATGCGGCCCTCGACGTGGGTGATGTCCCCGTCCTCGAAGCAGCGCACCACATGGACGATGGCATCGACTTCGCGGATGGTCGCGAGGAACTGGTTGCCGAGCCCCTCGCCTTTCGACGCGCCCTTCACCAGACCGGCGATATCGACGAACGTGATGCGCGTCGGCACGATCTGCTGCGACTTCGCCAGCGCCGCGAGCTTGTCCAGGCGGGGGTCCGGCACCGCGATCTCACCGACATTCGGCTCGATCGTGCAAAACGGATAGTTCGCCGCCTGCGCCGCCGCGGTCTGCGTCAGCGCGTTGAAAAGTGTCGACTTGCCGACATTAGGCAGACCGACGATGCCGCACTTGAATCCCATCAGTTCTTGTCTTTCGTGTTGGCAGGCCCGGCGCCGGCCGCGTCACCCAAATCCTTGTCGCCGAAGCCTTTGGCATCCATCGCCAAATGCACCTTGTTCTGGAACGTCGCATCCTGGCCCTTGGCCAAGAGCGGCGCATTGTCCGCGATCACCTCGCACAGCGCAGTCACCCAGGGGCGCTCGCTCTTGGCGAAATCCTGCAGCACATAGCTGTGCACGCGGTCCTTGTCGCCCGGATGGCCGATGCCGATGCGCACGCGCCGGTAGTCGTTGCCGACATGCGCGGTGATCGAGCGCAGACCGTTGTGGCCGGCATTGCCGCCGCCGGTCTTGATGCGCAGCTTGCCGGGCGGCAGATCGAGTTCGTCATGAAACACGACGATGTCGGCGGGGGAGAGCTTGTAGAACTGCGCCGCTTCGGCCACGGCGCGGCCCGACTCGTTCATGTAAGTGCCGGGCAGCAGCAGCAGCGTCTTCTCGCCGCTGAGTGCGCCTTCCACGGCAACACCCTGGAAGCGGCGGCGCCAAGGCGCGATATCATGCCGCCGCGCAATCTCCTGCACGGCCATGAAACCAATATTGTGACGATTGGCGACGTAGCGGTCGCCCGGATTGCCGAGACCGACAAACAGCAGCATGGCGGCACCACCGAGCGCGCAGCGCGAAGAGAACGAGCCGCGCGCCGGAGACCGGCGCGCGGCTGGCGTTTACTTCTTGGCGGGAGCGGCACCCGCAGCCGGAGCGGCCGCAGCAGCGCCCGCGGCCGGAGCCGCAGCACCAGCAGCCGGAGCAGCGGCGCCCGCAGCCGGAGCAGCCGCAGCAGCGGGAGCAGCAGCCGCTTCGGCAGCCGCACGCTGTTCTTCGGCGTAGCCGGACGGCGGAACGATGGTGACCAGCGTCATTTCTTCCGGCGCCAGCACCTTGACGTTCGCCGGCAGCTTCACATCGCGCAGATGCTTCGAATAGTTGATTTCGAGGCCGGCGATATCGACGTCGATCGATTCCGGAATGTCTTCCGGCAGGCACGAGATTTCGATCGAATGGGTGACGATGTTGACCGCACCGCCGCGCTTGATGCCGGGCGAGGCGTCGGCATTGATGACGCGCACGGCAATGTTGACGCGAACCGGCTGACCTTCGCCGAGACGCAGGAAGTCCACATGCAGCGGATGATCCTTGACCGGATCGAGCTGATAGTCGCGCGGAATGACGCGATGCTTCTTGCCGTCGATCTCGATGTCGTAGATCGAGGTCAGGAACCGGCCGGCATAAATGCGCTGCCGCAGGTCGGCGTGATCGAGCGCGATCGCCACCGGGGGTTTGCTGTCTCCGTAAATCACGCCCGGCACTCTGCCGGCGCGCCGTTCCGCTCGGGCGGCCCCCTTGCCGCTCTTCGAGCGAACCGTCGCCTTCATTTCCTTGACGGTCGCCATCGTAATGTCCTCGCAAAAGTGAAAGGCGGCTCGCGCCGCCCATGATCTGCCGCAACAAGCCTCCAGGGGTGCCGGGGGTCGCGGACGGGCGGGGTTATAGCGGCGACCTGCTCAAAGGGCAAGAAAAGGAAGAAGGAAGAGAGGCACCAAAAACCGGCGAAAACGGCTCCATTTGCGGCGAAAACCGCCGAAAATAACCGGTTTTTGCGCTAGCCCGCCGCACTGGAGCCATCAAGCCGGGCTTCCAGCGCATCGAGGCGGGCCTTGAGCGCCTCGTTCTCCTCACGGGCCAGCCGCGCCATCTCGCGCACCGCCTCGAACTCCTCGCGCGGAACCACGTCGAGGTCGCGGAGGATTCGCTCGGCCTGGCTGCGGAACACCGTGTCGAACTCGCGGCGCACGCCCTGCGCCACACCGGCGGCATCGTTCATCAGACGACCGATCTCGTCGAAGAAGCGGCTGGAGGTCTGGGTCATGATCGCCTCGTGAAGTGTGTCGGTGGTGTTTACCGGACAATGGCGTTCCGGTCCCGCTCTCGCAAGCCCCGCCATCCAAAACCCGTGACAAGCCCCATGGGCGGATGCGGCATTGACAAATCGTCCGCTGCGCGTTGCATCACAGTCCCATATCCGCCGGAGTCCGGAATGCCGCCGTTGCTGGTCCTGCCGTTTCCCGCCTTCGACCCGGTGCTGGTCAGTATCGGCCCGTTCGCGATCCGCTGGTACGCGCTCGCTTATATCTTCGGCATCCTGCTCGGCTGGTGGTATGCGCGCCTCCTGATCCGCACCGAACGGCTGTGGGGCGGCCTACCGCCGCTGACGCTGCTCGATTTCGACGACTTCGTGCTGTGGGTGACGGTCGGCATCATCCTCGGCGGCCGCACCGGCTACGTGCTGTTCTACAACCTGCCCTACTTCCTCGCGCATCCGCTGGAGATCTTCCAACTATGGAACGGCGGCATGTCGTTCCACGGCGGCTTCGCCGGCTGCGTGATCGCGGTGGTGCTGTTCGCGAGGAAGCGTGCGATTCCGATCCTGTCGCTCGGCGATCTGACCTGTGCCGCCGGGCCGATCGGCCTGTGTCTCGGCCGGCTCGCCAATTTCATCAACGGTGAATTGTGGGGTCGCCCGACCGACGTGCCGTGGGCGATGGTCTTCCCAACCGGCGGCCCACTGCCGCGCCATCCGAGCCAGCTCTACGAGGCGGCGCTGGAAGGCATCGTGCTGTTCGCTCTGCTCGCCTTTCTGGTTCGCGCCGGTGCGTTGAAACGGCCCGGCCTCGTGATCGGCGTGTTCGCCATGGGCTATGCTGTCGCACGCTCGTTCAGCGAGTTGTTCCGCGAGCCTGACGCGCAGCTTGGTTTCCTCTGGGGCGGCCTGACCATGGGGATGCTGCTGTCGATCCCGCTGTTCCTCGCGGGTCTGGCGTTCGCGGTCTATGCCGTACGGCATCCGCGTGTCACGGAGCCGCGATGAGCGACCAGGGACCGCTCGAACAGGAAATCCGCGATCTGATCGCGCGGCGCGGGCCGCTGTCCGTATCGCACTACATGGATCTCTGCCTCGCTCACCCACAATACGGCTACTACGTCTGCCGCGATCCGATCGGCGCGTCCGGCGATTTCATCACCGCGCCGGAAATCAGCCAGATGTTCGGTGAGTTGATCGGCCTCTGGATGACCGCCGTGTGGCGGCTGATGGGCTCGCCCGCTGGGCTGCGCGTGGTCGAACTTGGCCCCGGCCGCGGCACCCTGATGGCCGACGCGATGCGCGCGGCGCAGGCGGTGCCGCCGTTCGTCGCCGCGATCGGCGGCATTCATCTCGTCGAGATCAACGCGGCACTGCGCGCGCGTCAGGCGGAGACGCTGGCGCGACTACCGGAAACGCCGCAATGGCACCCGACGCTCGGCGAGGTGCCGGACGGACCGACCATCATCATCGCCAACGAGTTCTTCGATGCCTTGCCGGTGCATCAGGCGGTGAAGCGTGGCGACGGCTGGCACGAGCGCATGGTGCATGTCGATGCCGATGGCCATCTCGGCTACACGCTGGCGCAGGAGCCGATCCCGCATTTCGAGCGGCTGCTGCCGAAACATCTGCACGACGCGCACGACGACGAATTGTTTGAGTGGCGCTCCGATCAGATGGCCTTCGATGTCGGCAAGCGGATCGGCCGCGCCAATGGCGCCGCGCTGATCATCGACTATGGCCATATCCGCAGCGACACCGGCGACACATTCCAGGCCGCCGCCCGCCACGCGTTCACCGATCCACTGCACGCGCCGGGCTTTGCCGACCTCACCGCGCATGTGGACTTTCAGGCGCTCGGCCTCGCCGCCGGCGCGATGGGCGCCGCCGTCCACGGGCCCATGGGTCAGGGCGAATGGCTGCGCCGGCTCGGCATCGTCGAGCGGGCGCAGGCGCTCAAGGCGCATGCCACCGCCGCGCAGCGCCACGACATCGACGCCGCGCTCGACCGCCTCACCGGTGCCGGCCGCACCACCATGGGCGAACTGTTCAAGGTGATGGCGCTGGCCGATCCGCGGCTCGGCCCCTTGCCGGGATTCGATCCATGAACGCGACGAAGATCGAAGCATCTTCGCTGGCGGCGCTGCCGGGCATCCGCCACGGCTTTTTCACCCGCGAGGGCGGCGTGTCCGGCGGAATTTACACCAGCCTCAACGGTGGTGTCGGCTCCGATGACGATCCGGACCATGTGCGCGAGAACCGCGCCCGGATGGCGGCGGCCATCGGTGTCGCGCCGGAGCGGTTCCTGACCGCCTATCAGATCCATTCGCCGGACGTGGTGACGGTCGATGCGCCCTGGCCCGCTGCCGAACGGCCGCGCGCCGACGCCATCGTCACCCGCACGCCGGGCCTCGGCCTCGGCATTTCCACCGCCGATTGCGGCCCGCTGCTGTTCGCCGATCCGGGTGCGCGGGTGATCGGCGCGGCCCATGCCGGCTGGCGCGGCGCCTTCACCGGGGTGATCGAGGCGACCCTCGCCGCCATGGAACGGCTGGGCGCGAGCCGCAAAGCCGTCCGCGTGGTGCTCGGCCCGCTGATCCGGCAGCAAAGCTACGAGGTCTCGACCGAATTCGTCGAGCGGTTCACCGCCGCCGACCCCGCCAATGCGCGGTTCTTCGCCGCTGGAAAACCCGGCCACGCGATGTTCGACCTGCCGGGCTATATCGCCTCGCGAGTGGAACGGGCCCGAGTTGGCGGGTTCGAGGATCTGGGCCTCGATACCCACGCCGATCCCGCAAGATTTTTCAGCTATCGGCGGACCACCCAGCGCGGCGAACCGGATTACGGGCGCCACATCAACGCTATCGCGCTCGCGGACTAGGGCGCGCGGGCTCCCGGCGGAAATTCAGGGCAAAAATCGCCGCGAAATATTGCCGCTCCCGGCCGCGCTTGTTATGCACCTCGCGCCTGTCGGTGGATGCGAGGAGAAGCGTATGTCGGCCAAGAATGGGGCCATCAAGCTCGTCGCCGGCAATTCGAATCCAAAGCTCGCGCAATCGATCGCCGATTACCTGAAACAGCCGCTGGCCAAGGCGGTGGTCCGCCGGTTCGCGGACATGGAAGTGTTCGTCGAAATTCAGGAGAACGTGCGCGGCGCCGACTGCTTCATCATCCAGTCGACCTCGTTCCCGGCGAACGACCACCTGATGGAGCTTTTGATCATCACCGACGCGCTGCGCCGCTCCTCGGCGCGCCGCATCACCGCGGTGATCCCCTATTTCGGCTATGCCCGGCAGGATCGCAAACCCGGCCCGCGCACGCCGATCTCGGCGAAGCTGGTCGCCAACCTGATCACCCGCGCCGGCGTCGACCGCGTGATGACGCTCGACCTGCATGCCGGGCAGATTCAGGGCTTCTTCGATATCCCGACCGACAATCTCTACGCCTCGCCGGTGATGACGCGCGATATCCGCGAGCATTTCAAGGGCCTCGAGAACCTGATGGTGGTGTCGCCGGACGTCGGCGGCGTGGTGCGCGCGCGCGGACTCGCCAAGCGCATCAACGCGCCGCTGTCGATCATCGACAAGCGCCGCGAGCGCGCCGGCGAATCTGAAGTGATGAATGTGATCGGCGACGTCGCCGGCTATACCTGTATCCTGATCGACGACATCGTCGATTCCGGCGGCACGTTGGTGAACGCCGCCGACGCACTGCTCGCCAACGGCGCCAAAGATGTCTACGCCTACCTTACCCATGGCGTGCTGTCGGGCGGCGCGGTCGCGCGCGTTGCCGCTTCGCGGATCAAGGAGATGGTGATCACCGACTCGATCCAGCCGACCAAGGCCGTGCTCGAGGCGCACAACATCCGCGTCCTGCCGATCGCCCAGTTGATCGGCGAAGCGATCAGCCGCACCGCCGCCGAAGAGTCGGTGTCGAGCCTGTTCGACTGATTCAATCAGTTGCCGTGCCGGAAACGGCGGCGGCGGTACGCTTTCGGCACCGCGCGGGTTTTCCACTACAGATTGACTCTGTCCACGGTTTCCGTTGTGGAGAGTGAGTCGCGACTCTTGCGCGGACTCCGCAAATCACGGCTCATTCCGAAGCGAAGACGGTCCTTGAGATGGCCGGAATCGCGGAGTTATAGTCGATTCGCCAGTGATTCGTTGCCGACGGTCAAGGCGTTCCGTCTTTCCAGTATCAACCGAAACCCGCGCGGGCGGGTGGGACATGCGTGCCGTGCGCGTGCGGTGGCTTGCGCGCGCCCGGCGACAGAAAGCCAAGGGCTCAGAGAAGAGCCAGGAAGCGGAGACCGGAATGTCCCTCGTCAGCTACACCGACGACCAGCGAAGCCACCCGCTCGAAGTGATCGAGCGGATCGCCGCCGGGAACAACTGGTCGTTCGAGCGCGCAAGCGACGACGAGATCACGCTGCTGGTGTCAGGGAAATGGTCCGACTACCAAGTGTCGTACACCTGGATGTGCGACATCGAGGCGCTGCATCTCGCCTGCGCGTTCGATCTGCGGGTTCCGGAACGCCGTCGTCCCGAAGTGCAGAAGCTGATCTCGATGATCAACGAGCAGATGTGGGTCGGCCACTTCGATCTATGGACCAAGGAAGGTCTGGTCATGTACCGCAACGCGCTGGTGCTCGCCGGCGGCGTCGAAGCCTCCGGCAAACAATGTGAGGCGCTGCTCGGCACCGCGCTCGACGCCTGCGAGCGCAATTTCCCGGCCTATCAGTTCGTGGTCTGGGCCGGCCGCCCCGCGCGCGAGGCGCTCGACGCGGCGATGTTCGAGACTTCCGGCGAAGCCTGAGCGCATCATGGCTCGCAAGATTCCGGCTCGCAAGACTGCGTCCGCATCGCGCAGCCTGCCGCTCAAGCGGTTCCGCGGCACGCTCGTTCTGCTCGGCGCCGGAAAGATGGGTGGCGCGATGCTCGACGGCTGGCTGGCGCGCGGGCTCGATCCGAAGCGCGTCGTCGTCCTCGATCCCAAGCCGGGCAAGACGATCAAGGCGCTGACGCGGCGCGGCCTCAAACTCAATCCGAAGGAGACCGGCAACAAGCCCGTCGAGGCGACCGCGCTGGTGATCGCGGTGAAGCCGCAGATGGCGGCCGAGACGCTGCCGGCAGTGCGAACGATGATCGGTCGCGGCACGCTCGTCCTGTCGATCATGGCGGGCCGCACGCTCGGCTTTCTCGCCGAACAGGCCGGCAGCGCCGCCGCGCTGGTGCGCGCAATGCCGAACACGCCGGCCGCCATCGGCCGCGGCATCACCGTCGCCGTGCCGGCGCGCGGCGTGTCGGCGGCGCAACGCAAGCTCGCGACCGATCTGCTTGCCGCTACCGGCGCGGTCGAATGGGTGAAGGACGAAAGCCTGATGGACGCGGTGACAGCCGTATCGGGCTCCGGTCCCGCTTACGTGTTCCTGCTGGCGGAAACACTGGCGCGAGCCGGCGCGGCCGCCGGCCTGCCCGCGCCGCTCGCCGAACGGCTCGCCCGCGCCACCGTCGCCGGCTCCGGCGAACTGCTGCATCAATCGCCGCTCGGCGCCGACGTGCTGCGCCAGAATGTCACCTCGCCGGGCGGAACCACGGCCGCCGCCCTCGCGGTGTTGATGGCCGATCCCGGCATGGCCGATTTGATGGCCCGCGCGGTTGATGCGGCAACAAAGCGCTCACGCGAACTCGCCGGTTAACGCCGCATCCTCTTCCGGGCCGCCACCGGGACGCCTAGATTGACGGTGAAACTCGTTGATGAGTTACCCGCCGTCACAGGAGGCCGCCATGGCTCGACGTTCCGCAGGCAAACGTTCCTCCACCAAACGTCCAGCCCGCGCGGCCGCGCCCAACTCCAGCATCCCGCCGCGCCAGCGCGCCATCGGTGCGCTGATGCAACTGCTCGCCGAGCATCCCTGGATCGAGATCGAGGTCAGCGACATCGCCGACCGCGCCGGGCTGACCCTCGGCGAATTGCGCGATGCGTTCAGTTCGCCGCTGGCGATCCTCGCCGCGCAGATGAAAGCGATCGACAAGCAGGTGCTCGATGCCGGGACGCCGGACGATGCCGAGATGACACCGCGCGAGCGGCTGTTCGAGGTGCTGATGCGACGGATCGAGGCGCTCGCCCCGCACAAGGAAGCGATCCGCTCGCTGGCGCGCTCTGCGCGGCGCAATCCGCCGCTGGCGCTCGCGCTCAACGGCCTCGCGGTGCGCTCGCAGCATTGGATGCTGACTGCCGCCGGCATCAGCACGCATGGCCCGAAAGGAATGATCCGCGCACAAGGTCTGGCAGTGATGTTCGCGCAGGTGGTCGGCGTGTGGCTCGACGATGACGACGCCGGCCTCGATCGCACGATGGCAGCGCTCGATCGCGGCCTGACCAGCGGACAACGCTGGTCCGGTCTTCTCGACGATCTGATGTGCCTGCCGGACGCGCTGATCCGGCGTGGGCGGCGCCACCGCCGGAATCGCCGCGATGCCGAGACTTACGACGACGACATCGCCGCGGCATAATTTTAAAGCGGAATCCGCACCACCGCGCGCAGGCCACCCATCGGGCTGTCGGTTAGCGTGATGTCGCCGCCATGCGACCGCGCGATATCCCGCGCGATCGCAAGGCCGAGTCCGGTGCCGCCCTCATCCTGGTTGCGCGCGTCGTCGAGCCGCAGGAACGGCTTGAACACCTCGTCGCGCTGATGCGCCGGGATGCCCGGCCCATCGTCATCCACCGTGACGGTGAGATAGCGGTGATCGCTGTGACCGGTGATCGCCAGCGATGGTGCGTGGCGCGCCGCGTTCGACACCAGATTGGCGAGACAGCGCTTGAACGCCTGCGGCCGCACCGTGACGATCGGATTGCCGTGGAAGGTCGCGGTGGCGCGATGGCCCTGCCGCTCTGCGTCGGACTTCAACTCGTCGAGGAACGCCGCCATGTCGGTCGGCGCCGACTCCTCGCCAAGATCGCCGCGCGCGAACGCCATGTAGCCTTCGAGCATCGCCGTCATCTCGTCGATGTCGCGGCGCATCGCCTCGGTTTCCGGGTTATCGCCGAGCAGAGCGAGTTCGAGCCGGAAGCGCGTCAGGATGGTGCGCAGATCGTGCGACACGCCTGCAAGCATGGTTGTGCGCTGCTCGAACGCGCGCTCGACGCGGCTTTTCATTTCGATGAAAGCCACCGCCGCGCGCCGCACCTCGCGCGCGCCGCGCGGCCGGAAATTCGGCACGTCGCGGCCCTTGCCGAAACTTTCCGCCGCATCGGCAAGCCGCAGGATCGGCCGGATCTGGTTGCGCAGGAACAGGATCGCCACCATCAACAGCACCGTCGAGGTGCCGACCATCCAGAACAGGAAGATTTCCGAATTCGACGCATAGGCCGCGCTGCGCCGCGCGAACACCCGCATCACCGCATTGTCGAGCTGGACGCGGATTTCCACCAGCGATGATTTGCCAACGGTGTCGATCCAGTACGGCCGTTGCAACTGGCGCCGCAACTGCTCCGACAGCGACTGGTCGAGCAGCGAGAAGAACGGCTTGGGCGATGGCGGCGGCATCTCGCCGGCCGGCAGGAAATCGACCTGCAGACCGAGCCGGTCCAACGCGATCTTCTTCAGCTTCGCCTGATCCGCGTCCTGCGGATAGGCGCGGGAGATATCGACCAGCGCCGCGATGTCCTGCACCACGCCGGCCGACAGCCGCTGTGTGACGAGATTCCAGTGACGCTCCATGAACACGAACGCCACCACCGACTGCAGGATCACCATGGGAATGATGATGATCAGCAGCGCGCGGGCGAACAGGCCCTTCGGCATCACCGCATTGAGCCAGCGGCTCATCCGGCGCCAGTTGTCGGCGACGAAACCGGCAGCACTGCGAATGCGGGCGATGCCGGTGTCGAGCGAGGTCACGACGCGATCACCAGACGATAGCCGACGCCGCGCGCCGCCTGCACATAGAGCGGATTGGCGGGATTGGTCTCGATCTTGCGCCGCAGCCGGTTGATCTGCACATCGACTGCGCGCTCGTTGACCGAGCCGCTGCTGCTGCCGGCGAGCGCCTGCCGCGATACCGTTTCGCCCGGCGTCGCCGCGAGGATGCGCAGCATCTCGCGCTCGCGATCAGTGAGATGGATGACCTCCTCGCCCTTACGCAATTCGCCACGGCCGATGTGAAACACGAACGGGCCGAACCGCACGCTCTCCGGTGGCGGCGCGGCGGCCGGCTGCGCGCGCTTGAGGATCGCGGCAATGCGCAACGACAATTCGCGAGGTTCAAACGGCTTGGCAACATAATCGTCGGCGCCGCTTTCAAGTCCCTTGATCCGGCTTTCCGCCGCGTCGCGCGCGGTCAGCATCAGGATCGGAACGGCCGAGGTCTCGCGCAGCGAGCGGGCGAGATCGTAACCGTTCTCGCCCGGCATCATCACGTCGAGGATCAACAGGTCGAAGGCGAGGCCGCTCAGTTTCGCACGCGCATCGGCGGCGTTCTCGGCCGTACTGACGCGATAGCCTTCCGACGACAGATAGCGCGACAGCAGGTCGCGAATCCGCCGGTCGTCGTCAACGATCAGCAGATGCGGCGCATCATCGGGCAGCGGCACAGGGTTGGACGTCATCGACGCCTCTTGTCTCTCGTCATCGCGCGATCATGCGCAATACTTGGTCGCGGCTGTCTGCATCGACCATCGCCGACAGGAACCGGCAGGCCGACTCGCGCACCTGCGGGCCGGCATGGGCGAGCGCGCGGGCAATGCGCTCGGTCTGGAGATTGGCAAGCTTCAGCGCCAGGTCCTTGCCCTTGCCGGTGACATAAAGCAGCCGCTGGCGGCGGTCGATCTCGCCTTCCTTCTGGATCACATAGCCTTCGTCGACCAGTTGCTTGAGCACACGGCCGAGCGACTGCTTGGTGATCTTGAGAATATCCAGCAGGTCCGCGACCTTGATGCCCGGATTGCGGTGGACGAAATGCAGCACGCGGTGGTGCGCCCGGCCGAAGCCGAATTCCGCCAGCACCGCATCGGCATCACCGACGAAGTCACGATAGGCGAAAAACAGCAGTTCAATCAGATCCCAAGCCGGGCCCGGCGCCCCGGCAACAGCCGTGGAAACGGGTGAAGAAGCCCCTCGGATATTTACGTCAGCCATATTGACATATTTTGGTTTGATTGTTACAAAAACAGGGTCGCTGACGAAAGGATCGTACGCATTTCCGCGCCCGATCCGGATTTTGGCCCGGCCGTTTTTACCGGGTGTTACCGTAGAGGCAAAGCGTGCCCCGCAAAACGGGCAAGCCGTCGGCCGTATCGGCATTCGCCGCGTTGGAAGGGAGTTTGAAATGGCAGCACAGTCCTATGACCGGCTCGAGGGCTCGATCTGGTACGACGGAAAACTAGTTCCCTGGCAGGATGCCAACCTGCACGTGTTGAGCCACGGCCTGCATTACGGTTCCTGCGTGTTCGAGGGCGAGCGCGCCTATGGCGGCGAGATTTTCAAGTGCACCCAGCACTCGGAGCGGCTGAAGCGCTCCGCCAATATCCTCGACTTCGAAATCCCCTATTCGGTCGCCGAGATCGACGCTGCCAAGCGCCTCGTGATCGAAAAGAACAACAAGCAGGACGCCTATGTCCGCCCGGTCGCCTGGCGCGGTTCCGAGATGATGGGCGTGTCGGCGCAGAACAACAAGATCCACCTCGCCATCGCCTGCTGGGACTGGCCAAGCTATTTCGATCCCGCCGAGCGGCTGAAAGGCATCCGCCTCGATCTCGCGGACTATCGTCGTCCCGATCCGAAGACTTCGCCTTGTCTCGCCAAGGCAGCGGGCCTGTACATGATCTGCACCATCTCCAAGCACAAGGCGGAGCGGAAGGGCTACGCTGATGCGATGATGCTGGACTGGCAGGGCCGCGTCGCCGAATGCACCGGCGCCAACATCTTCTTCATCAAGGACGGCCAGATCCACACGCCAATCGCCGACTGCTTCCTCGACGGCATCACCCGGCAGACAGTGATCGACCTCGCCAAGCGTCGCGGCATCACCGTCAATGAGCGCCGCATGATGCCAGAAGAACTCAGCGGGATGACCGAGTGCTTCATCACCGGCACCGCGGCGGAAGTTACAGCCGTGTCGGAGATCGCCGACTGGAAATTCACGCCGGGCAAGATCACGCAGCAGCTCGCCGAGGATTACACCGCGGAAGTGACGCCGAAGGGCAAGAAGGCGGCGGCCTGATCCCGATGCGCCGGCTTCTTGTCGCGCTGGCGCTGCTGCTCATTACAAACTCCTACGCGAGGGCTTCCGATCAGGAGGCCCTCGATGCTTTGGTGGCGGCTTATCCGACGTTTCTCGCGCGCCACGACGGGCGTCTACTGCACTGGCGCGACGGCACGACGATGCCGGTGAGCGACGGGCGAAACGGAAAATCGTTCGACATGCTGCTGCGCGAGGCGTCGATCCTCGACCAGTTCCGCATCCCCTATCGTCGCGGCGCCACAGCCGCACCCGCGCACAACAACGATCCTGGCCGGTTCCGCAGCGCGGCGTTCTTTCGCAAGATGTACGGCGATTGCCGGCGCGGCGAGGTTCAGGCGCGGCTGACGGAGATCGTCTGGCTGCCGAAGTCGTGGGGCCATCGCGTCAAGGTCACATCGGTGAACGGCATCGCGCAGAAGCTCGCCGCTATTTCCGCGGAGATCGAAGCCCTGCCGCCGGACATACGCCACGCGGCCTATCCGATCGCCGGCGTGTTCTCGTGCCGGCCGGTCGCCGACACCGGGCAAATGAGCATGCACGCTTACGCGGCGGCGATCGACCTCAATCTCGCCGTGTCCGATTACTGGTTCTGGCAAAAGCCGAAAAATGGCAAGGCCGACGCGCCGATCCCGTACCGCAATCGCATGCCGCACGCGATCATCGACATTTTCGAGAAGCACGGCTTCATCTGGGGCGGGCGCTGGTATCACTACGACACCATGCACTTTGAATACCGCCCGGAATTGCTCGGCGTCAGAAACCGCTAATTTATTGTCGCGTTTTCTTCACGCGAACCGGTGCCCACTTCGCTCGAAAACGCTTTAGGACCGCTCGCGTTCCTCATACGGATAGCGCCAACGCTCCGCCGCCGCGTCGTCGATCTGCTTGGCATCGACCCAATCGGTGCCCGTTGAACTTTCGACCTGTTTCCAGAACGGCGCGCGGGTCTTGAGGAAATCCATCAGGAATTCCGCCGCCTCGAACGCCGCTTGCCGGTGCGACGACGCCGTCGCCACCATCATGATCTGTTCGCCGGGCACGATCCGGCCGTAACGATGGATGACGGTGAGCCCGAGCAGCGGCCAGCGCGTTGCCGCCTCCTGTGCGTGGCGGACGATCTCCTCCTCCACCATGCCGGGATAATGTTCGAGCGTCAGCGCGGTGATTGCCTGACCATTCTCGTCGCCGCGGCAGATGCCGGTGAAGGTTGCGACCGCGCCGACATCGGTGCGGCCGGCGCTCAGCTTGTCTGCTTCGGCACCGAGATCGAACCGTTCCATCTGAACCCGGACTGTCGGAACCAACGCAGCCATATCAGCCGCCCGTCATCGGCGGAAAGAACGCGATCTCGCGCGCGCCCGTCACGGCCGTCGCCGGGGTGACATGGGCACGGTCGATCGCCGCGCGGATCACAGCCGGATTCTCGAACGCATAGGCGTATTCCTCGCCGCGCTGTGCCAGCCAGCCGACGAGCTGGCCGACCGTGGCGATCTCGGCCGGCAGATCGACGGTTTCCTCAGGGATGCCGATGCGTTCGCGCACCCAGGCAAAATAGCGAAGCGTGACGCTCATTCGTCCACCAGGTGATGGAGCCCCGCTCTCATATAGTCCCAGCCGGTGTAAAGCGTCAGGACCGCGGACAGCCACAACAGGATAATCCCGATCAAGGTCACGACGCCGGTTCCATCCGGCGCGCTCGCCTTCAGCCCGAGACTGGCGAAGCCGCGATCGCCCGCCTCCCCGGCGATCAGAAACCCGATGGCGACCAGTTGCAGCGTCGTTTTCCATTTGGCGAGCTGCGTCACCTGCAGGCGGACGCGCAGTTCCGCGAGATATTCCCGCATCCCGGACACGAGGATTTCGCGGCACAGAATAATCACGGCGGCCAGCAGCGACGGCCCCTTGATGGTCTCGTCCACGGCCAGCATTAGCAGGCACGAGGCGACCAGGAGCTTGTCGGCGATCGGGTCGAGCATCCGCCCGAGCGAAGACTGCTGCGACCACATTCGCGCGACGTAACCGTCAAAGAAATCGGTGATGCCGGCGACGATGAAGACGGCCAGCGCGACCCAGCGCAGCCACAGCGGCCCCTCCAGCACACTCTGGCCGTACATGATGCCGACCACGACCGGCACGGCGGCGATGCGGCCATACGTCAGCAGATTCGCCAATCCGAGCGGGCGCGCAGGCATGGTGGTCGTGTCAGCCTTCATGAGCCGAAGGAACACCCCCGGCCCGCCATCGTCAACCGTCCAGCGCGGCTGTTCCCCCACCCAACAGTCACGATGTTGTCGCAGGTCATTGATAGCGCCTTCCACCTGATCAGCCATGTCTATTTGATCGGCGGCTCATTTGATCGGAGGCTTGGGCAGTTTGCTGACGCCCGGCTCCATCACGAAGGTCTGGTCAAACGCGTACCACTCGCCACTGACATCGGCCGCCGGTGCACCGCCGTCGTGCCGGACATAGTCGCCCACCAGCGCGCGGGTGACGCCAAACTGCACGTCCGTGTCGAGATAGGGAGCACCCTTCACATAGACCTGCGAGATCAGCGTCTTGAAGCCGTCCTTGAAGATCAGGAAATGCAGATGCGCGGGCCGCATATTATGCCGCCCGGCGGCGCGGAGCAGTTCGCCTACCGGCCCGTCCACCGGGATCGGATAGCCGGCCGGCCGGACGCTGCGGAAGCCGAACCGGCCCTCGGCATCAGTCATGAACTTGCCGCGCAGGTTCATGTCGGCTTGTGTCTCGTCCTGCTGCTCGTAAAGCCCTTCCGGCGAGGAATGCCAGACATCCACTTCGGCACCCGCGATCGGCCGGCCCTGCTGGTCACGCACGACACAGTTGACGAACAGCGGCGCGCCGGGCGTCGGCGAACGGATGATCGAGCCGCCGTTCTCAGTACGCGGCGAATTCATCCGCCAGAACGGGCCGAGCAGATTGGCGGTGGTTTCGGTCTGGCCGCGATTGCCGTTGTTGAGGAGGCAGATCAGCGTCGAGAAGCCGAGCGAGCCGGACATCAGCACCGCTTCGTTGTGGGTATCGTTAGTGAGTTGGCCAAGCTTCACCAGATAGCCGACCGCCTGCTGGAATTCCTCTTCGGTGAGATGCACGTCGCGGGCGAAGGCATGGAGGTGGGAGATCAGCGACAGCATGATCTCGCGCAGGCGCGGATCGGCGATGTTCTGGTACGCGTCGAGCACCGCCGCGGTGACGTGCTCCTGCCGTTCGATGATCATCTTGTGCGCCCCTGCCCCATCTATTTCGCCTGGTCGTGGAAGAAATCATAGATCTTGCGGGCCGTCTCGGCATTGATCCCCGGCACGGCCGCGAGATCGGCCGCCGAAGCGCGCTCGATTGCTTTCAACGTGCCGAAGTGATGCAGCAGCGCCCGTTTGCGGGTCGGGCCGATGCCGGGGATTTCCTGCAAACCCGCCTCGCGGATGCCCTTCTTGCGCCTTGCCCGGTGCGAACCGATGGCAAAGCGATGCGCCTCGTCGCGCAGCCGCTCGATGAAATACAGGAGCGGATCACGCGGCGGCAGCTTGAATGGCGCGCGGCCCGGCACGAAGAATGTCTCGCGGCCCGCGTCGCGGTCCAGCCCCTTGGCAACGCCGACCATCGGCACGTCAGCGATGCCGAGTTCGGCCAGCGTCTCGCGCGCCGCCGTCAATTGGCCCTGCCCGCCGTCGATCAAGACGAGATCAGGCCACGGGGATTCGCTGACGACCTCCGGATCCTGATCGCCGGCAAACGCAGTCGCAACAGCCTCGCCGGTGTCGATGCGCGGCGCTTCGTCAAGCAGCCGCTTGAAGCGGCGCTGTAGCACTTCGCGCATCATGCCGAAGTCGTCGCCCGGCGTGAGATCGGCCGAGCGAATATTGAACTTGCGATACTGGTTCTTGCGGAAGCCTTCCGGCCCGGCGACGATCATACCGCCGACCGCGTTGCTGCCCTGGATATGGCTGTTGTCGTAGACTTCGATCCGCTGCGGCATGCGCGAAAGACCGAAGGTTTCCGCGAGCGCCTTCAAGAGACGCTGTTGCGACGAGGTGTCCGCCAGCTTGCGCGCGAGCGCTTCGCGCGCATTGGCGAGCGCGTGATCGACCAGTTCCTTCTTCTCGCCACGCTGCGGAACGGAAATGTCGATGCGCCGGCTGGCGCGCGTCGATAACGCCTCGGCGAGCAAGGCTCGCTCCTCGACGTCGTGCGACAACAGGATCGCCGAGGGCGACGGCTTGTCGTCATAGAACTGCGCGATGAAAGCGCCGAGCACCTCGCCGGGGCCGAGCGCGCGATCCGCCTTCGGGAAATAGGCGCGGTTGCCCCAGTTCTGGCCGGTGCGGAAGAAGAACACCTCGATGCAGTTGAAGCCACCATCCTGATGAATGGCGAACACGTCGGCCTCCTCGACGCCGCGCGGATTGATGCCCTGGGTCGATTGCACCGCCGACAACGCCGCCAGACGGTCGCGATAGATCGCCGCTCGCTCGAAATCCATCGCCTCGGCAGCCTGTTCCATATCGGCGGCCAATTCCTCCTTGATGGCGCGGCTGCGGCCCGACAGGAAGGCGGTCGCCTCGCGCACAAGCTCGGAATAAGCAGAGAACTCGATCTCGTTGGTGCACGGCGCCGAGCAACGCTTGATCTGGTGCAACAGGCAAGGCCGCGTCCGGCTTTCAAAGAAACTGTCCGAGCACGAGCGCAGCAGGAACGCACGTTGCAGGGCGGTGATCGTGCGGTTCACCGCCCAGACCGATGCGAACGGGCCAAAATAATGACCCTTGCGGTTGCGCGCGCCGCGATGCTTGAGGATCTGCGGCGCCCAATGATCCGAGGTGATCACGATATAGGGAAACGACTTGTCGTCGCGCAGCAGGACGTTGAAGCGCGGCCGCAGCCGCTTGATCAGATTGGCCTCGAGCAGCAGCGCCTCGGTCTCGGTCCGGGTCGAGACGAATTCCATCGCCGCCGTCGCCGCCACCATCCGCTCGATCCGGGTGTCAAGACCGGTCGGCCGCGCATAGGACAAGACGCGCTTGCGGATGCTCTTGGCCTTGCCGACGTAAAGAACATCGCCCTTGGCGTCGATCATGCGATAGACGCCCGGCGCGGTCGGCGCGAGCTTACCGTAGCGCAGGATCGCCGCACGGCCGGCGGCCAGCGGATTGTTGTCGAGGTCGATGCCGGAATCGACCACCGCCGCGACGCCGGTTTCGGCCGCTGCATCCTCCAGTTCGGGCAGCGAGGACTCCTCGTCCTCCTCGACGAATTCCGCCTCCGGCGGTAAATCGCCGGCATCTTTCTTGTTGCTGTTCTTGGGGTCGCTCATCGCCGTCAAGGTAATGCGTCGCTGCCGGCTTCGCTATTCGGCAATGTCGGAATCCGGCGTACGCCAGGCGAGATGCTGGCCGCCATCGACGGTGACGGTCTGCCCGGTGATGCTGCGCGCCCGGACGAGGAACAGCACCGCTTCGGCAATTTCCTCCGGTGTCGGACCGTGACCGAGCGGCAATGAGGCTGCCTGCCGGGCAAACTCCGCCTCGCTCTGGCGCGGCGATGGCAAGACCGGTCCCGGCGCCACCGCATTGACACGGATGCGGGGCGCCAGCGCCTGTGCCAGCATCCCAGTCGCTGTGTGGAGCGCCGACTTGCTCAAGGCGTAGGAGACGAAACGCGGCGTCGGCTTGAACACGCGCTGGTCCAGAAGATTGATAATACAGCCCTCGCCCGTCGCCTGATGCGCGAACGCCTCCGCCAGAAACAGCGGCGCACGCAAATTGATCGCCATCGCACGGTCGAACCGCGCCGGATCGAGCGCGCCAATTTCGTCGCTCTCGAATTCGCTGGCGTTGTTGACCAGCAGCGTCAGCGGGCCGAACGGCTTCGCCGCGGCCGCGATCAGCGCACCGACATCGTCCATGCGCGCGAGATCAGCGACGCAGACCGCCGCCTGTCCGCGCGCGGCGGCAATCTCTCCACGCAACGCCTCCGCGCTGTCGCGCGAGCGATTGACATGAATGACGACGCGATAGCCTGCACGCGCGAGACACCGGGCAATGGCGGCGCCGATCCGCCGCGCTCCGCCGGTCACGAGCGCAACTTCGGTGACGGGCGACGACGGCATC
>MKWA01000009.1:90389-100262 GCA_001899285.1 Rhizobiales bacterium 64-17
TTGCAACAATTCCAACTGAGCATCGGCACATAGCGCCGGCGCCGATAGCCTAGCCCGCCTGCGAGGTGATGCCTCTTATCATAGTAAACACATCCTCACCACGCATAGTAAACAGACAAGACCCGCAAGACGGGTGTGACAAGGCTTTCTTAGGGATAACGACTCTTCGCTGCGCAAACGCGGCGCGCGAAGGTGAGCGATTCATTCCCGCTTAACCGCAACAACGCGATAAATCCCACACGTTTTGGACGCGCTTTCTTAACCGTGAAAGCCGTCGCGTTGTGAACCCCCGCCAGCGGCGGGCGTGTTGTGTGGAGGGACTGATGAAAAAGCTCATGGGCGCCGGCGCTGCGATCGCGCTGTCGATGATTGCCGGCGCGGCCAGCGCGGCCGACCTCCCGCGCGGAGGCGCCTCTTACTATTCGCCGGCCAGCCCGGCGGTCTATAACTGGGCTGGCGCTTATGTCGGTGCGACGCTCGGCTATCAGTGGGGCTCGGTGTCCAACAATCCGACCCGCCCCTCCGGTATCGCCGGTGGTCTCACCGGCGGCTACCAGTGGCAGAGCCAGCAATTCGTGTTCGGCGGCGAAACCGATATCCAGATCAGCGGCGCCGACGACACGAAGACGCCGTTCAAGTTCGCCAATCCGTGGTTCGGCACGCTGCGCGGTCGCGCCGGTTACGCGATGAACAACATCCTGTTCTACGCGACGCTCGGTCTCGCTTATGGCGGCGTCCGTGCTGACAACCTCGCGCTGTCCGAATCGAAGTCCACGATTGGCTGGACCGTCGGCGGCGGCGTCGAGGTCGGCCTGACGCCGAACTGGACTGCGAAAGCGGAATATCTCTACGTCGATTTCAACAGCCGCACTTATTCCGTCACCGGCACGAACAATGCCCTCGACTTTGGTATGCTGCGGTTCGGCGTGAACTATCACTTCTGATTTTCGCCTTATCGCGACACAAAAATCCCCGGACACCGCGGCCGGGGATTTTTTTATGTTTGCTGTTCGCCTCACGAAACCGTGAGGTTCCAGAGTGTGACATCCCCGCAACGCCAGCCAATCATCCGCGGAATTGAGGCGCATTTCGCCTCTTCTCAGCCACAATCAGGAACTCTTTAGAGCATCACGAGTTGATGAGGCGGTCGGACGGTTCGGCACGCCATCGGCCGTTTCAAGTGCAGGATGCAAACGCCTCTGGCGCAAAACCAGAAGCACATGCGCCCCGCACGAAGCACTCAGGGGAGTATCAGTATGAAGAAGCTTCTTCTCGCCACTGCCGGCATCGCTGCGATGGCTGTCGGTATGACGGCTGCGTCGGCGGCCGATCTGTCGCGTCGGCCGATGCCGACCAAGGCTGTTCCGTATGTCGCGCCGATGTACAACTGGACCGGCTTCTACGTCGGTATCAATGGCGGCGGCGCGTTCGGCGGCCGTTCGGGTTACGGCGGCAACGCCACCGGCGGTCTCGTCGGCGGTACGCTCGGCTACAACTGGCAGGCTGGCCAGGGCGTGTTCGGTCTCGAGACCGATCTCGACTGGGCGAGCATCAAGGGTTCGGGCGTCGATCCGCTCGCGGGTAACATCGACACCAAGAACAACTATCTCGGCACCGTTCGTGGCCGCCTCGGCTACGCCTGGGATCGGGTGATGCTGTACGCCACCGGCGGTCTCGCCTACGGCAACCTGAAGTCGACCTCGGTGTTCGGCGATTCGTCGACCACCCGCGCCGGCTGGACGCTCGGCGGCGGTCTCGAGTTCGCCGTTGACGGCCCGTGGACGGCGAAGGTCGAGTACCTCTACGTCGACCTCGGCAATGCGCCGACCGCTCCGGGCGCGCTCACCGGTGGTGGCCGCTTCAGCACCAACATCGTGCGCGCCGGTCTGAACTATCGCTTCTGATCGTTCGCGTCATCGAAACGAAAAGCCCCGGAGCAATCCGGGGCTTTTTTGTTGAAACTGATATGGCCGTGCGTCAGGCGACGAAGCGCGTTGCCTCGAAGGCCGGCACCTGCGCCGCGAACCGGTCGAGCCAGGCGACCAGCCGCGGATGGTTCGGCCGCCACGTGCCGTTGAAGCGCAAATCCTGATAGCCGAGCGCGCAGGCCAGCGTGATCTGCCCGACATGGGGTAGCGGATCGATCGCCGGCGGCGCGGCTTCCAGCGACGCAAGCCCACGCGCGACCTTCTCGGCCTGGTAGTCGAGCCACTTGCGCACGTGCTGTTCCGGCGGCCGGAAGCGCGCTTCGTAGACCTGCAGGATCGACGCATCGAGGATGCCGTCGCACAGCGCCTGCAGGAGATTGGCGGCGACCCGCGCATTCGGCTCGGCCGGCACGATCTTGCCGCCGCCGGCGCGCAGATCGAGATACTCGAGGATCACCCGCGAGTCGTAGTAGCAGACGCCGTCTTCGGCGATCAGCACCGGAATTTTCCCGAGCGGATTCTGCCGCCGCACGCTGTCGTTCGGATCGTTGGTGTCGGTCGCCTGCACGTCGATCTCCTTATCGAGACCGAGCACCGCGGCGGCGATGCGCGCCTTGCGGCCAAACGGCGACGGCGGCGCGGAACGCAGGATCATCATGGCAGGCTATCTCCGGAATGAAGCAATGACGGGGGCACGGCGACAGCATCGCGAGAGCGATGCCGTGCCATGCCTTCCGCGAAGGCGCCCAACGTTGTGACAGCAGGCACGACCAGCCGCAAGGCAAGCAGATGCAAGGCGCGCAGATCCCGTCAGCGGCGTGACGGGTCCGCGCCGCCGCGCCGCCGGAGACCGGCTCGTGCGTCTTCTGAAATTGGTTTAGCTGCTGACGACCAGATTGACGGCCTTCGGACCCTTGCCCTTCTTGTCGGGCTCGACGTCGAAGCTGATCTTCTGGCCTTCGTTGAGCGACTTGAGCCCCGCCGATTCCACGGCGGTGATGTGCACGAACACATCGCGCCCGCCGTCATCCGGCTTGATGAAGCCGTAGCCACGCTCACCGTTGAAAAATTTTACGATTCCCGTCTGCGCCATCCGGAATTCCCCTGCTCCGATCGACATCCGCTCCCACAGCGGACCGGCATCGACATTCGAAGCGGAAGAACGGCAACAGCGATTGGCCCGATACGCCGGGCCTTCGTCACTCCGCCGCCCCCTCCGGGACGGAACGCCAAAACCAGCGGACCGAAGGCTAGACCAATGCAGGGGCGCTGAGAAGCACGGACGGAACTTTTCGCGGCGCACCGAAGGTGTCGAGAGCCCCTAGTTTTCCGGATGAAGCGGCCTCTTCACCGGAGCCGGCCCGCCCATCGCCTGAAGCGGCTTCATCCCTCGGAGGCGAGCCAGTCGAGCCGCCACATGCCGCGCCCGCCGACTGCCCCGGCCCGCGCCAACAGTGGCGCCAAGGCCGGCAACAGCAGCTTCAACTCGGCTTCCAGCGGCCAGGGCGGATTGATGATGATCAGACCGGAGCCGGCGAGAGGCCCCTCCGAGGCCGGGGGCGCCACCAGCAATTCGGCCCGCAACACCTTGGCCGCGCCGGCGCGGCGGATCGCCTTGGCCAGCCGGTCGGGGCCGGTGCGGTCCTTGATCGGATACCAGAGCATGTAGCAACCGGTGGCCCATTTCCGGTGTGCCTCGGCGACGGTCGCGGCAAGGCGGGCGAATTCGTCGGGCTGCTCGAATGGCGGATCGACCAGAACCAGGCCGCGCCGCTCGGTCGGCGGGACATACGCGGTGAGCGCTGTCCAGCCGTCGATCGCCAGGGTTTTGACACGAGGGTCGCGCAGATGCCGCGCGAGGCTTGCCGCTGCGTGCGGCTCCAGCTCGCAGGCGACCAGACGATCCTGCGGACGCATGACCCCGCGCGCCAACAGTGGCGAGCCGGGATAGTGCGTCAGCCGGTCCGCCGGATTGAGCGCACGCACCGCATCGAGATAGGGCGCGAGCAGCGACACCACCGCGTCCGACAGATCGCCCGACGTCTGCGCGGCGAAGACACGGCCGATCCCGGCCTGCCATTCCGCGCCGCGCCGCGCCTCGTCGGAAGCAAGATCGTAGAGGCCGGCGCCGGCATGGGTATCGATGACCCGGTAAGCCGCCGGCTTGGCGTTGAGATACAGCAGGATGCGCACCAGCGCGGCGTGCTTGATGACATCCGCGAAATTGCCGGCGTGAAAAGCGTGACGGTAGTTCATCGCGCCGGTGTAGCCGAGACGCGTGGCGGGTCAACCGGCGCCAAGGCTGGAAAAGGCTGGATAAGGCTGGATTTAGCCGCCGCGCACCGGCGGCATCACCAGCTTGTCGCGGCGGCAGGCGCGACGCTCCTGCTCCGGACAGGCGCGGAAACCGAATTCCTTGCTCATGCAGATCCGCACTTCGCTCAGACGACGCGAGTCACACGTCACCGAGATCGCGTCAGCCGGCAGACCAGGATTGGCCGTGATGAAAGCCTTCTCGACCTCGTCCGGCGTCACCGTCGTGTGCTGCGGCAGATCGATGAAACGCTCCGGAATTTTCACCACCGCGCGCGCCTTGCGTACACCCTCGAAATAACCAGAGGCGGACAGGCCCGAGCAGGTGCCGTGCGTATCCCATTCATGGAAGATCAACTTCGGGCTCGGCATCAGATCGAGCATGCTCGAAACGATCTGCCGGTTGAGCCGCGGCGCCGGCACCTGACAATATTGCGGGAAGCCACGCTCGTATTGCGGCCACAGCCCGTGCACGACGAACGAGAACGGCCGCGCGCCGCATTGCTGATCGGTGCGGTTGCCGCGGCCTCGCTCACTCGCCGCCTCGCAGTAGGACGGCGACCACGACAAGGCCAGCACGTAGAAATCGAACTTGCCGGGCGCGTTCTGCCGGCGGTCCTGCCCATAGGGCTGGGCCAGTGCCGCATATCCCGACAGAACCACGACAGTCGCCGTCACCACGGCGCGAGAAAGCCAACGCATCATGACAAATCCCCCAGCCACTCGAATACGCACAGCACCCGCCGCAACCTCAACGGCCGCAGCGTGGCACGCTCAAAAGAACATTTCAAGAACAAACCCGTGGACCAGCCCCGTCGCGTCAGGGGCGAGCCATCTTGCAGCCGGGGTTGTAGGCCAAGTTGCGGTCCAGCCCGACAACGCAGAAATCGACACCCCAACTGGCGCCGAGGAAGCCGGTATCCTCACCGATCGAGTAATAGACGGTGTGGCGGCGGCCATCCGACACCAGTGCGCGGGCGGAGCAGTAACGGCGCGGAATGGCGTCGGCCGCCCACGGCCGATAGGCGGTTTCGCGCACATGCTCGTAACCGAGGATTTGCAGGTCGGAATTCCAGAACCGGCTTTCCTTCTCGGCAAAGCGCGAGCTGACGATGCTCAGACCTTCCTCGCAGGCGGGCAGCAATCCGTCATAGCGCGGCCCGGTCATGTAGATCTGCTTCTCGAGAACGCCGGCGGCAGAGGCGGGTTGAACGGCCTGCGGCAGCACAAACAGAACCGTTCCCAGAATTGCACCACTCACCAGACGCCACAGCCGCATGGAACTCTCCTCCGTCTTACCGGCGGGAGACTAGCATAGCCGGATACGCGGCGGCGTGCGGATTCGCACACCGTGCACGACGCATTGTGGATGGACACACCTCCCTGGGTCGCTCGCGCATGGACCGAATGCGGCGGCTATGGTTAGGCTGCGTCTCACATGCGGGTGCTTCGCCCCGCGCCTCTCTGTCAGGCGGATTCGTCATGCTGCACCGATGGTCTTTTGCGGTTCTGGGCGCTCTCGCCTTGTCGCTCGCGGCATGCGCCGGTCCGGGACCGGGCCTGACCGGCAACGACACCGGCGGCATCATCCCGTGGACGCCGGAGGCACGCTCCTATGCGCCGGACTGGGCCGCGGAGCATTGCGCGCGCTACGGCAAATACGCTGTGAAGACCGCCGAGGTGCGCGGCTATGGCAACTACATCAGCTTCCGCTGCACATGGAATCCAAGACGGCGCTGACGCGCCTGTCGGAATCCAAGACGGCGCTGACGCGCCTGTCGGAATCCAAGACGGCGCTGACGCGCCTTTGGCATCCGTCCCGGCGCCCCGTTAACGCCAGTCGCCCAACACGGCCTGCACCACCGTCAGCGCGGCGACCGCCGCAGTGTCGGCGCGCAGGATGCGCGGACCGAGCGCCAGCCGCACCACTGACGGCGCGCGCAGCAACTGTGACCGCTCCTCCTCGGTGAAGCCGCCTTCCGGGCCGATCACCACCGCCACCGGCGGCATCGAAGCGTTCGTCGCGGCACGCAGCGCCGCCACCGGATCGGCGACATCCGCCGCCTCGTCGCAGAACACCACCAGCCGCTCCGGCCCGAACGCGAGCGCGCTGAACGCCACCGGCTCGGCCACGTCCGGCACCGCGAGCACGCCGCACTGTTCGGCGGCCTCGATCGCGTTGGCCCGCATGCGCTCGAGATTGACGCGCGCCACCTGGGTATGCCGTGTCAGGATCGGCACCAGCCGCGACGCGCCAAGCTCGACCGCCTTCTGCACCATATAGTCGAGCCGCGCATGCTTGAGCGGCGCGAACAGCAGATGCACCTCGCCGGCAGCCGGCTGCGTCCGGGTCTGTTCGGCAACAGTGAGGCCCGACGGTTTCTTCCCACCGGCAAGCGTCGCCTGCCATTCGCCGTCGCGGCCGTTGAACGCCAGCACCGCATCGCCCGGTCCGAGCCGCAGGACATTGCCCAGATAATGCGCCTGCTCGCGCGCCAACGGCACGACCGCACCTGCCCCGAGCGGGGCATCGACGAACAGGCGGGGGCTGCGGAAATCGTATCGAGGCATGGATGGACGATCGCTGCGGGGTACGCCGGCGTTCCCGGCGACATGACGTGAGGCATAGAGCCCTACCCGCAACCTGCCAAGAGATTGGCACGCCGCCCCGTTCTCGCCGGATTTCTCGGGTTGCTACCGGTGATCGGCTGCTGCCGTTCCAGCAATCTGCGGCTATATTGGCCGCTGACAGCCTTGAATCGGAAGGATTTGCCATGACTGTTGCCCGGAGCCTTGTTCCGGCCCTTCTGCTCACCGCCGCGGCCCTGCCGCTGGCGATGATGCCGGCATCGGCGCAACAGGCCGCCCCGGCGGCGGCCCCGCAGGCACAAGCGCCCGCGCCTCAGGCGCAGGGCGGACCGCCACCGGCGGGCCAGCAGCCGCCCTGCCTCAAGGAATTCATGTCGCTGCGTGACGCCACCGCCAAACGGGCTGCGGCGATCCAGGCAGCGAGCAAGCGCAAGGCTTCGCCGCAGGAAGCATGCGGTCTGTTCAAGGAAATGGTCACGTCCGAAGCGAAGTTCGTGAAATTCGCCAAGGACCAGGGCCCCTGGTGCGGCATCCCGCAGCAGATCGTCGACCAGCTCGGCAAGAACCACGAGCAGACGCTGAAAATCCGTACCCAGGTCTGCAAAGTCGCCGCGCAGGGCGGCGGTGGTGGTGGTGGGCGGCCGGCGGCGCCGACCCTGAGTGACGCATTGAGCACGCCAACCACCAGTTCCAGCAACGTCCGGACCGGACGCGGCACCTTCGACACCCTGACGGGCACGCCGCTCGGCCGCACCCAATGACCGAGAGCGTCGGCCGCGTCGCCGATGCGACCGGCAACTGGGTCGACAGCCTCGCCCCCGCGGCCGCACGCCCTTATCTGCGCCTCTCGCGCCTCGATCGCCCGATTGGTTCCTGGCTGCTGCTGATGCCGTGCTGGTGGTCGGCCGGCATCGCCGCACTCGCGGCGGGGCAGCGCGTCGATCTTTGGCTCGTCGTGCTGTTCTTCATCGGGGCGTTCGCGATGCGCGGCGCCGGCTGCACCTGGAATGATCTGGTCGACCGCGATCTCGACGGCAGCGTCGAGCGCACCCGCTCGCGCCCGATCCCGTCCGGGCAGGTCAGCGTCACGCAGGCTTATCTGTGGCTGATCGCGCAGGCGCTGGTCGGCCTCGTCGTGCTGCTGCAGTTCAACGCCTTCGCGATCGCCTGCGGCATCGCCTCGCTGGCCGTCGTCGCCGTCTACCCGTTCATGAAGCGCGTCACCTACTGGCCGCAGATCGGCCTCGGCCTCGCGTTCTCCTGGGGCGCGCTGCAGGGCTGGGCCTGCGTATTCGGCCGCCTCGATGCGCCGGCGCTGATCCTCTACGCCGGCTCGATCTCATGGGTGATCGCCTACGACACGATCTATGCGCATCAGGATCGCGAGGACGACGCTCTGATCGGCATCAAGTCGACCGCGCTGCTGTTCGGCGAGACGACGCGACAGATGCTCGCGGTGTTCTACAGCGCGGCGGTCGTACTGATCGGCATCGCCATCTGGATGGCGGACGGCGGCATCATCTCGGGCATCGCACTGGCCGCCTTTGCCGTGCATCTCGGCTGGCAGGTGATGCGCCTCGACATCGACGATCCGGCGCTGTGCCTGCGCGTGTTCAAATCGAACCGCGACGCGGGCTTGATCCTATTTGCGGGTCTGGTGGCTGACGCGCTTCTTCGGTAGCGACGGCTCGTCGTCATCGTCGAACACGCCGTCTTCGCCGGCGATCGCGTATTTCTCGACAAGCTGCTTGATCGAACCGGTGATGCCCGGATCGGCGGCGCCGCGGCCGGCATACCGGCTCTGCGCGCGCGCATAGGCGACGCGGCCGTCGATCGCAGCGGGCTGGCAGATCAGACGCCGGCTGGCGCGCCGCATCAGATCCACATGGATGTGATCGTAGTGATATTTGTTCGAGCCGGGCGCGAGCACCGTCGTGAACGTCTCGCACGCGCCGCCCTGCACGTCGTGCAGGAACGCCTGCTCGTCAGGCGCGCCGTTCCAGTTCTTCTTCACGGTGATCTTGCGGCCGTCAGCCAGCACGAAAGCGGCGATGTCGAGCGCGTTGCCGAACGCATGCTCGGAAATGCGCGCGCCGGGCTGTCCGTTCATGCCACGACAGGAATAGGCGGAAATCTGCTTGATCTCGACCACCGGCTGGCCGAACCAGCGATGCGCCGCCGGCTGCACCGTGTTCGAGACCCACTGGTCGAGCGCCGACACGATCGGACAGGCGAGCGTCGCCGCCGGCGTGACGGCGACCGGCGTGGCGCTGCCGGTATAAAGTCCCTTCGGCGGGCCCAGTTGCGGAATCTGCGGCACGCGCGGCGAAGCGGCGGCGGGCGGCGTATAGGCCGGCCGTGTCGCCGGCGCGGATCCCTGCCCCGGCCGGATCGCATCGTCCGGAACGTCGTCGTCGTCCTCGGACTCAAGTTCCGGCGGCGGCGCCGCGCGCACCGGCTGCGCGCCGAACGGCGCATTGGCAGGCGCATAGCCCGGCCGCGCCGAGGGCGGCGGCACGCTGCCATATTCAGGGAAATTGGAATTGCCACGCGGCGGCGCGATCACCATCGGCTCGCCGCTCGCGGACAGCGCAGCATTGCCGCCGCCCGGCGCCTGCAGCACCTGCGATCCGTAACCACCTTGCGAGGGACCATTCGCCGGCGCGCGCGCGATCGGCCAGCGCGGCTGCGCGGCGCTCGGGATCGCGCCCGGCGGCCGCAGATCGTCGGCATAGCCGACGGCGGAATTCATGCTGCCGAGCGCGGCGACCTTCAAGGGAAACTCGGCGCCGCACATGCCAGGACCGTTGATCGGGTCCATTTGCGCGACCGCGGTCGAGACCTTCACCGCGCCGGATTTCAGACAGCTCTGCTCGGCCTCGGCGCGCCACGCCGGACGCTCCTCGAACGACACCATCCCGCGCCCGCACGCAGCGAGCGTCAGCATGGCCACAGCACTCAACAGATACCGGCGAACTGCACGCGACATGCTCCGAAAATGCGAGGCATTCGTTTAACGCCTTCTCAACGATACCGGCACGCC
>MKWA01000009.1:100329-122809 GCA_001899285.1 Rhizobiales bacterium 64-17
TCCGCAGAGAAGTTTCAGCCCGGCAAAAGCGCGAAAGGATCGGCCTATGAAAATCACCAAAGCGGGGACGGCGATATCCGTGAAAGGAGCCGCGGACTGGTTCACCGGCACCGTGCGGATCGACGCTCCGTTCCAAGCCACCGAGCCGGCGCGCGTCGGCGGCGCCACCGTCACTTTCGAGCCGGGCGCGCGCACCGCATGGCACACCCATCCGCTCGGGCAGACCTTGATCGTCACCGCCGGCCTCGGCTGGATTCAACGCGAGGGCGGCCGGGTCGAGGAAATCCGCCCCGGCGATATCGTCTGGTTCGAGCCGGGCGAGCGGCACTGGCACGGCGCGACCGACCGCACCGCCATGACGCACATCGCCATCGCCGAAGCGCTCAACGGCTCTCCGGTCACATGGCAGGAGCACGTCTCGGATGCCGACTATCTCGGTCGCAAATAGCGACCAGCCAGGTTTTCCCGGCTTCAACAAAAAGGCCCCGCACCGCGGGGCCTTTCATGATGAGCGTCAACGCCGCGACGATTATTCTGCCGCCTTCTTCACGCCGAGACCGTCGCCGATCTTCGCCACCGTTTCGCGCTGGCTGTTGATCTCGTCGGCAAATTCCTTCGGCGAACCGGGGCTGACCGTCTGACCACCCGGCGTCAGACGCGCGACGACGTCCGGCTCTTTCATCACCGTAATCACGTCGGCCGCAATCTTGTCGCGCACGGCATCCGACATGGTCTTCGGTCCGAACAGACCGACCAGACCGTCGAGTGTCAGTTCCGGCGCGTTCTGCTCGGCTGAGGTCGGGACATCCGGCAGGCTGGCCGCGCGCTTGGTGTTCGACAGCGCAATGATCTTCACTTTGCCTTCCTGCACCCGCGGCCGCACGATCGCATAAGCCGCGACGTAAGCCTGGATGCGGTTCTGCGCGAGATCGCTCACCGCATCGACCGTGTTCTTGTACGGCACCTTGACCATGTTGAGCCCCGCGGCCTTCAGCCAGCCGAGAAACATCAGATCGTTGGCACCGGTCGCCGTCGCCCAGTTCAGCTTGCCGGGCTGCGCCTTCACTTTGGCGACCAGATCCTTGATCGAGTTGGCGCCAAGCTCTGCCGGCACTGCGACGACGACGATGGTGTTCGACACCCGCGCGATCGGCTTCAGGTCGCTGAATTTGTAGGGCAGCGAGTCGTGCAGATACGGATGCGCGGTGAACGACGATGCCGGCGTCATCAGCAGCATATGATCGTCGTTGGCGTTGATCACCGTGGTCATGGCGATGATGCTGTCGCCGCCCGGACGGTTTTCGACCACCACCGGCTGGTTCCACATTTTCGACAGGCGCTCGCCCATCAGGCGCGCGGTCACATCGACGCCGGAACCCGCGCCGAGCGGCAGGATCAGGCGCACCGGCCGCGACGGCCAAGAGGGTGAAGACGATTGTGCCGAAGCGGATTGAAGCGTCGGAACCAGAGTCAGAGCGCCGAGCACCAGACCCGACAGCAGACGCAGAGCTAATGACATCGCGTATCCCCCACCTGTGACGTTTCTATGCGCATGTCATAGCGGACTTTGACGCGACGGCACCATCAAAATCGCCGCGTCAAACGGTCATGACCTTGCCGTCATGACTTTGCATCGCAACAAAGGTGGGCAGCAATCCCAAGAACAGAAGCGCGCTATTCCGCCGCGACAATGTTCAGCAGGTTGGGATCGTAGTTGAGGATCGGCGCCAGCCACCGTTCGGCTTCCTCGATGGTCCAGTCTTTGCGCCGCGCATAATCCTCGACCTGATCGCGCTCGATCTTGCCGACGCCGAAATAGTAGCTGTCGGGATGCGCAAAATAGAGACCGCTCACCGAGGAGCCCGGCCACATGGCACAGCTTTCTGTCAGCGTCACGCCGGCCGCGCGCTCGCCGTCGAGCAGGTCGAAGATGGTCCGCTTCTCGGTGTGGTCCGGCTGCGCCGGATAACCCGGCGCCGGACGGATGCCGCGATATTTCTCACCGATCAGATCAGCATTGGCGAGCGCTTCGTCCGGCGCATAACGCCAGAACTCGGTACGCACGCGCTGATGCAGCCGCTCCGCGAAGGCTTCCGCCAGACGATCCGCCAGCGCCTTGCACAGGATGGACGAGTAGTCGTCGTTGGCATGCTTGAACCGGTCGGCGATCACATCCTCGCCGATGCCGGCGGTGACGACGAACGCACCGACATAGTCGGGCACGCCGCCATCGCGCGGCGCGACGAAGTCGGCCAGAGCCGCGTTGTGCTTGCCGTCGCGCTTGGTCAGTTGCTGGCGCAGGGTGTGCAGGCGCGTCAGTTCCTTCGACCGGCTCTCGTCGGTGTAAAGGACCACATCGTCACCGTCGCGGTTCGCCGGCCAGAAGCCGAACACGGCATTGGCGGTGAACCATTTCTCGGCGACGATCTTCTCCAGCATCGCCTGCGCGTCGTTGAACAACGCCGTCGCCGCCTGGCCGTAACGGCTGTCGGTGAGGATCGCCGGATACTGCCCGGTCAATTCCCAGGTGGAGAAGAACGGCGTCCAGTCGATCACCTGTGCCAGATCGGCGAGCGAATAATTCTGCAGCGACCGGGTGCCGAGGAATGTCGGCCGCGTCGGCGCCGCCGCGCCGGTGAAGCCGAGCGGCAGCGCATTGGCCCGCGCCTCGCGCAAGGTCAGCCGCTGCTTCTTCTCCTGACCCTTGGCGTGCGCGTTGGCGATGCGCGCATAGTCGGCGCGCAGATCGGTCACGTATTTCGCCCGCGTCTCCGCCGACAGCAGTTGTTGCGCGACGCCGACCGCGCGGCTGGCGTCGGTGACATAGACCGCCTGCCCACGCCGGTAATTCGGGTGGATCTTCACCGCGGTATGCACGCGGCTCGTGGTCGCGCCACCGATCAGCAGCGGCTTGTCGAAACCCTGCCGCTCCATCTCGGCCGCGACGAAGCACATCTCGTCGAGCGACGGCGTGATCAGGCCGGACAGGCCGATCATGTCCGCATTTTCTTTCTGCGCCGTCTCGAGGATTTTCGCCGCCGGCACCATCACGCCGAGGTCGATCACCTCGAAATTGTTGCACTGGAGCACGACGCCGACGATGTTCTTGCCGATGTCGTGGACATCGCCCTTCACCGTCGCCATGACGATCTTGCCGTTGGACGAGCGTTCCTCGGCACCACCGGCGGCGCGGCGCTCCGCCTTTTCCTTCTCCATGAACGGCATCAGATAGGCGACTGCCTGCTTCATCACACGGGCGGACTTCACCACCTGCGGCAGGAACATCTTGCCAGAGCCGAACAGGTCGCCGACGACGTTCATGCCGTCCATCAGCGGGCCTTCGATCACATCGAGCGGCCGCTTCGCTCTGAGACGCGCCTCCTCGGTGTCCGGCTCGATGAAATCGGTGATGCCGTGAACCAGCGCGTGCGACAGCCGCTTCTCCACCGGCTGCTCGCGCCAGGCGAGATCGACTTCTTTCGCTTCCTTGCCCTGGCCACGGAATTTCTCGGCCAGCGCCAGCAGCCGCTCCGAGGCATCGGGACGGCGGTTGAGCACCACATCCTCGCACGCCTCGCGCAATTCCGGATCGAGGTCGTCATAGACCGCCATCTCACGCCGGTAATTCGGGTGGATCTTCACCGCGGTATGCACGCGGCTCGTGGTCGCGCCACCGATCAGCAGCGGCTTGTCGAAACCCTGCCGCTCCATCTCGGCCGCGACGAAGCACATCTCGTCGAGCGACGGCGTGATCAGGCCGGACAGGCCGATCATGTCCGCATTTTCTTTCTGCGCCGTCTCGAGGATTTTCGCCGCCGGCACCATCACGCCGAGGTCGATCACCTCGAAATTGTTGCACTGGAGCACGACGCCGACGATGTTCTTGCCGATGTCGTGGACATCGCCCTTCACCGTCGCCATGACGATCTTGCCGTTGGACGAGCGTTCCTCGGCACCACCGGCGGCGCGGCGCTCCGCCTTTTCCTTCTCCATGAACGGCATCAGATAGGCGACTGCCTGCTTCATCACACGGGCGGACTTCACCACCTGCGGCAGGAACATCTTGCCAGAGCCGAACAGGTCGCCGACGACGTTCATGCCGTCCATCAGCGGGCCTTCGATCACATCGAGCGGCCGCTTCGCTCTGAGACGCGCCTCCTCGGTGTCCGGCTCGATGAAATCGGTGATGCCGTGAACCAGCGCGTGCGACAGCCGCTTCTCCACCGGCTGCTCGCGCCAGGCGAGATCGACTTCTTTCGCTTCCTTGCCCTGGCCACGGAATTTCTCGGCCAGCGCCAGCAGCCGCTCCGAGGCATCGGGACGGCGGTTGAGCACCACATCCTCGCACGCCTCGCGCAATTCCGGATCGAGGTCGTCATAGACCGCCATCTGTCCGGCATTGACGATGCCCATATCCATGCCGACCTTGATGGCGTGATACAGGAACACCGAGTGCATCGCTTCGCGCACCGGCTCGTTGCCGCGGAACGAGAACGACAGGTTCGAGACACCACCAGAAATATGCGCGTGTGGAAGGGTCTCGCGGATCCATTTCACCGCCTCGATGAAGGCGACGCCGTAGCCGTTATGCTCCTCCATGCCGGTGGCAATGGCGAAGATATTCGGATCGAAGATGATGTCTTCCGGCGGAAAGCCGACCTTGTTGACCAGAATGTCGTAGGCACGCTTGCAGATCTGCGTCTTGCGCTCGAATGTGTCGGCCTGCCCCTGCTCGTCGAACGCCATGACGACGACGGCGGCGCCGTGGCGTCGCACGATCTTCGCGTGCTCGATGAAGGATTCTTCGCCCTCTTTCATCGAGATCGAATTGACGACGGCCTTGCCCTGAATGCACTTCAGGCCGGCCTCGATCACCGAGAACTTCGACGAGTCGACCATCACCGGCACGCGGGCGATGTCCGGTTCGGCAGCAACGAGATTGAGGAAGGTGATCATCGCCTGTTCGGAATCGAGCAGGCCCTCATCCATGTTGACGTCGATGATCTGCGCACCGTTCTCGACCTGATCGCGGGCAATGGCGAGCGCGGCCGGGAAATCGTCGGCTTTGATCAGCTTGCGGAATTTTGCCGAGCCGGTGACGTTAGTACGCTCGCCGACATTCACGAACGGAATTTCCGGCGTCAGCGTGAACGGTTCGAGGCCGGACAGACGCAGCCGCCGCGTGACCTTCGGAATGGTGCGCGGGCGCTGACCCTTCACGGCATTGGTGATCGCGGTGATATGCGCCGGCGTCGTGCCGCAGCAGCCGCCGACGATATTGACCAGACCTGATTGCGCGAATTCGCCGAGCAGTTCGGCCATCGCTTCCGGGCTCTCGTCGTAGAGACCGAATTCATTGGGCAGACCGGCATTGGGATAGGCGCAGATCAGCGTGTCCGCCACCTGCCCCAGCGCCTGGATATGCGCGCGTATCTCCTTGGCGCCGAGCGCGCAGTTGAGACCGACCGAGATCGGCGCGGCATGACGGATCGAATACCAAAACGCTTCCGGCGTCTGGCCGGACAGTAGGCGGCCGGACATATCCGTGATGGTGCCGGAAATCATGACCGGCACGTCGATGCCGCGCGCCTCGCAGATTTCCGCGATGGAATAGAGCGCCGCCTTGGCGTTGAGCGTGTCGAAGATCGTCTCGACCAGCAGCATCTCGGCGCCGCCGTCGAGGAGACCCTTGATCTGCTCGCCGTAAGCGGCGCGCAACTGGTCGAACGTCACCGCGCGATAGCCGGGATTCGACACGTCGGGCGAAATCGACGCGGTGCGGTTGGTCGGGCCGATGGCGCCGACGACGAAACGGCGGCGGCCATCCTCGCGCTCGGCGATCTCGGCGGCGGCGCGCACCAGACGCGCGCCTTCGAGGTTCAGTTCGTAGGCAATCTCTTCCAGCCCGTAATCGGCCTGTGCGATCGAGGTCGAGGAGAACGTGTTGGTGGACACGAGATCGGCGCCGGCGCGGAAATACGCGAGATGGATATCGCGGATCGCCTCGGGACGGCTGATGTTGAGCAGATCGTTGTTGCCGCGCACCTCACGGTTCCAGGCGTCGAAGCGCGCGCCGCGGAAGGCGCGCTCGTCGAGCTTCAAGTCCTGGATCATGGTGCCCATGGCACCGTCGAGCACGAGAATGCGCTCGGCGGCGGCGGCCTTCAGCGCGGCGGCGACATCGCGACGTTGATCGGCCATCACGCAGCCTCCGCTTTCGCCTTCACAGGCTGCGGCGGACGCACGCCAAGCAGATGGCAGATCGCATAGACGAGGTCCGCGCGGTTCATGGTGTAGAAATGGAAATCGCTGACGCCGCGCTCGACCAGATCGAGCACCTGTTCGGCGGCGACGGCGGCAGCGATCAGCTTGCGCGTCGCCGGATCATCGTCGAGGCCGTCGAACCGCTGCGCCAGCCAGCCCGGCACCGAAGCGCCGGCGCGGGTGGCGAAGGTGGTCGCCGCCTTGAAGTTCTGCACCGGCAGGATACCCGGCACGATCGGGATATCGATGCCGCGCGCGCGGACGCGGTCGAGATAGCGGAAGTAAAGATCGTTCTCGAAAAAGAACTGCGTGATCGCGCGGGTCGCGCCGGCGTCCACCTTCGCCTTGAGCATGTCGATATCGGCATCGACCGACGCGCTCTCCGGATGCTTTTCCGGATAGGCCGAGACCGACACTTCGAAATCGGCGATGCGCTTGATACCGGAGACAAGATCGGCGGCATTGCGATAACCGCCCGGATGCGGCGTGAACGCCGCGCCGAGCCCACCCGCCGGATCGCCGCGCAGCGCCACGATGTGGCGCACGCCGGCGGCGTGATAGTCGCGCACCACCTGATCGACGTCGCCGCGCACGGCATCGACGCAGGTCAGATGCGCGGCCGGCTTCAGCGCGGTTTCATTGATCAGCCGCTTGACGGTTGAATGGGTGCGCTCGCGCGTCGACCCGCCGGCACCATAGGTCACCGAGACGAAATGCGGCGAGAGCGGCGCGAGACGGCGGATCGCCTCCCACAGGCTGCGCTCCATGTCCTCGGTTTTCGGCGGGAAGAACTCGAAGGACACGCGCACGTTGGAGGCACCTTAGCTCAGTGGGACAAAAGTTGGGCAATAGCCCCATATGGAATAATTTTGACGAAAGGTGGGATACGCGATTATCCGTCCGCGCGCAAATCACACTCTGTAATGATTATAAACTATTGATTTATCTCTATATTTTTCTCAGCCCAAGGATTAGCGTGGGACGGCTCTGCACCGCAGTGCAGCAGAGCCGTTTGTTCGGGATTCGACCATGCGCCTCGACAGTCGCGACGCCCTCTCCTCGGTCTATGCCAAGCCGACGCGGATGATCCGCGACAAGGCGCTGCCGCGCCTCGACAAGCACAGCCGCCACTTCATCGCGCTGTCGCCGTTCTTCTGTCTCAGATCGAGCGCGGCTGACGGCACCGGCGACGTGTCGCCGCGCGGCGGCGAACCGGGCTTCGTCCAGGTGCTCGACGATACGCAAATCGCCTTCCCCGACCGGCCCGGCAACAACCGGCTCGATACGCTGACCAACATGGTCGAGAACCCGAAGGTCGGGATGCTGTTCTTCCTGCCCGGTGTCGAGGAGATGTTACGCCTCAACGGCTCCGCGACCATCACCACCGAAGGGGCACTGATGCAGCGTTTCGTGCATGAGGGGAAACGGCCGCGCAGCGTGATCGTCATCGCCATTCAGGATGTCTACTTCCATTGCTCCAAGGCGCTGAAACGCTCGGCGCTGTGGAATCCGGAGAAGCATGTGCCGCCGGGCGGCTTCCCCACGCTGGGACAGATCGCGCGCGATCAAATCGGCTTTCCGTTGCCATCGCGGCTGATCGACATGGCGCTGCGCCACGACGCGAAAAAGAATCTGTATTGAAACCGTGTTGCACGCTCGCGGTTAGGCTTAACGGTTATCTACCCGCATAGATTGCATTTCAAAACACAAACAACCCTCGTCATTCTGACCCTGCCGGACATCCCGTCCGGCTTAACAGGGAGAATGACCATGAAGACCACTCTCGCGATTGCTGCTGTCGTTGCCGCACTCGCCGCGACCCCGGCTCTGGCCGGCGGCAGCAAGAACGGCCTCGGCGTTGGGCTCGGGCTCGGTGTTACCACCGGCAAGGGCGGCCTGGTCGGCACGCTGCTCGGCGGCAACGGCCACGGCAGCCAGGGTCTGGCGGTCGGCGCCGGCGTGAACGTGAAGACCGGCAAGTCCGGCGTGCTCGGCCTGCTGACCGGCAGCTCGTCGCGCGGCGGTTCGGGTCACGGTCACGGCGGCTGGTAACGGCTGACGGCGGCTAAACGCGCGGGCATCGGGCCTATCACCGGGCTCTTCCACTTCGGGCATGGACGGCGTCAGCCGTCCTTTTATTGAGATGGACGGCACGCAGCCGTCCTTTTATTTCTGCGGCAGGCAAAAGACCGAGACACACAAGGAAACGAGAAATGGCTGGCGGACAGGCGACCGGAAAAGTGGCGATCATCACCGCCGGCGGCAGCGGCATGGGCGCTGCGGCAACGCGCGCGCTGGCCGCGGACGGCTTTCATGTCGCCGTTCTGTCGTCGTCCGGCAAAGGCGAGGCGCTGGCGAAAGAACTCGGCGGCTTCGGCGTCACCGGCTCGAACCAGTCGAACGACGATCTCAAACGGCTGGTCGATCAGACGCTGGCGCGCTGGGGGCGGATCGATGCGCTGGTCAACAGCGCCGGGCATGGCCCGCGCGGCGACTTGCTCGCCATGAGCGACGAGGACTGGCTGCACGGCATGGAGGTCTATTTCCTCAATGTCGTGCGCGCGACGCGGCTCGTGGCACCGGCGATGGTGCAGCAGAAGGCGGGCGCGATCGTCAACATCTCGACCTTTGCCACGTTCGAGCCCGATCCCGCCTTCCCCGCGTCCGCCGTCGCGCGCGCCGGACTGGCCTCCTACACAAAACTGTTTGCCGACCGCTACGCCGCCGACAACGTGCGCATGAACAACGTGCTGCCGGGCTTCATCGACAGTTTCCCCGAGAAGGCGGAAATCCGCGATCGCATTCCCATGCACCGCTACGGCAAGGTGCAGGACGTGGCCGAACTGATCCTGTTTCTCGCCACCGAACGCTCGGCCTATATTACCGGGCAAAATATCCGCATCGACGGCGGCCTGACGCGCTCGGTGTGAGCGCTCAATAGAGTGCCGCGGCGGACGCGGAGGGTGTCGGCGCTGTTGTCGGCGCCGACAACGGCGCAGCCTCGGGTGCGGGCGCTTTCTTGTCTTTCTCGCCCAATTTCTTTTCGCCCCAAACGAAACGGCGGGTGAGCGACAGCGTCGCCAGCACGCTGTCAACCCGCTCGCCGTTGAGTACCGCCGCATGGATGCGCAGCACGTCAGCGCCGACCGACCAGTCGCGATTGACCTGATAGTTGCCGGTCAGCCCATAAGACAGGATCGACGAACTGAATGGCGAGTCGAGATAAGCGGTCCGCAGCCAGCGCGCGGTCGCACCGATCCGCCAGCGATCCGGTTCGCTGTAACTGAGCGTGCCGGAATAGAGTTCGGAGATCGTCAGCGGCGAAATCGGGAAGGTCGTGTCGGCGGCGCTGCGCCGGCCCGTCGCCTCGAATTGCCAATGCTTGTCGGGACTGCGCAGCGTGAGACCGAGATCGAACAGCAGCGCCCGCACCGGCGAGAAATCCGGATCGTGCCAGGTGCCGTAGAGCCGCGACACCGAGAGCGACACGTCGGCCAGATCGCTCTCGGCCCGATAGAACAGGAACGGCTGGACGCGCTCGTTGCGCCGGCGATAGCCGAACAGATCGGGGTCGGTCTCGTAACGGGTCGCGGAGACATTCACCGACACGCCAAGTTCGCCATGCCCGAACGAGGATTTCACGCCGGGGATCGCTGTGGCGCGGATGAAGCGCTGATCCTCCGGCAGGAAGTCGGTGAGGATCGCGTTGGTTTCGTTGAGGCGGCTATAGCGCAACTCACCGACGATGAACGGCCGCACGCCGTCGCCATCCGCGGAAAGACGCAGGTTCTGCACCGCATCGAATGATCGGGTCGTCGCGCTGTCGATGGATTCCGCCGACGACTGGGATTTCAGCGTCCAGCCCGCAAATGGGTCGCCTTGAATGTCGAACGTGATCTTGGCGCGCTGCGCCGGCACGAGGCCGCGCGTGGCGTAGTCGGCGCGCTGCAATTCACCGCTGAGCGCGCTGTCGACGCCGCCGTCGCTGCGACCCATCGCAAAAGCGGCATCGACGCCCGCGAAGGCGCCGCCGCGGCCGCCCGGCAAAAGCTGCGGGTTCGCATCGTATCCGCCCCGCAAGCGAACCGAACCCACCGCCACATCGTCTGCCCGACTGCCTTCCGGCGCGAGCGCCAGAAGACATACAATCACTGCCAGAGCGGGTGATTGGAATCCCCCGGTCTGCATGGGCTGTTCATGCCGTGTTAGGCTTAAGAAGCGGCTAAAAGCGGCATCACGGTCTTTTATGTTCGGGAAAGCGATTGCAACATGACGTCACAGCCCAAAAATCAAAACGCCTTCGGTGTCTGGGACGGCGAGGTGACCGTCGATCTTCCCGAGGCATTCGACGCATCGGTCTATTTCATCGGCCGCATCCGCACGCCGTGGCACGAGCGCAAGCAGTGCCCGAAGAATGCGCGTGAGTCAGACGAGATCTGTACCGTCGAGGTCGATCCGCTCTGGGCGCCGGGCCTCAAAAACGTCGAAACCTGCACCCACGTCATTCTGCTGTACTGGATGGATCGCGCGCCGCGAAACATCGTGCTGCAAGTGCCGGGGCATTACGGCGTGCAGCGCGGCACCTTCGCGTTGCGTTCGCCGGCTCGGCCAAACCCGATCGCGCTGAGTGTCGCCAAACTGATCAAGGTTGAGGGGAATCGCCTGTTCGTCTCTGGCTGCGATTGCCTCGACGGCACGCCGCTGATCGACATCAAGCCCTATTTCGCGTCAGTCGATAGTGTCCCGGATGCGGTCGTCGGCTGGCGACAGGAGCCGAAGGGCGAAAAGCGGTAAAAACCCGAAAAAGCGCCACGAACCAGCGCAAACAACGCCGGAAGTCATCCTCTTGTTCCCTCTGACGCGGCCATTTTTCACACAAAAATGCGGCGGCTTGATCGCGGATTTGTGAGGGGAACCGTGAACCTTCGCGGCACTTGTCTCGACAGACAGTCGTGACACTGCACCGTGAGGGGATCATGCGTAACCGGATTTCGACCCTGGCCAGCCCGCTGCTCGCCGCCGCCGCGCTTATGGCCTCAACCCAGCTTTCCAGCGCCCAGTCGCTGTTTGCCGCTTTCGATCAGCCGCGCGCCCAGATGACGCAGCCGGCTGAGCCCGCTTACGACGACGCCAACGCGGGCGAAGATGCGCAACTGCCCGCCAATCTGCAGCGCCAGATCGTCAACTACGACACGCGCGAAGCGCCCGGCACCATCATCATCGATACGCCGAACACCTATCTCTATCTGGTGCTCGGCAACGGACAGGCGATGCGCTACGGCATCGGCGTCGGTCGCGAAGGCTTCACCTGGTCCGGCGTGCAGCATATCGCGCGCAAGGCCGAGTGGCCGGACTGGCATCCGCCGGCTGAGATGATCGCGCGCCAGCCCTATCTGCCGCGCTTCACCGCCGGCGGCCCCGGCAATCCGCTCGGCGCGCGTGCCATGTATCTCGGCAATACGGTGTATCGCATTCATGGCACCAACGATCCGACCACGATCGGCAAGCAGGTGTCGAGCGGCTGCATCCGTCTGACCAATGACGACGTGATCGACCTGTTCAGCCGCGTGCAGATGGGCGCCAAGGTCGTGGTGCTGCCGCAAACGGTGCAGGCCAAGGCGAAGACCCCTGCGCCGCAGCAACACCTCGCTGCGCAGCGCGCGACCGACGATGTTTCCTCGTATGCGCCGCAGCCGGTCGCGAGCCGCGCGGCCCGCACCTGGGCCGCCATCGGCTCCGGTATCTACTGACCACCCTTCTCGATCCTCCGAACCTCCTTCGCCCGGCTTAGGCCGGGCGATTTTTTTTGCTTTCACGCTGCCGTTCCCAAAATTTGCAAGCAAAATCCGGGGCGTGGGCAGATTACCGATATTTAACAAGGGACAATTTGCCGCATGCGTTAAGCAAGAGGGAATAACAACAAGCGCGCCTTGGGAGGGCACGCCCGTGTTCCCGTCGCTTCTGCACAAGAAAGACTTCTATTCCGGGATGCTGATGATCCTGCTGGGCGCAGGCGTCGCACTCAATTCGACCACCTATTCGCTTGGCACGCTGACCCATATGGGTCCGGGCATGTTCCCGTTCATGCTCGGCATCGTGCTGACGTTCATCGGGATGCTGATCCTCGGGACCGCGGTATTAACGCCATTCGACCCCGACGAACGAATTCTGCCGAAGAGCATGGAATGGCGCGGCTGGGGCTGCATCCTCGCAGGCCCGGCCCTGTTCATGGTCTTTGGCGAATATCTCGGCCTGGTGCCGGCGATCTTTGCCTGCGTGTTCGTCGCGGCGCTCGGTGATCGCACGGCAACGCTGAAAAGCTCGTTCCTGCTCGCCGTCGGCATGGCCGTGGGGGGAACGCTCCTGTTCTCGTACATCCTCAAAGTTCCCTTCCCGATCTTCCGGGTGAATTTCTGATGATCTCCACCGCGCTCACAGACCTCTGGTATGGCTTCGGCGTCGCGCTCGAACCGCACAACCTCATGTGGTGCTTCATCGGCGTGTTCGTCGGCAATATGGTCGGCGTGCTGCCCGGCATGGGCGCGCTCGCGACGATTTCGATCCTGCTGCCGCTGACCTTCGGCTTGAAGCCGGTTGGCGCGATCCTGATGCTCGCCGGCATCTTCTATGGCTCGCAGTACGGCGGCGCGATCTGCTCGATCTTGCTGAACCTGCCGTGCCATCCGCCGCATGCCGTGACCTGTCTCGACGGCTTTCCGCTCACCAAACAGGGCCGCGGCGGCGCCGCCCTCGGCATCACCGTCATCTCGTCATTCGTCGGCGCCTCCTGGGGCATCACCGAAATGATCTTCCTGTCGCCGCTCCTGGTGGCGGCGGCGTTGGAATTCGGGCCTGCGGAAATCTGCTCGCTGATGCTGCTCGGGCTGCTTGCCGGATCGACGCTTGCAAAAGGCTCGCCGCTCAAGGGCGTGGCAATGACGGTTCTCGGCCTGTTGATCGGCATCATCGGCAGCGACATCGAAACCGGCACGCCACGCTTCACGTTCGGCATCCCCAGCCTGTTCGACGGCGTCGAAATCGTCGCGCTGGCGCTCGGCCTGTTCGGCATCGCCGAGTTCATGAAGAGCGTCAATCAACTTTCCGACGTGAACACCACCTACTCCAAGGTGACGCTGCGCGATCTGCGCCCCTCGCGCGACGAGTTGCGCCGCTCGATCCCCGCGATGTTCCGCGGCACGCTGATCGGCAGCCTGTGTTCGCTGATCCCCGGCACCGGCCCAACCATCGCCTCGTTCATTTCCTACGCCGCCGAAAAGAAAATCTCCAAAACACCGGAGAAGTTCGGCAGCGGCATGATCGAGGGCGTCGCCTGCCCCGAAGCGGCAACGCACTCGTCTTGCCAGGGCGACTTCATCCCAACCATGAGTCTCGGCATTCCCGGCGACGCGGTGATGGCGCTGATCCTCGGTGCCCTGATGATCCAGGGCGTGGTCCCCGGCCCGCAGCTCATCAAGGAACATGCCGACATCTTCTGGGGACTGGTCGCCAGTTTCTGGATCGGCAACATCATCCTCGTGCTGCTCAATGTGCCGATGATCGGTTTGTGGGTGAAGCTGCTGACGATCCCCTACAAATATCTCTATCCGAGCGCGTTGTTCTTCGTCTGCATCGGCGTCTACAGCGCCAACAACGACATGTTCCAGGTCGGTGAGGTCATCGTCATCGGCGTGATCGGCTATGCGCTGCTGCTGCTCGATTTCCACCCGGCGCCGATCTTGCTCGGCTTCGTGCTCGGCCCACGCTTCGAGGAGAACTTCCGGCGCGCGATGCTGATTTCCCGCGGCGACATCCTAGTGTTCATCAAGCACCCGATCAGCGCCGTGTTCGTCGGCATGTCGGTGCTGCTCATCCTCGGGCAGCTTTACGTCCGGCTGCGCAAGCCGAAGGTACTCGAAGACGTCGCGATCGAATTGAAAGCCACCTGAGCGGCCCTGTTTTCGGACCGATCGCGCGACGTGGGACCAATCTGCGGCTGTAAGTTGGTGGTCACACCCGCCCAACGCCGTTAGCATGGTTCCCCATGTCGAATCGTACTGTGACCATGCTCGTGGAAGGGCTGCGGACCGTTGCCCGCAACCTCTATATCTGGACCGTGCTGCCGCTGCGGCGTTCGCACCGGCTGCGCTACATCGTCGGCGGCGTTCTGCTGCTGCTCGTCTCGTTCGCCGCGGCATCATGGGTCATGGATGCGTTCTGGCCGAACGAGGCCGCGCTCAAACCGAAGCTCGCCGAACTGCCGCCGCTGCAACCGATCACCCGCACGTCGTTCGTCGCCGCGCCGATCGTCGTCGCCAACAACGCGATCCGCACCACCCTCGATAACGCCGCACCGCGCGACTTCAGCGGCACCAACAACAACCCCATATCCGGACTGCTGTCGAAAGCCGATGTCGGCCTCACCATCGGCCGCGGGCCGATGACCGTTACCGGCCGGACCGACGGACTGGTGATCGCCGCCCCGTTCACCGGCAGCGCGAAAGTCACCGGCCAGCTCGCGACACAGGCCGGCAACCTCACCGGCCAGCTCGGCGGCCTGCTCAACCAGGCGCTCGGCCAGCAGATCGGCAATCTTACAGGCCGGGTGCTCGACCAGAAAGCGGAAGTCCGTGGTCAGGTAGCGGTGACCACACGACCGACCTTCACGCCGGAATGGCGGATCAACCCGAACATGACCGCCAATGTGTCGGTCGCCGACGGCGGCCTGCAGGTCGCCGGCCTGAAACTCAATCTCGCCGGCGAGGTGAAACCGCTGATCGACAATGCGGTCAACGACCAGATGGCCAAGCTGCAGGAGCGGCTGCGCAACGATCCCATGATCGAGCAGACGGCGCGGCGCGAATGGGCCAAAGCATGCCGTTCGATTCCGCTCGGCGGCGGACAGACCGGCCTGCCGAACCTCTATCTGGAAATGAAACCGGTGCGCGCCGCCGCGGCGCAGCCGAAGATCGATCCGGCGGCGGTGACGCTGACCATCGGCATTCAGGCGGAAACGCGGATTGTGCCGACCGCCACCAAGCCCACCTGCCCGTTCCCGGCCAAACTGGAGATCGTGCCGCAGCTCGACGGCGGCCGCGTCGGCATCGGCGTCCCGATCGACATCCCCTTCACCGAACTCAACCGGATCCTCGAACCACAATTCAAGGGCCGCAAATTCCCCGAGGACAAGGACACGCCGTATCAAGTCGAGATCAAGAAAGCGAGCATCAACGCCACCGGCGACCGCCTGCTGATCGCCATGCTGGTGAAAGCGACCGAGCGCAAAAGCTGGTTCGGCCTCGGCGCCGACGCCACCGTTTACGTGCTCGGCAAACCGGTGCTCGACGCCGCGCAGCAAACGCTGCGACTGACGGAGATCAACCTCGCGGTGGAATCCGAAGCCGCGTTCGGATTGCTGGGAGCCGCCGCGCGCGCCGCCATCCCCTATGTGCAGGACGCTTTGGCGGAACATGCGGTGATCGATCTCAAGCCATTCGCCGCCGACGCCCGCGCCAAGATCGGTTCGGCGCTGGCCGAGTTCCGCAAGAGCGACGACAACATCCGGGTCGATGCCGCGATCAACGACCTGCGCATGACCGGGATCGCCTTCGATTCCAAGACGCTGCGCGTGATCGCGGAAGCGACCGGCACGGTGCGCGTCGCCATCAACAAGCTGCCGGCGCTGTAAAGCCTCTGTTTCCCTGGATAAACCGCATGGGTGGCTCACACCCGCATGCGTTGACACGCGGCAGGATCAGCCTACATTCGACTCATTATTCCGAGGGGTGTCCGTCGGCATTCGCGCCGCCGGGCTGAGAGATCACCCTTAGAACCTGATCCGGATCATGCCGGCGAAGGGACAGGACGATGCGGACATCGCTGACGATTGCGAGATTGATCGGTCCCGTTCTGACCGTGATCGGCCTCGGCCTGCTGATCAACAACGCGGCCTATCGCGAGATCGTGCGGCAGTTCACCGGCAGCTATCTCTACATGTATCTGAGTGGCGTGCTGGTGCTGCTCGCCGGCCTGGCGATCCTGAACGCGCACAACGTCTGGAGCCGCGACTGGCGCGTCATCATTACGCTGCTCGGTCTGTTTTTCACATTGATGGGCGTGTTTCGCGTCCTCGCCCCGCCGTTCGTGAACTATATCGGCGGCGCGCTGATCCAACTGTCCGGCGCGCTGGTCGTGATCGGCGTCCTGTTTCTCGGCATCGGCAGCTTTCTGACTTTCAAAGGTTACGTGGCCTGACCGGCCACGCCCCTACGCAGATGGAGTGCGTCCCATGAACAAGCCCGTGCAACCCGCCGATCTGGTCACCCCGACGGTCACCACCGGCCCGATCCAGGGCTCACGCAAGATTTATGTCTCGCCGGAGGCCGCGCCAGATCTGCGCATTCCGCTGCGCGAGATCGCGCTGTCGCCCTCCGCCAACGAGGAGCCCGTGCGGGTCTACGACACTTCGGGCGTCTACACGGACAACGATGTCGCGATCGACGTCGAGAAGGGCCTCAAGCGCGTCCGTACCGAGTGGGTGAAGGAGCGTGGCGGCGTCGAGACCTATCAAGGCCGCGTCATCAAGTCGGAAGACAACGGCAACGTCTCCGGCAAGCACCTCGCCCGCGCCTTCCCGAATACGCCGCAGCCGATGCGCGCGCTCGACGGGAAGCCGGTGACGCAGCTCGAATGGGCGCGCGCCGGCGTCATCACCAAGGAAATGATCTACGTCGCCGCCCGCGAAAATCTCGGCCGGCAGAAGATGCTCGACCGTGCCGCGGCGGCTCTGGCCGACGGCGAGAGCTTCGGCGCCTCGGTGCCGGCCTTCATCACGCCGGAATTCGTGCGCGACGAAGTGGCGCGCGGCCGCGCCATCATCCCGGCCAACATCAACCATGCCGAACTCGAGCCGATGGCGATCGGCCGCAACTTCCTGGTGAAGATCAACGCCAATATCGGTAACTCGGCCGTCACCTCCTCGGTCGAGGAAGAAGTCGAGAAGATGGTGTGGGCGATCCGCTGGGGCGCCGACACGGTGATGGACCTCTCCACCGGCCGCAACATCCACAACACCCGCGAATGGATCCTGCGCAACTCGCCGGTGCCGATCGGCACCGTGCCGATCTATCAGGCGCTGGAAAAGGTCAACGGCGATCCCGTCAAGCTGGACTGGGAATGCTACAAGGACACGCTGATCGAACAGTGCGAACAGGGCGTCGACTATTTCACGATCCACGCCGGCGTGCGCCTCGCTTATGTTCCGCTGACCGCCAACCGCGTTACCGGCATCGTCTCGCGCGGCGGCTCGATCATGGCGAAGTGGTGCCTGTCGCGGCACAAGGAATCGTTCCTCTACGAACGGTTCGACGAGATTTGCGACATCATGCGCAAATATGACGTGTCGTTCTCGCTCGGCGACGGCCTGCGCCCCGGCTCGATCGCCGACGCCAATGACCGCGCGCAATTCGCCGAACTGGAGACGCTCGGCGAACTGACGCAGATCGCCTGGAACAAAGGCTGCCAGGTCATGATCGAGGGCCCCGGCCATGTGCCGATGCATAAGATCAAGATCAACATGGACAAGCAGCTCAAGGAGTGCGGCGAAGCGCCGTTCTACACCCTCGGGCCGCTGACGACCGATATCGCGCCGGGCTACGATCACATCACCTCCGGCATCGGCGCGGCGATGATCGGCTGGTTCGGCTGCGCCATGCTCTGCTACGTCACACCGAAGGAACATCTCGGCCTGCCGAACCGCGACGACGTCAAGGAAGGCGTCATCACCTACAAGATCGCGGCGCATGCCGCCGATCTCGCCAAGGGCCATCCGGCGGCGCAACTGCGCGATGATGCGCTGTCGCGCGCGCGCTTCGACTTCCGCTGGGAGGATCAGTTCAACCTCGGCCTCGATCCCGACACCGCGCGCGAATACCACGACGAAACGCTGCCGAAGGAAGCGCACAAGGTCGCGCATTTCTGCTCCATGTGCGGGCCGAAGTTCTGTTCGATGAAGATCACGCAGGACGTGCGCGACTATGCGGCCTCACTCGGCGCAAATGAAAAGACCGCGCTCGGTCTCGATCCGGCTGCTGGGATGAAGGAGATGTCGGACAAGTTCAACGCCATGGGCCAGCAGGTCTATGTGGATGCGGACAAGGTGCAAGACGGCAAGAAAGCGCCGCATACTACGGCGCTGCAGTCGGAAGCCGAGCACCACGCGAAGAACGCAGGGCTGGTGAAGGAAAGCAACACGATGCTGTAAGAGCCGGACCGGGCCGGTATCGTGCGGCGATTTCTCATCTTCGCCTTGCTCGGCCCGGCGCTCGGCTTCGTCACAGCGTTCTGGATTCTGCTCCAGGCGTTCAACGGATTGCTTGGTGCGCCGAGCACCTTCGACCTGCATCAGGTCGTACTGCTGCCGGTCGCCTATATGCTCGGCATCGGCCCCGCGCTCGTCACGGGATTGTTCGACCATGTGCTGGCGCGACGCGGCGTGCGGCTGCGCATTCTGTGGACCACGCTATTCGCCTATGCCTCCGCCTATCTGATCCTGCTGAACGCCTGGGGTGCCGGCACGGTGCACGGCCCAGCCTTGTTCCTCTTCGGCCTGATCGGTGCGGTTCCCGGCGCCATCTGCGCCTGGCTGTCGGGCCGGGCGTGAACCTTGAGGCGCCCTGTCGCGACCAACAAGGTGTAGCACGCCTCGTGGCGTGAGCATCCTGCCACGGCGACAAGTTCGCCGGCGCGCATTAGGATGATCCGGATGCCCGTCCCGATCTGTGTCTATGGTGTTCCTTCACGGAGAGTGATCATGAAGCCCCTGCTGGCCATCGCCCTCACACTCACGACATGCGGCACCGTGCTCGCCGGCACGCTTCTGACATCCGGCAGCGCGCAGGCTCAGGGCCGGAACACGACGCCCTCCGAAGTCACCAAGATGAATGCCTATGTTGGGTGTATCAATCGGCTGTCGGCACGGTCCTACGATTCCCGCAAACGCTACTTCAGTTGGGTCGGGAAGAACGGCCCGACCGGCAAGGAGCGGATCATCTACGGCACCTATACGATTTACGACACCTCCGACTGCCGCAAGAACGTCGAGAAGGCCAATGCGCTGGAGCCGCGCGATGCCGATCTCGAATCCGCCGCTACCGCCTACGCGGACGCGGTGAGCAAGCTCGAGCCGCTGCTCAAGGAAGCCGACGACTACTACAGCCAGGAGAACTACAAGGACGACAGGATGGCGAAGGGCAAGGCGCTGCACCCTCGCCTCGTCGCCGCGTGGGATGCCTTCGCGGGCGCCGACAAGAATCTACGCAAGAGTGTTGATGTCATCAACGACCGGCGCGCCACGGACAAGCTTGCCGAGACCGAGCAGAAGGAAGGCAAGAAGTCGCGCTACTATGTGCAGGCGGTGATGATCCACGCCAAGCGCCTGCTGCGCGCCAATGAAAGCGACAAGCCGGACCTCGCGGCGATCACCGCGGCGCTCAACACCTACGAGGAAACGGTGAACGCAGCCGAAAAGGTCGATGGCAGCCCGAAGATCGGCTCGATGTTCATGAGCAGCGCCAAGTCCTATCTGGTATCGGCCAAGCAACTGATGCGCCGTCTCCGCGACAAGACACCGTACAGTCAGGGCGACCGGATGATGCTCAATGCCGGCTCCGGCTGGATGGTCGAAGGCTCGCCGCAACGGTTGCTGCGCGACTACAACCAGTTGATCGAGGCGTTCAACCGCGGCGTCAATATCTAGCACAGCATCGCGCGGAGGGGCGGCTTGACTTCATGTCATGGCCTCCGCTGAATTGCAGATGAACAAAGCGAACGGAGGCGGCCTTGGCAGATGACATGTCGCTCGCGCAGATCGATCAGCGCATCGCGATCCTGCGCGACAATATCCGTCAGCTGATCGAGCAGGCGGCAGCCGACTCCGGCGCGGCCGATGAGACGCTCAACGCCGACCGGCTCAACGACCAGCAGGACGAACTCGACCGGCTGCTCAAGCAGCGCGCGGCGATGACGAAATAGAGCGCCGCCGTCTCGCCAGTAAGATGGGCGTCAGCGCGCCGGATCGCTGTCCGGTTCTGCCTTGCGGCGCCAGAAGCGCAATCCGTCGGCGGCTTTGCTGACGCCGGAAGTCGCGGCGGCCACCTGTGATTTCGCCACATCGACGCCCGACCTGACTCCGGACGCCACGCCCGATCTCGCAGCCGCGACGCCCGATCGCGCGGCGTTCACGGTCGAGGACATGCCCGCGCGCGCCGCCTCGACGCCGCTGCGCGCCACACCCACCGTGCCGGCATTCACCGCCGTTCCGACACCGCGCACGGTGTCGACCACTGCCGACTTCGCACGCTCCCTGGCCCGGTCGTAGCGTTCGTTCCGCTCCTGCGCGGCAACCAGACGTTTCGCCGCCGCCTCCAGCCGCTGCATCTCGCGCAACCGGTCATGCTGCTTCACCCGCCAGTATTGAATGAGCCACAGGGTGATCAGCACCACCGACAGACAGCCGGTAAAGGCCGCAGAGATATAGAGCTGCATGTCGAGCAGCAGCGCGGTGACGAAGCCGAGCAGCAGCATGCCGACAAAGGCCAGCGCGCGCTTGCCGCGGCGCGTCAGCAAATAGGCAAAAATCTGGCGGACAAACGCGCCCCACATCTCCCGAACCCTCCGGACGTCATCCCCGGAGTAGATAGGAGCCCCCACCCCAACATCAAGGAGCGGTTCCGACGCCATAAGGCGCCGGCGGTACGCCTGAAAGACAGCGCAGACGGCCAGTCCGCCTACCGCTGCGGCAGGTCGGTATCCTCGCGGGTCGGATTCAGCCGGCCGACCTCGGCAATGCGCACATAAAGCTTGAGCAAAGACGGGACGAGTTTCCGCGTCGCCTGCGCAACCTGCTCGGTGAACGCGGCCGACTCCGCATCATCGTCGAGCTTCTTGCCGGCATTGGTAAACAGCACCGTCATCATGCCGTTGAGCCCGTTGTTCACCTCGGCCGCGGCCTGCGGCCCGTCGGCATGGGTGAACATCGGCAGCAACGAGACAGTCTGCGCGCTGATCCGGCCGCGAAGCTCCTGCAATTTGAGGATGTCGGCCCGCACGTCGTCGCCCGCCACCATTTTTTGCGTCACCACGGTGTAGAGGCCCTGGAAATCCTCCATCTTGGTGCGCAGATCGCCGTAGTTGCGGATCACGAAGTCGGATTTGATCTTCTGCGCCTCGAACTGCGCATTCACCGACGGCGCGAGATAGTAGGTGCCGCCGGCTCCGAACAGCAACGCCACGAGCGTGAACCACATCGGCGTCCGGTCGGCGATGAGAAATTCGCGCACCACCCGCTTGGACGGTTTCTTGTCCTTGCGGTCCGCCTCGGAATTTTCCGCTTCAATCGTCATTATTCTTTTTAAACCGCCTGAAAGCAGGCTGAAACCCTACCCCTACATACAGGATATGCAAAAAGCGGAAGGCACCGCCTTCCGCTTTTCTCGCACGAACATGAAGGGCAGGCACGCTCTAGCGCATGCTGATGACCAGCCCGCTGAGGTCGACATTCGCCATCAGGCCAACCTGACGTCCCTGCAGCCGTAGGATCGCGCCCTTCTCGTTGCGCAACTGGATCACGCGCACCCCGGCGATGATCGCCGCACCCGCACCGGCCGCGCCATAGGTGCCGGCCACTTCGGTCGGACGGCGGATATTGGTAACGGTGCCGTGGAAACGCGTCTCCGACGCACCGAACACAAGCCCGCCGCTGATGCCGCCGATCGACACCGGGTAACGGCGCCCGGCAAACGACAGGACGCCCTTTCCGGCCTCGGCGCCGATGAAGAACCCGCCCTTGATGATGGAGAAGCTGATTGTCCCGCTCGCAGCGGCGGCGGGTGTGCTCAACCCGACGCTCGTCACGGTGAGCGCCGCGGCGGCGGCCAAGGTCATTTTCGAGAGAAATGCGCGACGGGACGAGGTCTGCATGGAAAGCTCCTGCTGGAAAAAGATCATGGGCAACGGCCGAGGTTTCCCGGCACACGCGACAACAGCGCATGCAGCAGGAACGGGCGCCCCGATTCAATGCGGATCGCGCCAACTGGTTCCGGTGGACGGCAGCACCGCGAATCGCCCTAATCGCAGACCAAACAGACTGGGAGAGACCGATGCCTGCTCGCCGCGCCGCCATGACTGCCCCATGGATCACCACATGGATCACCACATGGAT
>MKWA01000009.1:122867-123356 GCA_001899285.1 Rhizobiales bacterium 64-17
GCAAAACTATCCGGCGCAGAAGCTGCTCTCGACCGGCAAGACGATCGTCGGCGAAACCATCCGTTATCCCCGCACCGGCCCGGCCAATATAACCGCCGCGATCGTCACACTGCCGCCAGGCGGCACCGCATTCCTGCACAAGCACGGCGCGCCGCTGTTCGCCTATATTCTGGACGGCGAGCTGACGGTCGATTACGGCGCGCACGGTAAGCGCACTTACCGCAAGGGCGATGCGCTGGTCGAAGCCATGGACGTTGCGCATTCGAGCATCAACAACGGCACCGAGACCATGCGCCTGATCGGCGTCTATATGGGCGCGCAAGGCACGAAAGACGTGATCCCCGTTGCCGCGACCGCACCGGCGACGCCTGGCGGCCGCTGGCAGGCTCAGACCATCCAGGGCACTCCGGTCAACGGCGACAAGCCGGTCATTCTCGATCTCGGGCAGGACGGCCGCGTCTCCGGAAACGGCGGCTGCAACACCATCGG
>MKWA01000009.1:123394-131709 GCA_001899285.1 Rhizobiales bacterium 64-17
ACCGTCCCGTCGGTACGCTGATGGCCTGCCCACCCGCCATCATGGAGCAGGAACGGAAATTCCTCGACGCCCTGACGAAAACACGCCGCTGGCGGATCGATGCAGCGGGCAAACTTCTGCTCAGCGGCGCCTACGGTAAGCCGCTGGCGGCTTTCACCAAAGCAGCATCGCCTTGACGACGTAGCGAACGACGATGACGACGTACTCAAGCAACATGACAATCCCGTCATGTTGCTCGGGACAATGCGACGCACAGTCTTCTCATTTCGGAACGATGCCAGCGCAGCATCGTTAGCCCACCGTCACGGCGCGGCCATCCGTTCTCGTTTTGAAGACACGGATGCAACCGAACATCTCGGGCAACCACAACGAATTTGAGAGGATATCTTGATGAAGCGCACACTCATTGCAGCAGCGGCCGCAACGCTCATGACCGGCGCAGCTTTCGCGCAGACGACCACGCCGCAGAACAACACCGGTACGATGGATAAGCCACCGGCAGCTGTGACGACCGACACCAAACCGGCAGACGCCACCAAGCCGATGGAAAAGCCAGGCACAACCGGCGCTGCAACCACCACATCGAGCGCCGGGATGGCCGCATCGAGCGGCTTCGTAATGGGCAAGACCGCGACGGTCTCGGTGCGTTACGCCAACGCCAAGCCGGCCGATCTCATGACCTCGAAGCTGATCGGCGTGAACGTCTACAACAGCAAGGATGAGAAGCTCGGCGACATCAAGGATATCGCCATCAGCAACGGCAACACGGTGGACGGCGTGGTGATCAGCGTCGGCGGCTTCCTCGGGATGGGCGAAAGCTATGTGCTGGTGCAGCCGGCCGCGATCGCCCTCAACAACGATAACGGCACCTGGAAGGCGTATATCAACGCCGACAAGGACAGCCTGAAGAATGCTCCGAAGTTCACGTATTCGAAGAACCAGTCGTAACGTTTTTTCGCCGTGATATCGAAGAGGCCGTTCACCTGAAAGGGTGAGCGGCCCTTTCACATACGCTCAACGTTTGTAGAGCCCCATGATCGACGCTTTCGCCAGCATCTTGAAATGCAGGTTGAAGCCGATCACCGCCGCCGACGTGTCGGCGGCAACGTCGAGCGTGTCGCCCACCGCGAACACCGTGAACAGATAGCGGTGCGGATGATCGCCGTCCGGCGGGCATGGGCCGCCGTAACCCGGCTTGCCGAAATCGGTGCGCGTCGCAAGCGCACCGGCCGGAAGTTGTCCGCCGGTGCTGCCCGCTCCGGCGGCGAGGTCGGTCACGGTCGGGGGGATATTCACCACCAGCCAATGCCAGAAGCCCGAACCGGTCGGCGCATCGGGGTCATAGCAGGTGATGGCGAAGCTCTTGGTGCCGGCCGGCGCGCCGCGCCACGCCAGATGCGGCGAGCGATTGCCGCCGGCGCACCCGAAACCGAAATCCGCGGACAGGACGTGATCTTTCGACAGATAGTCGCCATCCTTGAAGCTGTTGCTGGTCACGGTGAACGCCATGAATGTGTCTCCCTGTCCTGATCCGTTGCGGCACCCTACGAACGTCGTGCCGGCCTCCGCAAGCCCGCCCGCCCTCCCGTCTTGCCGCCTCCTGTGTGCTTCGGCAAACTGATCGGCTGGGACCATTCGCGGCGGGGGCCATCATGCGACGGACGATCGCGCAAGCGGCGACGGTGCTCGGCGTGCTGATCGCCGGCGGAACGCTCGGCGTGACGTTAAGCGGCTGCGCGGCACGCGATCCCTATGTGACAGGCAGCGATGGCGCTATGCGCGCCGGCGGCTGGCGCATCGAGCGCGGCGAGGACCGCGTCACCGGCCTGCCGATCTCGAGTTCAGCGCTCCCGGCCAGCGTCACGACATCGACGCAGCACCTGATTGCGCGTAACGCCTTGCTGCAACTGCTGTGCTTCCAGAATGAGCCAGTGGTACGCATCGCCTTCAACGATCGCGTCGGCTCCAACCGCAACTCGATGCTCGGTTACCGGTTCGACGACCGCCCCGGCAAGGAAGCGGAAGCGCGCTTCCTGCGGGATTATAAAACCGTGGTGATCGAGGATCCCGACGAGGTCGCGGCCTTCGCCGAAGCTGTGACAAGCGCGCGTCAGCTCTACGTCCGCATCCGCTCGTTGAACAATCCCCGCACCAGCGCGGAATTCACGCTCGCCGGCGGCGCCGAGGCGGTGAAGGCCGCTTATGCCGGCTGCCCGGTGAAGCAGACAGCAAAACGCGCCAGCGGATAGCCCACCGGCGCGCTGTCGGTTTCAGACGGCTGTCGCCGCGCGTTATTGAACCTTGATGTTCAGTTCCTTCACCAGCCGGGCGTACTTTGCGGAATCCGCCTGCGCCAGCTTGCCGAGATCCTGCGGCGTGCCGCCGATCGGCTCCATCGATCCCTTGGTGAAGGCATCGACCAGCCGCGGATCCTTCAGCGCCTTGTTGAATTCGCTGTTGAGCAGATCGACGATCTCCTTCGGCGTGCCGGCCGGCGCGAACGCCGCATACCACGCTTCCAGCACTACGCCTTTGTAGCCGGCGTCTTCGAGCGTCGGCACTTCCGGCAAGGTCGGCGCGCGCTTGGCCGACGACTGACCAATGAATTTCAGCCGCCCGGCACGATAATGCGCCACCAGCGCGGTCGGACCGAGGAAGGCCGATTTCACATGCCCGGCAATCAGATCGTTCACCGCCTGACCGGCGCCGCGATACGGCACGTGTTCGAGCTTGATGCCTGCTTCCTTTGCGAACCACGCGCCAACCACATGCTGGTTGGAGCCGACGCCGGAGGTGGCGAAGCCGACGCCCGGATTCTTCTTGGCGTTCTCCACATACTCCTTCACCGACGACACTTCGAGCGACGGATGCACGGCAAACACCTGCGGCTGGTGCCCGAGGTCGCAGACCGGCATCATCTCCTTGGTGTAGTCGTAACTCAGCGACAGGATGTGCGGCGCGCTCGCCGCGTTGTCGTTGGTGATGAGGATCGTGTAACCGTCGGCCGTGCTCTTCATCGCCGCATCCATGCCGATGGTGCCGCCGGCGCCAGTGCGGTTTTCCACCACTACCTGCTGACCGAGATGGCGTGACAACACCTCGCCGGTCTGGCGCGCGACAAAGTCGATGGCGCCGCCCGGCGCCAACGGCACGATGAAGCGCACCGGCCGGTCCGGCCATTTCGCCTGACCGATCGCCGGCATCGCCAACGACGAGACACCGCCTCCGGCGAGCGCCGCAGCACCCGCCCCTTTCATGAATCCACGCCGCCCAATCCTGACCACCATAACCTCCCCTGATATCGCCCGGCCTGTTTCGGCCGTTGTTGTGGGCGGTATCATGGCACAACCTGATCCGCCCGCCAGTGGATTCAGCAACGCGTGAATACGCAGCACTCATTGAACCGGCATACCCGCCGAAAGTTGTATTGGGCCCTGCCCACTCACGGAGACCGACGATGGCTACCCTGACCCGCTATCTGCTGCTCGCTGTTTTCATCGTGGTCGTGCTCGGCGGCGGAACGCTGATCGGTCTCTTCAACCTGCCGGACGGATGGTACGCCGCGCTGCGCAAACCGCCGTTCAATCCGCCCAACGCGGTGTTCGCCCCGGTCTGGAGCACACTTTATGTGCTGATCGCCATCGCCGGCTGGCGCACATTCCTGCGCGCTGGCAGCGGCACGGCGAGGACGCTATGGGTCGCGCAACTGGCGCTGAACTTCCTGTGGTCGCCGGTGTTCTTCGGGCTGCACCGGCCGGATCTGGCGCTCGCTGTCATCGTGCTGCTGCTGATCGCGATCTGCGCCTTCATCAGCGAGCGCTGGAGCAAGGATGCCGTGGCCGCGTGGCTGTTCGCGCCTTACCTTTTCTGGGTCGCCTTCGCCACGCTGCTCAACGGCGCGATCGTGATGCTGAACTAACCTTTACTGATACTTGTCGCTGCGCTCGAGCAGTTCGATGGAAACGCCCTGCGGCCCGCGCAGGAACATGACGCGGATACCGGGGCGCTGCGTGAATACGTGCTTGGTGAACTCGGCGCCCTTGGCCTTGAGCGCTTCATAAACCGTGTCGATGTCCGTGACCGACAAACCGAAATGATCGAGCCCCTGATACGGCGACACTGGCGCAGCGGCAACACCGTCGCCTGGCTCCACCGCCATGATGAAGATCTTCTGCCCGCCGAGCTTGAGATCAATCCGCGGCTTGCCCTGCTGCATCGACCGGATGATCTGTGCGCCGAGCATGCGCTCGAACCAGGCCGCGGTCGCTTCCGGATCGGGACTGCGCAGGTGGATATGGTCGAAGGTCAGTTGCATGGATCGCTCTCCTGTCGCTCAATTCAGGGGTAACGCTGTCATTCGCGGACCGCATCGCGTTGCGCCTGCTCCAGCACCTGACGGTACGCCTCGTTGTGCCAGCCGATCCGCTCCTCCATCGCGCCGAGCCGTGGAGAACCATCATCGGGCCTCGCATGGGCCTGCAGATGCGCGCAGACAGCGTTGTCTTCCGCCAGAATGCGCAACATGCCGCGCCGCGTCAGCGGCAGCGATATCGGCATGGAAATCCGACGGAACACGCGCTGCAGCGGCGTATCTCCCGTGGGAAAAGGCGATGGCCACAGCCACCAGCGCAACTGCGTGGTGTCCGGCGCCAGCGGAACGAACTGCAACAGCATCAGATAGACGTAACGAACACCCATCACCGTCGCGACGTGGGTCTGCACCAGCGCGATGTTCGGAAAGAGATGCATGATGAGATAATCGTTCGACGGCCGATAGGTGCCGGCATTGCAGGCCGCCGCTATGCCTTCGAGCAGGTCCGGCACCCGTGCCGCGCAATAGGCGCTGTGCGGGCCAGACCGCTCATACTGCACGCGGTCGCGCAGCATGTAGCCACGCTTGCCGAAGGTGTCGGAATGCACTGCAACGATATGATAGTCGTCGAGCGCGATTTCGTAAGCAAACCGCCAGTTGAACGGCAACACCGACGCGCCGCGCAACGGCGCTATCCCGTCCGGACTCATGGCGCGAACGATATCGAACAGCGGCCCGAGAAACGCGCGCAGCGATTCCGTGTGCCCTGCCGATGCAAAGCGGCCGAAAATCAGCGACCCGCATATTTCGATCTCGACCGGCCGCAGACAAATACCCATGTCGCGCGGGGTCGCGCCGAACATCTCCTCGCTCTTCGGAATGCCGATGGCCATGCCGTCGCTGTTGTAGCGCCAGTGATGGAAGCCGCAGATCACCGGACCGTTGCCGGCCTCGCCCTGGCGAAGCGGGAAGAACCGATGCGCGCATTTGTTCTCGAATGCGCGCAGTCCTTCGCGAAACCGCTGCACGAAAACGGACCGGCCGCCCAGATGCGCGGTGAACCAGTCGCCCTCGCGGGCAACGTCGCGCGTCCAGCCCAACAAGGTCCACACCTGTCCCAGGGCATTCTGCTCCGTCGCGAACGCTTCCGCGTCCAGCGCCGGTGGCACCCATCCGGATGCTGCCGCCCCCGCCAATTCCCCACTCATGTCGGGCGGTATTTCGACGGTGCGTCCGGGCCTTGTAAAGGCCCTGATCTGCAATCGGCGGCGGCGTCCCGCCCCTTTTCACGGCAATATTGTGGTCCGGCGGTTCAGGCCGCGTTCACGTGAAAAGATGGAACCTGTCCCGGTCGGACAGCGTTAACAATCGGTTCGACGTCCACCATTTCAAGGTGATGCCATGATGACCAAGACTCTGACAGTTCTCGCGGTCGCCGCGACCCTCGGAATCGCGGCCGTGGCCGCACCGCAACCGGCCGAAGCCCGCGGGCGCGGCGGCGCCGTCGCCGCCGGAATCATCGGCGGTTTGGCCGCCGGCGCGATCATCGGCGGTGCCGCAAACGGCGGCTACTACGGATACGGCCCCGGTCCCGGCTATTACGGCTACGGCCCCGCGCCGGCCTATTACGGCGGCGGTTGCTACTGGCGCCGTGAGCGGGTGATGGACCCCTATGGCTACGTCCACTTCCGCCGCGTCCGGGTCTGCTACTGACCCGCGCCGAGGTTCACGGAAAGCCCGGTCTGCCCCGCAGACCGGGCTTTTTGCTGGGAAAACGGCCCCGGCGTTCAGCCGCTGTTTATCCGGCGCGGCGCATCCTGCGGCGAGACACAGGATCAGAGGCAAAACCGCGCGTTCGGTTTTTGGCCTTAATGCTCGCTTAACAACCCGCCGCGATGATCCCGGGGGACATGAAACGAGGCATATCATGATGAAATCTATCGCGGTTGCCGCCACCGCCGCCGTGCTGCTGGCCGCCGTCTCGACGTCGGCCGACGCCCGCTGCCGCGGCTGCGCGGTCGGTGCGGGCGTGATCGGCGGCCTTGCCGCCGGCGCCATTATCGGCAGCGCCATTGCCAACAGCGGTCCGGCCTATCCAGCGCCGCCGCCCGCTTACTACGCGCCGCCGCCGGCCTATGTGGTGGAAGAACCGGCTTGCCGGATCGAGCGTCATCGCTACTGGGACGGCTACGGCTATCGCACCCGTCGCGTCGAGGTCTGCGACTGATTGCACGCGAACCAAGACGAGAATATCAAACGGCGGGCCTCGGCCCGCCGTTTTTGTTGGAGCGAGGTGTCAGCGCGAGGTCTGAATGGCTTGCAGCAGCGACGGACCCGGCCAGCAGTCCTGCTTCAGCCGCCGCGCTTTCTGGTATGCGCCGATCGCCGAGCGCGTCTTCATCCCGGCCTTGCCGTCGAGCTTGTCCTGATAAAATCCGGCCGCCGTCAGGCCGCGCTGGATGGCCTCGACATCGTGCGACCGCATCGGCGGCAGTTTCGCCCACGGTGCCTTGAAGCCGTGACCGCCGGCGATGCGATCCGCGAGGCTGCCGACGAACAGCACATAGAGATCGGCGAAATTGTATTCCTTGATCACGTAGTAGTTCTTCAGGGTCAGGAAGCCGGGGCCGTAGATCCCTTCCGGCATCAGCAGCGACGCGGTCCGCGCCATGTCGGCGGGCGCGACGCGCGTCAGCGGCTGATAGCCGCGCGCGATCCAGTCCTTCACCGGCATCGTCTGCTCCGGTTCGGCGATGGTGCAGTCGATGCCGCCCGGCACCTTGACCTCGATCGCCCAGCGCCCGCCCGGCTGCCAGCCCTTGCCGCGCAACTGCTTCGCCGCCGACGCCAACGCATCCGGCACCGAATTGAAGATGTCGGCGCGACCGTCGCCGTCGAAGTCGACCGCGTATTTGTAGAACTCGCTCGGGATGAACTGCGTCAGCCCCATCGCGCCACCCCACGACGAGCGCATCTGCGCGCGCGGATAGCCGTCCTGCAGCATCTTCAGCGCGTGGACGAATTCGTTGCGGAACAGATCCTTGCGCCGGCCGGTGAAACCCTGCGTCGCCAGCACACGGATCGCATCGTGGCCGAGCTTGACGCCGCCATAGGCCGTCTCGCGGCCCCAGATCGCCAGCACCACCGGCCCCGGCACGCCGAACTCGCGCTCGATCCGCGCCAGCGCGTCGTGATAGCGCGCCGCCAGTTGCCGGCCCTGTGCCGCCAGCCGCTCCAGCGACGCTTCCTTGAGATAATCGGCCGGCGATTGCACGAACTCGGCCTGCCCGCGCTGTGCCGCCGGCGGCTTACCGGGAATGATCAGGTCCGGCAGCCCGTAATCCGGCGTCAGCCCGCGGATGGCGTTGTCGAACGTCGCACGCGACACGCCAAGTTTTTCCACGTCCGGCCAGGTCGATTCGAGCCAGCGCGAAAAAACCGAATCGGCCGCGCATGCCTGATTCGCGCCGCTCGCAACGATCACCAGCGCACTTATCACTAGTGCTAGAGTCCGCAGAGCGATGGATCGCAAGATCATGACAAGCTCCGAACATTCGGCGAACATGCGCGAATCAGAGAACAGAGAGTGTCCGGTAAATTGAAGCTTAATGCGAGCGCACCGCATCGCCGATCCTTGACGCGCATCAAGGCGTAATTGTCTCATCGTCGCACCTTCGCGCGAACACCGATCATGCACACCGCCACCTCCACGTCCGCAGCGCCCATCGCCCGGCGCGTCAGCTTCACCGATCTCTATACGCCCAAGCTCATCACGGTCCTTCGTGAAGGCTATGGCGGCAAGGATCTGCGCGCCGATCTGTTCGCCGGCCTCACCGTGGCGATCGTCGCGCTGCCGCTGTCGATGGCGATCGCCATTGCCTCCGGCGCGACGCCCGACCGGGGGCTCTACACCGCCATCGTCGGCGGCTTCCTGATCTCGCTGTTCGGCGGCAGCCGTTTCCAGATCGGCGGGCCGGCCGGCGCGTTCATCGTGCTGGTGGCG
>MKWA01000009.1:131775-199315 GCA_001899285.1 Rhizobiales bacterium 64-17
ATCGCCGCCGGCTTCCTGCGCCTCGGCACCTATGTGAAATTCCTGCCGTTCCCGGTCACGGTCGGCTTCACCGCCGCGATCGCGGTGATCATCGCCGCCAGTCAGGTGAAGGATCTGCTCGGCCTCACGCTGACCGGAAAAGAACCCGGACCGCTGCTGCAGAAAATCCCGGTACTGGCGCAGGCGTCCGGCACGCTCAATCCCGCTGCGCTCGGCCTCGCCGTTCTCACCATCGTCATCATCGCGGCGCTGCGCAAATGGCGGCCGCATTGGCCCGGCATCCTGATCGCGGTTGCGGCGGCGACGCTCGCCACCACGCTGTTCGGGCTGCCGGTGCAAACCATCGGCACGCAGTTCGGCGGCATTCCCAACAGCCTGCCGGCGCCGGCGCTGCCGGTCTTCTCGCTTGCGCGGATGCAGGCGGTGCTGCCCGATGCCGCTGCCTTTGCGCTCCTTGGCGCAATCGAATCCCTGCTCTCCGCCGTGGTCGCCGACGGCATGACCGGCCGCCGCCATCGCGCGAATTGCGAGCTGGTGGCGCAGGGCATCGCCAATATCGGCTCGGCGCTGTTCGGCGGCATCTGCGCCACCGGCACCATCGCCCGCACTGCCACCAATATCCGCGCCGGCGCGCGCGGCCCGATCGCCGGCATGGTGCATTCCGCCGTGCTGCTCGGCTTCATGCTGGTCGCCGCGCCGCTCGCCCACGACATTCCGCTCGCCGCGCTCGCCGGCGTGCTGATCACCGTCGCCTGGAACATGGTGGAGCGCGACGCGCTGGTGACGCTGTTCCGCTCCTCGCGCGGCGACACCGTGGTTTTGCTCGCGACCTTCCTGCTCACCGTGTTCGACGACCTGATGACCGGCATCGTCGTCGGCTTCGGCATCGGCACGCTGCTGTTCGTCAGCCGCATCGCGCAGGCAACCGGCGTTGCCGCGGAAACGCCGTTCGCGCCGCAGGACACGGCCGATCACGGTGACGGCGAGCGCACGCCCTACGATGCGTCGCTCGCCACCGACCCGCGCGTCATCGTCTATCGCATTACCGGCGCGTTCTTCTTCGGCGTCGCGTCCGCTGTCGGCGAGGCGCTTGACTTCATGAGCGACGACCGCTGCAAGGTGCTGATCGTCGATTTCTCCGGCGTGCCGTTTCTGGATTCCACCGCCGCCAACACCATCGAGGGCATCGGCCGCAAGGCGCGCCAGCGCGGCGTGACGATGATCGTCACCGGCGCCTCACCGGCGCTGCGGCGCACATTGACCGCGCACGGCGTGACGCCACCGCTCGCGACTTACGAGAGCACGATCGACAGCGCGCTCGAAACCGCGCGGACGCTGATGCCGGCGTAACCTCGCTAACGCAGCGGCGATTTCCGACGTCTAGTGCTTGCGGTGCTTGATGGGCTTGCCGTCCTCGCCGTGCGGCTGCGTCTCGGCGAGCTGGCCGAGCCGGTCCACATAGGCGATACCGACCGCCGACAGGATGAACACGATGTGGATGATGGTCTGCCACATCACGCCTTCGGCGGTGTAGTTGGTGGTGCGCCCGGCGCCGCCGAGATTGCCCGCCTCGATGAAGGTGCGCAGCAGGTGGATCGACGAGATGCCGATGATCGCCATCGCCAGCTTGATCTTCAGCACGCTGGCATTGACGTGCGACAGCCACTCCGGCTGATCGGGATGACCGTCAAGATCGAGCCGCGACACGAAGGTCTCGTAGCCGCCGACGATGACCATCACCAAGAGGTTGGAGATCATCACCACGTCGATCAGCCCGAGCACCACCAGCATGATCTGCTGCTCGGAGAAATCGAACGAGTGGTTGACCAGGTGCCACAGTTCCTTGAGGAACAGGATGACATAGACGCCCTGGGCGATGATCAGCCCGAGATAAAGCGGCAGCTGCAGCCAGCGCGACGAGAAGATCAGCGCCGGCAGCGGCCGCAGTTGCCGCGCCAGCGCAGGCGGAGGCAGCGGCGTTTCGGGTGTCATCGACATGCGGGTGGTTCTCCTTTGCGCCGATTTATATGCGATTCGCGTGTGACGGCTGTGTGGACTTCGGGTGCCACATCAACCGCCGCGATGTCGCAGGTGCAGGAGCCGCTGAGGTCGCACGCGCTCCATGGGAAGAAGTGAAAAACCGCGCTTTCGTCGTCCGATGCGATTGTCAAACAGCCCGCCTGTTTTCGGACAAGCGTGATCGCCCCTGTTGTTTGCGGCGCGGGGACGCCGAAGTTCTGTTTCGTCCCTCATTCCATGAATGAGGGGGACGGAGCGCCGCGAAGCGCAACGTCTTAGCCACCGCTCACACGTCACCGCGTGAACGGAGCGCATCTCTCCTGCGAAAGAGAGACACGCGCGCCTTGCGGCGCTCCACCCAGCCAAGCTTGCGCAGGCTGGGCTTTGTCATGGGCGGCGATTTCGCTCCCCGGGACCGTGCTTCCGGGGCGCGGACAGATGGAGTTGTCGATCCTTGCGGGATCGGACCCCACCGGTTCCCGCGGGCTTTGGCCCGCCTTCGTCCTACCCCGTCCAGCCCTTGCGGGCGGCCCCACTTAGTTGGGGCGGACGGCAAACCCAAGGCGTCCCGGACGCAGGGTGCGAGACCTGCGCGCGGGCGCCGCCTCTCTCACACCCTCAAGACGCCTCATGAGAGCGCCCCTCAGCAGAGAGAATAGGAATATATACCGAAATATTATGTTTGTCAATCTTTTAAAATAGCGTCCCGCTCTCCTCCTTACGACGGCGTACGCGCGGTGGTCGCCGCTGATATTCATCCCACGCCGCAACGAAACGCGCCCAAAACCTCATCAAGTCCCCTTCATCGAGAGGGTGCGCACGTTTCCAGTCTAGGCATGAAAATCTCCGAGTATTGGCTTTTTCTTCCATCGAAACTGACACAAAATCCAAATCGTAGGATTTAAATTCTTTTTGCCGATCAAGTAATGCCATCCTCAATATTGCAGCTACCGCACTTACCTGATGATCATTCAATGGCTTCATCCAAAAATACAGAACCAACAACCGAGGCTGGGGCAACTCTCGAACCCAGATAGGCGCAATACGAAGTTTCATTCCGTTGGGAATTGTTGTCGACAGCCCAATCTTTGAAACACGTGATCTCGGTTGTTTAAGCAAGAAATCCCGAGAATGGTTCAGTACATCAACAGCGCAGCCTCGTTCTCTTCCATCGAGTCTCTCCGCCTCCTCTATCGCACGCTCCCACGAGAGATCTCCTGAAAGAACTGAACAGAACAACCGCCGAGCAGGCTCATACACAGGCGGAGATGGTTTCTCTGCCTTAAAAAGCAAATCGATTGTCTTTTCTCGATCGTCAAAAACCATCGACGCAGTTGAAAGAAACGAAGGCAACTCCCGCAACTTCTTACCGTAAGCCACCATTTTGTCTCTCCGACTCGATGCGCAATTGAATTATACGCATTCCGTATATATCGGAGCACGCGGCCGATCCTCTTCGAAGGGTGGCATGGCAGATGGAGCGATCATTCGTCAGCGTCTAAAAATTGGGTCATCTCGACCAGATCGCTGTGCTAACTTTCCCAGCAGCTATTTCAGTTTCATGATCCACGTTGCGGATATCGTCCATGCTCATCACCATCCACTACTGCGGCAGTTGAGGCTACGAGCCCAAAGCCCTCCGTGCGGGGGCCAGACTGCGGGAACGAACCGGCGCCGAGATCGAGCTGATCCGCTCGTCGGGCGGCGTATTCGAGATCGCCGTGAACGGCGAATTGAAATTTTCCAAACAGGCGCTCGGCCGGTTTCCGGCCGATGCGGAGATCGACGCGATCGCGCGATGAGAGCGTCCTCGGCTTACGCCGCTAGTTCGATCCGGTTACGCCCGGCCTGTTTGGCGCGATAAAGCCCGGCATCGGCCGCGCGCATCAGCTTGGCGATGTCGTCGAGACGGTGCGTGCTGTGCGTCATGCCGCCCGACAGCGTGACCGAGAACCGGCTGCCGTGGCTGACGATCTCCTGCGCCTCGACGGCGCCGCGTACGCGCTCGACCACATCATAGGCATCCTGCGACGACAGATCCGGCAGGATCGCCGCGAATTCCTCGCCGCCGATCCGTGCCACGAAATCCGACGGTCGCAGCGTGCGCAGCATGGTCTCCGCACAGGCGCAGAGCGCGGCGTCGCCGGCAGCGTGACCATAGCGGTCGTTGACCGCCTTGAAACGATCGACGTCGAGGAACACCACCGCGAACGGCTCGTCGGCCGCCATGTGCTGCTGCAGGCGCCGCTCGAACGCGCGGCGATTGTAAAGCCCGGTGAGCGGATCGCGCAGCGCCGCCTCGCGTAGCACGCGCGCGCCACGCTCATAGGCGATCGACAAGGCGAACGCACCGCTCCCGACCGTATGGAATAGGCCGCCGAATACACCGATCAGCAGCATGATGTCGTCCGGCAACGCACCCGCGATCGGCGCACCGAACACGATGCCCTGCCCGGCGCGAACGGTGAACGCGACCGCGAGCATGCCGTAGGCCGCGATCAGACCGTAGCGTGACGGCAGCCGGTCGCCGCGGTCGCGCAGGAATTCGTAGGTGATGGCGATGCTCCAGGCGGCGAACGTGCCGTTCACCAACAGGAAGCGGAGACCGTGATCCACCAGCGACGGCACCGGATAGAGGCTCAACGTCAACAATGCCGGGAGGAAGACCGTCCGCAGCGGCGCGGCGCGCCCGCCGAATTGACGCGCGGCGCGCCAGCGAAACCCAAGCCCGAGCACCAGCAGGCTGTTGGCCAAAGCCAGCGCGATACTGAACCGGTCTGCCGGCAGCAGCATGAAGCACACCATGGACATCACCATCACCAGATTGGCGATGATCCACGACAGCCAGCAGCGCTCCTGCCGCCGACTGAGCCAGGCGGTGAAAAACGCCAGCGCCATCACGGCCAGAATGACCGCATTCGCCGCGAACAGTGCGAGGATGGCCGCCTGCGTGATGTTGCCGGAAACAGGAATGACGCGCGAGACCGCTGGAACAGATGGAAAGGCTGCTCCGGTGATAGACGCGACGCGCTAAGATTGCTTTACGAGTTTGGGTAAAAGCCGCGCTAACCATGCGCGCGCATGGTGCAAAAACTCTAACTGCGCAAGCCCGGCGCTTCCTGGCCGGTGCGCGCGACATATTCGGTGTAGCCGCCGCCGTAGGCGTGCACGCCCTCCGGCGTCAGCTCCAGCACGCGGTTCGACAGCGCGGCGAGGAAGTGCCGGTCATGCGAGACGAACAGCATGGTGCCCTCGAAATCCGCCAGCGCCTTGATCAGCATCTCCTTGGTCGCCATATCGAGATGGTTGGTCGGCTCGTCGAGCACCAGGAAATTCGGCGGATCGTAGAGCATCAGCGCCATGACGAGTCGCGCCTTCTCGCCGCCGGACAGAACGCGGCAACGCTTCTCGACATCGTCGCCGGAAAATCCGAAGCAGCCGGCGAGCGTGCGCAGCGAGCCCTGCCCAGCCTGCGGAAACGCATCCTCCAGCGCCTCGAACACGGTGCGCTCGCCGTCGAGCAGGTCCATCGCATGCTGCGCGAAGTAACCCATCTTGACGCTGCCGCCGACCGCGACGCTGCCGGCATCGGGCTCGGCGGTGCCGGCAATCAGCTTCAGCAGCGTGGATTTGCCCGCGCCGTTCACGCCCATCACGCACCAGCGTTCGCGGCGGCGTATCTGGAAGTCGAGCCCGTCATAGATGCGCAGCGCGCCATAGCTCTTGTTGACGCTTTTCAGCGTCGCGACATCCTCGCCGGAGCGCGGCGCCGGCGGAAAGTCGAACTGCACGGTCTCGCGCCGGCGCGGCGGCTCGACCCGCTCGATCTTCTCCAGCTTCTTGACGCGGCTCTGCACCTGCGCGGCGTGCGACGCGCGCGCCTTGAACCGCTCGATGAATTTGATCTCTTTCGCCAGCATCGCCTGCTGGCGCTCGAACTGCGCCTGCTGCTGTTTCTCCGACAGCGCGCGCTGCTGCTCGTAGAATTCATAGTCGCCGGAATAGGTGGTGAGCGTGCCGGCGTCGATCTCGATGATCTTGTTGACGATCCGGTTCATGAACTCGCGGTCGTGCGAGGTCATGAGCAGCGCACCCTCATAGCCTTTGAGGAACTGTTCGAGCCAGATCAGGCTTTCGAGGTCGAGATGGTTCGACGGTTCGTCGAGCAGCATCGCATCCGGACGCATCAGGAGAATGCGGGCGAGGCCGACGCGCATCTTCCAGCCGCCGGAGAGCGCGCCGACATCGCCCTCCATCATCTCCTGCGAGAAACCAAGTCCGGCGAGCACTTCGCGGGCGCGCGCATCAAGCGCATAACCGTCGAGATCCTGAAAGCGCGCCTGCACCTCGCCATAACGTTCGAGGATCGCTTCCATCTCGTCGGCACGGTCGGGATCGGTCATCGCCGCTTCGAGGTCGCGCAGTTCGGCGGCGACACCCGAAACCGGGCCGGCGCCATCCATCACCGCAGCGACGGCGCTCTGGCCCGCCATCTCGCCGATATCCTGGCTGAAATAGCCGATGGTGACGCCGCGATCGACCGAGACTTGTCCTTCGTCGGGCTGATCCTCGCCGGCGATCATGCGGAACAGCGTCGACTTGCCGGCGCCGTTCGGGCCGACCAAGCCGATCTTCTCGCCGCGCTGCAACGCCGCCGATGCCTCGATGAACAGGATCTGGTGGCCGTTCTGCTTGCTGATGGTGTCGAGGCGGATCATGGACAGGTCCGGGAGCGCGCGCGGCGCGCCGTTTGAAGATGACAGAGGGTGGCGCTACTTCACCGCCACGAGGAACAGGCGCGGAAACCGCAGCAGACACTTGCCGTCATATTGCCGCGGATAGGCCGTGGCGAGGCGCGCCTGATAGGCGGCAAGGAAGTCGTCGCCGCGCTCCTTGAGCGCGTCGAGATAGGGCCGCAGCCGCGAGCCCTTGAACCATTCGACGATGCCGGCGGCACCGTCGATCGGATGCTCATAGAGCGTGTGCCAGATGTCGAAGCCACGGCAGCGCGGCCGCAACCGGTCGTAATAGACCGACACCGGCGGCAGGTCGTCGCGCAGCACGGCGGCGGACGCGAGCGTGTCCCGCCACGGCGCCGCGCCGGCGAGATCGCGCAGCAGCGCGTGCGACGGCTCGGCGCCATTGTCGGGCATCTGTACGGCGAGCACGCCGCCCGGCGGCAGCGCGTCGATCAGCCGTTCCAGCACCGCCAGATGGTCCGGCACCCACTGGAACGTGGCGTTGGAATAAAACAGGTCGGCGTCGCGCGGCGGCGTCCAGGTGGCGAGATCCGCTTGCAGAAAATCGACGCCGGGCAGCCGCGCCCGCGCCTTCGCCAGCATGTCGGGCGAGGAATCGACGCCGGTCAGCGCCGCATCCGGCCAGCGCGCGCGCAGGATCTCGGTGGAGTTGCCGGGGCCGCAGCCGAGATCGAAGACGCGCCGCGGCGCCGCGAGCGGCACCTGTGCGGCGAGGTCGCGCGCCGGGCGCGACCTCTGGTCCTCGAACTTGAGATATTGCTGCGCGCTCCAGTCGGCCATCAGCGCGAGAACTTCTTGTACTTGATCCGGTGCGGCATCACCGAGTCGGTGCCGAGGCGGCGCATCTTGTCGGCCTCGTAGTCCTGGAAGTTGCCCTCGAACCATTCGACGTGGCTCTCGCCCTCGAACGCCAGCATGTGGGTGGCGATGCGGTCGAGGAACCAGCGATCGTGGCTGATGATCACGGCGCAGCCGGCGAAATCCTCCAGCGCCTCTTCGAGCGCGCGCAAGGTATCGACGTCGAGATCGTTGGTCGGCTCATCGAGCAGCAGCAGGTTCGCGCCGGAGCGCAGCATCTTGGCGAGATGCACGCGATTGCGTTCGCCGCCGGACAGCGTACCGACCTTCTTCTGCTGGTCGGCGCCCTTGAAGTTGAACGACGAGCAATAGGCGCGCGAGTTCACTTCCTTCTTGCCGACGAGGATCACGTCGTTGCCGCCGGAGATTTCCTCCCACACTGTCTTCTTGCCGTCGAGCGCGTCGCGCGACTGATCGACATAGCCGAGCTGCACGCTCTCGCCGATCTTGATATCGCCGGCGTCGGGTTTCTCCTGTCCGGTGATCATCTTGAACAGCGTGGTCTTGCCGGCGCCGTTCGGGCCGATCACGCCAACAATGCCGCCGGGCGGCAGCTTGAAGGTGAGATCGTCGATCAGCATGTTGTCGCCGAAGCCCTTCTTCAGGCCTTCGAAGTCGACGACGTTCTGGCCAAGGCGCTCGGTGACCGGAATGGAGATCTGCGCCACGGTGTTGACCTTGGCATTCGCGACCTTGAGCAGGTCCTCGTAGCGCTGATAGCGAGCCTTCGACTTCGCCTGCCGCGCCTTGGGCGAGGAATTGATCCACTCCTCCTCGCGTTCCAGCGTGCGCTGACGCGCCTCATCCTCGCGGCCTTCCTGCTCCAGCCGCTTCTGCTTCTGCTTGAGCCAGGACGAGTAGTTGCCCTCGTAGGGAATGCCGCGGCCGTGATCCAGTTCGAGGATCCAGCCGGTGACGTTGTCGAGGAAGTAGCGGTCGTGGGTGACGATCAGGATCGCGCCCGGATAGTCGCGCAGATGCCCTTCGAGCCAGTTCACGCTTTCGGCGTCGAGATGGTTGGTCGGTTCGTCGAGCAGCAGCAGGTCCGGCTTGTCGAGCAGCAGGCGGCACAGCGCGACGCGGCGGCGCTCGCCGCCCGAGAGCTTGGTGACGTCGGCGTCGTCCGGCGGGCAGCGCAGCGCGTCCATGGCGAGGTCGACCTGGGAATCGAGGTCCCACAGGTTCTGGCTGTCGATCTCGTCCTGCAGCTTCGCCATCTCGTCGGCGGTCTCGTCCGAATAGTTCGCGGCGATCTCGTTGTAGCGGTCGAGCAGCGCCTTCTTGGCGGCGACGCCCTCCATCACGTTCTCACGGACGGTCTTTGCCGGGTCGAGCTGCGGCTCCTGCTCGAGATAACCGACGCGGGCGCCCTCGGCGACCCAGCCGTCGCCGGAGAACTCGGTGTCGATCCCGGCCATGATCCGCAGCAGGGTCGATTTGCCCGAGCCGTTGACGCCGAGCACGCCGATCTTGGCGTCCGGGTAGAACGACAGGTGCACGTTATCGAGCACCTTCTTGCCGGCGGGGTAAGCCTTGGTCAGACCCTGCATGTGATAGATGAATTGGCGGCCGTTCATCGCAACCTCTCGACAACTTTTGACCCACCGGACCGGCGCTCGCGCAGGTCCGTCAGGCGCCGGTCGCGCACCGGCGCGGGTTCCGGGCGGCGCTCTGTCGGGGAATGGCGCTGATGTAACGGCGCCGGTGCGCAGGCGCAAGTTTCATAGGGCAAGTTTCAAAGCGGCTTTTCGGCCACAGTCGAACACCAAATGGAAAGCCTGTGCGTCAAAACACACGGCCGCGGGCGCGCCGGCGACCGGGCGTTAAGACCTGTCGCATTAGGGTTGACGCCATGAACCTCGGCCGCGCCCGGCGCGACCAAGATAGGGTGACGGCATGGGATGATGACCATGCCAGCCACCGAACGCATCAGTGTTGTGGGTGTTGCGATGACCGCAGCGAGACTGGCCGTGAGCTTTTTCATCCACCTGCCGCGCCCGCTGGCGCGGGCTGCCGGCCAGATCGGCCGCCTTCTGACCCGCGTGGTCGACCCCTACCGGCCTGAGAAGCATTACATGCGCGGCCCCGGCCCGAAGTGCCGCTCCCGCGGCTATCCGCCCGCCTCGCGCTGAGCGGCGATCCCGCCGCCGGTCGCCTGCCTGCGGCCGAACTCGGCCCAGACCCCGCCGTCGCCATCCCAGCTTCCCCGGCTCGCGGCCTTTGAATATTCCGTCGCCCGTTGCTCGAAGAAATTGGCGTGCTCGACGCCGTTGAGGATTTCCACCAGCCACGGCAGCGGGTGAGGCTTGATTTGCCGGTAACCACCCTCGGCGGTCTCGAAGTAGCCGAACACCGGGGTCAGCTTGAGTTGCGTCAGCCGCCAGTCGGCGACGTAGCGGACATAGGCGTGAATCTCCGCCGCCGTCATGCCCTCGATCCCGCCGAGCCCGAAGGCAAGATCGACGAAATTCTCCTCGAGCTGCACCATCGTCCTGGCGACATCGATGATGTCGTCGCGCACCGAGTTTGTGACCGCGCCGGTCTCGCGATGCCATTCGTGGAACAGCCTGATCAGGCCTTCGCAATGCAGGCTTTCGTCGCGCACCGACCAGCTGACGATCTGGCCCATGCCGTTCATCTTGTTGTGGCGCGGAAAGTTGAGCAGCATCGCGAAGCTGGCGAACAGCGCCATGCCCTCGGTGAAGGCACCGAACATCGCCAGCGTGCGCGCCACATCCGACACCGTATCGACGCCGAACTGGTGCATGTAGTCGGCCTTGGCGCGCATTTCCGAATAGTCCCGAAACGCCTCGAACTCCGTCTTCGGCATGCCGAGCGTCTTCAACAGCAGCGCATAGGCGTCGATGTGCACCGTCTCCATATTGGTGAAGGCGGCCATCATCATCTGCACAGTCAGCGGCTGGAAGATCGGGATATAGCGCTTGAGATAATTGTCGCCGACCTCGATGTCTGACTGCGTGAAGAACCGGAAGATCTGCGTCAGCAGCGCCCGCTCGTTTTCCGTGACCCGCTCGGACGCCCAGTCCTTGAGATCGCTCCCGAGCGGCACCTCCTCGCCCATCCAGTGCGTCTGCTGCTGACGCTTCCAGAATTCATAGGCCCAGGCATACCGATCGACATCGTAGGTGCCGGTGGCGTCAAGCAATCCGACCCGGCCTTTGCCGATCAGCGTGCGCGGATCGACGTGTCCCAAACCCGTCACTGACATGCGAGGCACTCCTCGTAATCGGTGCGGGCCGGCGCGGACAACACGTTCTCGGCATTCTCGGCGTTCGTGGTCTTTCCGGTCTTCTCCAACTGACCGGCGAAGCCCGCACGCGAGATCGACTTGGAGCGGCAGTAGTAGAGGCTCTTCACGCCGCGCTTCCACGCGCTCCAGTGCAACATGTGCAGATCCCACTTCTCGACATCTGCGGGAATGTAGAGATTGATCGACTGGCTCTGGCAGATGAACGGCGAACGGTCCGCCGCCAGTTCGACCACCCAGCGCTGATCAATCTCAAACGCGGTGCGATAGGTCGCGCGCTCGTGCTCGGTCAGCGCATCGAGATGCGCCACCGAGCCTTCATGCTCGATGATCGACTGCCAGACGTCCGGCGTGTCCATTCCCTTGGCGGCGAGCAATCGCGCGAGATGCGGGTTGCGCACCGAGATCGCGCCGGACAGCGTTTTGTGCGTGTAGATGTTGGCGGGGATCGGCTCGACGCAGGCGCTGGTGCCGCCACAGATGATGCTAATCGACGCGGTCGGCGCGATCGCGATCTTGTGGCTGAACCGCGCCATCACGTTGCGCTCCAGCGCATCCGGGCACGGCCCGCGCTCGTGCGCCAGTTCCACCGAGGCGGCATCGGCGTCGCGGCGGATTTTCCGGAACATGGTCAGGTTGAACGACTTGGCCATCGCGCTTTCAAACGGGATGCCCTTCGCCTGCAGGAACGAGTGGAAGCCCATCACGCCAAGCCCGACCGAACGCTCGCGCAAAGCGGCATATTTCGCACGCTTCATGCCGTCCGGCGCCACCGTGATGAAATGCGTCAGCACGTTGTCGAGGAAACGCATCACGTCCTCGATGAAACCGGGCTTGTCCTTCCACTGGTCCCAGGTTTCGAGATTGAGCGACGACAGGCAACAGACCGCCGTGCGCTCCTCGTCGCGGTGGTCGAGGCCGGTCGGCAGCGTGATCTCGCTGCACAGATTGGACGTGGTGACTTTCAGCCCGAGTTCGCGCTGATGCTTCGGCAGCGCCCGGTTCACCGTGTCGATGAACAGCAGATAAGGCTCGCCGGTCTGCAACCGCGTTTCGAGGATGCGCTGCCACAGTTGCCGCGCATCGACCTCGCGCACCACCTCGCCGCTTTTCGGACTGCGCAGCGGAAAACTCGTCCCGGCCCCAACCGCCTCCATGAATTCGTCGGTGACGTTGATGCCGTGATGCAGATTGAGGCTCTTGCGGTTGAAATCGCCCGATGCCTTGCGGATTTCGAGGAACTCCTCGATTTCCGGATGATGGATGTCGAGATAGACGGCGGCCGAGCCGCGTCGCAGCGAGCCCTGGCTAATCGCCAGCGTCAGCCCGTCCATCACATGGATGAACGGGATGATGCCCGACGTGACGCCGCCCTTCACCTTCTCGCCGAGCGAGCGCACGCGGCCCCAATAGGTGCCGATGCCGCCGCCGTTCGACGCCAGCCAGACATTCTCGTTCCAGGTGCCGACGATACCGTCGAGCGAGTCCGAAACGGAATTGAGGAAGCAGGAGATCGGCAAGCCGCGCGTCGTGCCGCCGTTCGAGAGAACAGGCGTCGCCGGCATGAACCAGAGTTGCGACATCGCGTCGTAAAGCCGATGCGCATGCGCCACATCGTCGGCGAAGGCGCAGGACACGCGGGCGAACATGTCCTGGAAGCTTTCGCCGTCGAGCAGATAGCGGTCGGTCAAGGTCATCTTGCCGAACGCGGTCAGCAGGCCGTCGCGCGACCGGTCGAGTTTCAGATCGGACGGCTTCGGCTGTCCGCCGAGCGGCCCCGGCAGCGGCGCGGGATGGCGCTCCGCCACCAGCCGCAATTCAGGTGGTGACGCTTTCGGCCCCGGAGATACCGGGACGGATTTGGTGGAGATCAGATCACCTTGGTGATCGAAGTCGTAGGACAGAGACATCAGCAACCCCGTGATGTGAGGGCTGAGGCCAATCGGACACTTGCGGGCGATCCGGACGGTCAGTCCGGCTGCAAGCGACCCGCGAGGCACCCCGCCCGAGGACGTTCATCGATCACGGCAGGTCTCCTGGCTCGCGGGTCGCAGCGGCTGTCGGTCTTCCCGGCGCATTCGCACCAGTGACGCTGATGACAGCCGCTCGCCGCTGACAGTTGCGGGGGCAGCTCCGGCTTGGCCTTCTGGCCTGTGTCTGGCCGTCGGGCGTCCCGGATTCCCTCTTAGCTTCCCTTCCAGTCCCAGCCAAAATGACTAGGAATAGGTCGGAAAGACCGTGATGACCTATATATAGGGGGCCAGCATTACGGATTCGTCAAGCCCGCTTCCCCGCAAATCCCGAAAATCACACCCCCTCGGGATCGGAAATCCGACACGGCAACCGCATGAAAAGCCAACCGGGGAGACCTTCCGGATTGTGCTTAGGAACCTCCGGCGCGCTGTGCGAGAAATGACGCACCGTCCCTGTCGGCGGCGACGACCTCCGTAACACTCCCTTGCAGACCGGAAGATCCCCATGGCCAAGCTTCGCGCAGCGATCCTCGACGACTATCAGAATGTGGCCCTGCGGCTCGCCGACTGGAGCGCGCTTCCCGGCGTCGACATTCAGGTCTTTACCGAACCGTTTGCCAGCCCGCAGGCGGCGATCGCGGCACTCAAGGATTTCGAGATCGTCGTCGGCATGCGCGAGCGCACGCCGTTTCCCCGCGCGACCATCGCCGCGCTGCCGAAGCTGAAACTGCTGATCACTACCGGGGCCAAGAACAACTCGTTCGATCTCAAGGCCGCCGCCGAACACGGCGTCACCGTCTGCGGCACCGGCACGGTCGGCGCGCCGACCGTCGGCATCGCCTTCGGACTGATGCTGGAGCTGACGCGCCGCATCGGCTTCGAGAACCAGCGGATGAAAGCCGGCGAGCCATGGCAGGTGACCGTCGGCCGCGATCTCGAAGGGCTGACGCTGGGCGTGGTCGGTTTCGGCAAGCTCGGCCATCGCGTCGCCAGCGTCGCGCAGGCGTTCGGCATGAAGGTGACCGCCTGGAGCCAGAACCTGAAGCCCGAGGACGCGGAGAAGGCCGGCGTCGGCTACGCCACCAAGGAGGCGCTGTTCCGCGAGGCCGATATCGTCACGATTCACTACGCGCTGTCAGACCGCTCGCGCGGCGTGGTCGGCGCCGCCGATCTCGGCCGGATGAAGCGCGACGCCTGTCTGATCAATACCGCGCGCGGGCCGCTGGTGGATGAGGCTGCGTTGCTCGCGGTGCTGCGGGACAAGAGAATCGCCGGCGCCGGGCTCGACGTGTTCGACGTGGAGCCGCTGCCGGTGGACCACCCGTTCCGCTCACTCGACAATGTCGTGCTGACGCCGCATCTCGGCTACGTCAGCGAGCAGAACTATCGCGTCTATTTCCGCGACATCGTCGAGGATATTCGGGCGTTCGTGGATGGAAAGCCGGTGCGGGTGATTTCGTAGGCGGCATTATCTCGGCCCTTGCGATCGTCATGGCCGGACTTGTTCCGGCCATCCACGCCTTACTTTTCTGCACACAAAGCAAGACGTGGATGCCCGCGACAAGCGCGGGCATGACGGCTGCACTTTGCCTCACACCCCCAACAACTTCGCCGCGTTGTTGAAGGCCACATCGGCGCGCACGCCTTCATCGAGCGGCACGGTATCCATGAAGTGGCACGCCTCGCGTGCGTCCTCGAACGGGAAGTCGGCCGAGAACATCACCCGGTCGCGGCCGAGCGCGGCGAGCGCGCAATCGAGCGGCTCCTTGGAATACATGCCGGAGATCGTCACCCAGATATTGTCCTTGATGTATTGCGACGGTTCGCGGCCGAGCTTGACGTTGTAGAGCTTGGCGCGGCTGTCGAACCGCCACAGCAGGAACGGCAGGGTCTCTCCGGTGTGGCCGAGCGCGAATTTCGCCTTCGGGAAACGGTCGAACAATCCGCTGAACACGAGCCGCAGCGCGTGCGAGCCGGTCTCCACGCCCCAGCCCCAGGTGGCGCGCTGCAACGACTTGTAGCCGGCGAGCGCCGGATAGACCGCTTCCGGATCGGCCGGATGCAGATAGACCACCGCGCCGAGCGCCTCGGCGCGCTCCCAGAACGGATAAAGCGCCGGATCGTCAAGATAGCGGCCGTGGGTCTGGCCGTTGATCATCGCGCCGCGGAACCGGTAGTCGCGCATGCAGCGCTCGAGCTCGTCGGCCGCGGCCTTCGCATCCTGCATCGGCAGATGCGCGAAGCCGGAATAGCGGTCCGGACGCTTCGTCACTTCGTTGCCGAGAAAATCGTTGGACGCGCGCGCGTTGCGGATCGCGGTCGCGGTATCGCGCTCTGCCTGCACGCCGGGACCGGACGCGGCGAGCACGCAATGCGCAAGACCGCATTCATCCATCAGCTTCAGCCGCTGCTCGCCGAAATCCGACAGCGCGGCGATCAGCTTTTCCACGAACGGCGCCGGAACCTCCGACATGGTCGGCCGCCAGTAATCAAACGTGGCCGGGTCGATGAAATGCTCTTCGAGCGCAATCTTGCGAACCATCGGGTGTCCTCCGGACTTTCACTCTCGCGGTTATAGCCGCTGTTCCACCACCTCTTTGGCGAGGGGCTTGCCTGTACCATTCCATGGGTTAAGCTGTCCCACAATACAAACATAATAAAACAGGGTGGAAACAGGATGCGGCCGTCACGGGACGCGAAGCTTCAAGTCAGCGAAAACAGTCAGGTTCAGGTGATCGCGCGCGCCGCCTGCATCCTGCGGGCGCTGGAGGATGAGACCCATGGTCTCAGCCTCGGCCAGATCGCGCAACGTGTCGGGCTGGCCCGCTCTACGGTGCAGCGGATCGTCGCCGCGCTGGAAGGCGAAAAACTTTTGATCGCCGCGACACCGAACGGCCGCGTGCGCCTCGGCCCGGCGATCCTGCGGCTCGCCGCCTCAGTGCGCAGCGACTTCGTGCATCAGGCGCGGCCATTCCTGACGCGGCTGTCGCAGGAGCTGCAGGAGACGGTCGATCTCGCCACGGTGAAGAAGGATCATCTGATCTTCATCGATCAGGTGGTCGGCTCGCAGCGCCTGCGCACCGAAGCCGCGGTCGGCGAGACCTTTCCCCTGCACTGCACGGCGAACGGCAAAGCCTATCTCGCCAAGCTGACCAACGAGCAGGTCGAGGCGCTGATCGGCCGCGACTATGCCGAACGGACGCCAAAGACCATCACGCGGCTCGATCCGCTGCTCGCTGAACTCGCGACCATCCGCAAGATCGGCGTCGCGTTCGACCGCGAGGAACACACGCTCGGCATCAGCGCCGTCGGCGTTGCGATGCACGATCCGCTCGGCAATCCGGTGGCGATCTCGGTGCCGGTGCCGACGCCGCGCTTCGTCAACCGCCAGACGCAGATCGCCGAACGGCTGATGGCGACCAAGCGCGCGCTGCTCGCGCAACTCAACGCCAAGGCGGCCTAGTTGGCCGCCTGACCGGCGACAGCCGCACTCCGCCGCCCGCGCGGCGGCCACATCGATCACCATTCAAGGGAGTAAACCGCATGGCCAAGAAAATCCGCGGCATCATGTTCGAGGAAAACCTCAAGAACGACATGGGGCTCGAATTCTACAATCTCTCGCACCGGTTCGGTTACCAGTCGCCGAACTGGCCGTATTTCGAGGACGTGAAGATCGAGCGCATCCACTACATGGCGAAGTCGGGCGTGCTGTCGCAGCGCATCACCACCTCGATGCACAACACCACGCATATCGACGCGCCGGCGCATGTGGTCGAGGGTACGCCGTTCATCGACGAGGTGCCGCTGCCGCACTTCTTCGGCTCCGGCATCGTCGTCTCGATCCCGAAGAAGCAGTGGGAGCCGATCACCTATGACGATCTGGAGAAAGCCGCCGGCAAGATCGTGCGGCCGCGCGACGTCGTCATCGTCAACACCGGCTGGCATCACAAATACGAGGACAGCGAGGACTATTTCTGCCGCGCGCCCGGATTCGTGAAGTCGGCCGGCGAATGGTTCGTCGAGAAGAAGGTGAAGGTGGTCGGCCACGACACGCAGGCGAACGACCACCCGCTCGCCACCGCGATCGGCCCGCAACGCAACGGCCCGCTGCATCCGCATCTCGAAAAGGAATATTTCGAGTGGTCCGGCGGCCGCAACTGGAAGGACGACTTCCCGGAATGGGAGCCGGTGCACCGCATCCTGTTCAAGAACGGCATCCTCGGCATCGAGAATATCGGCGGCGATCTCGACAAGGTCACCGGGCGGCGCTGCACCTTCGCGTTCTTCCCGTGGAACTGGGATCGCGGCGACGGCTGCATCATCCGCCTCGTGGCGATGGCCGACCCGAGCGGCAAGTATCGCATCGAGAGCGGCAAGAAGTTTGCTTGAGGAGCACGCGCCATGATCGTCCGCAAATTCTCCGAGGCGAAGCCCTACGACGCGCCGAACCACCGCGACTACAAATCGTTTCGCGTGTTCGGCGCCGAGATGGGCGGCTCGCAAGCCCTCGTGTTCGGCATCTCGCATTTTCTGCCCGGCGGTGGTGCCGGCCCGGACGCCTCACCGCCGGAGAAAATCTATTACGTACTGGCCGGCGAACTGACAGTGATCGCCGGCGGCAAGGAGCAGGTCATCAAGCAAGGAGACAGTTGCTACATCGCGCCGAATGAAAGCCGCGAGATCATCAATCGCGGCCATGAGGTCTGCACCATCGCGGTGGCGGTGGCGGCACCGCCCAAATGAAGTTGAAGTGAAGAAGCTTCCCTCGCCCCGCGCCAGCGGGGAGAGGGTGGCGAACTGTGAAACAGTGAGCCGGGTGAGGGGCAAGTTTCCTGCCTCTTCCGGCCCCTCACCCCGACCCTCTCCCCGCATGCGGGGAGAGGGAGCGCACCGAGTCAAAGGGTAGAACCATGTCCGACGCCTTCCTGAAAAATCCGCTGTCGCTGTTCGACGTCAAGGGACAGACCGCCATCGTCACCGGCGCGTCGGGCGCGTTCGGCGCGCTCGCCGCGAAGGTGCTGGCCGGCGCCGGCGCCAACGTCGTGATCGCCGCCGGCAAGGCGGACGAACTGAAACAGGTTGCGGCGGAATGCGCCGCGCTTGGCGGCGGCAAGGTCGAGACCGCGGCACTGCGACCCTCCTCCGAGGCGAACTGCGACAAGATCGTCGACGCCGCGGTCAAGGCGTTCGGCCGCGTCGATATCCTCGTCGTCGGCTCCGGCAAGAACGACGTGGCGAAGATCACGGAGATGGCGCCGGAGCGCTTCCTCGACGTGATGGACGCCAACGTCACGCAGTCCTGGCTGATGGCGCGCGCCGCCGGCAAACAAATGTTGAAGCAAGGCAAGGATGGCAAGACCAGCGGCAAGATCGTGCTGATGTCCTCGGCGCGCGGCCTGCTCGGCCATCCGGCCGGCTACACCGCCTATTGCGCCTCGAAGTCGGCCGTGGACGGCATCACCAAGGCGCTCGGCTGCGAATGGGGCGACACCGGCATCACCGTGAATGCCATCGCGCCGACCGTGTTCCGCTCCGCGCTCACCGCGTGGATGTACGAGGACACCGAGAAAGCGCGCGACGTGCGCAAGGGCTTCCTTGCCCGCGTGCCGAAAGCGCGCCTCGGCGAACCGGCGGACCTTGCCGGCCCGCTCCTGTTCCTCGCCTCGCGCGCGTCGGATTTCTACACCGGCCACATTCTCTACGCGGACGGCGGCTACACGGCAGGGTGACATGAGCAAAGCCCGCATCGCCGTCGTCGGCGCCGGCCTGATGGGCCACGGCATCGCCCAGGTGTTCGCGCTCGCCGGGCACGCCGTCACCATCACCGACACGTTCAAGCCGGCGCTCGACGCCGCGAAGGACCGCGTCCTCGCCAATCTGAAAGATCTCGGTGAAGACCAAGCGGCGCTCGACCGCATCACGCCGGTCGCCGACCTCGCCGACGCGGTGCGCGACGCGGACTACGTGGTCGAGGCGGTGCTGGAAGACCTCGACCTGAAACAGTCTTTGTTCGCCGAGATCGAACAGCATGTGCGGCCGGACACGATCCTCGCCAGCAACACCTCGGTGATCCCGATTACCGCGATCATGCAGGGCCTGAAGCAGCGCGAGCGCGCGCTCGGCACGCATTTCTGGAATCCGCCGTTCCTGGTGCCGCTGGTCGAGGTGATCGAGACCGAATGGACGTCGCCCGATGTGGTGGCGTGGACCATGGCGCTGCATCGCGACGCCGGCAAGACGCCGGCGCATGTGAAGAAGGACGTGCCGGGCTTCATCGGCAACCGTCTGCAACACGCGCTGTGGCGCGAGGCGATCGCGCTGGTCGAGAACGGCATCTGCGACGCAGAAACTGTCGACGCGGTGGTGAAAGCCTCGTTCGGGCGGCGGCTTGCCGTGCTCGGCCCGCTGGAAAACGCCGATCTGGTCGGCACCGACCTGACGCTGGCAATTCACAAGACGGTGCTGCCGGCGATCGACAGCCGCCCCGCGGCATCGCCATACCTTGAAAAGCTCGTCAACGACGGCAAGCTCGGCTTCAAAAGCGGCGAAGGATTTCGTGCCTGGACGCCGGAGCAGCGACAGGCGCTGCGCCAGCGCGTCGTGCAACATCTCAAGAACGCGCGCAGTCTCGACTGACGCGCTCAAACCGGGAGGACGACATGAGCGACAAGACCTTTTCCCGCCGCACCGCGCTGCAAGGCGGCGCGAGCCTGATCGCGGCGCCGGCGATCCTGCGCGTCATCCCCGCACATGCGCAGGGCAAGACCATCAAGATCGGTCACGTCTCGCCGCGCACCGGGCCGCTCGCCGCGTTCGGCGAGGCCGATCCGTTCATTCTCGAACAGATCAACAAGCTGCTGGCGAACGGCATCCAGAACGGCGGCAAGACCTACAAGGTCGAGATCATCTCCAAGGACAGCCAGTCGAACACCGCGCGCGCGTCGGAAGTCGCCTCCGAACTGATCCTGCGCGACAAGGTCGATCTGATCGTCGCCGCCTCGACGCCGGACACCACCAATCCGGTGGCGGATCAGGCGGAAGTCAACGAGGTGCCCTGCATCACCACGGACTGCCCGTGGCAGGCCTATTTCTTCGGCCGTAAGGGCGATCCGAAGAAGGGCTTCAACTGGACCTATCATTTCTTCTGGGGCGCGGAGGATCTGCTCGCCGCATTCACCGCGCTGTGGGATTCGATGCCGACCAACAAGGTGGTCGGTGGCATGTTCTCCAACGACGCCGACGGCAACGCCTTCGCCGATCCGGTGATGGGCTTCCCGCCGGCGCTCGCCAAGGCCGGCTACAAACTGGTCAATCCCAGCCTCTACCAGCCGCTCTCCAACGACTTCACCGCGCAGATTTCCGCGTTCAAGGCGGCGAATGTGGAGATCGTCACCGGCGTGTTCATCCCGCCGGATTTCGCCACGTTCTGGTCGCAGGCGGCGCAGCAGGGCTTCAAGCCGAAGATCGTCACCGTCGCCAAGGCGCTGCTGTTCCCGTCCGCCGTCGCGGCGCTCGGCGATCGCGGCGAAGGGCTGACCAGCGAAATCTGGTGGACACCGACGCATCCGTTCAAGTCCGGCCTCACCGGCCAGACGCCGAAACAGCTCACCGATGCCTATACCGCCGCGACCGGCCGGCCGTGGACGCAGCCGATCGGCTTCAAGCACGCTTTGTTCGAGGTGGCGATCGACGTGCTCAAGCGCACCAAGAAGCTCGACGATCCAGCCTCGATCCGCGACGCCATCGCCGCGACCAACTACCAGTCGATCGTCGGTCCGGTGCAATGGACCGGCCAGCCGGTGAAGAACGTCACCAAGACGCCGCTGGTCGCCGGCCAATGGCAGAAGAAGGACGGCAAGCTCGACCTCGTCGTCACTACCAACAAGCCCGCGCCGCAGATTCCGGTCGGCGGGACGTTGAAGCCGCTCGCGTAACGTCACACGCCGTCATGCCCGCGCTTGTCGCGGGCATCCACGTCTTTCCTTCCGTTTAACAGGAAAGGCGTGGATGGCCGGGACGAGCCCGGCCATGACGTGGAGAGAATCATGCCCACCCTCCTCGCCCTCGAACAGATTTCCAAACGGTTCGGCGCGGTTGTCGTCGCCGACCAGATTGATCTCGCGCTGGCGCCGGGCGAGGCGCTCGGCATCATCGGACCGAACGGCGCCGGCAAGACCTCGCTGTTCGGCATGGCGACCGGCACGCTCTCACCCGACAGCGGCCGCGTCATCTTCGATGGCGCGGACATCACGACACTGCCGCCGGAGCGGCGCTGCCGGCTCGGCCTCGCGCGCTCGTTCCAGATTCCGCAGCCGTTCGGCGGCATGACCGTGTTCGAGAATGTCGTCGTCGCCGCCGCCTTCGGCACTGGCGCGCGCGAACGCGACGTCTATGCGCCCTGCGCCGACATTCTCGACCGCTGCGGCTTGTCGCAAAAAGCCAACCGCCCGGCCGGCGCGCTGACCCTGCTCGATCGCAAGCGGCTCGAACTGGCGCGGGCGCTGGCGACCAAGCCGCGCGTGTTGCTGCTCGATGAAGTGGCCGGCGGGCTCACCGAGCACGAATGCACGGCGCTGGTGGCGCTCATCAAGGATATCCGTGCCGACGGCGTCTCGGTGATCTGGATCGAGCACATCGTCCATGCGCTCGTCTCGGTGGTCGACCGGCTGGTGGTGCTGCACGGCGGACGCTTCATCGCGCAGGGCGAGCCGCACAGCGTCATCAAGAGCGCGCCGGTGCAGGAAATCTATATGGGGATTCCCGCCGATGCCTGACGCGCTGCTTGAAGCCGACGCGCTCGACGTATTCTACGGCGACTTCCAGGCGCTGTTTGGCGTGTCGCTCACCATCGCGCCCGGCGAGGTTGTCGCGGTAATCGGCGCCAACGGCGCCGGCAAGAGCACGCTGCTCAAGACCTTCGCCGGACAACTGCATCCGCGCGCCGGCACGCTCCGGTTCGCCGGCGAAGCAGTCGGCACGCTCCCCGCCTTCGCCATGGTCCGGCGCGGCGTCGCGCTGGTACCGGAAGGCCGACGGTTGTTTCCCTCGCTCAGTGTCGAGGAAAACCTGCTGATTGGCGCGCAAGCCGGGCGGCCGGGGCCATGGTCGCTGCAGCGCGTGTTCGACCTGTTTCCCATTCTCGCGGAACGGCGGCGACAACCGTCGATGTCGCTCTCCGGCGGTCAACAACAGATGGTCGCCATCGCCCGCGCGCTGATGTCGAACCCGCAACTGCTGCTGTGCGACGAGATCAGCCTCGGCCTCGCGCCGATCGTCGTGAAGGAAATCTACGACCGGCTGCCCGCCATCACCGGCGAAGGGCTGTCGCTCGTCATCGTCGAGCAGGACATCGTGCAGGCATTGAGCGCCGCGCGCCGCGTCTACTGCCTGCAGGAAGGCCGCGTCGCGCTCGAAGGCGACGCGAAATCCCTCACCCGCGAGGCGGTGTCCGCCGCCTATTTCGGAGTGTGACGCCATGCAGTGGGTCAATGCCATCGTGCAAGGCGTGTTGATCGGCGGGCTTTACGCGCTGTTCGCCGCTGGTCTCTCGCTGATCTTCGGCGTGATGCGGCTCGTCAACATCGCCCACGGCGACCTGATCGTGCTCGCATCATACCTGGCGCTGGTGGTGGTGACGACGCTCGGCCTCGATCCGCTGACGTCGCTGGTCATCGTCGTGCCGGCGATGGCAGTGATCGGCTATGCGCTGCAACGGCTGATCCTCAACCGCACGCTCGGCGACGATCTGCTGCCGCCGCTGCTCGTCACTTTCGGCCTGTCGGTGATCATCCAGAACGGCCTCCTCGAATGGTTCACCGCCGACAGCCGCAAGCTCACCGCGGGCGCGATCGAGGTGCAAGCGTTTCAGGCCCTGCCCGGCGTCTGGATCGGGCTGCTGCCGCTGCTCCAATTCGCCGTGACCATCGCAATCATCGGTGGACTTCAACTGCTGTTCTACCGCACCGCGTTCGGCCGCGCGTTCCGCGCCACCTCGGACGATCCGTCGGTCGCGCAACTGATGGGGCTCGACACGCGGCACGTCTTCGCGCTGGCGATGGCGCTGTCGCTCGCAGTGGTCGCGGTCGCCGGCGTGTTCCTCGCGGTGCGCGCCAATTTCGATCCGGCCATCGGCCCGGCGCGGCTCATTTACGGCTTCGAGGCCGTCATCATCGGCGGCCTCGGCAGCCTGTGGGGCACGCTCGCCGGCGGCATTATCCTCGGCGTGGCGCAGGCGATCGGCGCGCAGATCGACCCCGGCTGGCAGGTGCTGGCCGGGCATCTCGTCTTCATCGCGATCCTCGCGGTGCGGCCGCAGGGCCTGTTTCCGAAGGTGCAGGGATGAGCGATGCCGCGATCCGTGTCGAGCATGCCACGCGTGCGAGCCGCATCGGCATGACGCTGCTGGCGCTGCTGGTGGTGGCACTCGCCGCCGCCCCGCTCTGGGCCGACCGCGCGTCGCTGCGGCTCATGGGCGAGATCTTCACCTTCGTCGCGCTGGCGAGCCTGTGGAATCTGCTGGCGGGCTATGCCGGTCTGGTCTCCGTCGGGCAACAAGCCTATGTCGGCTTCGGCGGCTATGTGCTGTTCGCAGCGGCGATCCTGTTCGGCGTGCCGCCGATCGCGGCGATCATCGTCGCCGGCGCGCTCGCCGCGTTGCTAGCCGTGCCGGTGGCCGCACTGATGTTCCGCCTGCGCGGGCACTATTTCGCCATCGGTACCTGGGTGGTGGCGGAAATTTTCCGGCTGGTCGCCGCGCAGATCGGCGTGCTCGGCGGCGGCTCCGGCGTCAGCCTGCCGGCCGGCGTCATCACCGGCATCGCCGCGACGCGCGCCATGCGCGAATACATCATCTACTGGCTGGCGCTCGGCCTCGCGGTGCTGGTGGTCGGCGGCATCGTCCTCCTGCTGCGCTCGCGTTACGGACTGGCGCTGACCGCGATCCGCGACAACGAGACGGCGGCGCGCTCGAACGGCATCAGCGTCATGCGGATCAAATATCTGGTCTATGTCGTGACCGCGGCCGGCACGGCGATGACCGGCGCGCTGATTTTCCTCACCAAGCTGCGCATCTCGCCGGACACGGCGTTCAGCGTCAACGACTGGACTGCGTTCGTGATCTTCATCACCGTGATCGGCGGCATCGGCCGCGTCGAAGGCCCGCTGATCGGCACAATCGTGTTCTTTCTGCTGCGCGAGACGCTGGCCGATCTCGGCAGCCTCTATCTCCTGATGCTCGGCGCCGTCGCCATCGTGGTGATGCTGTTCGCGCCGAAAGGATTATGGGGCTTCGTCGCCGACCGGTTCGGCTGGCAGGCGTTTCCGCTCGAGCGGCGGCTGGCGCATAAGCCATAACCGAATAGAAAAGCCCGCGCTTGCGGCGCGGGCTTCGCCAAAACGCAATCGGCGTTATTTGGTGTTGTCGTTCTCGCCGGTCGGGCCTTTCACCGGTGTGAAGCTCGGCGGATCGGACGCCGGAAAACTGTCATCCGACTGCTGGGTGACTTCATCTTCCTGCTTCTTGATCCGGTGGCGCTCCTTTTCGACCCGCTCGCGCGGTTTTTCCGGCGCTCTGGTCTGCTGATCCATGATCCATCCTCCTGTTCCTGAAGGAAAACGGCCCAGACGCGGGTCCGTTCCATCAGGTTCCAGGGCGCAGAGGGATCGCCGCTATTTTTCCCCGGTCACGGGCGTCCAGCTCGGCGGGTCGGAGGCCGGGAAGCTCTCGTCGGAATTGATATCGACGCTGTCCCCGTGCTGCTCGATCTGGCCGCGCGCGCGAGCCGTCTTTTCGCGGACAGGCTTTGCAGCCGGTTTCCGAGCCGATGACGACCGCCGGGCGGCGGTCTTTTTCGCCGCCGCTTTTCGGACCGGCCGACGGACCTTCTTCGCGCGCGACTTTTTGGCGCGCGAGGTTTTCGCCGCGGCCTTCGCTTTCTTTGCTGATGCGCGCTTCGGTGCGCGTTTCTTGGATTGACGCTTGGGCGCTTTAGCCTTGGCCTTTTTCCGTTTCGCCATGCCCCTCTCCCTGATGCCGGTGATATCCGGCGCGAACAGGATGATGCTGCGGTGACAGGGCGAAGCGCAAGCGCCACGTTGGCTCAGGCGGTCTTGCTCAGGCGGTTTTGCTTAGACGATTTTGCTTAGACTTGCGGGACGAGGCCCAGTTCGATCTCCAGCGCGCCGCACAGCATCTGCCCGAGCATGATGTGCAGTTCCTGGATGCGCGCGGTGGTGTCGGAGGGCACCAGCAGCGCATGGTCGCAGAGCGGCGGCAGCTTACCGCCGGTGCGGCCGCTGAAGCCCACGGTGACGAGCTTCATGGCGCGGGCCTCTTTCAGCGCCGCCAGCACGTTCGGGCTGTTGCCCGAGGTGGAGATGCCGATGGCCACGTCCCCGGCGCGGCCGAGCGCGGCGATCTGCCGGGCGAAAATCTGCTCGAAGCCGAGATCGTTGCCGGCCGCCGTCAGCGACGAACTGTCGGTCGTCAGGGCGATGGCGGCGATCGGCGCGCGATCCTTGCGGTAGCGGATGGTCAGTTCGGTGGCGAGATGCTGGGCGTCCGCCGCGCTGCCGCCATTGCCGAAGAACAGGATCTTGCCGCCGCCCTTGATCGACTGAACACAGGCTTTGACCAGTCCGGCAAAAGCCGGACCCAGGTTCGCCTCGGCGCGCGCCACGGTGTCGCGATGTTCGGCAAATTCCGATGCGAAGAAGGCGGCGAGATCCATCAGCGGGCTCCGGTCGAAGGGGCAGCGGCCGGCACCGTATCAGACGCGGCAGGACCAGCACCATGCCCGGCAAATTCCGGCACGGCGGCGCGCAGCACCGCATCGCAGGCGGCGCGGTCGCCCTGCGCCACGCCGCGCTCCAGCGCCGCGAGCCAGTCGCGGATCGCAGCCAGCGATGGCTGCAACGGCCGCGCCGCGACGATGCCGGGAATGCCGACCTCGCCCGTCTCCTCCTCGCGCGCGAACAGGATTTCGTGCATGCGCTCACCCGGACGAACGCCGGTGAAGGTGATCTCGATGTCGCGGTTCGGCTCGAGGCCCGAGAGACGGATCATGCGTTCGGCAAGGTCGAGAATCTTCACCGGCTGACCCATGTTCAGGGTGTAGACCGACACGCCGTCACGGTTCGGACCGAGCGCATGAGTCGACGCGGTGATGACGAGATCGCAGGCTTCGCGGATGGTCATGAAGTAACGCACCATGTCCGGATGCGTCACCGTCACCGGGCCGCCGGCCTCGATCTGCGCCTTGAACTTCGGCACCACCGAGCCGTTCGAGGCCAGCACATTGCCGAACCGCACGGAAATCAGCCGCATCGGCGAGACGCGCTCGGCATCGAGGGCGTGGCAGTACATTTCCGCGAAACGCTTGGTGACGCCGAGGATCGACACCGGGTCGATCGCCTTGTCGGTGGAGATCATCACCATCGCCGTGGCGCCGGCGGCAGCCGCCGCGTCAGCGACGTTCACCGAGCCGAAGATGTTGGTCTTGATGCCCTCGGCCCAGTCGCGCTCCAGCACCGGCACATGCTTGAGCGCCGCCGCGTGGAACACGACGTCAGGCTTGAACGCGGCCATCACTTCCATCACGCGCGCGCGGTCGCGCACGTCGGCGATATGGCCCTCGACCACGGCCGCCGTTTCCGCCGCCGCGAGCTGTTCCTGGATCGCGTACATGGCCGGTTCGGAGTTCTCGATCACGAGCAGCCGCGCCGCGCCGAACGCCGCCACCCGGCGACAGATTTCCGAGCCGATCGAGCCGCCGCCGCCGGTCACGACGACGGCCTTGCCGCTGACGAACTGCTCCAGCCGGCCGTAATCGATCTCGACGCTCGGCCGCAGCAGCAGATCCTCCACCGCCACCGGGGCAAGCTGCACCGCCTGCCCGCCCGAGGTGAGCGACGGCATCTGGCTCAACGGAATGCCGAGCCGGCGCGTGCGGATCAACATCTGCTCCGGTTTCTCTTCCGCCGCCAGCGCTGACGGCGTCAGGATCACGCGACCGACGCGGGTACCGCGATTGGCGAGATCGGCGACGATGCGCTCCAGATCCTCGGCATAGCCGAGCACCGGCACATTGCGGATCGTCTGGCCGCGATCCGCCGCCGACGACGACAGGATCGCCACCGGGCTGATCTTGCGCACCGCGCCGCTTTCGATGGCGCGCAGCAGCACTTCGGCGTCCGCCGCGCGACCGATGACGATGGTCGGCTGCGTGCCCTCGGCGCGCGCCTGCTGCAAGGTGCGGGCATAGCGGAAATAACGGTAGGCGACGCGCGAGCCGCTGAGGAAGAAGATCTCCAGGAACCAGAACAGGACGATGGTGATCTTGCCGAAGAAGAACGTGCCGTAGAACGCCGGCGACAGCATCACGTAGTCGGCGATCAGCAGCGACACCGCGAGTACGGTCGCGGCCTTGACGATGCTGAACAGGTCGGGGATCGAAATGAAGCGCCACTTCGAGCGCTCCAGCTTGAAGATGAAGAAGACGATCACCGCGTAGATCAGGATCCCCGGCAGAAACAGGACGAGGCTGCCGAGCCGGTCGACCAGCGTATAGTCGTCGAACCGCATCACGAAGGTGACGATCAGCGCGGCGGCGGTGGCGATGAGATCGTGCAGCACGATCAGCATCTGGCGCGGCGTCAGGCTCGGAATGGGGATCATCATGCGGTCGGCGTGACAGTGCGGTCGGAACGAAGTGGAACGGTGCTGGCCGGACGTCGCAACCAGGTGGTGGCGAAGGCGTAGAGATACCAGCGCAGATAGGCCGGCAGCCAGCGCAGAACGCGAAACCGGCTCTGCCCCGCCTGCCGCTCGAACCAGCGCGCCGGAACCTCGCCGATCTTGAGCCCCAGACGGTGGCTTTTGACCAGGAGTTCGATGCTGTAGCAGAAGCCGCGGTCGGATTCGATGACGATCGTGTCCAGCACCCGGCGGGAAAACAGCCGGAAGCCGTTGCTGGCGTCATGGGTCGGCAGTCCGGCCAGATGATAGAGCGTGAAATTTGCGCCGCGCACCAGCGTCGCCTTGAGCCACGGGCAGCCGACCATGGACCCGCCGGCCATGAAACGGCTGGCGCAGACGATGGCGCAACCCGCCTCCGCCTTGGCCACCATGGCGTCGAGCATGCCGGCATTATAGTCGTCGTCGGCGGGGAACATCAGCACCTGCGGCGCCTGCGCGGCGGCAAAGCCCGTCAGCACCGCGCCATGCGCGCCGCGTCCGGCATTGCGTACGAACACGATGTCCATGGTCGTCATCAGATCGGGATGTGCGCGGATCGTCGTCAGCGTGTCGTCGTCCTCGCGGTCGTAACAGATCAGCACCCGGAACGGCGTCTTCAGCCCCGCACGCAGCGAGGTCAGCGTCGGGACGATGACGCCGCCTTCGTTGTAGACCGGGATGACGATGTCGAGCCGCGGCGTCATGACCGAGGGTCAGTAGACGACGTTGGCGCGTTGCAGGAAGCCCCAGACATCGACCACCGGCTTGCCGCCGAGCGGATGCGCCTTGTACGCCGAGTGTGGCGTGCACAGGATCATGAGATCGCTGCGCGCGATCACCTCGTCGAGCGGCAAGAGGTCCGTGTCGGTGGTGACGAACGGATCGGTGGCGATCACGTCGCGCGCCACGGTGCGCAGCGACTTCTTCACCTTGTAGCTCAGCGAGGCGCGGGTGTCGTCGATATCCGCCTTGAACGCCATGCCGAGCAGACCAACGGTCATCGCGCCGAGGTCGAACTGGCGGCGCAGATCCTCGACCATGTGCAACGCCAGGCCCTCGTTGACATGCATCGCCGCGTGGCCGATGCCGAACTGATTGCGCGCGAACGAGGCAAGCTGCATCGTATCCTTGAACAGGCACGGACCGGCGGCGAAGCCCGGCCCCGGCACAGTGCGGGCACGCGGATAGTTCTGCTTCATCGCCTTCATGATCTGCTGGTAGTCGGCGCCGGCCGACTTGGCGATCATGTAGAACTGGTTGGTCGCGGCGAATTCGATGTAGCGGTAGGCGTTGTTGAACAGCTTGGCGAACTCCGCCTCGAGCGGCTTCACCGTGACGATCTCCGGCGCGAGCTTCGCGAACAGCGCCGCCGCCTCCCGCTCCGCTTCCGGCGTAGTACCGGAGACGATCTGCGGCATCTCGCGCAATTCCTTGACGCCGTAGCCCTGCACGATCCGCTCCGGGCAGAACGCCACCTTGATGTTGCGGCCGACGCGCTTGAGATACTCGTCCACCCACGTGGTGGTGCCGGGATAAACGGTCGAGCGCAGGATCAGCAACTGTCCGTCGACCATGTGCGGCAGCAGCGAGTCGATGCAGGCTTGCACCGCCTGCTGCACCGGATTGAAAAACTCATCGACCGGCGTGCCGATGGTGACGATCACCGGCCCCGGCGCGCTGATGCCGGCCGGCGACGACGAGAACACCAGCCGGTTCCTGGCCAGCGCATCCTTGAGCAACGGTTCGGCGTCGTATTCGATGAACGGCAGCTTGCCGGACTTCAGCGTCGCGATCGATTGCTGATTGAGATCGTTGATGTTGACGGTGAGGCCCGCATGGGTGAACGCGAGCACCAGCGGCACGCCGACATGACCGGCGCCGCCGACCACCGTCATATCCGCGACGGGTGCGGATGAATTGGCACTGCTCACAGCTTCTCTCCCGATGTCAGCACGAAGGCGCGCATCGGAGCCAACGGCGGCAGATTGAAAATCATGGAATCGAGCCAGTTGTAGACCGGCAGAAACAATCGCGCGCGCGAGGACGCGACATACCGATACGACAAGCCTGACAGATAATCGGTCTCGACCTTGAAACCAGCGGCAGAAAACAGCGCCGCCACCTCGCCGGCGACGATCGGCCGCTCGTTCTCGGTGACGCCGACCGGGCTGTAGAACGGCGATGAGCGGTCGCGGTAGAGATACATGAACGGATTGCGGCGGTTCGGATCGAACGCCATGAAGCGCCCGCCCGGCCGCAGCACGCGCTGCACCTCGGCGATGCAGCGGCGCGGATCGGGGAAATGGTGGATCACCCCGGACAGCAGCACGCCGTCGAGTTCGCCGTCCTTGAACGGCAGATGCTCGATGTCGCCCTCGATCAGCTCCAGACCCGGATATTTCCGCCGGCCGACCTCCAGCAGCTTCGGGCTGATATCGATGCCGGCGGCGCGATAGCCGCGCTGACGCAGGAGATCGGTGAACAGGCCGGAGCCGCAGCCGAGATCGGCGACCCGCGCGCCCGGCGCGAGGCCGGTGAGCCGCGCGAAGCTGTCGATCAGCAACGCGTTCGAGGCTTCCGTGAATACGTTGTAGTCGTCGGCCGCAGCGTGGCCGTCGAAAAACGCGATTTCCTTGGCCTTATCCTGCGCCATCAATCCGCGCCATGCCCCGACCACCGGCACCGGAGCCGGCGGCGCGCGGGTCTTACCGGCAATCGTCCGTGATTTCAACGGCCTGCGGGCTTTGGACTGGGCGCGGGAGCAGTCTTCGGGCGCCGCCCGCCGGGATCAGGCGTCGGGACGCCGGCCGGCCTGGGCGTTGACATAGGCGAGCGCCGCGCCGAACGCCAGAAAGGCGACGGCGATCAGCGCCAGGAACATGGTTTCGCCGGATGAGAGGTGAGCGAGCATGGATCGTTCTCCGCAAGATGAACCTGATCTTGCGCAACCGGCCGCTAATCGCCTTGATCCGGATCAAGCGCGGTGAGACCGCCATTGGCCAGACGGCGGATCGCCAACATGTGCACCCGGCCGCAAGCGATGCATTTGATCGCGTGATGAGTGCCGAGATCGCCAATATCGTCCGCCTCGTCCTGGGCCACGAAGTCCTGCACCGTCATCCCGGTGGTCGGACACCGGAACAGGAACGGAGCCATGACATCGCGTGCGGGTTCACCCATGACTCGATCCCTCGCGCTCAACGTTCGAGCGACTTCAGGAAGGCGATGAAATCGCCAATCTGATCCGGCTCCAGCCGGAATTCCGGCATGCTCGGATGACCGGTGACGATGCCTTCGGCCAGCGCCTCATCGAGCGTTTCCACCGGATAGCGCTGATGCAGCGTGCGGAACGGCGGCGCGAGCGACAAGGGGCTCGGACTAACCTTGTCGATCGCATGACACCGCGCGCAGTTGGCGAGCGCGAACGCACGCCCGCGCTGCTCACCCGGCGAAAGCTGCGCGCTGGCGCCGGCCGACGCGACGGTGAGTATCGCCGCCGCCAGTACCGTCATCCGCCAACCGATTACGGACATGACGCCTGATGCGCCTTGTCGTCCTTCAGGGACTGCAAGGTCGTCTCGTTGCCGCAGTAAGTCCGGCCGGCCTCGACATCGTGGTGGGCGAGATCCTTGGCGCAGCGGCGTTGCGAATGACACATGGCGCAGGTGTGTTCGAGATCGCGCACGACCGCCGGACCGGCCTTCGCGAGATCCTGACGATCGAGACCGAGTTCGCGCAGGCGGTCGTACAGCAGTTGCGGCGACTGCGGGCCTTTCCGGGCCAGCATCTTCAATTCGGATTCCGTCAGACCCAGATCATGGGCGATGCGGGACAACTCTCCACCCTCCTCCAGATCGTGAGGGAGCGCACGCACGGCAAACACATTGCGAAGCCAGGCCGAGACGGATTGGAAGGGAGCGGATTGCATGACAGTCTCCTGGTGGTCGTGGGTCGAAACGATACGCGGGTGGTCGGACATGATTTCCGGGCTCGCTAGTGCGCCATCAGCACTGGCTGGGTTGCCTGCTCGATGACCTGACGGGTGACGCCGCCGAACAGCATCTGGCGGACATGGCCGTGGGTGTAGGCGCCCATGACGATCAGACCGGAGCGGCGGGCGCGCGCCTGCCACAGCAAGGCATCGCCGATACCGGGGGCGTCGCTCCGCGGCGTCAGCGCCGCGACCAGGCCGTGCCAATGCAGATAACCGAGCAGCGCATGCGGATCGGCATCGCGGCGCGGTTCGTCGACCGCAAACACTTCGACCGCATCCCGGCTTGCGGCCAGGAGCGGCAGCGCGCCCTTGATCGCCTGCGAGGCTTCCAGGCTGCCGTTCCAGGCAATGATGGGCCGATAGAACAGATCGGCGCGCGGTCCTTCCGGCACCATCAGCACCGGACGGTGCGATTCAAACAGCGCGGTCTCCAGCGCCAGCGCCCCGGCCACGGTGGCACGGTCCGGTTTCGCCATGATCGTGAGGTCGGTGAGCCGCGCCGCGGCGGCGAGCAGATCGGATTCCCACCCGACCAGTTCGCGCCAGCAGAAGACACAGCCGGCGGGCGCGGCCTCTCCCTCGATCAGTTCGTTGGCCCGCAGCCACCGGTCGAAATGATCGCGCGCGCGCAGCGCCGCTTCGTTGGCATATTCTGCCACCAGCGCGTCGAGACCGGCACCGGCTTTCGGCTTGAACGAGGTCAGCCGGGTCGCATCGGCCGGCGCGAACCGGCAATGCAGCACATCGACATGCGCCGACAGCTTCGCGGCGACCATCAGCGCATAATCGAGCACCGCGATATCGGCCGGAGAACCGTCGATCCGGGCGAGGATATGCTTGATCGCCATGATCCCCTCCCTCGGGACATCGCGTCAGGCGGCAAGACCGCGCAGCGCGGCGGCGTTGCGCAGCACGACGCGGCGTGCGCTCGGCAGCGCGATGGTCGCGGTGCTTTCAAGCTGCGTCAGCGTGCGCGACACCGTCTCGATGGTGAGGCCGAGATAGTCGGCGATATCCTGCCGCGACATCGGCAGCACGACTTCGGTGGCGCTGCCTTCGCGCTTGGCGAGCGCGAGCAGGAAGCCGGCGACCCGCTCGGCGGCGCTGCGCACCAACAGGCCGATGTGGTCCTGCGCCCGGCGCAATTCGCCGCAGGTGAGATCGAGCAACAGCCGCGCGACCGAGGCGTCGCCGGCGGCGCGGGCAGTGAGCGCCGCGCGCTTCACCACCTGAACGGTGCCGGACACGATCGCTTCCGCCGAGAGGCTGTGGGCGTCATCCGCCTCGAAGCCGAACACATCGCCCGGCAGATAGAACGAGCCGATCTGGCGGCGGCCGTCCGCCGAGACCGTATAGGTGCGCACGCAGCCGGACTTCACCTTGTAAAGATAGTCCGCCGGCTCGCCCGCGCCGTACACTTCCTCGTTGCGCGCGAACTGCATCGGCACGCCCATCACATCGAACAGATCGCCGACCGTCGCCGTTGCGCGGCGCGGTGGCGGCACCGACACCATCCTGCGCGCGGCGGGAGCGTGGAACGGGAGGGTCTCCGTGTGCATGACGATCTCCGATGAGTGGCGGTTCTGATTCCGTGCCGACACCATCGCGCGCGGGGGAGACCGCGAAAATTCCGATAATCACCCTAAGGGAAACTACGTAGTCGGCGACGGCCGCCGCCATTGGGGGTTGACCGGACCACACAACCGGCCATGAGATGCGGGTAAATGTGATGTGGCGGCGCGGTGCGGCTGCGTGACGCCGCGACCGATCAGGACGAACCCGTTTCAATGCTCGCAGCGCCGGCCCCTTCCCCGCCCGATGCCACGTCCTCCGCGGCGTCGCCGCGCCGCGCGCGGCTGCTGCGGCCGGCCCTGAGCTATCCGATCGCCGCGGCGCTGGCGGCGGCCGCCTTTGGCCTGCGCCTCCTCCTCGAACAGAGCCTGCAAAGCGAAATCCGCTATCTGCTGTTCATCCCGGCGGTGCTGGCGGCGAGCCGGCTCGGCGGCCTTGGTCCGGGGCTGCTGGCCACGGCAGCCAGCGCGCTGCTGGCGCTCGACCCGTCGGATTTTCCGCTGACCCCGGCGAAGACGCTGGCGCTCACCGTATTCGTGGTGATCGGCGCCGGGATCGCCTGGTTCGGCGAGCGGCTGCTGCGCACTCGCGATGCCATCGTCGCCAGCAACGCCGACCTGCGCGCCCGCGAGGCGCACCTGCAATCAATCCTCGACACCGTGCCGGATGCGATGATCGTCATCGATCCGCGCGGCACCATCCGCAATTTCAGCGCCGCGGCCGAGCGGCTGTTCGGCTATCAGGCCGCCGAAGTGATCGGCAAGAACGTCAAGATGCTGATGCCTGATCCCTATCGCGAACGGCACGACGGCTATCTCGAACGCTACAACCGCACCGGCGAGCGGCGCATCATCGGCATCGGCCGCGTCGTCGTCGGCGAGCGCAAGGGCGGCTCGACCTTCCCGATGGAGCTTGCGGTCGGCGAGATGCGCTCCTCCGACCAGACCTATTTCACCGGCTTCGTGCGCGACCTCACCGAGCGGCAGCGAACCGAGACGCGGTTGCAGGAACTGCAATCCGAACTGGTGCATATGTCGCGCCTCACCGCCATGGGCGAGATGGCTTCCACGCTCGCGCACGAACTCAATCAGCCGCTCGCCGCGATCGCCAATTACCTGAAGGGATCGAGCCGGCTGATCGAACACCGCACCGACGAGGATGCGGTGATGCTGCGCGAGGCGATGCAGAAGGCGACCGATCAGGCAATCCGCGCCGGCCAGATCATCCGCCGGTTGCGCGACTTCGTCGCGCGCGGCGAAAGCGAGCGGCGGGTGGAGAGCGTCACCAAGCTGGTGGAGGAAGCCAGCGCGCTCGCCCTTGTCGGCGCGCGCGAGCAGAGCGTGCATGTGCGCTTCCGGCTCGATCCGGCCTGCGACCGGGTATTGGCCGACAAGGTGCAAGTGCAGCAGGTGCTGGTGAACCTGATCCGCAACGCCATCGAAGCGATGGCCGACAGGCCGGTGCGCGAACTAACTATTACCTCGACGCCGGTCGCCGGCGGTTTCACCGAGATCAGTGTCGCCGATACCGGCTCCGGCATCGCGCCGGAAGCGGCGGCGCAACTGTTCCAGCCGTTCTTTACCACCAAGCGCTATGGCATGGGCGTGGGCCTGTCGATCTGCCGCACCATCGTCGAGGCGCATGGCGGCAAGATCGCCGCCGAGCCCAATCCAGGCGGCGGTACGCGCTTCCGGTTCACCTTGCGCATGGTGGACGAACGGGATCTCGACGATGAGTAAGCTGGCCGACACGGTACTGGTGGTCGATGACGACGACGGCGTGCGCCAGTCGCTGGCGTTCCTGCTGAAGAGCGCGCGGCTGCCGGTGGAGACCTATGCCTCCGCCACCGAACTGATCGCCAAGCTGCCGGCGGATCACGCCGGCTGCATCATCACCGACGTGCGCATGCCCGGCATCAGCGGCATCGATCTGCTGCGCCATGTGCGCGCCTTGCCGCAGCCGCTGCCGGTGATCGTCATCACCGGTCATGGCGACGTGCCGCTTGCGGTCGAGGCGATGAAATACGGCGCGGCCGATTTCCTCGAAAAGCCGTTCGACGACGATGCCCTGCTCAACGCGGTGCGCGCCGCGCTCGACACCCGCCATATCGCCGAGCGGCAGGACAGCGAGCGCGCCGACATTCTCGGCAAGCTCGCAAGCCTCACCGCCCGCGAACGTCAGGTGCTCGACGGACTCGTCGCCGGCCGCGCCAACAAGATCATCGCCTTTGACCTGTCGATCAGCCCGCGCACGGTGGAGATCTACCGCGCCAATGTGATGACGAAAATGCAGGCGCAGAGCCTGTCCGACCTGGTGCGCATGGCGCTCTCGGCCGGGCTGCTGGACCGCGGATAGCGTCGGACACAAACGCGTGATGCCATTGCCGGCGCGGCCTTGACCTCCCTCAATGGCTGCCATGCAGGCGGACCTATCCTCGCAGGCGCGACCCGGCGCAAAGATAGCCGCCGCAGAGAGCCGTCCAACAGGAGCGCATCATGATCAAGGACATCGTCCTCAACATCCCGGTCGGACAGGACAAGGCGCCGGCGACGCCGTTCGCCGTCGCGCTCGCGGCCCTGTTTCAGGCGCATCTCGCCGGCGTCGCGTTCCAGTTCGAGCCAACCTTGCCGCCGGTCGACATGGGCGCATCGCTGTCGGGCCGCTATCTCGAACAGGCGCGCGATATGGCGCGCCAGCAGGCGGATACGGCGATCACGCGGTTCGACGAACTGGCGCGACGCGAGGGCATCTCCGCGGAATCGCACCGCTTCGACGTCACCACGGCCGGCGCGCCGACGCGCTTTGCCGAGATCGCGCGCCGGTTCGACCTCGCCGTGGTTCAGCAGATCGAACCCGATCAGGACGCGATGGACGAGATCATCGCCGAGTCGGCGCTGTTCGACAGCGGACGGCCGATCCTGCTGGTGCCGTATATCCAGAAAGGCGGACTGACGCTGAACCGGGTGAGCGTATGCTGGGACGGCAGCCGCGCGGCGACCCGCGCCGCCGCCGACGCCATGCCGCTGCTCAAGCGCGCCAAGGCGGTGGACCTCATCGTGATCGAGAACGATCGCCCGAAGAGCGAGGACTTCCCCGGCATCGACATCGCGCAGCATCTCGCCCGTCACGATCTGAAAGTCGATCTCAAGCGGCTGCCGATGACGACGGACGTTCCCACCACGATCCTGAATTTCGCCGCGGACGCTGCCACCGACCTCGTGGTGATGGGCGGCTACGGCCATTCCCGCCTGCGCGAATTCGTGCTCGGCGGCGCGACGCGCGGCATCATGCAGGCGATGACGGTGCCGACGCTGATGTCGCACTGACGCGAACCAACCATCCGCGGATGGCGATTATTTCTTGATCAATCCCGCCGCTTCGGCGGCGGCGTGATAGATCGGCAGATCGGTCTGGATCGCCGCCGCCAGCCCCTCCGGCGTGGTAGTGACGGAATCGACGCCGAGCTTTGCCATGGCCTGGATCACCTCGGGCTCCCGGCCGATCTCGCCGAGTGCCTTGGACAGGCGCTCGATGATCGGCCTCGGTGTTCCCGCCGGCGCGAAATAGCCGTTCCAGGCCGTCACGACGAAACCCGGCACCGTCTCCGCCATGGCCGGCACATCGGGAAATTCCGCAAGGCGTTTCTCAGTGGAGATGCCCAGCACGCGCACCTTGTCCGACCGCATGATGCTGACCACGTCCGACACATTGCCGAAGAACATCTGGATGTTGCCGCTCAAGAGGTCGGTGATGGCCGACGGCGCGCCGGTATAGGGAACCTCGACGAATTTCAACCCGACCTTGAGCGCAAAGGCCGCCGGAACCAGCGAGCTGCTGGCGCCGCGACCAACCGAGCCGTAGTTGATCTTGCCGGGATTGGCGCGCGCGTAGTCGATGAACTCCTGAACGTTCTTCACCGGCAGGCTGCGATTGACCACCAGCGCCATGCCATTGCTGGTGATCATGCTGATCGGTGTCAGATCCTTGAGCGGATCGTATGACAGCTTCTGCATCAACGGCACGACGGAGAACTGTGCGCCACCGGCTTCGTAAAGCGTATAGCCGTCGGCCGGCGAGCGGGCCACATATTCCGTCCCGATGGCGCCGTTGGCGCCGGGACGCGCTTCCACGACGAAGGATTGGCCGAACTTCTTGCTTAACCGCTCGGCGGTGATGCGCCCGATCACATCGGAAATTCCACCGGCGCCGTAAGGCACCACCACCTTCACGTAACGGCTTGGCCATTCCTGCGCGGCAGCGGGATGGCACCCGACCGCTACGGCTATTGCGCATGCCGTCATCGCAACAATATGCAAGTGCCTATCGGTCAGAGAGATTGAAGAAAAACAAATCATCGTGAGCCCCCATATGAGAATTCCCGTGTGATCGATTCAAGTCTTTCCAACGAACTCCGGCTTTAACCACCGCATATCAGGCTGATCGCTTTTGCACCTCCGCCGCGATGTCGGCGTTGACGTGACATCCGAGCGGCAAGCCGCGCGGACGGTCCTGATTGCAGAGATCCATTGCGATCCGGGCGTAGACGATGGACGCGTTCACCAGATCCTCGATCTTGAAGCTTTTGCTGGAGGCATGGCTGGCGGAACGCGGCGCGTAACTCAGCGCGGGAATTCCAAGCTCGTTGAAGGCATTGGCATCGCGCCACATGCTCGACACCGACGGGCTGACGGTCTGCGGCGGCGTCGGAAAGACCTGCGCGTGACAGCGCCGCACCGTATCGACGAACGGCTCGATGCCTTTCGCTTCAAATCCCGGCCGATACAAAAACAGTTCCACCTCGCCCGGAACGCCGACGTCCTTGAGCAGCTTTTTCAGATCGTCGCGCACGTCCAGCGGATTGGCCCCCGGCAAAATGCGGGTGTCGACATAGAAGCTGCAAAGCTGCGGCGTGCTGGTCAGATTGTAGGGATAGCCGGAACGCACCGCATTGACGCTGGCCTTCGGGATCACCGTGCCGCTTTGTCCCTTATAGGTGTTGCGCTGCTCGTATTCGTAGGCCCACTTTTCGAACGCCTGGATCACCGCCGTCGTCCGCACGATGGCGTTCGGCGCATCGACGATCCCCGTCGGCCGCGGCAGATACGGCGAATAGTAGCGCGGCTGATCGGAATAGACCGTCACCTTGAAGTGTGCCTTGCCCGGCTCGATCCAGACGATGCCGAACCCCGTGCCTTCCGCGATCAGGCAGAAATCCGCGACCGCGCCGTGGGTCACCATGAAGCGCGCACCGAGATCCTTGCTCAGATATTGCCAGCCCTGAAATTCCTCGACCGGCTCGCGCGAAATCTCGCCGGCTGCCGCGCTGACGATCAGATCGCCCTTCAAAGGATAACCGGCGTCCTTGATCGCTTTTGCCGCGACCAAAAATGCAGCCATCGGCCCCTTGTCGTTGACGAGACCGTCGCCGTGCAATTCGTCACCCTGGATCCACGCCGAATGATAGAGCGGATCATTGGGGTTGCGTGCCGACCAGATCGCATCCGGCCGCAGCGTCGTATCAAGATGACTGTTGAAGATCAGATTGTAGCCGCCGCCGCTGCCGTTCAGCCAGGCCGCGACGTTGAAGCGCTCCGGCGTCAGCGCGAATTTCTTCGGCTTGAAGCCATTCTGATGGAGCCAGTCGTAGACATATTGTCCGGCCACGCCTTCGCTGCCGTTCGGGCTATCAATGTTGCCGAGCGCGAGCGCGAGATCGATCACCTCCTGGCGATTGATCCGTTTCACGACGTCATCCGGGGTCATGTCCATTGCCTCGTGCCAGAGTTGAAACCATGCCGTTCAGAAACATCGCCGTGCCATCGTGACCGGATGCGCATCGCGCGCGGGCCACGCTTCTTCGGTATCGTTTTGGATTTTCCGTTGGCGCGCTCTGCAACTTTAACCGCGCGCATTCACCTCGTGATCGGGTCAGCGTGTCGATAGGCAGGCAGCAATTTTCCCGAAAATGATATTCCTACGGGAAGCCCCGTCAATCAGGATTATTGTTTTTTGAGTATTTTCATAAATCTCATTTTGTAGGAATTTTATTGGTTTGGAGTCGGGGAAGTTCCGGATGCTGGAATGAAGGCGTGGGACGGCAGATTGGCCGTGTCCGCTGGCGCGCGATTTTCGACCGCGGCCGGACGCTCTCTGAACCCAGGCGATGTCGCTTAAGGCCTTGCGCCGCCGGCGACACGACATCACCCACACTCGGCCAAATGTCGCGGATTGCGTTGGGATCGGCACCTTGCCAAAAGGGTACAGCTATTGCGTCGATGCCATGCTCCGGCCGCGCGCGCCCTTCAACCCGCACGACCCCGGCCAATTCACGACATGAAGAAGAATACCAGCCGCCAGATCATGATCCTGCAACTGTTCGATCGGCGCCGGCCGGCCTGGACGGTCGAGCAGATGCGCCGCACGCTCAAGATTCCGACCAGCACGATCTACCGGCACGTCAGGAACCTGGTCGGTGCGCAGTTTCTGGCTCCCGTCACCGGCGCGGCCTATGCGCTCGGTCCGGCTTTCATCAAATACGAAAGCATCATCCACGATACCGATCCCCTGATCCGGCACGCCGACCCGATCATGAACGCGCTGCTGGCGCGGTCGGGGGCGGACTGCACCGTCATGATCAGCAAACGATTCAAGGACTGCGTCATGTGCGTTCATGAGGTGCACGGCGCCAAAGCGGTCCCCTCCGGTTACGGGCGCGGCGTGGAGATGCCGATCTTTGCCGGCGCGACCTCCAAGGCGATCCTGGCGCAATTATCGGCACGCGCCCTCAAGTCGCTCTATCTGGAGAACCATGTCGCCATTCGCCGCCGGCTAAAAATCCGCGACTGGAACGAGTTTGCGGCGATCGTCAAACAGATCCGCAAAGCGGGTTACGTGGTGACCAAAGGGGAAGTCACCGCCAACCGGGTCGGGATTGCCGCGCCGATCACACGTCACGGCCGGCCGGTGGCGAGCCTGACCCTGAGCGGGAACAAATGGGGCGAGCGGCGCATCGCCGAGGCCGTTCCGGTGGTCCGCAAGGCGGCGGACGAGATTTCCGCATCGCTGTCGCGCGACCGGACCCTGATTTCACGCTGAACGCCGCGCCCGGCAGGCGCCTTGGCGATATCCGATGAAGGGCGGGGGCTGGAAGGCTATTCCAGCGATGGTGGGCGCGACAGGGATCGAACCTGTGACCCCTACCATGTCAAGGTAGTGCTCTTCCGCTGAGCTACGCGCCCGTTGCGCTGTCTCTTATCGGCTCCGCCCCAAGCAGGCAACCCCGCCCAGCAAACCCGGCAGACCCGTCGCGACGGCCGGTCAGGCCGCCAGCATCTTGTTCACTTCCGAGACCAGTTCGCGCAGATGGACCGGCTTGGACAGCACCTTGGCGTGCTTGGGGGCGGCCGAATCGGCATTCAGGGCCACGGCGGCAAAGCCGGTGATGAACATGATCTTCATGTCCGGGTCGAGTTCCGCCGCCCGGCGCGCCAGCTCGATCCCGTCCATTTCCGGCATGACGATATCGGTCAACAGCAGTTCGAATGGCTCCTCGCGCAGCCGCTGATAGGCGGACAGCCCGTTGTCGTAGGAGGTAACCTCGAATCCGGCGTTCTGCAGGGCTTTCACCAGAAACCGGCGCATGTCGGTATCGTCTTCAGCCAGCAGGATTTTTGCTTGAATCGCCCGGTTGTCCATTGCGTCCCTGAAACCCCAATTCCCCGGCCTCCATTTGCGCCGTTCCGGGTAAATATGCGGTGAACTCCGAGGCGTCCATGGCGTTCCCTGACACACCCGGCGTGGTATCAGGGGTCAATCTTGCTATCCTGACGGACGCCCCGAGAGCTGTCAGGATCGGGCGGCGAGTAAACGGCTGGAGTTGGTGTGGATCGGAACGAGATGCGTCAAGATACGCGCCTTGCGAGCGATGAGTTCGATCCGCCGTTCGAGATCCACGAACCGCAGACCTTGCGCGCGCCGGTTTTCTTCAATTCGCCGCACAGCGGCTCGGTCTATCCAGCGCGGTTTCTCGAGAGCGCACGGCTCAGTCTCGCCACCTTGCAACGCTCCGAGGACAGCTTCGTCGACGACCTCGTCACAGGCGTGGTGGCGCGCGGCTATCCGCTGATGCGCGCGCATTTCCCGCGCTGCTATGTGGACGTCAACCGCGAGCCCTACGAACTCGACCCGCGCATGTTCGACGGCCAACTCCCCTCCTTCGCCAACACCCGTTCGATGCGGGTGGCTGGCGGGCTCGGGACCGTTGCCCGCGTGGTCGGTGACGCGCAGGAAATCTACGACCGGCGCATTCCGGCGGACGAGGCGCTGCAGCGGATCGAAAGCCTGTACAAACCCTATCACCGCGCGCTGCGCCGGCTGTTCGGCCGGCTGCACCGCGACCACGGCGCCGCGATGCTGATCGACTGTCATTCGATGCCGTCGACCGCCAGCAGCCGCGACGAGCGCAGCCGTCCCGATTTCGTGCTCGGCGACCGCTACGGCACCAGTTGCGTTGGGATGATTTCGGAAACCGTCGAGCAGACGCTGCGCGGCTGCGGCTACAGCGTCAACCGCAACAAGCCTTATGCCGGCGGCTTCATCACCGAGCATTACGGCAACCCGGCCGCCGGGCTGCATACGCTGCAACTCGAGATCAATCGCGCGCTCTACATGAACGAACGCAAGCGCGAGCGCACCGCCGGCTTCGCCCGGCTCGCCGCCGATCTGGAAACCCTGGCTGACCGACTCGGCGACATTCCGCTCGCCGAAATCCGTCCGTATCGCGCCGCGGCTGAATAGGCCGTCCCGGCCTGCAGGGGCGAACCCAGGAAACCGACAAGAAAAAAGGGCCGCCTGCGAAAGCAAGCGGCCCAAGTCTAGGGAGGAAACGCCCAAGGAGGGCAACGATAGCTCTCGCTACCGCATTGCGGTAACATACAGTGCGACGCACAAAAGGCAAGCCCTCTTACGCGATTACCTCTGTTGTTTTTGCATGGCTGGATCGAGTTTTTTGCCACCGACCAACGGCGGAATTCTTACGACAGCTATTTTCTGACCACTCCCGGTTAAAACGCGGGCAATTTGCCGCATCTTGCAGTGCAACAAACGCATGGCATCGGGCCAAAGTACAACCAGACGGGAGTCCGTTGCCGGCCCCGCGGTTCTCCGATAGTCGAAACCGGCAGCCAACGGGGACCGGCATGACCGCGATCGACTTCACCGCTTTCGTGGATCAACTGGCCGCCACCTCGGGCGACCTGATCCTGCCGTTCTTCCGCACGGCGCTCAGTGTCGAGAACAAGAAGCCGGGCGACTTCGATCCTGTGACCGCCGCCGACCGCGCGGCCGAGAACGGCATGCGAGCGCTGATCCGCCGGAATTTCCCCGACCACGGCATCGTCGGCGAGGAATACAGCGACGAGCGCGCCGACGCGGAATATGTCTGGGTGCTCGATCCGATCGACGGCACCAAATCCTTCGTCAGCGGCATGCCCGCCTGGGGCACGCTGATCGGGCTGATGCGGTTCGGCGAACCGGTGTTCGGCATGATGCACCAGCCATTCACCCGCGAGCGCTTCACCGGCGACGGCGCGGCGGCGCATTATCGCGGCCCTGCCGGCACGCGCGACCTGCGCGTGCGGGAGTGCGCACAGCTCTCCGAGGCGGTCGTCTACACGACCAGCCCGCGGCTGATGCAGCCGGACGAGCGTGCGGCCTTCGCCACGGTCGAGGACGCGGCGCGGCTGTCGCGCTACGGCGGCGATTGCTACGCCTACTGCATGCTGGCGGCCGGCCATGTCGATCTGGTGATCGAAACCGGCCTGAAGCCACATGACATCATGGCGCTGATCCCGATCATCTCCGGCGCCGGCGGCATCATCACCACCTGGGACGGCGGACCGCCGCAAACGGGCGGGCGCATCGTCGCCGCCGGTGACGTGCGCGTGCATCGCGCGGCGATGGCGATGCTCAAGGCCGGGATGGTCGGATAAGGCTTTTATCGTTCGCCGTTCCGGACGGAAAACCGCTTCACACTTTTCCTGGAACGGTTCAGTAGAGCGGCGTGCCCGGCACGAAGGCGTCGAACGCCGCCCAGAACTGTTTGCGGTAGAGATCCTGCTCCTGCAGGATTTCGTGACGCGCGCCCGGCACGATGACATGCGAACCGGCGAGCAGATGCACGCCGAATTCCTCGATCGCCGGCGTCGACACCACATCGTCCTGCCCCGCCGCCGCGATCAGGATCGGCTGGCGGATGCGCGACGGATAGGACGGCATCCGGAAGCGGCGCATCTGCTTCATCGCCGCCTGCGCCCAACTGATGGTCGGCGCGCCGAGGCCGAGTTGCGGCTCCGCTTCCAGCACCGCGCGATTGCGCGCGAACCGCACCGGATCGGAGGTGAGCACGTTGCCGACGAAATCGGTGATGTCGAAGCTCGCCGCCGACGGCACGAACCCGCTGCCGCGTCCCATCAGCCGCATCAGGCCGAGCGCAGGCCCGGCGAAACCATGAAACGGCTGCCGCGGCAGGCCGATCAGCGGCGCGCTCAACACCACGCGATCGAACCAGCGGCGGCCTTGCGCGCAGGCTTCGATCAGCACCGCGCCGCCCATGGAATGCGCCAGCGCGAATAGCGGCGGCGGGCAGTCGGGCAGCACGACCTGCTCCATGATCGCGTCGAGATCGACACCGTATTCGCTGAAGCGGCGCACATGGCCCTTGCGGCGATCGGACAGCGCGCGGTCGGACATTCCCTGCCCGCGCCAGTCGAACGTCGCCACCGCGAAACCCCGCGCGCGCAGGTCGCGCGCCGTCTCGAAATACTTTTCGATGAATTCGGCGCGGCCCTGCAGCAGCAGCACCGTTCCCTTGCGGCCCGGCGGCGGCGCGAACCGCGCATAACGCAGATTGACGCCGTCGCGCGTGCGGATGGTGCCGCTCACGGCGTCGTCAGGGGCGGGATTGGCCGGGATGGAAACGAGTGTCATGCGGAATGCCGGTTGCGGTCCTTATAGCAGCACCGCCGATTCCGCCACCGGGGTTGGCACGGCGGAATCAATGGGTCTTAAAATAATAATATCGGTCAAAGACTTAGGAAAATATCGCCGCTCTTGAAATCGCTTTCGGCACGCCCATATCGAACCCGTGCAGGCCATTCCGGCTGCACACGGGAACAAGCCCGGCCATTTCGGCGGGCGAAACCCGCATGTCGCTCAACCCAAGAGGATATGCCAATGCGTACCTTTGATCTTGCTCCGCTCTATCGTTCGACCGTCGGCTTCGACCGTCTGTTTTCCATGCTGGACGGTTTCGACAACGCCGCGCCGGGCTACCCGCCCTACAATATCGAACGCACGGGCGAGAATGACTACCGCATCTCGGTCGCCGTCGCCGGCTTCGGCGAGAAGGATTTGTCGATCGAGGCGAAAGAGAACACCCTGACCATCAAGGGCGATAAATCCAAGGAAGACACCAGCAAGGGCGAGGTGCTCTATCAGGGCATCGCCGCGCGCGCCTTCGAGCGCGTCTTCCAACTCGCCGACCACGTCCAGGTAAAGGGCGCCACCATCGAGAACGGTCTGCTGCACGTCGATCTCGTCCGGGAAATCCCCGAGGCGAAGAAGCCGCGTCAGATTCCGATCGGCAATGGCAAGCCCACGCTGGTCGAAGCGCAGGCAGCCTGATCAGCATCGATTGACGCCCCCTCGATGCGAACGCCCCGGACCTGTGTCCGGGGCGTTTTTCGTTTCGGGCCCGTTGATGTCGATCGCGTTACAAGAGCGGATTGACTGGCGTGGTTGGCGCGCCGTTGTCAGGCTGGTCGACAGGCTTCGCGTCTGCCGGTTTGGCTTCGGCAGGATTGGCAGCCTCCGCTGGTGTCGCTGCTTTGTCTTCCGGCGTCTTGTAGAGCTCGATCTTGCGGATCTCCTTGTGCTCGGCGGACGCGCTGCCGGTGGTCTGCGCCTGCTGCGTCGCCGGCGATTTCACACTCTTGTCCGCTTGCGGTTTCGCCGCTTCGGACTTCATCGTCGTGTCGGGCTTCGCCGTCGGCGACGGCACCGTCGCTTTCGCCGACTGCGCCGGCTTGACGACAGGTTTCTTCCGAACCGGCTTGTGCGGATCGGTTGCGGGCGGCGCCAGCGCCACGCGACGCTGCGGCGGCACGGCATGGGTTCCGCGCGGCAGCGGCGGCACCACCGGCTCGACCGTGTCGTATTGCTCGCGCACCACATAATCGCGCGGACCGTAACCGCGCTCGCCCGGCTCGAAATACCCGCGGGCCAGCGGCCGCACCGCCAGCACCGAGCCGTCATAGGCATCGAGCACAACGCGCATCTCGCGGCCATCGTCGTCGGTGGCGAGCAGCACATAGCGACCGTTGCGCCACACCGGCCCGCCGAGCGGATCAAGCCCCATGGAGCGGGTGATCGTCACCGCCTCGAACGCCGGCATCGCGCCGCCGGGAGCCGGTATGGCGCGCAGCGGCTCTGCATTGGCTCCGAGCGATCCGAACAGCGAAATGGCGGTGGCGAGAATAGTCGCACGTTTCATGACAGCCCTCCCGATTAACCCGATGTGCCGCGACGCGGCGCGCGCACAAGCTCGGCGGGGATTGGGGCGTTCGACGGGCGAAACGACAGCTTTTTGCGGCGAAATGGCGAAAAGATGATGACCCGGCTGGAGCGATTCCAACCGGGCCGGGCTCTCGTTCGCGGACGTTATCGCGACGGCGTGTCGAGCGTCACCGTGCCGGGCGGGACTTCCTCGGGCGGCATCTCGCTCGCATTCGCATGCGCGTCGGCGGCTTGCGGCATCGGCACGCCTGCCGGCTCGGACACCGGCACGGCTGGCGGCGCCCCAGGGATCGACGGCAAGCCCGGTTGAACCGCCGCATGCCGGTCGCTGCCGGGCAGCGTATCGGACGCATTCGTCTCCGGCAGCGCGGGCGGCATGTCGCTCTGCGCGGGGGCAAAGCGTTTGCTGTCGCGATGATAAAGCGGCTTGAGCGGCGTCGGACCTTCCGCATAAGGCGGCGGCGCGAGCACCGTGCGCGGCCGCGTCCGCGGAGTCGGCGGCACGGGCGCGGCTTGCGGCGATATCGCAACGTCAGACGGCACAACAGGCGGCGTCACGCGTGGCGCGGGATCGGTTGGCGGCAGCGGTATCGCAGCAGGACGATAAGGTTGCCGATAGGGCTGTTCGCGCGGCGGCACGACCTGACGCACCACGCGGCGCGGCGGCACCGGCTCCGCCATCGGCTCCTGAACCGGCGCGCGGCCGGCGGTTCGCTGCGGACGTTGCGGTGCAGAGGCACGCGGCGCGCGATCATGTTCGCGCGTCACATGTTCACGATTCACATGTTCACGGTTCACATGGGCCTGACGCTGCGGCACCGGCAGGTCGTCAGCCTGCGGGATCGAAATGATGCGCGGGCTGGCGTCGTAATACGGTGAATAATCCGGCGGCCGGACCGCGGTCGTCACCGGCGTTGCCGAGACGATCTGGCCGCTGTCGGCCTCGACCACCATGCGGGTTTCGATGCCGCGCGGATCGCGCGCGCGCACCAGATAGTAAGGCCCTTGCCGCAAGGGCGCATCGAGCATCGCGAAGCCATAAGGACGCAGTTGCGCGTCGAGCGTCGCCGGATCGGCTGCGCGTGCGGCTGGCGCAATGCTCCCGGTCTGCTGCGCCGGTGCGCGCACCGCCAGGAGCGCGACGGCGCCGCCGATGCAGAACAGGCCGAAGATCAGCTTGGCGCGCACGGCCATGCCCCCGGTTACCGCCGCGTCGCCCAGCGGATCAGATGATCGAGCGACAGCGTGCCCGGTCCCGCCGACATCAGCGCGGTGAGAATGACGATCCAGTAGATGTGCGTGGTCCACAGCGCATCGGGATAGACGAACAACTGGATCATCATGGTGATGACCAGAAGACCGAACGCCGAGAACCGCGTCGCCAGGCCGAGCACCAGCAGCACCGGCAGCAGGAACTGCGCGAAGCTGACGAGATAGGCGCCGATCGTCGGCGGCACCGGCACGGCGGAGAACTGGTTGGCGAACATCGCGAAGGTTTCCGCCTTCACGCCGGTCGGCACGACGAACGACCATTCGAACGGTAGGTACTGGCTGACCGGCGCCGGCGGGGTCAGCGCGACGCGCGGCCCCTCGATCATGGTCTGGCCGGCGAGGAAGAACACCCGCGCGATCACCAGCCGCAGCGCCAGCGCCACCAGCGCATAAGGCACCACGCCGACGCCGCGCAGGGTATTTTCGATCAGCTTGCCAACAAAGGAGCGGCGGTCGGCGCGCCGGGTCGCCACCGCGACCCGCGCCCGGCTCTTGCGCAGCGCGGCTTCCACCGCAGCCGAGCGGCCGGGTTGCGCTGGCGGCACCAGGGCATTCAGCCGGTCGGCAAGATTGTCGAGGGGATGGGCGGACGGTCCGTTGGCGGCGACGTCGGTCATGACACTGGCTCCCTGCATCACGCGCAGTTGGGTTCGTGTCACCTTCGCGAAGCGGCTTGCTGGAATCAACGAAACGCAGCCTTTGACGCGGGTTTTATCGAATTGACGATTAAACGGTTAACCCGGCGCGTCATTCGCCTGACGCAACGGCGTTGCAGGTTGACGGTGGTCGAGCACCGGTTCGTTGCCCACACCGGGGGCACCCGCGCAACATTCAGGCGGAAAGTCGCGATTCATCCGTAGACCCGCCTTGTGTGGCGGTGCAAAATTTGGCAAGGTTCTAAAGGACAGTACTACTGTCCTATTGGGCTTATTGCCGCAAGGCGACCCAAGAATGCGGGTTTGGCCGATAGCCGAACCTCGCAGTGCCGGACGACCGCAGACAGACGAACTGCCGCCACTCGCGGCAATGGGTGAAACTTCGGACCTCCCGGGCGACGAGCCTGGGCGAGGATGGGACAGATGAGCGTACAGCGCGACGACCGCAGCCAGGCCCTTTCCAGCCAAGCTCTGCGTGCCGACAAACGCACGCTCGCAACGCTCGATCCCGGCACGCCGGCGGCGCAGGGCCTGTACGACCCGCGGCTCGACAAGGATTCGTGCGGCGTCGGCTTCATCGCCGACATCAAGGGCCGCAAGTCGCATCAGATCGTCGAGGACGCGCTGCGCATCCTCTGCAACCTAGAACATCGCGGCGCGGTCGGCGCGGACCCGCGTATGGGCGACGGCGCCGGCATCCTGGTGCAGATCCCGCATCGTTTCTTCAGCCGCAAGGCCGAGGAGCTCGACTTCAAGCTGCCCCCGGCCGGGCAATATGCCGTCGGGCAACTGTTCCTGCCGCAAGACAACGAATGGCGCGAGATCATCCGCGACATCTACGCCGAGAAGATCGCCGACGAGGGCTTCCGCCTCCTCGGCTGGCGCGAAATTCCCACCGACAATTCGACGCTCGGCAAGAGCGTGATCCCGACCGAACCCGTACATCAGCAGGTGTTCATCGGCCTCGGCGAGCAGAAACTCAGCGAAGACGAGTTCGAGCGCCGCGTTTACATCCTGCGCAAGACCATCTCCAACGCGATCTACAAGCAGCGCGAGCGCCGCCTCTCTCACTATTATCCGTCGTCGATCTCGTGCCGCACGGTGGTCTACAAGGGCATGTTCCTCGCGGACCAGCTCAAGACCTATTATCCCGATCTGAGCGAGCCCGATTTCGAGACCGCGATCGCGCTGGTGCACCAACGCTTCTCCACCAACACCTTCCCGACCTGGTCGCTGGCGCATCCGTTCCGCATGGTCGCGCACAACGGCGAGATCAACACGCTGCGCGGCAACGTCAACTGGATGGCGGCGCGGCAGGCGTCGGTGTCGTCCGATCTGTTCGGCAACGACATCACCAAGCTGTGGCCGATCTCCTACGAAGGCCAGTCGGACACCGCCTGCTTCGACAACGCGCTCGAATTCCTGGTGCGCGGCGGCTACTCCATGGCGCACGCGATGATGATGCTGGTGCCGGAAGCCTGGGCCGGCAATCCGTTGATGGATGAGCAGCGCCGCGCGTTCTACGAATACAACGCCGCGCTGATGGAGCCGTGGGACGGCCCCGCCGCCATCGCCTTCACCGACGGCCGCCAGATCGGCGCGACGCTCGACCGCAACGGCCTGCGCCCGGCGCGCTATTTCGTCACCCGCGACGACCGGATCGTCATGGCCTCGGAAATGGGCGTGATCGACATTCCGGAGAAGGAGATCGTGCGCAAGTGGCGGCTGCAGCCCGGCAAGATGCTGCTGGTCGACCTGCAGGAAGGCCGCCTCATTCCCGATGATGAATTGAAGGCAACGCTGGCCAAGGCGCACCCCTACAAAGAATGGCTCGATCGCACGCAGATCGTGTTGGAAGACCTCCCCGCCTCCGGCAAGCAGGCGCCCAAGTCCAACCTGTCGCTGCTCGATCGGCAGCAGACGTTCGGCTATACGCAGGAAGACATCAAAATCCTGATGACGCCGATGGGCGCAGCCGGCGAGGAAGCGATCGGCTCGATGGGCACCGACACGCCGATCTCGGCGCTGTCCGACCGCTCCAAGCTGCTGTTCACCTACTTCAAGCAGAACTTTGCGCAAGTCACCAATCCGCCGATCGACCCGATCCGCGAAGAGCTGGTGATGAGCCTCGTCTCGATCATCGGGCCGCGGCCGAACCTGCTCGACCTCAAGGGCATGTCGACCATCAAGCGGCTCGAGGTGCGCCAGCCGATCCTGACCAACGACGATCTGGAAAAAATCCGCTCGATCTCCGAGGTGAGCGGATCACACTTCAAGTCGAAGACCCTCGACATCACCTTCCCCGCCGAGCACGGCGCCACCGGCATGCGCTGGGGCATCGACGCGCTGTGTGAGAAGGCCGAGGCAGCGGTGCGGGCCGGCACCAACATCATCGTGTTGAGCGACCGCAAGGTCAGCACCGACCGGATCGCGATCCCGTCGCTGCTCGCTTGCGCCTCCGTGCACCATCACCTGATCCGCTGCGGCTTGCGCACCTCGGTCGGCCTCGTCGTCGAATCCGGCGAGCCGCGCGAGGTGCATCATTTCGCCTGTCTCGCCGGCTACGGCGCGGAAGCAATCAACCCCTATCTCGCCTTTGAAACGCTCGCCGCGATGCGCGACAAGCTGCCCGGCAAGCCGGAGCCGAAAGAGGCGATCAAGAAATACATCAAGTCGGTCGGCAAGGGCCTGCTCAAGGTCATGTCGAAGATGGGCATCTCCACCTATCAGTCCTATTGCGGCGCGCAGATTTTCGATGCCGTCGGACTGCGGGCGGAGTTTGTCGAACGCTATTTCACCGGCACACACACCCAGATTGAAGGTGTCGGCCTGCCCGAGATCGCCGAAGAGACGGTGCGCCGCCATCGCGACGCGTTCAGCGACGCGCCGGTCTACCGCACAATGCTCGACGTCGGCGGCGAATACGCCATGCGCGTGCGCGGTGAGGAACATGCCTGGACCGCGACCTCGGTGTCGGCGCTGCAACACGCGGTGCGCGGCAACTCGCAGGAGCAGTACCGCATGTTCGCCAAGCTGCTCAACGAGCAGACCGAGCGACTGCTGACCATCCGCGGCCTGTTCCGCATCAAGCCAGCGCAGGAAGACGGCCGCAAGCCGGTGCCGCTCGAGGAAGTCGAACCGGCGCAAGCCATCGTCCGCCGCTTCGCCACCGGCGCGATGTCCTACGGCTCGATCTCGCGCGAGGCGCACACCACGCTGGCGATCGCCATGAACCGGATCGGCGGCAAGTCGAACACCGGCGAAGGCGGCGAGGAATCCGACCGTTTCAAGCCGATGGCGAACGGCGATTCCATGCGCTCGGCGATCAAGCAGGTCGCCTCGGGACGTTTTGGCGTCACTACGGAGTATCTCGTCAACTCCGACATGATGCAGATCAAGATGGCGCAGGGCGCCAAGCCCGGCGAAGGCGGCCAGTTGCCCGGCCACAAGGTCGATCAGGTGATCGCCAAGGTCCGCCACTCGACGCCGGGCGTCGGCCTGATCTCGCCGCCGCCACACCATGACATCTATTCGATCGAAGACCTCGCGCAGCTCATCTTCGATCTCAAGAACGTCAACCCGGCCGCCGACGTCTCGGTCAAGCTCGTCTCGGAAATCGGCGTCGGCACCGTCGCCGCCGGCGTCGCCAAGGCGCGCGCCGACCATGTGACGATCTCCGGCTTCGAGGGCGGCACCGGCGCATCCCCCCTCACCTCGATCAAGCATGCCGGCAGCCCGTGGGAAATCGGCCTCGCCGAGACCCACCAGACGCTGGTGATCAACAAGCTGCGCAGCCGTATCGCCGTGCAGGTGGACGGCGGCGTGCGCACCGGCCGCGATGTGGTCGTCGGCGCGTTGCTCGGCGCGGACGAATTCGGCTTCGCCACCGCGCCGCTGATCGCGGCCGGCTGCATCATGATGCGCAAGTGCCACCTCAACACCTGTCCGGTCGGCGTCGCCACCCAGGACCCGGTACTGCGCGCACGCTTCAAGGGCCAGCCCGAGCACGTCATCAACTACTTCTTCTTCGTCGCCGAGGAAGTGCGCGAACTGATGGCCTCGCTCGGCTATCGCCACTTCGACGAGATGATCGGCCAGTTGCAGATGCTCGACCGCGAACGCGCCATCGAACACTGGAAGGCGAACGGCCTCGACTTCTCGCGGCTGTTCTTCAAGCCGGAAACCGCGGCGGACGTGAAGCTCTACAAGAGCGAGCAGCAGGATCACCACATCGACAAGGTGATCGACCGCAAGCTGATCGTTGAGGCACGGCCGGCGCTGGAACACGGCACCGCGGTTCGCCTGCAAAGCAAGATCGGCAACACCGACCGCACGGCCGGCGCGATGCTGTCCGGTGAAGTCGCCAAGCGCTACGGCCACGAGGGCCTGCCGGACAGCACCATCCATGTGGCGTTCAAGGGCACAGCCGGCCAAAGCTTCGGCGCCTGGCTCGCCAGGGGCGTTACCTTCGAACTGGAAGGCGAAGGCAACGACTATGTCGGCAAGGGCCTGTCCGGCGGCCGCATCGTCATCAAACCGCCGGCCGACACTGGCATCGTGCCGGAAGAGTCGATCATCGTCGGCAACACCGTCATGTACGGCGCGATTTCCGGCGAGTGCTATTTCCGCGGCATCGCCGGCGAACGGTTCGCCGTGCGCAACTCCGGCGCCACCGTCGTCGTCGAAGGCACCGGCGACCACGGCTGCGAATACATGACCGGCGGCGTCGTGGTCGTGCTCGGCCCGACCGGCCGCAACTTCGCTGCCGGCATGTCCGGCGGCATCGCCTATGTGCTCGACGAGAACGGCACTTTCAAGGACCATTGCAACATGGCGATGGTCGAGCTCGAGCCGATGCCGGAAGAGGAAGAGATCGACGACCGCGCGTTCGGCATGAAGAATGATCTGGAAAGCCACGGCCTGGTGGATGTGATGTCCGACATGACGCGGCACGACAATGCACGGCTGCGCAAGCTGCTGACCCACCACGCCGAATACACAGGCTCGAAACGCGCGAAAGAGATTCTCGCTGACTGGCCGAAATATCAGCGTCTGTTCAAGAAGGTGATGCCCGTCGAATACCGTCGCGCGCTCGCCGACATGGCGAAAGCCAACCTGCAAGCGGCGGAGTGAGGAGAAGCACCATGGGCAAGATCACCGGCTTCCTCGAATTCGAGCGCAACGATCGCGACTACGCGCCGGTCGAAGATCGCGTGAAAGGCTATCGCGAATTCGTCATCCCGCTCGGCGACGAGGAAACGCGCAACCAGGCGGCGCGCTGCATGGATTGTGGCGTGCCGTATTGCCACGGTACCAACCGGATCACCGGCGCGCCGACCGGCTGCCCGGTCAACAACCAGATTCCGGACTGGAACGATCTCGTCTATCGCGGCGAATGGGACGAGGCGGCGCGCAACCTGCACTCGACCAACAATTTCCCGGAAGTGACCGGCCGCATCTGCCCGGCGCCGTGCGAGGCGTCGTGCACGCTCAACATCGACGACAATCCGGTCACCATCAAGACCATCGAATGCGCGATCGCCGATCGCGCCATCGAACAGGGTCTGAAGCCGGAGATCGCCGCGCACAAGACCGGCAGGAAGGTCGCCGTGGTCGGCGCCGGTCCGGCCGGCATGGCCTGCGCGCAGCAACTCGCGCGCGCCGGACATGATGTGCATGTCTACGAGAAGCACGCCAAAGCCGGCGGCCTGCTGCGCTACGGCATCCCCGACTTCAAGATGGAGAAGGTCCACGTCGACCGCCGCGTCGAACAGATGCAGGCGGAAGGGGTCACCTTCCATTACGGCGCGCATATCGGCCAGAACGTGGCGGCCGAGACGCTGCTCAACGATTACGACGCGGTCGCCGTGACCGGCGGCGCCGAAGCGCCGCGCGATCTGCAAATCCCCGGCCGCGACCTCAAGGGCATCCATTTCGCCATGGATTTCCTGCCGCAGCAGAACCGCCGCGTCAGCGGCGAAGCGGTGACGGCCGAGCCGATCCTTGCCACCGGCAAGCGCGTCGTCGTCATCGGCGGCGGCGACACCGGCTCGGACTGCATCGGCACCTCGATCCGCCAGGGCGCAGTCTCGGTGACAAATTTCGAGATCATGCCGCAGCCGCCGGAGCACGAGAACAAGGCGCTCACCTGGCCGCTGTGGCCGCTCAAGCTGCGCATCTCCTCGAGCCACGAGGAAGGCGCGACGCGCGACTTCGCCGTCACCACGGTCGCCTTCGAGGGCAAGGACGGTCACGTCACCAAGCTGAAATGCGCTGAGGTCGATGCGTCATTCAAGCCGGTGCCGGGCACCGAGTTCGATGTCGAAGCCGATCTCGTGCTACTGGCGATGGGCTTCGTCCATCCGGTGCACGAAGGGCTCGTCGCCGCGCTCGGTCTCGCGCTCGATCCGCGCGGTAATGTCAAGGCCGACACGGTCGCGTACAAGACCTCGAAGGCCAAGGTGTTCGCCGCCGGCGACATGCGCCGTGGCCAGTCGCTGGTGGTATGGGCGATCCGCGAGGGGCGGCAGTGCGCGCACGCGATCGACGCGTTCCTGATGGGATCGACGTCGCTGCCGCGCTGAACGCGCTTATCTGAAAATATCGAACAGGCCACCGCCGCGCGGCGGTGGCGGCGCCGGCCGCTGTTGCGGCGGGCGTTGCTGCATCGTTGCCGGCGGGCGCTGATGCGGCTCGCCGCTGGCGCGGCGTTCCGGCGTCGCCGCAGGTGTGGACCGGCGGCTGCGCCCGTCCGGCGTTTCCGTCGTCGCGGGATTGGATGACGTGCGCGCGGCAGCCGGCGAGGCGGACGCGGGCGTGGCCGCCACCGGCGGCGGCGCGGTCGATGCCGGCGTGGTGCCGGGCAAGACGCGCGGCCAGGCGAAGTTGTCGGCGCGGCCGGGCGGCGGCGCGACCGGTTCGCCCTTGACCAGAACCTGCGCGGCAACCGGATCAGCGGCGGATGGACGTCCGCCACCGGCCAGCTCGCCCGCGTTCTGCGGCGCAGCGGTGAGCGACACCACCGGCCCGGCGAGCGGACGCGCGGCCGGGCCTGACGGCGCGGCGAGTTCGGGCGTCGGCGTGCCGGACGGCAGCGCGATCGGCGCGGTGCCGCGACCCGACATCAGACGGCGGATTTCCCGGTCGACATAGTGCGCGAGTTTGCGCGCGCCGTAGGAGGTGAAGTGTACGCCGTCATAAGCGCGCAAACGCCGCGTCTGGCCTTCGACGTCGGGACCATGCAGCGAATAGCGGTTGTTCTCGTCGACGAAGCCGTCCCAGACATCGACATAGACGACGCCCGCCTTCTGCGCGCGGCTGCGGAACAGATCGTTGAGATAAAGCGCGTCCGAGGTCGAGCGCGTGCCGCGGATCGACGGCAGGCCGACCCAGATCACCGGCACACCGCGCGATTTCGCCGCGGCGATCATCTCGTCGATCTTGCGCGAATAGAGTTCCGCCCAGCGGTCGCTGCGGAATTCGGCGCTGCCGCCCGGCGCACGGGTCGTGCGCTCCGGCGCGGCGATATTCGGCTGCTCGCCCTCGTCGTCGTCATTGGCGGCTGCGGCCGGCTTGTCGTCGGCGGCCTCCTTCTTGGCCTCTTTGTCGTCCTTGGCCTTGTCGTCTTTTTTGGTGTCCTTCTTCTCGTCTTTCTTGGTCTCTTCTTTTTTGCGCGCCGCTTCGCGGATCGCCTGACGATCACTCAGGCCGAGCATGATGACGACGTAGTCGGCCTTCTCCTTGGCGAGCGTGTCGCGCACGACATTGGGCCAGTCGAGATCGCCCCGCGCCTCGTAGCGGATCAAACCGGAATAGGTTTTGTTCTTGCGCACCACGCCGACTTCCGGCGTGTCGGAGAAAGAATCCTCGAGGCCGTAACCGAGCCAGTCGGCAAACGAGTCGCCGAACACCATCACCGTGGTCGTAGGCGGTGTGTCCGACTTGTCGCTCTTGCGCGGTGGTGGCGCACGGCTCGAATCCGTCTGCTGCGGCTGTGACGAATGCGTCTGCGGGCGCTGCTGGTATTGTGGCGGCGGCTGCTGGAAACCGCCACCGCCGAACAGCTGCTCGAGGAAACTCGGTCGGCGGTACTGCGCCTGCGCGTCACCGACCACGCACAGCATCCCCGCCGCCGCGACCAGAACGGTCGCAGCAACGGTCGTGAAGCAGGAGCGAATCTGACCCATCGGGACCGGCCGGTGATGTGCCGGCGGCGCCGGCACCAGAAAAACCAGGATTTAAACCAAGGTCATCAGCCCGATAAAAATGTCAACTTGAAGATCGGCACTCCCCGGCCATGTCTTTGGCCGACCTGTCTTTTTGTCGCTGGTTAACGCCCGCGCAGCATGTCGAGAACGCTCGCGGAGGCAAATCCGTCCGGCACCCGGCCGGTGCGGCTTTGAAACGCCCGGATCGCCGCGCGGGTCTCGCCGCCGAGCCGGCCGTCCGGCTCGCCGATATTGAACCCGTGGTTCGCCAGCAACTGCTGCAGTTCCAGCCGTTCGGCCCGCGACAGCACGCGCTCGTAGCGCGGCCAGTCCTGCACGAACGCCGCCCCCCCGCGCAGCCGGTCGGCGAGATGGCCGATGGCGAGCGCATAGGCTTCGGCCGGATTGTATTTCATGATGACGCGGAAGTTGTGCGTCATCAGGAAACCCGGCCCCTGCACGCCGGCCGGCACCAGCAGGAACGCGTGGTCATCCGGCCGCGGGAACGCCGCGCGGTTGACGCGATGCACGCCGAGTTGTTCCCACTGCCGCATGCTCAGCATGCGCGCCTTGTCGGCCAGCGAGAAATCCAGCGTCGCCGGCACCACCACCTCATAGCCCCAGCTATGGCCGGCCTGCCAGCCGTTCCTCTTCATCATGTTCGCCGTCGAGGCGAGCATGTCGGGAATGGAATCAACCGTGTCGCGATGCCCGTCGCCGTCGAAGTCCACCGCGAACCGCTTGAACGCGCGCGGCATGAACTGGGTAGGCCCGAACGCGCCGGCCCACGAGCCGACGAAATGCTCCGGCGCGATGTCGCGGCGATGCAGGATCTCCAGCGCGATCAGGAATTCATCGCGGAAATAAGCCTGGCGGCGGCCGATACAGGCGAGCGTCGCCACCGAGCGCAGCACCGGCCGGTCGCCGGCGAGCGTGCTGTAATTGGTTTCGACGCCCCAGATCGCCGCGAGGATGTGCCGGTCAACGCCGTAAGCGTGCTCGACCCGATCAAAGACGGGACGGTATTTCTCCAGAAGCTCGCGGCCTTTCTGGATGCGCGCATCGGTGATGAGCACATCGAGATAATCCCAGAACGACTTGGTGAACTCCGGCTGGCTGTCCATCAGGTCCATCAGCCGCAGGTCCGGCTTCAACCCGTTGGTCAGGGTCTCGAAGCTGGCCCGGCTGACACCATGACGCGCGGCCTGCGGCCACAGGCTCTGGATGCAGCGGGGAAAATCGTCGGCCGCCGCGCGGATCGCCTCGGCGGTCATCTCCGGATGCCCCGACGCGCCCGATTCGCCGCTCCACGGCTTGGCAGCCGGCATCTTGGTATTGGCCGGGATCGAGCCGGTGACGAGCCGGTCGGCCTTTGGCTGAGCGGCAGCCAGCGTCAGGCTACCGCCGGCCGCCAGAGCGGCCATAGCCAGCGAAAGAATGAACCCGCGGGGTGTCCGCGAGCGGGTTGGTCTCATTGGCACCATGAGCCTCAATCCGTCCTTATTTCCCGCCTCTATGGGTGCCCGGTTATCGTTTCGGTGACGTTAACAGCTCCCGCTGTTCCGCCGGCAGGATTATCATCAAGATATCATCAAGGCCGACGGATTAGAGACATAGCCACCAAATCGGGCGAGGCCACGGCCAAGCCCTCCGCGTCCCTGTTCTGGAACCTCGGATTTTCATGACCCGTATTCGCAAGGCCATCTTCCCGGTTGCCGGCCTCGGCACCCGTTTCCTTCCCGCGACCAAGGCGATGCCCAAGGAGATGCTCACCGTCGTCGACCGGCCGCTGATCCAGCACGTCGTCGACGAGGCGCGGCAGGCCGGGATCGAGCATTTCATCTTCGTCACCGGCCGCAACAAGAACGTCATCGAGGACCACTTCGACCGGCAGTTCGAACTGGAGATGACGCTCGACGAACGTGGCAAGCGGAACGAACTCTCGGCGCTGGAGAACGATCTGCCGGGCGCGGGCAACACCAGCTTCACCCGCCAGCAGTCGCCGCTCGGCCTCGGCCATGCGGTGTGGTGCGCGCGCGAACTGGTCGGCCGCGAACCGTTCGCGCTGCTGCTGCCGGACGTGCTGGTGCAGCATCCGCGCGGCTGCCTCGCGCAGATGATCGACGCCGCCAACGAGATCGGCGACAAGGCGAACATCATCGCCGTCGAGGAAGTGCCGCACGATCGCGTGTCGAGCTACGGCGTGGTCGGCGTCGGCGAGGCGAAGGGCAAAGCCTTCGCCATCACCAAGATGGTGGAGAAGCCGAAACCGGCAGACGCGCCGTCCAACCTGATCATCACCGGCCGCTACATCCTGCAGCCCGAGGTGTTCGACATCCTTGAAAAGCAGGAGCGCGGTGCCGGCGGCGAGATCCAGCTCACCGACGCGATGCTGCAGCTCATGGCGAAGCAGAAATTCTACGGACTGAAATTCGACGGCCGCAGCTTCGATTGTGGCTCGAAGATCGGCTTCCTGTCCGCCAACGTCGCCTATGCGCTGGAGCGGCCGGACATTGCCCCGGAATTCCGCGACGAGATCAGGAAGCTGCTAGGGTGATCATACTCGACAGCCTCATGGCGAGGAGCGATGCCAACGGGTCCGCGCTAAGCGCGGCCCGATGACAGGCTTCGCATCGCGTCTCGGACCATGGGCGTTAGCACTGTGGCCACTTCCTCCTTCGAGACGCGCGCCTTCACTCCGCGAGCTTAGGCGTACTTATCAGGATGAGGTGGATAAAGAGCGCAACATGCTGCTACTTCTGTAGCCGCAGGCCGAGCAGGAACACGTTGGCGTCGTAGTTGTAGCCGGTGACGTTCGAGCGCAGCCATTCGCGCCGCACCTCGCCCTTGAGCCACAACTCGCGGCTGAGTTTGTAGGTCAAGCCGAAGCCGAGCGCATAGCGCTGGTCCTCGCGGTCGGAATCGATGCCGAACGCCGCCGCGCTGCCCTGATAGAGATCGAAGCCGAAGCCGAATTTCACCGTGGCGATCAGCCAGCGACGCAGCGCGTGATCGACCTGCAAACCGACATCGCGATACAGCACACCGGAAATGCCGGGCACGGTGGATTCGCCGACGCTGGTCTTGCCCGTGAGCTTCACATTGGTCAGCGATGTCGCATTCCACAACAGCGATGCATCGAACAGCAGACCTTTCACATCCGGCAACCGCGGATCCTGATAGGTGCGCTTGGTATAGCCGATCGACACGTCGCCGGTGAGCAGACGGCTCAGTTCGAACGTGGTGCCGACACGACCGAGCCACGCTTTGGAATCGCGCTGGTAGCCGAAATAATCCGTCGTCAGGTCATGCACGCGCGTGTCGTAGCCACCTTCCACATAGGGCGTGACGCCGGGCCGTAGTTCGTAGCCGGCGCGTAGAGTGCCGCCGTACTGGTTGAGGTTGCGGTCGTTGTTGTCCGACGTCGTGCCATCGACCAGCGACGACGACTGCCAGACGGTGCGGTCAACCGTTCCCTTCACGCCGAGTTCGAGCCGGTTGAAGCGATGCGCGATGCCGGCAACGCCGCCGAACGTCGTGAAGATCGGCAACCGCGACAGGCCCGCCTGCAGGTTCGGGCTGTTCGGATAATCGGTGCCGACCAGCAACCGGCCGCCGAGATCGATGCGCGTGTCGCGCGTCACATCAATGCGGCCATCGACGCTGCCGGTCGCCTGCGGGCGGCTGATCGACGGCGTGAGATCGTCGCGATACCAGTTATAGCTGCCGCGCAGATCGGCTTTGAGTTCGTGACGCACCCAGTTCGACTGCGCGCGCAGTTCCGGCGCGACGGTGACCAGCGCCGACCCGCTGCCGCTGCTGCGCGCGCCGGGATTGGTGTCAAAGCCGCCATAGGCTTCAACAGCGGGAAACACATCGAAGGTGCCGAGCCGCAGGCCGAGCGGTTCATAGGGGTCGCCCTCGGCCGCAAGCTTCTTGCGCTTGACGATCGGCGCGGGCTGCACGCCGACCGGCGTCACCGGAATGCGCGCGGCCATCGCCTGCTCGGCGAGCGGCGGGATCGGCTTCTGATAGGACGACGGCGCGGGCGCGGCGACGGAGGGCGCGGCATCGGATGCAGGCGCACCACCGGGAGAAGACATTTGCGGCGGAGCGGCGGGTTTCTTCGCCGGACGGCTCGCGGCGTCCTTCTTGCGCGCATTGGTCGAGTCGAAGCCGGTACGGCCGGCGCCGGACGGAACCGGCGTGAAGCCGCGCGTCGAGGGGCCGAGCGGCGCCTTGCCCGCGGGTTTGAAGCCCGGCGTCACCTTCAGCGCGTCGCGCGACGCCGGCGCGAACGGATCAGCGGACGGCACGGCGGTCTGGGCGGGCGCTGACGCGGCAAATCCGAAGCATGCGGCAGCGACCGCCGCGGCACCCACGCCGCACGGCCACATCCGACTCCGCCTGCTACCCCGACGCGGCACCCGCGATCCTCCTGTGCCGGCTCGCGCCCCTTCCGGCGCGAGCAACGGCCCGCAGCCCACCGGCGACGCGCCGGCAGGCTTTGGTTAAGGGAGTAGAAAAGGTTATGGTTAACGAGGCGTTGAGATCGGCTAGCCCCCGCCTTGCCGGGTCGCGACCGCTTCCACCCCGTGCTAAGGAGGCGCGGCGCCGTGACCCCTGCTTCGTTCCATCGAAGCGGAATGGAACCCGGTGCCGAGCCCCGATACCCAGGTCCCGATGACCCAGACCAAAAGCCCGACCCGTTCAATGACCGACTCATTCGACTCCATCGCCTCCGCCGTGCGCGCCCTGGAGGTCGAGACCGATGGCCTCAAGGCGCTGTCGGCGGCGCTGGGAAACGGGCTCGGCGGCGCGTTCTCCGCGGCGGTCGAGCGGATCCGCGAAGCGCCCGGCCGGCTGATCGTCACCGGCATGGGCAAGTCCGGCCATATCGGCCGCAAGATCGCGGCGACCCTCGCCTCGACCGGCACGCCGGCGTTCTTCATCCATGCCGGCGACGCCGGGCACGGCGATCTCGGCATGATCACCACGCAGGACGTGGTGCTGGCGCTGTCGTGGTCCGGCGAGACCACCGAACTGCAAAGCCTGATCGACTATACGCGGCGCTATCGCATCACCCTGATCGCGCTGACCGCTGGCGTCGGAAGCACGCTCGGCAAGGCCGCCGACATCACGCTGGCGCTGCCAGAAGCGCGCGAAGCCTGCCCGCACAACCTGGCGCCGACCACTTCCTCGCTGATGCAGCTCGCGCTCGGCGACGCGCTGGCGATCGCGCTGCTGGAGAGCCGCGGCTTCACCGCCATCGACTTTGGCGTGTTCCATCCGGCCGGCAAGCTAGGCGCGGCGCTGAAATTCGCCCGCGACCTGATGCACACGGGCGCGCGCATTCCGCTGGTGCCGCTCGGCACGCGCATGTCCGATGCCGTGGTGGAGATGACCGGCAAGGGCCTCGGCTGCGTCGGCATCGTCGATGCGCACGACATGCTCGCCGGTATCATCACCGACGGCGATTTGCGGCGGCATATGCGACCCGATCTGCTGTCAGTAAGCGTCGATGACGTGATGACGCGCCAGCCGAAGACCGTGCGCCCGGATCAGCTTGCCAGCGAGGCATTGGAAATTCTCAACTCGTCGAAGATCACCGCACTGATCGTCGCCGAGGGCAAGCGCCCGGTCGGCATCCTGCATCTGCACGACCTGCTACGCGCCGGCGTGGCGTAAGGCTAGTTGTCCCGCGCGACCGTCAGTGTCGCGCCATCGGCGGCGGTGACGCGCACACGCGTGCCGGCCGGCATATCGGGACCGTGCACCTGCCACAGCGTGTCATCGACGCGCAGCCGTCCGGTGCCCTCGACGATCGGCTGATCCAGCACATAAGAATGTCCGACCAGCGCGTCGGCGCGACGGTTGAGAAACGGCTGGTCGCTGCGCGGCCCGACGGCGCGGCCGAACCGCCGCCACAGCGGGATCGACGCCACGCTCAGAAGCGCGAACACCACGAACTGCGCCTGCCACGACCAGTCGATCGTCAGCGAGACGATGCCGACGACCAGCGCGGCGAGGCCGAGCCACATCATGAAGGCGCCGGGCGCCAGCACTTCCAGGATCAGCAGCGCAAGACCGGCGACGATCCAGCTCCAGCCACCGAGCGAAACGACCAGTGACGTCATGACCCGTCCTTATGCTTTCGGCACCGGCGGGACCGACGCGGAGCCGGGACGCGCCGCCGGCCGCGTGTCGCCGGAGAACGCCGACTTCGAGAGATCGGCGATGCCGGCGAGCGCGCCGAGAATACCGGTCGTCTCCATCGGCACCATGACCAGTTTCTGGTTCGGTGAACCCGCGATCTCGCCGAACGCCTTGAGGTATTTCTCTGCGATGAAATAGTTGAGTGCCTGCACGTCGCCCTGCGCCACCGCGGCGCTGACCATCTCGGTCGCCTTCGCCTCGGCCTGCGCCAGGCGCTCGCGGCCCTCGGCATCGCGGAACGCCGCCTCGCGACGTCCTTCGGCTTCCAGAATCTGCGCCTGCTTCTCGCCCTCGGCGCGCAGGATCGCCGCCTGCCGCTGGCCCTCGGCGGTGAGAATTTCCGCGCGCTTCTCGCGCTCGGCCTGCATCTGCTTGCTCATCGAGGCGACGAGATTCGCCGGCGGCACGATGTCCTTGATCTCGATGCGGTTGACCTTGACGCCCCACGGCGACACGGCCGCGTCGACTACGCGCAGCAGCCGTTCGTTGATCTCGTCGCGATGCGACAGCATCTGGTCGAGATCCATTGCGCCCATCACCGAGCGGATATTGGTCATGGTCAGCTTGATGATCGCCTGATCGAGATGCGCGACCTCGTAGCTCGCCTTGGCGGCGTCGAACACCTGATAGAAGGCGAGCCCGTCGACGGTGACGGTGGCGTTGTCCTTGGTGATGACCTCCTGCTGCGGCACGTCGACCGCCTGCTCCATCACATTCACTTTGTGACCGATCCGGTCGAAGATCGGGATGATCAGGTTGAGGCCCGGCCCGAGCGAGCGCGTATATTTGCCGAAACGCTCGACGGTCCAGGAATAACCCTGCGGCACCGTCTTCACGCCGCTGACCACCAGCACGATCGCCAGCAGAACGATCGCGATTACGAACACATCGAATCCGGACATCTCGCCCTCGTCACTGGCTGAATTGCCAGACTCATTGTGATGGGTTGCGTCGGCGGCGGCAAGCAGACCACCGTTTTGATGTGACGCTTACAACCAGCCGCCCAATTCGCGGCGGACCACTCCGGCAATCACGCGCAGGCCGTCCTCGCTGTCATTGAGACACGGGATCGCGGCAAAGGCTTCGCCGCCTGCCGCGCGAAAGATGCCGGCATTTTCCATGGCGATTTCCTCGAGCGTTTCCAGACAATCGGCGGCGAAACCGGGCGTGACCACGGCGAGCCGCTTCACGCCCTTGCGCGCCAGCTGTTCCACCGTCTTGTCGGTATAGGGTTTGAGCCATTCCGCCGGCCCGAACCGCGACTGGAACGTCAGGCGCAACCGCTGCTCGTCAAGCCCGAGCCGCGCACGCAGCAGCCGCGTCGTCTCGGCGCACTGGCCGGCATAGGGATCGCCCTGGCGCACATACTCTTCCGGCATGCCGTGGAACGAGGCGAGGAACACCTCCGGCTGAAAGTCGAGCGTCGCCAGATGCCGCTCGATCGAGCGCGCCAGCGCGTCGATATAGACCGGATCGTCGTAATAGGCCGGCGCGACGCGCAGCGCCGGTTGCGCGCGCATCGCGGCGAGCGCGTCGAACGCCTTGTCGCACACCGTCGCCGTGGTCGCCGCCGCATATTGCGGATAGAGCGGCACCAGCAGGATGCGGTCGCAGCCGGCGCGTTGCAGCGCGTCGAGCTTCAAGGCGATCGACGGATTGCCGTAACGCATCGCCCAGTCGACCGTCAGCCTGTTATCGTCGAGGAGCGGCGCAAGCTTCTCCGCCTGCGCGCGGGTGATGGTCATCAACGGCGATTCATTGCGCGCGCGATTCCAGATTTTCTCGTAATCGCGGCCCTTGCGGCCGGGACGCACCGACAGCACGATCAGGTTGAGCACCAGCCACCATTTCAGCCGGTTCTCCTCGATCACGCGCCGGTCGGAAAGGAATTCCTTGAGATAGCGGCGCATCGACCAGTAGTCGGTCGCGTCCGGCGTGCCGAGATTGACCAGCAACACGCCGATGCGGCGCGCCGGAAAATCCGATTGAGCCGATGATATTCCAGATGACATGCGCCTATGAGCCGCGAACCGGCGGCGCGGTCAAGTGTGTCAGCCGACCGGCCGTTCGTCGGCGATCACCTTGCCGTCATTGGGCAGGCTGCCGGGCGCGACCAGCTTGACGACACCGCGCAGCTTGGTCGCCGATTGCAGGGTCTCCGCCACGGCTGCATCGAGGCCCGCGCCCGGCGCGGCGCATTCGGCCAACAGCGTCATCGTGTCCTGCTCCGCCGCGCGGCCGACCACGAGCCGCAGCCGGACGAGTTCTGGATGCCGCTGCGCTACTTCGGCAAGCTGGCGCGGATGCACGAACATGCCCTTGACCTTGGCGGTCTGGTCGGCGCGACCCATCCAGCCCTTGATGCGCGGACCGGTGCGGCCGCACGGCGACGGCCCGGACAACATCGCCGAGAGGTCGCCGGTGGCGAGCCGGATCATCGGATAGTCGGCGTTGAAGGTCGTGATGACGACTTCACCCACCTCGCCCGCGGGCACCGGATCGCCGGTGCCCGGCCGCACGATCTCGACGATCACGCTTTCATTGACGATCAGGCCCTCGCAAGCCGGGCTCTCGTAAGCGACGACGCCGCCCTCCGCGAGCGCATAGCATTGCAGCGCCGCAAAGCCGCGTCCCATCAACTCGTCCCGTAATGAGCCGGGCAGCGCGGCGCCCGACATCAGCCCGCGCTTGAGCGAGGACGCATCGCGGCCGGTCTTCTCCGCGGCATCGAGCAGGATCTTCACGAAATCGGGCGTCCCGACATAACCGCTCGGCCGGAACCGGGCGATCGCCTCGAGCTGCTGCTCGGTGTTGCCGACGCCGCCGGGAATAGTGGCGCAGCCGAGCTGATGCGCGCCTTCTTCCATGATGTAGGCGCCGGGCGTGAGATGATATGAAAACGAATTGTGCACCACGTCGCCGGGCCGGAAGCCGGCGGCAAACAGCGCGCGCGCCGCCCCGCCGAAATCCTCGCCAAATCCCTCCGGCTCGAAGATCGGCCCCGGCGACATCTGCAGCCGCTTGCAGCGGCCAGGCGGCGTGACGTTGAAGCCGCCGAACGGCGGATCGTCCTTTTGCAGTTGCGGCAGATCGGCCTTGCGCAGCACCGGCAGCCTCGCCAGTGCTGCCGGACCGTCGATGGCACCGGCGTCGATGCGGCCGAGGTGCCGGGTCCAGCCTGGCGCGGTCAAAGCCAGCCGCAGCGTCTCGCGCAGCCGCGCATAGTGATCCTGTGCCCGCGCGTCGGCCGAACGGGTTTCGAGTGCGTCGTAATACTCGGTCATGATACGTGCCGCTTTATACTTGCCGCTTTGCGGCCCGGTTTTCTTGTCACGCGAGCCAGCGTTTTCGGCGGCGGTAATGCTTGCCTTCGCGGAACGATTTTCGCTTGCCCTCGGCGATGCCGAGATAGAATTCCTTCACGTCCTCGTTCTCGGTCAGCGACTTGGCGTCGCCGTCCATCACCACGCGGCCGTTTTCGAGAATGTAGCCGTAGCTCGCATAGCGCAGCGCCATATTGGTGTTCTGCTCGGCGAGCAGGAACGAGACGTTCTCCTTGCCGTTCAAGTCTTTCACGATCTCGAAGATTTCCTCGACGATCTGCGGCGCCAACCCCATCGACGGCTCGTCGAGCAGGATCATCTTCGGCCGCGACATCAGCGCACGGCCGATCGCGCACATCTGCTGCTCGCCGCCGGAGGTGTAGCCGGCCTGCGACTCCTTGCGTTCGCGCAGCCGATGAAAATAGGTGTAGACCATATCGAGGTCGCGCCGGATCGCGGCGTTGCCGTCGCGGCGCGTGAACGCGCCGGTCAGCAGGTTTTCCTCAATAGTGAGATGGCCGAAGCAATGCCGACCCTCCATCACCTGGATGCAGCCGCGGCGCACCAGTTCGTTCGGCGACAGATCCTGCACCTCTTCACCCTCGAACAGGATCGAGCCTTTGGTGACTTCGCCACGCTCGGAATGCAGCAGATTGGAAATCGCTTTCAACGTCGTCGTCTTGCCCGCGCCATTGGCGCCGAGCAGCGCGACGATGCCGCCGCGCGGCACGTCGAGCGATACGCCCTTGAGGACGAGGATGACGTGATCGTAGATCACCTCGATATTGTTGACCGACAGCACCAGATCGGCTGCCGCCGCCTTTGCGTTGGTCGCCGCTGTCGTGGTCGCGCTGGTCATGTCACCGGTCCGCGGAATGACACCGAAAGAAAACCTCTCCCCGCAGAGCGGGGAGAGGATCGTCGTTCAGCTTACGAAGCCTTGTCGCACGCTTCGGTGCGCTTCGGCCACGGCTGGTTCTTCGACACATAGTCCTGCGCCGCGGCCTTGAGCAGCGGTTCGACCTTGTCGTTCATCGGCTTGATCAGGTCCGACACCTTCACATACTTCTTGCCGTCCCATTCCTGCATGAAGGTGGCGCTGTGACCGTTGTGGTCGGCGCAGGTCAGCTTGACCGGATCGGTGAAGCCCTGCATGCCGATCTCCTTGAGGCGAGCGGCATCGACATTGAGCGTCTCCATGCCGCGCCGCACATCCTCGCCGGTCACGACTTTCTTGCCGGTGAGCTTCTGCGCGTTGCGGATCGCCTCGGCGATCAGCATCGAATTGTAGATGCCGCGATTGTACAGCACTTCGCCGACGGCTTCCTTGCTGGCTTTGCTCAGGCCCTTGTCGACGACGTATTTCTGCACGTCCTTGACGACGGGGAAGTCTGCGCCCACGCCGTGCCAGTTCAGGGTCTTGAAGCCCTTGCCGGCATCGCCAGCGGAGCGCGGATCATCCTCGCTCGGCCACCAGATCGAGATGAACTTGTCCATCGGGAAGTTCACCTTGACCGCTTCCTTGATGGCGGTCGGATTCATCGCACCCCAGCCGTACATCACCATATAGGCGGGACGGTCGCGGCGGACGTTGAGCCACTGCGCCGACTGGTTCTGCATTTCGGTGGCGCCGACCGGATACAGCTTCAGCGTGAAGCCGTAATCCTTGGCGAGTTGCTCGAACATCGGGATCGGCTCCTTGCCGAAGCCGGCGTCGAGATAGATGTAGCCCAACGTCTTGCCCTTGAGCTTGTCGAGGCCGCCTTCCTTGGTGCCGATGTAGCGGATGATCATCGACAGGCCGTCCCAATAGGTGGCCGGCGGATTGAAGATCCACGGGAAGTCGTCACCGACCGCAGAGGCCGACAGGCCGTAAGCCATCGACAGGATCGGAATCTTGTCGACCGACGCCTTCGGGATCAGGCCGAGCGTGATGCCGGTCGACCACGGATTGGTGATGACCGGCTTCTTGCCCTTCACCTGCTCATAGCATTCGAGACCCTTCTTGGTGTCGTAACCGGTCTCGCATTCGTCGACGGCGAGTTTGACGCCGCCGATGCCGCCGTCACGCTCGTTGAGCATGGTGAGATAGTCGTGCATGCCGTTGGCGATCTG
>MKWA01000009.1:199364-200968 GCA_001899285.1 Rhizobiales bacterium 64-17
TAGATCGTATCCTGGGCCTGGGCCGGCGCCGTGGGCAGGGCAAGCCCCGCCGCAACGATCGCACCCAGAGCGAGATAAGTCGCGCGCATCGCGTTGTACTCCCTGTTGCTTCCTCTCCGGACGCCGCGCGGCGCCCGGCCTCTCCCCGGTATCCGGGGCATTTCATATCCGCCACGACAACGCGGCGGTTCTGCCGTCAAGTGTGCCCAATCAATACGGGAAAGGCCACACCCTCAGTTTCTGCTTTCCGATCTGCCATAGCCGCGCGAGACCGTGCGGCTCGACGATCAGAAAGAAGATGATCAGCGCGCCGAGGATCATGAAGGTCAGATGCTCGACCGTCGCCGCGGCAATCGCGATATCGAAATAATACGGCAGCGTCTTGATCACGATTGGCGCGCCCCAGATGAAGATGGCGCCGAAGAACGATCCGACCAGGCTGCCGAGCCCGCCGATGATCACCATGAACAGGATGAAGAACGACTGGTTGATGTTGAAGGTGTCCGGCTCGGCCGAGCCGAACCACAGGAACACCATCATCGCGCCGGCGACGCCGCAATAGAACGACGACACCGCGAAGGCGAGCAGCTTGGTGCGATAGAGCTTGATGCCGATCAGCTCCGCCGCGAGATCCATGTCGCGCACCGCCATCCAGGTCCGACCGATGCGACCGCGAATGAGATTGGAGGCGAGCCAGGTCATGACGATGACGATGCCGAGCGCCACCAGATAGCGCGTGGTCGGCGTTGCGTTCGGACCGGTGACCGGCACGCCGAACATGGCGCGCGTCGGCACTTCGATCGCACCGGAGACGTTGTAGTTGTAGAGCCATGGCACGCGCACGAAGCACCACGACAGGAAAAACTGCGCGGCGAGCGTCGCCACCGCCAGATAGAACCCCTTGATCCGCAGCGACGGCAGGCCGAACAGCGCGCCCACGGCGGCGGCCGCGAAACCCGACAGCAGGATCATCAGGACGATGTTGGCGTCCGGAAAGAAGGTCGTCAGCTTGTAGCAGGCATAGGCGCCGACACCCATGAAGGCGCCGCTGCCGAGCGACAACAGCCCCGTATAGCCGGTGAGCAGATTGAGCCCGATCGCCGCCAGCGAGAACACCAGCACCGGCACGAAGAACGAACTGATCAGAAATTCTGACGCCAGCAGCGGCACGCCGACGATCGCCAGCAGCAGGATGATGGCAATGCCGTAGCGGTCCTGGCGGATCGGAAAGACCGACTCGTCCGCCTCGTAGCTCGTCTTGAACTGGCCGGCCTCGCGGTAAAACATGCGCTAAATCCGTTCGATGATGCGTTCGCCGAACAGGCCCTGCGGCCGGAACAGCAGAAACACCAGCGCGATGACGTAAGCGAGCCAGCTCTCGATACCGGAGCCGAGCAGCGGGCCCCAGTAGAACTCGCCGAGCTTCTCACCGACGCCGATGATGATGCCGCCGACGATCGCGCCCGGCACCGAGGTGAAGCCGCCGAGAATCAGCACCGGCAGCGCCTTCAAGGCGATGATCTGCAACGCGAACGACACGTCGGAGCGAGCGCCCCACATGATGCCGGTGGCGAGCGCGACGATGCCCGCGGCAAACCAGACGA
>MKWA01000009.1:201031-275013 GCA_001899285.1 Rhizobiales bacterium 64-17
CGCGCAGCGCCCGGCCGATCCGCGTCTTCTGGAAGAACAACGCGAGCCCCGCCACCATCACCGAGGCGATTACCGCCGCAGCGATGTCAATCTTCTGGAAACTGACGAAGCCGCCGAACACCTTCCACTCGATAGCGCCACGCGGCAGGTGCAGGTCGTCGGTGATCATCACCTTCGGTTCGCCGCCGAAAATCAATTCGCCGAAGCCGATCAGGAAATAGGTCAGACCGAACGTCGCCATGAACAGGATGATGTCGGGCTGGTTGACCAGCGGCCGCAGCATCACGCGCTCGACCGTCCAGGCGAGCACGAACATCACGCCCAGCGTAAGCACCAAAGCGAGATAGGCGGCGAGATCGCCGGGCGCGACGCCCCAGCTTCGCAAGGTCGCATGCAGGCCGACGAGCGTCAGCGCCGCGAACACCATCATGATGCCCTGCGCGAAATTGAACACGCCGGACGCCTTGAAGATCAGCACGAAACCGAGCGCGATCAGCGCGTAGAGCACGCCGCCAACGAGCCCTTCCCAGAGCGTCTGCACCAAAAGGTCCGGCGCGCCGCCCATCTGGACGAAGGGATCGATGAAGATTTGATAGAGGAGATTCATCGCCCGCCCCTAATGCGCCACGCCGAGATAGGCGTCGATCACCGCCTGATTGGCCTTCACCTCGTCCGGCGTGCCATCGGCGATCTTGATGCCGTGATCGAGCACCACGACACGGTCGGACAGGTCCATCACCACGCCCATGTCGTGCTCGATCAGCGCGATGGTGGTGCCGAAGTGCTCGTTGACGTCGAGGATGAAGCGGGACATGTCCTCCTTCTCCTCGACATTCATGCCGGCCATCGGCTCGTCGAGCAGCAACAGGTCCGGCTCCATCGCCAGCGCGCGGCCGAGTTCGACACGCTTCTGCAAGCCATAGGGCAGCCGCCCGACCTGCACCCGGCGAATATCCTGAATTTTGAGGAAGTCGATGATCTCCTCGACGAATTTGCGGTGCTCCACCTCTTCGCGGAGCGCCGGGCCATAACGCAGCAACTGCCAGAAGAAGCTGCGCTTCATCTTCAACGTGCGCCCAGCCATGATGTTGTCGAGCGCCGACATGCCACGAAACAGCGCGACGTTCTGGAACGTGCGGGCAATCCCGCCATAGGCCGCCTCGAACGGCCGCATCTTCGAGCGGGTTTTGCCGCGAAAGGTGATGCGGCCCTTCTGCGGATGATAGAAGCCGTTGATGACATTGAGCATCGAGGTCTTGCCGGCGCCGTTCGGGCCGATGATCGCGCGGATCTCGCCCTTGCGGATATCGAACGACACGTCGGTGATCGCCTTCACGCCGCCGAACGACAGCGACACGTTCTCGACCGACAGCAGCCGGTCGCCGATCCGGCCGGACCGGGCGGCGCTCGCCGCATTCGGCACGATCTCCGCATACGGCGCCGTCATGCGGCTTTCCCCACCGGCGCGCGGATCGGCTCCAGCGCCATGTCGCGGATCTTCACCCGCGCCGAGATCACGCCCTTGCGGCCGTCCTCGAACGTCACCTGGGTCGAGATGTCGGCCTCGGTCGAACCGTCATAGAGCGCAGTGACCAGCGGCGCATAACGTTCGGCGATGAAGCCGCGCCGCACCTTCTGCGTGCGCGTGAGTTCGCCGTCGTCCGGATCAAGCTCCTTGTGCAGGATCAGGAACCGCTTGACCTGGGCACCGGCCATGATCGTTTCCGACGCCAGCGACTTGTTCACCTCCGCGACGTGCTCGGCAATCATGTCGTAGACCAGCGGATGGCCGGCAAGCTCCTGATACGACGCATAGGCAACGTTGTTACGCTCGGCCCAGCTTCCGACCGCGGTGAGATCGATGTTGATCATCACCGCGACGTAATCGCGTTTGTCGCCATAGGCGACGACCTCACGGATGTTCGGATAGAACTTCAGCTTGTTCTCGACATATTTCGGCGGGAACAGCATGCCGTTGTTGAGCTTGCCCACGTCCTTGGAGCGGTCGATGATCTTGAGGTGTCCGGTCTTTTCGTCGAAGAAGCCGGCATCGCCGGTCTTCACATAACCGTCGGCGGTCAGCACCTCGGCGGTCTTGGCCTCGTCCTTGAAATATTCGGTGAACATGCCGGGCGAGCGGAACTGTACCTCGCCGTCGTCGGCAATCCGGAGATCGACGTTCGTCATCGCCGGCCCCACCGTGTCGGAATAAATCTGTCCGTCCGGTTGCGCGGTGACGTAGAGGAACGCCTCGGTCTGTCCGTAGAGCTGCTTCAGGTTGAGGCCGAGCGAGCGGTAGAACGCGAACAGATCGGGGCCGATCGCCTCGCCCGCCGTATAGGCGACGCGCACGCGCGACAGGCCGAGCGTGTTCTTCAGCGGCTCATAAAGCACGATCCGGCCGATGCCATAGAGCAGCCGGCCGATCAACGGCACCGGCTCGCCGTTAAGCAGCTTCTCGCCGTAGCGCCGCGCGATGCCGATGAAGGTGCGGTAGAGCCACTTGTTCAGCGCGCTCGCATCCTCCATGCGGATGGTCACGCGGGTGAGCAACTGTTCGAGCGTCCGTGGCGGCGCGAAATAGAAAGTCGGGCCGATCTCGCGCAAATCCTGCTGTATCGTCTCCGGGCTTTCCGGACAGGCCATGCAGAAGCCGGCGACGAGGCTCTGCGCATAATTGAGATAATGGTCGCCGACCCAGGCGAGCGGCAGATAGGCGAGCGCGACGTCGCGCTCGGTCAGCTTGTCGAACATCACGGTATCGACCGCCGCCTGCACCGAGCGCGCGCAGGTGAGCATCACGCCCTTCGACTGGCCTGTGGTGCCGGACGTGTAAAGAATGATCGACGGATCGTCGCCATTGCCGTTGGCGATGCCGTCATCGATCGTTTTGGCGAAGGCTGCGTCTTTCAACGCCTCGGCGCCATCCTTGATGATGTCGGCGATCGGCGTCAGGCGGCTATGGTCGTAATCCCGCAGGCCGCGCGGCTCCTCATAGAACATGCGTTCGAGCTGCGGCAGCCGCTCCTTGATGGAGATGATCTTGTCGACCTGCTCCTGGTCCTCGACGGCGGCGAAGCGCACCTCCGCGTGCGCTAGCACATAGGCGAGTTCCTCGGCGACGGCATCGGCGTAGACCGGAACCGGAATGGCGCCGAGCATCTGCGCCGCCATGACCGACATATAAAGCCGCGGCCGATTACCGCCGACGATGGCCATGGTGTCCCCACGGCGCAGGCCGAGCCGGGAGAGGCCGGCGGCATAGGCGCGGGTCTCGTCATAGACCCGACGCCAAGTCCAGGTCTGCCAGATGCCGAGATCCTTGTGACGAATAGCCGGGCGATCGCCGAACTGCCGGGCGTTGCGCACCAGCAGCTTGGGAAACGTATTCAGTGCCGCATGAGGCCCGTCGGCCATGCTGCATCCTCCCCTCGGATCGGCGCCTTGGTGGCGCTCTTTCACCGTTATCGGACCACCGCTGTATGCGGCGGTCATGCCCGTTATCTGCCCGTTCTCAGGATAACAGATTTCAGCTTGCCGGCATCATCACAAGCGCCAGCTTGACAGACAGGAAGGGGCAGTATCGGATATGTGCACCGGTCCGTTCACGCCCGGCTTTCCCCCCGACAACGCGCCTCGTGGCACGAAAACCGGCCGCAAGACGGAGACCAAGACCGGTCGGCTTTATTCTCCGTAGCGCGCCAGCTTCTCCGGACTGAGCACGGTGATGCCGCCGTGTTCCAGCTTCAGGAGCTTCTTGGCTTCCAGCACCTGCAGGCTCTTGTTGGCCGCCTGCCGCGACAGACCGCACAACAGGCCGATCTCTTCCTGTGAAATCTCCAGATGCGGCACCGGGTCGCTGTAGAGCACTGGGTTGAACAGCCAGGAAATATTCCGCGCCAGCCGGCCGGTGGCGTCCAGCATCCGGTCGTACTCCGCGAGTGCGATGAACTGGCCGAGCCGTTCATTGAGCTGGCCAACCAGGAAGCGGTTGAAGGCAACGCTGTTCTCGAACAGCCAGAGGAACGTGGCGCGGTCCATCAGCGCCATGCGGGTGTCGCGCAGCGCGACAAGATCGTAGCGGCGCGGTTCGTGCTTGAGGATCGAGCCTTCGCCGAACCAACCGCCGGCGCGCAGACCCGCGAGCGTCACCGCCTTGCCACCGCGCGACACGGTGCCGAGCCGGATCAGCCCCACCGACACGCCAGTCCAGTAATCCAGCCGGTCGCCGCGATGGCAGATATAGCCACCCTTGGCGTAGCTCTTCTCGATCACGCCACGGCGCGCGGTGTCGAACTCCCGGTCGGTGAGAAACCGCGACCAGGATGCGATCTTGCGGAGGGTGTCTTCGGAAACCATCGGCAGCAATTATGCGCGGCCTGAGCCCTCGGGCTCAAGTCGCATCATTCGGCCGCTTTCAGCACCGGCGCGCCGCCGGCCCGGAACTGCTCGCGCAGCACCGCCTCTTCCTTCCTGGCGATGCCGAGATGCCGCGCCTTGACCGGGCCGAAGCCACGGATTTTCTCCGGGATCGACGCCAGCGCCACCGCCGTCGCGTGGTTGGCGGGCGTGAGGTTCTGTATCAGCTCCGACAGTAGTGCCTCGTAGTCGGCGATCAGCTTGCGCTCCATCCGCCGCTCCTGCGTATAGCCGAACGGATCGAGCGGCGTGCCGCGCAGCGGCCGCAGCGCCGCGAGCACGCGGAATACCGGCAGCATCCACGAGCCGAATGTCATCTTCTTTGGCTCGCCAGTGATCGGGTCATGCTTCGCGAGCAAAGGCGGCGCGAGATGGAATTCGAGCCGCGCCGGCTCCTTGGCGAAGGTCGCCTTGAGCTGCTTGCGGAACGAGTCGCCGGAATAGAGCCGCGCGACCTCGTATTCGTCCTTGTAGGCCATCAGCTTGAACAGATAGCGCGCCACGGCTTCCGCAAAACCGTCCTGCCCCGGCACGCGCTCGGCTTCCGCCGCTTTCGCGCGCTCGACCCATTGTTTGTAGCGGGCCGCATAGCGCGCATTCTGATAGTCGGTCAGGAACGCGACGCGGCGCGCCACGCGCTCCTCGAAGCTCTCCGACAGACGACGGGAATCGATCGCCTCGTCGTCGGACGGCTTGACCAGCGCCTCGACCGCCTGCGGATCGGTCACGGCGCGGCGGCCGTAACGGAACGCGGAGATGTTCATCTCCACCGCCTCGCCGTTCAAATCGATCGCGCGCTCGATCGCCTCCGCCGAGAGCGGCAGCGCGCCGCTCTGATAGGCGTAGCCGAGCATGAACATGTTGGCGCCGATCGAATTGCCAAGCAGCGTCGTCGCCAGCCGGCTGGCATTGATGAAGCGCACCTTGTCGGCGCCGGCGGAGCCCGCGAGCGCGCGTTTCAGCCGCTCGGTCGGCAGCGAATAGTCGGCGTTGCGGGTGAAATCGCCGGGCAGGAATTCCGAGGTGTTGACGACGATCTGCGTGCTGCCGTGCTGCACCGCATTGAGGATCTTCTTATTACCGGCGACGACGATATCGCCCGCCAGAACCAGATCGGCCTCGCCGGCCGAGACGCGAATCGCGTGGATATCCTCCGGTGTGTTGGCGATGCGGATATGGCTGTAGACCGCGCCGCCCTTCTGCGCGAGGCCGGCCATGTCGATGATGCCGACCGCCTTGTCCTCCAGATGCGCGGCCATGCCGAGGATCGCGCCGACGGTGACGATGCCGGTGCCGCCGACGCCGGTGACGATCACACTATAAGGGTGATTGATCAGCGGATGCTTCGGCTCCGGCAGCGCCGCCCAGTGGTCCGGTGCATCGACCGCGTCTGCCTTCTTCAGCGCCGCGCCGTGCACGGTGACGAAAGAGGGGCAGAACCCCTTGAGGCAGGAGAAATCCTTGTTGCAGCTCGACTGGTCGATGGTGCGCTTGCGGCCCCATTCGGTCTCCAGCGGCTGCACCGAGACGCAATTCGACTTCACGCCGCAATCGCCGCAGCCCTCGCAGACCAGATCGTTGATCAGCACGCGCTTATCAGGATCGGGGAACGCGCCGCGTTTGCGGCGGCGGCGCTTCTCGGCCGCGCAGGTCTGGTCGTAGATCAGCACGGTCACGCCCGGTACCGCGCTCAGCTCGCGCTGGATCTGCTGCAACTCATCGCGATGATGGATCGTCAGGCCCTTCGGCCAGGCGGTGTCCTTCGGATATTTCCACGGCTCGTCGCTGACGATGACGACACGCTTAGCGCCCTCCGCCGCAACCTGCTGCGCGATCTGCGGCACCGTCAGCCCGCCCTCGTTCGACTGCCCGCCGGTCATCGCCACGGCATCGTTGAACAGGATCTTGTAGGTCATGGTGGTGCTGGCCGCGATCGCCGCGCGCAGCGCCAGAATGCCGGAATGGTTGTAGGTGCCGTCACCGAGATTCTGGAAGACGTGCGTGCGGCTGGAGAACGGCGCTTCGCCGATCCAGTTGGCGCCCTCGCCGCCCATCTGCGTGTAGCCGGACGTGCTGCGGTCCATCCACTGCGACATGAAATGGCAGCCGATGCCGGCGTAAGCACGGCTGCCCTCGGGCACCACGGTCGAGGAATTGTGCGGGCAGCCCGAGCAGAAATACGGGATGCGCAGCGCGACGTCGGTGCTTTCGGCCAGCGACTTCTGCAGATTGCGCAGCCGTGTCACATGTGCGGCGATCTCCTCGTTCGGCGCGTGGCGCAGCAGCCGTTCGCCGATGCAGATCGCCACGTCGTTGGGATCGAGCGCGCCCTTCACCGGGAACAGCCAGCGGCCGTCCTCGTCCTTCTTGCCGATGCAGACCGGCTGATTGGCCGTGCCGTACAGTTCCTCGCGGACCTGCACCTCGATCAGCGAGCGCTTCTCCTCGACGACGATGATCAGGTCGAGGCCCTGCGCGAAGTCGAGCAGATCCTCGCGCGGGATCGGCCACGGGCACGCGACCTTGTGCAGCCGCAGGCCGAGCGTGTTGCAGCGGCTTTCGTCGAGGCCCAGTTCGTCGAGCGCCTGGCGCACGTCGAGATAGGACTTGCCGGTGGTGATGACGCCGATCTTCGGATTGCGCCCGCCGCTGAAGATCGTGCGGTTGAGCTTGTTGGCGCGCACGAAGGCAAGCATCGCGTCGCGCTTGAAATCGTGCAGCCGCGCTTCCTGGCCCAGAATGGTATCCTGCAGGCGGATATTGAGGCCACCCGGCGGCATGGCGAAATCGTCGGGGATGATGATCTTCACGCGGTCGAGCGCGCCGTCGACCACCGCGGTCGACTCCACCGTCTCGTGCATGCACTTGAGCGCCGCCCACGCGCCGGTGAAGCGCGACATCGCGAAGCCGTAGAGACCGTAGTCGATGATCTCCTGCACACCGGCCGGGTTGAGGATCGGCATCATCACATCGACGAAATGGAATTCCGACTGATGCGCCGTGGTCGAGGATTCGGCCGTATGGTCGTCGCCCATCAGGGCGATGACGCCGCCGTGCTTCGACGACCCGGCGAAGTTGGCGTGACGGAACACGTCGCCGGAGCGGTCGACGCCCGGCCCCTTGCCGTACCAGATGCCGAACACGCCATCGAACTTGCCTTCGCCGCGAAGCTCGGCCTGCTGCGAACCCCACAGCGCGGTCGCCGCCAGTTCCTCGTTCAGACCCGGCTTGAAGGTGATATCGGCCGTGGCCAGTTGCTTCGCCGCGCGCATGAACTGCTGGTCAAGGCCGCCGAGCGGCGAGCCACGATAGCCGGTGACGAAGCCGCCGGTATGAAGCCCGGCGCGGCGGTCGCGCTCGTGCTGCATCAGGCAGAGGCGGATGATCGCCTGATAGCCGGTGACGAAGATCCGCTCCCGGCTCAGGTCGTATTTGTCGGCGAGACTGACAGGGCGCAAAGTCGTCATCGATGCCTCTCGTCGGTGCGGAGCCGACACGCAACGCAGGGAAAGCCCACGACCGGATTACGCCCTATATAAGTCCCCGGCGGCGAATGCGCGATGATCTACCGCGTAGAAAAGCTGTCATCTCAACAGGCTAGGGTCAATTTCGTTCTCGCTGCCGCGCCGGTCAGGAAATGTCGGCCACGGGCAGGACGACGCATTTTGGCGCAATGCAACAAGCGGGGCTGCCCCGCGTTTGCCACCATGGCGTGCGGGCGAGCTGCCAATTAAAAAGGCAGCGCCGGTCCCACATCATGACGCCCTCGCCACTCCAGACCATCGAAACACGCGCCTCGTGGGTCACCGCGTCGGTGGCGCTGTGGCTGATGACTATGGCGTTCGGTGCCAACTGGATCACCTCGGTCGCGCTCACCACCATTGCCGCGGAAGTGAACGGCACGCGCTCGGTGCCGGCGCTCGCCATGTCGCTGACCTGGCTCGGCGCGGCGGTCGGCGGCATCCTGATGGGCCGCATCGCCAACCGGATCGGCATCCGCTGGACCGTGATCGGCGGCTCGCTGATGATCGCCATCGGCCTGACCATCTCCACCATCGGCCCGCCCTGGCCACTGTGGATCGGCCACGGACTGTTCATGGGCCTGATCGGGCTCAGCGGCATCAACGCGCCGATGTACATCTATACGAGCCAGTGGTTCGACCGGCGGCGCGGCTCCGCGCTCGCCCTGATCTCCAGCGGCTCCTATTTCGCCGGCGCGCTGTGGCCGCCGATCTTCGAGCGCGCGGTCGCCTATATCGGCTGGCGGCACACCATGCTGACCTATGCCGTGCTGGAAATGGTGGTGATCATTCCGCTGGCTTTGATCTTCCTGAAACCGCCGCCGGAAATCACGCTGGCCGCCACCGGCCATCCCGCCGCCACGCGCGTCGCACCGGCCCGCCCGCTCGGCCTGCCACGAAACGTATTCTTTGTCCTGCTCTGCCTCGCCGGCATCCTCTGCTGCATCCCGATGGCGATGCCGCAGCAGCATCTGGTGGCCTTCTGCAGCGATGTGGGGTTCAGCCTCGCCACCGGCGCGGCGATGCTGTCGGTGCTGCTCGGCACCGCGTTTCTCAGCCGCCAGATCTGGGGCGTGATCTCCGACCGGATCGGCGGGCTGATGACGCTGCTGATCGGCTCCGGCGCGCAAGCGATCGCACTGTCCGGCTTTCTCGTGACGCAGGACGAGTTCGGCCTGTTCGCCGTCTCCTTTGCCTTCGGCCTCGGGTTCAGCGCGATCATCCCTGCTTATGCGCTGGCGGTGCGCGAACTGTTCCCGGCCTCGGAAGCATTCTGGCGCATTCCCACGGTGCTGATGTGCACCGGCATCGGCATGGCGAGCGGCGGCTGGCTCGCCGGCTTCCTCTACGACCGCTTCGGCTATTACCTGCCGGCGTTCGGCTTCGGCGTCTTCTCCAACGTGCTCAACTTCATGATCCTCGGTTTCCTGCTGTGGTGTCTCTCGCGCGCGCAGACACCAACGGCAGCCACCGGGACGCCGGCCAACGCGACGGCCTGATCTAAGCGTCTCCCGCGCCCCACTGCCAGAAGTCCGTGCCTTCCTCGCGCAGGAAGCGCGCCAGCACCATCATGTGCACTTCGGTCGCGCCGTCGACCAGCCGCGCCGAACGGCCGTAGCGATAAAGCCACTCGGCCACCGTGTCCTTGGAATAGCCGCGCGCGCCCTGGAGTTGCACCGCGAGATCGGCCGCCTGATGCAGAGCGTCCGCCACCTGCACCTTGGCCATGGAGACTTCCTTGCGCGCGCGGCTGCCCTGATCGAGCAGCCAGGCGGCGTGCATGGTCAGCAACCGCCCGATCTGGATCTGCTGCGCGACCTCGCCGAGCTTGATCTGCACGCTCTCGCGGTCGGCGAGACGGATGCCGAACCCAGTGCGCTCCGCGACATAAGCCTGCGCAATCTCGACACAGCGTTTGGAAAAACCGAGCCAGCGCATGCAATGGGTGAGCCGCGCCGGGCCGAGCCGCATCTGCGTGAGCTTCAACCCGTCACCCTCGCCCATCAGCACATTCTCGGCGGGAATTTCGAGCCCGTCGAATTCCAGCTCGCAATGGCCGCCGTGTTCCTCCGGCCCCATGATCGGAATGCGCCGAACGATGCGCCAGCCCGGCTGATCCTTGTGAAACAGGAACGCCGTCAGCCCGCGCCGCGCATCGTCCGAGGTGCGTGCGATCAGAATGAAGTGCGCCGCGCCGTCGGCGCCGGTGATGAACCATTTGCGGCCGGTGACGACATAGCGGTCGCCCTTCTTCTCGGCGCGGGTGCGGATCATGCCGGGATCGGAGCCGCCGCCCGGCGCCGGCTCGGTCATCACGATCGAGGACCGTGCCTTGCCCTCGACGATCGGCCGCAACCAGCGTTCCTGCTGCGCCGGCGTACCGACACGCGCCAGCACATTCATGTTGCCGTCGTCCGGCGCCATGCAGTTGAGCGCGAGCGGCCCGAACACCGAGCGCGCGGCCTCCTCGTAGATCGCCGCCCAGGCGACCACCGGCAGCGCCATGCCGCCGAATTGCTTCGGCGACTGCGGCGCCCACAGACCGGCGGCGCGCGCTTTCTCGCGCACCGGCGCAAGCCGCTCGGCCGGAATGTTCTCGTGATCGGAAAAATTCGCCGGATCGCGCTCCAGCGGCAGCACATGCTCGGCGATGAACGCGCGGGTGCGGCGGCGCAGATCCTCGATTTCCGGCGACAGCGAAAAATCCATCCACAACTCCTATCCGCGCAGCGCCACCGATTGCCCACCATCGACCACCAAGGTCGCGCCGTTGATATAGGCGCCCGCTTTCGACACCAGCAGCAACACCGCGCCGTCGAGATCGCCATCCTGTCCGAAACGGCCGACGGGGACTTCCTTCTTGATCGCCGCCCCGGCCGGACTGGCGAGATAATCGCGATTGAGTTCGGTGATGAACCAGCCGGGCGCGATCGCATTGACGCGGATGCCCTTGAAACCCCACTCCAGCGCCAGCGCCTTCGTCAACTGGATCACGCCGGCTTTCGCCGTGGCGTAAGCGGCGACGCCCTTGTTGACGCCGAGGCCAAGCACCGACGCCGTGTTGACGATGGCGCCGCCGCGGCCGGCGGCCAGCAGACGGCGCGCGCACTCCTGCGACCAGGCAAAGACCGCATCGAGATCGGTGGCGAGCACGCGTCGCCACTCCTCGGCCGTCACCTCGACGGCCTTGCCGGAATGCACCACGCCGGCGTTGTTCAAAAGAATATCGACGGTGCCGAGCTGCTTCTCGACCGCATCGAACGCACGCATCATCGCCGCCGCGTCGGTGACATCGGCTTCGACCGCGACGGCTTTGCCGCCATCGCGCGCGATCGCCTCGACCTGCGCCGTCAGCCGGTCGGCGCGACGCGCCACCAGCGCGACCGCAGCGCCATTCGCCGCCAGCACCTGCGCCATGCGCGCGCCGAGGCCGCTCGACGCCCCGGTGACGAGCGCGACGCGGCCGTGCAGGTCGAAAAAGTCGGACGCGTGCATCGGTTTCTCCAACGTCCCGCGCCGCCATAAAGCCCGGCCAGCCGCGTTATCGCAAGTCCCTTTCGGGCTTGCGCCGGCGTCACACCATCGGCAGCTTTTCGCTCGCCAGATAACCGAGCAGCAACAACACGCCGAAGGCGAGCACCAGCACCGCCGCCGCGGTTTCCAGCGCACGCAGCAGGATCATCCCGCCGCCGGACTTCGTCTGGGCGAGCCGCGTCGCCAGTCCGCGACCGCCGACCGCGAGCAGCGCGATGGCTGTCACCGTCAGCGCGGTGCCGAACCCCATCGCCAGCGTCGCGACGATGCCAGTGAGGAAAATCCCCTGCGCCAGCGCGAACACCAGCACAATGATGGCTCCGGAGCACGGCCGCAGCCCGACCGCGACGATGGCTGACAATCCGCGCCGCCAGCCGCCGGGCCCAGCAAGGTCTTGCGGTTCCGGGCCATGGGCATGGCCCCAGGCCGAAGCATGGTCGTGACCGCAAGCATCGCCATGCTCGTGACGGGGATGCTCGTGATGGTGATGATCGTGGTCGTGCTCATGGTGATGGTCGCGCGGCGAAGCGCGCAACGCCCGCAGCAGCGCGCCACCTTTCACCCACAGGAGCCGTGCGCCGATCAGCGCGATCAGCACATAGCTGACGATCTCGATCCAGCGCACCGTCTCGCCCATGGCGCTACCGGTCATGCCAAGCAGCACGGCGGCAATGCCGACGATGGCGACCGCGACCACCGCCTGCAATAGCGCCGATGCAAACGACAACACGACGCCGCGCCGCCAGGTCTCGTCATTGGCAACCAGATAGGACGAGATCACCGCTTTGCCGTGGCCCGGCCCGGCGGCGTGAAACACGCCGTAAGCGAACGCCAGGCCGAGCAGCGCCCAGGTGGCGCTGCCGTCGAGTTTCGCCGCGCGGATCGCACCGGCGAGCGAACGATAGAACATGGCCTGCTGGGTGATGATCCATTGCGCGAAGCCGCTTTCGGCTGGGGCCACGCGCGGCAGACCGAACGGCTGCGCGACAGCGTCCGCCGCAACAAGCGTGACCGCCAACACGGCCGCGCCCGCGAGCAACCGTCGTCCCGTCACGGGCACGTCACCAGAATGCGGTTGGCGAAGCTGTCATCGAGTCGGTCGTTGACGTTGGGCATGGTGGCGTCGAGTTCGCTCAACCGCTTGCTCTGCTCGGCGCTCATCTCCTGCGGCGCGCGCGTCGTCACCGCGCAGCCCGGCGGCGAAGCGGCGAGCGAGGCGGCATCCTTCGGCGCCAGTTCGAAGGCAACGAAGAACGTCTCGTCGTAGATCTCGATTTCGAGTTGTTTTGCCTTCACCGGCTGCTTCGCCGGCAGCACGAAGTTCAGCGTCAGCGCCGCGTCCTTGTAGTCGAGCCAGTAGTCCTTCGGCTCCTCGAACACGAAGGATTTGCCGTCCGCCTTAGCGTAAGTGAAAAAGCCGTATTCGCGCAGCGAAGTGACGTTGACCTTGGCAAGCGAGGCCAGTTCCTCGCGCGTGAACTGCCCCTTGGTCTGCTGCGGAATACCCTGCGTCGCGAACGCCGAGAACATGTCGTCGAAGGTCCAGGCGTGCCGCACGCCGGTGACGCTGCCGTCCGGCGCATAGAGGATCTGGCTGCGGATCGTCACCCAGACATGCGGATGTGCCAGCGCAGGCGCCGCCGCAGCGCATAGGAGAGCAATTGCCAGAATCAGCGCGCGAAGCATCTCAGAAATCCTGCCACCGCGAATCCTAACGCCAACTGCGGCGCGAGCGAGGCGCGCAAAAGAGCACACCAAGACGGCGCGGCTCATACGCCGGCCGCACCGCCGTCGGCACGCGGATCGTGTCCGCCTTCGATCACACCAGACGGATGCAGGATCACCGCGCCGGCATGGCCCATCGTGTCGGAGTAAGCCTCGTCGATCACCTCGACATCGTGACCGGCCGACAGAAGTTGCTCGATCAGATTGCCATCGAAGCGGTTTTCCATCCGCAGATTGGTCTTCACCGAGCCCCAGGTGCGGCCGAGTAGCCAGCGCGGCGCGGCGAGCGCCTGGTCAAGCGGCTGCCGATAGAGAATATGACGGGCAAACAGCATCGCCTGTGTCTGCGGTTGGCCATCGCCGCCCATGGTGCCGTAGGCCATCACCCGGCCGTCATCGAGCACCGCGAGCGCGGGGTTGAGCGTGTGGAACGGCAGCCGACCCGGCGACAGCGCGTTCACCGCCTTCGGATCGAGCGAGAAGCTCGCGCCGCGGTTCTGCATCAGCACGCCGGTCGCCGGCAGCACGCAGCCGGAGCCGAACTCCCAGTAGATCGACTGGATATAGGAGACGACGAGGCCGGAGGCGTCGGCCGCACCCATCCAGATCGTGTCGCCCTCGCCGTAGGGCGCCGGCCATGGCGCCGCCCTGCGACGGTCGATCTTCTTCACCTCGGCGTCGAGGAACGGTGCGGCGAGATAGGCATCGAGATCGGCGGTGATCCGCGCCGGATCGGTGACGACGCGATCGCGCACGCGGAACGCGCGCTTGGTCGCCTCGACGATGCCATGCACGAAATCGAACTTATCGGCTTCCGCGACCCTCAACCGGTCGAACAGGCCAAGGATGATCAGCGAGGCCAACCCCTGGGTTGGCGGCGGCGCGTTGTAGAGCGCGCCGGCGCCGATCCCCGTCGTCAGCGCGTCGGCGACGAAGCCCTTGTGGCGGGAGAGATCATCGCGCGTCACCGGGCTGCCGATGCGCTCCAGATCGGCGGCAATCTCGCGGCCGACGTCGCCGCGGTAGAAATCGTCAAGCCCGGCACGGCCGAGCTGCTCCAACGTCGCGGCGAGCGCGGTCTGCGTCAGCGTCGTGCCGGCGTCCGGCACCTTGCCGTCCTTGAGGAACGCGGCGGCGAAACCCGGCGCATCCTTCAACTCGCCGAGCTTGTCGCGGGTCAGCGCGTGCTGGCTGCGCGTCATGGTGTAGCCGTCGCGCGCGTGACGGATTGCGCCGCCGAGCAGTTCGGCAAGCGGCATGCGGCCGCCCAGTGCTTTCGCGGCGTCGAGCGCCAGCATCCAGCCGGAGATCGCCGCCGGCACGGTGAGCGCGGCAAGCGGGCCACGCGCCGGGATCGTGTCGTGGCCGCGGTCGCGATAGAACGCCTCGGTCGCCCTGGCGCCGGCGGCGCCCGCGCCCATCAGCGCGCGCACGCGGCCGTTCGGCTCGCGGATGACCCAGAAGCCGTCGCCGCCGATATGGTTCATGTGCGGATAGACGGCGGCGATCGACGCCGCCATGGCGATCATCGCCTCCAGCGCGTTGCCGCCCTCGGCGAGAATGCGCTGGCCGTCCGCGACCGCGCTGCTGTGCGGGGCCGCCACCACGCCGCGCCGATGGCCGGAAGTATAAAGATCCATCACTGTCATGCCCGCTTTATGCCGGGCACCCACGTTCTTGATTGCCTGAGGTCATCAATAAAGGCGCGGATGGCCGGGACAAGCCCGGCCATCGCCTTTTCCCAAATCGTTGGTTTCGTCAGGCGGCCTCGGACTCGATCAGCCCGCGCTTCTTGAGCAGCGCATCGACCGACGGCATCCGGCCGCGGAACGCCTTGTAGGCTTCGGCCGGATCGCGCCGGTTGCCGGCGGAATAGATGAAGTCGTGCAGCCGCTTTGCGGTCGCCGGGTCGAACGGATCGCCGGCCTCGGTGAAGGCAGCGAAGGCGTCGGCGTCCAGTACCTCGGACCACATGTAGGAGTAGTAGCCGGCCGCGTAGCCGTCGCCGGAAAACAGGTGCTGGAAGTGCGGCAGGCGGTGCCGCATCACGATATCGTCCGGCATCCCGATCCGCGCCAGGCTGTCGCGCTCGAACGCGGAGACGTCGAGACCGGACTCCGCCGGTCGTCCGTGCAAATCGAGATCGACCAGCGCGGAGGACGTGTATTCGATGGTGGCGCAGCCCTGGTTGAAGGTCTTTGCCGCCAGCACCTTGTCGATCAGTGCGCGCGGCATCGGCTCGCCGGTCTTGTAGTGGCGGGCGTATTCACCCAGCAGGTCCGGCACCGTCAGCCAGTGCTCGTAAAGCTGCGACGGCAGTTCGACGAAGTCGGTCGCCACATTGGTCCCCGCCAGCAGCGGATAGGTCACGTCCGACAGCAGCCCGTGCAGGCCGTGGCCGAACTCGTGGAACAGCGTGGTGGCGTCGTCGAACGACAATAGTGCCGGCTCGCCCGGCCGGGGCTTGGCGAAGTTCATGACGTTGACGATGATCGGCGTCACGGTGCCGGCAAGCCGCTCCTGATCGCGCAACGAGGTCATCCACGCGCCGCTGTGCTTCGACGGGCGGGCGAAATAGTCGCCGATGAACAAGCCGACCTCCCGACCGTCGCGGCCGGTGACGCGCCAGGCGCGCGCGTCGGGGTGATAGAGCGGGATGTCGGCCGGGGTGAAGCTCAGGCCGAACAGCCGGCGCGCCGCCTCGAACGCCATTTCGATCATCTTGTCGAGTTGCAGATACGGCTTGATCTGCCCCTCATCGAGATCGAAGCGGGCCTTGCGGACCTTCTCTGCGTAGTAGCGCCAGTCCCACGGCGCGAGGATGAAGTTGCCACCCTCGGCGCGGATCATCGCCTGCAGCTCCTCCCGCTCGGTGCCAGCGCGGCGCTTGGCCTGCCCCCAGACCTGGTCGAGCAGGTCACGCGCCGCCTGCGGCGTGCGCGCCATCTGATCGTCGAGGCGGAAGGCGGCGAAATTGTCGTAACCCATCAGCCGCGCCCGTTCGGCGCGCAACGCGACCATCTCGGCGATGATCGCCCGGTTGTCGGTTTTGCCGCCCCCTTCGCCGCGCGCCAGCCAGGCGCGATGCGCCTTCTCCCGCAGGTCGCGGCGGCCTGAGAAGGTCAGGAACGGCTCGATCGAGGAGCGCAGTAGCGTCACCACATGCTTGCCGGGGTGGCCGCGCTCCTCGGCCGCCGCCTTGGCCGCGGCGCGGACGAAATCGGGCAGCCCGGCGAGGTCATCATCGTCGAGCACCAGCGTGTAGTCGCTCTCGTCGGCCAGCACGTTCTGGCCGAAGGCGGTGCCGAGGCTCGCCAGCCGCTCGCCGATCGCAGCCAGCCGCGCCTTGCTGTCCTGATCGAGCGCGGCGCCGGCCCGCATGAAGCGGACGTGGTAGCGCTCCAGCACCCGCGCCTGCTCGGCCGACAACGCATGCTCTCCGGTCAGCTCGCCCGCCTTGTGCCGCCGCCACAGCGCGTCGATCCGGCCGAACAGCGCCGCGTTAAGGAAAATCTCGCTGTCGTGGCGAGACAGGAGCGGCGCAACGTCGCGCTCCACCGCCTGCAGGGCGTCGCTGGTGTCGGCCCCCGCCAGCACGAAGAACACATTGGCGATCCGGGTCAGCGCCGCGCCGCTCTGTTCCAGCGCATCGACGGTGTTGGGGAAATCCGGTGCCGCCGGCTGCCCCGCGATTGCCGCAATCTCCGCCCGGTGCGCCTTCAGCGCCGCGTCGAACGCCGGCGGGAAGTGCTCGGGCTTCACCGCAGCGAAGTCCGGAAGCCCGCTGGGCCCGGCCCCGTCGCGCAGGAGCGAATTGTCGGAAACGGTCGCGGACGCCGGTGCGGTCATGAGTCTGCCTTTTTGCCTTGCTTTGAGCCTTGATCGAACAGTCACTTTCGACCAGATTGCAGCCGTTTTTGGGTGAATGCACGTCCCGTGCGCTCATCCCACCCCAAAGCCGCCTGAAGAGGACCGCTCCCGATGAACGCCGCCGCCAAGCCCGCCCGCCGGATCCTCTGGGCCAACGTCTCCACCGTCATCAGCGCCGCGATCCTGATCGGCGCCGAAGTGTTCGGCGCGGCCTTCGCCGGCAGCTGGGCGATCGCCACGCTGTTCGAGCTTGGCGACATGGGCGCCAAGGTATTCGACGTGGTGTTCGTGCTGATCGGTATCGCCGTCATGGTGAAGTTCGTCCGCGGCGCGACCCGCGTCGAGCCGTTCACCACCGCCGGCTGATCGTTAACGCGGCTGAACATCCGGTCAGAGACTCGAGCGAAGCGTTGCCGTTTCGCATCGCTGTAAAGAATGTTGAGAATTCGTGTGTGCGGCACGAACAAAATCTCTTGCACTCCAAGTGAGTCTTACCTATTTCATCGCTCGCCCAATTTCGCACGTGCCTGTGGTCGTGTGTCGGTCGGTGGGTATCCGGACAAGAGGCCGGACAGCCGCCTGAGAAAGTGAACCTCACTTTCTTAGCAACTTGACCGGCAGCCGGAGGCGAAACCGGCGCACCCCGCGCTCAACGGGGGACGCGACTTAAAGCAACGACGGAGCGGGCTTCTTTGGTCTCTGCCGGCCTTCCACCGCCGGCGACGGGTCACCGACGAGGCTTGTCCATCATTGCCAGCAGCGCGGCGGGGCGTTTCCCTCCAAGCCAAGGCAGCTAAGCGGTCAAGAGCAAACGGCGCCTGCGTCCCCATCGCGCACCGCCGGGAAGCTCCCAAGGCCGCATCACCGGACGGACATTTGTCCGCCCCTTGAGCTTGGGAATAGCGCCAATGAACGAGCGCATTCGTAACTTTCTGCGTGACCGCCGCGAGGACGGGCCCTGCCTGGTCGTCGACCTCGAGGTCGTGCGCGAGAACTACACCAACTTCGCCAAAGCCTTGCCGGACACCCGGGTGTTCTACGCCGTGAAGGCGAACCCGGCGCCGGAGGTGCTGTCGCTCCTGGCCTCGCTCGGCTCCTGCTTCGACACCGCCTCGGTCCCCGAGATCGAGATGGTGCTCGCGGCCGGTGCCACGCCGGACCGCATCTCCTTCGGCAACACGATCAAGAAGGAGCGTGATGTCGCCCGCGCCTACGCGCTCGGCATCCGCCTCTTCGCGGTCGACTGCAAGGAAGAGGTCGACAAGATCGCCCGCTCCGCTCCGGGGAGCCGCGTGTTCTGCCGCATCCTGTCCGACTGCGTCGGCGCCGAATGGCCGCTGTCGCGGAAGTTCGGCTGCGAGCCGGTCATGGCGGTCGACGTGCTGGAGCATGCGCTGCGGCAGGGCCTCGAGCCCTACGGCGTGTCGTTCCACGTCGGCTCGCAGCAGCGCAACCAGCATGCCTGGGACCGGGCGCTCGCGCAGGCGGCGGCCGTGTTCAAGGAGTGCGGCGAGCGCGGCATCAACCTGTCGATGGTCAACCTGGGCGGCGGCTTCCCGACCAAGTACCTGAAGAACGTTCCGTCGGTGAAGACCTACGGCAACGCCATCTTCAAGGCGCTGCGCAAGCATTTCGGCAACCGCATCCCGGAAACGATCATCGAGCCGGGTCGCGGCATGGTCGGCAATGCCGGCGTGATCGAAACCGAGGTCGTGCTCGTCTCCAAGAAGAGCGACGAGGACGACGTGCGCTGGGTCTATCTCGACATCGGCAAGTTCGGCGGTCTCGCCGAGACGATGGACGAGGCGATCCGCTACCCGATCCGCACCCCGCGGGACGGTGGCGATCTGGCCCCGTGCGTGCTCGCAGGCCCGACCTGCGACTCGGCCGACGTGCTGTACGAGAAGCAGCCCTATCCGCTCCCGGTCAGCCTGGAGATCGGTGACAAGCTGCTGATCGAAGGCACCGGCGCCTATACGTCGACCTATTCGGCGGTGTGCTTCAACGGCTTCCCGCCCTTGAAGACCTATCACATCTGATCGCTCCGCGATCGGGTCACATCTGAACTCCGGGAGCCGGTTTCGGCCGGCTCCCCTTCCCGTCAATCCCACTCCGACTGACAACGCTCTGTCCGGCTCTGCCGCAGGGCGGGGAGGCATGCGTCATGGTTCACGGCATCACCATCCGTCACGAGCGGCTGCGCGACATCGATGCGCGCGAAAACCTGCTCGACGCCGCATTCGGCGAGGCACGGTTCACCAAGAGCTCGCAGCGGCTGCGCGACGGCCGGCTGCCGGCCGACGGGCTGTCGTTCGTCGCCTGCGACGGCGCGCGCGTCATCGGCACCGTCCGGCTGTGGTCGGTGTCGTGCGGCGGCCGCGACGCGCTGCTGCTCGGGCCGATGGCGGTCGCCGACGACTGCCGCAGCCGCGGTATCGGGGCGAAGCTGATCGGCCGCGCGCTGCGCGAGGCCCGCCGCCGCGGTCACGGCGCCGTCGTGCTGGTTGGCGACGCGGCCTATTATGGCCGCTTCGGCTTCAGCAACGCGAAGACGCAGGACCTGCGCATGCCCGGCACACCGGAACCCGAGCGGCTGCTGGCGATCCAGTTCGCCCCCGGCGCGCTCGACGGCGCCCGCGGTGCGATCGTCGCCACCGGCACCATCGTGCCGGAGATCGCCCTGCCTGCGGCGAAGCCGCTGCGCCGCGCCGCATAACCGACCTGAAAGAGCGGGGACGCCGTGCCGGCCCGGCGCGGCGTCCCCTTCCGTTTGGAGACCATGGCGGATAAGACCCCCGCTGAGATGCTGGAGTGTTGTGCAAAATGACCCATTGGCCCGTTCACGCCCGCTTTGACGGACCCATCGTCCTGGTCGGCCTCGGCTCGATCGGCCGCGGTATCCTGCCGTTGCTCGAGCGGCACATCCAGTTCGACCGCTCGCGCTTCACGGTGATCGACCCGGTCGATCTGCACCGCGGGCTGATCGACGCGCGCAAGATGACCTTCATCAAGAGCGCGCTGACGCGAGAGAACTACCGCGACCTGCTCAGGCCGCTGCTGACCGCCGGCCCCGGCCGCGGGCTGATGATCAACCTGTCGGTCGACACCGGCTCGGCCGACCTGATCGAATTCTGCCAGAGCATCGACGCGCATTACATCGACACGGTGTGCGAGCCGTGGCCCGGCCTCTATGACAATCCGAATGCGACGCATGCGGAGCGCACCAACTATGCGCTGCGCGAGCAGGTGCTCGACGTGCGCCGCCGCAAGCCCGGCGGCGTCACCGCCGTGAGCACCTGCGGCGCCAATCCCGGTATGGTGTCGTGGTTCATCAAGCAGGCGCTGCTCGACGTCGCCCGCGACACCGGTGTCGCTGTCGCCGAACCGCGGTCGCGCGAGGAATGGGCGGCGCTAGCGCACAAGCTCGGCATCAAGGGCATGCACATCGCCGAACGCGACACGCAGCGCGCCAATGCGCCGAAGCAGCCGGGCGTGTTCGTCAACACCTGGTCGGTGGAAGGCTTCGTCGCCGAAGGCCTGCAGCCGGCCGAGCTTGGCTGGGGCACGCACGAAAAGGCGCTGCCGCCGGAAGGCCGCGAGCACGATTTCGGCCACCGCGCCGCGATCTATCTGATGCGTCCGGGCGCCGGCACGCGCGTGCGCTCGTGGACGCCGACCGCGACGTCGCAGCATGCATGGCTGATCACCCACAACGAAGCGATCTCGATCAGCGATTATCTCACCGTGAAGGACGGCGACCGCGTCGTCTACCGGCCGACCTGTCACTACGCCTATCATCCGTGCGACGATGCGGTGCTGTCGCTCAACGAGATGGCGGGCCATGCGTGGCAGCGGCAGCCGACCTGGAAGATCCTTGACGAGACGGAGATCGTCGACGGCATCGACGAGCTTGGCGTGCTGCTCTACGGACACGCCAAGAACGCCTACTGGTACGGCTCGCAGCTCTCGATCGAAGAGACGCGCAAGCTCGCGCCGTATCAGAACGCGACCGGCCTGCAGGTGTCCTCGGCGGTGCTCGCCGGCATCGTCTGGATGCTGGAGAATCCCGATGCCGGCCTTGTCGATGCGGACGAGATCGACTTCCGCCGCTGTCTCGAGATTCAGCGGCCGTATCTCGGGCCGATCACAGGCGTCTATACCGACTGGACGCCGCTCACTGGTCGTCCGGGCCTGTTTCCGGAAGAGATCGACAGCAGCGATCCCTGGCAGTTCTCCAACGTCATCGTGCGCTGATCACACAAGAACCAATCACGCTTCAACACAAAGGGCGGCCGCGAGGCCGCCCTTTGCACATTGTCGTGACGTGACCGCTATTTCCTCTCCTCCGGCTTGGCCCCGGGACGCGGCGGCGGAGCGGCCGGACGCGCCGCGGGTGGTGGCGCTGGCGGACGCGCCGCTGCCGGCGGCGGAGCCGGTGGGCGCGGCGGAGCAGCAGCCGGTGGAGGCGGCGGCGACGGACGCGCGGCCGGAGGCGGCGCAGGCGGTCGCTGCATTTGCGGCGGCGGTGCTGCCGGCCTCTGCATCTGCGGCGGTGGTGCCGCCGGCCGTTGCATCTGCGGCGGTGGAGATGGCGGACGTTGCATCTGCGGCGGCGGTCCTGGTGGACGCTGCATCTGCGGTGGCGGCGTTGGACGCGGTGGCGGTGCGCCCTGCGGACGCTGCGGCGCTGGGGCCGCTGCCGGCGGAGGCGCGACCGGTCGCGACGGTGCAGCCGCAGGCGGTGGCGGCGGAGCCGGCCGCACCGCAGGCGGAGCCGCGGGAGCCGGCGCGGCGGGCGCAGGGACAGGCGCAGGCGCCGCGGCAGGCGGCGGCGAAGATGGTGCAGGCGCTGGTGGCGACGACGGTGGCGCAGGCGGCGCTCCCGGCGGACGCGCACCGGGACCAAACGGCCGGCTTCGATCGCCCGGCGGTCCGGCCGATGGCGGCGGCGCCGGAGGCGGTGACGGATTTGCTGCGGGCGGAGACACGGTCGGACCGGCTGGCGGCGGACCTCCCGCCCCCGGTGGCGGCGCCGGCGGAGTGCCAGGCGGACCACCAGCAGGTGCGCCACCTTGCGCGGCGCGCGGCGGCGTCGCGCCGAGCCGTCCGCGTTCGCGGCCGAGCGCCTGCGGCGGCTGCACCGTTTGCGCCGGCGCGACCGTCGCGGCGCGCTGCACCGTCACCGGCGGCAGATTGGGCCGCGCAGCAGGCGGCGCGCCGCGGCGCGCGCCCGGTCCGGCGCGTCCACCGGGAGGCGGACCGCCGGGCAATCGGTTTTGCGCCGCATTGATCGATACCGCGCCGGCGACGCCCTGCGTGCCGGCGAGCACGCGCGGACGAACGCGGAACGTGTCGAGCGGTCGTCCGGCGCGCGCTGCGATGAAGGCCGGGCTGATGCCGGGATTGACCGCGAAGCGTGCGCCGCGATTGCTGACGAAGGTGCGGTTCACCACGACGGTCTGCCGCAGGAACACCGGTACGCGCGGCGGCGGCACGAAATAACGCGTCACCAGCGGCACCGCGAGATAGCGCGGCTCGACGAAGCTCCAATAGGTCGGGTTGTCATCATACTCGTCGATGATGTCTTCCGGCGGTGTCGGCGCCCAGCCGACGATGCTGTCGCTGCGCCGCCAGTTGACCCAGGCCGGCGCCCATTCGTCGCCGGGCACCCACGCCCAGCCGAGACGGCGATCGAAGATCCAGCGGCCATAGTGGAAGGTGATCCAGCCCCAGGCTTCCTCGTCCTGCCCGGAGACCCAGTACCAGCCCCACTCATCCGTATAGACCCAACGGCCGACCGTGTAGGGCCGCCAGCCGCGCGGCTTGCCGAACGGCACCCACACCTCGCCCCAGCGCGGATGCGGTTGCCAGAAGCCGTAGGATTCGAGCGCGATGCGGAAGTCCTGCTCGCTTTGCGCCAGTGCCGGCGCGGGCAGCAGCGTCGTGGCGGCGGCGGACAGGATCGTCAGCGATGCGCCGGTCAACAGCGCGGCGGCGAGTCTGCGCCCAACGGAAACAGCCTTCATCGTGGCATCTCCCTGCGATACGCGGCGCATCACGATGACGGCCGGCAGCGTCGTCGCAGTAAGACTATCCGATTCCGTCTGAACGGCAGCGAAACCGCGCGAGCGGGATTTCGCCGCAATCGTCGTCAGCAACGGCAGGGTGATTACAGCGGCAGGATGCCCGCCTCGTCCTCGGTGCCGAACGCGAGCACATCGCCTTTCGCGGTCCAGCCGAGCGCCGTCACCGCGCCGCCGCCCGGCGCACGCACGAGGATCTCCGCGCCGTCGTCGACACGCACCAGCAGCACCATGCCGTCAGAAAAGCCGGTGGCGATCACCGGCTCGCGCGGATGGCAAGCCACCACGGTGACGCGGCTCGCCGCCGGCGCCAGCAGCTTCGGCTGCTTGCCCATCGGGCCATCCTTGCCGGAGAACGGCCACAGGATCACCTGCTCCGATCCGCCGGTGGCGAGAAACGCGCCATCCGCCGTCCAGCTCATGGAGCGCACTCGCGCGGTGTAACCGGACATGCGCATGTCGCGCGCATCGGCGATACGCCAGCCGTGCAGTTGCGGCTCCTGCATCGCCGTGACGATGAAGCGCCCGTCGGGGCTCACCGTCAGACCGAGATGCGAGCCTTTCCACGCCAGTTGCTCCGGCTCGGCCGCGAGATTGGGAAACCACAGCGACACGCCATTGTAATGCGCGACGGCGAGCCGGAATCCCTTGGGCAGGAACGCAAGGCCCGCCGGCGTCGACGGCATGTCGCGCTGGCGCAACTCGCCCGCCTTGTCGCCTTTCCCGGCTTTGGCGTGCACGCTCACCGTCTTGCCGCACGACCACGCTACCGATCCATCGCCGCCGAGCGCGACATGATCAATCCAGCGCCGCTTCTCGTCGGTGGCAATGGTTTGCGTCGTGCCGTCCGCGGCGATGGCGACCACCTTGCCGTCGTCGCCGCCGGTGATGATGCGCTTGCCGTCGCCGGCCGCGTCGAGGATGCCGCCGTCATGCACGGCGATGCGCTGCGGCCCGCTCTTGCCGAGCAGCAGCACGGCCTCCTCGCCCAGCACGAACGCATGCGACGAGCCGAGCGGCAGGATCGCGACGACGCCTTGCGCGTCGATACGCTCGACCCGGTCGGTGATGGATGTGATGCCGTCGCGGTCGGTCACGCCACGCAGCTCTCGAAGCCTTCGCGGATCTTCTGTTCCGGCAGATCGCGGCCGATGAAGACGATGCGGCTTTCGCGCTTCTCATCGTCCTTCCACGGCCGCTGATGATCGCCGTCGAGGATCATGTGCACGCCCTGGAACACGAAGCGTTCCGGATCGTCCTTGAACGCGAGAATGCCCTTTGAGCGCAGGATACTCGGCCCGTCGGTGGCGACGAGATTCTGCACCCACGGAAAGAACTTGTCGGGATTGAGCGGCTTGTCGGTCTTCAGCGCCACCGACTGCATGTGCTCATCGTGATAGTGCTTCATCCCGTCATGATGATGGTGGTCGTGATCGTGATCATGATGATGGTCGTGGTTGTGATCGTGGTGATGGTGATCATCGCCGTGCAGGAACTGCGGCTCGATCTCCAGAATGCGGTCGAGGTCGAAGGCGTTGCGACCGAGCACCGCGTTGATGTCGACGTTGGAGCGTTCGGTCCGGTGCAGCACCGCATAAGGATTGATGCCGCGGATGCGCGCCTCGACGTCGCGCAACTCTTCCGGTGTCACCAGATCGGTCTTGTTGAGCAGGATCACGTCGGCGAAGGCGATCTGATTCTTCGCTTCAGGCGCATCCTTGAGACGCTCCTTGAGCCACTTCGCATCGGCGACAGTAACCACCGCGTCGAGCTTGGTCTTCTCGCCGACATTCTCATCCATGAAGAAGGTCTGCGCCACCGGCGCCGGATCGGCGAGGCCGGTGGTCTCGACGATGATCGCGTCGAACTTGCCCTTCCGCCGCATCAACCCTTCGATGATGCGCACGAGATCGCCGCGCACGGTGCAGCAGATGCAGCCGTTGTTCATCTCGAACACTTCCTCGTCGGCATTCACCACGAGGTCGTTGTCGATGCCGATATCGCCGAATTCATTGACGATGACGGCGAACTTCTTGCCGTGCGGCTGGGTCAGGATGCGGTTGAGCAGCGTGGTCTTGCCGGCGCCGAGATAGCCGGTGAGCACGGTGACGGGAATTTTGTCGGACATGGTACGGACTGGCTGGAACGAGAAACATCAGGACGGGAACCTGAGCGGCTGTTGCCACCCATCGTTCATGAGGGTCTGGCTCATGACGGGTCCAGATATATTCACCGGTCCGGGAAAACGGAACCCCTGCCGGGCGCCCCAGGGACAGCCGGACGCGCAACCCTGATCAACAGAAACAGGGCTGCGACGAGGGCAGGACAGTCACTTTTAGGACAGGACAGTGACCTGCGTGCCGAGCGGCACGCGGTTGTAGAGGTCGATGATGTCCTGATTCAGCAGGCGGATACAGCCGGACGAGACGGCCTGACCGATGCTCTCCGGCTCGGTGGTGCCGTGCAGGCGGAAATGCGTGTCCGCGCCGCCGCGATAGAGATAGAGTGCGCGGGCGCCGAGCGGATTGTCGATACCGCCACCCATGCCGCCGGCGAACTTCTTGTAACGCGGGATCGCCTGCATCATGTTCGCGGTCGGGGTCCAGTGCGGCCATGCTTCCTTGCGCTGGATGGTCGCGGTGCCGCGGAAATTGACGCCTTCGGAGCGGCCAACGCCGACCGCATAGCGGATCGCCCGGCCACCGCCCTGCACGAGATACAGCCGGCGCTCACTGATCTTGACGACGATGCTGCCCGGCTTCTCTTTGCCGCCCCAGGCGACCTCGGTGCGCTGCAGGCTCGGGTCGATGACCCCGAAATCCACCGCCGGGATCACCTGCCCGCCATCGCTCACCGAACCGTAATCGGCGGTGACGCAACCGCTGACCAGGAGCGGCAGACCGATCAGCAGTGCGCGGCGGCTCATCGTGCCGGCGGCTGTGCTGGAGGTGATGGTGGACGCAACACGATCCGTCGGCGCAACAAATTTCGTCATAAACCCCGCCCTGATTTGCGGCATCTTTATGCGCAAATTGCGAAGCCAAGACAACACGGCGACAGGTCACACCCACAACCTGCGGGTGTCTTTTTGCGCATCGGAATTATGAAAATGAGAAGGTGCGGCGCGAACGCCACACACTTTTCCGCCAAAAGTCTCAGGCTTCGAGATGCCGGCGGGGAACCGCGCGCCAGATGAGCCCACCGACCGGGCCAGCGACGATCGAAATCGCATAAAACACGGCGGCGGCAAGGATCACGCCGGCGCCAGCAGGAACACCCGCCGCATGCGAGAGCAGCACGCCGGCGATGCCGGAGAGCGCCGCCGCGACCACGGCGATGACGATCATCACCGTGATGTCGCGGGTCCAGAACCGCGCGATCACGGCCGGGATGATCATGATGCCGACGCCGAGCAACGTGCCGAGCGCGTGGAAACCACTGACCAGATTGATGACGAGCAACACCAGAAATGTCAGGTGCGCCGCGGCGCCGGCACAACTGACCGAGCGCAGGAAATTCGGGTCGACGCAATCGAGCACCAGCGGCCGATAGATCAGCGCGAGCGCGACGATGCTCACCGTGGCGTTGACGGCGATGATGATCAGCTTGTTATGGTCGATCGACGCCGCCGTTTCGCCGAACAGGAAGTGCATCAGCTCCTCGGCATCCATGCCGTGCGTCGTGACGATGACGACGCCGAGCGCCAGCGAGGCGAGCAGGAACACAGCAAGCGAGGCGTCCTCCTTCACCTCCGTCGCGCGCGCGACCAGACCGGCCAGCACCGCGATCACCAGACCGGCGACGAGGCCGCCGAGCGTCATCGCGAACACGTTGAGGCCGGAGACGAGATAGCCGACCGCAGCGCCCGGCAGGATCGCGTGCGACATGGCATCGCCGACCAGGCTCATCCGCCGCAGCATCAGGAACACACCGACCGGCGCGGCGCTCAAAGCGAGGATCAGAACCGCCGCCAGCGACTGCCGCAGCGCTGCGTCGGTCCAGAGTTCGGACAATTCATGAACGTGGGCGTGGACGTGTTCGTGCATCGGCTTAGTCCGCGACCGCGCAGGCATGCGCGGCATCGTCGAAGGCTTCGCACATCTGCCGCGCCTTCAGGAGATTCTGCGGCGTCAGCACCTCGCCGGTCGCGCCCCACGCCACCGGCTCGCGCGCCAGCAGCAGCGCCTGCGGAAAATGCGCGCGCACCACCTCCATGTCGTGCAGCGCCGCCAGCACCGTGCGCTTCTCGCCGTGCCAGCGCTGCACCAAGGCGAGCAGATCGCCGGCGGTGCGCGCGTCGATCGCGTTGAACGGCTCGTCGAGCAAAATAGTGCGCGCATCCTGCAGCAGCAGCCGCGCGAACAGCATCCGCTGCATTTGCCCGCCGGACAGCGTGCCGATGGCGCGCTGCTCGAAACCGGTCAGGCCGACGGCGGACATGGCATCGCGGATGCGTTGACGATCCGCCGCGCCGATCCCGCCGAACAGGCCGGTGCGCTGCCACAGCCCCATCGCCACCATGTCGTAGACGCTGATCGGAAACGAGCGGTCGATCTCGGCGATCTGCGGCAGATAGGCGATGTCGCGCGCGGCCAGGCCACCGCGCTCGATCGAGCCACCGAGCAGCGGGATCGCGCCGGCGATGCCCTTGAACAGCGTCGACTTGCCGGCGCCGTTCGGGCCGACCACGGCAAGCAGCGCGCCCGCCTCAATCGCACCGCTGAGATGATGCACGGCAGGGTGGCGGTCGTAGCCGAGCGTCACATCGCGGAACTGCAGTTGCGCGCTCATGCCAGCGCACTCCAGACAGCAACCCAGATGGCGGCCACAGCAATGGCCGCCACGACAAGACGCGCACCGATCGACTGGCGCAGCATCGAGGGGCGGATCGCAGCCGCCGGGTGGCCATGGCCGGGGTGATGATGATGGGTCATGCGGATCGGGTTTTAAGCACAAGCGGGATTTTGTTACAATATAACATTCATTGCCAAACCCCTACCGGTCCGGCCCGGCATTTCTGCCGCGCGTGCATGCAGGGACGCATAAGCGAGGATCAGGGACGCCCGATCAGAAGGGCCCCGGCGGCCGCCAGGAACGGCAGCGGCAGCGACACCAAAGCCCGCAGCCAGACGAGCCGCGCCGGCATCATCGGCACCTCCCAGACCAGGAGCCGATGCAGCGCGAACAGCGCCCAGGCGGTGGCATAGGCGATCACCTGCGGCATCGCCGCGCCGCCCTTGAGCGCCGCCGCGCCGATGGCGAAGCCGACCACCGGGCCGCCCGGCGTCAGCGCGCCGGCGACGGTGGCGACGCCGAGACCCAGCACGCCGGAGTCCGGCCCGAGCCACTGCACGATCAGCCCCTGCGGCACCGTCTCGGCGATGAAGCCGGAGCCGATCACGCCGAGTGCCAGCCGCGGCAGCAGCCGCAGGAAATCGACCGCGCCTTCGCGCAGGCTCTGCACCAGCACAACGCGGCCGCGCAGCGCCGCGAACCCCAGCAGCACGGCCAGGATCGATCCGAGCAGCAGATTGACGAACAGGCTCATCGTTCGTCGCCCCAGCGGATCAGCCCGCTGCGCAGCGCGAGGCGTGCCAGCAGTCCGGCCAGCACCGGCAGCGGCACCGCGATGACGATCCGCCAGATGACGAAATCGGAGCCGAAGAACGGCAGCTCCCACACCAGCGCGCGCGTATAGCCGAGCAAGGTCCAGCTCGTCAGGAACGCCACGGCAGCACCGGCGTCGGCACCGACCGCCAGCAGCGCCGCCGCCACCGGATACGCGGTCAGCGGGCCGCCCGGCAACAGGAAGCCGGCAAAGGTCGCAACCAGCAGGCCCATCAGTCCGGATTCGCTGCCGATCAGCCGCACCACCAGATCGCGCGGCAGCAGTATCATGACGAAAGTACCGATCAGACAGCCGGCCAGCACCTTCGGCAGCATGTCCGCGAACAGCACCACGTCGCCGGTCAGCACCGACCAGAAATGCGCGGAACCCTCGCGCACGAACACCACCGTGGCACAGACGGCGACAAGACCGGCGATGAACGCGGTCGACCAGTCGAACGCGCCCTTGCGCCGCCGGCTGTAGATTTTGGGATCGTCGATCACTGCGCCCTTCCGCGGCGCGGCAGACAGCCCGCCGACGCGGCCGCATGCTTAGACGCGCTCGCACGGCAAGTCATCCCCAGAAGGCATCTCCGGAAGGCATCCCCCAGCGTCATGCGGATATCATCTTGCGCTGCCGCAATAACCACGAAAACCGGCGGGTTATTCTCCATTCGATCGGCTTTGCCAGTCCGGTTTACTCGGCTAAGGTCGACCCGGACGATAAAAAAGACTGGAGGAAACACGATGAAACGCATGCTCGCCGCAGCCGCGGCCCTCGCCTTCGCCGCAAGCCTGAGCGCCGCGCAGGCACAGGCGCCGATCGTTCTCAAATTCTCGCACGTCGTCGCGCCCGACACGCCGAAGGGCAAGGCTGCCGAGAAGTTCAAGGAACTCGGCGAGAAATATACGAACGGCAAGGTGAAGATCGAGGTCTATCACAACTCGACGCTCTACAAGGACAAGGAAGAGCTCGAGGCGATGCAGCTCGGCGCCGTGCAGATGCTCGCGCCGTCGAACTCCAAGTTCGGCCCAATCGGCATCAAGGAATTCGAGGTGTTCGACCTGCCGTTCCTGATCCCGAGCCTCGACGCGCTGCGCAAGGTTACGGAAGGCCCGATCGGCCAGAAGATGCTCAAGCTGCTGGATGCCAAGGGTATGGTCGGCCTCGCCTACTGGGACAACGGCTTCAAGCAGATGAGCGCCAACAAGCCGCTGCGGAAGCCCGAGGACTACAAGGGTCTGAAATTCCGCATCCAGTCGTCCAAGGTGCTGGAAGCGCAGTTCCGCGCGCTCGGCGCCATCCCGCAGGTGATGGCGTTCTCCGAAGTCTATCAGGCGCTGCAGACCGGCGTCGTCGATGGCCAGGAGAACACCCCGTCCAACATGTACACGCAGAAGATGGACGAGGTGCAGAAGTACACGACGCTGACCAACCACGGCTACATCGGCTACGTCGTCGTCGTGAACAAGAAGTTCTGGGACGGCCTGCCGACCGATATCCGCGGCCAGCTCTCCAAGGCGCTCAAGGAAGCCACCGAATACGGCAACCATATCTCAGCGAAGGAAAACGCCGAGGCGCTCGAGGAGATGAAGAAGAAGGCCAAGACCCAGTTCATCACCCTCACCGCGGATGAGTTGAACGCGATGAAGAAGGCGATGGAGCCGATCTACGCCGACATGGCCAAGCGCGTCGGCAAGGACTCGATCGCCGAGGTCCAGAAGGCGATCGGCGGCGCCACCCACTGACCAGCGACCAGACCGCCGGGAAATCCGGCGGTCTTTTTTTTGAGGAACAGCAATGACCGGTGCCTTGCACCGGTCATTGTCATCGCCAGACGACACCTGAGCATGATCCCGAAAAGCGTGAAGCGATTTTCGGACGAGATCTTGCTCAAAACAAAAAGCTGACACGCTGCGGGGGCGGCGGAGCGACAGGTGGCGAACGCGGCCCTGCCGCCGGCCACGCAATACGCGCCAGACGTCACGGCCCTGGGGGACACCGATGCTTCTGCGGATACTCGACCGGCTCGAGGAAATTCTGATCGCAACGCTGATCGGCGCTGCAACCCTGCTGATCTTCGCTGCCGTGACGCAACGCTATCTGGTCGGCATCCCGGCACTCTACCCCATTTTCTATCCGATCGATCTGACCTGGGCGCAGGAATTGTGCATCTACATGTTCGTGTGGATGGCAAAATTCGGCGCCGCTTACGGCGTGCGCACCGGCATCCATGTCGGCGTCGACGTGCTGGTGAACCTGCTGAAACCTGAGTCCCGCCGCTGGGTGATCCTGTTCGGCCTGTTCTGTGGCGCGCTCTTCACCGCCGTGGTCGGCACCATGGGCGCGGCCTTCTGCTACGAGCTGATCGGCACCGGTCAGGTGTCGCCAGACCTCGAATTGCCACGCTGGATCGTGTTCCTGTGCGTGCCGCTCGGCTCCTATCTGATGTGCTTCCGCTTCCTGCAGGTCGCCTGGGCCTACTACTGGACCGGCGAACTGCCGCATCACGATCCCGGTGAGGTCGAAGGTCTCGACGTCCCGACCTCGAAAGGCGTGGTGCAGCAATGAACGCCGCCATCATCTTCGGACTGCTGATCGCGCTGATGCTGACCGGCATGCCGATCTCGATCGCGCTCGGCCTGACCGTGCTCACCTTCCTGTTCTTCCTGACCACGGTGCCGATCGAGGCGGTCGCGCTCAAGCTGTTCACCGGGATCGAAAGCTTCGAGATCATGGCGATCCCGTTCTTCATCCTCGCCGGCAACTTCCTGACTCACGGTGGCGTGGCGCGGCGCATGATCCGCTTCGCCACGTCGATGATCGGCCACTGGTACGGCGGCCTCGGCCTCGCTGGCGTCATGGCCTGCGCGCTGTTCGCCGCGGTATCCGGCTCCTCGCCGGCGACCGTGATCGCGGTTGGTTCGATCATCCTGCCGGCGATGGTGCAGCAAGGCTTCCCCAAACGGTTCGGTGCCGGCGTCATCGCCACGTCGGGCGCGCTCGGCATCCTCATTCCGCCGTCGATCGTGATGGTGCTGTTCGCGGTCGCGACCGGCGGCAGCACCGCGATCGGGCCGGACGGCAGCCGCGTGCTCTCGGCATCGGTCGGTCAGTTGTTCATTGCCGGCGTGATCCCGGGCCTGATCCTCGCGACCATGCTGGGATTCACCACCTGGTATCGCGCGTGGAAGAACGACTATCCACGGTTGCCGAAAGCCAGCTGGGGCGAAACCTTCACCGCGTTCCGCGAATCGGTCTGGGGCCTGCTGCTGATCGTCATCGTACTCGGCGGCATCTATGCCGGCTGGTTCACGCCGACCGAAGCGGCCGCCGTCAGCGCGGTCTATGCCTTCGTCATCGCCGTGTTCGTCTACAAGGACATGCGGCTGCGCGACGTGCCGCGCGTGCTGCTGTCATCGGCGAATATGAGCGCGATGATCCTCTACATCATCACCAACGCGGTGATGTTCTCGTTCCTGATGACCAGCGAGCAGATTCCGCAGGCGATGACGAGCTGGATCAAGGACAGCGGCATCAGCTGGATCGAGTTCCTGCTGGTGGTCAACATCCTGCTGCTGATCGCCGGCAACGTGATGGAGCCCTCCTCCATCGTGCTGATCACAGCGCCGATCCTGTTCCCGATCGCTGCCGGCCTCGGCATCCACCCGATCCATCTCGGCATCCTGATGGTGGTGAATATGGAGGTCGGGCTCTGCCATCCGCCGGTCGGCCTCAATCTCTATGTCGCTTCCGGAATAGCGAGGATGGGGATCACCGAACTCACGGTGGCGACCCTGCCGTGGCTGATCACCATGCTGATCTTCCTGGTGATGGTCACTTACATCCCGGAAATCTCGCTGTTCCTGCCGCGCATGCTCGGGATGCTGTAAGAAGCTAAACGGGAGAGAACCGAATTCTCTCCCGTTCATCCCCACCCGGCTTGGTGCTCAATCCTCGCTCGCCTTGAAGCGGCTCATGCCGCGCAGGATGAACGGCGCGAGCAAGGCGAGCAGCGCAACGCCGAGCAGCGTCGCCGACATCGGGCTTTGCAGCAACACCATCGGATCGCCGAGGCTGATCTGCAACGCACGACGCAACTGCGATTCCGCGACCGGGCCGAGGATCAGACCCACGACCACCGGCGCCACCGGATAATCGAACCGGCGCATCAGGAAACCCATCACGCCGAAGATCACCAGCATGGTCAGTTCGACCACCGACGGCTTCGCGGCGACGGTGCCCATGGTCGCGAAGACGAGGATGCCGGCATAGAGCCACGGCTGCGGGATCGCCAGCAGCCGCACCCACAGGCCGACCAGCGGCAGGTTGAGCACCAGCAGCATGGTATTGGCGATGAACAGGCTGGCGATCAGACCCCACACGAGGTCGGGCCGTTCCGCGAACAGCAGCGGCCCCGGATTGAGGCCGTATTGCTGGAAGCCGGCGAGCATCATCGCCGCCGTCGCCGAGGTCGGCAGGCCGAGCGTCAGCAATGGGACCAGCGTGCCGGCGGCCGACGCATTGTTCGCGGCTTCCGGACCGGCGACGCCTTCGATCGCACCGTGACCGAATTCCTCCGGATGCTTGGTGAGTTTGCGCTCGGTCGAATACGACAGGAAGGTCGGGATTTCCGCGCCGCCAGCCGGCAGCGCGCCGATCGGGAAGCCGAACAGCGTGCCGCGGATCCACGGCCAGAACGACCGCTTCCAGTCCGTCTTCGTCATCCACAGCGAGCCGCGCACCGGCTCGAGCTTTTCCTCACCGAGATGCCGGCGCGACGCGACATAGAGCGCCTCGCCGATGGCGAACAGACCGACCGCGAGCGTCGTCACCTCGACGCCATCGAGCAGGTCCGGCACGCCGAAGGTCAGCCGCGCTTGCCCCGTGAGTTTATCGATGCCCATCAGGCCGAGCGCGAGTCCGATGAACAGCGAAATCAGCCCGCGCACCGGGGAATCGCCGAACGTCGCCGACACGGTGATGAAGGCGACGCACATCAGCGCAAAGTAATCCTCCGGCCCGAAGTTCACCGCGACCGAGACGAGCCACGGCGCGAGGAAGACGATGCCGAGGGTTGCCAAGGTGCCGGCCACAAACGAGCCGATCGCGGCGGTGGCAAGCGCAGGGCCGCCGCGGCCGGCTTTCGCCATCTTGTTGCCTTCGAGCGCCGTGACCATCGACGCGCTCTCGCCCGGCGTGTTGATCAGGATCGACGTGGTCGAGCCGCCATACATGCCGCCGTAATAGATGCCGGCGAACATGATCAGCGAGCCCGCCGGGTCGAGCTTGAAGGTGATCGGCAGCAGCAGCGCCACAGTGAGCGCCGGGCCGATACCGGGCAGGACGCCAACGGCGGTGCCGAGCAGCACGCCGATCAGCGCGTAGACGAGATTGAGCGGCTGCGCCGCGATCGTCAGTCCGTGCAGGAGCGCGTAGAACGTATCCATGGCGGCGCCTCAGAGCGTTTTCAAGCGAAGGGAAAGCCGGTTCGCGTCAGGAAAACGCGACACATCAAAACTCTACAGCAGCCGTTCCAAGGGGCCCGCCGGCAGCGCCAGCGTCAGCAGCTTGTCGAACAACAGGAAGATCGCGACCCCGAGCACTAGGCCGATGCCGAAGTCGATGTGGATCGCGCGGCGGCCGAACGCCGCCGACGTCGCCGTGAACAGCACCGCCGTGGCGATGATGAAGCCGCCGCCGAGCGCGATCAGCGCGATCAGCGCGGCGAAACCGCCAAGGATCAAAATGATGGCGCGGTGGTCGAGACTCTCGCGCGGGGGGAATGCACCGCGCCACGCCATCACCGCATTGGCCACCGCCAGCGCCGCGAGGCCGCAGGCGATCACATACGGCATCGCTTTCGGGCCAAGGCCGTAGGTCGGCGCCAGCTCCAGCGTATGCGTGTCCCAGAAGATCGCCAGCGCCAGCAACAGCAGCACGGCGGCGATGGCCAGAGCGGCCTTGTCAGGCTTTCGCTCCGTCGCGATATCGGGCGTCGTCATGAGAGCCTCCCCCGGTCTCGGCATCGCCGCCGGGCCACGGCGCGTCGCGCCGGCCCGGTGACGACAACCGCGTCACGCTATTTCACCAGACCGACGGTCTTCATCACCGCGGCGACGCGCGCCTGCTCCTTGTCGAGGAATGCCGCGAACTGGTCCGGGGCCAGATAAGCGTCGTCCCAGCCCTTCTGCTTGAGGATTTCCTTCCAGGTCTTGGTCTTCACGGTGGCGGCGATCAGGTCGGAGAGCCCTTTCTTCTGCGCATCGGTGAGACCGGGCGGCGCGAACACCGAGCGCCAGTTGGTCAACACCAGATCGACGCCCTGTTCCTTGAAGGTCGGTACGTCGACACCCGGCAGCCGCTTTTCCGAAGTGACGCCGATGGCGCGCAGCTTGCCGGCCTTGATCTGGCCCTCGTATTCGCTGACGCCGGAAATACCGGCGGTGACCTTGCCGCCGAGAATGGCGGCGAGCGATTCACCGCCGCCGGAGAAGGCCACATAGTTGACCTTCGATGCATCGGCGCCGGCCGCGCCGACGAACAGCGCCGCCATGATGTGATCGACGCCGCCGGCCGAGCCGCCAGCGAACGTCACCTTGGCAACATCCTTCTTCACCGCCTCGGCGAGATCCTTGGCGGTTTTGATCGGCGAGTTGGCCGGCACCACCATGATCTGGGTTTCTTCGGTGATGCGCGCGATCGGGGTTGCCTGCTTTAGCGACACCGGCGACTTGTTCAGCAGGATCGCGCCGACCATGACGAAGCCGTTGACCAGCAACTGATTGCCATCGCCCTTAGCGCCGTTGACGAATTGCGCGAGACCGACCGTGCCGCCCGCGCCGTTGACGTTGATGACCTGGGCGCTCTTGACCAGCTTCTCGGCGATCATCGCCTGCTGCAGCGACCGCGCCGTCTGGTCCCAGCCGCCGCCCGGTGCCGCCGGAGCGATGATCTTCAATTCCATCGTGCCTTGTGCTTGCGCCGGCAACGCGGCGGCGGACAGAGCAGCGATGGCGGGGACAAACAAGGCCCGGCAGAGCCTGCGGGACAGCGACAGCGGCATGGATCGATCCTTGCGGGAAAAACAGGGGCAGATGCGACATTACGTCTCGGTTTCCCCGTTCCGTCCAGTGGGCCCGCAAAATTTCATCGCCACCGTTTCGCAGATGCGAACGGCACAATCGATGCGCTGGAACAGAGAGCGATTGACCGACGACAAGCCGGTTGGGTAGCGTCGCCGCGATGGGGATGGGGTTCCCCCGAAACCGCCCAACGCCGCGTCCAGAACGATTGGCGTAAGGGCTGATGACTCCTGCCGAACAACCGATGCGGCGTCTGCCGCGTCCGGCGGCAGGACCGTGCGTCCAGGCCGCCACGAGGCGGCCTTTTTGCTGTCTCGACGACACAAAGAGAAAGGACGGACGATGGGCTATCTGATGGTATTTCTCGGCGGAGGCCTCGGCGCGATGCTGCGGCATGGCCTCAACCTCGCCGGGGTGCGCATGCTCGGCAACCACTTTCCTTACGCGACCTTCTTCATCAACATCACCGGTTCGATCGTGATGGGGCTGATCGCCGGCTACTTCGCCTTCAAGGGTGTCGGCGGCGCCTCACAGCACTGGCGGCTGTTTCTCACCACCGGCATCCTCGGCGGCTACACCACGTTCTCGACGTTCTCGCTCGACGCGGCGCTCCTCTACGAGCGCGGCGAGGTCGGCCTTGCGGCGTTCTATGTGATCGGCTCGGTGGTGATCGCGATCGTCGGCCTGTTCGCGGGCCTGGCCTTCGTGCGGCAGTTCGGATGACGGCATCCTCCTCGCGTGCGAGGAACGTGCGAGGAAAAGGATGCAGACTATTCCTGCCCGCTCACATCCATCGGCACCATGCCGAGCTTGTCGAGCAGCGCCATGTCCTTGTCGCGGCCGGGGTTCGGCGTGGTGAGCAGTTTCGGGCCATAGAAGATCGAATTGGCCCCGGCGAGGAAGCACAGCGTCTGCGTCTCCTCGGTCATCTCCTCGCGCCCGGCCGACAGCCGCACCATCGAACGCGGCATGGTGATGCGCGCCACCGCGATGGTGCGCACGAAATCGAGCGGATCGAACTGCTGGCCGTGCGATACCGGCGTGCCTTCGACCTGCACCAGCATGTTGATCGGCACACTCTGCGGATGCTCCGGCATGGTGGCGAGCGCATGGATCATGCCGACGCGGTCGTCTGGCTTCTCGCCCATGCCGACGATGCCGCCGCAGCAGACATTGATACCGGCGGAACGCACCCGCTCCAGCGTGTCGAGCCGATCCTGGAACGTGCGGGTGGTGATGATGTCGCCGTAATATTCCGGCGAGGTGTCGATGTTGTGGTTGTAGTAGTCGAGACCGGCCTCCTTCAGCCGCAGCGTCTGCGGGCCGGAGAGCATGCCGAGCGTCACGCAGGTCTCCATGCCAAGCGCCTTCACGCCCTCGATCATGGCGCAGACCTTGTCCATGTCGCGATCCTTGGGCGAGCGCCACGCCGCGCCCATGCAGAAGCGGGTCGCCCCGCCCGCTTTTGCCGCGCGCGCTTCCTCCAGTACCGCCTCGACCGCCATCAGCTTTTCCGCCTTGACGCCGGTGTCGTACTGCGCCGCCTGCGGGCAGTAGGCGCAATCCTCCGGACAGCCGCCGGTCTTGATCGACAGCAGCGTTGAAATCTGCACCTCGGCCGGATCGAAATACATGCGATGCACCGACTGCGCCTGGAACATCAGATCGGGAAACGGCAGCGCGAACAGCGCGCGGATTTCGTCGCGGGTCCAGTCGTGGCGCACCTCACCCATGGTGAGCCGGGCGGTGCGCAGCGTGTCGGTCATCAGCATCGAGGGTCCTCATCGTCCGGCGAAGCCCCGCCGTGGCCGGACCATAGGCGGAAAGCCCCGCAAAGTCATGATCCGAAAGGCGAACGGCAAACGGCCGCCGGAAACCGGCGGCCGTCGAGCCTCGATACCTTGCCAATCAGGCGCGTCTGGCCGCTCGCTTCGCAGCCCGTTTGGCCCCGCGCCGCACCTTGCGCGCTGTCTTGCGCGCGGTCTTGCGGGCGGTCCGGGCCACCTTGCGGGCTGTGCGTTTTGCCTTGCGCTTGGCGGTGACGACGCGCTGCTTGCGCTTCGTCGCCGTGGTCTTGCGGCGGGTCCGGCGCTTGGCCTTGGCGACCTCGCGTTTGGCCTTGGCCATCAGGCTCGCGGCCCGGCGCTTCACTTGCCCGACCGTGCCGGTCTTGCGTTTGCGGCGCTTGCGGCCCTCGCCGCTAACCAGCCGTCGCGTGCCTTCGACCGCACCGCTGGCAAGATCGCTCGCGGTTGAAGCCGCGCCTTCCGCCAGCGACTTCGCGCCTTCGACACCCGCTTCCGCCAGCCCGGCAATGGTCTGCCCTGTGCTGGCGAGAATTCCTCGTTTAGCCATGGTGATTCGTCCCCAAAATGCCGCGCGCATCACGCGCCGGCGGTCCTGCCGCCGCCGGATAACGTGACTGGAACACGGTGGTTCCCTTGCGCCATCAACCGGCGGGCTTGGCAGCCGGTTTGGCAGCGGGCTTCGCGCCGCCCTTCTCGTTGCCCATGCACTTTGCCATGAACGATGCCCGCGCTTTGCCGGCCAGTTTCTGATCGTCCGCTCCGAACTTGCACGTCGCCATCTTGTCCTTGGCGCTGACCGCAGCGGCTGGCGCAACTCCCATCATCAACAGTGCCGTCGCGACCGCTGCCGCACCGATGAACTTCATCATATTGTCTCCCCCGGCGTTGTTCTGAATGCCGGCGGACACGCTATCATAGTTCGCTGTCGGCGGCATGCGGGATAGGGCGACAATACGGTGCGTGCGGAGATCAGGAGATGGGGCCGGATCGCGCTGTCGGCGCTGGCGATCGTCTATTTCATTCTCGACGCGATTTTCTTTCGCCTATCGCATGCAGTATTCGCCGCGCTGTCGCGGCTCGGTCTGTTCTCACATCTGTACGAGCTGTTGCGGCGACTGCCGCCCTATGCCGCGCTCGCGCTGTTCGTCGTGCCGGTGCTACTGCTGGAGCCGGCGAAACCGGTCGGCGCCTGGCGGATCGCCACCGGGCATCCGGTCCAGGGAGTCATGATCATCGTCATCGCCGAGGTGCTCAAGCTCGTGGTGGTTGAGCGCATGTTCCACGTCAACAAGGACAAGCTGCTCACGATCCCTGCTTTCGCCTGGGCCTATGGCTGGTTCCTGCGCTGGCTCGGCTTCATCAATACCCTGCCCGGCGTCGCCGCGGCCCGGCAGGTCTGGGCGGATTTCCGGGCACAGGCCGGCGCACTGTGGCGGCGCCTCACACGTTTCCGGTTGTGACCATTGCGGCGACGGCGGCATTGTCGGATAAGGCGCGCTGTTCCTCGATACAGCCCGACAGACCAAGACCGAAGCGTCCATGAGCGATAAACCAATGACCGATACGCCCAGCACCACCCCGCCCGATCATCTCAGCAACGATCCGCGCAGCCCGTTCTATGATGAGAGCGTGCTGGCACGCGGCATCGGCATCCGCTTCAAGGGCAAGGAGCGCACCGATGTCGAGGAATATTGCATCAGCGAGAACTGGGTCCGTGTCGCCGCCGGCAAGGCAAAGGACCGTTACGGCAATCCGGTCACCATCAAGCTGACTGGTCCGGTCGAAGCTTATTTCCAAAGCGACGCCGGTTGACCTGCGCAGTTCCCTGCTGCGGTCAAATCCGCACAGTTGGGAACGCATTGCAGCATCAGAACGTTATCCCTGTGAACGTGCGCGCACATCGCGCGACGCAAGGAATGAGGTTCGATCCGATGGACTGGAATCGCGTTGAAGGGAACTGGAAACAGCTCAAGGGCAAGGTCAAGGAACAGTGGGGCAATCTCACGGACGACGATCTCGACAAGATCGCCGGCAAGCGTGACCAGCTCGAGGGCAAGATTCAGGAACGTTACGGCATCCAGAAGGATGCGGCGAAGAAGCAGATCGACTCCTGGTTCGATCGCCAGACCTGGAACTAGTCGCGAGCATTCGCGGCAAGCATTCGGTGAATGAAAAAGGCCCGGCAGATGCCGGGCCTTTTGCTATCCGAGTGAAAAACAGATCAGGCTTGCTTCTTCCGGTTCGCCTCGAGCCGCCGGTCGACCCGCGCGACGATGGCATCCACTACCGGATTGCTCATGCCCTTCTGCCTGGCGATGAGCTGCACCAGCTTGTCGGCGCGTTCGATGTTCGGCGCGCCGTTCTGCAGCGCGCGCGCGGCCGACGCCGGGCGCGACAGGCTCTGCGCCGCCGCCGCATATTTCTCGAACGGCACGAGGTCCTTCGGATCGGCGCCCAGTTTCACGCACAGGTCGAACACGAAGTTATAGACCGAGCGCGACTCCTCGATGTTGGAATGCACGGCTTCCTGCGCGGTGCGCATGCCGTCGTCGGTGATGCAGCGATAGTTGCCGGCGAGCAGCATCGCCCACTTCGCCAGCGGCACGAAGATCGAGTCGTAGACCTTCAGCTTCACCGGCAGTTCGATCTTGCCCTCGGGCGTGTCGAACCGCGCGCCGTCCACGTCCTTCTCAAGCTGGCGAAGGATTGCGGTATCCTTGTCCTTCTCGAACCGCGCGCATTTGAAGTTGGTCGGCAGCGTCACCAGCAGTTCGTTGGCCTTGCCATCCGGCGGACGGATCGCCTGCGGGTCCGGGCTGTTGAGCGTGATGTTCTGCGCCTGAACCGAATCCCAGACGCGCGGATCGGTATAGGCCGCCTCCAGCGCCTTGTAGTCCAGGCCGGGGATGCGCTTGATGTAAGGCAGCGGCGGCATGTTCATGATCGACATGCACGGGACGCCCGATTTGCCGATCGCATCCAGCAACTGCCGCACGCCGTCGGAGCGGTATTGCGGCTCCTGCATGCACAGGCCGACGAGATCGTACTTGGACGGATCGACGCCGGTCGCCGGACCCGCCGTGACCTTGCCGGAGAGCTTGCGGGATTCGAGCAGCACCGGCGTGGAACGCCCGCGCACCGGCAGCGTCACCTTGAAGCCTTCAGCATTGATGAGGTCGGCCTCGGCCGGCAGGCACACCAGATGGATCGAATGACCGCCAAACAGCAATTTGGAGGCGAGCAACGATCCGTAGGACGCGCCCATGAGAAGGATGTTGTAAGCCATGCCGACACTCCGTCTTTTTGTGATTGGCCCGCCAGCGTGCGCCGCGGATCGCCATTATAAGGTGCGCAATCTAGTGCATCACTTCGGGAAGTGCGAAGCCGTTTTCGGTGGCGTGACGTCCCGCACCGCAAGACGATGCAAGTCACGCATCGCCATCCGAGCGCCGCACCCAGCCACCGCGGCAAACGACCCATCGGACCCGATCATGGGGCGGCGCGGTCACATCCCCGTCCGTTACGGTCCTCGTCCCATGATTGACACTCTCCGCGCGAGGCTATTGTATACAAAAATATCATTTTGAACACACTGAAAATGACCAATCACAAGCCTGCCTGGACGCCCGGTCGCATGGCCTTCCTGCTACCGCCTGCGGTCGAGCACTACATGCTCGCCCGCAGCAGCAGCTATTCGCCGCAGGGCGACGCCCTGTTCGCCGACACGATCGCGCTCGGCGATCCGGCGGTGATGATGCTGGCGCGCGAGCAATATGCGCTGTTCCGCTTCCTCGCCGCCCATCTGGGCTGGCGGCGGGTGCTCGACATCGGCACATTCACGGGACTATCGGCACAGGCTTTCGCCGAGGGCATGGCATCAGCCTCCGGGCGTGTCGTCACGATCGACCGGGATCGCGCCTGGCTCGACATCGCGCGCCGGCACTGGACCGCGGCGGGGGTCGCCGACCGCATCGAGGTGGTCACCGGCGAGGCGTTGCCGACGCTTCGTGGGCTATCGGATGCGCCGGATTTGCTGTTCGATTTCATCTTCATCGATGCCGACAAGGCACTGGTGCGCGATTATGTGGACGAAGCGCTGCGGCTGCTCGCGCCGGGCGGGCTGATCGGCGTCGACAATGCGCTGTGGCACGGCTGGGTGATGGACGAGAACCATCGCGACGCCGATACCGACGGCATGCGCACCTTCAACGACCGGATGGCACAGGACAGCCGGATCGAAACTGTGATGCTGCCGATCGCCGACGGCCTTACCCTGATCCGGCGGCGCTGACGGCTGCTTTGGCGTACACTGGGCCAAGACACACGTCGCACCGAGGACTCGCCCATGCTGTCACGCCGCCACGTCTCTCTCGGCCTCACGACGACACTGATCGCCGCAACGGTCCGGCCGGCTTCCTCTCAGCACGCGCATCACGATCCGCTCTATTCGCATCTGCATGACAAGCAAGTCACAGCACCGCCGGACGAGACGCTGACCGCGCAGCGCGTCACCGACAGCCCGGCGCCGCGCGCCGCCAATCAGGGCCGCTGGGTGACGCGCGCACCATTGCCGCTGCCGCGCAGCGAAATGGCCTGGGCCGCCGTGCTCGACGACAGGATGCACATCGTCGGCGGCTATGCCGAGCAACGCGTCGACCGGCCCTATCATCACGCCTACGACGCCAGGACCGACCGTTGGATCAGCGCGCCGCTGCTGCCGCGCGGCGCCAACCATGTCGGCGTCGCGGTGCTTGACGGAAAGCTCTATGCCGTCGGCGGCCATCTCGACCAGAACCGGCGGCCGGACAATCTCTGCTTCGTGCTCGATGGTGAAACCTGGCGGCCGATCGCGCCGCTGCCAAAACCCGCCGGCGCCATCGGCGTCGTCGCCCGCGACGGCTTGCTGCACGCGGTCGGCGGCGCGATCGGCGACACCACGCCGGCAAAGCTGTCGCTCGACTGGCATCTGGTCTACGACCCGAAAGCGGACCGCTGGACGTCGCGTGCACCGCTCCCCACCGCCCGCGACCATATCGGCATCGTCGAGAACAACGGCGCGATCCACGTGGTCGGCGGCCGGGTCAACAACTTCTATACCAACTCGCATCTGCATCACGTCTACGACGCGGCCGCCGACAAATGGGTCATGCGCGCGCCGCTACCGACCGCACGCTCAGGCCACGGTTCGGTGATCTATCGCGGCAAGATGTTCGCGATGGGCGGCGAAGGCTCGCAGCGCGTGTTCGGCCAGAATGAGGCTTACGATTTCGCGAGCGACCGTTGGGAGGCCTATGCGCCAATGCCGACGCCGCGGCACGGCCTCGGCGCCGTCGCCATCGGCGACTTCATCCACGTCGCCGGCGGCGGCCCGGTCATGGGCGGCGAAATCCAGAGCGCGGTGCACGAGGCGTTCACGCTGGGATAGTGCAACTTGCCGCAATGTGACGGCGGAGATTACTCCGCCGCCTCGCGCGGCATATCGAGCGCCGCCTCGACCTTGGCAGCGCAATACTTGAACTCCGGAATCTTGCCGAACGGATCGAGCGCCGGATTGGTGAGCAGGTTCGCCGCTGCCTCGACATAGGCGAACGGGATGAACACCACGCCGTCCGGCACCGCATCATCCTGCCGCGAGTAAAGCTGCACGCTGCCGCGGCGCGTCGACACCTTCACCGGATCGCCCGGACGGATGCCGAGCTTGGCGATGGTGCCACGCGAAAGCTGCGCGATCGCGGTCGGCTCGATGGCATCGAGCACGGTGGCGCGGCGGGTCATCGACCCGGTATGCCAATGCTCAAGCTGCCGGCCGGTGGTCAGCACGAACGGATATTCGTGGTCCGGCGTCTCGTCGGGCGGCGTCAGCTTCGCCGCGACGAGCTTGCCGAGTCCGCCCGGACGCGGGAAGCCGTTGACGAACACCACATCGTTGCCCGGCTTGTCCGGTGCGTCGGCGGGATAGGTCACCGCATCCTCGCGGGCGATACGCTCCCACGAGATGTTGTTCAGCGACGGCATCAGCGCCGCCATCTCGGTATAGACCTCGCTGACGTGCTTGTAGTTCCAGTCGCAGCCGAGCCGCTGCGCCAGGTCCTGCAAGATCCAGAGATCCTGACGCGCCTCGCCCGGCATCGGGATCGCCGCGCGGCCGATCTGCACCTGCCGGTTGGTATTGGTCACCGTGCCGTCCTTCTCCGGCCAGGCCGAGGCCGGCAGGATCACGTCGGCGTAAGAGCAGGTCTCGGTGAGGAAGATGTCCTGCACCACGAGATGTTCGAGATGCGCCAGCGCGCCGCGCGCGTGGTTGAGATCGGGATCGGACATGGCCGGGTTTTCACCCATCACATACATGCCCTTGATCTCTTCAGCATGCACCGCGTCCATAATCTCGACGACGGTTTTGCCCTTCTTCGGGTTGAGCGGCACGCCCCATGCTTTTTCGTACTTCGCGCGTGTCTCCGCATCTTCCACCGATTTGTAATCGGGGAAGAACATCGGGATCAGGCCGGCGTCGGATGCCCCCTGCACGTTGTTCTGACCGCGCAGCGGATGGAGACCCGTGCCGGGCCGGCCGATCTGGCCGGTGATCAGCGCGAGCGCGATCAGCGCACGCGCATTGTCAGTGCCGTGAGTGTGCTGCGACACACCCATGCCCCAGAAGATAATCGCGCTTTCTGCACGGGCATAGGTACGCGCGACTTCACGCAGCACGTCCGCCTCGATGCCGCAGATCGGCTCCATCTCCTCCGGCGTGAAATGCTTCACATGCTCGGCAAGCTGCGCGAAGCCTTCCACGTAGGTCTGGATATACTGCTGATCGTAGAGCTTCTCGGCGATGATGACGTTGAGCATCGCATTGAGCATCGCGACGTCGGCGCCATTCTTGAACTGCATCATCCGCCACGCATGACGCTTCATGCCGTTCGCGCGCGGATCCATCACAACGATTTTGGCGCCGCGTTTCGACGCCTGCTTGAAGAACGTCGCCGCTACCGGATGGTTCTCGGTCGGGTTCGAGCCGATGACGATGATGACGTCGGAATTCTTGCACTCGTTGAAGGTCGCGGACACCGCGCCGGAGCCGACGCCGTCGAGCAGCGCCGCCACCGACGAGGCGTGGCACAACCGCGTGCAGTGATCGACGTTGTTGGTCCCGAAGCCGGTACGGATGAGCTTCTGGAACAGATAGGCTTCCTCGTTCGAGCCCTTGGCCGAACCGAATCCGGCCAGCGCCTGCGAGCCGTCGCGGTCGCGGATGCGCTTGAGCCCGCCCGCAGCGCGCTCCATCGCCTCTTCCCAGGTCGCCGGACGGAAATGCGTCCACGGATTGGTCGGATCGACCAGATCGTCGGCGCGCTTGCCGACGCCGTCCTTGCGCACCAGCGGCACCGTCAGGCGCTGCGGATTGGAGACGTAATCAAAGCCGAACCGGCCCTTGACGCACAGCCGTTTCTCGTTGGCGGGACCGTTGCGGCCCGACACCGAGATGATCTTGTCGTTCTTGATCTCATAGGTGAGCTGGCAACCAACGCCGCAATACGGACAGACGCTGTCGACCTTGCGATCCGGAAACTCGGTGCGCACGTTCTTGTTGTCGACGAGCGAGGACGGCATCAGCGCGCCGGTCGGGCACGCCTGCACGCATTCGCCGCACGCGACGCAGGTCGACGCCCCCATCGGGTCGTCGAAGTCGAACACGATCTTCTCGCTCATGCCGCGGCCGGCCATGCCGATCACGTCGTTCACCTGCACCTCGCGGCACGCGCGGACGCAGAGATTGCACTGAATGCAGGCGTCGAGATTGACCGCCATCGCCGGATGGCTGCGGTCGGGCGCCGGCACGGCTTTCGCCTCATGCTTCGGGAAACGGCTTTCGGTCAGCCCTTGCCGTCCAATCGTCTTCCAGAATTCGGAGTCCGGATCGTGCGCGACCTCCTTCGCCGGCTGGTCGGTGAGCAGCAGCTCGGCGACCATCTTGCGCGCGTTCTTGGCACGGTGGGTCTGGGTCTTGACCTTCATGCCTGGCGCCGGCGTGCGCAGGCAGCTCGCGGCGAGCACCCGCTCGCCCTCGATCTCCACCATGCAGACGCGGCAGTTGCCGTCCGGCCGGTAGCCCGGCTGCGGCGCGTAGCACAGATGCGGCAGCTTGATGTCGAGCCGCCGGGCCGCACGGAAGATCGTCTCGCCGGAGCGGATGTCGATCTCGTTGTCGTCGATGAAGAAGGTGTTTGGCTTTGCCGCATCTGTCATGGTGCTACCGTCAACTCTCTGATCACCAACGCCCGAGCGGCTTGGCGAGATCGTCCGGGAAGAATGTCATCACCGACACCAGCGGATTGGGGGCCGCCTGGCCGAGGCCGCAGATCGAGGCGTCGCGCATCAGCGTCGCCAGTTCCGTCAGCAGGTTTGTGTCCCACGGGCCATGCTGCATCAGCTTCACGGCTTTTTCCGTGCCGACGCGGCACGGCGTGCACTGACCGCAGCTCTCGTCCTCGAAGAATTTCATGAGGTTGAGCGCTACCGCTTTCATATCGTCCTGCTCGGACAAGATGACAACCGCGTGCGAACCGACGAAGCCGCCGTGCTTCTCCAACGTGCCGAAATCGAGCGGGTGGTCCGCCATCGACGCCGGGAAGATGCCGCCGGACGCGCCGCCCGGCAGGAAGCCCTTGAGCGTATGGCCGTCCTGCATCCCGCCGGCATAGGTCTCGATCAGTTCGCGGATGGTCACGCCAGCCGGCGCGACCTTCACGCCGGGATTCTTGACGCGGCCGGACACCGAGAAGCTGCGGAAGCCCTTGTGGCCTTCCTTGCCCTGCGAGGAGAACCACGCCGGGCCGCGCTCGACGATGTCGCGCACCCAGTACAGCGTCTCGACGTTCTGCTCGAGCGTCGGACGGCCGAACAGACCCACCTGCGCGACATAGGGCGGCCGGTGTCGCGGCAGGCCGCGCTTGCCTTCGATCGATTCGATCATCGCGGATTCTTCGCCGCAGATGTAAGCGCCCGCGCCGCGCCGCAGGTGCACATGCGTGTGCGCGGTGAGCCCTGCCTTTTCGAGCCGCTCGATCTCCGCGAGCAGCATCAAGCGGATTTCCGGATACTCGTCGCGGACATAGATATAGACCGCCGGCGCTTCGACCACCCATGCGCCGATCAGCACGCCTTCGAGGAAGCGATGCGGATCGCGTTCGAGGTAATAGCGGTCCTTGAACGTGCCGGGCTCGCCCTCGTCGCAATTCACCGCCATCAGCCGCGGCGCGGGTTCGGCGCGGACCAATGACCATTTGCGGCCCGTCGGGAAGCCCGCGCCACCGAGGCCGCGCAGACCGGCATCGCTGACGATCGCGATCAGATCCTCACGGGTTCTTTTGCCGGCGAGGCAATCCTTCAGGAGCGTGTAACCGCCCGCCGCCTGATACATGTCGAAGTCGATCGCCGGATGCCATGCATGCGGATGCGGCTTTGCGGCAACCGCCGCTTCGACTTTCTCCACCGTCGCCTGCTGCGTCTGCAGATGGCCGACCGCGCAGACCGGCGCATGGTCGCATGCACCCATGCACGGCGCGCGAATGACGCGCACATCGCGGCCGAGTTTGCCCGGCAGTTCGGCCAGCAGCCGTTCGGAACCGGCCATGGCGCAAGACAGGGAATCACACACCCGCACCGTCATCGGCGGCGGCGGGGGGCCGTCCTTCACCACGTCGAAATGCGAATAGAAGGTCGCGACCTCGTACACCTCGGTCAGCGACATGCGCATCAGCTGCGCGAGCGCGGTCAGATGCGGCGCGGAGAGATGGCCGTATTTGTCCTGGATCAGATGCAGATGCTCGATCAGCAGATCGCGGCGGCGCGGCCGTTCCGCGAGCAGCGCCTCGATCTCGGTCAGGGCAGTGGTGTCGACCTGCCGGCCCTTCGGCGTGACGCGCGGACGCCGCCCCCGCGGTCCTCCACCATCGTTCTTCTGACCCCGGTTCGGGCCCTTCGGACCCCTAGGTGGATTATGCATATTCATGAACGCTCTCCCTCACCCAGTTGAAACCATTCTAAAATTTCGACAATCCCGTGTTTCCCATCGGTCCATAGAAGAAATCTATCAATTTCTCTGTCGTTCCGCCTATTATTACATGATAAGAATAGGCGACGGCAGATAATCGATTGTTTTACAACGGTTTTCCATCGCCATGATCGACAAGCTGGATTTCCTGCTGGCACTGGCCCGCGAAAAACACTTCGGGCGGGCGGCGGATTCCTGTGGGGTCACGCAGCCAACCCTGTCCGCGGGCGTGAAACAGCTCGAGGAACAGATGGGCGTGCTGCTGGTCAACCGCGGATCGCGGTTCCAGGGTTTCACGCCGGAAGGCGAGCGGGTGCTCGACTGGGCACGCCGGATCGTCGGCGACACGCGGCAGATGCGTGAGGAGATCAACGCGCTTCGCTTCGGCCTCAGCGGCCGGCTGCGCATCGCGGCGATCCCGACCGCGCTCGCCATGGTCGCGGCGATCACCACGCCGTATCGCGAAGAGCACCCGCATGTGCACTTCACGATCTATTCGCGCACCTCGACCGACATTCTCGATCTTCTCGAGAATTTCGAGATCGACGCCGGCATCACTTATCTCGGCAACGAACCGCTCGGCCGTGTCAGCACCGTGCCGCTCTACCACGAGCGCTATCAACTCCTGACCTCGGCCGACGCGCCGCTCGGCAACCGCGACAGCGTCAGTTGGGCGGAGGTCGCGCGCGTGCCGCTGTGCCTGCTGACGCCGGACATGCAGAACCGGCGCATCATCGACCGCCTGCTCAACGTTACCGGCGGCGACGGGCGGCCGATGCTGGAATCGGATTCGATGATCCTGCTGTTCTCGCATGTGCGCACCGGTCGCTGGGCCAGCGTGATGCCGGCAAAGCTCGTCGAGACGCTCGGCCTCACCGACAGCGTGCGGGCGATCCCGATCGTCGATCCAGACGCGGTGCAGGCGATCGGTCTGGTCGCGCCGGCCCGCGAGCCGATGACGCCGCTCACCGCCGAGTTGGTGACGCAGGCACGCCGCGTCGCGCCGACGCTCGAAGCGATGGAAGCGCGCGCCTCGCAGCGGATCGCCACACCAGCGTAACCGCCGAGATCGACCCGCACCACATTTTGTCCGCTTTTGCGCGACATGCGGAGCATGCACATCGCTCCGCAACGCCATCCGAGGATATCGACAGATATGGCTCTGACGACCCGCCGCGCGGTTCTCGCCGGATTCGGCAGCTTCGGTTTGGGAAGCTTTGCTGCCGGCGGTCTCACATCCCCGGTCTGGGCGGTCGCGCCGGACGCATCGTCTTTCACCACCACCGTGCGCACGCTGGAGCGACGCAGCGGCGGCCGGCTCGGCGTCGCAGTGATCGACACACAATCCGGCAAGCAGAGCGGATGGCGCGCCGATGAACGGTTTCCGATGTGCAGCACTTTCAAGCTCGTTGCTGCTGCGGCGGTGCTGCGCCGGGTCGATCGCGGCGCCGAACAGCTCGACCGTCGCGTGGTGATCCGGCATCGCGATATCATCACGTATTCGCCGGTCACCAAGGAGCGGATCGGCCAGGCCGGCATCAGCATCGCTGAACTGTGCGAGGCGGCGGTCACATTGAGCGACAACACCGCCGCCAATCTGATCCTGAAAAGCCTCGGCGGCCCACGCGCCTTCACCGCTTTCGCCCGGTCTCTCGGCGACCATGCGACGCGACTTGACCGGATCGAACCTCATCTCAACAGCGCCATTCCCGGTGACCGCCGCGACACGACGACACCCGCGGCAATGGCGAAAACGGTCCGCGCACTGGTACTCGGCGATGCGCTGAGCGCGGCCTCACGCGTGCAACTCGTCGCCTGGCTACGCGGCAACAAGACCGGCGATACGCGGCTGCGTGCCGGGTTGCCGGACGGCTGGATCTGCGGCGACAAGACCGGCACCGGCGTGCGTGGCACCTCCAATGACATCGGCGTGCTGTGGCCGCCGCAGCAGCGCGCGCCGCTCGTCGTTACTGCCTATCTCACCGGCAGCACTGGCGACGCCAAGGCACGCGACGCGATCCTTGCCGATGTCGCGCGCGCGGTGGTGGAGATGGCGGGATGATGTAAGGCGCATCTCCATCAGTCGTCATAGCCGGGCGAAGTCCCGGCCATCCACGACTTTGATGCAGCAAGACAGAAAGTAAGACGTGGATGCCCGGCACAAGGCCGGGCATGACGTGGAGAGAGCGGAGTGCAATCGGGAGACGGCCTACGCCACCCGCTCCTTGATGTGACGAAACATCGCCGCGCGCGCTTCGTCGTCCATCTCCGCCTTGAAGGCATGACGATCTTTCAGTCCGGCCGCGACCTTGGCCGCCGGACGCGCACTGATCTCGTCGACCAGACGCTTCAGATTTGGGAATTTCGCCCAGGCCGGCTCACCGAGCACCGCCGGCATGAGACGCGCCCAGCCCCACACATCCATGTCGACGATCGTGTAGCTGTCACCCACCATGTATTTCTGCTTGGCGAGGCGCGCGTCGAGGATACCGAAATGACGCTGCGCCTCGAACGCGTAGCGGTTGATCGCGTAGTCCAGTTTCTCCGGCGCATAATTGCGGAAATGCACCGACTGGCCGGAATAAGGACCGACGCCGGAGGCGACGAACATCAACCACGACAGCATCTCGCCGCGCAGCTTGTCGGATTTCGGCGGAAGGAACTTGCCGGTTTTTTCCGCGAGGTAGAGCAGGATCGCGTTGGAATCGAACACCGTGACATCGCCGTCGACGATGGACGGCACCTTGGCGTTCGGATTGATGGCGAGGTATTCGGGTTTGTGCTGCTCGCCCTTGCGGGTGTCGACCGGAATGGCTTCGTAGGGCAGGCCAGTTTCTTCCAGAAACAGTGCGACCTTGGTCGGGTTTGGCGCGCCGCTGTAGTAGAACTTGAGCATCGTTGATCCTCGTTGCTGTCGCTCGGCGGCCGCACGGGCGGCGCCGTCCGGCGCGCACGATCCAGCAAAAGCCGTGGCTTGTCACCTCACAGCCGCGAGAGAGGATCACATGGCAGATACGCGAAAAGAAAACGGCCCCGCCGCTGGCGAGGCCGCTTCCCGATTTACGTGACGCTGACGCTTAGAACAGGCCGACGATCTTGCCGTCCTTGACGTCGATCGCGTCAGCGGACGGGGTCTTCGGCAGGCCCGGCATCGTCATGATCTCACCGCAGATCGCCACGACGAATTCCGCGCCGGCCGAGAGCCGCACCTCACGGACCGGAATGCTGAAACCGGTCGGCGCGCCCTTGGCGTCAGGATTGGTCGAGAACGAATACTGGGTCTTGGCGATGCACACCGGCAGCTTGCCAAAGCCCATTTCCTCCCACTGCTTGAGCTGGTCCTTGACCGACTTGTCGGCGGTCGCGTCGTCGGCGCGGTACAGCTCCTTGGCGATGGTACGCACCTTGTCGAACAGCGACGTCTCGTCGGCGTAGAGCAGCTTGAGATTGGCCTTGCCCTCGTCGCAGATCTTGACGACGGCCTTGGCGACATCCGCCGCGCCCTCGCCGCCCATCGCCCAATGGTCGGCCATCAGCGCCTCGACGCCGAGCGCCTTGCACTTCTCCTTGACCAGCGCGACTTCGGCATCGGTATCGGCCGAGAAGCGGTTGATCGAGACTACCGCCGGCAGGCCGAACTTCTTCACGTTCTCGATATGGCGCTGCAGGTTGGCCATGCCGGATTCCAGCGCCTTGAGGTCTTCCTTCTTCAGATCCTCTTTCTTGACGCCGCCGTGCATCTTCAGCGCGCGAATGGTGGCGACCACCACCACGCAGTCCGGCTTGAGCCCGGCCTTGCGGCACTTGATGTCGAGGAACTTCTCCATGCCGAGATCGGCGCCGAAGCCGGCCTCGGTGACGACGTATTCGGCGAGCTTCAGCGCGGTGGTGGTAGCGACCACCGAGTTGCAGCCGTGCGCGATGTTGGCAAACGGGCCGCCATGGATGAACGCCGGCGTGCCTTCCAGCGTCTGCACCAGGTTCGGTGCGATCGCTTCCTTGAGCAGCGCCGTCATCGCGCCGTGCGCGTTGAGGTCGCGGGCCCGGATCGGCTTACGGTCCCGCGTATAGGCGACGATGATGTTGCCGAGCCGTTCCTTGAGATCGTCGAGATCCTTGGCGAGGCAGAAGATCGCCATCACTTCCGACGCCACGGTGATGTCGAAGCCGGCTTCGCGCGGATAGCCGTTGGCGACGCCACCGAGCGAGCAGACGATCTCGCGCAGGGCGCGGTCGTTCATGTCCATCACGCGGCGCCAGGTGACGCGGCGAGAATCGATGCCGAGCGCGTTGCCCCAGTAGATATGGTTGTCGATCAGCGCCGACAGCAGATTGTGCGCCGAGGTGATGGCGTGGAAGTCGCCGGTGAAGTGAAGGTTGATGTCCTCCATCGGAATCACCTGCGCATAGCCACCACCGGCGGCGCCCCCCTTCATGCCGAACGACGGGCCAAGCGACGGCTCGCGCAGCGCGCACATCGCCTTCTTGCCGATGAAATTGAGCGCGTCGGTGAGGCCGACCGTGGTCGTGGTCTTGCCCTCGCCCGCCGGCGTCGGCGAGATCGCGGTGACGAGAACGAGCTTGCCGTTCTTCTTGTCCTTGAGCGACTTCACGTATTCCATCGACACCTTGGCCTTGTAGTGGCCATAGGGCTCGAGGTTTTCCGCGGCGATGCCGAGCTTGTTCTTGGCGACGTCGAGGATCGGCCGTTTCTGCGCGGCCTGGGAGATTTCGATATCGGATTTCGGATTCTGATGCTGCGAGGCGGGCATTGGGTCGTTTCCGGTTTGAAAATGATACGGAGATACGTCTCGGATCGGATTATGCGAACAGCGTCATGCAAACAGCGTCTTGGGCTGCAGGTTCACGCTCTTGGCCCATTCGCCGGCATCCATCTTCTTGCCGTCGGCGGGCTGCACGCGCGTCACCTTGAAGCGGCCGTCGGCGCAGACGACGGTGATGCCGTCATTCTCCACCGCGACGATCTCGCCGAGCTTGCCGGCGATGCCCTTCGGGTCCTTCGCGGGAAGCGGCTTGGCGTCGAAAATCTTGACGGTCGCACCGTTGAGCGTGGTCCAGGCGCCCGGCGCCGGATTGCAGCCGCGGATCAGACGGTCGATCTGCTCCCACGGCTTGCCCCAGTCGATCTTGGCATTGCCGGCGCGGCACAGACCTTCATAGGTCGCCTTGGACTCGTCCTGCTTGATGCGCGGCGCCTTGCCGGCCTTCACCAGATCGACCGACTCGAGCATCGCCTCGACGCCCATCGGGAACAGGCGATCGAAATAGACGGTGCCGAGCGTGTCGGTATCGGAGATCGGCGTCTTCTTCTGAACCAGCACGTCGCCGGTATCGAGGCCGTTGTCGGGCCAGAAGATCGACAGGCCAGTTTCCTTTTCGCCCTTGATGATCGGCCAGTTGATCGCGCTGGCGCCGCGATAGGCCGGCAGCAGCGACGGGTGATACTGGATCGATCCATGGGTCGGGATGTTGAGGAATTCCTCCGGCACGAACAAAGTGACGAACGCCATCACCTGCAGATCCGGCTTCAAGGCACGGAACTGCTCCTGCACCTCCGCCGTGCGATAGCTGTCCGGCTGATAGACCGGAAGGTTGGCGGCGACCGCCGCTTCCTTCAACGGGTCGGCCTTCTGCCCCGGTTTCTCCGGTGCGACGTAAACGCCGATGACATTCTCGCCCCGCTTGAGCAGCGCTTCCAGCACCGCCTTGCCGAACGCCTGCTGGCCATGAACCACGATCCGCATCTTTTAATCACTCCCTTGTCCGCCGAGCCGGCACGCGGTCATACGGCGTCCTGAAAACAAAGCTCCCGCCGGACCGGCGGGAGCACGCGGCATCAGGCCGCCTTTTCCTTCTTCTCCGGCGCGCTCAACGCACCCGACGCCTTGATCTCGGCGATGACGTTGGCCTTGAGCTTGAGCACGTCGCGCAGGATTTCATCGGTGTGCTCGCCGAGCAACGGCGAGCGCTTCACCTCGGAGATCGAGTCCGACAGCTTGATCGGATTGCCGACGGTGAGATAGGCACCGCGGGTCGGGTGATCGACCTCGACCACCGTGCCGGTCTTGCGCAGCGACTGGTCCTCGGCGATTTCCTTCATCGACAGGATCGGGCCGACCGGAATGTCGTGCGCGTTGCACAGCTCCATGACCTCGAACTTGCTCTTGGTCTTGGTCCACTGCTCGATGCGGTCGAAGATCTGCATCAGCTTCGGCAGGCGCGCCGGCGGCGTCGCGTATTCCGGATCGGTCTTCCAGGTCGGCTCGCCGATCAGATCGCAGATCGGGCCCCAGACCGGCGCCTGAGTGATGAAGTAGATGTAGGCGTTCGGATCGGTCTCCCAGCCCTGACACTTGAGAATCCAGCCCGGCTGACCGCCGCCGGAATCGTTGCCGGCACGTGGCGTCGCATCGCCGAACGGAATGTTCTGGCCGAACTGGCTGTATTCCCTAAGCGGACCGGCCTTGAGGCGCTGCTGGTCGCGCAGCTTGACGCGGCACAGGTTGAGCACGCCGTCCTGCATCGCCACGCTGACCTTCTGGCCGCGGCCGGTGCGGGTGCGCTGATAGAGCGCGGTGACGATGCCGAGCGCGAGATGCAGACCGGTGCCGCTGTCGCCGATCTGCGCGCCGGTGACGAGCGGCGGGCCATCGCGGAAGCCGGTGGTCGAGGCCGAACCGCCGGTGCATTGCGCGACGTTCTCGTAAACCTTGCAATCCTCATACGGGCCGGGGCCGAAACCCTTGATCGACGCGACGACGATGCGCGGATTGGTCTTGTGGATGTGCTCCCAGGTCAGACCCATGCGATCGAGCGCGCCTGGCGCGAAGTTCTCGACCAGCACGTCGCAGGACTTGATCAGTTCATCGAGCACGCGCTTGCCCTGCGGATGCTTCGAGTCGATGGTGATCGACCGCTTGTTGTGGTTGAGCATGGTGAAGTAGAGCGAATCCGCGCCCTTCACATCGACGAGCTGGCCACGGGTGATGTCGCCGACGCCCGGACGCTCGACCTTGATCACATCGGCGCCGAACCATGCAAGCAACTGCGTGCAGGTCGGACCGGACTGGACGTGCGTGAAATCGAGGATGCGCACGCCCTGCAGCGCCTTGCCATCCAGACCAAACGGCTTGGAGGAGATGCGCGGCATCGTCGACTTGGCCGATTTGGCGGCGCTTTTCTTCGCGGCCGGCTTCGCACTCTTCTTTACGGCCTTCTTGGCCGCCGGGCGGCGCGCGGCCTTCGCGACCTTGCGTGCCGGGGCCTTGCTTGCCGCCTTGCCCTTGGCCTTCTTCGATTTCTTCGCCATCGCTTGCTCCTTGATCCCGATGATGTTTCCGATAGCCGCGCCCGCGCGGATGTCCGGAAACGATATGTCCTTGGAAACGAAGGCCGGCCGGCGAACAGCCCGCCGGCCGGATATCGTTCAGCTCTTCTTCTTCAGCGCGCTCTGCGGATTGAGATTGCCGATACGGCCGGATTCGCTGCCCGCCGCCGGGTCGATCACGGCGTTGATCAGCGTCGGCTTGCCCGAATCCATCGCTGCGTTGACGGCGCGCTTGAGTTCGTCCGGATTGGTGGCATTGACGCCGACGCCGCCGAACGCCTCCATCATCTTGTCGTAGCGCGAGCCCTTGACGAACACCGTCGTTGCCGGGTCGGCGCCGCCGCTCTGATTGACGTCGGTGCCGCGATAGATGCCGTCATTGTTGAAGATGACGATGCAGACCGGCAGCTGGTAGCGGCAGATGGTCTCGACCTCCATGCCGGAGAAACCGAACGCCGAGTCGCCTTCGATCGCCAGCACCGGCTTGCCGGTCTCGACCGCCGCGCCGATGGCGTAACCCATGCCGATGCCCATTACGCCCCAGGTGCCGACGTCGATACGCTTGCGCGGCTTGTACATGTCGATGATGCCGCGCGTGAGATCGAGCGCGTTCGCGCCTTCGTTCACCAGGATCGCATCGGGGCGTTCCTTGACGATGGTGCGCAGCACGCCGAGCGCGCCGTGGTAGTCCATCGGCGAGTTGTTGTTCATCAGCTTCGGCGCCATCTTGGCGACGTTCTCGTCACGCTTCTTGCTGACGGCGGCGAGCCAGTCGACGGGGGCCTTCGCCCAGCCGTTGCCCATCGCGTCGAGCATTGCCGTGACGCAGGAGCCGATATCGCCGACCACCGGTGCGACGATCTCGACGTTCGAATCCATTTCCTTTGGCTCGATGTCGATCTGGATGAATTTCTTCGGCGCGTCGCCCCACGCCTTGCCCTTGCCGTGCGACAGCAGCCAGTTCAGCCGCGCGCCGATCAGCAGCACGACGTCTGAGTCCTTCAGCACCGTCGAGCGCGCCGCGCCGGCGCACTGCGGATGCGTGTCCGCCAGCAACCCCTTGCCCATGCTCATCGGCAGGAACGGCGCGCCGCTCTTCTCGACGAAGTTGCGGACCGCATCGTCGGCCTGCGCATAGGCCGCGCCCTTGCCGAGAATGATCAGCGGCTTCTTCGCGCTCTTGAGGACGTCGAGCGCACGCTTCACCGCCTCCGGCGCCGGGATCTGCGCCGGCGCGGCGTCGATCACCTTGACCAGCGACTGCTTGCCCTTCTGCGCATCCATCACCTGGCCGAACAGCTTGGCCGGCAGATCGAGATAGACGCCACCCGGACGGCCCGACACCGCGGCGCGGATCGCGCGGGCAAGGCCGATGCCGATGTCCTGCGCGTGCAGCACACGGAACGCCGCCTTGCACAGCGGCTTGGCGATGGCGAGTTGGTCCATCTCCTCATAGTCGCCCTGCTGCAGATCGACGATCTCGCGCTCCGACGAACCGGAGATCAGGATCATCGGGAAGCAGTTGGTGGTCGCATGCGCGAGCGCGGTCAGACCATTGAGGAAGCCCGGCGCCGACACCGTGAGACAGATGCCCGGCTTCTTGGTGAGGAAGCCGGCGATCGAGGCGGCATAGCCGGCATTCTGCTCGTGGCGGAACGACAGCACGCGGATGCCCGCGGCCTGCGCCATGCGGCCGAAATCGGTGATCGGAATGCCCGGCACGCCATAGATCGTATCGAGCCCGTTGAGCTTCAACGCATCGATGATGAGGTTGAAACCATCGGTCAGTTCCTGCTCGGCCGGAGCCGCGGCCGCCGCACTTGCACCACTCATGAGACACTCCTCGTCAATAGTCGGCCAGGCGCAGCCCGGCCCTGATTTCGCGAATTCAATCCAGGTAATCGGCGTAGCGCTCGACGTGCTCGGCGAGACCGAGCGCGTGGTCGCGCACCAGCTTCTCGGCCAGCGCGGTGTCGCGCGCCTCGAGCGCCTCGATGATGTGCATGTGATCGCGGATCGACCGGTCGGCACGATCCTTCTCGACAATCGTCTTGCGGCGGATCATCCGCATATGGGTGAACAGATTTTCCGCCATGTCGGTGAGCACGCGGTTCTGGCTCATCCGGATGATGGCCTGATGAAACTGAATGTTCACTTCCGAATATTCATCGAGATTGGCGAGCACGCGGCCATCGACGAACGAGGCGAACATGCGGCGCAGCGACTTGATGTCGTCGTCGAGCGCGGTCTCGGTAATCAAGCGCGCGGCCATGCTTTCGAGCGCGGCCCAAGCGGTGATCATCTCGATCACCTCGCGCTTGGTCTTGCGCACCACATAGACGCCGCGACGCGGCACCGAGCGCACAAAGCCTTCGCGCTCAAGCTGCGCCATCGCCTCGCGCACCGGCGTCCGGCTGACGCCGAAGTCCTGCGCGAGTTGACGTTCGTCGAGGCGGATGTCCTCGCGGCTCTGATAGACGTCCATCCCGACGATGACGTTTTTCAGCGCCGCATAGGCTTTGTGCTTGAAACTCAGAGACGTGTCGATCGGCTCGATGGCGAGGCGGGCCGCGTCGCTGGCGGACTCCCCACCGAGGTCCGCCCGGCGTTTGCCGCGCAGACCGCGAGGAGCTCCAGGGGGCAGCCGATCGGTCATGACACTCTGGTATACATTATTCCAAGAAACGCAAGCGCCATTCCACGCTGTCCCTATGCGGTTTTTGGAACCCCACGCAGGCGCGACCAGGCGCTCGCGATCACGCCCCAGAACAGCGCCACCAGACCCAGCACCATGATGGTGGCGACCAGGCCGTTGGAGAAGAACACCCCGAGATTCCCGCCGGAGGCGAGCAGCGACTGGCGGAACGCCTCCTCCGCCTTGTCGCCGAGCACGATGGCAAGGACCATCGGCGCCAGCGGATAGCCCGTCTTCTTCATGGCGTAGCCGACGATGCCGAACACCATCATCAGGATGACGTCGAACGACGAGTTATGCACCGTGTAGGCGCCGATCGCGCAGATCACGAGAATGATCGGGGCGATGATGCTGAACGGAATGCGCAGGATCGCGGCGAACAGCGGTACGCAGGTCAGCACGATGATCAGGCCGACCAGGTTGCCGAGATACATGGAGGCGATCAGACCCCAGACGAAATCCTTCTGCTCGACGAACAGCAGCGGACCGGGTTGCAGGCCCCAGATCAGCAGGCCGCCGAGCAGCACTGCGGCGGTCGGCGAGCCGGGCACGCCGAGCGCCAGCATCGGCAGCAGCGCCGAGGTGCCAGCCGCATGCGCCGCGGTTTCCGGCGCCACCACGCCTTCGATCTCGCCGTTACCGAAATTCTTGCCGCGCTTGGAAATACGCTGCGCGATGCCGTAGCTCATGAACGAGGCCGGCGTCGCACCGGCGGGCGAAATGCCCATCCAGCAGCCGATCAAGCACGAGCGCAGCGACACCATCCAGTAGCGCGGCAATTCCATCCAGGTCTGCAGCACAACCCGCGGATTGATGCCGGCCGCCTTGCCCTTGAAGGAGAGCCCCTCCTCCATGGTCAGCAGGATTTCGCCGATACCGAACAGGCCGATCACCGCGATCAGGAAGTCGAAGCCATTGAGCAGTTCGGTGAAACCGAAGGTGAGGCGCAACGAGCCGGTGACGCTATCGAGACCGACGGCCGCGAGCGCGAAGCCGATCATCATCGAGGCGACGGTCTTGAACGGCGGCTCCTTGCCCATGCCGATGAAACTGCAGAAGGCGAGGAAGAACACCGAGAATTTCTCGGCCGGTCCGAACTCAAGCGCGAATTGCGCGACCAGCGGCGCGACCAGCGTGATGACGATCACGGCGAACAGCGCGCCGACAAAAGACGAGGTGAACGCAGCGGTCAACGCCTCGCCGGCCTTGCCCTGCTGCGCCATCGGATACCCGTCGAAAGTCGTTGCAACCGACCATGGTTCTCCAGGTATGTTGAACAAGACCGAGGTGATGGCACCGCCGAACAGCGCCCCCCAGTAGATGCACGACAGCATGATGATCGCCGAGGTCGGCGACATGCTGAAAGTCAGCGGCAGCAGGATGGCGATGCCGTTGGCGCCGCCGAGACCCGGCAGCACGCCGATGATCACGCCCAGCAAAATCCCGACCACCATCAGCAGGATGTTGAAGGGCTGGATCACAACCGCGAAGCCGTGAAACAGATTGCCGATATCTTCCAACATGACGTTTCCTAACCCGAGATCTTTTTCTGTTGTGGGCGCGGCCTTCGGCCTGCGCGTGACAGGTCAAACCTACAGACCGAGCCAATCTTCGAGCGGCCCCTTCGGCAGCGGCACGAGGAACCATTTCTCGAACATGAAATAGATCGCGACCGGCACCGCGACGCCGACGATCAGCGCGGTGTGCCAGCGATAGCGGCCGAGCCAGATCATGAAGCCGGTGATCAGCACGATCGAGGAGACGTATATGCCGGTATAGGGCAGCACCAGCACATAGACCGTGGTCGGAATCACCACCGCGAGCACCTGGCCGAGCTGACCCCAGTTGGCGAACAGCGGCTGCGGATCGAGCGCCCAGGCGTTTTTGAGATTGATCAAGCTCGACAGGATGATGATCACGCCGATGTAGAACGGGAAGAAGCCGGACTGCGGACCTTCCGCGCCCCAACCGATCCCCGCGCTGAGACTGCCGAAGATCGTGATGCCGCCAAAGATGAGGCAGATGATCGCCACGGCGATTTCGACACTGCGATGCGGAGGGCCGTCAGTTGCCATGAGGGGCTGCCTGCTCATGCGAAAGGATTCCTGAGGGGAACGGAACAATGGAGATGTTGTAAAAACGCCGGCGGATCGTGCGATCCGCCGGCGCTGAAACGGTTACTTCTTGGCGAGGAAGCCCGCGTCTTTCATCAGGGCTTCGTGAGTCTTTTCCGCGGCCTCGACCCACTTGAGATAGTCGGCTCCGGCGAGCGAGGTCTGGTTGAAGGCCCCGTCCTTCATGAGTTGCGCCCACTCCGGCGTGGCCCGCACCTTCTTCATCAGATCGACATAGTAGGCGACCTGATCCGCCGTCGCGCCCGGCGACATGAAGAAGCCGCGCAGCATCAGATATTCGACATCGATGCCCTGCGACTTACAGGTCGGGATGTCGTTCCACGACTGGTCGGCGGTGATCTTGTCCTTGTAGTCGAGCTGCTTGCTGTCGAACACGCAGAGCGGCCGCAGCTTGCCGGCGCGCCACTGCGCCACCGCCTCGATCGGGTTGTTCACCGACGAATCGACGTGACCGCCGACGAGCTGCACCGCGACCTCGCCGCCGCCCTTGTACGGGATATAGGTCATCTTCTTGCCGGTGGCCTTTTCCAGCGCCACGGTGATGATCTGGTCTTCCTGCTTGGAGCCGGTGCCGCCCATCTTGAACTGGCCGTCGGTGCCGGCCTTGATCGCGGCGATGTAGTCCTTCGCCGACTTGTAGGGCTTGTCCGCATTCACCCAGAGGATGAATTCGTCGAGCGCCATCATCGTGACCGGCGTGAGATCCTTGTAGGAGAACGGAATGCCTGTCGCGAGCGGTGTCGTGAACAAGTTCGACAGCGTGATGATCAGCTTATGCGGGTTGTTGCGCGATCCCTTCACATCGAGAAAGCCTTCGCCGCCCGCGCCACCCGATTTGTTGATCACAACCATCGGCTGCTTCATCAGGTTGTGCTTGGTGACAATGCCCTGCACCACGCGGGCCATCTGGTCGGCGCCGCCGCCGGTGCCAGCCGGGACAATGATCTCGACGGGACGGGTCGGCTCCCAGGCCGCCTGCGCCGCGAACGGTGCCGCGCCTGCAATCACGGCCGCGGCCGCGCAAAGTCCGAGCCTCTGCAACGAGAAAGTCATGAACGTTCCTCCGGGTGAATGCCTGTCGATGACGTGCGCCGGTCTTTAATCGCCGGGCTTGGGCCGGACGTTTGCGCGATAGACAAACGCCATCAGCCGATCGCTACTATCCGCGATGTTTTGCGCGCGTGTATACATAATAATGTTGTGCAGCGCGGCGTTGTTTCGCTCTGCAGCAACGAAGGCCCGGTGGGAAACGATCAGCGGCTTTGCGCGCCGCTGTTGCTCGTATCGTATTGATGTCGCGCGACTTCTATCTCCGCGCGATGCCGCCGCGCCCATAGGCCGAGCCCGTTCACCGGATCGAGCAGCGAGTGACCTAATGCCGTGAGCGCATAGTCGACCCGCGGCGGGATGGTGGGATAGACCGTCCGGGTAACAAGACCGTCGCGCTCCAGGCCTCGCAAGGTCAGCGTCAGCATCCGCTGCGAGATGCTGCCCAAGGCCCGCCGGATTTCATTGAAACGTTTCGGGCCAGGGCCGAGAACGCCGACGACCAGCACCGTCCACTTGTCACCGACGCGGGACAGGACTTCGCTGACCGCCCGGCAGTCCTCGGGATCATGGAGGGTACTGGGTATGGCCATTGTGCCTTCTTGTCGGTTTTTGCCAGTCATCTATCTAGCCTTGGTATCAATTCGTAACTTCCAGAAGGTAACACTCCCATGTCGTCTTTCAAGATCGCCGTCATCGTCGGCAGCACCCGCCGCGAATCCATCAATCGCAAATTCGCCGAGGCGCTGGCCAAGCTCGGCGGCGATAAAATGACCTTCACCTTCCCGCGGATCGACGACCTGCCCCTCTATAACCAGGACGATGAAGGCAACCTCGCCCCGAGCGTGGTCCGCTTCAAATCAGAGATCGCGGCCGCCGACGGCCTGCTGTTCGTGACGCCGGAACACAGCCGTTCGATCCCCGCCGCGTTGAAGAACGCGATCGACTGGGGTGCGCGGCCGTGGGGCAAGAATAGCTGGACCGGCAAGATCGCCGCCGTCACCGGCACCTCCGGTGGCGTCATCAGCACGGCGCTGGCGCAGCAGCATCTGCGGCAGATCCTCGGCGCGCAGGGCGTCACGCTGACCGGTGGCGAAGCCTATATCCTGTTCAAGCCCGATCTGATCGATGCGCAAGGCAACTTCACCAGCGACGACACCAAGAAATTCCTCAAGGGCTTCCTCGATCAACTCGCGGGTCTGGTCGGCAAGCACAAGAACTGACGACCCGCACACGACTCGAAAGACGTTCTGAGACGTAAACTCGAACAAAACTCCGCACATGGGATCGCCGCCATCATGGGGCGATCCCGGAAAGGCAGACATCATGTCCATCCGTCCCGTGAAGAGCATCTCGCAATCGCGCCCCACTCTCGAAGGCGCAGGCGTGCATCTGCGCCGCGCCTTCGGTTTCGGCGACACCAAGGAATTCGACCCGTTCCTGCTGCTCGACGATTTCCGTAACGACAATCCGGATGAGTATGCGGCCGGTTTTCCGTGGCATCCGCATCGCGGCATCGAGACCATCACTTATGTTCTCGCCGGCGAAGTCGATCACGGCGACAGCCTCGGCAATCAAGGCGTGCTCGGCGCCGGCGATGTCCAGTGGATGACGGCCGGCTCCGGCATCATGCACCAGGAGATGCCGCGTGGTGACGCGCAGGGCCGGATGCACGGCTTCCAGCTCTGGGCTAACCTGCCGCGCGCGCTGAAGATGACCAAGCCGCGCTATCAGGACATCAAGGCGAAGGACATTCCGGAGATCATCGACGACGACGGCACCAAGGTGCGCATCATCACCGGCGATTTCTGGGGCAAGAAAGGCCCGGTCGAGGGCGTCGCGGCCGATCCGCGCTATCTCGACATCTCCGTCCCGCCCGGACGGAAAAAGACCTTCAAGGTCGAGGTCGACCGGCACGCATTCGCCTATATCTTCGCCGGCTCCGGCGCGTTCGTTTCGGCTTCGCAGCCGTTCGGCGTGCTGACCGAGAAGGAAGTCAACGGCCAGGAGATCAAGCTGCGCGAGCAGACCGGCAACCGCTCGCTGATCGTGTTCGACCGCGGCGATGAAGTGACCGTGCAGGCTGGCGAGGAAGGCGTGCGCTTCCTGCTGGTGTCCGGAAAACCGATCGAGGAACCGGTCGCCTGGTACGGGCCGATCGTGATGAACACCGACGCCGAACTGCAGCAGGCTGTGTCCGAACTGCGGGCCGGCACGTTCATCAAGCAGTAGCAAGACGCTATCATTCCGGGACGCGCGCATCATGCGCGCGGACCCGGAATGGCGACAGTGGAGGTGCTTCATGAGCTGGATGCCCGACAAAGACCCCGCACTCGGCGACAAGCAGAGCTGTGACGCGCTCGAGCTGGTCGTCGTGCCGCGCGTGCGCGACCTCGGCGACGGTTTCAACGTGCGGCGCGCGCTGCCGCACGGACGGCGCCAGATGGTCGGGCCTTTCATCTTTTTCGATCAGATGGGTCCGGTGCAGATGGTCGCCGGCCAGGGCATGGACGTGCGCCCACATCCGCATATCGGGCTCGCCACCGTCACCTATCTGTTCGACGGCCGCATCATGCACCGCGACAGCGAAGGCAATACGCTGGAGATCGAACCCGGCGCCATGAACCTGATGACCGCGGGTCGCGGCATCGCCCATTCCGAGCGCACGCCCGACATGCAGCGCAAGAACGGCCAGAGCATGTTCGGCATCCAGAGCTGGATCGCGCTGCCGCGCGACCGCGAAGAAACCGATCCGACGTTCCAACATTTCGATGCGAGCGTGTTGCCGCAGATCAAGGACAACGGCGTGTCGGCGCGCGTCATCGCCGGGTCGATGTTCGGCAAATCCTCGCCGGTCGGCATGCTATCCGACTGGTTCTATGCCGAAGTGCTGCTGGACGCCGGCGCCACCGTGCCGCTCGATGCCGATCACGAGGAACGCGCGATTTATCTTGCCGAGGGTGAAGTCGAGATCGCCGGCGACACGTTCGAGGCGCCGCGGCTTCTCGTATTCCGCCCCGGCGACAAGATCACCGTGCGCGCGACCCGTTCGGCGCGGATGATGTTCCTCGGCGGCGCGGCGCTCGAAGGCCCGCGCTATATCTGGTGGAATTTCGTCTCCTCACGCAAGGAGCGTATCGAGGAGGCCAAGGAAGACTGGAGGAGCGGCCGCTTCGCGCCGGTGCCGAACGAGACCGAATTCATCCCGCTGCCGGAGGGTTGATCGCTGCGGCGGTACCCCTATCCTCCGCGATTATCTCGTCTGCTCACCAGCACATTGCCGGTCTCCGGCAAGGCTGGTAACGCTGCGCACCGCTCGTGACTGACTCCTGTGTGCCCCATGTCCGACTCCACCCGCCCCGCCGTTCCCGCCTCGCTCACCGCGCTGCTCGCCGAGATCGGCCCGACCTGGGGGCAGAACGTCCCGGCCAACGTCAAGCGCATGGCCGAGGAGTTCTCGAAGATCCACGCCAGCGCGCCGCCGACGACACGGGTGACGCGCGACATCGGCTATGGCCCGCACGAGCGGCAACAGTTCGATATCTTCCATCCGGAGAACGCGACGCCAGGCCATCCGCTGGTGATCTTCATCCACGGCGGCGCCTTCACCGAAGGCCATCGCAACCGTAACGAGTATATCTACTCCAACGTGTCGCACTATTTCGCGCGGCACGGCATGAGCGGCATCAACATGAATTACCGGCTGGCGCCGGAATCCAGATTCCCCGGCGCCAGCCAGGACATCGCCACCGTGGTGCAATGGGCGCGCGACAACGCCGCGGCGCACGGCTGGAGCGCGGATAGGATTTTTCTAATGGGGCATTCGGCCGGCGGCGCACATGCCGCGAGCTATGCCTACGACAAGCGCATCCACGGCGCGGCCGGTCCGCAGATCGCCGGGCTGATGGTAATCAGCGGCCGGGTGCGCGCCGATCTCCTGCCGGAGAATCCGAACGCGAAGAAAGTCGCAGCCTACTACGGCGACAACGCGTCAAAGCTCGACGACATGTCGGCGGTGTCGCATGTGTCGGCCGACAGCGTGCCGACCTTCATCGCCATGGCGCAATACGAGAACCCGCTGATTGATCTCTACTGCACCGAACTGGCCTATCGTCTTGCGCAAGTGAAGCGGCATACGCCGCCGCTGCTGTGGGTGCGCGGCCACAACCATTCCTCGATGGTCGGCCACATCAACACCGCCGAAGACGGTCTCGGCGCGGCGCTGCGCGCCTTCATCGCCGATCCCAGCTAATCTCAGGATCGCGTCAGGCGATCAGTACAACCGCGAACATCCCGATCACGATCAGCACCAGCCCGACCACCAGCATGCGGATCAGGCTGGCGCCGGGATGCTCATCCTGCGCGGTGATGACGAGGGGCTTGTCTTGCTGATGGGGCATGGCCCGTCTCCCGGTGTCAGGTTTGTCAGGCGGCCGGCTGTTCATAGCGCGGGAACAGCACGTCATTCTCGAGATGGATATGCGCGGCGAAGTCGTCGGCGAACTTCGCCGTGCCTTGATAGAGCGCGCGCCACGAACCACAGGCATCCTGCGGCGGCATGAAATGGCCGGTGAGTTCGTCGACCGCGCGCAACTGCGCATCGTGATCGTCGTGGTCGTGCCGCATCTGCGCGATCGGCACCGCAAGCCCACCGCCGGCACGACGGCGCATCGCCGGGAACAGGATCAATTCCTCTTTCTTCATATGCACCTCGATCTCGCCGAGGATCCGCTGCAGCACATCGGCGAGGCCACGCGGCGCATCGGCATGCGCCGCATGCACGGCCTCGACCTTGCGCGCGAGCCGCACCAGTTCCGGCAGTTCGCGGCGATGCGTCTCATGATAGCGGGCGAGGATGTGATCGATCAGCGCGCCGGTCTCCTGCGGCGCATCCGCGACGTCATATCCGATTGTCTCACTCATGACCCTCTCCCTACTCCGGGCGACGGAAACGTTCGCCGATCCCCAGCATCACGCCGTGATAGCCGGCGATGCCGAACTCCAGGCTTTCCGCGATCCGCTCCGCGCGCTCGATGAAATGCGTCTGCGCCGTCGGCGGGCACAGCTCCCGCACGGTCTCGCGGAACAGCGCGAGCCAGCGGTCGAAATGCGCGCCGTCCACCGGCAACGGCAGGTGTTTCGTCATCGGGCTGCCGTGATAACGGCCCGACATCAGCGCGACCGAGGACCAGAACGCGCACATCCGCTGCAGGTGCGGCTCCCAGTCGGCGATGCGGGCATCGAACACCGGGCCGAGCATCGGGTCTTGCCGCACCTTGGCGTAAAAACCGCGCACGACACGCTCGATCATCAGTTCGTCGATGCCGGTGCGAGCGACGATCTCTGCGACCGCGCGCGCCCGCCGCTGCTCCCCGTCCGAAATGCCGTTGACCCCGCTCATATCCTGCGTCCGCCCTCGCCGATCTTCCCGGCCGACCTTAAATAGGTATTTGCAATACTTATTTAAACCGGTAAAATGGGTTTTGTAAATACCGATTTGCGGAACTCCGGCGGAACAGCAGCCATGCGTCTGACCCAATTCACCGATTTCGGCCTGCGCGCGCTGATGCGGCTCGCCGCCGACACTCACCGCTCGTTCTCGACCAGCGATATCGCCGCGGAATTCGGCATTTCCCGCAATCACTTGACCAAGGTAATCCGCGACCTGGCGGACGCCGGTTTCGTACATACACAGCGCGGCGTCGGCGGTGGCTTCCGCCTTGCCCGTCCGCCGGAGGAGATCACGCTCGGCCAGGTGGTGCGCAGCCTCGAGCAGCGGCAGGCACTGGTGGAATGCTTTCGCGAGGACGGCGGCGACTGCGCGCTGACGCCGCGCTGCCGGCTGAAGGGCAAATTGGCGCAAGCGCGCGAAGCCTTCATGCGCACGCTGGACGAAACCACGCTGGCGGAATGCGCCTATCCGCCGTCCCCGCCACCATCACGAGGCGCGACCAACGGACGGAGACTGTCATCATGACCGCACAGGCCCGTATTCGCGACGACGACGCACTTCATAACGACGCCATCGAAGTCGATGCGACGCTCATCGCCGCCGCCTTCGATCTGACGCCGGATCAGGTGATGCGCGAATTGCGGCAGGGCATCATCACCAGCCGGTCCGAACACGGCATCGACACCGATGCCGGCCGGCGGCGGCTGACGTTCTTCCGTGGCCGCAAGCGCGTGCGGATCGTGCTGGATGCCGAAGGCATGGTGCTGCAGCAGACCTCGCTCGATCTCGGCGAACCGCCCCCGCACCGCTGATCGTCACAAGCTGAAAAAGAAAAGCCCGGCTCGCGCCGGGCTTTTTTGTCATGACGGAATCGGCGGTGCTCAGTGGCCCGAACCGGGCTCGACCTTGCCGTCATAGATCTCAGTGTTCGGCGGCCCTTCCACATGCAGCATGCCAACGAGGCCGCGCTCGGCACGCGCGAGGGCATGGTCGACCAGCACATAGTTGCCCGGCACATCGACCTTGAAGTCGACGATGACGGCGCCGCCGGCCGGCACGGTGACGGTCTGCACACCGCGCAACGGCTCGCTGAGCACGCCGCCGAACGTGTAGACCTTGTCGAAGATCTCGCCGATGACATGGAACGACGAGGTGAAATTCGGCCCGCCGACGCCGAAGAAGATGCGGACGGTTTCGCCGACCTTCGCCTGCAGCGGGTGGAATTTCGACAGCGCGCCGACCGAGCCGTTGAACACGAAGTATTCCGGCCGCTCGTTCAGCATCTTCTCGACGTTGAACTCCTGGCTGCCGTGCTGGCCGAACGCACCTTCGGTGTAGATCTCGCCCTGCATCACATAGAACTCGCGATCCACCGGCGGCAGGCCCTCCTCCGGCTCGACGAGGATCATGCCGTACATGCCGTTGGCGATGTGATGCGCGACCATCGGCGTCGCACAGTGATAGACGTAGAGCCCCGGCACCAGCGCCTTGAACTTGAAGCTCTTCTCCTCGCCGGGATTGACCTGCGTGGACACCGCGCCGCCGCCGGGACCTGTGGCCGCGTGGAAGTCGACGGAGTGGATCATCGCGCTGCCGTCGGCGTTCTTGACGTGCACGTCGACGGTGTCGCCGACCCGCACGCGCAGCATCGGACCCGGCACCTTGCCGTTGAAGGTCCAGTAGCCGAACGTGGTGCCTTCGGCGAGACGGCCCTCAAGCTCGACCGTCACCAGATCGACGCGCACGGTTTGCGGTCCGCGCTTGCCGATCGGCGCCGGCACGTCGGAGGAGACCTGCGAGATGTCGGCTTCCACCACCGTTTGCGGCGGCGGCGTCGGGGTCACCAGGAACTGGCCTTCCATGCCGGCGAGACGATGGCCCGGCAGGCTGCAGAAATAGGTGTAGTCGCCGGCAGCGCCCGCGACGAACGCGATGTTCGTGCTCGAACCACGACCGACGATGTGTGGCGACGCGCCGCCCGGCCCTTGCCGGTCGAACACGATGTCATGCTCGGCACCCTCGCCGTTGACCAGCGTCACCTGCACGACCTGTCCCTGCGCTGCCGACAGCACCGGATTGATCTGCCCGTCGATGGTGCCGCCGACGCCGATGAACACCATGCGGCCTTCGGCGATGCCGGAACGCAACGTGTAGCGCACGCCGGGGAGATAGCTCGGCGGCGGTGAGGGCGGGCTTGCCGCGGAATTTGCGGCACCCTGCCCTTGCGGCGCGGGTTGTGTCGCCGGAGCCGCCGGGGCCTGTGCCGTCTGCGCGGGGCGTGGCGCGGCGGCTTGCGGTTGCGCTACAGGCGCTGACGCGGCGGCCGGAGCGGCATTGGCCGTGCCGGTCATCGACGCAATAAATGCGATGACGGAATTCCGCTCGTTGTCGGTCTTCAATCCGGGGAACGGCATCTTGTTGCCCGGGATCTTCTTCTGCGGATCAGCCAGATAGGCGTCGAGCGTCGGGATATCCCACGTCAGGTTGCTGTTCTTCACCGCGGCGGAATAATTGTAGTTGGCGATGTGTCCCGCCTTGGCGCCCATGATTCCGGCGAGCGTCGGCCCGATACCGTTTTTGCCCGGCTCAAGCGAGTGGCAAGCCTGGCACTTGCGGAAAACAAGACGGCCGGCGCTCACCAGTTTGGGATCCTGCGCGGCGCCGGGCGGCGCGGCGACCGGTGCCGAAGGCGGCACCGGCATTGCCGACGGAGCGATCGGCCGTGGCGCCGAGGCTGCAGGCGCAGCAGATTGGGCCACTTGTGCATGCTGATGCTGCATCGGCGCGGCGGCCGGTGCGGGCGCGGCCGGCTTGGCCGGAGCAGCAGCCGAAGCCGGCGTGGTCGCGGCGGGAGGCGCGGCCGGCTTCTGCGCCGGTGCGACAGCCGCGGATTGCTGCGGCTTTTGCGGCTTTTGCGGCGTCTGAGCCGATTGCGCGGGTGGCTCCGCGTTGTCCGCGACGGCTGTCGCCTGCGGCTTCTGGTCGCTGCCGCCGCTTCCGCTCATGAGCGGCGCGGTCGACAGACCGATGACGATCACGGCAAGGCCGACGATCAGGATCATCCATTCGCGTAGCTGTTTCAGCATGGTGCCACCCTGGTTGTATTGCGACCTTGCGAGCCATTCTGGTGGCTCCGGCACTTTATGAACCGCCAGCCTTGCTCCGGCCTTGACCAAACTCAAGAGCGTCGCCGTTCTCGGCGACGCCGTCGTTAACGTTTTCTCATCTCACGCTTCGTCGCGGGTCGCCGCCGGCGTGGCGACAGCAGGATAGACGATGGTGTCCGGGCCCTCGACGACCGCACCCGCCGTCAGACGTGCGGGTTCGAGACGATCCTGTCCCGCGCGATCTTGCCCCATGATGTGAAACACGGTCTCGCCGGAGGCGATCAGATAGTCTGTGACGATCCGGCGATGGCAGCGCCACCACACCGCTTCCGCGCACATGATCACGCAGCGTCGCCGATGCCCCTCCGCGCGCAGATGCTCGAGGCCCGCGCGGAACGGCTCCGACAGCGCGTAATCGGCGTAGTTGTGGAAGCTCTTGTTGGTCCAGAAGCCGTTCACCTCCGGCGCGGCGCCCGTCTTGTCGCGCATTTTGCCGCGCAGGCCGCCGAGCGCCGCGATGTGTTCGTAGTCGATCCCGGCGGGAGCCAGCGCTGAGGGAAGCGCATCCTTGTTGAATTGCGGATTGGTGCGCGAGCGCGGAATGGTGCGGATGTCCACCAGCAGCACGATCTCGACCCCGCGCAACAGCCCGATGAAGTCGTCGAGGCTGCGCGTCGAGTGGCCGATGGTGAAAAATGGCAGCGCCACGTCACATCACCTGCGACGCGTCAGCGCAGCAGCCGCAGCGCACCGCCCTTGTGCGCGGCGATGTGATCGGACTTGTCGCTCTTGATCTCGTATTGCGGATCGTCGTCCGAGGCGCGGTGCGTGTAACCCTTGTAATCGAAGTCCGCGGTGTGGACGGCGATGATCCGGCCCGACACCCGCCCGGCCTCGGAATTCCAGCTCACATGATCGCCGACCTTGAAACGTGCCGTCATCGCTGGCTCCCGTTCGAAATCACGCCGCAGCCGCGCCCTCACGATAACGCAACGCGCGGAGGAATGTTCGTGCGCGGCCGGCCAGCCGATCAAGACCGACTTAAGGCTCGCCCGCCGAAACGGCGATGTCCGGGAGCGGCATTCAAAAACACAACAGGCCAGCTCCGCGAGGAGCCGGCCTGTGGGTTGGTTGCGGGGACAGGATTTGAACCTGTGACCTTCAGGTTATGAGCCTGACGAGCTACCGGGCTGCTCCACCCCGCGTCAAAACATGGCAGTCAGACCGTCCGCCGGACGTTGTCCCTCAGCGTCTGTCTGCGATGGCCCGGACCATGCCGGGCGACGACTATCTAACAACCAAGAGGCGGATTGAAAAGCCCGGCAGAGGCAAATGAGGCGGAAATTTCGCTTTATTTTCCGCAATTTCCGGTACGAGACAGACTTTTGCCGGGGGCATTTCCAGACACCCGGAAAATCGCCATTTCCGGCGTGGCTCAGGCCGGAAACCGCTCCGCCAGCGCGGCCGTCAGAGCGTCGATGGCGCTGTCCCAGTCGCCCATGGCCGGCTGCCGGAACAGACGCGCGGACGGGTACCAGGGGCTGTCGGCCCGATCGAGCAGCCAGCGAAAATCCGGCAACCACGGCAGCAGCAGCCAGACCGGCTTGCCGAGCGCGCCGGCGAGATGCGCCACCGAAGTGTCGACCGTCACCACCAGATCCAGCGTTTCGATCAGCGCGGCGGTATCGGTGAAATCCGTCAGCTCCGCCGCCACCGTCTCGATCTGCGGCATCTGCTGCAGCGTCGCGGCGTCAGCGGGACGAACGTCCTTCTGCAGACAGACGAAACGCACGCCCGGCGTGTTCACCACCGGAGCGAGCCGCATCAGCGGGATCGAGCGGTTGCGGTCGTTCTTGTGTTCAGGATTGCCGGAAAAGACCAGGCCGACGCGCGCACGCGCGCCGTCGAAGCGCGCGCGCCAGCGCGCCACCGCATCGGCCGGCGCCGCGAGATACGGCAGCGTTGCCGGAATGGTGTCGAGCGTGGTGCCGAACGCAAGCGGCAGGCTCATCAGCGGACAGCGCAGATCGTAAGCCGACAATGGCTCGCCCTGGCCGAACACCGCCGACACGCCCGGCACGCCCGCGACAAGGCGCTTGAGCGCCGGCTGCGTCTCGACGATAACGCGCGCGCCCTGCGCGGCGGCGAGCGTCGCATAACGAATGAACTGCAACGTGTCACCGAAGCCCTGCTCGGCATAAAGCAAAAGCGTCTTGCCGGCGAGCGGCGTGTCGCCGAGCCACAGCGGCCGCGGGAACTGCCGCTTGTTCTGCTGCGCCAGCTTGTTCTGCCAGCGCGATTCATATTTGGCGAAGCCGGTCGGCAAATCGCCGAGCACGAGGTGTGCGAGCGCGGCGTTCCACAGCACCTCGTTGAGCTGCGGCTCGAGTTTCAGCGCGGCGTCGTAGCCGGCGAAGGCTTCGTCGAAGCGGCGGAGATCAGCGTAAACATTGGCACGGTTGGCGAGCGCTCCGGCGTAATCCGGCTTGAGCGCGAGCGCGCGATCGTAGGATGCCAGCGCCTCCTCGAAACGATTGAGTTCGCGCAGCGCCGTGCCGCGATTGTTGTGCGCCTCGAACGAATCCGGCCGCACCGTCAGCGCGCGGTCATAAAGCGCAACTGCCTCCTCCTGCCGCGCCAGCGACGCGAGCGCGAGGCCGCAATTCACCAGCGTGTCGAACTGGTTCGCGTCCTGCGCCAGAACGCGCTCGTAGCGCGCCACCGCGTCGCGATGCAAGCCGAGCGCGGCCAGCGCATCGCCCATGCAATGCAGCGCCTCGCGGTGATCGGGTTTCTCCGCCAATACCCTTTCGATCGCGCCGGCTGCTTCCTGCGGCCGGTTCAGCCGCAGCAGCGCGCGCGCGCGATTGAACATGGCATCGAGATGATTGCGGTCGATGGTCAGCGCCTGCTCGTAGCTCTTGAGCGCGTCGGCATGGCGGTCGAGCGCGAACAGCACGTTGCCGCGCATGAACAGCGATGGCACATGGCGCGGCTCCGCGGCCAGCGCCGCGTCGCAATCGGCGAGCGCGGCATCATGCCGCCCTTGCCGCGTCAGCAACGAGGCACGGTTGCTGCGCGCGTCCGCGTGATGCGGGGCGGTCTCGATCACCCGCGAGAAAGCGGCGAGCGCCTCGTCGTCGCGTGTCATCGCGGCGAGCGCGCTGCCGCGATTGTTGAGCGCATCGGCATGTGCCGGCTGCAATGCCAGCGCGCGATCACACGCCTCAAGCGCCTCGGCCGGACGTTGCAGGCCGAGCAGCGCATGCGCGCAACTGGCATAAGCGCCAGGATGATCCGGCTTGCGCGCGAGCAGCACCTGATAGGCCGCCAGCGCCTCGTCGAACCGCCGCATCTTCAGCAACGTGCGGCCGCGATTGTCGATGATGTCGCCATCATCCGGCGTCAGGGTCAGCGCATGATCGTAGCTGGCGATCGCCTCGTCGAACGCGCCGAGCGCGTCGAACACCAGCCCGAGATTGGACATGATCTGCGTCGATTGCGGGCGCGCGGCGAGCGCGCCGGCGATCAGCTCCAGTGCCTCGGGACAGCGGCCCTGCTGGTAGCGCAACACGCCGAGCATGTGCTGGGCGTCGATGTGGTCTGGCACGACCGCGAGGATCGCCTCGTAAGCGGCAGCCGCCTCGGCGATCCGCCCGGCCCGATGCAGCGCGCGCGCCTGCCGGAGCTGTTGCGGATCGAGCACCGGCGCGGTCTGCGGCCGTCCAAGAGGCTGTGGCATGTCGCGGTCCGAGAGAGAATGGCCCGAATCAGGGATGCCATCAGGGATATCACAGCCGGCGGAATCGCGGGCTGGCGCTGCGGGGCAGATCGGACGAAGCGGCACATCAAGCGCAGGCGCCATCAGTCATCCGCAAAAACAAAAAGCCCCGCGGTTTCCCGCGGGGCTTTTGTAAAATCTGTCATCGTGTTGAGGCGATTGTCCTTGGCAGACCTGGCAGCGACCTACTCTTCCAAGCCTTGAGACTTAGTACCATTGGCGCTGAGGAATTTAACGGCCGAGTTCGAGATGGGATCGGGTTCAGGCTCCTCGCTAAAACCACCAGGTCGGCGAAGGACAATCGAAGAATGTTGTTGGTCTGTGTTTCGTCCTTGAGGACGATTTTCATTTCGTTTCGTCTTCCCTTCCGGGAGACGATGGGCATTGGAAATGAGAGCAATCAAGCCAATCGAGCGATTAGTACCAGTAAGCTAAACACGTTACCGCGCTTACACACCTGGCCTATCAACGTGGTGGTCTACCACGGCTCTCAAGGGAGAACTCGTTTTGAGGTGGGTTTCCCGCTTAGATGCTTTCAGCGGTTATCCCGTCCGTACATAGCTACGCTGCGCTGCGGCTGGCGCCACAACAGCTACACCAGAGGTACGTTCATCCCGGTCCTCTCGTACTAGGGACAAATCCTCTCAATTCTCCTACACCCACGGCAGATAGGGACCGAACTGTCTCACGACGTTCTGAACCCAGCTCAC
>MKWA01000010.1 GCA_001899285.1 Rhizobiales bacterium 64-17
GCACGCTCGCCACCCTTTCACCGTCAACGGGGCGAGGGTATCTACGATGCCGCACCAGTTGGGCTCTTACTGTTTCGCCGCGTATGAGACTCTACGTACACCGCACCGATGCATCTACCGCGCGGTGCGACCGAGATACGTGTCGATCACGCGGCTGTTGCTGGCGAGGTCCGAGGTCGGGCCCTCCAGCGTCACCGCACCATTCTCCAGCACATAGCCGTAATCCGCCACCGCGAGCGCGGCGCGCGCGTTCTGCTCCACCAGCAGGATCGACACGCCGGTCTCACGCAGCGACGTGATGATGCGGAAAATCTCGCGCACCATGAACGGCGCGAGGCCGAGCGACGGCTCGTCGAGCATCAGCACCTTGGGCCGCGCCATCATCGCACGGCCGATCGCCAGCATCTGCCGCTCGCCACCAGACAAGGTACTCGCCTCTTGCGTCGAGCGCTCCTTGAGGCGGGGAAAGCGGCGATAGACCTCGTCATAGGAATCGGAAAATTGCCGCTCGCCCTTGCGCCAGCGGCTGAACGCGCCGAGCAGCAGATTGTCGCGACAGTTGAGATCGCCGAACAGTTCGCGGCGCTCCGGTACCAGGCACAGCCCCTGCCCGACCCGCTCCTCCACCGTGTCGGTGGCGAGCGAGCGGCCGTAATACTGCACCGCGCCACGCGACGGATGCAGACCCATCAGCGCCGCCAGCATGGTCGTCTTGCCTGCGCCGTTCGGGCCGATCACCGAGACGATCGAGCCTTCCTTCAACGTGATCGACGCATCGGTGAGCGCCAGCACCTTGCCGTAGGACACCGACAGACCGGAGGCTTGCAGCGCGACGGTCATTCGACGCCCCCAAGATAGGCTTCGATCACCTTGGGATTGGCCTGGATCTCGGCCGGGGTGCCTTCGGCGATCTTCTGACCGAACTCCATGACGACGATGCGGTCGGCCAGCCCCATGACGAATTCCATGTCGTGCTCGACCAGCAGCAAGGTCACGCCGTCATCGCGGACGCCGCGCAGCACCGCCGCGAGCTGGCGCTTTTCCTCGTAGCGCAGACCGGCGGCCGGCTCGTCGAGCAGCAGCAGCAGCGGATCGGCCGCGAGCGCCCGCGCGATCTCGACGATGCGCTGCTGGCCAAGCGCAAGGCTCTCCGCCGGCGTATCGCGCCATTGCGACAGCCCGACGCGATCGATCTGGTTCGCTGCCTCGCGTAGCAATCGCCCCTCCTCGGCGCGGTCAAGCCGCAGCGCCGCGGCGACGATGCCCTGCCGGCCGCGCACATGCGCGCCGAGCGCGACGTTCTCCAGGACCGACATATGCGGCCGCAGCAGCACATGCTGGAAAGTACGGGCGATGCCACGCTTGAGGATATCGCGCGAGCGCAGGCCGCTGATCACATCGCCGCGAAAGCGCACGTCGCCGCGCGTCGGCTTGAGCACGCCGGTGACCACGTTGAACAACGTCGACTTGCCGGCGCCGTTCGGGCCGATCAGCGCGACGATCTCGCCGGCCTTGATGTCGAACGACACGTCGTTGACCGCGGTGAGCCCACCGAACTGGCGGCGCACCGCCTCGAGCGTCAGCATCACTTCGCCGGCGGCCGGGCGCGCGCGGCGCGGCAGCGGCTCCGCCGTCTGCGGCACCGGGATCGTCTCGTGATGCGTGAGGCGGCGGGCAATGGTCGGCACCACGCCGGAGCGCGCATATTGCATCAGCAGGATGATCATGATGCCGAACACGATGATCTCGAACTGGCCGGTCTGCCCGACCAGCAGCGGCGTCACCGTCTGCAAGCCCTGCTTGAGCAGCGTGTAGATCGTCGCGCCGGCGATGGCGCCCCAGACGCTCACCGCGCCGCCGATCACGGTCATGAAGAAATATTCGATGCTCGGCACCAGCCCGAACGGCGACGGATTCACGAAGCGCAGGAAATGCGCGTAAAGCCAGCCGGACAGCGATGCCAGCAGCGCCGCATAGAGGAAAATCTGCAAACCCACGCGGGCGGTGTCGATGCCGAAGGCTTCCGCCATCGGCGTGTTGCGGCCGCCGGAGCGCACCGCACGACCGAAGCGCGATTGCAGGATGTTCTGGATGCTGATCAGCGCGAGCAGCACCGCCGCCCAGATCAGATAGAAGTAAGCCCAGTTCTCGCCGAAGCTGATCGGCCCGATCGACAGCACCGGCAGGTTCGACAATCCGCTGTGCTGACCGAGCGCCTCCACATTGGCGAACACGTAATAGAGGCTGATGCTCCAGGCGAGTGTACCGAACGGCAGATAGTGTCCCGACAGCCGCAAGGTCAGCACGCCGAGCACGAAAGCGGCGATCAGAGTCAGCACCAGACCGAGCAGCAAGGTGAGCCACGGCGACACATGATAAGCCGTGGTGAGATAAGCCGTGGTGTAGGCGCCGATGCCGGCGAACGCCGCCTGGCCGAACGACATCAGCCCGCCGTGACCGCCGATCAGGACGAGGCCAAGCACGATCAGGCTGGCGAGGCCGATATAGTTCGCCACCGTCACATGGAACGGCGACAGCAGCAGCGGCGCGAGGGCGACGCAGAGCACGGCGATGAGGAGCGCGATTCGGCGGCTCATAGATCCTCCTGCTCCTCGTCCGGCACCGCGCGCAGCGACAGCCAGACCAGCGCCGGGATCAACAGCGCGAACACGATCGCCTCCTTGTAGGCGCTGGAATAGAACGCGCCGAAGGATTCGATCAGGCCGACCAGCAGCGCGCCGACGATCGCCAGCGGATAGCTGATCATGTTACCGAGGATCGCGCCGACGAACGCCTTGAGGCCGATGATGAAGCCGGAGTCGTAATAGATCGTCGTCAGGCCGCCGGCGAGGATGCCGGAAATGACGCCGATCAACGCCGCGAGCGCCAGGCAGAGCTTTCCGACCATGGGATAGCTGATGCCGACGATGCGCGCGCCGAGGCGGTTCACCGCCGTCGCGCGCAGCGCCTTGCCGAGCACGGTGAATTCAAACAGCAAATAAAGCAGGATCGCGAAAGCGATGCCGGTGCCGACGATCAGCAGCGCCTGGCTGCTGACGGTCATCGTGCCGAACGTCAGTTGCCCGTCGATCAGCGGATCGACGCGGAAGCCCTCCGGGCCGAAGAACAACAGCCCCGCGCCCTGCAGCACGAAATGCACGGCGATGGCGATCACGAACAGCAGGCGTACCGAGGCATTGGCGACCGGCTGGAACGCGATGCGATAGACGAACGGACCGAGCGGCACGATCAGCGCGACCGTCAGCAGGATCTGGATCAGCGCCGCCGGCTTGCGCGGCCCGAAATAGATCGCGGCGGCAATGACCAGCGCCGGAAGAAGCGCATTGACCGCGAGCATGTGCGGCAGGCGGCGCACGCGGCGGGCGCGCACCAAGGCGACGCCGTCCATCACGCAGACGATCGCGGCCAGCAGGCCGACCAGATAGATGATGTTCGGCGTCTGGCCGAGCTGGAACGCAGCCAGCGTCAGCGCGCCGAAGGTGACGAACTCTCCCTGCGGCACGAAGATGATGCGGGTGGTCGCGAACACCAGCACCGAGGCGAGCGCCAGCAGCGCATAGATCGCCCCGGTGAGGATGCCGTCCTCGGCGAGGATCAGCGCGATATCCCACGTCATGCTGTGCGCGCCTGCGGGAGAGCGGCGTTTCGCTTAAGGCAGCGGATGGAAGGCGTTACCCTTGACCGTGACCATCACGCGCGCCCGCTTGTCGAGGCCGTTATGGTCGGTCGCGGTCATCTTATAGATGCCGTTGGCGCCGACAATATCCGGATTGTTCTGCATGGCGTCGCGCAGCGCGACGCGGAATTCCGGCGTGCCGGGCTTCGCGGTCTTGAGCGCGACCGGCACCGCCGCCGACAGTACCTTGAACGCATCCCACGAATAGGCGGCGAACGTGTTCACCGAATTGGCGCCGAACTTGTCGTTGTAGACCTTGGTGAACTTCAGCGCCTCGGCCTTGATCGGATTGCTGTCGGGCAGTTCGGCGGCGACCGCGAACGGGCCGGCGGTGGCGATCACGCCTTCCAGCGACTTGCCGCCGACGCGCAGGAAGTCGCGGTTGATGACGCCGTGCAGGAAATAGACCTGGCCCTTGTAGTTGCGCTGCACCAGTTCGAGCTGCGGCAGGGCGGCCGGCGTGCCCGAGGCGCTGACGAAGATCGCGTCCGGCTTCGCCGCGACGATCTTGAGAACCTGCGCGGTGACGCTGGTGTCGGTGCGGTTGTAGCGCTCGCTGGCGACCAGCTTCATTCCGAGCGGCTCCATCAGCCTCTGCATCGACGAGAGATTGTGCTCGCCGAGGCTGTCGGCGAAGCCGATATAGCCGATGTTCTTGTAGCCCTTGGCGTGCATGTTCTCGACCATGCCTTCGACCATCAGCGCCGCCGGCTGCGCCATGGCGAAGCTGAACGCGTTGGTGCGCGAGGGGCTCAGACAAATCTGCGGCGTCTTGGTCTGCAACGCGACCTCGGCCATCGCCGTACAGGACGGAATCGAGCTGGAACCGAGGATCACGTCAGCCTGATTCTGTTCGGTGAGCTGGCGCATGTTCTTGACCGCCACGCCCGGATCGCCGCCGTCATCGAGGAAGATGTAGCGCACGGTGACGTCGCCGATCTTCTGCGGCAGCACCTCGGCGCCCTGCTTCATCGGAATGCCGATCGACGCCGTCTGCCCGGTGGCGCCGAGCGTCACGCCGATGGTGATCTCCTGCGCGCGCGCATCCAGAGATCCCGCGCCGAACCCGGCGATCAACAGCAAGCCGGCCGAAACAGCCGCGCCGCGTGCGAACCGAACCATCATGCCATCCTCCCTGAGCAATGCCGCTTATGCCTGCGGCTAACAATACAGTAGTGTATGGCTTATCTTTGAATTATTCCGATGTCAAATGCGTCAATTTGCGCGATAACACAGCTATTTTATACCCTCATTCCCAATCAACCATACAGTGCTGATTTGTTTCATATGCAGGAAATGGCGGGCCGGCCGCCCGCTTGACGGGAAAAGTCCGACCCGCGGCCTGCCGATCGGGTCTGCGGCCTCGCCAGAGGTCGTGGTTCACGCAGGCCGTTCGGGCGGCGCGGGCGCGCACGTCCGGGCGATCTCGCGCAACGCCTTGCGGTCGGTCTTGTTGACGCCGGTTTTCGGCAGCGCCGCCACGAAAGTCACCGACACCGGCACCTTGTAGGCGGCAAGATTGGCGCGGCAATGCGCGAGGATCTCGCCCGCATCGGCGCGCGCGTTGTCGCGCAGCACGACGAAGGCGCGCACCACCTCGCCGCGGAAGGCATCCGGCACACCGACCGACGCCGCGTCCACCACCGCCGGATGCGCCAGCAGCACGTCGTCGATCTCGCGCGGATAGACATTGTAACCGCCCACCAGCACCAGATCCTTGAGCCGGTCGCGGATGAACAGATAACCGTCGGCATCGAACTCGCCGATGTCGCCGGTGTGCAGCCAGCCGTCGCGCAAGGTCTGCCGCGTCTCCTCCGGCAGATTGCGATAGCCGGTCATGATCTGCGGCCCGCGCGCGCGAATTTCGCCGCGTTCGCCGACCGGTAACACCGTGCGGCCGTCCTGCGTGTCGACGATCTCGATCTCGGTCAGCGGCAAGACAACACCGACGGAGCCGAGCCGCGTGCGCCCGATCGTGTTGTAGGTGAGGATCGGTCCGGCCTCGGTCTGGCCGTAACCTTCGAAGATCGGCGCGCCGGTACGCGCCATCCAGTCGTCGATGGTCGCCTTGGCGAGCGGCGCCGAGCCGGAATAGCAACGCGACAGCGACGACAGATCTGCCGTCGCAAAACGTTCATGCGCGATCAGCCCGGTGAGGATGGTCGGGCTCGCCGGAAACGTGGTGATCCGCTCCTCCGTGATCAGATCGAACACCGCGTCGCGCTGGAATTTCGCCATCAGCACCAGCGTGCCACGCGCATAGGCCGTGAGGAACAGGCCCATGGTCATGCCGTAGGAATGGAAGATCGGCATCACGCAGAGCAGCCGCTCTTCGTCCATGCGCGACGGCAGCAGCGTTTCGCGTTGCGCGATGTTGGTCGCCATGGCGCGATGGGTGAGATTGACGCCCTTGGCGCGGCCGGTGGTGCCGCCGGTATATTGCAAAAGACCGAGTTGGTCCGGCACAGGTCGCGGCAAAGCAGCGGGTGTCGCCACGGCCCAATCCGACAGCCTTACTTCGATCTCGTCGAGCGAGACGATACGCGGGATGCGCGCCAGCGCCGGCGTGTCGCGCAACTGCGCCAGCGTCGCCGCGTCGGCGATCAGCACCGAGACGTCGGCATCGTCCAGAACGAGCGATAATTCGCGCGGCGTGTAGAGCGGATTGAGCGGCACCAGTTGCGCGCCGGCGGCGAACACCGCAAAGGTGGCAATGCACGCGGCAATCGAATTCGGCAGTACGGTCGCAACCCGGCCTTGCGCTACCACGGCGGGTTCGAGAAACGCAGCGAGGCCGACGACCGCGTTGCGATATTCGCGATAGGTGAACTGCCGCGCCGCATCGCCCGACCCTCTTTGCACCAGCGCGATGCGATCCGGGGCGGCATCGGCCGCCGCATGCAGCATGTCGACCACGCTCGGATAAAGCGTCGCGGTCAGAGCAGGATGCGGGCCGGACGATGGCATCAGGCTTTATCCCTGCGCCGCCGGCCGGCGCCGGACCAGATGCAGGCACACCACCGCCAGGATTTCGCGGCCGGTCTGGTTCGCGGCTGTGTGCCGCATGACGATCACGCCGCGATCCGGTTTCGAGCGCGACGGCCGCAGCTCGATCACCTCGGCAGCGGCGGTCAGCATATCGCCAGGGCGCAATGGTGCTTTCCAGCTCACATCACTCATGCCGGGCGAGGCGACCACGGCGTTCGGCCACAGATTGAGATCGAAGAACTGCCGGAAGCACAGATTGAGCGTATGGAATCCGGACGCGATCAGCCCGCCAAACTCGGAGCGGCGCGCCGCCACCGGATCGACATGGTAATATTGCGGATCGAATTGTTTGGCGAAGGCGATGATCGCCTCCTCCGTGATCACCGCCGGTGTTCCGTCGAAGCGCATGCCGACGGAGAAATCATCGTAATACAAATCCGGAATGGCCGCCTCCTGCTGCGGGCCCGCCAGGCAAGAGGCGCCGATCCGTCAGTGGCCGCTGCCTGGCTTCGCCGTCTTGAATTCGATCAAGACGTTACGGTATTCCCAGTCGCTGATGTTGAGCAACTCGTGCGGAATGCCGGCCTCGCGCCACAGCACCTCGCCCGGCGTTTCCAGCGTCTCGCGCTCGCGACCATCCTCGAAATACATGATGTTCTTGCCCTTGGTCATCGGCACGATGAGATAGGGCAGATGATGCTGATGCCACGCCTGACGATCGCCCGGCGCGAGCTTGATACTCCAGACGCGGATGTGCTCGTTCTCGAAGATGATCTTGTCGCCGAGCGGGCCAAGCTCCGGCCCGCGTTCCGAGGGACCCAGTTTCATGTCGTTTCCTTTTTCAAACGATCCGGATTGTCGCAGAAGATGCGGCGGCGGCGCGCCGCGTCAGCGATCTGCTGATGCGGCTTGAGCACGCCCATGGGGAACGGCCAGTCGGAGCCGAACACCACATGCTCGGCGCCAAACACATGCTCGGACAGCGCCAGCGCCTGCTCGTCATGGACGATGCAATCGACGCAGATGGATTTCAGCAGCGCGCGCGGCGAGCGGCCGCCGGTCTTGATGCCGGGGCGCGCAGTGGCGAAACCCTGCTCCAGCCGGCCGGCGAGCATCGGCAGCGCGCCGCCGCCATGGGCGAAGCAGAAGCGGATCGCCGGATAAGCCTCCAGCACACCGCCGAACACCAGATGCGAGAGCGCGACCGCGGACTCGTAAGGGTTGCCGACGAGATTGGAGAGATAGAAGGCGTCAAGCCGCCCGTCGGCGCATTCGCCGGGATGGAAGAACACGAACGCCCTGGCGGCGTCGAGCGCCTGCCAGAGCGGCGCGAACGCCGGATCGGACAGCACCTGATCGTCGTTGCCGCCGGACGGCGCGGCGAAACGATTGTGACCGCGCGCGATGAAGCTGCGCACAATCTCCGCTGCCAGCGCCGGCTCCTGCAACGGCAGATGCGGCAGCGGCGAGAAACGTTGCGAGTGCGCGGCAGCGATCTTGCTCAAACCATCATTCACATAATTCGCCCAGACACGCGCGGCGTCGCCGCGCAATTCCGGCCGGTAGAGCGGCGGCGGGACCGAGATCCAGGCGTGCTCGACGCCATGCTCGTCCATCCACGCCAGCAGCGCCTCCGGCCTGAACAGCGGCTTGATGCCGATCGTGTGGCCATCGACGGTCATCGTCCCGGCGGCCGCGTCCCACGACACGCCGGCGATTTTCGCCAGCGCCGCAGGATCAACCGGAGCGAGATGCGCGTGTACGTCGAGGCTGATGCGATCCGTCATGTCATGCTGCTTTGTCACGCCGCTGCCGATCTGGATGCCGCCGGCTTCGTCGGCCGCGCGCCGCTGACAATCCGGCGATAGACCTCGTCGACCGCACCCTCACGCATCGGCAGGATCGCCGCGACATGATCGTCCGGACGGACCAGCAGCACCGTATCGGTCGGGCAGCCGACGCGCTCGCGGAAGCGGTCGCCGACGTCGAACAGCGAAAGCTCGCGCAGGCCGGAATCGAGCGGCGCGTCGCGCCGCGACACGATCAGATGCTTGAGGCCCGGCCTATCTGGTGGCAGCGTCGGACGGCGGCGCACATCGGTGAAGTAGAGCGCGACGAAACTGTCGTCGATCAGTTGATGCAGTCGCACCGGACGGCCGTCAGCGCCGTGCAATTCGACATCGGGGATGCGCTCGCCGACGCGCAGCGGCTCGCGCGCGGTCCGCACCATCGACCAGTCGTCGGACTGATCGACGTCGAGCCGCACGCCGAGCATAGTGCGCGTCAGCGCGTTGGCCCAGGCGTCGCCGGACATGGCCTTCACCGCATCCTTCTGGCCGAGCATGTATTTGCGGCCGGCTTCCGCCATCTCGCCGGAGCCATAGGCGGCGACCGGGCGCTGTTCGCGCGCATAGCCGTCGAGCAACGACTGGTCGGCCCAGCCGCGCGCGACCCAGGCCAGGCGCCACGGCAGATTGATCGCGTCGAGGATGCCGGTGTTGAGACCGAGCGCCCACATCGGCGTGATCAGATGCGCGGCATCGCCCATCAGGAACACGCGGCCGCGTCGCCATTCCGAGGCAATGCGGTGATGGATGCGATAGATGATGGTGTTGAGGATTTCGAGATCATCGACCGGGCCGATGAAATGCAGCACCTTGGCCTTGAACTCCTCGCGCGTCGGCTCCGGCTTGTCCGCCGCCAGCGGATAGAGGAAGCGCCAGCAGTGCGGCTGGCGCACCGTGATCATCCATTCGTCCGGATCGGCGAAATAAGCGAGATAGGGGTAATCGCGCGGATTCTTCACATCGAGATCGACTTTGACGTCAACCAGCAAGGTCCGCGCATCAAGTGATTCACCCTCCACCTCGATGCCGAGCTGCGAGCGGACCGTGCTGCGGCCGCCATCGCAGGCGAGCAGATAGGAGCCTTCGACTTCCTTGACGCCGTCCGGCGTCTCGAAGGTGACGACAACGCCGTCGTCGGCCGCGCGGAACGACAGCAGCTTGTGTCGCAGATGCACCGCCTGCGGATGCGTCTTCTGGAGCGAGCGATGCAGGATCGGCTCGAGGTGATGCTGCGGCATGTTGACGACGAACGGATAGCGGGTGTCGTCAGCGAGCAGTTCGGTCCGCACCGACGGCCGCGCCGTATTGGTCGCGCGCTCGATGTCACCGATCTCGTCGATGCGCAGTGCGTTGGCCAGCACTTCATCGACCACGCCGTAGCGGCGGAATGCTTCCAGCGTGCGGGTCAGGATCGTACCGGCCTTGGTGTCGCTCGAGAGACCGTCGTCCTCCTCGAACACTTCGAACGGCAGACCGTAGAACCGCAACCCCAGCGCGGCGGTGAGACCGACCGGACCGGCTCCAACGATGATGATCGGCTTCATGGCAACACTCTTCGACACACGTTTGCTTCGTCAGATTTCCTGCGCCGCATAGGCAAAGTCGCGGCTGATCAAGGAGGCCGTCATCGACGCCGCGTCCGACAGCAGGAACAACAGTGGACCGACCGCATCTTCCGGCGCGCCGACACCGGTGGAGGCACGCCAGCGGTCGTGGTCGGCGCCAGCATTGGCAGCGCGGTATTGCGGCGTATCAATCACGCCGGGCGCGATCAGATTGAATTTGACGCGATGCTGCGCAACTTCCTTGGCCGCGCTCTTCACGAAGGCGATCAACGCGCCCTTCGACGCAGCATAGGCCGAGGCTTCCGGCCAGCCCTGATGCGCGAGGCCCGAGGTGAAGGCGACGATGCTGCCGCGACGGCGCGCGATCATCCCCTTGATTGCCGCCTGATAGCACCAGACGACGCCGTTGAGATTGATGCCGAGCACGCGCTGCCATTCCTCGGCGGGCATATCGTGCACCAGCGTGCGCGGCTGGATTGCCGCGCCACAGACCAGCCCGTCGATACGGCCATGCTCGCGCTCGATCGCGGCGAAGGTCGCAGACACCGCATCACGGTCGCCAACGTCGAGTCGCTTGATGGAGATTTGCGGATGGCCGGCCGCGGCATCCGCCGCAGCCTTCTCGTCCACATCGCAGATGACGACATGGGCGCCGGCCTGCGCCGCCGCTCGCGCCAGTGCGCGGCCGATGCCGTTACCGCCGCCGGTGACGACGATCACATCTCCATCCGCCTCGAACCGCGCCTTCATCGCATCCCCACTCCGTCGTTCGCCTATTAACCGTTCGGCAGAACGGCGATCGCATTGATCTCGATCAGATAGTCCGGCGAAACGAACTTGGAGACCTCCACCATGGTCGAGGCCGGCGCGATACCGGTGAAGTACTGACGACGCACTTCATGGATCGCCTCGAAGTGCTCCATGTTGCGCACATAGACGTCGACGCGGACGATATCGTCGAGCGTGCCGCCGGCTTCCTCGACCGCCGCCTTCAGGTTCTCGCACACCTGCTTAGTCTGCGCCTTGATGTCGCCGACGCCGGTGATGCTGCCATCGGGATGACGCGCGGTCATGCCGGAGATGAACACCATCTTGCCCTTGGCGGCGATGGCGGTCGCCTGGGAAAAGTGCCCGTTGGGCTGGCGCAGCTTCTTCGAGACGATCTGTTGCTTCATGATAACTCTCTCCTTCAGAACGAAAGCGTGACGCCGGTGCTGGCGGCAGCCTTGATCAAACTGTCCACCGTGGGCCGGCTGAGATTGCAGGTGCCGCCATTGGCAAGCCGCGTCGCGTAAGCCATTTCGCCCGGCGCATAGATGCGCTCGACGCCCGGCGCGCGCTTCGAGACGGTAACGCGCTCGGATTGCGCGCCGACGCGTTCGGCGAAACGCTGGCCATCGGTGAAGTGCCCGGCATGGATCGCCAGGAACATCAGGCTGCAGCGATACGGTTCGGTCGCGTTACCATAGAGCGCACGCACCTCGGCGCCGACCGCGCCATCCGACAGACCGCCGCACAGGAGATCGATGGCGAAGGCAAGCCCGAAGCCCTTCGGCCCTGCCGCCGGCAGCAGCATGCCCTTGATGGCATCGGCCGGACTGGTGGTCGGGCGCCCGGTGGAATCGATCGCCCAGCCTTCGGGGATGCTCTTGCCCGCCGCTTCCGCGAGACGAATTTTACCCATGGCCGTGGCGCTCAACGCCATATCGACCTCCGCCGGATGCGCGGTCGTGGTCGGCAGCGCGATGGCGAGCGGGTTGTTACCGACCAACGCCTCGGCGCCACCCGGCGCCGGCATCAGCGGCCGCGTGTTCGACATGACGATGCCGACGCAGCCTTGATCCGCCAGCATACGAGCATAGCGCCCCGCCATGCCGAAGTGGAACGCGTTGCGCACCGTCACCGCCGCAAGGCCGAATTTGTGCGCGCGCGGCACCGCAAGCTTCACCGCCTGATGCGCGGTGAGCTGGCCGAGGCCGTTCTGCGCGTCGATCACCACCGCGGCCTCGCGGTCGCTGACCACCTCGCCTTCATGGTGTGTCGATACCGAGCCCTTGAGGATACGCTCCACATAGAGCGGCATCAGCATGACGCCATGCGACGACACGCCTTCGAGATCGGCGGTGACGAGATCCTCGGCGACGATCTTCGCATCGTCGCGCGCCACGCCGAGCGCCGCGAAGATATTCGTGACCGCTTCCGTCAGTTGCGCGGCATCAATCCGCACCGGACCGGGCTGCTGCGCCGACATCAGCGCGCATCCTCGTCGTTGGCGTACCAGGACGGCTTGATCGGGTAATGCGGACCGTCATAGACCTCGACGACCACGGTGTCCTCATGCGCCACCGCCGGGCCGTGCACATTGCCTTTCGGGTTCCAGTAGAACGAGCCCGCCGTCAGCACCGTGCCAGTGCTGGTGTATTCATATTTTCCTTCGAGGCAGAACATGAACTGGTTGGAGGCGTGGCTGTGCGGCTGCGGAATGCCCGAGCCCTTGGCAAAGCGGATCAGCGCGATCGACGCACCCGTTTCCTCGTTGCGCCACAGCATCTTTTCGCTGATGCCCTTGAGCGACTTTTCACGCCACGGCAAATCCTTGCTCTGGAGCAACACCTCGTCGAGGCTCGGCATCCCCTCGCCCATTTTGGGAATTCCGGAATAGGCTCCGCTCATCGCACTCTCCCTGACTGTCATCTATCTCGTCGCTTATCGGCTCGGCAGAGGACGGCGCTGGGCCGCGCTCTGCACCCGCGTCAATCGCTCGCGCAGGCTTTCGATGTGACGGCTCACCGCCCTGGCGGCTCCAGCGCCGTCGCGCTTCGCCACCATGTCGGCGATCGCCTTGTGCTCGCCGGCGGTCGCCTTGGTGTTCATGGTCTGCCACAGATGCAGATACCAGTAGCGGATCGAGCGCTCGTGCAAGGTACGCGCGAAATCGCGCAACACGGGATTTTCCGCCATCTCCGCGAGCTTGGCATGGAACGCGCGGTCCGCTCGGGTGAAGGTATCGACCTCGGTCGGCTGGCCGTTGCCATAGCCTTCGCTGGCGAGCCGCTGCAATTCGCGCGCGTCCTCTGCCGTGGCATGTTCGGCGGCATTGCGCGCCAGTTCAGCCTCGACGGTGACACGGGAATCCAGAATTTTCAAAATCTCGGCGAAGTTGTCCGGCTGCACGACCACGCCCTTGCGCGGCATGATCTCGACCAGCCCTTCCAGTTCGAGCCGTTGCAACGCCTGATGCACCGGCGTGCGCCCGGCGTCGAGCAGCGCACAGAGCGCGCCTTCGTTGAGATATTGCCCGGGCAGGAAATGCAGCGTCAGGATCTTCTCCTTGATCTGCTCGTAAGCCTGCGCGGTCAACGAGCCACCCTTGGGCTTGGCACGGAGGCCGGGCTTCCCTGCTTTAGCGCTCTTGGCAACGGTTTTGGCGGAACACACCGCAGACTTCGCCTTCTGTACGCCGGCGCGCTTGCGCCCCGGCGTCCGCTTTGCTCCCGCTTTGGCTTTTGCCTTCGCCATGTCCGGTTTCCGCGTCTCAGTGCCGCTGCGACGACGGCGGCAGCCACGGCTCTGCCAGCTTCTCCGCCAGTTCGACCAGCAGATAGGCAGCGATGCCAAGGAACGACAGCGCGAACAGCGCCGCGAAAGCGAGCGGCGTGTCGAGCTGCGAGGTCGCGCTCAACAGCAAGAAGCCGAGCCCCTCGCTGGCACCGACGAATTCACCGATCACCGCGCCAATGACGGCCAGCGTGATCGCCACCTTGGCGCCGGTGATGACGAACGGTAGCGCCGCCGGGAACTGCACCTTGAGGAAAACCTGCATCGGCGAGGCGCGCAGGCTGTCAGCCAGTTCCAGCAGTTCGCGCGGCGTCGAGCGCAGGCCCGCCACCGTATCGACGATGATCGGGAAGAACGCGACGAGCCAGACGATCGCCAGCTTGGATTCCATGCCGGTGCCGAGCCACACCAGGATGATCGGCGCCAGCGCCACTTTCGGCACTGACTGCAGCGCGATCAGCAGCGGATAGAACATCAGATTGAGCGGCCGCGAATTCGCAATCGCCACCGCCAGCGGAATGCCGATCACAATGGCGAGCAGGAAGCCGTACAACGTCTCCTTCACCGTCACCCAGCCTTCGCTCATCAGCAGATCGAAGCGGGCGATGAAGGCGTGGAACACCTTGTCCGGGGTCGGCAGCACCACCGTCGGCAGATTGCCGAGCCAGCAGGCAAGAACCCAGGCGCCGAGAATGACGACGAGGCCGAACAGCGGATAACCGATGCGGGTGATGAGCCGCGCGACCATGGGATTGATCATGACGCGGCTCCCGTCTCAGTCTCTGCTTCGGAGCCGGGCGGAAGCACGCCGAGCGCCTCGCTGGCGATCCGCTCGGCTTCCGTGAACGCTGCCGTGAAGCGGGTGCGCTGCGAGCGCGGATACGGCAGGTCGATTTGGATTTCCCTGGCGACGCGCGCCGGGCGGCGGCTGAACACGATCACCTTGTCGGACAGATAGATCGCCTCGGAAATCGAATGGGTGACGAACAGCACTGAGGCACCAGTCTCGCGCCGGATGCGCAGCAGCAGGTCGTTCATCTCCAGCCGCGTCAGTTCGTCGAGCGCGCCGAACGGCTCATCCATCAAGAGCAATTTCGGCTGATGAATGAGCGCGCGGCAGAGCGCGACACGTTGCTGCATGCCACCGGATAATTGATGCGGCCGGGCATGCGCGAAATTGGACAGACCGACCAGACCGAGCAGTTCGTTGGCGCGGGCGCGCGCCGCCTTGTTGTTGTTCTTCAGGATTTCCATCGGGAACAACACATTGTCGACCACCGAGCGCCACGGCATCAGGCTCGGGCTCTGGAACACGAAGCCGTAGTCGCCGAGCGGCTCCGTCACCTCGCGCCCGCCGATATTCACCGAGCCCGAGGTCTTGGAAATCAGCCCCGCGACAATGCGCAGCAGCGTGGTCTTGCCGCAGCCGCTCGGCCCGAGCAGCGCGACAAGCTGGCCCTGCTCGAAATCGAAGCTCGCATCGTCGAGCGCGACCACCGGCTCGCGGCTGCGCGAGATCAGCTCGCCGGCCGAGAACACCTTCCTGACATTCCTGATGGTACCGAAAGCCATCGTCGTTGCGGGCCTTTCCGTGGGTTGGTCCGTCACCTGCCAGGCTGCCGCGCAGGACAGACCACTCCCCCCAGTCTCGCGCGCCGAGACATCTGCGCTGAGACATCCACGCATTCACATGCGCAGCCCCTACGCGCATACCATGCGCAGAGGCAGAAAGGGCCGATATGCCGGCGGAGCCCGTCGCGCAGACAGCCACGCGGAAACAGCATCCTCGAAGCTTGTACGCTTCATGTGAAATATCTTATGATATCTTACCTGTCAATTTGCGGCCGGCATGTTGCGTTCAACCTGGCGACGCGCAGACAGGCGAGGGAAAATAATTCGATGTCGCTCAACAGGAGGATTTCGATGAAGCGATTGCTTGCCGCCGCGTGCGCCGCGGCGTGTTTGATGACAGCGGCTGCGCCGGCACAAGCGCAAGCGCTGCAGGACGTGAAGTTCACACTGGACTTCATCAGTCTCGGCCGCCACGCTCCGTGGTATGTCGCTCTCGGCAAAGGCTACTTCAAGGAAGAAGGGCTGAACGTCACCATCCTGCCGTCGAAGGGCACCGCCGATGCGATCCGCGCGGTCGCGACCGGCGCTTCCGAACTGGGCTTCATCGACGTGCCGAGCCTCGTTGCCGCAGGCAGCGCCGGCTCCGCCGTCAAGATCGTCGCCGCCAGCTACCAGAAGCCGCCGTATTGCGTGTTCAGCCTCAATCCGGGTGCCGATATCGACAGCGCCAAGAAGCTGGTCAATCTCGAACTCGGCACCAGCAGCGCGTCGTTCGTGCCCAAGATCTGGGCCGCGATCATGGAAATGAACGGCATCGACAGCAAGACGATGAAGGTCGTCAATATCGATCCGGCGGCGCGCGTGCCGATGCTCGCGTCGCGCAAAGTGCCGGCGATCGACCTGTTCCTGATGAGCGAGCCGGCGATCCGCCGCGCCGTTCCCGATGCCAAGCCGGTCTGCCTGTTCGCGGGCGATCTCGGCCTCGACATCTACGCCAACTCGATCGGCGTCAATGCCGACTTCCTGAAGAAGAATCCGGACGTGGTGAAGAAATTCGTCCGCGCCGCCGCGCGGGGCTGGAAAGACACCTTCGCCAATCCCGACGAAGCGACCAAGATCCAGCTTCAATACGTGAAGGCGCTCGATCCGCAGATCGTGAAGGAGGAACTGGAAATCCTCAAGCGCATCGCGCTGACGCCGGATGTGCAGAAGAACGGCTTCGGCTATATCACGCCGGAGAAGATGCGGCGCACCGTCGACTTCATCAACAAGAACATCGAAGTCAGCGGCGAACGTCTCACTGCCGATCAGATCTACGTTCCGGGCTATCTGCCCGAGAAGCCGATCCTGCCGTAACAGACTGACGACAACCGGCGCCACCCGTCAGCAATGCGGGTGGCGCTATTTTTTTGCGAAGGTCAGAACCTCAGCAATTCCGGCTGATACGTGGAGCTAGTCGATCGACACACCGGCGATCTTGACCGCTTCCACCCACAGCTTGCGCTCCTTGGCGAGGAACGCATCGGCGGCATCGGGCGCGATCGGCATCGGCTCCATGGATTTGCCTTCCAGCGCCTTGGCATAGTCCGGATTGGCGGTGATCTCTCCGAATATGCTGCGCAGGCGCGCGAGGATTGGCTGCGGCGTCGCCGTGCGCGCGACGACGCCAAACCAGGTCGGCATGTCGAGCGCCGGAAATCCGCTTTCCACCAAAGTAGGCGTCTCCGGGGTGAAGCGGCTGCGCTTGCCGGTGGTCACGGCGATGGCGCGAAGCTGACCGGATCGCACCAACGGCAGCGCCGCCGACGCGGCAGTGAAGGTCATGCCCACCCGGCCGGCGATCAGATCCGTCATCAGCGGCGCCGCGCCCTGATACGGCACATGCAGCAGTTCGATGCCGGCCTGCTTGGCGAACAACGCGGTGGTCAGATGCGTCAGCGAGCCCGGCCCGTTGGAGGCGTAAGCGATGTCGCCCGGCTTCTTCTTGGCAAGCGCGATCAACTCGGCCACCGAATGGACCGGCACGGCGCTGGGATTGACCAGCAGCACATTGGCGATCACGCCGAGCATGCCGACATAGGCGAAGTCCACGGCAGGGTCGTAGGAGAGCTTCTTGTAGAGCGCCTTGTTGATGGCGAGGATCGACTGCCCCGCGACCAGCATGGTGTAGCCGTCAGCCTCCGCCTGCGCGACCTGCTCGCCGGCGATGTTGCCGCCGGCGCCGCCCTTGTTTTCCACGACCAGTTGCTTGCCGAGCATTGCGCTCGCGCGCTCGGCGGCGATGCGGGTCAGCACATCGGTCGGCCCGCCGGCGGCAAACGGCACGACGATGCGCGGGCTGCGGGTCGGATAGGTCTGTGCTGCTCCCTGGGCCATCGCCAGTGTCGTCGTACCGGAGACGAACGGCATCGCCAGTGCGCTGCCGAGCAGCGTCCGCCGCGACAGACCGTGAGTTTTCCGATCCTGCATTGCCGTTCCTCCCTTTTTTGGTAGCCGAGGTTTATGCGCGCGGCGAATTAAAGCATGCCCGCACGGCCCGCGCATCCTCGCCCTGCAGCAAAAGCTGCTCCAGGTCGCGGGCGCGGGAGGCGCCAACGATCCGATCGAGATAGCGGTGGAATTTGGCGACGGTCTGATCGTGCGTCATCGGCAACGCCGGATCTCCGGCCACGACGTCGGCGCTCACGGTGTGATCTTGTCCGGCCACGGTGAGCGTGACCCGCGCGCCGCGTTGCGTGCGCTGCGGATCGACCACGACCGTCACGCGCTGCTCCAGCGCGCGGATCAGCGGGTGATCGAGATTGGCATACGCGGCCGGACCGAGATCGCCGAGCACGAGCGCCGCCGCGATCGCATAGGACATGCTGAACTGCGCCTGGATCGCCGTGCACGGCGCGCGGTTGTTGCAATACTGCGCGGCCTCCGCATAGACCGCGAGTTGGATCGACTCGATCGTCTCCGGCGCGATCTCGTGCCGCTCGCGCAGGCGCCGCGCGGCGGCGACACCGTAATGCGCGTGCCGCACACCCGCATAGGGCTTGATATAGCCGTCGAGGATCATCCAGCGGCCGGGCGGCGTCGCCTCCCCAGCATCGGTCGCGCGCAGGATCCGGCGGCGCGCCTCGGCAAACGTATTCTGCGGCATCGCAAAGCCCGCGCGCGCGGCCGCACCCGCCATCAGGCCGAGCAGCGCCGCATGTGCCGGATAGGTGTTGCGCACGACCGAGCCGTGCGTGATCGGCCAGTACAGGCTCGCCGGTATCTGACATGCCACCGCCTCGATCGCCGGCTGCATCGCCGCAACACCGTTCGTTAACCGCGCGACCGCGGCGGCGACGCCGAGCGAATGCCAGCTTCCATCCACATGCCAGCCGGGTGGGATGCGCCAAAGCTCGCCGGCGCGCGCGGCGATCTCGTATCCGGTGACGAGCGCGAGCAGAACGTCACCGAGCGTCGCGTTCTGCGTCGCGCCGAGCGCGAGCAGCGCCGGGATCACCGGCAGCGCCGGCCGGCCGTGCGCGCCGGAATGCCCGTCGCAGGCCTCATCCCAGCAGATCGCCGCCGCGCCCAGCGCCGCGAGGCCCGCGGGACCGAGCGCATGATCCGAGGTCAACCACGACGCCGTCCCGGGAAACGCGACGCGCAGCGCATCGCCGAATTGCCTGACCTCATGGTGGGCGAGCCCCGCGACAAGACAACCCATCGTGTCGAGCAGCAGCAGCCGCGCCTTCGCAGCAACCTCGTCCGGCAGCCGATCAATACCGGCAAGCCAGCGCGTCGCGTCGGCCAGCGCGTCACTTTTGTCCTGCGAGGATGGCTGAGGGTCCGATGCCATGACGGATACAGGTATCGGGAATGCGCAGGCGAGACAACAACCGCGGATGACCTGAGCAGGCACGGTTTTGATCGCGCCGCGCTTTCGCGGTACGATCGTCGCCTTTAACCGAATATGCAGGCAACGGCGTTGAGCGCAAAGCAGAGAGAGTCGGACTCCGGCGGCAATCCCGGTGCGGGCTTCGCGATCCCCGATCTCGACAATCCGTTCTGGCGGTTTTCCCTCGCCGCCTATGCCGCTCCCGGCGTTGCCGACAGTTGCCTTCGCCTGCAGGATGGGTTCGGCATTGACGTCAATCTCCTGCTGTTCGTCGCCTGGATCGCCGCCGACCGGCGCGCGCAGATGACGGCGGACGAACTCGACAAGATCGAAGCCAGCGCCGCCGTCTGGCACAACAGCCTGGTGAAGCCCGTGCGCATGGCGCGCCGCGAACTCAAGGCGTCCGGCGGGCCGGTCTATGCCGGGATCAAGGCGGCGGAGCTCAAGCTCGAACAGATCGAACAGGCGCTGCTCCACGTGCAGAGCGTCGCGCTCGATCTCGCGCCACGCGACACGGGCGACGTGATCGCCGCCGCGCTCGCCGCCTATCTGAAGCGGCATCGCGCCCCGGAAAATGCGGCCGATCCGCTGATCGCCGCGATCCGCGCTTTGGCCTGACGGCGTCGCAAGCCCTCAGTCGAACGAGAAACCGAGTTGCGGCGGCTGCGCCGCGGCATAGACGATGCTGGCGTCGGGCTGCACGATCGCCCGCGCGTTCATCGCCGCGTCTTCGCGTGCCCGTTCATCGACCACATGCACAACGCGATAACCGGCGGCGAGCGCATAATCGGTGATGATCTGCCGATGGCAGTCGCGCCAGTTCTTCTCCGCGCACATCACCGCACCGCCCGGCGTCCATTCGCCGAACAGCCGCGCGAGCGCCTGCCGGAACGGGACGGTCAGCGCATAGTCGGCATAGTTGCGCAGGAAGCCAGCCGGCCAGGCGGTATTGCGGCTGATCGCGGAGGCCGCCGCATCGTCGCGATAGCCGCCAAGCTCCGGATAATGACGATAGCCGATCCCGGCCGCCGCCAACGCCGGCTGCATCTCGTCCTTGGAGAAATGCGGATGCCGCCGCGACACCGGATAGCGGCGCACGTCGAAGATCGTGTGGATCGACGCGGATTCGAGCACCCGCAGAAACTCGGGCCACGTTCGATTTGAATGGCCGACCGTCAACAGCGGGGCATCAATCTCGGACACCATTGTCGTCACACCCGTATCGCCGGGATGTCATTACGCCGTCGCGGTGCCGGAGGGAATGAATTCTTCGGCGAAGATCGCCGTCTCCGGAACACCGAACCCGGCCACGCGCTGCCGCGCGGCGGCGATCATCGGCGGCGGGCCGCACAGATAGACGCGCGAAGCCGCCGTCACGTCCTTCTCCGTCACCAGATCGGTGACGAAGCCCTTGTGGCCGGTCCATGTTCCGTCCGGCTCGACCATGGCCATGCGCAGGTCGAGATGGGGTAACTGCCGGCGCAACGCCTCCAACTGTTCGACCCCGTAGAGATCGTCCGGGCGATTGACGCCGAAACAAAGCAGGATCGGCAGCGTGTTGCGCGCGCTCGCCGCGAGCGCCTGCAGCATCGACACCATCGGCGCGAGACCGGTTCCGCCGGCGATCATGATCACCGGCTCGTCCCCCTCGCGCAGATAAAACACGCCCTTCGGCCCAGCGATCTCGACCGATGTTCCGACGAGGTCGTCCCGCCGCATGAAGTTCGACATCTGTCCGTCCGGCAGCAGGCGAATGTGAAACTCCGGATTGTTCGGCTGCGCCGGATCGCTCGCCATGGAGTACGACCGCAGCGCGCCGCTGCCCGGCACCTGAATATTGACATACTGGCCGGGGTGGAACGCGAAGGTCGCGTTGCGCGGCAACTCACCGCGCAGCCGCGCCGTGGTCGGCGACAATGCCTCTACCTCCGCGATCTTCATCGCGTATTTTTTCTCGGGGATCAGATGGCCACGCACATAGGGCAGCTCGATTTCCACGTCTTCCTGCGCCATCGACACGCAGGTCAGCACCGCCCCGCCTTCGATCTCGTCGTCGTCGAGGGTGATGAAAGCCAGTTCGTCAAATTCGACGCTGCCCGACTTCAGATGCGCCTTGCAGGTCTGGCAATCGCCGATCTCGCAGTCGCTGGCAAGCGCAATCCCGGCGGACTTGGCCGCCGCCAGGATCGGCTTATCCGACGGCGCATCGAAGCGTTTGCGCTCGCCGTCGGAGAAAATGAGAGTGACCTGGGGCATGCTCACACCTGCCGGTTGCGAGGTTCATCAGTTCAGCGAAAGGAAAGAAGCGAGGGGCGCGGAACGAGCCCGCGCCGCTGCTATCTCATTTGGCGATGACGAACTTGCCGTCCTTGACCGACAGCAGGACGACGCTGCTCGCCTGCGCGCCGAAATGGTCGGTCGGCGAGTAGGTATAGACCGCCGTCACGCCGACATGATCCTTCAGCCCTTCGATGGCGTCGCGGATCTTCTTCTTGTCGGTACCACCCTTGCCGATGGCCGCGAGTATGATCTTCATCGCATCATAGCCGTTGCCCGCAAAGGTCGCCGGCTTCTGGCCGTACTTCTTCTCGTATTGCTGGACGAAGTTCTTGATCACATCGCGCTGGCTGTCGTTCGCCGGCAGTTCGTCGACCACATAGAGCTTCGACGACGGGATCAGGATGCCGTCGGCGGACGAGCCGGCAAGCCGCAGAAAATTGAAGTCGTTGGCCGCGTGCGACAGATACAGCGGATGCTTGATGTCGAGCTGGCGGTAGTTGCGCGTCGCAATCGCTTGACCGGGACCGGTCGCCCACACCACCGTTGCCTGCGCATCGCTGCCGCGGATCTTGGTCAGTTGCGGCGTCATGTCCTGATCGCCGTTACCGAAGGTTTCCTGAATGACGATCTTGATGCCGTAGTCCGCCGCGTGTTTCTCCAGCTCGCCGCGACCACTGGTGCCGAACCCGGAATCCGCGTTCAGGAGGGCGATCTTGGTGATGCCCTTCTTCTTCATGTCGTTCATCATGACGCTCTGCACCAGAACGTCGGTGAGCGGCGCCAGGAACACCCATTGCTTCTTGTCGGCCGGCAGGACAATGCCGCGCGAGCCGCCGTTGGACACGATCGGCACCATCGCCCGCTGCACGGTATCGATGATCGAATAGGACGAGCCGCTGTTCATCGCACCGATAATGCCGACCACCTCGTCCTGCTCGATCAGGCGCTTGGTCGCGGATACCGCCTTGTTGGTATCGCTCTCGGTGTTGATGTTGATGAATTCGATCTTCTTGCCGTTGATACCGCCCTTGGCATTCGCTTCATCGACAGCCAGTTGCGCGCCTTCCAGACCCGGCTTGCCGAGCGACGCCAGAAAGCCGGACGTTTCCAGCAATCCACCGACCTTGACGGTCGATTGCGCATGCGCCGGAGCCGCCATCGCGATCGCGGCAACGAGCACTCCCCACAGACTCTGCCTCATATCACTCTCCCTCTGAAACGATCAGATGCAATCCGGCCGACTGACAGTGAACGAGGCGCATCTGCCATTTCCCCGCTCCATCAGTTGTTGGTTTTCAGCGCGTCGCGCGCCGCGACGAACGGCGCGCGCGGCGTGACATAGACGCCGCCGCCGATCCGGCCGCTGCGGCCGGCACGATCGAGGACGCCGAGCGAGATCGCCGGCGTTGCCGTCCCGTCGGCGACAGGCCGCGCGAACAGCCCGGACCGGATAGCAAAGCCGGGGAATCGCGGATCGTCCGCGCTCATCACCACACGGCCGAGATCGCGCGACGAAGCCGGCATGAAAGGCCCGAGTCCCTTTTCCTGCGCCGGCGCGCAGTGCATCGCCATCGCCCCGAAACCTTGCGCATCGACGATGGCGCTGTCGCCGATCGCACCCAGGCGATCATCCAATGAGAACCCGGCCTCAAGGTTTCCCGACGGCGGCTCCGCCGTCGCGGTGAACCAGCGATCGGAGCATCCAGCGATCTTCAGGCCGAACGCATTACCGTTGCTGCCGATGGCAATCACCGCGCTACTGCTGCCGATGCCGACAGCGGCCCGCGCCATGCACTGACAGGCCGCCATCCAGAGATTGAGGAAGAAGCTCGGCCCCTGCTGCAAAAACGGGATCGGCTCGGCTGCGCCAAACTGTTCGCGCGCCAGGATCTCGGTCGCTGCCATCGTGCGGCCGTGCAGGTCGTCGCCGCGCGCCAGTGCCGCATTGGCGATCGGCAGCAGCGGCACCGGATGTTTTAGCAACGCGCGCCAGAGCATGGCGAACTCGCCGTTGAGCCAGTGCAGATGCCGCACCACGTCCGCACCGGCCTTGCCGAGCCGCATCGCCGGGCCGTTGCCGCCGTTGAGCGGCGACACGGCGCGATTGTTCGCATTGTGGCGGTCGCTCACCACCTGCACCAGCATGCTGCGCGTCAGCACGGCGGCGAGCGGCACCACCGCCGCATGATCCTGCGCCGGCACGAGACGCACTGCCCCGCGGTCGATCATTCGGAACGCATCGGCCTCGGTCTCGGCCCAGCCCTCGAACAGCACCGCCATCGCCGCCGAATTGCGGATCGGCGCGCTCGGCGTGTCGCCCACCGGCGGGCCGGCATGCAGCACCACCTTGTCCGGCAACGCGATCGCCTCCGACGCCGGTACGAGATCGGTCCACACCGGCTCGGCCCGCAGCATCGCCTGCAAGGCGATGGCATCGATGCCGCTCAACGCGGAGCGAAAGGATGAAACAGCTTCGGAGGTCTGGGTCATGACACCGCGCTGCGCAGCGTTTCCGCCTGCGGCTTGTTCTCATCCCAGCCGAGATAGGCCGAGGCAATGTTGGGATCAGCGAGAATCGAATCGGCCGCGCCGTCGGCGACGATCCGTCCGGTGGACAGCACATAAGCGCGATCGGCGATCTGCAAGGCCGCCTGCGCGTTCTGCTCGATCAACAGAATGCTCAGTCCGCCGGCACGCAACTCCAGCAACTTGTGCAAGATCTCGTCGATCACCTTCGGGGCGAGACCCAGCGACGGCTCGTCGAGCAGCAGCAGCCGCGGATTGCTCATCAGCGAGCGCGCGATCGCCAGCATCTGCGCCTGACCGCCGCTCAACATGCCGGCTTGCTGCTGCTGACGCTCCTTAAGGATCGGAAACAGCCGGAACGCGATCTCCTTGCGCTCCTCGAAGGCATCGTTGCGATTGAGCCCCGGCGCGATGAGGCCACGCAGGCCCCAGTTGCGGAATCGCTCGGTGTAATAGCCGAGCGCGAGATTGTCGGTGATGGTGAGCGAGGGAAACAGCGCGCGGCCTTCCGGCACAAGGCTGACGCCCTTGCGCGTCACCGCATCGGGTGAGCGCAGCGCCCGCAGGTCGGCCCCGTCGTAGCGGATCGTGCCGGTCGCCGGCTTGACGAAACCGGCGACCGCTTTCACCAGACTGCTCTTGCCGGCGCCGTTCGGCCCGACCAGCGCGACGATCTCGCCCTTGTTGACGTGAACATTGGCATTATCCAGCGCGGTAACGCCGCCATACCGGATCGACAGCCGATCGATCTCGAGCAGCTTTTCCGACCGCGCCACCTGAGTCCGCAGCCGCGCGACGCCATGATCATGCGAGCGGCCGAGATACGCCTGGATCACCACCGGATCGTGCTTCACCGCATCCGGCAGACCATCGGCGATCAATCGGCCCTGATCGAGCACGACGATACGATCCGACACCTGCGCCACCAGCGCCATGTCATGCTCGACGACGATGATGGTATAGCCCTTGTCGGACAGCCGCGAGATAACATTGATCAGCGCGCTCTTTTCCGTCTCGTTGAGGCCCGCCCCCGGCTCGTCGAGCAACAGCACCCGCGCGCCGGACATCATTACGCGAGCGATGCCGAGCAGGCGCTGCTGACCGGTCGGCAAAGTGCCACCCGGCATGTCGGCTGCGGCGGACAGACCGACGAAGTCCAGCATCTCGCGCGCGCGGCGCGCGAGGTCGTTCTGCACCCGGCGCGCCTTGCCCCACGGCAGGAAGCTCGGCGCGAGGCCGATCGCCGTCGCGGCGACGCCACCAGCCATGGCGTTTTCGAGGACCGTCAGCGTGGCGAAAATCTCCACCGACTGGAACGTCCGGCCGATGCCGCGCGCATTGATCTCGTTCGGCGGCAGACCCTGGATCGGCTCGCCGCGCAGCACCACCCGGCCGCTGCTTGGCCGCAGATTGCCAGCGATGACATTGAGCAGCGTGGTCTTGCCCGCACCGTTCGGCCCGATCAGCGATACCGTCTCGTTCTCGAATATGGAGAACGACACGTCGCGCAGCGCGGTCAGACCTCCGAACGCCATGGTGACGGCTTCGATATCGATGACGCGCTTCGGCGCGGGCACGGTCTGTGCTGTCATGACACCGACTTTCGCGCGAGCCGCAGCGTGCCGCGCACACCCGCGAACAGCGTTTGCAGCAGACCGTCACGGCAATAGACCACCGCGACGACCAGCAGGACGCCGAACACGATGATGTCGTAACCGCCGAGCGGCTTGAGCAGTTCGCTGACCAGCGCGACGAAGGCGACGCCGAACAGCACGCCCCAGATCTGCGCGAAGCCGCCGATCGCCACCATCAGCAGAAGCTTGATGGAAAAGCCGACGTCGAACGGACCGGGGCTGAGATAGCCGACGTAGCGGGCATAGAGCGCGCCGGCGACGGCGGCATAGATGCCGCTCACCATCAACACCAGCCGCTTCATGCGGTCCGGCGATGCACCCAGCGACGCGACGACACGGCCATTCTCGGACACGCCGCGCATCAGCAAGCCGACCGGCGAGCGCACGAGGCTCTCGGCGAAGAAGATACCGAGGATGCAGGCGCCCCAGACGATCGGGAACACCTGCTTGTCGGAATAGAATTCGTGGCCGAACAGGTTCATCGGCTCGATGCCGGTCATGCCGTTCGGGCCGCCGGTCCAGTCGTGCATCTCGACCAGGATGACATGGACGATGATGCCGAAGCCGAGCGTCGCCATCGCCAGATAGTGGCCTTCGAGGCGGAACACGAGCCAGCCGAGCGCCCAGGCGGCGATGCCGACCAGCACTGCGGCGAGCACCATCGCCAGCCACATATTGACGCCGAGAAGCGTCGCCAGCAGCACCGACCCGTAAGCACCGAGGCCATAGAACGCCGCATGGCCGAGCGAAATCTGTCCGGTGTAACCCATCAGCAGCGAGAGGCCGATCGCCGGCAGCGCCTGGATCGCAACGAAATTGGCGAGATTGGTGAGATAATTGCTGCCGGAGAACTGCAGGCCGATCAGGCCGGCGACCAGCAGCAGATAAGGCCAGATACCCTGCTGCTTCATCTCAGCGCCCCACCTTCTCGAGATCGCCGAGCAGACCGCCGGAGCGTACCGACAGGAACAGCAGCAGCAGCACGAACGAGATCGCGTTCTTGAAGCCGGAGCTGATGAAGCCCGACGACATCGCTTCCAGCACGCCGAGCAGCAGACCGCCCACCGCCGCGCCGATCGGATTGCCGAAGCCACCGATGATGCAGGCGACAAAGCCCTTGATGCCGAGGCCAATGCCGGAGTCGTACTGGGTCAGCGCGATCGGCGCGACGATGATGCCACCGATGGCGCCGAACATCCCGCTCAACAGGAAGGAGAATGTGCGCATCGCGTTAAGACGGATGCCCATGAGCTGCGCGGCGAACGGATTGATCGCGCAGGCGCGCATGATCTTGCCGGGATAGGTCTTCTGGAAAAACAGATAGAGCAGCACCATCAGCGTCGCGGCGGTGCCGAAGATCCACAGCGTCTGCGGCAGGATCGTCGTGCCCCACAGATTGAACGGCCGGTCGCCGGAGAAGGCCGGCATCGGCTGCGCGTCGCTGCCCCAGATCAGCACCGCGGCGCCTTGCAGGACGACGCCGACGCCGATGGTGGCGATGATGCCGCGCGTCACATGGGTGCCGATCGGGCGGATCGCGAAGCGTTCGATCAAGGTGGCGAGCAGACCGACCAGGATGATCGCGAGAATGATGGCGACCCAGAGCGGCGAACCGGCTGCATAGAACATGATCGCCGACAGCGCCCCGACCATCGCGAAATCGCCCTGGGCGAAATTCACGATGCCGGTCACGTTGTAGATGGTCGTGAAACCGATGCCGATGAGGCCATAGATGCTTCCGACCATCAGGCCGGAAATCAGCAGTTGGACGAACTCGCTCATACTTGCCTCCCGATCCTCCCCGATGCGTTGCGGCAACCGCTTTGCAAGTTTCATGCAAAGCGTAGCGGTCTTCAGACCTCCATCCAGCTTTCCGAAAACGCGAGAAACGCCGTTGGTTTTTTGGTATCGGCGAAATCGCGCTGCATCACCTTGCCCTTCAGCGGCTTGCCGTTGACCGTCACCGACGCCTCGGGCGAATCCAGGAACAGGCTGTACATCTCGTGGCGCTGGGTCGGCCCCTTCTCCGGCGGCATGTCGACAGCGTAAGGCGCGCCGAGCTTGTTCCAGCGCATCACCACTTCAAGATCGTTCGACGCGACGATCTCGGCATAGGACGACACCGCATCGCCATCGCGGCGAGCCGCGGTCAGCGGCAGATAGGTGATCGCCTTGATGCCGGGCGAGACGCGGAACGACGCGAACTTGGAGAAGAAATCGCTGACGAGATAGCGCGCGAGCTTCTCGTTATCGCTGATCAGGAAGTTCTGCACCTCCGGCAGACCCTTCTCGACATTCGGCTGGTCGAGCAGCAGCACGCCGCAGCCACGGCCATACGGCGACCAGGTGATGCGGAAGAACGTCGCGAGCCCGGTCCACGGACCGTCCTGCGTGTCCTTGAGATAGATGCCGGGATTTTCGCCGGTCCAGGCCACGGCGCCGGGATGAATGGGGCTGCGCGTCATATCCGAATATTCCCTTCGCTTCTTTGCGTCGCTTATTCCGCGGCTTCCGCGTTGACCGACTTGACGTAATTCTGGATGCGGGTGCGCACCTGATCGAGCCGGTCGTCGGTCGCGTGATAATCGCCCTCGACGATGATCTTGGTGAGATCGCTGCCAATTCGCCGCACCAGTTCGTCGTCATCCCATTGCGGCTTTGACGGCACCTCGACCACGGTGTCGTGGCAATAGGTCGGGATCATGCCCTGGCTGAGAACGCCCGACTTCGACAGCGGCTCCTGCGCCTCGAGCTTCTTGATCTCGCGCATCAGCAGCCGGCGCAGCATCACCACGCCCTTGTCGCAATAGGTGAGATGTTCGAGCGCATGACGCGCGATCGGCCGCTGCGAGACTTGCGCGTCGAAATCGCCCGGCACGCGCTGGCGCTCCTCATAGGTGCGGTAGCCGTCCTGTCCGACGAAATCGACCTTCTCGGCGCCGCACAGATCGGGATTGCCGATGCCGCGCGAATTGACTTCCGGATGGAAGTGGCGCCAGCCGATCACCTTGCAGTTCTCGTTGTCGACCGGCGTGGTCCAGCGCGTGATGCCGACGCGGGAAAATTCCTTGAGATCCTGCTGGCCGTCTTCCCAGATATGTCCGACCTGCGCCTGGTTCGGCAGGATGATGTCGTTGGAGCGGACCCAGACGTTCTGGTTCCAGCGCCGCGACGTGACATAGATCATGCCGGTCGGCGTCTCGACGAAATCCATTTCCGGCAGTTCGCCCCACGCATCGGCGAAGTGCGAATAGGTGATGCGCGTGTGCAGGAACACCGCATGCGCCGGGTCCATCACGTTCTCATGCACCTGCAGCCAGTTGCAGGGATACTGCAGGCTGTAGGGCCGCATCATGTCGCCGGGATAATCGTAGCTGTCGTAGACCGGGAATTCCGGCATCTCTTCCGGCGGGCCGAAATAACCGAAGATCAGGCCCTTGTATTCCATCGCCGGATAGGCGCCGTGCATCAGGCGATCCTTGAGCGTGCTGCCGGGCGGATCGCCGGGCGTTTCAAGGATGGTGCCGTCCGGCGCGATCAGCCAGCCGTGGTAGCAGCAGCGGATGCCGTCCTTCTCGCACAGGCCGAATTCCAGCGACGTGCCGCGGTGCGGACAATGGCGGTGAACGATGGCGACCTTGTTCTCGGTGGTGCGGAAGACGACCAGGTCTTCACCGAACATGCGCTCGCGCTTGGGAAGTTCAGTGACCTCTTCGGACAGGCAGACCGGCTGCCAGTACCGCCGCAGCAGTTCGCCGGCGCGCGAGCCCTTCTCCACATGGGTGAGGTCCGCCGTCTCCGGTGGAACCGGCTCCTGGTAATATCCGCCGTAGGAAACCTTCAGGAACTGCTTCTTCGCCATACGACCCTCCGGCAAAGCGACATCGCTGCAGGAAGTATCGGCGCGGCACGGTGCAAAGATAAAATATCAATTATCTCTGCATAAGATAGAATTATTCTATCTCCAATCAGGCCACCTCGTTGAATTGACTCGCGGCCCATTTGGCCACCTCGGCCAGCGCGCGGTCGCCATGACGGCGGCCAACAAGCTGGATTCCCAACGGAAGTCCGCGCGAGCCGCGCCGCACCGGCAGCGCAATCGACGGCCCCTGCAGCAAGGTCCACACACGGCTGAACACCGGATCACCGGTGGCGCTCAATCCGGCCGGCGCTTCGCCCGGCGCGCTCGGCGCGACGATCGCGTCGCAGCTCTCGAAAATGGATTCGAGTCTACGCATCGCGACGGCGGTGCGGTGCTGCGCCGACGCATAGTCCGCATCGGATACGGCACGCCCGCTCTCGACCAGCGCGCGCAGTTGCGCGCTGATGGCGTCGCCATGCGCATCGACCACGGCACCGAGCGCGCGCGCTGCTTCATAGGCCATGATGCGCACATGACATTCGACCAGGCCGGAAAACTCGTCCGGCAATGTCAGCGTTGTCACCTGCGCCCCACCCGCGCGCAAACGCTCCGCCGCGTGCTGCAAGGTGCGGCGCGCATCGTCGTCCGCGTGCGACCACTCGTTGGTTTCGCAGATCGCCAGTCGCGGCGCCTGCGGCAACAGCGCGAGCGGCCGATAGGATTCGCCGGTGAGCACCGCGCGCAGCACCTCGGCGTCCTCGACGTCGCACACCAGCCAGCCGAGACTGTCGAGCGAATGCGCCAGCGGCTCGATGCCGTCGAGCGGAATCGTGTCGCGCGTCGCCTTGAAACCGATCACGCCGCAATAGGCCGCCGGCCGCGTCAACGAGCCGGCCGTCTGCGCGCCGAGCGCAGCCGGCACCATCCTATCTGCCACCGCGGCAGCAGAGCCGCTCGACGAACCGCCGGGCGTGTGCGCGAGATTGTGTGGGTTCGCGGTCTTGCCTGGACGGAAATAACTGAACTCGGTGGTCACCGTCTTGCCGATGATCAACGCGCCGGCCGCGCGCAGACGCGCGACGCAGGCCGCGTCGCGTTGCGCGATGCGATCGGCATAAACCGGCGAACCGCATCCGGTCGGCCATCCCGCGACGTCGATGATGTCCTTGATGCCGACCGGGACGCCGTGCAGCACGCCGCGCACGGGCCCGCTATCTAGTTCGGCGGCGGCGCGCCGCACCGCCACCCGATCAAGGAATTGCCAGGCACCGACCGCCGCTTCGCGCGCATCGATCCGCGCGAGACACGCCTCGGCCACCGCCGCTGCCGATAGCGCACGGCTCTGCAGACGCGGGATCAGGGCCGCGACGCTGTCGTGGATGAGAGCCTGCTCGGTCATGCCCAAAACCCTTGTGTTCACAAGATGATGGACGACCCTAGAGGGCCTCGAATGGATAGCAAAATCCATTTTCTCTATTCAGAGCAATAGGTTTTTCCTATACTCGGCCATCGGCCTGCAGAGTGAGCGTCATGAACTTCACGCTGAAGCAGTTGCGCTATTTCGTGCTCTCGGCCGAATTGAAGAGCGTCACCCGCGCGTCGCAGAAAGCCAATATCAGCCAGCCGTCGATTTCCGCGGCCATCGCTGAATTGGAAGCCGCGCTCGACACCAAGCTGTTCACGCGCCATCACGCCAAGGGGCTGTCGCTGACCGCCATCGGCCACCAGGTGTTCGCCGAGGCGAAACGGCTGCTGGCGCAGGCCGACCGCTTCGGCCAGATGACCAATGAATTCGTCAAGGGGCTAAGCGGCACGCTGGAGGTGGGCTGTCTGCTGACGCTGGCACCGCTGGTGATGCCGTCACTGATGAAGTCGATCCGCGCCCACTATCCCAATCTCACGGTCGGCTGCCGCGAGCTCGACGTGAAAGAAGTGGTCGAGGGGTTGCGCGAGGGCGCGTTCGAGATCGCCATCACTTACAACCTCAATCTCGAAGCCGACATCAGCTTCTATGGCGTGCGCAGCTTTCCGCCCTATGCGCTGCTGTCGCGCCAGCATCCGCTGACGCAACATGCGCGTGTCAATCTGCGCATGCTCGCCGACGAGCCGATGATCCTGCTCGACCTGCCCTATACCCGCGACTATTTCCAGTCGATCTTCGAAAGCGCCGGCATCGCCCCGAACATCGTCTATCGCACCACCTCGCCGCAGATGGTGCGCAGCATGGTGGCGAGCGGCATGGGCTATTCGATCCTCAATGCGCGCCCGCCGTGGCGGCATTCGTTCGACGATCATCAATACGCGATCGTCGAATTGTCGGAACGGCTGCCGACGCTGCGGATGGGGCTGGTCCACCTCAAGGACCACGTCTTCACGCGCGCCGCGCAGATCGTCATCAAGGAATTCGAGATGCAGAACACCGGACGACGGCTCGGCACCACCGATTCCGATGCGGCCAGCACGACACCGCTGCCACTGGTCTAGGTTTTTTCAGGCCGCCGCCGGGGCGTTGCCGCGGATCATATCGGCGGCGCGCTCCGCCACCATGATCACCGGACCGTTGATGTTGCCGCCGACGAGATCGGGGAACACCGACGCATCGACCACGCGCAAGCCGTCGACACCGCGCACACGAAGCTCGCCGTCGACCACCGCCATCGGATCGTCGTCGCGGCCCATTTTGCATGTTCCACACGGATGATGCGCCGTCACCGCCGTTTGCCGCGTGAACGCCTCGATCTGCTCGTCGGTGGTCACGTCGGCGGACGGCGCGATATCGCGAGCAACGAAAGGCGCAATCTCCCGCGCGCGGGCGAGATCGCGGAAGATACGGATGCCGTCGCGCAACCGCCGCCAGTCGGTCTGCGTCGCCAGCAGGCCCTGACGGATCGACGGATGGGTCAGCGGATTGGCCGAGGCCAGCGTGATCGCTCCACGACTCTCCGGCCGCAACAGCACGATGCGACAGGCAAAGCTGTCCGCGAACGGCTGCGAAAACGGCGGCAGATAGGGCTTCGCCGCCAGCGAGCCGGAAATGAACAGAAGCTGGATATCCGGGATCGGTTCGTCGGGCTGGCTTTTGACGAACGCGGTCATGCCGCCGGGCAGATCGGTCGCGAACCCGGTGCCGCGCAGATAGCCTTCGGCCAAGCCCAAAGCGAGGCGGTCGAGCCGCATATGGCGCAGCAGCGGGCTTTCGTCGCGCCGGCCATAGATCAGCAGCGCCGCCGCGTGATCCTGCAGGTTCTGACCAACACCCGGCAACGCCGCCTTCACCGCGATGTCATGCGCGCGCAACGCATCCGCATCGCCCACCCCCGACAACATCAGCAGTTGCGGCGAATTGATCGAACCGCCGGACAAAATCACCTCGCGCCCGGCTGGCACGAAGCGCCGCTCGCCGGCCTGAAGGCATTCGACGCCGGTGGCGCGGTCGTTCTCGATGACGATGCGCGTCACCAGGGTGTCGGTGCGCACCGTCAGGTTCGGCCGCTCCAGCGCCGGACGCAGATAAGCGCGCGAGGCGCTGTCGCGATGCCCGCCGCGAATGGTCATCTGCATGCGCGCGAAACCGTCCTGGCTCGCGCCATTATAATCGTCGTTCAACGCATAGCCGGCCGATTTGGCCGCCGCCATGTAGGCGTCGACCACCGGGTCTTCGTAACGCGCGGCGCGCGTGCCGATCGGCCCGCTGCCGCCGCGATACTCATTCGCGCCCTTTTCCCAGCTTTCCTGCTTGCGGAAATACGGCAGCACCTCGTGATATGACCAGCCGGGCAAACCGTAACCGGCCCAGCGGTCGTAGTCGGCCCGATTGCCGCGCACATAGGCCATGGCATTGATCGATGACGAGCCGCCGATCACCTTGCCACGCGCGACCTCGATGCGCCGCCCACCCATGGTTGGCTCGGGCACGGTGTCGTAGCCCCAATCGTACATGCGATCGAGCAGCACCTTGCCCCAGCCGAGCGGCAGCTTGAGCAGCGGATGCCGATCCCAGCCGCCCGCCTCGATCAGCAGCACCGAGACGCCGCGATCCTCGGTGAGCCGGTTCGCCAGCGTGCAGCCGGCCGAACCGGCGCCGATGATGATGTAGTCGAAGCCGTGCTGGGACATGAAACATGTCCGCCGCCGGTGTCATCCGGCGGCGGCCTTTCGATCAGAGAGAAGCCTGTTTCGGACTCATCTTACCAGGTTCGTGTTTTATTTGGGCCGCTTGGCGTCGACCACGGCCTTGAGCTTGTCGAACTCGGCCTTCACCGTCGGGTTCTGGCTGACGATCTTGGTACCGATCTCGACGAAGGTCTTCATCATCGATGCCTTTTCGGCCGGCGGCAGTTCGAGGATTTCGCCCTTGTTGGCGATCCAGGTGGCGTTCGACTTTTTCACGTTCTCGACGCCCCATCCGAACGCCTGCTGCTCGGCCTCACGGCCGGCGGCGCGGATCGCCTCCTGAACGTCTTTCGGCTGCGCCTTGAACCACGCTTCATTGACGATGTTGACCGTGACGATCTGCGCGAAGTTGAGATCGGTGACGTATTTCGCCACGTCGTAATATTTGAACGCGGTGAGGATCGGCATGCCGGCCAGCATGCCGTCGATGCCGCCGGATTGCAGTTGCGGGATCACCTCGGTGAGCGCGAGCGGCACCGGCGTGACGCCAATCGCCTTCATCGGCTCGATCTGCAGCGGCGAGGCGAAGGTGCGCGCCTTGATGCCTTTGAGTGCTTCCAGCGTCGGCGCCGGCCGCTTGGTCAGGATCAAGGTCGGGCTGTTGTAGATCGCGCCGATCACGCGGATGCCGCGATCGAGGAACATCGTCTCCATATGATCGCGATAGGCGGGATCGTGGATCACCGCATGCACGTGCTCGGGCGAGTCGAACAGACCCGGCACGTCGAAAATCTGGAACCGCGGATCAATATTGGTGACGAATGAGGTCGGCGTAATGAACGACTCGATGGTGCCGAGCGCCACGCCTTCTGCCATGCGCGGGATCGCGCCGAGCTGGCTCGCCGGATAGATTTCGGCCTTCACCTTGTCGCCGATCCGCTTCTGCAGCGCGACGACGAACAACTTCTGCCATTCGTGCTGCACGTCGTTGATCGTCGCATTGGCGAGTTTCATCACCGTCTGCGCCGATGCAGCATGCGGCATCGCCGCAAGACAACCTGCCAGCGCCGCGGCCGCGATAAAATGACGTCGATCGATCATGGTCAGCCCCCGAGGTTAAACAGCGTGATTGAAACGGTCAGACGGCATTGGCGAGAAACAGCGACAATGCCGGCCAATAGGTGATGATGAGCAAAGCAAGAATTTGCGTGACGGCGAACGGCAGCACGCCGCGATAAAGTGTCTCAAGCGGCACACCGAGCACGGTCTGCGCCACGAACAGATTGAGCCCGAACGGCGGCGTGAACATGCCGATCGCGACATTCACCGTCATGATGATACCGAAGTGGATTGGGTCGATGCCGAGCGCCTTGACCAGCGGCAGGAACAGCGGCGTCAGAACGAGGATCGCCGAGGTCGGGTCAAGGAAGCAGCCGACGATCAGCAGGATGATATTGATGCAGACCAGAAAGCTCCACTGATGCAGTTGCAGGCTTTGCAGCCAGTTGGTCAGCGCCTGCGGCACGCCGTTGACGGTGAGCAGCCACGAGAACAAAGCCGCTGTGGCGACGATGACGAGGATCTGGCTGGTCAGAATCGCCGAGCGCACCGCGCAGTCCAGCACTTGGGACCACGTCATGCAGCGATAGACATAGCGGCCGACCAGGATCGCATAGAGGCAGGCGAAGCCTCCCGCTTCGGTCGGCGACGCGAGGCCGAGATAGATGCTGGCGAGCACGAAGATCGGCATGAACAGCGCCGGGACCGCATCCCAGGTGCTGCGCAGGAAATAGCGCAGGTCGAACTTGCGGCCCGACGCGACGCCCATGCGCAAGGCCGCGAACACCACATGCACCGACATCATCAGCGCGATCAGGATGCCGGGCAGAACGCCGGCGGCGAACAGCTTCGGAATCGACTGCTCCGCCGACGCGCCATAGAGAATCATGGCGATGCTCGGCGGGATGACGATATCGATCGAGCCGGAAGAGCTGACGAGACCGGCCGAGAAACGCTTGCCGTAGCCGTCTCGCAGCAGGCCGGGATAAAGCGACTTGCCGACCACCGCGACGGTCGCGGTGCTGGCGCCGGAGATCGCGCCGATCAGCGTGCAGGCGCCGACCGTCGCGACGCCGAGACCACCCGGCACGCGCCCCAGCAGCGCCAGCACCCAGACGATCAGGCGTTCGGCGATACCCGATCCGCCCATCAGTTCGCCGGCAAAGATGAAGAACGGCACCGCCAGCAGCGCGTAGTTTTCCAGACCGCCAAACATGATCTGATGCAGCGCCACGCCCGGCACCGAGACGAAGAACGCGAAGGTTGCCGCCGCGCCGGCAATGAACAGCGCGAAGATCGGCATGCCGAGAAACAGCAGCAGCAGCGGGATGACGGCGAGCGTCAGGGTCATGGCGTACCCTCTCCCGGCGCATTACGCTCCAGCGATCCCGCCGCCAGCAGATCGCGCGCATCCTGCCACACCAGATAAAGCGCGATGATCGCCGTTCCGGCCAGACCCACGGTGATCGCGCTGTGCGGAATGAACATCGGCAGTTCCAGCGCCATGCTGGTCTGGTGGATCATGGTGATCCGCTGCACGAACTGGAACGACTGCCACGCGGCATAGGTGCCGGCGACCGCGATCACCAGATGGTGCAGCAGGAACAGAGCCGCGCGGCCGCGCGGGCCGACGCGGGTGGTGACGAGTTCGAGCGCGATATGACTGCGCTCGGCCGTGACCAGCAGCATGCCGATCATCACCATCCAGATCATGGCGAAGATCAGCAGTTCGTCGATGCCGATCACGACGTAGCTGAGAGCATAGCGGCTGACGGCGTTGACAACGTTGAGCGCCACCATCGCCAGCAGAATGAGGCCGAGCGCGAGCCGCGCCACGCGGCCCGGCACCGACCACACACCAGCCACCGGCCGCTCCGCCGGCGGCTGCGCCGCCGTCTCATCCTGCGCCGTCATCCCGCCCCCCAGAAGCGATGCCGGTCAGGCCGCGCCGGCGAGCGCGCTTGCCTTGGCGCCGGTCGCGACGGCGAAGGCCGGCCGCGCGTCGATCGCCTTCTGCCAGCGATTCAGATTCGCCAGCTCCGGCTTGTCGATCGGGAAATCAAGACAACGCCGAACGATCGGACCGAGGCAGATCTCCGCAAGCGTCAGCTTCTCCAGCGCCAGGAAGCTCTTGCCGGCGAGATGCGCGTCGAGAAGTTTCATCTGCGCGACCAGATCGGTAGCGTGCTTGCCGAAGTCGGCATCGCGCTCGTTCTCCGCTTTCTTCGCGCCCTGGAACACGCCGAGATACGGCGCATTGAGCGACGCAAGCTGCCAGTCCATCCAGGTCTGCACCTTCGACTGCTCGGCCGGATTGCCGCCGCCGATCGCCGGCTGATGCTTGGCGGCGAGATAGCGCAGAATCGTGTTGGATTCCCAGATCACCAGATCGCCATCGATCAGCGTCGGCACTTTCATGGTCGGATTCATGCCGCGATAGGCATCGGTGTTGGTGTTGTTGAACTGGCGCCCGTAATCCTCGCGGGTGTAGCGGATGCCAAGCTCTTCCAGCAGGAACAGCACCTTCTGCACGTTGCCGGAGGTGGAGCGGCCAAGGACGCGGATCATTCTCAAGTCTCCTGATTTTAAATCGTTTAACGCTTCAGCGGCTTCGCCGCGGTGATGAATTTGTCGGTGAAGGCGGCATCGACCTTGATGGCCTGCTTCATGGCGCCCTGATCGAGCAGGATCTTCGTCGTCTGCTGCCATCTGTCCGCCGTCATCCAGCCAAGCCCGTTGGCCTTGGTGTCGGGGCTGAAGAACGTCGCCTTCACATCGGCCTCGATCTGCTTCACCAGCACGTCCTTTTTCGACGCATATTCCGGATTGGCCTTGACGACGATCTCGGCCGCTTCCTGCGGATTGTTCACCACGTCAGCGAAAGCCTGCATGTAGGCATTGACGAAACGCTGCACGAGATCGCTCTTCTCGGCGATCATCTTCTCGGAGGTGAACAGACCCGAGCCATAAACGGTGTAGCCGAAATCCGAGCCCTGCATGATGGAGAGCGAACCCGGACCGCCGGCTTTCGCTTCCAGTTCCGGCACTTCGGCGTCGATATAGCCCGGCACGGCATCAACGCGGCCGAGCAGCAGATAGTTCTCATAGGGCGGCGTCACCGTGCTCTGCTTGATGTCGTCCATCGACATCTTGTTGGCGGCGAGGAACGCCTTGAGGAACACATAGGTGGAGCCGGACGGCTGCACGCCGATATTCATGCCCTTGAGATCCTGCGGCTTGGTCAGCTTGTGGTTCTTGGCCAGCGCCAGCATGCCGAGCGGGCTATGCTGGTTCACCGCCGCCAGCGCCACCACCGGCACGTCCTGCGAGCGCGCCACCGCCAAGGTCGGCAGATCGCCGAAGCCAAATTCGGCGTTGCCACCGCCGACGAAACGCATCGCGTTCGGGGAGCCGGTGCCGCGCTGGATCGCCTTGATCTCGATGCCCTGCTTCTGGAAATAACCCTTGTCGCGCGCGACAAAGAACATCGCGTGATTGCCGCGCACCACATAGTCGAGCTGCACGGTCACGGTGTCGGCGGCCAATGCGCCGACACTCGACGTCACGGCCAGGGTCGCAGCAAGCGCTGCGGCAATCGACAGATGTTTCATCAGCTTTTCCTCTCTCCGATATTATGTTTGCGCCCCGCGATGGATCGGATCGAATTTCGGCGCCCACGGCACCAGAATCCGTTCGGCAAGTTCGACGCCGTAATAAAAGATCAGTCCCAGAATCGAGACAACGACAAGAGCCGCGAAGATCAGCGGCGTGTCGAGTTGCGTGGAGGCGAACTGGATCACGTAACCAAGGCCCTGATTGGCGCCGGCGAATTCGCCGACGATGGCGCCGATCACGCTGAAGGTAATCGCCACTTTCAGTCCGGCCATCAGATGTGGCAGCGAATGCGGAATGCGTACGCGCATCATGATCTTGCCGTTGCCAGCGCCGACCGAGCGCATCAGCGACACGAACGACGGCTCGACCGACTGCAGGCCGGCCAGCATATCAATCGCCACCGGAAAGAACGCGATCACGACGATCAGCAAAATCTTCGGTGCGAGGTCGTAGCCGAACCAGAGGATGAAGATCGGCGCCAGCGCCACCTTCGGCACGTTCTGGAACAGCACGATCAGCGGATAGAGCGCGCGGCCGAACCGCTCGAACCGGACGATCACAAGCGCCACGGCGATGCCGACCAGCGACGCCAGCACGAAGCCGAACAGCACTTCGAGCGCGGTCGCCTGCGTTGCCGCCGCGAGCTGCGCGCGATTCTCGATCAACGACACCACCACCGCACTCGGCGCCGGCAGAATGAAGGTCGGCACATTGAACAGCCGGATCGCCGCTTCCCAGAGGATCAGCGCCGCGAGGCTCAACGCCAGCGGCGGCAGCACGGCATTCAGTTTCCGAAAAACCGAGACCCAGCTTTGCGGCGTGACGATGTCGTCGGCGGAGGATGGTGCACTCATGGTTCCCTCACACCCGCTTGCGCTTGTGGCTTTCGATCAGCAGGCCGCGCAGGCGGTTTTCCGCCGCGGTGAAGGCCGGATCGCTATGGCTTGCCTCGGTGCGCGGATGCGGCAAACGGATCGGCAGCGTCTCGATGATGCGCGCCGGGCCGGTCCCCATGACATGCACTTCTTTCGACAGAAACACCGCCTCGTCGATCGAATGCGTCACCAGTACGATAGTCTTTTCGGTGCGCTCCCAGATGTCGAGCAGGCACTCGCTCATCTCCTCGCGGGTGATGGCATCGAGCGCGCCGAACGGCTCGTCCATCATCAGCACTTCCGGATCGAGCGCGAGCGCGCGGGCAATCGCCACGCGCTGGCGCATGCCGCCGGAGAGCTGCGACGGCCGCTTCTTTTCCGCGCCGTCAAGACCGACGAGACGCAGCATCGCCGCGGCACGATCCATCGCCTCGGAGCGAGGCATCTTCTCGTCCGCGGTCGTCAACAGAAATGCGGCATTCTCCAGCGCGTTCTTCCACGGCAGCAGGGTCGCATCCTGAAACACGAGGCCGATCATCCGCTCCTTTGCCGCCTGCTGCGGCGGCCGCCCGGCAACTGACACTTCCCCCTGGGTCGGCGTGATCAGCCCGGCCAACACCTTGAGCAGCGTGCTCTTGCCACAACCGGACGGACCGATCAGCGACACGAAGCTGCCCTTGGGAATCTCGAGATTGATGTCGTTGAGCACGCGCTGCCGCCGGCCGCCCAGCACGAAATCGACGGTGACATCCCGCGCGCGGATATGCGCGCGCGATGCGTCCGCCGTCTGCGGCGGATCGGTCATGACGCGGGACGCGGCAACGGCCGACATCGCATCAACCCCGCTTCGGCTTATAGGCGATAGCGTCCATCTCGATCTTGGTGTTGATCACCGCGCGCGCTTCCACGGTGGTGCGCGCCAGCACCGCATCCTTGAAATGCTCGGAGAACACCTTGTTGTAGCGGCCGAAGTCGCGCGTATCCTCGAGATAGGTGGTCACGCGCACAACATCGGCTAGCGTCGCGCCCTCTTCCGCGAGAATACGACGGATCGACTCGATGGTGCCGGCGGTTTCTTCCTCGATGGTACCGTCGAGCATATTGCCGTTGGCATCTTTCGCAACCTGGCCGGACACGAAGATGAAGTCGCCCGCGCGCACCGCCGGGTGGAACGGCAGGTTCGGGTTCTTCTTGCCAATCGGATAAACGTCTTTGCGGTCGCTCATGCGCAGATACCTTATGCGAACTTCGGAGTTTCGATGATGTCGACGCCATTGACGCGATCGACCAGATAAATGAGGCCGCGGTCGTCGATGGTGACGTCGTTCGACGAGGCGCGGTCGGCGCCCGGCGCCGCGTCCGGCATGAAATAGCCGACTTCCTTCGGCGCGAACGGATCGGCGTAATCGACCAGCCGCAGCCCCTGCGCGAACCAGGCGAACGGCACGATGGTGCCGTTGAATCGCTCGGACGGCTGGTGACAGCCGGTCATCGCCGGCTGCGGACTGCCGTCCTTGTCGAGACCCGGCACCTGGAAGGTGGAGATCGGCACCGGCAGACGCTCCTGCGTGATGTCGTAGGTCCACGCGAACGACGGCGCCGCGGGCCACAGCTTGGCGACGTCCTCGTCCGCCACCACCATGATGTTACGGCCCTTCAAAGGCTGCGGCATCACGAGGCAAGTGTGCGTCGGGTGCGGGAACGCCGGACTGGTGTTGTAGTGCGCGATTGCCGTCGGCTTCGACATATCGCTGATGTCGAGAATGACGAAGCCGTGGTGCCAGTAGCTGACATACAACCGGTTGCCATAGCGCAAGGGATGATGGCAGCGCGGGCTCGCCCAGTTCTCCCAGGGATAGTCCTCGCCGCCCGCTTCCCACTGGCCGGGAATCCACCAGCGGCCGACCTCGACCGGCTTCGCCGGATCGGCGAGATCGAGGATCATCACGATGTTGCCGATATAGCCCTCGGCGGTCGGCGAGATATAGGCGTAGCGTCCGTCGAAATCGAAACGATGCACGCCACCGCCGACGGTGCGCCATTCGGTGATCAGCTTCGGCGCGCGCGGATTGGACACATCATAGATATCGATGCCGCCGCCGATCTCGGTGCGGCCGGACTTTCCGAACTTCTCCTGGTTGACGATCATGATGTCGCCGGAGACGCGCACCTTGTGCGAATGCCAGCCCTCGCGCACCGGGATCGTCGCTACCACCTTGGGCGCGCGTGGGTCCGCCACGTCGATGATCGTGGTGCCGCTGGTCGGCCGCATATGCCCGACATAGAGCATATTGCGCTCGACCCAGACCTGCCCGCCACCAGGGCAGTCGATATGCGACACGAGCTTGGTATTGAACTGACGCGAACTGAGAGAACGATCGGACACGGGATCACTCGATTGGAGAAAACAAGACGGCCGCGATGTGCAAGCCGTCAATCGTGGATACGCGAGATTTCGCCGGACGCCGACTTGCCCCACTTCTTGTAGAGGTCGAGCTTTTTCAGCGTCGGCTCATCGCTGGCGATGAACAGGAACAGCGGCTCCTTGTCGGAATCGTTGTGATGCTCGAACCAGACGCCGCCCGGCACGGCGAGCGTGTCGAACTTGTTCCAGTCATAGCGCTTGCCGTCGACGATGGAGTGGCCCCGGCCCTCATAGGGCGAAACCAGCAGGCTCGACGTGGTCTTCACCGGCAGGGTCTTCTCGCCGGGGCGCAGCATCTGGACGAAGAATGTGATGGTCTTGAACACCGGCCCGCCGGTGGTCGGGTCGATATATTCGACCAGCAGGCCGTCATGGGCGTCGCCGTCGTCGTTCTTATGCCGCTCGAGCAGTTCGCGCATCATCTCCCAGCGATAGACGAACATCGGCGAGGAGAAGCCGGCGCCGCGCTTGAGACCCTTGGAGAAGCGCGGCATCAGGCCGCCATAACCATAGGTCTTCTGCGAATAGTCCGGCGTGAAGCGCGGCGACTGCTGCTTCTTGGAAACGAGCTTGCCGTCCACTTCTTCCTGATAGTCGTGATCGAAATGAATGGCATTGAGCGTCTCGACCAGCGGCAGGTCGAGCACCGAGAGATTGAGCGCCTGTTCGTTGCCGACGGTGCCGTGGTTGTGCCAGGTGTCGTTCGGCGTCAGCACCATGTCGCCGGGGCCGAACACGATGTCCTCGCCGTCCACACCGGTGAAATTGCCCGAGCCTTTCAAGCCGAAGCGGATCGCGCTCGGCGAATGCTTATGCGGCGGCATGATCTCGTTGGCGTCGTTGAGCCGGTAGGCGGTGTACATCGTGCTCACCGTCGCGCGGCGCGGCGAGAGACCCGGATTGACCAGAACGAGCGAGCGCCGCTCGGAATCCTCCATCGTCACCAGTTCGACGGCGCGATTGAGGATCGGCTCGATATCGTTCTCGCAACTCCAGACGAATGGAATCGCTTTCGGCGTCGCCAGCAGTTGCTTCACCTCATCATGATCGACATCGGTGGAGGTCGCCCAGAACGGAAACATGTGCTTCGCCGCCACGTCGGAATAGAGACCTTTCAGCGCGGCGTCGCGGTTCGGCAGGTGGTGAACATTGGATTTGCTCATCGCAGGTCTCCGATCGAATGGATGCGCCAGCGCGCGGCGGGAATAACGTTGCGAAATCCAACCACAATGGCAACCAATCCTCAATGGTAAAGTTTTGGTCATAATGGTTGAGATGTGGGTGAACTATGCGCAAGGCACTGATCATGCGTGAAAACCCTGGAACCGGGGGGAAAATAACGGAGCCAAAATCGGAGCAGCGGCTCAACCACGCTTTGATTGGTTGAGCATTTCGCGTATAGTGGCAGCAACGCGCTGATAGGTCGGGACAGACGCCGCCCCGTCAGCTTTTTTGAGCCGGACGACATCATGGACAAACGGGTCGACGCCACCAGATCAGCGGACAGAGTCTCGGACCTGACAACGCTCGTCGACAGCGTGCGCGGACTGGCCGCCACCGCCGGGCTTGGCTCCGAACGCGCGCTCGCCGACAAGCTCAACGTCAAGCGGCATCAGTTGCGTCGCGCGCTGAAAGTCCTGCGCAACAACGGCGAGATCGCGCCGGCTGAACCGAAGCGCAAGGCGCTGGACGCGCGTAACGGCGAGAGTCTGGTTCAGGACACCAATCCGCTGGAAGTGGTCGAGATGCGTCTCGCCATCGAGCCGTTCCTCGCCCGGATGGCGGCGTTGCGCGCCTCACCGCTGGACATGGCCCGGATCGAACGCGCCGCAACCACGCTCGCGGGCACCGATTCCGGCGCTGCTGACTTGCGCTTTCACAAAGCGATTGCCGCTGCGTCAGGCAATCATCTCGCCGAGACGTTCTACGGAATGTTGCGGCAGGTGGCGAGCGATGCCCGGATGCGGCTCGGCCGCAATCAGCCGTCGTGTCCCAAACGGATTCAGCAGCGCGACGCCGAGCATCGCGCCATCGCTGCCGCGATTGCCGCGCGCGATGCCGATGGTGCCGAGCAGGCGATGCGGCTGCATCTCGTCGCGGTGCAAAAGCGTGTCATCGAGCACCTGCATCCGATCACAGCGATCGCGTGAGATTGCGCGCTTCCCGGCATAGCGCCTGTGCACCATGAAGCCAACGCTTCACGCTTGACCGTCCGCACCGGACTGGCGTAGCGACAGCGGCGCATGCCCAGATCATGAGGATATGATGAGTGCTGTCCCGTCATCAATGCCGGACATCCCGCCCGCATTACGCGAACTGATGGCGGAGATCGGCCCGCGCTGGGACCAGGACCGGCGCAACAACATCAAACTGATGATCGAGGAATTCAGCAAGGTGCTCGCCGATGCACCGCGCGACGGCGTTACTGTCACGCGCAATGTCCGTTACGGCGAGCACGAGCGCCATGAACTCGATATCTTCACGCCGGTTGATGCTACCACGAGGAAGCGTCCGGCCGTCCTGTTCGTGCATGGCGGCGCCTTTCTGGATGGACACCGCAATCGCACCGAGCAGATCTATTCCAACGTACTTTATTATTTCGCGCGGCACGGGATCGTCGGCGTCAATATCGGTTACCGTCTCGCCGATGCCGCCACCTATCCCGGCGCCACCGTCGATATCGGCAATGCCGTGCGCTATGTGCGCGATCACGCCGACGAACTCGGCATCGACCGTGATCGCATCTTTCTAATGGGGCACTCCGCGGGATGCGCACATGCCGGCAGCTACGCCTACGACAAACGGCTGCAGCCGGCGGACGGCCATGGGCTGCGCGGTTTTATTGTCGTCAGCGGCCGCGTGCGCGCCGACGTGCTCCCCGACAATCCGAATGCGAAGCGCGTCGAGATGTATTACGAAACCGCCGATGCGGCGACGCTCGACGCGTTGTCACCGGTGTCGCATGTGGATGCCGATAGCGTCGCGACCTTCGTCGCCTGGGGTGAGTACGAAAATCCCCTCCTCGACATCCACTGCGCGGAGCTGGTGTTCCGGCTCGGTCAGGCGAAGCGGCGCACGCCGCCGATGATGTGGCTGAAGGGACATAACCACACCTCGACCATCGGCCACTTCAACACGGCCGACGACGCGCTCGGCCGCGCCATCCTCGCCTTCATCGACGATCCGCGCTGATGCTGGCAGTCAACGCTATTTAAGCTTGTCGAGACCGAGCCTGCCCACGATCTTGTCAGGGCGGCAGGCCGGCTTCTCGTGATGATGCGGCCCGCCATACACCTCGATCCGACGACGCTTGCGCGCCAGCAGTGGCTCACCGGAGCCGTCAGCCGGCGCGGTCAGTACCGCGCCGAACCAGGTCCGACATTTTCACCTGCAGCTACAGATTCCGCGCCGCAAGCCACCGCACGATCGTGTCGGCGAGCGGCTGCTCATTGCCGTCGAAGTAGTGTCCCTTGAGGCTCGGCGGCTTGGTATTGGGCAAAGTGATCAATTCCGCACCCTGCACCAGCGATCCTTCGGAGCGCGCCGCGGCGAGAAGCGAATTGGTCTCGAACGGCTGGATCAGCATATCGGCCTGATCACGCACCAGCAGAAGTGGATACGGAACGCGCTTGATCCAATAGGTGCCATCCGCCGTGCTGCTCAGATCCCATCGATAGGTCAGGAAATGCTGGCCCGTCACCGGCACTTCCTGGCCGGTGAAATAGCTCATCTTCACGTCGAGTGGTGTATCAAGCTTCTTGTCCTTCAATGCCTTGGTCGCCGCCGCGATCAATTCGCTGAACCGCGGCTCATTCCGGACAAGAATATTGCGGGTCTTCCACGGCAGATTGCCGAAAGCCCCAAGCAGCATTACAGCCTGGATATCGCGATCCCAATTCGTGGCTGCGTAGAACTGCACCTGAATGTTGCCGAGACTGTGACCCTGCAACACGATCTTTCGATAACCGAGAGCCCGTGCCGAATAAACTGCAGCATCGATATCGCGCCGGATATCGAAGAAATTCTCGGTGTTGATCTTGTTGTCATGCTGACGTGTATCAATCGCCAGTGCCGCATAACCCTTTGCCGCCAGGCGGCCGCCAAGCGCGCTTTCGGGCGCCCGCTTGTAGCTCCCGCCGCTGCCGTGAATCATGATGACGATGGTGGTGTCGCCTGCGGCCTTGCCGGTCGGTTGCCACAGCGCGCCATCGTTCGTCGATCCGTCGATGGCTTTCAGCGACAGGAATTTCAGGTCGACTTTGTCTGCTGGCTTGAAATCATCCGAAAGGTCGTTTGGCCGCGCGATGAACCGATAGTCAATGCTGGCGGCCGTTTCTGCGAACGCCACGGATGGAAGGGACAACGTCAGGCCGATGAATCCTGCCGCAAGCACAGTCTTGACCGATGCAAGCATGATATCCCTCTTGTGAAACATTTTGAAATTCAGCCAGATCAAGCAGGTCGAGCAGGTCGAGCAGATCCGGTTCTTGCCGGTTGACGGACCAGCCGTTCTTACGAGGACAGATCGGCAACGATATCCACGTATGGAACATCCTTGCTCTGGATGCCGACATGCCGCGCGAACGCGGTCATGCCCGAGACGAATTCCGGCGAGATCATGCTCGAATAATACGGCAGATCGCGCTCGACGATGCCGGCGATCAGTCCGGCCTCGCGTTCGGGGAAAACCTTGCGTCCCACCTGCGTCGCCAGACCGACATCGGTCTTGAGCGCGCGATGCGTCGCGTCGATCGCCTGAATGGCTTTCTTCGCGGTCGCACCGTGCTCGGCGATGAACCGGTCCGTCACCGCCAGCGAAGCCATGGTGTAGTTGAATGCCTGCGGCGGCCCATCGCCACGGCGGATATCCAGCACGACGGTTCCGGCGCCGCTGCGCACCGCCACTTCCGCGCCCATGCCGTTCGCCCAGAAGCCGTCGATCAGCCCCTTCTGTAGCGCCTCGGCCGCCATCAGTCCGAAATTGGCGCTCGGGCTGCCGGTGTTGGGCACCGGCGCGATCGTGATGTTGTCGCGCACAAGATCAAAGCCCGATTCGATCAGAAGCCGGCGCAGCCCCATCTCGACCCACGGCGCGGCGCCAATCCGCTTGCCCTTGACGATGCCGGTATCGCCGCGCTTCGGCGCGAGATCGGAGCGCATCACCAGGAACCAGTACATGCCCTGGCCTTGCGCACACAACAGCTTCACGCCGCGCCAGTCGGGAAACGCGGCCAGCGCCGAATGCGCGGAGCCGGCGACGCAATCGACCGCCCCATCGCGCAACGCTTCGTAGGCCTTGTTGACGGGAAACAGCAGCTCGACTGACGCATCGACGCCAAGCTCCGCGAACTTTCCCAGTTCGACCGCGGCGATCGCCGGGAAGTAGGAATTGGAGATCAGGTCTGGAACGACAATTTTCATCACATCACCGGGAAGGAGCTTATGCGGCGTTGGCCGCGATCTTGCGCACGCTTTCCAAGAGCGACGTCCGCATCAGGAAAGCGCGATGCTTGGCGGGATCGGCCGCCATCTGCCGCAGGTTGTCGAAATTCCTGGCGCGCTGCGCGGGGTCTTTTTCCTCGAGCCGCTTCTTGTTGGCGATGGTCTGCTGCTGCACGTATTCGATGTTCATCGGCCGGCGCACCGCCTCGTAGCTGTCGAGGATGGCCGTGCCCGTCGGGCCATCGAGCGCAAGAGCCAGTTTGCCGGCGAGATCGGTGGCGTCGTGGATGCCACAGTTCAAGCCGAGGCCACCGATCGGATTGTTGACGTGCGCGGAATCGCCGGCGAGGAGCACCCGCCCTACGCGGAAATGCTTCGCGACGCGCTGATGCACCCGATAGATGTTGCGGTGGAACACCTCATAGGCCCCGCGCTTGGGAAAGAATTTCTGCAACCGCGCTTCGGTCGCCGCCGCGCTGAGAACTTCCTCGTCGCTCTCACCTGGCGGCGCGGGAAACACCGCGCGCCAGCGGCCCTTGCCGTCGTCGCCCGCGACCTTGAACAGATTGGCCCATTCGTCGGGGTCGGAGAAATACGCACGATGGGCGACGCCATGTTCGCCGGCGAAATCGAACGGCACCGTGAGCACGAGAAACCGCTCTGGAAACGTGTAGCCCTCGAAGTCGATGCCGAGCGTCTTGCGCACCGTCGAGCGTCCACCATCGGCACCGACCAGATAGCTGCCGCGCGCGACTGTGCCATTATCCAACGTCACCGCGACGCCGGTGTCGTCCTGCTCAAGACCAGTCACCGGCGTTTTAAAGCTCACGTCGGCGTGCGGAAACGCCTTGAGCCGCTCCAGGCACAGATTCGCGATCTTGTGCTGCTCGCATTGCACGACGAACGGATAAGCCGTGTCCTGCGCCAGGATCGCGTGATCGAACTCGGCAACCAGTTGATGCGTGGTGCGATCCCAGAACTGGAACGTGCGCGCCACAAGACCCCGCTCGATCACCGCATCGAGCAGCCCGGCATCGGCCAGCATCTCCAGCGTCGCCGGATGCAGCGTCGATGCGCGCGGAGAATCATCCACCGCCGCCGCGGCCTCGAACACGCGAACGGGGATTCCCTTGCGCGCGAGCAGCAGCGCGGTGAGCACGCCGACCGGACCGGCACCGGCAATCAACACGGGAGCATTCATGGCGCGACGTCCCCTTACTGCTGGCTGATACCCGCGAGCTTCAGAGCCTTGGCCCAGTTTTCGATATCCTCGGCCAGCATCGCCTTGTATTGAGCGGGCGTGTTGCCGAGCGGCTCGACACCGAACTTGTCGAGGCGCTGCGAGAAGTCCGGCTGTTTGACCGCCTTGCCCATCTCGCCGGCGATCTTGTCGACGATCGCCTGCGGCAGATTGGCCGGCCCCATCAACCCGTTCCAGGTCAGCACGTTGAACCCGGCATAGCCGGATTCCGCGACCGTCGGCACATCGGCCGCCTGTGGCGAGCGATCCTTCGACGACACCGCCAGCATGCGCACGGTGCCGCCCTTCGCCTGCGGCAGCGCGTCGGACAGATTGGAGAACATCGCCGGGATATGTCCCGCAACCACATCGGACAGCGCCGGTGCATTGCCTTTGTACGGCACATGCGTCATCTCGAGACCAGCGCGCTTGAGAAATAGCGCCATCGACAGATGATTGAGGCTGCCGATGCCGGCGGAGCCATACGACAACTGGCCCTGCCGCGCCTTCACGTAGTTGACGAATTCCGCCAGCGTCTTGATCGGCAGATCCTTGTTGACGACCAGCACGAATGCGTTGGTGGCGACGTTGCTGATCGGCGTGAAGTCCTTGAGCGAGTCGTAGCGGACCTTGTTGATCACCGGAACGATTGCCATCACCGGCAGCGCCGTCAGGAACAGCGTATAGCCGTCCGGCTTCGCCTTGGCGACGATATCGGCGGCAATCGCGCCGCCGGCGCCCGGCCGGTTCTCAACCACGAACTGCTTGCCGAACGCATCGCTGAGATGCTGCGCGGTCATCCGCGCAATGCCGTCGGTGTTGCCTCCGGCGGCAAAAGGAACGACGACCGTGACGGGCTTGTCGGGCCAGTCCTGCGCCATGGCAGAAGGCGCGGCGCCAACGAAAGCGACAGCAAGAACAACAAGAGCGGATGCGAGCTTGAGAACAAATCGAACCATGGCAATAACTCCCGATCAGGACACGCTTTTTTCGTAGAAGTGCTGCTCGTAAAGAAGGCACCCGCTCGTGGACTTGAACGGCCCGTGATAGGCGCCGGGCGGGCGGCAGGCATAAGTCGGCGAATGAAATGTCTCGCCGCCGTTGCCTTTTTCGTCGTTGCCCACGGTGAGGTCGCCGGACAGAAGATAGACTTCCTCCCAGTGATCGTGGACGAACGGCTTGGTTGTGTATTCGCCGGGCGCAAAGCGCAGCAGGCGCGTACGGCTGCCGGTCTTTTTCACCTCGTCCAGATCGCTCGCCAGGATCTTTTGCTGAATACCGGCCGGATAGCCAGGCGGCGTCTGCCAACCCGTATCCATGTCCAGCGTGAAGAATTCGAGATGGGGTTTTGGCATTGTGCGCTCCCTCACAAATAGCGGCTGATCGTGCGGCGGAAGGACTCGATATGATCGGCCATCGCCTTGGCCGCCGCATCGGCGTCACGCTGCTCGATTGCTGTAAAGATCGCGCGGTGCTCGTTCTGAACCTCGCGATGATGCTCCGGCGCCGTCAGCGAGATGAACCAGAAGCGCAGCGAGCGCTCGTGCAGGTTCTGCAGGATCGACGCCAGGACGGTGTTGCGCGCCGCCTTTGCGATCGCAATATGGAATTCACGGTCGAGCAACATCATCTGCTCGATATTGCGAACCGCGGTCCACGCATCGGCGCGGTTGAGAAGATCACGCAACGTCGCCAGATCGACATTGTCGGCGCGCTCCGCCGCTAGCCGCGCGCAGTACGGCTCGTTCAGCAGGCGAATTTCGGTGATTTGCATCGCCTCGGCGAGGCTCACCGGGCGGACGATGATACCCTTGCGCGGAATGACCTCGAGCAAACCGTCCTGCGTCAGACGGTCGATCGCCTGATGCACCGGTGTACGGCCGATGCCGATCGCGGCGGACACATAGGCTTCGTTGAGATAGTCGCCGGGCTTGAACACGCAGGTGATGATGCGGTGCTTGATCGCATCGTAGGCCGCTTCACGCAGCGAGGCGGACGTTTCCGGCGGCGTCGGAATAATCGGCGCCGACACCATTGGCGACCGCACGACATCACGAACGCGCGGTTTCCTGCCCCGCTCGGCCATCTCAGTTCCTCACCGGCAGACACCGGACGCCATAGCCGAAGGCCAGCTTGCGGCCGAGCTTCGGGTCTTCCAGCTCGCACTCGAACCGCTCGGCCGGGCGAATGCCGCCAATCACCGCGACGGTGCCGCAGAACATCACCGCATTGTCGGGCAACCCGCCCGGCGCATAGCGGGCAATGAGATCGGCGGGGCTGCGCATCTGCGCGACACCACCATCCTGATAGAGTTCACGCTTGCCGGCGATCGTCGCATAGGAGCGCAGCAGCAGCGCATCCCAATGCGGCGCGACATCGTCATAACGCCAGAACTGCCGGGCAATCGGCTTGTCGCAAATCTGTTTCGAGGCGGCGACACTGTGCGCCTCCAGCTCGCGGTCGGTGTGGTCGGAGCCGAGCCCGACCCACAACACACCGTTACGCTGAAGCAGGACAAACTCCGCCTCGCCGCTGGTCGCGTCGCCAAGCACCTCGACGAGATCGCTGACCACCAGCCGCGAGACGCTGCTCGCATAGAAGATCGGCGCCTGTGAGGGACGGCGCACGCCAAGCTCCTCCAGTTCGGCCATGTGCTTTTCCAGCGCAACCGCGTCGCGTCCGGTCCAGCCGGCGATGATCAGTTCGACCGGCGAGACATCCACCAGTTCCGATCCATCACGAGACATCAATTCGAGACGCATGACCCATCCTTTGCAATGGTTGTGATATTTCACTATATTTTCTGTAAGAGCAAGGATTAAATGAGATATTCGTTTCATACATCGATATTTGAGGCATGAAATATCATGGCACTGACAGCCCGAGCGGCGGAAATCGCCAGCAATTTCAACCGGCAAGCCGGAGTCCGCACGGCGCTCGCACGGATCGCGCAGCCGGGCGGTCAAGGCGCGACGACCTTCCTCAAGGTCTCCACGGATGCAGAAGAGATCGCGGCCCGGATGGACCGGGACGCGCGGCAGGGCCAGCCGCTGCCGCCGACCGCGGGGCTGATCGTCAGCATCAAGGATCTGTTCGACGTGGCGGACGACGTCACGACCGCCGGCTCGGTGCTGCTGAGGGACACCGCGCCGGCGACGCGCGATGCCGAGGCGGTACGGCGGCTCAAGCAGGCGGGCTTCATCGGTATCGGCCGCACCAACATGACGGAGTTCGCATTCTCCGGGCTCGGCCTCAATCCGCACTACGGAACACCGCTGAATGCTTATGATCGCAACACCGGCCGCATCCCCGGCGGCTCGTCGTCGGGCGCGGCTGTCTCGGTCACGGACGGTATGTGCGATATCGCGCTCGGAACCGATACCGGTGGTTCGTGCCGGATTCCGGCGGCGCTGTGCGGCCTCACCGGCTTCAAACCGACGGCGCGCCGGGTGTCACAGGCCGGCGCCATGCCGCTGTCGCCAACGCTCGACAGCATCGGCAGCATCGGCCATTCGGTGGCCTGCTGCGGCATCGTCGATGCGGTGATCAGCGGTGAACCGTTCGATATCGCCGCCAAGACTTCCGGGCGCGTGACGCTTGGCGTCCCGACCAGCTATGTGTTCGACGGGATCGACGATGTAACGGCGCGCGCTTTTGAACGCGCCATCGCCCAGCTTGAAACGTCCGGTATTGATCTTATCGATATCGACCTGTCGGAACTGAACGAGATCCCGGCGATCAACGGCAAGGGCGGCTTTGCCGCACGCGAAGCCTATCTGTTTCACGCGCCATGGATCGCGGCGCAACGCGATGCCTACGATCCGCGCGTGCTGATCCGCATCCTCAAGGGCGAGGCACAGACCGATGCGGACTACGCCATCCTCAAACAGCAGCGCGCATCGCTGATCGAACGCGTCACCGCGCGGATCGGCGGCATCGACGCTTTGGTGATGCCGACGGTGCCCCGCATCGCGCCGACGCTCGACGAGTTGAAAACCGATGAGGCGTTCGGCCACAGCAATCTGCTGATGCTACGCAACCCCACCATCGCCAACATGCTCGACCAATGTGCGATCTCGCTGCCGTGTCACGCGCCCGGCGACGCGCCGGTCGGCCTGATGCTGATCGGCAAGCACGGACAGGATCGCCGGCTGCTGCAAATCGCTGCGGACATCGAGCATATGCTCACCGCCATCAGGAGCGGAAAATTGGCGGACTGATATCGCACCGCACAAATCGGGAGCGAAATCTCACGCATAATCGTTGGCCTGCGCCGATCCGGAGTTTAATCTGGGATTGATCAGTCACGTCCGCACACATCGGGGTTTCGTATGGACGGGCACAGAAAAATCGTGAAATCGGCCGGGCGCGTCTTCGCCGTTCTCGAATATTTCGCCGAGATCATGCGGCCGGCAAGCGCGGTCGAAATCCGCACTCATCTCGATCTTCCCGCATCGAGCACGAGCGCGCTGCTCGGAAGTCTGGTCGATCTCGGCTACCTGCATTACGACCCACGCCGCCGCGTCTATCAGCCGACGATCCGTGTCGGCTTTCTCGGCGACGGGGTCCAGACAGGCGGATCGTTGCGATCGCTCCTGGAGGATCTGAAACACCAGACGCGGCAGCTCGTCGTCCTCGGCGCGCGCTGCCAGCTCAATGCTCAATATATTCAGGTCGTTCGCGCCAGCCATTCCCGCCCGGTCCGCCGCGGCACGCTGGCGCCGTTGACCCGGACGGCGGTGGGGCTCGTTCTGATGAGCAAGATCGCCGATCCAGACATCAACAGGCTTGTCACTCGCATCAACGCCGCCGAACGCCCCGAGCAGCGCGTCCCCTCGTCACGGCTGATCGAGGACATTCACGCCGTGCGCGAGGATGGTTTTTCATTCTGCTACGGGCAGGTCACGCCCGGCGTCGGCGCGATCGGCATGCCGTTGCCGTCGTCCGACGATCAGCCGCCCATCGTTCTCGCCGTCAGCGGCAGCGGGGAACGGTTTGTCGAGCAGCGCAACGATATCGTCGGCGCCATGCGCGAGCGGATCGAGCGGTACGGTCGCGAGCTTAGAGCCGGCGCGGCCAGCCTCAGTTGACCTCCAGCCGGATTCCGGACGTTTCGACAATCTTGCGATAGCGATCGATTTCCTGGTGCCAGAAGCGATCCAGTGCTTCCGGTGACGATCCGATCCCGTCGGCGCCGAGGTCTTTCATCCGCGCAACCAGCTTCTGCTTCTTCATGGCGTCACCGAGCTTCGACGCGATCAGATCGACGATCGGCTTCGGCGTTCCCGCCGGCGCAAAGATCGCGGTCCAGAATGACAATTCATAGCCGGTAATCCCGCTCTCGATCATCGTCGGCACGTTCGGCAACTTTTCCGAACGCTTCGCCGTCGTCACCGCCAGCGCGCGGATCTTCCCCGCCTCCACATTGGCGACCTGCGGCGGAACGCCATCGATGATCATTTCGATCCGGTGTGCGAGCAAGTCGGTCAGCGCGGGAGCATTGCCCTTGTAAGGAATATGCTTGATGTCGACATGCGCCAGCGACTTGAACAGCTCCGCGCCGAGATGGACGATGCTGCCGTAACCCGACGAGCCGTAGTTGTATTTTCCCGGATTGGCTTTCAGCAAAGCAACGAACTCCGCCATGTTCTTGGCCGGCAACTCGGGATAGGTGAACACAGCAAGCGGGAACTGGCTGACCAGCGTCACCGGGACAAGGGCTTTCAGCGGATCGTACTTCAGATTGGTGAACGTCACCGCGTTGATGACCGACGACGATGTCGTGTGGAACATCAGCGTGTATCCATCGGGATCGGCTTTGGCGACGTTCATGGTCGCCAGCGTGCCGCTCGCGCCCGGCTGATTTTCCACAATGACGTTTTCCTTGAGCTCCTCGCTCAGAGCTTGCGCCGCAAGCCGCGCCATCAGATCGACGCCGCCACCGGCCGCGAACGGCACTATGAGACGGATCGGCCGGTTCGGATACTGCGCATAAGCGCCGACGGGTAAAACGCACAGCAAGCTCAGTGCACACAAGACACCCGCATAAAATTTTCTTGTCATTGTTCCCTCCCCTAAGCCGGATCGCCGTTGTCTGCCGTCAACCGGGCGGCCTTGATCCCGGCGAGCGCGCAGGCGTCGTCATTGTCCTCGGTATCGCCGGACACGCCGACCGCACCGACGATCTCGCCGGCATCATCGCGAATCAGCACGCCACCGATGACGGGCATCACGCGTCCCTCCGAGGCAACCGCGAGCGCCGTATAGAATGTCGGCCGGATCGCGTTGCGCCGCGCGAATTCGCGGCCGCCATAGCCCATACCCAGAACGCCCCAGGCTTTTCCCTCGGCGATTTCGCGCCGCAGGATTCCCGACTTGTCCTCGCGCTTGAACGCGATCATGTGACCGCCAGCATCGAGCACCGCCACGGTCAACGGCTTCATCTTTTTGGTGCGACCATGCCTGAGCGCTTCATCGATGATCACGGAAGCCTGGGCGAGAGAGAGTGCTGTCATGATGGCAAGGCCCCGTGCTCGGGAATGAGCTTCTGAAGACAGACTGGGTCGGTATCCGGATCGAGCGCCACGCCACGGCCTTTCAGCGTCGTCCGCGAGACTTCGCCGACGTAGATGGCGCCCTGCGAATCCACGGCGACGCCATGCGGGGATGTAAAGGCACTGTCGCGGATCGTCGGGCTGCGCCGATCGCCGAAGCGGGCCAGCAATTTTCCCGTGCGGTCCATGATCGACAACCGCGGGCCGATTCCCGGCCAGTCACGATTGCTGAACTGGACTCCCGGCCCAAGCTCGCCGACGTAGAAACGCGGATTGGCCGCGCCGTGCATGCAAAGCCCACAGGGCCGATGCAGGTTGTTCCACTGTCCGGCGTAACGGCCATTCGTGTCGAACACCTGAATGCGGTGGTTCTCCCGGTCGGCGACGTAAACCCAGCCGTCGCTGTCACAGCAGATATTGTGGACGATATTGAATTCGCCCGGTCCCGTGCCCGGCTCCCCCCAGGACATGATCAACTTGCCGTCGGGAGAATATTTGTGGACGCGCGCATTGCCGTATCCGTCCGCGACGAAGATATCGAGCTGCGGCGACAAGGCAGTATGCGTACAACGATGGAACGGATCGCCACTCAGGAAGGATGATGCGACCCCCGGAACGCCGATCTCCAGTTCGAGCCGTCCCGCGGGGGTAAAACGCCGAACGGTGTGATCGCCCTCGTCCGTGCAATAAAGACTGTCATCCGGTCCGACATGCAATCCATGCGGCTGCCGGAAAATTCCTTCACCCCAGGAGCGGAGGAAGTTTCCATCGCGATCGAACACGATCATCGGGTGATCGCCACGCGAGAAGACATAGACGTTGTCCTTGCTGTCCACGCCGACAGCCGCGACCTCTCCGTAGCGCCAGCCATCCGGCAAACGTCCCCACGCCGCATCGACACGATAGCGATAAGGTCCGTCTTCCAGCACGGCGGGCATGGTCACACCGGTTCCAGGGTGCGCGGCGTGTGCGGAAGACGAAATGCCAGCAGGTCCGTCACGATCTCCTTTTCCAACCGCGCGACGCGTTCGGCTTCCTCCGCGTCGGACCCGAGCGGCGGCGCAGGCCGAACCAGGGCATAGGCATAGGTCGGGATCGGCGCTTGCCGCGCGACGTCCAGACCCTTGGGTTTTCCGTTCTGCGCGACCGTGCGAATGCCCTCGCGCAACTGATGACGATAGACGCCGACACCCAGATCCGCGGAGGTCAGCTTGTCGTTGTCGCGGGCGACGATCCGGCCTTGCGAGGCGATCACATCGTAGTCGCCGGGATTGCGCTGCCGCTCATGATAGGGCCGGTCTCGGGTCTGGCCGTGCTCGACTTGACGAATGCGCTCATCACGCACCGCCTGCGGCTCGTCCTTCGGCACATGATGCCAGCCGAAGAACATGCTGTTTTCGTTGTCATTCGGAACGACCCACATCGACAGGCCCATGCCGTGGCTCGACGGCACCAGCCGCTTGTATTTCAGCGCCTTGCTCTCGCTGCCTGTGCCGATCGCGTCTGCTTCGTTATTCGGGATCGCGCGACCTTCGCGCAGCGCGTCCGGAACACGCGCGACGTTCGGCATAATCATCTCGTTGATCCGGATATAGTAGATGTCGCCGAGACGACGCACGCTCGTCGTCACCTGCCCGATCGGCGTCTCGTGCGCGCGGATATAAGGGATGGCGTTGGCGAGATTGGCGCCGAACTGCTTGATGTTGAACATCGAGTGCAGGAACGTGAGATGGATGGGATCCTGCGTGTTCTCGCGAACCTGCAGCCAGTTGCAGTCCAGCGGCCAGCAATAAGGGACGCAGTCCTCGTCCACCGCATCCATGAAATCGTAAATGGGAAAGTCCGGCTTCTCGTCGGGCGGACCGAGATAGGCGAAGATGATCCCTTTGTACTCCAGCACCGGGTAAGCCCCGTGGCAGATTCGCCGCGCGTAGCTGCCCGGCTTGGTCTCCGCAGGTACATCAAGGATCCGGCCATCGGTTGCAAAATGCCAGCCGTGATAACCGCAGCGGATCCCTTCTTCACTGATGAGGCCGAATTCCAGCGACGCGCCGCGATGGCTGCACTGCTTGTGCAAGACGCCAAGCTGACCGGCGCGGGTGCGGAAGACGACCAAATCTTCGCCGAGCAACCGGGTGGCGAAGGGAAGATCGGAAACCTGCGACGATAGCGCCAGCGGCTGCCAGAAGCGGCGCAGATATTCGCCGCATGGCGCGCCCTTGTCGGTCAGCGTCAGCTCTTCATCGATATTGCTGGACCGGATGACCTCGTATCCGCCGAACGGCCGCGACGCAGGCTGCGGACGAACCCGGTTTTCCTTCAGCGTGTCGGCCATGGATCGGTTTTCTCGCGCACACGTTGCCTAGATTTCGGCAAACCATGCGGCACGCGACACCGATGCGGAAGCTGTTGGGAGCGCCTCCAGACAAATTTCACATATGTGGTTTGAGCACCAGGAGAAGCTCATGAAAACGGGCTACGCGAAGCGTGCGTTCGCACATGCGACGCGTGCATTGACCCGCAAGATCGCACGGCGTCTCAGGTTATTGCGGCCGCTCGAAAACCGCGGCGATACCCTGGCCGCCGCCGATGCACATGGTTTCGAGGCCATAGCGCGCCTTGCGCCGCTTCATTTCGCTGCACAACGTCGCCAGAATTCGGATGCCGGTCGCCGCGATCGGATGGCCGAGCGAAATCCCCGATCCATGGACATTCAGCTTGTCGGGATCGTTCCAGCCCCACTCTTTGAGCACCGCCAGTGCTTGCGCGGCAAAGGCTTCATTGAGTTCAACGAGATCGATATCGTTCCAGCCAAGGCCGGTCTTCTGAAACAGCTTGGCCACCGCCGGAACCGGACCGATCCCCATGGTGGCCGGCTCACAACCGGTGACCGCCCAGCCCTTCAGAAACAGATCGGGAACGAGATCGAGTTTTTCGAGAACATCTTCAGCAACAACAAGACAGGCGGCCGCACCGTCGTTCTGTTGGCTGGCGTTTCCGGCCGTCACCGTGCCGCCCTTCTGGATCGGCTTGAGCTTCTGCAAATCCTCGATGGTCAGGCCCGCACGCAATCCTTCATCCTGCGAGACCGATACCGTCTGGCCAGCTTTGCCCGGCACGGGGACGGCCACCGTTTCGTCGTCAAACTTGCCGCCATCCCGCGCGGCGACCGCGCGATGCTGGCTCCGCAGCGCAAAATCATCCTGCGCCTCGCGCGAGATGCCATGTTTGCGCGCCAGGTTCTCCGCTGTTTCGATCATGCCGGAGATGTGACCGAACCGTTCCTCCGGCGATGCGCGTTCGCGCGCACGCGCAAGCCGGTCGTGCATCGTCGCCGGCCCGAGGCGGGTGCCCCACCGCGCGCCCTGCGTGTAATACTCCACATTGCTCATGCTCTCCGCGCCACCGGCAATGACGACATCGGCATTGCCGGTCTGCACGATCAGCGCGGCGTTGATCACCGCTTGCAATCCCGATCCGCAGCGGCGGTCGAGCTGATAGCCGGGTGTCGCGATCGGCAGCCCAGCCTTCATCGCCGCATAGCGCCCGATCGCCGGATTCTCGCCGCTCGGATAGCCGTGACCGAACACCACATCGTCCACCCGCCCGGGGTCGAGCCTGGTGCGCTTCATCAGCTCGGCAATGATGAACCCGCCGAGTTCTTCCGCCGGGATGCTCCGCAGAGCGCCGCCGAATTTTCCGACCGGCGTCCGGATGGGGCTGACGATGGCGGCGCGACGCATGCGGATATCCTTTTATGACGTGCGGGCTTCGATTTTCGCGGTGAGACGCCCGAACCAATCGTCCAGCGTCGGGGTGGCGACGTTCGCGGAGCGCGCAAGAGCAAGCGGCGCGCGGAACAACGCATCGATCTCAATCGCGCGGCCGGCCTCGAAATCCTGCAAGGTGCTCGGTCGATGCGGAATGCCGGCGCTGTCCGCCACCATCCGATCCGTGTCCACCTTGACTGGATAACCGAGGGCCGCGGCCAGCAATTTCGCTTCATCGATGATGCGCCGCGCGGCTTCACGATTGTCTGGGTGAGCGAAAGCCTCGTTCAACGGGAGGCCAACGACCGTCGCGATCAGATTTCCGCTCAGATTGCCGATCAGCTTGGTCCAAACATCGATCCCGATCGACGCGCTGATCTTGGTCGGAAGCCCACCGCGATCGAGAATCCCGGCGAGCTTTTCCAGGTGAATGGATTTCGCGCCCGGCACAAGACCGAGCGTCAGACGACGGCGCGGCACCGTCAGCATGATGCGCCCGGGGGCGGCCACGTGAGCCGCTGTGTAGATCACACCGCCGATCACAGAGGCACCTCCGATCGTCGCCGCGATCACACCGTCCGGGTCGAGCAGCGGCTTGACCTTTTCGCTCATGAACCACCATGGCACGCCGTTCATCCCGGCGACGATCTCCGTGGCTTTGCCGAGCAGCGGCCGGGCTTGCGTCATGGCAGCCGCGAGCGCCGGCGCCTTCACGGTGAAGACAACGACATCCTGCGGCCCGAGTTTCCCGGCATCGTCGCTCGCCGCGATTGAAACGCGCTCTTCGCGATCCGCGGTCGCGATCACGAGACCTCTGTCCCGTATTGCATTCAGATGCGCGCCACGCGCCAGCACGGAAGCCGCTGCTCCGCCTTGCACCAACGCAGCCGCGATCTGGCTGCCGACGGCACCGGGGCCGACAATACAAACCTTCATCATCATGTTCAGCTTTTCAGCCCGAAAAGCCGCGCCGGATTGTCGACCATGACCTTATGTCGCGTGGCGTCGTCCGGCACGTAACGATCCAGCAGATCAACCAGATCGCCATCGTTGCACATCTTGTCCTTGAGATAGAAGACATGCGGCCAGTCGGTGCACCAGATCGCACGATCCGGCGCCGCCGCCACCAGCGTCCGGCCGAACGGGACGATGTCGTCCCACGGCACGCCGGCGCTCGCGCAACGATCTCCGTTGGAGACCATCACCCACCAGTTCTCGCGCTTGAGGAGTTCGAGCAGGAACTTGAACCCCGGCTGCTCGATCCCGTCATGCGCTTCCATGTGGCCCATATGATCGATGACCGCGGGAATTTTCACCTTCGCCATCAAGTCCTTGATGTCGAGCCATTCCTCCCCGGCCGAATGAATGCGCAGATGCCAGCCCATCGGGCCGATCCGGTCGATCGCGCGCAAAAACTGATCGGGCGTCGGCGCGATATTCAGTTTACTCCAGAAATTGAAACGCGCGCCCCGCACGCCGATGTCGTGCAGCTTCTGCAGATCGCGATCGGACACGGTCTCGTCCACCAGTGCGATGCCGTAGTAGTTCGGCCGGTCGGCGATGGCATCGACCAGGATCCGATGGTCTGTTCCATGCGCCGTCGATTGCGTCACCACGCCGAAATCGACGCCGATGGCGCGATGCATCGCCACCGCAGCGTCGATGGTCGCCGTCGCCGGCGGCTCGTAAGCGCGGCCAGCCCGAAGCGGATAACGCTGCGGGTCGCCGAAGACATGGACCTGGCAGTCCCAGCTTCCCCGCGGCAAAGGCTTGCGCGGCGCGTGCGTGTTCGAATCGAAAACCGGATAGGTCATGGTATGGCCTGTTCAGCTATGCGAGCGATTTCGCCGTCAACCAATCGCGGATCGTTTCACCGGCGATGAGTTGACCGTTCGGCGCGCCATCCGCGATCGGGCGGCCGTGATGATTACCGTGAACTTTCTTGCGGACCTTGTCGGCGGAACCGATGAAGCCGTAGATCGCATCGGCTTCACTCGGAAACACGCTGTTGTCGCCGGTGTATTCGATCATCAGCACCGGCAGCTTGAGGTCCGGCGCGCAAGCCTCCATCGAAGCATTCGACGATAACGCCGACCAGTTCGACAGCCAGCTCTCGGCCGTGCAATTACGGGCAAACCCGACACTGCCGAAATTCGACGCGATCGGATTGGCGCCCCACAGCGTGCCGTAGGCCCGATCCGACGGCTCCAGCGAGAGGTCGAAGCAGCGCGGGTCGGCATCCGTCCGCCACACCTGGAAGATTGGCGAATAGGCGGCCGCGATCGCATCCGTCTGGTTGCGGGCTTCCTTCAGCCGTTTGCGCGCAGCGGCGCGGCGCGCCACGATCTCTTTCGCGAACGTATCGATGCGCGCCACGCGCTCGCGTTGAGCGGCACGGTAGCGGGCGAGAAATTCCGGCGAATAGGTCGCCGATTCCGGCGACGGCCGGAAACCGTTGTCACGGTTGAACGCGAACAAGGATTTGTCGATCTGCGTCGGATCCTGCTCATCGGTGACCGCCGGATCAATGCAATTCATCAGCAACTTGCCCTGACCGAGATGGCACGACACCAGGATGACGCCGTCGGGCATCGGCATCGTCACATCGGCGAGTTTGGTCGGACGCCCGGCCGGTGAATGGGCGATCCGATCGCCCGCCGCGCGGCCCGCCTGTTGACAATAGAGCGTCGCCAGCGGCCCACCGCCGGACGTTCCCTGCAACACCGTCCGCTCGAAGCCCGCGACGTCCCGCAGGAAGCATTGCCCGGCGGCAAGATCGATGATCGCCGTTTCATGTTCGAGCCGCAGATCGTTGTTTGGAGACCGGGAGCCCTGCACCCAGACGGCGCAGCCGCCTTGCAGTACTTCGGGAACAAGATACTGCGTCACCGTCAGTTCACGCGGATGCATCGCGCACACGACGGTCTTTTCGCCGCCGCGGCTGAACAGATAGCCGGTGACAGCCGCGCCATCGCTGGTCGCGAGCGGATGGATCGAAATCTTCACATCCTTGGGCAGCCGCTCGGCGTTCCAGGTGGTGCCGCGCAATCCGGCCGTGGTGACGGCGACTTTCGGCTTGGCTTTTGAGTCGGACATAGGGCCTCCAAACCGCTCAAGAATTGACGGCTGCATCGGGCAGCCAGGTTTTCGGATCGAGCAGCATATCGGGCGGCGCATGAGCCGCCCGATAGGCCCGCAGCGCATCCGCGACGGGCTGCGGAATGCCGACCTTGCTGGTGCGCTCTTTCGCTGCGACCACGATGGAGGTCACGCGGCCATAGAACACGTCGCGGCCGTTATCGGCGCGAACGGCACGCACCAGAACATCATAAGTGTTGCGGCGAACGTCGCCGGCAAAAACCTGCATGTCGAAAACATCATCCGGCCACAGCGAACTCTTGAACACCTGCGCGATGGCCTTCCCCGGCGTCTGAAAGCCACCCTTGTCGGTCTGCGCGACCCATGCGTCGCCAAAGAGATGACGACGGAAGAAGTAGATCGCCGACAACAGATAGCCCGGATAATTGCCGAGATAGACGACACCAGCCGGGTCGCATTCCGACCAGCGAACGGTTCGGCGCACGATCACCGGTGCGACGGAGACCATGGCTTCGGTGGCGACGATCTCCGGGGTCATTGGACGGCCGCGCTGCGCGCATCCGCGTTCTTGCGGCGCATATAATCCGCGTAGAAGCTCGGCGCATAATCCTTCAGACGCTTGTCGTCGACGCGACCGGTCCGGGTCAGGAAGTCGTGGGTGAAGTCCCACACATCGCCGCCAGACATGGCCTGGCGCACATTTTCATACCAGTTGAAGCTGCGCTCGGTCGCGACGCCGAACAGGTCGCGGATCGGCTTGCGAATTTCCACATAGCGCGGCAGCACTTTCGCCAAATCGTCACCGTGCTCGGCGAACGCATCGAACAGAGCCAAAGCATCCTCCATGGCCAGCCGTGTTCCCGAGCCGATGGAAAAATGCGCCGAGCGCAACGCGTCCCCGATCAGGACGTGGTTGCCGGAGAACCAGCGGTCATTGACGACAACCTTGAATGTTCGCCAGATCGACTTGTTCTCAACCAGGGGCTCGCCCTGGAGATGATCGGCGAAAATTGCCTCGATCGCGAGTTTGCGCTCGGGGTCTGACAGTTTATCGAAGCCGCTTTGCGTCCACGTCTTCGCATCGCATTCCGCGACAAACGTGCTCATATCCGATTTGTAGGCATAATAATGCCCGACAAAGACGCCGTCCTTGGTATGCCGGAAGACCAGCGCGTTCGGCTTCATCGCCTTGGCCACACCGTACCAGGCGAACGGATTCGTCAGCGAATAGCTGTGTGTCCCGAATGCCGCCGGGTCAGTACCACGGACGACGGAATTGGGACCATCGGCGCCGACGATGAGATCGTACCCCGCAAACGCGCTCAGACCATCGACCCGGCGCTGGTGGTGCAGAACGACCCCAAGATCGAGGCACGCCTTCTGTAAAACCCCGAGCAGCTTCAACCGCTCGATCGCCCCGCCATAGCTCGCATATTCGACCAGCACGTCCTCATCATCGAGGCAGATGCGTTGCTTGTTGTTGAAGTGCATGAGCGCGGCGAGCGCATCGGCAACCTCCGGGTCGGTTGCCTTCATCCGTTCGCGCGCCGGACCGCCGAGGGTCACGCCGAATCCGTAGGTCGCGCCGAACGGATTTTGCTCGATCACCTCGATCTGATGAGCTGGCTGATGCCGCTTCATCAATCGCGCGAAATAAAGTCCGGCCGGACCGCCGCCGATGATGGCAATTTTCACGATACGCCTTCCGTTGCGTGTTGACCACGCGCTTTGGCCCGCTCTAACGCTATCTCGCGCAGACGCGGTTTGGAGATTTTTCCGGCCGACGTGACCGGAAACTCGGAGATCAGTTCAACGAACTCCGGCCACTTGAACTTGGCAAGTCCGCGCTCCTCGAGAAACACACCCAGTTCCTTCGGTGACAGGTCGGTCACGCCCGGCGCCGGAATAACAAAAGCGCAGGCGCGCTCACCGTAACCTGGATCGGGCACCGGGATGATCGAGATCGACGCCACTTTCGGATGACCGACGGCGATCAATTCGACCTCGAGACAGTTGATCTTTTCGCCGCCGCGATTGACGACATCCTTCAAGCGGCCCTGAAAGACGATGTGCGGCTCGCCGCCGATCATCTTGATGTTGCAGAGGTCGCCAGACCGATAGAACCCGTCCGCGGTGAACGCCTCCTTGTTACGCTCCTCAGCGTCGAAATAACCGAGAATGCTGCTCGGCCCGCGAACCGCCAGTTCGCCGGTCTCGCCGGGCGGACAGTCGGTTTCGGTACCAGGGATGAGGATACGCATCTCATCGAATGGTGACGTTGGCCGCCCGCATGTTGTTTCGATCGCCTCGCGGCCGTCGCCTTTGCGACAATAGCAGATGATGCCCTCGGTCATGCCGAACAGCGGGAACACCGGCGCGCCGCGCGTCGCGTCTTCGATCCGCTTCGCGCCGCCGGGCACCGTGAAGCCTTTGACGTGGCTGAAATCGAGTTCGTCGAGCACGCCAGCAGCCTTCAACCGCATCAGGATCACCGGCGGAATGCAGACCCAGTTGACCTTGCGCTCCTTGAGGATGCGCCGGATCGTCGCCGGCTCCATGTCCTCGCCGATCACCATTTCGCCGCCGCCGAATAGCGCCGGCCCCCAGTAGCAGATCATCGGCGCGTTATGCAGCAGGGGATTGGGCGTGTACGAGACCAGCGTGTGGTCGAGACCCTGCCACGCGATCACCGAGCGGATCTGCTGGATATATTCGTTGTGAAAGCGTGGGATGATCTTCGGGATGCCGGTGGTGCCGCCCGAGAGCTGAAAGATGCAGACCTGCCACGGGTCGCGCGGCACCGCCGCGATCAGCGCCCGTGCCTCGTCGCGGCTGACGAGAGCACTCAGCGCCTCGAAGCTGCGCACAGCCGGATCGTCATTTCCGCCGCGAACGACGATGATCTCCCGAAGACTATCAATCTCGTCGCGCATCGCCTTGGCGAACGCGACGAAATCGAATTTGGACGAATCGCCATCGACGATGTGCGCCCGCGCCGACGCGTGCCTGGCCAGATAGCCGATCTCATGCCGCCGGTGCGCGGCCAGGGTCGCCATCGGAATGAGACCGGCTTTGAGACACGCCAGATAGGCGATGACCAACTCGCGCGAATTGTTGAGCTGGAACACCACGCGATCGAGCGGCTTCAGCCCGATCGTCAGGAACGCACCGGCCAATCGGTCGGTGACATCATCGAGCACAGCATAGGTCAGCGTTCCGCGAACGTCGGACACCGCAACCCGATCGGGGTGCGCGGCCACGATTCCGGCGAACGCCGAAACCAGCGTGACGTCCCGCAGAATTCCAGCATCCACATAGCGCTGCGTCCGGCTTTCCGGCGGATAAACAACGCCTGGGATTGGCTGCTGAACCTTGCTCATCGGACTATCCGGCCTGTTGTCTTAGTGCTTGGCCTGCAGGAAGGAGCACTTTCCTTCCGACAGCGGCCGGAAGATTTCGTCCTTCGAAGCCGTCGCCACGCGCTCGTAGAAATCCCAGGGCTCTTTCGACTCCGATGGCTTCTTGACCTTGAACAGGAAGAAGTCGTGCAGCTTGCGGCCGTCTTCCCGAATCTTGCCCTTGCCGAACAACGGATCGTCGGTCGGCATTTTCTTCATCGCCGCGACCACCGCCGCGCCATCGCTTGGATCCTTCACGGTTGCCGCCGCCTTCAGATAATGCAGGGTCGCCGCGTAAACGCCAGCCTGGATGAAGGTCGGCATCGCACCGTGCACTTTCTCGAAGCGCTGGCTCCAGGTCCGCGTTCCCTCATTCAGGTTCCAGTAGAATGGGGTCGAGATCAGAAGTCCTTGCGCGGTTTCGAGACCCAAAGCGCGCACATCGAGAATCGTCGCCGCCAGCGCAACTAGCTTTTGCCCTGACTTGTCGAGACCGAACTCATGAGCGGCCTTGATCGAGTTGGTGGTGTCGGCGCCGCCATTCGCCAGCGCGACGACCTCCGCCTTGGACGATTGCGCCTGCAGAATGAAGGACGAGAAATCGTTCGAGCCGAGCGGATGGCGCACGGAACCCAGAACCTGACCGCCATTGGCTTTGACGACACCCGCGACGTTCTGCTCGAGATCCTTGCCGAAAGCGAAGTCAGCAGTGACGAAGAACCAGCGCTTGCCGATCGTGCGGACAGCCGACAGGCCGACGGCATGAGCGATCGCATAATTATCGAATGTCCAGTGCACCGTCGTCGGTGCGCACTGCTCGCCCGTCAGCGCCGTCGTCGCGCCGCCCGACACCAGCAGTGCCTTGTTCGCGCGCTTGGTCACCGAATTGACCGCCATCGCCACCGACGAATTGGCAAGATCAATGATGGCATTGACGTGCTCCACATCGACCCACCGGTTGGCGATCTGCGCGCCGGTATCCGGCTTGTTCTGATGATCGGCACTGACGACTTCGATCTTCTTGCCGCCGATCGGCTTGCCGAAATCCTCGACGGCCATCCGCGCGGCCAGCAGCGAGCCCTGTCCGGTCGGGGCGGAGAAATTGCCCGAGAAGTCGGTCAGAACGCCGATCTTGAACGTCTCCTGGGCGTGGCCCATCGTCGTCAGCGCCAGCGTGGCCAGCGCAATGACCAAGCCATGCAAACCCTTCGCCATCACATCCCTCCCTGGTTCCGCTTTTTCTGTTTAGTCAGCCCGCAAGCGCGGTGACTCGCGATGCTGTGCTCTTGTTGTTGGCCGACAGCATGTAACCGGCATCGGGCATCACGGGATCAAGCCCGATCGCGCGCATCATGCGGCGCGTCGTACAGATCGAGGTCGAGGTGACCGGCAATCCGAGCTTGTCCTCGGCGCGCTGGATCGCCGCCAGCGACTGCATCTGCACGCAAGCGGACAGAACCACGGCGTCGACGCCATTTGTGTTCAGCCGCTCGATATCATCGAGCAGCAACAGCGGATCGCGCGCGCCGACCGCCACATTGTCCTCGATCGACAAGGCGATGTGGTGCTGAACGTCGATACCTTCATTCTTGATGTAGTCGACGACAAGTCCCGTCAGCATCGGCGTGTAAGGCGCAATCAGCGAGATTTTGCGAAAGCCCGCCGCTTTGAGCTCATCGACCAGGGCGCCGGCCGACGTCACCACCGACACGTCGCGTCCGTTATCGCGCATCACAGCGGCGAGGTTACGCTCCGACTCGCGGTGATAGCCGAGCCCCATGGACATGATCGCCACCAGGCAGGCGTAGCCGACCACATCGACCGGCGCGTCCGCGAGTTCCGCCGCGCAGCGCAGGCTGTCGCGATCCATCGCCGCGAGTTCTTCCTTGGAGACCTTCTTCATGCGCATGCGGCTGGAATGGAAGGTGAACCGCGGCCCGCCGCGTTGGTGCTCCTCCCAGCCGCGGAACAGCGCCGGGATTTCGGTCTCCATGGTCGTGTTCGAGCTCGGGACGATCTGGCCGATCCGCCGAAAATCCATGCCGCTTCCCCATATGTGTCGAATATCCGACACCAACGACGGGCGAGTGTCAAGACCGGATCAGCGCGGTTTGACGACGCTTGCGGCGCTGATAGAACAACCTGACGTCAACGGGGGCCGAGCAGCGTGAAGACGAATGGCGACAGCGAGAACAGTCGCAAAAAGCTGGTGCGCGACCAGTTGATCAACAAGGCCGCCGAGCTTTTCGCCACGCGGGGCCTGTCCCGTACGACCTTCAATGAGATCGGTCAGGAACTGGAGTTGAGCCGCTCGGCGCTTTATCACTATTTCCGCAACAAGGACGAAATCCTCGAAGCGCTGATCAAGGATCAAACCGTCGTCCCGACCCTGTCCATGAAGGCGCTGATTGCCGACCGTTCGCTGACGCCGACACAGCGATTGCGCCGCGCGCTGGAAATGAGCGTCGAACGCAAACTGACCGGCGGTGCCCGGTTCCGCGTGCTCGATCAGATCGAGTTCGAAATGCCGGAAGCGTTGGCCGAGCAACACCATCGCAGCAAACGCGCCGTCCTCGATTTGTGGACCAAGATTATTGCCGACGGCATCAAGGCCGGGGAATTTCGCGACGTTGATGTGCGGATGGCAGCGTTCGCCGTGATCGGCATGGCGAACTGGACGGCCTGGTGGTACTCGCCCGACGGCAAGAAAAGCCCGGAAGACATCGCCAAAGTGATCGCGGATTTCGGTGTCCGCGGTATCGCAACGAGCAAAGGCGATACCGCGAGCAGCTCGCTCCAGGGCGTTCAGCGCGATCTGAAGAATGCCCTGGCGGCACTTGAACGATTGACGCCATAGCGAGCGACAGGATTCACACGAACCAATGCTAGGTCCGTGTGGTGAAGCGCGTCTCCGGCGCAAACAGGTCGTCCACCTTGACTTTTTCCTTGGTGATCCCCTGCTCGAAGCAATACCGCGTATAGGCATCGAGCGCCGACCGGTTGGCCTCGATCCCGTAAGGCCAGTAATCCTCGCCCATCACTGATCGCGCATCATCGACGGCGTAGTGCATCAGCGGCACCGGAAAGAACGAAGCCACGATATCGCGAGCGCGCTCCAGACTGCGGTTCTTCGACTGCTCGAAAGCACGAAGCAACTCGACCGCGATCCAGCGGTTTTTCTCATAAACATCGCGACGGATGCCGACGAAATGCATGATCGGAATGATGCCCGATCGGCGCCAATAAGCGAGTTCCTCCTGCTGCAAATTCGCGAACAGATGCCGCACCTTCCCGCTTCCATTCGCAAAAGCGTTGGGCGCACGCGCCGTGAAAATCGCATCGAGTTCGCCCGCAACCAGTAGATCATTGAGCGAGCGGTCGCGAATATTCGTGTAATCGAGACCCTTCAAATGGGCCGGCGGCATCCGTTCGGGGCGCCCCTTGTCGTGAAGCCCGCCCTGGAACCAACGAGCTTGCCGGAAATCGAAACCGTGCTCGTCGCCCAACACCCCGCGCGCCCAAACTGCCGCGGCCATTCCCCACTCCGGGACGCCGATCCGCTTTCCATGGAGATCGGTCGGCTTCTCGATATGGGAATCCGCACGCACATAGATCGCCGAATGCCGGAAAACACGGGAGGTGAAGACCGGGATACCGACGATATCGTCCTCGCCCTTTGAAATCGCGAGCACATGCGCGCCCAGTCCGATTTCCGCCACATCCCATTCACGGTGCCAATGCGACCGAAACAGGACATCTTCGATAACCCCGTGAACCGAGACGAGGTTGATCCCGTTCGGCTTGACAGCGCCGGTCGTCAGATCGCGAACATGTTCATAGGCACCTGCCGCGAATGACAAAGTGAGATCGGACATTTCTTTCCCCGTCACGATTTGCTGTTGAGCTTCTGAAGCAAGCGGCCGAAATGCTCGACGTCCCGCTTCATGGTCGGCTCGAACGTTGCCCGATCATGAAAGTTGACCCGCATGGTGCGTTTCAGGATTCCGTCGGTAAATTCCTTGTCTTTGTAAATCTCCCGAAGATCCGCCGATATCTTGGTGACAATCTCGTTGGGAAGTTTCGGTGGCCCGAATAGCGAAAACCAGTTGACGAGAACGATCCCGTCCAACCCTTCCTGAACCAAGGTCGGCAGGTTCGGGAGTTCCGGATCGCGCTCATCGCTGGCGACCGCGATCCCGGTCAGGAGGCCGCCATTCACCGGCGCTGCGACAGTGCCGGCACCGCCGATCACAAGCGCGACATGCCCACCGAGCGCATCATTGACCGCCGGCGCACATCCTTTGTAGGCGACGTGCAAAATATCGATCTTGGCTTTTTCCTTGATCAATTCGCCGATGATCTGACCGGGCGAACCTGCGCCGCACGATGCGAAAGTGATTTTGCCCGGCTCAGCCTTTGCGCGCTTGATGAGATCAGAGATCGACTTGATGCCAGATTGTTTGCTCGCGGCAATGATCTGCGTTGACGCGGACAACGACGCAATCGGCGTCAGATTCCTGACCGGATCGTTGCTGTCACGCGAGATCGTATTGGGGTTGATTGCCACATCCAGCGGCATCACCAGCAACGTGTATCCGTCTGGCGCGCTGCGGGCCACCGTTTCGCTGCCGGCGAGACCCGCAGCACCCGCGCGGTTCTCGACAATCACTTTCTGATTCCACTTTGTCGAAAGGCGCTCAGCAACGGTACGCCCCAAAAAGTCGATCCCCGCTCCTGGAGGATAGGGGACCACGATTTTGACGATCTCTGCGGGGTAATTGGTCTGCGCGTGGGTAACAGAAGCCGTTACCACGGCGAAAAATGCGGTCGCGACCGTCATCAGTCGGCTTCGCCAGCACAACATGCCTTCCTCCCATATTTTGATTTTGACACATGTAACTATTTTACGACACAAGTGTCAAATCTCGGGAGAGGCAGCCCGGCCTTCAACAATTCTCCAAATCTGTCCGCAAATCTGTCCGCGCCCAGACGGCCTTACAGCGGCTTGTTAGTCCCGACCACTCGCACCTCGTCGCGACCCCAATCCTTGATCTCGCCGATCAAGCCGCCGGTGAACAGTCCGTACCAGACCGCAGGCTTCATCTTCATGTCCTTGCGGTTGAGCACGATCTCGCTCGGCGCCTGGATACGGTAATATCCTTGCGCGAATTTCTTGATCTCGCATCCGCCGCGCGCGCGCGCGCATTCGACGATCGGCATGAATTCAGGCACATCGAGAACGTAGAGTGTGACCATGCTTCAGCCCTCGACGAATTCCGAGACAAGCTTGCCCTTGCGCCGCCAGACCGTGTCGATGTCCTTGAGCCGCTCCGGCTGACCCCGCCGCTCATCCTCAAGCTGCATCGCAGCATCGAGCGTCATCTCCGCATCCTTGGCGTCGAGACGATGCAGATCGCGCAGCCGTAATGTGATCTCCAGCGGATAGCCATTGGGATCGCGGAAATAGATCGATTCGAGAATCTCGTGGCGCGTATAGGGCGACACGTTCAGCCCACGCGCTTCCAGAGTTTCTTTCCATCTCACCAGCTCTTCCGGGCTTTCAACACCCCATGCGGTGTGATTGGCCGCGTAGAAGTGATGGTCCTCCGGCATGTAGCGTTCCGGACGGTCGGTGCCGAGATAATAGAAGAAGGCGATGGTCGCGCCTTTGCCGGCATCGAAAAAGAAATGCAGGAAATCCGGATGCCCCGGCGCGCCCCAGCCGCGTGCGCTGATGGTGTGGACCAGCGGAAGACCGAGAACATCGCGATAGAACTCGACGGTCTCGCGCAGCTTCCACGTCGGGCGCGCGGTGTGGTCGACACCGTCGAGACGCAGTTGGACATTATCATCCTTGGCGCGCTTGAGCGTGCTGACGTCGACATCCGCGGTGCGATAAGCCCGCTTGCTCGGATCCATGTAGGCCGAATTGCCGTGCTCACCCATGACGTTTCCTCCGCTGTGATCCAACTCTTCCAACAATAACTAGGACACCTTTGCGCTTCCGGAATGGCGCGGCGCGATGCCGAGGCCGCATTCATGGCGATGGCCATCGCCATCATCGCCGATGACCGGTCCGCCTGGAACCGGCGAAACCACTATTCGACACTATTGACGAATTTACAACAACTATGTGAAATTGACCTGAAACAACGATAATCACCTCGGGGAAACGTCCATGAAGAAGCTGCTCGGCCTCTTTTGCTGTGCCGTCTTGTCCGCGCTGTGCACCACGCAGAGCCAGGCCGCCTATCCTGACAAGCCGATCAAGATCATCGTCAGCGCGCCGGCCGGCACGGCGCCCGATCTCATTGCCCGCCTGCTCGGACCGACTCTCACCGAAATCTGGGGCGGCCAGACCATCATCGTCGAGAACAAGGCAGGCGCGAACGGCAACCTTGCCGCGGGTGAAGTCTCGCGCGCCGATCCGGACGGCTACACGCTGCTGATGACACCGGCCGGGACATTAACCGCCAACCCGTCGCTTTATCCGAAATCCGCCGTGACCAATCTGACGCCGATCACGCAAATCGGTAGTGTTCCGTTCACGGTGTCGGTTCGTCCGTCGCTCGGCGTCAAGACACTTCCTGAATTGCTGGCGCTGATCCGGAGCAAGCCGGCGCAAATCAACTGCGCCACCACCGCCAATGGCAGCTTTCCGCATCTCGCCGCGGAGATGCTGAAACAGGACGCCAAGCTCGATTATCAGATCATCAAGCACAATGGCGGCGCCGCCGCCGGCACATCGGTCGCGGGTGAACACACCGATTTCGTGGTCGAGACCGCCGCGGTGCTCGCCCCGTTCATCGAATCCGGCAAGCTTGTGCCGCTGGCAACAACCGGATCGGAACGCTCGTCGGCCGCGCCCAACCTGCCGACGGTCGCGGAGGCCGGCGTGCCCGGATACAGCATGACCGGATGGATCGCGCTGGTGGGGCCGCATAACCTGCCCGACAGCATCGCCAACACGGTGCAGAAGGCTGTCGCCGAAGCACTCGCCAAACCGGGCATCCGCCAGAAGCTCGACGCGATGCGTTTCACCGTGATCGGCAATTCACCGGCGCAATTCAAGAAGGTCGTGGCCGACGAACGGGCCAAGCTGCAAAAGATCATCGAGCAGGCGGGCTTGCGGCAAGAGTGACGCAGCGCGAGGAACGGACGCGGGATCGCGTCCGTTCATGCCGGCTCCGCGGTCGAACCGCTCGATCCGGCACCGCAACAGAATATTGTCGTGAAATCAGCACTGCTGCTCACGTCGTGAACCACGACATTCGACAGGGAGCCGTCGGCGACTATGTCTTCGCCCGGTATTCCCAATGGATAGCGATCGCGGGAACCAGGAAAAAGACGACGTTCAGCACCTTCCAGAAGCCGATGACGTTGGCCATGTACATGCGCGTTTGATCGGCGCTAAAGCCGAAAAATGTCGCCATCGCATTCGATGTAACCCCACTGAGCGACATCAGCCAGGCGACAATGATCACCAACAGATTGATGATGAAAGCCTTGAACAGCACGTTTCTGATACGGAGCGGCGTTTCCATCGCACGATTCCTTCCTGACGGATCGACACGACCCTTTTAGGTCGGCAGGAGAGAGATGGCTATGCGCCGATCGCGCCACCGTCTTCACGAATGATCACCACTGTGGCCGAGCGCGGCATCAATCCGTCCTGATGAGTCCAGCGACTGTGGAACCGGCCTGCGGCGAACGCCTCTGACAAAGTGGCCGCGCCGGGATGCCGTACATTGATAAGCATGGTTTTATGTGTGGGGCGCATTGCGATGGCCGTCAGCCGCACCGAGGCTGCCGCTCGACGCGGTCGAACGGCTGGGAAAAGCCTCTCCCCCAATGCTGACGCGCAGACCGATTGATCTCGATCGAGGGCGCCGGGACTTTTCTCCGCGGACCACCCACTCCCTCGACGAGATCGCAGCAAGATTATTGAATTGACCGATAAGCCTCTGCGAACTGGGTCAACGTCAGCGGCACGGTGATCGCCTGCTTCGACAGATTCTGGAATTCGACACCGAGTTGCTTGCCCGCTTTCATCGCTTTGAGCATGTCGGCGGAGACCGGCGACCCCGCATAGCAGCCTTTCAGATCGCAGGTCTGGATCACCAGTTGCAACGGCGGCTGCTCGTCGATGCGGACATTGATTCCCGCCGGCAGGAACAGGCCGACCGGCACCTGGACCATCATCACCGGCTGGCTGCCACTCGGCGGAACGCGCACGGACACTGACGCCAGCATCTGGCCGGTCTTGCCGAGGATCGCCGTCTGCTCGACCATGCATTCCGGCACGGTCTGACGGCTCGCGCTGTTGCAATGGGATCGCCACGCCGCCGCCACTGGCGCGGCCGCTTGCGCCGAGCCCGGTGCGGCAGAAGCAACGCGGCTTGCCACCTTGGTTTCGCGCGCGGGCTGGGTTCTGGTTTGCGCCGCCGGCGCGAATAGCGCCTTGTCGAAGGCCGGCTTTTGCGTCGCGTTCTGTCCCTGCGCGACGGAGCTGCCGGCCACCGCCGCGGCAATGCCGATGCCGAGAGCACCCATTCCGAAGATGCCAAGCCATGTGTTGCTGATGTGCATCGTTGATCCCCTGCTGCTGTTGTCGTTGCGCGCCGTCACCAGCCGGCGCGGAATCCTCCGGTGATGCCGTAAGCCTGCGAACTGGAAGACCATTCGCTGGTCACGGCCGCGAACAGCGCGGCCTGCGGCGTGACCGCCAGCCGCGCGCCGAAATTGAACTTCGCCACATCGCCCGCCGCATTGACGCCCTGCGTCGTGAACAGGAAACCGGGCGCCGCATTGAAAGACGGCCGCACCTCGCGATCGGGGGAATATTCATGCAGCCAGGCGACACGCGCGAACGGCATCAGAGTCATGCCGTTGCCCACGTGGAATCGCGATTCGAGATGCAGGCCGACTGCGCTCACCAGCGAACGCGTTTCCTGCGCCTGATAGGTCAGGCCGAGAATGCCGGGCGCGCCGGTGGCGGAGACGGTGCTGCTTTCCGCATAACCGTGCTGCCACAGCCGCGCGAATTCGACCGCCGTAAACGGCATCACCGTCAACCGGCTCACCTGGTGGCGTCGTCCAAGCTCGATACGGGTCGAAAGCTGATCGCTGGCGAACTTTCCGCGCGCGATCTCCGTCGGACCGACGCCCATGATCGTGCGCGTCGTATCGTTCTCGCCGCGCGCATACTGCACATTGGCCGAGACATACCATGCGCCGCGCCGCGCCATGCCATAGAGCCCGACATGGGCCGCCTGCAGCGAGCCGGAGGTTGCGCGTTCGCTGACCGCGAAGTCACCGCGGCTGACGCCGGCGGCAATGCCCACCAGATTATCGCGCCCGACCTGCCGGTCGACACCGATCATGCCGCCGAACGTCGATTGCGAGAGACCGGCAAAGCCGCCGCTCGCGTCGCCATTGATGGTTTGCCGTCCGCCGAAGGCGCCGCTCCAGGCGCGCCAGCGGTCTGGCTGCACCGGCCGAAGTTGCGCGAAGGCGGCGCTCGCCCGTTTCCGTCGCGGACCGTAGGACAAAGCCGTGTCGTCGTCCGGAACGATCACGCTGCCGGCATCGTCGGTTCCGTTGAACCAGGCCAGCGACTGATCCTGCAACAACGCGGCGAATTGCTGACCCGCCACGAACGCCGTCTGCTGCGCCGCGACCACGCCTTCGCCGCCGAGCGCGTCGTAAGCGCGCGCAAGACTCGGCATATCCGGCTGATCGAACAGCGCGGCGGCGATCGGAGCGAAAGCAGGCGAGCCTCCTGCGGTCTGGATCGCATTGACGGTACTGGAAATCGAACGGAATTTCTGCGGCAGGCCGGCCGGCTGGAAATCGACGCTGTAACGAAGGACCACATCGGTCGCTGTCGGCTGAAACAGGTTGTATTGCGTGACCGCCGACGATGGCGCATCGAGCGTCAACCCGGTGTCGGTCACGCCGCCGGCCGACGACAGGATCGTGACCTCGTGCGCGCCCGGCTGGATATTGCCGCGATTGACCGGCGCCACCGACACCTTGCCAGTGACAATCGACGTTCCGCTGACGACGATCCGGTCGCCGTCGTTCGCCATGAAATCCACGCTGGCGACATAGGTGCCGCCTGCCGATTGCGTGAAATTGCCGGTTATCGTGGTCGTCATCACCCGCCCGGCATCGCCGGGCGAAACAACGCCGTCATTGGCCAGCGTGCCGCTGCCGAGTGCGACAGTCGCACCCATGACAAACAGGCTGTCGGTCTTGTTGTTGAAGGTGTTGGCGCCGCCGCCGAGCGTGATCGAACCGATCATCGTGCCGAAATTATCGACCGTGTCGTCGCCGTCGGTCGCCGTCATCGCAAACCCATCGACCAGCGCGACCGAGGTGACGATGCCGGAATTGCTCACCCGGTTGGCTGCACCATCGAGCAGGCCGATGCCCGCGCCGTTGCCGGCACCGCCGACAATCGTTCCGCTGTTGATGGTGACGACGATATCGCCGTTGCCATCCGTACCGATGCTCTGCGCCAGAATGCCGAATGAGTCCGTGCCTGTCGCGTGAATGTCGCCGGTTTGCGTGATGGTGACATTCGCGGCGCGGCCGGTGCCGCCTGTCGTGCCGGCAAAGCCGGTCAGCGAGCCGATCGCCTTGCTGTAACTGCGGCCGCCGCCCGCGCCGCCGCCGCCGCCGACGCTTTGCGCGAAGATACCTTCCGCGCCATCGCCCAGCGTCGTGAGCGCGCCGGTGTTGGTCACCGTCACGGCGCCACCATCGCCACCACCGCCGGCTGCGCCTGCGGTGAACGATAGCGTCTTCCCTTTTTCCGACAGCGCATAGCCGCCACCACCACCGACGCTCTGCGCCAGGATCGCATGCGCACCCGCCTCAGCCGTCGTGATCGCACCGCTGTTGATGACATCCACAACACCGCCGTTGCCGCCGGACCCGGCCGCGCCGCCGAACGCGACGGCATCGAAATCCTGCGTACCACCGGCGACGCCACCGCCACCGCCGACGCTCTGCGCGAAGATGCCGATCGCATTGACACCCGCCGTCTGCACCGCACCGGCGTTATCAACCGTCACATGACCGCCGTCGCCACCGCCTGCACCATCGCCGCCGATGGTGACGAGGCCGGTGCCGCGCCCGCCATTACCGCCGCCGCCGCCGACGCTCTGCGCGAAGATGCCGTGGCTCAGATCGCCCTGCGTGACGAGCGTCGCGCCGGCCGCATTGGTCACGGTCACCGCACCGCCATTGCCCTGCGCGCCGCCCGAGGCGCCGACCACGACGACACTGAAACTTTGTCCGCCGGCATTGCCGCCGCCACCGCCGATGCTCTGCGCGAACACCGCGGTCGATTCACCGCCGGTCGTGGTGATGATGCCGGCATTGTCGATGGTGACGGCGCCGCCGTCGCCGATCGCGCCGCCGCCACCGCCCATTGTCACCGCGCTCAACTTGCCGCCGCCGCCATAACCGCCGCCGCCGCCGATGCTCTGCGCGGCGATGCCGGCCGAGAACTCGCCGGAGGTCGCGATGCGACCCGCGTTGTCGATGCCGACGGTGCCGCCATTGCCGGCGGCGCTGCCGGTGCCGCCGAAGCTGAAGATGCCGCCGCCGCTGCCGCCCGCACCGCTGCCGCTGTCGTTCTCGTCGTCGCCCGCCGCATAGCCGCCGCCACCGCCGACGCTCTGCGCGAAGATGCCGCCGGAGAACTGCGAGCCGGACGCGACGATGGTCGCATCCGCGCTGTTGGTGATGGCAATCTCGCCGCCCTTGCCGCTCGCGCCGCCCGAACCGCCGACGCCGATCGTGCCGGTGATGCCGGCAAGACCGTCGCCGCCATTGCCACCACCGCCACCGATGCTTTGCGTATAGATGCCGTAGGAGTTGTCGCCGGACACCTGGATGACGCCATCGTTGACGACCGTCACCAGCTTGCCGTCGCCGGATGCGCCGCCCGAACCGCCAAGGGCGATCGAACCGCTGCGCGTGATGCTTCCCGCCTGGACCGGCACCAACAGGGTCAGCGGGTCGATCTCGAACGGCAAGGGACTGTCGACCAGCCCGGCGGTACCGGTCAGGCCATTGCCGCCGTTGCCGCCGCCTGCGCCGATGCTCTGCGCGCGGATGCCGTCAGAATGCTCGCCGGTGGTGACGATGCTGCCATGATTGGTGACGGTGACGACGCCGCCGTCATTGCCGGTACCGCCCGCACCGCCGACGATGACCTGGAGGTTCGTCACCTTCTTCGCTCCCGACGGCGCCTTGCACACCAGGAGCAGCGTGCATTCGGTGCCGAGCGCCATCGAGATCGAGTTGGCGCGGCCGCCGAGGCCGCCGCCACCGCCGATGCTCTGCGCCAGGATGCCGTAGGCCTCCGAACCGGCGGTGACGATGCTGCCGGACTGATCGACCGTCACGGCGCCGCCGACATTGCCGCTGCCGCCGGAGCCGCCGACCACGACGTTGACGTTCGTGGTGTTGCCGGGATTCTCGGTCGCAGTATCGTAATAGCCGATCAGGGCGCTGACCGCGGCGCCGCCGATACCGCCGCCGCCACCGACGCTTTGCGCGACGATCGCGGTCGCGCCTTCGCCGGTGGTGCGCAGATCGCCGACGCTCGTCACGTCGACAGCCTTGCCCTTGCCGCCGCCGGCGCCGGAACCGCCGACCGCGATGCCGATATTGATGTTGGAGCCCTCGCCCCGCGCGCCGAACACCGAGCTCATGGCGAACCCGCCATTGCCGCCACCCTTGCCGACGCTCTGCGCGAAGATGGCGTAAGTGTCCGCGCCTTCGGTGCTGATCGAGCCGGTGTTGTTCACCGTCACAGCGCCGGCATCGCCGCCCGCGCCACCGGAACCGCCGAGCGAGACCGACATGTTCTTGCTGTCGAAGCCTGCGAACGAGCCGGAATAGGAGAAGCCACCATTGCCGCCACCGCCGCCGACGCTTTGCGCGAAGATACCGTAGGCGCCCACGCCTTGCGTCGCGATCGCGCCATTGCGCGTCACGTTCACATCGTCGGCGTCACCGCCAGCACCACCGGTGCCGCCGAGCGCCGCACTGAATGTGGTGGAGCCGTTCGAGGGCGCGAGCGTGCCGGACACGGCGAACCCGCCATTGCCGCCGCCGCCACCGACGCTCTGCGCGAACAGGCCAACCGCACGGTCGCCCTGTGTGGCGATCATGCCGGTGCTGTCGACTGTCACGGCCCCGGCGTTGCCACCCTGCGCGCCGCTGCCGCCCAGCGCCGCGCTCATCGCCGTGCCGTCCTCGCCGGACGTCACCGATGCCGACATGCTGAAGCCGCCGTCGCCGCCACCACCGCCGACGCTTTGCGCAAACAGGCCGAACGATCCCAAACCGGTGGTGAGAATGTTATCGACGCTGGTGACTGTCACCGCGTTACCGTCGCCGCCACTGGCGCCTGAACCACCGAGGCTGCTGCTCAGGGTCGCCGCGCCACCGCCGCCGATGGCGAGGCTGCCGGCGAAACCGCCCGAGCCGCCACCGCCGCCGACGCTCTGCGCGAACAGACCGTGTGCCCCATCGCCCGCCGTGGCGATGGTCGCCGTCGATCCGGACAGCGTCGTGCCGACATTGCTGTTGAGCGTGACGATGCCGGCATTCTGGCCGGTCCCACCGCTGCCGCCGAGCGCCATCGATCCGCCGTCCGCGCCGGTGCTGAGCGCGCTCGACACCGTGAAGCCACCATGGCCGCCGCCGCCACCGATGCTTTGCGCAAGAATGCCGTGCGACAGCTTGCCCTCGGTGACGATGACGCCGGTGAAATCCACCGTCACGTCGGCGCCGACGCTGCCATTGCCGCCGCTGCCGCCCAGCGAGAGGCTGGCGCTGCTGCCCTCCGCGCCGGTTGACGTCAGGCTGAAGCCGCCGCTGCCGCCGCCACCGCCCACGCTTTGCGCAAAGATGCCGATCGCGCTGTCGCCATGGGTGACGATATTGCCGTCGCTCGCGACCGTGACGCCGCCACCGCGCGATCCGCCGCCACCGCTGCCGCCAAGCGAGACACCGAACGTGCCGGTCTGTGACAGCGTCGCCGTGCCGCTGAAGCCGCCATCGCCGCCACCGCCGCCGACGCTCTGCGCGAAGATGCCGTGTGATCGCGCGCCGCTGGTTTCGATGTCGCCGTGGCTATCGACCGAAACCGCGCCGGCGTATTGACCGGAACCGCCAGAGCCGCCGAGCGCGACACCGAGATTGGCGCCGCCCGAATAAGCACCGGCCAGGCTGAAGCCGCCGGAGCCGCCGCCACCGCCGAGGCTTTGCGCGAAGATGCCCCTGGCCTGTGCGCCGGTCGTCACGATCGAACCGGTGCTGTCGACGCTGACCGCGCCGCCGATGCCGCCACCGCCGCCACTGCCACCGAGCGCCAGCGTCGCCGTCAGATTGGCCCCGACACCGCCGGAAATGGCGAAGCCGCCATTGCCGCCACCGCCACCGACGCTTTGCGCGAAGATGCCGTTGGAGCGGTCGCCGGCCGTGGCGATGTCCGTTGTGCTCGACACAGCGACGGCGTCGCTGCGCCCGCCGTCGCCGCCTTTGCCACCGATCGCCAGCGACGTGCTGACCCCGTTGCTCACGGCGGCGCTGATGGCGAAACCACCGTTGCCGCCACCACCACCGAGACTTTCGGCGAAGATACCGTTGGCATGATCGCCACTGGTGCTGATCGTGCCGCCCGTTTCGACCGTCACAGCGCCGCCGATGCCGCCACCACCGCCGCTGCCGCCGAGCGCGACGCTGCCAGAAAATGTACTGCCGGCCGACGCGGCAACCGCGAAGCCGCCGTTGCCGCCACCACCGCCGACGCTCTGCGCGTGAATGCCGTCGGAGCGATCGCCTTGTGTGACAATTTCATAAGCGGTGTTGCCGAGGTCGCGCAGCACCTTGACGGCGTGACCGTCGCCACCGTCGCCGCCGCTGCCGCCGACCGACACCGCGAGGCTCGGCCCTGCGGCAATGCTGTTGCCGCCATTACCACCGCCGCCGCCGATGCTCTCGGCCAGAATGGCCGTCGAGTCCGCGCCTTGTGTTGAAACATTGCCGGCATTGACGACCGTCACCGCACCGCCGTCGCCACCGCCACCGCCGCTGCCGCCGACGGAGAAAATGCCACCGCTTGATCCGCCGTTGCCGCCGCCACCACCAACGCTTTGTGCGAAGATGCCCTGCGCGCTCGCGCCCTGGGTCGTGATCGTGCCGGTGTTGGTCACTGTCACGGTGCCGCCGTTCGAGGTTCCGGCGCCGTTGCCACCCATCGAAATCAGTCCGGTGGATCCACCACCGTCACCACCAGCCCCACCGACGCTTTGCGCAAAGATACCGATTGATCCACTGCCAAGCGTGAGGATCGATCCGGAATTGCCGACATCGACGATGCCGCCTTTCCCGCCCGGCGCACCATCGCCACCGAGCGCCACGATCCCGCCCGAGCGACCGCCGCTGCCACCGCCGCCGCCGACGCTTTGTGCAAAGATGCCGTAGGAGCTTGCAACGCGCGTGACGATCCCGCCGGCATTGTCGACGATCACATGACCGCCGTCACCGGCGCTTGCGCCGTTGCTGCCGAACGCCAGCAGCGCTCCGGACGACGATGCGCCGTCGCCCGCGAAACCACCGATGCTGGCGGCGTAGATGCCGTTCGCGAACGATCCATTGGTGTCGATCAGGCTACCGGTGAGCGTCGTTACAGAGATGGCACCGCCGTCCGCCGACTTACCGGAATCCGAACCGGTCCAGCAGATCGAGCCGCTGCCGCAATTACCGGCATTACCGCCGCCGCCACCACGGCTGATCGCATGGATGCCCCCGGCATCCGCGCCTTGCGTCGTGATCGTTCCATTCAGCGTCACCGAGACCGCGCCACCCTTGCCGCCGGCACCGCCATTACCGGGATCGTTGCCGACGCCGCTCGACGTACCGCCGTTGCCGCCCTTGCCCGCGGTGCTCAGCGCCGCGATGCCGACCGCGCCGTTTCCCGTCGTGACGATGGCGCCGGTGGCGCTGACGGTGACGCTGCCGCCGTTGCCGCCGTCGCCCGCGCCCTTGCCGTTGCCGGGCAGCGCCGTCGAGTCGCCGCCGCGCCCGCCCTTGCCGCCGGTTGAACTGACATAAATGCCTTCAGCCGCTTGCGTGACAATCTGACCCGAACCATCGACCGCGACGGCCGCACCCGGTTGCAGATAATTGACGACGAGATTGGGGCCCGTCTTGCCATCTTCGCCGGCATGAGCGACGTGGTCGACGTTATGGTCTTCGCCGTTGCTGCCGTTTCCGCCCTGACCGGTCAACGACACACCGGGCGTTCCGCTCGTCGGCTGGATATCGTCGGTCAGCGAATTGATGTTCAGCGTCGTCACCGACGGCGCGGTCGAACTGATCCCGCCGGAGATCGTATCGGTACACGTTCGCGTGGTGCCAACCTGAACGCAGGCGGCGAGTGCCGGCGTCGGCATCATGGCAATTGAAGAAACCGCGGCGAGCGGCAGCGCCGCTGAACTGAGATAGGCGATCGCCATTCTCCGCAGAGGCTGCGGCGCGCACGAACGCGGGACACGCGGCAATCCTGTCTGAAGACCTTGGCATAGGACAGCATTGCGCGAGCGAGGCTCGTTCGCCATTCGCGGCTCCACGTTTAACAGCCAGCAATGAAAACTCTGGACGCAACGTGGCGCGGAGATCGAATCACCAACGCATACGCGGTTAGCGATATTTCGCCAGTAAAGAGCACATAACTTTCATCAACAAGAATATGATTCGATTCCGGAGCGGAACCCTCAATCGTCCGCGCGCCCTACTATGAATATGGTATGCGCCGGGAGCGCCCGGGCGGTCGGATATCAGCCGGTCTGGACGTCCGGCAGCGCGATCGGCAACAGCACGGTCACACGCGTTCCGCTGGCAAGCGGCGCGATCCGGATCTCGCCGCCGAGTTGCGCTGCTCGCTGCCGCATATTGATCAAACCGAATCCAGTCGGATTTTCCGCATAGGCCGCACCGTCATTATCGACAATGATGGTTGCCTTTCCGTCCGTCACTTCGCCGCGAATCGCAATCACTGTCGCTGGACCGTGACGCAGCGCGTTGGTGACCGCCTCCTGCAGAATACGTAGGATGGCGAGCGCATTGCCCGGCGTCACGCCTGACACGTCCGGCAGTCCGATCATCGACCAATCGAGCGTCACGCCGGCGCGTCGCAGTTGCGGGATCAGGCGTTCGCGAAAATTCGCCAGCGCGAGTGGCAATTCGCGATCGCCGAGATCGAGCGAATAGATGACGAGCCGCAGATCGTCGAGCGCCTGCCGCGCCGCCTGTTCGATCGGCGCCGTATTGCTTCCGGGCCGCTCTGCCATGGCGATGATCGAGACGAGATGGCCGCCGATCCCGTCATGCAGATCGCGTGTCAGCCGCTCACGTTCCTGGGCGCGTACCGCATGGGCGGCCTTGACGCGCTCCTCGTGATGCAATGCCGTCAGTTCCGCCTCGCGCGCGGCAAGCCGCTGGTTCAGCGTTTCGTTGGCGTCATCGAGGCGGTCGAGCGTCGCGACAAGCCGGTGCATCAACAGCGCCAGCACGGCGGCGAGCAGAATCGGCCGCATATAGGGAGACAGCAACACCGTACCGTCGAACAGGCCGGCGCTGACGCCAGCGTCACGAACCATGAACCACGCCGTCAGAAAAAATGGCGACAGCAGAAAATAGGCTTCGGTGTTCGCACCGCGAACGGCATGCCAGGCGATCACGATCGTCGCGACAGTGATGCTGACGACGACAGCAGCCAGATAGAACGCCGCCAGGGTGTGCGGGTCAGGCAGGATATCCATCGCGACACCAGCCATCAGCGTGACCGCAAGCGCGACGATCAGCGGCCGGAACCAGCGCGGCGGCGATGCACCGACAAAGGCCAGCGCAATCCCGATGAACAGAAGACCGACACTCGGCAGCAGCGCCAGGCAATAGGGCCGCAGACCGGCAAAAGCCGGCGTCAAACCGGCAAACAGCCCAACCGATGCGGCCGAGCTCACCACGATCATTGCCGCAAGCCATGCAAACAACGGGTCGCGCGGGCGGCGCGCATAGCAGACCAGAATACCGAGGCTCAGCAGCAGATGTGCGCCGAATGCCATCGGCGCCAATCGCTCCTGTGAGAAGATCCGCATCTTGTAGGCTGGCAACAGGTCCGCCTCCTCGCCGATATAGAGCGGCGACAACAGACCTGAGATCGCCATCTCGGCATTCTCGGTTGCGACGGTCAGTTCGTTGCGGCCAGTAACCAGCGCGGTGCGCGGCAATTCGTGCAGCACCGGCGCATTGGTGAGCGGGCCCGACCAGATCGGACGCCGGCCATCGGTCAGCGGCGTGCCGTTGAGGATCAGCGCGGGGTGATGATTGACCACTCCGGCGAATACGAACAGCCGCGCCTCCGGCATCGCCGCAAGATCGAAGACCGCTTGATAGCGCGCCGTCGCCGCGCCGTCCGCCCCCCACCCGGAGCGATGCGGCAACGAGACCTGCCGAGCCGATCCGTCGTCAGCGGAATACAGCACCGTATCGATCGCGATGGCATGATCCGGCGCCGGCAAAGTGACCACATAAGCCGCCGCCGCCAGCGCCGCGTTCACGAGGACCAGCAGAATCCAGCCGAGGCGGGAGCGCACACTCACAGCCGGATCAGCCCGCGCCGCGAAGCTTCATAGACTGCCTCGGAGCGATTGTTGACATGCAGCTTGCGATAGATGTTTTTGATGTGGACCGGCACGGTGTGCTTGGAAATCTGCAGATGCTGGGCGATCTCCGCATAGGTGAAGCCTTTGGCAATCCCCCACAGGATATCCATCTCGCGTTCTGTGAGGCTGCGTCCGCGTTCGTTGTCCGGCACGCTGTTGGGCGGCGGAGAAGCCTCCGCCGGCGGCACTTTTGCCGCATGATCGCCCAGACGACGGACGATGGTCCGCGCGATCCCGGGCGAGATCGGCGAGCCGCCCGCCAGCAACTGGCTGACCGCGTCGATGATGTCGATCGCCGCGCTGTCTTTGAGGAGATAGCCGGCAGCGCCTGCCTCGATCGCATCAATGACATGGCCATCGTCAGCAAGCGCGGAAATCACCATCGCCTCCGCATTCGGATGAGCCGTGCGCAAAGCACGGATCGCCTCCACGCCATTGCCGTCCGGCAACCGCAGATCCGTGACAAGAAGATCGACCGAGCGCGCAGCGATCGCGCTCAGGGCTTCCGCCAGCGTGGCACAAATCGTCAGCGACCGAGCACGCGGCCAGTCCGACAGAATACCCGCCATCCGCTCACGCACGGGACGGTCATCCTCGACCAGGAGAATATGACAAGTCCCATCACTTTGCGGCGGCGCCGCTGGAAGCGGATTCCTATCGACCAGCATCAATAAACGATCTCATTCCAAACCAACTCACATTTCGATGTGTAAAGGATACGAGCGTCAAACTCATCAAACTCGACGCTCTTAACCCTCATGGTGTGGCCAACTCCAAGAGCCACCACCCTAAGGGCTGAGAACAGGCACCATCTCACCGATATACGCGTCAATTCGCTCCAGGCCCGGCGCAGGCACGACATCGCGCTCAGAAAGAGTCGGCGCGGGCGGCGTATCTCCCAGAGCGTCGGGCGATTGTGAATACGCGCACAAACTGTTCGTTCGTGATGATGGCCGCCGGCCCGATGGTTCCTCTCGGACGGTCCCGCCTTCTCTTCTCCATTCGGAAATTCTAGGGCCGGTTCAGGAGACGAACAGGGCTAGAAAATCGAATTATTCCGCACGGATTCATTCGAAAATCCACCCTGACGAAAATGTGGGATCGAATGGGATATGGGATTGAGAGGAAAAGGAATTTCCCTGATCTCACCGGCCCTTAGGGGGGTGTCTGGCGGAGAGGGAGACCGCCTCCGCCTAACTCATTAAGCGCCGGCAAGCCCCGCTAGCGGGCGGAAACATCCTAAATCCCAGATTTTATTGATTTACCGACCGCCGTTAAGACCCGATAATAGTCGGCAAGAACCGGCAGCGCGGCCGGGGGTCGTTCCGGAGGTCCCTTATAATCATGCCGTTGACAGCACTACGCGTGGCTAGGCTGAAAAAACCTGGCCGCCATGGAGATGGGCACGGCCTCTATCTTCAAATTACGAACTCCGGCGTGAAATCCTGGCTCCTTCGCTACGAACGGACCGGACGCGAACGTTGGCTCGGACTTGGCCCGCTGCATACGGTTTCCCTTCACGAAGCACGAGAACGCGCCCGAAGAGCCCGCTTGCAGCTATTGGATGGCACGGACCCGATTGAGGCGAAAAAACAGGCCAAAGCCGAGCAAGCACTAGCTGCCGCCAAAACAATCACCTTCGAACAGGCAACCACGCAATATTTCAACGCAAACGAAAAGCGCTGGAAAAACCCGAAACACCGCAATCAATTCCTCTCAAGCATGAAAGCCTATGCATTCCCAAAGTTTGGGAAGCTTCCGGTCAACGAGATTGACCGTGGACTGGTCCTCCAGGTTCTAGATGCAATCTGGCAAGATAAGACTGAAACGGCCAGCCGTGTTCGGGGGCGGATAGAGCGCGTTCTCGATTGGGCATCAGTCCGAGGGTTTCGCTCAGGAGAGAATCCAGCACGGTGGCGCGGGCATCTTGAACATGCCCTCCCGGCGCGCGGCAATCTCGCTAAACCACAGCATCACCCTGCCCTGCCTTATCGAGAACTACCGGATTTCATCCGATTGCTCCGAACTCGGATGGGGGTAGCGGCCTGCGCGGTTGAATTCACGATCCTGACCGCAGCACGGACGGGCGAAGTAATCGGAGCGACATGGGACGAAATCAATTTGGAAGAGGCTGTCTGGACCGTGCCTGCAAGCCGCATGAAGGCGAAGAAGGAGCACCGAGTGCCGTTATCCGATAGGTCACTTGAAATCCTTCGGGCACTTCCACGCGAGCGCAACAACCCTTTCGTGTTTATCGGCCCTCACCGCAGCGGCCTATCCAATATGGCGATGGCGTCTGTACTGCGCCGAATGGACCGCAAAGACATTACCGTTCACGGCTTTCGCAGCACCTTTCGGGATTGGGCGGCCGAGCGTACCGCTTACGATAACCCCGTGGTCGAGCAAGCGTTGGCGCACACAATTGGCAATGCCGTTGAACGTGCCTATAGACGCGGAGATATGCTGGACAAGCGGCGAAAGCTGATGAGCGATTGGGCCTCGTATTCTAATCTAACTGGATGGGCCGGGAATGAAGGCCAAGTAATACCTATCAGAGGATAGGGAGCATGGCCCGCGCGCGTCACGTCTGGAGGGGGAGCAATAATCGTTTGGGCCGTGTTCTCGGCCATTATTCAATTACGTCCGGTCCGTCTATTTCGCACGGTCGCGCGAGCCGAAGTTGGCGACAAACACCAAAAAAAATCGCGGTTTCGCCGATCGGGAAATCACCGACCCGCTCTCGCGAACCTTCCACCGGCTCAGACGAGCCCGGCATCGATCCAGCATGAAATCGCGAAATGCCGCAGCGCAGGCCAGTTGAAGGTCTCCAGCGACTCGTTGCGCCGCTGCTTCTGCCACTTGGCGGCAAGCTTCGCGAACAAGGGCAGGAAACGCCCGCCAATCACCTCGACCGGAAGAGCCCTACCTCAACGTCGATATAAAGGCGAAGCCGCGGACTTTTCGTCAGGTCGTGGCGACTGGGTTCCACCAAACGCGCTTGCCCTGCGCAGCTTCGTGCAACCGCAGAAGCGCGCCGTTCGCGGGGTCTCGCAATAAAACCCGATAGCCTGGCGCAATTTCATCAGGAAACTGTATCGTACTTCCAAAAGAATGAATGATCTCTGTGCACGCCTCTAGCGTCTGAAACACCACACGCGAGATCCAAGGCATAAGGGAAACGATATTGTCGTTGTAATAGTGCTCCTTCGTCCATGGGAAGCTCCCATAAGGCCGCGACTGCGGACTGACAGCGAAGCCTTTGTCAGTGACGAAGATGTGGCCAACACTTGAATTTCCGTGAATGATCCGATCACGAGATACGCGCAATGATGCGAAGAATGGAGCGTGCTTTTCATACTGAGCGGCTACTAAAGGGGGCAAGGCGTACTTCGCGATGAGGGCCGCCGCATTCTGAGGCTTGTCGCTTGCAAAGGCGACTTTTGCAAATGTCGTGGGCATTCGATTGCGCTTCTTCAATGCCTGATCTGACTCATTCAAGAGCTTCACGCTGTCATTCCAGAACCGCGAAATAACTTCTTGAAGTAAATCGAAAATCGAGCGAGTGACGACCAACATATACTCAATCTCCGATCTGACGAACGACGCCATTAAGCCCTCATCTGCGCCCGCACGAGTAGAGTGCAAATGCTCCAGCTTAGCTGCGCTCGCCGCGAGGAGATGAAAATCGTCTTCGATTGCCGATAAAAAAGGAACTAGCTCCGGATAACTGAGACGTTGCCAAACAATTTCGATGATGGGAATCCAAAGGTCGCTCTCCCTCGCGGCTACGGTCTTCGTCAAATAAAGCGAGTGAGCGGCGTCCATTATCTTGATCTGTATGAGGCGACCGTCGGGTCCGTCGATCCAATGGCTCCAGTTTTCGCCATCCCACACGGGCAGCATTCGCAATGTGCGGCCACCAAGTCCCGCCACATCGAGATGTTTAAGATTTGCCAATTCTTCGCGACTAACTGCCCCCATAGCTACACTAATGATAGCTCATTTCAGCGCTGTGGCGCGGCTTTAATTTCTGATCGCACTCCCCGATATATGTGTGACGGATTTTTGAGTTAATACACTCAGTATGAGGTATTGATTTTCGATCAGCTATTCTTGGTTTGAAAAGCCCAAAGACGCTCACTCTGTGAGCTCGGCTGCTCCTCAGGAGTGGCAAAACGCATTTCTCGCTTATCGATATTGAGATGGCGGTGGAACAGAGACACATAATCAAAGTCTTTGGATAGATCCTCTGAGAAGCCCACGTCCCTTCGGGCGCCCAATTCAAGAACAGCGCCTCCTGTGGAAAGAACCGGCACGGTTGCCGCGCGCGGTTGCAACTCTCGAAATAACAAGAACTCGTCCACGACTCCACCCATGCCGCCTATGAACACGGCGGCATGGAATTTATTTTCGCGAAACATCTTCTCGCGCATATGCGCGAGGCTCTTTTCGCGGTCGCCATCTATAATGTCTGTAAGGTTGAGGTTGTGAAACCGCTTGTTCTCCTCTGGAAAGTCCTCCTCGAACAGCCTACTTTGGTAGAGCTTAACCCACTTCCCATAGTCCACGCCCATACTCTCGGATACGACGAGTACCATGGGGGTTATGGCTGGATGACCGCCCCATACCAATGGGCGGCGTCCTAGCGTGACATATACGAGCGCAGTTACGGCGGCGGTTATGGCGACCGTGTCAGCGGATTTCGCGAATGCGGGTGCCCTTTTGGAATCGGGCACGCTGGCTGAAAGGAAAATGGCGTCACTCAAGGCTTGTGCTCCCACGCCGCCAGCACCCAACTAGCTTCCGCTGACTTGATCGCACGAACTACGTCGATGTTATCATCTAACCACTTGAGATGCTCCGCCCACGCATTCGACACCCCAACGTGATCATACACAAGGATTGCCACGTCCTTGTACTGGGCGCGCCTCGCTTTCACGGCCACGTCGTTTAGCAGTTCGGCTGTTGGGATGCCCACAATTGGATATGCCCAAACCTGCCGCTTATCTTCAAGAAGTATCGACACTGCACGATGAGAGCCAATGCCAGAGATTGACGCGCCGATGCGCTCAGCATCTGCCCGAAGTCTTCCTGTGATCGACATATACCGCGATGCAATGCTTTTGCTTCGAAGTCGTTCAACGAGGACGATAATGTTATCGATCGTAGTCGCTACAATAGGGCCGTCCGGGCCACTAAGATCAGCAGCATCTAGGTAGACTGTCTCGGCGAGAGCAGTGAACCTGCTTGGCGTGTGACCGGGCCAGACCACACGCAGAATGTGAATCTCCTTTGCACGCGCGCGACCGAGTTCCTGAGTAGTCCACTTGCTGTTGAAATAGTTTGGCGTGTCGAGCATGACTACGACATCGGAGTCACACAACCGATGAAAGAGCACTTCTTGAAATGGCTCCCCAGGTCTGATGTCATGGGTGTCTAAGAATACGTCAAAGCCGCGTCCTGATAAGTTGTCGTGCAACTGTATCGCAGCAGCGCGCGATTCAGTGCGGCGATAGCTTACAAAAACGCGACGTTGCTTTCTAAGCAGTCCTACAATCTCCAGCAATGCCGCAGCTAGTTCGTTCATTGCGGGATCATCATAGCGCCTGCGTAGACCGTTTGAGGATTGAAGGCATTCTGGAACATCGGTGACGAAAGAGCCTTCGGGCCCAACACTGGGAATGATTGGCAGGCTCGCGCCAACAAGGTCTTTGACTTCCTCGACATCCTTGCTGGCGTCGCCGCCAAAATAAGTCGCAGCGAAAGCTGCTCGAAGATCGCGCGAAGCAACGGTTGACGCATCATGAATCAGGACGTCGTCGTCGATTTTAAGGCCGAAGTCCGCCAGCATCTCGGCGATAGTTTGGGTAATGCGACTGCGCTCTGCCGAGGTCGCATTACCAAGTATGGCAAGTTCGTAAAGACTCAAGGTAACCTCGACGCAAAGTAACTCGGCAGCAGCTTAGCGCGGTTTTCTTTTTGCGTTCGCTACAAGCGTCTCGATGTTGTTGCTGATGCTTGCGTACACAGTTTTGCTGTCAGCACCCGGCGGATCATATGGAGTGATCAGGTCGCTGAACGGGCTATTCCCACGAGCCGATGTTTTCTGAGTGCCGAGGTCTTTGAGACCATGAATTCGAATGCCCATGACCCCTAGCCCATCCGCCCAAGCCTTCTTGATCTCGTATTGGACCCAGGGGCGCTTTGAGGTGTTCGTTCCAATGAGAACAACGAGGCAGTCCTTGCCCTTCATCTCAGCCGCGATCCAATTCTCAACGGCCTTGTCGCCTTTCTTCTTCACTTCCTCCCAATTTTGGCCCGAAAGCATCTGCTGGCCCTCGACAACACCCATGTTGACGACCTGCTGTACGCGTGACGCGTCTTCGTCGTAGTAAAAGCTGTAGTAGACCTTCTTCTTCGCCATTGAGCACCCCCTCGAAGTTGTTTCTTCAGACCCGCAACGATTGTTCAATGCACTCGCATCTCTCACGGCATTAAATATGACTGGGTACCATGTGACAGTCATGTGCCATGTAGAAAATTGTACCGAATGGCACACGTTACGCAAAAATTCGCATAACTCACTGAAACTACTACGGGATACTGTGGGCTGATGCCAAAGGCGCGCAGATCGGCGCGGAATTTTGTGAGAACGCCGACGGTCAGATGCGCGAGCGGCCGCCTGGCGATGCCCTGGTCAAAATACCGAAAGGCGTGGCTGGTTCGCGTGCTTGGCGGCGTGCCAGTCCGGATCGCGACAGATGTAATTGCGGACATAGCCCTGGTAGGTCTGGAAATTGCGGCGCGTCATGCGCTCGCGCCGCTGCAGGGATTGGGCCTCGTATTGCAATCAGACTTAGGGAGTCGATAATCAGGGTCAGGTGACACCTACTAGAGATTAATCGGCATGGCTCACCCGCCTAAACATTCGATTTCAAAAGCTCCTCCTCAATCACCCGAAACGACAAGAACCTCCAGGCAGCTATCTAAGCGCGACCAAGTCGAGCTATCGCGGCTTATCGGCAAATACGGTCGAAGTGCCGTAGTAGAAGCCGCAAAAATGAGCCCTCTCCCCGCGAGGCGCGGTCGGCGACGCGGCGAAGATCCAGACTTCGGCCCCACAAGTATTGCCACGTTTGTTGAGATGGCCTCGAAAAGACATAGAGCCGCCGGCAGTTCAAAGCCTATCGAGGAGGCCTGGCACGATCTTTACACCGTATCGGTGGATAGCAAGAAACAACAGGAGCCCGGACACTACCAACGCTGGCTGACAACAATGAAAAGGAAACGCAGCACCGTCCGGAAAATAGTCTCTACCGAGCTTCAAGTCGCAAGAGATTCCGCCAAACATCTGAGTGGGCGGCTGTCACGCAATAAAAAATAGGACGCGATTAATTCCCGGGAATTAATCGCACTCTGTCCCACCAAAGCTTTTTCCGCCAAGTGTAGCGACGATCAGCGCTGAACAGCGCCAGATACGGAGCTACCTGAGATGCAGTTTCTCCACACGATTGTCCGTCTCGCCGACCTCCCGAAATATTGCGGCTTGAGGCGGACGCAGATTGAGAAATTGATCGCTGAAGCACGTTTTCCGCGCCCGGTTAAGCTCAGTGCGCGTCGTATCGGCTGGATCGAGGCCGAATTGATCGAGTGGCAGCAGCAGCGAATTGCGAACCGCGATCAGCCCTGACCTTCACCAATCTACTCAATAGGACATAATCATGATGCGCCCTCACAAGATCATCCATCTTGCCGAAATTCAGAGCTACACCGGATTGCGGTCCCACCAGATTCGCGAATTGATCAAGTATCGCGAATTTCCTTACCCGCTGAAGCTTGGCGAGGGGCAGGTTGGGTGGCTCGAAAGTGACATTTCTGACTGGCAGGCAAACCTCATCGAGCGCCGCGAATGGAATTCGCATTGGCTCTAATCGAGAATTTCCCGATGAACATCACTGCGGAGAACGCCGCGTCACTGCTTGAAGATGTTGAAGTACGCGCAAGTCTGGATACGGTGGAAATTTTCTATCACAGGCCGCCGAAGGGAGTGCGAATTCGCCTGCAGGCGGCCCAAGGAAGGCGGATAGCGCTTAAAGATTGCCGCGACAAAACTGGAATGCGGCAAGGTGTTCGTATTGTCCTAAACCGACCAACAAAGGCAGCACTTGAGGAGGTCGGCGCAGTCTTGCGGGATTTTCCTTCGGGATGCATCCGCCGGTGCGACTTGGCTTTCGATTTCCATTCGGCGCCCGATGTCTCGGAGAAGTTGGCAACATTGATCGATGAGCACCTGATTCTGAAATGGCGCGCACGCCGGGCTATCAAGGTCCGTATTGACACGACGACTTACTGGGCCATGAAATGTCGTGGTCGGAACGTGGCGCAATATCGCAAGAAGGATGATGTCCTTCGTGTCGAGCTTCGCTTTCTCAATGCTGCCTCGGTCAAACGCGCTGGGCTCGCCGATCCCTCTCTGCTTGCGGCTCTCAACCCTGCAATTCTGGCAGATCGGAATTTTCGGCTTCGGATTCTTAAGCAGGCTTGGGTCGAAAAATGTGTCCGCCGCGCTGTCAATCGGGACCGGATCAACCACCTCAATAAGCGTCTTATTTCCAACGCAGCACGCGGCCGAACTCATCCGATTCATGATCGATATCGCGCGCGAATTCCTGTTCGGATCAGGCACCTTCTCTCGAAAATCGATATGCAGAATTTCGTCACGACAAAAACTGTACGTTTTACCGACATTGTCCCGCTGTCAGTGTTGCGCATTCCGGTTTCGCTCGCTTGGCCTAAGCAGCCCAGGCCGTAATAAGTACCTCAGACCCCTCACCCCTAACGAAAAAGCTAGCCATATCAGAGGCTCGGGCTAGCAAAAGGCAAGGAAGTGCACGACGCTCACGTCCATGCGTCGAGACTGATAGCAGCGCCAGCCTGAGTTATGTCGGACATGAATCTGCACGTTGGTCAGCTATGTCTCTCAGAGTGCCTTGACCAACCTCGATGTCGTACCCATCGAGACGCAACCGAGCTACGTCACCGAATACGTCAGGGCAGTCGGCATAACTACGCCGACGTGGTGTTTTGCCGAAATCCCGGTCTGAGCTCTGACGTGCCGGATTCTCTCTACCTCAAACACCCGCTTTTCCGATCAGGAAGAGTCGGGGGGTTCTATAGCCCCTAAAGGGGGTCCGAGCACGATCAGGCCCCGGGACGAACTCAACGAGTCATCCAAAGCCCAAGGAAGCCCGTAGAGCAGTTTTCTGGACGGGAGCACCCCCTACCAGCCTACAGGCTCTGAATTTGCTCTCTGGGCTTCTAAACTGCGCCTCGCAAATCCTGGGCCACCACAATGGCGACTAAAGGGCATCAATGAGCTAGCGGATACCCGAATCTATAACCGCCCCGGCTTATTTCCCGCGAGGTCCACGTTTATGCGGGACAAGGAAAACTGACGGGTCGACCCCAAGAACATCAGCAATTTTCCCGAGTATTTCCAAGCCGACATAAGTTGCGCCCGTCTCCAATTTACTGATGTACGTGCGATCCACGTCAGCTTCGTAAGCCAACTCCTCCTGGGAAAGGCCCTTTTCGTGCCGAAACCGGCGCAAATTTGCGGCGTAGACCTGCCTTAAATCCATAGGCCGAATGGATCGGCCTGTCGCTTTACAACCAACCGCTTTAAATCGACAAAACGGCGAGCTATAAATCGTCCGTCTGTAACCTGAGCGGTGGGCTCCTCACGATGTTTTCTGGAAGATGGACAATCTTTGCGCCGCTTATAGTGGTTGCGCTGACACTCAAGTTACTTGGCTACTCATATGACGATATAGGTGCTGTTTTATGCGGCACCATTGCAACAATCGCCCTCGGCATCGCTTGGATGTATTACCCCAGAAAACGAAGATTCTGACCGGTCATAGCGGATGCAACGCCATGAAGCGTGGATTCCTGTTTGGTCTAAGCTGGTTTTTGTTTGCCTCGGTATTGATGTTTTTTAGTGAGGCCTTAAAGGGGGCAACACCCGCACCTTGGTGGGTCTGGATTATTGCAGCACTCATTGTGGGCGCTATAGGGATCAAAGTTATACGGCGGGCAAAACAGGCCCCGCCTCATGCGTCTCGTTTACAAGCAGTGATGGGTTGGCTGGCTGGCTTTTGCAGCATCAATGTAGCGGTACTAGTACTTGCTGCGGGCATAGCGATATACCTGCACTAGCCTGCAAAGGTTTCAGTGTGGGCGGGCTTCATGCAGCCAAAGCGCCGCCGATAGACTAGGATCGCCGCGTCATACTTGGTGAATTTGCTACCTAAGGCCGCGCTTCTCGATTGAACTAACATAGATTGCGGCTGCCGATTAATCGCCGACCGCTTACTCAACTAGGGAAAAAGCTATAGTTCTGGAAAAGGCAGGACCCGCCTCCGAGTTGAATTCAATTTGGATAAGTGTCACCCCGCTTACGCCGTTAATACAGAGATTTGGCACAGCCGGAGAGGTGATGATCGGTGTCGGAATAAATTCAGCTGAGAAATTTTCAGATTTGATTTTACCGTTTGCAAGTGTTTTACGGATTCGAGCTCGATACGTCTTCGACAGCTTCGACCTGTCGGTGATTGTATAATGATTGAAAGCAAAGCAATAGCCTTGAGATTGCGTTGGTAGCCGCAAATTGCCATCGCCTTGGATCAAGACAAATATTGCCCCCCGTCGAATGTCAAAATCGTTCGCCGTATCTTCGATGAAGAAGAGAGAGCCGTAGGGAGTTTGATGCATCGCTTCTAATGGCGAAAACTTCCCTCCGAGTCCCGCTGCACAGGCCTGTGAGGCGCCAAGCGTCAAAACGGTGAGTAGGGTTATAATGCGCAACATTGTCTGTAGACCGCCTTCAACGTTGGGGAAGGTCGCTAAACAAATCTCGAACGCTCTTCCGCAGATAGATGGCAACAATCTTTTGCTGCTCACTGGTGGCCCTTTGACTGCCCTTGAGAATAGCTTCTGCGGCTTCATTCGAAATGGTTAGGTACCGGGCGAGAGTTGGCACGTCGAGATTTTGTGCAGCAAGGTCTGGATTCAAATCTTGTCGGGCCCAACGGTCTGGTTCGCTAGTACCATTTGCAAAAAACCGCTGGCCTTGATTTTGTACGGTTACAATCGCTTGCTCAGACATCAGACCGGAGATTATCGCAACAAACGAAACAAAATAGGGGTTGATCGGGGCATCGCCGTTAAGACGAGATGCATCAGCGATAATGGGGACTCCCGCCTTAGCTACAATAAAGATGACAAGAGCGGTAATGGCACCAACGCTGAGACGCAGTACGTAATCACCAAAGCTTTGAATGCCGTCGCCACGAAAAAGCGAATGAAGGATTTGCATCGAGCTGCCGAGCACGCCCATCAAAACAACGAGAATCAAGGAAAGCACGTCGGGTTGCAAAATAACGAACCAGCTTATTGCTTTACTAAACCAAGTTGACGTGGGATTTAGTTCGTAAAGTGCGTTTTCAATGCGTGCGCGGGTGGGAGCGTCAACGTTTTTCGTAATCTTTGAGAAAACAACGTCGATGCTGTCTTGGATCGATTTTATGCCACTCGCAAGAGAAGTGATCTTTTGATTAAGACCTTTGCTTTCTGCGTCGTACTCATCATACTCAGTTTTGGCGATAGCATACGCGCCGCTAATTTTATCAAACTGATCCAGTACACCTGCCAGACTGGCTTGGCCATTACGCAGACGCGCGTTCGATGCTTTCAGCCGGGCAACTTTTGCCCCATAATCTGCAGATCCGCTCAAGAAATCGCTAAGATCATTATCGATGCCGGAGAGTGACGCGGATACTTCGTAAAGCGTATCCTTCAGTTGCTCTTTCGCCCAATTTAATCCTTGCGCTGCTTTTGTACCGCGATCTTCCAGCATCAGGTTTGCGGAATTTGCTGCTTTCAAAGCCTCGGTTTGATCGGCAATCTGCTTTCTCAGAGCGCTCCAGTCTTGTCGAACTGAATCCAGCTTCCAAATGCTCGCCGGGACCCCGTCGAATGACAGACTGAGTATTCTTGATTGAGTCAGCGTGGAGGCGAGGGCGAATATACAGACGGTTCCTACCAGCACGGTAAGAACAATCACGAAAGTGCTGACAAAAAACTCTTTTCGGAGCCGGGTTCCGGGTCGTGCGATGCTTGCTTGAGGCGATGCCGGTTGGGCAGAACTTGCACTCATTTTCGAACCTGCCACACAATCGGTTGTTCGATAAGACGATATCTGAGCGGAGAGGAAGGCACGAATTTCGGTCCATCTTTTGACGGATTGGCTCTCCAGTCGCTTCGCTTTGGCACGTTGTCGAGGCCGATTGGATATATCGTCACCGTATCGCCGACGATTTTGATGCGGAGAAAGTTTTTGTAAGTTTCCAGTCGTAGCGCGCTGAATGCGTCGTTGGTGTTGAGCCGGAAGAGATGACAGGTGATTAAAAGGTTTACGCCGAAGATTGCAGCGCCGATAAAGCCGCCCGGAACGCCCACCTCGCAGCCAAGGGCCAACAACCACAGCCAGACGTCCCAAGGGCTACCGTTCGCGAAGTACCCGGCGTTTAGGGTCATTGCATAATTTGTGAGCGCCACCAAAGCGTAGGTGTGTGCTAGCCCTTGCAGAATTCCTGAGGCATAGACCGCGAGAACGTCGCTCTTCTCTTGCCTGCGAGTGTATCCGACAAAAACCCAGATAAAAATCGCTGCGGTTATGAGGTACAAATCGATGCTGGACCGTAGGGTTAGCCCGATAGAGAAAAGCCAATAAAAGACGCCCAATCCGACCGCGAAATCCCAGTTGGTTAGAGGAAACCACAAATTCCGCCACAGCAGCGCACGACTCCGCTCGCGAGTAGGATAGCAAGCGACGTTTTCGGTGGGTTCGTTGGTTGAAGGGTTACGTTTAAGCGAGACCTTGGTCGGCCTATCGAGCCAGTTGAAAGTGATCTCATCAGGCAACTGGTGTGTGGGATGCAAGAATGCACCACCGCCACCTGATGTGATAAATTGCAATCCGTTTTCTGACGCATAACGGCTGTAGTGATGTGTGTCGCCGGAAAGTAAAATGGGGACGGATAAGCCCCGACCGAAGCTGCGCGCAATTTGAACGGCGTAGTCGACGATCTCGAACGATTTGCGGTTCGTTGTGGTGTAAAGCCAACCTGGCTCGGCGCTGCACAGGATAATCCTTGCGCCCTCGGGCATGCCCTCAGCAATTGTTTTGAAATAGTCGGCCTGCGGTTGATCCATATCATCCGCAAGCTGAATGTCAGTGCACCACAGCCACCAGCCATCCGAAATCTGCAGAGCAAAGTAGCTCCGACGTTGACTCGTACGCCACGCGCCCATGTGCCAAGACTTGTGCCTACCGAAGAAAGCCAAAAAGTTCACGAGCCCGTCATACCAGTCATGATTGCCCGGCACCGCGTAGACTGGAATGCCGGATTCCGACGTTGGATCGGGGTCAGGGAGAGCAAACTTGTAAGGATCGCCCATCTGGTGGCGGTAGGCGTCCGCCGTTGCGGCAGGATAAACTTCGTCTCCGCCGAAAATTAGTGCTTGCCCGCGCGGTAACGTCGTGCCGCCGACGGTTAAAAATGGAGCCGCAACGAGCGTTGCAACCGCGTAGGTAGCGTCAAAACCGTCGCCTAGGTCAGCGACAAAGTCGAACCAGACGGCGCCATCAGTACCGACCGTAAGCTTGGCATCCGCGGCGCGCCTGACGATGTCGCTTGCCGGGCACGTGTCTAATGCAGCGATCATCAACCGGCGGTCGGCATACTGGCCGAAAACGCCCGATACGATCACATTCCACAAGAGCTTAATAAGAAGAATTGGATTGAACCACCGCGTCATGCGGGGGTACGTCTTATAATCTCGAATGTCCGGCTGCATTTTAGCGCCCCAAAAATCCCCACTGAACTTTAGGTTGCGCCGATTAAAATAACAACGTGCCTCTGTAGGCTGACTTATATTTTCACGAACGCAGTAAGTCGCTTTCGGCGTTGACTCGTCGGCCGCGGTGAGCAGTCGCAACCACTCGCGGCTTGATTTGTCGGTGGGTTATCCGTTTGGGTACGGACCCACCAATTTGACCTCGGCCCTATGCGATCTCTCTTTGCCTTGCGGATATCGAAAGCGTGAATGGCAAACTGCGGGATGCGCTGTCCAACGGCGACATCTTCTACACGTTGAAACCCAAATGGTGTCGGGAACCGGCGTCTCTACAATACGGTTAGACCCGATCGGCCACGAGCACCTGCGGCGCAATCTAGCCGGCAACAACAATGACTGAGACATCAGTTATAAATTAGCAATCCAACCGGACGTTCAGCGGAGACCGTAAGAATGATCTACGGTTCGGCAAGGAGCAAAGAGGGGGGCCTAGCCGGGGGTTTGGAGAATTAGACAGATAATTATTAGGTATTTCAATATGGTATGGCGGAGAGGGAGGACGGCAAACAGGCGCAAAAGAGGCCGATTTATTGGCACTTCTGACGCCATGCCCTGAGGCGCTACAGCCCAAGCTACAATTCAATCCTCCTCGCCGCTGCCAGGGAATTGCACCACGTTGCTTTCGTCATCGTCAAGCGGTCGAGGCGCAATCCAATAGCGCACTTCCTTTTGTCCGGCATGGGCTCCGGGAGGCAGCGCGTCGGCATAGTAGCCATAGAGGATCGGCTTGCGCTTGCCGCGCCCGCGCGTGGCGTTCCTGAGCATGTGCATGATGTCGCTGATGCCTTGCTCATGCGCCTCCTGAGCCGACTGCCCCTCGCGAGGTTCCATCATGTCCGGGAAGTGGGCAGCCAATTCCAAGGCCAGCATCTGATTGGTGATCCGCACCGAAAGGTCATAGGCTTGGTGCCGGTCAAGTATCTCGCGCACCGCGCGGCGCAGACGGCGCTGCTTGTCCGTCAGCTTGTCGTGGTAATCGACCACGCGCTCCTCGGCTTCGCCAGCATTTTTCGTCGGGACCAGAACGGGCACGCGGTCATAGCGCCCCGGCTTCGTCTTTTCCCGGATTAGGAACGCGGCCTGATAGTCGGTCGGCCCAAGCCGGTTGTGCTTCATGGTGGCGTACACTACCGCCCCCTGACGTTTAACCGAGATAACTTGGTCGGCCATTTGCTCGAAGTCAGAGGAGCCCTTGGTCCCGCGCTCGGCATCCTTGCCTTCATGCGCGACCAGTACGGCGAGCGCGTTAAAGCGTCCGGCGAAGCTGTAGCCGGACTGCGCGGCCTGGGTCATGACTTCATCGTTGTTTTTCTTTTGCCCGATAAGGCCACGCGCCGTGGTGTCGAGCACCACAATGTTCGGCCTAATCGACGCCACGGCATTGCAGGCATCCGTGACCTGTTGCGGGTCCAGTAGCTGCGGAATGGTCGGCACAAGCGCGAAGCGTCCGGTCGCAACAAGGTCCTCGACCGTCTTTCCGAAGTGCTCGCAAATCGCGGGGATACGGGACCGCGCGGCGTCATAGGCCGCTTCCCCGAGGAAGTAGGCAGTGCTCGCGTTGTCGTTGTTGAACACAAGGCCGATGGTACTGGTCAGCATGATACCCGTCTTGTGAACGCCCTTCGGCCCGCTCAGGATGGCGACACAGCCCTCCTCGGTACGCATGAGCAAGCGGCCTTCATCCCAATAGCTCGGCGGCTCGGAATTTTCCGCCGCCGCCAAGTCGAGCGGGTCAAAAGGGCCGCGTCCTTTCCGTACCTCCTCGGGAGGGGCTTTGTATTCAGCGAACACGGTACTGGCCGGTCGCGTCGCCTTGGCGCCCTGGTCATTCTGGCGGTGCTTGCCCGCGTTGCGCGCCTTGGTCGCCAATTCGTCATCGGACCACGGCGGAACGCAATGCGGGTTCCAGTGCTCGCGGAGCAATTCGAGCGCCTTGTCCTCGGAAAGATAGTCTTGCAAGTACGCGAGGAGTTTGAAGGTGCGGTTGTCGCCGCCAGCACCTTCAATCGCCACGTCGCCCTCGGCCACAAGGTCTTGTAGGAAGCGCGTGAGCCGTTCCACGTCAGCCGCAGTGTCCAGCTCGGCACCGGGCGGGCGCTTCACCGCGTCATGCTTCGGCTGCGCGCACAGGGCCAGCAACCAGTCGGGAGCCGGGGCGATCCCATAGTCACCAGTGATGTTGTACGGCTTATCGTCAATCGTGCAGCCGGGGCCTACAACGTAGCCACCATGACCGCCGACATTGCCGCGCACATCAATGCCGCCAAGTAGTGACGCCTTGCCAGCCGACACGGGCGCAGTGCCGAGCCAATACAGATGATAGCCGCCGCTCGGCGTCTCGACCGTCAACGTGAACGGCGCGGCACCGTGCTCCAATTCCAAGTCCTCGAAAGACTTGCGCCCGTTGATCTTGCCCTTGGTGTCAATGTCGAGAATGAATTGTCCCTCGCGCGGCGCTACGCCGTAATTCATGTCGGGCGCAGCTTCAAACCAGCGCGCAATCGTATCGGCGTCCGTAGTGGCAACGTCCGGCCAGCTAACGCCATAGGGCGGCTTCTTGCTGTTGGCCGCGAGCGGAATGATACGCCACCCCTTGGCGGCGAGGCCGAGCGCGCATTTTCGTTTGTCGATCATAGTTCACCTGTCAGTCACGCCTCGCCGTTAATCCGAAGGCTAGCCGTCTGTCCGCAGCGTCGGCAAAGCAGGACACTCTAAATGTCCTGCTTTGGTCAGCTATCAATTCCGAAGTATTCATCCTCCGCTCCGGGGTCGAGGCGCGCTTGTCCGCCAGTCGGCAGCTTGGCCTTCTTTCGATTGCGCGGGTCGCGGAAGGTAAAGAAGTCGCGGTTGTACGGATCACAGCCGCGATAATTGTTGTCGAGCACGGGCCGCACAGGCGGCAGCTTTTCGTCGTCCTTTGCCATCGCGCTCTCCTAGATCGGCTTTCCAGTGAAAATGTCCCAATCGCGCTTTTGCTGCGGCTGCCGGTACTGCGACGCGAAGCCGCGCATTTCGATGTAGCGGAGCTGCTTAATGCCCATGACTAGGACGCGCGTCGCGTCCATGAGATCGCAAAATTCGCGGACCACCTTGCGGTCCTTGCGATGGTAGCTGCGGTATTCCTCGAACCAGTCGCGGCAATGCGCGGCGACCTTAAGCTTGCCGGTCGCAAGGCGCGTGCTGACGTGCGTAATGCCGTCCTCTAAGCCCGGCGACTTGTTGCGGTCATCGGTGACGTACTTAGAGGCCATGACCAGACCGGCCCGCTTGTACTGGTCGCGCAACGTGTCGCCGGTCATGGCGTCGCCGGGTTGTTCGCTATCTCGCGGATAGACCACGATGGCGTCGCCATAGGGGTGCTGCCGGATGGCCTGCACCTGCGTGGGAATGTTGACGCCCTTTAGCTTGATGCAATCGACGATGTAGAGCACGTCGCTGTGCATGTCATAGAAGGCGAGCACCGCGCCGAAGGCGCTGGCCGAGCCGCCATGCGTAATGTCAACGCCCCATCCGACTTTGATCCAGGGCTGGCTCTCGAAAACAGCCGGATCGACGTTGTGGATGATGCTTTGCTCCTGGTACGGATACACGCTGCCCGAACCTTGCGCGGGCTCACCGAAAATTCGCATCGGACGATCTTGCTCGGGCGTGCGCGCAATGATCTCCTCGACCTGTTGCTTGGTAAGATGCTCGGCGTCGAAAAGCGTCATGCGCCACGTCTTGCGGAGCGGCGCAGGCTCCTCATACCGCATGTAAAGCTGATCGCGGCCTTCGGTCGGCGTCAGCGTGACGCACGCACGGCTATTCGGCACAGCAGTGAGACGCGCGAGACATTCAAGATAGGTGCGAATGGGTCCAGGTTCGTCCCATCGGAATTGATCGAGCGTGGCACCGGCAAAGGCGCTGATGTCCTGCTCCATGGTGCGGAAGCCGATGTTGCCCGTGCCGCCAGTGGCGCGGCGCACAGTGATGTTATCGACAACACCTTGGCGCCCCGCCTGCATGATCGGCTTCCCAACGATTTCGTCGAGCGCAAGGAAGCCGGTGCCGAGCCCGTTCGGATCGTCCACGTTGCCGACAAGATTGAGCTGCATCGTCTGTTTCTGCACTTGGCTCGAAGTGCTGACGATCCACGACATATATTCATGCGGACGGTGGATTTTCGGCGGCTTGAGGAACTTCCGATTTGTCGGACCAATCCACTCCTCGTAATTCCCGGTCGCATCCTGCGCTTCGACCGCCATGCTGATGCTCGACTTTCCCGACTGCGACGCGGCGATAAGCCGGATTTCCGTAAGACGCGGGTCCGCGTTCGCGAAGTCGCGTTGTTTCGCGCTCGGCTTGAAGAAGTCGCGGCGACGATATTTCAGATTGTACTCGCGCGCACTCAGCAGCTTTTTCTGATGCTTGCGGATTTCATTCGGGTCCGGCCCGTACTCTACCGTATCAGTCATTGGACTTCACCTCGATGTACTCCACGTCGATTACCTGCGCCGCATCTTCGACCGCGATCATCTTTTCGTACCGAAGCAATCCGCTGTAGCCGAACCACTCCTCTAGGAATTGGCGCGTGGCGCCGCTCGCCTTGAACGCGCGCAACGCTTTGAGATTTTCCGCGTCCCGGTCCACAACCTCGACCTTCACATTCTGGTCAATGCGCTGCACCGCAGGGTCCGTGCGCGCCAAGATGACTTCAATCGCCTTAAGCTTGGCCTTCGGATCAAACGTGGTGAGCAACTCCCGCAAAGAGCCGATGGCCTCGGGTGCCATGCTGCGAAGCGCCTTTTGCGCTTCCTCCACTAGCGCGGCGACAACGCGCGGACGTTGCGACAGGCGCAGCGCGGTCTTTGCCATCGTCTCAGCCGTACTGTGCGGGAGGCCGTAGCCCGCGTGGCGAGCGGCTTGCGCCTTGTTCATGCCCGCGAGCATGTTCAAGACAAACTCGCGCTCTTTCGGCAGACACACCCTCATCGCCGGGCCGAGATCATCCGTCTCAGTCTCGACTAGCGCGGGCGGCTTTATGCCAAGCAATTCATCGTCGGGATCAACTTCGGCCATGGCACTTCTCGTTAAATGGCGCGGCGCTTGCCGCCATCGCGCATCGACCGCATCGCACCGAATTGCATGGTGCTCGTTTCGTGCAGCGGCCAATAGGTCCCGTACTCACCGCGCGCGTGCTTCCGCGCGTAGTACCGCTTGATCGCGAAGGCATCTTCGAGCGACGGCTTGCCGAGCGGAATGGATTTGTCGAGGAACGGCTTGCAGTCCTCGTAAGCGCGGCGAAGTTGATCGCGCACACGCGCTTTGGCTCTTTCATCCTCGGTCAATTCGGCACGCATGACACTCTCCTGAACTATTGGCCGGTATCGCTTCTCCCGTCGCGGCGACCGTGAGCCTGCGACACCGGCCTTTCGCAGTGCTGTTGGGGACACCGCGAATTATTTTTTCGTTCCGTAACGCGCCTCGCGCGCTTCGATCATGCGACCGGCAGCCGCCAGCGCCAGATAGGCGTCCGCGCTCGACCACGCATGATTGGCAAACATTTCGTTGCGGAAGTCCTCGGGGAAGCGCGATAGCGTCAACTCGGCGTAGTGCATGATCTCGTTGATGTTGCCACTACGTTTTAGGATTTCGCCTTGCGCCTTCATTTCCAGTTCGCGCGCGGCATCGCTCAGGCCATCCAGGTGATTGATAGTCGCCACGGTTTCGCGAACAATCGACTGCGCCTGCGACAACGGGATTTGCGCGGCGTGCAGGGCGTCCTTAAACATAAGGTTCGCCTCGGCTACTTCCGTTTCGTCGAGCGCGGCGATCTCTTTCGGGTCGAATTGAAAGCTGTAGTCGTCCGGCGAATTGCCCGCCGTCAACGCGGGGTCGCCTTGCACGCGAAGCCGCTCGTTCGCTTCATTGAGCGTCACGTTTTCGGGAGGCGTCGGCGCCGTGATTTTGAGATCGGCAAGGTCAACGCCTTCGGCCTTGGCCGCTGCGGCAATGGTCGCATCGTCCACCTTGCCCTTAAGCGCAATCAGCGCGTCGCGGCGTTGCTCGTAAGGCAAATGGCTCGCCGCCGTGGGCGGACGCACCGTTTCGCCGGAAGTCGTCTTGCCGCCGCCAGTGTTCGCGGGCGGCGTGAAGCCCATCGTGTCACCGGGCTTCGGCGCAGGCGCATCCGTGCCAGCGGCAGGCGCAGCGCGGTATCCGGCAGCGGCGCGCTCTTGTTCGGAATATCCGTGGCGAGCATAGATCGCGTCGGCGGACGCTAGGGTTTCTGCCGAGAGGCCGGGCGGCGCGGGCGCAATCGGGGGCAAGCTGTCACTCATGGTCCTTCTCCATCAGGCGCAAGTAAACGGTTTCCTCGGTGGCGGAACGGTCAACGCCCTCTAGCTCCAAGGATATGATCGTGGGGTCGTTGCCCCCGATTTGTTGTCCGCGAGCAAGAGTCAGTACGAGCTTGGTGGCTTTGGTGATCGTCGGGGTTCTCTTACGCATCGTCGTCATCCACTAGAACAACGCCACCATGAGCAACGTGGCCTTGCAGCCGAATAGGATTGCCGTGCAGCGGCGCCATGGGCGTAATCGTCAATCGCATCGCAGTGCCGCTCGACTGCACGCGGTAAACTCGCTGCGCGCCTTCGGCGTAACTTTGGGGCACCGGCATCCCATCGGGGCCAATCGCAATCGACAGGACCACCATGGCGTCATGCGGAAGCAACGCGATCAAATCGCTCGCGGCTTGGAACACGCGATCATCCGGTTGCGTGGAGAGCATGTCGCCGGACAATTCGAGCAACACAACTACAGACGCATTGCGGTGCTCGGCGCCAATCGCATCCATGACCAGAGCGAGAAGCGCAACGCCGGTCAACGAGCGCCGCCAGTCCTTGACCGCGATCAGGCGCTTGACCAGTTCGGGATTGTGCTCGCGCGCGGAGAGCCACAGGGCGAAGCGGTCACGCAACACCGCACCATCGCCGGGCGTATCGACCAGAGCGAGGATGACCGCGTTGCTGGTCGCGGCTTCCTGGAAGGCGGCTTCATAGGCGACTGCCGCCTGATTATTGCCGTTGTGGCCCAGGAACAGGTTCGTGACGCCGTTTTGGAGGAGCGGGCGCATGTCACGACATCCTGCGCTTGCCGAGGCCAGCCATGACGTGCGAGGCATCGACGTGAGGTAGCGCCGTCTCAGCCTGCGGTTCGGCTTTCGGCGTCTCGGCCTTGGGGCGCTCGACTTTCTGCGGCGACGCGACCGGCTGCGCTTTGAGCCCTTCCGCACGTCGCACCAGATAATCGTTAGCTTCGGTCGCAACCTCGACCAGCGGCTTCAACTTGTTCGGGTTGCCAGCAAGCATGAGCACGCGGGCGCCGGGGAACGGAGGCGGCGCACTGCCATCAAGCGGAGGCGGCGCACTCAGCCGCCACAGCTCCTGCTCGACCATGGACGTGACATCGTTGCGTCCGAGCAAGAGGCCACCGATGTGCTGCCCGAGATCGGGCTGCCACAGCATGACGTTGGCGTTCAGATCGTGGTGCTCGCGCCAACCCTCGACCGCGAGGGCAATACCGTCCGCGATCTTCTTCATCGCCGCCTGCCGCTTCGCGGCGAAATCCCTGGCGATGGCAATAGACGCGGAGCCGCGCGTGGCCTTCAACCCCTCCTCGGCTTCGGCCTTGCGCCGTCCGGCCTCGCGCAACGCGGCAAGGTTCTTTTTCAATTCGCCGTCGATACGCTGCGCTTCCTGGTCGAGCTTTTTGTAGCGGTCGTCATCGTCGAGCGCGTAGCGGTCGCGCGCTTCCTCGGTATCGGCAAACTTCTTGCGAAGCGTCGTTTGCTTGGCGACCAGCTCGGCCTCGACCTGCACCGCAGCCTGGACAATCTTGATGGCCTTCGTCACTTCCGGCGCAACGCTGTCGCCGCCAGTGAAGCTCTTGATCGTGTCGATGATCGGCATGGTTCTCTCCTGCAATTTCGATCTTGCGGAAATTTTAGTGCGCGGGAGAAACCAGCGTCCAACAAGGACAATTCAAGTGTCCTTTTTTGTCGCCGCGCGATGGCGGGCGCACAATGACGGCAAGCTACGAAAAGGAGGACACCATGCCGTCCGACATGAAAGGTGCGCTCACCGTCAAGGAATTTTGCGCGCAGTACAAAATCGGCCTCACCAAAGCCTATGACATGATCGCCAATGGTGAATTGCGCGCGGTCAAGATCGGCAGCCTCACGCGCCTGCTCGCGAAGGACGTGCTGGCCTGGGAAAAATCCTTAGTGGTTAAGGATTGAGGCCGTGCCTATCGACCCCAGGTGGCTGCCGCCTAACGCGCGGGAGCCCGAGATTCTGGTGACGTTTCTCAGTGCGCCCGGCACTCCGTTCTTTGTCGCGCTCTCGCGCGTGCTGGCATGGCGACGGCTTCCCGGCGATCCCTACGCGCAGGTTCGCGTCTATCCGTTTCACTGCAACAATGATCCGACCTATTGGGGCCATCGCGTCGTAGAGGACGACGATGGCTTCCCGGTGCTGCGCTTTCCTGGGGTCGTGACGCGGAGCTAGGCGCGTCGCCGGCACATGAGGCTTCGGCCTGCACGGTGCTCGGCAGCGCAGGTAGGGCAACTTCACACTACTTAACTCGGTTTGAGACGCGGCCCGCGCGCAACGGTGGTTACACAGAAAATTCGTGTGTGCGCGATTGGCGGGGGTGGCCCCACCCTACCCCCGGTCTTTTCGGGCTCGATCCGAAGGGTTTAAGCCATCGCGCTTGTGGCCTAGCTTGTAGCATGGCACTGCATCGACGTTATAAACCCAATAATATCAATATGATAGTGGATCGGTTTAGCGGCTGACGTATCCGCCTAGCTGCCAATGCGAGCCGGTCGAGCCGGTCGAGCTGGTCGAGATCGAGCCCAGGACCGTCAGAGGGCAGCCGGAATACCCTCTACCTTGCAGGGCTTGCGCAACCGATTTTGTGAGCTGTGCGCCTTTCGGTCGAGCTGGCAAGGCTCCAGGCGCCCGGCAAAACCCGTGGCACTTGTCGAGCTACGCGCGCGAGGCGGAATGGTCCCACCCATCGCAATCTAGCCAACCGCTCACTACGTCACCACGCCAACCGTCACCACGCCAATGGGCTGTGACTTATACACTCGCCGTTTTTCCGAGTTCACTTAGCGGGGCTTTGCGCCCATGTCCCCCTATCGGGGGACATACATGAGCGCAGAAATTGCCGAACATGAGCGCAAACATGAGCGCCAACATGAGCGCGAAGGTTGACCGCTGATTTCATTGACCTTTTAGGCACGGACATGAGCGCGAATATGAGCGCGAACATGAGCGCGCTCATCAATCCAACATGAGCGCAAACATGAGCGCGCTCATGCAGGAACAATGAGACAAAAATCGAAATTCTGATTTTGTACTTTTATTGCGCGAGAGGCAGCCCGGCATCTAGCAAGGCATCCTCTCGCTGCTTCGCCGTGCGCCGCTCAAGCCGGGCAATGCGCCGCGACCGTCGCCGGTCCTCGCGGGCTGCAACGCGCTGCGGCTGCCAGTAATAGCGGCGGGAGGCTTCGCGCTGTAACTGCCTGCGCCGCTCCTCGCGTTGCTCGGTCGATCTGATCCGCACGGGCTCTCTCCTCGACGACATCATAGCACACCACGCGGATCGTCCCCACCACTTGGCGACATAAGCCTTAATTCACCATGCCGAGCGATCAAGCTTGTCCGCGCATCGGTCCGCTTCTTATGTAAGACATGTTCTTACAATGGAGGCGATCTAATGAGCATGTTCAACAAGCGGCACTATCAGGCGGTCGCGGAGGCGATGCAAGAAGCTGTGCGGGACATCCGCGCCAAGGAGCCGAAGTGCAACGCCACCGACATCGTTGACGGCGTGAACTACGCGATTGACCACCTGTGCGAGACGTTCATTCGCGACAATTCCAGCTTTAGGCCCGAGCTATTCCGTGCGGCGTGTGAGCCCGGCGCCAACGTGCGGGCTCGCACGGTCGAAGGCGCAGCCAAGGGACCGTTGACCGCTCGCCTTGCCGCTTTGCGGGAGGCTACACGATGATCCGGCTTATTGAACAACATGGTGCAATCGAAATCTGGCAAGTGGACGGCGAGTTCTATGTTTACGGCGTTACCGACAGTGGTGATCCGCGCGTTTGCCCATCGCTCGGAATGGCCCGCGAGGTAGCTGCGCAGCCCGCCCCGATGCGGGAGGCGCAGTCATGAAAGAGCATGGCCCCGAGTACAACGTCACGTCGCCCGCGCTTGTGCGCTTCCGCAAACTTGCGAACGGCAGAACGCTCACGCGCGAGGAGCGGCAAGCCTACGGCGCCGCAGTCGAGGCGGCAGTGCTGGCAGCGCAGCGGCGCCAGCTACGTTCCGCAGCCGAGCCCGAACATCGTCCTAACTGCGCTTCGCGGTCGTGGCCCAATAAGCCGGGCGAGGTAGGCGAAGTGATACGGCGCCAGCAACGGGCAGCATTGGCCCGCTGTGCCGAGCAAGAGCGGCGCGCTCGCACTCCCGATCAATGGGAGAAGATGTATCGCGAGGCGATGCCCGAGGGCTTTGTGCCTTCATGGGAGCGCGAAGCCGCAGCCGAACGTGAGGCGATGGCGGAGGCGCAAGCGATAGCCGAGCGCGTCATGGCGGGCGGGCCGATCTTCCCCGAGCCGATTGCAGAGAAGGCGTTGCCATGTGCTGCATAGACCACGGCACAGTGATGGCGATCTAGCAGCCAAGCGCGTCAGCGAAGCATGTACCAGATCGCCGCAGCGACGATGACGACTATCGCAACACTGGCAATCGCTCGCCAGTCGTAACGCTCGCGCCAAGGCAACGCTTTCCAGCGTTCATGCGCCTCGCGCTCGTAAGCGTCCCATGCCCGCCAGCCCATATGCGCCTCAGATCGAGGGATGTGCCGCCAAGGCTACTATGCGCGGGCGCCCGTGACCATTGCATCGCGGGCAGCGCACATCGCGCAAGACAATGCGGATAGATGCATCCGGGTCGCGTGGCTTGACCCGCAAATCTAGATCGGTGATGCCGCCGCAGCTCTCACACAGGACTACAAGCCAAGGGTGACGGGCGGCAAGCGCGGTTCCGATTGTCGGCCAGAAGCCGGCGCTACTCTTGGCCGAAAGCCGCGCATTGAAGTGGCGCACGACTAGCAGGGCGTCTTGCTCCTCAGCCCGAGCGCGCCGCATCCGCTCGACCAGTTCGACCATTTCATGTGTGCGCGGACGGCGGTATTGCTCTGGCACGGGCGCACCATCAGAGTGGGAACAACGGCAGGTCGTTTAGAATTGTCTGCGCGCACTCCACCGGCCGTTCGGCCAGATAGGTTGATGTCACTGCCTTCGTCGGCTCACCGCCGCGCATGAGTGACACAAGCGACGCGGCGTTGTAGTGCCCTTCAACGTCCGCGCCTTCAAACGAGCCCATGTGAACATGGAAACGGAAGGCGGCGCCGCGCAGCACTTCCTCAATCAGATATTTCAGCACGTTCGCTTCAAAGAGCGGCTGATAGAGACGGTCGCTGCGAGTCGTGCGCTTAACTGCAATCGCGAAAAGGAATGAGCGGCCTTCCAACGTGCCTTCCAGTTTTTCGTGCGTTTTCTCCAGGATCAGGCGCGCTTGTTCTCCCAGGTTGGGAAGCGGGTCCAGGAACGGCGCAAACTCTGGCGGCATAGGATCAGGAATGCGGATGCCCACGATGTCCGGCGATGACAGTCCTAGCTCCATCCCCCGCAGCTTCAGTGCTTGCTCGTGCGCCTGAATGCGCGTCCTCACTTCGCTCTTGAACAAGCGCGTCGTGTCGTATCCGCGTGGCAGCTTCAAAATCGCCGCCTTTCGCGACGGGGTTGCGACAGTGCCGTTCGGTGTCGTGAACACCTTGGACGGCCACGGCAGCCCGTCCATGAATTTGTTCCAGGCAGCAAACGCATTCCAGATGGCGCCGGCTTCCATCAGCTCGAAAACATCGCCCTCGACTTTCGCGAGTGCTGAGCCGCTGAAAGCAAATCCTGCCCCGTACAACACTGACAATGCGCCATGCGCGTTGGAGCGGAATTGGCCCAGGTATTCGCCAAAGGTACGCGTTGGATCAGGATCATTATCGGTGCCAGGCATGAAGTCGCCAAACGTGCATTGCATGGCGACGCTTTGTTTGAGACGGAAGTCGGTGTTGCGGCCCCTCACCCGGTTCACGCGCCGGTCCTCAACGCAAGTGCCATACGGGCACGCGGGGCAGACTGTCGCTTGATTGAACTGGAACGGCATTATGAGGCCCCGCCTTTCCCGCGCGACAGCTCGCGCGCAGTGGCGAAGATCACGTCCAGGTCCACTCCGAGCGCAGTGGATAACCTCTGTAGAACATCGAGCGTGGGGTTGCGCCGACCCCGCTCTATGCCGCTCACATATGTACGGTCGAGCCCGGCACGGTCGGCTAGGTCCTCTTGGCTCAGACGGACTAGCTCACGGTGCTTACGAACTGCGGGTCCAAAATGCTTGGCAAGGTTCACGCGCCCAAGCTAATCGAGTCCGTGACTACCCATCCACGGACCCACAGTCACGGGTCTGTTTTCCCCTAACTACTTGGTCCTTGACGCGGATTCGCGGCTCAGGTAGGTCTTTGTTCATGATTTGGTCGTAGCTAATGAGTCACATGTTGGAGGCGGGGCTATGGGCCAACTGACTGCGGTATCGCTCTTTGCCGGCTGTGGTGGCTTTTGCGAGGGTATCGAGCTGGCCGGCTTCAAGATCAAATGCGCAGTCGAGCTAGACCGCTTCGCAGCGGAAACCTACCGGCACAACTTCCCCAAGACGCCGCTCTTTGAAGGTGACGTGGCCACCTTCCTGAACACACGCGGCGCCGATCACGTCAAGCAATACGGGCTCGCCAACGTCGATCTCGTTTTCGGCGGGCCGCCCTGCCAGGGCTACAGCCAAATCGGCACTCGCGATTTGCATGATCCGCGCAACCGCTTGTTCGAAGAATTTGCGCGCGTCGTCGCGACGCTGAAGCCCAAGCTTTTCCTCATGGAGAATGTGCCGAACTTGCTCTTGCTGAACAAAGGGCACTTCCGCGATTTGATCCTTGAGGAATTTGCGCGCATTGGCTACCGCAACACGACATACCTAAAGGTGACGGCCAGCGACTTTGGCGTTCCCCAGGTGCGCCAGCGCGTCGTGTTTGTTGGCATCCGTGACGGGCTCGCGCTTGACGGCGAACTGCGCGAGTTTTGCCAAGGGCTTTTGAATACGCGGAAGCGTTCTGAGCCGTTCACGGTCAAAGATGCGATTAGCGACTTGCCGTCAAGCGTGGTGCCGAGCGGCGAAGTCATGCCGTACCCAAACAAGGGCCGCGCGCTATCTGAATTTCAGAAAATGATGCGGCTCGACACGCACGCGGCGCCGTACCGCTTGGCCGCGAAATGGCGGCGCGGGCACGGTAAGGAAAAGCCCGTGCTTCACAATCACCACACGAAAGAAATTCTGGAACGCCGCGCGCACCTGATCTCATTCCTTAAGCCGGGCGAAAAAGCCGATAGCCTGCCGAAAAGAATTTGGAATGGTAAGCGTCCTGAAAAGTGGCGGCGTTTACATCCTGATCTGCCGTCCTACACGATACTCGCACAGATGCACCGTGACTTAAGTGAGTGGGTGCATCCGCGCCTGAGCCGCTGGATTACTGTCCGCGAAGCCGCGCGCCTTCAATCGTTTCACGATGGCTTTGTTTTTGTCGGGAGCGAGTGGCAGCAATTGAAGCAAATCGGCAATGCGGTCCCGCCACTCTTGGCCTATGCGTTGGGCCTGATGGCTAAGGGCACGCTACGGAAATTGAAAAACGCGACGGCCAAGCACAAGCTGGCGACGCCTACGCGGCGCGATTTGCTGGTGGAGTACGTACAGCCTGCCGCTTAGGCGCGTTCTTAATCCGGGTGGCGAGACGCTTCAGCGTTACCGGCGACTGTAGCTGGCACTCCCAAACCGTAAGGACCTTCCACCCGTCAGCTTCAAGCGCGCTCTCATTGCGTGCATCGCGCTCGCGGTTCTTTCGGACCTTTTCAATCCAGAATGCCGAGTTTGACTTGACTGCGCGCGTGCCATCTACACAGCGTTCGCAGCCGTGCCAGAAACAGCCGTGAACAAAGACACAAATCCGGCGCGACGGAAACACTAGATCAGGCTTGCCCGGCAGTCCGCTCTTGTGGAGTCGGAAGCGCAAGCCCGCGCTATGCAGGTAACGGCGGACTTTCAGCTCAGGCGTCGTGTTGCGGCTGCGAATGTTCGCCATTATGGCGCTGCGCCGCTCGGGCGAAACGGTATCGGCCACGGTTGTGCCTAGACGTACAAGTGATTGAGACGAAGCCCTGGATACTTTACGCGCTCGACCAGCTCGCGCAATGCCTTAACCGGCAACTGCATCGGCGCATAGACCGAAACGAATTGCTTTTACGCCTCGATTGCCTTACAATTGCAGTCATTGCGTGACACTCAAGGGCGAAGGCAATGGGCAACAAGTCGGCGTCGCTAACCGTGCGTTTAGAGCCCGCGCTTAAGGCGCGGCTCGAAAAGTTGGCCGAGGAGGAGCGGCGCAGCGTGTCGGATTATGTGGCGCTCGAATTGGAGCGCGCAGTCGAGGAAGCCGCGAAGCGCAAGAAGCAAACGAAAGCTTAGGATAGCCGCCTAGTCATCCTCAGAATTTGCCAGGGCAATCGTCCTGTCCCTGGTCAATCCCAATTCCTTCTTGATACGGCCAACCGTGCGCTTCACCGATTTGGGGAGTTTGACGTGCTGGACACCAGCAACGTCAGGAACCACACCTATAGTGATTTCAAAATCCTGTTTCGCAAATTGCTTATTAAGCTCCACAGTTAATGCCGCCTCTAACTCGGCGGCGGGCACACCTTCTTTTTCTAATTTGTTTTGAAGGCGCTTCAAAAATTCCGTCAGCTTGGGATCACTCACTGCTACGTATTTTTCTGTCACCCTCACGGAGCGAAAAGTGTGTAGCAGCTTGTCGATCTCAGCAGGCGAAAACTCCTCGCCGTTCGCCGCCGCGTTGATCGCACCCTCACGCAGCATCTTCGTCAAAAGACCGCCAGTGCGGCCAGAGCGGATATGCTCCTGAGCGTATCGCTTGGCGTCTTTCTCGCCCATGCGGTTCGCCAGCAGAGCGTAAGCTTTGTCGAAGTAGCCCTGCGCTTCCGCGATCTTCTCGGCTTGCGCGGCAATGTCGCTCGCACGCTTGCGGGCACCTTTGCGCGCCAGATCGCGCAAAGCTTCATTGTGATTGATCTTTAGGTCTTTCCTAGGCGACGGCATGGCTCGCCTCCCGCAACGGGACCACATTGTTAGTCGTGCTCGGAGGCGCCTGACAGTAATCGGCCCACATGGTCATAAGCCGCGTGCGCTTCTCTAAGCCAGTGCCGCGACGGTACGCCGCCTCGGCCTTGTCAGTGATACCGTGCGCCAATGCAAACTCGACCGTCTCGCGGTCGAAGCCGGAACGATCTCCCGCCCAATCGCGGAAGGTCGAGCGGAAGCCGTGCGCGGTCACGTCACGCTTCATGCGGCGCAGAAGCATAAGGAAGGCCATGGTGCTGAGCGGCTTATCGCCCTGGCCGGGAAACACGTAGCCCTCGCGCGTCGGCATCGCCTCCAATATCTCGACGGCGCGCGGCGACAACGGGACAACGTGCTCGCGTCCCGCCTTCATGCGCTCAGCCGGAACGATCCACAGCTTGGCGTCCAAGTCGATCTCGGCCCAAGTGCAGCCGAGCACTTCGCCAGTGCGCGCGGCGGTCAAGATCGCAAACTCCAAAGCGCGAGCCGCCACAGCGGGACGTTCCCGCAGCTCGCCCATGAACACGGGCAGCTCGACATACGGCATGGCTTCATGATGCTTCACGGCGCCCGTGGGCTTCGCCAGCATGTGTTTAAGGTGGCCTTGCCAGCGCGCGGGATTGAGCCCTTCGGCGCGATAACCGCCAATGGTGGCGAAGTTCAAGATCGCCTCGATACGGCCTCGCACGCGCGTGGCGGTTTCGTGCTTGTCGTTCCAGATCGGGCGCAACACTTGCAGCACCTGGGGCGTATCAATCGAGCCCACGGGCAGCTTGCCGATGATCGGGAAGGCGTAAGCTTCCAGGGTCGAAAGCCACTGCGCCCGATGCTTGGCATTGCGCCAGCTCTTTTCATGGGTCGCGACATACTCGCGGGCGCACGCCTCGAAACTGATCGCCCTGGCGGCTTCGAGCTGCGCCTGGGTCCGCTCGGCCTTGCGGGCGGAAATCGGGTCAACGCCGTCGAGGAGAAGCTTGCGGGCGTCCTGGGCTCTCACCCTGGCCTCCGCCAAGCTGACGAGATCGAAAGGCCCGAGCCCCATCCAGTGGGCTCGACCGTGGAGCTGATACCGCAGCGCCCAGGACGCGGTGGTGGTATCGCTGTCCTTGACCGCCTGCACGCGCAGCACGAGCCCGTTGCCGTCCGCATGGACGCCAGGGACCCGCGCGACCTTCCGCAGCGTGGCCGTGTTCAAACGCTCTTTCACGCGAGGCATGGTACGCGCCTCCTGCTACTGGCTATGCTACAATTGTGGGGCGAAGGCAGGCGAATGTCAACGGTAGCAAGCGGACCGCTTACATCAAAAAGCGCTTATAATTAACGGTTTTTGGTTAATCGCGAAAACGAGCGAAAGCCTACGGAAGCGTTCTGGCGGAGAGGGAGGGATTCGAACCCCCGATACCCTTGCGAGTATGCCGCATTTCGAGTGCGGTGCTTTCAACCACTCAGCCACCTCTCCATCAGGGGTCGGCGGGGCGCCAGGCCCCGGAGCGGACGCCGCTATCTAGCCAAGCAGGCCCGCACAGGCAAGGACAGACACGGGCGGGATCGGCTATAATGCCGGCTTATTGGACCGCGAACCGCGGGCAGTCTTGGGGCAAGGCTGTGGGGCGAGGCTATGAGGCAAGACTGTGAGGCAAGACTGCAAAGGCAGAGTTTGAGCGTAAGGCCGCGAAGCAAGACCTGGGACTCATCTCAAGACACCCCTTGGGGCATAGGAAAAGCCTCGCCGATGATCGTCCCCCATGACCATCCGCCCACGACCATCCGCCTATGACAATCCGCCAATGACCCTCATGGAACGGACATTTCCCTGGCGCCAGCTTCTAGGCGTCACACTGATGGTCGGTGTGGTGGCGCTCGCCAGTTATATCCTGGTGGCGCAAACCGGACTGAGCCGCGGCACAGTCCTGTTCGTGGTGCCGGTGCTGGTCGCGGCAGCGCGCTGGGGCGTGCTGCCCGCCGTCGTTGCCGCGGCGCTCGGAACCGCCGCCTCGGCCTTCTTCTTCTATCCACCGCTCTACACCTTCTGGGTCAGCGATCCGCAGGAGGTCATCAATCTCGGCCTGTTCCTGATCGTCGCCGTGGTCACCGGCCATCTAGCGACCCAGTTGCGCACCCAGGCAGAACTCGCCCGGCAGCGCGAGATCGAGATGCGCGACCTCTATGCCTTCTCACGCCGTCTCGCCGCCGCCTTCGCCGTGTCCGACATTCACGCCGCGATCGAGGATCACCTCGCCAATGTGATGCAGCACAGGGTCGTCCTGTTTCCGGCGGCGCGCGACGAGATCGAGGGCGGCACCGCCCGACGCAATCCCGATGCGGTGCCGCTGCCGGTACGCCATGTGGTCGGCAATCTCAGCGCCGGCGGCGCGCCGCCGGCCGAAGGCGTCAGCGTCGCGGACGACAGCGGCAATTTCTGGCTGGTGCGCGCGATCTCGCCGAAGACCGCGGCATTCGGCATGATCGCCGTCGATCTCGGCAAGGCATCGCAGCGCGAGCTGGAAGAGCATCGCGCGCACATCAATCATGTGCTGGCCGACGCCGATGCGACGCTAGAGCGGCTCGGCGTCGGCAACGCCATCAACGAGGCGCGGATGCGCTCGCAGACCGACCAGTTCCGCGAGGCGCTGATCGGCTCGGTGTCGCACGAATTGCGCACGCCGCTCGCCTCGATCCTTGGCGCCGCGACGGTGTTGTCGGCCGCGCCCGCGGTGGCCGGCGATGGCAAATTATCGGCGCTCGCCAACGACGTGCGCGACGAGGCGGAACGGCTCAACCACGACATTCAGAATTTGCTCGACGCGACGCGCATCAGCAGCAACGGCGTCAAGCCGCGCAACGAATGGACGGACCCCGCCGACATCATCAATTCCGCGGTGGAGCGCTGCCGGCGCCGCATTGGCTCCCGGCAGTTGACCCTCGATGTGCCGCACGATCTGCCGCTGGTTCTGGTGGATTCCGCGTTGGTAACCCAGGCGCTGGTGCAGGTGTTCGACAACGCCGCCAAATATTCGCCGCCGCAATCCCGCATCGCATTCTCGGCACGCGCGCAGCACGGCGAGTTGATGTTCGCGGTGCAGGACGAAGGCATCGGCCTCACCGAGCAGGAAAAGATCCGGTTGTGGGATCGCTTCTTCCGCGGCGAGCGCCATCTCAACGTCACCAGCGGTTCGGGCCTCGGCCTGTGGATCGCGCACGCTTTCGTCGCCGCCAACGGCGGACGGATTTTCGCTGAGAGCCCCGGCGTCGGCCGCGGCACGACTGTTTCGATCGAACTGCCGGTCACCCAGGCCGCAGTTGCGCAATACGAAGGTGACACCGATGAATAAGACCGCCCCTGTCGTGCTGGTCATCGACGACGAAGTGCAGATCCGCCGCTTTCTGCGCACCGGCTTCGAGCTCAACGGCTTCGTCGTGTACGAGGCCGGTACTGGCAACGAAGCGATCCGCATGCTGACGCAACGGCCGGTCGATCTGGTGATCGTCGATCTCGGTTTACCCGACACCGACGGCGCCGACGTGGTGGAGAGCATTCGTGCCTGGTCCACCGTGCCGGTGATCGTGCTGTCGGTGCGCTCCAGCGAAACCGAGAAGGTGCATCTGCTCGAACTCGGCGCCGACGATTACGTGGTCAAGCCGTTCGGCATGGCGGAGTTGCTGGCGCGCGTGCGCGTCGCGTTGCGCCGGCAGAGCCGCGCGCAGAGCGGCGAGCCGATCGTGCGGATCGGTCCCCTGAGCATCGACCTCGCCGCACGCGCGGTGTCGCTCCACGACAAGCGCCTGACGCTAACGCCGAAGGAATACCGGTTGCTGCAGGTGCTGGCGCAGCACGCCGGCAACGTCGTCACCCACCAGCATCTCCTGAAAGATGTGTGGGGCTCGATCCACGTCCACGACACGCATTATCTGCGCATCTTCGTGCGCAAGCTGCGCCAGAAGATCGAAGCGGACCCGAACAGCCCGAAGATCCTGGTGACGGAACTGGGCGTCGGTTACCGCCTCGCCCAGTCGCTCGACGCCGACCTGCCAGCCTGGCCCGAAACGGGCGCGCCGGGCGACGCCGCCGCGGACAAGGCCGACACCAGAACGGAAGCCAAAACCGAGTAATCGGGCCCGGCCCTTGCCGGAAACAGCCCTCCTTGGAACTCCTTTGGAACCCGCCGCAAGGGGCCGGTTTTCTTGACTCATCGGCCTGATCAGCCCATAAGCATGCCGCGCGGCGGGCCTCACGGCCCGCTGATGCTGTTTGGGTCAGGCTGATCGCCCCTGTGGCACCAGCTAACCCATTGAAAAACATAACTTTCGACTGAAAGAAGCCGGTCCGGGATGGTCCCGAGCGCCGGGGTTGAACACGAAAGAAAGAACGATGTTCGCAGTCATCAAGACCGGCGGTAAGCAATATCGCGTTGCCGCCGAAGACGTGATCCGGGTCGACCGGGTCGAGGGCGAGCCGGGTTCGGTCGTCCAGTTCGGCGAAGTCCTGGCCGTGGGCGGGGACAAGCCGCAGGTCGGCGCTCCGCTGGTGTCGGGCGCCACTGTCGCGGGCGAGCTCATCGAGCACAGCCGCGGCGACAAGGTGATCGCTTTCAAGAAGCGGCGCCGCAAGAATTCCCGCCGCAAGCGGGGCTATCGGCACGAGTTTTCGGTGATCCGCATCACCGAGATTCTGACCGAGGGCAAGAAGCCGTCGGACAAGGCGCCGCCCCGCCCGAAGCGGGAAAAGAAGGTCGCCGCCGCTGCCGACAACAAGTAAGTGATTCCGTCACGGAATCGGTGTAGATAGAGACAGAATTCGAGAGGCCATCATGGCACACAAAAAAGCAGGCGGATCTTCGCGCAACGGCCGTGACTCGGCCGGCAAGCGCCTCGGCCTCAAGGCCTCCGGCGACCAGCAGGTCATCGCCGGCAACATTATCGTGCGTCAGCGCGGCACCCAGTGGCATCCGGGCCGCAATGTCGGCATGGGCCGTGACCACACGCTGTTCGCTCTCACCAACGGAAAAGTCCAGTTCGCCACGAAAAGCAAAGGCCGCTGTTACGTGTCCGTCGTACCGACGATGGAAGCTGCGGCCGAATAGACGGTGGATCAAATCGAGGTCCGCCGGTGTTTCGTCAAACCCGGTGGCCCTCAAAGGGCTCGAAGAGGGGGAGACGGGACACCGTCTCCCCCTCTCTCTTTTTGCAACGGAGCCCTGTGCCATGACCCTGCTCGAAAGACCGCTCTCGGAGAGCTACCGGGAAACCAGCCCTATCGTCCTTGAGACCAAGCGGCTGACCCTGCGCGCGCCGCGCCTCAAGGACGCAAAAACGGTCGCCATGCTCGCGAATGATCGCCGCATCGCCGAGAACACCGCGCGCATCCCACATCCCTACAAACTGTCGGACGCCGAGGGATTTCTGGCGCGTGCCAACACCGCCGGCGGCGAAACCGCATTCCTCATCACGCTGCGCGACGGCACCGTGATCGGTTCGTGCGGATTGATGGCGCTCGAAGGACAGCCGCCCGAACTCGGCTACTGGCTCGGCGTCGATCACTGGGGCAAGGGCTACGCCACCGAAGCCGTGCACGCGGTGATCGATCACGCCTTCACCGATCTCGATTGCGACGCGCTGCAGGCCGGCGCGCGCGTGACCAATCCGGGTTCGCGCCGCGTGCTGGAGAAGTGCGGTTTCCAGTGGACCGGCGTCGGCCTCTACCGCATCCGCGCGCTCGCGAGTTCCGCGCCGATCGATCGGTTCCGGCTCGATCGCGGCATCTGGCATTCGCTCAAGACCTGGGGCCGCGCGCGCAAACTGAGCTGATCGCGCGACGAAAATTGAAAGGATGCAGGCGGCATGCGCGAGCGTGCCGCCTGTTTTGTTGCTGTCGGTTGCGCACGGATTTTTGCTGAATCCGCGCGGCGCTTTGCGACAGAATCGGTGTCGTATTTTTCGCGCGATGTCGCAGGTGCAGCGTGTTGACACGCTCGCGCATCGGGCGCAGGATTTTCGTGTCACGTGAGACGGCACCGCTGAACGTCATGTGCGTTCGAAGAACCCCTGAGTGCGGCGTGTGCGTTTCACCAGCGAGGCTCTCACGCGGAGGAGTGCATGCCACCGGCGCAGCAAGGCCGCGATGATCGCTCCGGCACCGTTCGGACCAGAGCGTAGCGGCCAACCCCACGAACAACGCGCCGCGAGCGGGTCCAGTTGAATCTGGATGATGGGCTGCATCAGTCAGGCAAAGCCCAACCTCACCCGCTCCCGGCAGCGTTTCCTTTTACGCGCAATCTTTGTGAGTCTTTGGACGCCGAAATTTTTTGAGACGGCGCGCTCTTTCTTTTCTCAAACCGATATCGGTCACGCCTCAATCCGCCGCCGGCGGAAACGGCGGATGAGCGAGCCTGCGCTCGCGCATGAAGATATAGATGCCGGCGGCGATGATCACCGCGCAGCCGATCAGCATCGCCGTCTGCGGCACGTCGCCGAAGAACCAGAAGCCCAGCAGGATCGCCCAGACGATCGTCGTGTACTGATACGGCACCACCACCGACGGCGGCGCGACGATCAGCGAGCGGTTGATGCACATATGCGCACCCATGGCGACAATCCCGAGCAGCAGCAATAAGCCAAGATCGGCCGTGCTCATCGGCGTCCAGGTGAACGGCGCCACCACCGCGCCGAACGCCACAGCGCCGAGCATCTGCCATGAGACCAGCACCACGTCGCTGGTGCCGCGCACCAGCCGCGTGCAGATCATCAGCAACGAAAACGAGAAACTGCCGACCAGCGCCACCAGTGCCGGCACGCTCAGGCTGTCCGCCGACGGCTGCAGCGCGATGATGACGCCGCCAAAGCCGACGATCACCGCCGACCAGCGCCGCCAGCCGACCGGCTCGCGCAACAGCGTCGCCGCCATCGCGGTGACGTAGATCGGGCCGGCAAGGTAGTAGGTCATCACGTCGGCGAGCGGCAGCGACGTCAGCGCCCAGTAGAATAGCGCCACCTCACCGGTGGCAAATACCGCGCGCAGAAGCTGGATGCCCGGCCGCGGCGCCCGGATGAAGGCCCCCGCCCCCTCGCGGACCGCGAACGGCGCCAGCACGGCCAGCGCCGCCAGGCTGCGGATCAGCAGCACCTGGCCGACCGAATAGGTCGCCACCAGCCACTTGCCGAGCGCATCGTTGAGCGCGAACAAGAAAATCCCCACCAGCATCAGGGCAATGCCGGCGGCGGTGGAGGAGGCAGGCTGTTGTGAAGTCATCGCGTTGACGGGTATATACGCCGCAAAGGTCGCCCCATAACATGAAGTTCCTCGACGAAGCCAAGGTCTATATCCAGTCCGGAGCCGGCGGAAACGGCTGCGTGTCATTCCGCCGCGAGAAGTTCATCGAGTTCGGCGGGCCGAACGGCGGCAACGGCGGTCGCGGCGGCGACGTGGTGATCGAGGCCGTGGACGGCCTCAACACCCTGATCGATTACCGCTACCAGCAGCACTTCAAGGCGAAGCGTGGCGGCAACGGCATGGGCAAGGACCGCCACGGCGCCAACGGCGCCGACATCGTGCTCAAGGTGCCGGTCGGCACCCAGGTCTATGAGGAAGACGGCGAGACGCTGCTCGCCGATCTCGATCATCTGCACGATCAGGTGACGGTGGCCGAGGGCGGCAATGGCGGCTTCGGCAACGCGCATTTCAAAAGCTCGACCAACCGCGCGCCGCGCAACGCCAATCCCGGCCAGCCGGGCGAGGAGCGCACCATCCGCCTGCGGCTCAAGCTGATCGCCGATGCCGGCGTGATCGGCCTGCCGAACGCAGGCAAGTCCACCTTCCTCGCCACGGTGACGGCGGCGAAGCCGAAGATCGCCGACTACCCGTTCACGACGCTGCATCCGCAGCTTGGCGTGGTGCGCACCGACGACCGCGAATTCGTCATCGCCGATCTGCCGGGGCTGATCGAGGGCGCGCACGAAGGCGTCGGCCTCGGCGACCGTTTCCTCGGCCACACCGAACGCTGCCGCGTGCTGCTGCATCTCGTCGACGGCACATCGGAAGACCCCGGCAAAGCCTACAAGACCGTGCGCAAGGAGCTGGAGGCCTACGGCCACGGCCTCATGGAAAAGCCCGAGATCGTGGTGCTGACCAAGGCCGACGCGCTGATGCCGGACGAGATCAAGACGCGCAGCGCCAAATTGAAACGCGCGGCAAAGCAGACGCCGCTGGTCATGTCCTCCGCGACCCGCCAGGGCGTCGACACGGTGCTGCGCGCGCTGATGACAGTGATCGCCGGCGCCGATGCGGATGAAGAGAAGGTGTGAGGATCGCTTCAGCGACTCCCACCCCGCTTCATCCTGAGGTGGCTTCGCCAAACACCACCCCGCGTGCTAGGAGGAACCCGCGCATCCCGACCGGTTCTCCTTCGCAAACCGCCACCTATGCCGAAATCGCCCTCGCTCAAAAACTTCCGCCGCATCGTCATCAAGGTCGGCTCGTCGCTGCTGGTCGACAGCGCCGCCGGCCGGATCAAGCGCGCGTGGCTGACCTCGCTGGCCGAGGACATCGCCCAGTTGCATAAGGACAAGCGCGACGTGCTCGTCGTGTCGTCGGGCTCGATCGCACTCGGCCGCGCGGTGCTCAAGCTCCCGGCCGGTCCGCTCAAACTCGAGGAGAGCCAGGCCGCCGCCGCCGTCGGTCAGATCGCGCTGGCGCGCACCTGGTCGGAAGTGCTCGGCGCGCACGACATCACCGCCGGTCAGGTGCTGGTGACGCTGTCGGACACGGAAGAGCGCCGCCGCTATCTCAATGCGCGCTCGACCATCAACCGACTGCTGAAATGGCGCGCGGTGCCGGTGATCAACGAGAACGACACGGTGGCGACCACCGAGATCCGGTTCGGCGACAACGACCGGCTCGGCGCGCGCGTCGCCACCATGGTCAGCGCCGATTTGTTGATCCTGCTGTCCGACATTGACGGCCTGTACGACAAGCCGCCCGGACCGAACCGCGACGCCAGGCTCATCCCGCTGGTGGAGCGCATCACGCCGGAGATCGAGGCGATGGCCGGCGTGTCGCATTCTGCCACCGCGCGTGGCGGCATGATCACCAAGATCGAAGCGGCGAAGATCGCCACCACCGCCGGCACGCATATGGTGATCGCACCGGGCCATGTGAAAAATCCCGTCGGCAGCATTGGCAAGGGCGGCGTCTGCACCTGGTTCATGACACCGGCGAATCCGGTGACGTCGCGCAAGAAGTGGATCGCCGGATCACTGGAGCCGCGCGGCACGCTGCTGATCGATGCCGGCGCGGTTGCGGCGCTACGCCGGGGCAAGAGCCTGCTCGCAGCGGGCGTCACGCGCATCGAAGGCCAGTTCGGGCGCGGCGATGCGGTGCTGATCCGCGGCCCGGACGGCGCCGAGATCGGCCGCGGACTGATCGGCTACGACGCCGACGAAGCGCAGGCGATCCGCGGCAAGGGCTCGTCGGACATCCTCACCATCCTCGGCGCCGGCGGCCGGGCCGAGATGATCCATCGCGACGATCTTGTCCTGGGATGACTTGGCGCGTGCTCGCGGGAGCGTGATGGGAACCAGATGCGGTTTCGCGCTTTGATAAAGCGCGACGCAGTTTGGAAAGGTGCTTCAGGCGGGCGCCTAACCGGTGAAGGCGATTGACCGATCGCCCTTAAACCCCGGCCCCAGGGCCGGGGTTTTTGCGTGACCCGGATCACATCCCCAAAAATGGTTTGGCCCAAAAATGGTTTGGGGAGCCGACCGGGGCTCCCCAAAGACAAACGCGAACGCAACGCAGACTCAACGCAACAAACTCAAACGCAACGACTTCACGCAACTCTTTGCACGCCAACGCCACACGCAACGAACGCGACAGCACAACGCGAATGCAACACCGGCGGACTCGAACACCAACAACGCCGGAACAACACGACTCGGCCAGCGGCCGACCTGAGGGCGGTTGACCACCCGACCGCGGCGAAATCAGGGCAGGGAGTCCGCTTGCGCCGAAAGTCGAACGGCGTTCTCCACAGGCCCGGTCAAGGGTCAGCGGCGGCGGGTCGGCCGCCGGCCCTGCACCCGGCGTCCCGGCCGGCTTTTGGCCGGCGCGGCCGGCAATTCCATCAGGGTTCCATCGGGGAACTCGATATAGCGGGAGAATCCGCCACCCAGACGGCCTTCGACGATATATTTGGTGCCTTCGGGCAAACGCGCCGGAAGACGGCTCGAATACGCGGCCATGAAACTCCTCCGCATCTGGCAACCTTCGGTCTGGCTGCAACCTTCGCGGGTCAATGTGTAGGCCGGACGACAGTTTCGCGGCAGCGGCGGGGCGGTGCGGGTTATCCCCATAATCCCCGTATTACCCCGGTCTCGCGGTGGTTCCGGCGACGTGATAGGAAACAGCCACGAGACAGCCGGCCGGACTTTGCGCGCGATGACGACCCCACTCAAACCTATTGAAAAGACTGATGGATTGACCGCCGTGATGGGCGATCTCGGCCGTCAGGCGCGGGCCGCCGCGCGGGTGCTGGCGCTCGCCCCGGCGGCGCAGAAGGATCAGGCGCTCGCCGCCATGGCGCAGGCGATCCGCGACCAGCAGGCGGCGATTCTCGCCGCCAATGCCGAGGACGTCGCCGCCGCCAAGGCGGCCGGAATTTCCGGGGCGTTGCTCGACCGGCTGGTGCTCGACGACAAGCGCGTCGCCGCCATGGCCGAAGGCATCGACGTGATCCGCGCGCTGGCCGACCCGGTCGGCCATGTCACCGAGCGCTGGACGCGGCCCAACGGCATGACCATCGAGCGCGTGCGTGTGCCGATCGGCGTCATCGGCATCATCTATGAGAGCCGCCCGAACGTGACGGCGGATGCCGGCGCGCTCTGTATCAAGGCCGGCAATGCCGCGATCCTGCGCGGCGGCTCCGACAGCTTCCGTTCCTCGCGCGCGATCCAGGCAGCGCTCGCCGCCGGGCTGCGCGCCGCAGGTCTTCCCGAGGCGGCGATCCAGCTCGTCCCCACCCGCGACCGCGCCGCCGTCGGCATGATGCTCACCGGCCTCGACGGCGCGATCGAGGTGATCGTCCCGCGCGGCGGCAAGAGCCTGGTCGAGCGCGTGCAGGCGGAAGCGCGCGTGCCGGTATTCGCGCATCTCGAAGGCGTCAACCACGTCTATGTCGACAAGGCGGCCGATCCGGCGATGGCGATGACCATCGTGCGCAACGCCAAGCTGCGCCGCACCGGCGTCTGCGGCGCGGCGGAGACGCTGCTGGTCGACAAGGCCGCCCCGGCACAGGAATTGAAGCAACTGGTCGACATGCTGCTCGACGCCGGCTGCGAGGTGCGCGGCGACGCCGCGACGCAAGCCGTCGATGCGCGCGTCAAGCCGGCGCGCGACGACGACTGGTCAACCGAATATCTCGACGCGATCATCGCCGCGAAAGTCGTTGATGGCGTCGACGGCGCGATCGCGCATATCGATCGCTACGGCTCGCATCACACCGATGCGATCGTCACCCAGGATCAGGCCACGGCCGACAAGTTTCTCAACGAGGTCGATTCCGCCATCGTCCTGCACAACGCCTCGACGCAATTCGCCGACGGCGGCGAATTCGGCTTCGGCGCGGAGATCGGCATCGCCACCGGCAAGCTGCACGCACGCGGCCCGGTCGGCGTGGAGCAGTTGACGAGCTTCAAATACCGGGTGCGGGGCACGGGCCAGATCCGGCCGTGAGTATTTTTCCGCCTCACGCGCCGGGCCTGAAGATCGGGCTGTTCGGCGGCACGTTCGATCCGCCGCACGACGCGCATCTCGGCGCGGCGCTGCTGGCGATGAAGAAGATCGGCCTCGACCGCGTCTGGTGGCTGGTGACGCCCGGCAATCCGCTGAAGAACACCAGCGGCCTCGCGCCGCTCGCGCAACGCATCGCCGCCGCCAAGGCACTGACGCATCATCCGCGCATCGACGTCACCGGCCTCGAGGCCGAGATCAATACGCGCTACACTTACGACACGGTGCATTATCTCGTGCATCGTTTTCCGCGCGTGCGCTTCGTCTGGATCATGGGCGCGGACAATCTGCGCCACTTCCACCGCTGGCAGAACTGGCGCGGCATCGCCAATCTGGTGCCGATCGCGGTGATCGACCGGCTCGGCCCGAGCCTCTACGCGCCGGGCGGCGTCGCCGGTCAGGCACTGGCCCGGTTCCGTATTCCCGAATCCAAGTTGCGCAGCCTGCCGGACCGCAAGCCGCCGGCCTGGGCCTATCTGCATGGCTTGAAATCGCCGCTGTCGTCCACCGCGCTACGCGCGCTGCGCCGCAAGGGTGACGATCCCAAGCAGGGCGACAAAAGCGGCGATGGCACCGACGGTGCCGAATTGCTATCCTGACGGCGGTTGTCGCCGTCGAACCGACCGAGTTCAGCAAGGACCGAACACCCTGTCCAAATCCGCGCTTCCGCGGGCGAAGCAAAAGAAGCCCGCAACCGCTGCGAAAAAAAGCAGCGCCAAGCCGAGCCGCCCGAAGACGGGCAGCGCCAAGAAACCAGCCGCGAAAAAATCCGCCGTCGCCGCGCCTGAGGCAGCCGATCTGCGCGCCGCGCAGGAAACGCTGCGCATCGTCCTCAAGAGCCTCGACGACATGAAGGCGGAAGACAGCGTGACCATCGACCTCGCCGGCAAGACCTCGATCGGCGACTACATGGTGGTGTCGTCCGGCCGCTCGCAGCGCCATGTCGCCAGCATCGCCGACGAGATCACCAGGAACTTGAAAAAGGCCGGCCGCCACGGCGTGCACAGCGAAGGCAAGCAGATCGCCGACTGGGTGCTGATCGACGCCGGCGACGTGATCGTGCATGTGTTCCGGCCCGAGGTCCGCGCCTTCTACAATATCGAGAAGATGTGGTCGCAGCCGGAGCGGCGCGCTGACTGAGGCACCGGCAACCACAAGGCCGGCCCAGAGACTGAGATGCGCATTCTCGTTGCCGCCATCGGACGCTTGAAGCAAGGCCCGGAAACGGAGCTGTGCGAACGCTATCGCAAGCGCGCGATCCAGAGCGGCCGCGCGCTCGGCTGGCGCGACGTGGAGATCGTCGAGATCCGCGAATCGCGCGCGCAGGACGCCGAGCGGCGCATGGTCGAGGAATCGATCGCGCTCGCCAGCGTGATCCCCGACCATTCGGTGCTGGTGCTGCTCGACGAGCGCGGCGACAGCCTCGACAGCGCCGCCTTCGCCGGCCGGCTCGCCGCCTGGCGCAGCGAGGCCAAACCGGCGGCAACCTTCATCATCGGCGGTGCCGACGGTCTCGCGCCGAGCCTGCGCCAGCGCGCAACCCTGCATCTCGCCTTCGGCGCCGCGACCTGGCCGCACCAGTTCGTGCGGATCATGCTATTGGAACAACTGTATCGCGCGGCAACGATTCTCGGCGGGCATCCGTATCACCGGGCCTAGCGCATGGTCCCGAGAAGTGGGAACCGGTTTTCGGACAAGATCATGCGCCGATATAAAAGGACCGGATTCGGTCTTATTCCGGTCGGAATGGCGGCCTTAATGCTGCGCCGTGACCGGGGCCTATTGAGCGGAGACAGGGCTGGCGTGACGGCGATGCGGCGACAGATCAGGGCAAAAACGCAGTACGGCCTAGCGGCTGTCGCGTTGCTGATCGCCGCGCCGGGCATGCCCTCTTCCACGTTTGCCCAGACCGCGCCGTCGCGGATCGATACGCTGGAACAGCGCGACCGCGACCTCGACGCGATCCGCACCGAACAGCGCAAGGCGACCGAGGCGCAGAGCGCGCTTGCCCGCGAGATCGAGACGATCGCCGCCGACCGGCGCAAGCTCAATGCCGACCTGATCGCGACGGCGGAGCGCATGCGCACGCTGGAGACGCAGATCGCCGCCGCCGAAGCGCGGCTGAAGCCGCTCGATGCAGACGAAACACGTATTCGCGGCTCGCTGATGCAGCGCCGCGCCGTGCTCGCCGAGGTGCTGGCGGCATTGCAGCGGATCGGCCACCGGCCGCCGCCCGCCTTAATGACCGCGCCGGACGACGCGCTGCAGGCGGTACGCACCGCGATTATGCTCGGCGCGGTGCTGCCGGAGATGCGGCAGGAGGCCGAGGCGCTTGCCGCCGATCTCAAGCGGCTCGCCACGGTGCGTCAGGACATCACCCGCGAACGCGAGCAGCTGGCGCGCGATGCCGCCGCCTTGCCGAAGGAACGCGACCGTCTCGCGCTGCTGATCGACCAGCGGCAGAAGAATCAGGCCGAACGCGAGAAGGAACTTGACGCAGAGCGGGCGCGCGCCGGCGACCTCGCGCGCCAGGCGGGCGACCTCAAGGATTTGATCGCCAAGCTGGAGCAGTCGTTGAGCGGCCCGGCCCGTGCCGCCCGCGAAGCCGCCCGCAACGACCAGCGGCCGGAATTATCAGCTTTTCGTGATCCGGGACGGCTCGCCCCGGCCATCGCTTTTTCCACCGCGCGGGGAAAACTTCCGGTGCCGGTTAACGGGGTGAAATTGCGCGATTTCGGCGCATCCGACCCCTCCGGCAACACCGAAAAAGGTCTTTCCATTGCCACCCGCGCCGGCGCGCAGGTCACGGCGCCGGCGGATGGCTGGGTTGTCTATGCCGGACCCTTCCGCACTTATGGCCAACTCTTGATCCTGAATGCCGGCGGCGGGTATCATGTGTTACTCGCGGGAATGGACCGGATTTCCGTCGAACTCGGCCAATTTGTTCTGACAGGGGAACCAGTTGCGGTGATGGGGAGCGGGTCGCAAGTCGCCGCGATCGTTGCCGCCGGGGCCAGCCAGCCGGTTCTCTATATCGAGTTTCGCAAGGACGGGGTTCCTATCGACCCGGGCCCATGGTGGGCCGCAAGCGATAGCGAAAAGGTTCGCGGATGATCATGCGCAAGACGACTCTGATACTGCTCGGTGCGGCTGCCGGTGCTGCCGTCACGTTGATGTCGACGCAGCCCAAGCTCGTGCTGATGGGCTCGAGCGCGAAGGCCGCGGTCGCCGACACGTATCGGCAGCTCAATCTGTTTGGTGACGTGTTCGAGCGCGTGCGCGCCGACTACGTCGAGAAGCCCGACGACAGCAAGCTGATCGAAACCGCGATCAACGGCATGTTGCAGGGTCTCGATCCGCATTCGAGCTACATGGACCCCAAGAGCTTCCGCGACATGCAGGTGCAGACGCGCGGCGAGTTCGGCGGCCTCGGCATCGAAGTGACGATGGAAGACGGCCTGATCAAGGTCGTCGCGCCGATCGACGACACGCCCGCAGCGAAGGCCGGCGTGCTCGCCAACGACATCATCACCAAGCTCGACGAAGACCAGGTGCAGGGCCTCACGCTCAACCAGGCGGTCGAAAAGATGCGCGGCCCGGTGAACACCAAGATCAAGCTCACCATCATGCGCAAGGGCCAGGACAAGCCGGTCGAAGTGTCGATCACGCGCGACATCATCCGCGTGCGCTCGGCGCGCTGGAACACCGAAGGCGATGACGTCGGTTATATCCGCCTGACGCAGTTCAACGAGCAGACCACCGAAGGCCTGAAGAAGGGCATCGCCGAAATCCAGAGCAAGATTCCGGAGAACAAGCTCAAGGGTTACGTGGTCGACATCCGCAACAATCCGGGCGGCCTGCTCGATCAGGCGGTGTCGGTGTCCGATGCGTTCCTGCAGAAGGGCGAGATCGTCTCGACGCGCGGCCGCAACGCCGAAGAGACTCAGCGTTTCAGCGCGCGCGCCGGCGACCTCACCAAGGGCAAGCCGATCATCGTGCTGATCAACGGCGGCTCGGCGTCGGCGTCGGAAATCGTCGCGGGCGCATTGCAGGACCACAAGCGGGCGACGATCCTCGGCACCCGTTCGTTCGGCAAGGGCTCAGTGCAGACCATCATCCCGCTCGGCTCCGGCAACGGCGCGCTCCGGCTCACCACCGCGCGCTACTACACGCCGTCCGGCAAATCGATCCAGGCCAAGGGCATTGTTCCGGATATCGAAGTGCTGCAGGACGTGCCGGAGGATCTCAAGGCGCGGACCGACACCAAGGGTGAAGCCTCGCTGCGCGGCCACCTCAAGGCGGCGGAAGGACAGGAAGCCACCGGCTCGCAGTCCTACATTCCGCCGGATGCTAAGAACGACAAGGCGCTGAACATGGCCTACGACCTGCTGCGCGGCACGCAGGTGAACGCGGCGTTCCCGCCGAACAACAAGAGCGCGTCGGTTCCGAACTGACGCGCAATCACAAGCCAATCGTCGAATCGGGGCGGCCCGCGGGCCGCCCCGATTGCGTTTGGAGGCCCGTGCTAGAATCCACCCAATGATTCGCACCCGGATAATCTCGTGGACGACCTGAGCGCGCCCCTCGGTCAGAAGCGGCCGCAGCGCGCGGCCGCACGATGGCTCGGAAAGCTCGGCCTCAACCGCATCCCGGTGACGCCGATCCAGGCGCTCGCGGGCGGCCTCGGCCTCGCGGTCGGTGCGGTCGCGCTCTGGGCCGTGGCGGTGGACGATCCGCTCGGCGGCGAACCGATGGTGGTGGTCGCCGCCAAAACCGGCGGAGCCAACGCGGCAGACCCGGCGGGCGCAACCGACACCAAGGGCAATGCGCGCCGCTACGACGGCCCGCCACCAACCGCTGCGCAGCCCTCCGGCGCGCAGACGGTCAACATCATCGACGGTGCCAGCGGCAAGAGCCAGCAGGTCGTCATTCCGGTCAATCCGGCTGGCCCCGGTTCCAGTTCAAACACCGCCAGCGCGCCGCCGGGCGACCAGCATCTGCTGGAGAAAACGCGCCACGGCGATGTCCCCCGCATCGGCGCCGATGGCGCGCGCCCGTCCACCGCTTATGCCCGGCCGCTGGCGATCCCGCCCGGCAAGGCCGACGCGCCGCGCATCGCACTGGTGGTTACCGGGCTCGGCATTTCCACCAAGGCGACCAACGACGCGCTGACGCGGCTGCCGGGGCCGGTGAGTTTCGCCTTCACGCCCTATGGTCACGAGGTCGATCAACTGGTGGGCCGCGCGCGGCAGGCCGGCCACGAGGTGCTGCTGCAGGCACCGATGGAGCCGTTCGACTATCCGGATAACGATCCGGGTCCGCAGACGCTGCTGACGTCGCTGACGGCCGAGCAGAACATCGATCGCATGCAGTGGCTGATGAGCCGGTTCCAGGGTTATGTCGGCATCGCCAATTTCATGGGCGCGCGCTTCACCGCATCGGAAAGCGCGCTCGGGCCGATCCTGCGCGAGACCGGCAAGCGCGGGCTGATCTTCGTCGATGACGGCACGTCGAGCCGCAGCCTCGCCGGGCAGATCGCCGGCGCCAACAACATTCCGTTCGCCAAGGCAGACGTGGTGATCGACAACGTGCCGACCGCGGCCGAGATCGATCGCGCGCTCGGCCGGCTCGAAGCGCAGGCCCGCGAACGCGGCATTGCGTTCGGCGTGCTCACCGCGTTGCCGCTCGCCATCACACGCGTTGCCGACTGGACCAAGAAAGCGGAAGCACGCGGCTTCGTGCTGGTGCCGATCACCGCGGTGGCGATCAAGGCCAAATCGAGCTAGTCTTTTTGCATGCGCAAACCTGCGAAAAAGACCGCCAAACGGCGTCCGGCCTCTCGCTCAACATCAACCAAGTCTTCAAAATCAACCAAGACGAAAACGCGCAAAGCCAAACCGCGCGCGGCGGCTTCGCGCCCAAGCGCGAAGAAGAAGAAACCGAAGACCGCGCGCGCCAAGGCATCGCCCAATGCGGCGGTGAAAACGCCGGCGGCTGCGGCAAAGCTCCCCTATCGGCCGTGTGCCGGCCTCACCGTGTTCAACCATCGCGGCGAGGTGTTCATCGGCCGCCGCGACGGCGGGCCTGAGCATACCGACGCCACGCATATCTGGCAGATGCCACAAGGCGGCATCGACAAGGGCGAGGACGCGTATGCCGCCGCGCTGCGCGAACTCTACGAAGAGACCAATATCCGCTCGGTGAAGAAGCTCGGCGCGGTGAAAGGCTGGCTGACCTACGACATTCCCGCGCATCTGCTGGGCAAGGCGTGGAAGGGCCACTATCGCGGACAGAAACAGAAATGGTTCGCGCTGCTGTTCACCGGCGACGATCGCGAGATCGACGTGCATGCGCCAGGCGGCGGCAAGCACAAGCCGGAATTCATCGACTGGCGCTGGGAGCCGATCGGCAATCTTCCGCGGCTGGTGGTGCCGTTCAAGCGCGGCATCTATCGTCAGGTGGTCAAGGAATTCCGCAAATTCGCGCGGCGCACGCGCTGAAACGAGCAGCGCCGTGAGCGAGCGTTTCGTCGTCATCACCGGCGGTCCCGGCGCCGGCAAGAGCAGCCTAATCGACGCGCTCGCCGCCGATGGTTTTCCGATCGTCGCTGAGGCCGGCCGCGACATCATCCGCGATCAGATGGCACGCGGCGGCACCGCCCTGCCCTGGATCGATCCGGCCGCCTTCGCGCAAGCCATGCTTGACCACGATAGCGCCGCTTACACGCAATGTGCGCAGCGGGCCGATGACAGTCTGGTATTCTTCGACCGCGGCGTGGTCGACATCGTCGGCTATCTCACCCTGACTGGATTGCCGATTCCACCCGCGCTCGATCGAGCCGCGCGCAGCCTGCGCTATCGCCCGCAGGTGTTCATCGCTCCGGCCTGGCATGAGATTTATGCGCAGGACACCGAACGCAAACAGGATTTCGACGAAGCCCGCCGCACTGAGGCGGCGATGCGCGAGGTCTATCCGCGTTACGGCTATACGCTGATCGACCTGCCCCGCGCGAGTGTTGCGAAGCGGACCACCTTCATTCGGCGCGCTTGCGGCGCTGAACCATCGTCGGTTCCATAGAATCGCAGACGCCGCGATGCGACACATGCCGCAGGACATTCGGCCGCAGTATCGTCCGCCATTCGGACCTTTCGTTGCCACGCTTTGCTCTTACGTGGATTGCGATCCATGGGAGTGATGCACACGATGTTCGATGCGAAGTCTCTGCTCGACCAGTTCCTGGGCGGCAATCCGCTGCAACCGGGCGCGCAACGCGGCACGAATGCCAGCGGACAGACTGGCGGGCATACTGCCGGTCTTGGCGATCTGCTCGGCCAGTTCAACGGTTTCGGCGGCGGTCTCGGCGGCGGCGCTGTCGCTGGCGGGCTTGCCGCGCTGCTGCTCGGGTCCAAGCAGGGCCGCCGCCTCGCCGGCAATGCCTTGCAATATGGCGGCATGGCCGTGGTCGGCGCGCTCGCCTATCGCGCTTATCAGAACTGGCAGTCCGGACGCGTGGCAACGCCGGACGCGCAGCCCGCCGCCTTCCTGCCGCCGCCGTCCGACACGCCGTTCGCGCCGACCGATGCGCACGATCAGCAATCGCTGGCGCGGCATCTGCTGCGAGCCATGATCGCCGGCGCCAAGGCCGACGGGCACGTGGATGAAGCGGAGCAGAAGGCAATCTTCGCGGAAATGCAGAAGATGCCGCTCGACGCCGACGATCGGAATTTCGTGCTCGACGAATTGCGCAAGCCGCTCGACATCGATGCGGTGGCGCGTGGCGCGCGGACGCCGGAAGAAGCCGCGAGCATCTACACGGCATCGCTCTTGGCAGTGAATGTCGATCACGCCGCCGAACGCGGCTATCTCGCGATGCTCGCCGCGCGGCTCCATCTCGACGATGCACTGGTCAAACATCTGCACGCCAGTGTCGAGGCTGCCAGCGCGCCGCAATCCGCGCCCGCCGCCTGATACCGAAAAAGAAAAAGCCGGGCATCTGCCCGGCTTTTTTTGATTCCGCGACCGATCCGGCGATCAGTGCATCGCTGTCCCGGTGAGATGACGATCGACCTCCTTGAAATGGTCGAGCCGCGCGATCGCCTTGTCGAGCGCGTTGCCGGGCTCCATGCCCTTGATCGAGGCTTCCAGTGTCTCGATCTTGCCGGTGACCACAGCACGATCCATGTCCGCCGCCTTGTCGGCGACGTCGGCGAGCACGGTGAGACCCGCCTCCGACACTTCGGCGAAGCCGCCGAGCACCACCATCTCGACCTTCTGGCCGCCGGCATAGATCGTCAGGATGCCCGGCCGCAGCAGCGATACGGTCGGCGCATGGCCGGCGAGAACGCCGAAGTCACCTTCGGTGCCCGGCACGTCGACCTGATCGACCTCGCCCGAGAAGGTCATCTTGTCGGGCGCGACGAGGTGGAAGTGAAACGTGGCCATTCTAACACTTGCTCCAGACTGCACCCTCATCCTGAGGAGGCCGCATCGCGGCCGTCTCGAAGGATGAAGGCCACCGTTCTCCCCTCACCCTTCGAGACGCCGCCTAACGGCGGCTCCTCAGGGTGAGGACAGCAGGATTAAGCCGCTTCCGCCGCGAGCTTCTTGCCCTTCTCGACGGCTTCTTCGATCGTGCCGACCATGTAGAACGCCGCTTCCGGCAGATGGTCGTACTTGCCTTCGACCAGCCCCTTGAAGCCCTTGATCGTGTCTTCGATCGAGACCAGCTTGCCCGGCGCGCCGGTGAACACTTCGGCGACGTGGAACGGCTGCGACAAGAAGCGCTCGATCTTGCGCGCGCGCGCCACCGTCAGCTTGTCCTCTTCCGACAGTTCGTCCATGCCGAGAATGGCGATGATGTCCTGCAGCGCCTTGTAACGCTGGAGGATCTGCTGGGTCTGACGGGCGACCGCGTAGTGCTCTTCGCCGACGACGAGCGGCGACAGCATGCGCGAGGTCGAGTCGAGCGGGTCCACCGCCGGATAGATGCCCTTCGCCGCGATGTCGCGCGACAGCACCGTGGTCGCGTCCAAGTGCGCGAACGAGGTCGCCGGCGCGGGGTCGGTCAAGTCGTCGGCCGGCACGTAAATCGCCTGCACCGAGGTGATCGAGCCCTTGGTGGTGGTGGTGATGCGTTCCTGCAGCGCGCCCATGTCGGTCGCGAGCGTCGGCTGATAGCCCACCGCCGAAGGAATACGGCCGAGCAGCGCCGACACTTCCGAACCCGCCTGGGTGAAGCGGAAGATGTTGTCGACGAAGAACAGCACGTCCTGGCCCTGATCGCGGAAATATTCCGACAGCGTCAGACCGGTGAGGCCGACGCGGGCGCGCGCGCCCGGCGGCTCGTTCATCTGGCCGAACACGAGGGCGCACTTCGAGCCTTCGCCGCCGCCCTTCTTGTTGACGCCGGATTCGATGAACTCGTGATAGAGGTCGTTGCCCTCGCGGGTGCGCTCGCCGACGCCGGCGAACACCGAGTAACCACCGTGCGCCTTGGCGACGTTGTTGATCAGTTCCTGAATGAGCACGGTCTTGCCGACGCCCGCGCCGCCGAACAGGCCGATCTTGCCGCCCTTCGCATAAGGCGCGAGCAGGTCGACGACCTTAATGCCGGTGACGAGGATCTGCGCCTCGGTCGACTGGTCGGTGTACTTCGGCGCTTCCGCGTGGATCGGCATTTTGGCTTCGGATTTCACCGGGCCGGCTTCGTCGATCGGCTCGCCGACGACGTTGATGATGCGGCCGAGCAGGCCGGGACCGACCGGCACGGCGATCGCTTCGCCGGTGTCGGTGACTTCCTGACCGCGGACCAGACCTTCGGTGATGTCCATGGCGATGGCGCGCACGGTGTTTTCACCGAGATGCTGCGCCACTTCGAGCACCAGGCGGTTGCCGCCGTTCTTCGTCTCGAGCGCGTTCAAAATCGCCGGCAGATGGCCTTCAAACTGCACGTCGACGACGGCGCCGATGACCTGGGTAATGCGTCCGACCTGATTGGCAGCCATGAGTTCTCTCCTTGAATCGATCTGCGCTCAGACGACGGTCAACGTGACGGGCACGTTGCCGCGCGTCGCGCGCGAATACGGACAAATCTTGTGAGCGTCTTCGACCAGCGCCTGCACCTTGGCTTTGTCGGCGCCGGGGATCGTAACCTTGATGTCGGCCTTCAGCGCGAACGAGATGTCGTCCTTGTCGATGCCGATCGACACCGTGACGCGCGCATCCTGACCGTCGAGACCATGCTTCTTGGCGAGCGCGAGGATCGCCTGACCGAAGCACGACGACCAGCCCAGCGCGAACAATTGCTCGGGATTGTGGCCCTCGCCGGAACCACCCATCTCCTTCGGCAGCGCCATAGCAAGGCCGAGGCCGCCATTGTCGAGCACCGCGCGGCCGTTGCGGCCGCCCTTGGTCGTTGCTGTGGTCGTGTATGCCATGCCGACAACTCCCTCGGTTACAGCTCTTGTTACAGCGCCTCGGCGCCGGAGATGATCTCGATCAGTTCCTTCGTGATCATCGCCTGACGCGTGCGGTTATAGGTCAGTGTCTGCTTGCGGATCATCTCGCCCGCGTTGCGGGTGGCGTTGTCCATGGCGCTCATCTGCGCGCCGTAGAACGATGCGTTGTTCTCCAGCAGCGCGCGGAAGATCTGCACCGAGAGGTTACGCGGCAGCAGGTCGCCGAGGATTTCGTCTTCCTCCGGCTCGTATTCGTAGGCTGCGATCGGCGCGGCAGCGGCAGACGAAGCGGCCTCGAAGGTCGGCGGAATGATCTGCTGCGCGGTCGGGATCTGCGCGATCACCGACTTGAACTTGGAATAGACCAGCGTGCAGACGTCGAACTCGCCGTTCTCGAACATCTCGATGACGCGCTTGCCGATCTTCTCGGCATCGGCGAAGCCGATCACGCGCACGGCGCGCAGGTCCGTACGCTCGACGATCTGCTTCTCGAAATTGCGGCGGAGCTGCTCGTAGCCCTTCTTGCCGACGCAGAAAATCTTGACCTGCTTGCCTTCTGCGATCAGCGCATTGGCGCGCTCGCGGGCAAGGCGCACGATCGAGGTGTTGAAGGCGCCGCACAGGCCGCGTTCGCCGGTGCAGACCAGCAACAGGTGCACCTTGTCGGAGCCGGTACCGCCGAGCAGCTTCGGCGCGGAATTGCTGCCGGCAACGCCGGAAGCGATATTGCCGAGCACCGCGTCCATGCGTTCCGCATAGGGCCGTGCCGCTTCCGCGGCGCTCTGCGCGCGGCGCAGCTTCGAGGCCGCCACCATCTGCATGGCCTTGGTGATCTTCTGCGTCGCCTTGGTCGCGGCGATGCGCACGCGCATGTCTTTGAGAGAGGCCATCGAACCCGTTCTCTGTCCCAGTCACCCGGCTTTTCCGGGCACTCCCGCCTCGGCAGGTATCCGTGTCTTGATGTCGTGGCCAGCGCGAACCGGCCACGACGAAACGTTGTTACGCGAAGGTCTTACGCAAAGGTCTTGGCGAAGCCGTCGACCACGCCCTTGAGCTTCTTTTCCGTGTCGGACGACAGATCGCCGGACTTGCGGACGTCTTCGAGGATGTCGTTGTGCTTGGTGCGCACCAGCGACAGCAGACCGTCCTCAAACGCGCGCACGCGGGCGACCGGAAGCTGATCGAGATAGCCGTTCACGCCGGCGTAGATCACGACCACCTGCTCTTCCATCTTCAGCGGCGAGAACTGCGGCTGCTTCAGGAGCTCAGTGAGGCGCGAGCCGCGCGCGAGGAGGCGCTGCGTGGTGGCGTCGAGGTCGGAGCCGAACTGCGCGAACGCCGCCATTTCGCGGTACTGCGCCAGCTCGCCCTTGATCTTGCCGGCGACCTTCTTCATCGCCTTGGTCTGCGCCGACGAACCGACGCGCGACACCGACAGACCGACGTTCACCGCCGGGCGGATGCCCTGATAGAACAGGTCGGTCTCGAGGAAGATCTGACCGTCGGTGATCGAAATCACGTTGGTCGGAATATAGGCCGACACGTCGTTGGCCTGGGTCTCGATCACCGGCAGCGCGGTGAGCGAACCGGCGCCCTTGGCGTCGCTCATCTTCGCGGCGCGCTCGAGCAGGCGGGAGTGGAGATAGAACACGTCGCCCGGATAGGCTTCGCGGCCCGGCGGGCGGCGCAGCAGCAGCGACATCTGGCGGTAAGCAACGGCCTGCTTCGACAGATCGTCATAGATGATCACGGCGTGCATGCCGTTGTCGCGGAAGTACTCGCCCATGGTGCAGCCGGAGAACGGCGCCAGGAACTGCATCGGCGCGGCGTCCGAGGCGGTCGCGGCGATCACGACGGAATATTCCATCGCGCCCTGCTCTTCGAGCACCTTCACGAACTGCGCGACGGTGGAGCGCTTCTGGCCGACCGCGACGTAGACGCAGTAGAGCTTCTGGCTCTCCGGGGCGCCGGCGACGTTGAGCGGCTTCTGGTTGAGAATGGTGTCGAGCGCGATCGCGGTCTTGCCGGTCTGGCGATCGCCGATGATCAGCTCGCGCTGGCCGCGGCCGATCGGGATCAGCGCGTCGACGGCCTTGAGGCCGGTCGCCATCGGCTCGTGCACCGACTTGCGCGGAATGATGCCCGGCGCCTTGACGTCCACCTGCTTGCGGGCCTCGGCCTTGATCGGGCCCTTGCCGTCGATCGGGTTGCCGAGCGCGTCAACGACGCGGCCGAGCAGGCCCTTGCCGACCGGCACGTCCACGATGGCGCGGGTGCGCTTGACGGTCTGGCCTTCCTTGATCTCGCGGTCGGCGCCGAAAATAACGATACCGACGTTGTCGGTTTCGAGGTTCAGCGCCATGCCGCGGGTGCCGTTCTCGAACTCGACCATTTCACCGGCCTGAACGTTGTCGAGACCGTAGACGCGGGCGATGCCGTCACCGACGGACAGCACCTGACCAACTTCGGAGACCTCGGCCTCCTGGCCGAAATTCTTGATCTGATCCTTCAGGATCGCGGAAATTTCTGCGGCGCGGATGTCCATCAGCGGGCCTCTTTCATCGCAAACTTGATTGAGTTGAGTTTCGTGCGCAGGGAGCTGTCGACCATGCGGCTGCCGACCTTGACGATCAGACCGCCGATGATGGCGGGATCGACCTTGACGTTGAAGTCAATGTCCTTGCCGCCGGTCACCGATTTGATCGCGCTCTTGAGCGCGTCCATGTTCTTGTCGTTCAGCGGCTCGGCCACGGTGACCTCGGCGGTCACCTCGCCCTTGTTGTGGGCGACCAGAGCCTTGTAATCGCGGATCACCTCGCGCACGGCGAACAGCCGGCGGTTCGTGGTGAGCACCCGGAGGAAATTCGCGGCAAGACCACCGATGCCGGCCTTGTCGAGGATCGCACTCAGCGCCTTGAGCTGATCGTCGGCGCCGTAGACCGGGCTGCGGACCAGCCGCTCCAGATCCTTGTTGTTGGCGATCAGGGCGTCGAACGCCTCGAGATCGGCCTTCACGGCGTCGAGTTTTTTCTCGTCGCGCGCCAGTTCAAACAGGGCATTCGCGTAGCGCCCCGCCATTCCGGAAACGATGGATAATTCGGCTGCCATCGGCGTCGTTTGACCACACCATCCGCAAGCCTGAAGGCGTCGCAAAAGCGGCGTTCCAAGCTATTGGAATCCAAGAGGGAATTCCGATTTCGGAGAACCGGGCGGGAGCCCGCGAAAAACCGCCCCAAAATCGCGGGTTTGCTAACATACCGGTCCCTGCGGTGCAACACGGACCAGGGCGACAAATAGGATGACGGGAACAGTTTTGGGAACCGGGCGTTGCCGACCTTGAATCGCGTCGGCGCCGGCGCCCTGACCTATCCCAGTATCCCTCATGAATGCTCCGCCGGCCCGGTCTGCCCGCTTTACCCTGCGCGATGCCACGGCCGACGCCCACCAGGCCGTCGAAGCCGGATTTAGCCGCCTCGATCTGCGACAGATCGACGATTACCGGACGTTCCTGAGCGGCCTTGCTGCGGCTTTCGTGCCGCTGGAACGAGCGTTGGAAGCCGCCGGAATCGATCGTTTTCTGCCGGACTGGCCACAACGGCGACGCCGCGACCTGCTGACGCAGGATTTGGCGGATCTCGGGGCTGCCGTCGTACCGCTTACTATCCCGCCGCTCCCGATCGACGGGCCGGCGCTGCTCGGCACCGCCTATGTGCTCGAAGGCTCGCGGCTTGGCGGGCGCGCCATTCTGTCGGGTCTCGGACCGGACACAGACCCGCGCGTGCGGGCCGCCACGCGCTTTCTCACCCCCGAGCCCGGCAATTCACGGCTGTGGACATCGCTGCTGGCATCGCTGGATCACCACCTGCCCGACAACGCCACCCGCAACCGCGCGGCGGACGCCGCCAATGTCGCCTTTGCCTGTTTCGGTCGCGCGCAGCGGGCCACATCCAAGCCCCCACGCACCGCGATACCCGCCCATGTCTGATCCCGAGGTTCATCCCGGCCATATCGACCTGACGAATTGCGATCGCGAACCGATCCACATTCTCGGGCATGTGCAGCCGTTCGGTTTCCTGCTGGCGTTGTCGCGCGACTTCACGGTGGTGTCCGCCTCAACCAATGCCGGCACGTTTCTCAATCTGCCGCAGGACAAAATCGTCGGCGCCGCCCTCGATGACATTTTCGACGTGCAATCGATCCATCTGATCCGCGGCCGCATGCAGATGCTGCGTGGTCCTGATTCGGTGGAACGGATTTTCGGCCTCAAGCTGCGGCCGAACGGCCGGCTGTTTGACGTCGCGGTGCATGTCGCCGGCCAGACCGTCTTGATCGATGCCGAGCCGAGCATCGAGGAAAGCGAACTCAATTCCAGCGATTTCGTTCGCTCGATGCTGGAGCGGCTACGCCATACGGTGACATTCGAGGCGCTCTTCCGCGAGGCGACACGACAGATCAAGGCACTGACCGGATTCGACCGGGTGATGGTTTATCGCTTCGATGCTGACGACGCCGGCGAGGTGATCGCCGAAGTCGCAGCCCCGCATCTGGTCTCCTATCTCGGACAGCATTATCCCGCCTCCGATATCCCGAAACAGGCGCGCATTCTCTACGAACGCAACTGGCTGCGCATCATCACCGACATCAATGCGCAGCCGGTGCCGCTCGACCCGCCGATGGGGCCACACGGACCGATCGACCTGTCGATGAGCAGCGTTCGCGCCGTGTCGCCGATCCACATCGAATATCTCAAGAACATGGGTGTGGGCGCGTCGCTGTCGATCTCGATCCTGCGCGACGGCAAGCTATGGGGGCTGTTCGCGTGCCACCATTACAGCGCCCGCCACATCTCCTTCGAGCGCCGCACCGCCGCCGAACTGTTCGGCCAGATGTTCTCGTGGATTCTCGAAAGCCGCGAACGCGAACAGGACGTCGCCTATCAGGCACGCGCGCAGGAGATCAATCAGAAGATCATGACCACGATGGCCTCCAGCAATCCGGGGCTGGAGACCTTGAAGAGTTTTCTCGAAGACATTCGCAGCGTGGTGAACTGCGACGGCGCGGGCATCTGGAATGACGGTCAGATCAGCCTGAGCGGCACCACGCCGACAGCGGAAGAATTCACCGAGCTGGTGAGTTTCCTCAACAAGCAGGAAATCAAGAGCGTCTATGCGGTCAATGAAATCCGCAGGATTTATCCGCGCGCCGAGGATTTCGCCGACCGCGCGGCGGGCCTGCTCGCGGTGCCGATCTCTCGCGCACCGCGCGACTACCTCATCTTCTTCCGCGCCGAGGTCACGCGGTCCGTGACGTGGGGCGGCGATCCGACCAAGCCGGCGCAGCTCGGCCCGAACGGCATCCGCCTCACGCCGCGCAAGAGCTTCGAGGCGTGGAAGGAAGTGGTGCGCGGCCAGTCCGCCCATTGGACCGACGCAGATATCCGCATCGCCGAAGGTTTCCGCGTGACGCTGCTTGAGGTCATCCTGCAGATGACCGACACAACGGAGAAAGAGCGCAAGGCGGCGCAGGAGCGGCAGGAACTGCTGATCGCCGAACTCAACCACCGCGTCCGCAACATCCTCAGTCTCATCCGCGGCCTGATCAATCAGGGCAAGAACTCGACCATGACGAGCGAACAGTTCGCCAACGTGGTCGGCGGCCGCATCCAGGCTCTCTCGCGCGCGCACGACCAGATTACCAAGATGAACTGGGCGCCGGGGAACGTGCGTGGCCTGATCGAATCCGAGGCCGACGCCTATCTCGGTGGCAAAGCCGATCGTGTGAATTTCACCGGGCCCGATGTGGCACTGGAGCCGGAAGCCTTCGCTACGCTCGCGCTCGTCGTGCATGAACTCGTCACCAATTCGGCTAAATACGGCGCACTCAGCGATTCAACCGGCCTGGTGTCGATCGATTGGCATCTCGACAAGGCCGATCAACTGGTCATCGCGTGGCAGGAAAGCGGCGGCCCGCCGGTAATACCGCCGAAGCGGCGCGGCTTCGGCTCGACCATCATCGAGCGTTCGATCCCTTACGACCTCGCCGGTCAGTCGGAGATCCATTATGAACTGCTTGGCGTGCGCGCCCGCATGGTGATCCCCGCTCGCTTCGTCCGCACCGATATACCGGACGAACCGCAGCGCGCCGCGGCCGGGAAGCGATCCGTGATCGCGCCCGAGAAGAACCTCTTTTCCGGCACGGTGCTGATCCTCGAAGACAATCTGATCATCGCCATGGACGCCGAGGCGATCATGGAGCGGCTCGGCGCCAAACGCGTCGATATCGCCTCCAATGTGCGCGACGCCTTGCGCACGATCGAGAAGACTCCGCCGGACTTTGCGCTGCTCGACATCAATCTCGGCAACGAAAACAGCATTCCGGTCGCACTGAAGCTCAAGCAGCTCGGCATCCCGTTCGCGTTCGCGACCGGCTATGGCGAGCGCGCGCCGCTGCCGCCGAACCTGACGGATGTGCGGGTGGTCCAGAAGCCCTACATGCCCGAGGCGCTGATCGCCGCGATGCCGCTGGAGAACAAGAAAGCCTGACGCGCCCGCATTTGACGGCGGGGCGCCCTCGGTCTATTTGCTGCATCGCGGGACGACCCGCGCTTCCCCTTATTCGCAGGGACGACCCTGCCCGTTAGAGGTGCGGTCATGTCGTGGCTGATTCTGTTTATTGCCGGTCTGTTTGAAATCGGCTGGGCCATCGGACTCAAATACACCGAAGGTTTCTCCCGTCTCGTCCCCTCGGTCCTCACCGCCATCTGCATGGTACTAAGCGTCGTCCTGCTCGGCTGGGCGCTCCGGTCGCTGCCGGTCGGCACCGCCTATGCGGTCTGGACCGGCATCGGCGCAGTCGGTACCGCGCTGCTCGGCATCTGGCTGTTCGGCGAACCGGCCACCGCCGGCCGCCTCGTCTCGATCCTGCTGATCGTCTGCGGAATCGTCGGCCTCAAGCTGGTGTCCTGACCGGCACGTCTGTCGATCGATACCTGCAACGCATACGAAGCATGCGTTCGGTAATGACAGATTGCCACGGGCGATTGCGCTCGGGCATATGAACCCATGTTGTCCGCGCTTCTGTCCTATCTGCCTTCCGGCGATCTGATCATGGTCGCCGGGCCAGCGCTGATCTTCGCCTATCTGGTCTTCGGGCTCGCTGGATTCGGCAGCGCGCTGGTTGCCGCGCCGATCATCGCGCATGTGATGCCGGTGGCGGACATCGTGCCGCTGTTCGCGCTGATGGACTGCACGGCCATCGTCGTGAACGGCATCAAGCTCGGCAAGAAAATCGCGAAGGACGAATTGCTGCGGCTGGTGCCGCTGATGGCGATCGGCAACCTGATCGGCATCTATCTGGTCCTGACGATTCCGCCGACGCCGATGATGGTCTTCCTCGGCATCTTCGTGTCCGCTTATGCCATCTACACCTTGGCAAGCCCGACATTCTCGGGGCACTTCAGCCGGGGCTGGGTCGTTCCGTTCGGCGTCATGGGCGGCGTCATCAGCGCGATGTTCGGTGCCGGAGGCTTTATCTATGCGATCTATCTGAGCCGCCGGCTGCCCGATAAGGATGCGCTGCGCGGGACACTGACCGTGCTCCTCGGCATCAGCAATTTCACCCGGTTCGGCTTCTTTGCCGCCGCCGGCGTTTACAACGACGGGCGTCTCGCCGTTCTGGCGTTGTGCGCAATCCCGGTGATGGCTGTCGGTCTGTTCTTCGGCTATCGCCTCGCTGGACGCCTCAACCGAGAACAATTCATCCGGGTGCTGTGCGTGATCCTGATCGTCGCCGGCATTTCCCTGATCGGGCGCGCCGTGTTCGGCTGAGTCTCAATAAAAGCTCTGCGGATCGACATCGACATCGAGCTTGATGTTACCGCGTCGCTTCGGCCCGGCGGCGATCCACGCGCGCAGATACCCTGACAGATCGACGGCACGCGGCGCTTTCGCCAGCAGGCGGAAGCGATGCCGGCCGCGCACCATGGCGATCGGCGCCTCGGCCGGGCCGAGCACGCGGATCGCGTCGTCGCGCGGCGCCGCCTGCGCCAGTTGCCGCGCATAGGCTTCGGTCGCGTGCTTGTCCGTCCCCGACACGATCAAGGCCGCGAGCCGCCCGAACGGCGGATAGCCGGTCGCCTCGCGAAGCTCGATCTCGCTCGAATAGAACGCGTCACGGTCGCCAGAGATCAATGCGCGCATCACCGGATGCTCCGGCTGGTGCGTCTGCAAGAAGCCGTAGCCGCGCCCGGTCTCGCGGCCGGCGCGGCCGGTCACCTGATGCAGCAACTGGAACGTCCGCTCGCCGGCGCGCGGATCGCCGTTGCCGAGACCGAGGTCGGCATCGACGATGCCAACCAGATTGAGCCGCGGGAAATGATGTCCCTTGGCGACGAGCTGCGTGCCGATGATGATGTCGAACCGGCCTTGCGCGACGTCTTCCAGCTCCTGCTGCAACCGCTCGACCGATTCCACCAGATCGCTCGACAGAACGAGGATGCGCCGGTCCGGAAACAGATCGGCCGCCTCGTGTTCGAGCCGTTCGACGCCGGGACCGCAGGCAACGAAGCTTTCCGTCGCGTGGCAATGCGGACATTCCGGTGGCTGCGGCATCGCGTAGCCGCAATGGTGGCAGACGAGCCGCCGCTTGAAGCGGTGATCCACCAGCCACGCATCGCAATGCGGACAGTGGAAGCGATAGCCGCAGGTGCGGCATAGCGTCAGCGGCGCGTAGCCGCGCCGGTTGAGAAACAGCAGCGCCTGTTCGCCCCGCTCGAGCGCGATATTCACCGCTTCCGCCAATCGCGGCGCGATGAAGCGGCCTCGCGGCGGGCCTTCGGCTTTCAGGTCGATCGCCTCGATCGCCGGCATGTGCTGGCCGCCGAACCGCTCCGGCAGATGCAGGCGGCGATAGCGGCCCTTGCGCGCATTGACTTCGGTTTCGACCGATGGTGTCGCAGAAGCGAGCACCACCGGACATTTGACGATGCTGCCACGCACCACCGCCATGTCACGCGCATGATAATGCGCGCCGTCTTCCTGCTTGTACGCCTGATCGTGCTCTTCATCGACGACGATCAAGGCAAGATCGGCATAGGGAAGAAACAAAGCCGAGCGCGCGCCGACGATGACGCGCACACCGTTGTCGGCGACTGCCGCCCAGGTGCGCGCGCGCTTGCGCGGCGAGAGTTGCGAATGCCACTCCGCCGGCCGCACGCCGAAGCGCGCCGCGAACCGGTCGAGGAAGCGCGCGGTGAGCGCGATCTCCGGCATCAGGATCAGGCATTGCCGCCCTTGCCGGATCGCTTCCGCCACCGCCTCAAAATAAACCTCGGTCTTGCCCGAGCCGGTGACGCCATCCACCAGCAGCGTACTGAACCCGCCTTCGGCGGTGATCGCACGCAGACTTTGCGCGGCGTCGCGTTGTATCTCGCTGAAATCCGGCGTCAGGAAATCCGGATCGGGCGACGACGCCACCGGCTCCGGCGGCAAGGTCACCGCTTCGAGCACGCCGTCGTCGATCAGCGCGTTGACGACGCCGGGGCTAACGCCGGCCTCCTTGACCAGATCGCTCTTGGCGCGCGTCATCCCGTCTTCGCAGACGCGCAGCACCCGCGCGCGCGCCGCCGTAAGACGCTGAGGCGGCGAACCGACGAGGCGCACGCCGACGCGCTCGCGCTCCGGGCCGAGATGCGCGCCCATGCGCAATGTCATGCCGAGCACGCTGCCGCGTGCGCTCAATGTGTAGTTGGCCACCCAGTCGACGAATTTGCGCAACTCGTCCTTGAGCGGCGGCACGTCGAGCTTGGCACCCACGTCCTTGAGCCGGTTGTGCAGGCTCGGCCGCGCGGTGCCCTCGCCCCAGACCACGCCCAGCGTCTCACGCGGGCCGAGCGGCACCGTCACGACATCGCCGGGGGCGAGCGTCATGCCGTGCGGAACCCGATAGGAATAAGCCTGATCGAGCGCGACGGGCACCAGAACATCGACAATCGGCTGCGCCATGGGTCTGGTCTGGCCGATTCCGGCGCGGGATGAAAGGGTCAAGGAAGCCTTCACCGTTCCCTGCCAAGCTCGCCTCAAAGGACTCAGGATGGCCGATCTCGCCTTCAGCCTCGCCCCCGATGTGGCCGTGGAAATGCGCCACTGGATGGCGTTTCTCGCCAGCGAACGGCGCATGTCGCCCAAAACGCTGGAGGCGTATCAGCGCGACGTCGGCCAGTTTCTCGGCTTCCTGACCGGGCATCTCGGCCAGAGCCCGAGCCTCAAGGATCTTGCGGCGCTGACGCCGCAAGACGTGCGCGCCTTCATGGCCGCGCGCCGCGCCGACGGCATCGGCAGCCGCTCGCTGATGCGCATCCTCGCCGGCGCGCGGTCGTTCGCGTCGTTCCTGGAGCGCAACGGCAAGGGCAGGGTCGGCGCGCTCGCCGCCGTGCGCGCGCCGAAGCTCGCCAAGACCCTGCCGAAGCCGCTCCATGTCTCCGCGGCGCAGCAGCTTGCCGATCCCGAACTGCGCGCCGGCGAGAACCGCGCGCCCTGGGTGATCGCCCGCGACGCTGCCGTGCTTGCTTTGCTGTATGGCTCCGGTCTGCGCATTTCCGAGGCGCTGGGTCTGACCGCAGCCTCCGTCAAGGCGTCCGCCGATACGCTGACCGTCACAGGCAAAGGCAACAAGAGCCGCATGGTGCCGGTGCTGCCGCAGGTGCGCCAGTTGATCGACGATTACATGCGGCAGTGCCCTTACGATCTGGCGGCCGACACGCCGCTGTTTCGCGGCACGCGCGGCGGGCCGCTGTCGCCACGCATCATCCAGCTCGCCATGGAGCAGTTGCGCGGCGCGCTCGGCCTGCCGGACAGCGCCACGCCGCACGCGCTGCGGCACTCTTTCGCCACCCACCTGCTCGGCCGCGGCGGCGACCTGCGCGCGATCCAGGAATTGCTCGGCCACGCCTCGCTATCGACCACGCAGATCTACACCGCCGTCGACACCGAGCGGCTGCTCGACGTCTATCGCAACGCGCATCCCCGCGCATAAACAGCCCGTAAAACCCGGTTCCATGCCCTTGCCGGACGGGATCGAGTCAGATCATCGTCACGCGACCCCATAACGCGCGAGGATCGCATGAGCGGGCCGCACGAAAATCTCGAACACGCCGAGCATGCCGAACACGCCGCCGGCCACAACAAGGGCATCGCCCTGCTGATCGCGGTGATCGCGCTGTTTCTCGCGTTCTCGGAAACGCTGGGTAAGAGCGCACAGACCAGCGCCATCAGCGACAACGTTGAAGCCTCGAACCTGTGGGCGTTCTTCCAGGCCAAGACCATCCGCATGACCGCGGTCGGGACCGCCGCCGAGGCGCTGGAGATCGATGTCGCCGGCGCGACCGACCCCGCGACCAGGGAACGGATGCAAAAGCGTATCGACGCCTGGAAGGTGACCGCTGCGCGCTACAACGACGAACCCTCGACCGGCGAGGGTCGCAAACAACTGGTCGAAAAAGCGAAGGCGGCTGAGCACAAGCGCGATACGGCACTGGCACGCTATCATCACTATGAAGTCGCGTCGGCGGCGTTCCAGATCGGCATCGTGCTGGCGTCAGCGACGATCATCACCGGCATGATGGTGCTGGCTTATCTGTCCGGCGCCCTCGCCTTGGTCGGATTGATCTTCACGGCGATCGGCTTCTTCGCGCCGCATGCCGTGCATTTGATGTGATCAGAACCTCATGGTGAGGAACCCGCGCAGCGGGCGTCTCGAACCATGAAGGCGACTTGCTCAAAAACGCGCCTCGCCCTTCGAGACGCGATCCTTTCGGATCGCTCCTCAGGGTGAGGCTTTGATCACATATGGATCGCGCGCTTCTCAACCGCGAGCGCCGCTTCCTTGACCGCTTCCGACAAGGTCGGATGCGGATGGCAGGTGCGGGCCACGTCTTCCGACGACGCCGAGAATTCCATCGCCACCGCAAGCTCCGAGATCATCGTGCCGGCATCCGGCCCGACGATATGCGCGCCGAGGATGCGGTCGGTCTTGGCGTCAGCGAGAATCTTCACGAAGCCGTCGGTGGTCATGTTGACCTTGGCGCGGCCGTTGGCGGTGAACGGAAACTTGCCGGTGTTGTAGGCGACGCCGGCCTGCTTCAATTCATCCTCGGTTTTGCCGACCGAGGCGATCTCCGGATAGGTGTAAACGACGTTCGGGATCACGTCGTAATTCACATGACCGGCCTGACCAGCGAGGATTTCCGCGACAGCGACGCCCTCGTCCTCGGCCTTGTGCGCCAGCATCGGCCCCTTGATCACATCGCCGATCGCCCAGATGCCCGGAACGTTGGTGGCGAAGTAATGATCGACATTGACGCGGCCGCGCTCGTCGAGCGCGACGCCCGCCTCCTTGAGGCCGAGCCCGTCGGTGTACGGCACGCGGCCGACCGAGACGAGCACCACATCGGCGTCGAGCGTTTCACCCGCGCCGTCGCCCTTCGCCGGCTCGACCTTGACCTTCAACGTCTTGCCGCTGCCGTCGACCGCCGTGACCTTGGCGCTCAGTTTGAACTTGAGGCCCTGCTTCTCGAGGATGCGCTGGCTCTGCCGGCACACTTCGCTGTCCATGCCGGGCATGATGCGGTCGGCGAATTCGACGAACGTCACGTCCGCGCCGAGGCGCCGCCACACCGAGCCGAGTTCGAGGCCGATCACGCCGGCGCCGACCACGACCAGCTTGCCCGGCACCTTGTCCAGTGCCAGCGCGCCGGTCGAGGAGACGACACGCTTCTCGTCGATCTCGATGCCTTTGAGCTTGGCCACATCGGAGCCGGTGGCGATGACGATCGCCTTGGTCTCCAGCGTCTGCGTCTTTTTGTTTCCTTTGCCGTCGTCGCCCGTGACCTCGACCTTGCCGGCGGCGGCGATGCGCGCCGCGCCGTAAACAACGTCGATCTTGTTCTTCTTCATCAGGAAGTCGACGCCCTTGACGTTGCCGTCGACGCCCTCGTCCTTGAATTTCTGCATCGCCGCGAGATCGAGCTTCGGCGCGGAGACGCCGATGCCCATCTTGGCGAAGCTGTGCCCGGCTTCCTCGAACAGTTCGGAGGCATGCAGCAGCGCCTTCGACGGGATACAGCCGACATTCAGGCAAGTGCCGCCGAGCGTCGCACGCTTCTCGACGATCGCGGTCTTGAGACCGAGCTGCGCCGCGCGCACCGCGCACACATAACCGCCGGGGCCGGCGCCGATGACGATGAGATCGTAAGCCATGAATGATTCCGTCTTTTTCAAACCGTACTCTCTCACGGCCTCATGCTGAGGAGCCTCGCCGTCGCTCGCAGAGCAAAGGCGGGGCGTCTCGAAGCACGAGGCCGCCACATCCTTCGAGACGCCCGCCATTCGGCGGGCTCCTCAGGATGAGGTGGATCACAGATCCAGCACAATGCGCGCCGGGTCTTCCAGATTTTCCTTCACCCGCACGAGGAAGGTGACGGCGCCCTGCCCGTCGACCACGCGGTGGTCGTAGGTCAGCGCGAGATACATCATCGGGCGGATCTCGATCTTGCCGCCGATCACCACCGGCCGCTCCTGAATCTTATGCATGCCGAGGATGCCGGACTGCGGCGCGTTGAGGATCGGCATCGACATCAGCGAGCCGTAGACGCCGCCGTTCGAAATGGTGAACGTGCCGCCCTGCATATCCTCGATCTTGAGCTGGCCGTCGCGCGCCTTCTTGCCGAGGCCGGCGATCGCCTTCTCGATGCCGGCGAGCGAGAGACGATCCGCGTCGCGCACCACCGGCACGACCAGACCGCGCTCGGTGCCGACCGCGACGCCGATGTGATAATAGTTCTTGTAGACGAGATCGGTGCCGTCGATCTCCGCGTTGACCGCCGGCACTTCCTTCAGCGCCTGAATGCAGGCGCGGGTGAAGAAAGCCATGAAGCCAAGCTTCACGCCGTGCTTCTTCTCGAACAGATCCTTGTACTGGCTGCGCATCGCCATCACCGCGCTCATGTCGACCTCGTTGTAGGTCGTGAGCATCGCGGCGGTGTTCTGCGCATCCTTGAGACGGCGCGCAATGGTCTGGCGCAGCCGCGTCATCGGCACGCGCTCCTCGCGGGCGGCATCGTCGGCCGGCGACGGCGCGCGCATCTGCACCGGGGCGGCAACTTGCGTCGCCTTGGCGGCAGCGCCTTCGACCGCAGACAGCATGTCGCCCTTGGTGACGCGACCATCCTTGCCGGTGCCCGCCACCGACGCCGGATCGACGCCCTTCTCGGCGGCGATCTTGCGCACCGACGGCGCGGGCTCACCTGCGGGCTGGCGCAGACTCGGGACTTCTTCAGCCGCGTTCACCGGAACGGGCTTATCGGTCTTGACCTCGGGGCGACCGGTCGACGTGCCGGCGGGCGTCGCCGCCACAGGCTTGGCCGCGGCAGCAGGCTTCGCGGCAGCGGCGCCTTCCTTGATCTGGCCGAGCAGCGCGCCGACCGCGACCGTGTCGCCGGCTTTCACCGCCGCTTCCGAGAGAACGCCGGCGGCCGGCGCCGGCACTTCCAGCGTCACCTTGTCGGTTTCAAGCTCGACAAGCGGCTCGTCGGCTTTCACCGCCTCGCCCGGCTGCTTGAACCAGCGGCCTACGGTCGCCTCGGTCACGGATTCGCCGAGCGCGGGAACACGAATTTCAGTCATTGATCAAACCCTCTGGTCTCTCTGCCGTCATGATCCCCGTCCTGCGTCATGACATGAGCAAAGACGTGGATGCCCGGCACATAGGCGTTTGAAGAACGCCGTTCCTTGAACGGCTACGCCCGGGCATGACGAAAACTGTGTTAGCCCAACGCCTCGTCGAGCAGTTGTTTCAGTTGCGCGAAATGCTTCGACATCTGTCCGACCGCGGTTGATGCCGACGCCGGACGCGTCGCGTAGCGCGGACGGCGTTGCTTCGCCTCGATCTGGTTGAGCACCCACTCGATGTAATGCTCGACGAAATGCCACGCGCCCATATTACGCGGCTCTTCCTGGCACCAGACGATCTCCGCCTGCTTGAAGCGCGACAGCTCGTTGGCGATCGCCTTGGTCGGGAACGGATAGAGCTGCTCGACGCGCAGGATATAGATGTCGTCGATGCCGCGCTTCTCGCGCTCCTCGTAGAGATCGTAATAGACCTTGCCGGTGCACAGGATGACGCGACGAATCTTGTCGTCGGCGACGAGCTTGATCTTCTCGTTCGCCAGCAGTTGCGCGTCGTCCCACAACACGCGGTGGAACGAGGTGCCCGGCCCCATCTCGTCGAGCCGTGACACCGCGCGCTTGTGGCGCAACAGCGACTTCGGCGTCATCAGGATCAGCGGCTTGCGGATATCGCGCTTCAACTGCCGGCGCAGGATGTGGAAGTAATTCGCCGGCGTGGTGCAGTTGGCGACCTGCATGTTGTCTTCAGCGCACATCTGCAGGAAGCGTTCGAGACGCGCGGAGGAGTGCTCCGGCCCCTGGCCCTCATAGCCATGCGGCAGCAGGCAGACGAGGCCGCACATGCGCAGCCACTTGCGCTCGCCCGAGGAGATGAACTGGTCGAACACGACCTGCGCGCCGTTGGCGAAGTCGCCGAACTGCGCTTCCCACAGTGTCAGCGCGTTCGGTTCCGCAGTCGAATAGCCGTACTCGTAACCGAGCACCGCTTCTTCCGACAGCATCGAGTTCATGACCTCGTACTGGCCCTGAACGTCCTCGAGATGATTGAACGACGTGTAGCGGTCCTCGGTGTTCTGGTCGAACAGTACCGAGTGCCGCTGCGAGAACGTGCCGCGCTCGCTGTCCTGGCCGGACAGACGCACGCGATGGCCTTCCTTGAGCAGCGTGCAGAACGCCAGAGCCTCGCCGGTCGCCCAGTCGATGCCCTCGCCGGTCTCGAATGCCTTGGCGCGCGCATCGAGAAAGCGCTGCACCGTGCGATGGATGGCGAAACCTTCCGGCACCGTGGTGATCTTCTTGCCGATGGCACGCAACTCATCGAGCTTGACGCCGGTGTCGCCGCGGCGCGGGTCTTCGGCGTCGCTCGCGGCCTTCATGCCGGACCAGCGGCCGTCGAGCCAGTCGGCCTTGTTCGGCTTGTAGCTGGTGCCAGCTTCGAATTCGGCGTCGAGGCGCGCGCGCCAGTCCGCCTTCATCTTCTCGACTTCGCCTTCGGTGACGACCTCTTCGGCGATCAGCTTCTTGCTGTAAAGCTCCAGCGTCGAGGCATGCGCGCGGATTTTCTTGTACATCAGCGGCTGGGTGAACGAGGGCTCGTCGCCTTCGTTGTGGCCGAACCGCCGGTAGCAGAACATGTCGATGACCACCGGCTTGGCGAACTGCTGCCGGTATTCGATCGCCACCTTGGCGGCGAAGGTCACCGCTTCCGGATCGTCGCCGTTCACGTGCAGGATCAGCGCCTCGATCATCTTCGCCACGTCGGACGGATACGGCGACGAGCGCGAATAGCGCGGATAGGTGGTAAAGCCGATCTGGTTGTTGACGATGAAATGGATCGAACCGCCGGTGCGATAGCCTTTCAGCTCCGACAGGCCGAAGCATTCCGCCACCACGCCCTGACCGGCGAACGCGGCATCGCCGTGGATCAGCATCGGCAGCACCATGCTGCGGTCATCGGGCGTCGCACCGTGCTGGTCCTGTTTGGCGCGGACCTTGCCGAGTGTCACCGGATCGACGATTTCCAGATGCGACGGGTTGGCGGTGAGCGAGAGGTGGACCTTGTTGCCATCGAACTCGCGGTCCGACGAGGCGCCGAGGTGATACTTCACGTCGCCGGAGCCTTCGACGTCTTCCGGCGTCGCCGAGCCGCCCTTGAACTCATGGAACAGGACGCGGTGCGGCTTGCCCATCACCTGGGTGAGCACGTTGAGGCGGCCGCGATGCGGCATGCCGAGCACGATCTCCTGCACGCCGAGATTGCCGCCGCGCTTGATGATCTGTTCGAGCGCCGGGATCAGCGCCTCGCCGCCATCGAGACCGAACCGCTTGGTGCCGGTGAACTTGACGTCGAGGAATTTCTCGAAGCCTTCCGCCTCAACGAGCTTGTTGAGGATCGCGCGCTTGCCCTCGCGGGTGAAGGTGATCTCCTTGTCGCGGCCTTCCATCCGCTCCTGGATCCACTGCTTCTGCGCACCATTCGAGATGTGCATGAACTCGACGCCGACGGTCTGGCAGTAGGTGCGGCGCAGGATCGCGACGATCTCGCGGAGCGTTGCGAATTCGAGACCGAGCACATTGTCGAGGAAGATCTTGCGGTCCATGTCGGCTTCGGCGAAGCCATAGGACTTGGGATCAAGCTCCTCGTCGTTCTTTTCCGGCTCGAGACCGAGCGGGTCGAGATTGGCGTGGAAATGCCCGCGCGCGCGATAGGCGCGGATCAGCATCAGCGCGTGGATCGAATCCCGCGTGGCCTGCTGCACATTGGTGGCAGATAATTCGACGCCCTTGGCTTGCGCTTTGCCGGCGATCTTCTCGCCGAGCTTCTTCTCGGTCTCGGCCCAGTTGCCGTCGAGCGCGGCGACCAGATCGCCGCCTTCGCGCACCGGCCATGCCGGGTTGGCCCAGGAGGGGCCATTGGCCAGCTTGTCGACCGCGCTGCGGTCGTCCTTCAGCGCCTCAAAGAACTCGCGCCACTCGGCGTCGACCGAGTTGGGGTTCGCTTCAAATTTTGCTTGGAGCTGGTCGATGTAAGCGGCGTTGCCGCCATACAGAAAAGACGTGCGGGCAAACGCCGCATTGGCATCCTGGCGTGACATTCTCTCGTTCCTTCACAGGGCACCTGCCCCGGCCCAAGGGCGCCTAGGTAAGTGAACCCGCGACCCCCGATGGAACGATTACTACCGCTGATTTGTGTCCAGCGTAAGACCCCGGACGTTTGGTCCGGGGCCGTTTTTGCATTTTCAGGCTCTAGTGCTGAATCAAGATTTCAGCACTTCAGCCCTTCAACACCTCGACCAGCGTCTTGCCCATGCGCGCCGGCGACGGCGACACCTTGATCCCGGCCGACTCCATGGCCGCGATCTTGGATTCCGCATCGCCCTTGCCACCGGAGATGATCGCGCCGGCATGGCCCATGCGGCGGCCGGGCGGCGCCGTGCGGCCGGCGATGAAGCCGACCATCGGCTTCTTGCGACCGCGCTTGGCCTCATCCTTGAGGAATTGCGCCGCGTCCTCTTCGGCCGAGCCGCCGATCTCACCGATCATCACGATCGACTTGGTCTTCTCGTCGGCCAGAAACATCTCAAGCACGTCGATGAACTCGGTGCCCTTCACCGGGTCGCCGCCGATGCCGACCGCGGTGGTCTGGCCGAGCCCTTCGCGCGTGGTCTGGAACACCGCTTCGTAGGTCAGCGTGCCGGAGCGCGAGACGATGCCGACCGAGCCGGTCTTGAAGATGTTGCCCGGCATGATGCCGATCTTGCATTCGCCGGCGGTCATCACGCCGGGGCAGTTCGGGCCGATGAGACGCGACTTCGATCCGGCAAGCGAGCGCTTCACCTTGACCATGTGGCTCACCGGGATGCCCTCGGTGATGGCGACGATCAGTTCGATCTCGGCGTCGATCGCCTCGGCGATGGCGTCGGCGGCGCCCGCCGGCGGCACATAGATCACGCTCGCGGTGGCGCCGGTCTTGTCCTTCGCCTCCTGCACGGTGTCGAACACCGGCAGATTGAGATGCGTCGAGCCACCTTTGCCGGGCGCGACGCCACCGACCATCTTGGTGCCGTAGGCAATCGCCTGCTCGGAATGGAACGTGCCGTTCTTGCCGGTGAAGCCCTGGCAGATAACCTTGGTGTGTTTGTCGATCAGGACGGACATCACGCAGCCTCCTTCACGGCCTTGACGATCTTCTGTGCAGCATCATCGAGATCGTCGGCGGACGTCACGTTGAGCTTGGACTCGGCGATGATCTTCTTGCCGAGTTCGACATTGGTGCCTTCGAGGCGAACGACGAGCGGCACCTTGAGGCCGACCTCCTTCACCGCGGCGACCACGCCCTCGGCGATCACGTCGCACTTCATGATGCCGCCGAAGATGTTGATCAGGATGCCCTTCACGCTCGGGTCGGAGGTGATGATCTTGAACGCAGCCGTCACCTTCTCCTTGCTGGCACCACCGCCGACATCGAGGAAGTTGGCCGGCGCCATGCCGTAGAGCTTGATGATGTCCATGGTCGCCATGGCGAGACCGGCGCCGTTGACCATGCAGCCGATCGAGCCGTCGAGCGCGATGTAGTTGAGGTCGTATTTCGACGCCTCGATCTCCTTGGCGTCTTCTTCGCTCTCGTCGCGCAGCTCAGCGATCTTCGGATGCAGGAACAGCGCGTTGTTGTCGAAGTCGACCTTGGCGTCGAGGCAGATCAGCTTCTTGTCCTTGGTGACGACCAGCGGATTAATCTCCAGGAGGCTCATGTCGGTCTCGACAAACGCCTTGTAGAGATTGGTCAGGAGCGGGCTCATCTGCTTCGTCAGATCGGCGTCGAGCTTGAGCGCCTTGGCGACACTGCGCACATGGTGCGGGCAGATATTCGTCACCGGATCGACGGTGATGGTCGCGATCTTTTCCGGCGTCTCGTGCGCGACCTCTTCGATGTTCATGCCGCCTTCGGTGGAGACGACGATGGCGACGCGCGAGGTTTCGCGATCGACCAGCATCGACAGGTAGAATTCCTTGTCGATGGCAGAGCCTTCCTCGATGTAGAGGCGACGCACTTCCTTGCCCTGCGGGCCGGTCTGGTGCGTGACCAGCGTCATGCCGAGCATGCGCTGGGATTCCTTCTTCACGTCGTCGACCGATTTGACGACCTTGACGCCGCCGGCCTTGCCGCGGCCGCCGGCGTGGATCTGCGCCTTGACGACCCAGACCGGGCCGCCCAGTTCGTTCGCCGCCTTCACCGCCTCATCGGCGGAGAACGCCGGAATGCCGCGCGGCACCGGAACACCGAAATCGCGCAGCACGCCTTTCGCTTGATACTCGTGGATATTCATCTCGCCTCCCGCCCGCCGGTGATGCCCCGCCGCGGCGGAGCATCCGGACCATTCCTGACAGATCAGTCTTCAGCCGGATCGCCTGCTGACGCGGGCGATGAGTACCCTTTCGTCAACCGAGGTTCGGCGCGATCTTGCGGCAGGCCTCGACGAGACCCTGCACCGACTGCGCCGACTTCTCGAACGCTTCGCGCTCGCCGCCGTTGAGATCGATCTCGACGATGCGCTCCACGCCCTTGGCGCCGATCACCACCGGCACGCCGACATACATATCCTTGACGCCGTACTGGCCGTTGAGATGCGCCGCGCAGGGCATCACGCGCTTCTTGTCGAGCAGATAGCTTTCCGCCATCGCGATCGCGGACGCCGCCGGCGCGTAGAACGCCGAACCGGTCTTGAGCAGATTGACGATTTCGGCGCCGCCGTTGGCGGTGCGCTTGACGATCTCGTCGATACGGGCCTGGGTGGTCCAGCCCATCTTGACGAGGTCCGGCACCGGAATGCCGGCGACCGCCGAATAACGCGTCAGCGGCACCATGGTGTCGCCGTGGCCACCGAGCACGAAGGCGGTGACGTCTTCCACCGACACGTTGAACTCGTCGGCGAGGAAATAACGGAAGCGCGCCGAGTCGAGCACGCCGGCCATGCCGACCACCATGTTCTTCGGCAGACCGGAATAGCTCTGCAGCGCCCACACCATCGCGTCGAGCGGGTTGGTGATGCAGATGACGAAGGCGTTCGGCGCGTATTTCTTGATGCCGGCGCCGACCTGCTCCATGACCTTCAAATTGATGCCGAGCAGATCGTCGCGGCTCATGCCCGGCTTGCGCGGCACGCCGGCGGTGACGATGCACACGTCGGCGCCTTCGATCGCCTCGTAGGAGTTGGTGCCGCTCAGGCGGCTGTCGAAATCGTTCACCGGCGAGGACTGGGCGATATCGAGCGCCTTGCCCTGGGGGATACCTTCGGCGACGTCGAACATCACGACGTCCCCGAGCTGCTTGAGACCGATCAGGTGGGCGAGCGTGCCGCCGATCTGACCGGCGCCAATCAAAGCAATCTTGTTACGAGCCATGGGACGAACTCTCGGGCTGGGTTGCACCGCGGAATAGCGGACGCCGCTGGTTATCCCGTTCGACGCGCCGCGACAAGGAACACACTCCGCAAAATTCGCCCCGCGCCCGATCCGAAAGGCCGATGCGCCCGGAAAGACCCGTCCAAAGGCCGGCGCGAACGCTCATGGAAATCGTCATCGGACTGCCCGCGCCGTTTCTGGCATACATTATTCCAACCTCAGTCCGACTTTTTGTCTAGAGGGAAAATGTGCTGCGGTTGCGAAGGAAATCGTGCTGCAGGGCGGCGGGGCGGGCATAGCGCTGTGGCCGCCCCGTCCTTCGAGACGCGCCTGCGGCGCTCCTCAGGATGAGGCGGTACGAGAGCCGCACGGACCCTCCACGTCATGCGCGGGCTTGACCCGCGCATCCATCTTCCTTGCTGCACAGTGAAGCTGGATGGCCGGGTCAAGCCCGGCCATGACGGTTGAGAGAGTTGCGTATGCCATCACGCTTTGAGCGTGCTCTTGTCCTCCAATGCGATTGTCAAACAGCCCGCGCTTTCGCGCCGATGACATACAGACAAGCATCATCGCCCGTATTGTTTGGCCGGCGCCGGGTGCGCCCGTCGTTCTCATCCCTCGATGATT
>MKWA01000011.1:0-33873 GCA_001899285.1 Rhizobiales bacterium 64-17
TGTATGTTCTGTACGCAAAGTTATACAATAAAATATCGAAATATCCAATAGCGGCCGCGACCGTTCCCGCTGCGTCTTGCAGCAGAACGGACGTGCAGAAAAAGAGCACGCGGCCTTGCGTCATCCGGGAGACGTTGAATATGGGCGAGTTTATCGAGATCGCGGCCAAGGGCGGCGCTTTCCAGGCGTTCCTGTCGCTGCCGGCAGCGGGCACGGGGCCAGGCGTTGTGGTGCTGCCGGAGATCTACAACGTCAACGATTGGGTCCGCGCGGTCTGCGACCTGTACTCGGAGGCCGGTTACGTGGCGCTGGCGCCGGACGTGTTCTGGCGGCATGAGCCTAACCTGTACATGGCCTACAATCCGGAGAACCAGCAGCGCGGCCGCAAGCTCGCAACTGAACTTGATACTGAACTCGCTCTCGACGACCTCGATGCCTGCTTCTCATTCCTGCGTAAAAGCTCGCACACGAACGGCAAGGTCGGTGTTGTCGGTTATTGCCTCGGCGGACAACTTGCTTATCTGTCCGCCACGCGTCGAAATCCGGATGCGAGCTCGGTGTATTACGGCACCCGGATTCAGCATCATGTTCATGAAGCGCGGACCATCCGCTGCCCGACCGACATCCATTTCGGCGAACTCGACCAGAGCGTGCCGGTCTCGGCCGCGGCGGAGATCGAGGCGGTGACCAAGGACATGCCGCATGTCTCGGTCTACGTCTATGAGCAGGCACCGCATGCCTTCGGCCGCTTCGGCCATCCGCCCTATCGGCCCGGCGCATCCGGACTGGCGCTGCAACGGACTCACGATCTGTTCAGCAAGGCGCTGCGCTGACCCGTCGCCTGCCCTTGAAAAAAACAGCCCCGCTTTCGCGGGGCTGTTCGTTCCTGTCATCAACGCCAAAGCGGGATTTAGCGCTGCATGCCCCAGCGCTGCAGCGTACGCGCCTCGATCGTGCGGAAGATCACCGACTCGACCAGCAGGCCAATGACGATGACCGCCAGCAAACCCGCGAACACTTGCGCGGTCTCGAGTTCCGCACGCGACTCGAAGATATACCAGCCGAGGCCGCCCGAGCGCGACGACACCCCGAACACCAGTTCGGCGGCAATCAACGTGCGCCAGGCGAACGCCCAGCCGATCTTGAGGCCCGCCAGAATGGCCGGGAACGCCGCCGGCATCAGAATCTTCATCACGAACCGGACGCCGGACAGGTTGTAATTGCGCCCCGTCATCCGCAGCACCTCGGGCACCGAACGAAACCCGGATAGCGTGTTCAGCGACACCGCCCACAACACCGAGTGGACGATGACGAAAACCAGCGACGGAATTCCAAGCCCGAACCAGATCAATGCCAGCGGCAACAACGCGATCGCCGGCAGCGGATTGAACATCGCGGTCAGCGTGGTCAGCAGATCTGTCCCGATCCGCGTCGACACGGCGAGCGTCGTGAACACCGCCGACAACACGAGACCGAGACTATAACCGATCAGCAGAACCTGCATCGACACGCCGGTCCGATCGAGCAGAACACCCGACGTCAATTCGCGCCAGAAGGTCTGAATCGTTTCCGAGAAAGTTGGAAACAGCAGGGGGTTTCCGAGGAACCGCGCATACGCTTCCCAGACGACCGCAAGCACAACGAGGATCGCGAGCTTGCGGAGAAGGTCGTTGTCGGCCAGCCGTTCGGCCAGCGACAACGGCTTCTCGATCGAACCGATCCCGGTGGCGTCGATCGGCACAACCTCGAATTCCTTGCGTTCGACCGGCGCTCTCGTCACGTCACCTGCGAGCGCATTCATGCCACGGCCTCCGTCTCAGGTTCCGGCACGGGTTCGGATTCTTCGAACAGCAGGCCATGAATACGTTTCATCAGCAGGCCGAATTCCGGCATGTCGACGTTTTCGTGGGTGAACCGCTCCGCATTCAGCTCCGCCCGCACGCGTCCGGGATGCGGCGACAGGACGAGAATGCGCGAGCCGACGATGATCGCTTCTTCGATCGAATGGGTCACGAACAGCACCGTAAAGCGTGTCTGATCCCAAAGACTGAGAAGCTCCTCCTGCATCTTGCGCCGCGTCAGCGCGTCCAATGCCGCAAACGGCTCGTCCATCAGAAGGATATCCGGCTCCATCGCCATCGCGCGGGCAATGGCGACGCGCATCTTCATGCCGCCCGACAGCATATGCGGATAGACGTCGATGAACTTCGACAATTTGACCTTGTCGAGCACCGCAAGCGCCCGGTCGCGGATTTCGCCGCGATCAAACCGCTTCGTCGCCTGCATCGGGAACATGACGTTCTGCAGAATCGTCTTCCAGGGCATCAACTGCTCGAATTCCTGGAACACCATCATGCGATCGGGGCCCGGCGCCTTCACGACCCGGTCGCGCACCCTGATCGTTCCTTCAACCGGTTGCATAAATCCGCCGACCGCCTTCAGCAGCGTCGACTTGCCGCAACCGGACGGCCCGAGCAGAACGAAGCGATCGGATTGATAGACGTCGAAATCGACCTTGTATGTCGCCGTGACGAGATGTTTCGGCGTCTTGTACTGAAGCGTCGCGCCGCGCACATCCAGGATAGGCGACGGCGCTTTCGCACCGCCGCCGACACCGGCGTTAATCCCCGGATTCGCCATGAGCGTTCTCAAAGAAAAGATCCTTCCAGCTCGCGGGAGTCGATTTCAGCGTACCCACGTCCTTCATGAACTTGGCGTAAGCCACGAAGCTCCGAGGACGCATGATGAACTGCACATCCTTGTCCTTCAGGATCTCCAGAACCTCAGCCTTCGATACGCCTTCCTTTGATGACTTCAGATAGATGTCGGCCGCAGCTTCCGGATGCTCCTTGATGAACTTCTGGGAGTCTTCCATCGCCTTGTAGAAGGCCGTCAACGTCTTCGGATTTTCCTTGGCGAACGCCTCAGTCGCATAAGTGACCGAGAAGGTCGCCGGCGCGCCCATCAGCTCGTATGACGTCGCCACACGGTGCAACCCGCGCTTCAGCTCGACGTACTGATAGGGGGGCGACGCGAAGTGCGCTGTGATCTCGGTTTTCGAGAGCAGCGCCGCCATCGCGTCGGGATGCGGCAGCGACGTGGTCAGCGGATCGAGGCGCTGATAGTCCTTCTGGCCCCACTTCTTCGCCGCCCACATCTGCATGATGATCGACGGGATCGACGTTTTCACCGCAGTCACCGCAATGCGATCCTGCGAGGTGAACTGGTCGAGCGACTTGATGTCGGCCTTGCGGGTCATCAACCACATCGGCAGCAGCGACAAGGGCGCCACCGCACGCACCGATGACGGCGTGTTCAACGTCCGATTCCACATCACGAGGAACGACGGCGGGCCGTTCGAAACGATATCGACGTTGCGCGACAACAGCGCGTCGTTCATCGCCGCGGGGCCACCGAAGGTCAGCCACTGCGGCTTCACGGTGAGGCCCGCTTCCTTGGTCCGCTTGCCCAGGAAGTCTTGCGACTCCATCACCATCAACGGAAGAAAACCAAGTCCGTACTGCTTGGCGATCCGCAAGTCGCTGGTTTCCGCGGACGCCGTGGTCGGCGCGATCGCCCAGCCAAGCGCCGCTGCGACAGCGCCTGCCATTACGGAGAACATCAGTGTCTTTCTTAAGTACATGCTTCCCCCTCCTTCACACTCTGTGGCCTCTGTATGGGCCGGTTTCACCTACGTGCGCTCGATATGCGGGAAACGTGCCACTTTCCCGTATCCAGTATCCAAACATCCTTTCACAGATCGGCCAACGATCAAACTCCTCATACAAATGCATACAACACGACCGTATGCAAATGAATACAGAAGCTTTTGACATGACTTATCTATCTGAAAATCAACATTTATTTATCTCACCAAACGACGACAAACGGCTGCGGCGAACGGCCGCCCCATCGGTCAGCCGGCTGCGCGAATAGTCGGAGCAGTCTTTTTCACCCAACGGGCAGTGATGTCCGCGATCCGATCAATATCCGTCGGGTCGTTGTAGGCGTGGAGCGATAGCCGCAAAACGCCGCGCCGAATGGTGTGACAGATCCCGCCCGCTTCAAATGCGTCATGCAGCGCGAGCAGCGAGGAGTCGTCCACGCTGTCATGCGTCGCGCCGATGCCATGACCGATCGCCACGATATGCGCCATTCGCGTGTCGTTGCTTTTCGCGATCAGCGGCGCGCCCACCGCTTCCAGCTTGCTCGCAAGCTGACGCGCCAATCCGCAAACATAAGACTCGAGCGCTGCCGCATCGAACGCCTGCAGCTCCTTCATCGCCTGGTTGACGGCGACCGCGCCGACATAATTGAAATTTCCGACATCGAAACGGCGCGCGCCCGCAGCGAACCGGAACGAACTCTCGGTGCCCGAGCTCGCTTCATGCGCCGTGCCGAGATCGACACCCATCCGCGACAGATACGCCGGGCGCATCGCCTCGGCGAGCGTGCGCCGAACGAACAGGAAGCCCATACCGTAAAGGCCCAGCAACCCCTTCTGTGTCGAGACGGCGAGACCGTCGATCATGTCTGCCGCGACATCCATCCTGGCAATGCCGATCGATTGCGCACCATCGACCAGAAAGAAAATGCCACGTTCGCGGCAGGCGCGGCCAAGACGCGCCATGGGAACGCGCAGCCCCGGCGAGAACGATACACTCGAAACCGTCACCACACGGGTCTTGTCGTCGATCGCATTGAGGACAGCATCGGCAGAAATGGCGTTGTCGACCGGTGCAACCTCGCGAACCACGATGCCGCGCGTCTGCGCCAGTGACTGCCAAACGAAGATGTTGGCGGGATGTTCAAGGCTCTGACAGATGACGACATTGTCGCCTGCCTGCCACGGCAAGGCATTAGCGACAGCGTTGATGCCATCCGACACGTTCTTCGTGAACGAAACCTCGTCGGAATGCGCGTTGATCAGTCCCGCGAAGCGGTCGCGCGTCGTTTCGATCAAATCGAAATAAGCCTGCTTGTCGACCCGGCCGGACATCCGCACATCGAGATGCGCCGCCACAGCATCACGCACCGTGGTGGAAATCGGTCCGCGCGCCGCCACGTCGCAATAGACCTGGTTCTGCGCAGCCGGAAACAGCCGTCGAAAGGCTGCAAACTGCGCCTGATGTGCGATGTCCGTCATTTTGAGACTGCTTTGCCATATGCGCCGCCGCCGGGCGTGCGAATGCTGATGACCGAATCGCGCGGGAGATCGACATCCGCCATCGCGGAGCCGAGGCGCGTTTCGTTCGGCTTGCCGGGATTGAGAATGAACTCACCGACCGCGCCCGCGCCACCGCCACCGGCACCCAGAGCCGGCACATGCTGCCGCTCTGCCGAAAGACTGACACGAATGCCATCCGCCATCGCACGATATTCGCGGATCACGCCATGGCCGCCGCGTTTCTCGCCGACGCCGCCGGAGCCGTCGCGCAGCGCGTAACGCTCAAGCCGCACCGGATAGGAATGTTCGAGCGCCTCGATCGGAAGATTGGCCGCGCCCGACGCATGGACACGAACCGCATCGATGCCAGGCCGGCTCGGCCGCGCGCCCATGCCGCCGGCGATGGTTTCGTAATTGACGAAATACGTGTCGTTGCGCGGGTCCGGCCCCGAGAACACGACGAGATGATGCGGACCGCTGCCGGCCAGCGCCTTCTCCGGCATCGCCTGCGACATCGCCGCGGCGATCGCGTCGCCGAGAACACCACAGGAGATCGAACGGCAGCCGACCGGCGCCGGATCGCAGGGCTGCACGACACAACCGCGCGGCGCTATGATTTCCATCGTATCGAAATAGCCGGCGTTCGCCGGCACGTCCGGATCGAGCATGCTTTTGGCAACGGTGCAGATGGTCGCAACCAGCGCCTGATGCGGAATGTTGCGCGCCCAGGTGAGCTGCGGCGCACTGCCGGTGAAATCGAACACCATGCGCTTGTCCTGCACCGTCAACTTCAGGGCGATGCGCGCCTTCTCTCCCTCGTTGTCGCCGTCGAGGAAGTCTTCCGACACGTAGACGCCATTCGGAATCTTGCTGATCGCCGCTTCAAAACGCGCACGGGTGAAATCGAGGAACGCGGCAATCGTCGCCTCGGTCTTTTCGCCGTAACGCTCGAACAAGGCCTCGACGGACCGGATGCCGGCGAAGTTGGAGGCGAACTGCGCGTTGAGATCGCCGCGCCGCTCGTCGGGCGTGCGCGAATTGAGCAGGATGATTTCCTGGAGATCGCGATTGATCTTGCCCTCGCGGACAAGACGCACCGCCGGGATGCGCAGACCTTCCTGGAAGATCGAGCGGCACACCGCAGCTTCGCTGCCGGGCACCATGCCGCCCACGTCCGAGTGGTGTGCGATGTTGGCGACATAAGCCACGATCTTGCCGCGCCAGAACACCGGCGCGACGATATTGATATCGGGAAGGTGCGTGCCGCCGCCGTTATACGGATCGTTGGCGGCGAACATGTCGCCGGGGCGGATATCCGCCTCATCGAAACGCTGCTTGATGGCGTCGACCGCGCCGATCATCGAGCCGAGATGGACCGGCACCCGGTGCGCCTGAGCGATGACGCGCCCGGCCGCATCGAAGATCGCGGTGGAGCAGTCGGCCCGCTCCTTGATGTTCGGCGAGAATGACGTCCGGATCAGGGCTGCCGCCATCTCTTCCGAGATCGTGTAAAGGTGGCGCGCGACGACTTCCGCGGTGATCGCATCGACTGTGTTGCTCATGGAACGGCTCGCTTTCAACGCACGGTTTCGAGATCGATGAAGATATTACCGATCCGGTCGATGCGGACTTTGGAATGGGGAGGAACGACGGTCGTGGTGTCCATCTGCTCGATGATGACAGGCCCGGCCAGCGTCGCATCGGCCGGCAGGCTTTCGCGGCGATAGACCTTGGTGTCGACGAAACCCGTCCCGGCAAACCAGACCGGACGAACTTCGATCAGCGCCTTCTCGATCGATTCACCACCACCGCTCTGCTTCCAGGCCGGCGGCACCGGCCGGCGCACGATCACCGTGAGGCGGAGATTAACCACCTCGATGGTCTGCTCCGGCATGCGATAGCCGTAGTTCTGTTCGTGCATGCCGTGGAACACCTCGGCCAGGCGCTCAAGCTCCGCTTCGGTGAGATTGCGATTGAACGAGGTCGACAATTCCGAATTCTGGCCGAAATAGCGCATGTCGACGTGCCACTCGTGGATCGCGAGATCCTTGTCGAGCTTCTCCGCCTTGAGCCAGTCTTCGGCGCGTTCGCGCAGCCCTTCGATGCCGTCTTTCAGGCCAGCCAGAGACCCCGGCACCATCGGCACCAGGCGCGTGACGCTGAAATCGCCGCGGGCATCGGCATGCAGCAAACCGATCGCCGAGAGCAGGCCCGGTCGCTGCGGCACGAACACCGTCGGCATGCCGACTGTGCGCGCCACGTCCGCGGCATGCAGCGGTCCGGCGCCGCCGAACGGCATCAGCGCGTAAGTGCGAGGATCCTCGCCCTGCTCGACCGAGATGACGCGGACCGCGCCCATCATGTTAACATTGACGATTTCCAGAACGCCCGACGCGGCGCGTTCGAGATCAATGCCGAGCGGCTGGCAGAGATGCTTTTCGAGCGCGACGCGCGCCCGCTCGGGATAGACCGGCATGCGGCCATCGAGCAGCGTCTTCTGATTGAGACGGCCGAGCGCCATGTTGGCATCGCTGACGGTCGGAAGTTCGCCGCCGCGGCCATAGCAGGCCGGGCCGGGACGCGCGCCGGCACTCTTCGGACCGACCTTGATGAGACGGCCCGGATCGACCCAGGCGATGCTCCCGCCACCGGCACCGATGGTGTGGATATCCAGCGTGCGGGTGCGCACCGGAAAGCCGCCCATCTCGCGGACGCTCTGATTGTTCGGATTGCCGTCGCGGATCAGGCAGACATCGGTGGACGTGCCGCCCATGTCGAAGGTGATGATGCGGTTGACCTCGGCGGCGACGCCGAGGCTGGCGGCGCCGATCACGCCGCCGGCGGGACCGGAGAAGAACGTATTGACCGGCGCACGGCGCACCGCATCGGGCGAGACCGCGCCGCCATTCGATTGCATCACCCGCGGTTCGTCCGGAATGCCGAGCGAACGGACCCCGTTCTCGAAACGCTGCAGATAGCGGTCCATGACCGGCATCAGGCTGGCGTTCACCGTCGCGGTCGCGAAGCGTTCGTATTCGCGGAATTCCGCGAGGATGTCCGAGGAGGCGCACACATAGGCTTCCGGCCATTCCGCCTTGACCGCGTCGCGGGCGCGCTGCTCGTGCTCCGGCGTCGCATAGGAATGCAGGAAGCAGATCGCCACCGACTCGCAGCCCAGATCGCGCAGCTTGCGCGTCGCCGCGCGCACCGCATCGGTATCGAGCGGTGTGACGATCTCGCCGTCGTAGCCGACGCGCTCGGGCACCTCGATGCGCGCCTCGCGCAACGCCGGCGGGACCGGTTTCGGAATATCGAGATTGAAGAAGCTGGGGCGACGCTGCCGCGCGAGTTCGAGCACGTCACGGAAGCCTTCCGTCGTGATCATGCCTGTGGGCGCCCATTTGCCTTCGAGGACGGCGTTGGTCGCGAGGGTCGTCCCGTGACTGAGCAACCCCACATCTGCGGGGGCGAACCGGGCGAGATCGAGGATTTCGCTGATGCCGGTCAGAATGCCCTTGGAGGCATCCTCCGGCGTCGTCGGAACCTTGTGAAAGATGTAATTCCCGCTTTTGACGTCAACGAGCACCAAATCGGTGAAGGTTCCGCCGGTATCGATCCCAATCCAAACGTTTCGCACGCCTTGTCCTATTCAAAGGGAGAGAGGATTCTGGATACAGGATACCTGCAAAGCGATTTCAATGGCAAGAGGGCCCGGCGCCCCGCGACCGGGTTATGCGTGCTGTTGATCCCGGTTGCGCGCCTGATCCCCGGTTATCCGCCCTGTTGAGGGGAATTCCGCCTTGTTGAGGGGAAATATCGGAGGTCGCTCAGGGTTGCCGATCGACAGCCGGCCCCTAACGCCGGTGGCGCCCTCCGGGCCGGTCGCCACGACCACGATCAATGCGGCCGCGGCCGTCCGCGCCGAACCCGCCACCGATTTCCCCGCTGGCCGCTATCACTCGGTCAATCCGTACCGCCTCCCCGCACCAATCCGGTCTGGCCGGGTGTCATCGGCATGACCTCCAAATTTCGGCACGGCCTCCAAATTTCCGCGCGGACCATTGGTCGAGCGCAGGGCAAACGTCCAGGACGGGAAAGACCGGAAACCCATTCACGGTCGCCAAACCGGCACCGCTGAAAACCGTATGTTCGCCGCGCATGACACGACACACAGATTGTTCGCGCACGCTTCCTGCGTGATCGTTCGCGCACGTGCAGAAATGCCCTGCCTGTGGCGCTTATTTCTCGCGCGAGATCAGTTCCTGCATGCCGACGCCGGTCTCGAACAGGTGGTTCTGCATGGCGTCGCCGGCGGCATCGAAATCACCCTTCTCCACCAGCGCCAGAATCTGCTCGTGCCATTTCTGATTGAGCAGAAGATGATCGACGTAATCGTTGGTCAGGACCGGGTTCTTTTCGATCATCAGCTTGAGCGATGAGCGCGCATAAAGCGTCAACCGCGAAATGTGCTCGATCACATGCCGCGCATAAGGGTTCTGGCTGCCCTCGATGAAATAGCGGTGAAACCGGGTGTTCAGCATGAACACCTCCTGGAACGCCCGCTCGGCCAGCCGCTCCCGGGTTTTTTTGATCAGCGCGTACAGCGCATCGATGTCCGCCCTGCTGATCTCGCCCTTGAAATCGCGAACCGCCAGCGCCTCAAGAACCGCGCGGCAGCGATAGAGCAGATTGAGGTCGGAAGGCCCGATCGCCTTGAGGACGTAGCCGCCGTTCGCCACCGGATCGAGGATGCCGTCCTGCTGCAGCTTGCGGAACGCTTCGCGCACCGGCGTGCGGCTGACGTTGAGATTCTCCGCCCATTCCACGTCGCGCAAGCGCTTGCCGACCGGCACCGCGCCGTCGAGGATCTTGCGCCACATGATGTCGTAGATCTGGTCGTAGAGCGGATCGGTCCGCGCGACCCGGTCAGTTGCGTTTTCGGCCGCCGCGCGGAGAATGTCGCTGACAGCTGTCATTCTGGCACTCCGTTTCTGGACTTGCGGAAGCTCGTCGAGACGCCCGCTTACAATGAAATCGGGCGGATATACTTCTGCGATTCAGTGCCCGGCTGAATCAGATCACCCGCTAACATAATCGTCCAATAGCCGATATCGGCAACATGGACGATGGTGCACGCGAGGCTGCGGACCAGCAATTCACCCTCCCCGGAATGCGCTGCAGCCATGTGCGCGACCTCCTCCGGCAAGCCGACAGTCAGGCAAATGAACGCGCCATAGGCGTTGTGGCGAAGCGACGGCAGACCGACACGCCGCGGCGCTTCACGCCACCGCTTGAGGTTGTTTGCGTCGTATTCCCAAGGCTTGCCGACATCGTGGCACAAACCGCCGGCAATGATGATGTCGCGGTCGATTTTCATGTCCGGGTTGGAGGCCGCGAACTCGTCGGCCAGCGCCATCGCCGCGCGCGTCACACCCCGAATATGATCGGTCTGGTCGCCGCGCTTGAGAACCATCTTGCCGGGATTGCCGGATGGCGGCATGTCACGGAGTGACGCGAAGCTGCTGTTGTGGATCGCCAGCGCCCAGGCGTTGATCACGCGCTGGCGCAAATCCTCGTTCTTGATCTCTTCCACCTCGGGCAGTTCGGCGCGCATCTGCGCCCGCAGCTCCTCGGAAACATTGGTGTCGATCGAATTGATGTCGAGAACGTTCATAACACTCCGTCTGCTTTCTTTTGCCGATTGTCCGGAACCCGTCACCATCCCGAGAAGCGATCCCACACCTCGGTGATGGCCCCATCGTTCCCGGCCACCACATGGTAGTGTTGATGCTGCGCGGCCGTGGCGCAGGCATGGTTCGGCAGGATGCGAACGCGGTCGCCCAGCTTGAGCGGCGGCAGCGACGCCGAACTGCCCGGACGCAACGCCAGAATCCCCTGCTCCTGATTGGCCGTCGTCATGATCAGGTCCGGATAAACCCGGCCCTCCAGATCGGTCACGACGCCATATCCCTGATCGACCGGCTGGGCCGCGGTGCCGCGATCGCGCGACATCGCCATCCATCCGGCATCGACGAGAATCCAGCCCTTGTCCGTCCGCGTCCCGATCACGGTCGCGAGAACGCTCAAGGCGATGTCGTCGATCCCGCAGACACCGATTCCGGCCATGACCAGATCGAAGAACACGAAGACGCCAGCGCGCACTTCGGTCACGCCGGTGAGATCCCGTGCCGACAGCGCGGTCGGTGTCGCGCCGACGCTGACCACCGGCACCGGCAAACCGGCCGCCCGCAACGCTGTCGCGCAGCGGACCACGGCATCGCGCTCGCCATCCGCAGCGGTCTGCAGTGCCGCCTGGCCGCGCGCGAAATAGGACTCACCCGCATGCGTCAGCACGCCGGCCAGCACCGCACCGCCATCGTGCAAGGCGCGTCCCACCGCCACCACCTGATCAAGCTCACGCACACTCAGACCAGCCCGGTGTCCATCGCTGTCGATTTCGATAAAAGCGGGAATCGGATTGCCGTTGGCACGGCTATAGGCCGCAACCGCTTGTGCGGCATCGAGGCTGTCGACCAGAATTGACAGATCGACGCCACGCTGACGAAGCGCGACAACACGCGGAAGCTTGTCAGGCGTGATCCCGACTGCGTAGACAATGTCGGTGACACCGGCCGCCGCGAACTGTTCCGCTTCGAGGAGCGTCGACACCGTGGCCGGGCCGCGCGGACTGTCCATCAGCCGTCGTGCGATCGGCACCGACTTGGCGGTCTTAAGATGTGGGCGGAACGATGCCTTGCGCGCGCGGACCGCGCTTCGCATCCGCTTGATATTCGCGCCCATCTTGTGGTCGTCGAGCACCAGCGCGGGAGTCGGCAAAGTGGCGAGCGTCAGTTCCACGGCGATTCCAGTATTGGACAGCGCGGCGGGTCACAGATCCGCATCCGCCTGATACTGGATACAGAATACCAGGTACACTTGCCTGTCAAACCAACACATGTCTTCGTCAAGAACACGCGACCCCGTCGGGGGCGAGGCAAGTCACTGAGGCAAGTCACTGCGGCAAAAGCATTTCCGTGATCAGTCGCACGATCTCGACATAGCTCATGACGACGATCCCACCGGCAAATGCCACCAGCAGGGCGACGAGCACCGCCGGCACCAGACCGAGCGGCAGTGCGATCCACAGAGCCATCACGGCGGCCGCCAGCACAAACACCGTTCCGCCGACCTTCCCGTAACGCACGATCAAACCGAGGGTCGGATAATCCTTCATCGCATCCATCATCGTTCCTCCACGCCGCGCGCGGCGCCCACAAGCTTTCCCTGTTCGGCAATTTGATCAGCGGCGCGCAGACCGAACACGCCCGCCTTGATGAGACCACCGACATAACCGAAGTTGCCGCCTTCCAGTCCGCCGGTCGCGGCGCCGGCAGCAAACAGACCGGGAATTGGCGTGCGGTCGGCGCGCAACACCGCGCCGTGGCCGTCAATCAGCAACCCACCCATCGTATAGGTGATGCCCGGCAACAGCGGAAATGCCCTGTAGGACGGCGTGTCGAGCGGTTGCGGCATTACTCCGCGCTGCCGCGGCGGCGTCAGATCGGCGCCGCGCTTGTGAGCGAGCGCTTCGTTATAGGCGCGCACCGTCTCCGCGAGTCCATCGGCGTCGATGCCGGCCTCGTCGGCGAGCGCGCGAACCGTATCCGCGCTGAAGAATGTTGCGCCGGCATTCGTCATGAGCGGATTGGCGGGAATGCGCGCGGTCCGCCCCGGTCCATCCCAGACCTTCGCGTCGAACACGGCGAACACCGGTGAGACGTCCTGTCGCGATGCCAGCAGATTTGCCAACCCGACGCCGCCGACGCCTTCGTCGAACAGCCGCTTGCCATTGGCGTCGACCACAATGCCGGCGACGGCGAGTTCATCCGCCTGCGGATATGGCCACAGTTTCGGATTGGTCAGCGCGTCGCGATGCAGCAGATGGCCGTAAAAGCGATCGCAGCGCGTTAATCCCGCGCCGACCTTCTGCGCCATCCGGATGCCGTCACCATGCGCGTTGGCCGCACCGCGCTGAAAGACTTCCTCGAAATGCGGCCCGATATTGGCGCGGAACAACTCGGCGTCCGATTGAAACCCGCCATCGGCGATCACCACGAAGCGGCCGCGAAATGCGATCTCCTGTCCGTCACGGTCGGCGACCACGCCGGTGCAACGGCCCTCCTCGACGATCAGTTCGCGCGCCCTGGTGCGCAGCGACAACGTGCCGCCATTCCGGAGGAACACCACCATCAGCCGCCGCAACGTCACATCGGGACCGCGGCCTTCCCAGTCGGTGCCCGGCCGGCGCCGCCGCGGCGGCGCCATGCTCCACTTGTAACCTTCCTTGAAGTTGAAGCGCATGAAGCGCGTGCCGTGGCTCTGCAGCCAACGCAGCAAGCGCCGCCCATCGCGCGCAACCGCATCCGCCACGCCCGGATCGACATCGCCGCCGGTAACGCGGTTGATGACATCGATCAGTTGCTCGGGCGGGCGATGCGGATCATGAAAACCGATGTGCACGATTCCGCCGGAGTAGCGCGAATTGCACGGATAGCGTTCACCATCGCCCTGTTCGATCAAGACGACACGAAGTCCGAGTTCCTGCGCGTGAACCGCGGCACACAAACCGGCCAGACCGCCGCCGACCACAACGATGTCGTGCAAAGCCAAATCGCGAGGGGCGGAAATGGAAACGACCGGTTCTGACGTCATGGCTCGGAAATTGCTCTACCAGGATCGGAGGTGCTGTTTGAACGCTTTTCCATGCGCCCGTCACACCGTGACCGTCTCCATCGACGACATGTTCGTCATTGTGACGACCGCCATAACGACAGTCGACAATTGTCGACAAACTTGCCAATCCGTTTGAACACAGTATCCTGTATACATCAAGGCCCGACCTTCAATGGGCCCGCTGCTTAAGGGGGAATGAGATGATCTCGCGTCGCGCACTCACACTCGGTTTGTCGGCCATTGCGGTCGGTGCTCTCACGCTGTCCGCTCATGCGGAGACGCTCGACGCCGTCAAGAAGAAGGGCGTGCTGTCGGTCGGCGTGAAAGCGGACTCGCGGCCGTGGGGTTATCTTGATCCGCAGGGCCAGCCGATCGGCATGGAGATTGATCTCGCCAAGAACGTCGCCGATCGTCTCGGCGTGAAGTTCGAAGCCGTCATCGTTCAAAGCTCCAACCGCATTCAGTTCCTGGAGCAAGGCCGCGTCGATATGCTGATCGCAACCATGTACGACACACCGGAGCGCCGGCGCGTGATCGACATGGTCCAGCCGCATTATTATTCGGCGGCCACCAACATCCTCGCGCCCAAGAGCGCCAACCTGAAGTCCTGGGAAGAGCTGCGCGGCAAGAAAGTCTGCGGCCAGCAGGGCAGCGTCTATAACAAGTGGATCGAGCGCACCTACGGCGCATCGGCAATGTCGCTGCCGACCATCGAGGAAGGCTACGCGGCGCTGCGCGCCGGCAACTGCGTCGGCTTTGTGTACAACGATCTGCTGCTGGAGATGGCGGCGGAGCAACCGATCTGGGCCGGCTATACGGTGCCGCTCAAGAGCGAGGACCGCCAGTATCACTCGATCGGCGTGCGCAAGGGCGAGGCCGAGACGCCGTTCGGCAAGAAGCTGTCGGAGATCGTTATCGACTGGCACCGCACCGGCTATCTGAAAGAGCTGAACAAGAAGTGGGGTATCCCCGCGAACGAATATCTCGAGGAAGCCGCCAAGAAATACGCACGTTGACGCCGTTCGATGTTCGGGATCGACGACTGGTTCCGGAGGCTGTACGACACCTCCGGAATCAATTTTACCTACCTCTATGATGCTTATGATCGCGGCCGGTTCCTGGCAGGCATCGTCCTGACGCTCGAACTGGCGGCGATCTGCATTATCGCATCCATTGTGATCGGCGTGGTCGGCGCAGCACTGCACGGTTCGCGCTTTCGCGTCACCAATGCGCTGGTGCGCGGCTATGTGGCGCTGTTCCGCAACACGCCGCCGCTGGTGCAGCTGTTCTTTTTCTTCTTCGTGCTCGGTGGTCTGCTCACCTTCAAGACCCCCTACGGCACGTTTCAGCTCAGCAATTTCACCTGGGCTGCGATTTCGCTGTCGGTCTATTACGGCAGCTTCAACATCGAGAATTTCCGGGCCGGAATCGAGTCGGTGCCGCGCACGATGGTTCAGGCCGCCGAGGCGCTCGGCTATCGCAAGGGACAGATTTATCTCTACGTCATCCTGCCGCTGGCGTTCCGCTTCAGCCTGCCGGCCCTCGGCAATACGCTGGTCAGTCTCGTCAAGGCAACGTCGCTTGCCTACGCCATCGCTGTTCCGGAAGTGCTCTATGTGTCGTCCGAGATATGGAGCGACCAGCTCAACGTCCCGGAGATGATGGTGACGATCATGGTGTTCTACGTCACGCTGGTCAGCATCATGGTGTACGCGATCCACCGGTTCGAGAAACGCCTGCGGATTCCGGGCTATTCGGCGGGGCGCTAGAGATGACACAGCACACCGTCGAGCATCAGCATCCGTTGTCGGCCCGCAGCAGCGTTCCGCGCGGCAGGCTGGCGCGCACGGCGCTGACCGCCGGATTCGTCCTGTCGGTCATTGTGGTCGTCACCGTGCCGCTCTACGGCGCCTACGCCGCGACCGGCACCAGTGCCGGCACGCTCGAGACGCTGGCGAAATGGGCGCCTCTCATTCTGCTCGGCTTTGGGCTCAACCTGTTGATGAGTTTCATCGCCATGGGCATCGGCACCGTCGCCGGCGTGGGCCTCGGCATCGCGCAGGTGTCTCAGGTCTCCTGGGTGCGCCGCGCCGCCTGGGCCGCAACCGAAATGTTCCGGAACACACCGACGCTGATCCTGCTGTTCATGGCCATGTTCCTGCTGCCGTTCGAGCTGCGTTTCGGTGACCTGGTGATTGCGCTCCCGCCGTGGCTCAAGGCCATTCTCGGCTTCTCGCTCTCGATGATGGCCTATGTGTCGGAGATCGTGCGCGGCGGTTTGCAGTCGATTCCGACCACGCAATGGGAAGCGGCCGAAGCCCTCGCTTTCACCCGGCGCGACACGCTGCGGCTTGTGATTATCCCACAGTGCTTCAAGCAGATGCTGCCGCCGTGGATGAACGTCTACGCGATCATGATCATGTCGACGCCGCTGGCGTCGATCCTCGGCGTCCATGAAGGACTGACAATCACCCGCTCGGCGATTTCCGCGGAAGGGCAACCGGAACTGCTCGCGCCGTTCTATCTGTTCCTGCTGGCGCTGTTCTTCGTCTATTCCTATCCGATCTCGCTCTGGACGCTGCGGCTGGAGCGGCGCTACGCAATCAAGCATTGAACGGGGAACCATGACTGACGCTTCCACTCTCCCCATCGTCCGCATCGTCGATGTGCACAAATCATTCGGTCTGGTGCCGGTGTTGCAGGGCGTGTCGCTGGACATCGCGCGCGGCGAGGTCGCTTGCATCATCGGACCGTCCGGGTCCGGGAAATCGACCCTGCTCCGCTGCATCAACGCGCTGGTGCCGATCGACCAGGGCTCGATTCTGATCGAGAACGAGGAAATCAACACGCCCTCGCTCGACAAACTGACGCTGCGCCGCAAGGTCGGCATGGTGTTCCAGCAATACAATCTGTTTCCGCACCGCACCGCCCTGCAGAACGTGATGATGGCGCCGATCCATGTGCTGAAGCAGGACAAGGCCGCCGTGGAAACGCGCGCACGGGCATTGCTCAAGAAAGTCCGCCTCGAAGGCAAGGAAGATTCCTTCCCCGGCGAACTGTCCGGCGGCCAGCAGCAGCGCGTCGCCATCGCCCGTTCGCTGGCGATGAACCCCAAGGTGATGCTGTTCGACGAGGTCACCGCCGCGCTCGATCCGGAGACGGTGAAGGAAGTGCTGGTGACCATCCGCGAACTGGCGGAGGAAGGCATGACCTGCGTTCTCGTCACCCACGAAATGGGCTTCGCCCGCGAGGTCGGCAACCACGTCTATTTCACCGACAAGGGCAAGATCGTCGAGCACGGGCCGCCGGCGGAATTCTTCGCCAACGCCTCCCATCCGCGTACCCGTGAATTCCTCAACCAGATCCTCTAGGCGACGGTGTCTCCAGCAAGAACAACAGGCCCGCCGGATGTCGTTCAAGCGCACAATCGCCCGACGCCGCCGGGAAATCTCCGTCGGTTTCCGATTGGCATAGGACTTGCCACCAGATCGCCAGACACGATTTTCGTCTCAACCACTGACCGCACCAGGAAGCCATGTTCTCGTATATTGTCCGCTGCAACTTCTCCGACCCTGCCAAAGAGAAGCCCTGGAACGACTGGTATAGCGGGCCCAAGCTCGGCCAGATGCTGTCGAAGCCCTATTTCCGCTCCACCCAGCGGTTCCGCCGCTCGGACGGCACCGGACGCAACTATCTGGCGCTCTGGATTCTGGAATCGCCCGAGGCGTTCAACACGCATGAATACAAGTCCGACTGGGGCTTCTTCGAATGGCGTCCTTATATCATCGACTGGAGTCGCGATCTGTTCGCCGGCAACGGTCTGGTCGAGGACAGCTTCGCGGTATCGCCGCAAGGCGCGCTGCACGTCGTGTCATTCGACGGCCTGAGCAAGGACAACGCCGAGAAAGCGCAGAAAGCCTATGCCTTCGTGCATCCAAACATGACCTGGATGACGATCGCCGGCCTCGACAAGCACACCGAGATCATCGGCGTGGAAGCGCTCGACGAACTGCCGCGTTCATGGCGGCCGAGCAACGCCGCCGTCGGCGCGCAAGAGGCGATCTATCTGCCGATCTCCGATTTTCATCGGGCATCGTCATATCGCAAGGTCGACTGACGCCAATATCGGGCGCCATATCCGGCGCGGCCTCAAACGCCGCGCCGATCCACACTAAGACACTTGCAGGATCAGCTTGCCCTGCGCCTCACCGTCGCGAAGCATCGCCAGCGGCTCCTGAAAACGCTCCAGCGGAAACGTTCTGCTCACCAGTGGATCGATCTTGCCGGCAACCTGCAGCGCGAAGATCTCATCCTGCACCCGCCGGACCCCATCAGGATCGCGGTCGCGATAGTCGGACCACTGCAGACCCGATACCTCGATATTCTTGACCAGCAGATAGTTCGCCTTGATGGCCGGTATCTCGCCGGAAGCAAAGCCGATGATCACCATCCGGCCGCGCCAGGCCATGGCGCGCAGCGCCGCGGCATTGGCCGCGCCACCGACCGGATCGATCACCACATCGGCGCCATGCCCGCCGGTTTCAGCGCGGACAGCGTCCCGCAGACCGTCGCGCAGATCGGCACTGCCGAGATCAATCACCGCGTCGGCGCCACAGCGGCGGGCGACTTCGGCATTGGCTTCGCCGAGCACGCCAGCAATCACCTTAGAGGCTCCGAGCGCCTTCGCCAGTTGCAGGCTGGCGACACCGATGCCGCCGGATGCTCCGAGCACCAGCACGACATCGCCCTTCCGCAGGCGCGCGCGCTCGACCAGCGCGAAATGCGCGGTCTGATAAACAAGCCCCAGCGCCGCGCCTTTGATGAAGTCGACGCCATCGGGCATGCGGTACACATTCACCGCAGGCGCGCGCAGCTTCTGCGCATAGGCGCCGTATTCCACCTGCGCGCTGACGCGATCGCCGACAGACAACCCGGTGACGCCCTCGCCCACCGCCGCAACGACACCGGCCGCCGCCTTGCCGGGCGAGAACGGACGTGGCGGCTTGATCTGATACTGTCCCGAGATCACCAGGATATCGGGGTAGTTCAGCTCCGCCGCCTTGACGTCGATGACGACCTCGCCCTTTCCCGGCACGGGATCAGGCAACTTACCGACCGAAATCTGATCGAACGGCGCGAATTCTGTGACGACAACGGCTTTCATGTCTTGAACTCTGAATCGTGCGCGCCGAGCGGTGGCGCGGAAGCTGCACTATCGGCGGGACCGCGAAACTCCGACACGATCGGCAACGGCAAGGCCGGCATTATCTGCCCCGCTTCATTGACCAGAAGGCGGTCGAACAGACCACGCGCGCGGAAATGCGGATCCTGCATGGCCTGTTCGAGGGTCGCGACGATCGAACAGCAGCAGTCGCGGCCAGCGAACCGCGAGCGCCAATGCTCGGCCGGCTGCGACCTGATGATGGCAGCGATGCGCTGCGTGGTGGCACCCATATCGCGCGTATCGTCGCGCAGATCCTGCTCCAGCCCGATCAACTCGCAGAACTCATTCCAGAATTTTTGTTCGATCGGCGCGGCGGCAACCACCTGATCGTCGGCGGTCGCATAGAGCCGATAGCGCGGCGTGCCGCCACATGTCATCGCGGTGCCGTTGCCGGGCCATTGGCCAGCGGCAAGTCCATCGCCCATCGCCCAATATAGGAACGGGAACAGATTGTCCGCCATCGCCACGTCGAGATAACAGCCGCGGCCGGTGCGCTGACGCTGCAGCAACGCCATCATGATATTCATCATCGCCGGATAAGCACCGCCGGCGATATCCGCGATCAGCACCGGCGGCACCACCGGATGCGAGAGTTCACCCATCGACAACGCCAGCAATCCGGTGTCGCCGATATAGTTGAGATCGTGTCCCGCCGCGCTCCGCTTCGGTCCGGTCTGTCCGTAGCCGGTGACCGAGCAATAGATCAGACGCGGATTCCGTTTTGACAGTGTCTCGTAGTCGAGGCCGAGCCGCGCCATCACACCCGGGCGAAACTGCTCGACAACGATATCGGCACGCGCAATCAGCGGATCGAGCACGGCGAGATCGGCTTTGTTCTTCAGATCGAGCGCCAGGCTTTTCTTGCCGCGATTGAGCAGCGCAAAATTGACGCTGTCTTTGCCCCAGCTCGGCTGATAAGGCCGCATATCCTCGCCGGTTCCCGGCCGCTCGATCTTGATGACCTCGGCGCCGGCCTCCGCCAGCATCAGCGTCGCCAAGGGGCCGGGCACGAGCGTCGAGAAATCGAGAACGGTGATGCCTTCGAGCGGCCGCATCAGATTTCTCCGCGCCGTTTGGCGGCGAGCGCCATGCGCGGCGGCGCATAGGCCGGTGTGCCGTAGCTTCTGAACAATGTTTCCGTGACGTCGCAATGATGCCCGAGGCCGCCGCGAATGACGCGTTCGATCGGACCATCCGGATAGCCGAGGCCGAGCTTGCAGGTCGTGTCCATGTCGGCGGCGGTCGCCAGTCCCTCGTCGAGGAACCGCAGCGCCGCGTTGTATTTCGGCCGGATCAGCCGATCGAGAATACGGCCAGCCTGGTCGTCGCAAACGACGACGGTGAACCCCGCGGATTCGAACATCGCCTTGGCGGAGGCGACGGCAGCGGCAGAGGTGACGCGCATGCGCACCAGCTCGACCAGCGGCGACGGCGCATCGGTGCCGTTGCGGAAGCGCGCAAAGCCGACGACGTTCGCATGAGCCGCGTCGTCGTCCGCGACGTGATCGGCCAGATATTCGCTGTCAAGTTCGACCAGCACGGCCTTCTTGCTTGAATCCGCCGCGACCGGCGTGCCCAGATGCACGACGATATCGGCTCGCGCGGCAGCACCGGCCAGGAAAGCATCGCCCGGCGGAAACGAGCGGCTTTCGCCCTGCTGTTTGATCACGTAACTCATCACATCAGGCTCCGAACATGGTATTGCCGGCATAATCATAGAAGCCGCGACCGGATTTACGCCCGAGCAGACCGGCGGCCACCATGCGACGCAGCAGCGGCGGACAGGCGGCGCGAGGATCGAGCGTTACCGGATAGAAGGCTTCCGACAGACGGATCTGCGTATCGAGGCCGATCAGGTCGATGAGTTCGAGCGGACCCATCTTGTAGCCCAGCCCAGTCTTGATCGCCGTGTCGATGCTCGCCGCATCGGCCACGCCGGCCTCAATGGCACGGATCGCGTCATTGTTGAACGGCACCAGCAGGGCGTTGAGGATGAAGCCCGGCTTGTCCTGAGTCTTCACCGGCTTCTGGCCGCACTGGACAGTCCAATCCCACGCCGCCTTGAACACCGTGTCGGAGGTGAGCAGGCCAGGCGACATCTCGACGAGCTTCATCAACTGCGCCGGCAGACAGAAATGCATGCCGACGACACGATCCGGCCGCTTGCAGCCGGCGGCGATCTCGGTGATCGACAACGTCGAGGTGTTGGAACCGAAGATCGTATGCTCCGGGCACACCGCATCGAGCGCACCGAGGAGCTTGCGCTTGACGCTCAGTTCCTCGAATACCGCCTCGATCACCAGATCGCAGGCCGCCAGAGCGCCGATATCGGTGCTGTGCTTCAGCCGCGCCATCACCGCGTCGCGCTCGGCCGCGGACATCTTACCGCGCTCAACCGACTTACCGAAGAACGCCCGGCTCTGATCCACCGCCTTGACCAGCGCAGCATCAGCCGTGTCGTAACAGATGACGTCGAAACCGGCGCGTGCCGCGACGATCGCGATGCCGGCCCCCATGGTGCCACCGGCGCCGCAGACGCCGACTGTCTTGATCGCTGCGCTCATTTCCTGACAAAGCTCCGGCCGATAAGCTGACGGTGGATCTGGTTGGTACCTTCCCAGATCTGCGTGATCTTGGCGTCGCGCATCAGCCGCTCGACGCGATAATCGCTGCAATAGCCGTAGCCGCCATACATCTGCACCGCCTCGGTGGCGATGCGCATGGCAAGATCGGATGCGCGCATCTTTGCCATCGACGCTTCGAGACCGAAATCCTCGACGCCAGCTTCGATCAGCGACGCGACGTAATCGAGCCAGTTTTCCGCCATCGCCAGATCGGTGGCGAGATCGGCAAGCATGAATTGATTGCCCTGGAATTCGGCGATGCGCCGACCCGACTGCACGCGGTCGTTCATGTAGCCGACCATGTCGCCGAACGCGGCGCGGGCAATGCCGAGCGCATGCGCAGCAACGCTCGGCCGCGATTTATTCAGCGACGCCAGCAGGATCGGCAGCCCGTCACCGGGCTTGCCGATCAGATTGGCGCGCGGCACGCGGCATTCATTGAAGGCGATCGATGCCGTCGACGAGGCATGATGGCCCATCTTCTTTTCGAGGCGAATGACCTCGAAGCCGGGCGTGCCCTTCTCGAAGATCAGTACCGAAATGGCTTTCTTCGGATCGTCAATTCCGGACCATTTGCCGAACAGCAGAATCAAGTCGGCGACATCGCCATTGGTGATGAATATCTTGCCGCCCTGCACGACGATATCGTCGCCGTCCGGTGTGAACGTCGTCTTCATCCCCGTGGCGTCGGATCCCGCATTCGGCTCGGTGATCGCCAGCGCGCCGAGGCCGCCCTCGGCGATGCGCGGCAGCAGCCTGGCGCGTTGCTCGTCATTTCCCTTATCGATCAGCGGCTTCATACCGTGGAAATTGGTCGCATAGATGATGCCCGTTGACGCGCAGGCCGCGGAAATGGTCTTCACCACTTCGAGATACAGCCGGAACGACACCGGCGCACCACCGTACGCTTCCGGCACGAACATCATGTTGGCGCCGAGCGCGTTCAGCGCCTTGATGTTCTCCCACGGGAATTCGCCGCTGTGATCATATCGCTCCGCATTGGGCGCGATGGTTTCGGCACACAGGCGCCGGACCTGATCGAGGATCATCTGCTCCTCTTCCGTCCATTGCCGCCGCCGCTGAAGCGTCTCGAAGATTTTCATCAGTGATTCATACCCTGGCCGCCGTCGAGATAGATCGTCTCGCCGGTCAGAAAGCCGATATTGTCTGAGAACAGTGTTGCGACGAGGCTCGCGACTTCGTGCGTCGCGCCGGCGCGGCCGACCGGCACACGACGCCCGAGCCAGGCCTTGACCTTGCCCTGCGCGAGGAAATCGCGGTTCAGATCGGTTTCGATATAACCGGGCGCGACGTTGAGCACGCGAATGCCGTCGCGCGCCCATTCGACCGCAAGACAGCGGGTCATGGCGCCGACCGCGGCCTTTGACGCGCAGTAAGCGACATTCCCGGCGACGCCGAGCTTGTCGAAAAACGATCCGATATTGACGATGGTGCCGCCCCCCGCCTGTTTGAGATGCGGGTAGACCTCGCGACAGGCGACCAGCGGCGCAGTCATGTTCAACCGCATGGTGTCTTCAAGCTCGCGCACGCTGAGGTCTGCGCTCGGCGTGGCCCGGTGAGCGCCGGCGTTATTGACCAGCCCCGCGATACGGCTTTCCCCGGCGATGCGCGCCACGGTTTCGCGAAGCGACGCCTCGTCGGCAACGTCACAGCGATAGCCCCTGCCCACCGGCGCCTCGCCGCTGCGCGACAGCGCGGCGACTGCAAATCCGCGCCGCTCCAATTCGGCAGCGATCGCCGCGCCGATGCCGCGGCTCGCACCGGTGACGATAACGGTTGCGTCAAGCATCGCGGAAACCCGGTTTGCGCTTCTCGCTAAACGCCGCCATGCCTTCTTCCGCGTCGGCGGTCCGGTAAGCGAGCGTGCCGAGATCGGCCTCGACCCGCAGGCCTTCCGCGAGTGGCACGTCGAGCGCCCGCTGCACCGCCGCCCGCGCAAAGTTCAGCGCAGGCAGACCATAGACCGTGAACTCGTGTGCAAAGGCGATGCCGGCCGCAACCACATCGCCGTCGACGAGGCGATTGACGAGCCCGATGCGCGCAGCTTCCTCGGCATCGACGGTCTTTCCGGTCAGGATCATTTCCAGCGCGCGGGCCTCGCCGATCACGCGCGGCAACCGCTGCGTGCCGCCGTAGCCGGGCGTCAGGCCGAGCTTGATTTCCGGCAACCCCATCTTGGCGTTGCGGGTCGCCAGCCGGAACGTGCAGGCCAAGGCCAGTTCCAGACCGCCGCCGAATGCATAGCCATTGATCAGCGCAACCGAAGCCACCGACAACGTGTCGAGTTTGGCGAAGGCCGCCTGTCCGCGCTCGATCCCGGCACGCTGCGCGGCGAGCGGACGGTTACGCAACTCCTTGATATCGGCGCCAGCACAGAAAGCCTTCGACCCGGCGCCGGTGATCAGCAAGGCGCGCACACCCATCTCCGGAACCCGGCCGATTGCCGCGGCAATCTCCTCGATGATGTCGAAGGATAGCGCGTTCAGCGCCTCCTGCCGATCGAGCGTCAGCAGCGCGATATCGTCACGCTTTTCCAGTTTGACCGTCATCACCCCGTCCTCGCCTGCGTGCCCGGATCGGTCCAGCGCACCGCCGTCGGCAAAAGCTCTCCGCGTTTGGTCATGTCGATCAGATCACGTTTGAGAATCTTGCCGCTCGGCGTCAGCGGAAATGCCGACGCGCGCAAGAAGAATTCCGGCATGTCGTATTTCGACAATCCCTGCTCCGCGAGATGGCTCAACAACTCATAAGGCTCGATCTCGCCAATGACGGCAATACAAACCCGCTCGCCCAGGCGTTCGTCTGCGATCGGATAGCAGGCGACACGTTCAACTGATGGATGGCGCAATGCCAGCGCCTCGATATGCACCGGATAGATGTTATGGCCGCCTCGGATGATCAGATCCTTTAGTCGTCCCTCGATCCGGAGATTGCCCTTCTCGTCGAGTACACCAAGGTCGCCCGACAGGAACCAACCGTCGCGATTGAAGCTGCGTTCCGTCGCTGCCTGATTGGCGAAATAGCCAAGCATCAGCGCCGCGCCGCGACCGCCGATCTGTCCGACTGAGCCGGCTGGCACTTCGCGATCGTCGTCCACCGGATCGAACAGCCGGACCTCATAGGCTTTGCCGCCGCGTCCGCAGGTCGAGATGATGATCTCGTTGTCATCATCGGGATGCGTGTATTGATGCGACGAGTTCTCGGTCATGCCATAGATGTTCTGCGGCTTGATCCCCTGCCGGACAAACGCCTCGCACACCGAAGGCGGAATCGGCGCACCCGCCATATAAAACAGATTGACGGCGCCAAGCTTGTCGAGACCGCGGCGCTGCTGTTCCGCGAGAATGTCCATGGCATGTGTCGGAACGCCCATGACGTAAGTGGCGCCCGTCTCGATGATCCAGTCGAGACGACTCGTTCCCGCCGGCGGGTTGTCGGTGATCAGTGTGCAGCCCGCGACGAGCCACTGCGCCACCGCCACCCAGGCGATGTGATGCGACAGCGGGCTCAGCGACAATAACCGTGTGTCCGCGCCATGCTGCCAGTCCCGCACCAGATCGCGCGCATTGGCGAGCAGCGTGTTGTCCGAATGCATCACGCATTTCGGAACGCCGGTCGTGCCGGAGGTGAAGGCAAGATATACGACCTTGTCCGGGTCTTCGACCGGCGCCTGGCCGACGTGGTCGGGGCGCGGGAAATCGTCCGGTGTATAGATACGCCGCAGAGACTGCGCGCCTCGCAGCATCGTCTGGGTATCGATGCCAGACGGATCGGAGCCCCACTCCGGCTCGGTCAGCAGAATCTTCGCCTGCAGGCGGTCGAGCAACTGAACAATATCGCTCGACGTATAGGTCCGATGCAGCGACGGATTGCAGGCAATGCCATTGCGACTGCAGGCCAGGAACGCAACCACCGCTTCGGCTCGATTGCCAAGCCATAGCGAAACGCGATCGCCCGCCTGTGCGCCGTTCCGGTGAAAATCGGCAGCCGCCCCGTCGACCCACTCGACGAGTTGCCGCCAGGTCAGTCGGTGGCGGCCATCATTCAGCGCAAGCGCATCCGGGCGGCGCTCGGCGTGACCGCGCAGAAGCGAATAGAACGTGTCTTTCCGCCACGTTCCATCCGCGTAATGGCGCGCCGCCGCCGCCGGATGGTGCAAGGTCAGGAATGGCCGCATGATTATTTGCCGAATTTTGCGGGGTTCGCCTTGCGCTTCGCGCCGAACGCTTCCGAGAGCTCGTGGCTCTCGTCACTTTCCATATACGAGCGAAGCAGGAGATCGTGCGCCATCCGCGCAAGTCCGGAAACGCCGCCATGGCGGGCATTGAAAGCCGCCTTGACCGAAGCCAGCGCGAACGGTCCCCGCTCCGCCGTTTCGAGCGCGAAGGTACGGGTTTCCTGCTTGAGCTGATCGTCCGGAACGACGCGATTGATCAGGCCAAGGGCCAGCGCATCGCGGGCTTTCATCTTCGGATTATTGAACCAGATTTCCTTGGCTTTCTTCTTGCCGACCATATCCTCGAGATACCAGGTGCCGTAACCAGCATCGAACGACCCCATCATCGGGCCGACCTGTCGGAACACGGCGCTCTCCTTGGCGATGGTCATATCGCAGACCATCTGCAACACGTTGCCGCCACCGACAGCAAAGCCATTGACCGATGCGATCACCGGCTTCTGCAGCTTGTCGATCGCGTCGTACATCTCCAGCGTCGGCAGCGTCCCGGCGTAGAGGATCGTGTCTTCCATTCCGTCCTTGCGGCCACCGATGCAGAAGAACTTGTCGCCCGCGCCGGTAATCACCACAACGCGCGTGCGCGTCTCACGGCGGATCTGCTCGATACAGTCACGGATTTCATGGCACATGGTCACGTTGAACATGTTGCCATCATCCGGACGATTGAGCGTGATCGTGCCGATCGGGCCGTCTTCTTCATACAGGATCGTTTCAAAAGACACGTTAGAACTCCTTTTAAATCAAGCCATCGCGCTGCAGCGCTTCGATTTCCGCATCGCCGAGCTTCGCCAGATCACGAAGCACATCGACCGTGGAAGCGCCGAGGCGGGGTGGCGCCATGCGCGGCACATTCGGCTTGCCGTCGACATGGAAACCGGTGCCGACCTGCGGCAAGCACCGATCGCCGTCGTCCAGCGTGAAAAACAAACCGCGCGCGAGCAATCCCTCATCGCGCGCCACTTCATCGAGCCGATAGATCGGCCCGGCCGGCACGCGGTTGCGGCTGAACAGGTCGAGCCAGTGATCGCGCGGCTTACCACGAAGGATATCCTGGATCAGCGAAACGATGTCCCCACGATGCTCGCGTCGCTTGGCGTTGCTATCGTAGCGCGTGTCGTCGCCGACGTCCGGGCGGCCGACAGCCACCCAGAAGCGTTTCCAGATCGCATCGTTGCCGAGGCCAAGGGTCAAAGGCAGATCGGCGGTTTCGAACGACTGATAGATCGCGATAACGCTGTCCTTGCCGCCCGCCCGTCGCGGCAGTTCGCCGGAACCGAGATAAGGCATGATCCGGCACGAAAGAAAGCGGGTCATGCTTTCGACCAGCGCAACATCGATGGATCGTCCCTTGCCGGTGCGCATCCGCTCGAACAGAGCGCCGACCGCAGCAAAAGCCGCATCCTGACCCGTCAGCATATCGGCCGCGGGCGCACCGATCTTCTGCGCCGGCCCGTCCGGCTCGCCGGTGATATCCATAATCCCCGAATATCCCTCGGCGATCAGGTCATAGCACGGCCAGTCCGCACGGGTGCCCTGCAACCCGAAACCGGTGATCGACACATGGATGATATCCAGGCGCAGGGCGCGGCAGGACTCAGCATCCAGGCCCAGCTTTTTTTGCACGCGCGGCGGCTGGTTCAGCAGCACCACATCACTTGCCTTGATCAAGGTCTCCAGCGCCGCGCGCACACGCGGTGAAGCGATGTCGAGCGTGACGCTTCGTTTGTTGCGATTGACCGCGGCATACCAAAGCGACTCGCCTTCAAAAAAAGGCGGCCCCCAGGCCCGCACGTCATCGCCGGTTCGCGGCCGTTCGATCTTGATGACATCCGCGCCGATGTCGCCGAGCAGCATGCCGGCATAAGGCCCGGCCACCGACGTGCTCAGATCCAGCACCCGCACACCCGACAGGAACCCGAAGCCTTGACCAGGACCGACCACGGGCAGAGCGACCCGATCCGGCCAGGCAGGAGCCGGACGCTGACTGACTGATGATTCCATAAACTCTATGCCTCGGCCTTGATCCGCGGCGTTCGACGCCTGCGCACAACCGAGAGCAACGACCGTGCCAGACACTGGCTGATACGGAACTTGCATCATTTTCCAAGCTGGCTCCTCGAACAACCCTCATTCCGAAGCGAATGGACTGTGCCTATGTTTTTTATCCGTACAACAACGGCTAGAGTGTCTCCCACGGAAACAGATATTGCTGCATCGCAACAAAGTCAGCATGCGTCGGGAGCGGAGTTATGAGTGAGATGGATCGCATCGCCGGCCTGATTGTCGTGAATGAGGCCGGCAAGGTGGTGTTCTCCGTGGGCCGCGGCAAGGATCCGCGTATTGCCTCCCTCGCCGAAGACAAGATGTGGCGGACGGATGCGATCCAGCGTCGCCTGGTTCCAGTGCAGACCGAAGTGAAAAGCCTGCTGCTGTGGTCGAAGGTGAAGGACTGCTATTTCGCCGCCATCGTCGACGACGTCGCCGATCCGGTGTTCGAGTTCACCGCCGCAGTCGATTTCGCCTGGGACATTTTCCATCACCTGCTCACCGACCCGTTCAATGCGATGACGGTTGTCGATTCAGAAGCCAAGGTCGCCTTCCTCTCCCCGATACATGAAGGTTTTTTCGGTCTCGACCGTGGTGCAGCAATCGGCCGGCCGGTGCGCGACGTCATCGAGAACACCCGCCTCGACCGGGTCGCGAAAACCGGCAAGGCGGAGATCGGCGATATTCAGCGCGTGCGCGGCCAGGATCGCGTCGTCAACCGCAGCCCGATCTTCCGCGACGGCAAACTTGTCGGCGCGATCGGCCGCGTGATGTTCAAGAACCCGGAGCAGGTTCAAGCGCTGAGCAACCGCGTCAACACGCTGGAAAAGGAACTCGAATTCTACCGCCGCGAAGCGCATGTGTTGCGCCGCGAGGCATTTGATCTCGATACCATCGTTGGCCGAAGCAACGCGATCCAGCGCCTCAAGGAAGACATCGTTCGCGTTGCGCCACTCGACATTCCGGTGCTGATCCTCGGCGAGAGCGGAACCGGCAAGGAGCTGGTCGCGCACGCGATCCATCGTCTCAGCCCGCGACAGAAAGCGAAGATGGTAATCGTCAATTCGGCGGCGCTGCCGAGCAATCTGGTGGAAAGCGAACTGTTCGGTTATGAGCCCGGCTCCTTTACCGGCGCCGATCGCAAAGGCCGCCGTGGCAAGTTCGAGCAAGCAAACGGTTCATCGCTCTTTCTCGACGAGATCGGCGACATGCCGCTCGACATTCAAGCGAAATTGTTGCGCGTGCTCCAGGACCGGCAGGTGCAGCGCGTTGGCGGCGAAGGCACCCAGGAGGTCGACTTCCGCCTGATCGCGGCAACCAATCGCGACTTGCGCAACCTTGTCGCCAATGAAAATTTCCGCGTTGATTTCTACTACCGCATCTCCCCGATCGTGCTCACCGTCCCGCCGCTACGCGAACGACTCGACGACATTCCGGTATTGATCGAGAAATTCCTGGGCGAATTCGGATCGCGCCATCAATTCCGGATTCCGGACATCGATGACGACGTGTTTCAGTACCTCGCCCGCCAGGAGTGGCCTGGCAACATCCGTCAGTTGCGGCACGAGGTCGAACGCGCCGTTATCTTCTGCAAAGACAACCGACTTCGCATCTCCGACTTCCAGGCGCCGCTATTCGCGCCTCCCGCTCCCACAACGCCGATCGTGCCGAAACCGGAGCCGGGCCAGAGCGCCAATCTGAAGGATGCGCTCGACCGCGTCGAAAGCGACCTGATCCGTGACACGCTATCGCGCTTCAAGGGCAACAAGAAAAAAGCTGCTGAGGAACTCGGGATTTCCCGATCGTATCTCTACAAAAAGCTCGACATATCCTGACAGCGCCAGGCGTCCGGCCCCATCAAGCAGCCGGTAGATCATTTCCCGGTATCGGGCAATTCAGCGAATCCATTTTCACCGGCTGCGCTGAGCCTGAGATGATGCAGCGCCTCACATCTCCGGCTGTGTCTTTAAGCCAGCTTCATCGGCTATGCGTAAGCCGCGCATAATAGATGACAAACGCCCTATGTTGCGCAGAGAGGAGAGTTGCCGATAGCTTTCCTCGGCCTTTTCAGGTGTCATCCGCTTAAGCGCATTCTCGAAGAACTTGGCGCGAATCGCTTCGGCATTCATCGAGCTATCTTTGGAAAACGCCGCTTGGGTCGATTCGATCTCACGGCCATCGGACAGAACCACCCGCACCGCCGACTGCACACCCGATTCGGTCGAACCTTGCCTTACCGTTACTTCAATCCTTTGCAGGAACGATTGAAGAAGCGGATCCAGAACCCTGGCGCGAGAAAAACTTCCGCTGTCAACCGCTCCATCAAGCAAGGCACACGCGGCGATATAGACCAGAGAATGGTCCGCGGTTTCTCTTGAAAAAGGCGCCCAGGCGTGCGGCCGGGATTTCACCAGATGTTGATAGGCATCTGCATCGGTGATGACGCAAACCTTGGCGATATCTTCTGTGTTGGCGATTTTTTGACGCAGTTCGACGCAGGCCTTAATCGTCGCTTGCGCTCGTGAGCCCACCGGCCAACGTTTCAGTACGACGGAATCGATCCTGTCCAGACGGACGCCGCATTCGAGCCGCTCGCGCAATTTCTCAATGGGGGCTTCCTGCACTGCGAGTTTTCGCAGCAATCCATCCTTTCCCAGGAACGGACGGATTGCGCCCTCGACACCCGCTTCCGCCAGCGCGCACGCGTAGACCGCCTGCCGCATGGCATCGCCGGCGTTCAACCGTTTCCACATGGTCAAATCGCCGCGATCGTTGAGATCGCCGGATTCAATTTCGTCACTCGCCATGTGCGAGATTGCCGCTATCGCCAAAGCTTCGCGCGTCGTCTCCATCGAAAATCCTGAAAGCCGAGCGATCGCGCACACCGCGCCGAGCTGGGTGAGATTGCTATAGTCCCAGCCGACAGCTGCTGCCGGCAGCAGGTCAAACAAAGCCAGCGTGACATCGTAACCGAGCGCAAGCGCCTCCAGAAACGCCTGACCGGAAGCATCACGCTGCTCGGCGCAAGCCCATACTGCAGGAATGATATCACTGGGGTGGCCCCAGCTTTTTTGCCCAAGATAGAGATCGTTATAATCGTGGCATCGCAACAAGACGCCGTTCGCCAGCGCGGCGACTTCCGTATTCACGCGCCACGATGTTCCCCAGATCGCGCACGCGGCGGCGTTCGACGAGAACGCTTCCGCATAGTGACGCACCGCGATCGCGGCCGGATGTTTGAGCGCCGCGAGCGCCACAGCCATCGAATCGATGACAATCGTGTTGAGACGGTCGAGCTTGTCGGCAACGATGTCGACCGGGCCAGAAACGGCATAGCGCGCCAGAAGGTCCGCAAATGCGTCTGTCTGACGAGGCGACGAATCCTGCACCGCGGACATTTCTTTCCTTGAATTCTGGGTGCTTCAATAGATGCCGCTGGCGGCACTTTTCGCGTCAGCCTTGACAGCCTTCACGGCAGCCTGAGCCGCTTGCATGAGAATGCGGTTATCGCTCAGGATCGTCACGAGGTCGTACCCTTTGGCGATCATCTGTGTCGCGTAATCGGTAGAGCCGACGTGAATACCGCAACGACGACCGGTCGCCTTGCAACGCGCCAGCACCTTGTCCATCGCCGCGACAATCTTCGGCTCGGTCGGGTCCATGCGGCCTGGAAAGCCGAACGACAGAGAGAGGTCCGCCGGTCCGATATAGATCCCGTCCAGACCTTCGACCGCAAGAATTGCGTCGATGTTCTCTACGCCCGCAACGGTCTCGATCATCGCCAGCGTGACAACCTCGTCATTGGCCTTCTCCGGATAGTCAGGCCCACCATAAATCTGTGCCCTGATCGGACCGAGGCTGCGATAGCCGAGCGGCGGATAACGGCAGGCGCCGACAAAGCGACGCACGTCGTCCGCCGTGTTAATCATGGGACAGACGACTCCATAAGCTCCCGCATCAAGACACTTCATGATGATAGCCGGGTCGTTCCATGGCACACGAACGATGGGCGTCACCGCGGTCGTGGAAATCGCCTGCATCATCGTCGTTGCGGTCTGGTAATCCACCAGACCGTGCTGAATATCGATACACAACGAATCCCAGCCGCAATGGGCCATGACCTCCGCCGAGAACGAACTTGGGATGGCAAGCCAGCCGTTGACGACACAGCCCCCCGCATTCCAAACGGTGCGGAGATTATTCGACCGCATTCATGCCTCCTAGATATTATAAAAATCCACCGGGCTGATGACCCGGTCATCGTGAACAAATACCTTTTTCAACTTGATCCGCAGACCGTCCTCGGTGTCACGCAGCTCGTACTCATAGCGTCCGGCGCGCACGAAGGCGCCCTTGGTCCGCCAGAAGAAATGCACAAGCCAGTTAGCGCGCGCTTTGATCAGCCCGCGCTCCTCACTTGCACCGGTGCAAGTCACCAGGTGCGACGTTTGCGGCAGCGGCATCGAGGCGTAGGAATCCTCACTCTCGACGCGGAATACGCGCGCTTCTAGATCGTGCATATCCGCGTAGATCAAACTCGTTTGGCGCGCCGGATCGGATGTGAATTTGTGATCATCGAGCCAGGCCGGCACCCAAAATTGGGCATCGCGCGAGAACAGAGCAAGCCACTCGTGCCAGTCTCGGTCGTCGATCAGCGCCGCCTCATGACCGAGAAACTCCGAAACGCGCTGGTAGAGCGAGACGTCGGGCCGCACCATGTCGAGTTGCGCCATGATTACCTGTCCTCCCCGGCGGTCATCAGATCGTGCCACTTCCGATAAAAGCCGAAGAAACACGTCTCGCTGTCGCCCTGACTATTGCTGGTTGTCGGCACGATACCCATGTCCTCGGCCGCGTCGTCGGCACCGTCTTTGGCAAACTCACGACCGCGGGCAAACTCCACCCATCCCATGCCGGTGGCGAGGCTGCCTTCATGAGCGCCCTCCATCGCCGCGACGTCATCCGGGACCGCGAGACTGCTGGGAAAAAAGAAATCCTCGAACTTGCGAATACGCGCCTCACGCGCCTTCGGCGATTCGCCAACCGGCGCAAAACACCACGTTTCAAGCTCGGTCTCGTGGACGGAGACCGGGCGCCACACGCGGATCGCACTTGATGCCACGTCGTTGATCAGAAGGTTGGGAAAAGCGGTCAGCACGCGTCCGCGGCGCACCATCCACTTCACGAAACCTTCCGGAAATTGCTTGAGCAATTCGGGCTCTCGTTCGTGCAACGGGATGGCCGCGACATTCGCCCGGTCGGACCAGTTCAGCATATGCCCTTGGCCGAGATCATAGCTGCCAGTTCGCGTATTGGTCCGGTTGAGAATGCGGCCAGCCTCGGTCGCCTTGATCGGATCCAGCGAGTCACCGACCAATTCCTCGCGAAATGAAACCGTCGCGGCATAGTTTCGGTGAACCGCGGCGACATGATAACCGTCGGCGCCGTTCTCCGATTGAAACTTCCAGTTAGCACGCATCACGTAGCGGATGCTGCCATCCAGAACCTCGACCCCCTGCGGCGACTGATCGACCATGGTGTCGATGACGCGCGCGGCCGCGCCGAGATAAGTTGCGATATCCTCCCCATCCGCCGCCAGCGACGCAAAGATAAACCCGCGATAGTTCGCAACGCGCGGCAGAGGCGTGAGATCGACACGGTAGCCCTTGGGCATACCGTTCGGCCAGCCGAGCTTTTCGTATTGTATCTTGGTGCATTTGCCGTTCGTGTCATAGCACCAGCCATGATAGCGGCAGGTAATGGTCGACGCCTTTCCGGTCCGGCGCGTCGTCAACCTTGCGCCACGATGAGCGCAGGCGTC
>MKWA01000011.1:33904-78009 GCA_001899285.1 Rhizobiales bacterium 64-17
CGCGTCGCGAACACCGGCTGTCGCGCAATCTCGGTCGCGATATAGTCGCCGACCTGTGGGACCTGGCTTTCGTGGCAAATATAATTCCACACCTTCCCGAAAATGCGCTCGATCTCCAACTCGAAAATATCGGGATCGACATAGATCTGCTTGTTCACCCGGAACACGGCGTCAGCCGGACGATCATCAACCAGTTCACGGGGCGACAGCGCAGGAGCCATACGGGACGCAGGCTGATGGATGTTCATGGGTCAGTTCCTTCGATTCCAGAAACAAACGCGATTTTCGACCATCCGGACGCATGAACTCAGCGTAACGCCGAGCGCGCCCAACAATGTGAGCAGAGCAAAAACGGCTGCCAGGTCGAGCGCAAAGTTCGCTTGCAAAATGAGGAAGCCGATGCCCGCGCGAGAACCGACAAACTCGCCGACAATGGCGGCGATGACCGCCAGAACGATTGCGGTGTTGAGACCGGCGAAGATATAGGGTAGCGCCGCCGGCAGCTGCACATAGCGCAGAACCTGCAATCTGCTGCCACACAGCGCGCGCAACAAAGCGACCTGATCGCGGTCAGTCGAGGACAGGCCGGCGATGGTATTGACCATGACCGGAAACATCGAGGTCAGCGCCACGATCAAAATCTTGGACTCAATTCCAAAGCCGAACCAGACGAGCATCAGCGGCGCGATAGCAACCTTGGGGATTGTCTGAACACCAACAATCCAGGGATAGACCACGCGATGTGCCAGCTTCGATGACACCATCATCGCTGCAATCAGCAATCCCGCAACAGTGCCAACCGTGCAGCCGATGAGAATTTCCGACAGAGTTACGCCAAGGGCAAAAATATACTTCCCGCTGGCGAGGCCAGACCACAGTGACGCCAGGACGGCCGACGGCGCCGGAAAAATAAACGGCTGCACATCAAAAAAACGGATGACCATTTCCCAGACGGACATCACAACCACGACGGAAGCCAACACTTCCACCACGGGCCGCAACCGCCGAACAAAACGTGCCGAGCGCAATGGACGCGCAGCCTCTATCTCGCCCTCGGAGAGGCTCGGCTCGATTTTGGACTGAAGAGCCATGGTCACGCCACCAACTCCCGCGCGGGTATTCCATAGGCGCGATCGAGGCTCTCGCGAATTTTTCCGGAAAGCTCACTCGCCGCAGGCTGACTCAGGAAACGAATATCGCGCGGTCGCGGCTCGGGATTCTGAAGATCCGAAATGATCCGTCCGGGCCTCGCAGACATCACCACAATGCGGTCCGCCAAGAGCACGGCTTCGGAGATATTGTGCGTGACAAATACGATTGTCTTTCGTCGCGCCATCCAAATCCGCTGCAACTCGATCGACATCGTCTCACGCGTCAACGCATCAAGCGCAGCGAAGGGCTCGTCCATCAACAGTACGCGAGGATCGTGAACCAGCGCCCGGACAATGCCCGCCCGCTGCTGCATACCGCCTGAAAGCTCATGCGGATACGCTTCTTCAAATCCTTTGAGGCCAGCGAGAGCCAGCAAATCCATCGCATTGCGCGATGCTTCCGCCTTCGGGAGTTTCAAAACGTCCGCGGGCAACAATACGTTCTGCAGGATCGTACGCCACGGCAGCAGCACAGGGCTCTGAAACACCACACCGACGTCACGCCGTGGTTTTTCCACTTCGTCTCCGCCGATATGGATCGTCCCGCCGGTTTTCATTTCGAGACCGAGCGCGAGTTTCAGCAGACTGCTTTTCCCGCAGCCTGACGGGCCAACGACGGCTACGAATTCGCCGTCGCCGATACTCAGTGAGACGCCGCAAACAGCATTGACCGGAGCACGGCCGTCAACCTGATAGGTAAGATTGACATCCTTGAATTCCAGGCTGGCGACCATGGTCCCTCTCTCAGATGGCTGTTCGCGCGCGCAACTGCCCCGCTATTTCGCGGCCTTAGCCAGTTCGACCGCGCGCTTGAGATCAACCTTGTTCACGTCGGCGATCAGGTCCGCAGTGTACACCGTGCCAAGCTTGGAACGATCAAACTCGAATGACGGGCCAATGAAGTCCAACATATCAATCCACGTCTTGTCATTCATGGCGCCATAAGGCCCGGGAGAGCCTGGCTGCTTCCACAACTCGGCCGACTTCTTGATCAGATGCACATTGTCTCGCATCGCCTTGTCCGGATCACCACTCGGCTTGCCAAACAATTCATAGTAGGCACGAACACCCGCTTCCGGATTGGTTTGCATATAAAGAGAATTCATCACCACGCCCTGGAGAGCGTGGACCAAATCCATGCGCTTGTTGGCGATATCGTCTGTATGCGCGGCCAATACGCTGCTGGGCACCCGCGGTGTGAAATAGCGCAGCTTGACGCCCAGATTCTCAATAGCGACGTGGCTGCCCCGGAACAGGGCCAGCGCCTGAACACGATCGCCGCGCAATGCTGCCAGCGCCTGGGCACCGGCGCCGACGGGAAGCAATTCCACGGAATCCGGCGACACGTTGGCCTGGTGCAACATGGCCTTCACCGTCAAGATCGCGCCGCTTGCCAAGCTGATGACGCCTACCTTTTTGTCCTTCAACTCCGCTATCGACTTGATGGCACTATCTTCAGCAACGACGATCTCATAGGCGCTGATAATGTCGTGCAGATAAACCGCCTGGACCGGAAGATTCGGATTCTTATGCTTGGCGGCCAGAAGCTCGAGCATGCCGACATGCGCCAACTGCGCCTGCCTGCCAAGAACGAGTTGAATGCTGGCCGCCGAGCCCGCGACCGTCACGAAATCAGCCTCAACGTTCAGCTGCTTGTAAATTCCGGTTGGAATGCCGGCGAACATAAAGCCCTGGTCAGCGCGCGGCACCGCCGCCGAGCCAACGAACCTGATCTTGCCTGGCGCCTGCGCAGAAGCCAGCGGAGAGAAGCCCGCGACGAGCGCGGAAGAGCCGGTTACTTTGAGAAACGACCGTCGATCCAGATATGTCACGCCACAGTCCCCCTTCATTTAAAATAGTCGCCTACACCCTGTTGCTACGCGGCCTTGGCTCCCACCGCGGGAAGAAAAGCTTCCGCAAAGATCGCCCTCTCCGCGATTCCGCGCGTATGCAAATGCTTTTGGGCAGCCTCTGTCATAACCGGTGGACCGCAGAGATAGACATGCGATGACGGATCGATCGCAAGCCCCATGAGGCCATCGACCGCCGTTCCCGCGACACCATCCCAGGCGCCTTCCGGCGACATTACGGCCGTAACCAGCTCGCTGCCGGCGAAACTCGCAATCAGCGCATCGAGCCTTTCACGCCAGAACAAACTCGCGAGCGTATTTACGCCGAATACAAGTTTGACGCTCGGCGGCGACGCACGGCTTGTCCGCATCTGATCGAGAATACTGATAATCGGACCGATACCCGTGCCACCGGCGACGAACACCATCGGCTTGTCCGGATCGCGCAAGAAAAAGCGGCCAAATGGTCCGGATACCTGCAACGCGACGCCAGGCTTCGCCTGACTCCGGATCCATTCGCTCAATGCACCGCCCGGTATCAAACGCAGCAAAAACGTCGCATGCGTTTCACCCGGCTGATTTACAAATGAATAGCTGCGCACGATGTCCGTGCCTGCCACTTGCAGGTTGGCATACTGTCCGGGAAGAAAGTCGAATGGCTTGCGATCGTCGGCCTCGATCGTGATCGCGACCACATCACTGGCTTGCGGCTCGATGCTTATAATTTTTGCCGCCCAGGGCGCGGCAGGTGCTCCGCGGCGGACCGCCTCGATCGGATAGTCGAACTCGACGACACAGGGTGACTCCGGCCGCATCCGGCAGGCCAGAACACGGCCTTCCGCCAGCTCCTCGTCAGGCAAGGCGTCCTGGCTGTAATCATCGAGCGAATAACGACCGGACTGCAGCGACGCCTTGCAGGTGCCGCAACCACCCTCCCGGCAGTCCACCAGCAAGCCAATTCGCTGCCGAGCCGCTGCCTGGACGACTGTCTCAAACGACCGGCACTCGACGCGCGCCACTTCCCCATCACGAAAAACAAGGGTCACTGGATAACTTGGCACGTCAGAGCCTCAACTACCGTCCGGACCCGCAAATAATTTGGCAATTTTTCGAGAATGTCAAACTCATATGATGAGGTCTTGTTTTTTCGAAAAAAACTCGCCATAAAAAGTTCGGCAAGCCTGAGAACGCCCCTGTGGTTGATCAAAGCCCGGTTGACGGCACATACAGAGCAGACGGCACCGCGCCTCTTTCCAAGACGCGCAGTACTTTGACTGATCAAATCTGGCAGCAACTTCGGAACGACGTTCTCTCCGGACGGCAAAGTCCGGGAAAACGTCTGCGTTTGGACGCTCTCAAGGAAGAGTACGGCGTTGGCTTCAGTACCTTGCGCGAAGCGCTGTGGCGGTTGAGCGCCGAGGGACTGGTTGTCTCCAATAGCCGGAAAGGCTTTCAGGTCAGTCCGGTCCTTCGCGACGAGCTGATCGACATGACCCGTTTACGGATCCTGCTCGAGCAGATGGCGCTCGACGAAGCGATTCAGAACGGCAATGACGAATGGGAAGCGCGTCTGCTTTCCACCTTCCACCGGCTATCGAAATACAAACAAACCGACGGCCAACCCTGGGATCATTGGCATAAGACCTTCCACAATGATCTGGTATGGCCATGCCGCTCGCCCGTGTTGCAGCAATTGCGCAACCAGCTTCATGACCACTCGCGACGATATCGCCATGCCGTCCGCAACGATCCCAACAGAGATGACCTGGGCGAACACCGCGCATTGCTCGACGCCTGCTTGGAACGGAATGCCCAGAAGGCCAAGGCTTTAATGGCACAGCACCTACAACTGACCACCGATCTTGTCTTGGCGAGTTTTGACCGCTAGCCGCGTATTGGTCGAATTCGAGAGATACGCGCGGCCCCTTGAAGCTACCTTGCAACCTGCCTCTTTTGGTTGAGCGGCGAGTTTGCAGAAAAAAGCGATACGCCGGAGCCCCGCCTGCAATCAACCGTCTGCCCCGGCCCCTCTCCTCTCCGGACTCAACATGGTTGCATTGAGTGCCTCGGCAGCAATGCGAAGCAGGGGCAATAACCGTTCACTGTTGAATCGCTCTACCGGCGTCACGATCGAAAGCGCTGCGACGCACCCACGATTCCCAAAAAAGATCGGCATCGCTATCGAGCGGACACCAAGAATATCTTCACCGGTCGAGACGGCGTAGCCGGATGTCCGCACCTGATCCAGAACATCTTCCGTGGCAAGGGTCGCACCCTTGAGTTCCAGCAGACGCCTGATTTCCGGCGTCGCAAAAGCCGTCAGAATCCGGCCCGACGAGCTCGACGCAAGCTGTAAAGTTGTCCCAATGCGAACCTCGGCTCGCACCACAACTTCCGCTTCGACTCGTCTGATAAGCCGCGCTTTCACGCCGTCCAGCACCGCCAGCGAGACGGTTTCCTTACACTCCAGCGCGAGCTGTTCGAGTGTCGCGGTCGCACGTTCGCCGAGATTGGATTGCTCCAGCGCCATGTCGCCGATCATCGCTGCGCGCAACGACAGCCGATAGCTGCCAGGGTCGGATTGCTCGATCCATCCAACCTCCATCAGCGTCACCAACCGCTGATACACGGTGCCTTTGCTCTCACCGGTCAGACGTGTGAGGTCGACGAGGCGAACCGCCGTCTTCTGCCGGGCGATAAGATCGAGCAATGCAAAGATCTTCAGCGCCGAACTCAGCGGCTTGACACCCTTTTTCTTTTCCACGGCAATAGTCAAAATTGGGATCCGGCAATGGTTTCGGAATGCAGCACACGAAACAGCGGTCAGCGCTTCTGACGGCTTGATAGCACAAAATCCAATCCGACGAGTTTCTGGATGACCAGCATCATCACCAGCGAAAGGATGATGACCAATGTTGACAGCGCAAGGATGCTGGGCTGGAAATCGACCTGCATGTCGTTGAAGACCTGAACCGGCAGAGTCATGGTTTTGTCGCGCACCAGAAACAGGGCGATCGGCACGTCGCCAAACGACACAGCGAAGGCGTAGAACAGACCCACCGCGACGCCGGGCCTGATACTCGGAAAGGTTACGTTCCAGAACACTGACCAGTTGCTTGCGCCGAGACTTTGCGCCGCCTCCTCATACGAGGGATGCAACCGCTCCAGCATCGCGGCGATCGAGCCGATCGCATAAGGGATCGTCACGATCAGATGCGCCAGTACGACGCCAGCCAGGCTGCGCGCCGGATAGAATCCGGTAAATGAGCCGATCCAGGAAAAAAACTGCAGAAAGACCGCGCCGGTGACGATCAGCGGAATCTGCACCGGTAGCCGGAAGAACGACTTGAAGATCTCGCGGCCGGCAAGACTGCCCCGGACGATGCCGAGCGAGGCGGCAAGACCGAATGCCGCCGCCAGAAGCGAGACAATCACCGCGATGATCGTACTGTTGATCACCGCATCGATGTATTTCGGATTGATCTCAGTATAGCGCATGAAGGACAAATTGCGCGGCGGAAACTGAATTGCGAACTGGTTGCTGGTATCGAACGAGGCGCCGATGACCACGATAAAAGGCAGCAGCAGAAAGGCGAGCGCGCCGACGGCGATGACGGTGCTCAGCCGAGGCATGCGCATGATCACGCTCCCGCGCGCACGGGTCTCGCCCGGCGCATTCTGACAAACCAAAGCCCGACCGAAACATTGGCGGCGAAGACGAACAGCAGCAGCAACGCGGCCAGCGCCGTCCCGTAGCCATATTCCGCCCGCTGGATGATGTATTGCTGCACCAGTACCGGCATGATCAGCACACGGCCACCACCGAGCAGCACGGCGGACGTGAAAGCTCCCATGCACATGTTGAAAGCGATCAAGCCGCCGCTGACCATGCTGGGCTTCATGCTCGGCACGATCACCGAGAGGAAGATGCTGGTACGGGTCGCACCATGGATCTCGGCGGCCTCCTCGAGATAGACCGGAATCGTCTGCACCACGCCGAACAGCAGCAGCACCAGGATCGGCAGCACGTATTGGACGAGGCCGATCAACACGCCGATCTGATTGTTGATCAGGATCAGCGGCTGGCTGATGATCCCCGTTCCCAGCAGCATCTGATTGAGCAAACCGGCCGGCGACAGGAAAATGCTCAGCCCCATCAACTTGATCACGACGGTGATCAGCGACGTCGTCAGGATCAGGCTCAGGGATATGGTGGCGAGCTTGCCGCCGATCCGGGCCAGCGCGTAGGCGGTCGGCACCGCGATGGCGAGGCTGATCGCCGTCGCGATCAGCGACAGATAGAATGTCTGCCAGATCGACCGCAGGAAAAACGGGTCGCTCAGGATGCCGATGTAATTCGCAAGGCTGCGCGTGTCGGAGACCTGCCCGGCGCCGGTGTCCGCATGCAAACTCAATTCCAGGAACGTTCCCTGCGGCAGCAGCAGCAGGAAGAAATAAAGCAAACCTGGCAGCCAGAGAAACCGTTCCCAGCGAATGCGCGCATGCCCGGAATCATGCGAGACCTGCTTCGACAGGCTCAATCCGGTGCGTCGCGAGGACACGGCGTCACTTGCCATCGTTTCGGCCCTTACGCGTCCAGCAGCAGGGAATCTTTGACGTTCCAGGAGATGCCGACGCGCTCGCCGACGCTGAAGCTCTCGTCGCTACGTGCCTTCTCCACCAGCACATTCTTGTGCGACTCCAGCGCGATCAAATAATGCGTGCGGTTGCCGAAATACTGGGTCTGCTCGACGGTCCCCACCACGGCATTGTCCATGGACGCCGTGCTGTGGCGAACGATGTCGATGTGCTCCGGCCGAACACAGAAGACGATACTCTCGCCGCGGCGCGGGTTGATTGGCCGCTGCACGGCAACATCGACCTCTCGCGCCAGATTGACGATACAGGCGCCGTTCGAGACATCCTTGATGGTGCCGGTGAGGATATTGTTCTTGCCGATGAACTCCGCGACGAACTGCGAATTGGGCCGCTCGTAAAGCTCGGTCGGCGCACCGATCTGGCGGATCTTGCCGCCTTCCATCACCACGATCCGGTCGGCGAGACTCATCGCCTCCTGCTGATCGTGCGTAACGAACACCGTGGTGATGCCGAGACGCTGCTGCAACTGCTTCAGCTCGACCTGCATGATCTCGCGCATCTTCTGGTCGAGCGCGCCGAGCGGCTCGTCCATCAGCAGCATGCGGGGCGAGATGGCAAGCGCACGCACCAGCGCGACGCGCTGCTGCTGACCGCCGGAGAGTTCGGCCGGATAGCGGTCCCGATAGGCGCTGATCTGCGCCATGCGTAGCATGTCGTCGACGCGCGCATCGATCGCCGCGCGGCCGAGCCGGCGCTGCCGCAAACCGAACGCCACGTTCTCCGCGACCGTCATGGTCTGGAACAGCGCATAGTTCTGGAACACCATGCCGATTTCGCGCCGGCGCGGCGGCACCCGGGTCACATCCTCGCCGCCGATGAAGATCTGACCCTCGGTCGGGAATTCAAATCCGGCGATCATTCGCAAGGTTGTCGTCTTGCCGCAGCCGGACGGCCCGAGGAAGACGACAAATTCGCCCTCATGGATGCTCAGATTGACATTTTCGACCGCGTGCCGGTCGCCGTCGAACGACTTGGATAAATGACGGAGTTCGACACTCGACATGACCGGCTCCCGGTACGGTTTCTATTCGACCCAGTACAATGCGATGAAACCCGGCTCCGGACAGCGTGTCGGAAGCCGGGATATTCCAGAATCAGGAACGGCAGCGCCAATCACTGAACGTTGCGCACCCAGAGATCGCGCCAGGCTTTGACGTCGAAACGAGCCCAATCGACGGTATAGGCTTTTTCGATCTGCGCATCCGTCAGCAACAACATCTGCTTGTTGGCATCATCCTGCAGCATGATCTCGCGCGATTTCGAATTGACCGGAACCGTCCCGGTCGCTTCGCAGAACTTGGCCGGGCCCTCGACCCCCAGCCACAGATCGATATAGCGGTGCACCAGATCGGCGTTCTTGGTGCCGTTGATCATCCACTTGATGTTGGGCCAGAGCGCGCCGACCGAGTCGCCGAATTTCGTGTAGGACACCGCGACCGGCACGCCGCCGCGTTTGAGGCGCACGCCCCAGCCCGCGCCCCACGGCGCAACCCAGATTTCACCGGAGGCGAAGCGCGTCGAAAGCTCGTTCGAATTCGAATAGAAGTAGGCTGGGGCCATCTGCTTCACAAGGCCCGGCACCATGCTCATCTTGCTTTCGTCGCCGCCGTTCTCGCGCGCAAGTCCGACCACCGCCGCCCAGTGCTGCGGGTGTCCGGTACCGGGAAATGCGATCCGCCCCTTGAGCTTCGGATTATTGATCAACTCGCTATAAGATTTCGGCGGCGTGACGCTGGCCTCCTTCAGCTTGTCGGCGTTGTAGACGATGCAATCCGGCGACCATTCGACGATCACCTGCGCCTCATTCAACACGATGGCGGGCACGTCCTTGCGCCGCGAAATCTTGTCGTAGTCGATCTTCGAGATCAGCCCGGTCTTGAGCGCATCGTTGTAGAGATACGGCGTGCCATCCATGACATCGAACGGCACATCGCCGTATCGTTTGGCGGCAATGACCTTGGCGAGATTGTCGTCCGGCGAGCTGATGGTAAAACTCAGTTTCGCTCCGCCCTTTTCCATGTCAGGCGCGATGTAGCTTTCAATCGCCTTCTGCCAGCTACCGCCGTAGGTCGCGACCTTGAGTTCGCGGGTCGCCGCCAGAAGCCGCGACGATGTCGCGGGCAGAATCGCGGCAGCCGCGACGCCGGCGACGAAGCCCCGGCGTGAAACGGCACAGCCCTGGCTGCTTACCAGCCCGCTGATCCCTTCATTGCGTGCGTCGGTCATGAGAGCCTCCCTGTGTTTTCTTTCGGTGTTGTTATGTGTCTAGCCGATCGTTTCCCGATAAATCCGCAGCCAGTTTCCGCCCATGATCTTGTCGATCTCCGCTGCGGCGAATCCACGGCGATCCAGTTCCGCGACGATGTTGTGCATGCCCGCCTGCGTGGTCATCCATTCGGACCAGCCTTCGTGCGGCGAGACTTTCATCTGCTCGGCCGGCGCGCTCTCGCGCGACCACCGCGCGTAACGCCACCAGGTCCGGATCTGCCGCGGATGCCCGGGGCAATAGTCGACTCCGATCGCGATGGTATCGATGCCGAAGCGGTCCACCGACCAGGCGACCATGTCGCCGAATTCCTGAAGCGTCGTCGCCGCGCCGTTTTTCGTCATGTTGCGGTTCGGCGTAAGGCCGATGACGCCGCGACGCGACGCCAGAGCCTTGATCGCCTCGGTGGTCTTGAGGCGGCGCGCGCCATAGACCGGACTACCGACATACTCACGCGGATTGGCATGCGTGATCGCGACCGGCTTGCGCGACATCTCGATGGCGTCGAGCGTGGTGCGTTCGCCGCAATGCGACAAATCGATCATGATGCCGAGATTGTTCATCTCCTCGATCGCCTTGCTGCCGAAGCGCGATGACACGCCCGCGTCCTTTTCCTCCCAGTAACCGCAGCCGATGTAGTTCTGGAGATTGTACGTTAGCTGCATAATGGTAACGCCGAGCGACCGGTAAACACCGAACAGTTCGAGGTTGTGCTCGACCGGCGCGGTGTTCTGAAAACTGAACAGCACGGCGGTACGGCCGCTCGCGGCGATCCGCTCGATGTCGGTGACACTGTTCGCCTCCTCAGCCAGATCGCTGTTCTCGGCCAGAAAGCGTTTCCAGGCGGTCAGCAGCGACAGCGTCTCGCTCGCGTTTTCCCAGACCGCGATGCAGTTGTTGACGCAGCCGAGACCGGCCGCGCGCCATTCCTCGAGCCAACGCCGTTCGAGAGCCGGCATTGTCAGGCCATCGATAATCATCCGCTTCGTTCCCGCGCGCGGGGCCGCCTCAAGAACTTCAGTTGCCATCGACGGCTCCCTCGTTGATCTTGTTGATTTCCGCCTTTTTCAGCATCTGCGGGTCGAAATCGTCGTCCGCCGGCAGACGGCCGACGATGGTCCCATCGTCCAGCAGGATGACCGGACCGGCGTGGCGCCGCGACACGACGGAATCCGGTGCCAGCGCCGCATTCGATAGATGATAGAGCGCCTGCCACAGTTGCTCATCGACCGGAAAGTGATGGCGGATGCCGTCGGCGAGATAAGGGTCCCAGTGATCAAGATCGCGCGGCCGCGACGTGTTGGTCGCCGTCACCATGGTCGCAAGACCGCCAGCCTGCCGATGGATCTCGACCGCCGCGCGCGCGCCGTGCCGCGACGCCAGGCCTTCAACGACGGCGAGTTCTTCCGGAACGCTGATATTGAACAGGCGTACGGTGCCGCTGCCCTGCCGCCGCGCGATATCGACCGCGAGATCGGCGACCGTCTGCGCGATCAGCCAGGCGTGGATGCCGCCGCCGTCGATGTCGAGGCCGCCGTTCGCAGCCTCCTTCATCTGCATCGCGCCGTAGCCGACCTGCGCCAGTGTCTGACGGATATCGTGCAGATGCTGAAAGCCGCCAAGCCCCATGGCGTGCGACAGGATGATGCTTTCGCGGATCGCCGGGATGCAACCTTGCGGCAGGCCGAGCGTCAGCAAAATGCGCTCGGTGACGAGCCGGCATTCGCGGAGCGCAACCTGAAAGGCCCGATGCGGGTGGGACACGGTTGTCATTGTTTAGGCTCCGCTGGCAAGAACCAATCAGGGTCGGTGCCGTTGCGCAGATCGTCCCGCGTGGGTGCGCCCTGGTAGATCACGCCGCGCAGGCTGCGGTGCAGATAGTCCTGCGGCTTGTCGAGCCCGTGGATGCAGATGTTGATGAACCGGGTGATGTCGCTCGGCACGAACTCCTCGCCCATCATGTTGATGTGCGGCGAGTGATAGTCGTAGCCGCTCAGGGTCTGAACGCGCGCCACGATCGACCGCAGTTCCGGTTTTTCCGCGAGAAAACGCGCCGTCGTCATCATCGGTGAACGCGCCGCCAGTTCCGCGTCGAGCGTCACCACCAGCCGCGGCAGATCGAGCGCGAGATTGTGCACGTCGCCAAGCTCCTCGCGCGCGCCCCGGCGCGGCTCCTCGGCGCTGACCGACTTGTACCAGACATATTTGCGCGAACCTTCCGAGGCGAGATCGATCTTGAAGGCCCACGCATATTCACCGTGCAGCAGATCGCGCAGATGGCCGAGCGACATGTTCGGCTCGCAGCCATACTCCTCGTCCACAGCAAAGCTTTCGGCGAGCGCATCGCAGAGCGACGGCACCAGATGCGTCGTCAGCCCCAGCAGGGTTTCATGCGCCTCGTCGTGGACCTGGCCTTCATATTTGTCGCACAACGCCGCCAGCGGGAACGCGTGCTGCGCGCCATCCAGCGTTCCGCTGTCGCACAATTCCTGAAGGCCGGTGCGGATCTTGGTCAGCTCCGTCGCGATCAGCCGGCTGTCGACGAAACGTTCGTACACCATGCGGTCTTCGCGGCGGAAGACGATCGCCTTGTCGATCAGCGACAACAGGCGATGGAAGGTTTCGGCGCGCGCCGGCAGAGACTTGGCGCCGATGATGGCCTTCTCGCGCGCCGACAGGAAGGCGTGGACCATCTTCGGATGATTGTTGACGTAGAAATTGAGCCCGAGCGCCGAGCCGTTGCCGACGCCGAGAAATCGCTCGATCTCCGGCGCCAGTTCCGCCGCCTGCGGCGAGCGGCAGCGCGCGAGGTGGTTGACAAGGTCAACCGAAAACACGCGCATCATGTAAGCGCATAGCATCTGCGCATCCAGCGGACGGCGCAGCGGATGATCGCTTTCCAGCGAGCGGAACGAGCGGGTGCCGAACGTGCCGTTGCCGTCGAGGCCGGTGTTGCGCATCAGGTAGCACGCGTCGGCGAGCGTCGGCACATCGGGCTGCCGTCCCTGCGACAAGGCTTCGACGGTATGATTGAAGGCGCGGCCGCTGCGGTTCGAGCGCGCCCAGACCAGCGTCCCCGGCGTGGCACGGCCGGCATAGAGCTTCGGCATTTCGACGCCGGTGGTGGCGATGTCGACTTCCGACACCGGGCCTTCGATCAGCGCAGCCATCATGTCCCACGCACGACCGATGATGCGGCCGATGCGCCCTTCCTGCTTCGGCTCGAACGAGTGGACGACGAAATCAAACGGCATCGCACCGGTTTCGATCCGGTAGAGCGCGGTGCCGCGCGCGCGGTCATCGATGTTCCAGCGCAGCCGGTTCACCGACCAGCGCTCGCGGATCGCCTTAGCCATCAACAGGCGGGTCACGCTGACGCGGCTCGGTTGAAGGACGCTCAACCGGGCGGGCGTCATCAGGACTTCAGGAGGCCGCATCCGCAGTTGCGGGATCGCCGATGGCGCCCCGTCGGAGCCGGGTCGCGAAACCCGCGCGCTGGCCAGATTCATCACGTCGCCTCGTGGTATTTTAATAGAATACTTTGTCTATCAATAAAATACTACCGAAAGACCCCGTGGGCCCGCAAGCGAAAATTTTGAAAATCGAAAGGCCATCAGCCGCTCTGGCCTCGCGCGTCGGGTTTCGGCGCGGGGTCAACGATGCTGTGTTGGGGATGATCTAACGCGGAGAATTCAAAAAATTTTGCCGGCGCTGCTCGACCGCCCTGCCGCTCACGGCGAAGGTCGTCCATGGCGAAAAGCTCGGATCAGATGCCGCGATATTCCGGCACGCCGTGCATGCCTCAAGAATAGGCCGCGACACGCAGGAACCAGCGCAGCCGTGGATCGCACTGGGACTACGTGCTGTTTCTTAAAGTTTTGGCGTTTCCAAGCAGCACGCCCATGACGCGATCCAACGTCTTCATATCCGCGGCAGAGAGCCCCTTGGTTAAGGACTTTTGATACTCCAAGGCGACCGGTACGATGACAGCGTAGACCCGTTTTCCCGACGGCGTGAGCTTCAGAAACACCTCGCGACGATCATTGAAATTGAGACGGCGCGAAATCAGGCGTTTGCGTTCCAACTTGAGGATGGCGCGTGAGACCTGAACCTTTTGCATGAAGGTCCGTGCGCCGATGTCTCGCGCGGTCATTTCCTTCGTGCCTTTGCGTGAATCGCGCTGCTCGCCCAGAAACGAAATAACCCGCCACTCCGCCGGGCCTATTCCGAACTCCCTAGCCTCCCGCGCATAGCTGTTCACAAATCCTTCGGATGCAAAGCGAGCCAACGTGTTCAAGCGATAGGGCGTGAAATTCTCCAGCACCAATCGCCGGCGTGCGCCATCGGTTTCATCTGGACTGGATTTATCTAAGCGCGACATCGACATGACCGTGTGCGACCTGGGAAGCAAAGCGCAGCAGAATTCATAGCTAGTAACATATGTTACTATATCGGGCTTTTGGGTTCTGTGGAGAAGTCAAAAACGTGGTTTCGCACCCCACCCTTTGGGTTCGGGCGAAACCCGCGTTCAATGCCCGCCTCATTTACCCTTCTATCATGCGAATATAACTGGCATTTTCGGCTTGGTGACGGACACCAACGATCGAGCGGCGAACGATCGACAAGCTCATGCCGGGACCGGACATTGCCGGAAAGTCCGGCTGCGCCATTGTTGCGGCATATAGTTTCATATGATACTATTTTATCGAGCGACCGGCGCCGATCGAGACGCGGGATTTGTTGCAAAAGACATTCGATCCGAGACGCACGCATGCCAGCAGAAGCCCAAGCGACGGCCGTAGGAACCTATAACTCGCTGTACTTCGATTATGCGCACCACCCTTTTCAGCGAGCGCCTGAACTCGACGGCGAGGAGCGCCTCTATCCCGTCATCATCGCCGGTGCCGGCCCGGTCGGCATGACCGTGGCGCTCGATCTCGCCCGCAGGGGGATCGAGGTGGTGCTGCTGGAGGAGGACGACACGGTCAATCGCGGCAGCCGCGCGGTCGGTATCGCGCGCCGCAGCCTCGAAATCTTTGAGCGCGCGGGCACCGGCCCCGGCATCTTCGAGACGGGCATCTCATGGAAAGGCGGACAGAGCTATTATCGCGACAGCCTGGTGCTGGACTTCGTGGTGCAGCAGGCTGACAACCTCAGGCATCCGCCGATGGTGTCCATCGCGCAATGCAATGTCGAGCAATACCTCTACGAAGCTCTGCAGAACCATCCGAATGCCAGCATTCGCTGGTCATCGAAGCTGGTTTCCGCGCGGCAGGACGGCGAAGAGGTAATCGCCAGCGTTGCGACGCCGCAGGGTCAATATGACATGCGCGGCGAATGGCTGGTGGCATGCGACGGCGGCCGCAGCGCGGTACGCAAGGCCCTTGGCAAAGAACTCAAGGGTAGCAGCTACGAAGGCCGCTATCTGATTGTCGACATCCAGATGAAAAGCAGCCAGCCGGCCGGGCGACGTGTGTGGTTTGCTCCGCCGGAATTCCCCGGCTCCACCATCATCATGCACAAGCAGCCATTTGACATCTGGCGCATCGATTATCAGCTCGGGCCGGATGACGATCTGGACGAAGAAGTTCAGCCGCGACGCGTGCGTGAGCGCGTCGACCGCTTCCTGAAATCGATCGGTGAAACCGCGGACTGGGCCATCGATTGGATCAGCCCCTATCGCGCGCTCAGCCTGTCGCTCGACAGCTATCGCGAGGGTCGCGTTCTGTTCGCCGGCGACGCCGCGCATCTGGTGCCGATCTTCGGCGCGCGCGGCATGAACGGCGGCGTGGATGACGCCAACAACCTCGCCTGGAAGCTCGCCTATGTGGTCTCCGGCTGGTGCGACGACGCATTGCTGGACAGCTATTCGTCCGAACGCGTCGACGCCGCGCATCAGAACATGGCGTTCGCGGAAAAAAGCACTCGTTTCATGACTCCGCCGACATTCGGACACGCCGTTCTGCAGGAGGCCATTCTCTCGCTGGCCGTGAAGGAGCCGTTTATCCGCGATCTGATCAATCCCCGGCAAGTCACCGAGCTGCGCATGACCGCCGGTCCGTTGCGCTTTGACGATGCGGACGACATCCGCTTCGCTGGAGGCCCCCTACCCGGCGCGGTTTGCCCCAACCTGCCGCTATGCACGGATGGTCCCGGCGACCATCTGCAAGGCCGCCTGGGACGCGATTTCACCCTGCTGCTGTTTCAGAAAACGGACACAACTGCCGCCGAAGAGATGCGCGCGCGGATCGAGCGCATGAACATCCCCTTCGGAATCGATGTGGTGCAGATCCGCGATGCAAGTCTTTATGCCGCTTTCGATGCGCAGGATGGCACGGCCTATCTGGTTCGCCCGGATGGACATGTCGCGGGCCGCTGGCGCCAATTCAACGCAGATACCACGCTCGACAGGCTCCTGAAGGCAATCCGGTGCAAAACCATGGAATCCCGTCATGTTGATTGAGGCCAAGATTCCCTCACACATCCTCGAAGCAAACTGGGAAAGTCTCGCACAAGCGTTGAATACGGTCGGCAGCGAGAAGGCGTCGGTATTTCTCACCAAGGTCGTGTTGATGCTGGCGGCAAAACTCGACCGGCCGGAAACCCTTCGGGATTTCCTCGACGTTGCGCTGCAAGACATCGAGCCTCAGCAGAAATAATGGCCATGCCGATTCACCGGACAGACACCAACAGCGACATCGAGATCCGGCGCCTGCGCCAGACATGGGCATTCTCCCGCGATGCTGGAGACTTCGGGGCCATGAGCGAATGCTTTCATCCCGACGCGGAAGCGAGCATCTCCTGGTTCAAGGGTGCGGTTCGCGACCTGACTCCGCTGCTGATCGCAAGCGACAAGGCGCGCAAACCGACCGAGCACAGCAAGCATTGGCTGGGAAATTGCCTCGTGCATATCAACGGCGATCGCGCGCTGATGGAAACCGACATCATCATCATGATGCGCGAATATATCCACGACCAGCTTTTCGATTATTCGGGTTATTGCCGCTTCTACGACCAGGTCGAGCGCCGTAACGGCCGGTGGGCCATCAGCCTGTGGACGGCGATCTTCGACAAGGACCGGCTCGATCCGGTTCAGGGTGTCGCGCCGGACTGGCTGACCGATATCAAGCTGGAGCCGGGAACGAGCGGTTTTGCATTCATGCAGATGCGCCAGCTCAAGAAGGGTCGCCAGATTCCCGCGGACACGGTCATGGGCAACAGTGAAGCCGAGCGCGCGCTTCGCCGCCGCTACGAGGCATGGCTGTCGCAGCCCACTCCCGACTCCAGACAATGAGACGTCAATGTCCAACACGCTAGACACCATCTGGTATACGCGCTGCCCTGTCCCCACGGCCTTCAGCGTTGCCATTGGCAACGGCTTCCTGGACAAGGAGCTTGAACGATACGGGATCACCGCCCGATCGCTGGCATCGAGCAAAGACACCGCCGTTCGCCAGTCACACTTCCACCATTCGCTGCCCAACTCCTTCCGCCACGGCGGCAACGGCCCGCCGCTGGTGACCCGCTCGCGCGGCGGGAAAGTGTCGTTGATCGGTCTGTCGTGGAATGACAGCATCAAGCCGATGCTGGTGATGCCGGAGAGCGGCATCCGTTCGGTCGCGGACCTCGCCGGCAAGAAGGTCTCGCTGCCGATCCGGGCGAATGATTCCATCGATTTCTGGAAGGCGGCCTCGCTGCGCGGAACCGAAGTTGCTTTGGCGCGCGCGGGCATGACGATGGAAGACGTCAAGCTCACACCCGTCGTCAGCAACCGGGCCTATATCGACGCCGCCACCACATCGACCGCATCGACGACGACCCTGTGGGGCGCGGACTGCATGTTAGGGCATCAGCGCGAGGAAGCGATCGCGCTCATTCGCGGCGACGTCGACGCCATTTACAGCCAGGGTGCTATCAGCAGCGTGGTGCAAGGCTTCACCGGCGCTGTTGCGATTTCGGACAACGGCAGCTCCAAAGTCCTCGCTGATCGCGTCAACAACGATTCACCGCTCATGCTCACCGTGAGTACCGAGCTGATCGAAACGAATCCGGATCTGGTCGCTTCCTGCGTAGCCGTCATCATTCGAGCCGGCGAATGGGCGGAACGGAACGAGGCGTTGGCAAAACGCTTCATGGCGATCGATACCGGATTGCCCGAAGAACTGGTCGACGTCGCCTTCACGCCGCAGGTGCATCGTCAACTCGCCATCGACCTTCGGCCGGAATGGATCGAGGGGCTCAAGGTGCAACACGACCACCTGCTCCGCCATAACTTCCTCGCCGATGCGATCGATTTCGATCTGTTCATCGATCCCCGCCCGCTGGAGCGCGCCCGCGAATTGCTCGCTGCCGACCGTTTCGCATTGCAAAGCTGAAGGAGCTTCGTATGACTGAGGAATTCAAGCGATTCCTGGCGCTGTTCGACAGCATGGTCAGGTATTCCCACCGCTGGATCGGGCTGATGGACGAGCAGAAACTCGACTGGGCACCCATCGAAAATCCCAGCATGCGTTTCGGCAGCCGCCTGTCGCGCATCACCGTGCGCGGGCTTCTCATCCATTGCGCGCTGGCCGAGCGCAACTTCGTCACGCGGATTCGCGAAAGCGCGCCGGGCGCGACCGTTCCCCTGCCGAATGACCCCATCGCCGCCGCACGGTTTGAAAACGCCGACCTGCAACAGACGGCTTTGACGCTGCACGAAGAAAACATGGCAGCGCTCAAATCCTACCGTGCTGAAGACTTGACCAAAAAGCTGCAATTCGTCGGGCGCGAATGGACGGGCATGGGACTGCTCTGGGGCATGTACGCCCACCGCTCGTTCCATCTCGGCAATATCGACATCTATCTTCGCCAGAGCGACGTGGTCGCGCCGGAATTCTTCGAATTCGATTCTCTTGTCTTGGGCTGATTTGCTGCACATCCGGTGTGAGCGGAAATCGCTCTCGCCGGTTTGCACTTCCAGCCGGATTCATCCGGCTGGTTTTTTCATGTCATCCAAAAGCCACGCAAGCTATTGCCCCGCGGCTGTTATTGAGCCTGTACCCCAGCCGCGGCCAGAACCGGTGGCCAATATTGATGCTGCGCCTTCAGGAACGCGGCGAATTCGTCAGCGGTTCCGCCGATCACCTCATAGCCGGCACCCTCGAGCCGCGATTTGACCGCCGGCATCGCCAAAGCCTCATTGATCGCCTTGTTGAGCTTGGCAATGATATCAGGCGGCGTGCCGCGCGGCGCGACAATACCCCACCATGCGCCATAGGACATGACCGACAAGTCGATCCCCAGTTCCTTGAATGTCGGAATTTCCGGCATGATCGACTGCCGCTTGTCACCGGTGATGGCGAGCGCGCGAAGCTTTCCGGACCGCACCTGCTCCACCGCGCCGGGACCGCTGAAGCCAAGATCAATATGGCCGGCCATCAGGTCGTTGAGCACGGGGCCCGAGCCGCGATAAGGCACATGCGTCAGCGGAATATGCGTTGCATTCATGAGCGCGACCCCCGCGAGATGCGGCGGCGTACCGATGCCGGGGCTTCCAAACGCCAGAGGCTTCGGCGCTTTTTTCGCCAGCTCGACGAAATCGCGGATCGACTTCACCGGCATTGATGGAGGGACGAGCAGAGCGACAGGCGACCTCGCCACCATCGCAACAGGCGTGAAAGCCTGATCGGAATTGTAGGACAGGTTTTTGAACAGCGCCGGATTCACCGGCAATCCCATATCGCCGAACAACAGCGTGTAACCATCCGGCTTGGCATGCGCCACCATACCGGTGCCGACCGTCCCGGAGGCCCCGCCACGATTTTCCACGACAACCGACGCTTTTAACGCCTCGGCCAATCCGCTGCTGAAGATACGAGCGGCAACGTCGGTTCCGCCTCCGGCGGCATAAGCCACGACGACCGTGATGGGTCGCTCCGGGAAATCATCCGCACTCGCGCGACTCGCTGTCAGGGAGGACGTGCCGAGAAGAAGGCTCAACAGAGCGGCCGCAAGAAACCTGCTACGGGTCATGGTATCCATCCGATTTCGGTTCGCACGTAACAATTCGGCGTTACGGTCATGGGGCTAGAGCGCCAGCGAGCTTTCCACCGGCGCACGCGCGGCGGCAGTCGCATCATAGCGGTAAATCCAGTCATAGCGGTCGCCGACATGTTGACGCGTCCAGTGCGCGGCGATGTGTTCTTCCGCTTGTTCAGGAACCGCGAGCGCGGGGTTGTGCACTTTGGCGGTTTGCGCCGCCGCCATATCGACGATTTTCCTGGTCCGCTCCTTGCGCAAATCCTCATAGCGCGCGAACGCAGCGGCGCTGTCATCCCTCGCTTCCGCTACGCAATCGGCAAGAACATAGCCGTCCTCGATCGACATGTTCGCGCCTTGCCCCAGGAACGGCAACGTCGAATGGCACGCGTCGCCGAGCAACGTCACTCGGCCGATGCTCCAGCGGGGCAATGCTTCACGCACGATCAGCGCCCATTTGAACGGAATGCCGATCCCGCGGACCATCCGTTGCACATCATCATGCCATCCGACAAAGTCGGCGGCACATTCGTCGACCGAGCCCGCGGCGCTCCATGATTCCACGCGCCAGTCGTCGCGATCGACCATGCCGATGAAGTTGAGCAATTTCCCCTGCCGCACCGGATACGTGAGGATGTGCGCCGTGGGGCCGAGCCAGGAGACGCCGCCCGTCCGATTAATGGTCTCCGGCAAGGCGTCTTCCGGAATCAAACCGCGCCAGGCCATGCAGCCGGTGAACACCGGCCGATCGCTGCCGAATAATTGCTGGCGGATGGTCGAGTGAACGCCGTCCGCGCCCACCAGAGCGTCGCCTGAAACCTCCTCGCCACTCGCCAGCCGAAGCGACACGGTCCCGCCGTTCTGCGTAAATCCAGCGCCCTTCGCCCCGAGCCTCACCGCATCGGGCTTCTGCTGCGTGACGGCATCAAGCAGCATGCTGTGGAGGTCAGCCCGATGAAAGGTGAGGTACGGCGCACCATATTGAGCGAGCGTGGCGGCGCCGAGATCCATGGTTCGCCAGGTCTGACCGGTGTTCCAGAGCCGCACCTCCTTGCCGGAGGTGGCAGTTCCCAACTCCCGCATTCGGTTGCCCAGTCCTAGGGCCTCCAGAACCCGTGTGCCGTTCGGGCTGATCTGCACCCCCGCCCCGACTTCGCGCAAGGCGGCAGCCTGCTCGAAAACGGTCACGTCGATGCCACGACGAAGCAAAGCAAGCGCTGCGGCCAAGCCGCCGATACCCGCGCCGGAAATCAGGACATGCATCGGCCGGCTCACGATCCCATTTCCCCGGCGATGCGGTAGAATGCCACAATCGCCGCACGGCCCGGCGTTGCCGCCGCGCTATAATCGGCCTGACGGGGGATAGAAAGTCCGCGTGGTGAATACCAGAAGGCCGTCACGTTCAAAACCTCGCCGATGGCAGATGACGTTAGACTACCGAAGGTCGTCAACCGCTCGTAAGCCCAAAAATACTGTTGGTTGGTATCTGATTTTTCGAGGGGCTTATGAATCCGTCACTGGAACACATTGATGTATTCATCGCGGTGGTCGAGAGCGGCAGCTTTTCCGCAGCCGCGCGACGCCTGAACCGTGCCCAATCCGCAGTCACCTATGCCGTCCAGAAGCTCGAAGAGGAAATGGGCGTCGCCTTGTTCGATCGATCCGGTCAGCGCCCAATTCTGACGGAAATAGGCCGCTCCCTTCTCCCTTACGCCCGTCGGGCCGCGGACGAGGTGTCCGCACTTCGCCTGCGGGCAGCCGCTCTCGCGGAAGGTGTCGAAAGCGAAGTGTCGATCGTGGCCGACACGATGTTTCCGGAGCCTACGATTGTCGAGGCGCTACGGACGTTCGCCGACTCGTTTCCCCACACCACCCTGCGGATCAGCGAAGATACGCTGGGTGCGGCCGCACAACTGGTCCTCAATGACCAATGCCAGTTCGGCTTGCTCGGCCCCGTCGTTCGGAACCTGCGCGATCTCGAATATCGTCCGCTGTTGTCGATCGAGCTTGTACCGGTCGTCGCGCCCCACCATCCCTTGGCTGCCGCCACGACGGAAATCCCCAACGACGTCATCAACAAACATCTTCAGTTGGTGCTCGCCGACAAAGCCGGCTTCATGGCCGGGCAAAACTTCAACATTCTCTCGACCCATGTGTGGATGTTGACCGATCTCAGCGTCAAACGGCGGCTGATCGAGGCCGGAATCGGATGGGGCAGTCTGCCCCTCCATGCGATCGCGCAACAATTAAACGACGGTACGCTCGTTCGCATCCGCCCGGCCGAATGGGGCGGCCCAAACGGATCAACAGCTCTGCCGATGTATATCGCGCATCGCCGCAACGCCCGGCTGGGGCCGGCGGCAACATGGTTGATCAATTACATCGCAGAGCAGACAGCATCCGGCGTTTGAACAACACAATCTAGACTGATCGTTTGACCGGACGCCGATCCTTGCCGGCGGCATTCGCGCAAACGCCTCGCCGTAGCCCTCGGTCGCTGGAGGCGGCCGTATTGTGCGACCAAGCTCCCATCACGAGGCCCTTTTTGATTCACTGTTCGCCGTCGTTGCCTAGATCAGACCAATCAGAGAAAGCTCACGGAGACAAGACCGCCGATATTCGGGGCTTTTCAGCCTGCGAAAGCCGAGAAACTAGACGGCAAGTCCGTAGCTGAAAGTCTGGCGGAGAGAGAGGGATTCGAACCCTCGATACGGTTTCCCGTATACACGCTTTCCAAGCGTGCGCCTTCAGCCACTCGGCCACCTCTCCGGAGGGCCCTCGGTCCGCGCCGGCGAAGCGGCGGGGTCGGGCGGCGCGGACTATAGCGAAGGCGGCCCGCCTGACAACCCACGGATGGCGCCGCAAACCGGTCTTTTCCGGGGTCAGGCAGCGAACCGGACCACCCCCGACTCGGCCACGTCATAGCCGCCCAGTTCCTGCGCCCGATCGCGGAACGACGCCGAGCGGATGAAGGCAAACAGCGCCTGCGGGCCTGCGCGGAAATAGTCGCGTTGGCGCAACACCAGATCGAACCGCTCCCAGGCAAGCGGCACGAAATCGAGCCCCGCCGCCACCGCCACGGCCCGCGGCGCGATCCCGCAATCGGCGCGGCCCGAGCGCACGGCCTGCGCGAGGTCCGAGCCGGTCGCGTGTTCGGTTACGGCGCGCGGCAGAGCGTCCGCCGGCAATCCGGCTCGCGCCAACAGCCCCAACAACAGCAGTTGCGCGCCCGCGCCGGTCTGGCGTTGCGCCAGCCGCGCCTTACGGCCAACCACCGTGGCGATATCGGTCAACCCGAGCGGATTGCCGGGCGCGACCAGCAAGCCCTGCTCACGGCGGACAAACGCGATCACCACGGCATCATGCAAACCGGGAGCAACCGCGACCGTATCCGGATTGGCGCTCTCGTCATCTCCGGACATCCGGTGGAGATGGATCGCGGCCATCATCACCTCGCCACGACCGAGCCGCCGCAACCCGTTTTCGCTGCCCTCCGGTAAGGAGGCCAGTCCGCTGCCGCTGTCGCGCAGCGCCCATTCCAGCAGCGGATCCTGGCTGCCGCCGACGATCGGCGGCGCGTCAGCCTGCCCGAAGGTCGGAACGGCCAGCCCCGCCATGACCCAGCGGTCGAGCGCGGCACGCGGAAACAGCCAGCGGCCGGTCACCTTGCTGCACGGCACGGCGCCGGCGGCAACAAGGTCGTAGAGCTTGCGTTCGGACAACCGCAGATAGGCCGCGGCCTCGTCGGTCGTCAATAAATCTGCCTGCATAAACCTGCACTGAGCTGCGTTTGATACGAGAATTGACCATTTTCGTTCGATTTGAACAAGTGCCGACACTACCTGCAACAAGGCTCCAGCGAGGCCCCCTTGGAGACGCCCCTCAGCGCGCTCGACCTGGTGCTGACCGGCGATCCGGCCCTGTTCGCCATCGTCCGGCTGTCGCTGCTGGTCAGCCTCAGCGCCGTCGCCATCGCCGCGCTGATCGGTATCCCGCTCGGCGCGCTGATCGCGCTGACTCGTTTTCACGGGCGAGAGGCGGTGATCGTGCTGCTCAACGCGCTGATGGGCCTGCCGCCGGTGGTCGCGGGCCTCGTCATCTTTCTCTTGCTGTCGCGCAGCGGCCCGCTCGGCGCACTCGGCTGGCTATTCACGCCACAGGCGATGATCATCGCGCAGGTGCTGCTGGTGACGCCAATCATCGCCGCCCTCACCCGCCAGACCATCGAGGATCTGTGGATCGAATACCGTGACGAACTCACGGCGATGAATATCGGTCCGCTCGGCCGCGTGCTGACCCTGATCCGCGATGCCCGCTTCAGCCTCGTCACGATCCTGCTCGCCGGTTTCGGCCGCGCGGCAGCGGAGGTCGGCGCCATCATCATCGTCGGCGGCAATATCGACGGCTTCACCCGGACGATGACGACGGCCATCGCATTGGAAACATCGAAGGGCGACTTGCCGTTGGCGATCGGTCTCGGCGGAATCCTGATCGCCATCGTCGTTATCGTCAACGCTCTGGCCTGGGCCGTGCGTCGCACCGGCGAAGCGATCGCGGGGTGACGATGCGCAGCCCCGACAGCGAACTGCCGATCGCGTTCGAGGACGTCAGCATGTCCGCCGGCGGCGTGACGATCCTCGATCACGTCTCGCTGACGATCGAAGCCGGCGCCCCCACCGCCATTATCGGTCCTAACGGCTCCGGCAAGACGACGCTGCTGCGCGCCGCCATGGGCCTGATCGCGCCGACACAAGGTCGGATCACCTATGGCGGCCGTACCGACGTGGCGCCGATCAAGCGCGCGCTGGTGTTCCAGCGTCCGGTGATGCTCCGACGGAGTGTCGCCGGCAATCTGCGCTATGCGCTGCGCGCGGCCAGCGTGCCGCGTGCGCAGCACGACGCGCGCATCGCCGATCTGCTGACGCTGGTCGGCCTCGCAACCATGGCGGACCGGCCCGCCCGGCGTCTGTCCGGTGGCGAACAACAGCGGCTGGCACTCGCCCGCGCGCTGGCGCGCGATCCCGCCGTGCTGCTGCTCGACGAGCCGACCGCAAGCCTCGATCCCGCCGCCAGTAAGAACATCGAGGATCTGATCCGCGCCGTCGGGGCGCGCGGCATCAAGGTGGTGATGACCACACACGATCTCGGTGCGGCCCGACGACTCGCCGGCGATGTAGTGCTGATCCATCGCGGCCGCGTGGTCGAGCGCGCGGCGACCGACGCTTTCTTTCACTCACCCCAAACCGGCGAGGCCAAGACATTCATCGCCGGCGATCTGCTGATCTGACCACGGAGGATTCTATGTATTCCACACGCCACTTTTTGCTCACGCTCGCCGGATTTATCGCGCTCGCGCCGCTGTCGCTCTCGTCCGCACCTGCGCTGGCGCAGGACAAATCCATCGTCGTCGCCTCGACGACCTCGACGCAGGATTCCGGCCTGTTCGGCCATATCCTGCCGCTGTTCAAACAGAAGACCGGGATCGACGTGAAAGTCGTCGCCCAGGGGACCGGGCAGGCGCTCGACACCGCGCGGCGCGGCGACGCCGACGTGGTGTTCGTGCATGCCAAATCCGCCGAGCAGAAATTCCTCAATGAAGGCTTCGGCGTGAAGCGCTACCCGGTCATGTACAACGACTTCGTGCTGATCGGACCCAAAAGCGATCCCGCCGGCATCAAGGGTGGCAAGGATATCGTCAAGGCGCTGACCACCATCAAGGAGAAGGCCGCGCCGTTCATCTCGCGCGGTGACCGCTCCGGCACGCATGTGGCCGAACTCAACCTCTGGAAAGTCGCCGGCATCGACATCGCCAAGGAGAAGGAGAGCAAGCAGCTCGGCCCGTGGTACCGCGACATCGGCCAGGGCATGGGTGCCGCGCTCAACACCGCGTCCGCGTCGAACGCTTATGTGCTGTCAGATCGCGGCACATGGCTGTCGTTCAAGAATCGCGGCGACCTCGGCATCGTCGTCGAGGGCGACAAGCGTCTGTTCAACCAATATGGCGTGATGCTGGTCAATCCGGCGAAGCACGCCACGGTGAAGAAAGACCTCGGCCAGCAGTTCATCGACTGGCTGATCTCGCCGGAAGGACAGAAAGCGATCGCCGATTACAAGATCAACGGCGAGCAACTGTTCTATCCGAACGCCGGCGACCCGAACGCATGAGCGGCCAGGTGGCCGCCGACACCGTTATCCTCTATGCCGCCGGCAGCCTGCGCGCGGCGCTGACCGACGTGGCGGCGGGATTCGAGGTCGGCACCGGCCACGCGGTGCGCGCGACCTTCCGTCCGTCCGGCACGTTGAAGGACGCGATTATGTCCGGCACGCCGGCGCATGTCTTCGCGTCGGCGAATATGAAGCACCCGCGCACACTCGCCGCGGCAGGGCGGAGCGGACCAGTCGCTTTGTTCGCCCGCAACGAATTGTGTGCGCTGGTGCGGCCCGGACTCGCCGTGACACCGGCAACATTGCTCGATCGCCTGCTCGATCCGCAGATTTCGGTCGGCACCTCCACGCCGACCGCCGATCCGTCCGGCGACTATGCCTTTGCCGCCTTCAAACGCGCCGACGCCGCTCATCCGGGCGCAATGGCCATTCTGGAGCGCAAGGCAAAACGCCTGACCGGCGCGGCGGACAGCGCAACGCCGCCTGCCGGGCGCAATGTCTATGGCTGGCATGTGGCGGAAGGCCGCGCCGATATTTTCCTCACCTACCGCACCAATGCGATGATCGCCGTCGCGGACAATCCCGGCCAGCAGATCGTTGCGCTGCCGGACAATCTTGCGATCGGCGCCGATTTCGGCCTGACGGTTCTGACCGGCGCGCCGGTCGCGGCGCATCAGTTCGCGCTCTTCGTCCTGTCCGAAACCGGACAGACACTTCTTGCGCGCCATGGCTTCGCCGCCCCCGGTCTCACCCACCAAGGAGAACAATCATGAAGATCAGCGCCCGCAATCGCCTGAAGGGAAAGATCGTGTCCGTCACCAAGGGCGCGACCACGTCCCATGTGAAAATCGACATCAATGGCCAGACCATCACCGCCGCGATCACCAATGAAGCGGTCGACGAGTTGAAGCTCGCGACGGGTCAGGAGGCCTATGCGGTGATCAAGGCCAGCGACGTGATGATCGGTCTGGACTAGACTCCGTCATCACTCCCGGACGGAGCCCTCCGATGCTGACGCGCCGCCGTGTTTCCGCGGGACTGTCCGCGGCCTTGCTGGCTCCGGCGCTACCGCGCGCCGCGCGGGCGGCCGCGATCAAGGATGCGGCGGGCCGAACGGTCGAGATCCCGGCCACGGTCCGGCGCGTCTTTCCCGCCGGACCGCCGGCGGCGATCATGCTCTATACGCTGGCGCCCGACCTGCTCCTCGGCTGGCCGCGCGCCAACCGCGCCGACGAATGCGCCTTCATGCTGCCGGACGTGTGTGCGCGCCCGGAACTGGGGCGCATCACCGGGCGCGGCAACACCGCCAATCTCGAAGTGGTGTTGAACGCCAAGCCTGATCTGATTGTCGACATCGGCTCCACCAGCGAGACCTATGTATCGCTGGCCGAGCGCGTGCAGCAGCAGACCGGCATTCCCTATGCGCTGCTCGACGGCCGCTTCGTCTTCATGCCGGACAGCTACAAGCTGCTCGGGCAGTTGCTGCACCGGGACCGCGACGGCGCGGATTTTGCCGATTATTGCAACATGACCTTGACGGTCATCACCGAGCGCATTGCCAATATCGCGCGCGAGGACCGGCCGCGGCTTTACTACGCACGCGGGCCGCGCGGCCTGCAGACCGGCGGACGCGGCTCGATCAATGTCGAGACCGCCGAACTGCTGGCCCGCAACGCCGCGGAAGGATTGCCGGCCGGACTGGTCAATGTCTCGCTCGAACAGGTGCTGGCGTGGGATCCCGACGTGATCGTCACCATCGAACGTGATTTCGCGGCAAGCGTGCGCAAGGATCCGGCCTGGGCTTCGGTCCGCGCCGTGCGTGAAGGCCGCGTGCATCTGTCGCCGATGCTGCCGTTCGGCTGGGTCGATTTTCCACCGGCGGCGAACCGCTTGATCGGGCTGTGGTGGCTCGCCAAACTGCTCTATCCGCAACGCTTCCCGGAAGACATGACGGTGCTGACGCGCGACTTCTATACGAAATTCTACCATGTCACCCCGACCGACGCGCAGATCGCGCAACTGCTGAACACCAACCCCTGACGGCCGCCGGCAGACACTTCTCATGACCCGCTCCGCGCTTCCGGGATTTCTGATCGCGACCGGCGTGTTGCTGCTCGGTGTCGTCGTCGCCTTCAGCGTCGGCCGCTATCCGGTGAGCATGATCGATCTGCTGCGCTCGCTGCTTGGTAAACTCACCGGCGAGCCGTCCGGTCTCGCGCCGGCGATCGAAACCGTGATCTGGCAAATCCGCGGACCGCGTGTCCTCGCTGCCGTGGTCGTCGGCGCCGCGCTCGCCATCGCCGGCACGGCGTTTCAGGGCCTGTTCCGCAATCCGCTGGTGTCGCCGGACATTCTCGGCGCGTCGTCCGGCGCGGCACTCGGCGCCGTGTTCGGCATCTTCCTCTCGCTCGGCGTGTTCGCGATCCAGGCGCTTGCTTTCGTCGGCGGACTGATCGCCGTCGGCGCGGTCTACGCCGTCGGCTCCGCCGTGCGCTCGCGCGATCCGATCCTGGTGCTGGTGCTCACCGGCGTGGTGATCGGCTCGCTGCTCGGCGCCGGCGTCGGCCTGCTGAAATACCTCGCCGACCCCTACAACCAGTTGCCGGCGATGACGTTCTGGCTGCTCGGCAGCCTCGCCGCCGCGCATGCCGCCGACCTCGTGCCGGTGATCGCGCCGGTGGCCGCCGGCGCGCTCGTGCTGTTCGTGCTGCGCTGGCGCATGAATGCGATGTCGCTGCCGGACGAGGAAGCGCGCGCGCTCGGCATCGCCACCGGACCGTTGCGCGTCGCCATCGTCGCCGCCGCCACCCTGACCACATCCGCCAGCGTCGCGGTTGCCGGCATTGTCGGCTGGGTCGGCCTGGTCGTGCCGCATCTCGCCCGTGCGCTGGTCGGCCCCGATTTCGCGCGGCTCATTCCCGCCTCGACCATTCTCGGCGCCGGCTATCTGCTGCTGATCGATACGCTGGCGCGCACCATCGCGCCGGTGGAAGTGCCGCTCGGCATCCTCACCGCCGTGATCGGCACGCCGTTCTTCATCTGGCTGCTCGCACGCGTGCAGAAGACGTGGTCGTGATGATCCTTTCCGGACACGATCTCACCATTGGTTATACTGACCGCGTCGTCGGCACGCACATCGACGTCTCCGTGGCGACCGGCAGCGTGCTCGCTCTGCTCGGACCGAACGGCGGCGGCAAGACAACGCTCCTGAAAACATTGCTCGGCCTGATCCCGCCGAAAGCGGGCGAGGTGCGCCTCGACGGGCAAACCCTTTCGGCGCGCTCGATCCGCGAGCGGGCGCGCGCCATCGCCTATGTGCCGCAAACGCATATCGCGACCTTCGCCTTCCCGGTGGAATCCGTGGTGCTGATGGGCCGCACCGCGCACGGCACGATGTTCAGCCGACCGGGCACGCGCGACCGCGCGGTGGCGGCAGCCGCGTTGCAACGGCTCGGCATCGACCATCTGGCGACGCGACCCTATACGATGATCTCCGGCGGCGAGCGGCAACTCGTCCTGCTGGCGCGCGCGCTGGCGCAGGAACCCGCCTTCATCGTTCTCGACGAGCCAACCGCGAGCCTCGACTTCGGCAACCAGGGCAAGGTGATGGCGGAAATCCGTGCGCTCGCGGCGGCCGGCCTCGGCGTGCTGTTCACCACCCACGATCCCAACCACGCGCTGCGGATCGCCGATCGCGCTTTGCTGCTGCGCGACGGCCAGCGTATTGGCGAAGGCGCGGTGCGCGACGTGCTGACCCGGCCGGAGCTGGAGCGGCTTTACGGCGCGCCGGTCGAGGAGATTTACGATAAGCACAAGACGGCGTTCCTCCCCGGCGCGGTCACGCTTCCGCCACGGGCGATTCCGGATTAGGGTTGGGCCATGCTGGCCGGGCGCTGTTTCATCGTTGCTTTGAGCGGTCTCGCGTTGCTGTCCGTCGGGTCGTCGGCGGACGCGCGCTCGCGCAAACCGGTCTACGACTACAACCAGCCCAAAGGCGGATGCGGCAAGTTCGGCTGGCCGCTGACCCGCGAATTGCAATGGTTTGGCGGCGGCAATCTGCCGACCTATGAATCTGGCGCGAAGCGCGACACGCCCCCGGACAACGCCTTCACGCTCGATCTTGACGCCGACAACGACGCGACGCTGGTGATGCCGCTCGAACGCAAGTCCCGCAACGACAACGGCTATGGCGGCTCGATCAGCTTCGGCGCTCTGCCGCGCGGCGGGCTGTATCAGATCACCCTGTCCGAGGACGGACTGGTGGACATCATCCAGAACGGTCACTATCTCAAGAAGAAGGCGAGCCATATGCGCCGCGACTGTCCGGCGGTGCGACGCGCGATCCGCGTCGAACTCACCGCCGCACCGCTGGTGCTGCAATTTGGCGGCGTCGAGATGCCGAGCGTGACCATCGCGGTCGCCCCGGCGGAATGAACGTGTTAGAGGTCGGCGCATGATCGACCCGAAAACCACCAGACTGCCGGACAGCTACATCATCCGGCCCGATCCGCAGGATCGGCGCCTGACCGAGCGCGTCACCGGCATCGACCAGACCGGCGCGCGGATCGAAACCTCAGTGACGGTCGAGCGGCCGCTGACGATCTATCTCAACAGTCAGGAGATCGTCACCGCGATGACGATCGGCGACTATCCCGACTATCTGGCGATCGGCTACCTGCTCAACCAGCACATGCTGCTGCCGGACGACGCCGTCACCGGCGTCGATTACGACGAGGATCTCGCCGTCGTCGTGGTGCGGACGCAGCGCAAGACCAACTACGAGAAGAAGCTCAAGAAGAAGGTGCAGACCTCCGGCTGCGCGCAGGGCACCGTGTTCGGCGACCTGATGCAGTCGCTCGACAATGTGTCGCTACCGGCGACACCGCTGAAAACCTCGTGGCTCTACCGGCTGGCGCACATCATCAACACCACGCCGTCGCTCTATCTCGAAGCCGGCGCGATCCATGGCTGCGTGCTGGCGCAGGAAGACCGTCCGCTGGTCTATATGGAAGACGTCGGCCGCCATAACGCGGTCGATAAGATCGCCGGCTGGATGTTCCGCGAGAACGTCGCCGCCGGCGACAAGATTTTCTACACTACCGGCCGGTTAACCTCCGAGATGGTGCTCAAGACCGTGCGCATGGGCATCCCGATCCTGGTGTCTCGCTCCGGCTTCACCGCCTGGGGCGTCGAGCTGGCGCGCAAGGCCAATCTCACGCTGATCGGCCGGATGCGCGGCAAACGCTTCATCGCCCTTGCCGGCGAGGAGCGGATCGTGTTCGACCAGGATCTCGAGTATGTCGAGGAAGAAAGCAGCAAGCACCGGCGCAAGGCATCTGTCGAAGGCGGCGGCGCATGAGGACTGACGTGATCGCGGTGTCGGGTGGAATGCCGCAATGACCGAAGCCGCAGGAACGCTCGGCCTCGTGCTCGCCGGCGGCCTCGCGCGCCGCATGGGTGGCGGCGACAAGGCGATGATCGCGATCGGCGGCACGTCGATCCTCGATCGTGTGCTGGAACGTCTGCGATTGCAGACCGCCGGCATCATCGTCAATGCCAACGGCGATCCGGCGCGATTTGCCGCGACCGGCCTGCCGGTGATCGCCGACAGCGTGCCGGGTTTTGCCGGCCCGCTCGCCGGCGTGCTCGCCGGTCTCGACTGGGCCGCGGCGAACAAGCCTGACATTACGTATATCGCGAGCGTCCCCGGCGACTGCCCGTTCCTGCCGCGCGATCTGGTCGGCCGGCTGCATGCGGCGCGCATCAGCGACGACCTGCCGCTCGCCTGCGCGCGCTCCGGCGCCTGGCGTCATCCCGTCGTCGGACTATGGCCGGTGACGTTGCGCGACGATCTGCGCCGGGCGCTCGTGGACGAGGATTTGCGCAAGATCGAGGTGTGGACCGCGCGGCACGGCATCGCCATCGCCGACTGGCCGGATAAGCCGGTCGATCCGTTCTTTAACGTCAACACGCCGGACGATGCCGCGCGCGCCAATGCGCTCGCCGCGCAATATCCCGACGCTTGATGTGAGTCAGCCCAAGAGTGCGGCGTAAGACAGGAAGCCGACGCGCATGCCCGGTTTCAGCTCGGTCATGTCATCAGGCAATTCCAGCAGACCATCGGTCTGCGTCAGCGAGGTGATGATGCCGGCACCATCCTGCGGATGCTTGATGGCGTCGTGATCGCCGTCGGCACGGCGGCGCAACGATACCCGCACATATTCACGGCGGCCTTTCTTCTTGCGATAGGAAAAGGCAGCGACCACCGACATCGGCTCAGGCGCTGGGCTTTGCGCACCGGCGAGTTGCAGCAGCAACGGCCGCACCACGCGGGCAAAGGTGACAAACGCGGCCACCGGATTGCCCGGCAGACCGACGAACGCCGCCTGCTGTCCCCCGGCAGACTGAATGACGCCCATCGCCACCGGCCGCCCCGGCTTGATCCCGAGCCGCCAGAATGTCAGCGCACCGACGCCGGCAAGCGCGTCGCGCATGTGATCGGCCTCGCCGGTAGACACGCCGCCCGAAGTCAACACGAGATCGTGCCGCGCGGCCGCCTCGCGCAGCGCCGCAGCGAGCACAGCGGGATCGTCGCGCAGAATGCCGAGATCGCTGACGGTGCAGCCAAACCGCGCCAGCATTTCCCGTAACAGATAACGGTTGGCATCGAAGATCGCCGACGGGCCGCGCGCCGCACCGGGCTCGACCACCTCGTCGCCAGTGGAGAAGATCGCCACGCGCAGTCGTCGCCGCACCGGCAACGACGTCAGACCGACAGCCGCGGCCAGCGCAATGTGCTGTGCGCCGAGCAGGGTGCCTGCCGAAAGCGCGACATCGCCCGCGGCAATGTCTTCGCCGGCGAGCCGCCGGTTCGCTCCCGGCTTGAGACCGGGCGGCACGACCACGCGCGCACCGTCGACGCGCACATCTTCCTGCATGAACACCGTATCGGCGCCGGCCGGCATCGGCGCACCGGTGAAAATGCGCACCGCCGCACCGGACGCGAGCGTGACGGCGCTGCCATGGCCGGCGAGCACACGCTCCGTCACGGTCAGCGCGGTCTCGGCATCGGGAGTGAGGTCGGCGTGGCGCACCGCATAACCGTCCACCGCCGAATTATCGAACGGCGGCAGCGAGACCGGCGCGCGCACATCGGCGGCCATCACGCGATCGCGGGCCTCGATCAGCGGGACGGTTTCGGTTTCTGCGACCGGCGATACCCGCTCGCGGATCAGCCGCTCCGCTTCGTCGAGCGGCATCAACGGCCCGGAGAACGCGAAGCAGTCGTCGGTCAGTTGCGCCATTCAGGCGCCCTGCATCCGCGCCACCGCCGACGCGACCGGAATGGCGCGCGCGAGCAGCAGGTCGGCGATGGCGGCGATGTCGTCGAGATTCACCACCGGCACCGGCGCGTCCGGCAACGCCACGTCCGAGGCGATGGCGATGATGTGCGGGTCTTCCGGCTGCAGCAACGGCTTGCCGTTGGCGGTACGATGGATTTCGATCTTCGGGAACGGATCGCGCTTGAAGCCTTCGACCAGAACCAGATCGACCGGCGTCAGCTTGCCGAGCAGTTGAGGCAGATCCCATTCCGCCTCGTCGCGCAGTTCGTGTAGCAGCGCGAAGCGCTTGCCCGACGAGATCAGCACTTCGGCGGCGCCCGCCTCGCGGTGCATGAAGGAATCCTTGCCCGGCTTGTCGAGGTCGAAGCCGTGATGCGCGTGCTTGACCGTCGAGACCTTGAGGCCCCGCGCCGTCAGCAGCGGGATCAGCCGCGTGATCAGTGTGGTCTTGCCGGAGCCACTCCAGCCGGCCATGCCGATGATGCGCATCACGCCGGCGGCAGCGCCGGAAATCTTCTCAGGTCTGTTCATGGCGGCGGACTATATCAGAAACAACACGCGCCACCGAAGCTGATGCGGCATTCGCTTTTGGTCGGGGGCCGTTCGGCGCCGCGACCAGATAACGCATCCCGCGCCGCGACACGACAAAATCCCGGCTGTGACCGAACATTCATGTTCCATCACATTTGCGCGCCAGAGAGGGCTTTGCCGCTGGTGTTGCCGAACCGAACACCCCATGTCGCATTAACAATCGTGCGGTCGCGACGCAGCCAGTGTCACGGCGAGGATTGGGAATGACGGGATTTGGATCATGATGGACCGGCCGACAGGATGGTGCGGCGTCATTGTCGCAGGCTGCGTTGCTTTTGCAGCGGCGTCACCGGCGCAGGCCCAAAGCATATTCAAACGCGCGCCCGGTGCCGCGCCGGCTGCACGTCCCGCACCCACCGCGCGTCCCGCCTTCCGCGCGCCAGCCCCGGCCGCGCGCCCGGCACCTGCTTTCCGAGCAGCTCCCGCAGCGCGGCCCGCACCCGCTTTCCGGCCAGCACCGATGGCGCGCCCCGCGCCAGCCTTCCGACAAGCTCCTGCCTTCCGACAGGCGCCCGCCGCGCGACAAGTGCCGCATCCCGCGCCGATGCTGCGCCAGCGCCCATCCTTCGCGCGCCCCGCACCGGCAACGCGGCCGGCGACGCCCCCAACGTCTGCATTCCGGCAAAACCCGGCATCACAACCGAATGCCGCGCGCCAGCAGCAACGCCTGCTGCAACAGCAGAATCGCGCTGAACGCCGCCTGCAGCGGCAGGAAAACCGCACGCTCCGCGCCTTGCCGCCGGCCCAGCGCGCGCAACGCTTGCAGGATATCCGCCAGCAGCGGGCGCTGCGCGCCCAGCAGCGTCAGAACGGTGCCGCCGGCATCGCCAACGGCAATGCCCTGCAGCCGAATGCGAGGCGCAACAATGCAGCGCGCATCAGCAACCCCGCTATCCGTCAGGGCCTCGCGAACGGACGCTTCGCGCAGGGACGGTTCGCCCAGGGACGGTTCGCGCAAGGACGCCGGGCGCTGCTCGGCCGGAACGCCAACGGCGCACGTCTCGCGCGGGCCAACGCGAGCGCGTTCAACCGTTTCGCCGTCCCGCGCCATTCGTGGCATCGCGGACGCCGCGCCGCGTTCGTCGCCTGGATCGGCGCGACGTACTGGCCTTATGCCTATTCCGATCTGTTCGATTACACGTTCTTCCCCTACGCCTATGAGGATGATTACTGGGGCGTCGCCTATGACGACTTGTTCGACGGCGTATTCTGGGCCGACGGCGGTCCTTATGCCGGGGGCGACTATGCCTATGCGGCCGCGCCGAGCGGTGGTCGCGCGCCGACGACGCAAATGCGCAGCGCCGTGCAGAACGCCAGTCAGGCGTGCCGCACGCCGGGACAAGGCATCACCGCATGGCCGTTCGCGCAAATCCGCCGCGCGGTCAAACTCACCGACAATCAGCAGGATCTGCTGCGCGATCTCGAAACTGCCGCGAAGCGCGCCGCCGATGCCTTCAAGTCGGCCTGCCCGGCCGATGCACCGCTGACGCCGCCCGGCCGTCTCGACGCGGTGATCGCGCGGCTGCAGGCGACGCGCGATGCTGTCGAGATCGTGCGGCCGCCGCTCGACGCGTTCTATACGTCGCTGAGTGACGAGCAGAAGGCACGCTTCAACCGGATCGGCCCGACGCTCGGCCAGAGTACCGATGACAAGACGGCGCGCCAGGAAACCCTCGAGGCGAGCGGCAAGGTCTGCAAGGAGCAGAAGCCCGGCCTGGTCGATCTTCCGGTCGACAGCATCGAAGCGACAGTGAAGCCGACCGACGCGCAGCGTCCGGCTCTGGAGAAGCTACAGCAGGCGACGCGCGACGCCGTCGACAAATTGAGCGCCGCCTGTCCCGACGAGATCGCGCAGACACCGCCCGGCCGGCTGGAGCAGGCATCAGGCCGGCTGAAAGCGATGATCGACGCGGCCAACACGGTGAAGCCGGCGCTCGATGATTTCTTCGCCGGTTTGTCGGACGAGCAGAAGTCGCGCTTCAACACCATGCAGGCCGCATCGCTGGCCGACAGCGGCGCCGACAACAACTAGATCACGCTCCGCGATGCAAAGAAAAAGGGCGGCCGTGAGGCCGCCCTTTCCTATTCGATCCATCGTCGCGCGTTACTCGGCCGCGATCCGCACTTCCGGCGCCGCGGCGCGCACGTCCGCCGTGACGTGCTTCTCGAACTTGGTGAAGTTCTCCTGGAACATGCGCACGAGATCGCGCGCCGTCTTGTCGAACTCGGCCTTGTCCTTCCACGTCTTGATCGGGTTGAGCAGATGCGGCTCGACGCCCGGTACCGAGGTCGGCACGCTGAAGCCGAAATACGGATCGGTGCGGAAATCCGCCTGCTTGAGCGACCCGTTCAGCGCGGCGGTGACCAGCGCGCGGGTCGCCTTGATCGGCATGCGGCGGCCGACGCCGTACTTGCCGCCGGTCCAGCCGGAATTGACCAGCCAGCAATCGACATTGTGCTCGGTGATGAATTTGCGGAACAGCTCGCCATATTCCGCCGGCGGACGCGGCAGGAACGGCGATCCGAAGCAGGTCGAGAATTCCGGCTGTACGCCGACTAGGCCCTTCTCGGTGCCGGCGACCTTGGCGGTGTAACCCGACAGGTAGTGATACATCGCCTGCGCCGGCGTCAGCTTGGCGATCGGCGGCATCACGCCGAACGCATCCGCCGTGAGGAAGATGACGTTCTTCGGATGACCGGCGCGACCGGTGCGCGACGCATTCGGGATCGACTCGAGCGGATAGGCCGAGCGCGTGTTCTCGGTCTTGCTGATGTCGGTATAGTCCGGAATGCGCGTCAGCGGATCGAAGCCGACGTTTTCCAGCACCGCGCCGAAGCGGTTGGTCGCGTCCCAGATCTGCGGCTCGGCTTCGTGCGAGAGATTGACGGTCTTGGCGTAGCAGCCGCCCTCGAAATTGAAGATGCCGTCCTTCGACCAGCCGGTCTCGTCGTCGCCGATCAGCGTACGCGCGGGATCGGCCGAGAGCGTGGTCTTGCCGGTGCCGGACAGACCGAAGAACAGCGCGCTGTCGCCATTCGGACCGACATTCGCCGAGCAGTGCATCGGCACGACGTTCTGCGGCGGCAGATAGAAGTTCAACGTCGTGAACACAGACTTCTTCATCTCGCCGGCATAGGACGAGCCGCAGATCAGCACGATCTTGCGGGTGAAATCGATCGCCACCATCGTGTCGGAGCCTTCGCGGCCGCCATGACGCTTGGCGTCCGGCTTGAACGACGGCAGGTCGATGATGGTCATGTCCGGCACGTAGCTCACAAGCTCGGAGACTTGCGGGCGGATCAGCAGCGTGCGGATGAACAGCGAGTGCCAGGCGAGTTCGGTGAACACGCGGGCCTTGATGCGATAGGTCGGATCGGCGCCGCCGTAGAGATCCTGCGCAAACAGCTTCTTGCCTTTGCAGTGCGCGAGGAAGTCCGCGTACAGCGTGTTGAAATGCTCCTGCGAGAGCTTGCGGTTGCCGTCCCACCACACGCTGTCGCGGGTGAGATCGTCGACCACCGTGTGCTTGTCCTTCGGCGAACGGCCGGTGTGATGACCGGTTTCCGCGCACAGCGCGCCGCCCGCGACGATCGACGCTTCGCCCGCCGCGATCGCATGTTCGTACAGCGGCGCGTCGGTGAGATTCCAATGAATCTCGGCGAGATCCTTCAAACCGAATTTGTCGGCGCCATAGGCGCTGTTACGCAGACCAGTCTCTTTCACGAGATAACCCCTCCATTGCCGCGCGCGGCGCGCACCGGCAGCAACGCCTCAGCGGCGGATTATAGCCCCTCGCCCCGGAAGCGGCGCGACCATAGTGTCAGCGCCCCATGATGGGAAGCGAGGAATCCGTCGCAGGGTGTTCCGCGCCTGCATGGCTTCAAAGCCGCCATTTTGCGCTGCATCAATGCGGACCTGCAGGTTTCGTCCGTGAAACAAGTGCCGATGATGGGTGTTGGCCACCGAGAACGCAGGTTCCGCCGCGATGCAGCACGGCCGTTAACCACGGCGTGAATCCGGCGCCGTCGCGCGCGCCGCGGCCGCCAGATCCTTGAGCGCCTGCCGCAACAGCCCCGGTGCCGTGATCCGCTGCGGAAACGGCAGGCGCAGTGCGATCCCCTCATGCTGCAGATCGAGCCCGTCGGGGTCGCAGCCGACGCAGCGCCATGGCACGTCCGGGGCGCCCAGAAGTCGCGTCGCATAGAGACGGCAGGTGTCGGCGTGATCGGCATTCATATGCGCGACGACCTCGGGCTCCGCCGCCACCAGCGGCGCGGCATCGGTCAGATCGGTCAGCAGATCGCCGGCCGCAAGATCGACGATGCGGCCAAATCCGGCGACGAGGTGCGCCCCGCTCACTTGCATCCGGTAGATCGCGAAATCGGCAAAGCCAACGAACATCTGCGCATCCGGCTGGCGATCCAGATAGCGGCGACGGTCCTGCGGATCGTCGGAGACCGCCAGCCGCCCCGAGACGGAAATCCGCGCGCCCTGCAGCGGATCGCCCGAGCCGGGCCGACCACGGTCGTCGAGCAGCAGCGCCACGCGGGGGTCCGCCAACAGGTTCTTGGTGTGGATTGCGAGCCGCGACAACAGCAGCAGCGGTGCGCCGTCGGCCGCCGTCGCCACATTGACCAGCGAGCAATAGGGGTCGCCTGTACCGGGCCGCACCGTTGCCAGAGCCCCCGAGCGGGACGCGCGCAGCAGCGTCCGCGCGGTCTGGCGAGCATCGAAGGCGGGTGGCTGAGACGGGATATCGGACATGACAGGCTCATTAACAAAACGGAACAAAAGCCGAAACCACCGGCTTAGAGGGTTGATTTAACACCCAAAGCTCCTAGTTGTTGCAGGATAGTCACATTTCGGCCCACGTTTGCGGGCTCATCGCCGACGGGAACCCGTCACCGCTTTTTTTTGCACAGGGGCATGTATGCCGACCATCGCACTCGTCGACGACGACCGAAACATTCTCACGTCGGTGTCGATCGCACTCGAAGCCGAGGGCTATCGCATCATGACCTATACCGACGGATCGTCCGCGCTCGACGGCTTCAAGACGTCGCCGCCGGACCTCGCCATCCTCGATATCAAGATGCCGCGCATGGACGGCATGGAGACGCTGCGACGGCTGCGTCAGAAATCCGACGTGCCGGTGATCTTCCTCACCTCCAAAGACGAGGAGATCGACGAGCTGTTCGGCCTGAAGATGGGCGCGGACGACTTCATCCGCAAACCGTTCTCACAGCGTCTGCTGGTCGAGCGCGTCAAGGCCGTGCTGCGCCGCGGCTCGCCGAAGGATGCGGCCGCGCCGAAGGAAACCGACACCGCCAAGCTGCTCGAGCGTGGTCATCTGCGCATGGATCCGGAGCGCCACACCTGCACCTGGAAGAACGAGCCGGTGACGCTCACCGTCACGGAGTTTCTCATTCTCCACGCGCTCGCCTCGCGCCCCGGCGTGGTCAAGAGCCGCAACGCGCTGATGGACGCGGCCTATGACGATCAGGTCTATGTCGACGACCGCACCATCGACAGCCACATCAAGCGGCTGCGCAAGAAGTTCAAGGTGGTCGATGACGACTTCGAAATGATCGAGACGCTGTACGGCGTCGGCTATCGTTTCAAGGAAGCCTGAATCGGAAACCGAACACGCCACGGCGTCGCCGTGGCGCTGACTTGAAGGTCCCCCGTGCTCGATCGCACCACCGAGCGTGCCGGCGACAAGGTTGCTTCTTCATCCGACACGCCGGCTCCGAAGCGGCGGCGGTTTTACCGCCTTCGCCGCGTGCTGCGCTTTCTCTCCGAGCACAGTTTCTCGTCGCTGACGCGGCGGATCGTCATTCTCAATTTCGTCGGCCTGTTCGCGCTCATGGTCGGCATTCTTTATCTGTCGCAATTCCGCGCCGGCCTGATCGACGCGCGGGTGCAGAGCCTGCTGGTGCAGGGCGAGATCATCGCCGGCGCGATCGCCGCGTCGGCCACCATCGAAACCGATTCACTCACCATCGATCCGGAGAAACTGCTCGAACTGCAGGCCGGCGAGAGTTACGGCCCGACCGACGATCTCCTCTCCGGTCTCGATTTCCCAATTAATCCCGAGCGCGTCGCGCCGGTGTTGCGCAGGCTCGTCTCGCCGACCAAGACCCGTGCGCGCATCTACGACCGCGACGGCGATCTGCTGCTCGACAGCCGCAATCTTTACGGCCGTGGCGACGTGCTGCGGTTCGAGCTGCCGCCGCCGACTATCGAGAAACCCGGTCTGGCAGAGCGCACCGTCATCGCCATCCGCCGCTGGCTCAGTCGCGGCGATCTGCCAGCCTATCGCGAACTCGGCCCCACCAACGGCAAGGGCTACGAGGAAGTCGCGCAGGCGCTCAACGGCCTGCACGCCAGCATGGTCCGCATCAATGATCGCGGCGAGGTGATCGTCTCGGTCGCCGTGCCAGTGCAACGCTTCCGTGCGGTGCGCGGCGTGCTGATGCTCTCGACCCAGGGCGCGGACATCGACGACATGGTGCAGGCGGAACGGCTCGCCATCTTCAAGGTGTTCCTCGTTGCCGCCGGCGTGATGTTCGTGCTGTCGCTGTTGCTCGCCGGCACCATCGCCGGACCGATGCGACGGCTCGCCGACAGCGCCGAGCGCGTGCGCCGGCGTATTCGCTCGCGCGTCGAGATTCCCGACTTCACCAGCCGCCGCGACGAGATCGGCCATCTCTCCGGCAATCTGCGCGCCATGACCGATGCGCTCTATACGCGGATCGAGGCGATCGAGAGTTTCGCCGCCGACGTCGCGCACGAACTGAAAAATCCGCTCACCTCGCTGCGCTCGGCGGTCGAGACGCTGCCGGTGGCGCGGACCGAGGACAGCCGCAAGCGTCTGCTCGAAGTCATCCAGCACGACGTCAAGCGGCTCGATCGTCTGATCTCCGACATCTCCGACGCCAGCCGGCTCGACGCCGAATTGCAGCGTAGCGACGCGGCGCCGGTCGATCTCCGGCGGCTGCTGGAAAGCCTCGTTGCCACCAGCAACGAGGTGCGCAACACCGACAACGTCACCGTGTCGTTACGCTTCGAGGGCGGCAACGGGTTCGAGGTGACCGGTCACGACCTGCGGCTCGGTCAGGTGGTCAGCAACCTGATCGACAATGCGCGATCGTTCTCACCCGCCGGCGGCGCGGTGCGCGTCCTCTGCCGGCGCGTGAAGGACGCGGTCGAGATCGTCGTCGACGATGACGGGCCGGGGGTTCCGGACGATGCGCGCGAGCGCATCTTCGAGCGCTTCTATACCGACCGACCGCATCAGGGCTTCGGCCAGAATTCCGGGCTCGGCCTGTCGATCTCCAAGCAGATCGTCGAGGCGCATGGCGGCCGCATCTGGGTCGAGAACCGCACCGCCCCCGCCGCGCCCGACAGCGACGAGCCACCGCGCGTCATCGGCGCCCGCTTCGTCGTCTCGCTTCCGGCCAGCTAAATGAGGGACCCGACCATTCACGCTGGCGCGGTGCTGACCGGCGCCACCGCGGTGCTGATCCTCGGGCCCTCCGGCTCGGGCAAATCGCGGCTCGCTTTGGCGCTGCTCGAGGCCGCCGCTACCGGCCTGCTGCCATTCGCCCGGCTGGTCGCCGACGACCGGGCGTTGCTCGAAGTCAGCCACGGCCGTCTGCTGGTGCGTCCCGCGCCGGCGCTCGCCGGTCTGATCGAGCTGCGCGGGGTCGGCCTGCTGCGTTTTCCCCATGAACCGGTCGCGCGGGTGAGCCTCGCCATCGGCCTTGGCGAAACTGGTGACCGGTTACCAGAAATTAACGCTTCCTGGGCCTACAACGGTATTAAGATACCATATTTGCCTTCGCCAGTGGGAGTGGACCCCCTCCCCCTCCTGATCGGCCGCCTGCGCGGCGATGCCGCAGCCGATTGACCCGGCGCAGCGCCTGCGCTACGTGGCCGCCCTCATGCGGAAAGATATCCTCCCTCGCCGCCCTTCGCTGGTTAACGAACGCCCGTTCTGAGCTTCCCACCCCCGCCGAACCCGTCGAGCACAGCCTTGGTCGCACCTTCTCGCAGTGCAGCAACTTCCACACTATATAACGGCAGTGCCCCTTGCCTGGACCCGCAAGAGCGGACTCAATGTGACGCCTTTCGCGCGGTGGAAGCCGTTCCGGCGGCTTTGGCCCGCGAGGAGTTTCGGATGATTGGCCTCGTACTGGTTACCCACGGACATCTGGCGACCGAATTCCGTTCGGCGCTGGAGCATGTCGTGGGCCCGCAAAAACAACTCGAGACGGTGACCATCGGCCCCGACGACGATGTCGAGCAGGCCCGCAAGGACATCGTCGCGGCCGTGCAGCGCGTCGACAACGGCGAGGGTGTCGTGATCCTCACCGACATGTTCGGCGGCACGCCGTCGAACCTGGCGATCTCGGTGATGAGCCAGCCCAAGGTCGAGGTGCTGGCCGGCATCAACCTGCCGATGCTGATCAAGCTCGCCAAGGTGCGCGAGACCTGCCCGCTGCAGGATGCGGTCAACGCCGCGCAGGAAGCGGGCCGCAAATACTGCACCATCGCCAGCCGGGTGCTCACCGGCAAATGAGCGACACGCAGCCCACCGGCTCGCCCAATGCCCAGGGAGCCGATGGGCCTCTCACCCGCGAGTTGCAGATCGTCAACAAGAAGGGCCTGCACGCCCGCGCCTCGGCGAAATTCGTGCAATGCGTCGAGCGCTTCCAATCGCAGGTAACCGTGACCCGCGCCAACGAGACGGTGGGCGGCACGTCGATCATGGGCCTGATGATGCTGGCCGCCGCGCCGGGAACCACCATCACCGTGGTCGCCAAGGGCAAGGACGCAGCCCAAGCCATGGATGCCATCGCTGCGCTCGTCTCCGGGCGGTTCGGCGAAGAAGAATAACGCGCCCCCACGGCGTTGCAGCGCTAACGCTGCTTTGTTATGACGCTCCCGCAATTTCCCTGACAATTCGTGCTGGATAGGAGCGTCATGACCGCAGCCGCAAAATCGTCCGACAAGACGAAAGCCACCGAATACATCGTCGCGGACATCGGCCTCGCCGACTTCGGCCGCAAGGAGCTGTCGCTCGCCGAAACCGAGATGCCGGGCCTGATGGCCACGCGCGAAGAATACGGCCCGAAGCAGCCGCTCAAGGGCGCGCGCATCGCCGGCTCGCTGCACATGACGATCCAGACCGGCGTGCTGATCGAAACGCTGAAGGCGCTCGGCGCCGATATCCGCTGGGTGTCGTGCAACATCTATTCGACTCAGGATCACGCCGCCGCGGCGATCGCCGCCGCCGGCATTCCGGTGTTCGCGGTGAAGGGCGAAACGCTGAAGGACTACTGGGACTACACCGCCAAGCTGTTCGACTGGCACGGCGGCGGCCATCCCAACATGATCCTCGACGATGGCGGCGACGCGACGATGTATGTCCATCTCGGCCTGCGCGCCGAAAAGGGCGACACCGCGTTCCTCGACAAGCCCGGCTCCGAGGAAGAAGAAGTGTTCTTCGCGCTGCTCAAGAAGCAGCTCAAGGACAAGCCGAAGGGCTATTTCCAGGCGATCGCCGACTCGATCAAGGGTGTCTCGGAAGAGACCACCACCGGCGTACATCGTCTTTACGACATGCAGAAGGCCGGTACGCTGCTGTGGCCGGCGATCAACGTCAACGACTCGGTCACCAAGTCGAAATTCGACAACCTCTACGGTTGCCGTGAATCGCTCGTCGACGGCATCCGCCGCGGCACCGACGTGATGATGTCCGGCAAGGTGGCGATGGTCGCCGGCTTCGGCGACGTCGGCAAGGGCTCGGCCGCCTCGCTGCGCCAGGCCGGCTGCCGCGTGATGGTGTCCGAGATCGATCCGATCTGCGCGCTGCAGGCGGCGATGGAAGGCTATCAGGTCGTGACCATGGAAGATGCGGCGCCGATCGCCGACATCTTCGTCACCGCCACCGGCAACAAGGACATCATCACCATCGAGCACATGCGCGCGATGAAGGATCGCGCCATCGTCTGCAACATCGGCCACTTCGACAACGAGATCCAGATCGCCTCG
>MKWA01000012.1:0-11020 GCA_001899285.1 Rhizobiales bacterium 64-17
ATGTTGCAGTGAGGCTTGCTGCGGTTGAATTTCTCTTTCGCCATCGTGATTGCGCTTTCTCTGTCTCACATCATCGCCGCGCATCGCGGCGGGTTCGGACCATATATGAAAATGCAGCCGGTGTTTTGCAATCCACCGGCGTGTCCCCACGGGCAAAACTGCCCGGAGCGGTCCGCCAGGCCCATCCAGCCCCAATAATAAAGAGAAGCGGCTTAGTGGCCGGCCGCGGTGAGGAACCGCTCGGCCTCCAGCGCGGCCATGCAGCCCATCCCGGCCGCCGTGATCGCCTGCCGGTAGGTCCGGTCCACCACGTCGCCCGCCGCGAACACGCCGGGGATATTGGTGACGGTCGAACCGGGCCGCGTCACGATATAGCCGTCCGGATCGCACTCCACCTGCCCGCGGAACGGGTCGGTCGCCGGGTCGTGGCCGATGGCGATGAACACCCCATCCGCTGAAACCTGCTGCTCGGCCTGGGTTTTCGGATTGCGCAGCCGCAGCCCGGTCACGGCGCGCGGCTCCGGATTTCCCACCACCTCCTCGACCACGTGATTCCAGACCACGCTGATCTTCGGATTGTCGAACAGCTTTTGCTGCAGCACCTTCTCGGCCCGCAACCGGTCGCCGCGGTGAATCAGCGTCACCGACTTCGCCAATCGCGCCAGATAGATCGCCTCCTCGGTCGCGGTGTTGCCGCCGCCGATCACCGCGACATCCCTGTTCTTGAAGAAGAAGCCATCGCAGGTGGCGCAAGCCGACACGCCCGAGCCGCGGAAATAGGTTTCGCTGTCGAGGCCGAGCCAGCGCGCACGGGCGCCGGTGCAGATGGCGATAGCATCGGCGACATAGATCGCGTCCTCGCCGACGGCGACGAACGGCCGCGCCGAGAGATCGAGCGAGACGATAGTGTCGTGATGGATGACGGCGCCGGCATGGACCGCCTGATTTTCCATCTCTCCCATCAGCCACGGTCCCTGGATCACGCTGGAGAATCCGGGATAGTTCTCGACGTCGGACGTGATCGACAACTGGCCACCGGGCTGCGCGCCTTGCAGCAGGATCGGCTGCAGATTGGCCCGTGCCGCATAGATCGCGGCGGTATAGCCGGCCGGGCCACTGCCGATAATCAGAAACTTGGTTCGTATCGTCTCGCTCACCGCCGCACTCCGTCGTTTGCGTGCATCAATCCATCGACGCGCGCCGATGTGGCGCGCCCGATCGTGTCGTTCCGGTCGTCGTTGCTGTCAGATCGGCCAGTTGGCGCGGCGGCGCAGCGCCGCGCTCGCGGCACCTGCCTCCTCCGCGACCTTGCGGCCATCGACGACGGTGAGCTTGCCGCCGCGCTTGAGAATGCGGCCGTCTACCATCACCGTATCGACATTCGACGGCTGCGCCGCCGTGACCAGCATATGCGCAGGATCGCCGAACACGCCGAGATTCACATCATGGGTTGAAACCATGATGATGTCGGCGCGCTTGCCGGGCACCAGCGAACCGATCGTGTCGCCAAGCCCCATCGAACGCGCGCCTTCAATGGTCGCGAGTTCCAGCACGCGCCGCGCGGAGAGCTTGAACTCGCTCTCGCTCTTGCCGTTCTCGACGTTCTGCAACAGCTTCATGATGCCGAACATGTCGGCATTGCCGGTGAGTTCGACCGTATCGACCGACAGGCCAAGCGGCACGCCGGCGGCGAGGAATTCCGTGACCTTCGGCAGGCCGAAGCCGATCCGCATTTCCGAATACGGCGAGAGGCTGACGGTCGCGCCGGTGCGCGCCACCGCCTTGATGGCGTTGTCGCTGGCGAATGCCGCATGGATAAGCTGAATATCCTTGCCAAGGAGACCGGCGCGATCGATCGCATCGATCTGGCCGGCGACGGCGCGCGATCCCGATGCATGCACCGAGATCGGCAAGCCGAGCGCACGGCCGGCTTCCAGCTCCGCCTTCCAGACATTCTCCGGAATCGCCGTCGCCGGATTGTTGCCGCCCTGCCCGCGCCACGCCATGCCGAGGCTGATGAGGCCGCCATTGGAATGCGTCGACCAGCTTGCCTTGAGTTGTTCGAGGTCGCGCAGGTTCATCACCTGGTCGTTCGGCTGGCCCTGCCAGGGTCCGTAGGAAAAGCGCGCACGGATCCCGAGTTCGGCCAGTGCGCGGATATCCGCCAACGCGTAGTCGGCCGAGCGGATGTTGTGGCACCAGCTATGGACATGGGTGATGCCGGAATTGACCGCCTCGGCGGCGGCGAGCCGCGTGCCATGATACATGTCGTCGGGCTCGTATTTCTGCCCGAGGATCGCGGTGGTGCGGAAATAGCCGTGCTCCGGCTTGTCGCCGGACATGGAGCGCAGCAGCGTGTTCCACATATGCCAGTGCGTCTCGACGAGACCGGGCAGCACGATGGCGCCGCGTCCGTCGATCTCCGTCGCACCGGGCGCATTGAGCTTCTGCCCGACGGCAGCGATCGCGCCATCCTTCACATGCACGTCGCCATCCTTGATGTCGCCGGCGCGGTCCATGGTCATGACATGGGCGTTGCGGAACACGACCTCGCCGCGCGCGGGCAATCCTTGCGTCCGCGTTTGCGCAGGGCTCTCAGTTGCCACGAGACCCGTTGCACCAAGCGCACCAAATGCGGCGGCAGCGGTCAGCGCATTTCGGCGGCTGAATTCCTCAGGCATCATCGAAGCCCCCAGTTGTAGTGTCTGTGTCACGACCGATGTGCCCCCGCGCGCCAGCCCTGCGGTGCGAGATGGTGCTCGGCGACCGCGTTCGGCTCATCCTCCAGTGGCGTGGCGAAGGTTGTGTTCCAGCGCGTCAGAAATCCGGCCATGGCGATCACCGCGACGATCTCGATAATCGCCGCCTCGGACCAATGCCGGTGCAGTGCATGGAAATGATCGTCAGTGACGGCATTCGGCTGCGTACTTGCGGCCACGGCGAGATTGAGAGCGGCACGCTCGGCCGCGCTGAACAAGCTGCTCGTGCGATAATCGCCGAGCGCTGCAAGTTTTTCCGGCGCGATGCCGAAATGCAGCGAGCCACTCGCGGTGTGCGCCATGCTGTAGGCATCGCCGGCGGTTTTCGCCGACAGATGTGCGATGAGCCGCTTGAAACCGCGATCGACCGTGCTGTCGGGCGACCAGATCGCGCTCTGGATGCGCCCGAAGCCTTTGAGCAGATCCGGCTTGCGCTGCATCGTCAGGACGCTGTTCGGCACGAAGCCGAGCGTCCTGACATAAGTCTCCATCTCGGCCGCCACCGCCGGTACATGGCCGGGCGGCAGCGGCGCAAGGCGGAGCGATGCAGCGGCGTCGCGGGTCATTGTTACTTCACGTTCTGCAGCAGCAGCAGGAGCCCGCCGACGATGGCGATATTGGCGAGGAAACCGTTGCGCATCCCCATCTTCTTCATCGGATCGTCCATCTCCCAGAACCGGAGCAGCAGCAGCGTCGCCAGCACCGTGAAGACGATCAGGCAGATCACGCCGATGGCCGGCTGCCAGTTAGCGAGGATCATCGCGCAGCCGATCGCCTCGAGCAGAATGCCGGCCCAAAATGCGACCCGCGGCAACGGCGTTCTGAAATGCGTCAAACGCTTGACGTGATCCTCGACGCTGGCGTGCGAGAGGTTTCTGAATCCCGTGATCAGGAAGAAGGCGACGATCAACAGCCTCCCCGCCGTATCGATCATTGATGCGTCGTTGGAATATAAAGCGTGCATGGTCGTCCCCCGTCAGGCGTAAGCGGTTGCGGATTGATGCTTGGCGCGCACCAGCGCGATAGCGATCCCGCCGATCACCGCCGGAATGGCCGCGATCATGTAGGCCGCCTCGATGCGAAGTCCGGCGGCGACGAGTGCGGTGCCGAACAGTGCGCCGGCGATCGCTCCGACCCGACCCCAGCCGATCACCCAGCCGACACCGGTCGAGCGGATCGCGGTCGGATAGACCGTCGCCGAATAGGCCGAGAGCACGATGTTGGCGCCGACCGTCAGCAGGCCGGTGACGAAGGTGATCGCCAGCAGGCCGTACCAGTTGGCGGCGAGGAAGCCGATGCCGCCGGTCGACACCGCCGCGAGGAAGAATGTCAGCACCAGCCAGCGATACGACTTGTCCTTGTCGACGAGGCGCGCGAGGCCGATCGCGCCGACGATACCGCCGACCGAGAATGCCACTGACGCGAGGATCGCGCTGGTCACCGGCATGCCGATCGAGGCCAGCACCAGCGGCATCCAGGTGACGACATAGACGATCACCAGTTGCGCAACGAAGGCCGCAAGCGACAGCAAAATGGTCGGCCGGATGAATTCGCGCGAGAACAATTCGCGCACCGGCGTCTTCGACACAGTGCCACTCTCCGGCAGCACATAGACATCGTTCGGTTGCGGCTGGAACGCCGCCGAGATGCGGCCGAGGATGTCGCCGATCTTCGCCGGCGGCGCGCCGCTCAAGACCAGGAAGCGGATCGATTCCCGCAACCAGAACAGCAGTCCGACGGCCAGCAGAATCGGCAGAATGCCGCCAAAGACAAAAACGGAATGCCAGCCGTATTGCGCGATCAGCAACGCCGCGATCGGCCCGCCGACCACGCCGCCGAGTGGGAACGCCGCATACATCATGCTGACCATGGTCGCGCGGGCGCGGCGCGGCGCATATTCCGACACCATGGCGATGGCGTTCGACAGCGCGCCGCCGAGCCCGACGCCGATGATCAGCCGAAACGCGAACAGCGATTTGAAATCGTTGGCGTAAATCGTCAGCAACGCGGCGATGCCGAAGATCAGCGTCGGGATGATGACGCCCATGCGCCGGCCATAGCGGTCCGCATACCAGCCGAAGAACACCGAGCCGATCGCTGCGCCGACATAATGTGCGGCAAAGATCGGTCCGAACGCCTCGCGCGGCAATTTCCATTCCGCGCCGATGACCGGCGCGACATAGGAAATCGCCAGAATGTCGAAGCCATCGAGAAACGATACGCCGGCGCACAGCAGGACCAGCGTGATCACCAGCCTGCCGATCGGCGCCTCGTCGACGATGCCCACGGCATCGATCTTTCTTCCGCTCGTCTCCACCATTTCGCCCTCCCTGACATATGGCTGACGGCGCGCCGGACGGCTCCGTTGTTGTCGATGTCTCGTCCGGGGTTGCCGTTGGTTTTCAGTCCGCGTTCTTCCCTTGCTATGCGGCCGGCAGGCCCCGCATCGTGACGATGGGTGCCTGCCCGCCGTTGTCCGCTGCATCGGCCGCGTAAACGGCGACCGGTCTTATTCAGCGGCGACCTGATGCCGCCGCCCGGAGTCCTGCGCCTTGGCGTAAGCGGCCGTCGCGTCGTATTCGGTTGAGCCCTGCTTCACCTCAAGGCCGACGACCTTGCGGGCAAATTCGGTGAACTGTCCGGCGCCGGTGAATTCCGCACGCTTCATCGTCAGCGACAGCAGCGTCTGCAGCGGCGTGCCGTTGAAGTTCTCGAACATGAACAGGCGGCTGCCCCAGTCGGTGAGATAAAGATCGCGGATCACGCGGGCGATCTTGATGCGATCATAGGGTTCGCCGACCGCGCCTTTGTTCAACTTCTCCAGCCACGGCCGCATCTCCGGGTGCTGCCATTGCGCCTCGGTCGGGAACATGATGGCGCTGCGTCCGCACAGATCGATCAGTTCATCGACCATGGTGCCGAGATTCTGCAGGAAGTAGACGCGGCCCCAGTTGAAGAGCTGAATGTCCGGCTTGTAGAGCCCACCCGGCGTGTAGAAGCCCTGGTCCTCGGCGGCGAGGACGTGAGCGTAAGTCGACTGCTGGAAGCCGACGATCTTGGCGAGCCGCGACTGCACCGCCTCGATCTTCGCGGTGCCGAGATGCTCGCACATCAGGATGGCAAGACCGCCGAGCAATTCCGCGCGCACGGCCTGGCGGATCAGCGCGTAGTAGTGGCCCCAGTCGAACACGCGCTGCGGATAGAGCTTGGCGTGTTCGGGATTGCCGATGTGGAACACGTATTTCCACGGGATCAGCACGTGGTTGAACATCACCGTGGCGTCCAGTTCGTCGCCCTGCGACGACAGCGGATGTTCGGTCGCGTCGGCGCTGACCAGACTGTCGCGGCAAACGATGGTGATGCCTTTCAGATTCGCCGGGCAGACGCCGTAGATGATCTGATCGCCCTTGGCGCCGGGACGGTAGAACACGCCGAGATGCAGGAAGTCGCCGAAAGCCGAGGCGGTGCCGATCGACTTCACGCCGTTGACGACGATGCCTTCATCGTTGGTTTCCACGATGCGTAGCGCCGGCGAATTGGCATGCGCATTCGGATCGGAGCGGTCGGCCTGCGGATCAACGAAGTGCGGCGCGACGACGAGATCGTTCTCGACCGCTAGACGCCAGAAGTTGCGGATGTTGTCGGCGAGTCCACGCCCGTCGGCGCCGATCGACGCTTTCTCCCATGGCTCGGGATCGTCGATATAAGTGACCAGCATGTAGTTCTGCGAGTCCGGCGTCCGGGGGCACGACGCCGCGACGAAGTGCTTCATGATGAATTCGTGGTATTTGCGCTTCTTCACCAGTTCGTCCTTGTTGGCGTGCTGCAGCCACATCATCGAACGTCGCTCGCCGTCCTCATCGACGAAGGTGAGAAGATCCTGCAGTTCGGGCTTACGATGCAGATCGAAGAATTCCGCCGTGCGCTCGGCGTAAGCACGCGTCAGCGGATGCGTCGCGACATTGTCGATCCGGGTATTGCCGACCCAGACCTCGCGGCCGTCGTTGAGTGACTTGAGATAGTGTTCGCCTGTACGGAGCATATCGCTCTCCTGTTCCTCGATGTCCGGTGTTCGCCCGCGCTCTTAAAGAGCGCGTGTGGTTGCGTAGTCCCGCTGCTGGTAGATCAGCGGCTGAAGGTTTTCTGCTTGTGCCGTCGCGACAACGCGGACGATGAACACGCTGTGCGTGCCGATATCGCGCACATCGTCGATCTCGCAGTCGAGAACGACCAGCGCGTCGCGGCAGCATGGCGCGCCGGTGGCCAGCACGGTCCAGTTCGTCATGGCGAAGCGGTCGGCCATCGGCACCTTGCCGATGCCGGCGAACGCCTGCGACAATTCGCGCTGATCGGCATGCAGGCAATTCACGCTGAGCACGCCGTTCGCCTTGATGATGGTATTGGCAGCGCTCTTGCCGTGAACGCAGACCGCGAGGGTCGCGGGCGTGTCGCTGACGGAACAGACAGCCGAGCATGTGAGGCCGGCCATGCCGGCGAAGCCGTCGGTGGCGATCACCGACACGGCGGTGGCGAAATTCGCCATCGCGCCGCGAAATTGCACCTGGGAAACCGGGCTTCCCTTGTCGGTGGAGGAGCCGGTCTGGCATGCCGGCATGAGCGCGGGCACACCCGCGGCGATCGCGGCGTGATCCATGGCAGCGTTTCCCTATCCTTGTGTCGTTCGTCGCGCGCCGTGTTGGTCCGGCGTTTCATCGTGCGGCTAGCCTAAGGCGGGAAAGCGCCGTATACTATAAATCGATGGCTATAAATTCCATTCGCAAAAGTTATTCGGAAACGCTGGGCCTGCATCACCTGCAGGTGCTCGATATCCTGCTGCGCGAGCGCAGCCTCACCCGCGCCGCCAAAGTGCTGGACGTCACGCAGCCTGCCTTGAGCAAGACGCTCGCCAGCTTGCGGCACTATTTCAACGATCCGCTGTTCGTGCGTGTCTCGAACCGGATGGAGCCGACGCCGAAGGCGCTCGAACTCGCCGCGCCGGTGGTGGAAATTCTCGACAATCTGCGCGCGCTGCGCGGCGAGCACGTCGCGTTCGATCCGAAAACCTCGACACGCACCTTCCAGTTCTGCGTGGTGGACGCCGGCGTCATCAAGCTCTTGCCGCCGCTGGTCAACCGCGTCGCCGCCGAAGCGCCGCATGTGCGGTTGCGCCTGATGCAGCTCGAGGGCGAGCATCTGGAATCCTGGCTGGAAACCGGGACGATCGATTTCGCCATGGGCTCGTTCGCGTCATTGCCGAAATCGGTGCGGCGACAATTCCTGTGGCTTGAGGAATATGTGAGCGTGGTCAATCGCGGCCATCCCCGGCTGTCCAGCACGCCGACGCTCAAGGAATTCGCCGCGGAGAATCATGTGCTGGTCTCGACACTCGGCACCGGCCATGCTCACAAGCTCGCCGAACAAGCGGTAGAGGCCGCGATCCCGCCGGAGCATATCATCTGCCGCGTGCCGATCTTCATCGCGGCGGCGATCGTCGCCAAGCACACCAACGCGGTCGCCACGCTGCCGATGTCGATCGCGACGGTGCTGGCGGACGACCTCAATCTCGAAATCATCCGGCCGCCGATCAAGCTGCCGAAGATCGAGATCTTCCAGTACTGGCACAATCGATTCCACAGCGAGCCGGGCAACAAGTGGATTCGTTCGGTGTTCGCCAGCCTGTTCCGAACGCCGACGCGCGGGAAATCGCGAAGCTGATCGCCACGCGGCGCCGGATGGCGCGCTGCCCGCCGTGTCGCACCGGTCATTCAATGCGGGATATTCCTCCGGGTTATACAAACGTTTGCGCCAAGTTATCGCCCGGCATCGTTCCTGACGTTGACATTACCCGAAGATACGGTCATTTTAAATTTGCAAACGTTTGCAAAATAACCAGTTTCGACCGGCACCCCAGCCAGGACGCACAACATCAAAGGAGTAACGCCCATGGCCCCCCGTATCAGCTATGTCGACCCGGCGACCATCAAGGACGAAGCGATGCTGAAAGAGCTGGATCGCTGCGCCCGCGAAGGCACCCCGCGCCCGGAAAGCCAGGCCATCCGCGCGCATGTGCCGGCGACCTTCTGGTCGTTCGCCAACACCTGGCGCGACGTGTTCCATCAGGGCATCGTCGATCACAACATCAAGGAATTGTGCCGCATCTACGTCTCGCGCTCGGTTCTGTGCGAGTTCTGCGGCAATCAGCGCTCGGAGAAATCGGCCAAGGCGGGCCTGCTCGAGGAAGACTATCTCGACCTGATGAATTTCGAGAAGTCGACGCGCTATAACGACAAGCAGAAGGCCGCGCTCGCTTATGCCGAGTGCATCACCTGGGATCTCCCCTCCGACGACAAGCTGTGGGCGCGCCTCAACGCGCACTACACCGAACCGGAGATCGTCGAGATCGGCTACTTCGTCTCGATCACCATGGGCCAGCAGCGCTGGCTGCGCACGCTGAACATCGAGCATCACCAGATTCTGGCCGGCACCGACGCCTCGATGGCACCGGGCTTCAAGACCATGGATGAGCTCAAGCAGTCGAAGGCGCAGTCCGATTACTGGGCCAAGGGCACGCCCGCCCCGGTCCAGTCGGTCGCCTGAGCGCGCGCCGCGCCGCACGCGCCACCGCGAACGGAACGCCCCTATCCAGGAAACGGCCGCCCTCGGGCGGCCGTTTGCTTTTCAATCCGCAGGAATTGCGTGTCGATCCGGTCTGCTTGTGACGGTTGCGTGCAGGAAACTGGAGCGGGTGAAGGGAATCGAACCCTCGTCATCAGCTTGGAAGGCTGTTGCTCTACCATTGAGCTACACCCGCGACCGCTCGTTTCGCGCCGACCGGTCGAAGCGCAAAGCTTGGCAAGCACCTGGCTTGGCCAGCACCTGGCTTCGCAAGAACCGGGGCGCAAAGGCGAGTGGTGGGGGAAGTAGGACTCGAACCTACGAAGGCATAGCCAGCGGATTTACAGTCCGCCCCCTTTGCCGCTCGGGACATTCCCCCGAAGCCGCCGCACCGCATTGATTACGAATGACAAACTGCCCTTCGCCGGCCGCCGGATTCGGGCGCTTTATGGGGGTGCGCGGCCGGCAAAGTCAATGGACCTGCCCGTGAATTGCGGGACAAATTTCCCCAGATGCATCAAGGGCCTCCACGGGGGAAACCACCCTCGCCCCTTGCAACGGCCGCAGGGGTGACTATTGAAATGCCGCATGGCTCACAAACCGGCCGGCCCGCGCCGCGGACCCGGCGCCCCCGGCAAACCGGGCGAAACCCGTCAGCACCGCGACCGCCGCGAACGCTTCGAGCGCGCGAGGCGCGAAGCGCTGCGTCCGAGCGACGACGACGCGCCGCTGGTGCTCTACGGCTGGCACACGGTGAAGGCGGCGCTGGAGAACCCGGACCGGACGATCCGCAAATTCCTCGCCACCGATAATGCCGTACGGCGGCTCACCGAGGAAGGCGTGACGCCGCGCGTCGCGCCACAGATCGTGCGCCCCGGCGACATCGACGCACGGCTGCTGCCCGATGCCGTGCATCAGGGCTTTTATCTCGAAGCCGATCCGCTGACCCCGCTCGATATCGAGCGAGTGCCGGCGCGCGGCATCGTGCTAGCGCTCGACCAGATCACCGATCCGCACAATGTCGGCGCGATCTTCCGCTCGGCGTCGGCGTTCGGCGTCACTGCCATCGTGACCACGCAGCGGCACAGCCCGGACGCCCACGGTGCGCTGGCCAAGGCCGCGACCGGCGCGCTCGAACACGTGCCGCTGGTGGTGGTGCAAAATCTCGGCCGCGGGCTGGAGGAGTTGAAGGCGCGCGGCTTCATGCTGGTCGGCCTCGACAGCGAGGGCGACGGCGATCTCTCAGCGCTCGATCTGCGCGCGCCGCTGGTGCTGGTGCTCGGCGCCGAGGGCAAGGGCCTGCGCCAACTCACCCGCAATCTGTGCGACCATCTGGCACGGATCGACCTGCCCGGCCGCATCAAGAGCCTCAACGTCTCGAATGCGACCGCGCTGTCGCTCTACGTCGCCGCGCGCGCCATCAAGGCCGGCTGAGTCTTACTTCTGTTCGACGCTGATCTTCGCGCGCTCGATCAGCGTGCGCCAGCGGACGATTTCCTTGGCGATGTAGTCGTGGAATTCGTTGCCGCTGATCAGCCACACCGTCGCGCCGTCATGGGTGAGTGCCTTGACGATCTCCGGCGCTTCCATCGCCTTGTGGATTTCCTGCGTCAACCGCTGGACGATCGGCGCCGGCGTATTGGCGG
>MKWA01000012.1:11142-34883 GCA_001899285.1 Rhizobiales bacterium 64-17
GTGCGCACGTGCTGCAACACCGCCGATGCGCCGGTCAGCGCCAGTTGCACATGGCCGGCGATCACATCGCTCACCGCCGGATTGGTGCCGCGATACGGAACATGCTGCATCTCGATGCCCGCGGCATCGGCAAACGCGAGCGTCGCGATATGCGCGGCGCTGCCGACGCCGCCCGTGGCGTAACTCAACTGGCGCGGACGCGCCTTCGCATAATCGATGAATTCGCGAACCGTTTTCACTGGCAGCGACGGGTTGACCACCAGCGCGTTGTTGACGCTCGCGACCATGCTGATCGGCACGAAGCTCTTGAGCGGGTCGTAGCGCAAATGCGGATACATGCTGACATTCACCGCCAGCGTGCCGATATGCCCCATCATCAGCGTGTAGCCATCGGGTGCGGACCGCGCGACGAAATCCGACGCGATCGAGCCACCCGCACCCGGCCGGTTCTCGATCACGAATGACTTGCCGAAAACCTCTTCGAGCTTTTTGCCCAGCAGGCGCGCCAGAATGTCGGTGCTGCCACCGGGGGTGAACGGCACCACCAGCGTGACGGGATGCGTCGGATAATCAGCCGCGAGAAGACGCGACGGCAGAACAGCCGACGCCGCCGACGATGCGCCCAGTACGAGAACACGGCGGCGGCTCAAACCAGGAAACAATGCGCTCACAGAACCGGACTCCATGGTACCAGCACCTCGCGATAACCCTCCCCGCTCTTCTCCACATGGCCAAGCGCGGGGAACGGATAATGGAAACCCTGCACCAGCATCCGGTCGCTGACCAGCATGTCATAGACCTTGCGCCGCGTCGTCTCCGCGGTCACCGGATCGATGTCGAGCATGAAATGCCAGCCGGGATGGCGCGCGAACAGGAACGGCGCATGGGTGACGTCGCCCTGCACGAACACCTGCTTGCCGGCAGAACTCAAGACCAGCGAGGTGTGCCCTGGCGTATGCCCCGGCGTGCCGACCGCCGTGACGCCGGTGATAACCTCCTTGTCCCAGTCATAGGTGCGCACGCGCTTGAGCACCTCGCCCGACATGACGCGGCGGACATTCTTGAAACCGTCCTGCACGCGCGGTTTCGACGCCCGGCTCATCTCGCCGTCGTCCATCCAGAACTTGTGCTCGGGCGCCGGCACCAGCACCTCGGCCTTGGCAAAGGCAAGCGTGCCGTCAGCACGCAGCAGCCCGTTGATGTGGTCGCCGTGATAATGGGAAATGATCACCGCATCGATCGCCGCGGGATCGATCCCTGCCGCGGCAAGACCGAGCAGCAGCCGGCCATTGATGCCGCCATTGCTCTTGAAGGCGCGCTCGCCGGTGCCGGTATCGACCAGAACGAGCTTGCTGCCGGTATTGATGACGATCGGATTGTACGGACCAGCGTAGATATTCGGGTCCATGAACAGGTCGGTGAGCGCCGCCGTAACCTGCGCCTTTGGTACATTCGAGACGAAGCCGTCGGTCACCGGCATCCGGCTGACGCCATCGTTGATCACGGTGACCTCAATCTCGCCGAGCTTGTAGCGATAAAAGCCCGGCGCCTGGGTGCCGCTCGCGGGCGCGGCAGCCCACGCGGCATCCGGCAGGCTACCGGCGGCCGCGGCCGCCACCGCGCCGCCAAGCCCGGCCGCTCCCCGCATCATCGACCGTCGCGTCAGCATGGCTGCGTTCCCCCCATTTATGGCTTGCCGCCATCGGTAGCGCCGCGTTGCCTATTCTCAAAATGGATCATATGAATTTAAGTCATTCACCTATCGAATGATGACATGAACCTTGGCGCCTTCGATCTCAACCTGCTCAAAGTGCTGCATGCGCTGCTAACCGAGCGCCATGTCACCCGCGCGGCGCAGCGGCTCGGCCGTTCGCAGCCCGCCGTCAGCAATGCGCTGCAACGCCTGCGACGGTCGCTGAATGACGAATTGCTGGTACGAGCGCCGCAGGGTCTCGCGCTCACGCCGCGCGCACAACTGCTGCAGCAGCCGCTGCGCGATTTGCTCGCTCTGGTGGACGGCACCGTGCTCGGTCCGCCCGCATTCGACCCGGCGACCGCCGACGGCATTTTCCGCGTCGCCTTGCCGGACCGGCTGACCATCGCGATTGTCCCGCTGCTGTTCGCACGGCTGCATCACGCGGCGCCACGCCTGGTGTTGCAGATCGTCACCGCCGACCGCGACCACGCCGCCGCACTGCTCAATGCCGACGCGATCGACGCATTTGTCGGCTGGGTCGATGACCCCCCGCCGCATCTGCATTCCGAATTCCTGCTCGATGAGGCGCCGTTCTGCGTGATGCGCCACGGCCATCCGCTCGCGAAACACAAGCGGTTCACCATGAGCGCGCTGCTCGGCTACCCGCACCTCGCCGTCAGCGCCGCCGGCGGACGGACGCAGATTTTCGACGACCGGCTGGCGCAACACGGCCTGGAACGGCACGCGCAGGTGATCCTGACCAGCTTCACCGCCGTTCCGCAGATGCTGCGCGGCAGTGACATGGTGGGCGTGTTCACGCGGTTTGCGGCGGAAGCATTTTCGGCGAGCGACGGACTGGCCAAGCGCCCGCTGCCGCTTGATGTCGGCAACATCACGACCAAATTGATCTGGCATGCGCGCAACGAGCGCGATCCGCGTCACGCGTGGTTGCGCGCGCAGATCGTGTCCGTCTGCAAGGAGATCAGCGCGGCTACGGCACGACCCGCGCCAAAGCGAGGACGCCGCTAATCGGCGTTCGCCTGCGCGGCGCCACGCTTGCGATAGAGGCGGATGCTCATCTGATCGTTGCCGATGATCTTCACTTCCGCCTCGGCACGGATCACGCGGACGTCCTTGCCGTGATCAGCCGAGACCGCGCGATGGCGCGACGGCGCAACCGGGATCGTCCCGGTCGCATCCTCGACCGCGATCTGCTTGATGCGCGAACGTTTCTGCTTCAACTCGGCAATCAGTTCGCGCGACGGCACCTTCACCGATTTCGATGCGCGACGGGCAGGCATGACCGGCGCGGCATGCCGCACATGCTTGCGCGCGCTCCCCTGCACGCTCTTGCGCACCCGATAACGCGGCGGCGCATAGCCCGGTTGCGGCGGCATCACCAGCACGCCGGAATGCGCACCGCCCGCATAGGGATAAGGCCGGCCGAGATCCGGCGGCATCGGCGCATCGGTGACGATGACGCGGTTGAAGCCCTGAACCTGCGGCGGCGGCGGCACATAGCCAGCGGGATAGCCCGGCGCGGGCGCATAACCTTGCGGATAAACCTGTGCGGCAGCCGTCACAGCCGACAGCAACAGCGCGATTCCGCCCGCCGCCCAATAACGCACCATCAACATCCCACGTCCCCTGTTATGTCCTGTTCGCCGCGCTCCCCGCGTCGGCTTATTTTTGCGGCACGTCGTCCGGCACCGGTTCGAACTGTCGCGGGCGCATCAGCCGCACCGGCGGCGGAATTTCGCTGTAGCCCGGCGGCGTCGACCATGAACGGTAGTAGTCTTCCGGCGGGCCGCCGCGCCGCTTCGGCAGTACTTCGAGCCGGCCGCTGACCGGAATCCGGTCGGCGCCGGGGAAGTAGTGCCGGTTCAGCCACGGCCGGTTGATGTCGCGCACATAGACCGGATCCTGGCCGACGAATTCATAGACGTCGGTGGTCGCCGGACCGGCGGCGTAAGCGCCATAGCCATAGGACGGCGCATAGCCGCCCCCGGCCGCGAGATCGGCCGCGAGCGCGCCCGACACGGGTAACGCGAGCACAAAAGCGATCGACAGAGTGATGCGATGCATGGCCAAGACACCTACTGTGACGTCCAACGTGACATCCCAACGCGTGACCAGCCGATTTTATCCGAACCCGACCGCAATCAGACATCGACGGCGCAAGGAATTGCGGGGTAACATTAACCTGGGGGCACGAAAGTCGATCAAAGACCCGCGCCGGCATGGTTAAGACAACCGGGACCGACCGCAGGGACAACGAGACATCCCGGACGATGCCGAAATCGAAGACACTGCCCTCCTCTCAGTCCACGGAACCGTCAAACGGTCGCAGCGGCGCCAGCTTCCGCCGCCGCTATGACGAGCTTGAGCGGAACCGCTCGGTGCTGGTCGCGCGCCTCGCCCAACTGCGCAGCCGCGCCGGCGCGCATCCGGCCTGCAACCAGGCCCTCAAACTGCTCAACGAGACCTATCGCAAATCCAGCCTGGCGCAGCGGATCGGCGTGCTGCAGGCGGCGAGCTTCATGCTCGATATCATCGAGCGGCTGACGCTGACGCTCTGACGGACCTGCTGCCGGTCACACACCGCTTGTCGCGGCGGCGGCGCGCTGATAGCTGACGGGGACCGGTCGCCGGCATAGCTCAGCGGTAGAGCAGCGGTTTTGTAAACCGAAGGTCGGGAGTTCAATCCTCTCTGCCGGCACCGGCCATTTCCCGCCACAGCTTCCCTGCAGCTCTAGGTCTTCAGAGCGAGGCGCGCAGGCCATCGCGGGACGGCAGCACCGACGACAGGCCACCACCGACCCAATCGGCGGCATCACCGATCCAGGTCTGGACCTTCTCGGGAAGCTGCTGCGCACCGGCGATCACACGCCGGACCGGCTCGACCAGCGCCACGCCGCGCGTGTCCGACCGATCACCCGTGAGATCGGCACGCGGCCGCACCGGCGCCGGATCGGGCCGCTGCCAGGCTGCCAATTCCAGCGGAGCGCCGACCGGCGCCTCATGCCGTGCAGGCTGTCCGGAAGCCTGATGGGCGAGCTTCGCCACTGCGGGCCGCGCCCGTGGCGGCTGGACCTCGGCAGCAAGCTTTTGCGGGGCCTGCTTAAAAGCTTGTTTGGGCGCCGGCACGGCCTCGTCGCGCACCACCGTCGCGAGCGGACCACTGTCGACCGGTACACGCCAGGAAATCGCCGGGCTCGTCACGGCCGGGTTTTTGACCGGGTCGCTCACCATGAGCTGCGAAAACAGCAGGATGCCGACCAGGCTGGCGACCCCCGCCGGCAGGATATGGCCGAGCGGCGTGGCCCAACCCCGCGGCGGCCGCGGATAGGTCATGAATTGCCGAAACATGCTGCGATCCCCCTGATCTCCCGGCGCGAACCAGACCAAGGCGGCAGGGCCGAACCAAGGCGCAAACGTGGAGTTTTTCCGGCGTAGCAATCGCGCGGGGACCGGTGTCCGGTCCGGAAAAAGCCGCCTGGCGGAGCCGGCCAATGGCGGCGCGCGCGGGCCGCCCGCCCGCCACCATCTACCCGAAACCGGCTGCGGCAGGCGCGCGCAGATACCCGCCCCGTCAATCGTGACGGGTGCTCTATTCAGCGGTGCCCAAGTATGCCAAAATGCAGGGGTTAGGTAACTCTCGGAGATCTAGAATATGCCTCAGGGCACCGTTAAGTGGTTTAATCCGACTAAGGGCTACGGCTTCATCCAACCGCAGGAAGGCGGGAAGGATGTGTTCGTGCACATTTCGGCCGTGGAACGCGCCGGGTTGAGCACCCTAAACGAAGGTCAGTCCGTCCAGTACGAACTCGTCGAAAATCGCGGCAAGGTCTCTGCTGAGAACCTGAAGGTTAAGTAGCCTTCTAAGCTCGTTCTTCGTCGCTTCCGATTACTGCAATACAACCCACCGGGCAGTTCCCGGCGGGTTCTTTGCGTCGGGATCAGCGTGTCGGCGCAAGCCGGCGCTGATCCTGCAACGCGCTGCCTCGTCGTAGACCTTGATTGGCCACGGCGACGATCCCGTACGCGCCACACGATGACGGAGCGCGATCGGCGCATGCCGCGCGATACGATCACGCACGTCATCGGACGATGTCATCACGCCTCGCCGGCTCATCCCTCACCGCGTCATCTTCTCCAGCTCCGGAAACGGCGCATAAGCTGCATCCTTGCACGCCTCACGCACCTCGGCAGCCTGCGCCGTTTCGCGCGGCTCCGCGCCTTGCACCGGCTGACGATTGAGCGGCGTGTCGGCGAACCGGTCGAGCCGGCCGGAGATGAATACCGCCATCGCGGTTTTGACGCCCACATAGCGGCCGCTTGAATTGCGCGCGTCATAGCGCAGGCACGACGCATAGCGCGCGCCGGTCGGCAGGTTCTTCACCTGCGGCAGCGACACGCCGGCGCTGCGCACGCCGGTCGGATCGTTGAGGTAGTTGCGCATGAAAGCGATGATGTCTGCCTTGTAGTTCTGCGGAAACACGTTCTGCGATTGGCGGATCGCCTCGCGCTCCGCGGCGCTCGGTTCGTCGGACGATGTGGTGCTGCAGCCGGTGAGCACGCAGGCTGCGATCAGGAGCGCGACGCTGACGCTCGTTTTCATGGTGCCTCCCCTCGCCGCCCGCACACACAATAGCGGCGTGGCCACGGGCCGCTCAAGCCGCCCTTCTCCCCGTCCACGAAAAAGGCCGCCCCTCCGGGCGGCCTTTCAAAGTCAAGCGCACACGCGCGCGCGACGCCTTAGCGGTGATGGCGATGATGCCGGCGATGCTTGTGATGACGGTGCCGCATCGGCGGGCCAGCCGGGTTGAGATCGAGCGAACTCACCGCGACCGCAACATTGGCGCCGGTCTGCGCGCTGAACGACAGCGGCTGCAAAGTGACGCTGCGCTCGAAGCCTCCGACCAGCACGTTGGCGCCGACGCCACCGATCACCGTGACCTCCGTGCCGGCGCCGACATAAGTCCCCGCCAGCGCACCCGGCCCCGGGCGCGACGGCGCAATCACCGCCCAGCCGAGACGGCCGCCGTCGGTGAAACCGATATCGATGCCAAGCCGGCCGATCGAGCCGACATAATGTTCGTAGTACCGTCCACCGGACGCGCGATAAACGCAGTCGACCGATTTGCGCGATCCGAGGATGAGGCCGACGCCCGGCGCCACAGCGCAATTCAAGGTGCCGATCCGCGTTTGTGCATCAGCCTGCGATCCGAACGGCAGAACGGCGGCGACCGTGGCAAGCCCCATGAGGGCCATCAGCGGCTTTTTCATCTCGTCTCTCCATGCGCAAAAGGGCCGCGAGCGCGACCCGTGGCCGGATAATGACTGCCGGAGAGAAAAGTTCCCGATTCGGAACAGAAATCGGCGGCCCCTATCGACGACAGGGGCCGCCTTTTCTCAGAAGGTCATGCCGGCACGCAGCATGAAGGTACGTCCGGGAAGCGGATACAGCGACACGAACTGATTGCCGGGGAAGCTCTGATCCAGACCGTAGTCGAAGTATTTGCGGTCGAAGAGATTTTGCACCGACACCGACCAGAAGAATTTGTCGATCTCGCCACCGAGCCGCAAATCAACGAGGGTCGTTGCCGGCACCATCATCTGACCGGCATTGGCTTCGTCTCCATCGAGGAAACGCTTGCCGGTGAAGCGCGCCACCGCATCGAGCACGAGATACTTCCCGTACAAATCCCAGCTCATGCCGGCACTGCCGCTCCAGCGCGCCACGAGCGGCACGTCATTGCCCATGAACGGCCCGGAGCGAAATACCGCGCGCGTATAGGACGCAGTCGCCTTGAGTCGCACCGTATCGGTCAGTTGCAGCGTCGCCATGTTCTCGAAGCCGTAACGCCGCGTCGGATCGAGATTGGTGTTGGCAAACGTGATCGGACTGAAATGCAGTTCGTCCGTCAGATACATGTCGTAGACGCTCGACTGCAACGCAAACCGCCCCCACTTCACCTTGACGCCACCCTCGTAATCGCGCGAGCGCTGGGTCTTCAGGTCGAAGTTGGTGACGGTGAAAATCGGCGTCGCACCGACCCGCTCGTCGATATTCGGAACACGAAAACTTTGCGCCATGCGCGCAAAGACAGCGATGCTCTGGTTGAAGCGATGCTCGAATCCCAGATGCACGGCACGCTGGGTGTCGTGCGTGTCGAGTGGTCGGCCGGCGGGATTGACACCGCCGGGGCTTGGCGGCGCCAGCGGATCGAACGTATCCCGCGCATGGAAATCGTTGCGCTGAATTCGGCCACCGAACGAAATATCCGTGTTGTCGTAGAACGTGAAGGTCGGTTGCGCATAGAAACCGGTTGTGGTCTGCGAGAAATCGTACCGGTGATACGGCGCGGCGCCCTGGAAGTTGCTCCGGTCGGAATTGTACTGGGTCTTGTACAGGTCGATACCCGCAACCATGCGCGCCCGCACCGGCCCGAAAGTCCGGTCGACATTGACGCGCGGCGTGATCGAATAAGTCGTCAGTGTCGTGTCGTTGTAAGCAAGCGGCTGGTTCGGCGGGTTGAATCCCCCAATAGGATTGAAGGTTGCGAACTGCGTGGTCTTGCGCCGGATGCTGCCATCCAGCACCACCTCGACTCCGTCCCACACATTGCGGGTGACGCCGCCACGGACCGCGACGTTCTGCCGGTTGGCGTAATCGAGCGGTGTATTCGTTCCCTGGCGGTTGGTGAGATATTCGTTGAAGAAACCGACGAACGGCCCGTTGGCAATGTTGCGCGGTCCCGGCGTGCGGAGCTTCAGGTCATCGGCGGAAATGTTGAAGAACGCGCTGCCTTCGTTGGTGGTGTAGCGAAAATCGCCGACACCCTGCATCTGCTTCGACGAATTGTTATCGCGATAGCCATTGGTGGCGAATGCGTTGCCGAACACCGAAGCGGAAAACGGCCCGAAAGAAGCACTGGCCGAAGCCTTGCCTTCCCGCGTCGCCAATGCCCCATAAGCCGCCTCGATCCGGCCGCTCGGCTTCGCGCCAACACCGTTCTTGGTGACGATATTGATGACACCGCCAACCGCACCGTCGCCATAAAGCACCGCGCCGCTGTTGCCACGCGTGATCTCGATGCGCTCGATGGCATTGCGCGGGATCAGACTGAAATCGAACCCGGTGAGATCGGAATCGTTGAAGCGCCGGCCGTCGACCAGAACCAGCACATTCGACGGTGCGGTGACACCGAAGCCGCGCATATCGACTGTCGTACCCGCACCATTGATGCCGCCATAAAGACTGGTGGTCTGGATTCCGGCTTCACGCGACAGGATGTCCTGCAGCGTCGCCTGCGGCGCGCGCTCCAGATCGTCCGACGAGATGATGGTCGTCGATGCCCCGGTAATACCATTCGACAGCCGGCTCGCCGTCACGTCGACCGGCGGCAACTCGGTCGACTGCTGTGCCGACGCCGCCCCTCCACTGAGACCGACTGCTGACGCCATCACGGCGCCGATGATTATTCTTGAACTCCCCACAGCCCACGCTCCTTCGTTCGCGCGCGCCATGGCGCGCGCTTCGGGTGAAACGAACCCGTTGCGCAGACACGAACGCATTGGCGCGTTCAGACTGACGACGTCATGGGAGAGAAAATCGCCCACGGACCCGCAACGGTATCGACGTCACCGCTGCGAAAGACCGCTCCGTATGGACCTCCCGTCCACCGGTTGGGTGACTGCGCTGGCAGGTCTCCTGGCTTGCGGGTCGCTGCTTGGGTCCGGCCTTCCCAGGACAAGTCCCAGTGGCCATGGCGGATCAAGCTCGCCGCTTACAGTTGCGGGGGCAGCCGCGGTTTGCCGCTGGTTGGAGCCAGCCTGCAGTCCGCGTTCCCTCTTTCCTCCCCGGTGCAACCCGGGGAACCAGCACAGAAAAACTATGGCCCGGCCGGCTTCGCGGAGTCAAACCGCGGCGGGACATCGCCCACAAACGGGAACGCCGGCCGGGACGTTGGTCCCGACCGGCGCCGGCGGTCCGCGCTGCACCACGGATGCGCCACTTCCCGAAGGAAACGCTTACGCGCGATGCTGAATCTTCTTCGCCTTCTTGCTCAGCTTCGCCACGTGATGCGTCTTGTGCGCTTTCAGCGAGACGTGCTTCTTGGCTTTCTTCGCCTTCTTGACGTGCTTCACCTTGGCCGCCGGCTTCACCGACACCTTGGCGCTGGTGTTGGCGGTCGCGGCCGGCGTCTTCACGTCAGCCTTGCCGCTGACGGCGGCGGGCGCGGTGGTGGTGCTGGTCTGCGCGAAAACCGGGCCGGCGATCAGGCTGGAAGCCACAAGCGCGATGGCTATCTTGCGAAACATGGGTGTCGTCCTTGCTCTGGGTTCGCCGCGAACCCGATTGTGAATCGGCTGATCGGATGCTCCGATCGTGCGCACACCATGCAGCCGGCGGATTGAACTGCCTCTGAAGGGCGGCGTTAGCCGCCGTTCAAACTGCGGGATGAAGCGGTGTCGGAAACGTGGCGGGATCGTGCCGAAGGTTACGGCGCTGTCACCTTGCGGCGATTTCGCGCGTCGCGGCGTCCGTTTCAGCCAGAATCCAGGCGTGATAAGCCGGATCGACCGCCTCGACCGGCAGCACCATCAGCGCCGGCGTGCTGTAGGGGTGGTTCGCCTTCACGGCCTGTTGAACGGCCTCGGCCAGCGACGCGCGCGTCTTGATGATCATCACCACCTCCTCGCCGCGTTCGACTTGTCCTTCCCACCAATAGTGCGAGATCATGCCGGGGAGGATATTGACGCAGGCCGCGAGCCGCTGCCCGACGATCGCCTGCCCCGCCCGCTCCGCTTCGCCCAGCGACGGATACGTTGTATAGACGAGCGTCGCGCGTTCCATGAATCCATAGCCTCAATGAGCCGAAACTTCAGGACGATCGCCTTCGTCGCCAGCCGGACGCCGGAAGCGCGCGCCGCGCTCGACCAGTTGCAGCAGCGCTACGGGGTTGCCGATCCGGCGGACGCGGACGTCATCGTCGCGCTCGGCGGCGACGGCCTGATGCTGCAGACCCTGCATGAGTTCATGCGGTCCGGCAAGCCGATCTACGGCATGCACCGTGGCACCGTCGGCTTCTTGATGAACGAGTTCTCGGCGGAGGATCTGACGCTGCGGCTCGCCGCCGCCCAACTCACCACCATCCACCCGCTGTTGATGGTGGCGGTCGATACCGAAGGCCGCGAGCACCGGCACTACGCTATCAACGAGGTGTCGCTGTTCCGGCAAAGCGCCCAGGCCGCGCATCTGCGGATCCTCGTCGACGACCAGGAGCGGCTGGAGGAGTTGATCGCCGACGGCGTGCTCGTCTCCACCCCGGCCGGCTCGACCGCCTACAATCTCTCGGCGCAGGGGCCGATCATCCCGATCACCGCCTCGCTGCTGGCGCTGACGCCGATCTCGCCGTTTCGGCCGCGGCGCTGGCATGGCGCCCTGCTCGCCGACAAGGCTCACGTCACCGTCGAGGTGCTGGAGACCGACAAGCGACCCGTCGCCGCCGTCGCCGACCATGACGAGGTGCGATCCGTCCAGAGGGTCAGCATCGCCATGGACCACAAGCTGCCGATCAACCTGCTGTTCGACCCCGGCCACAGCCTCGACGACCGCATCATCCGCGAGCAGTTCGAGTTCTAGGGGCGCGATTGCTTTTCGGGCTATCCCGCCCCTCCGCCGCAACCCCGCCGTTATGCTAAACCCTTCGTTAACGCCGCCCCGGTAGCTTGCGGAACAGGCTCGGACCTGGTTCCGATGTCCGGGGCGTCCATGGTTCGTATCGACTTCAACCGGCTTCGCTTTCTCGTCATTGACGACAACGCGCATATGCGTCGCATCATGCGCACGCTGCTGCATGGCTTCGGCGCGCGCGAGGTCTATGAAGCCGAAGACGGCGCGGCGGGTCTCGAAGCCTTCAACCACTACATTCCAGACATCATCATCACCGACTGGGCGATGCCGATCTTCGACGGCCTCGAGCTGACGCAGATGATCCGCCAGCCGGGCGCCAACGCCAATCCGTATGTGGCGGTGATCATGCTCACCGGCCATTCGGAGAAGAACCGCGTTACCGCCGCCCGCGACGCCGGCATCACCGAATTCCTGGCCAAGCCGATCTCCGCCAAGGGCCTCTACGAACGCATCGTCAATGTGGTCGCCAATCCGCGCCCGTTCATCAAGACCAAGACCTATTTCGGTCCCGACCGGCGGCGCAACGTCAATCCCACCTATAGCGGCCAGGAGCGCCGCAAGGGCGGCAAGGCTGATGTGATCCGGCAAGTTCCGCTGCTGGACAAAGTCCGTTCGATCGGCTGACGCCGCAGAAGACAGAGAACCCAGATGTCAAAGGACAATCCGGCCACCCAGACCTTCGCCGATCACGAGGTGATCACGCCAGCCAACAAGCTGCGCAAGGCGGTGTCGAGCGTGCCGCTCGCCCCCGGCGACGATCCGGTCGCCCGCGCCGAACGCGCGCTGGAAGACCTGTCCAGCGAATTTGCCGGCTGGATGCAGACCGAATGCGAGCGCCTCGATCAGGCGCGCTCCGAGGTCAAGCGCCAGGGCTTCACCAAAACCACCAAGGACGCGCTGTTTCACGCCGCCCATGACATCAAGGGCGAGGCGGATACGTTCGGCTATCCGGGCGTGACCGGCGCCGCCGAAAGTCTCTGCCGGCTGCTCGAACATGCGCCCGACGCTACCCGCATTCCGCTGCAGCTCATCGACCAGCACGTCGATGCGGTGCGCGCGATTTATCGGGAATACGAACGCTCCGACGCGGCCGAGCTGGCGTTTTCGCTGTCGCGGCGGTTGCGTGAAGTGACCGACGAATTCCTGATCCACGTCAACCGGCACCGCCCCGACGTGCTGGAGTTGATCCAGGGGCCGCCGCTCGCACCCGACCAGATCGGCTAAAAAATCGGCCGCCCCACAGGCGGCCGAAATTTTTTCCAACAGACACGACGGTTACGCCACGAGGCGGTCGTCCACGGTGAAATGATAATCCGGCGGTGGCGCGTTGTAGCGGTCGCGCGCCACCAGATCCTCGCAGAACATCCGCGCCTCGTCCCGTGCGGCTTCGGTCGCGAGACGCCGCAGCAGCGCCATCAGTGGTTCGAGATCGTCGCGCATCTCCTGCGCGCAACCGGCGGCGACACGCTCGACCATGCGCCGCTTCAGCCGCGCCGGGCCGCCTGCTTCACCGAGCAGCACGCCCTCGCGCATGGCGATGATCGCTTCGCGGAACGCGGGATAGGCAATCTCCGGCAATCCGGCCGCGGCATAGAGCGCGGCAAAGCCATTGAGCGCGCGATCGTGCACGTAACTCGAGACCCGCTCGACCGGCATCCCGGACAATTCCGCCAGCGCGGTTTCGACCAGCAGGACGTGGCCCGACAGCAGCGCGCGCAAAACCAGCCCGGCAGTGAGCTGTCCGCTCGCGCGCAGATGCGCCACGAGGTCGACGATCTCGTCGACGCCGGTTTCGGCGGCGAGCGCGATGGTCGCCTTCTCGCATGCTTCGCGCGCCGCATGCTGCGCGTGATCCTGCTTGATCCAGTGCCGCGCGGTGACGAATCCCGCGAGCGCCTGCGACAGCTTCGCCAGCAGCGCCTGATGCATCGCCGCGTTGAGGTCGGGACGGCCAAGCAGCGTCTCGCGGATCGGCGCGAGATGGCCGAACCGCTCAACAATGCGATCGAGCGAGAAAGGCGCAATCTCCGCGCCGTCATTTTCGAGGAGAACGAGACAGGCTTCCGCGCATCCGACTTCGGCGATGGCGGCAGACACGGCCCGCGATACCAGCGCGCGGCGGGCGACGATCGTCTGCGTGTCCACCGAACCGCCGGCGATGCAATCGACCAGCTCCGCATCCGGCAGCAGCGGCGAACGCGCGAGGATCGGCTCGGCCACATCCGGCTGATCGCAGGCAAGCGCATGCACGACGATCGGCGGCGCCTTCTGGCTTGAGGCGAACACCTCGGCGAGCGCGCGCCGCACCAGCGGCGACGGATCGTCGAGCAGCATCACCATCGCGCCTTCGGCGGCGGCGAGATCGTCGGCGGATAAATCGGAATGGAGATAGGCGCGCGCCAGCGCGGAAGTCGCATCCGCCCGGTTGCCGGGGGACGCCGTCTGCAGCCACTGCAGGAACTGACGGACAATCATACTGAACCAACGCTACACGACACGCGCATGAACGATGCGCAGAGGTCATGCTACGCGCGACCGCTTAACAAACGGTTCAGCATAAATCCTGTCGAAACGTTAACGACGATCAGCCGCGGCCGGTGTCTCGGAACAGGTCGAGGGGCCGAATGCCGGCGGGCCGCGACGGTGTGGCTGGCGAAGCCTGGGCTGCGGCCGGCGCGGTGTCGGTCCACAGCGCCTGCACCACCGGCGCGATCGGATTGTTGTCGCGCGCAGTGAACATCGCCTGGAACAGCGGGCGGTCGTCGCGCACCGGCTGCACCTGTCGAAGCGCCCGCGTGGCTTCGCGCTGGCTGGCCTCGGCATAGGCTTGCGTCACGCCCGCGGTATCCGGCGCGGCAACGCTGGCAACACGATCTTTCGGCAACGGCGGCAGGCGGTCGAGGAAGGTCTGGCCGATCTGCGCCACCGCCGTATCGCTGCCCTGCCCCGAGGCGCCGGCGGCGATCTTCGCCTGATCGAGCTTATTGGCGAGCACCGCATAGACCTGCTCGGTGGAGCGGGCGTTGCCGGCACGATCGTAGAAGATGGCGCGGTTGGCGCTCGCCGCCCCCGGAAACAGATCGGCGGCGGAGGCGTTCGGCCGGCTGGTGGCGGCCGTGATCAGCCGGCTCGCACCGTCGGCCCCAAGGAAATGCGCGATGTAGAGTTCGCCGTCGGTCGGCGCCCGGCCGAGCGCACCCTGCAACTGGTCCTGATTGCCGCGCGTGAACGCACCGGCCATGGCCGCGCTCGCCGCCGGGTCGCCGCGCAGCTTCATGATCGCGTCGCGCATTCCCGGATCGCTGACCTCGTAGCGGCCGGAATTGGCGTTGTAGCTGATCGCGTCGGCATAGCCGCTGTAGCCGAGCCCCGGCCCGGCCGATTTCATGGTGGAGAGCCAGGTCTGCTCGATGAACTGGAACAGCCCCTTGGCCGAGGAGGTTGAAGCTTGCGCCGAGGGATTGAGGTTCGATTCGAGCTTCGCGGTCGCGAGCAGATAGTCAAAGCTCGTGCCGGTCGTCCGCGCGGCCTGCCGGATTGCACCAGAGGCTTGCGTTGCCGCACTCGCACTGGTGGGATCGACCGCCATGGATGAATGCCTGTGGCGCGGCCCTGCCCCTTTGACCCATTCTTGGGTAAGCCGCACTGCCGACCATGAACATTTATGGTAAACGAAACCTTAACGAACACGGGCGGGAGGCCAGGATGAGCGAGCCGCAGCGGCACAAGCGGGGTGGACTGTATTTCGAGGACTTCGAGGTCGGACGGACCTACGAGCACCGCTACACCCGCACGGTGACGCAGATGGACAACATGCTGTTCTCCAACATGACGCTCAATCCGCAGCCGCTGCATATCGACCGCGAGTTCTGCGAGAAGGAGACCGAGTGGGGCCAGCCGCTGATGAACTCGCTGTTCACGCTCGGCCTGATGATCGGCATGTCGGTCAGCGATCTCTCGGTCGGCACCACCATCGCCAATCTCGGCATGACCGACGTGAAATTCCCGAACCCGCTGTTCGAGAACGACACGGTGCGCGCCACCACCACCATCGTCGGCAAGCGCGAGTCGAAGTCGCGTCCCGGCGCCGGCATCGTCGAGCTGCATCACTGCGCCTACAAGCAGGACGGCAAGCTCGTCGCCGAATGCCACCGCCAGGCTTTCATCAACAAGCGGCCCTGATGATGCGCTCGCTCCTGTTCATCCCCGCCGATTCACCGCAGAAGCTCGCCAAGGGCCTCGGCAGCGGCGCCGACGCGCTGCTGCTCGACCTCGAGGATTCGATTTCGCTCGAACGCAAGGAGGCCGCGCGCGAGGGCGCGCTCGACTTCCTCGCCGCGCACCGCGACAAGACCGAGCGACCGAAGCTGATCGTGCGGATCAACAGCTTCGCCTCCGGTTTTGCCGACGACGACCTCAACGCGATCGTGCCGGGCCGCCCCGACGCGGTAATGTTTCCAAAGGCGGAAGGCGGCGCGTCGGTGATCCATCTCGACGCCAAGCTCACCGCGCGCGAAGCGGTGCACGGCCTGACCGAAGGCGCGATCAAGGTCGTCGCCATCGCCACCGAAACGGCGAAGGCGCTGTTTCTCGCCGGCACCTATGCGGACGCCAGCCACCGGCTGATCGGCCTCACCTGGGGCGCCGAAGATCTGTCCGCCGAACTCGGCGCCGACCGCAACCGCGATGACGCCGGCAACTTCCTCGATCCGTACCGGCTGGCACGCAGCCTCTGTCTCGCCGGCGCGGTGGCGGCGCAGGTGCAGCCGATCGACACGGTGTATGTCGATTTCCGCAACGCCGAGGGGCTGGCGCGCGAATGCGAGGAAGCGCGCCGCGACGGTTTCACCGGCAAGATGGCGATCCACCCCAACCAGGTGGAGGCCATCAACCGCGCCTTCACGCCGACCGAGGAGGCGCTGTCGCAGGCGCAGGCGGTGATCGATGCGTTCGCGCGCGAGCCCGGTGCCGGCGTCGTCGGCATCGGCGGCAAGATGTTCGACCGGCCGCATCTGGTGAAGGCGCAGGCGCTGCTGGCGCGGGTTGGACGGTAACGGCGCTCCTCAGGATAAGGCGGATCGGGAGAAGCGGTTCTACTTCTTCTCGTACACCTTCGCCGGATCGAACACGCGGTCGGCATCGACGAATTCCAACGTCACGCCTTTGCCCTTGTCGCTGCCGAGCGGCACCGCGCGATAGAAGCATGACGTACGGCCGGTGTGGCACACACCCGGCCCGCTCTGGCGCACCTTGAGCTGCACCGCGTCCTGATCGCAATCGACGCGCAGCTCGGTCACGTCGAGGACGTGGCCGGACTCCTCGCCCTTCTTCCAGAGCTTGTTGCGCGAACGACTATAGAAATGCGCCTGCTCGGTCTCGATGGTCAGTTGCAGCGCCTGCGCATTCATATGCGCGAGCATCAGCAGATCGCCCGACGCCGCGTCGGTGACGACGGCGGTGATCAAGCCATCCTTGTCGAATTTTGGCGCGAGCGCGCGGCCTTCCTCGATCTCGGCGGCGGTGCCGCGCGGCGCGAACGGGCTTTCGGTCACGGTCGTCTCCTCATCCCCATACGCAACGGGACGCCCGCAGGCGTCCCGTGACAACTCATCGCCTGACTGACGAGAGCGCGGTGTCAGAGACCGCCGCGGATCATCGTCATGAACCGCACCTGCTCCTGCGGGTTGTCGAGGAACAGGCCGGAGAACTGCGTCGTCACCGTCAGCGAACCGGGTTTGGTCACGCCGCGGATCGACATGCACATATGCTCGGCTTCGAGCATTACCGCGACGCCCTTCGGCTTGAGCACCTCTTCGAGCGCGGTGGCGATCTGCGAGGTCATGTGCTCCTGCGTCTGCAGGCGCTTGGCGTAGACATCGACCAGACGCGCGAGCTTCGACAGGCCGACCACCCGCTCCACCGGCTTGTAGGCGATGTGCGCCTTGCCGAAGAAAGGCATGATGTGGTGTTCGCAATGCGAGTTGAAGGTGATGTCCTTCACCAGCACGAAATCGTTGTAGGAGCCGATCTCGCCGAAGGTCTTGTCAAGCACATCGAGCGGGCATTCGCGATAGCCCGCGAACATCTCCTCGTAAGCCTCGACCACGCGCTTCGGCGTATCGAGCAGACCCTCGCGCGCCGGATCGTCGCCGGCGAAAGCGAGCAGCGTGCGCACGGCCTCAAGCGCGGCTTCCCGTGACGGGCGCGGGGCGGACGGCTCGGGCGCCGCACGGACATGGTCCGAGAGGCCCTGCTTCGGCCACGGCTTGACGTTGGCATTCTTGGTAGGCGCGTCCATGACGTTGCTCCGTTCGACCGGCCCCCGTCCGCCGTCAAGCGGATGTGCCGGGAGTGTCACCGGGGGTTCGCAAGTCACCGCCCGCACAAGTCATTGTTCGTGCGAGGCATTCCTGACGCTGCCTGCCTCCAGCACGGTCATCGCCCCTTTTGGGCTGGCCATGCCGCCGATCGGACCCCTTTCCGACCCGTGAGGTTCGCCCCTATATAGGGTGTGCCATAGGACAGGATCAAGCTCGCGGACCGCGCGAAATCCGCCGAAATCATGCTGAACGACGTCTATAACAACCGGATTCTCGACCTCGCGGGCAATATCCCCCGGATCGGCCGCCTCTCGGACCCTGACGCCAGCGCCACGGCGCATTCCAAGCTGTGCGGCTCGACCGTCACCATCGACCTGAAGATGGACGGCCCGGCCGTCACCGACTTCGCCCATGACGTGAAAGCCTGCGCGCTCGGCCAGGCGTCGTCCTCGCTGATGGCGCGGCATGTGGTCGGCGCCACGGCCGAGGAATTGCGGGCGCTGCGCGAGACGGTGCGCAAGATGCTCAAGGAGAACGGCCCGGTGCCGGCCGGCAAATGGGCCGACTTCGCCGTGCTCGAACCGGTGCGCGACTACAAGGCACGGCACGCCTCGACGCTGCTGACGTTCGATGCGGTGGTCAACGCCATCGACCAGATCGAGAGCAAGCGGGCGCAAGCGGCGGAGTAACCCGCCGTTTCACTCTACCGCTTCGGCGTCGCCTCTTCGGCGTGCGCCAGCGCGCCGCTGTTCGCATTCAGCTTGGTGGCAATCCGGCCACCCGCGTCGGCCACCGCATTGCCGGCAAGCCGTTCGCATGACGCGGCAAGCTTCGGGAAGTTGCGCGAGAAGCCGACATTGCCGATCCGGATCGAGGTTGCTTCGCCAGCCGCTTTGGCGTGCGCCATGCTGGTGGCGACGACCAGCGAGCGCGGCTTGCCGCCGGCGAGCGCGCGCACCAGTTCGCCCGGCACGATGCCGCTGGCGAAGGTCTCGATCTCGCCGTCGGCTTCCGTCACCGTCTGCGATTTGCGCGGCACGATGGTGAGCGGCAGCGTGCGGCTGGCGATACCGAGTGTCACCTCCCCGACCGTGGCGGGATCGCCGTTGCGACGCGCGCGCGTTTCCGAATAGCTGACGATGTAGTTATCGGCCGACGAGCCGCAGGCGAAGGTGAGATCGAACAGACCGATCTCCTCGCCCTCCACCGTCACCGGATGGCGGCGGGTCAGCGCCGTCCCCTGCATTTCGTCGAGCAGCGCCCAGCCCGCGCGGCCGACATTGCTGCCGTCGTCGCGCACCAGTGCCGCGGGCATGACGCGGGCACCCGGCGTCACCGCCGCGATCGCAGCGGAGGGCGCGGTGTCAGTGACCAGTTGCAGCCGCTGCAGTTCGGCGCGGTTGAGTTCGCGCATCGGCTCCCACGGCGGAATGCGCAGCGCGAGATCGAGGATGCCGGCGCCGACGCCCATATCGACCACATATTGCGCGAGCCGCGCGATGTCGCGCTGCACCAGCACCAGGTCTTCCGCCGAATAGCTGCCGGCGGTCGGATCGTCGCGGCGGTCGCCGAGCCAGATCTGATGCACCATCACCCGCGCCTTGGCCGGCACATGGCGATGAACGCCGCCGAGCAGCACGAAGGCGCACATGGATTCACAGTCAGCCTGCGGGTCGATGCGCAGCGGCGTGCCTTTCCCGGCATCGGCGGCTTCGATATGGCCAACGGTCGTGGCAAGCCCGAGCCGGCGAATCTCGCGGCCGAAGGCAAGCGCGCCGAGCACCGATCCGCCGTCGGAATCGAGCACCACCGTCGCGCCCGTCAAATCCTTGCCGGCGGCAAAGGCGCGGAAGTCGCGCGGTGTGTCGGCGGTAATCGAGCCGTAGGCGGAAATGAGCCACGAACAATCGGCGGGGCAGTGATCGGCGGGGTTGCTGCCGACAAGCGCGAACCGCATCGGCACCGAGCGGTCATCACGCGCGGCGAAGCCGAGCGTCGGGGTGAACACCGTCAGGATCGCGGCCAGCGCCGCGGTCGTCGCAGCCAGTCGTCTCATTGATCCGTCTATTCCCCTTCGCCCGTTCCGCGGTCTTGTGCGCCGCGGTCGGCAGGCGACGTGCTATCCTCCCGTCATCGTGTGTAAAAATACGCGCGAAGGGCGACGAGTCGGTAGTGCAAAAAAGACGCTATTGCTGACCTTTTTCATATGTTCGGTTCCATCGGGTTCCCGGAACTCTTATCTCACATCGGTCATGCCCGGTTCCGATCATCCGCTTCTGAGTTTGCCGCGACGCGCCGGACGCGTGCTGATCCATGGCTATCGCTATGTCCTGTCGCCGCTGATCGGACCGCGCTGCCGGCACCTGCCGAGCTGCTCCGACTACGGCGAGACGGCGATCATGCGGTTCGGCCTGTGGGCCGGAGGCTGGATGACGCTGGCTCGACTTCTGCGCTGCCAGCCCTGGGGCACGCACGGCCTCGACTTCGTGCCCGACACGCCGCCTCCCGGCGCGCGCTGGTATCTGCCGTGGCGCTATGGCCGCTGGCGCGGCACCAACACCGTGCCACCCGCCGCCGGACGGACGATGGAACCCGGCTGTTGCACGCACTGAGTCGCTGCGTTATTCCCGTGCCACCGACAACAACGCTTACCTGCATTCGTAGGCAGCGAGTGAGCAACAGGAGTGAAGAATGGTCGCGCTGACCTTCCCCGACGGCGCACGCCGCGAATTTCCCAACGGCATCACCGGCTTCGATATCGCCAAGGGCATTTCGCCCTCGCTGGCGAAGCGCACCGTGGCGATGGCGCTCGACGGCACGGTCGCCGATCTCAACGACCCGATCGACCATGACGCCCAGATCGAGTTCATCAACCGCGACGATCCGCGCGCGCTGGAGCTGATCCGGCACGACGCCGCGCATGTGCTCGCGGAAGCGGTGCAAACCCTGTGGCCCGGCACCCAGGTGACCATCGGCCCGGTGATCGAGAACGGTTTCTATTACGATTTCTTCCGCAACGAGCCGTTCACGCCCGAGGACTTCGAGGCGATCGAGAAGAAGATGCGCGAGATCATCGCGCGCGATAAGCCTTTCACCAAGGAAGTCTGGGATCGCGAGAAGACCAAGCAGGTGTTCCGCGACAAGGGCGAAGCCTTCAAGGTCGAACTGGTCGACGCCATTCCCGGCACCGAGCCGATCAAGATTTACTATCAGGGCGACTGGTTCGATCTGTGCCGCGGCCCGCACATGACCTCGACCGGCAAGGTCGGCAATGCCTTCAAGCTGATGAAGGTCGCGGGCGCCTACTGGCGCGGCGACAGCAAGAACCCGATGCTGACCCGCATCTACGGCACCGCCTTCGCCAAGCAGGAAGAACTCGACGCTTACCTCAAGCAGATGGAGGAAGCGGAGAAGCGCGATCACCGCCGCCTCGGCCGCGAGCTTGATCTCTTCCACTTCCAGGAGGAAGGCCCCGGCGTCGTGTTCTGGCACGCCAAGGGCTGGACCCTGTTCCAGACCATCATCGCCTATATGCGCCGCCGCCTCGCCATCGACTACGACGAGGTCAACGCGCCGCAGATGCTCGACAAGTCGCTGTGGGAGACGTCGGGCCACTGGCAGTGGTATCGCGAGAACATGTTCGCAGCACAGTCGGCCGGCGACGAGGCGGAAGACAAACGCTGGTTCGCGATCAAGCCGATGAACTGCCCCGGCCATGTGCTGATCTTCAAGCACGGCCTCAAGAGCTATCGCGATCTGCCGATCCGCCTCGCCGAATTCGGCATCGTGCACCGCTACGAGCCGTCCGGCGCGATGCACGGGCTGATGCGCGTGCGCGGCTTCACCCAGGATGACGCGCATATCTTCTGCACCGAGGATCAGCTTGCCGACGAGTGCTTGAAGATCAACGACCTGATCCTGTCCACCTATTCCGACTTCGGCTTCGACGGCGAGCTGACGGTGAAGCTGTCGACCCGCCCGGAAAAGCGCGTCGGCTCCGACGCCGCGTGGGACCACGCCGAAGCGGTGATGGCCGACGTGCTCAAACGCATCGCCGCCGCGAACAACCGGATCAAGACGTCGATCAATCCCGGCGAAGGCGCGTTCTACGGGCCGAAGTTCGAATACGTCTTGCGTGACGCCATCGGCCGCGACTGGCAGTGCGGCACCACGCAGGTCGATTTCAACCTGCCGGAACGCTTCGGCGCGTTCTACATCGACGCCGACGGCGCGAAGAAGACGCCGGTGATGGTGCATCGCGCGATCTGCGGCTCGCTGGAACGCTTCACCGGCATCCTGCTCGAACACTATGCCGGCCACATGCCGTTGTGGCTCGCGCCGCAGCAGGCGATGGTCGCGACCATCACCTCCGATGGCGACGATTACGCAAAGGAAGTGCTGGCGGCGGCGCGCGCGGCGGGCCTGCGTGCCGGCATCGACCTGCGCAACGAGAAGATCAACTACAAGGTGCGCGAACACTCGCTGGCGAAGATTCCGGCGCTGCTCGTCGTCGGCAAGAAGGAAGCGGCGGAGCGCACCGTCTCGATCCGCCGGCTCGGCAAGGAAGGCCAGCAGGTGCTGCCGCTCGACGCCGCACTGAAGATGCTGGCGGACGAAGCCGTACCGCCGGATATGAAGCGGGCGAAAATCTAGGCCTGCTGGCGATACTCTCTCCGTTCATTCCCGCGAAAGCGGGAATGAACGCTTTGCGACACTCGTGACATTGCCAAGCGTGGGTCCCCGCCATAGGCGTTCTGGAAGGACGCCGTCCTTTGGACGGCTATGCGCGGGGACGAACGGAAGATGGATTTGCGCTAACCAATACGCGTTTTAGCTTACCGCGCCAGCACTTCGATATCGCCGTCGACGCCGGCGACAACCTTGAACTCGCGCTCGAACACGCGGCCTTCGTTGCGGGCGATGGCTCGGTACTCGCCCTCGGCGAGCACGACGCGCGGGAATGCGCCGATCGATTCCTTGATCACGTCGCCGCCGGGCGTGAGCACCGACCATGACGTGCTCGGCAACGCCTCGCCGCCGCGATTGCCGACGAGCTTGAGCGTGATCACCGCAGCGCGGTGATTGACCGTCACGTCGGTCAGCTTGTTGGCCTGCACGCGGATGTCCGAACGCACGGTGGAATTGCCGTCGCCGTAATTCGAGACAATGAAGTAAGTGCCTTCCGGTACCACCACCACGTCGCCGGTCATCACCCGCTCCGCCACCGGACGGCGGTCGCCGATGTCGAACTGGCTGCCGGGGAAAATGTCGAAGGTGATCTGCCCGCCGGGGATCACCGTGTCGCCCACCTTGCCGGTGAGCCGCACGCCGCCCGCGGGCAGGTCGAACACCTGGCGTGCCGGCTCGGCGCCAAGCTGCACGGTCTTCACCGCGCTGGCGAGGCCGAAGCCGACATGGACGATGTAGGCACCGACCGGCAGCACCACCGTCGGGTTCGGCGTGTGCTCTTCCTTGACCAGACGGAAGTTGCCCTTGTCGTCCGGCGTCGCCGCAAAAATCTTCCAGATCAGGCCGGACGTGATCGCCGGTGCATCGGCGCCGAAACGTGCACTGAGCGTCAGCGCGCCCTGCCCGGCCGGCACCATCGGCGTCGCATAGGGCGCGGCCGGAAACATCGGCCCCGGCGGCGGCGGAAACACGTTCGGCGACAGCAGCGTGCCGCCCGGCGAACCGGTCGCGCCGCTCGAGGGCTGCGCCGATAGCAGCGACGACGATGGCGGGCTTTGCAACTGCTGCGCTGACGCCGGCTGCATGACGAACAGCAATGCGGCCAGCATCACGGCGACAAGGCCGCACGGCTTGGCAAAGGGGCAACGCATCGCTCGCATCAGGCGGGACAAATCAGATTGATTCCAGAGAACGGCAGGACCACCCCGCTTTTTCGAGCCTAATCGCGGCAAATTCAAGCCTGCCCTGCCCGGCTTTCATGTCATCGGGTCTGGCGGATACGGGTGGCATGGCTACCTGTTTGTCACCCCATAAGCCTCATGCTACCCGGCAG
>MKWA01000012.1:34945-60070 GCA_001899285.1 Rhizobiales bacterium 64-17
GCCGCTCCGTCAAGCCGATCGAACTCGCCGCGCCCGGCCCGAACGGACCGGATCTCGACACGCTGCTGACCGTGGCCTCGCGCGTGCCGGATCACGGCAAGCTTGCGCCGTGGCGCTTCATCGTGTTCGAGGGCGACGCGCGACAGAAAGCCGGCGACATCTTCGCCAGGATTTTCCACGAAAACCGGCCGGACGCGACCGACGATCAGGTGGCGTTCGAGCGCAACCGCTTTACTCGCGCGCCGCTCGTCGTCGGCGTCGTCAGCCGCGCCGCGCCGCACGCAAAAATTCCCGAATGGGAGCAGGTGATGTCGGCCGGCGCCGCGGCGATGAATCTCGTCACCGCCGCACATGCGCTCGGCTACGCCGCATCGTGGCTGACCGAATGGTACGCCTATGACCGCCGCGTGCTCGACGCCTTCGGCCTCGCGCCGCACGAGAAGATCGCCGGCTTCGTGCATATCGGCACACCGGTGAAACCGCCGGACGATCGTCCGCGCCCCGCCCTCGCCGATATCGTCACCCGGTTCTGAGACAAAGCGATGTTCTACGATCCCGACAGCAAGGAGCGCGCATTGCGCCACGACCCATTCAAGGCGATCGTGGTGCCGCGCCCGATCGGCTGGATCAGTTCGCTCGACGCGCAGGGCCGGATCAATCTCGCGCCCTATTCGTTCTTCAACGGCATCGCCAGCAGGCCGCGCATGGTCATGTTCTCCAGCGAGAGCCGCAAGGATTCCGTGCGCAACATCGAGACGACGCGCGAATTCGTCTGCAATCTCGCGACCTGGGATCTGCGCGATGCGGTCAACCAGAGTTCGGGCGACTATCCGTCCGGCGTCGACGAGATGGAGAAATCCGGCCTCACTCCGGCGCCGTCGGTGAAGGTGAAGCCGCCGCGGGTGGCGGAATCGCCCTGCGCGCTGGAGTGCAAGCTCGTCAGCGTGACGCAACTCCAGGACATGGACGGCAACGCGATCGACAACTTCATGGTGATCGGCCAGGTGGTCGGCATCTATATCGACGACCGTTTCCTGCGCGACGGCATCCTCGACACCGGTGCGATGCACCCGATCGCCCGTTGCGGCTATCGCGGCGACTACGCCAAGGTCGATACGATGTTCGAGATGTTTCGGCCGGAAACGGTCTGAAAGCGCGTTCCTCCGCGCATTAACATTTTGCCGGCCAGTCGGATCGGCGGGGCCGGCGACCGCTTTTCACCATATCGGCGTGGAACGCTTGAGCGCGCCGGTTGTTGGCGGGATCATGGAATGAGCGAGGCCAGGATATGGTGTTCGAGGGACTGTTCGGACGCAAAGTCAACGATCGCGCGACCGAGGCCACAACAAAGGCCCCGGCGCAGCCGGCGCTGACGCGTCCCTCGATCGGTCTTGCGCTCGGCGGTGGCGCGGCGCGCGGCTTCGCTCATATCGGCGTGATGCGCGCGCTGCGCGCGCACGGCATCGAACCGGATGTGATCGTCGGCACCTCGATCGGTGCGGTGGTTGGCGGCTGCTATGCCGCGGGACAATTCGATAATTTCGAGGAATGGGCGCGCGGCCTGAATTTCCGCGGCATGCTCGGTTATTTCGATCTGTCGCTGTCGCGCGCCGGGCTGATCTCCGGCGCGCAACTCGCCAAGCGTCTCGAAGCTGCGCTCGGCGCCACGCATATCGAGGATCTGAAAATCCGGTTTGCCGCCATCGCCACCGAGATCAGCACCGGCCACGAAATCTGGCTCACGCATGGGCGGCTGGTCGACGCGCTGCGCGCCTCCTATGCGCTGCCCGGCATCTTCACGCCGGTACGGATCGGCGGCCGCTGGCTGGTCGACGGCGCGCTGGTCAATCCGGTGCCGGTGTCGGCGGCGCGTTCGCTCGGCGCGCGGCTCGTCATCGCCGTCAATCTCAATTCGGAGATGTTCGCGCGCGGCGCCACCGTCTCGACCCATGGATCGGACGATTTCGACGAACAGGCGCATGCGCTCGAAACCGAGGGTGGCGGGCTGCGCAGCCTGTTCGGCGGCAAACGCGCGCTGCGGCAGCAATTCCTCGGCGGCGGGCCGAGCATTCCCACGGTGATGGTCGAAGCGTTCAATGTGATGCAGGACCGCATCACCCGCGCGCGGCTTGCCGGCGAGCCGCCGGACGTCACCATTGCGCCACGGATCGCGCCGGTCGGCTGGTTCGATTTCCATCGGGCCGAGGATGCGATCCGGATCGGCGAGGAAGCGACGGAACGCGCGATCGAGGATATCCGCACCGCGATCGCCGCGTTGTCGCATCCGGGCCCGATCGAGATCGCGGCGAAATAGCCGCGATCCCGCGTGCCGCCTGTCCGCGAGGCGTCAGGCCGTGCGGATGTAGTCGCGCAACGCCTCGGATTCGGTTTCCATCTCACCGACGCGGAATTTGACGACGTCGCCGATCGAGACGATGCCGACCATGGCCTCGTTGTGCACCACCGGCAGATGGCGGAAGCGGCCTTCGGTCATACGGCTCATCACACCGCCGATGGTTTCCTCTTCGGTGCAGGTCATGACCTCGCGCGTCATTGCCTGCGACACCGGCAGCTTGAGTCCATCTGCGCCGTGTTTGGCGATGCTGCGCACGATGTCGCGCTCCGACAGAATGCCGATCACCCGACGCTCCGTGCCGAGCACGACCAGCGCGCCGACTCGTCTCTCAGACATCTGCTGTGCCGCGGCCTGAAGCGTCGCCGCCGGTTCGATCACCGCCACGTCGCCGCTCTTGGCAGCGAGGATGGTCCGAATGGTCATGGTCGCCTCCCTGTTGCCCGGAAGCAACCCGACTCCCGGGTCAAGGCCAACGATCCGCCCGCCGTCCTGTTCCGTCAAGCACTGCCGGACCGCGGGTCGCTCGGTTCCTCGTCATGGCCGGGATGCGTGTAGCGCGGCTGTGCTGGAACGGGATCGAGCATCGAGAACATGAGCAGCCCGACCAGGAAGCCGCCGATATGCGCCTGCCAGGCCACCGGCTCATCCTCGCCGAGCAGCGGCACGCTACCGAGACCGAACAACAGGTTGGTGCCGAACCATACCGCCAGGAAGGCAAGCGCGCGCGGATCGCTGAGGACGCCGGCGAGCGACAGCGCCGGCACGCGATACGCCTCCGCGTCGCCCGAGCGCCAGAAGCTGATCGGCCCGCCGCGCTGGAACGCGAAGCGGATCGCCGCCGCCATGGCGCCGGAGATCGCGGCGGAAGCGCCGATCATCGGCACCGCCGCGCCCTGATGGGTGACGAGGTGCATCAGCGCGCCACCGACCGACGCCAGCGCCATCAGCGTCAGAAAGCGGACTGTCCCGAACCGCCGCGCCACCGCCGCGCCGAATGGCAGCATCCAGACGATGTTGAAGCCGAGATGTGTCGCGTTGGCGTGCAGGAACGAATAGGTGACGAAGGTCCAGATGTCGGCGGCGGTGCCGCCCGGCAAGATCACGTTGCCGAGCACGGTGGCGTCATAGCGCGCGGGAATGAAGGCGAAGCGCAGCAGCACCTCCACGTCCTGCTGCTCGGTCAGCAGATAGACGCGCACGAGATGAATCAGCACCAGCACCGCGGTGAGCGCGGTGAGACTGCCGGGGATATTGAAGATCGGCTCGCGCCGCGGCGGGACATCAGCCATGCGGCGGCCACTTACGCAGCCCGCCCGGCTTTAAGCAAGCGGTGGGCGGCACGGCCGGGCAACAAAAAAACAAGAAAAAAGGAGGGCTTGCGCCCTCCTTTGGCCCCCATTCTCAGCCTGTTGCGAAGGTCACGCCCTCGCCTCCCCGGCTTCGATGTCGCCCAGTGCGTCTGATCAAGTGCGTGTCCCGGCTCGATGACAGCCGCGACACGGATCGTCGTGTGGATGACGCGATGGTAGCGACGCCGGCCGGCGTCGCCAAACCGATTGCGGCTTTAACATTAACCGCGGCCCGTCCGTCCCCGCGCCCCGGTGCGGCGGTAAACGGCACGCCCCCTGCTCAGGGTTGAGCGTCGCGGTATCGCGCGGCGCTTCCGCCGGTCGGTCTGTCCCGATCGGACACAGGCAGCGCCCCGACCGTCCCGCGACGGCACAGGGAGGCGGCCAATGAAACATACGTCCACACGCGAACTGTTCGGCTACTGGGATATGCAGCGCGGCACCCGCGCCGCGCCGGAGCGCGACGACATTGATCCGGCGGCAATCCGCCACGTTCTCGCCGATACGTTCGTGCTCGCCGACGATTTCACCGGCGACAGCCGGTTCCGCCTCGCCGGCACCAAGGTCTGTGCCCTGTTCGCCCGCGAACTGAAGGATGTGCGATTCCTCGATCTGTGGGACGCGCAGAGCGTGGCGTCGATGCAGGATCTGCTGGCCATCGTCAGCGACGAAAACCTCGGCGTCGTGGCCGGCGTCACTGCGGTGTCGAGCGCCGGCAACGAGATCGAGATGGAACTGCTGCTGCTGCCGCTGGCGCGGCGCGGCCATGCCAGGGTGCGCGCGGTCGGCGTGCTGGTGCCGCTGACGCAACCCTACTGGGTCGGCGCGGAGCCGCTGCGCGATCTGCGGCTCGGCACGCTGCGGCATATGGGCGAGCGGATGCCGGCGTTGCCGTCGCTCACCGCGGCCCAACCCGGCGGCCGGCAGCGGCGCGGCTTTGTGGTCTATGATGGCGGCCGCAGCAGAGTGCAGGATAACGATGCGGCGTAATCGCCGTTGCATGACGGCAAGTGCGGCACAGACGTTACGCCGCACTTGAACGTTACAACCTCCGGTCCCATGTCCGGCGCATGGCACCGAGCATGGCACCGATCGCGCGACATCTCCAACCCTCCTGATCCCGGCGGCGTATTTTCCACGCCGCCTGCCGTCGCCTCTCGCCCATTCCCTCCGACATAAACAGCAGGACCGTGCACGACAGTGCGCGGCCTTACGGCCGCGTGTTGCGCGATCCTGCCAAAGGAGTGACCGATGATGCTGATCGGGACGATCATTGTCCTCACCCTCTGGTTCATCTTCGTCTGGGTCATCGACCCCGACGGTTTCCGCATGCGCACGCGCCAGCGCCGGCACCGTCCCGGCTTCTGGGATTGAGCCGCGCGGATACACTTCCATTCACGCTCTGGAGAAGCAGATGATCCTGATCGGGCTGGCGATCTTCATCGCCATCTGGCTCGCGATGTTCCGGTATCTCGACCCGGACGACTTCCGCCGGCCGCGCTACCGCAATTCCCGCTGGGAGGACGAGGGCAAGCGCCCGACACCTTAACGAGCCCCTAAAGTAACGATGCATTAACGCTGACTGCCTAGGTTCGTTCGACAAGTTCAAAACGGGCCTACCGTTCCATCATGGCGTTGGCACAAGCTCGGCTGAGACCTATTCCGTTGGCGCAGGAGCGCCGGCGCTTCCAGCGCGTAAAGGTCTCGTTGCTCGGCCGCTATATGTTGTCCGACCGCCGCGAATATCCCTGCCAGGTCGTCAATATGTCCCCCGGCGGCATCGCCATGGCCGCGCCGGTGATCGGCGCGCCGGGCGAGCGCGTGATCGCCTATGTCGACCATCTCGGCCGGCTCGAGGGCCTGATCGTGCGGATGATCGACAACGGCTTCGCCATGACCGTGTCGGCGACGCCGCGCAAGCGCGACAAGCTCGCGGCGCAGCTCACCTGGCTCGCCAACCGCGATATCCTCAACCTGCCGGAAGACCGCCGCCACGGCCGTATCGTTCCGCGCAAGCAGTCCGGCCGACTGAGGCTGCCGAACGGCATCATCGTGCCGTGCCGGATCATCGATATCTCCGAATCCGGCTGCGCCGTCGCGCTGCCGCACGACCTGCGGCCGGAGGTCAACTCCCCGGTTACCATCGGCCGCGTCCCCGGCCGGGTGGTCCGCCACATCGAGGATGGCCTGGCAATCGAGTTCAGCCGGCTGCAGCATCTCGACTTCCTCGAAGATAACGTCACCGCCGAGTAAACGGCGGAACGCGCGCTGCGCGCTCCTTCTCCGCATCCATGGCCTCGCGAGGCGCGCCCGAACCCGGCGCCGCGCCGGTTAATCGCGCGCCTCGCACCCCTTCAAAACGCGCACCAATACAGCAGAAGTCGAGTTAAATATAAAAATCGATTCAAATTTTATCATTCGGCATTTTAGGCAATTTATCGACAGTATTGAGCAGCATTATCGGCACGTTTTACTTTGATACTACTCAAATACACCTTCCCAACTTAGCCGCACCGCAAATTGCACCTGCGATTGTCGCCCTTGCTGAGGACGCAAGGGGACAGCAATGGGACGTCAAACAAAAATGCGCGCGGCACTGCTGCGCGTCGCAACAGCTACCGCGATCGGCGCCGCCCTGTTCGGGGCAAGCGCCTTCGAGACTCGCGCCGCGAATGCCGCCGGATCGAAGCTCTTGTTCGCGGCGGTGGGAGACGCCGCGCGAGCGCCGATCGGCTGGATCGAATTCTGCGTCGAATACAAATCCGAATGTACCGTCAAATCCGGCGCGCCGCGTGATGTGGTGCTGTCGCCGAAGGCCTGGACCGATCTCGTCCAGGTCAACACCTGGGTGAACGAGCAGGTGAAACCGGTGACCGACATCGAGCACTGGGGCGTGGTCGAGCGCTGGAATTTTCCCGACGACGGGAAAGGCGATTGCGAGGACTACGTCTTGCAAAAGCGCCGCATGCTGATCCGCGCCGGATGGCCGCGCGAGGCACTGTTGATCACCGTCGTGCGTGAGGCCAATGGCGATGGCCATGCCGTGCTCACGGTGAAGACGAACAAGGGAGAATTCGTGCTCGATAACCAGAGCACAGAGGTCAAGCTGTGGTCGGACACGCCGTATCGCTTCGTCAAGCGGCAGTCGCAGAACGATCAGAACCTCTGGGTTTCGCTCGGCGAGCCGCAGCGCACCACGCCGGCAACGGCTTCGGCACGCTGATCTCTATCGGTTAAGCGGCCCGGTCACGTCCCACCCTCCCCGTCCCCCGACCGGGTACGCTGCGGCCGACCTGCCCCCACGGGTCGGCCGCACCCTGTTTCGAGAGCGGGAAGAAGGGCTGTATCCAGAATGGATGCGGCCCTTTTTCCTTTTGGGTGTCGGCATCAGCGTCGCGCGACGTATGCAGGCACAAAAAAAATCCCGCCAAAGCGGGATACAGACTTCGACAGATTTCCTGCCGTGACCCTCATGTCACTCGAGGCGGATCGGCACCATCACGTCACCGATCCCGCGCGCTGTGCGGATCCGGTCAGGCATCGAACGATCGGACGCCTGTCTGGCGCGTGTCGGATGCGGTGTTTTCCGCACGACCTTCGCTTCCGGAGCAGGCTCCGCGACCGGCGCGGACGGCGCATCGGCAACGGCGGCAACTTCAGGGACGCTCTGTGCCGGCGCGGAACGCGCCGTCTGACGGGCGGAAAATTCGCGCGGCGTTTCATAGAAGTTCCGCGGCAACTCGGCCGTCTGCCCGAAATATGGCGGAAGCGGCTGCGGCGTCAGATGGCCCGCGAGCAGATAGAGGCCCGTCATCAGAGTAGCACCGACGACCATGAAATATCGGAACAAAGGCACGGAATTTTCCCTCGCGACCGGTAGTAACGCGCGAGGTGCCGGCAACGTTCCATCGCGCGGACGGGAACCCGGACGTAAAAAGGCCCGCAGCGCGCGGCCGCGGGCCTTTTGACGATCAAGCCGACGATTTTATTCGTAGACCTTGATCACTTTCCGGGACGACGGTTCCACGATCACGCGCCGGTTGTTGACGACCGCGTAAGCGTATTCGTCATGCTTCGGGATGCGATGGATCACAACCGTACGCGGCAGCGGTTCTCCAACCACGATCCGCTCTTGCACGGCAACGGACGGAACCCGTTCGTCCATCACATAAGTGCGGACTTCCGCCGGCGGCTCCGCCGCGGCACCGACCGCCGCACCCACGGTGCCACCGACCACGGCACCGACCGGACCGCCAACCACCGCACCGGCGGCTGCGCCGCCGACCGCGCCCGTCGCGGTCGACGCCTGCGCGAAACACACTGCCGGCGTCAGGATCGCAGCCGCGGCCACAGACAGGAAAAGACGTGTTTTCATCGTTCGCTCCTCTGTATCCCGCTCGTCCGCATGAGAACGGATGAGCGTCGAGCAGCGTTCCGCCGCGCCGGACGGTTTCGCGGATTTTTCTCGTTGCAGATTTCGTCGCGCGGTTCCTCTTTGAACCGCTGTTCAGTGAGCTTGAATCAAACGAATAAAAACAAACGACGCTCAACGCGACGTGCGATGCCGCGGCTTCTGTTTGCGCAGCTTTGGTTTGCGCGATGCCGGTTGCATCTCAGGACCTGTATAGAACATGTTGCGCTCGCAACCGCCGCCGACGCCGCTTACCGTGTCGAGACATTGCTGCAGGGTGATGAAGCCGCAGTTGCGCCCGCCCTCCTGGCCATATTGCGCACACCAGCGATACGGATCGGACGCAGCCGATGCCGATCCTGATGCGCATGCCAGCATGACGGCGGCAGCCGTCATGGACAGAAGGCAAGACACGATCGCGCGCATGACGAGCCTCTCAGCCGATCCGTTTCAGATTGGCGGCATAGTCCTTGGAGCGGCGCACATAGATGTCGGCGCCGCCGCGAATAAGCGCAACAGCTTTCTCGTCGAGGGTGCGGATGACCCGCGCCGGCGCGCCGACGATCAGCGAATTGTCGGGAAAGCTCTTGCCCTCGGTCACCACCGCGCCCGCGCCGACCAGCGAATTGTTGCCGATCTTCGCGCCATTGAGCACCGTCGCGCTCATGCCGATCAGCGAATTGTCGCCGACCGTGCAGCCGTGCAGCATGACGTTGTGACCGATCACGCAGTTGCTGCCGATCGTCAGCGGAAAGCCGGGATCGGTGTGCATGGTGGCGTTGTCCTGCACCTGCGAGCGTTCGCCGATCTCGATCCATTCGTTGTCGCCGCGCAACACCGCGCCGAACCAGATGCTGGTGTCGCGTTTCAGCCGCACGCGGCCGATCAGCACCGCCGTCTCGGCGATCCAGTAACGGCCGATTTCGGGAAATTCCGGAGCGTCTCCGGAGAGCGAATAGATGGGCATGCGATGCGATCCCTCAGGGTCGCTTCTTCATGCCTGAAGTGACGGCCCGAGAAAAGACGCAACCCGGAAAGACGCAACGGGCAAAGCCGTCAGGCGGCGAGCATGCCCACCGCGTGCAGCGCCATCACCACCACGGTGCCGGACATCAGGCTCCACATTCCGGCCAGCAGGGTGGCGAGGAACGTCATCTGGAAGCTGCGGCGCTCGATGCGGCGGCCACGCAGGGTGTTGCGCATGATGATGAACGGCGCCGCGAAATAAATGAGTGCCAGCGCCGCGAAGGCGGCACGCGATGGCCCACGCTGTAGCAGCCCGAAGGTCGCCGGGCGCTGCGTCAGCAACTGATAGCCGGAGGCAAAGCAGCCGGCGACGGCAAAGCCGAGCGCAAGCGACAACAGCGACTGGAGGGATTCCGGGGACATCGGCACGCCGCACAGGTTCGGGAGCCCCGTGTGTGGCAAAGGCCCGCCCCGGCCGCCAGAACATGCTTAAGAGACGGTTAACGGTCCGGCGATAGCGTCCCCGACACCCACGGACGACGCACCGATGACGCACCTCGCCTATCACGGCCATCACCACAGCCAGCGCCGCAAAATAAAGCGCCTCAGCCCGCTGCTGCTGCCGATGATCGTGTTCCTCGGCGTCACGGTCGGCGCCGTGGCGTTCGTCACCTATGTGCTGTGGCCGCGCTGGCCGGGGGCCGCCGTGGCGCAGAATGCGCCGGCGCTCCCCGTCGTGATCGCCGGCAGCAATTTCAATGTCGAGCCGGCCGCGGTGCGCCGCCCGGTGCAGCGCGCGCCCGGCGTCTACGACCGCATCGACCTCGCTTATCTATGGCCTTCGCTGCTGCCGCCCGATCCGGCGCTCAAGGGCACGGCGGACAATCCGATCAATCCGAACGAGCGGATCTTCGTCACCATCGCCAGCGGCGAGACCAGTTTCCCGATGGCGGAACGGGTGCGCACCATCTATCCGCGCTATCTCGCCGAGACGACGACAACGCTGCCCGGCGGACTGACGGCGCGCGCGTTCCGCGACGGCACGTCCTATCAGGGTGAAGATCTGATTGTGAACGACAATCTCAGCTTCATGGCGCGCTGCTCGCGCCGAGGCATCGGCAATGCGGGGACTTGTCTCTCCGAGCGTCGCATCGGCGACGCCGATGTGACGGTGCGGTTTCCGCGCGACTGGCTCGCCGACACCCCTGCTCTGCTCGCTGGCATCGACCGGCTGTTCGCCAAGATCACGCCGACGCCACAATAGGGCGTGATCCGGAAAAGTGTGAAGGGGCTTTCCGAGAAGATCACGCCCAAACAGGCGCGGCTCAGTCCTCGAGATCGGTTCCGAGGATAGCCATCTGGAAATTGTAGGACCGTTCGTCGTCCTCGTCATCGACGAACAGCACGCCGACAAATTCATCGCCGATATAAACCTCGGCGGAGTCTTCCTTCTTCGGCCGTGGCACCACGCGCATGCGCGCATTGCCGAACAGCTTCTTGAGATAGGCGTCGAGCTTTCTGACTTCTTGTACGTCCACGCTGGTCCCCTCGGTGACGTGCCCGCGACGTCCGATCAGATACGGCGCCGCGATGCGATTGTTACGGTTCGACGCCGTGTAGCATCTGATCCATCGTCCGGGAAGGCTCGGCGCAACCGGCCTCACCGACGATCTTGGCGGGAACGCCGGCCACCGTCACATTGTTCGGCACCGGCTTGATCACCACCGAACCGGCGGCGATGCGCGCGCAGTGACCGACCTCAATATTGCCGAGAATGCTCGCGCCAGCACCGATCATCACGCCACGGCGGATCTTCGGATGCCGGTCCTCGTGCTCCTTGCCGGTGCCGCCGAGGGTGACGCCGTGCAGGATCGACACATCATCCTCGACCACCGCGGTTTCGCCGACAACGAGGCCGGTCGCATGATCGAGGAAGACGCCGCGCCCGATCCGAGCATTGGGATGGATGTCGCACTGGAACACGGCGGACGAGCGGCTTTGCAGGTAATAGGCGAAATCGCGCCGGCCCTTGCGCCACATCCAGTGCGCGAGGCGATGCGCCTGGATCGCGTGAAAACCTTTGTAATAGAGCACCGGCTCGATCATGCGATGCGTCGCCGGATCGCGGTCGAAAGTGGCGACGATGTCGGCGCGCATCGCCACGCCGATCTCCGGATCATCACCGACCGCATCGCCGTAAGCCTGGCGGATCAGCTCACCCGACACGTCCGGATGCGACAGCCGCTCCGACAGGCGATGCACCACCGCCCGCTCCAGCGTGTCGTGATAAAGGATCGTCGAATAGATGAAGCTCGCCATCGCCGGCTCGCTGCGCACGATCGCGTCCGCTTCCTCGCGCACGCGCGACCAGACCGGGTCGACTTTGGCCACGCTGTTGACCTGTTGAGGCTGAGCCATCTGCTATCTCCTGATGCGCGCTTAGGCACACCGCCCATGGGAACCCGGCGGGGATGGGCCGCACGGGACGTCGTCAACACATAGAGATTTATCACAAAAAACAAGACCGCAAGAGGATGGATTTTTTCGATCGAATCTATGCGCGCGACTGATCCAGCGATGCCAGGAACGACAGAATCGTCGTCGAAAAGGCGTCGTTGCGGTCGCCAGCAACCATATGCCGTGCGCCGGCGACATCAGCATATTGCGCCTGCGGCACCAGGGCCGCGAATTCGCGCACATGCTCCTCCTGCACCAGTTCCGACGCCGAACCACGCACCAGCAACACCGGACAGGTGAGCGCGCGCGACGCTTCCGTCATCCGCGCCTCCAGTTCGTCGCGGCCGATCGAGCCGGGCTGACGATCCCCGAGGAAACGCGGATCCCAGTGCCAGCGCCAGCGGCCGTTCGGCGTTGGCCGGAGATTCTTCTTCAGGCCATCGAGCGAGCGCGGTCGCGGCCGATGCGGCAGATATTGCGCGACCGCGTCGGCGGCGTCCTCGACGGTGGCGAAACCGTCCGCCGCATGCGAGCGCATGAAGTCGTGAATCTTCTTGAGGCCGTTTGGATCGACGCGCGGCGTGATGTCCACCAGAACCAGCGCTGCGAACGGCGGCTCGCGGCCCGCACGCGCCGCCTCGCCTTGCGCCAGCAGAATCGCGATTCCGCCGAGCGACGCGCCGATCGCCACCGGCCGGTCGCCATGCCGCTTCGCAAGGTCATCAGCCACCTTCGTTGCATCGGCCGCGAAGTCATCGAACCGGTACGCGCCGGTCTCGACCCAGGCGGAATCGCCGTGACCGCGCTGATCCATGGCCACGGCCACATGACCGGCGCGCGCGATCTGCGCGGCCGTGCTCTGCCAGGCGTGGCGCGTCTGGCCGCCGCCGTGCAGCAACAGAACCGGCGTGCCGGCGGCGCCGTACTGATCGGCGACGAGTTGATTGCCGTCCGCGCCGGTGAAGGTGAGCGACAGCGCCTCGCGTGGACGATTCATGCGCGCGCCCCGAGGAATGCCAGCACGCCCTGCTTGTAGACGCGATCGCCGACCGCGAGCATGTGATCACGATCGGGAATGTCGAGCGCCTCGCCATCCGGAAACATCGTCGCCAAGTCATGCGCCGAACCGGCAACATGATCCTTGGTGCCGATCGCGACCAGCACCGGCATCGCGATCCGGCCGATCTCCTCGCGCGTCAGGGTCTGCCGCGAGCCGCGGATGCAGGCAGCAAGCGCACGCAGATCGGATTTGGTCTGCTCGGCGAAGCGGCGGAACATCTGGCCGTTCACGTCCTTCACGTCGGCGAGCGATGGTGCTTCCATCGCATCGGCGATGCTCATCGGCAGGCCAACCTTGTCGACGAGATGGCTGCCAAGTCCGCCGAGGATCGCGCTGCGCACGCGCTGCGGCGCGCGCAAGGCAAGGAATGCGGTGATGCGCGCGCCCATGGAGTAACCCATGACGTCCGCCTGCGCGATGCCGAGATGATCGAGCAATGCTTCGACATCGCTCGCCATCCGGTCGGTGTGATAATCGTCCGGTTCGTAGAGCTTGCTGGAGCGGCCATGGCCGCGATTGTCGAGCGCGATCACGCGGCGGTTCGCCGCCGTCAGCGTCGAGACCCAGCTCGGATTGATCCAGTTCGCCTCCTTGTTGGAGGCGAAACCGTGCACGAGCACGATCGGCTCGCCCTCGCCGTGATCGAGGAACGCGATCTCCACCGGACCGTGCTGGAAGCTCTTGGTGTCATTCATGGGCGCGGGTTCTAGCGGCCCGAGGCCGCTCTGGCTAGCCGCGAGCGGTCAGGGCTGCCAACCGCCGCTGATCCTGTGCAAAGCGCCGCGCCTTGCGGCGGCGGATGCCGCGCAGCGTCATGCGCTCCACCGTGCTCTTGGTCGCGGACACGAAGCCGAACAGCGACAGCACCGCGCCGAGAATCCACAGGCCGAGATCGAACAGCGCGGCGGTGAGCGCGATGGCGCTGCGCCCGACCGTCTTGAGGATCGCGCGGGTCTTGCCGCCCTTCTTCTCGGCGAGCCGCGCGACGCGGCCGAGTTCGCGCGGTGTCTCCGCGATCTTGAGCCCATCGAGCGCCGCCTGCGTGCCGGCCTTGGCCTGGATACGCCCGGTGCTGCGCGCCGCCTGCAACAATCCGCCGGCACGTTCGAGCTTCACCGCCTCGCGCGCCGCGCGCACCGCCACCATCGGCTCGGAGAAACTCGCGGCGCCGATTGCGCCTTTCAACCGCGCCCAGTCAACAACACCGCGCAGCGAACGGCCGATCCATTGCGCCAGATCGGCGCTCAGGCGGCCGGTCTTGCGCGCGGCCTTCGCCACCGTCAGGCCGACGCGCGCCGGCGCACCGGCGCCGAGCGTCGCATAAGTCCCGGCGGTGACGGCAAGCCCCACCGCCGCGAGGCCGAGCACGACCTCATCGACCGGTTCGCCCTTCACCATGCGCGTGCCCTCGCGCACCGCATCGCGGATATCGCCGAACACGAACAGATCGCCCGCAGCAGTGCCGGCGAAACTCGCAACGTCATCCGGCTCACCGGAGATCAGCCCGCGCGCGAAGTTCTGCGCGGTCGCCGCCGCCGAGCGCGATTCCTCGACCGCCGCTGCGACTTTTGTCTTGAGGTCGGCGGGCAGTTGCACATGGCGGTCGTCTGCCAGTTCGACATAGCTCGCGGCAAGATCGGGATCGCGCGCGGCGAGCGCGGCCTCGATACCCTCGCGCGCCACCGTCTCGTTGAAGGTGAGATCGAGCGCGCGGTCGGCGAGCGCCGCCGGATCGTCCTCGATGGCGAGCAGCGACTGGGCCTCGACCCCGCGCGGCACCACATAGGCGGCGGCCGCCATCGCCAGCACGAGAATCAGCAGCGGGCCGGCGAGCCGCGGCGCGCGGGCGGCGACCTGAACGTCCGGCGGCGCCAATCCAAAGCGGTCACGCATCCTTGAGGCCCTGTGGTCGCGGAACCGGTCCGGGCCGGACGGCCCCAAAAGCCCCCGCGAACGACCGGTTTTCGCCCTTCCATCCCCGCCAACGCCGGCGATTTCACGGCGTTCCGAGCCTTTCACGGCCAGAGTTACAGATTCGTGACATTTGAAAAACCGGACCGGATCGGTATGGTGCCGCGCATTCGCTGCCCAGCGGCTGTTCGAGGCATTTATGGCGCATTCCGTCGTTCCGCACTTCCACAACGACCCCGGCCTGCCGGTCATCGAGATCGGCGCGCACGAATTCATGTGCGTCGGCGCACGGCCGCCCTACGACCATCCGCATGTGTTCCTCGACATGGGCGACGAACACGAGATCATCTGTCCCTATTGCTCGACGCTGTACCGTCACGACACGGCGCTCGCGGCCGATGCCGCGCGGCCGGCGGAATGCGCATTGCCTCACGTCGACGTTCCCGCCTGACGGCGCGTTGCGAGCCCCCACCACCGGAGCCTGACCTTTGGCGCTGCCGCGGCAAGTCCTGATCACCGGCGCCGGCATCGGTGGGCTGTCGGCCGCGCTCGCCGTGGCGCGTATCGGCATTCATGTGGACGTGCTCGAACAGGCGCAGCAACTCGAGGAAGCCGGCGCCGGCATCCAGCTCTCGCCCAATGCGGTGCGCGTGCTCGCGCAGCTCGGCGTCGCCGAACGGCTGAAAGGCACCGTCGTCGCGCCGGAAGCTTTGCGCGTGATGAACGCCGGCAACGGCCGCGAGATCGTGCGCATGCCGCTCGGCTCCGCCGCGGTGAAACGCTACGGCGCGCCGTTCTGGGTTTTGCACCGCGCCGACCTGCAGGCCGCTTTGCTCGATGCCGCGAAGGCGCATAGCGACATCACTCTGTCGCTCGGCACCCGCGTCGAGGATTACGCCGAACACGCCAACGGCGTGACGGTGCAGGCGCGCCGCCACGGCCAGATCACCGAGCGGCATTGCAGCGTGCTGATCGGCGCCGATGGTCTGTGGTCGCCGGTGCGCGCGCGGATGCGCCGGGAGCGGCCGCCGACCTTCCGCCATCGCACCGCGTGGCGCGCGCTGGTGCCCGCCGCCGACGTGCTGCCGCTATGGCGGCAGCCGGAGGTGCATCTCTGGCTCGGCCGCGACACGCATCTCGTCCATTATCCGGTGAAAGGCGGCGCGCTGATCAACATCGTCGCGATCGCCGAGGACGAATGGCAGGCGCGCACCTGGACCGCGCCAGCCGACCGCAACGAGGTGCTGCGCCGGTTCTCGCGCTGGGACTGGTCCGAACAGGCGCGCAATCTCCTCGCCGTTCCCGACCAGTGGTCGAAATGGGCGCTGCACGACCGGCCCGGCGCGCATCGCGGCCGCGGGCCGGTGGCGCTGGTCGGCGACGCGTCGCATCCGATGCTGCCGTTTCTCGCCCAAGGAGCTGGCATGGCGATCGAGGATGCCGCGGTGCTGGCGGCCTGCCTCTCCGAACAGCCGGACAAGCCGGCCAAGGCGCTGCGTGCCTATGAAAAGACCCGCCGCAAGCGCGTGCAGCGCGCGCAGAAAGCCGCGCGCAAGCAGGGCAGCGTCTACGGCCGCTCCGGCCCCGAAGCGGGGTTGCGCAATCTCGGCCTGAGAATGATGGGCGGCGAGCGACTCCTCGCCCATTACGATTGGCTGTATCGTTGGCAGCCGCCGCAGGCAAAGCCCATCCCGCTGCCGGCGGCGGATTTCAGCACGGAGTGACGCTCATGTTCGCGACGACGGTGGCCGGAAGTCTTCCCAAACCGTCGTGGCTCGCGGAGCCGGACAAGCTGTGGCCGCAATGGCGGCAAAGCGGCGCTGAGCTGGCCGCCGCCAAGCTCGATGCCACCGCGCTCGCGGTGAAACTCCAGGAAGACGCCGGCATCGACATCGTCAGCGACGGCGAACAGGCGCGGCAACATTTTGTGCACGGCTTCCTCGAACGCGTCGATGGCATCGACTTTGCCAACAAGATCGAGATGGGCATCCGCAACAATCGCTACAAGGCGATGGTGCCGACCGTGCGCAGCGCGCTGACGCTGAAAGGCCGCGTGCACGAAGCCGAGGCGAAGCACGCGCGCGCGCATACGACGCGCAAGCTGAAGTTCACCCTGCCCGGCCCGATGACCATCGCCGACACGATTGCCGACGCCCATTACGGCGATCGCATCAAGATGGCGATGGCATTCGCCGACGCGCTCAATCAGGAAGCACGCGCGCTCGAAGCCGACGGCGTCGACGTGATCCAGTTCGACGAGCCGGCGTTCAACGTGTTCATGGACGAGGTGACGACGTGGGGCATCGAGGCGCTGGAGCGCGCCATCGACGGGCTTTCCTGCACCACCGCCGTCCACATCTGCTATGGCTACGGCATCAAGGCGAATATCGACTGGAAAAATTCGCTCGGCGACGAGTGGCGGCAATACGAACAGATCTTCCCGGCGCTGGCGAAGAGCAAGATCGATCAGGTCTCGGTCGAGTGCCGCAACTCGCGGGTGCCGACGCGGCTCCTGTCGCTGCTCGACGGCAAGGACGTGCTGGTCGGCGTCATCGACGTCGCCACCGATCAGGTCGAGACGCCGGAAGAGATCGTCGCGACTTTGCGCGACGTCATGCGCTACGTGCCGAAAGAGCGGATCGTCTGCTGCACCAATTGCGGCATGGCGCCGATGCGGCGCGACATCGCCGAGGCGAAGCTCGCCGCGCTCGGCAAAGGCGCGGCGCTTGCCCGCGCGGCGCTGGTGTAAATCGCCGCCTAGCGGTCGGCGCGCGCCATCACATCCATCAGCTCGGCGATCTTCTTGCGCTGATCGGCCTTGTCGCCGGACTTGATCGCGTGCTCGACGCAATGCGCGACATGATCGCGCAGCACTTCCTCCTCGACGCGCCGCAGCGCGGCGCGCACGGCGGCGATCTGCGTCACCACATCGATGCAATAGCGGTCGTCCTCGACCATGCGGGACAGACCGCGCACCTGGCCCTCGATCCGGCCGAGGCGTTTCAAACAGGAGGTCTTGGCATCTGTGTTCATGACCGCTATATACCCCCCTAGGGTATCAAAATCAAGCCGAGTGCCACGCCGCCATGACCGACCATCAGCATCACCAGCAATCCCCGCACGACCACGCGCATGCGGGATGTTGCTCGTCCCATAAAGCCGGTGCACCGGCCGACACGGCACATCAGGCGATTGATCCGGTCTGCGGCATGACCGTCGATCCGCACACCACACCGCACAAGCATTCGCATCACGGCCACCCCTATTATTTCTGCTCGGCCGGCTGCCGCACCAAGTTCGCGGCGAACCCGGAGAAATATCTTGGCGACAAGGCGCCGGCAGAGGACGTGCCGGAGGGCACGATCTTCACCTGCCCGATGCATCCGGAAATCCGCCAGGTCGGCCCCGGCACCTGCCCGATCTGCGGCATGGCGCTCGAACCCGACGTGGTGTCGCTCGACAGCGGTCCCAATCCCGAACTCATCGACATGACGCGCCGCTTCTGGGTGGCGCTGGCGCTGACCGTGCCGGTTTTTATCCTGGAAATGGGCGCGCATCTCGGATTGCGGCTGCTCAATCCGGTAACGTCGAACTGGGCGCAGTTCGGGCTGGCGACGCCGGTCGTGCTGTGGGCCGGCTGGCCGTTCTTCATCCGCGGCGCGCAATCGCTCGTCACGCGCAACCTCAACATGTTCACGCTGATCGCCATGGGCACCGGCGTCGCCTATGCCTACAGCGTGGTGGCGACGCTCGCGCCCGATCTGTTTCCGCATACAGGACACGGCGAGCACGGCGCTGTCGCGGTGTATTTCGAATCCGCCGCCGTGATCACCACGCTGGTGCTGGTCGGGCAGATCCTCGAACTGCGTGCGCGTGACGCCACCTCCGGCGCGCTCAAGGCCCTGCTCGATCTCGCGCCGAAGACCGCGCGCAAGCTCGGCGACGACGACACCGAAACCGACGTCGCGCTCGACGCCGTTGCCATGGGCGACCGGCTGCGCGTGCGTCCCGGCGAAAAGGTACCGGTCGATGGCGAGTTGATCGACGGCCGCTCGGCGATCGACGAATCCATGGTCACCGGCGAATCCATGCCGGTGACGAAGGAGCGCGGCGCCACGGTGATCGCCGGCACGCTCAACACCAGCGGCACCTTCGTGATGCGCGCCGACAAGATCGGCCGCGACACGCTGCTGTCGCAGATCGTCGCGCTGGTCGCGCAGGCGCAAAGGAGCCGCGCGCCGATCCAGCGTTTGGCCGACAAGGTGTCCGGCTGGTTCGTGCCGCTGGTCATTGGCGTGGCGCTGATCGCCTTTGCCGCGTGGTACCTGTTCGGGCCGGAGCCGCGCTTCTCCTATGCGCTGCTCGCCGCCGTGAGTGTGCTGATCATCGCCTGCCCGTGCGCGCTCGGCCTCGCCACGCCGATGTCGATCATGGTTGGCGTCGGCCGCGGCGCGCGCGATGGCGTCCTGATCCGCAATGCCGAAGCTTTGGAGCGGATGGAGAGCATCGACACGCTGGTCATCGACAAGACCGGCACGCTGACCGAAGGCAAACCGAAAGTCGTCGCCGTGGCACCCGCCGAGGGCTTCGACGAAACGGACGTGCTGCGCTTCGCCGCCGGCGTCGAGCGCGGCAGCGAGCATCCGCTCGGCGCGGCGATCGTCGCAGCGGCGCAGGAGAAAAGTCTCGAGATCGCGCCGGTGCGCGGCTTCAACACGGAATCCGGCAAGGGTGCCGCCGGCATGGTCGAGCGCAGACGCGTCGCCATCGGCAACGCCGCCTATCTGACCGAACTCGGCATCGCCAGTGATACGCTCGCCGAGAAGGCCGAAGCCTTGCGGCAGGACGGCGCCACCGCCGTGTTCCTCGCCATCGACGGCAAACCCGCCGGCGTCATCGCCGTCGCCGACCCGATCAAGCCGAGCACGCCGGCGGCGATCAAGGCCCTCTCCGATCTGCACATCGTCATGCTGACCGGCGACAACCGCACCACCGCCCGTGCGGTGGCGGCCAAGCTCGGCATCCGCGATGTCGAGGCGGACGTGCTGCCGGAGCGCAAGAGCGCGATCGTCGAGAAATACCGCAAGGACGGCCGCGTCGTCGCCATGGCCGGCGACGGCATCAACGATGCGCCGGCGCTCGCCGCCGCCGATGTCGGCATCGCCATGGGAACCGGCACCGATGTCGCCATCGAGAGCGCCGGCGTGACGCTGCTCAAGGGCGACCTCACGGGCATCGCTCGCGCGCGCACGCTGTCGCGCGCGGTGATGCGCAACATCCGCCAGAACCTGGTGCTGGCGTTCGTCTACAACGCGCTCGGCGTGCCGGTCGCGGCCGGCGTGCTGTATCCCGTGCTTGGCCTGACGCTGTCGCCCATGCTGGCCGCGGCGGCGATGGCGCTCTCCTCGGTGAGCGTCATCACCAACGCGCTGCGGCTGCGGACGGTGCGACTATCAGATCCAAACGCCGAGGATGCGTAACAGCGAAATAACGCCGATAATAATGACGATGATGCGGATGATCTGTTTCACCCGGCCATCGACCGGCAGCATATTGACGAGATAGAGAACCAGAATAACAACCAGGAACGTGACGAGAGCACTGATCAGCATGAAGTCCCCCAGAGGTGACGGACGCCCGCGCGCCTTCCGCCCAATAACCGTGATGGAACCGGAAAGTTCCATCAAGCGGCGGCGGGGGAGGTTTCCAGGGCGGGCAGCCAGCCTGGCGGCCAGCCTGCTGACGCTTGCCCTCGTTTCCGCGCCCCTGTCCGGCCGAGCCGACGACCGGGTGCCGACCGGGACATTGCGGGCGGTGTTCCTGGCGCAGAATCCGGTTCAGGCCAGAACCGACGCGAAAACCGGTGAGGTCTCCGGCCCGGCGGCCGACCTCACCCGCAAGTTGGCCGAGACGCTGGGCGTGCCGTTCGTCATCGCCGGGGTCGCCGGCACCGCCGCGGTGATGCAGCAGGTTTCGTCCGGCAATGCCGATATCGGCTTCCTCGCCTATGACGAGACCCGCGCCAAGGAGGTCGATTTCAGCCAGACCTATGCGCTGGCGCAGAACACCTATCTGGTGCTGCAATCCTCGCCGCTGCGCACCACTGCCGATATCGATCAGGCCGGTCTCAAGATCGGCGTTGGCGAGCGCGACGCCGCCGACATGTTCCTCGACCGCACCCTGAAAACTGCCAAGCTGGTGCGCAATCCCGGCGGCAATCTCGACACCGCGCTGTCGCAACTGAACACCGGGCAAATCGATGCCTACGCCGCCAACCGACAACGGTTGAGCCGCTTCGCCAAGGAGCACGACGGCGTGCGGCTGCTGCCTGACAATTTTTACGGTGTCGAGCAGGCCATCGTCGTGCGCAAGGGCAACAAGGAATTGCTCGACGCGGTCAACGCTACCATTGCGGACGCGCGGCAGAGTGGCCTGATTTCCGCCGCGATCGCACGTGCCGGGCTCACCGGCGTCGACGTCGCGCCGGAGCGCAAGGACCGTTAGCGGTTTTGATCTTTCGCATTTTCATCACGCGAACCGATCCACGTTGCCCGAAAACGCGCTAATGTCGGGGTCGCTGGCGCGGCGCAGGTGACGGTGCTGCCCTTGTCGGCTGCGGCGGCGGACAATTCAATTCGCGCGCGCGCGCATCGAGATTATGCAGATCGCCCTGATTGGCCTTGTACTCGTCGCTATAGGCAAGCTCGGCAATCATGCCGCCGCCGGGCGAGGACTCGGCCTTCGCGATCAGCGCCTCAAGCTGCGCCAGTTTGTCGACGATCACAGGCCGCGCCTGCGCGATATTCGGACAGCCGAACAACTTATATTTAGCCGGATCGGCATAAAACTTCGACCGGTCCATATCCACTTGTGCCCGCGCCGGCGTCGCATACGCCATGACGCCCGCGATGACACCGCCGAGCAGCAGCGCCACGCCGAGCATAACGCATCCGACGCGGCGTTTCGCTCCGGCCCGCGTCTCGGCACTCTTCATGTTTTTATCTGTCAGCACCAGGTTGTCTTTCCGCAACGAATCCGTCCGCGCGACATTATAGACCACGACCGGCGGTCGCGCTTTAATGGGCACCTCGGCCGCAACTGCCGGCACGACCTTCCGGCTTCGATGGAGTTGGACCATGACAGACCCCTCGCTGCAAACCTATACCGCGGACCTGACCACAGCCCTGCGCAAGCATTGGGGCCTTTTCCTGGCCGAGGGTATCATCCTGATCCTGCTCGGCATCATCGCCATCGTCGTGCCGCCGCTCGCCACCCTTGCCGTCACGCTGGTGCTCGGCTGGCTGTTCCTGATCAGCGGCATCGCCGGGCTGGTGACGACGTTCTGGATGCGGTCCGCGCCCGGCTTCTGGTGGGCGCTGCTGTCGGCCGTGCTCGGCATCGTCGCCGGTGTCGTGCTGCTCGGCTGGCCGGTGAGCGGCGCGGTATCGCTGACGCTGGTGCTGATCTCGTTCTTCATCATCGAGGGCGTCGTCTCGATCATGTACGCGCTGCAGCACCGCGCCGAACTGTCCGGCGGCTGGCCGTGGATGCTGGTGAGCGGCATCGTCGATCTCGTGCTCGCCGCGATGATCCTGATGGGCCTGCCCGGCACGGCCGCGTGGGCAATCGGATTGCTGGTCGGCATCAACATGCTGTTCGGCGGCGTCGCCATGACGGCGATGGCGATCCAGGCGCGCGGTGGGAAAGCGGTGTGAACAGCCCTGGCGTGTAGTAAGCGTCACTCTCGCGAATGACATGACCGGCCAGAGTCGTTAGGATTTCGCTATGCTCGGGTATAGAAAGCGATCTTTCACCGAAGCCTTCGCTCTCTTAGAAGCTCTGCGTGCGAACAAGGCGGATTTTACAAGCCTTAAAAAGCTCCAGCAATTGTTGCTCCGCGAAATCGTGAGAGCCGAAAAGAAGATACGGAATTTGAAAGCAGAGCAAAAGGGCGTTCAGAAAGCAGGTGGCAAACAAGCCGCGAAGCGCAGTTCCCAACTCAAGGTCCGTATCGAACGCTATAGGCAAAACGCTTACATCTGGCGCTGCTTCGGCGACGCAATTGCGTTCCTTTATATGGACAAGCACGCGCTCAAACAAGTTTTCTTCAACGTCATGAACCGGAATCCAAAGAACACGGCCGGATTTATCTTAGGCAAAGATGGTCTAGCAATGGAGATTGCCCATTTAGAGTACGCGCTGGAACAAAAGGTGCCCTCGCTTCTCACCGACCTCACAAACACCATTCGCCATGGTGACATTTGCTTGATGGACGGCCCAGACCCTTACCTCATCGAAGTCAAGGTGGGAAACAAACTCGACCGACGCGGCAAAAAGCAGAAGCGCAACATTGAAGTACTTCACGGCTTCTTTGAGAATGATAAGGCGAGAGGCTTGCGGGGTATTCAGGCCGAAATTCGCCGCCAGGAATTCCAGACGCCAGAACGAACCTATGTCGTAGAGATTGGTGACTGCATCGCTGAAGCAATCAAACAGGGGCACGCGACGCGTCAGCCCGAATCCGGCCTATATTACATTGCTTTTACGAAGGACATATCTGACATCAGCCAGATTTTGGCGCCCCTTAAGGTCAAGGAGCCCTGGTTGTTCCAACTAAATGAATTCAAGGCAACCCGCGCATGGGCGCCGTATTCGCCCTTCACACTTACGCTTCAAAACAAAGAAAATCTTTGGGCTTTCATTGAAGGTAACGTTGTCGTTTTAGTCCTTTTCGACCTGGAACGACTGACCACCATTGCCAAAGAAAAAGGATACGACGCAAAACTCGAACCTGACAGCGAAGGTTTGCCGGAATTCAAAATCCAAATTCCAGATGCCGGAGGCTATGTAGGCCCCTCAGCTCAATTTCTCGCACGTATTCCCATGGAATTTGTATCCCCCGACTGGCTCGTCACGGCATCTATCGAAATGCTGGTATCCGCAGCACAAGCACAAGCGTAAGAGAATACCGAATTTCCTGCTGCCTAGGCCACACGAACGACTTGGACCCTCGCGCTTATTCAACAACCTTGGCTCCTGCTACTCTAGCGAAAAGCAGGACAGCAGTCGCAAATCGAAGGTTTTTCGGCTGCACAAGCGAGCGCGGAAAGCCGAAAAAGCTCAGACCGGTTCAATTTTCGTATCAGCCATTCATTCAATATATGCAAAATACTTGGTGCGGGCGGCCGGGGTCGAACCGGCACGAGGGTTTCCCCTCTACGGATTTTAAGTCCGTTGCGTCTACCAATTCCGCCACGTCCGCATGCGTCAGCGTTCTAGCAGCTTAAAGGCGGCAGGGAAGCTCCAAGGCACAAAGTCGCAAGCCGTCAATCGCCGCCGCCGTGGATCGGCGGCTGGAACGCGAGACCAGTGTCCCATGGAAAATAGATCCAGGTGTCCTGTGAGACTTCGGTGACGAACGTATCGACCAGCGGCCGGCCCTGCGGCTTGGCATAGACCGTGGCGAAATGCGCCTTCGGCAACAGTTCGCGCACCACCTTGGCGGTGTTGCCGGTGTCGACGAGGTCATCGACGATCAGCACGCCCTGCCCGACACCGCCGCCGACATTGGCGACGTTGTCGGCGACGCCCTTGAGCACCTGCAGCGACCCCTGATTCTGATAGTCGTGATAGCTCGCGACGCAGACCGTTTCGATCAGCCGCACATTGAGTTCACGCGCGACGATCGCCGCCGGCACCAACCCGCCACGCGTCACGCAGACGATGGCCTGGAACGGGCCGCTGCCATTGAGCCGCCACGCCAGCGCGCGCGCGTCGCGATGAAATTGATCCCAGGAGACCGGGAAAATCTTGTCGGGAGTGGGTACCGCCATCTCAACGTGCCGCCAATGCCTGTTTCACGCGAGCGAGCATCTCTTCCACCGCCGCCGTGGCGGCGGCGAGCGTCTCCGCGTCGCGCGCGCGGACGACGATATTGGTGTTCGGCACCGCCCGGTCGTCGACGAACGGATAGCTGCCGATCGACGCGCCCGGAAACCGGGCCGCGACTTCGCCGAGTTCGGTGCCGACATCGCCTTCCTTGGCGTCGGCGCGGATCGTTTCGGAAAGCATTTTCCGGCCGGTGCGCAGGCTCGGCGCGACCTCATCGAGCATCGCCTGCATGATCGACGGCACGCCGGCCATCACCATCACATTGCCGATGCGAAAGCCCGGCGCGCCGGACACCTTGTTGGCAATCAGGTCGGCGCCGGCCGGGATACGCGCCATGCGCAACCGCGCCTCGTTGAGTTCAGTGCCGGTCTTGGCGAAGCGTTCCTTGAGGATCGCAACCGCCCGCGGGTCATGGTCGATCGACACGCCGAACGCCTTGGCGACCGCATCCGCGGTGATGTCGTCATGGGTCGGGCCGATGCCGCCGGTGGTGAACACATAGGTGTAGCGGCTGCGCAGCGCGTTCAGCGCCGCGACGATCTCCTCCTCCACGTCCGGAACCACGCGCACCTCGCGCGGATCGACACCGATGACGGTGAGATATTCGGCAATGTAGCCGATGTTCTTGTCCTTGGTCCGTCCGGACAGGATTTCATCGCCGATCACCAGGATCGCGGCGGTCACGAGGTCGGCGGCGGGACTGGTCATGGATATCCAGATTGGC
>MKWA01000012.1:60079-69191 GCA_001899285.1 Rhizobiales bacterium 64-17
GCTGTACCCTGTCCGCCCCGCCGGTATCAAGCATGGCGGAACCGGACCGGGAGGGACAGCGCGCTGCCTAAAATAATGGCAACCCCGCCGGCACGAAAGCTGAAATCCGGGCTTGGGATACCACCGCTTCCGCGCAGAATGGTGTTTGACTACGCGAACGGCACAAGGAGGCCGGCGACCGGTGGCGACGGCCTTTGACGAGATGAATATCGGGTCCGGCGGGGTCCGGCTGCCCTACGATCAGCTTTTCCGCTGGCTGAACGAACAGCCTCAGGATGCGCTCGATTACCGGCGGCGCGAGGCCGAGCTGATCTTCCGCCGCATCGGCATCACCTTCGCAGTCTATGGCGAGGCCGAGGCCCAGGAGCGGCTGATCCCGTTCGACGTGATCCCGCGCATCCTCGCCGCCGCCGAATGGCAGAAGATCGAGCGCGGCCTGACCCAACGGGTCAAGGCGCTCAACATGCTGATCAGCGACATCTACGGCGCGCGCGAGATCCTGCGCGCCGGCGTGATCCCGGACGACATGGTGTTCCGCAACCCCGCGTTTCGGCCGGAGATGAACGGGCAGAAGGTGCCGCACGGCCTCTATGTGCCGATCGCGGGCATCGACCTCGTGCGCGTCGATGCCGATACCTTCTATGTGCTCGAGGACAATGCCCGCACGCCGTCCGGCGTTTCCTACATGCTGGAGAACCGCGAGATCATGCTGCGGCTGTTTCCGGAGCTGTTCGCGCGGCATCGGGTCACGCCGGTCGAGAACTATCCGGACGTGCTGCTGGAAACGCTGACCTCGATTGCGCCGCACACCACTGCCGGCGAGCCCACGGTCGTGCTGCTGACGCCGGGCGTCTACAACTCCGCCTACTACGAACATTCGTTCCTCGCCGACAAGCTCGGCATCGAACTGGTGGAGGGCCGCGATCTCTTCGTGCGCAACGAGGTCGTCTATATGCGCACCACCACCGGGCCGCGCCGCGTCGACGTGATCTATCGCCGGATCGACGACGATTTCCTCGACCCGCTCGCATTCCGTCCGGACTCCGCGCTCGGCGTGCCCGGCCTCATGTCGGCCTATCAGGCCGGCAATGTCACGCTGGCGAACGCGGTCGGTACCGGCATCGCCGACGACAAGGCGATCTACAGCTACATGCCGGCGGTGATGCAGTTCTATCTCGGCGAGGAGCCGCTGTTGAAGAACGTGCCAACCTGGCGCTGCCGCGAGGACGATCATCTCGTCTATGTGCTCGATCACCTCGATGAGCTGGTGGTCAAGGAGGTGCACGGCTCCGGCGGCTACGGCATGCTGGTCGGCCCGACCGCGAGCAAGATCGCGATCGAGCAATTCCGCGCCAAGCTGAAAGCCGCGCCGGACAATTTCATCGCCCAGCCGACGCTCGCTCTGTCGACCTGCCCGACCTGCATCGAGGGCGGCATCGCGCCGCGTCACGTCGATCTGCGGCCGTATGTGCTGACCGGCCGGCGCGGCACGCGCATCGTCCCCGGCGGTCTGACCCGCGTCGCGCTCAAGGAAGGCTCGCTGGTGGTCAATTCCAGCCAGGGCGGCGGCACCAAGGATACCTGGGTGCTGGACAACTGACATGCTGTCACGCACCGCCGACAATCTGTACTGGCTGTCGCGCTATGTGGAGCGCGCCGAATATCTCGCCCGCATCATCGAGGCGACGCAGCGGCTGACCGCGCTGCCGCTCGCCTATGTCGGCGAAACCAACGAATGGGAAGGCGCGATCGCCACTGCCGGCTGCGCCGCCGCCTTCGCCGAACATCACAAGGAAGCGACGGAGAGCGCCGTCATCGACTTCCTCGCCTTTTCGCGCGACAACCCCTCGTCGATCCGCAGTTGCCTCGAACAGGCGCGTAGCAATGCGCGGGCCGTGCGCACCGCGTTGACCATGGAGATGTGGGATTCGATCAACGGAATGTGGCTCGAACTGCGTCGCTATGGCGACGGCGCTACGAGCCGCGAGGAACTGGCGCGGTTCCTACGCTGGGTGCAGGAATCCTCGCTGCGCTATGACGGCTCCGCCTACCGCACCATGCTGCGCAACGATGCCTACTGGTTCTCGCGCGTCGGCGTCTATGTGGAGCGCGCCGACAACACCGCGCGCATCCTCGACGTGAAGTACCATGTGCTGCTGCCGGACAACGAGCGTGTCGGCGGCCCGCTCGATTATTTCCAGTGGTCGGCGATCCTGCGCTCGGTTTCGGCGCTGACGTCCTATCATTGGGTCTATCGCGACAATCTCAAGCCGTGGCTGATCGCCGACTTGTTGATCATGCGCGAGGAAATGCCGCGCTCGCTCGCCTCCTGCTACGAGGCGATCGTGCGCAACCTCGATGCGATCGGCAATGCCTATGGCCGCGTCGGACCGGCGCAGCGCAAGGCGCGCAGCATCCGCACCGGTCTGCAGAACAGCAAGATCGACGCCGTGTTCCAGCGCGGCCTGCATGAATTCATCGGCGGATTCATCCGCGACAACAATCAGTTGAACAACGCCATCAATCAGCAGTTCCTGTCCTGACCAGGACATAGCGACGCCATCCATGCGACTTCATATCTCGCACAACACCACCTATCGTTACGACACCCCGCCCGCCACGGTGACGCAGATCCTGCGGCTCACGCCGCGCAATCATGACGGTCAGCACGTCGTGCGCTGGCGCGTCGAACTGTCGGAAGACTGCATTCTGCACGAGCATGAGGATGCCTATGGCAACCTCACCCACACCTTCACGGCCGACGGGCCGTTGAACGAACTGGTCATCACCGTCAGCGGCGAGGTCGATACGCAGGACACGCACGGAATCGTGCGCAATGCGGTCGAACGGTTTCCGCCGCAGTTTTTCTTGCGCGAAACCGATCTGACCAAGCCCGATGCCGCGATCCGCGACCTCGCGGCCGAGCTTCGTGACGCGGGCGATCCGGCCACGCTGCCGCTGCTGCACCGGCTGCTGGCGCGGCTGCATCGCGACATCGTTTTCGATGTCGCTCCGACCTCGCCCACCACCACCGCGAGCGAGGCTTTCGCCCTCAAGCGTGGCGTCTGTCAGGACATCGCGCATATTTTTCTGAGCGCCAGCCGCCTGCTCGGCATTCCCGCCCGCTATATCGGCGGCCATCTGGCACGCAGCGACGACGCGCTGCAGCAGGAAGCCGGCCACGCCTGGATCGAGGCGCATGTGCCGGACCTTGGCTGGGTGTCGTTCGATCCGGCCAACGGCATCTCCGCGACCGACGCTTATGTCCGCGTCGCCGTCGGCCTCGACTATCTCGGGGCATCGCCGGTGCGCGGATCGCGGATCGGCGGCGCCGGCGAGGCGCTCAAGGTCGCGGTGGCGGTGGCGCAGTCGCGCCAGCAGATCCAGGACTGATCGTCCGTCCCCGCATTGCCCGGACCGCCGGTCAGCCGCTATAACCGCCGCGACTTCCAGCTTCTGTCGAATCGACGGACCGATGACCTATTGCTGCGGAATCCTGGTGCGCGACGCACTGATCATGATCGCCGATACGCGCACCAATGCCGGCGTCGACAACATTTCGACGTTCCGCAAGCTGCACGTCTACACGCAGCCCGGAGAGCGCATCATGGCGCTCGCTTCGTCCGGCAATCTGTCATTCAGTCAGTCGGTCCGCAGCACGCTGATCGAGGGCCTGGAGAATCCCGACACCGGCGAACGCGAAACGCTGATGAACGCGCCGACCATGTTCCAGGCGGCGCAGCGGATCGGCCGCGCCATCCGCCAGGTCTCCCAGCGCGACGGCGAGGCGATGCAGGCCGCCGCGGTCGACTACGATGTCGCATTCCTGTTCGGCGGCCAGATCAAGGGTGGGCCGTTGCGGCTCTACATGATCTACCCGGCCGGCAATTTCATCGAATGCACACCGGACACGCCCTATCTGCAGATCGGCGAGAACAAATACGGCAAGCCGGTGCTCGACCGCGCTGTGGCCTTCGAGACCGAGCCGTACGACGCCCTGAAGATCGGGTTGATCTCCATGGATTCGACCATGCGCTCCAATCTCAGCGTCGGTCTGCCGATCGACATCCTGGTGTTGCGGCGCGACGCCTGCCAGCCCGAACTCGAATACCGGATCGAGCCTGGCGAACCCTATTTCCAGGATTTGCGCGAGCGCTGGTCGGCGGCGCTGCGGGCGGCGCATATGGCGATCCCCCGGCCGCCCTACGGTCCGGGTCGCTGACCCGCACGACCGCCGCCGGCACCCGAATTTACCATCCGTTAAGCCTATCGGCTGATTAGGCCGGCGATTTTGCGTCCGGCCCCACTGCCCCGAGCGTAGAACAACCAATTGCAAGCAATTCGCCCCTAGCGTGACGCCGGGCAACCAGGGGTAATCGAACCAAAGTGACTCGCGCCACTCTTCCAGGGTCACGGCCGTATAACACTTGGGACCGCGCGCGGTTGAGCGTCGTGGTGCCGATCGGCGTTATTGTTGCCGTCGCGATCCTGTGCATCATCGTCGCCGTGCTGTCCTCGGCACAGCGCGCCGATGAAATCTCGGTCGAGACCGAACGCCAGATGTTCGCGCGTGCCATCCGCAATTATGGCACCCGCGTGCTGCGCGAACTGGAAAGTGTTGCCTCGTCGGAAGACGCCGTGCGCAACTTGCGCACGCATTTCGACCCCGAATGGGCGCAGCAGCGGCTCGGCACCTGGCTCGATACCTATTTCGACCACGATTCCGTTTTTCTGATCGACGGCTATGGCAAGATCATCTCCAGCCACAGCCGCTGGCGCCGGCCGGACGAAGCCTGGAACGCGCTGGCACAGGCGGACCTGTTGCCGGTGCTGCAGGCCCTGCACAACGGCAGCAATGCCGACGAACGGCATCGCATCGTGCGGATCGACAATTTCCTCAACCGGCCGGCGATCATCGCCGCGGTCGTCGTCGGTCGCGGATCGGCCGAGCCGGTCGACGAGACCAGCGCATTCTCCAGCGCGCCGGTGACGATTTCGGTCAAAACCATCGACCAGGACGTGTTGAGTGACATCGCCTCGCATCTGCGCATCCGCCATCTGCGACGTGTCGCCGGCAGCGTTGTCCCGCCGGGCGATTTCCTCTATCCGCTGGTCGACGAGAACGGCCGCCTGATCGCCACCTTCGCCTGGACGCCCAACCAGCCCGGCGCCGAGATCGTCAACAATGTGGTGCCGTTCCTTGCCACGGCGCTCGCTGGATTCGCGCTGCTGGCGGCGTTCGTGCTGCGCTATATGCGCCGCACGGCAGCCGCCATCGTCGCCGGCGAAAAGCGGCTGCACCATCTGGCGATGCACGACCCGCTGTGCGGCTTGCCCAACCGCGCGTTCTTCGCCGAGCGGCTGGAAGCGATCATCGAGGACGTCAAGCTTGGCGGCCCCTCGGCGGCTCTGTTCTATGTCGACCTCGACCACTTCAAGGAAGTCAACGACACGCTCGGCCATCACATCGGCGACGAGCTGATCCGCAACGTGACGCTGCGCCTGTCCAATGTGCTGCGCAGCCAAAGCGAGCGCAGCGCCGATCTGGTGGCCCGGCTTGGCGGCGATGAATTCGCCGTGCTGTCGCAACTCACCGGCAGCGAAACCATCACCAGCATCGCCAATCGCATCCTCGCGGCGCTGTGCGCACCCTATGCGATCGGTAACCACAACATCGTCATCGGCGCCTCGATCGGCGTCTCGCTGATTGATGAAAAAGTGACGGACGCCGCGGACATCCTGCGCTATGCGGACATGGCGCTGTATCGCGCGAAGAACGAAGGCCGCAATCGCGCCTGTCTCTACGACGCCGAGATGGACGCCGATCTCTCGTCGCGCAAGCTCCTCGAAATCGACTTGCGCCGCGCCATCGAAACCGACGGTCTGACGCTGCTGTACCAGCCCCTGGTCAACGCCAGCGGCGAGCGAATGATCGGGGTCGAGGCGCTATGCCGCTGGACCCATCCGGTGCGCGGCACGATCCCGCCGAGCGAGTTCATTCCGGTGGCGGAGCACAGCGGGCTGATCGTCGAGCTCGGCGAATGGGTGCTGCGCCGCGCCTGCCTCGACGCCCGTGATTTCGGCGGCGTGTCGGTCGCCGTCAACGTCTCGCCGCTGCAATTCCGCCGCGCGGATTTCGTCTCGGTGGTCGAGCGCGTGCTCGCCGAGACGCAACTCGATCCGAGCCGGCTCGAACTGGAACTGACCGAAAGCACCCTGCTCGGCAATTTCGATCTGGCGGAAAGCGCGATGCGCCGGCTGAAGAATATCGGCGTGCGGCTTGCGCTCGATGATTTCGGCACCGGCTATTCGAGCTTGCAATACCTGCGCAACTTCCCGTTCGACAAGCTCAAGATCGACCGCAGCTTCGTCGACAGCATCGAGAAGACGGCGGATGCCGCCGCGATCGTCCATGCGATCGTCGGCCTCGGCCGCGGCCTCGGCATGAAAGTCACTGCCGAAGGCGTGGAAACCGCCGACCAGCACCTGTTCCTGCGCGCCGCCGGCGTGCACATCATGCAGGGCTACCGGTTCGGCCGCGCCGTCCCGGCGGCCGAAATCTCCGCGCGCCTCGCCCGGCCGGAGCTTTACCGGTTGAGCGCGCCGGAAACCGCGCTCGCCAGCTGATCCATCCCACAGTTTCGCGCTGCCCGCTTGCGTCGCGCGGCAAGGTGATATTCCCTTGCCGCAAAATCTTCACAGGGGGACGGCATGGCAACAAACGGTGTGGCGAAATTTGCGGTGGTCACCGGCGCGGGCACCGGCGTGGGCAAGGCGGTAGCGCTGGCGTTGGCGCAGGCCGGCTACAGCGTCGCGCTTGCCGGACGCCGCAAGGAGCCGCTGGAGGAGACCGCCGCCGCCATACAGGGCGTCGGCACGCAGGCGCTGGTGGTGCCAACCGACGTCGCCAGCCGCGACTCGATCCTCGCCTTGTTCAAGACGGTGCAATCCACGTTCGGTCGGCTCGATCTGCTGTTCAACAATGCCGGGATCGGCGCACCGGCGGTTCCGCTCGAGGAGTTGCCGTTCGATACCTGGCAGCAGGTGGTCGCGACCAATCTGACGGGCATGTTTGTGTGCACGCAGGAGGCGATCAAGATCATGAAAGCGCAGTCGCCGCGCGGCGGCCGCATCGTCAACAACGGCTCGATCTCGGCGCATGCGCCGCGGCCGTTTTCCGTCGCTTATACCGCGACCAAGCATGCGGTCACGGGGCTGACCAAATCGACCTCGCTCGACTGCCGCGGCTACGACATCTGCTGCAGCCAGATCGATATCGGCAACGCGGCGACGCCGCTCACGGACCGCATGGTGCAGGGCGACGGCGTGCTGCAGCCCGACGGCCGCAAGATGATCGAGCCGCGCATGAGCGCCGACGATGTCGGCCGCGCCGTCGTCTACATCGCCGGTCTGCCGCTGGACACCAACGTCCTGTTCATGACGGTGATGGCCAACACCATGCCGTTCGTCGGCCGCGGCTAGAACACGATCCCGAAACGCTAGCGGTCGGGCTTACCCTGAGGACTGGCCTCGTCAGTGCAGCCTGAACACGCCGTCGATCGCCCGCAGTTCGGCTGGCTTGATCAGCCGAGAATGCGCGACCCGGACTGAAAAAAGCGGCCCGTCCAGCTTCGCCTGCCAGAAGGCGAGGAATTTCTGCAGTTCAGGGAATTTCGGAAACAGGTCGTACTCCTGCCAGACATAGCTCTGCAGCAGCGACCTGTGATCGGGCATGCGGTAGAGAATCTCGGCCGTGGTCAGTCCATAGCCTTGAATTTGCTTGAGAAAACCTGACGAAACCATTCCAGCCCTCCGTCGGAGTCGGACCCGAAGCTTCTGGTCTCCAGCCTGCTCATTGCAAGCTCAAATGGTAAATAAACTGTTTAAAATCAATGCATTAGCAGCATCACACGGTTATTGCTAACAGCCGTTGTCCGATCCGGATCAGCGACGACAGCGTCCCGCACGGCCGTCGGCGCGCGCTTTCTGCGAACCCGGCACCGGGTTCGCGTTAACCGTTTAAGGAAATTGTTGGCACTCCCCGAAGGTGAGTGCTAGGAAATTTTCCGACAGGCCTTGCGGCCTTCACGACCGCCTCCCATCTGGCTCACATCGGGCCAGCAGCGGGTTGGCGCGATACTCAAAAACTCTAACTGGATCAGTCTCTTAGGAGGACACCATGAAGTTCCGTCCGCTTCACGACCGTGTCGTCGTCAAGCGCATCGATGCCGAGGAACGCACCGCTGGCGGCATCATCATTCCCGATAGCGCCAAGGAAAAGCCCTCGCAGGGCGAAGTGATCGCCGTCGGCCCCGGTGGCCGCGACGAAGCCGGCAAGCTCACTCCGATCGACGTCAAGGTCGGCGACCGCGTGCTGTTCGGCAAGTGGTCCGGCACCGAAGTGAAGATTGATGGCGAAGACCTCCTGATCATGAAGGAGTCCGACATCATGGGCGTGCTCGAAGGCGGCGCGTCGAAGAAGAAGGCGGCCTAAGGCCCCTCACTCACATTTCATAGGAAGACAAAGTCATGGCAGCCAAAGACGTCAAATTCTCCGTTGACGCGCGCGACCGCATGCTGCGCGGCGTCGACACCCTCGCCAATGCGGTGAAGGTTACCCTCGGCCCGAAGGGCCGCAACGTCGTCATCGACAAGAGCTTCGGCGCTCCGCGCATCACCAAGGACGGTGTGACGGTCGCGAAGGAGATCGAGCTCGAGGACAAGTTCGAGAACATGGGCGCGCAGATGGTGCGCGAAGTCGCTTCGAAGTCGTCCGACTTCGCCGGCGACGGCACCACCACCGCCACCGTGCTGGCCCAGGCCATCGTCCGTGAAGGCGCCAAGTCGGTTGCCGCCGGCATGAACCCGATGGACCTCAAGCGCGGCATCGACCTCGCCGTCGAAGCGATCGTCGACCACCTCAAGGCCAACTCCAAGAAGGTCACCTCGAACGAGGAAGTGGCGCAGGTCGGCACCATCTCGGCGAACGGCGACAAGGAAATCGGCGACTACCTCGCCAAGGCCATGCAGAAGGTCGGCAACGAGGGCGTCATCACGGTTGAGGAAGCCAAGTCGCTCGAGACCGAACTCGACGTCGTCGAGGGCATGCAGT
>MKWA01000012.1:69280-69517 GCA_001899285.1 Rhizobiales bacterium 64-17
AAGAAGCTGTCGGGCCTGCAGGAACTCCTGCCGCTGCTCGAAGCTGTCGTCCAGACCGGCAAGCCGCTCGTCATCATCGCTGAAGACGTGGAAGGCGAAGCCCTGGCGACCCTCGTGGTCAACAAGCTGCGCGGCGGCCTCAAGGTCGCGGCGGTGAAGGCTCCGGGCTTCGGCGACCGCCGCAAGGCCATGCTGCAGGACATCGCGATCCTGACCGGCGGCCAGGCGATCTCGGAA